>NZ_CP141273.1:0-302070 GCF_040267515.1 Delftia lacustris | reverse complement strand
CATCACCCTTGTCGCAGCCTCCGGGGATTCCTGGGCGTTGTGGAGTATTGATGCGGCGCATCCACACTCGGAACGTGTGATGAGTGTGTATCTGTGCGCCAGACATTGGCGGGCGAAGGCATGGGCATTCATGGGTGGGCCTTTCTCAATTTTTTGGCCAAGAGGCTCGAAGGCTTGGATGAAAGCCAGCCAGCTGCAGCCTGTGTCGAGGCAGCGATGCTCCAAAGTTGAAAAAGCACGCATAGGCTCGACGCTCACCGATTGGCGCCACAAGTTTGGTCGCTGCGAGACAGCCGGTTTCACCGCATGCTTGGGCGACGTACCTCATTAAGGTTTCGCCGATCGGCCGTAGAAGCGAATCGTTGCTGTGAAACACATTGTCAATTATAATTGCAATTGTGTGTTAAACATTTGTCGAATTATTCGAGTCAAATCACAGGAGCAGCATGATTGAAGATTCCTCCAGCCAGACCCCGGCACTCGCGACAAGTCACGGCGCGCCCTTCGACTATGAAGCTGTCAGCGAGGAGATGGAGAGTCGCTGGCCGCACTTGTTCGGGCATGGGATACATCTTCCCCTGAAGGTGGGCATTACCAAGGATCTTCATCAGGAGGCCTTGGCCAATGGGTCTAGTCTCTCAAAGCGCAAGATCAGCCTGTATCTGGAGCGGTACTGCAAGGATCCAAGGTACCTTCGCAAAATCGCTGACGGGTGTGCTCGACATGACATCAACGGCCTCGCCATTGACGATGACATTCAGGCGCGCCATGTGAGAAATGCGAACAAACATCTGACACGCTTGAAAAGTCGTTCCGATTCTTCGGAAGGGTGAAATCCCGGCCACTGCGCCTAAGCCACGGCACATCCAAACCTTCAGTGCTCCACGCAGACGGGGCAACTGCCAGCCCCGCGCTGTTGCCTCCCCGCGCAAGAAGCATTTGGCTTCGCCTCCACTGGTGTTCTCGTCGCCGATCTTGGCGATTGGTTGGGTTCGACAATGGGCCGAAAACTCCCTCGTCGCCCACGACCGCAGCGCCAGCATCAATTGCAATTTGGGTTGCATTAATTGGATTGCAATGACTTGCAATTAAATTACAATTGTGTTGTTCGTCACTGCGAGCGTACTGCTCGCACAACATCGGTGGCAAAAATGCAAGAAAATTCGGCGCTCACGGTGCAACACTTCGATGGAGAGCGCGAGGCTCAGACCATCGCTCGCTTTCAATCTCTCCAAGCAGGTCAATACTGGCGCGCGCTAGAGGAAATTCCTCAAGAAGGAATTTCAGCAGGCACCGTCCTGCTCATCCTCTCGGTCCGACTCGTAGACGACAAGCCGCACACCATCATCCTGCGGCCTCACCCACTGCAATTCGGCACCGGGCGTACGCTGCGCTGGCGCAACAAAACGGGGCAGGCACAGCAAGCCTGGCACGGATTCAAAGAGCATCGGTTTCTGCTCTTGGATTTCCTTAGCCTTTTCGAATTCGAGCCAGATCACGAAGCTGTGCGTGCTAAAGAGGTGGCGCAGATACAGACGAACATGGCGCGCCTGCAGGCCGAGATGGTGGAGGCCCAGGCCGACCCGGGGCGGATGAACGCTATCGTGGAAGCGGGGCTTCGTGAGGCGCGGGCGAAGACCTTAGTCCACACCCCCAGGCCTTCGGCGCAAGATCTGGATGAGGATAGTGAGGAGGGCGTGGCTGGCGCTGCCGTGCCACAACGTCTTTCCCGTTCAACGGATCTCGCCTTGCCTGTGTCGCAGTCGCCTGTGGATCCCAGCATTGCTGCGATTGCCACTGGAACGCTTTCCGATGCCTTAGAGACGGGGATTACCGACCAGAAGATTGGCGCTCTACGAACAGCCGCCCAGCAGGAACTTCAGATCGCAACCATCAAGGCGAGCTGGATCCAGGGCAAGGCCGGCGAGATCTCTTCCGAGTTGGCCAAGCTCACCCCCTTTTTTGACGAAAAGGCCCATGCAGCGCTCGCCCACACGGAAGAGGTTCGCAACTATGTGGGCGAACTTCTCGATGGTATTGGCTCCCTGAATCTCTATGTTGGAGAAGACGTGGTGGTGCAAACCATCTGCGAAGGCGCGGGTGCTCCCCGCTCCGAGCCGCTGACATTCGTCCAGGCCAAGAAGCTGATGGACGAGGAGCTGGCCGTGTTTGAAGACCTGGACCAGCGGTTCGACTTTGACTCAGAAGCGAGATTCTTCAACGCGCTTCGGGCGCATCCAGCCCTCATCGAGCAGATTTTCCCCACGCAGCGCTGCGTGCTGGTCATGTGCGTGTCCCGACGCCATATCGACTACGGCGATACGTGGACGAACACCGTGCGCAACGAGGAGAACGCGAAGGTATTCATGCTGGTGCGCAACGGCCAAAACATCCATCGTGTGTTCTCGCCTGTTGAGTCGCATCTGGGAAGCGCAAGGCTCTTCCCGACCAAGGCTGATGACCAGAGTATGTTCTTTCGAGGGATCGACGGCACCAAGATTCGCTTCGAGGACGTTGCCTACTCCGATGCGCTCAACGCTCACGAAAAGCACGCCCTGCACTACAAACGATTTCTGATCCTGGCAGCAGGCCTCGATCATCGCCTCAAGCTCTTTGGCGACTTCCATGATGAGGGAGAGTCGCTGGCCTTCGTTTCGCAGCGCTTCCAGGATCGCTGGTGCCGGTTCCTTCACGACGACGACGCCAGCAGCATGCTTGACGGCGGTGTGGCGCGTCCCAGCTATCAGAGCTGGATAGACGCCAAGAACGCCTATCTACGCCCCGGCTCTCGCGTTCTGTGCCAGTGGCGCGACCTCATCAATCCCGACACCGCCCCGGGAATTACGAAACGCACCTATCGGGACCATGGACGCGGTTTCACTATGACGGCAAATGCGCTGTCTCCCATGGACTGCGTTGTGGCTTACAAGGACGGCTGCGACGTTTGCGTGGATGTCCATGTTCAGATCGACTCATACCGCAGTGATCGCCAGTTCAACGCGAAAGTGCGCGTTTCGAAATTTCGCCCCAACTATTGGGAGCACGAAGAGATGCCGTATCTGGTGCTTGATGCTGTGGAGCCTGAGGATCTGCGCTGGTATATCCATCACCGGAATACGCGCGTCAATCACCTCTCGTACATCAGGTTTTTCAAACGAGCGCTCAAGCTTGTGGAGGCCGAGCGCGCTGCCGAAGAGCCGGCCCGTCAGGCGTTGCTGCAAGCCCTGAACGATGGCTGCGTGGGCCTGGAGCATGAGCGTCCTGCATTGGTCCACAGGGCGGTGATCGCCTGGCGGGCTGCACACCGTGGCAAGCCGCTGCCGCACCCCCAACAGAAGGCGACGGCCGAACGGCGGAGGCTGCTGAACCAGATGTTTTCGCTATCCCGCGAAGGCATGGATCTGGTCGCTCGGGTGCAAGAATTCGCGGAGCGCCAAGGATACGCGCCGCTGCGCCTGGTGCTTTCCGGCACGTCAAAGCACGTCCTGTACGCGTCACCCAAGGAAGGCGAATGCGACAACCGCCTGTTGCCCCATGCGTGGGTGCACCGGATCACGCTGACACACACCAAGACCCGCTTCAGCGAGGTATCGCGTAAGTGGGCGCTGCTGCCGTCTAAGGCAGCATCCGAGACCACCCAGCACGAATGGCCAGGAGCGCAGGAGTGGGTACGCGATTCGAACTTCAGCTCCTTCGAGCGCAAGCAGGAAATCATGGGGCTCTGCGAGCGTTTTGAGCAGTCAGTTGCCCCCTTCCTTTCGACGCCGGACACAGCTACGTTTGGGCAGATGGCCGCCGACTACCTTTTTGCCCTGCGGGACTCCCTGGACACGTCCAAGACATCGGTAGTGCTGCCGGTTCTGGCTTTTCCCATCGCGCTGGTGAGCCACAAGAACACAGGCGAAATGGGCTACCTATGCATTGCAAACAGGCGTGGCTATCGCTTGTTGGCTTCGCTGGCGCCAGACGATGACGTTTCTGCCAGGTACATCCGGGATATCAAGCGACTGATGTCCAGATCGTTCGCCGACGAGGAGCGGTTCCAAGACTTCTGGAATCGTGCGCGGGATATTCGCAGTGACTGGCAGCTCATCGAGCTGGATGTCTGTGCGTTTTCAGGCGAGTCTCCTTACATCAAGGCCCAGGCAATCAAATCGGTATCCCAAGCCGCTCGTCCGCCGCTCAGCGCCCTCATGGCAGACTGGTACGAGAAGTGGCACAAGGATGCGTCACGCTTCTGCAGGATCTGGCATCCGGAAGCTCATATTGACGCCAATGGAAGGCTCCTGATCGACGCCATGTTGGGCATCGAGCAACCACAGGGCTATTGCCCCGTTCATGCGAGGCTTGTGACTTATTCCTCGCACAGCCGAGACGAGGGTGTGGCCGCTCCTCAGTATGCGCGTTGGCTCGATGTGGCACCGATTGACTCCGAGCTGCCGGAGTGCCCTAGGCCGGAGATCGGCATCGGCATGAGTAGCTCTACCTCGGAATACCTCAACCGCGCAGAGGCTATCGCGGCGATGACTCAAACGGAGACATCTCGCAGGAGCTTGCTTGTTCCCTCACACGAGAGGCCTGATGCGCCGCAGCCTCCGCAGGGTGTCGAGCGGCTGCTCATCATTCCGTGCGAAGAAGGCCTCTGACTCGGCTTCTCGCCATGCTTTCTAGAACCGCCAAGGCTATGCGTTTGCCCACACTCCTCAGCTCTTTCATCGGGCTTTTACGGTCGCAGTTTCGCGAAGCTGGCGCTGGTCTGCGAGTTGTATTCAAGCCGCACTCTTGCGTTTGCGCATGTGACAGCGCCCGTACCACTCGCCCCAAGATGGCTCGTCTTAGGTTCTACACTGAGCTGGAGGGCACCGGCCTGGATAGCTTGCCTGCACCTGGCTGGATTCGGCGTGCTGTCGCTGGCTGGCCGTTCGTTTTTGGAAATCGAGGAATCCATGAGTTTGCGTGATGACATCACTTCACATAGAGGCCGTGTAGAAGCGGTGGGGGAGGGCGGGCGGTTCGAAGTCCGACTGGACAGCGGCCTGCTTATTTCCAGCGGCGTAGATAAGGCGATGCGTCGTTGGGAGGTAGCGATCGTTGCCGGGGATCGAGTGACCGTAGAGTTCCCCGAAGGAAGTCCAGATCGTGCGCGCATCGTGTTCCGTCACCTCCAAGCCTGAAGCACTCACGCAGACAACGTTTTGATATCGCGTTTTGTGGTTGATCCTGCGGCTGGCGCTGCGAGTTGCCAGCGCCAGCCACCAGCCGCTGACGCTAGAAGACAACCATGCTCAAGCCCTTGATCATTCCCGTGATACATCACCGTGACCGTGAAACGACCCTGGCGGAAGCGAAGCTAGCGATCGAATGTGATGCCGATGGTGTCATGCTCATCTCCCACGCCGGCAAGGACGAAGAGCTTTTGGAAGTGGCTGGCGCCGCTCAGCGTGCTTCTCGGCTTTTCCCGGTCGGGGTGAATCTGCTTTCCATGTCTGCGATAGATGCCGCCAAGCGCGCTCAGGAGTTGGGGTTGAGCTGGGTGTGGGCCGATGCGATGGGGGTGACCTCGCGCGGCTTGGATGAGTTGGGGCAGCGGCTGCAAGACTTTGCACGGACGCATCCGCATATGACGTTGTTTGCCGGCGTGGCGTTCAAGTACCAGGAGCCAGAGCCGGATCCGGTCGAGGCTGCTCATCAGGCACGCCTGGCGGGTTTTGTTCCTACTACCAGCGGGGCCGCCACGGGGCAAGCCCCAGACATTGAGAAGATCCGTTCAATGGGTAGGTCCGGGGTGCTGGCCATTGCCAGCGGCATGACGCCGGAGAACGTAGGCTCCTATGCACCTTTCCTCACGCACGTCTTCGTGGCCACAGGTGTCGGTCGTACTGAGCATCACATCGACCCAGCCAAGCTGTCTAGGCTCGTCAAGGTGGCAAGGGAGGCCGCCCTAGAGGGTGCAGACATCTATGGCCTCATGGCCGACATGATGGCATCCAGTCTCACGGGACGCATGATGGGTTTTTCGCGCGAGGAATTGATCGCGCGCTTCAAAGCCAGTCAGCCCAACGCCATGGCATTCCGGCAGCTTGTGCTGAAAAGCCTAGCAGATGCGAAGGCTGCGATGGTCTCGCGGGCGGATGGTGCGCAGTTCACAGGCCCAGTCATCGACCTCACTGCCATGAAGCACTGAAGTGCGGATTGGAATGCCCGAAGGCAAACCCATGTGCGATGACAAGAGCGCCCCCTTCGTGCTGGCGCTGGGTGCGCTGGCCACCCAGCTGCGAGGCCTCGCTTTGTGCGCGGGCGAACGTTCGATGAATGACAGGATCTCGATGTGAGTTTCCGTACCTGCTCCGATGTTCCTGGCATTTCTCCGATGTACAAGGTGTCTTTTTGCGAAGAGTCCGACACTGTGATTCGACTCCACGCAGAGGTGCTGACTAGTACCCACGACTGCCCTTTTTGTCGCTCCCGCGAAGTTGGCGCCTGGGGACAGCGCAGCGTGACCCTTCTGGACATGCCGCGAAGAGGAAAGCGCGTCGAGATCGTGGCCACGGCCCGCCGACTGCGATGCAAGAACAAGGGGGTCTGCGGCAAGTTGTTCCAGCAGCCCCTGCCCGACACGAGCGAACACCACAATATGACCAAGCGGCTTCGCCGCTGGATTGGAGAGCAAGGGCGCGTTCGCACGTTCGTGGCCATCGCGCGAGATCTGCAAATTGCGGAGGCCACTGTGCGACAGGTCTTCGGGGACTGCATTCGCGAAATTGAGAGCGCGATGCGGATTCTGCCCCCCACGGTCCTTGCCCTTGTGAACGTGCAAGTACACCAGGCTTGTCGTGTGGCGGCCGTAAATGCAGAGCTTGGGACGTTGGTCGGTCTCGTGGACAAGGACGAAGCTGCAGCGCTATCTGGCTACCTTGCCGAGATCTATGATCGGCACAAAGTAGGCTTCGTCTCTCTGGGCCCGTCTGGCCCTGCCCTGGCAGCCGTGGAGCTGGTACTGCCTGACGCCGTACCATATCTGGACAAGCCCCATGTGCTGGGCATGGTTGATAGAGCGGTACGGGGCGTGCGCCGTGCCGTGCGCCGCGATGTGACTCGACAAGTGCGCGACAAGCATCTGCTCGATGACGGGCTGATCCTGGAGCGGCGACTGCGCGATTTGCCGGGGGAGCATCTTTCAGCTTTGGAGATGTGGCGCGCGAGTTTCCCGGCACTGTCCGATGCACTGGAAGCGGCCGAAGGCGTGCGCCGCATCTACGACACGGACGCTGGGATACGCGACGGCTCGGACGCTGCAGATGCGCTGGCCGCTGCCGTAGGCGGGCTTGGCGGTCTGTGCGCAACGCACTTCCAGCCGTTGGTGAGTACCCTGAGGGCCTGGCGCGGCCCCTGGTCCAACTACTTCACGCATGCGGGAGCGAGGGCAGGCGGGCTGGAGCGGCTTGACGATATAGAGGCAATCGGCACGGTGTTGGAGGAGCTGGGTAGGAGCCACGCCTTCGGCGCTGTACGCGCGAATCTGCTGCTTCCGCCAGCCCTGCCTGCCCGTTCCTTCTCTTCCCGAGGTGTCTCGATATCGAGGCTGGTTGCTGGCGCTGGCGTAGTCTAGGGGGCGCTTGACAGCCATTCTGAAATCGAATTTTTGGGTTTTATTTTTTTCATCGACCCTTTGCGCGTGTGTCCGTGAGCGCGCCGTGCCGCACCGCCGCACTTCGGACTTCGTTGGCCCCTTGGTCGCGATGACGGAGCCCCATCCCACCTGCGCCCCCTTTTTCCTCTGATGCCGCAGACGTTCCACGGCGCGGTACCCCCAACCGAACATGGCAAACCAAGACATGAATCCATTCGCATCGATCACCCTGAAACTGTTCTCCTATCTGGCAGCTGCAGCGCTGGCGGTGGCGCTGTGGGTGGGCTGGAGATCGGGTGCTCTACCTGGAATCTTGATCAAGGCCTACGCCTGCGCCAGCATCCTGTCTTTTGTGGCCTATACGATCGATAAGGGGTCCGCTGTGGGGCGGCGTCGGCGCCTGGGGGAGCGGAGCTTGTTGCTTTTGGATGTTGCTGGAGGTTGGCCTGGCGGCGTCATCGCCCAGCAGCTCCTGCGCCACAAGACCAGCAAGATCTCCTACCAGGGATGGTTCTGGTGCGCCGTGGTGATCAACGTTTGTGCCTTGGCCACCTACTGGTGGCACATCCCTTGAGGTGGCACGGCTGCAAGCAAGGGGTGCGTGCTGCTTATCCCCTAGGCCCCTAGGCGCTCAATCTAACCGAGCTCATCGATTCCGAAGGAAGAGACCGCTCCGTAGCCCATAAACGATTCGATCTGTTCGTTTTTTGGGCTGGTTAGGCTACGGGTGGGCCAAAACGATGGGATCGGTTCGATTTCCTGCCGGCTAGCGCGCCGTGCGGCTAAAATCGATGCGAACTCATCGATTGGCTATGCAATATCCTATTCACACAACGGCGGAACTCGGCGAGGCAGTCCTTGCCGTCAGGAAGGCCCTCGGCCTGCGACAAGACGACGCAGCGAGCGCGGCGGGGGTGGGCCACGTGTTCCTCCGCGATGTAGAGCGCGGGAAGCCCACCGCGCAAATCGGGCGGATCTTGAGGGTGCTGGATGAGCTGGGGATCAAGATCTACCTAGATATCCCTGAGGAGGTATTTCAGAATTTAGACGTCGTCCACAAGATCCCGAACGCCGCATCGACTCGTTCCATTGCGCCTATGACGCCGGTTGTCAACAAGAACGTTCACCAGAAATTGATTCCAATCCCTAAATTCAAGAAGGGCTGACGGATGAACCAGCGGCAATTGGAAGTGGTGCTCAATGACCAAGTGATCGGCGACCTAAAAGAAGTCTCGGACATCTGGGGGTTCGATTACCGGAGGGAGTGGCTGGAGAATCCTAAGTCCTTTGACCTCTCCCCAGCTATCGGGAGGCTTCAACAGCAGCACCTGGACGGCTCAACGACGCGGCCGGTGCAGTGGTTTTTCGACAACCTGCTGCCGGAGGAGGGGATGCGCGCGCTTCTCTCCAAGGAGATGAACGTGCCCAAGGCAGATGCCTTTGGCCTTTTAGCCGCCCTTGGGCAAGAGTCAGCAGGTTCACTGGTGCTTAGAGTGTCGGGAGCTCAACCCTTGGCTCTGGGCAGCAAGCCACTCGCCCTCGACCAGCTGTCTGAGCGCATCCAGCGTCTGCCGCGTGCGTCCCTGAGCAGCGAGGCGCCCAAGCGCATGTCTCTGGCGGGGGCGCAGCACAAGATGGTCGTGTTCTTCGACAAGGAAACAGGGGATCTGGCCGAGCCGCTGCCTGGCAGCGCTTCGTCGCACATCCTGAAGCCCGATTCCCAGGCCGAGGCTTATCCCCATTCAGTGGTAAACGAAGCCTTCACGATGAAGCTGGCGGCACGCCTGAGGCTCCCGGTACCAGAGGTGCACATGATCTACGCGCCAGAGCCCGTCTACATCATTGATCGCTTCGACCGCTTCCGGACCGAGCACGAAGTGGAGTGGCAGCGTAAACACGTCCTCGATGCGTGCCAGCTGCTTTCCTTGTCTTCGGGCAACAAGTACAACGATGCGAATGTGGAGACCTTGCGAGAGCTGAGCGATATGTGCCGAAGCAAGGCCAGCACCAGGTTGCTGCTGTATCGCTGGCTGGTTTTCAACACTCTCGTTGGAAACTCAGATGCCCATCTGAAGAACTTGAGCTTCCTAGTCACGGGCGATGGCATAGCGCTGGCGCCTTTCTATGACCTTCTTTCCACTTCCGTGTACGTAACGCCGCTCTATGCGGATTCTCAGGCTATCTGGCCTAGGGAGCCATTGCACCCACCCATCCCGGGAGCTTCTGTTTTTGACGAGGTCTCAAAGGACAAGATGTTAGCGGCGGGAGAGGCCATCGGTATCGGAGTCCCTGCCGCGAAGCGCATCCTGGAAGAGATGGTCGGAAGACTTGAGAGCCATGCCGATGCATTGATTGAAGAATTCTTGCAGGGAAGACATGTGCATCCGGCATCACGCGCGCCGTCGGGAATGCAGCAAGGGTCCGAGGCCCAGATGCTTCGGGCAATCCGATACGTAGTAATTGCAACAATGGTTCAGAAATTGCGTTGAATTATTTGACAAATTGCAATTAATTTGGTTAAATAGTTACTAAAAATTGAATCAATAGCATATTCCTGGAGAGGGTTTCTTCTGAGTGATTCGGACAGAGAATCCATTGGGGAGCGTGGTCGGATTTTTAGCCCGAATGCTGCTGAAAGCTGGTCCTTGCTAAGTTATGAGTAAATCAATGCAGTCAAAAATACCTCTTCCGGCTCCCGATACCCAAGAGGGGCGGCATGCTGGTGTGGTGCCATCCTTTGCAATTCAGTGTTTCAGCCCGGTCATCAAATGCTCCGCTGGTGATTTCGAACGTGAGTCATTGTTAGCCTGGAACGGATCTCTCCCATCACAACTGGTTGCGAACGCAATTCGCGAAAGTCTGGTAAAGACACAAGCATGGGTTGGATCAAAGGGGTATGGCAGCGGTATATGTTGCGTGCCAACTCGCGTACGGCTCACTCCAGGTTGGCAGAAGGTCTTAGGACCTTCTGAATTTGCAAAAATGGAGGGATTCGTCAATCGTCTATCATCTGAGGACGAATTTCCTACTTTGAGCGCTTTTCAGGTGCGTTCGACGTTGAAGATCAGCATTGTTAAGACGCTTGAAATCCTGGCCAAGTTTGAGGCGCTTTATTGGAAAAATGAATCGGATAAACAAGGCGATTACGAGTTGCAAAACGTCAGCCAGGCTTGGAGATCCAGTGTCAAGTCTGTACTGCAACAGCAGTGGGTTCAATCCCTTGACGGACAAGATATACGTTTCCCGGGTTTTGTATTTGCCGCTCTTGATGATTGGGTGAAGACGTATCTCCACGAGTCTCGACTGCCTAGTATCGCTGTCGCGCAACTTAATGCATTGCTTAAGGCGGATGCAATGACTGTCGAGCAAGAAGTTTTAGCTATTGCTGAAGCAGCCTTAAAGTATATTCGTAAAGGTCCCGAGGATGAGAACAAGGCCAAAAAATGGATAGACTGGTTTGTACAAGTTACACAGGACGGGCTCTACCGTTATCCGGCAGATAAAACAAAGAGAATACTTGATCCTCAGTTGGAGGGGCGGAAGGCCTTTGATACCGTCTTGTATGAATTACACAGTCGCCGCGTAGCAACCCCTCGACTTAGCAATATTCTAGACAAAGCTAAAAGACTGGCTCCATTGTCTATTATTGAGGCGCAAAATAAATTGCGACCCCTTCTTGGCCCGAATTACTCGCTGCTCGGCGCGATGGAACTGAGTGATGCAATCGGATTGTCCATTGCATCCTCTAATTCTCAAATTGAATATGTAACTATAGCCGGACGCGAAAATAAAGATGATCGTATTGCGGTCTTGAAAGATAGCGGCGCGCCACCTTGGGTGGCAGCCGCCGCCAAGTTCCTGATAGACGAGTGCGTTCAGGTCGGCTGCACTTCTTATGCGCGCGTAGCAGGCTATTTGGCTGATGAAGCACACGTAGAAGTTACTCGTGACCAGTTATGCTCTGCTCTTCAAGCTCTTCCGGGGTTCATGGAGCTTGACGTTAAAGATGGCTGGATCTGTATAAATCACGACTCAAAGCGTAAGGTTAATTATGCTTTGCGCAAGATGTTGGCGCTTAATCCAGAAGGGATTTCCGTAAGCGAATTGATGGATGGGATTACTGTCAATTATGAGAAATACAACAAACAATATGATGGGTATCGACCTGGTTTTCCTGTCCCTATTCACGTGCTGGAGCTGTGGCTCGCTAGCAGGGATTGGCTGAAGCGCAACGAAAAAGGAGACTTTTACAGTGCTCAGACTATCAAGATTGATAGCTGCCTCACGGAAGAGGAAATTAAATTAGTAGATCTCATGGAAAATAATGGTGGTGTTGTCTTGTATTCCGAGATCGGTGATGCGGGGATAAGTCGCGGGACCATTATATATTCTGTAATCTTCAAGAGTGTAGTAAAGGGTGTCTATAGCATCCGTGGGCGAATGGTTGCAGTAAGGGCTTTGCAAAATGCTCTTACTAGGAAGCTAGGGCTTCGGAGAAGGCCTGGAAGAAGGGGCGGTCTAATTGAGGCTGGAAGCACTAATGAACTGTCACAAGGAGCTTGTGGCAGCGAGCTGAAAGCATTGAAGTCGCCAAAGCCATCGACTAAGAAGAAGCTGGCTATTAATTCGCCCGTTAGTAAGATCGAATTACCGAAGATTGCGGATGAGATTAGTCCAGGATTGCTTAAAAAATGGCTTGCTGAGAAGAGGAGTTTATTGATCAGACGCAGGGTGCGGCAGAAAAATATTCATACTGATAGGATTCAGGCGGTGGAATCTTGGGAGAGCTTCGATTTATCAAGGGAATTTAGCTTTTGCGTCGCCTTAAGTGGACAGAAGGAGAAGAATGGCACGCGGAAATTCCATATGAATATCCCAGGTTCATTCTTGTTAGATGGCTATTATGAGCACATGGTAGTGGACGGGGTTGTTCTGAAAACGTACGCATACGGGAAGACCGCTTGTGCTCGGATTTCTCTTCCAGATGTAGCCAAGTTGAATTTGCCATGGGACTCCAACATCCGGTTGACGTTCGATCCAGTAGCGCGCACCTTTGATGCTGTTGTTGAAAATGAAGGCGGGGAGAATAAAGTCAATGTGACCGATGGCTCCACGTCGGAGCACAGCGAATGATTCCACGGAAGCGTGGCAATTCAAGACAGGGTGTTGCCGTCGACAACAGTTGCGGGGGTGCTTCAGCTGACGACGGCCCAGAAACCTCGTCTGGAGGGCGAACGTTGACTGCAAAGCGCCATCATGGCCATGGACCGAAGAGGATCATGAACGGCCGCTACGACCCCAACGTCCTAGAAGGCCTCCGACGCAAGCTGGAGGCCTCAGGGCGTCAGCCGCCCCATCCGAGCTTCAAGCACATCGATTTCCACCCTTCCTGGGGGGCATGGCGCGTGCAGTTGCCAGGGATCTGCGGGTCAGGCATTACCTTCTTCGGCTTCGGGGACTACGGAGGGCCAGAGGCCGCTTTGATTGAGGCCCAGTTTCATCGCGACGAGGCGTATGCCAAGCAGGGGCTTGACCCCTACATGCGAGTGCGGGACCGCTACACCAAGCAGCAGCGTGGGGCCCTTCTGAGCATCCAAGAAATCACCGACCCTCGAAGGAACAATGCCCAGTACGTCGTGGGCAGCTGGATGGTTACGGTAGGTGGCAAAGCTCGCCAAGTCAAAGTGAGGCGGGTGTTCGGTCGTTTGCGCACCAGGGAAGAGGCTTGGGAGATTGTGGAGTCGGCCGTTAGGGACGGCATGGCCGCCGAGGCGGATCGTCAGCGTCTGGAGCACGAGCAGCCAACCCAGTGAGCCTGGCCCTGCACGGGGGGCCGGCATGCGTGGATGCGCTCTGCAATGTGAGTGAGGCCCGTCCAGCTGGATCGGGGGTGCCTGGGTAAGCACATCGCGCCGGCGCCGTTGTCGGAGCTGGCGCTGGACCGGCACGAAACTACAGCGGAATGCCTTCGGTTGTAGGCGGCGCGGGCGAGGTTGGGAAAAGTCCGTGGCGCAGCCATGAAAAATGTCCGCTGTCAAGTCTTTGATGCAGACAGGCAGTGGCGCGAAAGGTCTTACGGAGCAACAAGTTAGGCCAGATTTCGGCCATCGAGTGCTCTTGCTGCTTTTCTCGCTAGGTGCCGCATAGGCGCTTCGCGGTAGCAAGCCCAGGGGCGGCGCAGCGGGCAAGGTCGCACTGTCATCATAGCCGCGGCTTGTCGCAAGCAGCCTCTCAAAGCGAAAGCGCAGCCGGTAGGCTGCGCTTTCATCGTGGGTGACAGCGGATGCGTCCGCATCGTCAGGACTGTTTCGGTGGCGCGGCCCTGGGCGCCGCTCCTTTCCTGAATCCTCGGTCGCCGGCGATGAACGCCTCCAGCATGTGCGGGATCAACTTCTCTGCATCGACGGCCTCGCCATACGCCTGCGCGTGCAGGGCGGCGTAGCGGTCGAGGTCTGCCTTCAGGTTGACCGGGCAGGCGAAGGTCAGCTTGAGGTTCTCAGTCTTGGGCAGCGGCCCAAGCCGCAGCTTCTTGGTCGCGTTCATTGCGAAGCTCCCCGATTGAAGAACAGAGGCTGGTACGGCCGCAGCACCAGATCCCGGTTGACGATAATCCGCACCGGCAGGCCCGGTCGCTCGGTCAGCGTCGGCTGGATGTTCATGTTGCGCCGGGTGATTTCCTGGCCGACCTGGTTGATGCTGTCCTGGGCGCTGTCACGGCCAGCGATGACGATGCGGTTGCCGTCCTGGCGGTTCTCCGGCGCGGCCAGTTCTGCGCCGACGCCCAGCAGCGTCGTCAGCACCGCACCGGCAAAGATGCGGTTCCAGTGCCAGTCCACGTCGTCCTCCAAGCCCGCGTAGCCGGCCGGGTCGGTGCCCACTAGGTTGTCGAGCGTCAGCGAGGACGTGTCGGGCAAGATGATCCGGTTCCACACCACTTGCACGCGGCTCTGCCCGTAGCTGACCTGACTGTTGTAGCGCCCGAGGATGCGCGACCCCTGTGGGATCAGCAGGAACTTGCCGGTGGCCGTGTCATAGACCGGCTCCGTCACAGTGCCGATCACGTCGCCCGGCAAGTCCGACTTGATGCCTGTCACCAGCGCGCCGGCGATCACCGTTCCGGCCATCACTTGATAAGGGGACGCGGGCAGCGCCAGATTGCCGGAATTGCGGGTTTCCGTAGAGCCGGCTTTCAGGAACGCCTCCTTCTGGTCTTGCCGGTTCTGCACGGCGTTCGGGTCGGCAGGCTGCGCCGCCACCGACGCCGGCCCGGCAGCGAGCGGGTCGAAGGCCGCGAGCGCGCTTGCACCGCCAGGCACACCCGGCGCTGCCTGCGCCACCGTGGTGGCGGCTTGGCCTTGGCCGCCCGAGCGGAAGAACACCGACGAAGCCGCAGCGGCTTCCGCCTCCTTACGCAAGGCATCGTTGGGATCGTGGCCGGGGGCCGCGTAGGCGGCCACGGCCGGCTGCTGCGAGTTCACGATGGCAGGGCCGAGGTCGCCCGGCAGCGGAGGCCCCAACTCGGGCACTTGCGGCGGCAGCTTCGAGTAGTCGGCCGGCAGGCCGTCCAGCCCCTCGGATTTCGAGACGCGATCGACGTTGTAAAGCTCGGTTTGCTCGTCGGCGCTGCGCCGCTGCGGTTGCAACGACCAGATCGTGGCGCCGAGCACGGCAACCGACAGACTGCCGACGAGGATAGCCAGCGTGCGTCGGTTCAGGCGCGTGACCGGGCGCGGCTGGGCGCGCAGCACCACCGCCTCGGGCGCGACCTTGCCCGCCTGCGGCGTGGCGAGGTCGGGGGTGTCGTCCTGGCTCATGGTCAATTCCTCCGTGCCACGCCATCCGTGCGCTCGATCCGCACCACGTCGCCCTTGTCGCCACCCAGGCGCAGCTCTGCCGCGCCAAAGAGGCGATCCACGATGTAGTACGGCGAGCGGAAGCGGTAGTTCACCAGTTGCCCGTCGCCTTCCGGCCCTATTACGAACAGCGGCGGCAGTTCGCCTTGCGCGATGCCGGCGGGGAACTGGATATAGACCTTCTGCCCGTCGTCGAAGGCGCGCAACGGCTTCCACGACGGACTACTGCCGCTGATCGCGTAGCGGAAGCGCAGGTTCTCCAGCGCCAGCCCGGTATCGACCGGCGCGGCGGCGCTGGCCGCCTGCGCCTGACGCTGCAAGGCCAGCATTCGGTCGCGCGGGTACTCCCAGGACACCGATGCCATCCACGTCTTTTCCGTCGAGGACAGCTCCAGCAGGTACGTCCTGCGGCTGGTGGTGATGACGAGATTGGTCTTGAGGCCAGAGCGGATGGGTTTAACCAGCACGTTCACGCGCAAGTCGGCGCCGTTACCGCTGGACGTGTCGCCCACGATCCAGCGCACGGTATCGCCGGCGGCCACCGTCACCAGTTCCTCGCCCGGTTGCAAGGCAATCACGGTCACGCGGCCCACGGCCGCATAGACTTGGTAGAGCGCGCCATCGGTGAAGGGCCACACCTGAATCGCGTTGACATAGCCCTCGCGCGTGGGCGCGACGCGGGCCTCGGCATTGGCGCGCGAGACGCGCACCTTCTCGTCTGCCGGTTCCGGCGCGGGTTTGGCATCTTCCGCCTCGGGCACGGGCTTCAACTGGGCTGGCATCGGCAGCACCTCGGGCACGGCCACCACCTCCACCGGCGCGGGCGGCTCTGGCAGCGGCTGGGCCTGCACCGGCTCATCGAGCGAGATCACAGGCGGCGGCTTGCCTTGCGTGGCGCAGCCCGCGAACAAGACCGTCGAGGCCAGCAGGATCACCGGCAAAGCGGTTTTACGGAAAAGATCATTCATGGCTTGGCTCCTTCGGAAGAATCCAGTTCGCGGCTCCACGACAGGCCGTTGACGTAGATGCCCAGGGGGTTCTTGCGCAGGCGTTCTTCGGTGCGCGGCGGCTGAAGCACGATGGACACCACTGCCGTCCACCGCTCCAAGCCCGCCGCGGCGCCGTTGACGTAGCGGCGTTCCGTCCAGCGAACGTTGAAAGACGTGTCGCTGGCGCGCACGACGCTGGTGATCTGCACCGTCACCGACTCCTTGCCGATGCGCGCGAACGGGTCGTTGACCCGTGCGTAGTCGTTGAGCACGGCCGCGCCCTTGTCGGTCGTGTAGTCGTAGGCGTCGAGCCAGTTCTGCCGCACCACGATGGGGTCGATGGACAGCGAGCGCACCAGCGTCACGAAGCGCGCGATGTGGTACGCGGTCTGCGCATCGTTGGGCCGGTACGGCGTGGCGGCTTCGCCCACGGCGCGCACTTGGCCCGCGTTGTCCACCTCTACGACGTAGGGCGTCACGAAGGACTGCGCCGAGCGCCACACCAGGCCGCCGGCCATCAACAGCGCGAGCGTGAGGCAGCCGAAGGCCATCAGCCGCCAGTTCTTCGCCTGCACGCGCGGCGTTCCGATACGGTCGTCCCACACCTGGCCGGCAGCTTGGTACGGCGTGGCAGGCTGCGGCGTGTCGGCGTAGCGCACCTGCGGTTTCTTGAATCGCATGGTCGGTTCTCCTTATGAATCGGAATCGCGCAGGCTCGGCCCCTGGCCGGAGCCGCCGCCATCGCCACCGCGCAGCGCGTGGGCGGTGGTGGTCGCGGCATGGGTGAGTTGCTGGCGACGATGCAGGCGCTTGGCCCAAGCGGGCTGTTCCTGCGTCTGCGCAGTAGCGGCGCCGGATGCGGCCTCGCCTGCGGCGCCCTGACCGGATGCCGCGCCCGCGCCGCCATCGGCGGCAGCGCCATTCCAGCCAGCGCGGAAGGGAGCGGCCATGCGTTGCCCGGCAGCGGAGGCGCGGGATGCAGCCGCGCGTCCGGTGGACTGCGCGCCGGTCTTGGCGACGTTGCCTAGGCCCGCCATCGCGCCCTTTGCGCCGCCGCCAGCGGCGGCGGAACCGGCCTGGAACGCCGACTTCGCACTGCTGGCCGCCGACGTGGCGGCGCGCGCACCGCTACCGGCCAGCTTGGCGGCAGCCGGGGCCATGCGCGCGCCAGCAGCCACGGCGCCACCCACGCCCGTCGCGGCGGCGCCGATGGCGACGGCCGTGCCGGCAGCGCCGACAGCAGCACCGGCCATTGCGCCAGCGCCGAGCTGCGGCGCACCGGACACGAGGCCCGTGGCGATGCCGGGGCCGAAGATCCCGAGCGCCAGCAAGGTGAGCGAGGCCAGCATGATGACCAGCGCGTGGTCGATAGACGGCTCGGCGGGATGGACTTGGAACTGAGCGAACAAGCCCGAGCCGATACCGACGATCACGGCCAGCACCAGAACCTTGACGCCGGAGGCCACCACGTTGCCCAAGACCTTTTCGGCGAGGAACGCGGTCTTGTTCCAGAGCGCGAATGGCACCAGCACGAATCCGGCGAGCGTGGTCAGCTTGAACTCGATCAGCGTGATGAACAGTTGGATCGCCAGCACGAAGAAGCACAAGACCACGACCAGCCACGCGAGGAACATCACCACGATGGGGTCGAGGTTCACGAACACTTCGGGAAAGCCCGCCATCTCGCCGATCTGCTCCAGAATCGGCGCCCCGGCGTCGATGCCGGTTTTCGCCAACCGGCCCGGCTGCAGGAAGTTTTCCATCGTGATGGCCGAGCCGGTGGCGGTGATGCCCAATCCCGCAAACGAGCGGAACACGATGCTGGCCAGCCAGTTGAAGTTATTGATGATGTAGGCGAAGGCACCGACGTAGAGCACCTTGCGCAGCAGCTTGGCGATCACGTCCTCGCCCTGGCCGGTGGCATGGCTCATGGCCCAATACAGGCCGGCGATCGTCATGTCGATGACGATCAGCGTGGCCGTGAGGAACGCCACTTCGCCCCGCAGCAGCCCGAAACCCGAGTCGATATAAGCGGCAAAGGTGTTGAGAAATTGGTCGATGATGGTCACGTCATTCATGGCGTGTCCTCCGGTTCGGCGGGAACGGCCGGCGCCATGCCATCGGCCGGTTCATCGAAGCTCGGCGGGATCGGCGGCAGGTCGGCCAAGGTCTGGTATTCATCCGGCCCAGCCTGGCCGGAGAAGAAGCGCCGCCGGAAGGCTTCGGCGGCGGCGCGGCAAGCGTCCTCGCCCGCGGCCTGCCGGTCTGCCGCGCATTGCGCGCGCAATGCCTTCAGCCGCACGGGATCGGCGGCCAGAGCATCGGCAAGGTTGTCGGCCGGCTGCTTGCCGCAAGCGGCCAGCAGCACGACAAGCACCACAACAGACGGGGCGAGGACGCATCGCATGGCGGCCTCCCGTCAGTTGCCGTAGAAGTTCACTGACTGGGGCGTGTACGGCGTGCCTTCGCCCAGGAAACGCCGCCGCACTTCGCGGGCGCGCTCCGTGGCTGCCGCCTGCCGCGCCAGCTCCAGCGACGCCGCCCGGTCTTGCGTGATCTGGAGCCGCTGCGATTGGATCGACTGCTTGGCCTGCAAGGCCAGCAACTGATTCATGGCCTGCATCGCCTGCAACGCACCTTCGGCCGACTGGCTCTTGCCAACGAGATCGGCCAGCACGCTTTCGTCTTCGCCCAGGTTCTGCGACACCTGGGCCTGCATCTGCATAGTGGTCTGCAAGCCGTTGAGCGTGTTCCGCCAACGCTCCTGCGCGTCGCGGTACATCTGGTCGCCGCTGACGGTGGCGGCGTACTGCTCGGGATAAAGGCGCGCGAACTCCCGATCGAGGTTCGTCACGTCGTAGGCCAAGCCGCGCGCCTGGGCGATCAGCCGCTCGGTCGTCGCCAGATTGGCGCGCAACTGGTTCACCACGCTGGACGGCAGGCTGGCGAGGTTGCGCGCCTGGTTCATCAGCATCTGCGCTTCGTTCTGGAGCTGCTGGATCTGGTTGTTGATCTGCTCCAGCGTGCGGATCGCGGTCAGCGTGTTCTGCACGAGGTTCGTGGGATCGACCACGACCCATTGCGCATGGGCGGTGGCGGTGCAAAGCATGGCCGCGATGGCGGCGGCGACAAGACGCTTTTTCATGGCAGGTTCTCCAGAGGTTGGTCAGCGAGGGAACCCGGCGCGAGGCCGGGGAACGAGGGCAGCAGGTCGGCCGCCCAATCGAGGCCGCGATGGCGCAGCCAGGCGCCCGCGAAGCCGGGTGCGCCGGCGTCCAGCAGCAGGCGGTCTATGTCGCGCTGGTCTTGCGGCGTGGACGCGCCCGCGAAGGCCAGCGCCGCCGGCCCCAGGTCGAGGTCGAACAGGCGGTTGCCGAGACGGGATTGGTAGTAGTAGTCGCGCTTGGGCTGCGCGGTGGCGACGATTTCGATCTGCCGCCTGTTGAGGCCGAAGCCCTGGTAGATCGTGCGAATCTGCGGCTCGGTCGCCTGCGGGTTCGGCAAGAAGATGCGGATGGCGCAGCTCTCGATGATCGCGGACGCGATGCTGGAGTTCTGGATGTCCGCCAGCGACTGCGTGGCGAAGATGACGCTCACGTTTCGTTTGCGCAGCGTCTTGAGCCACTGGCGGATGCGCGCGGCGAACATCGGGTCGTCCAGGAACAGCCAGGACTCATCGAGAATCAGCAGGGTCGGTGCGCCGTCGAAACGCTCATCGAAGCGCGCGAACAGATAGCCCAGAACCGACCGCACGGCGGCCGGGCTGGCCATCAATTCCTCCATCTCGAAACACTGCACGTCGGCCGTACCCAGCCGGTCGTGGTCGGCGTCCAGCAGCTTGCCGTGCGCGCCACCGAGCACGTAGGGCGCGAGTGCCTGGCGCAGCGCGTTCGATTGCAGCAGCACCGACAGGCCGGTCATCGTGCGCTGCTCCAGCGGCGCACCGACAAGGCTGCCCAGCGCCGACCAGATGGCCGCCTTCTCGTCGGGTCCGACCGCCACGCCTTCATGCAGCAGCCGGCCTTCCACCCACTCGGCCGCCCAGGTGCGATAGCCATCGCGCTCGATGCGCGCGAGCGGCTGGAACGCGATGCCGCCATCGACACCCAGGTCGTAGTGCTCGCCGCCCAGCCCGAGGATCGTGGCGCGCATCGAGCGCCCCATGTCGAATGCGAAGATGCGCGAACGCGGATAGCGGCGAAACTGCATCGCCAACACGGCTAGAAATGCGGATTTGCCCATGCCGGTCGGGCCGACCACGGCCATGTGCCCCACGTCGCCGATGTGCGTAACAAATCGGAATGGCGTGGCGCCATCGGTGCGGGTGACGATGGCCGGCGGGCCGTCGAGGTGTTCGTTCTTCTCTGGGCCAGCCCATACCGCCGACAGCGGCATCATGTGCGCCAGGTTCAGCGTCGAGACGATGGGCTGGCGCACGTTCGCGTATGCATTGCCGGGAAGGGACGACAGCCAGGCATCCACGGCGTTGAGGGTTTCGGGAATGGTGACGAAGCCCCGGCCCTGGATGACGCGCTCCACCATGCGCAGCTTCTCGTCGGCTACGGCCGGGTCGGCATCGAGCACCGTCACCGTGGCGGTGAGGTAGCCGAAGGCGACTTGATCGCTGCCCAGTTCCTGCAAGGCGGCATCGGCGTCAGCCGCCTTGTTGCTGGCGTCGGTATCGACCAGCGGGCTTTCCTGCTGGAAGATCGTTTCGCGCAGCAGCGCGACGACGTTCTTGCGCTTGGCGAACCACTGGCGACGAAGGCGGGAAAGTTCTTTTTCCGCCTCGGCTTTGTCCAGGCAGAGAAAGCGCGTACTCCAGCGGTACGCAAAACCGAGGCGGTTGAGGTCGTCCAGAATCCCCGGCCAGGTCGAGGTCGGGAAGCCCCGCACCGACACCACGCGCAGGTGCTGGTCGCCAAGCATGGGCGCCAGGCCGCCGACCAGTGCGGAGTCGGTCAGCAGCGCGTCGATGTGGAACGGCACTTCGGGCACGCCGACGCGATAGCGCCGCGTCGAGATGGTGGCGTGCAGGTAGGTCAGTGTCTGGCCGTCATCGAGCCAGGCGATTTCCGGCATCACGCCATCGAGCAGGTCAAAGACGCGATCCGTTTCCGCGACGAAGGCTTGCAGCCGCTCGCGCCAGTCCACGCCGTCGGTGGGCCGGTTCTCGTACAGCATCCCCGCCGCACGGGCGCGCGATTCCTCGGGCGGCAGGTACACCAGCGTCAGGTGATAGCCGCTCTCGAAGTGGTTGCCTGATTCCTCGAAGGTGGCGCGGCGTTCCTCGTCCACCAGCCACGACAGCGGCTCGGGAAACTCCGAGTGCGGATAGTCGGCAGCGGGCCGGCGCTCGGCCTCGATGAACAGCGCCCAGCCCGACCCCATGCGACGCAGCGCGTTGTTCAACCGCGCCGACGTGGCGATCAGCTCGCCTTGCGTCGCGCTGTCGAGGTCAGGCCCACGAAACCGGGCCGTGCGCTGGAAACTGCCGTCCTTGTTCAAGACGATGCCCGGCGCGACCAACCCGGCCCAGGGCAGCCAGTCGGCGAGCAGCGCCGGGCGCTGGCGGTATTCGGCGAGGTTCAGCATCGCGGCGTCCTCCCCTCACACGTCCAGCAGCGGGCGATGCTTGATGTGTCGCGCAAAGACCTGCATGAACTGCGGATCGACGCGTGCTCCCCACACCGCCAGCGAATGGCCGACGATCCAGAGCACGGCACCGGGAATCCAGAGTTGCAGGCCCAGCCCCACAGCGGCAGCCAGCGTGCCGTTGGCAATCGCCACGGTGCGCGGCGCACCGCCCAGCAAGATCGGCTCGGTGAGCGAGCGGTGCAAAGGCACCTCGAACCCGGCCGCGAAGGTATCCGGGGCGCTCATACGACAGCCCCGCCGGAGAAGCTGAAGAACGACAGGAAGAAGCTCGAAGCCGCGAATGCGATGGTCAGACCGAACACGATCTGGATCAGCTTGCGGAAGCCGCCCGACGTGTCGCCGAAGGCGAGCGCGAGGCCGGTGGCGATGATGATGATGACCGCGACGATGCGCGCCACCGGCCCCTGGATGGATTCAAGGATGGATTGCAGCGGGCCTTCCCACGGCATCGAGGAACCGGCGGCCTGCGCGGTTCCGGCCAGGAACAGCAGCAGCGCGGCCAGCAGCAGCCCTTGCGCCGCAGGGCGGGCCAGACTGCGCAACCGCGCGAAGCCGGACAGCTCGGCCAGGTGGGAAGGCGGATTTACGGAAACACGGAAAGCATGGGCGTGTGTCATGGCAGTTCTCCAAGAGAGTCAGGGGACAGGGATGTCGCCGCAGCAGGTGCGGCATTGGGGATCGGCAGCAGCTCGGGGAACGGCGTTTCCAGGGCATCCGCCAGTTGGTAGCCCACGCCGTCGAAGCCGACGACGCGGGCAATGCTCTCGATGCGGCGCTTGCGCCCGCGCCCGGCGATGTGGATCACCACGTTGACCGCCTCGGCGATCAGCGCACGCGGCGGGTTCACCGCCACTTCGAGAATCAGTTGCTCCAGGCGCAGCAGCGCGCCGAGCGCGGAGCCGGCATGGATCGTGGCGATGCCGCCGGGGTGGCCCGTGCCCCACACCTTGATGAGATCCAGTGCCTCGGCGCCGCGCACCTCGCCGACGACGACACGATCCGGGCGCAGGCGCATGGACGAACGCACCAGCTCCGTCATGGACACCACGCCTGCGCGCGTGCGCAGCGGTACGTGGTCGCGAGCCGCGCATTGCAGCTCCACCGTGTCTTCGAGCACCAGCACGCGGTCGCCCGTGGCGGCGATCTCCGCGAGCAAGGCATTGGCGAGCGTGGTCTTGCCGCTGCTGGTGGCGCCGGCGATCAAGACGTTCTGCCGCTCGCGCACCGCGCGAACGAGAAAGCCCGCCTGGGCGCTGGTCATCATGCCGTCGATGACGTATCGCTCCAGCGGGATCACGCCGATGGCGCGCTTGCGCAACGCGAAGGCCGGCCCCGGTGAGGCGGGCGGCAAGATGCCCTCGAAGCGTTCGCCCGTTTCGGGCAACTCGGCCGACAGCAGTGGTTGGCCGCGATGCACCTCCGCGCCGACGTGGGCGGCCACGAGGCGGATGATTCGCTCGCCGTCCGCTTCGGACAGCTCCACGCCCATCGGCGCGCGGCCCGACGACAGCCGATCTACCCAAAGGGTGCGATCGGGGTTGAGCATGATTTCCACCACGTCCGGGTCTTCGAGCGCGGTGGCGATCAGCGGCCCCATCGCTGTGCGCAGCATCTGGATGCGACGGTCGAGCGACGTGGCGCTCATGGACTGCGGAGCGGCGCTCATGACGCACGCTCCTGCGCTTGCGCGGCTGCCGCCGCGTCCTCCATCCGCATCGGGTCGGGATGCAGTTCTTCCACCACGTCGCGCACCAGGCTGCGCCCGCGCAGCAGGTGGCGGCCCAACTGTTCAACGAACTGCTCGAAGCGCGCCTTGCCCTGGGCGCGGGCGGCCTCTTGGTGAGCCTCGGGGACTGGTGTGCTGACCGTGAGGTAGTAGCGGATGAACAGCGCCAGCGTCTCGATCTGGATGTTCTGGTCGCGCTCCAGGCGCTCGGCTTGGCGCGACAGGCGATCAAGGCGCTTGGCGACTGCCGCCTCGCGCTGGTCTGCTGCGTCCGGCGACAACCAGGACGCCAAAGCAGCGGCTACGATGCTGGACTTGGATACGCCTTTCTTGGCGGCCAGCTCGTCCAGGCGCTTGGCGTGCTCCGGCTGGATGAACAGGTTGAGGCGGTAGTGGCTCATAGCTCGATTCCGTCGTTGGGGTCGAGGGAAGCCAGCCGGGCCGTGCGCTGCATGGCCGGATCAAGCTGGCGAGGAAGGGGAAGCGGCAGGTCGTCGTCGTCATCGAGCAGCGCGAGGTCGGCCGCAGGCGCGGCCAGGTCGGGGTCATAGGCGACGGTTTCCGAGAGTTCGGGCTGACGGCGTGGGCCGCCGTCGTCGGTCGATGCGCCGAAGCCTTCGGCGGTATCGGTCACAGGCGCGGCTGGCACGACCGGAATCGCCAACCCGCTCCAGTCGTCGGGGCGCAGCGGCGGCGCGTCGGCGTACTGCCCATCCGCCAGCGTGGGCGGCGGCAGCACGCGCTGCTTGAAATTGCTGTCCGCGTAGTAGCGCAGCTTCCTGGCCTTGATCGGCGCCACGCTGGACACCATCACTACTGCCTCGTCGGGCGGAAGCTGCATCACCTCGCCGGGCGTCAGCAGCGGGCGCGCTGTTTCTTGGCGCGACACCATCAGATGCCCGAGCCACGGCGCGAGCCGGTGGCCAGCGTAGTTGCGCTGCGCGCGCAACTCGGTGGCCGTACCCAGCGTCTCGGAAATGCGCTTGGCGGTGCGTTCGTCGTTCGTCGCAAACGTCACGCGGACGTGGCAGTTATCGAGGATGGAATGGTTCTGCCCATACGCCTTGTCGATCTGGTTGAGCGACTGCGCGATGAGGAAGCTGCGGATGCCGTAGCCGGCCATGAAGGCCAGCGCCGTCTCGAAGAAATCCAGGCGCCCCAGCGCCGGGAACTCATCGAGCATCAGCAGCAGCTTGTGGCGGCGCGCGATGCCATCGGAGCCATCGAGCGATTCGGTAAGGCGTCGCCCGATCTGGTTGAGGATCAGGCGGATAAGCGGCTTCGTCCGCGAAATGTCCGAAGGCGGCACCACCAGATACAGCGACACCGGATGCCCGGCCGCGATCAGGTCTGCGATGCGCCAGTCGCAGCGCGATGTGACTTCGGCCACGGTCGGATCGCGGTACAGGCCGAGGAACGACATGGCCGTGGACAGCACGCCCGAGCGTTCGTTGTCGCTCTTGTTGAGGACTTCACGCGCCGCCGATGCGACGACCGGATGCGGCCCATCGCCGAGGTGCGGCGTGGTCATCATCCGGTGCAAGGTCAGCTCGAACGGGCTGGCCGGGTCGGACAGAAAGTTGGCGACGCCGCGCAGCGTCTTGTCTTCGCCCGCGTAGAGGACATGCAGGATGGCCCCGACCAGCAGCGCGTGCGAGGTCTTTTCCCAATGGTTGCGCTTCTCCAGCGCGCCTTCGGGATCGACCAGAATGTCCGCGATGTTCTGCACGTCGCGCACTTCATGCGCGCCGCGCCGAACCTCCAGCAGCGGGTTGTAGGCCGCTGACTTCGCATCGGTCGGGTTGAACAGCAGGCAATGCGAGAAGCGCGAGCGCCAGCCGGCGGTGATCTGCCAGTTTTCGCCCTTGATGTCGTGGATGACGGCCGACGCGGGCCAGGACAGCAGCGTCGGCACCACCAGACCGACACCTTTGCCCGAGCGCGTGGGCGCGAAGGTCAGGACGTGTTCCGGGCCTTCGTGGCGCAGGTACTGGCGGCCGTGCTGGCCGAGGAAAACGCCGGCCGGTTGCGTCAGGCCCGCCTTGTGAATGTCATCCGCGTTCGCCCAGCGGGCCGAGCCGTAAGTCGTGACCAGGCGCGACTGCCGCGATCGCCAGATCGACATGCCGATGGCGACGACCACCGCCAATAACCCACTGCCGCCCGCGATGGCGCCGCCGGTATCGAACACGCGCGGCGCGTAAGCATCGAAAACGAACCACCACTCAAACAACTTCCACGGGTGGTAGATCGGCGTGCCAAGAAAATCGAACCAGGGCGAGCCAAGGCGTACTTGATAGCCAAGGGCGGCTGCTGTCCATTGTGTGGCGCCCCACACGCCGGCGATCAAGATGCCGAATACCACGGCAATCTGACCGAACAGCACGTTCGTCCCTTGCATGACCTGGCCTCCGATTTCTCCTGCGCTGATTCCTCATGGAAGAAGCGGCACAAGGGCGTGCCGCAGGCGTCAGGATCGGTGCCGGGTCAGTGCCGGTCAAAGACCGTTTAGAGCAGAAAGGTCGAGGAAAAAGAAAGAATGAGTGCGGTGGCGAGCCAAAGAAAAACGCCGCAAGCGCGGGCGCATTGCGGCGTGTCGAGAAAAAAGTGAAGGCGAATCGGCGAACGGCCAACAATCAGAACTTTGGCGACTCTTTCGGCGGTGTGTAGGGCGTTTCTCCGTCGCCATAGAACCGTTTGCGCGTGGCTTCTGCTACCCGGTTGCACAGCACGTCGCCCAGCTTGGAGCGGTCGGTCTTGCATTGCTGGCGCAGTTCCTTGAGCCGGTCGGGGTTGGCCGCCAGTTCTTCCACCGTCGGAATGCTTGCCTCCGAATCGGCAGCTTTCTGAGGTGCCTCTGATTGGCCGCAAGCGGCCAAGGTAGTCACCAGCAAGAACGGAATGATCTTCTTCATGGCATCAATTCCTCCGGGGGATCAGGGTTGCGGCCTCGTATGGGCCTGGGAGTTTCCGGCAGTTCGATGGCCTGTACGCGCTCAATGAACCGTGTCAGTTCGTCGGACGGATCACCGTCAAGACGAAGCAAGTAGGTCGTAAGCGGCGGAACGCGCGACGCCAGCGGCCGGGCCACGACACCTAGCTCACGGCTGGTGGCAATGTGTGCAGCGCCCGCCAACCCGAGCGCGAAGCCGGCCGATACCAGTGCCATCATCAGATCGCACGTGGCAACTCGTTCTGCGATGAGCGGCTCCATGTCAGCACGACGCAGCACTCGTTCAACGTGCTTGGCATGGCCTTCACACACTTGCGGATCGCACAGGACCAGCGGATAGCGCAGCAACTCGTCCAAGGGAATGCGCTTGTGGGCCAGCAGCGGATGGCGGGCGGGAACCGCCACCATGAGCGCATCGCTCCAAGCGGGCACGGCGACGATGCCATCGCCTACTTCGTCGGATTGGGCAAACCCCACGTCGTACAGATCATCATGAAGCCCTTTGATCTGCTGTGATAACGGCACCTCGAAGAAGCGAATTTCGACCTCGGGTTCTTCCTGACGACACAACGCCAGTAAGGCCGGCAAGCGCGACGGCGTGATGCCATCCGACATGGCCACACGTAATTGCCCATGAAAGCCATTAGCCGCCGCTTTCACGCTGTCACGCGCTTGTTCCAGGGCAGCGAACACACGACGCACATGCTCCAAGAACAATGTTCCGGCATGGGTTAGCCGCGTGCTGCGCGTGGTACGGGCAAACAGCGCCACGCCGAGTTCTTCTTCCAGTTCCTTGATGGCCCGCGACAGCGGCGATTGTTCAATATGCAGCTTCTCCGCTGCGCGAGCGAAGCGGAGTTCTTCGGCCACGGCCAGAAAGTATCGAAGGTGACGAAGCTCCATAGTGATTCATATCCCGTGTCGCGCAGAGAAGCCGAATCAATCTTTTCCTTGGATGTCGCTTGATCCTGCCTTGAAATCCTTCACGAATTGATATAGCTGCGGCAGGAACGAAGACAGAAGCGGGTCATCCTTGTTTGCCAAGATGGCTCCACCAAATAACTTCAACCCAACTCCAAAAGCAGCGGCTTCCGCCTGGCTACTGAAATCACCTCTGCTGCGAATCCACGTCACGACAGAGATGATGTCGTCATGATTTCCAACCTCAAACTGTAGAGGCTTGCGATCGGTGGGAACGCCATGTGAATCAGTCAATTGCTCCAGAGTTACGCGATAACGGTATTGCCTCATTTGCATGGGTCCTCACGTTGGGCTAATGACGCTATTCACCGATGCGGATCTTCGGCGTCACGGACATGCCGACGCGCAGGTTTGCAGCGTCAAGCTGGTCGGGGTCGATGCGAATGCGCACAGGCAGGCGCTGGACGATCTTGGTGAAGTTGCCCGTGGCGTTGTGTGGCGCGACAGCCGAATAGCTGACGCCACTGGCCGGCCCCAGGCTTTCCACGGTTCCCTTCAGTACGGCACCCGGCAAGGCGTCCACCTTGATGTCCACCGATTGTCCGGCCCGTACACGCGCCAACTGCGTCTCGCGGAAGTTGGCCGTGATATAGAGGGCATCGAGTGGAATCACCGCCAGCAACGGCTTGCCAGCATTCACGAATGCGCCGACACGTACCGACTTCTGGCCGATCATGCCGTTGATGGGCGCGGTGATTTGGGTATAGGAAAGCTTCAACTCCGCAGCCGCCTGTGCGGCCTGCGCTTGAGAAAGCGCAGCCTTGGCCTTTTCAAGATCGGCTTTCAGGATGTCCGTTTGCTGCCGCGCCGCTTGCAGGCCCGCGCGGTTCTTGTCCCGGCTGGCCAGCCGAATGGCCAACTGCGCTTCGGCCTGTTGTTGTGCCTGGATCGAACCAGATCCATCGGCTGCCAAGTTGCGATAGCGTTTTTGGTTGGCCTCTGCCAGTTTGAGTTCGGCATCGTCCACCGCAACGGCTGCCTGCGCTTGGCGGATCGCGGTTTCTTGCTGCGCCACACGCGCGGCAAGCCCCGCGACGCTGGCCTCGGCGGCGGCGACTTGTGCCTTTGCCGCATCCACCGCAACGATGAAATCCCGGTCGTCGATGGCTGCGAGCAAATCCCCTGCCTTCACTGGCTGGTTTTCTTCGACCAGTACCTTGCCGATCACTCCCGACACCTGGGGCGCGACGAGGGTGAAATCAGCCTGTACATAGGCGTCGTCCGTGGATTGGGTCGATGCGCTGGACTCGGGACGATTCAGATAAATGACACAGCCCGCTGCGACTGCGAGCAGCAGCACGGCACTGGTGATCTTGGCTTTCTTCGGCATTGCCATGGTGAAACTATCCTTGGGACGACGACGGTGTGGAATGAGAAGCGGGGGCCTGCAAGTCGGGCGCGGGAATGTAGGTCAGCCGCAGTACGAAGGGAACCATCACCAGCGCCAGAACGCCCAGCACGCGATAGGCATCCGCGACCGACAGCACCAGCGCCTGCTGGCCGATGATTCCCATCAGTTGAGCGGGCTCCGGAGCAAGCGGGACGGAGTTGCCTACCAACGCAGCGTGGTCCAGCAGCATTTCCGCGTGGAACCGCTGTCTCACGGTCACGAGTTGCCCAACCACCGCGCCCCCGAGTACCGACCCCAGGGCGCGCAGCGTGTTGATGTTCCCCGACACATACGGGCCTTCGCTGGGATGTACGACGCTGGTACACAGGAACAGCATCGAGACGACAGCCATGGGCTGGCCAAAGGCTTGCAGCGTCTGCGTCATAACGAACTGGTCGCGGTTCCAATCGGAAGTCAATTGCGCACCAAAGAAGCACGCCAGGGCGATCAGCAGCAGGCCGCCCGCGAACACGAATCGGGCATCGACCCATTTCCGGTACAGGAACAGCGCCACCACGGAACCCAGGACCAGTTGAGGCAGCGCGACGATGAGCCCGATTGGTGCCATCTGAAGCGGTCGGTAGCTTTGGAGCGGCCCGAGATAGGTCATCGGCAACATCACGCCAGAGGTCAGCACGACCAGAAGGCAGATGAACAAGGTGAAGCCCAACGCCAGGTTGCGGCGGCTGAGCATCTGCAATTTGATGAACGGCGCCGGGTGATACCACTCCGTCAGCAGATAGGCCGCCAGCAGCGTCAGCCCGGCCACCAATGAGACGACGATGAGGGGGGAGTTGAACCAGTCCAGCCGCACGCCCTGATCCAGGGCGACGGTAATCAGGGCAAATGCCGGCATGCCGAAAGCCATGCCCGGCCAGTTGGCCTGCGGGAAGCGGTCTGTCTGGATCGGGTCTTTCGGCAGGCCCCATCCGATCAACAAGGCGGCAATGGCCGCGAGCGGAAGGATTTGCCAGTACACCCAGCGCCAATCGAACAGGCCATCCGTCCATTGCCCCGCCAGCCAGATCGAGAGGTTGGGGGCGAAGGTGGCCGTCAGTGCATACAGCGCCAGTCCGTGCAGCCGTATGTGGGGTGGCAGGAACTTCAACGCCGCCATCATCAGCACGGGAATCATCGTGCCGCTGGCGATGCCTTGCAGGAAGCGCATGGCCAGCAGCAGATCGAGGTCATGGATGAAGGGAATGCACACCGCCAGCAAGGTGCATGCGCCGATCATCCACAGCTCGAAGCGGCGCACTGAGAGCGTGATGGCGAACCATGCCGCAAACGGCATGGCGATCACTTCGCCGGCGCTATAGACGGTCGTGAGCCAGGAGGCGTCGTCCAGGCCGAAGCCCAGCGCGCCACGCACGTCCGCCAGCGCCAACGCGCCCACGCGGTTGTTCAGTCCGGCCATCATGGCCGCGATGAGGATGCCGACCAGCCCGGCGATCGCCCGCTTCGGCGGGGCTGCCGCAGCAGCGGGTGCGGGTGGCGCCGCTGTCGGCTGCAACGCTGCGGCACTCATTGGCCGGCCTTTGATGGCGAGGTGGCAGACGACGCAGTGGTCGTCAGGGGCGCATCGCCGCCGGCCTGCCGGTCGGATGTGAGTGCGTCAGGGTCCCAGCCACCGCCCAGCGACTTGTAGAGATTGACCAGGGTGAGCGCGGCGTTGGTGGCGCTGGCATTGAGGCTGGTCTGGCTGGCAAGGACGCCACGCTGCGCGGCCAGGACATTCAGGTAGTCGGCAGCGCCTTCCTGATAGCCGCGCTCGGCAGCATGCAGCGCCTGCTTGTTCTGTTCATACGAAACCAGCAATTCGGCATGTCGGTGCTGCTGGGCTGCCCAGGCGTCCAGGGCGTTGTCCACTTCATGCCAGGCTTGCAGCACCGTCTGCCGATAGGCAATGGCGGCTGTTCTTTGCCGTGCCTCGTTCAGCGCCAGGCGCTGCTTCAAACGACCGCCCTGAAAGATCGGGAGATAGACTGTCGGGCCAACGGAGAAGAACCGGGAATCCCAACTGTCGAGGTCGTTGAACTCGAAGGCCTCGACGCCGACTCTTCCCCGCAAGCCGATCCGCGGGTAGAAATCGGCCTTGGCGACGCCGATGGCCGCCGTCGCGGCATGGAGCTGGGCTTCGGCGCGCTGTATGTCCGGCCGCCTGTGCGCCAATTCGGAGGGCAGGCCCACCGGCACATTGGAAGGAAGCGAAGGCAAGGGCATCGCCTCAAGCAACTGCGCATCGAGGGCGCGCGGCTCCTCCCCCTGCAGCAGTGCCAAGGCGTTCATCAGCGTGTTGCGGCGCTGGACCAGTTCTGGCACCAGCGCCTCCACCGTTGCCAGTTGCGCGCGCGCCGAAGCGGTTTCAAAGCGCGTGGCGACACCGTTGCGCTCACGGCTTTCGGCAAGGCGCAGGGTGCGATCGGCGACCTCCAGGTTCTGCCGGGTGATGTCCAGTTGCGCCTGCGTTCCTCGCAATTGGAGGTAGGTGCGGGCCACTTCGGCGGACAAGGCCACCCGTGCCGCCTCGCGCTCATACACAGTGGCCTCGAAGGCGGCTGCGGCGCCTTCGCGCGATCGCCGCGCGCGGCCCCACAGATCGAGTTCCCAACTGGCGTCGAATCCCAACTGCCAGAAATCGCTCGCGCTCGTCGGTGCACCCAACGCGGCAAACTTGCCGTGCTCGCTGAGGGCCTCGCGGGAATAGCCTGCCGATGCGCCCACGCTGGGCAGCAGCAGCGAGGAAGCAATCCCCAACTGCGCCCGGCTTTGCTCAATGCGCTCGGAAGCGATCTGCAGGTTCAGGTTGCCCGCCTGCGCACGGGCTTGCAGATCCGCTAACACGTCATCGTTGAACAGCGTCCACCATGACGATGGGAAGTTCGCAGCGGATGTTTCCTGAGCCTGCGCGTAATCCGCCCTGGGCGACAGTTGAACGGCTGCAAGCCTGTCGTCGGGTTTCACGAAGTCAGGACCCACCGCACAGCCGACCAGTGAGATCGTGCAGAGCGCCGTGCCTGCTTGTCGCAGCAGTTGTGAGAGCAGCGGTTGTGACGTCATGAAGGTTTATCCAATGCGCGAATAGTACCGAACCGCTCGGTGTGATTTACGATAAAAGTTAAGCCGACGGCTCACAAGAAACCTGCTTAGGTGCAGATGCCTGTGAGACGAATGGTTAGGTTGATGCGTACCGAGCGGTTTGGTACTATATAGAATCCTGGCCACCGTGTCAAAACTTCCGACCCAAGCAGATGCGACGAACCAACCAAGTCATGACCGCCCCGCCGCCGAGCAGCGGCGAGCTGAACGCCAAGGCTCTCACCGTTCTGCGCGCTGCGCGAAACGTCTTCCTGACCCATGGGTTCAGCGCGGCAACAACCGACATGATCCAGCGCGAGGCTGGCGTGTCCAAGTCCACGGTTTACGCGCACTACGCGAACAAGGAAGCACTCTTCACCGCGGTAATCGAAGCCGAATGTGCAGCGTTCACGAACACGGTGCAGGGCATCGAGTTCCGCCCGGGGAAGCTGCGAGAAACGTTGACCCTGTTGGCTCGGGCCTACTTGAACATCGTGCTGTCTCCGGGCGGGCTGGCTGTCTTCCGCGTCGTGATCGCCGAAGGCCCACGCTTTCCCCAGCTCGCACGGACGTTCTATCTGGCCGGCCCGCAGGTGATGACGACGATGGTGTCCGAACAACTGGCCAGAGCGGCAGCGTCCGGCGAAGTCGATCTTGGAGAAATTGGCCGTGACACTGCCGCGAGCCTGTTCATCAACTTGGTTCGCGGCGAACCCCAGCTTCAGTGCCTGACTCATCCGGATGCCGCACCTTCCTCGGCGCAGATTGACCAGTGGGCGAACGCAGCCGTGGTGACATTCATGCGTGCCTATGGTTGCGGTGAGGAAGCGCCCAGTAGACGCTCCCGATCATGATGCCGAATGGGGCAACCGGCACGGAGAAATCAGACGTTGCCCTTAGGGTGATGGCGCTTTCTACGGCCATCACGCGGCTTTTCACAGCAAGGAATCAAGTGCTGAATCGCGTGGCTGCTCCGTTTGGTTTGACCGCTGTGCAGGTGATGGCGCTACACCAGATGTCGGTCACTCCAGCATGTACGCCTAGCACTTTGGCTCGTAGCCTGGCAGTCGATTCTGCCTCGGTTACTAGGCTATTAGACCGTCTTGAGAATAAGGGCATGATCCAAAGAACGGCGCAAGAGCGTTTGGATCGCACGCATGACCGCAGAGTTATCGAAATTGTTCTGACTGAACGTGGAAACAACGCGATACGTGAGTTGAAATCACATTGGCACTGCGCGCTCTCGGAATTGACGGAGGTTTGCAAACAAAGCGAAATACATGAGTTAGCACTAGCTGATTGACAGCCCGCGCTGCCGCCCCATCTCCCACGACACGCCACCACCGCGCACCGTTGCGGCAATCTGCTGTCCCAGCCGTTGCTCGATCACGGGCTTCCACGGTACCAGGCTGAACCCCATGCCATCGTCCAGCATCGCGTAGCGTCCACTGGCGAGCATGACGCTGCGCCGGTAGATGCCGGCCACGCGCTGACCGTCGCCCACAGGCCGGTGTTCCAGGCCGGTTTCGGCCGCAATGCCCTTGGCGGCCTGCGCCAGCTCCCGATTGCGCAGCGTGCCCAGCAGGTTGCGCGCCAGGATCGCGCGCTGTCCGCGTCGCTCGGCCAGCCCCAGTTCGGCCAGGAAGTCGGCGCGTTGCTGCATCGCCTGCTTGGCGTCTGCGCCAAAGCCCAGGTCGCCCAGCCCCGAGCCGCCGCCGATCAGTTGCTGGTCGAGCCAGGTGGCACCTATCACGCGGGCCTGCCGCTCAATCGGCAGGTGCGATTTCAGCTCCACGGCCACACCGCCTAGGCGCTGCGCGTCGTACTGGCGGCCACGCTCGGGCAGATCGTCCGGCACTTTCCATAGCCCCTCGGCCACGCGCTCCACGATGCCCGCCCGGCGCAGGGCTTCCAGGCGCCGGACGTGGGCTGCTACGACTTCGTGCGGGTCGCGGCCCGGCACGGCCTGACCCTGCGCCACGGCCAAGTGATGGTCGGCACGGTAGAGGCCATCACTCGCCAGCGCGGCGATGTTCTTGTCGGCCGCGCGCACGTCGGCCGATCCCTTCACTTCCACCACGGCGCCGATCGGATAGTTCGCCAGCTCGTCGCGGGCGTTCAGCGCGACGTAGTGGGCCTTGCCGTCCACGCCGTCGATGACCAGATAGCCCCGGTCGCGCAGCTCGTCGGCCAGCCCCTTCGCGGCCACGCGGCCGATGATGGTTCGGCCGTCGTCGCTCGGCTCGAACACCGCCAGCTCGCGCGGCTCGCCGCGCATGGCCCGCTGTATGGTGCGGATGATGTCGCCACGCTCGCCCAGCGCGCGCAGAGTCTTTTCCGCGTCGGCATGGACGGCCCAGGTGCCCGGCTGCATCTCGTCGGCGAGGCCCATGCGCTGCAAGCGTTGCAGGCGACCGATCAACAGTAGGCGCTGGCGTTGCAGCCGCGGTTCGTTGAAGCGTCCGATCTGCACTCGGCCGTCCTCGCCGGCCTCGCGTTGCAGGGTGCGATCCAGGCTCGTCCATCGCTCTTGCGCCACCTCGCGCTGCAAGGTCTGCTGGATCTCCAGCTCGGTGCGTGGCCCCAGCCATTCGGTCGCCAGCTCGGCGGCGCGATGGCGAAAGCCGTGCGCGATGTAGTCGCCCGCGATGATGAGGTCTTTGCCGGTGTCGTCACGCCCGCGCACGATCAGGTGAGTGTGCGGGTTGTCGGTGTTCCAGTGATCCACCGCCACCCAATCCAGCCGCGTGCCCAGGTCGGCTTCCATGCGGCTCACCAGATGCCGGGTGTAGGTGCGCAGGTCGTCCAGTTCGGCGCCGTCCTCGGGCGAGACGATGAAGCGGAAATGGTGCCTGTCGTCGGCGCAGCGTTCCTTGAAAGCGTCGAGGTCGGCGTCGTCGGCCTGCGGCCCGTAGGCCCGGCCCGGCTCGCCATCGCGGCCGGCGCCGTCGCGCTCGATGTAGCGCAGGTGCTTGGCGAGCGATTGCGGGCTGGCGTTGCGCTGATTGACCAGCAGCGTCTTGATGGTCACGCGCCGCGACATGGGCGTGAGCTTCGCGCCCGCGAAGCGAGCCGCTGTGTGGCCGCGCCCGAGGCGCGAGCCTGGGCGCTGGCCAGCGCGTGCGCCGCTGCCGCTGGATGCGGGACGGCGCACCGAGGACTTGCCGCTGCTGGCTTTGCCCGCCTGCTTGAGCACCTTGGAGACGAAGCCCTGGCCCCGGTTCTTCGGGGCGCTGGGGCGGATGCGGAAATCGTCGTCGCGGCGGTCGCTCATGGCTGCGTTCCCTGTAAGCTCCGGCGTGTCCGGTCGTGCGAAGCACGCAGACATGCCCGCATCGGCGCGGGCTTCGCGCCCCAAGCGGCACGGCGGCGAAGCCGCTCCGTGCCGCGCCACCCCCATGTGCAGACAGGCTTTCGACGCGGCCCGGTGCCGCGTCCTTTTGTCTTGCCTTCCGCCTTTGCCCTTCGCTGTCGCTCCGGGCGTCGGCGGCCCGGCGGCGCTGTGCTGCTTGCAGCCAGCACGCCGGCGAACGCGCCAATGGCCGCAGGCCAGGCGCGTTCGAGGCAAGACGCCTGCACGCTGGACGGCTGCGCCGGATGTTGCGCGAAGCGCGGCGCGAATGCGCCCGCGCTGCACGCGCGACGACACGGCGGCGGCAGCCGGAACGGCATGCCCGATGGCACGATGAGAGGCACGGCAACGTGCAGTGAATCGGCGGCCATCATGGGCGTGTCTCCAGCCAGACCGGGTCCGCGACGCCGATCACGGCGGATGCGCTGACCGGGCCGAAATAACGGCTGTCGAACGATGCCGGATTGGTCACGCTCAACAGGAACAGTTCGCCGGGTTCGAGGCGGCGGCAAAGCTGCAAGGATGGCAGCGGCCGGCCCAGCCGGTCAGTAGGCAGCGCGGCGGCCGCAGGCACGCCGTCGATGCGTACCTGCCCGGCGACGATGCAAACGTGTTGCGGCGCGACTGCGCCCACACGTTTGAGCAGCGGAACGCGGGTCGGCAGGTAGCCGCGCTGCGCAGCCAGCATGGCGGCCCTGTCGGGCAGCGGCACCAGCACGATGCTGTCCACGGACAACGGACGTGGCAGCGAGGCGGTGCGCGGGTCGAACGGTTCGATGCGATACCAGCCGACCGCCACGCTGTCGGACGGGTTGTAGGTCAGACGCGGCAGCGGCGACACGAACACCGCCCAGGCCAGCGCAGCGAGGCCGACGGCAGCGAAGCCCGCCAGCACGATGCGAACGCGCAGGCGCGAGCGAGGATGCGGCGCGACTTCGTGCGTGCATGTGGTGTTGGATTGGGTCGTCATGGCAGCGCCCTTCCGGCCAGCCAGGCGGCGTGCCGCTCGGCGGTGTATTCGGGCAGCGCCAGGCGGGCCGCCAGACGGTTGCCCAGCGTGCGCCAGTACGCGGGTGACACGTCGATGGCGACGATGCCTTGCCCTTCGATGCCGTCGATGCGTTCCAGCACGGCCCGCACCGTGTTTTCGCCTTCGGCGTGCAGCAGCAGGCGTGCGCCCGGCCGCACACCGGGGATGCGCTGCATGTCGTCCAGCGGCGTGGCGGCTTGCATCACCATGAGTTGCCAGCGGATCGTGCCGTAGTCGTTTGCTTCCCAGCGCACGCGGCAGAACATTGCACGCGGCAGGAACACCGCGCAGCGCCGCCAGCGGTCGAGCTGGTGCGTGCGCGCAGGTTCGCCGAAGCGCAGGTAGAGCTTGAAGCGCGGTTCGATGTAGGCCAGTGCCACGCGCGTCAGCGGCGCCCTGGCAGGATGGCCGGAAGGAGCTGCGAGCGCAGCCGTAGCCGCGCCAGCGGCAGGCGAAGCGGATGCGGTCATGGGGTGTTCTCCCTGCGATGCTCGGGAAACTCCCGCTCCAGCAGGCCGCGCAGCAGATCGGCCACGGTCACGCCTTGCGTGAAGGCCGACACCTTGATGCGCGCGCGCAGCGCGGGCGTGATGTCGAGGGTCAGGCGGGCGGTGTAGAGGTCGCCCTTGCCCAGCGCATCGGCGTCGCCTTGGCGAATCCACGCCTCGGCTTGCGGATTCGCGGGCGGACGCGCGCCGATGCCGACGCGCTTTGCCGTGCGTCTGCTGTTCGGTGGCGGCTTCTCGGTCATGTCGGCCACCGCAGCAGTTCGTCCACCAGCGCGGTGATTTCACGCGCGGCGGCGCTGTCCGGCGCCGTCTCGCGTGCGAGCCGACCGGCGGCCACGCTGTCGGCGAAGACGATGCGCTGGCGAACCTCGGCGCGCAGCGCCGGCAGCGGTTGGTCGGCCAGCGACTGCCGCGCCTCGCGCCCGATGATCGTGGTGCTGACGCGCCGGTTGATGACGAAGGCCGCGCGCAGCGCAGGCCGGAACACCTGGGCCTCGCGGATCAGCGCCACCATCTCGGCGCTGGCCCGCAGGTCGTAGGGGCTGGGTTGCACGGGGATCAGCACGCGCTCGGCCGCCAGCAGCGCGGAGCGCGCCAGTGCCGCGATGCGTGGCGGGCCGTCGATGACGACGTGATCGGCCCGCCTGGCGAGTTCTGGTGCTTCCTGATGCAGCGTTTCGCGTGCCAGGCCCACGGCGCTGAACAACCTTGGCAAACCCTGCTGGCTTCTGCGCTGTGTCCAGTCCAGCGATGAACCCTGCGGGTCGGCGTCCAGCAGGACGACGTGCTGGCCGCGCATCGCCAGCTCGCCGGCGATGTGTGTGGCGAGCGTGGTCTTGCCCACGCCGCCTTTCTGGTTGAGCAGAGCGACGATCATGGCGCGGCCCTCCCTCTTGGAAAGCCTTGCCTTGATTGGCCTGCAAAACCTGTCGGCTGCCGGCTGGTATTGCCTGCCGTTTGTGGCCGCGTGGTGGTTGTCCACCGCAGCGGCGTTTCCCTACTAAAAGTTAGAGAATTTAAGTTAGGGAAGTTAGAGGGGCGCGAAACCCAATGCTGGCGCGGGTTTGCGGCCGATCGGCACGCCTGATAGCACGATAGTCCCACGCCTGATAGCACGATACCCCGCACGCCTGATAGCACGACACCATTCACAAGTTTTCCCGGAGTTATCCCCGTGCCGTCTGCGGCACGGGCCGGAACGTCAGCAACTCCATGCCGTTGTCGGGCATCCGCTCGATGCCCAGGACATAGCCGGGCAGCGACTGCCGCGCGACCAGCGCGCGCAGGTCGCAGGCGAAGTCGTAAGGCTTGGCGGTGCTGCCGGATTTCTGGTGCAGGTAGCGAAAGTCGAACTGCCAGCCGTATGCCTGCTTGCCGCCGTGCTTGCGCACCAGGCGGTACAGCCAACGCTCGATGCCGCCGGTGAGCCGGAAGTACGCCGGGTCGATGGTCAGCACCAGCGCAGCATCCAACACCCCCGCGTAAAACCAGTCCGGCAGGATCAGCTCGATGCCCAGCGGCGTGCCGCTGGCATCGGCCAGTTCCTTCCATTCGTTGATCCACGAGAAACGGTGCAGGCGCCGCCCGGTCGTCTCGCGGATGGACGTGGCCACCGTGGTCGATTGCAGGCGATCCAGCGCGGCCTTGAGGCGCTGGTAGTCGCGCAGCGACTTGCCGCGCCCGATGAAGCGCAGAATCTCGTAGGGCGTGGCCTGCATCAGCCGCGACGGCCGCAGGCCCGCGTCCTTCGCTTCCACGATCTGCGAGGCCGCCCATATCAGCACGTCCGCATCCCAAATCGTGGCGATGCCGTGCTCCTGCGTGCCTTCCACGCGGATCGTGACGTTGCCCGCGCGGAAGTCGATGGGCTTGACCCGCTTGGACTTGCCGAGCGAGAAGAACGGATAGGCCATCAAATCCTGGCTGTCGCGCGGCGCCATGTCGCCGGGCAAGGCGCGGAACAGGTCGAGTTGTTCGCGCTCCTGCAACGGCCGCTGCCGGGACGGCAGCGCGGTGCTGGACATGGCGATGGCCTGCCGCGCGCCGCCGATCAGCGCGCACGGCTGTCGGCCGAGTGGTGCTCGGCGTATTCGGGATCGGAAGTCGTCTCGAAGCTGCGGTCGGCAGCCCAGGCATCGAGGTCGGCCACGGCGTACATGACGCGCCGGCCGAACTTGCGAAAGCGCGGGCCGCCGCCGATCACGCGCTGCTTTTCCAGCGTGCGCGGCGACAAGCGCAGGTACTCGGCGGCTTCGTCGTTGGTGAGATAGCGTTGGGGCTGCGCGGCAGCGGTCGAGACAGTGGCGGCAGGCCGCAAGGGAGCGGGACGCATGGTGTGAACCTCCATCGGTTGAAAGCGCCCGGCCACACAGCGCGACCGGATGGAGGCAGTCTCAAGAAGCGAGGGGTTTTAGATCAGGGCCGTTTTGCATCCACATCAAAACGACCCTTCTCAAGCGGCGGAAGCTGTGCTAACCGGCGGTAGCCGCCGCGCATCAACGCATCGCCGCGATGCACCAGGCGGCGCACCTTGGAGCGCAGCCCGCCATCGCTGTACCAATCGGCTGCGGCATCTACGCCGAACAGTCCTTCCGCGACTTCACGCAAGGACGCGCCCGCCAGGGTCGCGTCGAGCGCCTGCAAGCTGTGCAGTTCCAGCAGCGCGGTAGGTGTCGGCCTGGGCTTGGCCGCCGCCAGTGCCGCTTGGAGCGCATGACCGCGCGTAGGCGCGGCAGCCTCGCCGCGGTGGGCATAGGCCACGGCCATGCCGTCTTCCAGGCCGGGCGCGAGCGCGAAGCGCAGGCAATGACCTGGGCTGCGCGCGATCAGCGCCAGCCCTTTGCCGTCATGGAGCAGTTGCTTGTGACCGGGGATGCGCCAGAACGCGAAGGTCGCCGCATCCTGTGGCGGATCGGCATCGGGGTAGAGCTTCACCACGGCGGCATGGCCGGGCAGCCAGGCCGGATGCGCGTCGCGCGCATCGAGCGCCGGGTCTTCCAGTAGGCGCAAACCCCAGCGATGCGCTGTGTCTGGCCCGCGATGACGGCGAAGCCAGTCGAGCCGGTAGTCGGGATGCCTGCGCAAATACTCCCAAGCGAGCGCGAGCGCATCCAGCCAAAAGACATACAGGTATGCGGCAGTCGGATACCAATACGCGAGGTGATGAGGATTGACCATGACGCCTCCTCCTGCGAACAGGACTCGCCGCCACGGAAGAACTACGCGCTACATCGCCATCGTCAGAGCGTCATGGGTTAAAAAGGCGAATGGGGTTGTCAAGACCGATTGGCTCCGATGCGTTGCGATATTCGTCTCAATGATGCGGCGGCAGCGCCCCGAACTTGGAGTGCTGCACAGGCCAGCCTGCCGCAGCCCGCGCTGGGCATCATGTCTATTTGGATCAGACTGGTGGGGCTACGCCGCAAGAATGCTGATTAAGACCTGCCCGGTATGACGCCAGACTGAAAAAGTCACAGTCGGCCGTATTCAGTCCGGGATCGCGCCGTCGCGCTCGGCCAGCCGGGTGTATTCCGACAGCGTGCGTGTGGGGCGGAAATAGCGGTCGCGCAGCACGGGCTGCTGGCGCGGCCCGACGATGCCGGCCAGCTCGGACAGCTTGACGGTTCCCTGCGCCGGCATCCCGATTCCCAGGTCGATGAGACCCCAGGCGGTATCGCCATCGGCGGGATCGAGTGCGGCCAGCAGCCAGGTCACATGCGCGTCCGGCGTGAACAGCCGCACCACGGGCACCGGGTCGATGGCCCGGCCAGCGGCGCGGGCCTCGCCGTTGGCGAGCAGTTGCGCGCGCTCCGGGACGGTGGCGAGTGGCTGGGGCATGGTCGGCAATCCCACAAATCCAATGATGCACGGATGCGGTTTCACGTTGAAGCGCAGAACCGCCAAACCGGATTTACGCCTTCGTGCGCAAGCACGGATGCGCTTGCGTGGCTTTGCTGGAACCCGCCGATGCGGATTTCCGTAAAGGCACAAAAACGTAGAACACCAAATGAACACTATAGATTGTAGCCCTATAGAGCGCAATGGGCTGTCATCTTGGTTTTTCGAGGGAAACCATAGGTGGCGGCTGGGAACTCATTGGCGAAGGCATTGAAGACAGTTAGAAAGGCGCGTGGCTTGAGCCAGGAAGCCTTCTCTGACGTGTCCAGTCGCACCTATATGAGCACCCTCGAACGCGACCTTAAAAGCCCGACCCTGCATAAGCTGGCCGAGCTGTGCGAGGTGATGGAGATCCACCCGCTCACGCTGCTGACTCTGGCCTACGCTGGCGACAGCTCGCACAAGGCCGACGAGCTCCTGGCGCAGGTGCGCCAGGAGCTGGAGGCGGTGTTGAAGGAACGCGACGCGGCGAAGCCGCGCGCGTGACGTGGTGATGTGCTGCGAACAGCAGCACAGCGCCCCGCCGCGATGGGCGGGGCGCTGCGGCGGTCACGCCGCCTTGGGCTTGCTGCGCGACCAGATCAGGTCGTGCGTACCGTCCTCGTCCTCGTTCTCGATCAGGCGGGCATAGACCGTCGCCGGGAACGAAGGATCGTCGAGGGATACGGACACGTAGGGCCGCCCGGCTTCGCTGGTCTTCTTCCACGCCGCGCCGATGTCGTGGCCGGCCGCCTGAAGGCGGAAGTCCGGGGCGTTCTCGGTGTCGCCCTTGTCGTTGGGAACCAGCTTGACCTTGACGTTGAGCGTCAGGGTGCGAAGCGTGCCGGTGAAGCCGTCTTTGTCTGCGGTGAAGGTGCCGATGTTGGCCATGATGTTTCTCCTTTCGGTTGAACAAGGTTCGCGCCCATCGCGTCCTTGTTGTGATCCGGCCGGCGGGGGACGGGCTGGCTGCACCGCTTGCGGTCGCAACGCAGTGGAGAACCGGAAGGCGAAAAGAATTTGTCCCGCGAGGAATGCGCGCAGCGCAGGGGAAATTGTTTTCGCCGGACGGTTGCAGCCATAAGCCCGAGGCGCAGCCGCGCCCCCACCAGGATTCACAACGAGACAAGGACGCCTTGGGCCGAACCGCTCCGAAAGGAGATGGGGCCGACTCGGCATCCCCGCATGAAGGCTTCTCCGGCTCGCCCACTGACGCGGGCCAGGTCAACCACCCGACGACAAGCGAGAACGCCCCCGCCGCACCTTGCGGCGCCGCTCTTGAGGCGTGGCGTTGAAGCTCCATAGCGATGCCGGGCGGGTTGTCCGTGAACCGTCCTTCGTGACGTGATGGGCAGGAACCGCCAGCGTTGAGGACGGCACGCACCTGCACAACCTGCCGCAGCAAGCGCCAGCGTGTTCGCCAGCGCCCCGCCCATCGGGGCGGGGCGCTGGCCGGGCCGATCCGGCGCAGCCGATTCGGCCGCATCGAGGGGCGCCAAGCATCGCGCGGCGGGGATAGCCCGCAGGACTTTCCCCTGGAGGCAAGCGAAGCGCGCAGCGCCGCAGACGCGAAGGCGTGAGGGATTGAAGCCGAATGGCCGTGACGGCAAAGGCGGCACGGGGCGCAGCCCGAAAGCCCGGCGGCGCAGTGCGCCGACACGCCCAGGCCGTTCTATATTTTCAGGAAGCAATCGAAGACAAGCCCATGACCCTCCAGCTCCGACACGAAACCCCGGACGACATTGCCGCCATCGAGGCCGTGACCATCGCCGCGTTCGCTGATGCACCACACACCAGCCACACCGAGCAATTCATCGTGCGCGCCTTGCGTGCCGCCAACGAACTGACGCTTTCCATCGTGGCCGAAGAATATGGGCGCGTCGTCGATCACGTCGCGCTGTCGCCAGTAACGATCACCCATGAGCACGGGCGAAAGACCGAGGGCTGGTATGGGTTGGGGCCGATCTCCGTCCTGCCGCCAAGGCAGGGGCAAGGCATCGGTTCGCGCCTGATGGAACAGGCGCTGTCTGAACTGCGGGCTATGCAGGCCGCAGGCTGCGTGCTGCTGGGCGATCCAACGTACTACACGCGCTTTGGCTTCCAGGCCCATGCGGGCTTGCAACTGCCGGGCGTGCCGCCCGGCTATTTCATGGCGCTGGCCCTGCATGGGACAGTGCCGGAAGGCATCGCGCACTACAGCGATGCCTTCAACGCCGCCGCCTGAGCCAGCGCGAAGGCGGCGGCGTTCTAATTCGGCTATTGAACACCGGGCGCGGCGACTGTCGCACCCGGATTTCGCGTCCACCGCGCCCAGGGCGGAACGGCCTGGGCGCGGTGCTGATCGCGGTTATTCCTTCGTCTCGATGCGCCACCACACAAAGCGAAGCGCCCCGGTCGAGGCCGGGGCGCTTGCCTTCGGCGCGGGTCAAGCGGCCAGTGCCTCGGCGGGGTCATCCGCCATTGCCTCGGTATCCTCCGGGGCATCCTGCTCCGGGCCTTCTTCCTGCGCGGCCTCCTGCGGGCCTTCGGCCTTGAAGATGGCGGGCATCCAGCCGGTGCCATCGGCCAGCCGCTCGGCCTCGCTGGCAATGTCGGCCTTCTTGAGCTTCGCCAGCCGGGTGACGGATTCCGGTGCAAACGCGCCCACGGCATCCAGAATCACGGCCTTGGAAACGTGCTTGAAGTAGCCTTCTGCGGTCGGCTTCCACCATGCGGCCATGTCGAGGCCCACGGCCTGCGCCAGTTCCTTGCCGGGCTGGTGCGGCGTGGCACGGGGCGTCACCACGTCCACCGTGGAAGCCACGCACACGGCCAGCAGCCGCACCAGTTCGTCTTGCGACTTCGCCAGCAGCGCGGCGAACAGTTCGGCGCCGTCCTCCGGCAAGGCTTCACCGGCTACCTGTTGCAGTTCGCGCAGCGCCACGGCGGCAGGCGATTCCGGCCAGTCCGGGGCCATGCCTTCCAGCCGGTCTTGCGCCGTGAGGCGCACGCCCAGCGGCAGGTCGTGGCCGTAGTGGCTTTCCTGCAAGACGGTCTGCACCATGCCATGCACCAGCGCGGCCAGCGCGACGTGCGGATGCCGTGCGACTTCGATTTGCAGCGCCGCCGTGCGGTGGGCGCTCAACCGCTGCGCGAGCCGGTCGGACAGGCTCGCGGCCTTGGGCGCGTCGTCGGTGTCCTCGTGCTCGTCGTCGGCGGCTTCGCCTTCGGCACTGCCGAAACCGCGCCGCAGCTTTTCCAGCGTGCGCAGCGCCTTGGCCTCGGCTTCGCGCAGCAAGCCGCGATGAATGACGGCCTCGCCGTTGCGGTCGATGGTGACGATGGCACCGGCCACCTCGCGCACCTCGGGGGCATAGCCTTGCAAGGCGTCCTCCGCGTCTTGCAGTTCGCCGACCACCTGATCGCGCCGCTGTTCCAGTTTCTCGGCCTTGGCCTCGTCCTCGGCGTCGCAGGCTTCTTCCAGTTCGGCGTCGATCTTGTCGAGGCGGGTTTGCAGCGAGGCAATGCGGCGGGCCTCGCGGGTGGTCGGCTCGCGGCGATGGCGCGGGGCATTCTGGAAAGCCTGCCGTTCCTCGTAGGCCAGATGCGGCACGGCCTCCACCCATGCCCAGCCCTCGGCGCGCACGTCCTCGGCCAGCGTTGCCAGCTTGTCGCGTACCAGCGTTTCCAGCACTGCGGTATCGGTGAGGTAGGTTCCGGCATCGCCTTCCGCGAACAGGTCGCGGCGGATGCCGCCGCCTGCCTGCCGGTAGGCGTCCAGCCCGACGAAGCGCACCAGCGCGTGCGCAGCGTCGATTTCGCGCTCGGTCAGGCGCTCGCGCAGCTTGGACGGGCTGCGCTGCCATTCCGGCGCACCATAGAACGCGGCTTCCTGCGCGGCGTGGTCGTCGGTGATGGTCAAGGCCATCAACTGTTCCAGCGTGACGCCTCCGGCCCGGTAATCGGCCATGAGGCGCGGCGAGACGTTCGCCAGCTTCAAGCGGCGCTGTACCACCAGCGGGGACACGCCGAAGTCGGCGGCAATGTCCTCGATGGGGCGTCCTTCCTTGACCAGCGCGGCGAAGGCCGCGAACTGGTCGGCGGGGTGCATGTTCTCGCGCTGCACGTTCTCGGCGAGGCTCACGGTACGGGCCGAAGCATCCGCCACTAGCAGGCACGGCACTTCGTAGTCGGCGGCGATGCGCTTCTTCTTTGCCAGCAGCTTCAAGGCGGTCAGGCGGCGGTCGCCTGCGACGACTTCGTATTGCTCGCCATCGGCGGCGAGGATGACGATCAGGTTTTGCAGCAGGCCGATGCGGGCAATGCTCGCGGCCAGTTCGGGGATGGACTGGCGTGGGGTCGTGCGGACGTTGCGCTTGGAGCGGCGCGGCAGCAACTGCGAGAGGGGAACCAAGATCAGGTTCTTGGTCGGGTCGGCCACTTCCAGCGGCGCGGCGGCTTCGATGGCGACGGCTTCGGTTTTGAGTATGGCGTTCATGGTGATAACTCCTATCGGTTCAGGGATGCAGCAGCGAGAGAAGCGGCAAGGGCTGCTGCCTGCCCCTGCCGGGTTGGGAAGCAAGGGGGATTCAGGCTTTCAACTGGCGCAGGCCATCGGCCATCGGCCAGCAGCCGCAGGGCGCGGTTCAGGCGCACGCTCTGGTCGATGCCCTGCACGGGCCGGGTGGTCTGGCGGCGGCCATTCGCGGCGCGGGCGGACAGGCCGCCTTTGGTCAAGTTCTCCTGCGTGCGGTTGAACACGCTCCACAGGTCGCGGCGGTCGTCGTCGTGGCGGCGCGGCATCAGGATTTGCGATTCCGTGATGGGCGCGGGCCTGTCCTCGTCGTACTTCAACGCCAGCGCAGCGCGGGCGAACACTTCCGATTCCCCGGCGTCCAGCGTGATGGCGCGCATGGCATCGCGCGATTCCTGCGCCCGGTCGAAGCCGTGCAGGACTTCGTAAGCGCCTTCGATGACGTGCCCGGCTACGTCGCCCTTGTGCGGCACGCGCACGTCGGCCACGGTGTCGCCGCAGACAAGGCCATTGCTGCAAACGAAGCGGAACATCCCGGCCAGCATCTGATAGCTGCTGGTGCCGTCATGGGAGTTCAGCAGGATGATTTCGTTGGCCTCGCGGCCGTTGATCTGGCTCGCGTGGCGCAGCCGGATCATGTGCTTGGTGTAGTCGCGGCGGTCGTCGTGGCGCACGCGGGTTTGCGTCACCATGAAAGGCTCGAAGCCTTCCCCGCGCAGTTCTTGCAGCACAGTCGCGGTGGGGATGTAGCTGTACCGCTCGGAGCGGCTTTCGTGCGGTGCCTCGGCGAAGATCGACGGGGCCACGGCCCGGATTTGGTCATCGGACAAGGGACGTTCCGAACGCAGCACCGGGGAGCGGGAAGCGAAGCGGGATGCGAGTTGCATGGCATTTCTCCTGACAAAGAAAAAAGGGTTTGCTGTTCACCGCACACCGGATTCCTAGATTCGGAAGCCCAGCCTTTCGGCTGTTCGGTGCGGTCGGCACGAGGAACCCGGTTGGCCCTGTTGCCACCGTCTTTCCTGAGTTCATCGCCCGCGACGGTCAGGAGCGCGCGGACGGGGGCCGTCAAGGAGACAAGCGCAGGGTTGGTGCGGCCCGCAGGCGAAGCCGAGGACACGGCCCTGCGCGCCTTGACGGCACACGGCCGCGGGCTACAGTCGCGGACAAGGTGATGAAGTCAGGGAAGACGGCTGGACATGGCAACGGCCATCCCTGTGTGCCGACCGCACGCAAGCGAAGCGCGCAGGCCCGGATCTGGAATCCGGGCCGGAGGCGTCAGCCGAGCGGAGCGAGGGAACGATGGAAGCCCGTCAGGGGCGAGACGCCGCAGGCGGCTCGATGCGCCACGCGCACGACAGCGCGACCGGCCATGTTTCTTGGCCGGGGACGCACAGCCTTCAATGCTTGATGCACAAGCTCATGCGCCCGTCATCGGGAAACAGGTTCGACAGCGACTGCCGTGGTCTGGCCGATCCGGCGCAGCCGGTTCGGCGGTCTTTGAGGGGCGCCAAGCATCGCGCGGCGGGGATAGCCCGCAGGGCTTTCCCCTGGAGGCAAGCGAAGCGCGCAGCGCACCAGGCGCGAAGGTATCGGCAACGAGCGCAGCAGAAAAAAGGTGCGCCGCCCCCGCAGGGACGACGCACCGAAGGCAGCGCGGCGCGATCAGTTCGCCGCCGGCGCCGCCATCGACTGCAACTGGTCGATCACGCCAGGCTCAACGAACACGCAAGCCTGCTCGTCCGCGATCGGCACGTTGAACACCTGCGCGAACACCGTGCGTCGCAGATGGGCCAGGCGGCCCGTGCGATATGCCTGCTCGGGCTTCATGCGCCCGCCGGCCTGCGAGCCGCTGCGCTGCGGATCGCATTCGACCAGCGCGACAAAGCCGTCGTCGGACAGTTTCTGATGCTCGGGGCAAAGCCCCCAGCCGGTTGCCGTATGGCGCTCCATGCTCGCGCGCAGGCGCTTGTCCAACAGGACGGCGCCGGTATCGAACGCCGTGCCGCAAACGAGGCAAACATGCTGTTCGAGGGAAATGTGTGATTTGTCGTTCATGACGATCTCCGGTTGCACGGGCGGAATTGCCCGGAACCGTCGCCAGCACGGCGTAGCGCAGCAGTCAGGGGTCGGAGACGGCCACGGGCCGCAAGCGTGCTGGCACGCGCCGCCCTTGACGGCGAGAACGCCGTGATACGGTGAAGGGACACAGCAAGACCGCCCCCTCACACCACCCCACGCATGCGGGGTTTCCGGTAAGCGGAGCGCGCAGGCCCGGGAGGGCCGGAGGCGTCAGGGGTCAAAGCCGAATGGCCGCGATTCGGCACGAAGCGCAGCCCGCCAGCCCGCCAGCCCGCCGACGGAACGCCGTGACGCCCGACAGGGGGCTCGGCATGGGCTGTAGGCTGCCGTCGCTCTTTCACTGCACAGTAAAAATTGCCATTCGGCTGAATTTTCGGTAGAGTTCGCATATTTACTGAACAGTGAACAAGGCTCCACGCCGCATGTTTGAGTCCACCCTGACTGAACGAGAGTTGATCGCGCGCTTGGTTGACGCCCTGCGGGAGCTACCCGAGGTAGAGGCCGACCTCGCCCAGGAGCCAGCCGCCCAGCACAGCGATCGCGGGTACGACGCCCAGGTCGATTTGCACGTTGCTGGGAAGCCCTTCGTCCTGTTGCTTGAAGCCAAGAAGGTCGTCTTTCCGCGAGATGTCCGCCAAGTAATCTGGCAACTCCGGGCGGCGAGCCACGGGAGGCCCACCGGGCAGCGGGAGAACCCCTTGCCACTCCTCGTCGCCGAGTCCATCTCCCCCGGCGCGAAGGAACTGCTCAGAAGCGAGCGCGTCGGCTACTACGACAGCGGCGGCAGCCTGTACCTACCCGCCCCCGGTGCGTACCTCTATATCGACAAGCCGCCCCCCAAAGCCCTGGCGAAGTCGGTGCGGACGCTGTTCACCGGGCGACGTGCCCAGGTGCTTCACGCCCTGCTGGTGCGGCATCAGAAGTGGTTCGGCGTCACCGAGTTGGCACAGCAGGCGACGGTGTCGCCCGCCACCGCCTCCCAAGTGCTGACCGAACTGGAGCGCTTCGACTGGCTGGTAGCGCGTGGGCAAGGCCCGGGGAAGGAGCGCCACCTTCGCGAGCCGGCGGCCTTGCTGGACGCATGGGCCAAGCAGCTCGCCACCATCCGTCCGTCACCTGTGCGGCGGTACTACGTGCCGGGCACGAAGGCAGACACGCTGGCGACGCGAATCGGCCAGGTCTTCGACGCGCACGAGGTCCAGTACGCGATCAGCCACGAAGCCGCCGCGCAGCGCTATGCGCCGTTCATTTCTCATGTCTCCCAAGTGCGGGTGCGCGTGCTGATCGGCGCGAACGCCGATGCCGCGATCGGTGACCTGGACGCGCGTGTCGTCAATGAGGGCGCCAATTTGGGGGTCATCGAAGCCAAGTCGTCAGGCGAACTGCTGTTTCGCGAGCAGATCGACGGCCTATGGCTGGCGAGCCCAATTCAGATCTATCTCGACCTGCTGCGTGGCGAAGGCCGCTCCAAGGAAATGGCCGAGCACTTCCGCAAAGAAAGGATCGGCTTCTGATGGCCAAGCCCGCAACGCTCGACGGCTACAGCGACCAGTACACCGTGGACTGCGAACGTGTCCTCGTGACGCTGCTGCGCGGTCTCGGACCGTGGAAGGATTCGGTCTACCTGGTCGGCGGGCTCACGCCGCGGTATCTCGTCGCCGCACGGCCACCCGCGGTGCCGGCGCACGCCGGCACGCTGGATGTGGACATCGTGATCGATTTGCAAATCCTGGCCGACACCGAGGCCTATCACACGCTGGAGGACAACCTCAAGAAGATGGGCTTCGAGCGTGCCGAGAACGAAGCCGGGAAGAAGCTCTCGTGGCGTTGGCAGACCCGCACCGAGCATGGTGCGCTGATGGTGCTGGAACTGCTGGCGGATGCGCCGGACCTCGTTGGCGGCAAGGTACAACCGCTGCCGACCGAAGGGACGATCTCGGCCCTGAACATCCCGCACTCGTCCATCGTCTTCGACCTGTACCAAGTCACCGAGATCCAGGCCGAACTGCTGGGCGGCAACGGCATCGCCACCGAGAAGATCAAGCACGCCAATCTCGTCAGCTTCACCTGCTTGAAGTCCTTCGCGTTCGATCAGCGCTTCGAGCGCAAGGACGCGCACGACCTGGTCTATTGCATCGAGCACGCGCCCGAGGGCATGGCCGCCGTGGCCGAAGCCTTCCGCAACGAGCGGCGCGGCAAGCACGGTGCCGTCATCGAGGCCTCGCTGGTGATCCTGCGCAGCCGTTTCACGGGCGACGAGAAAACCGAGGGCTATCGCAAGGATGGCCCCGTATCGGTCGCCAGGTTCGAGCTCGGTGAAAGCGACGAGCCAGATCTGCGCGAAGCACGGGCACTGCGGCAGCGGCAGGCCAGTGACGTGATAGAGCAACTGCTGGCCAGGATCGATCAAGGGTCAGCGACATGAGCTTTCCCGCTGACATCAAAGGCTGTATGAAGGACTGCATCCTGTCCCTGTTCTGGCCACGCAAGGATATCGTGGGCTTCTTCGAGAAGCACGGATGCACGAAGGCGGAGATCGCGCCTTTGCAGCTCGAGGGCGAGCATGCGCTCAAGCGGCATGAAGTGGTCGATGCTCTGTTCTCCGCACTCGCAGCACGTTCTGACAACGGCCTTGGCCCGTTCCGGGCGATGCTGCAATCGCTACTGAGCTGGTCGCATTTCGACCCGTACTACTTCGACAAGCTACGCAAGCTGGACCGCAACACAGCCAACAAGAATCTGGAGCATCTCCGCCAACTGCAGGAAATTCGAGACGCCAAGATCAAGGCCGATCGCGAGCGCAGAGCTGCACAGGAGGCAGCTCGCCAGCAACCCACGGCGTCGCTCGATCAACTGCGCGCCGAATACCTCGATCTCCTCGCCGACAAGACCTCACGGCAGCAGCGCGGGTACGCGCTGGAACGGATCTTGGCCGAGTTGTCACGCCTCTCTCATCTGGAGGCCACCGAGGCTTTCCGCGTAAACGGAGAGCAGGTCGATGGCGCAGTGAAGTTCGACGGGGAACACTATCTGATTGAAGCGAAGTGGCAGGAACGGTCTGCAAGCAACGAGCCCGTCTACCAGTTTGCCGGCAAAGTGGCGGGCAAACTATACGGACGCGGCCTGTTCATTTCAGTGAATGGCTTTAGTTCAGAGGTTATTCGCAGCCTCGTAATGGGCAAGGAAATTCAAACGCTATTCATCGACGGCGAGGATCTGATCTTGGTACTGGAAGGGCACCTGAGTTTGCGGGAGATGATCGATCGCAAAGTCAAGGCGGCACAAACCAAAGGGCTCATCTACGTCCATCCCATATCCGGTGCCGAGAAGAAGCTCTGAGATGCAGGCGATCGCTATGTCACCCAAGAACCTGTCAAAGATCCACTGGAATCAAGAATGAGCAGCCTCGCCTCCAGCTATAGGGGCTATGCCGATCTAGCCAAAGCCCAAGCCGAAGGTGAGGACTACAGAGTGCTTGTGCGTCCGGTCGCGGCGTCGTCGATCGCTGTCATTGCGCCACATGGAGGAAGGATCGAGCAGTACACGTCGGACATCGCCTGCGGCGTTGCTGGAGGAGACTTCAATCTCTACTCCTTTGAAGGAATTAGGCAGTCCGGCAACTATTCAACGTTGCATCTGACAAGCCATCGGTTCGACGAGCCGCGTTGTTTGGAACTCCTGTCCAAGTGCGATTACGTCGTTGCGATTCACGGATGCGGCGGCGATGATCAACGAGTTCTTCTCGGCGGGCTTGATGGACCTTTGAAGCTGGCGATCAGAGAAGCGATGCATGGGATCGGAGTCGATGCCCAAAGCGAGGATCACCCGTTTCCCGCCACAGACCCGAAGAACATTTGCAATCGGGGACGACGCGGCATCGGTGTGCAGCTCGAACTGACAATAGGACTCAGGCTGCACGGACCACGCGACGCGATATGCAAGGCGATCCGCTCGGTGCTGATGGCGTTGCCGAACGCGGACCGAGGAAGAGGACAAGGGAAATGATCCTGACCGACAACGAAACCAAAGTCGACCTGCTGAACAACGAGGCCATCGCTGCCACGATCGTCGGGCTGCTTCGTGCCAAGCCCGATCATCCGGTGACGATCGGCGTGCACGGCGACTGGGGGGCGGGCAAGTCCAGCGTGCTCGAAATGATCGAGGCGGGCTTTGCAGACAAGAACGATGTCCTGTGCCTCAAATTCAATGGGTGGCGTTTTCAAGGCTTTGAGGACGCGAAGATAGCTCTGATCGAAGGGATCGTCACGGGCCTGGTCGAGAAACGACCAGCGTTGAACAAGGCGGCTGTGGCCGTCAAGGATGTCTTCCGCCGCATCGACTGGCTGAAGGTCGCCAAGAGAGCCGGTGGTTTGGCCTTGACCGCCTTCACGGGAATCCCGACGCCCGAGCAAATCGGAGCCGTCGTCGGCTCGCTCGAAGCGCTGGTGGCAGACCCCGCCAAGCTCGTGACAAAAGAGAACATCTCGACGGCCATCGATGAGGCCAAGGCCCTGCTGAAGCCGGACGAGTCCAAGAATGTGCCGGAGGAAGTGGAGGCGTTCCGCAAGGCGTTCGACCAGCTCTTGAAAGACGCAGGCATCAAGCAGCTCGTTGTCCTGATCGATGACCTCGACCGTTGCCTGCCCGACACCGCCATTGAAACGCTCGAAGCCATCCGGCTGTTCGTGTTCACGGCGCGGACGGCGTTCGTCGTCGCGGCCGACGAGGCGATGATCGAGTACGCGGTGCGCAAACACTTCCCCGATCTGCCCGACAGCACCGGCCCGCGCGACTACGCCCGCAACTATCTCGAAAAGCTCATCCAGGTTCCGTTCCGCATCCCGGCTTTGGGAGAGGCCGAGACGCGGATCTACGTCACGCTGTTGCTAACCGGCGCCGAGATCGGCGAGAACGACGCAGACTATGGGAAGCTGATCGCCGTCGCTAGGGAAAAGCTGAAGCGGCCTTGGACCAGCGGCGGTCTGGACGTAGCGACTGTCAAGGCGACACTCGGCAAGCAGGCCGAGAAGGCGAACAATGCGCTTGCGCTCAGCGACCAGATCGGTCCCATCCTGGCCAGTGGTACGAAGGGCAACCCGAGACAGATCAAGCGCTTTCTCAACACGCTGTTGTTGCGCGAGCGCACCGCGATCGCACGCGGTTTCGGCGACGACATCAAGCTCCCCGTGCTTGCGAAGCTCATGCTCGCGGAGCGCTTCATCCCGAGGTTGTTCGAGCAGATCGCGTTCGTTGCGGCGGTCCATCCGCAAGGGCTGTGCGAAGACCTGGAAGCGCTGGAAACGGGTTTGGCGACGGCTGGTGACAAAGAGAGTGAGCCCAAGGGACATAAGACCAGCGAGCCCCCGCCCGCACCCGACAGCGCCGTGTTGACCGAGTGGAAGTCGCTGGAGACGGTGCGCGACTGGGCGCACCTTTCGCCGAAGCTGTCGGGGCTCGATCTGCGCCCCTACCTGTTCGTGACAAAGGACAAGAAGGACTACTTCGGCCCGGTGTCTGTGTTGGGTCACTTGGCTGGCGTGGTGGAGAAGCTGTTCGGGGGCAAGATGACCGTCCAAGGCTACGACGCCGAGTTGAAGCAGCTCGTGCAGCCCGAAGCCGAGAAGGTGTTTGAGGCCGTGCGCAGCAAGATCATGAGCACGGGAGCCTTCGACACCAGGCCGGCGGGTGTCGAAGGCCTCGTTGTCCTCGTAAAGGCCCAGCCCGGCCTTCAGACCCGCTTGATGGATTTCCTGGAGGCACTGCCAAGCGGCAAGTGCGGGCCTTGGGCGGTCAGCGGCTGGCAGGGTGTCATCAAAGACACCGAATGTGCCACGCGCCTGACGAAGCTGCTGGGAGACTGGGGCAAGGTCACCAACAACCCCGGCCTCAAGGCAAGCGCCGAAGCAGTGCTCAGGGATCTGAAGGGAGGCCGTTGATGGGAACCTCGACAGCTTACGGCGGCCCTGGCGGCGGAACACCGCTTGTTCCTTCATGGCTGGGCGACGCCGGTGGCGGTGACGCTCCTGCTGCCCCTCCGGGCAATGGGGCAGGTCCGGACGGCCAGGCGCCCGCGGATGGTACTGCGCCACCGGTGCCGCCGAACCGCCCGCCCATTCCCCGGACTGCGGACCCGCAACGCTTCGCCGGTGCTCGCTCTAACCTCACACGATTCGCGGGCTCCGGCGGTAGCGACCGGGCCAGCCTGGGCCGCGCCGTCTCAAGGTACGTCTCGACGTCCGCCGGGGGCGCGCGCCAGGCTGCCCAACGCATGGGCGCCTCTCGGGGTTCCGGCGCGCGGCTCCTCGGCTTCCTGACCGATGCGCAAACGCGGGGTGTGCGCGAGGCGTTGCGAGCGCTGGACCTGGAATCGTTGGCGGGTCGCCCGATCACCGAAATTTTCGTGGGCCTGGCCGACTACATCTGTCCGGGCGCGGGAACGGTTGACGAAGGCATCGCCCGCGAGGCCTACATCGAAACCATCGTTGAACTGGCGAGTGAAGGTCTCACCGACCTTGCCACGTTCACCCCGGATCAGATGCAGACGGTTTTCGAGCTGTATGCCACCCATGCGATCGAGGCGCGCATCTGCAACGACATCGGCACCAAGGCCGTGACCATGCCAGCGGACGCGCAGGCTGCACACCGCGTCGAGCAGCAGTTGCGCGACTTCATCCGAGGCGGGGTAAGCGACGCGGTCACTCGTGCCAGGGCAGAGACACCCAATCTCACGCCCGAACGAATTCAGGGCTTCGTGGACGCAGTGTACGAGTCCGCATTCGCGATCTTGCAGACCTTGGGTGATGCGGAGGCCAATCAATGAAGCGGCAACTCCTGGCTGGCCGTTTCGGCCCTGACGACCACGTTGATGTAACGGTAGGCGCCGATGAGCAGCGAACCTACCTGCAATTGGTCATCGGCGAAAAGTCCTTGGACCACGGTCTCGGTGGCGCGCTCACCAGCCTGAAGAAGATCGGCGTATTCCCCTCGGAGATCGGCATCGACCTGCTGGTGCTGGCAGCTCATGTCCATGCGGCCGACACACGCATCTCTCGTGCCGAGCAGTCACAGGATTCGTGGACGCGCGAAATACGGCTGGTTGTTCCAGTCAGCGATCCAGCTCGCTGGAGCGCAGCAGCACCGACGCTGAAGAAGTCGCTTGACTTCTTGACAGGCGATCGCTGGACGATTGGCTTCAGAGCACGTCCGGCTCGCTTCGCGACGATCGCCCAGACAGTTCCTCCGAGCCTGATCGCTCTCCCCTTTGATTCCGTCAGCCTGTTTTCCGGAGGACTGGACAGCCTGATTGGCGCCATCGACCTGTTGGAGGATGGTGCCACGCCGTTACTGATCAGTCACTTTGGTGAAGGTTCAATCAGCGACGCGCAAGGCAAATTGTTCACGGGTTTGAGAAAGCAGTATGTCAAGTCGTCTTTCGAGCGGCTGCGTGTCGGCATGACCTTCAAGAAAGGTTTGGTGGCCGACGTTGGCTCGGAAGACAGCACGCGCGGCAGGTCGTTCCTGTTCTTCGCACTCGGCGTGTTCGCGGGCACTGGGCTGGGGCACCGCTTTGTACTGCGCGTACCCGAGAATGGTCTGATCGCTCTGAATGTGCCATTGGACCCTTTGCGGCTGGGCTCGAACAGCACTCGAACTACGCATCCTTACTACATGGCAAGGTGGAACGACCTACTCGGCGAACTCGGCATCAACGGCGAAGTTCAGAATCCGTACTGGGACAAGACGAAGGGCGAGATGGCCGCAGCCTGCCGCAACCCGGCCCTCTTGAAGAAGCTGGCGCCAGATTCGTTGTCGTGCTCGTCCCCCGCCAAAGCCCGATGGCTAGGGCATGGCATCGAGCACTGCGGCTACTGTCTGCCATGTCTGATCCGCCGCGCAGCGTTGGAGGCAGCATGGGGTACGGGAAGCGATCCGACGACGTACACCGTATCCGACCTTCACGCCCAGCCGTTGGATACGCGCCAAGCGACCGGAGTACAGGTCAGGTCGTTTCAGTACGCGATCGAGCGCTTGAGGGAAAAACCGCAGCTCGCAAACCTCTTGATTCACAAACCGGGCTCGCTTGCTGAAGAAGCCGAGCATCTGGATGAGCTTGCCGATGTCTATCGGCGCGGCCTTGGCGAAGTTGCGCGGCTCATTGATGGCACCGAGGCGAAACCGAGTTGACGAGGATGCGTGCATGATCTCTTCAACCGGCCTCGTGGACTTCCACTGCCACCTCGATCTCTACCCGGACCATGCCGTGGCAGTTCGGGACGCGGAGGCGGCCGGCGTGTTCACGCTGGCGGTGACGACAACACCGCGCGCCTGGCCTCGCAATCACGAACTCGCGCAGCGAACGAAGCATGTTCGAGCGGCACTGGGGCTGCATCCGCAGTTGGTCGCGGAGCGTGAAAACGAAATCGAATTGTGGGATCGATACCTTGCGGAGACGCGCTACATCGGTGAGGTCGGATTGGACGCCGGCCCCCGGTTCTTCAAGTCACTCGATGCGCAGAAGCGCGTATTCCAGCATGTGTTGCAGCGCTGCGCTCAGGCCGGTGGGAAAGTGATCACGGTCCACAGCATCAGGTCAGCCAAGGCGGTGCTTGATCTTGTCGAGACGCATCTGCCACCCGAGCGCGGCAAGATCGTTCTTCATTGGTTCACCGGGACAAAGAGCGAGGCGAAGCGTGCGCTGGAGTTGGGCTGCTACTTCTCGATCAACGCAGGAATGCTTGGCAATGAGAAACACGCGCCAATGATGCAGACCATCCCGCTGGATCGGATGCTGACGGAAACCGACGGTCCCTTCACTCGCGCCGGCGACAGACCCTCGCAGCCGGCCGATGTGGCGGGCGTAGTGGAGTCGCTGGGCCGTTTGCATGGGCTGCCTGCGACCAATGTGGCCAACCTCGTTCGCGACAACCTACGCGCTTTGCTCGGATAGTTGGAGATCAATGGAGTAGTGGTGGTCGGCCGAACCACGTGTGCTCTCGGAAGCCAATTGTCGTGACACCGACACGACAATCTTGGCTGCCGACCGACTCACGAAACAGGCCGCAGGAGGACATCATCGGTGTATCTGGCACAACTGAGAATATCCAACTTCAGGAAACTACAGAAAGTTGATCTGAGCTTCCAGCCAGGACTGAACGTTCTGGTCGGCTCTAACAACGTCGGCAAGACCGCTGTCGTCGATGCACTGCGTGCGCTGCTTGCGGGGCATGATGAGCCGTACCCTCGCCTCGACAGCGAGGATATGCACCGGCCCAAGGGCGGTGCTCCGGCGGGCGACATCGAGTTCCAGTACGTCTTTCGTGATTTGGACCCGGATGACGAGGCCGATTTCCTGGCGGCGCTGAAGCCCGACGCACTCGGCAAGCTCGAAGCGCATATCACCATCCGTTACTCGGAAGCCGACAAGACGGGAAGGCTGCGTGCCAAGCGCTGGTGTGGCGACCACGAGGACATGGGCTTGACCGCAGACATGATGGAGAACTTGCGCGGTGTCTATCTGCCCCCGCTGCGGGACGCTTCGCAAGGACTCAAGCCCAGTCGCACCAGCCAATTGGCCCGGTTGTTTCAGCTCCTGGCTGACGACGCGGGACGCGATGGCATCAATGACGCGCTGAAGAAGCTCGACGAGGAGTTGAAGAAGCACGAGCCTGTCGTCAACACTCACACAGCCATCAAGAACCGGCACGGTACGATGCTTGGGCCGCAGCTTGCCCAAATTCTGGATCTTGGCCTGAGCGGTAGCGACTTTCAGCGGCTGGCGTCGCGCCTGTCGCTGGTGGTGGACACGTTCGAGATTGAGCAGAACGGGCTCGGCTTCAACAACTTGATCTTCATGGCCGTCGTGCTCAGTGAGCTGGCCAAGAACCCGGAAGCAAGCTATCGAGGCCTGATCATCGAGGAGCCGGAGGCGCACCTGCACCCGCAACTTCAGGCGGTACTGCTGGACTATCTGGGGACTATCAAGGCCGTCGAGGGCGAGAAGCCTGTCCAGTTGTTCGTTACAAGCCACTCCCCCAACTTCGCCAGCATCGCCGATCTCGACAGCCTTGCCTGCCTGGTCGATACGGGGAGCTCCGTGGAGACATTCTTTCCGCGTACGATCGCCTTCGGCAAGGGGAAGCGGGAGAAGCTGGAACGTTACCTCGACGTGACCCGTGCCGAGTTGTTCTTTGCCCGCCGTGTCATCTTCGTCGAAGGTGCGGCCGAGTTGATGCTGGTGAGCGTGTTGGCGGAGAAGTGCGGGCATAGGCTGCGCGAACACGGTGTCAGCCTGATCAGCGTCGAAGGATTGAACTTCGACTCGTTCCTGCCGCTGTTCGGCGAAAAGGCACTGAAGATCCCGGTCGCTGTCATAACAGACGCGGACCCGGTCGGCGAACCCGACGGCGACGGAGAACCGCAGGCGGCCTACCCCGCGCCCGGTACTGCTGTGAAGGTGTCGGACAACACCGCCAAGATGAAGGAAGGCGAGGATACCTTCGTCAAGGTATTCCACGGTCTCAAGACATTCGAATACGACTTGGCCCTGCATGCCGACAACCGTGTCGCGATGCTGGCGGCTCTCAAGGAACTGCATCCGAAGATCGGCGAAACCGTCGCAGTAGCGGTCGAAGCCGCGGAAGGCGATGCGGCCAAGGCGCGCGCCCTTTTCAGCGGCATGTTTGAGCGCCCGCAGAACAATGTGCAGAAAGGCCGCTTCGGCCAGGCACTCGCGCAGGTGATTGCCGATGGCGCCGCGTGCGTAGTGCCGGACTACATCCGCGAGGCAATCACCCACGCCTGTCAAGTCAAGGAGCCCGAGTAGTGACCCAGCCGTCCGACGAGCAGTTGCAGGTCATCGGCGCACCAATCGCACCGATGTCCGTAATTGCCTGCGCTGGCAGCGGCAAGACGTTCACCGCTGTACGCCGGCTGGCGCAGATGCGCCGACAGCTCGGTGACGACCGCGGTCGCGTCGCTCTCCTGTCGTTCTCCAATGTCGCCGTGGATACCTTTCGGCGCGAATACCAGAATATGGTCCAGGAGGTGCCCTCCAGAGTCGCCCACGGCCGCGTTGAGATCGACACGCTAGACACCTTCATCACCGGCAACGTGCTGCGCCCACACGCATATCGAACGATGGGTGCGCAGCAGGCCGCATTCCTTGTGATGGGCGGTGAAGCGTTCCTGGGCGGCTTCAGGTTCCAGACGAACACGTATCCTCGCGAGATCACGCAGATGCAGGTTGGCATCGACAACAACGGTGCCTATTTCTGCTACGCGGACAACGACCGGACGCTCAGGCTGGATACCATGCAAGCGACGCGCCTTGTGCATCGTCTTGGACAGGTAGGTGCCTATACACACAACCTCGGGCGCTACTGGTGCTACCGCACATTGGTAGAACAGCCCGGCATCCTGCGCGCCCTGGTCCGCCGCTATCCGCACATTCTGATCGACGAAGCGCAGGACATCGGTACGGCTCATCAGGCCATCATCGAGCAGCTTGTCGGTGCGGGCTGCCAGGTCTCGTTGATCGGTGATCCAAACCAAGGCATCTACGAGTTCGCCGGTGCCAATGGGGCGTTCCTGACACGGTACGGTCAGCGGGAAGGTGTCAACAGTCTCCACCTGACCAGGAACTTCCGGTCTGTGCCAGCGATTCTGGATTTGGCCAATATGCTGTCAACGCGGGCAGACACCGCGGACAGGTTAGTGCCCGATACGACGCATGGCGCTTTCTTCGTGCCCTACCGGAACGCCGAACGCGAGAACCTCATCGCTGCTTTCCAGGCGGCGGTGCTGGCGGCCGACCTGAAGCTGGAAAGCTCGGCCGTGCTGTGCCGCGCCCGGGACATGGCCAACAAGCTCGGCGGCAACGAAGGGGCGCCAGGCCAGGGAACCGTCAAGGCTCTCGCACAGGCCGCCATCCTGCGCGACCGGCACCAGGACTATCTCGCCGCGTTCAAGCTGGTGGCTTCCGGCATCGTCGGTCTACTTGCCAACCCGCCGCAGGGACTGGTGGCAAGGATCACGCAGCCCGCGCGCTACCCGGATGATCGAATGCTGCGACGGCTCGTTTGGGCATTCACACGCAATCGGGATTCGGGGCTGCCGGCCGCGACATTGACCGGGGACACGCAGTGGCATCCGCTGCTGCTGGAACGGACGAGGACATTGCTGGCGCAAATCGCACAAGACCACGGCTTGGCGAGCACCAACAACCTGGGCAACAAGCTCGCAAAAAGGGGGTTGCCCAATGCGCCGCTGATCACCGCCGCTGACTTGGCAGCGAACGACGACGCACCGCGCATCCGAGTGGACACAGTCCATCAGGCGAAGGGCGAAAGCCTTGATGCTGTGCTGTACTTGGCGAACCGGGAACACGCCAATGCGCTGCTGGCCGGCGTAGACACCGAAGTCGGGCGCATCGGCTATGTTGCCGTGACTCGCGCCCGCAATCTTCTGTGGCTCGGTGTACCGGCCAATGCGCTGGAGGAATTGAGACCCGTCTTGCTTGAACGGGGGTTTCAGGAAGCCGGCGCAGCGATAGCCCTAGCGTAGCAGCCGTCAGGCCGCTCGCAAGTCGCTCGAACTCCGAGACAGCGTCTCGGAAATCCTGATGCCTATGGTAAGGCAGGGATTGAAGCCGGATCGCCCAGCAGCGCCGACGGCGCTGCGGACGACGCAAATCCCTGGTGCCTGGTCATGCCGTCGCTTCGGCAGGCTGCTGCTTGGCGCCGGTGATCGCCTTGCGCCGACTCGCCACCAGTTCGGCGGCCTCCCGGACCGGCTTGTCCTCGGTGTGGACATAGCGCATGAACATCACCACGGTCTTGTGCGCCGTGAGTGCCATGCCGACCTTGACCGGAATGCCCGAGTTCGCAATGTCGGTCGCCGAGCGGTGTCGAATGCCGTGCGTCCCCACGTGCGTTGCCCCCGCAGCTTTGAGTGCACGGCTCCAGCCGCCGTAATACTCGCCTGTGGTCAGGTGTTGTCCCGGATGGCGCGGCGACGGTAGCACATAGCGAGCGCCTTCCTTGTGCGGCGCTGTCGAAAGCAGCCGGTAGGCTTCCTCGCTCATGGGCTTGGACATGCCGCCGGTCTTGCTGTCAGGCCAGACGACCCGCCGGTTCTCCAGATCGACCCATTCCCATTCGAGCGAGACGATTTCGCCACGGCGGCCAGCGAACTCGAACTGCAGGCGGATCGCCAACGGGACCACGTAGTTCTCCAGCCCTTCGGCCTCGATCTTGTCAAGCTGTCGGAACAGCTTGCCCATGTCCTCGTCGCTGATGAGATGGGTGGACTTGCCAGCCGGAAACAACTGGATATGCCGGCAGGGGTTGCTGCCATCGGGCCGGTAGCCCCACACCTCGGCCAGATTGAACATCTTGCGCAAGATGCTGAACGCCTTGTTCGCCTCGGTGGGCTTGTACGAAAACTTTTCCATCAGCCCGGCAATGTCGGGGCGCTTCACGTCCTGGACCTTCTTGCGGCCCAGCAGCGGGATGATGCAGCGGTCGATGACGCGCTGATAGCCGACCTGGGTGCTGGGCTTGTTGCGCTTCTTGGAGTGATCCTCCATGAACTTCTTGCACAGCTCCTCGACGGTAGGTGCTTTGCGCGCTTCGGCCTTGGCTGCGCCGGGATCACCGCCCCGACGTACCTGAGCCAGCCACTCCTGTGCCAAGGATCGGGCCTGTTCGACAGTCAGCTCTCCGTACTGACCGAGCGCGGGCTTGCGGCGCTCGCCGGCGTTCGTCCGGTACTGGAGCATGAACACCTTGCGACCCGATGGGGTAATCTTGCACAAGAAGCCGGGCACCAACGTGTCCCGGAGTTCGACGGCCTGCGCCTGGGGTTGTGCCGCATCGACAGCGGACTTGGTGAGCTTGATCTTTGCCATGATGACTCCTCGGAGAGACCCGGTTCCCAGGAGCCTTCTAGGGGCCAACAGAGGGGAAGTCGGGTCAAGTTTCGGAAAGCACCGGCATATGTTGAACTCGCCTAAGTCCTTGATAAACCTGCTGTATCTGGCTGTGGCGTAGTCCAGCGAAGTCCGGTGCTGGAGGCATCCTGAAATGAAAAAGCCCCGGGGCCTTCACCTCGGGGCTTATAAGTCGCTTGGGTAGGGGAGTGCTAGTCGCCCTGCGATGAAGTAGACGGCGCCTGCGCCAGGTCAATGGTCTTAAGGCGCATTTCCTCAAGCGACACGACATGCAGGCGTTGCCAGTTCCGCTGAAAGGTGAGCGCAGGGTTTGCGCTGACAATCCGTGCCGTGCTGCGGATACCGTTCAGTGCCTCATCTTCGTTTGCGAACGTGGCCACGACGACGAGGCCCGGGTGCTTCGCCAGCAGTGTGCGCAGCGTCGTCGTGCCCGTATCCGTCATGCCGACATACCGATAGGAGTCGAGGGGAAGCGTGGCGTGACGTACCCGGCGTGACTTCCCCAGAGCGCTCAGCGTCGTGAGCGGTGGAGGTGCAGGCCTGGGTTCACCAAAGGCGGGGTGTTCATAGAACTCGCGGGCAGGTTCGGACGACTGGTCAAACACCAGCAGTCTGTCGCTTTCCTTGAACCTTATGCGCTGTATGTCGATGAGCGAGGCTTGACCAACGTCCACAATGAAGCCGCCCTTACGGTCCACGACGTGCGCCGCCAGGAGCGTTTTTCCGCTGCCGGGAGGGCCGATGAGGGCCACAACCTCCAGAGTGCCAGGGTGGACACTACTCAAGGCTTCGTCGATGAGCTGGTAAGCCTGGCGCTGCCAGCTCTCGTCAAAGCGAGGAGGGAGGTTGCCTGGAAACCGCGAGCCTCGCTTGATAGCCTCGGACTGCAGTAGCTTCACTGCCTCTTGGTGGTCCCAGCCGCGAATGTCAGGATCAGTGGCGCGCCTGCGCAGGTCGTAGTAGCTGTCACAGCCCAGTAGGCGCGATGCAAGGTCCAGACACTCATCATGTGAGGCATCGGGACGGAGTTGCTTTTTGATGCTGCGCGCGAGGCGCGAGATTTGGACGCGGCCGGCGAAAGCCTCGTCGTTGCGAAAGTGAAAATCCATGTCGTTCTCCAGTTTTCCCGGGCGAAAGCCGTGGACGCATACAACAACCCGGTGATCCAGAGATCGAAAGGGAAGATGAAGTTGGTGCAAAAAACAAGGCCCTGCCTAATCGGCCCCCCGATTGCGTCCGGAGGTGGCGGCAGGGATTCTAGGGGGTACGGCCCAGTCTGACAAGTGATGGACGATGAAAAGAAAAAGCCCCACGCATGCTCAAGAGAGCAAGCGTGGGGCTTTGGTGGGGTGCCGAGATCAGGAGGCGCAGGCCTCTTCTGAACTGGCAGGAGCGGTGAAGCTCTCCAGGATGTCGGGAAGTCGGGAGGTCTCGGACGCACCCGCAATGTCGTCCAAGAAATGATGGCCTTCCACCGAGAGCTGCTCGTCTCGCCAAGGTTCGAATTCGCAGTCGAGCACTGATTTCGCGTGCGCCTCACTGGGCATGGATTCCGCCCAGATGACGTAGGTCGAGCAGCCGGCGCAGTGGGTATGCGTGACTGTGTAAGGCTTGAGTCCGTCAAGCTGCTGAGCTTCCTGCAGCATGGCCAGCGCCTGCCTGCGGAGCTGCAGGGCCTTTGTGGACTTCGGGTCGGTGCATGTCATCGTAATTTCCTTGAGAAATGCGGAAGGCTCCGGCCCAGTGGGCATCAGGTGCCCTCCATGGGTTTCAATACCCCCGTGCCACAAACGGCACGGGAGGCGATGGTTGCGCGACTACTCGCAGTCTTTCAGGGGGTGGATGTACGTCGCCCAACGTTCCCCGGATGGGAGCGCGGATGCGATATCCACCACCTTCGACATGGCGGAGAGATGCTCAATAAAGCTATCCGAGAGGATGGCGCTATGGAGGTACATCAGATCCGCGAGAGTGCACGTGCCATGCACTTCGGCGATGCCCGATAGTGTCTCAACGCTGTTGAGCAGTTCGACCATGAACTGGCCTGCTAGCTCCGCGCAGATCACCGTTTTACAGGCGGCGAGCTCTGCCGCACGTTGCGGCTGTGCATCCGCATTTCCGCTGGGAACGAGGCGGCCATGGACGCCTGAAACCATGCCGGTGGCAAGGGACAACTTGTCGCAGGCGCCCATCATCTCGCGGTCTCCTGTCGCTTGGAAACCCGCGTTGAGGGTCGCCTGAGCTTGCAACAAGTCGATGAGCACACCATTCGCCAGCCGGAGAACTCCCTTGTAAATCGACGCGTTGTAGACAGCTTTGGCGCACAAGTAGTGCTGCACGAGGGCGGCCGGTATCTCCTCATAGGCCAACTGGCCTGAGCATTCGGAGTGAGCAACCAGATCGTCTCCCGAGGTTTCGGAATCGTCTTCTTCAAGCATGGTGCCGTCTTCCAGGAACACCGAGATCTCGAAGTCATCGAGGACTGCGATACCCTGGTTCTCATGAAACTCGGTCAGCACCGCCGCAGCAATCGCTGAGGACTCCCGCTTAGTCATAGCCAGAGGAGCGACCGCGCGTGCAAGGCGGAGCTCAATCAGGAAGATGCCGGGAAGACCTCCATCGTCCTCATCAGACGCGTCCCCTTGGACGACGACGAAGCAGTTGAGCCTGTCTCCATCGACGTGCACGGGCACAATCGGCGCCCGTGTATCTGGATCGATCTGGGCGGCGAGCTCCTTCAGCTGCAGGATGACGACTGCTGCCAGCGTGCCCCAGGTCTGCCCTTTGCTGTCGGTGGCTGTAGCTTCCACTAGGGCCCCTGTCGCAGGGTCGAAGCGCACTGTGAAATTGAGGGTGTAGCGCGGGGCGGGCCCGTCATCCTCAATCTCGGTTTCGACGTAGACCTTGCGGGTCCGCTCGTAGCCGGGGGTGGTGTATTCCCAGCCCGCAACTTCGGCAACCTCAACTCCGTTGCCGAAGTAGTAGTTCTCGAATGCGCGGTCTGCGGCGGTAGCCTGGTAAACGGTGCTTTCCATTCTCTTTTCTCCTGTAGATAAAAAGACGGGCACCTACCCTGAGGGCTGATGCGCCCGTCATGGGTTATCCCCCTGCCGTCCGAGGACGGGAGGGGGCTGGGTTGCGATTGATAGGAGCAGGTGCAGTGGGTGCGATGCCGTTGGCCGACGACGCAATCCACCTGGGGTTCGATCAGCTCGCCAAGGACCAGACGCCCCGCGCCAACGGTGCAAAGCAGGTCTGGTTTTGGTTCAGCGTCTGACGAACTTTTGCTTGCCAATGGGGGTTGGCCGAGAGACGCTCAGGAGCATTCTTGGCCACGACCGCATAGATTTCGGACAGGGTTGCTTTGCCGCCAAGACTCACCAGTACCGTTCGCACCAGTGCCTTCCATGTTGAGGTCAGCCGAGCCGCTTGCTGCTTGGCCATGCTTGCCAGGTCGGAAAGGAACGAGGTGATCACCTCAGGGCGGCGCCAAAGAAGGATGTACTCGTGTGTCAATCTGGGCAGCCTCATGCCGCGATAGGTACGCGTGTCCGACATGACGTTGTGCTGCTGCTTGATCAGCACGGCCGCCAACTCCTGCGATGGCATTCGCGCGATGGCTTCCGCCTGGTAGGAAACATAGGCGCCGTTCTTACGCTTGTCGCCAACAATCGTCCCGTAGTAGCCGCCAGGTTTAGTCGCATCGCGCTGGTTAAGGAGCGCGATGTGAAGCTTCTCGTGGAAGTCTGCTTCGCTGGTGCAGCGGGAAAGATCGTCAGGATGAGGGGAGCCCCACACCTCACCGGAGTAGATCACCATGTCCCCGTAGGGTGGGTGTGAGAGGCAAAGATCAGCATGCTTGCCGACGGCGTCCAGGATGCTGTCCCGGAGTACGTTGTGTCCGCTGTGTAGATCAAGGCCGTAGGCCTCGATGCTCAGTTCCCTTGCAACCTCGATGGAGGTTCCAGAGCCGCACATGGGATCTACGAAGACTGCTGGGCGCAGCTGCTCAAAAATCGTTTTGTAGACGTACCCAGAGCAATTGCCGCGCCACTTGGCATTACCCCAAGGGCCGCGCTGGGGAAAAGAAAGAACACTCATCAAGAACTCCTGTGAAGAGGACCGAAGAGCGAAACCCCTGAGGACTTCGCATCCCCGGTGGGTTTTAGGAAAGCACCCGAAGGTGCGGATTTGCTGGTTGCCAAAGCACGGCCAGCTGCCGTATCAGCCCAAGGCGTTACGCCGAGGAGTTGAATGCTTTCCAAAGCACCAGGCCTGCGCGGGCGTTGATGCTTTGGAAAGCCCTCCTGCCCTTGCGGTCAGGAGGGAAGTGCTTCTGGGACCTCCCAGAAGATGTAGTGGTTGTTCAGCGCCAGCGCCTCTGGCGAAGAGGCTGAGATTCACCCAGTTCTCCAGGCCTTGCCCCGGCGCGGACAAGCTGTGGAGCTGGGCTGATTGCGCGCTGAAGGCTCGGCCGTGTCTCCTGGCCCGGTGGGGCCAGGGACAAGGCTTAGAGCTGGTGCAGCGCGCCGATCAGGTCAAAGCGCTGCAGCGCATCAAGCAGGCCACGAGGCACGAATGCCCAGACCGTTGTGCGTCCCAGCTCGACGTGTTCGCGATCAGGCACCGCGAACTGCACGCCTGGGTAGGCGATGGCGAGCTTTGGAAAGGCTCTCAGGATCTGGCTGGACTTCTCCTCCTGCAAAGGGAGGCTCAAGTACCAGGGATCCTGTGGGTCAACCTTGCCTCTCTCGCTTTCGACTGTGGCGAAGGGAACCTCGAACAGGATGCCCCAAACACCGTCCTTGCGAACGATGGACGAGACGTTCCAGGGCATTTGCGCCTGCAGGCTCCGGAGAAGAGCGGGATCGCTCTGGAGTCTGGGAAATGCAGGACGCTTTTCAGGGTCCGGTGCATTGAGCAATCCGCAGCGGTCCGTCAGGCGTAGGCTGATCCTCCATTTCGTCCACCCCCGGGCTTCCGACTCACGAACGAGAACTAAGGGATCGAGGAGGTAGTGCACTCCCTCAACGCCGTAGGTCCGTTCCATGTCTTCGGTTCTGGGTTTGACGAACTCCACACAGCAGTCGCCCAGGCCATGGCCTGTGTCCTGATTGTGGAATTGCCGACCTGTGATGCTCCCTCCGCAGCAACAGCAAACCAAGCCGCGAACGGGCTTCACGATGTCCGGGTGAACTGTGCTGACGCACATGAGCGAATCAATTTCCATGGCGAGTTCCTTTGAATTGGTTCTCATCCAGGGATGTGCTGGGCCGAGGCCGCGTTGGCAGCGGCGAGCACCTTCTGCGCCAAATCGTCGCGGCTCATGTTGAACCGGTCCTCAAACTCCCAATACTGGTGGCCTGTGCGCGCGAAGATGGTGGTTATGTCGCCGCAGGAATGCTCCATGAAGCGGAAGCTCTCGACGCCCTGGTGCGTTTCCCACCGTAGCGGGGGCAAGCACTCGAAGGCTTCTTGGAAGCGTTCTTCGGTGATGAGCCTGGGCTCTGTCACGTAGCTGTCGTCCTGCATTCTGCTGAAGGTGTCCCTCTCGGTAACCAGCAGCTCAGTCTTCATGCGCGAGCTGAGTTCTTCCTTGGTCATCCGGGTGTAGCGACCAATCACGCGGCCATCCTCCAGAGTGACCAGGTCATCCACCAAGCGCGGGTGCCGTTCGCTGGCGCTGGCGGGAACGTATAGCACCTGGTGGGTGGTTTGCAGAGTGATGTTGGTGTCCATGGTCTTTCTCCTATGTGAAAAACCGGGTACACATCGCCCACGCTGGGGATGCGGTCCCCGGTGGGATTGAGATGCCCAAGCCTGGTGGCAGGGGCGGTAGTAGCTGCATTGCCGAAGGCGCGGGCAGCTGCCGCATCGGTCCACTTGCGTTGAAGCGGGTTGCCTTAGTCCGATACTGCCCAGAGGCAGTGATGAAGGGAACTGACTGCCTCTTTGCGCAGAAGCAGCACCAAAGTTCTCAGGTAGCGCGAACCGATCAGGGCTATGACGCCGCCTGCTGAGCGCAGTTTTGATAAGCGGATCCGTTCCATTTCTGCAGCAGCATCATGGAAGGGCTATCGACACTCCTTGCGGCTTCCCGAAGAGCGTCAGCATCATCTGTGGCTCCGATCATCACCCATCCGAAGACGGAGGGGTGCCGGTAGCTCTTGAGACCTCTGGCCGCAAGCGGTAAGGAGGTCATTAGCAGCGCATAGCGGCTGCTGTTCACACTTTTCATAGTGGCTCCAGAAAAAGCCCGGAACCACCTCCCCTGCGGGAAGCTGTCCCGCGGGGGTTTGTTGAACATCCGGCGACGCCGAACGTGAAAATTGCTGGTTTCTGCTCCTCAGCTTGGAGAACTACGACAGGCAAATCCTGTGCGAAAGATGCGGAGATTCTAGCGCATGCTCGGCCCCCTCAAGAGGGCGAGTAACAGAGGTCGTTTACCCGACCAGCAAACTGAGGTCCACACCAACAATTGAACAATACTGGGACATTCCTAGCAATTAAGATACAATTAGAATTGACAATTAATTGATCTTTTATTTGATGGGAGTTGTACTAAACCTATGACGAAGGCAATCCTGTTCCTCAGCCTGTCAGCGGCGTGGTCGATGGTATGGCTCCTGTGGGACTGCTCTGAGAGCTGCCAACTGACGACGGTAGACCTTCTTATACGGTGGAGCAGCTCACTTGCAGCGTTCTTGCTGCTTGCTTGGATTTCAACTTTGCGGAACCGGAGGCGTGGATGAGTTCGGATATGACAGAGGATGTTTTCGCGGACACACAATACGGCAAGCTGGCGCTGGAGAAGCTGGCGCCGGTGCCCGGAAATTTCCGGCTTTTCGAGGCGGGTTGGTTGGGCAAGCGGCCCGAGGATTGGCGCGTGATGTGCGTCAAGGGAGCGGAGTTCAGGGTGGCCAAGGCAGGCCCGCGCAAAGGCACATTGAGCATCATGGTGAAGGGCACGGAGCGAAGCGTCTGCCTCACCAGGGAAGAGATCGCCGCTGCAGGCGCGGACAATACCGCATGACCAGTTCCACTATCCGCCCCAACCATCGGCGAGCAGCCTCCGCCTTCCTGGATGCCCTGGAGGGGCCTTTCCGGCGTCAGCAGCTGGCTCAGGCCATCTACCCTCACACGACTCCCCGGTCGCGCGACCGAGCCGACCAGATTGCCCAGTCGCTCATGGTCGAGATGGCCAAGTCGGGTGCTATCCAGCGCCACGCTCACCTTCACTGGGTCAAGGTGGCCACGAAGAGGATCTTGCGCAGCGGGCGGGAAGTGCCCGAGTTGCAGGGTCCGGTTCCCCCGCTTTCGCTGGACACCCGCTGCCCGCAGAAGTGGGCAGCCCTTGACATGGAGACCGGGGAAGTTATGGTGGGAACTGCGCAAGGCTGGCGGCGCGCGACACGCGCCCAACGGGCAGAAGTCGCTGTCTGTATGGGGACAGCTTCAGGGGGGAAGTTGAAATGATCTCCACCATGCCCGATTGGGCCAAGGGCGTGAAGTTAGGCGACTACCTCACTGTTCAGCAGGAATTCCTGACTCGCGGTGGAGAACAGGGGCAGGTGGTGCTGGTGAATGAGGAGGGCGCGGGCATCGACTTCTTCTGCGATGTGAATGGGAATCCCAAGGGGCTACCCAGCATTGAGTTTTGGGAGTGGGGCGAGATCATCCCGGTGTGATGAAGGCGGTGTGTTCGTACCGTTCGATGGTGGTGGCGACCCTATGCTCCATCAAATAAGATTTTCTGATTTGGCTGGATTTGGCTTTCGCCCCGATTTGCGCTGCGGCTCGTAGCGCATGATTTCTGTTCGTTGAGTGCCGTTCGTAGCGATTGCCCAGCGCCAGCACTACATTGGGCCTTCCGATGACCACAGCTTGCAGATGCGCTCGTGCCAGCAGCCCGGGTAGAAGCGTTATTGCAAACTGTTGTAACCGTGATCAATATGACTTCCTCAACCACCAGGAGGAGTCAGCATGTCCATTCGGATCGCGGAAGATCGAGTCATATACGACGACGACAATATTCTTGAAATTTGCGCCACTGACATCGGGGCGTCAGAAATCAATCCACGCATCGGCGGGCGTAAGCGGGTTGTAGTGCACGCGGATACCCTGCGTTTGGATTCACCAATCATTGCTCCGGGCGCTACCGTCACACTCATTGCGCGAAAGGCCTTTGGCGGGTCGCAGGCCACCGTAAATGTGTCCGGCATTGACGGGGTAGACGCGCCGCAGGTTCGGCCTCCTACGCCGATTGATGCCGCTGCTCCGCCACAGGATGGTAAGGACGGAGGGAGCGGCGGGCATGCGGGCAGCATTGAAGTTCTCTTCAAGGATCTCTATGGGCCGTTGGCGCTCATCGCGGTGGGCGGCCGGGGAGGATTGGCGCAGCCTGGAGCGAACGGAGCGAATGGGAAGAGGGGCTATCCGGACAATGCCGAGGGCAAGCCCGGTGGGCCTGGCGGTGATGCAGGGCCGCCTGGCCATGCTGGTCGGCCTGGCACAGCTGGAAACGGCGGGCTCATCCGGACCTTTGTGGACAGCGGATCCGAACAGCTGAGTTTTTCGTTCGTGGGCGGTGCGGCGGCACCTGCTGCTATGCATGGGAGTCCAGGCACACCCGGTGAGGGAGGGGTGGGGGGCAAGCGGTGGAAGTGCTATCCGCAGGATCGGGGCCCAAAAATCACGGTTCCACTGCAATTTAGAGGCAGGGACTGTTTTCCTGACGGGAAGCACCCCGACGGTCAGCGCGGCAGACCTGCCTCGCCAATCTCCGACGCTGCGGCCGAGGGAAGCGCAGGGCAGAACGGCTCAGCGGCGCCAGGGGATGTCTTCCGCCATGGCCTCTCCATCCCACTGCGGGGCGTCAAGCTGCTGGGCATCGACGCCGACCTACAGCACTTGCGCGGCAACGAGGAGGAGGCCGCAGCCATTGCGGCCTGGCTGTTTGCCATATCCAACTCGGCGGGCGACGGCCAGATGCAGGAGATCCGGCTGCGGCTCTCGGCGACACTGGCGCGGATATCTGCCGGCATGCCGCCTGTAGGCATCCAGGGCGTCTATTGCTCGCTCCGCCCGATCGACTTCCACATAAACAACCTGCGCGGCATGCTGGAAAGCCGTGCTCGCGCTCGCTTCTACGTCGCCGAGCTGCGCGATGAGCACGTTCAGGTTGAGACCGTCCGCCTTGCCGCTCAAAAGGTGATCAGTAATGCATTGGAGGTGGCAACCCTCGGCAAGGCGCGTCTGGGGGAGGTTAATGCGAGGCTGCAAGACGTTTCAAAGCAATTGGATGCGATTGCAACCACTTACTGGGAGGTGTGGCAGCAGGTTCAGAAGGCGGATGAGCAATTCAAGGATGCAGTGGCACGGAAGAACCCGTGTGCGAGCTTCCTGAACACCGTCATCGCAGTTTCCATGGTGGTGGTGACTGTCGCGTCAGGCGGGGCCACTGCTGCCTCCATCGTTGCCGGTGGCGCCGAGGCCTTCCAGTGGCTCAGCAAGGACGCTCAGACCAAGAAGGAGTACGGAGCGATCATCGACTCGTCGAACAAGTTCAAGACGCGCCTGGAGGGCTATGCAAAGGACGCTAAGGGTGTCGCCACGGCGGCTGAGAAGCTGAAGGAGTTCCTTGGTGGGGACGAATTGGAACCACCATCTGACCAGGTCCGCATCAGCATGTCCCGGGAGGACTTCAACCGAATGATCGAGCCCTACAAAGGTATGGCCGAGGCAGAACGGCTGCGCGGGCTCATGGACAAGTTCTTCTCCATGACTGAGACGCGCAATAGCCTCCTCATCGAAAACACGCAACTGATCGTGGAGCTCGCCACCATCCGGGCTGCGATTGCGACTGCCCAGCGCCAGCGTGATGATTTCGAGAGGGCTGATGGGAGCGCCCTTCTCACGCAGATCGGCGACGTGTACGAGGCCGCTCTATGGGCAGACCTGGAGTTCGGCAAGCGCCATCTCGTGGCACTTGCTGAGGCAAATTCCGCGTTCGAGTACGAGTGGATTGCTCCCCGATTCGTGGACCTTTCAAGCACACGGGGCGAACACATCGAGAAGGAGTACGACCGCATGCTTGGGGATCGACGGCTGATCCCCGTCGATAGCAGGCTCGCGTCGGTGTGCGAGTTCCGCATCAGTGGGAACAGCCACAAGGAGGTGTTCGATCAGTTGAAAGGCGACAAGGCCTATGTATCCCTGATGCCAGGTCACGTCGCTGGCGCTCAGAGGAGCCGATGGGACGAACGCTCGACCTCGCTGGGAATCCAGCTGGTCTTTGACAGCGATTACCTGACCCACAAGGTGGTGGAGACGCCTGCAATGCTGACAAGCATGGGCGTCTCTTGGTTCAAATCGGAGGCTGGGCAGATGTTCTCCTTGAAGGTTCCCAAGCGCAGCGCCGTGAGCACCGCGCGCACAGCTCTGAACATGGATCTCGTCCAAGAGGAGCGCAACTTCATGGATGCCCGAACCGACATCGTGGAGGTCTCGCCTTTTGGCGTCTGGGCCCTACAGCTGCCGGGGATCTCGGAGCACCTTCATCACCTGCAGGAAATCCGATTCGTCTTTGTGGGTACGGCACGGCACTCTCCTGACATGCGGGTGGCAATTCGTCGCTACGGGGATGCGCTGCTTGAGAGCCACATCAGCGCGGCGCAGACGGCGAAAGTCAACGCTGGAACTGGCGGCACAGCGCCCCTCCCGTTGCTTCCGTTCGACGTGGATGCAGAGGATGCGTTCTACGCGAGTCCGGCTGGCCTCAGAGTACGAGAGGCGGTGAAGATGCGACTCGTGGAGGATGCCGTCTTCAGTGCGCAGGCGCCGGCCGCTTGAGGCGGCGGAGAAATTCCGCGAAAAGCTCGAAAGCTGCGAGCTTTTCGCGATATTTTGAAGAGGCTGAGTCTGTATTCTAGGTGCCTCATTTTGAGGAACCGTTGTGAATGATAAAAGACTCTATCTCGATGAAGCCACTGGCGAAATGCATGCATTTCCCGATGAGGCTGGAAAATTCATTGCCCTAATTGAGCCCTGTAGCGAAGCACAGTCGTTCGCGAACGATACGCGAATTCCGGATGAAGACGAGTGGTTGTTCTCCAACGTCAAGAGCGGATGTCATGATGGGCTTCTTATCTTCGAGTTGGGGATGGCACAGGCTGCGATTAGCGAGAAGCTAGGAATTGAACCTTTTGTAGCCATCGCTACCCATGGATCGTTACGAAAATATTTCGACTGGGTTAAAAGGATGGCCGGCTCAGATCTGTCAGATTGGGCGCCTGTAATTGTCACGCTGTATGAGTGCTGGGTACCCGCTATAGACCCCTATAGTGATCCGGAATTCACGCCGTACAACAGAAGGGTGTGGCACTACAAACAAGATAGCTACGCTGTCTCCTGTCGCGACGTGGATGTATTCGCACTGCGCCATCGCTCTTGGCGCTGTCTCAAGAAAGGGGAAGAGCGCAAATTTTCTTGCGCTAGATATCGTAGCTTGGAAATAGCTCTCTGGTACCGGGACAATCCAGGCGTGCGTCCAAAGCCAACCATCATGAGAGGCCTATCAGAAAGAGGGTTTTATATAACCGGAAAAACCAAGAGAGCCGCCGCAAGCGAGATCTTGACTTGGCCATCACCGGACCTTAGTGTCACAATTAATAGGGCTAGAAAGTTCGTTGAACGAGGTGTGGAAGACGTGGTAATTTGCGAATTTGGCGTCGGAATCCCGTTTAATGAACAGATGGAAGGCACTTGGAAGATGATTCTGGAACTAGATGTGCAGCGTAAGCAAAATATAAGACTCTATTGCCTGTAGGAAGTACTTCAAGATTCCCTTACGGCTAGGTCCTTCAGCAAGAACTCAAATCTGCGCTTTGGCTGAAGTAGCTGCTATCGCTTGGGCATGCGGCACCTTCGTTGTTTGGTGTGGGTAGCAGTCGCGGTGTGGCCCGAATCGCACTTGAGTGGGGACCATATGGACATTCATCAAAGCCAGCTGCCCGGGAGGCGGCGCGGGTTTCCTCCGGTGCCTGAGCCTGCTTCGCGCGTCTCCGCTGCGATGTACGCTGAGGTTCGCGCATGGCTTCTCGCCAATGACCCAGACGCACCGCGCTTGCTGGACTGGTCTGCTGCAACACTGACAGCGCCAGCGACTCCCGAAAAGCTTGCCAGCGAAGTCATCTGGGTCATCCTGTGCGCCGGCCGCTCTGCTCAGGCAGCGCGCACCATAGAGCGCAAGGTGTGGGACGCGATCAACCACGGGCGGCCGGTAGTGGAGGCGTTCGGCTACCGGGCCAAGGCAGCTGCCATCGAGCGCGCATGGCGTGAACGGGAGCAGGATTTCGAGAAGATGAATAGGGCCGTCGCAGTGGGAAGCGCAGAGGCCTTGGTGGACTGGTGCGGGTCTATCCCCTTCATCGGCGATGACACGCAGTTCCAACTCGCGAAGAATCTTGGCGCTGATTTGCTGAAGCCAGATCGTTGGGTATGTCGTCTGGCAGGCATCCCGGACAACCCCAGGCGCGCGGTGAGGTATCGCTTCCCCGTTTGTATGGCGCTGTGCCGTCCGTTGGCCGAAGCCACTGGAGATCGCATCGCGATGATTGATTCTGCGCTCTGGCTCGCGGCCGCCAAGGGCGTTCTCATCGTTGATGCCAACGCAGGGCCTGTCTTGTTCGACCCTGAGAAGCGGAGCAAAGAACGATCAATTTTTGACGCTGCGCCTAGCGTGCGAGTCGCCTGACCTCGCCTTCACTCTGCGATCAGCTTCGCTTGACAACTCTCTGGATCGAATGGCGTCACGGTGGGGCTGCGACGCACTGTCTGGGGAGCAATGGCAGTGGCAAACGCGGGCTCCGATGGGGTTTCGTAGCGAGCGCGCAACGCGTCTTTCCCAGGGTGAAACTCAGTTTCTGAGGGTGCAATAGCCTCTTGCGTTTGCCATTGCCAACCCACAGACTGACGCCCAGGATAGCTTCTACACGGTGGAAAGACGATGGCGAACTTGGAAGACGCACTGGTGGACAGATGCTTGAAGCGCGCTCGCGACTACGGCGGCGTGCCATTCACGAAACAGCGACTGGCTTCAAGGTGCTTTTCGGATATCTCCATGCATGGCCCAGAAGCCAACACTTCGGTGCGGCTGAAGGGGACCCGTGGCTTGGGTCTAAAAAGGCAACGGCGGCTCTTCCCATCCGGTCCGCTTGGGGTGATCCGCTACGCGGAGCCCGGAGTGCTAGAAGTCGAGTTTCCCTCAGTCGAGCTTTTGACCGCCTTGGATGGCCGCCACACTACGCGAAGAGCCCTTGCTGCTTTCTTCACCGGACCATCGAAGGCCTTTCCAGACAAGATGCCCGTCGCCGTGGCGCTGCAGTTTGCTCAGCAGCATCTCCGCGTCGATCTTGATCCTGAGGTAGTCGAGCTCGCTCACCAGAACACAACCGACGAGCCTTTTGGCAATGGCAGTCACCTGATCCAGCAGCTGCTGGAAATCGAGGATGTCGCGGTAGCGCGCCGTTGGAAAACACTGGACATGGACAAGTGGCGTGCGGCGGGGTTGACCTGGCCCCTCATACGTCCACTGCGCGTTCTATCCGTAGCCCCTAAGACTTCGGGAAGGATGTACCTGGTGTCCGAGCGGCATGCCAAGTTGCTGCGTCATTTCGACCAAGCAGACGACGCGGGCAAGCTGTTCATCGAGCAGTCCGCGGTCCTCGCAGCGGCGCCGCGCCCGCAGCCAGCGCCCCACCAGTAGCGCATCAGCCCCGCTTCGGTTCGGGGTCGCACGCGCTCGCTGCTACTTTCTGTGAGAAGCTCTTGAAAGCTGTGCTTTTCCCCGGAGATTTTTCAGGGCGTCACCTTACTCTTGGACTGGTCCATTTAACCAGTGAGAAGCCCATGAACGACGCTCAATGCCTTGCACTCCGTGATCTGATCATCGCCAGCACGTTCCCTGCGAATGAGCATGGATACGCGGCTCCCCGCTTTCGCTACGTTGCTGTCGTGCGCGACGGCGATTACCCCCCGAGTGTGTCCGGGGACGCCACCGTGCTGTACCACTACTTGCCTGCAGCCTGGGAGCTCGCTGGCGCTGGGAGTGATGCAGACGCCTTCATCAGAGGGCTGTTGAGCCAGTCGCCGTTTCACGGCAAGTCCATCCGCCTTGAGCACCGCCCCAACTCGTGGGATGCGCTGTGGTCGATAGCGGCGGTGAGCCCCCCGGGACAACATGCCCACGTTGGTCTTGATCGAAAGGCCTGACCGCTCTGTCGAAGGTGTGGTGATGCGCGAAGTCGGCACGTTCGGCTCTCACGCCACTTTGGCCGACACCTACCCTGAACCAGGTCAAGCGCAAGCGGCGCTGCAGCAGCTGGTGGAGCTGGAGCCTTACGCGCCGTTCCTGCGCTGGTACAAGGAATCGAACATCGCTGCCGCGTCACTGGATGAGGCCTGCACACGGGCGCCGCAGTCCCCTCAAGGTCAGAAGTTCGTGATCGTCTACCGCCGCGACGAGTGGCTGTGGGGTATCTGGAACAACGCCGGCCTGCAGCACTACGCCGGCAATGGGTCACTGGTGCTTTCGAGCGTGGCCGATTTCCACGGCTCGCGGGTTTCAATGGCCAAGCGTGCCACACGTCCCGGACTGGACGATGCCAAGGGACGGCAGACCATCGTGGGCGACGCCGCCGCCTTGGAGCGGGCTCTAGCCCTTGCGAAGATGGCGCGCTCGGATGAGCCGAAGTTCGGTGAGTACGAATCGCACCCCGGCGTCAAGGCATTGTGCGCCTGGTGGAATGCTGCGGCACCGGACAACATGCGAACTGCGGGGTGCTTTCGCCTCTACGCTTGGGACGACGCAAAGCAGATCTTCCTGGCCGGTGATCCGGAAGAGCCCGCGATGCAGGCGGATGTGCTGGCCGACGGCGGCGCCTATGCGATTTTCGAGAGGGAAGGGTGCCCAACCATTGCAGCTCAGTTCTATCGGGGCCGCGAGTACAACCAAGAGCAAAGCGGCGGTTCCATCGTGTTCAGCGCCAGCGGCATCGAAGCCTATGACGTTGGCCTCAATTCGGCCGATATGGACGAAGCGTACTACTCCGCTCGGGGCCTGTGCGCGTCCCACGTCCAGGCGTTCGCGTCGGACGGGGTGCAGTGACCGGAAGCTGAGAACGCCACTCCAAGGGCCTCTCGGCATAACGCCCGGTTGAGGTTGCCGCAAATTGCGAATATATTCATCCCATGGCAGCCTCGCTGCTCCCGCTCCGCAGGGCATTTGTGGAAGGTCACCATAATGAAAATTCTCATCGGCACCCAAGCCAGCTCTCGCGGCGAAATCGTCTACCTTGGCCACGGCCCTAGCGAGGCCGCCGCCCGACGCTGCTTCCGCGAGTGGCTCAACAAAGGCCTAAACCCCAACGATGAAGAAGCCGCAGGCGGGCGCCTGCTCGATAGCAGCAAGTGCACAGAGCGCTTGTTTGCGGCGCTCACTGCCCCCCAAGCCGAAGGTGCAACGGCGGATGCGATACATGCCTTCAACTGGGCCAGCGGGAGCCTGTATTTCAACGAGTCAGGTCTGCTCGATGCCCGCTACGTCTGCCGCGAAGAGTTTGAAGTAGCAAATCCCCATCTGGCCCGGAATCCACAACCCGCGCCCACGGTCGATGCACAGTGGGATGGAGAAGATGGCTACGTGTACGACTGAATCACCTCGCGAACAATTTCTCTGCCGCACAGGCAGCCGATTTGCACGCAAAGGGCATCATGATTCGCGCACAAGACAAAGCGTCATCCGGCTGGGTGAGCCGCATCATTCATCGCTACGAAGGCCTCTACCCCGAGGGCCAAGCTGACCGCACAGCGGTGGCTGCAGGCTTGGAGAAATCAGGGGGCTGGTGGCTCGCTGGTGAACTTCTGGTGCTCGCTGACACCCTGGGCGACCCGAAAATTAGCAGCATCATCCACACGATGCTCAATCCTCCAAGTCGCCATTCGCGGGTGACACAAAAGCAGCGGCATGCCGTGGCCGATGCACTTCTGACGCGCTATGAGACGGCGTGGCATGTCTATGCAACAGCCATGGGAAAGACAGTGGATGAACTGAAAAGCGCGAGGGACGATTGATGGAAGGCCTTGATTTCTCCGGCCTCACAGATGACCAGCTCATAGAGTTGGCCCGTGGCTGCTGTGTAGAAGCCTTGGCGCGCAGCGTTTCAGTCACAAATGCCATGCTTGACATGATGCGCGATGAATCTGCGAAGGCCCGCGATCTGGCCGAGATTGCCAGAAACCGGGATCGCGCATTGATCTTGCAGGCTGCAGAGCTGGTGGGCCGTGCACCCGATGAAATCAGCATTTCGCATGTCTATTCGCGTGGCAGTCGGCGCGTTTACATCAACATGGGCCGCTATCGCTTTTCGCGGCACCACATCGTGGACTACAACACGGCGACAGCCGAAATATCGACCGTGGCGGCGTTGCGCGATGTGCGGCCCCAACTCATTGAATTTTGCGCGGGCCTCACTGCTGTCGTCCCACTCGACACATTTATCACAACATGACACGTCAACTCGTAAACCCCCTGCAGAGCCTCATTGGCAAAGCCAAAGCCTCGTTGCCTCAGCACACAGGCACCGTGGCAAAGGCTCACGACCGCATGACGCGCCTGGCCAGCGGGCAAACCGTCGTGCTTGCGGACGTTTCCGGCTCGATGGACAGCCTTGCCTGGGGTGGCCGCAGCAAGCATTCCCTGTTGGGCGAAGCGATTGCTGCCACAGCAGCAGGCCACGAAGTCCTGGCATTCGCCGAAGATGTCACACCCGTGCCGAATGCGTCCTCGCTACCACCAGCCAGCGGGAGCACTGCACTGCATCTGGCTCTAAACGCCGCGCGTGAGCGCAATCCTGGGCGCATCCTCGTCATCAGCGATGGGGAGCCCGACGACGAAGTGGCAGCGCTGGCAGCCGCCAAAGCGTTTCCAGGCGTCATTGATGTGCTGTACATCGGCCCGGACAGCAACGCAGCAGCGATGCGATTCTTGCGCTCGCTAGCCCAGGCAGGCCATGGCAGGTATGAAGGCAGCGACATAGCGCGAGCTGGACAGCCAGCACTGGCACACACGGTGCAGCGACTTATCGGGAGATCGGCATGAGCTACGTCGTCTACACAGTGCTCAATGACGGCATTCGGGAGCGCGTGACGCATGAAGACTGCGATGCCTGCGAGCAGGCCGGCATCATCGATCGCACGCTCTTGCCCGTGCTCAACACCGGCAAGGGCTGGGCCGACAGCCGCCGCAGCGGCTATAGCGTGACTGGGGAAATCAAGGCCAATGCCGCCACTTTCCAGTTGCTGGATGAAGGCGTGCCCGTGGCCGTGCTGGCGGTGTGTCTCAAGGCCAAGGCCAGCGCTGGGCTGTGGCGTTGGATCACGGCCAATGCGCAGGCGCAATTGCCTGATGTGGGCGAAGCACCTCCGCCCGCCTGGGCCGCGCTGCGCTATGGCGTTCCAGAAGCCGCGCTGCCGTCCTGGCTGGACTGGTGGGCCAAGCATGTGGCCTTTGCACTGCTGACCCGAGAGGGCTGGTGAGGTGACCGGGAACGAGCTGCAAGCCCTGCTGGATGCGCGGGCCATCAAGCCTGTGGCGTGGGCTGCCGCCCTTGGCGTGAATCAGTCCACCATATATCGCCTGATTGAACGAGGCGATACTCCGCTGCTATCGCCGTGGTCCCATGCGCTGGCGGCCTTGCGCAACGTAGCCAAGGAGACCTTGCGGACGAAGCTTCAAGAAGCGCGTTCACGCGCAGCAGCGCGCACGCCGGACGAGCTTGCGCTCGTCGCCCATGCGCATGCTGTGCCCGAGGCGCTTGACGGCTATCTTGATGCCTATATAGGGGAACATGTCGGAGAAGATCCGGTGTGGCTGCAGCGGCTTGGTGGAGAGATCAAGGCGCTTTGCCCCTCGCTGCAACCCTACTCGAACCTGACCCTGGGGGGCTATCGAAATTCATCGAAGACTCCGACAACCCGAAATCTCCAGACGATGTGCAGGACCTGTTCCCCGCGCTGGTGGTGATGTCCGCCTTCTGCGCAGCTGAGGTAGATATCGAGGATGCGTGCAGGGTAGCGTCCGCCGAGAGCTTTCTGTTGGTTTGCGAGATGCTGATCGAGCGGCGGACTTCTACCAAGACAGCCTTTGCCGATGCCTTGGCACTGGCGAAATTCAACTCGGCACTGGCGCGACATGATGAGGCCGTGCGCAGCATTCAGCGCTGGCGCGAGGAGGCTTCGCGGCAAGACAAGATCCGCGCCGAAGGGACCTATCTCTATGCGAAGGGGCCACTATCTCGCGAAAAGCCCAAGACCATGTTGGAGATGGTGAGCCGCGTACGCAGCTACGGCCATAGGCCTATTTTGGCGAAGCAATCCTGGCATGACTTTCAGAGGGAAGCAGCGGGCAAGGAGCACCTCATCCCGCTTTCTCATGCTATCTCACGGACCGCCACAGATGCAGATGCAGATGCAGATGGTCCACCTGCCCGATAGGCTGGCGCTGGCGCTGCAAGACGTTGTCTTGGCCCTCCAACAGGGCCTTGCCGACGCGCAGCTGCGAGCTTACCTGCCGATGGTGTCCAGGCGCTATATGGCGCACGGCGTGCACATCTACTACCGGTGCCTCAGTGGGCGGTCGGCAGGCGCGCGTTATGCCGCCTCGGCCGTTCCCGCAGAGCATCTGGACCGCGCGCGCCGCGTCGTTGTGATTGCCGACATCTCTCTGGACGTGCACTGGCAGGGCTTGGGCTTCTTCAAGGCCTTGATCGCGGAGCTTTGCGAGCCCCGGCAGGACATCGACCTTATCGAGGTCGAAAACGTCTCAAACGCGCGCCTAGCGGGGCACTTGGCACGTTCTGGCTGGCACTCGCGCAACGGGCTGGCTACAGGCGGTTGCTGGGTCACGACCACCGCGCTGGCGGGCCATTCCTCGGCGATCTCGGCGCCGCTATGAGAAGAGGGGCGCCATGCGGTGCGCCAGGGAGACATCCTGGCCTCCGACGTGCATGGTCGCGGCTGAGTCGTTGGCAGGTGGACACGCGGCACTTGGAGTGCGCTCGCGGAGAACGTTGATCTCACGCCTCAGCTGCTCTATCTGCGCCTTGAGCTGTGTCCCTTCGGCCGCTGCCTCCTGCAAGCCTGCAGCCAGCCCATCTCTGTAGGCAGCAAATTGCCCAGCCGTCTTCATGCCTTCGGAGGCCTGGATGAAAGCGTCCATTTCGTCCACGAGATTGCTACCGAGGCAACGAACGACTGCCCGTGATTCACGATCCAAGACCGGGACGCCTTGCCTGCTGTCCGCAGCCTCGTCATCAGCATGGGGCTGGCGCTGCAGGAGTACCTCGGTGGCATAGGAGATGTCATCGAGCTCGCTCAGAATTGTCCGAGCCGCCATACCCCGAATGAAGATTGGCATGAGCTCGCGGCGCCAGACGGCGTTGTTGATTGCATTCCAGCCTTTCTCGGTGACCACGTAGACCTCTTCAGGCACGCTGGGGTCGGTTGAGCCAGCAATCGCAATATGGACGGCACTGGAAAGGAGCGGTAGTCCAAAAAAGTATGCCCCCTCGCGAGGCGCAGGGTCCATCTCCTGAGCGGTGCTCGAAAAGACCTCAGCCAGATCCCAACCCGATGCGACGGCCGTCTCGATGGGAAAGAAGCAGGCGTCATACCACTGGTCTTCCTGATCGATCATGTACAAACGCCCCAGCAAGGCCATGTCCCGCTCCATCAACTCAACGTGGCCACGTGTCATCGACACCATGCGCGAAGTGGTTTCCCGGAGCAGATCCCAGGCGCGAGACTTGAAGCGCGTTTCCTTCAGGCTCGCCGTGATCGACTTGGCTTGACAAAGCTTGAGCAAAGACGCCTCAACCTCCTCCGGAGCAACCTCGCCCATCGCAGCCAGCCTTACCGTCACCATCAGGTCATCCATGCTGTTCAGGCGGCGATTTCTCTCATGCTGGCGCTGGCGGTTGCGCTTCTCTTCCTCGCGCTTGCGCAGAGCACGCTTCTGGTCGCTTGTGAGCTTCTTTCCGGCCAAGGGTGCCTCCTCAGGAGCTGGATGTATCGAGATGGGCCGGCATGGAGCCGACTACGACCTTCTGCTCATCTTCGTCGAACGTGAAATAGATCCGTAGGCAGAAGCGGGGGTCTCGCGCGCTCCCCTTTGTGATGTGCTGGTCGAGGAATCGTCGGCGACCCCTCCATCGAATGAAGTATTGGTCTCCGCGCTCCCCTGCTCTTGTCGGATCGACCGAGCCACCATATTCCAGCCCCATCGCATCGGCCTTCTCCTTGAACGCGAAGCGGTCGGCCGCGCCAGTCTTGACCTGGGTGTACTCGGTCGCCAGCAACTCCAGGCAATCGTAGAGAAACGCGGCGTTTTCGTAGGGGCTGCGCTTCGTGGCGCTGATGGCGCGCGGCAGTATGGTGATCCGGTCCATGTTTGCCGCAGCCCAAGCGTCGATGTCAGCAAGCGTCAATTCGGGTCCAATTGGCGGTGCTTCAGGCACGGAGACTGCGGTGCTGGGCTGGCTTTGGTGATGGATCCGGCGCTGGCGCTGGGGGAGCTTGGACAGCGTCTTGGAAAGATGTGTCCAGTACTCCACTTCGCTTTGCAGGTGGGCAATGGCACTGCGGTTGTCCAGGACTGCAGTGACTCCGCTCTGGGAGCATCCAGCTGCGAGCAGGTCCGTGAACGTGGGGATTCGCGCACTATCCAGAGGCGCTCCGAGCACAGGGTTGAAGACCTTCTCCCAAAGGGAAGGAAGCAGCGACCGACCCGCAGCCGCCTCCCAGTTCAAACGGCAGCCTGCGACGCACTTGTCCTCAGCCACAGGCACATGGAACACCTCCCAATGACTTGCGTCCATTGTGTCGAGTGCTTGTACGGCGAAGTACTTGCCCGATGGATCAATCCACCACTGGATGTGCAGCCGATCGCCCCGTATCGAGCCCGTTGAATCCGGCACTGGTGCGATAACGCAGCTGTCGATCCCTGCAAGGTAGTCCCACATACTCGCGGCGAGCTCGTGCTTGCCCGGGGAGGGGGCTACCTCTCTCACTGTATCGATGCCGGTCCTGTCCACGTAGCTCCCTGTGTCGTTTAGGACGTGATGCTACCCGGTCAGAGTATGGACGGTCTTATTGGTCACCGCATCGGTCGGAAGCGCGAGAGCGTCACCATCGCGCGGCGCACATTCGCGCGGGTCGGAATCTCTGCAAGTGCCTGGGCAAGCGCAGATTCGGGCGACTGCTGCATCGTCACAAGCACTGAACCGCCAGCAGCCAAGTGCCGCTCCAGGATGAGCCGCAGTTCCTTTTGACTGAACGGAATGGTCTCGGTTTCGTCAATGATCCAGACCTCGCCTGCGTCAGCGTTTGTCACGAATGGGAAGCTCCCAGCGTCAAGGGCGCCAGCGCCAGCTGCCTTAGCACCTTCGAAATCGACGACGGTCAGCGGCACATCACCGAAGGCCTGGGAATTGGAACCGATGGAGTTGACACGGAGCATTGTGCCGCCAACCACTTCGGCCAACTTCGCGTAGGAGCCGCCGACATCGGCGACCCTCACCGTGCGGCCTTCTCGCACTGCGTTCAGTGCGTAGTCGTAGGCCATGAGCGTCTTGCCGGAACCTGATGGGCCGCAGACGATAGTGAAGTCTTGCTGCTGCATGGAAAACCGATCCGAAGTGCACGTGCGTGCGGTGGCCACGGCGAGCGTTGAACTCCCGCTGTTCATGGCGCAGGCCGTCACATGCTTCCAGTGCCTGTATCCCGCTTCCTTGGCGACCTCGTCCAGGGCGTATGCATGCAGAGTACCGGGGGCGGCTCGTACGCGAAGCTTTGCCGCCTTCTTGAGCTTGGAGACGGCATCTGCAGGGGTGTGAACGTGTTGCATGGATATCCTGACTGGCGGATCTGCCCGGTGCCTACCTGCCGGAACTCCGCGAGTGGGAGATCGGATGCTTTTTGATGGGTGAAATGTCGTCCCTTCGGGTTTGCAAAGGTAGGCAGCAGGCTTCGACACAGCCTAAAGCAACTATATTTTAGTGCAATTCTGCATTGCACATGTTTGCAATTAATTGATTCAATTCAGAGCTTGGTCAGGCTGGCGCTGCGCGGAATGTCCCATCGAACGAGCATCCATGCGCTCCGAACCCAGCCTTGACCTCCGACAGGAGCTGGGGCATTGGCCTAGCAGCATTGTCAGCGGAGCATCAGAGTAATCGCGCAGAACGCCACGAACGCGGCGAGGTACTGCGCAAGCAGATAGCACAGCATCGCGAGCGCAGGCCGCATCGCAAACCAGGCGCAGTGAAGTAAAGCCCGCACAACAAACATTGCGGCGCGTACCAGGTGGGCCAGAAAAGCTTTCATACGTATCTCCATATGCACAGGAACAGTCCCGTAAATATGTGTAGCGTTCTGGCACGTGCCGTTTCGGCTCGCCCCCCGCTTCCGTAGTGGAAAAGTGGCCGCGTGCATTGGCAGTTTTCGGGGTCAAAAATTTTTCGAGTGATGGATCCACCACCGAGCATCAAAGCCTTCACAGCCTCAATCGAGCGCAGGGCTACCAAGCCGGGGGACGCGTCATAGCGGCCCTGGGTGATGTCACCTCACGCGAAAGCTGAAGGGTCTGCAGTTGACCAGACGGCAGTTGGTCGGCCGCACACCCTACCTGCTCGCTTTTGATGTGAGATAGGCCCTGCCCAGTTGCTTTGTCCAGCAACTCCGCCCTGTGTGGTCGCTCAGGGCCGGGAAGTGCCCTGCGCTGCAGAGCTGGCCCATCCGCCCTGCATTCCCAGATCCGCTCGCCATCCTTTGCCGCCATGGGCGAGTACGAAAGGCATCCGGCTGGGGCTGGCGCTGCGCTGCGCGGCCAACGGGAGGCGGGCAGTCCATACCTTGCCTTGCCATCGCTGGGAGCTGAGAGCGGCTGTCTCGACCACGCCAGGGACTTCCGAGAAGACCTCTAAATCCTTTCCGCGAAGCTCCGTTGGAAGTCCAGCGACCTCGACCTCCAGGTGGGCGCCGTTCACCCGCGCCATACTGCCTGCGCTGTTGGGAAGTGGCTGAGGCATGGCCTTCGCCGCTGCCGCGAAGGCCTCTGCATGAGCGACCGTTGGAGCGCGCACGGGGAGCTTCAGGACGAAATCGCCCTCCTCGGGGATGCACTCCTTGCGACACATCAGCCAGGTGGCATGCAGCTTGACGTCCACCTCAGCGGCCTGGCCAGGGCTGAATGACGAGGAGATGGACACGGGAACGGGAAGGAGTACGAAGCCGTCATATCCGTAGTTGACCAGCTTTCCAAGCGGGAACCTGCGGGGCAGAGGCCATGCGATGGCGCCCGCTTCCATGCCCTGAGGCAATCTCCACGCCAGCTCGGTCGGGAGGCCCGCGTCGCCTGGGTTGGTCCAGTAGGTGTGCCACTCTGGCTGGTGCGCAAAGGTGAGCCCGAGCCATAGAGGCTTGCCCACGGCGATCCCTTCAGGTGCATGCGCCACCAGTTCCGCGCGTACGTGCGGAGTGACGACCTGGTTGCTTGGCCTGGATGCATCCTGCTTTTGCAGATTGAACTGGGCTGCGGCTTGCATGGGGAGTAGGGCGATGGCAGGCAAGAGCGCGGCTGCACTGACGAAACTTCGAAGCATGGTCTGTATGGGTGCTCTGTGGAATGGGAAACAGGTCATGGCGAAGGGGTTTGAAACTCGCCAAGGACCGCATCGGCAAGTCGAGTACCACCATTGTTACGATCCCCCGCAATAAGGCGCAGCCTCAATGCGTGCCCGGGGCGTGTTTGCCAGCCATGGGCAGCCCATCTCAGGAATCGCAGGGGGCGGTCTCCCCGCTGCATCAGTGCTGTCAGCGCGCGCCATGAGGGTTTCGGATCCCACTTCAAGCCCAGCTTGAGAACAAGCTTCTCCGTGATTTCGCGAAACGGCAGGACCTGAATAGGGCGGTTATCGCTTTGGATGGCGACTGCCCAGGGAAAGAACGGCACTGGAGAGGCGGTGAAACCCGGTATTTCCGGGAAAGGGTGTTCGACCACCCGCGCCAGCCGATCCACTCCTGCCAGCCGCTGGAGCTGTGTACGGTTCTTGCCTTCCCCCGCTAGGTACAGCGGTAGCCCAGTCCAGACGTCAACGGACGACTCGGTACCGTCCCATTGGTTGGCGGCGAGGGCCCTGAGCTCCAAGTCTTCGCGGGGAAGGGATGGCGTTTCCTTGTAGAGGTCCTTGCGCACCCAGCCCAAAACGGCCCATGGCGGGATCTCACTCAACTGGATGGTCGACTGAAGTTCGCGGCGACAGAACCTGCCACCGAGAAGCATTGCCACGAAGCTGTCGGGAAAGGTGGGCCCGTCTTCCTTTGAACCCTCGGCAAAGTCCTGCAGGTCTAAACCGTGCGGCCGAAGTGCGTCATCAATCCATGCTTCATTCCCGCCTTCGCCATGCCATCGAAAAGCATGGTCCAGCGCATCTTTGAGCAGGCATATCTCTTCCAAGATCGGCCTCCAGCTTGGGTCGATATGCACCTTCACCGGCGTGGCCGTGGCCGAGGTCTGAGTAGAGGTCTCAGTCATGGGCTGCCGCCTTGGCTTTGGCCGCGCGTCTGTCGAGGGAGGCGATCATGGGAGTATTTCGAAAGTGCTGGAGCAGCCTCACCTTCTGCTCTGGGAGAAGGGCAGAGGCCTCGATCATGGCTGGCCAGGCCTCATGCGCACGGCGCACCGTGGCCTTGACGATCGAATGTAGCTTGGGCTCCGAGAGCATCGGCACAGCGTTGCAGAGCTGGCGGATAACTGCGGGCGACACGCGAGCATGCTTTAGGCCCCCCGGGGAGAAGGCAAGCGCATGGCCGCGCCCCGTGAGGTACGCTGCGTAGGCCACCACGTCGTATGCCGGTGACAGTGTTGGCGTGCGGCCATCCAAGTACAGGAGACCGAAGTTCTTCAGGTGGCCGTCAAAGTTGCCCAACAAATCGTTGACGACGATCCGGCGCAGCAGCTCGTGCGCGGCTTCCAGCCCCAGCGCCTCGGTGTTTGCCAGCAGTGAGAGCATGGTCGCGTAGGAAGCATAGGGGTGGGTGTATTTCTGGTCGGGTGGCACGCCGAGGATCTGCGCGAAATCCTCGCAATGGACGTGCTTGCGGCCCGCGCGATCGAAGCGGCGGACGGCGAGAAATTGCTTGCCCTCGCCCAGAGTAAAAGGCTGGTCAGCATCGATGTGCTCAAGGGGCTGCAGCGAGACCTCGCACACCTGCACGCCCGCCGCTGCAGCGAGGCGCATCGACAGCTCTTCCACCTGGGGCAGTAGCGGGTACTCAACGGTGGGTAGCTTCGCAATGATGTGCACGCCCCTGGCGTCTTTTGTCCTGGCCACGTAGCGTCCACCGGACTGGATCAGGGATAGCTTGGGCTGAACGCCGGATAGCGACGTGGCTTCGGGTACCGGCACGGGCACTACGGACATCTCAAGAGCGTCGTTGTCCTGGGTGACAACACTCGACACGCTGGCGCGGTCAAGAGGCGCGGGCTCCACATAGACCGCGCCAGGCAGATCCGTGCCGCACAGGCTGAGCAGGCCGAAGTGGTCACCCTTGCCGAGATTGCCGATTTCCTCCAGGTGCCGGCGCAGGGGGCCTTCTGGCAGGAGGTTCTGGAACCAGTTGGGGAGCATTTCCCCGTCCCCGTTGAAGAAGGGCTGGACGGCGTGCTCAGCGAGGAAGGCCACGCGCACGGTGCTGTCTGCCACCCAAGCATTGGCCGCGAGGATGGGGGCTGTGTCGTCCATCCAATACTTGAGGTCCGGCACAAGGCGCGTGATCGCCGAAGGGCCAGTGCCGTACTGGTAGAGGAGGCCGACCCGGCGCTTGGAGGTGCCGATAAATACGTCAAGGGCTCGGTACTGCATGGTCTCCCCGTCAGGTCACGCTCTCGGTAGCACTCAGGGCCGCGCGGTGCGCTTGCTCCTGCTCGCTCTCGAAAATCCTCTTACCAGTCGCGTGGTGCTCCACCCATGCGCGCCAGCCATTGCGGGCCACTACTTCTGCACCGGCAAGAGCCTCCGCGCGCTTCATGGGGTTGTCGGCGCTCGCTGTCACTCGCGTGAACATCGCAGGGTTACCCACGACGTACATCAGGTTCCAGACCTTGGTGTTCATTCGACCATTCCTTTTAGTTTTCCGTGCAAGTTCCCTCCGGGATTCGTGCCATCCACTGCCATCAAGGCCCGCGCCTCTCCCCAGTGGCGGCAAAGTCCCAACGTGGCCATCTGATGACCAAGCGGCCCTACCGGCACGCGGGCTGCGTGCGCATAGTCGGCGGCCAAGACCTAGTGGTCCGTGTAGATGACCTGGCCGACCACCTTGCCGTTCGCCACGATGTCCGAAGCCGCGTACACGAAAGGCGACACGTCTTCAGTGTTGCAGCGGCTTTGCTGGCCGACCGTCACGGGGTAGAGCTGGCCGTCTTCGTCGCAGTAAAAGAACTCGGGCACGTCCTCATCGCAGTCTTGCAGATCGTATGCACGGCTCACGTGGCCTGCGGTCGTGGGCCACAGCTTCTTGCTGCCGTTCTCCAGCACCCGCCGCTCGAAAAACCGCGACTCCCACCAGTCGTTCACCTCGGCCTCTCGCTTGCGAACTGCGCTGCAGGCTTCCTTGAATGCTGCTTCAAGGCCGCGATTGTCGCGGACCCATTCGATGTGTGCGGTGCTGCTCATGGTCAATTTCCTCTTCCTTTGGGATTGGGGCCTGGGGCGTTCCCGGCTATGAGTCGTTCCACATCCGACACCACGGTGCGCCCTGCGTGCTGGCGCTGGACGAGCGACTGTGCAGCTTCGCTGGGCACCAGCATGAGCTCGAAACCCAGCTCCTGCGCCAGCGCCATGGCGTTTGTAAGCCTCGGTGCTGTAGCGCCTTCAAGCACGTGCCGCACGGACTGGGCGGACAGCCCCGTCCGGGTCGCCAGTTCGTTGACGGTCAGTCGGCGAGCCTTCTTCGCCTCCCTCATCGTCGCAGCGAATTCCTGTAGTGATCGCATGATATGAAACTAGCATCTTTGTTGAAAACAATACTTTTATATCACACTGGCTGCAGAAAGTAGATGGTTATAAAACTGTCGTTTTAAGAAAAAACAATAGTTAACTATCATATTTTCCTTGACACCAAGGTACGGCTGTAGACAATTCGTTGCATGGTTGCAGCGCGGTCGCTCGGACGAGCTGCATGGTCATCTACTAGGTTTGCCCATATGGAGAAGGAAAGCATGTCCCAGCTCTCGAACAGTGACTACGCCGCCCTCGTAGAAGAGCTTGTGTGGGAGCGCGATCAACTCGCCTCCCGCTTGGAGGAGCAGCGCGATGCCCTGGAGGCCACGACGGCTTACGTCGAGCTCTTCACGAAAGACGGCGTCCGCAAGCAACCCCCTGCCTGGGCCATCGGCCATGATGGCGATTTCGATGCCCAGGTGATGGCAGACCGTGCACGGAGTGTGCTGGCCAAGCCGAGCTCTATTTCCTCGATCGCGTGATACGCCTGCTTGTTTGTCTGGCTGGCGCTGGCATCCATGCTTTCGACGGTGTACTCGGGGGCGTGGGCGAGGTGGTGCAAGCGAACCGAAGGGGGAGATGATGGCTGAGTCCTGCGATAGTCGGAACGAGGAGAGGGGTAACGAGGGGTTGCGATTGCTTAGCCGCCCGTGCCCGGGTTGCCCATGGCGATGTGACAAAGGCGCTGCCGACATTCCCGGCTTTTCACTGGAGAAAGCGCGCGGGCTTGTTGCCACCAGTCCCGATGCACGCGGATTCGGCCCGAGCTTTGGAGCCCCTCTGTTCGCGTGCCACCAGTCCAAGGAAGGGGAGGAACTGGCTTGTGCCGGGTGGCTGGCCACGGTCGGTTCGCGCCACCCCAACGTGCGCCTCGCGGTCATGAGCGGGCGATTGGACGGCGAGGCGCTTCGGCCAGCGCTCGATTGGCCGGAACTGCATGACAACTATGGGGATGTTCTGCGCAAGCTTGAACAGACCGAGAGCTAATCGCCTGATGGCGGCTGGCGCTGCCTTGACACGTCTCGGCTGAACATCCGCGAGCTGTGCGTGCCACAGGCGCTTCTTTTAACCCACACCTGATGAGTTGCGCGGCCAGGATCAGCAAGCAATGCCGATCAATCTGCGCGACGACGAAGCGAAGGAGAGAGACCTAATGGGACGTTTTACGAAATCTGCAGTCATAGACGACATCAGGGCCAGGGCTACCCGCGTGGAGGAAGAACAGGGCTTCGACCGGCGCACCGGTACTGCCCAGCTCCTCCCGCCTGGCGCTGACGAAAGCACCGAGGCACTGATTGATCGCGCAGTCGCTTATGGGGAGTGGCTGGCGCTTGAGCGTGTGGCCGAGGGTATTGAAGACGGCCAGCTGGGCAGGTCAGCCAGCCAGTAGGAGGCAACGTGCGCGCATATCTGCTCATCTTCATTTCAAGTCTTGGATGCGTCCTGGTCGGCTTCCTCGCAGCGACCAAAGTCTCGCCGAGCTCGCTTTTCACGGGGGAAGCGGCTTGGCCAGCACTTGCTGCATTGTTCATTGGCTGTTTGGCGCTTGCCTGTATAGCATTTGAGGGGCGTAGGCTGGACGAACGCACCCGTCCAGCAGTCAAGGAAACCTGCCGCTAGTAGATGCCGCGCCCCTGGCGGGCGTCTAGCCGCTCATCGCGGGACAGAGTGCGGGCGACCTGGTGCGGCCGTGCACACGCCGCGTCAAGCAGGCGGCGGAGAGAATGCATCTTCTTGCTTTGCCAACGTGACAGGACTACGAATGCATGAGTACACGATAGAAATCCCTGGCCTGGCTGAAGCTGTAGCCGCCGTCGCGCAGCCATTGACTTCTTCCCGGGACAAGGACAGGCACGAGACGCTCCTGGCGGCTGTTCGCGGTGTCTCGGGCTGCGCTTCCGTGGCGTGGGCGACGAGCCGCGAAGGCGGATGGCTGACTCGACGCGGTGTTGCCAGCGCGGATGGGTGCCTGATATCGACGGACCATGCTGCCTGGCTGACCAGCGAGTATCTGGCCGATGGCGCGCGCGCTCTGCAGACCTACGAGCGCCTCAGCCAGCTACAGCTGCGGCTGACCAAGACGGAGTTGACGGAGATCTATCTGGTGGTCGATCGAGGCGGAGCCCAGGATAACTTCGTGCAGATCGAGATCGAGCTGCAGCAGGAGACTCTGGACTGCGAGTTGCTCCGGCGCTGGTCTGCCCCGCGCACGTTGCAAGACCTGGTCGAGGAAGCCTGCGGCGATGAGCTACCCGCTGGCGCACGTTTAGCGCTCGGGGCACCGCGCTATGTCGTCAAGCGTGTGATCGATGTCGCCAAGTTTCTCAGGCTTGCAGATGAGCTTGAGGAGCGCAAGCGCGAGCGCGCCCGAACGATCCTCTTTGATGTCAGGGACAGTTACACCAAACAGCCGCTGGGAGTGAAGTCGCTGGCAGACCTGGATCCTGGCCACGACAAATTTCCCTGCAAGGCAAGGCGTCTTTTCTCGGACTGGGAGGCCAGCAGCGCGGGCCGCGCCGGCGCCCGCCTTTGCCAGCACTGGGTGCTCAAGACCAGCGATTGGCAGGACCCGAGTCCTCGTGGTCTGCGTGAGTTGTCGATCGTGCCGGTGTGGACGTATGGAAAGCATCTCGCCGAAGTCAGTTCACGAAAAGGTACGTCCCAGCAGCTGCTCGACAAGCTCCAAGTGATCGACCGCCGAACGGGCGTGCCTTTCGCCTGGTTCTTCTATCTCCTGCACGGCAACCGGGTGCACGATGGCTCTGGTCATCGCATCATCAATGCCGCCGAAGCCGGGGAGATCGACTTGCCTGAGTGCGACTACCAGACGCTGCGCCGCTGGCGCGAGCGCGAGTACGGCTTCTAGGCCAGCGATGAAGACCTGGGACTCTGCCGATCGAGCTGCCCATCTCGCCCGCGTGCGCCAGCGGGAGACTGATGTCCTCGGCCCTTCGGGGCGCGAGACGCTGGACGCTCGCGCCAAGGCGGTCCTGCTGCCAGCAAACGGTGATCGCCTGCGTCTTGTCAACGAGGCCCTCGCCGCCCCCTCGCGCGCGAAGGCCATCGTGTGGCTGCACCGCGCCGCTGATCGGCTCGGCATGGCCGTGGCACCCGAAGTCGCTTGCCGCCGAGGCTGCTCTGCTTGCTGCCACCAAGACGTGCTGGTGTCTGATGCCGAGGCAGCGCTTATTGGGCGCGCGATCGGCCGCAAGCCGGTGGCCGAGCCAGCTGGCGCTGTGGTCGTCGCACGCGACCTGCAGGACGCACCTGTAGTGCCTATCCGGCATTCTGGTGAGCCGTGCACGTTCCTGCAGGATGACCAATGCAGCATTTTCCGAAACCGTCCGCTGATGTGCCGGCTGCACGCAAACTTCGACCGCGACGCGCTGCTCTGCCAGATAGTGCCGGGTGAATCGATCTCTGCGCCGTACGTGGATGCGTCGATCGAGAAGGCCGTGTACCACGGCAAGGTGACGGCCGGTGGCTTGGTGGCCGATCTACGGGACTGGTTTCCCCGCGCCGCAGAGCGCTGACACATGCGTGTTCCAGAATCCCTGGGGAGCGAGAGGCAAGGGAAGAGGGCAGGGTGGCATGAGCGCACATCGATCTGGTGCCGTCCAGGCGCCTCCTGATGCTGGCGCTGGAAGCTGCCCCGCCGACGCCAAGCCTTCGCCGTAGCGCAGACGAGAGGCACTGCGGGCGTACGCAGTAGCGATTGCGAAGGTCAAGCAGGCTCGGTGCAATCGTTGACGATGAAAACGCTGTGCGCGCTGCTGAACCGGTGCGGGTGGGCGCCGCCGCGTGGCTCGGTATCTGCGTGGGCCGCTTGCGTGCTCTAGGCGGTTGACCGGCGATCAGCGCTGGCCGCGCTCGTGCTCGGCGCGCGATGCACGAATTGGCCGATCCCCAGGGCAACAGTCCGCGCAGGTTGGGAGCCAAGCAGGCCAGGCCGGAAATCATCGCCCTCCCGGTAGTCCGCCACCCCTCCAATTGCGCAGTAAAGGCGAGGCCAGCGGAGGCTGGCGCTGGGGAACTTCGCCAGGGAGGCCTGTGTACCGCCACAGGTCCTGCGGAGATACCCAATGCCGCCGCTCCCTCCGCCCGGAGGCGCGCGCACGGAGATGGCTGTGTCGATGCTCCAAGCCTGTGGCGGTGCGTTGAACCCGCCTCATGGCGACTCGTCCACGGGTGGGAGGATCTTGAGCACTTCCGGCCAACGGCTGACTTCGGGGGTGGAGAAGCCCCGGGCCCGAAGCCATTGGAGAGCCATGACCACGTCTTTCACAGCGTAAGCAGTCAGGGAGAGGTCTGGCACGCCCACGGAGGGAGGAAGAACCTCATCCCACCCATCGAATGCAGGCCACGGCGCAATCTTCTGCGTGCCGTCGCGATGCTGCACCCGAACCCAGCACTGACCATCGGTGCCGCGAACCACCCCTACCGACGTGTTCTGCTGGTGCTGCCAGGGCCAGGGGTGCTGTGGCAGAGACTGCAAGGGTCTTGTGGGCGTTGGAGCGAACTGCGCTCGACGAGCAGCTTGATGCTGGCTCGCGCGTTCACGCAGTGCGCGTAGCTTGGCATCGGCGAGCGCCATAGCGCTATCGTGGCGTTCCTTGAAGCGCGCCATCAAGGCGGCTGTGTTCTCCATGAGCATTTGGCGCTCCGCCTCGTCGAGTGTTCCACCGCCGCCACCACCAGCAGAGTACGACGGCAATCCCAGAGCGTTGGTGCTTCCATATCGCTTCCCGAAGCAGGTGGAACCCAGGACCATGAGAGTGCCTTGGTCCTCGACCACGTGGATGGCGGCATAGACGCCGTGGCCGCAGCCCGGGTTTTGACACATCACCCGGCGAGAAGGCTCGACAGCCACGATGGCGAGCAGGCGCGCGCGGGGGTGAGTGGGGCTTGGTTCCGTATTAAGGCTCATACGCTGGGGTTGAGGTGTTTATGGCCATCCGAGTGTTACTGCGATTCAGGGCTACACACCGCATCGAAGACACGCGTAGTCTCGGATTGCGCGTCAATCCCGGGTGGCTTGCTAAATCAATTTTTCACTTTTCTCTCGCGGGGATCTTTAAAGCAGTGGCGGGGTGCACCCCGCCTAGCGACGACTGTCCGTGGCGAGCTGGAGCTTACCGCAGCCGGAGGCTGATCGTACCAACCAAGATTTCGCTAGGTGATGACACCATGCGTCCGTGCAGCCGGAGTCGAGATGTGTATTCGCACGGGTAGGCGTTCGTTCGCACGAACCAGCGCTCTCGTTGATTCAGCGGCCAACAACGCCGCCATAGACGGCTGCTCTGAAAGCCATCGGGTGCTGGTGCAGTGCGTTCTGGGCCGTGTGCAGAACACGTCGCTTGGTTCAAATGAAAAGCGCGGGGGGGCAGGGAGCAGCAGGTTGAGAATTTACATCCGGCTGGCGCTGGCGCACCTCATTGTGCATGCGAATAGGGGCAAAAATGGTTTGCAGGTGCAAATTGACGGCCAGTTCCTGCGAGACACTGGTCGGGGTAACTCGCGAGTCTTTTCCCAATTACACGAAGCGCCAATCATCGAAGTCGCGCCCACTAGGGATGCGCGGCGATCAGCAGAGGTCTTGCACGCTGGAAAGTATCGCTGTTGAGCAGATGGCTTGAGGACGAACGTCCCTCGATGTGCGAAAACTGGGGAAGCTACAGAAGGTCAAATGCATGGTATTTAATATTACATGACCTCGCCCTACGGCTCTAAAGACCGCCATTGCACGAACTTTATATCTTGAGTGCTTCGCACTACAGAAACGAAGCGTATTTGGACTGATGGGGCAGGGGGCTCGAAATTGGTGGAATGCCCTCCAAGCGTGCGGAAATTCTCAGGGCCAGTACTAGCCGCCAGGGGACGTCGGTCGAGCTATAAGCCTGGAAATCAACGCAAGATATCCGAGACCATCAAGCGGCTCGGCGTAGCCGTCTTGAATGCGCTGTAACTGGGGAGCAGCGATAAGGTCGCCGAGATTGAACCCATGCAGAATTGCGGAGAAATATACGCGCCGAGGCACACAGCTAGTTGTTGGATTATGTTGAAGGTTGAGCATGGCAGCTCGTAATACGGAGAACGCCTCGAAATGTCCGAGCATCGAGGTGCCACGATGAGGATAGGTAATCTAAGCCGAAGAAGAGAGGAACAAAATATGGCGAGCTACGCTAGATGCTCGTGAAAGTGAATGAAACCAGGTGAGGAATGCGGAAATCCAACCAGATGCCGTGAACAATCTACAGCTAATACACGTACAGCAAGAGACTCACTGCCTTCGGCCATGGTTATGCAACACGAGTGCCCGCTTTGAAGCGAAGAGGCTTGCAGAACCATGAGGAAGTCCCGCTAAGACGTTGGTAGCCCGAACTGCCGCCGTAATCCGACGTTCAAGCATCCGCTGCTGCGAAACCCGACCCAATAGCTCCGGGTGAACCGATACTCAAGTACGCCTGTACGCGAAAAAAGATCACCGCGCTAGAACTCCATATACTGAGCCATGACGCTTCGCTAGTACCTGATGTCCATGGGGCGGATCGGTTGCAACGTCGACGAAAGTTGGACACAGCGGTTCATCTGCTTTGGGAGTCTCTACGTCGCTTCTTTATAGATTCGGGCACCAGCACTTCTTGAAAAAGCAGCTTCTACATGCCTAGAATAGCACCTTGTGAGGCGTTGTCCGGTATTAGTCGAGGGAAAGTGATTCTCTTCATACGCGAACCTAGGTTCGTAAAAACGAATTACCAGGAACTCTATCGAAATGGATCCGTGACTTCGGTGTATCCAGGAGCATGAGTAGCACCCCTGGGGTACGATGCAGAGTTCCCGCGTTCGAGAATAAAAATCGATGTTAGTCGGTCATGGCGGAGGCAAGACCTCAACGCCCATCGCGTAGCTTTTGCAACTTCTCATCGGCAACGCGTTTTACAGCCTTTGCAGCACGTATGGACATGATTGCCCTGACTAGATGATAGGCTTGTCGTCGGATTGACTGCATTTGCAATTCAGTCTCACGCACGACTTCCCACTCCCAATCTTTGGCGTGCTTTTTCAGTTCTGCATCGGTGTACGTCATGTTCTTGCTGTCGCGTGCAATTGCAATCCGTGTCCTGGTGCGGTTGGCCTTCGAGCCGTACCACTTGATGCCCTTCCACACGATCTGGAGGTTGTTGCCGCGTTTGACGCATGAGAGTTCTAGGGCGCTACGTGACTCATACCCGGTGGCCCTGCGTTCATGAGCAGTCACCGTGTCCCAGTAGTGATCAGCGATCCGCATTGCTTCGTCGTACAGGTCGGTGACGATCGCCTCAAGCGATTCGATACCCTTGTCATGGCCTTCCATTCATACCCTCACATGAGCCTAGTTACCGTGGGCTGATCTACCCCCCAGATGCACCCTGGGCGTGCTTTTGCCCGCCATCAGGCGCTGTCGAGCGCTACAAACCTTTAGTCCGCCCTAGAAGCACCTATCCACCCGTTACCGGGTGCATCTGGTAGGGTAGATGCACCCGGTAACGGGCACATGGATGATAACATCGTCAATCTCGCTGCGATCTTTCCCGCGTTCAGCCACCACATGCAGCCTATCAGGGTGCATGTGGGGTGGCTTCTGGCGCTCCAGCGTCGCCAACTCACTAGCCAGAAGCCGAAATGCTCCTGCGGAGAATCGCCTCGCTAGCCGGAAAACGCAGAGGCACTACAGAGGGGCGACTGGAGCCATACAGAGCGAGGCGACTAGACAACCACAGGGCGTAAACTGATCCACCACAAAGCTCCAACCTTCCAAAAAATTGCATTAGAATTGCAATTCCTAATTGTGCAAAGGATTGCAATGAACGTCATCGGTCTGGACATCGGCTACTCGAATCTGAAATTGGCTTTTGGCGACAGCGAGGAGGGCATGACAACAGCAATTCGACCTGCAGGAGCAGCGCCCGCCGATCGTTTTGGAAGCCGCTACGATGGGAAAGCTCAGGACGACTTCCTTCATGTTCTGGTTGATGAAGAACCATTTGTCGCAGGCGTATCTTCTGATCAGGCTGCATTGTGGGAGCGTTCGCTGCATGCTGAATACTCGAATACGCAATCCTACAAGGCGTTGTTTCATGCAGGCCTCCTGATGTCAGGCATGTCTGATGTGGATATGCTGGTCACAGGTCTGCCAGTCCATCAGTACAAAGATGAGAAGCTTCGCGCAGCCCTAGAGAAGAAATTCGTTGGCAAGCACCGCATTACACCCAAGAGAACTGTGGAGATTGCCAAGGTGAAGGTGGTTGCTCAGCCTGTTGGTGGGCTGTTCGACATGATCAACCAGGATGACGAAGCGAAACCGAAAATCGATGAAGAAGCGAGAATTTTGGTGATCGACCCGGGGTTCTTCAGCAACGACTGGGTATTGATTGCTGATGGCCAGCTTCAAATGCGTTCAAGCGGAACAAGTCTCCAGGCATCATCGGTTGTTCTGGAACAGGCGGGCATCCTCCTGGCCGAAGAACATGGGGTGAAGCCCACGGTTGAGAGCTTTGAAAAAGCCATGCGTGAAGGTAAATCTTCAATTTTGGTAGCTGGGCAGCGCGTCGCTATTGCTCCGTACATCGAGCAAGCCAGTAACGCCCTGGCGTCGATAACCACTAATTCCATATTGACCTCCCTTCGCGCAGAGAAGATGTCCCCGGACGTGATTGTGCTGGTAGGTGGGGGGACGGAGTTCTTCCGAAAAGGGATTCAGGAGGCCTTTCCCAAGCTGGAGGTTGTTTCCCCGAAGCAGCCGGTTTTGTCTATCGCGCGGGGCTACTGGCTTCTTGGACAGGTATGAGCGTCAAGATTCTTGTCGCTCTGAATGAGGCATTCCAGGCCCTACAAACGCATCTGGAAGGAATGCCTTCTTCAGTCCGATCGGAGCGGTTGCGAGCCCTCGCCTCTATCGGTCTTCAAATCCAGACTGGCAAATTACAGGCTGCGATTAGTGCTCCAGATCTATTTTTTGGAGGGAGTGCTTTAAGGACTGCCTTCTTGCAGTTTCCAGTTGTCCTCAACGAAGCGTATCCTGACCTGCATCAGGTGTTGCGTGATACACCTGCACGGCTTCGGGCAGAACGGTTGAGGTCGCTTGCACTGCTTGGCTTACATGCAGTTGCTGTATCTGCAGAGCCTGCACCAGCTCAGCCTGCGCGGTCACGTTCGGAGTCACGACCGACGATGGATGCAAACCCGAAGACTCGGGTGGTGCATGAGGTGGTGCTGCCCACTCCTGAAAAGGTGCAGCAGGAGACAGTCGAGAAGAAGCCTCCGCCCGAGACCTCTGAGGAACCGCCTTCGATATCAGCTATCGCCGATACTGAGCACGCTCCTAGAAAATTAAAGCCACGAGTAGCGCGCTTCGCATTGACTCTAGGAACATAAAAAAAGGCCACCTTGGGAAAGGTGGCTTTTCTACGCCAAACAATCAGTATGTGGACTCCTCGAATTTTGCCAGCAGCGCCTGGGAATGGATAAGTTCGGGAACATGCTGTGCATGCCAGCTCACGCGTGAAACCTGGAAGGTATCGACCATGGGCTCTCCACCTAGTATTAAAACCTCGATTTCGCCATTTTCCTCCATTTCATTGAGACGATGGATAGGAATGTTGAGTTGATACGCTGCCTGCGATTTAGTGATGAGGTGCTCCATGGAATTTCCTTTCTTCGGCTTTGCTTAGATTAATGCAAACCGAGATAGATGTAAACAACTCGTTGGTTTGAAATTGATTTTTTTCGACCCGGGGGTAAATCAACTAGGAATTTACTTGGTAATTTCTATTGAGTCATAGGGCCGGACGTTTAGCCAAGACAGGGACATGCTAGACAATCGCCGATACATTTTCAGTCGTGCGGAACAGATGTATTTCTGCCGCCTGGTGGGTCTTGGAATTAATTTCGCCAGACTTGCATGCGACGGATGGTTGGAAGACGTCTGGCAATAGTCCTATCGCACCCTTACATAAGTTTCGGCGAAACACGTTCTCAGCCAGTGCTCTGGGCAGGCAAATGCATTGGGCTCCCGAGGCTTTGGTGCGGAGAAGGCGACGGGGACGGAACGCTCCAGTTACCTCGGGAGGCCGCAACCTAAACGAACAAGGGAGAGGTCCTTGTTCTACAGCTGTTACTTTCCATCCGTTGGCTACGGCCCACTGCCTCACCTGCTTGGCCAACAGAGCATGCCCTGGCGCCGCTGACGAAGCTAGCCCTGGGGGCCACTTCGTCTTTGGCGGCAGACGCCGGCAGACCTGGATCAGCGGGCTCCAGGGCTAACGGGGCACATCTATCGGGCGGACACTTCGTCGTCAGGGCGAATGAGTACGCGCGCGCATGCTTTCGATGCGTCCGGGGCGCACGCTTGGACGATCCCTGTTCTCAACTGGCCATCGCGAGCAAGTACACTCCATTCGCCGATTGTGTTGCCGCTCACGGCAATCCGTAGCCCTCGAACGAAACCATCGGCCGCAACCAAGTCTGTCGCTGAAAGGAGGGCTGTCACGTTGAGTCGCGCGGGTGGGGCCGGATCCGTGTCTTCAAGCCTGGATCGCAGCCAGGAACCTCGCTGCGCGGCAACCATTGCGACAGTACCCTGATCATCAGGCGTCATCAGGTCCGCCATCAGCTTCTCTGCCTGAGAAACGACACCGCTCAGTACCTTCGCCTGAGAATCAAGGAGCTCGGCCTCTTCTTCGGCGTTAGCATCGCGGAGCGTCTTTGCAAGCTTGGTTGCCGATATGGAGGTGTTCTTGGCTCCCTTTCGGGCTCGATCCAGTGCAGCCCACTGCTTCTGCACCTGAAGGTCTGAGCCGACTGGAATGTATGCATCAGGGTCGTATACCTTGTACCCGGATGCAGACAAAGCTGATGCAACCTTTGCCCTCAAGACTGAAGATGCCAAGTCGGTGTGTGACTTGCTGTTGAGCGTGTATTGGGTTCTTGCCGTCGATGCCACGGAAAAGAAGGCGGACACCACAGCGGGTAACGCGGCGGCGGCTGCACCAAGGGTCTTGGTACCCGGTGTGCCAGCTCTGTTGATAGCGTCCATGAGATCCTGGAGATCCCTATTGCTGGACTCCACGGCGGACAGTGCGAGATCGAGACGAGCCCCAACAGAGTCGGCGGCGGAGATCAGCTCCATGATCCTTTCACTGTTTAGCAAAACCGCTTTCGTCATCAAATCCCCCAGCGCCTTGTCGACCTCTTCGGCAATCTTCGCGGCGAGCGCAGCTGATTGCTGAAACGCAATTGTTGCCGCTGTGGCCTCAACCACGGGGGCATCAGGCTTGGCCAGTTTGTAGTCCTTAAGGTTGGGAACCAAGCTGCTCGACAATTCGGCGCGAGACTTTGCGAGAGCGAGTCTCGCTTGCTCGACCTCCAACCGATCCTTTTCGGCCTGCAGCTCAGCGCTCATCTCAGCCTGAGCACCTGTTGCCGCGCCAATGGCAAATGCCAGAGCTAGAAGCCGCCAGTGATGTGCTAGTGCCATCTTTCGCCCCTCAGTATTTAGGTGGATCGGTACTATCAGGTGCCGATCGCTAATTTCTCACAGTCGTGGAGCGACAGCAACTGGAAATTATCGAGGGGAGAACGGGGACATGCGTTTTCCCCAAGGTGTCCCGTCCGGTAAATGAGTTCAAAACGCAGCTCCACACGTGGCTATGGACTTCCGTACCGGCACTCCCCGGCGCGAGGCGAGGGTGCGATCAGTAGCGAAAAGTCGTAGGGAGATGATCACCAAGGCTGCTTGCGAGCCTTGCATGGGCATGGCGACGATGCGTGCCCTCCTGAGGGAGAGAAAGCGCAGGTGGCTTGATGTATGTATTGCACAATACACCAGCATAAGGCTGAGCTTAGGCGCTGCTTGAGCCGTGAGACTTAATTTGACGCCAACAAACCGGCTGTAACTCCATCTAGCAGCGAAGCTCGCGCTTCGTCACGCCAGGGCGGTAGAGCGCGAGTAAGCTGTAGACAACTGTGCTCTTCACAGGGGCGAAACTCCTTCGACCCTATGCCGGGGATTGCGGGCACCGCAGCCACGACTCTCACGAACGCGACTACAAGTTCAATTGCACTGCGTCTGCCCGAGCAGTCCCACTGTTGGCGTTGGTTCCTGAAGAGTACGTTGGACCTGCAACTGCTTTGTGAGTTCGCTCGGACGAGCGTCCTGCATCTGGTTGTTTTAGCACTTGCGGCCGGCGCTCGCCGCACGTTGCTTCTTAGGAGCGCAAAGCCACATAATCCAGGGCGGAGCCTCGACGAGGTTCAAGAAACACCAGGATCCTATGAATTTGAAAGAACTACTCGCAGCAAAGGCTGCCCTCGACGCTGAGATCGCTTCGGCACGAAAGATTGAATCAGCGGACGCCCTCCGTCGTGTTCATGCGCTCGTCAGTGAGTTTGGTTTCACCTCTCAGCAGGTTTTCCCTCTCGTAGGCACTAGGTCCAAAGAAAAGAAGAAGGGCGAAGCGAAGTTCCGGAACCCTCAGACGGGTGAGACGTGGAGTGGCCGTGGTAAGCAGCCCCGGTGGTTGGAAGGGAAGAATCGAGAAGACTTCGTGATTGAAACGCCAGACACGGCAGCGCGGCAGAGCGGACCGTTCCTCGCGGAAATGGCTGCTGCAGCAGGCCGAAATTGGCCTAATCGCTGAGTCGCAACGAAGCTTTTTTCAGCGACACAGATCTGCACGATTCCACCTCCCCGTTTTTCGCGCGTCTGGATGTGCTTGGTAAATCCATGACGGCTGGTCTATGCGGAGATTGAGAAATGAGCCATCGATGTTTCTACTTGTTGAAGACGGCTGTCTTCCGATACCTGAGATGTCGAGTCTTATGATATTAAGAAGTGGGTCCATCAATATTAGGCGTGTTTAGGGCAAAACAGAAGCTTCAGGCTTGGTCAGCCGAGCCAAGCGGAGAGGCCGAGATCATCCAGATGTAATCCGTATTCGTTAGCAGCACGCAGTTCTTCAATGAGGCTTTCGTCTAGGGGCATGAGTAAGTTCAATTTCTCATCTAGCTTCATACGCGAAGCCAGTAGAACCGCTAGATCGTGGCGCGCGGCTTCTTGGATTTTGCTGAGTACATAGTGATGAAAGCGAAAAGCGGCTTCCAAAGCTACGGCGGAGGATTGTGAGTCCCATGCAAACGTAGCTAGTGGAATCTTTAGCAAAGGCCAAAGTGGCAAGTCGATTGAAATGGGTATGGCCCACTTATTACCGGCATCCTGCAGGCTATCTAGAACTGCAGAATTTGGAGTGTTTTTAGGGTGAACGTAGGCATCACGAATCTTCAGCAGTTCGCGACATCGCTGCGAGGTTCTAACGCCTTTGCTGAAACCCACTAAGCTTTCATTATTGAAGAAGCGGGCAATCTTATCCAGAGGTTTTTGCCTATCTGCCTCCATGAATTGATCTGCCGGCAAATTGAGATTGAATATGAGGCAGTTCGCCAAGCACTCAACGCTTAGTGCCGACGCAATAATTGCGGCTCGGGAGAATCTGTTCCGAGAGAAGTGACCCTCCGCAACAACTGCCTGCCGGTGCTGAAAGAGCGCGTCTGCAAGGAAGTCGAAGAACGGGCTATATTGGTGTTGTGCAGGGAGCGGCGGCCATGATGACTGTTCGCCACTTATGTCCAGTGTATACATCGAAGACCCTTTCGTCACTGAAGAGTTGTAATAAGAATGCTTGTCAAGATACTCGTAATCCGATAGTACTATTGAGTCGATTGGAGTCTATTACGGAGTGTTGTCTGCAGGGTAGTTGCTCGCGCGGCAGGAAGGTGCCTGCGAAACTTCCAACGCCCTTGCTACCTAGGCCAATGCTAGAGCCATCCAAGCTCGGGTCTCTCTTTTTTTAGGATCGGGCTGAAAGTCACCTGACATACGGAGCCAGCATAGATCGAGGCCCTGGGCTTCGGCCCTTCTCCGTGTCCTGCTCGGCTAGTGCTACGAGAGCGACTGGGCCTTCACCGATCGAGGACGTGGAGGCGTTTGACGCTCCTCACCCCTGAGACTTTCGGCCGCGGCCTCGCTCCTTGCTCAGGCTCTCGCAAGCGTGGTCACCCAGCACCGTCGGTCCCGCCTGGTTGGTCTCAACTACATTGACTCTGGCGCCGTCGATGCGATGAGGCTGGACAGCCCCCTGCTGATCTTGACCTCTCGCTGAAAGCTCTTTGTGCGCTTGCAGGCCGCGTTGCGGTAAGCCATGGGACTGCACCTCCAAAATTGAATGACTTATAGAGACTTAGAACGTTGATCGCTAACGCGATGCGCGTCTGTACTTACGCCGGTTAGGGACCAGTGCCACGGTCGTGCGCCGGCGAAGGGGGAGTTGCGTGGTATGGCAGAGGCGCTAGCACTGATGGCCGATGCCAGCTGGCGTCGTGCCTTCCCTGGGGCTTGAGTTTTGTTGAGATCGAGAGGTTGAGGTCTTTTTGTCCCTTGCTCTCCAGACCGCTACACTTAGAAACACCGCTTCTCGACAGATTCGGGAAGTTTGGTGCAGGGCGCTGATACTGCGCGTACACGCGGCTGGCTTAATGAATTCTGGGGAAAAGAGGCTATGAATCAAGGCGCAACCTGGGGCAAGTGGGACCTGCACATCCACACGCCGGCCTCGTACCAGTGGAGCGGAAAACGCTTACGCGATGCCACGACAGCGGCCGAGCGAGATGCTTTGCTGAAGCAAGTTATTGACGGAATCAACGACAGTGGCTGTGTCGCCGTCGCTGTAATGGATTACTGGACCTTTGATGGTGTTCTCGCTCTGCGTGAGTATCTGGGGCGACCCGGCGCGATGAAGTGCAGAGCAACCATTTTTCCTGGCATTGAGCTGAGGATGGTCTCCCCTGGCAGCTTCCGTCTAAACATGCATGTGTTGCTCAATCCGGAGCTTTCCGCCGATAAGCTGAACGCCTTCAAATCGCAACTGAAACTGAGCATGGGCGGAAAGCCGTTGACGGACAGCTACCTCGTTGAATGGGCACGTCAGAACCTGAGCGCAGAGCGCTTGGCGACGCTAGGGATTTCTCGCGAGACCCTCGACAGGGACGAAGTAGCGGCGCTGCAGGCCGGATCAAAGTGCGCAGAGGTGACTGCGGAATCGGTTGGTGCGGCTTTGCGCACTTTTGGCGAGCATGACGCTATCTTGTTCGTACCCTTTGACACCAACGATGGAGTAAACAAAATCCGTTTCAGGGAACACTACTCTTTCCCACGTGAGGTGCTTGCAATGGAGGCTGTCTTCGAGGTCGCCAACCAAGCAAGCCGAGACGCTTTCAACGGGGTTAAGACTGCGGACAACGCCGCCTTTTTCGCTGATTTCCAAGCGGCTATCAGGCACCCAAAGCTGGCCGTTCGCGGTAGCGATGCCCATCGCGTGGCCGACTATGGGAAATTCCACGGCGGGAATCCCACGTGGATCAAAGCGCTTCCAACGTTCGCCGGGCTGCTGCAGGCTTGCCGGGAGCCCGCGAACCGCTCCCATGTCGGAGCCCTGCCGCCCAAAGTCGACTTTGTCGAGAAGAACCCACAGCTTTTCATCAAGAACGTGCACGTGCGCAAGCGTGCTGGCGCGCCCGAGCCTGGGGCGTGGTTCGACAAGACTACGATCCCTCTGAATACGGACCTTGTAGCGCTCATCGGCAGGAAGGGCAGCGGCAAAAGTGCCCTTGCCGACGTCATCGGGGTACTTGGAGACACGCCGAACGAAAAGTATTTTTCTTTCCTTTCCGATCAACGCTTCCGGTTGGCGAAGGACAACAAGGCCAGCTCGTTCGAGGCACAGCTTGAATGGATCCGAGACTCGAAGGAGCCAGAGTGGCGAACGCTGTCCGACAGTAGGTCCCGCAGCGCCTTACCACGTGTCAAGTACCTGCCACAGAGTTACTTCGAAGAGCTTTGTAACGATCACGTCAAAGGCGACGACAGCTTATTGCAGGGAGAACTCCGCGCTGTCATTTTTTCTCACATCCCGGTCACTGACCGTGATGGCGCCAGCTCGCTGGATGAGCTTATAGCGTTTCGCACCGACGTCATAGCGCGAGAGGCGGCAGCCATTCGAGGTGTACTTGAGGCTACCAATGCTCGCATCATCCAGCTTGTTGAGCAAGTGAACCAGCCGGCACAGGATCGTGCGCGGGAATCAGTTCGGCTTTCACTTGTCGGGCTTCGCGCCTTGCGCGACAAGAAGCCTGCGGTTCCACCAGCGCCGCAGGTCAATGACGAGCCCGCCAAGGTCGCGACGGCCGCCATCTCGGAATTGAGTGATCGCATAGCGCAGGTCGAGATGCAGATCACAGCAGCACAGAATGAAGCCGATTTGCTGCGAACCCGGATACGCAATGTAGACGACGTGCTTCAGCGTGTTGCGGCTCTTCAGAAGGTAATCGAGGATGGCAAAGCGGAGTTGTCGAAACGCACAACAGCACTTGGCCTAGAGCTTGAAGAAATAATTCAGGTCACTGTTAACAGGGCACCCTTGAATGAACTGCGGGCTGCGGCTAAATCCAGGTTATTGGAACAGGAGGCAATGCTTCAACTGGGTGTCGAAGAGTCCCATCCAGCACTGCTGGCCGAACTCAAGGCTGAGTTGTCCAAAGAGCGTTCCAAGCTCGATGGCCCGATGAAGGCACACCAGGAGGCTTTAACGGCTCTTCGAGTCTGGGAGGAAGAGTGGGCACTTGCGACAGGCACAGTGGATAAAGAGGAATCATTCTGTGGCAAGTGGCACCGTCTCAAGAGCATGCCAGCGCTGCGCATCGAGCTGCAACAGCTGCGTGAAAGGCGAGTTCAGCTGTCTCTAGCCATACTGGGCACTTTGCGAAAGCGCGGCGACGTGCTCAAGAGCCTTTTCGCTCCTGTGCAGGCGCTGGTGGATGACGAGCCGCAGATTCGTGAAGCGCTTGGCGTGCAGTTCTCGGTCCGATTCTCGTTTGATGTTTTCGTCACACGACTTTTCGATTTCATAAAGCAGAACGCTGGCTCGTTTGTAGGATTTGAGGAGTCCAAGGCCCTTGCCAGCAAGCTGCTGGCGGCACATGACCTCACCACAGATGCGGGCCTTACGGCGTTTCTTTCCGACGTGGACGAGGCATTAACCTTCTCTGTTCGTGGTGGTCAACGCCGAGCCGTCGTCACTTCAACAATTCTCAAGTCCGAAAGGACAGCCGCACAACTTTACGACTTCCTTTTTGGGCTTGAATACGCAAGTCTGAGTTACGGCTTGACGCTCGGCGGCGTCGACCTGGAGCGCCTCTCCCCTGGTCAGCGGGGCGCATTGTTGCTCATCTTCTATCTGCTTGTTGACCAGGACCGCATGCCCATCATCCTCGATCAGCCGGAAGAAAACCTAGACAACGAGACTGTCTACAACCTACTGGTCGGAGTCATTACTCGGGCAAAGCAGCACCGCCAAGTTTTGATGGTGACCCACAACGCCAACCTCGCCGTTGCCTGCGATGCCGAGCAGGTCATTGTCTGCAGTATGGAGCGTGACGGTTCAAACAAGATCTCCTACGAGGCAGGTGCTATTGAGGAGCTGAACCTAAACGAATCGGTAGTAAATATCTTGGAAGGGACGAAGCCGGCGTTTGAGAATCGCCGTCGCAAGTACGTTTGAAAAGGGGTCTAGCGTGAAGATTCGCAAAGACAGATGAAAATGTGCAGTCCGACAATTCGCAATCAAAGCAGGGGCTTCAGTTGTGATTTTCGTGGAGTGGGATGGAACTGCGGCACCTCTCTATGGGTCTTATTCCGGATCGCTTCACAAGCAAAGAATGAGTTTTCTCTTTCCTAAAGTCTAATGTGTAAGAAGTTGGGTGCATGAGAGTCCTTTATAAACAGGTTATTCCACCAGCACCAAATACGCGTGCTATGCGTGCATACATGCAGGCGATTCTCGAAGCGACCGGATTATTGGCAGGGGAGCGCTTCGATATTTCTCGCTTCATGAGCAACTATGGAACACACTTGAAATCAGGCCGTCTTCTGAAGCACAGCGACGGCAGGTATTCATTGAGCGAACAGGGTCGACAGTATTTCATTAGCCGTCTAACTCTGGAGCCCAGGGGCAGAGGTCAGTTCGTGAGTCGAATTGAAGTAATAGAGATGCTGAGCAAGATTACAGGAAATGAGCCTTCTGCTGGGTGGTGCCCGATTGACTAGTAGGGAAGTAGTGGTGCGCTATATAATATTTCTTCGATCGCGCATCGGCAGCTATTTTATTATAAGAAGTTTTTTCACAGACAAGAGCTGTCCTAGCGAGGGGTAGCCAGCTTGGCGGCTCTCATTGCAGTGTAAGGGCTTACCCAATCACATATCCGCCGAGCCGCAAAGTTAGATTCAATTTTTGAAATGGCAATAGCTACGCTCGGACGCCTTTTGGGGCTTCTTGGTATTCCAGAGTGGTAGAATGCAAGTGTGTTAAAAGTTGATTTACTTATTTAAAATAGGAGAATATTTTGATTCCTAGTAAAGAAGACGTTCTCAGCGCGTTCGATTCTTTTGGTCATTCACACGTACCTAAGATGGCGCTACAAATGAAGTTGAGGGATCGGGGATTCGACCCTACACACGTGGTCAACGCACTTAATTCTGCTCTTAATGAAAATTTGTTGCATGAAAGCAACGGTGGATCGGTTTTTAGGGGGAAAGCAGAGGAGTCAATTCTCTCTGAGCAATGGGACGTCGCTATACGTGTTTACGGTTTTCATCAAGTCCGCGAGCAAACACTTGGTCATGCGATGAGTGACAGCGCAAACCAAGCAATGGCTATGGAATTAGAGAGATTTATAGGTATTGGTGGTGTGGCAAAGACAGGGAGAGGGCCACTGGGTGACATAGGTCCAGTTTTAGAACTAAGTGATGGCACTTCGGTCCCCTACACTGCTGGCTCTAAGCTTGTTGCAGGACTGGCGGAGGCATTGCGAGCGGAACTGAGCCGTTGACCCGAAGATTGCGAGTGCGGCCCTCAGTTGGGCCGCGTGGCGCCGCGTCTGTGGGGACTCTTGGAGGAGCTGGCCACCAACTTCGCGAGTCAAAATAGCTGCTTTTGGCTGATACTAGGCGCTCGACGGCCGAGAGTGGATGACGGCAATCGACCGTCTGCGGTCGGTTGAAGTTTGTCCTTCAACGCCTGCTGTGCAGCGATTACAGTCCTACACCCCGCTGAATTAGCCCCCCAAAAGCGGCCATCCAACATTTCACGACTGATCTGGCAGTCAGCCTGCAAAAGGCTAGGCGCGCGGTTTGCACTCCTCAACCCGCCGCGCAAGAAGGCTCAAGGTCACGAGATATTGGGTCGCTTTGGCCTCAGTTAAATCGTGGGCTAGAGAATGCGCCTTTACATTTCGCACGCCTGTGTACACACCCTCAAAAATCATCAAAAAGCCCTTTTGGTCACTCTTACCAGACAACGAGTCGACCTCGCTGAATATCAGACTTCCGTTGTCCAGTCCGAAGGCTTGTCCTACGAGCTCCTTGCCATCTAGGCTCAAACCAGTTCGTGCTCGAATCATGTCAAACACGGCGATCACACCATTAAGCACGGCATCGCGCAAATGCCCGTTTCGAAAGAGAGGAACTGCGTGTGCAACTATCTCAGGATGGAGTAGGTCTTCCACCCGAGGAAAGGCTGATACCAAGCCAATGGGACCTGACGCTGCATTCTCCACGGCCACTTCTGCCGTTGCGGCTTGGGCCTTAGCCAACCACTGCAGCGCGTTCTTAATGAGTGCGACCGCACCGCCGTACTGCTTTTCTGCCGTACCCCGAGAGTAAGAGGCGGCTCCCCTCGCAATCTCGATTGCGCGCTTCAACGGCAGTATCGCGGTTGCCGGTATGACCTTTCTCAGTTCAGGTACAAGCTCGTCGTTCGCAATCATCGGCTCAATTATGGTCGACAAGATCGTCCCAATTTGAAGCTCCTCATAGGGGACACCCCTGTCGTATCTCCGAAGGTCTTCGGATGCTCGGTCGCATAAAGAAATTAGCTCGGCGGCATCTTCAGGAGTCATGCTCATAGGAGGGAGGAAATCATTCCTTTGTTTCACGGGTACGTTACCAGAACGCTGCACATTCTGTCTGGAGTGCGGTCATCGCCCTAGCAAGAACCGACAAGAAAAAACTTGAGTTCGCTTCAGGTACGCAGCAGTATGCGCCCTCTGGTCCTTGAAGTAAGAGCTGAAGACCCATGTTTTTAACATGTCTTGGCATTTCAGCGTGACGCTCATCGTGTTGAGGCTGACGTGCGAGAGACACCCCTGGATGGCCTCAAAGCGGTCACTACCGGCTGACCGCTACCAGGCTAGACCTGCCGTTTACGGCTACGCCCCGGACGGTAGCTTCTGGACGACAGCTGTCCTTGTGCGAGGGCAAGCCTTTCTACGGAGCGCTAAGCGCCCCTGGTGTCTCGCATAAGCCTCCCTGTAGCGGGCGGCTCGGTCGCCGCGAAGTCGCCGGGGAGCGCGTCACTCAGGGTCGATTTGAGCCGTCCTAACGATGCTCACCCTTCATCGTCCCAGTGAGGCGGGGCGCCCGAGCACTCGAAACCGCCCCGCATAGGTCATCGCCAGAGGCTTCGCTCCTCATCTACGCCCGACCTGGTCAGGCTCCCACGTCATTGCCACGAAGGCGGAGCTTCCCTCCCTCTGACTCTACAGAGGTCACCAGCCGAGGCTTCGGTCCTCGTTGGCGCCTGACCTAGGGCAGTCACCCTGCACGGTTGGCTGATCTTGGATGCGCTCAGCCCCAAGGCCAGTGGCCGCCCTCGACGCGACGTCAGGACACAGCCCGCAAGGCTGCATGGTGAGTCAGCGCCAGCCTTTCGCCGGCAGTTCTGTGTGCTCCTGCAGGCCGCGCTTCGCCGCTGGCCAGCGCGGGTGCTCCCCGAAAAAACTAAAGATCAGTGGCGGAAAAACTAATGTGTAGTGGCGTTCCTGCGAAACGCAACTGAACACGTAGCGCGTCACGCAGATAACTCGTTGATTTCTCGCGTCCTCGCAAGCCATGCGCCATCGATCTTTAGAGGGATGCGCCACTGTACTTTCGTCTGTACGGAAAACGCGCCACTGTACTTTAGATTTTTTGGCCAGCAAGGACGAGTAGCGATCTATCGCCCGAGGCGCAAGCGCTCAGGGACGATGTGTGGCAGCGTCGCGGCCTGCCAACGTTTCGCATGTATTTTTGCTGTGCCGGGGCGACCGAGATCTGCGATCACAGAGCGGTGCTTCCGAGGTGGCCCGTACTTGCTTGTATGCTCAACCCTGCGCCCAGAAACGCCGATCCAACTTCTAGGCTTTTGTGTTCTTCAAATATTTATCTCTTTTATGCATACGGTCCCGATTGTTCAAGATGACCTGCCTTTGAGGCTACGTACGGAGCGAGAGCGTTTAGGTCTAAAGCAAGTTGAATTGGCGAAGCTGACAGGAATATCCCGTGGAACGCAGGTTTCCTATGAGGCGGGGAAATCTGAGCCTACAACTGGCTACTTGAAGAAGTTGAAGCGAGCAGGAGGTGATATTAACTTTCTGTTGTTTGGTTCAGAGGATTACGATGAATTCTCCGAGAATGCAATTTCGACTCTCTCCGTAGCAATTGACTGGAAGCTAGTACAAGAATGCACTGAGGCAGTGGACTTTTTTTTCTTACGGTCTGGTTTGAACTGTCCATCTAGGTTCAGGTGGAAGTTGGTCAAGAAAGTACATTCCGAGGTGACTACTTGTGAAGTTCAGGAGCCGTCAAGGCCAGACCTTCTTGATCTGGTGTCGAGGCTCTGGGAAGATTATGAACACTGGGCCAGTGATTAGATAGAACTTCATACGTCATTTGCGAGTCATGGTATTTATTTCAACTATTTCAGGAATTGAATGGCGATTCAATACTCAAAAATACCGAGCCACTGGAGTTACTTCCTAGCACTAGAGGACGATCTGCTAAGGATGTCACGCTGGATCGAGTTTTCGCAGGAAAATGAGAAGACCTACTCTATAGAATTGGCTAGGCTTTTGATGACTGCTGCGGCGGAGGTGGATATTTTGGCAAAAGCAATATGTGGCAGTATTCGCCCCAAAGATAAGGCTTCTTCTATAAATGAGTATCAGGCTATACTGTGTGAAGCGGCGCCAATCATTGTTCAGACTGCGGTTGCAATGCCCAGATTCGGAATGCATTTCAAGCCTTGGTTAAATTGGAGGGCGGCAAAGTCACCTCCAGATTGGTGGACTGGAAATAATAAAGTGAAACACCATAGAGCTGATCATTTTCCAGAGGCTAGTCTTAAAAATGTTCTAAATGCCTGTGCAGGTCTTCTGGTTTTACTGACGATTTACTACGGGGCGGATCAGGATTATTTGTTCCCGGCGCCTAGCCTTTATGTTCCCAGTACCTTCGGGATTTTGGAGAATTCTGCCATCCGACTTCTGCGACCTGATGGCGCACAGTTCCCTGATTGAGGCGTCGGCGCCATTGTTGTTGATGGCACCTGAAAAGTCTTTAAACTTCTGCGGTACGACGCTGAATTTTCGCTTCACAGCAAGCCATGTGCCATTAATCTTCGGCGAGATGTACCACTGAGCTTTAGCCTGTGCGGCCATGAGGGCGCGAGGATTGAGTTATCGGCCGAGGCGCAAGCGCTCAGGGCCGAAGTGCTGCGGCGCGCGAGTTGCCAAGGGCTCTCGTGTGGTAGCTAGCGACCCATTGCCGCCGCTTTGTGTTTCCTGGTTAAGCGACTGCTTTATCTGTACGGTTCCTGGGAGTACGAGGAATCAGCGCTCTTGGCCTACGATGTTCTTCTGCCTGTTAAGAGGCGCTCCGAGCGCAAGGCAAAAACGGAAGCTTGTTGCAAAGCATCGGGCGATCATATTGCTATATTAATACCCATATCCAAACGCCACGCGTGAACACCAAGCTTTCAAGATTCTTTGGATTTTTTGATTAATGTCGAGTTTTCAATAAGGTCATCCTCATTTTTTTTGCTGACTAAAAATTTTCGACCAAATCCTGTGTGCAAAATACGAAGTTGCTCAATAATTTGGGGTTGCAGTTTGCGCCATACTATGGCCGAATCAATCCCTGGAGTATTCGTCCAGGAGGCTAGCGTTTTTCGAAATTGGATCATTATGCTTTCAGCGCCTGTATCCGGTAGAAGAAAGCAGTGAAAATTCGGACCAAGAGGGACGGAAAGAATGGTGTCATTTTTATGGAGTACGTTATAAACGGTTTGCGGTAGCAAATTAGTATTTGTTCGTATTTCCGACACTGGGTGGTCGCTAGTTACAAGACTTTTATCTTCCACATAACTAAGAACTATCTTATAGCCATCAATCAATCGAGCGGGCAGTCGCGTCATGCCGAGCTTTACGAGTTCATAAGGCCGATTCTGTTGGAGGAGTAGTTTCTTTTCCACGTCCGATAGGCCGCTTGCTATTATCGAATGTTCAATTTCATCTACTGTACGCGATGTGCGTATGAGTTGAGCACTGATGAAATCTAGCAATTTTTTTTTCGCGCCTGATGCAGACAAAAGCCGGGCTGCTTCCTCGCACATAGCCTCTTCTGGTCGCAAAGAACTCGTGAGATTCTGAGGATCTAATTTAGAAATACTTTTGAGTAGCGGAGCGACTGCAGACTCTATGTCTCCCAAATAATTCTCTATTTCATTAGTAGGATTTGCGGCATCATTCTCGTAGAAGTAGTCATCGCCCAAAATTCTCTTGGTCGTCCTGGGTGAGCTTTTATCTTTGAGCAAATCGTGCAACCACACGTGATTTTCCGGATCAAACCACAAGCGCAGGTAATGTTGTGGAACTTGATGCTGAAACTTTGTTATTTGCTTATTCATTTGTGAAGTTTGAAATTCGAGATGTCTTGACGACTGCATTCGGTTGGTGATAGTGAACTTCATCCGGCTAAACGCAATTCCTAACTATAGAACATCTGAAGGTCGGCCCAAACTGAATGTAAATTTTCTGCGATAGGCGTCATGAGCCTATTTTCGATGTTGCGAAGTCTCAGAGCATTATGACTTCGTTGAAGTGTAGGTCAGGCGTTAACGTCTAGTTATGGCCGCCAGCTATCCTTGTGTGAGGGCAGGCCTTTCTACAGAGCGCTAAGCGCCCCCTGGTGTCTCGCGTAAGCCTCCCTGTAGCGGGCGGGATGTTGGCCGCGACATTCCCGGGAGCGCGCCACTCAGGCTCGATTTGAGCCAACCAAATCATGCTCACCTCTCATCGCGCCAGTGAGGCAGGGCGGCCGAGTACTCGAAACCACCCCGCATAGGTCATCGCCAGCGGCTCCGCTCCTCATCAGTGCCCGACCTGGTCAGGCCCCCCGTCATCGCGCCACGAAGGCGGAGCTTCCCTCCCTGACTCCACAGAGGTCACCAGCCGAGGCTACGGTCTCTTTCGCGCCGGATCGAGGGCAGTCACTCTGCACGGCTGGCTGATCTTGGGTGCGCTCAGCCACACGGCCAGGCGCGCCCTCGATGCGAGGTTCGGGCACAGCCCGCAAGGCTGCATGGTGATTCAGCGCCAGCCTTTCGCCGGCAGTTCTGTGTGCTCCTGCAGGCCGCGCTGAGCCGCTGGCCAGCGCGGGCGAGCCCCGAAAAAACTAAAGATCAGTGGCGGAAAAACTAATGTGTAGTGGCGCTCCGCAGCAGCGTTCCGCAGTGGCGTTCCGCAGTTCCGCAGCGTTCCGCACTATGACTGTGATTTCGTACAGTTCTACCTACTCGTTCATAAAAAATACATTTAATTTTTTCATCATGTTAATGGTACTTAACACAATGAAAATGAAGTGGCTAAAATTGGGTGTCGATGCCCTGCTTCAGTTTGTGGGGTTCCGGCCGCTCCGGCTGCAGGCCTTGGCCAACGTGTTCAAGGCGTCTCTGCTGTCAACGATCCATTTCACCCCGCTGCCATGACGAGTGACCCAAAACAGAACGACATCCACGCCGAAGTGGGCTTTGGCACTGCCGCCGTCGATGAGAACGACCAGGTGCTCGAATCACCGGTCGCCGCTCGCACAGCTCGCCGGCGCGGCCGACCGCCCGGGGCCAAAACCCGCGCGGCCAACACGCACATCACGGCAGACGAATTTGCGGTGCTTCGAGCGGTGGCCCAGGGCATCGATGTCGGCATCGCTTCGCGGCAGTACCTCCTGTGGACCAGCCGCGTTCCAGAACGCGCCAAGTTGATCGAAAACTTCGGCCTGATCTTGGCCAGAATTGAAGCCGGCGCAAAGAGGCTCACGGACGCTGCTGCGGCTCGGGGAATGGTTCGAGAGCTGCTAGCCCTACAGGCCGACGTTGTCGGCGCTGCAGCATCGATGCTCTCTGAGTCGGCGCCGCTCGTGGCCCAAAGCACCGCAGCGCCCGACGCTCCCGAAAGACCATCGCTCGAAGAGTTTGCATCGCGGTTCCCTGAGGATATGTACTCCGAGGCGGATCTCATAGAAATGTACGAGGCGGAGTATCCCGACGAGCCGAGCGCTGCGGCAGCGCCAGCAGGGCAACCGCTGGAGGCGTCTGGCCAAGGCCCTTCCCCGCGAGGTTCAGAGGGTACAAAGGCCGCTTCCGTCCTGTCAGCGACTGAGCGCACGGAGCGCCTACTAACGGCCATCGACTGGTTGGATAGCCAGCTGGGCAGGCGACCGAGCCGGGACGATCGCGTCGAGCAGTGGTTGAGGATCAACCCCCAGCAGCGCCAGGCGCTCAATGAGGCGGGCGTGCTCACCCTCGGCAATCTGGTCGATTGGATGGCCCTTCGCGGCGATCAGTGGTACGGCTACGTCCCAGGCTTCGGCGTCCGGCGCGCCGAGGATATCGGGCTGTGGATGGCTAGGTGGAACATCTGTGCGGCCCAGGGCCTCAAGCAGCGTGCCTTGGTGCCCCAGCAAGATCCAGCTGATGAGCGACGGCCCCAGCTGGCTCCACTGTCCCAGCTGAATTGGCCCGAGCATCTGCGCGGCCAGGACGGCATGCTGAGAACGCATGCACCGAACAGCTTGGATGCCAGCAACGACATGGAGGCCGTTACCGCCTGGTTCCAGCTCATCCACCAGAAGTCGGCGGCGACGCAGGTGGCCTATCGCAGGGCTATTGAGCGCCTGGTGCTGTGGGCCGTGCACGTTCGGTTTGTCAGCTTGTCCTCCATGACGCTACACGATCTGCTGGCGTTCAAGGACTTCCTGTCGGACCCGCCCCCGCAATGGATCCAGGACCGCAATGCGCCCCGCACAGGCAAAGCCGAGGACTGGCGCCCTCTGCGAGGCCCGTTGTCCGATACGAGCCTTGAAGTCACCTTTGTGGCAATTGGCTCCATGTTCAGGCGGTGGCACACGAGCGGCTACCTCACCTCGGATCCCGCAGACGGCATCGTTGGCTCCAAACGCAAGGACGCCAAGATGGACGTGATGCGCTCGTTCAGCGAGCAGGAGCTCGAAATCATCGGGCAGACTTTTTCTGAGATGAAGGATGGGTATGCCAAGCGTCGGCTTGCGGCCATCATTCGGATACTGGAGTCAGCGGGTCTGCGGCGCGAGGAGTTGGCAAATGCCACTTGGGGTCATCTGAGCCGATTGCGCATCGACGGTCGTGATGCCGAGCAATGGGGCCTTAAAGTTGAAGGCAAAGGCTTGCGTGTAAGAAACGTGCCTATTAATGTAGATACCTACGCAGCACTCCTTGCTCATAAGGAAGATAGGCTCGCATTGCAGGCCCGTGGAGTCATCCCCAAGCCAGACAAAGAAAATGATATGCCTTTAATTGGCTTGCTGGATGAACGATGGATAGAGTCACGTAAAAAGATGAAGGCGATCAAAGAAAATGAAACTGACTCAGAGAATGATGGCCGTCAACTGGTTGTGGCAAAGGACCATAGGTTTCAAATGGTTCTCGCTAGGGAGGACGGCTCCCATCCGCAAATAAAGGCTGAAGAAAAGGCAGACCAGAATAACTCGAAGATTCATGCCGGAGGCCTATCAGCTGCTGCCATTTATTCACTCCTCAAACAGTTCTTCCTTAAATGCTCCGAAGTGGCGGGTGAGTTGCCTAGCGAGAAACGCACCACCTTCAAGCGGGCCTCTACGCATTGGCTTAGGCACACATTTGCACACCACGTGCTCAAGGCCACGGGAAAAGATCTTACGGTCGCGCAGTCACTGCTGGGGCATAGCTCCATCAATACGACCGCGATCTACGTGAAGGCCGACATGCAGGCTCGCGCTGCCGCTGTCAACGCCGTCCGGCCTTCTGTGTGAGGTCATCCTGGTTCCTGATGCGCGTTTGCTTGCCGATGCAGGACCCGGGCCTTGTCCCCTACGCAGACTCAAGATTTAGGCGGAATGCCCCGGCTTGGGTCGCGAAGTCCGCAGGGCGCTGCTGGAACTGCCTGGCTCGCTCCCGATTCGGAAGCGCAGCTGCGACACCCGACCCGAACCTATGCAGCGGAGAAGCAAGGCCTCTATACTGTATGCAAATACAGCTATTGCCATGCTCCACGAACCTTCCAACCCTATCCGATGCTCGGCGGCCTTCGACCGGTGGCAGTTGCCCACACATGTTGCCGAGGCGGTGTGGCGTGGCTCGGAGTTAGGCGCGGCAGCAGGGCGCACCGTACCGTCCGGTCATCCGGCGTTGGACGCGGCGCTGCCAGGCCAGGGATGGCCTACCGCCTGCCTTTCTGACGTGCTTATGCCTCAGGCCGCTGTCTGCGAGTGGCGTCTACTGGGCCCATCCCTTGCAGCGCTCTTGGCAGAGAAAGGCAGCTGTCTCTATCTTGTCGCCCCCCCAAAGCAGCCCCACGCCATGGGCTTGGCACAGCTGGGCGTAAAGCCTGAGCAGTTGGTCTGGATCGACGCGAAGGGGCCGGCAGACCGGCTTTGGGTCACGGAGCAACTGCTCAAGTCCGACCCGGTGGGCGCGGTGCTGGCATGGCTTCCCCAGGCGCGGCCCGAACAGATCCGGCGCCTGCAATTGAATGCACATAGCTGCGATGCTCCCGTGTTTTTGTTTCGTCCGGAAACGGCTGTGCGCGACACGTCGGCCGCGCCGCTGCGGCTCTCAGTCAAGCCCGGCATGGGCTGGCAGATCGACGTGCAAATAATCAAGCGCCGGGGCGCTCCGCTCGAAGACATGCTGCATCTTGACGCGATGCCCAGCAACTTGGGGATCGTGATCCCGCCAAGGTTGCGCAATCTTGCGCAGCCCGCGCTCATCCCTGGCTCGGAGGTGACCCATGTACTGGGCCGCTTTAGTCCCGCTCAGCTCGACGGCCTCCGAGTCGCAAATTGATCAACAGTCGCTAGGCATCTGGGCCCTTCAATTCTCGCCGCGCGTGGCGTTGGTTGAAGCCTCGGTGCTGGTGGAAGTTGAGGCCAGTGCGCGCTTGTTCCATGGCATGGATATGCTGCGCGAGCGCATTGAACAAGGGGCATGCGAACTGGGGGCTCGCGTTGCGTGGGCACCGACTGGTCTGGCAGCGCTGGCGTTGGCCAAGCATGGCGTCGGCGATGGGTTCAGCATGCCGCTGCAACAGGTGCTCGACAGGTTGCCACTGGACACTATCACCGCCGTAGCTCGCCATCAACCTACGCTGGCCAGAGTCGGGTGCCGCACCCTGGGGCAAGTACGTGCGCTACCGCGTGGCGGGATCGGCAGGCGCTTCGACAAGTCTTTGTTGTCTGCACTGGACGAGGCGTATGGTCTACGCCCTGAAAGCTATGACTGGCTCACCCTCCCCGAGAGTTTTCATGCTCGCCTCGAATTGATGTCGCGGGTGGAAACGGCTCCTGCACTGCTATTCGGTGCCCGCAGACTGCTGTTGCAGATGGTTGGATGGCTGCGAGCTCGACGGTTGGGAACCACGGCGTTCACGGTGCGCTGGTGCTATGACGTTATGCGTGGCAAAAGCACCAATTCGAGCGGTGAATTGACGGTACGAACTGCCACGGCCACGCAAGACGTTGAGCACTTGGTGCGGCTGCTGGCCGAGCATCTGGCGAAGGTCGAACTGGAGGCACCTGCAGGCGAGTTGGAGTTGCGCGTTGCCGAGGCGGAGCCGCTCGTTGAGGAGAGCCGCTCGCTCATCCCGGACACGATACGCAAGGGTGCGTCCATGGCCCTCACGCTGGAACGCATCCAGGCTCGTCTGGGAGAAGACTGTGTGCGGCGGCCCATTCTTCGCGAAGACCACCGACTGGAATGGATCCAGACCTGGGTGCAGGCGGCGGGGCGCACACGCGCCCCTAGCGCTGAAGGGGCCCACCTGCCCTTGCCGAGTTGGATTCTGGACAAGCCGCTGCAGCTGCTGGAGCAGGAGAACCGACCGGTTTATCAAGGCACGCTGCAGCTGCTGCTGGGGCCAGATCGAATTGAGGGCGGCTGGTGGCACCGGGTCAATGCGCAGGGGGAGGAGACCGCTCTGAACGTGCAGCGCGATTACTGGTTGGCGATCAGCCCATATGCGGGAGTGCTGTGTGTGTTCCAAGCCCGCTTGGCGGGCGACAAAACGGCCTGGTTCCTCCATGGCCACTACGGCTGATCTTTCTCCATGTCCTTCGTGCCATCCTCGCTTCCTTCGTATGCAGAGCTTCGTTGCATGACGAACTTCACCTTCTTGAAAGGCGCCAGCGAGGCCGATGAACTCGTGGAGCGCGCGCAGGAACTTGGCTACGCAGCGCTGGCCATTGCCGATGAATGCAGCATGGCAGGGATCGTGCGCGCACACGTTGCCGCCAAGAACGCCGGTCTGCCGCTGCTCGTCGGGGCGCATTTCGCGGTGCAGCCGCGCACAGAGCGAGACGGGACGTTCACGCTGGTCGTCCTGGCGCAGAACCTCGAAGGGTACGGAAACCTGTGCCAATTCATCACCCGGCTGCGGCGCGCCTCGGCCAAAGGCGAATACCACCTAGACACAGCGGGGCTCAAGCATGGCGAGCTCCAGCACTGCCTGGCGCTGCTCTGCCCTGATCGCTCTTGCACCGACACCCAGCTGGAAGCCATGGGCCGCTGGACCTTGAGGCACTTTCTGGGGCGTGCCTGGATCGGCGTGGATCTGGTACGCCGCATGGATGACGAAAGGTGGCTGCATCGAATGCGTGAACTCTCCTCCCTGACCGCGCTGCCGCTGGTCGCCGTGGGCGACGTGCATATGCATGTGCGCTCGCGCAAGCCGCTGCAGGATGTGTTGACGGCGACCCGCATCGGGAAGCCGCTCACTGAATGCGGCTACGCGCTTGAGCGCAGCGCCGAACGGCATCTGCGCAGCCGCCTGCGCCTGGCCCAGACCTTTCCTGCCGATCTGCTGGCCGAAACGCTGAACGTCATGGCGCGCTGTAGCTTCAGCCTAGACGAGCTCAAGTATCAGTATCCCGAGGAGGTAGTGCCGCCCGGACACACGGCCGCGAGCTTCCTACGCCAGGCCACTTATGAAGGCGCCGGCCGTCGCTGGCCACAGGGCATCCCCGTCAAGGTGCAAAAGCAGATTGAGCATGAGCTAGACCTCATCTGCGATCTGAAATATGAACAATATTTCCTCACTGTATATGACGTTGTATTGTTCGCGCGCTCGCGGCATATCCTGTGCCAAGGCCGGGGCTCGGCCGCGAACTCGGTCGTCTGCTATTGCCTGGGTATCACCGAAGTGGATCCGGCGCGCATGAGCGTGCTATTCGAACGTTTCATCTCGCGCGAACGCAATGAGCCACCGGACATTGACATTGACTTCGAGCACCAACGGCGCGAGGAAGTCATCCAGTACCTCTACGAGAAGTACGGGCGCGACCGCGCGGCCCTGGCCGCTGCCGTCGCCACATACCGTCCGCGCTCCGCCATCCGTGACGTGGGCAAGGCGCTGGGCTTCGACCTGGAGACGGTCGATGCGATTGCCAAGGGACAGATGTGGTTCGATGGCAAGCGAGTCCGACTGGAGCGCTTCGACGAATTGGGCATGGATGCAGACGGCCTGCAAGTACGCCAACTGCTGGAACTGACCGATCAACTGATCGGCTTTCCCCGACATCTGTCGCAGCATACGGGCGGCTTCGTGTTGACGCGGGGCCTGCTGTCGCGCATGGTCCCGGTGGAAAACGCGTCCATGCCCGATCGCACCGTGATCCAGTGGGACAAGGATGACCTGGATGCGGCGGGCCTGCTGAAGGTCGATGTGCTGGCGCTGGGAATGCTCTCGGCGCTCAGGCGAGGCCTGGAGTTTGTCGGGCAGCGTCGCGGCTTCCAGTTCAACATGCAAGACATCCCCGCCGAAGACCCCGCCACTTACGACATGATCTGCAAGGCCGACACGGTCGGCGTCTTCCAGATCGAAAGTCGCGCGCAGATGTCGATGCTGCCGCGCCTGAAGCCTCGCACTTTCTACGACCTGGTCGTGCAGGTAGCCATCGTGCGGCCTGGGCCTATCCAGGGCGGCATGGTACACCCGTATCTCAGACGCCGGCAAGGGTATGAACCTGTGACATATCCCAGTGACGCGCTCAAGGAAGCCCTGGGCCGAACGCTGGGCGTGCCCGTTTTCCAGGAACAAGCGATGCAGATATCTATCCTGGCGGCGGGCTTTACACCCGGTGAGGCCGATAGCCTGCGGCGGGCGATGACGGCGTCGAAGCGCAAGGGTGGGCTGGAAAAATACTACGACAAGATCGTCAATGGCATGACGGCGCGTGGCTACGACAAGTCGTTCGCCGACGCCATCTTCGAGCAGATCAAAGGTTTCAGCGCGTACGGCTTCCCGGAGTCTCATGCCGCCAGTTTTGCTCTGCTGGTCTACGCCTCATGCTGGCTCAAGCGTCATGAGCCCGCAGCGTTTCTCGCTGCAATGCTCAACAGCTTTCCCCTCGGCTTCTATTCGGGGTCGCCTCAGAAAACGGAAAATAAAGCACGCTAAGCCGGTTGCAGCGGTCGTAACGGCCTGAACTTGCCCGCACCGATCTTGGCGCTGCTGCGCCACAGGTAATCGCCGGTCAGGTTGATGTGTTCCCAGCCAAGCGGCGACAGGTACTGCAACAGCCCTTCATCGACAGCATGGCCGTTGCCACGCAGCGCCTGCGCCGCCCGTTCCAGATAGACCGTGTTCCACAGCACGACGGCCGCTGTCACCAGATTGAGGCCGCTGGCCCGGTAGCGCTGCTGCTCGAAGCTGCGGTCGCGGATTTCGCCCAGCCGGTTGAAGAACACTGCCCTGGCCAGCGCGTTGCGCGCTTCGCCCTTGTTCAGCCCGGCATGCACGCGGCGGCGCAGTTCCACGCTTTGCAGCCAGTCGAGGATGAACAGCGTGCGCTCGATGCGGCCCAGCTCGCGCAGGGCCACGGCCAGACCGTTCTGACGCGGGTAACTGCTGAGCTTCCTGAGCATCAGCGAGGCCGTCACCGTGCCCTGCTTGATTGAGGTGGCCAGCCGCAGGATTTCGTCCCAGTGGGCACGAATAGCCTTGATGTTCAGCTTGTCGCTGCTAATCATCGGTTTGAGCGCGTCGTAACTGGCTTCGCCCTTGGGGATGAACAGCTTGGTATCACCCAGGTCGCGGATGCGCGGCGCAAAGCGGAAGCCCAGCAGATGCATGAGGGCAAAGACGTGATCGGTGAAACCCGCCGTGTCGGTGTAGTGCTCCTCGATACGCAGGTCGGACTCGTGGTACAGCAGGCCGTCGAGCACATAGGTCGAGTCGCGCACGCCTACGTTGACCACCTTGGTGTGGAACGGCGCGTACTGGTCGGATATATGGGTGTAGAAGGTTCGTCCAGGGCTGTTGCCATATTTCGGGTTGATGTGGCCGGTACTTTCGGCCTTGCTCCCGGTTCGGAAGTTCTGGCCGTCCGACGATGACGTGGTGCCGTCGCCCCAGTGTTCGGCGAAGGGATGCCGGAATTGGGCGTTCACCAATTCAGCCAGCGCTGTCGAATAGGTTTCGTCGCGGGTATGCCAGGCTTGCAGCCAAGCGAGCTTGGCGTAGGTCGTGCCTGGGCAGGACTCGGCCATCTTGGTCAGGCCCAGGTTGATCGCGTCGGCTAGGATGGTGGTCAACAGCAGGTTTTTGTCCTTGGCCAGGTCGCCCGATTTCAGGTGTGTGAAATGGCGGGTGAAGTCCGTCCACTCATCGACTTCGAGCAGCAGTTCGGTGATCTTGACGTGTGGCAGGATCATGGCTGTCTGGTCGATCAGCGCCTGCGCGGTGTCGGGTACCGCCGCATCCAGCGGCGTGATCTTCAGGCCCGACTCGGTGATGATGGCATCCGGCAGGTCGTTGGCCGCCGCCATGCGGTTGACGATGGCAAGTTGTGTTTCCAGCAGCGTCAGCCGGTCGTGCAGGTACTGGTCGCAGTCGGTGGCCACGGCCAGCGGCAATTCTCTGGACTGCTTGAGGCTGGCAAATTTCTCGGGAGGCACCAGGTAGTCCTCGAAGTCTTTGAACTGCCGTGAACCTTGCACCCAGATGTCGCCCGAGCGCAGCAAGTTTTTCAACTCCGACAGCGCACACAGTTCGTAGTAGCGTCGGTCGATACCCGCGTCAGTCATCACCAGCTTCTGCCAGCGCGGCTTGATGAAGTCGGTCGGAGCATCGGCAGGCACTTTGCGGGCGTTGTCGGTGTTCATGCCACGCAGTACCTCGATGGCATCGAGCACGTTCTTGGCGGCGGGTGCGGCCCGCAGCTTGAGCACGGCAAGGAATTCCGGCGCGTAGCGGCGCAAGGTGGCGTAACTTTCGCCGATGCGGTGCAGGAAATCGAAATCATCCGGTTGAGCGAGCTTCTGTGCCTCGGTGACGCTTTCGGCGAAAGCATCCCAGGACATGACTGCCTCAATGGCGGCGAACGGGTCGCGGCCCGACTGCTTGGCGTCGATCAGCGCCTGGCCAATGCGCCCATACAGGCGCACCTTGGCGTTGATGGCCTTGCCAGATGCTTGGAACTGCTGCTGATGCTTGTTCTTGGCGGCGTTGAACAGCTTTCCCAGAATGCGGTCGTGCAAGTCGATGATTTCGTCCGTGACGGTGGCCATGCCCTCGATGGCCAATGCAACCAAGGTGGCATAGCGGCGTTGCGGCTCGAACTTGGCCAAGTCGGCGGGCGTCATCTGGCCGCCCTCGCGGGCGATCTTGAGTAGCCGATTCTGGTGAATCAGACGCTCGATACCAGAAGGCAGATCGAGTGCCTGCCAGGCTTTGAGGCGTTCGATATGTTCAAGCATGTGGCGCGAGTTCGGTTTAACCGGCGACTGGCGCAGCCAGGCCAGCCAAGTCGTTTTACCGTTGTCGCGGCGTTTGAGCAGCTCATCGAGGCGATGCCGATGCGCGTTCGACAACGGCTCGGACAGAGCTTCGTAGATGCGCCGGTTGGCGCGGGTGATCGCTTCGGCGCTCGCCCGCTCGATGGCGTTGAGCGCGGGCAGAATGATGGACTGCCGCCGCAGATGTTCGATCAAGGCATCGGCCAGCACGATGCCCTTGTCGGTCTGCATGGCCAGCTCGGTCAGCGTATGCACAGCCTGCCGGTAGTGGCCCATTGTGAAGGGCTGGAAGCCGAACGCGGTTTGCAGCTCGACCAGGTGCTCGCGCCGGGTCTGCTCTCGCTGCCCGTATTCGTCCCAGCTTTCGATGCCGACCTTGAGTTGGTTGGCGACAAGTTTCAGTAAGGGCGGGAACGGCGGCTGATCGACGCCAAGGATGATGCCGGGAAAGCGCAGGTAGCAAAGCTGCACGGCGAAGCCCAGCCGGTTGGCAGGCCCGCGCCGCTGCCGGATGATGGCAAGGTCGGTATCGCTGAATGTGTAATGTCGAATCAGATCGTCCTTGGTGTCCGGCAACGCCAGCATGCTTTCCCGCTCGGCGGCGGACAGTATGGAACGACGAGGCATGGCTATTGATCCAATCTCAAGTATTGATACAGGGTCTCCCGGCTGACACCGAATTCACGTGCCAGCTTCGCTTTTTGCTCGCCGGCTGCGGCCCGCTTCCGCAGTTCGGCGACCTGTTCGGGCGACAGTGCTTTCTTACGGCCCCGGTAGGCTCCGCGCTGCTTGGCGAGCGCGATGCCTTCGCGCTGCCGCTCGCGGATCAAGGCGCGCTCGAATTCGGCGAACGCCCCCATGACAGACAGCATCAGGTTCGCCATCGGCGAATCCTCGCCGGTGAAGGTCAGACTCTCCTTGACGAACTCGATGCGCACGCCGCGTTTGGTCAGCTTTTGCACAAGGCGGCGCAAATCATCGAGGTTGCGCGCCAGCCGATCCATGCTGTGCACCACCACGGTGTCGCCTTCGCGCACGAAGGCCAGCAGCGAATCGAGTTCAGGCCGCTGGGTGTCCTTGCCCGACGCCTTGTCGGTGAACACCCTGCCGACTTCGACATGCTCCAGTTGCCGTTCCGGGTTCTGGTCGAAGCTGCTGACCCGGACATAGCCGATGCGTTGACCCTGCAAGGTGCCTCCAAATGCGAAAATGTCAGGAAGAAATCTATGACCTTTCGCCGCAGGTGTCAAGAAACAAAAAAGTTAACTCTATTCTGACGCTGCTGGGTGGTTTCTGTCATTTTCAAAAGACGATTGCACGAAGTATCAGGAGCCGATAGCACTGTGTCAGTAAGCGCAAAAACAGCTCGGCTCAGTACGAGCTAAGTCTGCCTGCGTAACTTCTCCACCGTGCAAATCCCTGCACTCTTCTGGAGAAGCATCATGTACCGCTACACCAAACTTTCCCTGCTGGCCATCGCTATTGCTACGACTGGCGCTGTCGCCTATGCCGCCAAGGGCGGCATGGAAAACGACGCCCTGGCGATCACCAAGGCCAAGATTCCGCTCACCCAGGCCGTCACCGTTGCCGAGCAGCATGCCAATGGCAAGGCATCACGCGCCGAGTACGAAAACTCGAAGCAAGGCTGGGTCTATGACGTGGAAGTCGTCAGCGGGGCCAAGGTCTTCGATGTCCGAGTCGATGCCGACAAGGGCACGGTCATCTCGTCTGCCGAGGACAAGGCGGATCACGATGACGACCACGACAAGCAAGACTGACCGCCTGCCAGCGTGGCCGGATCGCGCGTGACGCAGTGATCCGGCCAGGAGACTTCATGGAACACCTCAACCAAACATTCTTCCTGTGGCTCAACGCACCTGAACACCCGAACGCTCTGGCGGTGACACTGGCCACCTTTTGTGCGGAATGGCTCATCTGGGCCGTCCCGATCCTGATCGGCATCACCTGGCTGCGCGGCAATGAGAACACCCGCAAAGCGCTGCTGATCGCTACCGCATCCGGCCTGCTTGGGCTGCTGACCAACCAAATCATCGGCCTGGCTTGGTCGCATCCCCGGCCTTTCATGATCGGGCTGGGTCATACGCTCATTCCCCATGTTGCCGACTCGTCATTCCCCAGCGATCACCTGACGCTGTGGTGGTCGGTTGCCGCCAGCTTTCTGCTACAGCGAGGACTGCGAAGGGCTGGCGTCGCTTTGGCACTGTTTGGCCTCCCCATCGCCTGGTCGCGCATCTACCTGGGGGTTCACTTTCCGCTGGACATGCTTGGTGCCATCGCGGTCGCGGCGCTCAGTGCCGTGCTGACGTTGCACGAAGCACGTTGGTATCTGGGACCGATCTACCGACTGGCGAGCCGTATCCATTGCTTGTTGTTCTGCAGGCTGATCGCGCTGGGATGGGTGCGCGAGTGAGCCTATGGATTGGCTAAGTCTGCCTGGTCAGACTGGCGGCAATCCCTTTCACCTCGGCAGGAGAACACCATGAACAATTTGCCCACGCTCAGAGCAGGCGACTGGCTCAACAAAGTCCCTGAAGTAACGCTGTCGTTCTGGATCATCAAGATCATGTCCACTACGGTGGGCGAGACGGGGGCCGACTTCCTGGCGGTCAACGCGGGCTTTGGCCAGGGCCTGACGCGCACCGTCATGGGTAGCTTGCTGGCAGTCGCCCTGTTCACGCAACTGCGTACCCGCCGCTACACCCCTTGGATTTACTGGCTAACGGTCGTGTTGGTCAGCGTGGTCGGTACCCAGATCACCGATCTGTTGACCGACGGCCTGGGCGTCAGCTTGTACATCAGCACCTCGGCGTTCGCCGTGGCTCTCGCCGCGATCTTCTTTGTCTGGTATCGGGTCGAACGTACCTTGTCCATCCACGACATCGTGACGCGCAGCCGGGAGCTGTTCTACTGGTCAGCCATCCTCTGCACATTTGCGCTGGGCACCGCTGCCGGTGATCTGGCGACCGAGGCGCTGGGCTTGGGCTTTACCTGGGGTGCTGTCGCCTTTGGTGCGCTGATCGGCATCACCTATGCCGCGTGGCGCATAGGTGGCAACGCCGTGCTGACCTTCTGGATCGGCTACCTCCTGACTCGTCCCTTCGGCGCTGCGCTCGGCGACCTGCTGACACAGGCCAAGACCTATGGCGGCCTCGGAATGGGGGCCATGTGGACCAGCGCCCTGTTCCTCTCAATCATCGTCATGCTGGTGGCCGTTGCGCAGTTCGGCATGAACGCAGGCCGCTCCGCCCAAGCCGCCGAGTAACCATCTTCCCAATTTCCAAGGAAAAATCATGCCCAATAAGCACTCTATCGCCCGCCTTGTCGCCACCGTATCGGCGGTGGCGCTGGTGGCCCTGGCCGCCGGCTGCTCCAAGCCTGCTGACCAAGGCGGCACGAACGCCGTGCCTGCCCCCGCGACCAACGCCAGCCCGACATCGCCGGGCAAAACCGCTTCTAAGCTGGGCGACCTGACCGCATTTCGCAGCATCGCCACTGACGTGGCCGCCATCGTGGACAAGGGCGATCTACCGGCAGCCAAGGTGCGCATCAAGGATTTGGAGGTGGCCTGGGATTCGGCCGAGGCCGGACTGAAGCCGCGCGCTGCCGATGATTGGCATGTGCTCGATAAGGCCATCGACAAGGCGTTGTCGGCGTTGCGTGCCGATACACCAAGCCAAGCTGACTGCAAGGCTGCGATGGGTGCTCTGCTGAAAACCTTCGACAGCCTTGAAGGCAAGGCCTTGGAGCGTGACAAATGAAGACATCCACTGAACACGCCTTGGCCAAAGTGCCCGAAGTCACGCTGGCTTTCTGGCTCATCAAGATTGCCGCCACCACGCTTGGCGAAACTGGCGGCGATGCCGTCTCGATGTCCATGAATTTGGGCTACCTGGTCGGCACAGGCATCTTCGCCGTGATCTTCCTGGCTGCCGTAATCGCGCAGGTCAAGGCCAAGGGCTTCCATCCCTTCCTGTACTGGACAACCATCATCGCCACCACCACGGTCGGCACGACGCTGGCCGACTTTGCGGATCGTTCGCTCGGAATCGGGTACGCTGGTGGTTCGAGCTTGCTGCTGGCCTTACTGCTCGGCTCGCTCTTTGTCTGGCATCGCACCCTCGGTTCCGTATCGGTAAGCACTGTCAGCTCACCCAAGGCGGAAGCCTTCTACTGGCTGACGATCATGTTCTCCCAGACGCTGGGTACGGCGCTGGGGGACTGGATGGCGGACACGGCGGGCCTGGGCTACACCGGCGCGGCCGTTGTGTTCAGCGGGTTGCTCGCCCTGGTGGTGGCGGCCTACTACTGGACGGGCGTGTCCCGCACACTGCTGTTTTGGGCTGCGTTCATCCTGACCCGCCCGCTGGGTGCCGTGGTCGGCGACTTTCTGGACAAGCCGCTGAGCGCGGGAGGTCTGGCGCTGAGCCGCTATTCGGCGTCGGCAGCGCTGCTGTCCTTCATGCTGATTGCAATCCTACTGTTCAGACAACGGGCAGCCCGGACGGCGCATTGAACAACGATTGAAAGGAGCGGGAATGCGGGTATTGCTGGTCGAAGACGACCCCATGATCGGCGAAGCGATCCAGGGCGCACTGAAGGACGCATCCTACGCCGCCGACTGGATGAAGGACGGGCAGACCGCCCTCACGACACTGGGTTGCCAGCACTATGACCTGGTTCTGCTCGACCTGGGCCTGCCAGGCAAGGATGGACTGGAGGTGCTGGCCAGCATCCGCGCCAAGGACAACCCGATCCCCTTGCTCATCATTACGGCGCGTGATGGCCTGGATGATCGTCTGCGCGGCCTGGACGGCGGAGCCGACGACTATGTATCCAAGCCCTTTCAGATGGCGGAGCTGTTGGCCCGGATGCGCGCCGTTTTGCGGCGCAAGGGTGGCAACGCCGCGCCCGTGCTCAGCAACGGCATGGTGTCGCTCGATCCGGCCACAAAAGATGCCAGCGTCAACGGTGGCTCCTCGGTGCAACTGTCCAACCGGGAGTTCTCGCTGCTGCAAGCCTTGCTGGTTCGGCCGGGCGCCATCCTCTCGCGCAGCGAGCTGGAAGATCGCATTTACGGCTGGGGAGAAGAGGTCGAAAGCAACGCCGTCGAATTTCTGATCCATGCGCTGCGACGCAAGCTGGGCAGCGAGGTCATCAAGAACGTCAGGGGGGTCGGATGGATGGTTTCAAAAGACGCCTGAACGAGTCAGTTCAGCTCAAGCTGTCCTTCACCCTGTCGCTGGCCATCCTCGTGGTAGCCATCGTGGCGGGCGTCTTCTCGTTCCTGTCGGCTTTCGACGAGGCGCACGAGCTACAGGATGACGTTCTGCGCCAGGTGGCGCAGCTCATGGACCGGCAGCACCTGTCGCCGACCACGCCGACGCCCGACGCACGCCCCAAAGATGTCGATGAAGAATCGCGCGTGATCGTCCAGCGCTTGGACGAGGCCAACCCATCTGAGGCAAGCGTGGATGCAGGCGGTACGCTTTCTCTGCCGACGACACTGGCTGATGGGCTGCACACGCTGGAGATCGGTGGCGAGTCGTTCCGCGTGCTGGTCAAGACTACGGCTGTCGGCGAACGCATCGCCGTAGCCCAGGAAGCGGGCTTCCGCAATGAAATTGCCCGCGATGGAGCGCTGCGCACCGTGATGCCTTTCCTGATTCTCGTGCCGGTACTGCTATTGATCGTCGCTGACCTGGTGCGCAAGATGTTCCGGCCCATTGCGGCACTTTCCAAGGAAATCGACCTGCGCGCCGAGCAGGAACTGCACCCCGTCGAAGACCGTCACCTTCCGGCCGAGGTGCGCCCGTTCGCCGTCGCAATCAATCGCCTGCTCGCCCGTGTGGGCCAGTCTATGGAATCCCAGCGCCGCTTTGTGGCGGATGCCGCACACGAGCTGCGCTCGCCGCTGACCGCCCTATCGCTGCAAGCGGAGCGGCTGGCAGATGCGGAAATGTCTGGGCTGGCACGTGAACGATTGACAGTCTTGCGCCAAGGGATCGAACGCGGACGAAGCCTGCTAGATCAACTCTTGACCTTGGCCAAGGCGCAGTCGGCTGCCGACTCGCCGAAGTCACCGATGTCCGTTCAGGCCATCTACCGTCGCGTGTTGGAAGACCTCATGCCGCTGGCCGAGGCCAAGCACATCGACATTGGGGTCGAAGGCACGCAGGACGCCGAGATATTGGTGAGCGAGCTGGACATGGTCGCCGTGGTCAAGAATCTGGTCGATAACGCCATCCGCTACACGCCGGAGGGCGGGAGGGTCGATCTCTCCGTGGGTATATCGGAAGGGAAAGCCGAGCTGCGTGTTCAGGACAGCGGGCCTGGCATTCCGTTGGCAGAGCGGGATCGGGTTTTTGATCCCTTCTACCGCACACTGGGCAGCGAGCAGATCGGTTCGGGTCTCGGGCTTTCCATCGTCCAAACGATTGCCAATCGCATCGGTGCGGAAATTCGCCTCGACTTCGTGGACGAAACTCAGCAAATCGGCTTAAAGGTTTCCGTTATCGTTCCCATGAAGCAATGACTTGAGAAACGTAGAGTGCAACGAATTGGTTACTTCAACTGGTTGGTTCTACTGGGCACTACTGTCGGCTGTGTTTGCGGCGCTGACGGCCATTTTTGCCAAGGTGGGCATTCAGGGAGTTGATTCCGATCTGGCTACCTTGATCCGAACAGCCATCATCATCGTCGTCCTGTCGGCGTTTGTCGCCTACACGGGAAAATGGGCCAACCCCTTGGAGTTGTCACCCAAGACATGGCTTTTCCTCGGGCTGTCCGGCTTGGCGACTGGAGCGTCATGGGTGTGCTACTTCCGTGCACTCAAGATCGGCGACGCCTCAAAGGTTGCGCCGGTCGATAAACTCAGTCTTGTATTGGTGGCGGTGTTTGCGTTCACATTTCTGGGCGAACGTCCGTCGCTCAGAGAGTGGTCTGGTATTGCGATGGTCGCTGGTGGCGTTTTGTTACTGGCGTTCAAGCGATAACGGGCAGGTTATGCTGACTCAACCAGTCGTCGCACTTTCCTCTATGGTATCTGCTGTCCTGTCATCAAACTCGACTGAGTAGCCTCTCGCCATCGGGGCGCAATTCGCCCTTGGGGGAAATGTGCCGATACAAGGTCTGCCGCGTGATGCCGAGTTCCTGGCACAGATCGCCGACCTTGGTTTCGGGCTGCCCCATAGCGGCCATCGCCAGCCGCAGCTTGGCTGCGGTCATCTTGAAGGGCCGGCCGCCCTTCCTACCGCGCGCCCTCGCCGAAGCCAAACCTGCAATCGTGCGCTCGGCAATCAGTTCGCGCTCGAACTCGGCCAGCGCGGCGAAGATGCCGAAGACCAGCTTACCGGCGGCGGTCGTGGTGTCGATGGCCGCGCCGTGGCCGGTCAGTACCTTCAGGCCAATGCCGCGCCCGGTTAGGTCATGCACCGTATTTATCAGATGGCGCAGATCGCGACCGAGCCGATCCAGCTTCCACACCACCAAGGTATCCCCTGACCGCAACGCTTTCAGACAGCTCGCCAGGCCGGGGCGATCCTCGCGCCTGCCGGATGCTTGGTCTTCATAGAGATGCGCCGGATCGACGCCGGCAGCAATCAGCGCGTCGCGCTGCAAGTCGGTGGCTTGGGAGCCATCCGCCTTCGATACCCGCATGTAGCCAATCAGCATGTTTCACCTGTCACATATACGTTCGATTATGTGACAGTTTGGATTGGAAAGGTGTGGTCGTCAAATTTTGTCACTTAACCCGTCATTCTGTCTAAGGAATGCAAACGGTGCTTCCGGCACATAATGTGACAGAAATTCCGATGGGATGCCTTCCTTCACAAACATGTCGCGCAAATCCTGCAATGACTCGGGGTCTCGCCGATTCCATGAAGCCAGATTGAACAGGGTATGGGCGGTCTCTGGGTTGTGTCGCGCTTCGGCAAATGCTTCATTGATCGCTTTCATCGCCTCCTGCCAGTGATTGACGGGTTCCTTCTTCCGATCAACGGCCGGATGACCGATGGTGAATGCGGTTCGAGGCTCCTGCCAGAACAGCTTTGCTTTCTCCCCGCGCGGACTGACTGCCCTTTTCTCCATCATGTTGATTCCCGTTGCCGCCGCTTCCAGCATTTGCAGTTGGACAGCTATGTCGAGGGACTCATAGGGCCGCCAAAGGCTTTGCCCTGCGCGGAGTGGAAGTCCGCAACCCTCCCATACGTGCCGGATATATCCGGCGTCAGCACCGCACTGCGAGAGCGGTGTGTTCAATTCATCCAACAGCGTGCGAAGCAATCGAAACCAGACGCCGGCATGGATGCGCCGGCGCGGCAGCTCGACATAGCCCTTCGTCAGCGCTTGCCAAGTGCGCCGGTCCAGCGCCGCAATCGCGTTGCTGGCCGTGCGCGGGGCTGCATCGGCGTTTTCCCAACTGAGAAAACGCCCTGGCACGCCACTATAGGATTCCAGCCAGCAACCATGTTGCGGACAACTCAGCATCAGGGGCAGTTTCCATGCGAGCAGTACGGCTTGATCCACCGAGTCGTTCAGGCAGAGCGGGCAGGCTCGGTGAATCGGTTGGCTGGGCAGCCACGCGCGCCAGCTCGTGATCGATCTCGTCTTGCGGTTGCGCTTCGGCAGCAATACCGAGAACTGGAACGCATAGGTTTCCAGGGCATCGGGAATCCGAGAATCGAGGCTGTCCAGCAGCCACGGCACCCAGCCGGCGAAACTCATGCAACGCAGCCGCTCCAGCTCGATGCCGCTGCGCTGGGAAAGAATTGTCAGCAGCGCCGGAGGTGGCGCGGTGTCCAGGTCATCGAGCTGGCCGTGACCGAGGTCGTGTTCCAGCAAGTCGTACAAATCCATTTGGTAGCGGGTGGCGACACGCTGGAGCCATGAGGACAAGGCTTCGCCTTCCTTGGGAGCCGGATGCAGCGGCCAGCGTGCTGCCGGTTTCACATCAGTTCTCGCTCGAATTGCCGACGCCGCTCGCCGGGGCCGGTGTAATCGGCCATGCTGAGCGTGCGGTGGTTGATCGCTTCCTCGCCGCTCTCCACGGCGGCGACGGCCGCCGCCATCAGCAGGTGTGCCAGTTCGCCGATGGTGCCTTCGCTGCGCGTGAGCAGGTAGCGCGCCATGTCCGGCGTGGCAATCGGGGAAGGCCGCCGCAGCGGGAGCGAAGCGGCGAAGCTCGCCAGCAGCGAGCAGCAATCGTCGTTGACCTCCCACAACGGCAGCATCATGGGCTCGAACCGGTTCTCCAACTGGTCGTCCGAGCGGATCGCCAAGTAGGCGTCGCGCGTGTCGACGCCGACCAGTGGGATGCGCAGTTCGTTGCCGAGGAAACGCAGCAAGTTGAGAAATTCCCGGCGGTTGACGCTGTTGCCGGCCAGGACGTTGTGCAGCTCATCGATCACCAGCATGCGCACACCGACCTTGCGTAACAAGGCCAGCGCCAGTTGTTCCATTTCCGGCAGCCGTGGGCGCGGGCGCAGCGGCGCGCCCATCGCGGCGAGCAGCGCGACGTAGAAGCGGATCACCGACGGCTCGGACGGCATCTGCACGACCAGCACCGGGATGTGCTCCTGGTCGGCGTCGGAGCTGGCCGGATGCGTGCGCCGGAATTTCTCGACGATCATCGACTTGCCGTTGTTGGTCGGGCCGACCAGCAGCAGGTTGGGCATGCGTTGCTTGTTCGGCCACGCATACAGGGTTTCCAGCCGGTTCAACGCCTCGACCGCGCGGGGATAGCCGATCCAGCGGTCGGCGCGAAGGCGCTGGATGCGCTCGTCTGCCGGCAGCCGGGCCAGCCCCTGCGCTGCTGGCAGCAGGTGGGACAGGTCGATGATGGGGTATTCGTCCACGGCTACCACTCCTCGATCTGGTCGAATGGTTTGGCCGGTGGCGGGTCGTCTGCCTGTGGGGAAGCAACGTCCGTTTCCGGCGGAATCAGCTTGTCCGGCGTGTCCGGCGAAACCGACGCCTTGAGGTGCTGGCGTCGATCTGCGTCGCGCCGCGCCTTGCGCGTGGCTTTCTGAGCGGTGGTCACGATCTCGCGCATCTGCCCGATCATGCGGAACAGCGCCGATTCATCCACCTGCTCGCGCCCTTGCTGCCGCAATTTCGCCAGCGCCTGCCGTTGTTCCCACAGGGTGACAGCCGGGTGTGACAAGGTTCGGTAGGGGATTTCGAGGTAATGCTGCCCCTCCGGTTCCAATACCCAGATGCGGCTGATGTCGCGCGGGTCGCGCCGGATCAGGAAGGACGGGCAGCGCTCACGCCGCGCGATCCACGGTTTGAGTGCGTCGGCGTAGTAGTGGATGTGGTCGATGACAAAGCCGGTGCGGGTCAGCGTGCGGCGGAGGATGGGCAGGAAATCGACCAGGAACGCCGTGGCGCGGGTAATGGTGGCCGGCACACCGGCACGCGCCACGGCCTCGGCCCAGCGGGCGGCCGGCGGCTGAAGCAGGCCGTTGTGCACGGAGCCGTGATAGGTGCCGACCGCCAATGTCAGCCAGCGCTCCAGCTCACGCAGCGTCAGGGCGGACTTGTTTTCGGAATCGTAGTCGCCGCGCTGGTCAGGGTTGGAGAAGGTCGTTCCCGGCAGCTCGTCGTGGATCATCTGCATCGCCGTGCCGATGATCCGTTCCACAATGCCGCCGTAGTGCGGCTGTCCCAGCGGGCGATAGTCCAGCCGGATGCCATGCTGCTCGCAGCCACGGCGCAGGGCTTCGCTTTTGAACTCGGCCGCGTTGTCCAGATAAAGCAGCTTGGGCTTGCCGCTCATCGGCCAGTCCATTTCCACGTTCAGCCCTTCCAGCCAGGGACGCTTGTCGCAGGCGACATGCGCAAGGCACAGGCCGACCGAGACGGCGGACGGGGCTTCCAGCGTGACAACCATGCCGAGCACGCAGCGGGTGAACACGTCGATGGCGATGGTCAGGTACGGGCGGCCAATCGGTTGCCGGTCGCGCTCGTCGACCACGATCAGGTCGATGACCGTGTGGTCGATCTGTACCTGCTCCAGCGGCGCGGTCACGGCAGGAGGCTCGCCGCCGACGCCTTGCAGGTCGCGGGACGCATCCTGGCCTTCCCGCCGGCGAGTGACCTTGCGCGGATCGAGGTCGGCAATCCGCAGTGCAATGGTGTTGCGCGCCGGCACGCGGAGCTTTTGCGTTTTGCAAGCCTGCGCGACTTCGCGGTGGAACGCCGCCAAGGTCCGTTTCTGCTTGGTCAGAAAGCGCTTTTGCAGCAACTCGCGAATGATGCGCTCGACCGATTCCGGCAAGCGGCCCTTACCTTTGCCGCCGCTTGACTGCCCAAGAGCCAGGTCAGTGACCAGTCCCGAACCTTGCCGGGCACGCCGGATCAGGACGTACACCTGCCGTCGGGACAGACCCAGTGCCAGGGCTGCCGCGTCGGCCGCTTCATGCCCTACCGTCTCTGACTGTGCCAGCGGCCCGATGATCTCCGCGCGACGGCGCGCACGCTCCCATGCCTGATCTGGCAGGGAGGCTACGCCGTGCTCGGTAATCGGTGCGGTATCGGTCGCCAAGCTCACCTCGCTTTGGTGCACACGAGTATTGAGCATAGACGAGTTTCGTGCAGAGGAGTCCTGATATCGGGCTGTCAGGAGCCGTATGCACAACAGGCTTCAAACCTCGCTGATTGGTGCAGTCGTCTTCTGAAAATGACATTTGGCGCCAGGTCTTGAGGCTCTCAAAAACGGACGTTTGCGATACAAGCTGCAAGAGTGAGGCGGCCTGGAGTCACGTTGAGCGTGCAGGCCTTGCTGTTGATGCTCTTGAGCGGGCACTGGGAACACGGGCCGAGCTTGGCAAGGAACGCAACGGGTTCGTCCGCGCGTGCGACATCGTCAAAGAGCTGGCCTATGACATGGGTGGCCAGCCTTGGGATGTGCTCCCGGCCCTGTCAACATACCTTAAAGACAAACCTAAAGTCGAAGGGCTGGTCAACTCCGCAGTCGCTGAATTGATGCTCGATATGCTGGGTAAGCCTAACGGCTCCCTGTGGGTTCCATTCGACCCTTGGGGCGTTCTGACCATTCGGGCCTTGCGCAGAGGTTGGTCCGTGAATACGGCACAGCTGCTGCCTCACTATGACAGTTCACTGTCGAGGCTCTTGGCCATCGAATTCGGAAAGGTCAATATTTCGGAGGTGAGTTCTGTAATCGAGCGAGACCGGGAAGGTCGGCCATTGACCAGGGCTGATTTTGTTCTAGCCCTACCTGTTTTCGGTATGCAGGTCCGGGACTCCAAGCTTGCTCAATGGGATTCCAGCGAAGACAAAGCTTTGGAGCGCTATTACCGGTCTGAGACCTGGGCAATACAAGAGCTGACCAACCGCACAGGCCAAAAAGCAGTCTTTTTAGTGCCGCCCAGCGTGTTGTTCTCTCGTGGCCAGGAGGAGCGTCTGCGGGAGCACTTACTAGAGCGCAACGAGGGTGGCAACGAGCTGCAGAGCATCGTAGCTCTGCCTGGCGGCGTGTACCCGTCGTCCAACATCGGTGCGGCTGTTGTTTCCGTCACTCGGGGTCTCCTCGTTTTCAGTGCAATAAGTGACGGTACGCAAAGCTAGCACTGGCGCGGGGGTGGTCTGGGTAGACCGTTGATTTCATTGACTTTCCTGTTCGCTTTGTAAACGGGTATGGTGGCCTCCCACTTTTGAGGTTCACGATGCAGGGTTGGCACACAACGTTTTTGGGGATGCGTGGGCTCCCCCGCGATATCAGCGACTTCGAGATGAAGGCATTTTTCACCTTCGATGGTGCCGAGCGCGACGCAATCAATGCACGCCGAGGTGATTCCCACAAGCTTGGTCTGGCGCTCCATATTGGTTTCCTGCGCATGAGTGGGCGTTTGCTCGGTGCCTTTCGGGTAATTCCAGTAGCCTTGTGGCGCCACCTTGGCAACGAGCTTGGCATTGCAGCACCAGAAGTCGCCTCGCTGAGAGCCATGTATGAACGCGGGCGCACGCTATTCGATCACCAACAAGTAGCCTGCACGGTCCTTGGATTCCAGTGGATGAGCGAGCACCAGCGCCGCTCACTGGTACGTGAACTGCGCGACGAAGTGGCGCGCTGCGCCGACCGCGATCAGCTACTCGTGCGGGCGCGTCAATGGCTGTACAAGAACAAGCTGGTGATCGTGCACGAGCGGGCAATTCGGACACTGATTGCGGCGGCACTTGCCCAGCTTGAAGTTGAAACAGGCACCGCCATCGCCGCCAGCGTTGATCCAGCAACACTTGATCGCTGGCGAGCCTCAGTTTCAGAGCTGCGCCCAGATGGACAAACCCAGCAGAGTTGGCTATGGGCTGCACCGGCGAAACACTCAACCCGCCAAATCAGCGAGGTACTGGAGCGCATCGACCTGCTTTACACGCTGGACGTTCATAAGCACCTGGCAGACATCCCCGATCTCATCTTGCGCCGCTACGCGCGCCGACTTGTCTCCAGGCCGCCCTCAGCCGGAGCCAAGATCAAAGAGCCAGCGCGCACCGTGGAGGTCGCATGCTTTCTTCGGTATTGCCTGTTCACCACCACAGACCAGTTGATCCTTATGGTGCAGCGCCGGATCGCCGATCTGTGGCGTCAGGCTGCCGCCGATGTCCCCGCTACCGTCAATTGGGCCGCAATGTACAAAACGCTGCTCGGCGAACTTGTTGCCTTGAGCGCGCAAGGTGCGGTGCCAGATGCTGAGTTGCGTGCCCGTCTTGAAGCCTTGATCACCGAAACCCAGAAACGCAAACCACCGAGCAGGGCCTCCCTGGTCCGCGAGGGATTGATTGATGGAATTCGCCCCGTGCGGTCGTTGCTCGTCGCCATTGCAAAGCTGCCCTGGCAGGCCACCGGCGAGCATCCTGCCATCGAGTACCTTGCCAAGCTGCAAGCTTTATATCTCAAAGGATCCAGAAAGCTGCCAGTTGAAGTGGTGGCACCAAGTCTGGGAATGATCTGGCAGGTTTCGATCTCCAGCCCAGACCGGGAACGGGCGTTTCAGGCGTTGGAGGTGGCCACCCTGTTTGCCCTGCGCCGCGCGGTGCGCAATGGCTCGGTCTGGATTGAGCACAGCCTGAGCTTTCGGGGTCGTGCGCGCTTGTTCTTCACGGACGAGCGTTGGCAGGCAGAGTCCAAGAAACACTATGCCCGTCTATCGTTACCCAGCAAGGCTGCCACTTTCTTGAAGCCTTTGCTGGCCAGAGTAACTGCCGGTGTCGATGCGGTGGCCGCTGCAGCCCGCAGTGGCGTACTGCGCGTGGATGATGAACTCCATTTGTCGCCATTGCCCGCAGAGGACGAAGACCCAGAAGTGACCAAGCTGCGCGCGGCTTTGGATCACCGCATCGGTGAGGTTCAATTGCCGGAAGTGATTCTGGCCGTTGACGCCCAGGTGCGCTTTAGCTGGATCATGCTCGGACGTGAGCCGCGCTCTACCGACGAGCTGCTGATGGTCTATGCCGGCATCATGGCCCACGGCACCAGTCTGACTGCGGTCGAATGCGCGCGCATGATTCCGCAATTGTCTGCCACCAGCATTCGCCAGGCCATGCGCTGGGCGCGGGACGAACGGCGTCTGAGCCAGGCCTGCCAGGCTGTGCTGGAATTCATGCAGCGACACCCGATTGCCGCCACCTGGGGGCGGTCCGATTTGGCATCTTCTGACATGATGAGCATGGAGACCACCAAACGGGTGTGGCAAGCCCGGCTTGATCCTCGGCGCAACACACCTTCCATTGGAATCTACTCCCATGTAAAAGACCGGTGGGGCATCTTCCATGCGCAGCCCTTTGTGCTCAATGAGCGCCAGGCGGGCGTGGCCATTGAAGGTGTCATCCGCCAAGAAAAGCTGGAGACCAGCCAGCTTGCTGTGGATACCCATGGCTACACCGACTTTGCCATGTCACATGCCCGTTTGCTTGGTTTTGATCTTTGCCCGCGGTTGAAGGAACTCAAACAGCGCCACCTCTTTGTGCCACGCGGCACCAAAGTGCCCGCAGAAATCGCTGCGGTGTGCGAAGCCAATGTCGACGTCGCTTTGATCGAAAAGCATTGGGATAGTCTGGTGCACCTGGCAGCCTCGGTCATGAGCGGACATGCCAGTGCGGTGGCAGCTCTTGCGCGGTTCGGTTCTGCCGCCCAGGGCGATCCAATCTATGAGGCTGGCGTGCAATTGGGGCGGTTGCTGCGTACGGCGTTTTTGGCTGACTACTTTGTCAAGGACGCTTTCAGGAACGAGTTGCGCCGGGTGCTCAATCGGGGCGAGGCTGTTAACGCCCTCAAGCGCGCCATTTATACCGGCCGGATCAGCCCGGCGCAGGCCAAACGTGTCGATGAAATGCAGGCTGTGGCCGATGCGTTGAGCCTGATGGCCAACATCGTGATGGCGTGGAATACCTCACAGATGCAGGCGGTCCTGGATCGCTGGTCGAACCGCCGCCAGGTCATTCCACCGGAACTGATCGGGAAGATTGCGCCCACCAGGCTGGAGAGCATCAACTTGCGGGGTGTGTTTCGCTTCCCGGTTGACCGCTATGCTGACCAAATCCTGCCTTCGCGGCCAAATGCATCGATAACTGGCACCAATGGATGAAACCGACCACGGTTTGACGCCACGAATCGCAGATTTGAAAGTGAACAGGAAAGTCAATGAAATCAACGATCTACCAACACCACCTCCGCGCCAGTGCTAGCTTTTCGTACCGTCACTTATTGCACTGAAAACGAGGAGACCCCGCCTAGGGGTTTCACTGATTTGCCCGTCAGGAGATGTCAGTTCAGGCCTTGTTCTTGAGGTTTATCTCCGGCGGGCATTCAAGAAAGAGACGGTTTGGTCCGTTGAAATGCGCGCTGCGATCAGCGCCAGTGCCTGGTTGAGGCGGGTGACATGTCCGTCTTCACAGACAGGAGCGCAGACTTCTACGAGCAAGAACAATCCTTTCTTCATGGGTGTCTCCAGCATGCGCGATATCCCAATGGGGCTTTTGGCCCGCGCAGGCAGCGGCATGGTGGTTGAGCTCAGCGAATGTTGATGAAGAATGGTACATTAAATCAATGGTTGAGCCAATAAATTTTTCGCCACAACGACTGACTGGAGACGATGAGATGCTGATGCGTGGAGACAGCGAAGGCATGGCGCGTGTGGGTTTCTGTGAGCCAGCAGTTCAGGACGCAGGCGTTCATGCCATATACAGCAGGGTCAAGGCGGTCAGCATCGGTTCTCGGTGAACCCAGGCAACTGCCCACGGCAACGGTGGTGGATCGCCAGCTGCTTACCGGCGCTGCCCTGTTCGGTATCGGTGGAGGTCTGGCCGGCTTTTGCCCCGGCCCGTAGTGATGAACCTGGCGACGCTTCAGCCCGAAGTGTGGCTGTCCATGGTGGCCAATGGTGGCCATGCTCGTGGGGATCCTCGCGCAACACGCGTGGGCGAGGAAGTAATCTGGCACAAGGACCTGCTGGGAATGGGGCTGTCGCTGGTCACACCCATGATTGCGGCACGCCAGCGGCACCACGCTGGCTTTATGCCCAGCGCGTGCCCTCGGCCAGGGCAGCACGCCAGCTTTGCTTGACCAGGCATGGCAAAGCTGCGCTGCGGCAGCGCTTGTGGCTGGGCATGGACCGTCAAGGGTGACATTCGATGCTCCAACGGCCGCGGCATGCGGCCACCGAGGCCTCCTTACTGCCAGACGAAGGATGCCACGTCCTTCACATTCGCTCGCTGAGTACGAAATTGATTTGCCGGATGGTCACGATCTTCGTAGCCAAATGAGATGCCGCATACGACCCACCGATCCCCATCCAAACCGAAGAACTCCCGCACCAGCCGAGGCCGAGTCGCCAGCGCCGCCTGAGGAATGGTCGCAACTCCCACACTGGCAGCAGCCAATAAAAAATTGGCCACAAAAGCCCCGCAGTCAAGCGCACCGTAGACACCCAATCGCGCATCACTGGTAATCAGCGCCACATGGGGTGCGCCAAAGAGGCGAAAATTCTCGCGTGCCTGGCGCGCCGAAGCAACGCGATCGCCTCGGTCCACTTTCACACTGTCATAAAGCTGCATCGCACAATCAAAACGGCGCTGACGATACACCCCCTCGTACGCCGTCGGAAAGGCAAAATCAGGATCGGACTCCGTGGTATCGGCAGCGCAAAGCATAAGATCCCGGAAACGGTCGGTGGCTTGCCCCTGAGTAATATGCACTTGCCAAGGCTGCGCATTGCACCATGAGGCACTGCGCTGCGCACATTCGAGAATCCAGCGCTGCAATTCCACGGAGACTGGATCAGACAGAAACGCTCGGCAGCTATGTCTGGCGCTCATGAGTTGACTGAGCGCACGGCTGCCTGTGCTATTGATCTGACATTCGTCGGTCATGCATATTGCCACTGCAAAAGGGAATACGGCACAGCAGCGTCCGCATGGTGCTCGAAGACACCTTGAACCCGCGCGCCGATCCGCACCTCCTGCGCAGGATCACCCAGCAGGTTGCCCACGAGACGCACACGACCGGCATGGGGCAATTCCACCAGTACGACGAGGTACGGACAGCTCTCTTTCAGTGCCGGATGCACAGGGTGCCATACACGCTCCCAGCTGTAGATCTCTCCCTCCGCGGGCACCTCGACCCAGTCGGGATCAAACGCGTGACAGCTGTGGCATAGGCATTCCGGGCCGAACTGCCACGTGCCACAGTGGGCGCAGCGCTGCACCAGCAAACGCCCCTGTCTCAAGCCACTCCAAAATGGCGCAGCAACTCCATCAGACTCCGCGGCGGGCGCAGGCAATCCTGCTGGAAGGTAATAGTCATTCATTGGCGATGCTCCTCAAAGTACGGCTTGCGAGCCCAGCAACAGGTTGCTCGCTGGCGCGACCATGGGTCCACCAATGACCAGCGCCACATCATTGCGCCGAACCTGATTGGAAGAAACGCCGCGTACCTGGCGCACGGCTTCAAGCACCAGCTCGAAACCATGCATATAGCACTCAGCGAGATTGCCGCCGCTGGTATTGAGTGGCAGGCGCCCTGACGCTGCCGACAGGTTTTCAAGCGTGACGAACTCGTTGGCCTCTTCAGGTGCAAAGAAGCCATGTTCCGCGAGCGCCATGACAACGCCGCCCGTGAAGTTTTCGTAGCTTTGCACGACACCCACATCGCCGGGGGAGATGCGCGCCATTCGATACAGATCTTTCGCCACAGTCGTGAAATCAGCCGACGCATAATGCGGCGAGTTATGCGCGTGGCTTGCAAAGCGCTCACTCGCGCCCGAGGCCGCGCCTAACAGATAAACAGGTTTTTGCTGCAGCTCCTTGGCACGTTCTGCGTCCATCAGAATCAGCGCTGCCGCGCCATCGTTTTCCATGCAGCAATCAAAAAGGTGAAACGGCTCGACGATCCAGCGCGACGCATCGTAGCGCTCTTCGCTCAATGGCTTGCCGTACATCACCGCGCGCGGGTTGTTCTGCGCGTGATGGTACGAGGCCATCGCAATGGCGCGCAGGGCTTCTTGGCGCACGCCGTGCTCATGCATGTACCGCATGACCCGCATGGCAAAACGCTGGGGCGGTGAAATCACGCCATACGGCACCAGGTAAGACCGCTCGCCCGTCACGCTTCCCGAGGCCGCGCTTTGTCCGAAGCGCCCGAACTGCCCCTGGGCCAGTGAGCGGAAGACGACGACGCAATCGGCTTGGCCCGTGGCAATCGCCGCCGCCCCATTCGCCACCGCAGCGCAACAGCCACCGCCACCGCCGCCCCATTGCATGACCGACGTGCGAAGCCGCGGCAAGCCAAGTGCCGTAGCCAGCCTCACCGAGTCATTGCGATCATCGCCATAAGACGCGAAGCCATCGATCTCATGGGCATTGATGCCGGCATCCGTACACGCCGCCAGAATCGCCTGCAAGGCCATCTTGAATTCAGACTCTGGCGCCTGGCTGTGCTTGTAGTAGGTGGTTTCGCCGATGCCGACGATGGCGACCTTACCGCGCAATGTTCGATCACTCATCGCTGTCCTTATGCAAGTTCGCTCCTTGCGTGGTTCGAGCATGCCAACGTTGGAGCGCCGTCTCGACAGAGGAAACTTCCTGCGCGGGCGCTGCGACCGGGTTGGATGGAGTGCGGGAAAATCGCGGTGCAGGAGCCGGGTGGATCACTCCGTTCAGATCCACAAAGTTGCCACGCGCCACGTTATGGGGATGCTCCATTGCTTCGCTCAGCGTGAGTACCGGCGAGAAACAGGCATCGGAGCCTGTGAAGACCGCGTCCCACTCAGCGCGGGTACGCGACTTCAGGGCGGTAGCGATAGCCTTTCGCAGATCCGTCCAGCAAGACGCGTCGTGTTGCGCTTTCTTCCACGCTTCGTCCATACCCAGTCGTTCAATGAAGATGGCGAAAAACTGGGGTTCTATGGCGCCCACGCTAACGTGCTGTCCGTCCGCCGTGGGGTACACGCCATACCACGGTGCGCCGCCATCCAGCATGTTGCTTTCGCGCTGCTCGACGAACTGTCCGCGCTGCTGCTGGGCAAGGCACTGTGTCATCAGCTGGATCACCCCATCTGTGATGGCTGCGTCCACGACCTGCCCCAAGCCCGAGCTGCGCGCTTCGTGAACGGCTGCGAGTATGCCGAGTGCCAGGTACAGGCTGCCGCCGCCGTAGTCACCCACCAAGTTGAGCGGCGGTGTGGGCCGCTCCCGCGGCCCCATCGCAGCCAGCGCACCCGTCAATGCGATGTAGTTGATGTCGTGGCCTGCGGTTTTTGCCAAGGGCCCGTCCTGCCCCCAGCCGGTCATCCTGCCGTAGACGAGCCGCGGGTTCCTGGACATCACGACCTCGGGCCCCAGCCCCAGGCGCTCCATGACGCCGGGCCGAAACCCTTCCACCAGCACATCCGCCGCATCGATCAGCGCCAATAACCGCTCCCTGTCATGGGGCGCTTTCAAATCGGCGTGGATCAAAGTGCGGCCACGATTGACGATTTGCAGCGGATCCGCCACACGCGCTCCCGAACGGTCCACCAGCACCACATCCGCACCCATGTCCGCCAGCAGCATGCAGGCAAAGGGTGCCGGCCCCAAACCGGCGAACTCGACGACCCGCAGGCCTTTGAGCGGGCCACCGCCCATATCAGCAATATTCACCATCATTCGAGCCGAATGTCGGCTTGCTTGGCAACAGCCCCCCACTGGGCCATCTCATCGCGAATCATGCGCTCCATCTCTGCAGGCGTGCTGCCGCGCGCCTCGATATTGCGATCCGCGAACATCTTTTTGACTTCAGGCTGGGCCACGGCATGCAGGACCGCTTCGTTCAACTTTGCAGCCACCGCATCGGAAACCCCGCGTGGAGCCAGCACGCCAAACCATGCCACGCTGCGAAACCCCGGCACCTCCTCGGCGATCGCGGGCAGTCCAGCAACCACATTTGTGCGCTGCGGCGTAGCAACTGCGATATAGCGGACCTTGCCCGCCTGAACCATCGCTTGGCCATCCAGGCCCGTGACGAACGCCGCTTGCAACTGACCGCCACCAAAAGCCATCATCATCGGCGCGCCACCGTTGTAAGGCACATGCGCCAGACGCAGGCCTGCCAGGTTGTTGAAGTACTCGCCTGTCAAATGCGACAGCGAACCGTTGCCTACCGATCCGAAATTCCACTGACCTGCTGACTGCTTCGCCGCGGCAATAAATTCTTTCAGATTTTTTGCCGGGCTGTCCGCGGCAATGGCCAGGATCATGGGCGTGATCGCCACAGTCGAAATCGGACGCAGATCCGTCAGCGAATCGTAAGGAAGCTTGCGAAGCAAAGGCAAGACCGCATTCGGGCCCGAGTTTCCGAAGACCAAGGTGTAGCCATCGGCGGCACTCTTGGCGACAAAGTCGGTGCCGATTGCGCCACCCGCTCCCACCTTGTTTTCAACGATCACCGGCTGCTTCAAATAACTCGACATGAACGGCTGGATCGCGCGTGCCAGCTGATCGGTGCTGCCGCCGGCCGCATACGGAACAACGATGCGCAGAGGCTTGGAAGGAAAAGGGGTTTGCGCCAGCGCGTACGGCGCGGCGAGCATCGTCAGCGAGGTAAGCAAGCCTGCGGCAAGGGCAGTGCGGCGAAAGTTCGGCATGGCTGTCTCCGGTAGGATTTTTTAATAACGACTAATGGTAGAACCATACTATCAATGAGTCAATGAGCGAAATGTTCACCCGTGGAGGGCTTCAAAGATCCAGCGTCAGGCTGCTCGACTTGGCTCCCGAGCAGCAGATGAGCATGGAGTTGTTCGCCGCGCGCTCATCCTCCGTGAGGTAGCAGTCCCGGTGGTCCACTTCGCCTGCAATCACCTTGGTGTGGCAAGAGCCGCACACACCTTGGCCGCACGAATACGGTAAATCCAAACCCGCCTCCAGCAGTACGTCGAGAATCGTCTTGCCTGCGGGCACGGGGTAGCGCAGCCCCGTACTCTTCAACTCCACCGTATAGCCGCCTTCGGTGGCGAGAGGCTGATCGGCGCCAAATCGCTCGAAATGCACGGTGCTGGATTCCAACGGTTTGGTGGCCACAAGAAAGTCATCGACCATGCGTGCAGGGCCGCAGCAATAAACGTGCGCGCCAGGGTGTGCGTCGAGCGAGCGGACGATTTCTTGGACATCCATGCGTGGCGTGGATCCATCCGAAAAGTGAAAAAATACCTGCCCCCCGCTTTGCGCCAACTCCAGCAGGTGTTCACGAAACGCCATGCGCTGCGGTGACGCCGCCGCATAGTGCAGCTGCCATGGAGAACCTAGTTCGACCAGCCTTTCAATCATTGCAAGCAAGGGCGTGATGCCGATCCCCCCAGCGACGAAGCAACTCATGCCTGGCTGCTCCACCAGCGTAAAGTCGCCCTTCGGGTCGCTGATTGCCAACTGCGTACCGACTTCGACGGTGTCATGCAAGGCTGCGGAGCCTCCCCGCCCTTGCGCTTCTCGCTTGACGGCGATCAGATAGCAGCTACGGTCTGCAGCATGCCTGACCAATGAATAACTACGGACCAGCCCTTCGGGCAAGCGTACGTCCACATATGCGCCGGGCGCGAAGTCAGGCAACACGCCACCACCCAGGGATGCCAACTCCAGGCACAGCACATCGGTGGTTTCCATTTTTCGGTCGCGAACGACCACGGGGTAGTTTTGTGTGTTCATGTGGACAGCGTACCACGATTGTGGTAAATTAATTCAATGGTTGAACCATTAAAAAGGACTTAGAGATGCTCAAAACAGAAGACAACGAAATGCTCGTTCGCGTCGGCCCCAAAACGCCAATGGGCGATCTGATGAGGATGTATTGGCTGCCGTTTCTGCTCTCTGGCGACGTGCCGGTAGACGGCCAGCCCTATCGGGTCCGACTTCTGGGAGAAGACCTGGTGGCGTTTCGCGACAGCAATGGGCGCATTGGCCTCGTGGATCAGGCCTGTCCTCATCGCGGCGCACCGATGGTTTTTGCCCGCAACGAAGAAGGCGGGCTGCGCTGTGTCTACCACGGCTGGAAGTTCAACGTCGATGGTCATTGCCAGGAAATGCCCGCCGAGCCTGAAAACACACCGATGCTCAATCGCGTGCGCTTGAAGTCCTACCCTGTTCGTGAGCGCAATGGCGTGCTCTGGGCCTATATGGGGCCCGATGAGAATCCGCCCGAACTCCCCAGCATGGAATGGAACATGGTTTCGCAAGAGAACGTCCATGTCTCCATGCGCATTCAGGATTGCAACTGGTTGCAGGCCCTGGAAGGTGAAATCGACTCAGCCCACGCAGCCATCCTCCATGGCCGGGTGGATTCCGGTGGCAGCATCGACCAGTGGAAGCAGGCCGCCGACCTGACGCCCAAGTTCGAAGTCGTGCAGCATGCAGGTGGCGTGCATGTGGCTTCGCGTCGCAAACTCGGGGAAGACAAGAACTACATTCGGGTCAACCAGTTTTTGATGCCCTTCTGGACATTGGTGCCACCCTTCTCCCAATACCCCGAACTGAGCGGTCACGCATGGGTGCCGATCGATGACGAGCACACCTTGTGCATCATGTTCTCGTACCACCCGACCCAGCCCTTCTACGAGAAGACGCGCCAACTTTTTGTCTCTGGCCACAACGGTCGGGAGACGGGCCATGCTTCTGAAAACTCGTTCGAACAGCGTCCCGTCACCCACCCTTATCACACGTACTGGAGCAAGTACAACCGCGCGAACGCCTATGGCTATGCGCCTGAGCTGGCCGAGAAATACAACGCCGGCATGCCAGGCCTGTGGCTGCAGGATGCAGCCTGCCAGTCCGGTGTCTTGCCCATCTACGACCGAAGCAAGGAAAATCTGGGGCTCAGTGACAGTGGCGTCATCAGAACCCGCCGGGTCCTGCTGGAGACGGTGAAAAAGCTGCACACCGATGGCGTGCGCCCACTCTCTGTCGATGATCCATCCAAATTTCTGATGCGCGCCATTTCTATCACGGTCCCGGCGGATGCGGATTGGATGGAGTTGGGCGGAGAATTCATGCGCGCCGAACCAGGCAAAGATTTCGGCTACGCGCCGTAAGAAAGAGCACACATTCATGCTTTCATCCGCTGACCCCACGTTGTCGCAACGCGCGCAGGAGTTCCCTGAACACCTGCCGCGCCCCGCTCAGGCACCAACCGCGCTGAAAGGAATCCGCGTTGTCGATTTCACCCACTTCATTGCCGGCCCGTTGGCAACCATGATCCTTGCCGACATGGGCGCTGACGTGATGAAAATCGAGCCCCCAGAGCGCGGTGATGAACTGCGCTACTACCCACCCGCAGTGCCTGGGCTGGAGGCCCAGGGCGGGCCCTTCCTGTGGAGCAATCGGAACAAGCGCAGCGTCGCCATCGACCTGAAGACGGACGCGGGCATCGAAGTGGTGCGCAGCCTGATTGCCTGCGCCGACGTGCTTGTGGAGAATTTTTCGACAGGCGTGATGGCGCGCTTCGGCCTCGACTATGAAGCCTGCCGCGCGCTCAACCCCAAACTCATTTATTGCTCCGTCTCGGCCTATGGGCGCGAGGGCCCTTTTGCCGACCGACTGGGATTCGATCCCGTGGTGCAAGCGGAAAGCGGGTTTGTCTCCATGAATGGCTACCCTGACCGCATGGGAGTCAGGGCGTCCTCCGCAGTCATGGACATCAGCACGGCGATGATGGTCTCCAACGCTATCCTGGGGGCCCTTTTCGCACGTGAGCGGCAAGGTGAAGGCCAGTTCGTCGAGGTCGGCCTGTTCGACACGGGCCTGTTGATGACGGGCTGGGCCACCATGCAGCACTTGGTCTCGGGGAAGGAACCCGAGCGAAACGGCAACACCAGCCCCGACACCTGTCCGTCGGGCGTCTTCCAAGCCTCCGACAAACCGTTCTACATCAACTGCGGTAACGACAAAATTTTCCAACGACTGGTCGGACAAGTCCTTGAGCGGCCCGACCTGGCGAGCGATACGACTCTGGCCAATCGCAACGGTCGCATCGCCCAGCGTGAATTTTTATTCCAGGAGCTGGGAGCCGAATTTCTCAAATCGCCCTGGTCGCATTGGCAGGCGCGCATGCGGCAAGCGCAAATCCCCTGTGGTGAAGTACGCACCGTCGGTGAAGCAATGCGCTCGGCAGAGGCCGAATCGAGACGCTTGGTCACGCATATCGCACACCCGGTTCTGGGGCGGATTCCCAACATTGCATCGCCGATCCGGTATGCACGCACCCCGATGGTCGACCCAACGCCTGCGCCTGGCATCGGGCAGCACACCCAGGAAGTCCTGCACGAGGCGCTTGGATGGAGTGCCGACAAGGTCGAGGAGATGGCACGATCCGGCGCATTCGGCACCCGCGTCAGCGCGCCGAGCACAGATTTTCTCCCCTGCGACGCATGACCTATAGCAAAGCCGCGCCGCAGGAGCGCGACGATGATCTCATCGTGATCGGCGGCGGCGCGGCAGGCATGACAGCCGCCTTGGTGGGCGCGCTCGAAGGCTACAAGGTCACGCTTTTCGAAGCCAGTGAGCAGGTGGGCGGCACAACCGCCACATCCGCCGGAACGCTCTGGATTCCAGGCAACAGCCAAGGCCTGCGCGCCGGTCACGAAGATTCTGTGGAGAAGGCGCGCACCTATCTCGACGCGCTCATCGGCCAGGATGACCCGCGTGGCCTCAGAGCCGCTTACCTTTCCTCGGCAGCACATGCCATCGATTATCTGCAAGCCCGGTCGGCCGTGGAGTTTCTCTCCTCGGGTACACACCCGGACTACCTGGAACTCGACGGTGCCGCCCTGGCCGGTCGAGCGATTTCTCCTGCGCAGTTCGATGGGCGCTTGCTAGGCTCCGAATTCGGCCGAGTGCGATCACCCATAGCGCATTTCATGGTGCTCGGAGGGCTCATGGTCGGCAAGGCGGATATCAACGCCTTGCTGGGGCGCTTTCAAAGTCGCTCCCACTTTTTGCACTCCGCGCGCATTGTCGGCCGGTACGCACTCGACCGACTCAAAGGCTACGGCCGCGGGACGCGGCTGGTCATGGGCAACGCGCTTGTCGCTCAGCTGCTTTTCAGCTTGACCCGCGCTGGCGTGAATGTCGTGTACGGAGCGCGTTGCCAAAATCTCTTGCGCCAAGAAGGACGCGTTACCGGGGCGCTGATGCAGCACCAGGGTACGCAGCGCGCCTACCACGCACGCGTGGGTGTCGTGCTGTGCGCAGGCGGAATAGGACATCACCCGCAGATGCGGCGTGCGTTCGGCGCCGAGGCGCTCGGCTCCCAGTGCCTGACGTTCGAAGGCACCCGTGGTGAAGGGATCGATGCCGCACGCGCCGTGGGCGGTGCACTGGAACGCGGCGTGCCAGACTTTCTGTGGCAACCCGTCTCGAAGGTTCCAAGGACACAAAATCACGCGAGCTCTCTTTACCCTCACTTGTTCTTGGACCGCGCAAAACCTGGACTCATCGCCGTCAATCGCGCAGGCAGGCGATTTGTCAATGAAGGAGCTTCTTACCATCACTTCGTTGAAGGCATGCGGCAGGCATCCGAAACAACGGCACCCCTTTGCCCTGCTTACCTGATCTGCAATGCTGACTTTGTGAAACGCTATGGACTGGGCGCCATTCATCCCGGAACCACAACTCTGGAAGACTGGGTCGCACGCGGTTATATCAGCATGGCCGACACCATCGAGTCACTCGCCATCCAGCTGGAAGTCGACGCCAACGGACTTCGGGCAAGTGTTGCGCAGATGAACCAGGCGGCTGCGCAGGGTCATGACGCACTCTTTGGCAAAGGCAGCACGGCGGTCAGTCGGTTCAATGGCGACCCTGACCACACCCCGAACCCCTGCCTGGCGCCGCTCGGCTCTGGACCCTACATAGGCCTCGAAGTCTGGCCAGGAGAATCCGCGAGCAGCTCCGGCCTGCTGACGACCGCAGATGGGCAGGTACTCGATGAGGCCGGTCGCGTGATCACGGGCCTCTATGCGTGTGGAAACGACATGGCTTCAATCTGGCGTGGTCACTACCCTGGACCAGGCGCAACCCTCGGTCCCGCAATGGTTTTCGCCTATCGCATCATTCAAGGTCTGCGTACACGGCCCATGTGATGTTGCGAGGCTTTACGACAGCAGCTACTACTTTGCGTTCTGATCGCTGGCGGAGCGCGCTTCCCACTGATCCATATACTGCGTCTGAAGCCTGACAAGCGCCCGCTTCATCTCTTCTGCAGCCTTCACAGCATCACGTGCGCGCAAGTGCTTCATGAACCGACGCCGCGAAGGCAGGACAAAGGCGTTGTCGCTCGGGCCGATCTGCGCAATAAAGTGAGCAAACACCTCGACGATGCCTTCCATCGTGATAATCAAGATGGGGTTGCGCGTGGCCCTTGCCAAAATCACGTGGAACGCACGGTTGTGGCGCGCACGCTCCTCGAAATCGACGGCCTTGGCCGAGGCGTCGATATTGGCTTCGAGCGCAGCAAAATCTTCCTCGGTGGCACGTTCGCTAGCAACGCGCACCACGACTTCACTCAGCCACATTCTGGCCTCTGTGAACTGCTGCGGCGTGATGGCGCCGAGATGGTACAGATCACGCATGCCGCCGACGATCACGTCCGAGCTGCCATGAAGCACGAACGCCCCACCCGTCGCGCCCTTGCGCATTTCCACGATGCCGGCATTTTCAAGCGCCCGCAGCGCTTCACGCAAGGTGTTGCGGCTAACGCCCAAGCGTGCCGACAAATCGCGCTCCGAAGGCAGACGATCTCCTGGCTTGATCTTGCCGGTGGCTATCATTTCCCTCACCTGAGCGGCGATTTCATCCACAGCTCGCGAAGGTGAAATCGCAGAAAATTCCATCATGAGAGTCAGGTAATAATTGGTTCAATCATTCTACCGTATGCACACACCGTCATAGAGACTATAGATCCGTGCATCCTCCTGTGACAATGCGCGAGTTCTGCGCAAATTGCACGCCACCGGGGTAGCCCTCAAACGGCTCAATGTCATCGTCGACAAGGCCACGCCTTGGCGGACAGGCCTGGCAGCGTGGTGTTGCCCATGAATGAGCGGGTGTTCAAGAACTACCGCTTGAAGGAGAAACCGCACGCATCGTCGTCACGCCGGACTATTCATAATCTGCAACGTTCTGCCTGGAGCAGTTTGACTGGCCAAAAGTGGTGGGTGATGTGACCATCGGGGATCACCGCGACGCCATATCGGGCGAGTTGGAACGCCCGGCCATCACGGCCATCACGGTATGCCACCCACGGGCCAAAAGTTCTCGCTAGGTGCTCGACCTGCCGGCCGGCTTGTTCCGTGTCGAGGCGGTGCGTTAAGCTTTGCAGCCTCCGCCCGGAACGGGTTTCCGATCCGCTTTTTTCGAACTCTGAAGACTCAATGAACCAAGCCAGCACGCTGGAATGGGATGACGCCTTGCTGCTAGGCCATGCCCCCATGGACGCACTCCATGAAGAATTCGTCGACCTGACCCGTCAGCTGCAAGCAGCCGGCGATGCGCAACTGCCGCACTTGCTTCAAGCCATGGAAACCCATCTGCAGCAGCATTTCAATGAAGAGAACCAGTGGATGCGGGACACGGCCTTCCCGCCACGCGACTGCCACATTGACGAGCATGCCGCGGTGCTGAAGTCGGTGCATGAAGTTCAGGCGCTGCTGGCCGAGGGCAATGTGCAGGCCTGCCGCGCTCTGGTCCTGGCGCTGGTCAATTGGTTTCCCGGCCATGCGACCCACCTCGATTCCGCGCTGGCCCACTGGCTGTCCAAGCAACGCTTTGGCGGCAAGCCCGTGGTGCTGCGCCGCGGCATCCAGACCTCCGGAATCTAGCCCTGACACACTGCGGGGCCATACCCTCAGCCCTCGCCACCGCCGCCTGACGCTGTCGCTTTTGTAAAACGCAGCCTGCAAGCCAGCGCGCAACCAGGCGCGTCCCGGCAAGGCGGGTCTTACCAGTCGCATCGCGTGCGCCAGAAGTGCCGATCGCCGGAGCCATCGCCAGCACAGCACAGCACAGCACACTTCGATTCAATAGCTCGCGATAAACAGCCCCGATGGCCACCCAAACTGCCCCACTTATGGCCGGTCAAACTGCTCCACCTTGGCGGCTATGACCTGACGCATTGAATCCAGTGCGGTGGGCGCCGCCAAGACCGACAGGCAGGACGTTACTTTCTCCCCTCATGACCGAGGGACCAAAGGAGTGAACGTTTTGAAGCCACATCTGCAAACCACCATCTGGACATTGCTCAAGGCCGGTGCCAGCCAGCGCGAGATCGAGCGCACCACCGGCATTTCGCGCCACACCATTCGGCTCTATCAGCAGCGTTTCGCGGCCGATCCGGCAAACTGCCCCGGGGTGGCCACCGTCCCTGCCAGTCAAACTGCTCCACCCCGGCCACCGACTTCTGTCGCCGTCTCGCGGCCGCTGGCCACCTCCAAGTGCACGCCCCATCGCGCCTTCATCGATGCCCAGCTGCGCCTGGGCCGCAACGCCATGGCCATCTACCAGGATCTGGTCGATCTGCACGGCTTCGATGGCGCCTACAACTCCGTCAAACGCTTCGTTGCCCAGCTTCGCCGCAAGGAACCCGAGCAGTTCGACCGCCTCTCGTTCGCTCCCGGCGAGGAGATGCAGGTGGACTACGGTGAGGGCGCTCCCACCCGGGTAGCCGGCACCGAGCGCTGGCGCAAACCCCGTTTGTTCGTGGCCACGCTGCGCTATTCCCGGCGCAGCTTCCGCCGCGTGGTCTGGAAGTCCGGCCAGCAGGTCTGGGCCGAGCTGCACGAGCAGGCTTGGCGCTACTTCGGTGGATCGGCCCGCTACGTCGTTCTGGACAACCTCAAGGAGGGCGTCTTGAAGCCTGACCTGTACGAGCCCGCCCTCAACCCGGTCTATGCCGCCATGCTGGCCCACTACGAAGTGGTGGCCGATCCGGCTCGGGTGCGCGACCCCAACCGCAAGGGCACGGTGGAGAACGCAATCGGGCATACCCAGTCCACCGCGCTCAAGGGGCGGCGCTTCGAGAGCATCGAAGAGCAGAACACCTTCCTGGAGCACTGGGAGACCAAGTGGGCAGCCTCGCGAATCCACGGCGCCGAGCGCCGCCAGGTGCAGGCCATGTTCGAGGAGGAACGCACGCACCTGCAGCCGCTGCCGATCACCGGCATGGCGTACTTCACCGAAGTCCAGCGCACGGTCTGCGACGACAGCTGCGTGCGCATCGCGCACAGCAGCTACGCCGCGCGCCCGGCGCCCATCGGCTCCAAGGTACTGGTGCGGATCTTCGAGCGGTGCATCGAGATCCGAGACCTGCGCACCCAGCAATTGCTGCGCACCCACACCTTGGCAGACAGGCCCGGCAGCGTGGTACTTCCCACGGATGAGCGGGTGTTCAACCCCTCGCGCGAGACACGCTACATCCTCGACCAGGCCCGCGCCATCGGGGCCCAGGCCTCACGATTGTGCGAGATGCTGTTCGCCATCGAAGGCCGGGTCGGCCAACGCAAGCTCTGGGGCATCGTCAACTTGGCCAAACGTTACCCCTACCACTTCATTGACGCCGCCTGTGGCGTCGCGCTGGACCAAGGCGTGCACAGCTATCGCCATGTCAAGGTGCTGACCGAGCAGTCGGTGGCCGAAGCCTTGGAGGCCCTGGAGGCCGCAAGCCCGAGACCGGCAAGGACGGACGCAACGCTCACCCAACAGCATCCGCTCATCCGCAGCGCCGACGAGTACGGCGCTTTGTTCGCCCACGCCGCCACCGCCGCCCAACCCACAAGCCTTGCATCATGAACATGACCGAGATCGAACGCGAGCTGCGCCTGTCGGGCATCGCCGACACCCTGTCCACCCGTGTGATGCAGGCCCAGGCCGCCCAGCAGCCCTTCCTGGAGACCTTGGGCGCCATGCTGCAGGACGAACTGGATCGGCGCCGTTCGCGTCTGAGCGAGCGCCGCTTCAAACGCTCGGGCCTGGATGAACGGCCTTCTCTGGCCGACTTCGACTGGCGCTTCAACCCCAAGCTGCCACGCAGCGCCTGCTTCGAGCTGCACACCCTGAAGTTCATCGGCGAGGGTGCCAACGCCCTGGTCATCGGCAAGCCCGGCACGGGCAAGAGCCATGTGGCCAAGGCCGTGGCCTACCAGGCCACGCTGCAGGGCTATGACGTGCGCTACGTGGAGGCCGACACCGAGTTCGCCCGCTACGGGCTGGCCAGCGCAGCAGAACAGGCCCAGCAGCTCAAGGGCTGGATTGCGCCCGATCTGCTGGTGCTCGACGACCTCTTCCTGGCCCGGCGCATCGCCGATGTGAGCGCCGAGCTGCTGCAATCCATCGTGCACCAGCGCTACAAGCTGCGCCGCGCCATCGTCATCACCTCCAACCGCGTGGTGCAGGACTGGGGCAAGTACCTGGGAGACGCCACCATGGCCACCACGATTCTGGACCGGCTCATGCATCGCTGCGCGATGCTGGAGTTCGAGGGTAAAAGTTACCGCCTGAAGGAGGCCGCCGCACGCATCGCCGTCACGCCGGAATAGTCATAATCTGCAACGTTCTGCCTGGAGCAGTTTGACTGGCCATAAGTGGAGCAGTTTGGGGTGGCCATCGGGGTCAGGGTGCAGCCAAGCGGCCTGATGCACAAGATGGTGTGCGCTGGAACATCGCCATGCGCGCGGGCAAACGCCGGGCACTGGACAAGGACAACGCGATTGATGCCTTGATCGACAAGGTCGAGAAGCTCAAGGCGGGCATCCGGGCCAAGGTCGAGCATCCGTTCCGGGTGATCAAGCGCCAGTTCGGGCACGTCAAGGTGCGCTACCGCGGGTTGAAGAAGAACACTGCGCAGTTGCACACGCTGTTTGCACTGTCCAATCTATGGATGGCGCGGCACAAATTGATGGCGGTGCAGGAATGAGTGCGCCTGCATTTCGCCAAACGGCCCGTGGGCAGCCGAAAGTGATGAAAAACCGGGCTCCAAACGGGCTTAACTTGTAAAACGACGCGCATGCGCGGCATATGCACGTCGCGAAGTGGTTAAAGCAGAGCTTCCTTAGCTTGTCAGCGATGGGGCAGCCAGTGGCAGTCATTGCGTTGCATCGACCGGTTGAATCCACAAGTCGGGATCTGCCGTTGGGAAAAATAGTTACCGATAACCGTTTGACAAAAAGAGACTTGACATGCTTGCTGCCCTACTGATTTTTCTTGCCACTATCGTGCTGGTGATCTGGCAGCCGCGCGGGCTGGGCATTGGCTGGAGTGCGACGCTTGGCGCTGTCGTGGCGCTACTGTCCGGTGTCGTTCACTTAGGTGATATTCCTGTCGTCTGGCAGATCGTCTGGAACGCCACAGCCGCGTTCATTGCCATCATCATCATTAGCCTGTTGCTCGATGAGGCCGGATTTTTCGAATGGGCAGCCTTGCACGTCGCACGCTGGGGAGGCGGGAAAGGGCGCATGTTGTTTGCACTGATCATCCTGCTAGGTGCGGCCGTCGCCGCGCTTTTTGCCAACGACGGCGCAGCACTGATTCTCACGCCAATCGTCATGGCCATGCTGTTGGCACTGGGGTTCAGTCCGGCGGCCACGCTCGCGTTCGTCATGGCAGCGGGTTTCATCGCAGATGCAGCCAGCCTGCCGCTCGTCGTATCCAACCTGGTCAACATCGTCTCTGCCGACTTTTTCAAAATCGGGTTCAATGACTACGCTGCGGTGATGGTTCCGGTGAATATTGTCGCCATCATTGCTTCTCTGGTCGTACTCTCAATCTATTTTCGCCGCAGTATCCCCGCACACTACGACGTGAATCAGTTGAAACAGCCGAATGAGGCCATTCGCGATGCGGCAACGTTCCGTTTCGGCTGGGTGGTTCTTGTCCTGCTGTTGGTCGGATTCTTCGGCCTTGAGCCGCTAGGCGTGCCGGTTAGCGCAGTGGCTGGCGCAGGGGCCTTGCTGTTGCTCGCAGTCGCTGCGCGAGGGCATGTCATCAGCACTCGCAAAGTGATCCGTGAAGCGCCTTGGCAAATTGTCGTCTTCTCGCTGGGAATGTATCTCGTGGTCTATGGGTTGCGTAACCAAGGCCTGACCGAGCACATCGCAAGGCTGCTGGATTACTTCGCACAAGGCGGCGTATGGGGAGCCACGTTTGGAACAGGCTTCCTCACTGCGCTGCTGTCTTCGGCCATGAACAACATGCCTACGGTACTGGTGGGCGCACTTTCCATTGATGCCACAAGTGCAACCGGCGTGGTGAAAGAGGCAATGATCTATGCCAACGTGATCGGCAGTGACTTAGGGCCGAAGATCACCCCTATTGGCTCGCTAGCGACGCTGCTCTGGCTGCATGTACTGGCGCGCAAGGGAATGACGATCACTTGGGGGTATTACTTCAAGGTGGGCATTGTGCTAACCGTCCCCGTACTCGCGGCGACCCTGGCTGCGCTGGCACTGCGCCTGAGTCTCGCCTGATGCGGGCGGTGCTCTGCTCGAAGACATACAGAATTGATCCATCCTTGCCATAGGCTCGGCAAATTGCATCTGTAGCACGGAGCAAGAGGGACTGAGACTCCTTTTTGCTTATTAGCTGATCCTTAGCGTGCTTTATTTTCCGTTTTCTGAAACGACCCCTATTCGCCCAGCCAACTCGTCCAGGACGCGATACGACATGGCGTCGAAGTGCGCCCGGTGGACGTGATGCATAGCCAGGTTGATTGCACGCTCGAAGACATCGAGCACCGGCCCGCCGTGCGCCTGGGCCTGCGCCTGATCGGCGGTCTGAGGGCCGACAGCGCGCGACGCATCGAGGCTGAGCGGGCGCGGGCGCCGTTCGATAGCGCCGAGCAACTTGCCAGGCGCGCAGGCCTTGAACAACACGAAATGAAGCAGTTGGCGGCCGCCGACGCGCTGGCCTCGCTGTCGGGGCACCGACGCCAGCAGGTCTGGGAAGCCGCAGCGCTGTATGCGCCGCCGCAACTGCTGCGCGACGCGCCCATCGATGAAGACGAGCTGGAACTTGAGGCCGCGCGCGAAGGCGAAGAGGTGCTTTGGGACTACACCTCGATCGGCCTGACCTTGCGCAGCCATCCGCTCAAGCTGCTGCGGTCCAGACTCGAACGCTACAAGCTCAAAACCTCCGCGCAATTGCGCCGCGTCCCTAACGGCCACATCGTCCGCACGGCCGGAATCGTCACGCTGCGGCAGCAGCCGGATACGGCAAGCGGCACGATCTTCGTGTCGCTGGAGGACGAGGACGGCGCGACTCAGGTCATCGTCTGGCCGGATGTGCGGGATGCGCAACGGGAGATCCTGCTCAACGCTCGACTGTTGGCCGTCAAAGGCCGGTGGCAACGCAACGGCGCGGTATGCAACCTGATCGCGGACAGGCTCGCCGACCTGAGCCACCTGATGGGCCGCTTGGCGACCGAAAGCCGGAATTTCAAGTAGCCCAGGCCGTTCAATGAAAAGGGCCGGATTCTCCGGCCCTTCGTTCTCTGTCGGTGCACCTAGTCAGTCCTCATCGTCCCGTACGTTTTTCACAGTAATCCGAATTTCAGGATTAAGGTGTTCACGTAGGTGGTAGAGGCCCTTGACGTTCTTCAGCCCTGCCCAGACCGCAACTTGGCTGGCTGGCACGCCTTCATTGAGCCACATCACCAAGCGGGTGTTGCGAAGGATCTGCGGACCCAGACGAGCGGGGAGCGGCTCACCCGCCGTCTTAGCCGCAGCGACGAGAAGGTCTCGCACCAGCAGGAGCAGGGTCACGGGTGTCATCTGCCCAGCCGGTTTTCCGCCAGAGCGGCTTGCCCCACGATTCGTGCAAAAGAGACTCTCAACTTCTGGCTTGCATGCGACGCGGGACCGAATGGCGAGCCAATCCTGAAGGGCCGCAACAGCGACCGTGGGTAGAACAACCCGGCGCCGCTGGTTCTTGCCAGGCCCATCGAGCTGGAGCTGGTGAGGTCGCTCCGTCCCCTCGTCCATGGAATACAAGACCGAATTCAGCGTGAGCGTGCGGACTTCCATGGGTGTCAACGCCATCGCGGTCAGGCAGATAAGCAGCGCGCGATTTCGGGCACTGATCGGATCTCCATCGACTGGGGCGAGCAGGATGGAGCTCAGGGCCGCCCACACCTTTGGCGTGACGATCGCTCCAAGCGGATCTTCACTCGGCGGCGTATCCATTCTTTCGAGAGCCTTTGCCGGATTGGACGATACCCATCCTTGTTGCAGTGCGAAATCGTAAATGCGCTCTAGCAAACGCCAGTATCTGCGGCGGGTAATATCACTGACTTGGGTGTCTTCTTTACGGCTTTCAGGTCCAGATGTCAGAAAGCCGACGACATCCTCGCTAGTGACGGCGTGCCACTCTATAGGGGCTGGCAGTTCCGCATTTCTGCCAGTTTTCAGATACTTCGTCCAGGTACTCCAGAAGTACCGATACGATGGCTCGCCTTTTAGGCCAATAGGATCTCTGTCAGCCGAAGAACCATAATCGAGCCACAGATCAAGCAGAACTTCGGCGCTCGGTGGCTCGTTGAAAATCGATTCTTGCAATAGCTCAGACATAGGCCTACCTTTCGAGCATCCTCAATTTCCACATTATCACCCAGGATTTCCAGAACTGCTAGCAATAGGTTTGACAAGCAGGCCAATTTGCTCAATATGGTAGGTCATGTAATATCAATACAACACTTCTATTGATTTTTCCGTGGAAGCCGCAAAGGCTCTTATTAATGCCGTGCCTTACGCGGTTTGTCTATTCTTCCTCAATAGGGTACTTGGCCCTGGAAGATGAATCGGATAAGCGTTCGCAACCACCCTCTTCCGGCGACCCTGTCTTGAACTCGATAGCGCAAGCGGGATTACCTTTCCACGCCTGCTTCGACCTATGGGACTACCTTCTCCCGTTGCTGATTGACACCATATTTAGCCCCATTCAGCGAGGTCATGTAATATAAATCGAACCACCCTTGGCCTGCAGAGCAAGCCACCACCGCACCTTAGGCGCCTGTTCGAACCTTGCTTCCCTTGCCCTTGACCAGCTGCAGGCCCAGAGGTCCTAGTAATGTGCCCATGACCTTAAAACGTTGCCGGACTAGCGAAACAGGCTCCTGCACGCAAAAAAAGGGGCCGAGGAAATAAATCCTCGGCCCCTTCACGGTCTCATCACTTCACTTCTTCGGCAAAGCCGATACCCGAGCCACCTTCCATGCGAAGCCCAAAACGACCGATAGACGTTGCATCCTGCCCCGCCTTCGCCGGTGAGCCATCGTAGGTGATCGTGAGATCGTTGACCGCAATTGAAGCGCGATTCAGCTGAAATGGCATGTCATAGGTCCGGTTCGCATTCAACACAACTCCCTCGCTTGCCAAGCCAAGATGGAGGACGTGAGGACCATCCTTCAAATTCAGCGGTACCGGAACGCTAAACGCCTTGTATGACTTCGCACCTTGAAGCTCCAGCCCCAGAGGTGACAAAGCATCGATAGCGCTCGTACCAGCGAGGCTTACCAGGCAAGGCCATTGCTCTATGAGGCCGTTAATTGCACTCATATCCGCGTTCAAGCTCGCACCGACCAAGCGTGCTGCCCTGCATGAAGGCATGTGGCCAGGGTCAGTGGCCTCACCGCTCTTGGCAACATTCAAGGAGGCGATCACGCGGTAGTCGTAGACCTGACCGCGCACTGGCGGCACGTCATCAACCACCCTGGCCGACTTGCCGGATTGAATAAGCTCCGCATCCCGGTATACGTCATACGTGAAACCGGCTGCGCCATCCGCTGGTGCGTCCCAAGTAACACGCACCAGATCCTCCAAGGTGCCGTCAGTGGCCTGTAGGTTCTTGACGGGCATTGTCGGTACGCTTGCAACTGTTGTTACCTCAATGGGCTTCAACAACGAAACACCTGCTGGTGGGACGGCACGAGCAGTGCCAACCAAGGTCTTTCCGTAGAGAATGTTGTAGTCCAGAGCGTGTTGGCGGCTACCAGCCTCGCCCATTGGCAAGAAGCTGTCCAGATCTGCCCCACCCTGTACGCCGAGCTTGGAGACCCAACTGCCTTGCGCCGCCCCGTTGTAGGGAAGCGATCCTGCTCGACCCATTATGGTGCTCGCGGTCAATGGGTGACCGAGGCCAAACTTCAATGCCAGGGTGTCGCCGGCGGGGGGCAGAATCAAATCAAGAGGGATTTCGAGGTTCTTCCCCTGGTCCGCCGCTGCGGGATCCGCGTACTTTACGCGCAGCAGATAGCCACGGGTACCCCAGACGCCAGGGCGCCACCGAGTGACGCTCATGCTTACCGACTCCGCCCCAGCAGCCAGAGAAGATGTGCCCCCAATTTGGTAATCGCCACTGACCACGGCAAGCTCCAAAAGCATGGGCAAACCTTCAGTACGAGTGACTGAGACCTTGAGGAACGCTTCCGCGTCTGTTTGGCCAACGACAAAACTGTTGCTACCAGGCCCTGTGCCGATAAGCGCCTGAAGCTGCACAATTGGCTTTTCGAGCGGCCGCAACTCAAACGTTACTTCGCAGCTAGACAAGGTAACCATGTTACTCACGTCAACCTTCACACGATAGGTACCGATACGCCCGCCATGGTTGGAGAGAGGGACGTCAAACTTGTACACACCGGCAACTGTCGTGGGATTGTAGAGCCTTGAGTCCAGCTCGCCCGTCACTTCACTCCAGACCTTTGCAACAACTGCTGTCGTCTGATTATTTGCCGCGAATTGGACGCTCACCGTCCCATTTATGTCATACAAATAGGCCTTATTGACAGTAAGTCCACTGCAAGTCGCGTCGCCCCAAACCCTAATATTTACTGGAGTTGAGGGCGACCCGTAAGGAGTACCATCCTTGTAAAACTGGCGCGAGAGAACGTAAACACCTGGCGCGGAAGGTGCAACAAGGGAAACCTGGGAAGTGGCATTCGAATTCTGTGTGACATTTCCGGGGAAGATGGCCTTGCCGTCACCAAAATTACCGGAACCGGATGCTTGCGCAAGGTAGAACTTCCCGTCGCTTGTCCAGGTTGTGTAGCCAGTATTCTTCCAAGTTTGTGGCACTATGAAGGTCGAACCGGCCCGTACATTCTCTGGTGCTGACTGAGATACAAAAACCGGCATTATCTGCGGAATAATAAAGCCTTTCGCCACACCACTCCATTCACCGGCCCCCGCAGCATTTGTCGCCCTTACTCGGAACTCAAATATAGACTCATCGGTAGTATTTAATATATAGCCGCTGTTTGCAACGAGGGATGTCCAGTTGTCCTCGGGCTGACGACGATATGAAAGCTCATACCCGGAAGCCCCTTCCACCGCGCCCCAAGTGACTTGGATCTTCCCGACTAGGGTACCTTGAGTTGCTGCAATAGCTGCAGGTTGAACCATGCTCGCGGCACAACTACCGGTCACACTCCAACCATTAGGTACCCTGCACGTAGCTGTCCCATCACCTACTACGCCGGCTGCGATGTTCGAAATTGCCACCACTGCATTTGGCTGTCCTACGCCAAGAGTTGCTTTACAAATACCTGCTGGCCCCCAAGCGACAGTAGCAGCAGCGCAGTTGTTTACTTTGTTCTCGTAGATTATGTAAAGCGTCTGATATCCGAGATATCTAGGGCTTGAATCTGGCGTTCCACCGGTGGAGTAAGTGTATCCGCCCCCAAGCATTGCCCCATCACGTTCCTCACACGGCTTTGATTGAGCATCCGCGAAAGACGTAGTGCTGAATCTACTACACAATTGCCCCACATCAATAGTGTATTTATGCCGCACCATCAAGCCGTCACTGGTTTTGGAGTGAGAGACGCTCTGACTTGCGCCCGGTGCGAGGGTAATTTTCGTTCCATCTCCCGTGCCGCCAAACACGGCTCCATCGTTCTGAGCGGTAAGCTCCAGCGTAAAAGTAGAATTATTTCTAACATATGCCGTTCCTGCGTACGAGCTAATGACGAAGAGGCTGAGCATAACTAAAATCAAGAAATTACGCATTCCAGCTGATAGCAGTTCAAAAAGCCAATACCTATGCGCGATGGTATATGCTGGTGCGCGGGCTTGAAAACTCATGAAATTCTCCAAGTGAAGAGATTTGCCATATCTGCGGAAACCACACGAACAACTTCATGTGCTCGCCACCTGACGTGCCTCTGATAGTACAGAGTGGCCCTGGCAAAAATCAGCCGAAAAGCTTCCGTGTAGCTAGCTGTTCAAGGGAAAACGGTTCGGTGAGCGCTTAGTGAAGCGTTGCCCAACGTGTTTTACGTCGTCTGCGACGAGCGGCCCTTACGTCGCAACTGGGCGCGAGGCCGATCCCACGACCTTGCGCAGACCCTAGTGCACCATCAATGTCAACGCCGAGCCGAATAATCCAGCATTCAACCTACTCCACAATCGAGGTTCTTTCATTTGAATAGCGTCCGCATTTCATGAGTTCTAGTAGAATATATTACAAAAGACCAGAAATTCTAAATTCGCTTTCCGAAGAGCACCTGAGTCGCTCTTGGGAAAGCCCCCACAGAAGTGGGAGCTCTGGAGAACCAGCGCCACGGGAGTTGAAGATGTCGGATAGACATCTTCAACTCACATAGCTGGTATGTTTTACGCCGCGAGCAAAGGCAATTGCACTTGCGCGGAACTATTTTCGCTAGTACGTTGCTCTCCCATGCAGATCAACTTCGCGGTCGGCGCCTTTGCCAGTGCGGGTCCGCAATGCAGGCCATGCTGGTTGTGCACCGCTTCAACAGCTGAGCTCATCCGGTCCAGCTGCAGCGTTTCGCCATCATCCAGCCCTTTAAGACTCCGAAGGAGTGCGATAGCTGGGCGGTCATAACCGTAGGAATTGCGAGCACTAGTTTCGTAGACTACCATGTATTCCTTCGTCAGAGCCTCCCCTCCTTCATATTGCTTCTGAAAATCGCTATTTGCCTCGTCCATATTCCCAGGAATCCACTGACGCAATTTCCCGACGAACTTGTTGATTTTCTCTACAACCTCGCTGGACTTAGGATAGAAATGGAGTGTCTGAACCCCCTTGTAGTAACGCACATCGAAATAGCGCGAGGCTATTCGTTCACTTGAACGCAGATCGGATTTCTTCATGGCAGCAACCAGGCCTTCATACCCATGGGGCTCACCCATCAGATATCCCCACACCTTGTCTACGTCCGCCAGGAACCGTTCAGACTCGTAGTCCAAAGATCCGCCGAACGAAAGTTGAAAGCGAGGCATGATGAAACGCGATTTTCGAATGCGCATACCAATACGATGCTTCTGATTCGATTTCCAGCTCCTGTAAAACACCACATTGTCAGAAGAACGCTCAATAATGGCATCGAACAGATCCACAATCATCTCCTCGTAGATAGATGGCAGTGACTGAATGACCCCAGCGAGGAAGCCGTGGATATTTGCCACACTGAACTCCATGGCATAGATGCTTTCCGCTGACGCCTCGACTTTCCTTCGCGCTTGGTTGCTGAGTCGGTCATTCAGGAGCGAAGAGCGCAGGATCTGCCCCCAGGCTCGCTTCTTGAGGTTGTCGTACCGCACCTTGAAGTCTTCGTTGGCCGCAGCACGAACGTTGCCTGCCTCGGCGCGGAAATCACTTCCCACCCCCTTGGCCTGCATCTCATCGAGCGTGAGTCCCATGCCCTCAGCGAAGTGATCTGCCAGTGCCACGGCTTCGCTTGCAGCGCGAGCTGCAGCTACTGCCTGGCGGAACCGGTAGGACGTGTCCTGGATGAAGTTTGAAGGAAGGGAAAGGGCAGTACAGACCTCAACTTCTATCTCGCCCCTCAAGGCATCGCCCTTGGTGAGCCCCCCAAGCAACCTGTCCAGATCCATGTAGCGCGCAGGCGTCTTCTCCAAGTAAATGAGCGCTACTTCGACTTCCGTCTTTCGTTCAACATCGTCTATGAACTGGTCGCGCAGAAACTCGACTGTCCCGTGTGCCGCAATCAACTCGACCAAGCGCTGGCGCTCTTGAGTCCGTGGATTCCGGATAGACTCCGCATTGATAATGGCTACAATTTCTGCATCGTATACAACGTCCCACGCGTGCAAAACATGAGCCTCACCGCGAGCAAACGGTGGATTCATGAGAACAGACGTAACCGTTGCCAACGACTGCACGTCCATGAAGTCGTAACCCAGTATCTGGATATCCAACTCCTTGAGGCTATCGTGATGCCGAGCATCGATTTCTATGGCCGATACCTGTCTAACATCACCGAAGCGTTTACGCGCATAGTCGAACACTCTAGCGCCATTTCTCCCGATCGGCCGATCTTCAATATCTGCAAGCCACGGTAGATCTGCGTCTGGAACTCCGATAAACCCTTCTCGGGCATGACGGATTAGGTGCCCTTTCCCAGCGCTCGGATCGCAGAGGTGGTTGACTGGCCTTTTAAACTTCGCATACATGCGGGCTGCCGTATGGGCGCCGGTCGGGTAATACTGATAAGAACTCATGGTGATCTCCAGTGATAATCCGGAATCACCCCCCATCCGGGAGGTGAATCCCGGATGGGGTTAGTAACGTTTAGCTAATCAATCCAGGCTTGCGCCGGGGTATGACTCAGGTTGTTCGCCTGCTATTTCCTCGAATGTGAGTGAGGTGAAAGCAGGCAGCAATAATGCCTTGCGGCAAAGCAGTGGATCATGGGCTTCCCAGCACTGAAGCGCGTCGTCCCAGATCGAACGGTCCACCTCGTTTGCGTCGAGCGGACACTGCTTCACTGAGGGAAACCGCACGTCGCCGTCTTCGCGCATTGCCAAGCCGTGAAGTACTCCATCCACCAGGAGTAGGTATCCATGGAATGGAGCATCGATCAGGGCCGTGCCCGAAGGCTTGTCTCCCAGCAGCGCAGCTGCCGCAGCGCACCAGCCCTTGAAGGTTCGCAAATCCAACCCTTGAAGAGCTGGCTTAAGTTCCTGTAGGCTGGACTCTGCTGCCGCGACCAGATCAGCATCTCTCTGCGCTATCGCGATTTCAAGCTTGAGGCCGTAGATCGCCTGCGCTAGACACGCGGTGTTGAGTGCCCCAGCGCCAGCTAAAAGGCTATGCATTCGGTCGAACGCGTAGTTAATGGCCGAGAGCGCCTCAAAGCGTTCCGCACCGGCGACCTCGAAATCGACACTCGCATAATTTGTGTTGCAGTTCAAGCAAGCCTTCACCCATTCCAACATTGAAGCCTCATTGCGGAATACGCCGTCGGCCTTGTTGATCTTCATTTTTAGAAACACCGTTTGCGTGCTCATAGATAAATCTCCAAGAAAGACGTTAATAGGCGCGTGCCTTAATGCGAACCCTGTCGTTGGGGTTGAAGTAGGCAGTCCAGGTGTCACTATTGGCGTGAAAACCTATACGGCCTGACGAATTGTGCGAGACACGTTCGACACGAATTTCTCGCTTCGGGTTGCCGAAGCAGAGAACATCGTTTTCGCGCGCCTCTCTTGCCCTGATGTAGAACTTGCTCATGGCGTCTACTGCGGGCTTTCCACGAACAATGGATAGGGACTCCACCCATTGGCTGTTTCCAGTTTGATGACCCGGCCACGCAATGGGCACTGCTCCACCGCATAAGCCAGCGAGCCACCCTCTGCCACCGATTGTCTGGCCTTTGCAATAGCCGTGATGAAAGCGCCCATCCGACGAGCGGGTGCGCTGATTGCATGAGTAACCATACTGACCTCCAAATGAAAAGCAGGTCAGCACCCCTTGCGGGACGATGACCCGCATGGGTTAAAAGGCCCGGTGAAGGGCTGCATTTGCTGGTTGCTTTGATTCCCCCGAGCTGGGAATGTTGATCGTCAGGACTAACCTGGCGAAACAATGCTGCTTTCCAAAGATCCTTTGGATAAGGGCCTTTGGAAAGCACTGCAGAACCCCGAAGGGTCTGCAGATGCATTAAAGTTACTACTTGCCCCAGTAGTACCCCGTTGGAGCACTGCAATTGCCTGCTATAGATCGAAGCCCTGGCATCCTCCGACGCAGCAGCTTGCTCAGAAACGAGTGGTCACCTCCTTTCCAGAACCGAAGTTTGGATGTGACGTGGTACCGCCCGTCCTCGGTTCTCCTTATGAAGACGCGCTTACAACTTAGCCGCTCCAGGTCGCGATCACTGTCAATTATGATCTCCAGTTCTCGTCCTTTATTCACCGTTGTCTTCCTCGTAGAGCGATCGCAGTTCGTCGGAAACGAATATCAACTCGTTCGGCGCGGATTCGGTGAGCAGCTTTTCCAATGAAACGAAGTCCATGAGTTCCGATTCAATATTGCAGTCGGCATCCTTGGCGAATTGACTGAACCAAAAACACCGAGTGGCTACCACGACCTCGGGCTCGGAGAGCTTAGCTTCCTCCTTTGTGTCTCCTGGCCCCCAAACATCGGGTTCGTAATAGAACCTCGCCTCGGAAAGCCCGGCTTCCTCTACTAGACGATGCACTTGAACGAGTCGTCTGAGAAATTCCAAAGATATCCTAGTAGCGCAGTACTGAGGACCTTCAACAAATTCATGTGTGGCACGAGCACCAATGACCAAAATTTGTTGCTTAGCCATATTTTCGAGATTCATCCGTCGCTCCTATGAAAAGCGAGGACACTGGACCCGTGAGGCCATCAAGTGCCCTCGCGGGTTAAACACTCTCCCGAAGGAGAAAACGCATGCTAAATAGACCCTTCAGCCCATAACAGCCGGCTTGGCGGTCTGCAGTTCTCCGCTATACATGGACATATTTCCTTACCGAATCTGCGTGTTCGACTCGATATTTCCAGAAATGCTGATTCCCTCGATCCCCAGCCACCGCTCGGTGAAGAAGGAGGTGGAGTGCATGTACCTGGCCCCCCGGTGCGATCGGAGGCTGAGACGTAATCGCCCCTGCCTGACGTTGTCAGCGATTTACGCTTCCAACTCATACTCAAGGTTGTAGGGGTGCGCTCCAGCGCTCCCCGCGCGCTTGTAGAGCCCAGGCACCCCGACCCACGCGGGCGATGCCACCCGGCAGGGAAATGTCTAGCCTATTGGATGTAGCCTTTCAGCGTAGCTACCAACTCTTCCTGCCTAAAACGGTACGCAGTTAATACATCTTTACACCCGTCATGCGTGACGACCAGGAATTCACAACTACTGGGGGCCACCTGCTTCGCAATAAGGAAACAATCTTCCGAGCGGGAAAAGACAAATATTTCGCCTTGGCTCCAAATCTTGCTCTCGCGTTGCCGCGTAGCCATGGACTCGATGTCTGGGTAGTAAGAGACTTGCGCAGGATTACATGACTCATCGCATGCAAACAGAGCGCTTCGCACGATATCAATGGAAAGTTTGTGATGTGGGCGCTGCGAACTCGGATCCACCGGCTCGCGGTAATCGAGCGCCTCGCGTCCCACGCACTGCGGGGAAGGGTTTTTAGAAAACATACGACTCCTTTTCGGGAATCGTCTTCCCACTGGAAGAGATTCCCAGTGAGGTGAAAAATGCCGTGCAAGCACGACCGTAAGTTGCTGAATCGCCCTAGGCGCGGCCAGCTACCGCTTTGACTCCATCGCACCAGGCGGATGGAAAGAAAAACTAGTTCTTCTAAGCGCCCCAAGGGCACTTAGAACAACAAGCTCGAAAGGGCTCGCTAGTTTGTCGCGGGCGTCAACGGGCTTCCTCGGCACAAGGAAGGCCTTAGCCCTGCTTCCGCGCGCGTTCCCACCGCAACCCGATCGCGCCCAGATTGACGAGAACGGCTACGACGATTGTTCCGAGCAAGATGCGGTCAGAGAGGATCTGGTGAAGGATGTCAGGCATGTCCTTCTTATATTCCAGGCAGCTTGCTGCGTCAAGGCTTTACCGACACTCGTTAGACAAAAAGGCAGACCACGCGATGCGTAGCCTGCCTTTTCATTCTAGGCGCCATACTGCGCCTACCAACTATTCGTTATTGCCTTCACACAACGTGGCACCCTCGTTCGATGACATCTGCCATTTAAGGCCGATGACAGCAAGGTTGATGAGTACGGCAAAAATAACCGTACCCAGCGCCACAGGATCGTTCAAAAACTCATTCATGATGTTCCTTCTCCGTACGCAGCTGCATAAGTCTAACGCGAAGTTACTTATGCAGCGCATGCTTCATGATCGACCGGATACCCAGCACGATGGCAGCGAACGCCGCCAAGTACACCAGGGTGAGCGAGGTATTGCCAGACATCGCTGCATCGTACATCCCGTCAAGCGACTTGGAGGCCAAGTGCGGCATGAGCAGAGCGGTGACGATCCAAGTAGACCGGGAGTTAAGAAATGCTCGCAGCGCCATTCCGCCTAGCATCGGCAGAGCCACGAATGCAGGGAACAGAAATACGAACAGCAGGAACAATAGTCCAAGCAAATGCGCCATAGGCAGACTCCTTTATTGATTGCGCTGGCTCACCCCCTTGCCGGGGAGGATCCCCAGCAGGGTTGGTAAGCCGCGCCTCAGGAGGCGCGTAGACGTGAAGCCCTTGGCAAAAGGGTTCGGTTCAACGGGCGTTGCCCGCTTGTTGCTCCGGATATGGCGAACGATTACCGTCCGGTACTCTCAGAGGTGGAACGATGCTGCGCAAGGCGTCATCGATGTGCCTGTCGTTGAGATAGGCGTACAGATTGAGATCGCCCCGCGCCAACATGCCACCGCCGAGACGAAGGCGACTGGCGCGCAGCAAATCCCAGCGGTATCGAAGATCCCAGTTCTTGCACCGCTTTGCCTGGGCGAAATTCCCCAAGGTATACGCTTCACGCCGTTCCGGCGTGTCCTCCGGTACCACTGCGTCTTGCAGCGTCTGGAGATCTCGCGGTCTTATCCTCAAGTCCATCTTGTGCTCCATCCAAAAAGTCGGACAGAGCCCCCTGCGGGAACTCTGCCCCGCAGGTTGAAAAGGCGATTTCGGTTAAAACCAACTACACCCCAAAGTACGCCCGGACAAGCCTGCGCCTCTCCGAGTAGCAGCGCCCACGAATAATCTCGATGGGCGCCGAGCAGACCAGGTTGCGAAGTGCCGCAGCACGCATCAGCGGCGAATACGACTCAGCGGACCGGATGATCCGTATCAGGTGAAAGCTGGGCAGCACAGATGTGGCGCGAACGTGCAACCAAAAGCGTTGACGCTTCTCGCTGGCTAGAACGTACACCTCATCTAAGGTTGGACTTCCCATGCGCGTCACGCGACGACGAGCCGTTCGCGGCGCATGCGGCGCGCAAGAGCCGCAACACGGCTGCGAAGTTCATTGGCCTCGGCGGAGCGGAACGGCGCCAGCGCGCGAAAGGTGATAAGCCCCATCGCTTCAGGGAGGCCCATTACGCTTGCCATGCCTTCGCCAGGCTTGAGCTGGACTCCGCAGAGCTGGCGCGCGAGGTTCGCCGTGAAGCAATGGGCCATATACACAGGCCGCCGCTTCCATTCCTCGAACCTCTGGGCGCTTGCAGTACAAGCCAACTTAGCTGATGGCATAGTCATAGAACTCTCCTTTGAAGTGGGCGAGTCCATCCCCGGCAGGGATGAGCCCCGCCCGGGGTTTAAAGCGCATTGATCGGTAGCATCGCGGGTGCGTGCCGTATGGATCAAATTGCTCAGACAGGGGACCAAGAAATCGAGGCGCCCTACCCCGCTGGGCTAGTGCACCCACAGGGTTAACAGTTCGCACAGATGTGCGTGACGAATGCTGATGTGCACGAGGCGCGGACAGCTACCGCTTCAGACCAAGGCAGAAAGCCATGGAGATGAATTTGCTTTCCAAAGCCACCTGCTGGAGGCTTTGGAAAGCCCGCGCACCGAAGTGCACGAGCAGGATCGCCGAAGCGGGAATGCCTAGGTCATCGACCTGCAGCCCTCACTCAAGAAGTGAAAGTTGCGCTGGTTCGACGATGGGCGCATGTTGCAGTGCCGTGGTAAGCACGCGCACTAAAGAGGCATTGGAGACCTGGTCGGCGGCCAACTGAGCAGGTGATGGCAGCACGCCGGCATCGGCCAACATGAAGATACCGAGCAGTTCTCCCACGGCCTTGAATGGCTGGTAGCACACGCTCTGCCCAAGCAGCTCATGGCCCAAGGTCAGCCCCAAGCCCTTGATGAGATGTGGCGGCACTCCCTTCAACAATGCGTGCTCCAGCAGGGTGAACTGGCGAAGCAAGCTCGGATCGTGGCTGCTGCGCAGCTTGGGATCCGTGCTGCGCACCTTTGCATAGCCTTTCGTGATCGTTGGGCAGGATGTGCTGTCCGCCGTGACGATCTGCATCTTGAAACTGTTCCCCTTCTCGCGATCGCGGTCTTGCTTGGCCAAGAGGCCCGCCATGGTTGACCAGCGATCATCATCCGGGGCTACTGTTTCAAGAATCTCGGCGATGCGTCGCTCCACCTTGACTGGGCGGCTCAGCAATGCGAAATCAAAGTCGAGCCCCTCAGTAGTAGCAACCATGCACAGGCGTTCACGGTTTTCTAGGACATTCCACTCGGACGCCTGAAGCACTGCTTCGTGCACCTGGTACCCGAGGTCTCGCAACTGGTGCCGCAAGATGAACATCGAGGCCGAAGTGCGATAAGGCACCACGTTCTCGACGAGCACGACAGCAGGCTGTGTCTTCGCGACGATTGCAAGAAACGGCGCGATGAGATGTCCCACTTCCGGATGCTCCTCAGCGTGGCCAGCGCCGCGCTTTGCCCTACCGCTGCGGGAAGCTCCACTGCAGGGAATGCCAGCGCACAGCACCTCAACCTTTTCGATGCGGTCCATGGCCCATGCATCAAAGGCGAGCAGCTGCATAGGAGCAGCCAGCGAGACCGTCTCATCATCCCAAGCGTCATTGTGCGCACTGGCGTGCTCCAGCAGCTCGGGACGGATGTCGTTTGCGAAGGCGAGACGGGACTTCACTCCTGCGGCCTTCATTCCGGAATGCAGTGCATGATCCAGGATGCCACCACCGTGCGAGATCGACCCGACTGAAATGGCTGCTGCCGCTGCGATCTTTGCCCGCAAACGCGCAAGCCGCTCTTTCTTTGCCAGCTCGACAGCACAGGGCAGGATGACGATTCGCAGCTTCTGCGAAATCACACGCACTCGCGTGAAGCCGGTCAGGACCGCCAGGTCCTCAGCGCTATTGATGTCGATCACAGGCAACTCACCAGCGCCAGCAATCTTGCGCGAAACCCCGCGCTCACCGTCGGCATCAATTTCCAGCACCAGCATGCTCCGTGTTTCGTCCTTGCGGACACGGAAGCGCTTGCCAGGGTGAAACCCAGCGCGCGAGGCCTTGCGGCCCTGCAGCCAGAGACGGGGATTGCCCCGGTGATGACCGATTTTTGTGGTCTCGTAAGCTTTCATGTGAAATCCGTATAGAACGCGGAGCCCTGCCCCAAACGGGACAAAAGCCCCGCAGGTTGGGAAGTGAGCGATCAGACGCCCTGTTCGATCAGCAACGCTTTGAGCGTCTGGAGGCGATGGGAGTCCATTTGAAAAGTGGTGCCCAAATAGCCCGTGTACGTCTCAGCGGTGCGGAAGACCCGGCAAGGTATCGAGAAGTCCACACGGCCGCCAGGCTGCGCACGCCCATCGCGGAAGAACCAGAACGTACCAGGCAGAGTTGCGCGGGTCAGCTCCAGCGATTGCCTGGGTGTGTGAAGGTTGAGAGCCCCTGAAAACTCGCCGCTTCCAGAGGCATGCAAAAAGAATGACCCGCTGGGGGAAGTCTGGAGGCAGTCGTCCCAGGCGTGACTGAAGCGTTCAATCTGACCTGTGGAGAACACCACGAAGTCGCCGATTCGGGGACCTTCAATGCGCTCTCGGTTTGCCTGAATTTGCGCCAGGCGCTCCTGGTCATGCTTACCCATTTCGAGTGTCATACCCGTTTCCTTTGAGTGGTGGAGACGGGCACCAGCCTTGGGGGCTTGCGGGGCCCGTCAGGGATGGTGATAGCGCAAGGGGTCTCCTCGCGCCTGGAGGTGGTTCAGGCTTCCGCGCGCGCTTCCATTTCGAGTTGCTCGCGAGTCAGTCCTTCTTCCTCCATCCGTTGGTTGCACAGGGATACCGTTTCTGCAGAGCGATCACGCACCTCTTGAGGAAGGCTCGGATCATCGCGACGGGCCTCTGCTTCCAGCAGGATGTTCAGGAGCATGGAAAAAGTCATCATGGCAGTGCCTTTCATTCGAAGAACGGCAGGCACTTCCCCATCGCGGGAGCTGTGCCCGCCAAGGGTTACAAGAAGCCAGGGTTGAACTTGCCCCCGGCTGGGCTGTTGACTTACCGACTCAAACGAGCGGAAGGAACGCGATGCTGATTTTGACTCTCAGCTGGAGTTTTCGCAGCAGGCGTAGCCGTGCTGATGGAAAGCTTTCCAAAGGTGCTAGCACAGCACCTTTGGAAAACCCTCGCGCCCGAGGGCGCAAGGATCATGGGATGTGGTCAAACCACTGTCAGGTGTTGGAAACAAGCCCGGAAACCCAGCTGGAGGGCGGGCTTTGTGGCTTGCTTTCATCGGTAGAGTCACTGGTGGAGCACGATGCCGTGTCCGTTGCAGCCCCCTCCTCGGCCGACTCCTCTCCAGAGGTCGAGCCCTTGTTGCGCTTGCCTTTCTGGGCTTCGGCCAGTCGGAAGACCTGCATCAGTTGGTACAGCGCGTGAGCGTCAACTGACACGGTCTTCCCATGCAGAGTCTCGGGGTCACCCTCGAAACCTTCTTCCTTGAGGCTGCCCACCAAGGAGCCGACCGAAGCATAGATCGCAATCGCGCTCTTGCGAGGAGGTGTCCATTCGCGAACAGCTGCAGGCCGGATCTTCGTCTTGCCTTTGGCCTGCTCTTCCTTAAGCTTATTGCGCAAGAACTCAAGAGCACCGTCGCCTCGCTCGCGCAGGACCTCGATGGCAGTGGTAGCCGATACCTGGTCGATATTGACCATCCGCTGGATCTCAACCGGTGCCTCGGCCAGCACAAGCATGGCCTGCACGTGAGACAGTTCCTTGTTGCGCCGCTTAGCGATCTCCTCTTCGGTGGCGCCCATGTGGACCAGCTTGAGATAGTTGCGAGCGATGCCCACCGGGGTGAGCTTGAGGCCGTCTTGGCTGTCCATCTGGCAGTGCACGCGGTCCATGTCGTTGCCCCGGAAAGGGATGCACACGAGAAACGGGACGGATGTGCCGCGCGAGATTGCGAGCATGGCGCCCCGCGTTCGCTGGTGGCCTTCAACGATGTAGAACTTTCCAGTGCCGGCGTCGATGCGAACCACCAGATGCGGCACGAATTGCCCTCGGGCATAGGCCTGAGCGAACTCCTCGATCTTGGCCACTACGCGCGGATCGTCGTAGTCGCGTTCGTTGAACCCTGGCTCCTCCAAGAGGAGATGCGGCGGGATCTTGAATACATCATCCTTCTTGACGCCCGTCTGGTCCGAATGCGAGGCCTGGGCTTTGAAGGACCTGTGGATGGTCGGTGCGGTGCTATTTGTCATGGTCTATCTCCTGTGAGAAGCGCCCTGAACGCACCGACCCCCCATGGGTCAACGCGCCCATGGCAGGGTGAAAAAGAAAAGGTCAGTTGGGCTTCAATGCCCGGGTTGGAACACCAGCAGCTTAGAGGGGCCGCCAGCAAACATGCAGCACAGGGCCTCAGGCGTCTCGTTGATGAACGCCGGTAGGTTGGGCGCTTCCGGGTGCGGCCAAGGCAAAAGCTTCGTTGCAGCGAAGCTCCAACAGAGCAGTCAACTCAGCGGCATCGCGATGAGCATCGACGCAATCGCGCCGCTCATCCTCTTCAATGCGCCTGATCAAGGCGCGGGATGTTCCCAGGCAGCCCACAAGCTCTCGCTTGCGCTGCTCGTACTTCGATTCGTGGCTCATGCAGTCTCCGAGAAGAAGCGAGCCAACGCTAAACCCGTGCGGGCTATAGCAAGCCCGCCAGGGTGAAAAACAAGCCCCCGAAGGAGCATATGTGTCTGCAGATTCAACTCCGGCAGCTAGGAGCTTCATGACCTGGCAGAGCCACGTCATAGAAAATTGATTTCCGAAACCCACGCCACGCATGGACTTGGGAAATCAGCCGCCCTTCGTAGAGGATCAGCAACTTCACGAAATGATACACGCCCGCGCACGGAAGCGACGCCCCTGCCGTGGCCACATCGCGCCGAGCAACGGAATGCGGCCTGCTGCGTTTCCGAAGGCCCCTGGTTCAAGAGCCTTGAGAAACGCCCCTTGGCCAAGGCCAAGGGGAGAAAGGGCATAGAGCGCCCCAATAAACACGCGGCTAAACGTTCACACCGGTCAGCGGCTGTCCGTCACTGTGCATGTGGTGCGAAAAAAAGCTGGTATTCAGCGGATGGTCCCAAGACCATCTACCAGGCGAAGTACCAAGCCTGACAACTATTGTTTTGGCTTCCGCATAAGTCTCTGCTGGCGCGAGCGTCCCAGCGACTTGAATGGTGAAGCAGCCCGATGAGCCATGCCCGAGAGAAGTGGCCTGCGAACTACGGGGGAAGGCATAGCCGATCACATGCTCGGCGCGGGGTGTGGCCGCCAACAAGCTCGATTTCTGATTTTCCATATTGAATGCTCCAAAGCTACGGAGCCGCTTCCCTGCGGGGAATAGGCCCCGCAAAGGTTGAAATCTCCCGCCAGGTACGGACGGAAGGGAATGCTCTAAGCGAAGACCGTTCTGGCTCTGCGTAGGCGGATTCGGCCGTGCCCATCTCCGACACGTTCGAACAAGAACCCCAACTGAGCGTTGACGCCCCGGGGTCCAAATTCAAGAAGCGCGAACGCTCCATGATGAGAATCGCTGTGCCTTGCGGCGAGGGCGTTCGCCTCATGGCCGAGTGCATTACGCACACGGAACAATTCGGATTTTTGAAGCACCCTCTCCGGTGAGGAAGGTGCTTGAAAAAACCACCCTCCATGCCCCAAGGGGCATGAGGGTAGTTCGCAGGGTCAGGCTGCGACGAGGTCCTCGGCCTGCACCGATTCATCGACAGCAGAAAGATCTCCCTTGCTCAGATCGAGCGCTGTGTCGATCTCGATTTGCTGCTTGCGCAGCTCATCGAGACGTGCCTGCTTGTCAAACGGCTTTCCGATCACTCCGGCCAACTCGCGCATCTGGTTGTTGAGGCCTTCCGCGCGCGCCTTCGCGAGCGTCAAGTGCTTTTCCAAGCTTGGCCGAGACAGCTCTTGGATTGCAGCACGCAGGACTTGCGAACCACGTGAATGCCGCCCCAGCTCATACTCCCAGCCGCCTTGCAGAGTCAGCTCACACCTGCGTTCGGCCGGGTTTGAAGCAATGAGCTTGAAACCGTTGATGGCCCCAATCTCTTGCATACGCCCAGAAACGCTCTGAATCGCCACCGTCAACGCCTTCGCGGCTTTCGACATGTCGGTGTAGGTTTTACCCCCCACCTTCACACACGGCGCCTTGTCAGCCGCCACTGCGTTCTCCATGTCGATCCTGATCAGCTTGACCGCTTCCTCCATGTACCGGATCGATGCAGGCAGTCCTTCAAGCTCACGCTTGTTGGAATAGCTCTGCCTCGCCCATTCCTGATATAGGACGTTCAACTTCGCCAATTCGGCGTCCACCCCTGCCTTGCGAAGCACGAGAGGATTACCTGACGCCAGCGCCTTGATTTCAGCGTACGACAGCGCAGCCAACTCAGCGTCCTCGGCAGTTCGCAACGCGGCATTGCCGGTCATGATCTGCGCGATGAACCTAGCCTTGCTATGGAGCAGCTGGTACATGTAAGCATCAAAAGAGCCTTGCGTGATGTACGTGAAGATGAACACCTCAGGGTACATGTTCCCCTGGCGCACGATACGGCCTTCACGCTGCTCCAGATCACTCGGCCGCCAAGGGCTATCCAAGTGGTGAGCCGCGATCAACCTGTCCTGGATGTTGGTTCCTACGCCCAGCTTCTCGGTACTCCCCAGCACCACGCGCACCGCCCCTTTTCTTACGGCCCTGAACAGCGCATCTTTCGATGCATCGCTGTCGTGGTCATGGATGAAGGCGATCTCATGAGAGGGTATCCCCATGCGCACCAAGTTCAACCGCATCTCGTCGTAGGCACTGAAGCCCCCGTCGTTTCGCGGTGTCGATAGGTCGCAGAAGACGACCTGAGCACCCTTCGACTCGGCGTACTCCTTCCAGATCCTGTACACGTTGTTCGCGCACATGTGGATCTTTCCCCCTTCAAACTCTGGCGCCAAGGGATCCACCAGCCTCATGTCCAACGCGGCCTTGCGGCCGTCGCTGGTGACCTTCAGCATGTTGTCCTTGTTGGGCTTCACGCCGCCGCTACGGATCTTCCCCGCGCGCTCGACCAGTTCACCAACAAAGGCCTTCAGGTCTGGACTTCCCGCTACCGGCACCGTTTCCTTGCGGACTTCGGGAGTCGGTAGATCGAGCATGTCGGCAGTCCTGATGTCCGCCACCATGCGGAAGATGGACATCAGCTCAGGGAGATTCACGAAGCGTGCAAACCGGGTCTGCATCCTGTAGCCACTGCCATCAGGTGCAAGCTCCAGCGCCGTCACGGATTCCGCGAAGTTCGCGGCCCATGAGTCGAAGCAATCAATCTGGTGCCGCTCCAGGGTGGACTGCTGCAGGAATCGCATAGCAGTCCACAGCTCGGCCATCGTGTTGGTAATGGGCGTTCCGGTTGCGAAGGTGACGCCCTTCCGGTCGCCACGCCGCTCCATCACACACCGCGTCTTCACGAACAGATCAAATGCACGGTCTGAGTTCGAGGACGGCAAACCTGCGATCCGCTCCATCTGAGAGAAGCGATACAGGTTTTTCGCGAACTGACTCTCATCGATCATCAGCCAGTCCACCCCCAAGTCCTCGAAATCCAGAACGGAGTCCTTCTTCCGGGTGTTGTTGAGCTTGTCGAGCTTGGCCCTCCATGACTTTTTCGCCCTCGCCAATTGCTTGACGATCTTGTTGCCACGGTCCTTGGAATGCAGACGGATTGCTGATTCGATCTTCTCCAGCTCTTCTTCGACAAAGCTGGTCATGTAGTCATCGCTGACCCTCATCGACTCGAACGTCGCTTGTGTCACCACCACTGCATCCCAGTCACACGTCGCAATGCGCGAAAGCATGAGCCTGCGCCGGTCGCCCTGCAGATCCTCTTTCGAGGCGAGCAGAACATGGGCGCTCGGATATGCCTCCATGAAGTTAGCGCCAAACTGGTAGAGCATGTGGTTCGGAACTACGTAGAGCACCTTGCTTGCCTGACCCAACCGTCGCAGCTCCGCACCTGCACAGATCATTTCGAGCGTCTTCCCTGCCCCGACCACGTGGGCCAGCAACGTCGGATATTGGCTCGACACGATCCGCCACACCGCGTCACGCTGGTGCGCGCGCAGTGAGTAGATCGAGGACATGCCTGGCAGCACCAGGTGCTCACCGTTGAACCGGCGGGGTACCGTGGAGTTGAAGAGCCTGTTGTAGAGCCCAGCCATCTCACCGCTACGGTCCTTGTCGGACCACAGCCACTCAACGAACTTCACCTTGAGGTCATGCTGCTTTTCTCGCGCCGCGATGGTCGCATGCGAATTCACAACAGCCCCCCCGGCTTCGCCCTTGTCGTGCACCGTAGGCCTGCGCTGGTTCAGTTCCATCTCGAACAGTTCTACGGCGCTCACACGCCCCGTTCCGTACGTCTGCGTGTTGCGCACGTCCGATTCAGAGATCCACGGCGCCTCCACGTTCCAAGCCCCTACGCTCCCTTCGTAGGTCACCTTAAAGCCCTTCCTATCGAACAGCGTGCTCAGGAACTCCTCGTAGACACCTGTGGGGATCCACGTTGAGCCAACGCGCGCGGTGATGTCGGCTGGGCCCAATGGCACGGGAAGGACAGCCTTGAGAGCTTCGACGTTGCGTTCGAAGCGAGCGCCACAGGACTCTGCTGCCAGGAGCTTTTCGCGCACTAGGCCAGAGAGGTAGGCATCCGCATGCTCCCAATGCCCCGAATCCGGGTCAAGGAACACATGGCCGCCCTCCTCCAGCGCCTTCATGACCTCGTCAGCCGGTTTCCCGACCAATTCAGCTATGCGCAGCGGCAGCACGCGAGCAGATTCACCGAGGCTGACTTGCAAGGCTTCCACTGCGGTTTCGCATGAGGTCACCCGCTTGTATGCTCCGGCAGTACGGCGTTCGAAGATCGGCGCCTTGCCTGCGCGCTGCTCTTCTTCATTCCAGACTTCCAGCGACAGCAGCAACGGCAGATCGGGATCCACTTTGAAAGCGCGCCGATTGACCCTGTCGTTGATGTACCCGTTCTTCGCCACGAAGGCGTCGTAGGAGACATTGAGGGCCGTGCGATACACGCCCAGCATGCCGTCGTCGTCGGAGGCTGTTTGGGCCTTGATCAGCTTTCGGGCTGTGTCGCGCAACTGGATCAGACCCAGCACACGCTCCAACGTACGCCCTGCGAGATCGGAGGGAACGGCCTTGTCGCCCAGCACCTCGAACACCTTGCCATCGATCAGCGAGAGGCCAGGCCGATGCTCACCTTCAAGCTGCAGTGCCGCCTCGCGACGTTCATGCTGCCTTGCGCGCATCGCCGTGGGCTGATAGATCCCATGCGGCATCATCCCGAGCCGGTCTGCCAGTTCGCCCCTGAGGTCGCCCTCAAAGTCACAGACAAGAACCGTCCTGGACCCCATTGAGCGGGTGCGCAACTTTCCGATGACAAGGTTGGCGTTCTCAACGAAATACTCGTTCACCATCAGGTGCGACCTGCTGCCGTAGCCACTGTCGCGGCTGTACAGCGGGGAACCCCAGGCAACCGGTTTCGTGGTGGTCCACCCGGCCTTCTCAACGTCCGCGACAGGCGTCGCCAACTTCTGAAGGATCACCAAGTCTGTCACGACCTCTGTCCCAGCTATGGCCGCGAAGGTTGTACTCGGCAGTCGGATGGCGGTTACCAGCTTGGCCTGGCCAGCCAGGTACTTGCGCACCTTGTCATCCACAGCGTCCATGGTGAAGCTCGACGTGATGAACGCCACAAGCCCCCCAGGACGAACCAGCTCCAGCGCTCTCGCAAAGAAGTAGTTGTGCACTGTGAAATCGGCAAACGCCACGTTGCGCCTCTCGGCTACTCCGTGATTCCCAAAGGGCACATTGCCAATCGCGAGGTCGTAGAACCCCTGCGGCAGCTGCACGCGCTCGAAAGCACCGTGATGTGTCACCACACCGTAGGGGCGATAGAGAGCCTTGGCGATCCGCGCTGGTATGGAATCCAGCTCCACCGCTGTCACGACGCTGGCGCTGGCCACATCCTCGGGCATTGCACCCAGGAAATAGCCAGCGCCGCTGGCGGGCTCCACGATACGCCCTCCGGCGAACCCCATGGCCTTGACAGCTTCCCAAACTGCCTCCACGACCTCGATGGGCGTGTAGTGCGAGTTCGGGGTACTTTCCAGCGCAGCTGTGTACTCTTCAGGATTAAGCAGCTCCTTGAGTTGCGCGGCACGCGCTGCCCAGGCTGTGTCGTTCTGCTCCAGATTGAACGCTTGCGGCAGGCTACCCCATCCAGTGAACCGGTTGAGGACAACGCGCTCACGGGACGTGGGCTCGCGGGACTCTACCTCCAGCTTGCGCAGGAGATCAATCGCCGCGACGTTCGCCTCGAACTTCGCCACCGGCCCCGACAAGCAGTCGAGATCCGATCCCAGCAAGGCTGGCCAAATAGGTCTTCCGTTGGTTTCCGCGCACGTTGGCGCCGGCGAAGGGGGGACGCTTTCAGCCACTGAAGCGTTGGCCACCGAAGCCCCTAGCGGACCCAGGACCTGCAGCGGATCTTCCTCGGGGCCGAAGCCCGGGAGCCACATGCACGCTTCGGCGATAGGTTTGATTTTCATGGTGTTGCCTCATTGGGAGAACCCCTGGAGACAACACCCCCTCTGCGGGAATGCTGACCCGCAGGGATAGATGAAAAAACCGCCTTTCGGCGGTACGGTTTGCTGAGTTTTTGGCTCCGTCAGCTCGGAGGCTTGTCACTGCAGCATCACGCCGCAGAGTCAAATCGGATTTCCTAAGCGTGCGTAGGGCGCGCTTGGGAAAACCCCCTGGCGCGTGGCCAGGGCGGTTCAGGGGATATGGCGCTAGCGCCAGGTAGGGGCTACACCCAACATCGATTGGGGTCGTCGGTTCTTCACCAGCTTAGAAGCCTCATGGGCTTCCTCAAGCGTCGCGAATTCCACTGGCTCAATCTTCAGCACACGTTGTTCGTGACGAAGGATGTAGCCGTCAGGCCCGAGCGCACGATCGTCGGCAGTGCCACCGAACGCAGGGTCGCCGTCGCCGCAATACTCGATGATGATCATGGACGTTGGCTCAACGCCGCGCCACTTGGCGCGTATGCGGCTCACGGCTCCAGGGTGCTCAAGGCTGTGCGATTCAGGCATGGGGATCTCCGGTCGTCACAGAAAACCGGGCAAGCGAGAGGCGTGTCAGCCATTTCGGGCCGAACTCGTTTCGCACCTGGCGCAGGAGGTATGCATCGGGATGACGCTCCTCTTTGCCGTCGATCCAGAGCGCCTTCAGCTTGGACTTCCAGTAGCGTCCATGACGCTGAGCGAACCCACGCAGGGCTTCGACTTGAGCCGACGTTGGCTGATGGACGCTGGCAACACAGACAGAAGCGGCCTTATGTGCGCAGGCCCCCTGCGCCAGCGAGAGACTCATCTTTTCGGGAACGGCCATGATCGTTTGCAGGGCCTGTTCCACTGGGATCGTCATTGCCCCCGAGGGAGTTTTCTTCATCACCATTGTGTTTCCTTGAAGATAAGGCGGCACCTAACCCCGACGGGGATCAAGCGTCCGCCAGGTTTGAACTGCCAGCCAGGCCGCTAAGCTGCAGCGACTGGCCACATGGGATGCGTAGAGTCAGGAGGCCGTGGCGCCAGCATCCTGATGCACGAGCGCCCGCACTACTTCGGGATGGTCCTGCAGCGCAGACACGATCGCCTCCGCAGACGTTTCGAAATCGTCTTCGCAGCCGTGATAGCTGTACAGCCCTTCCTCCGTTGGAAAGATCTCGCAGCCTGCCTCTCGCAAAGCACTGAGGAGCACATCCTTGTCGTGGCCACCAAAGCCCCCGTTGGGGATGGGCAGGATCCGGCGCGCCATCGTTCGGAAGGCATCGAGCCGTAGGATCAGCAGATCGACATCGCCGACCAGATCCGCCTCGGCATTCGTGGCCAGTTTGGCCAGCCAATCCTGGCAGATCCTGAGTCCCGCTTCCTTGATGCCGTAGCCGAACATCTCGACGCCCGCGTGAAGGCTGTCTTGCAGTTGGCCAATGCCCGCTTGGGCACTTGAAATTTTGTTGGTTTCCATTTCAGTCTCTACCTTGCAAATCGACAGGTGTTCCCAACGGGATGCACCCGTCAGGGCTATCGAAATCCTTCGCCCGCTTTCGCGAGCTTAGGTTCAGTGCTGTGTCCGCTTTGCCACTTGTTGGGCACCGATGCACATCGGGTACACCTTCAGGCGCGATGCGGCGTTGGGAGTCATGGACGAGGTCCGTTGGACAAGCACATCCGTGCCCGTTTGCCATTGACGTTTGATGAATTGCGCAACACGCCGCTCCCTCTCGTCGAGGTCGTCGCTACTGCATCCACCTAGCAAGGCCGCAAGCGCCGTGCGCTTTGCGCGTCGGTACTGCTTGCGCGTCATATGGAGGCCTCTGTCTCAGGCACCGAAGAGATGATCCCGGTGCGCTTGTGGAGATACAGAGGACCCGCCGCAGGGCAGCCCGTGGTGTATGTGCCGATGCTGCCATCGCCATTGTCTACAAGGGTGCTCACGGAGCCGTCTGCGTTCCGACGACGGTCACCGATCTTGGAATAGCGCGCGCGAGGGGCGAGCGCATGGGTTTTGCTGGTCATGTTGGTTTCCAAATAAACACGAGCCAAGCCCCCATGCGGGGATAGTGGCCCGCGTGGGTTGAGTTTTGGAGCGGCAAGCCGTCCGGTGGGTACTGGTTTTGGTCTCTCCAGCGCGAGTTCTCAACTCAGGATTACCCTGGGCAGTGAATGAGGTTTTTCCAAGCCACTCGAAGAGGCGAGGCTTGGAAAAACCCCCTGCATAACGGCAGGGAGTATTGAAGGTGCGCGACAGAATCGTGTCGGCACGATTGAAAGAGGAGATCGATTGCACACCGTGCCATGCCGGCCCCAGTTCAAGCTGAAGGCAGCGGCCGATGTGATGGCCATCAGCACCGCGTCAAAGCCCGCTCTTGCCAGTGGTGGACAGAGCGGAACGACGGCGCATCGGATTACTTCGGGTCTTCCTCAAGGCCCTTGCGTATCAGATCGAGGATGGCTTGCTGGGTGGGCTTGACGTAGGGACTCAGCATACTCAACGCCAAGTCCACCGCCTTCTTGCGGTCCTCCAGCCTGGCCGCGCCTAGGTGCTCCAAGTCCTTCAACCGTGGAATCACACTCACGGCAGTGAGCAGGTCATTCTCGGCGCTCAGGCGTTCGTGATTGGCGACCAACAGTGGGCAATGGTCCGCCTCAGCGACGTGCAGGCCCGCAGCCACTCGGGCCTTCTCAACCTCTGCAAGGTACAACTCCCAGTCACCTTCTGCGAGCAGATAGGCGTGGTCGGGGTGAAGGACCACCAGGTCCTCCCTGCCGTCCTGGAACTCGGGCGATACCTTGAGCTGCAGGCGAAGCAGGACTGCCTTCTTGTAACCGTTGACGATGGGGTCCAACGTTCTTTCGATAGCGATCGCCTCGAAGAGCCGTTCGGCGGCCTCGATCATCTTGTCGGTAAAGATTGCGGGGCGGTTGAGTTTGTTGCTCATGGGGTTTCCTTTCGCGGATGAAAAAGGGAGCCCCACCCCATGGGGTTCAGGCCCCCTGGGGTTGAGATAGAAGCGTCAGCGAGCGAACGACTTGAAGGCGCTACTGAAGTAGGAGCCCATCAACTCGCCACTGGCATCGAAGACGTGGAAGACGGCCTCGGTCCTTTGGGTGAGATTGCTGAGGGTCCGCGCTGCGTAAGCAACGCCGACCACAGCGCAATCTTCCAGGCTCGATGGAACTGTCAAGTGCGCCGCCTTCAACAGATCCAAGTCCAGGACACCCGTCCTGAGGCACATTGCTCTCTCATGGGTATCGATGGCGCTGTGGACGTGAGCACGCTTGCGCAACTCGGCAGTGGAAAGTGCAACTGACGGGGGATTGACGACTGTCGACATAGTTACGCTCCAAAAAATTGAAGGCGCAGCCCCCTCGGGGGCTGAACCCCCGAGGGTTGAAAGACAGATCACACGAGGCGAGCTTCCTTGGCGGCCCTGAAGAAGGACGCCATGGACGCTCCACGAAGCGACTCGGGCGCTGGTTGCGCTCGGCCGGTATAGAAATACTGCCTGGTCAGCGGCAACCAAACTGCCCTTGTGAGGCAGAACTTGGTGTCGCGGTCCAGGCAGTGGACATCACCGCTTTTGACGGTGAATTCCCCGAGCCCACAGCTGCGGGTGTTTTGGCTGGTGCCATAGGCAACAAGCGCCTCTCGGCGCCCATCGCTCCTGGTAGCCACTTCCAGAACGAGCACGGGCCTGAATTTAGGCCCAGGCACCATTACCGCTTCCGATTCAGGGAACCAGACGCGCACGATCGCCCCTATTGGGGCGGATATTTCACACATTGAAACTCCAGCCCCAACAGGGGAAAAGGTTGAGTAGAACTACTTTTGCTGTTGCTTCAGCAGGCCGTGTGCCTGGAACAACTCGCTCAAGTTGGTGGGTTCTGGTGATGTCGAAACAACTGGTAGACCGTAGGCACCGAGGTGCTCCGCGATCGCTCTTTGTATCAACGCTTCAACAGAAATATCCAACTCGCGCGCCCTCGCCTGCAAGCGCTCGGGCGTGGTGTCGCTCTCGTCGAAGTGAACTGGGATGATTGGCATATCGCTCTGATTAAAAAAACGCCGCAACCTTGACCTCGAAAGGCTTGGCTTCAGGCGCTCCATAGTAGAGCGAACCATCGCCGAGTGGTTAGACCATCTCGACATTTCTCGCACCCGGGGGGCGCGTAACTTCTGCATGTGACCTCCAAAACGGAGGAGGCCACAACCACAAGGGGTTGTAGTCCCCAAGGGTTGAAAAAACGGTTTCCCGTTGACTGATGCTGTAGTTTTGACTCCTCAGCTTGGAGTTTTCAGATTCAGGCAAAGCCTGCATCGATGAATTCTTGGCTCGCGACTCTCGCCGTGAGCAGCCAGCGAAGAATACACCCGCGTAGCCGTTCCATCAAGGGCGAAGCCTTTACACACGGACACTTTCGCAGACGCACGACGAACACGCCATTCCTGCATTTCGCTAAACGGCAAGACAATGGTCGGCGCCTAGCACGGCGAAAAAGCAGAAGGCCGGCAGCGCGAACTGCCGGCCTTCGCCCGAGAACTGCGCGGCTGCAACCACGCGGAACTCTTGATCAAAAACCCTTAGACGGAATTTAGACCATGAAGAATGATTTCAGACCATGAAGAATGATTTCAGACCGTGGAGAATGATGCCACGCCCCGCGCAGCACGTCAAACGCAAGGAAGGACTGGAAAGATTCCCGCGTGGAACTCAGCGCAATGCCGACACGAGCTGAACACCTACGGTGCAGAAGCCGTAGCTCCACGCAGCCGCCCCCGTATCGCGCAACAGCGCCTCATAGTGAGCCTTGTACTGGCTCGGCATGGCGACAAAGCCGCTCGCTACCTGGAGAGCTTCTTTGAGGCCCTGCTGGCGCGCGTGCTGGCCGTTGTCGCCGTGGATCTCGTACCAGCCGGAGTCCTCCTCCTTGATGATGAACGAGATGCCTTCAATTTCCAAGCCGCCTTCGCGCAGCAGCGTGCGCTTGCCGACGTAGTTATGACGGTCCCTTTCCCAATTGGGCAAGTCGGTGCGTTCGGTCGTCCATACCGTGCGGTAGTCCTGGTGAATAGCAAGGTACTCTGCCAGCGAAATGATTCGAGGCACGGAACGCTTCGGCGATGCGCTTGACTGTTGTGGTTTCATATTGACTCCAAGAGGATACGGAGTCACGTCCCCTAGGGGATCAATGGCCCCCGGGGTTGATGGATGCGTGCGGATAGACCGCCAGCATGAGGTTGCTGCTTTTACTCCGCAGCTGGGAGGGTTTAACGCGAACGAGTTCGCGTTGAAGAAAGCGATTTTGGGAGACACCCGTGCGGGTGTCGCGCGAAAGCGCCTTTGCAGTCATTGGGTTGCCTCAGCGACGGATGTTGGCGCATCCGCTGCTGACCTACCCAGTGCTTTGACCGAAGTCTTGGCGTCAAGCGACCGAGCACAATACTGGCTCGGCCGCCGATTTGCCCATGTGACTGAGCAAAAACTATCGGCCTGAAAGTTTGGCCTTGACCCATTGCAGCCAGCCCACCCTGCGAGTGCCGAGCACTGCTAGTGGCTTTCGCGGTGCGGCGACGACGTGGGGCAGACCTTCAATGCGAGCGATGGTGATGCGCATGTTCCGTTTCCTTGTGAATTTGACGGACAACGACCCCCTTGGGCGATCGGTGCCCGAGGGGGTTAATTCAGACCTCTAGTCACAGGTCCATGGAGAGAGCTCAATCGGCTGGAACGGATGCTCCAGCTTCCAGCCGAGGCGCGTGGCCACTGGTGCTGCGAGATAGAGCCAGTTGCCGCTGGGCGGCAACGGAACCTCGACGGACAGCGTGGGATCCGGGTCGAACACAATCCCCAGTGCGTCTGCGGCGCGTTCGATTTCCGTGACCACGTCGTCCACGCAACATTGGTCGTTGTACTCCAGCACCAGTCGCTTGCGCTGGTGTCCCTGTCGCAAGCTGGAGCCTGTCTGCCTGAAGTCAGAGTAGAAGACCTCAACCGTATTACCCGTTGGGAACCCGAACCGCAGCACTATGCCTGTAGAGCGGTACTGGTTCGCCTCAGGACCAAAAGCAATCATGATCTCCATCTTGAACTCCTTAAGCAAACAGAAGGCACTGGCCTGAAGGGTCGGCCGCATGCTGCATGGGGGCGGGACTGGACGCAGGTGACATCACTCCTGGCTCGTGCTTGACAGCGCCAGCCTTGAGGATTCGGTTCGCGGCCGTGAAGACCCGGCTGGCGCTCTTCTTGAACGCCTCCCGGGTGCTGCCGCTACCAAGCCATGCTTGCACATAGCCCCGCGCTTCCTCCAAACCGGGTAGGCCTAAAGCCGAGCAGCAGAGAAATGCGGTGGCCTCAGCCTCCGCTTCTCGAATGCTCTTGTCCAGCTCGAAAAGACATGCGAACTCCGCCTCCTTGGCGTGGAGAATGCAGTGCGCCAATTCGTGGAACAGGGTCTTGTGAGGCAACTTCGCCAACGGCGAAATCGACACTTCCTTGCTCAACGGGCTGGCATAACCTTGCGTGTTCCCGCTCACCATTTCAAAGGGCACTTCCGTGACCTCTAAAACGGCCAGCGCCTGAGCTTTGTCCCATCCGCAGACAGGTGTCTCGGGCGGCGAGTATGACGGGCAGTCTCCGCGCTCATCGGGTTCGGTTTGCGAGTAAGCAAACCAGTTGTTGCGTATGACGAAGATTCGCTTGCTCCCCGTTTCCGAAGTAGCATCCGCATCGCCGTCTTTGGCATCACCCCGAGCCTTGTCGCCCTTCACGGTGACGGGCATCCATAGGCCTAGGGCTTTTTGTCCCTTAGCCACCTTGCGCCCCTTTTCCTTCCACGCGTGAAAGCTGGAGATCGGCGATATCGGCAGACCGCGATCAACCAACTGCATCATGGCCAGAACCTGGTTGCCCAGGCTGTACTCGTGGAATGCGCTGTAGTAGGTCCCCAGCACGCCTGGATCCGTGAGGATGGAGTCGAACAGCTTCGACCAATCAGGGCGCCAGGGCTCAGGCGTTTTCGTTTCCATAGTCTTCTCCAAGAAGAGCGGAGAAGCCCCCTTGCGGGGTGCTATCCCCGCAAGGGTTGATGGTTTACTTCACGATGTCGAACTCGCCTTGCCGCTCGCCTTGAAGGGGCGGTTGGTTCTCCAGGCCGTCCAAAGAAGGCACTTCACGTGCGCTGCGATTTCCCGCTGACGCGGCTGCCGGGGAGGCTGGCGTGACGATCCCCGATCCATCGGCGCCTTTGCGGGCGGACCGACGCTTCGGAGCACCGCCAGCTTCTGTGAGTTGACGCAGCGTGGCCTGAATCGAGTCCATCTGCTCAGCCTGCGCCATCACAGTGCTGGCAAGGAACGAGATCTGCCCCTCCAACGACATCTCAGCGTCAGTCTTTGCAGAGGCGGACGAAGCAGGCACTGGTACTTCCTGAAGTCCAGCAGCTACGGCGCCTGACGGGGCCGAAGGTGCGGGTACAGGCAGAACGTCAGAAAAGCCCGCGAGGCCTTTCTTCATGCTGTTGACGATTTCGACCAGTTGAAGGACGGCGTTTTGGGCCTCCTTCGCCTGTTCGAGCCTCGCCTTTTCTTTGGCCACTGCCTCGGCTTTAAGAAGCGCCTCCTTCTCGACTTCGAGCTTCGCCTTCTTTTTCGCGTACAGACCCGCGAAGACCCCGGCGATGCGATCGAAGAGGTAGAGCGCAGACCCAAGCAGAGCGATAGTGAACAATATTTCTTGAGTAGACATGGAATACCTCTTTGAGTTGAAGAACCCAACAGGCACACCACTCCCCATCGGGAAGTGTGTCCCCGATGGGTAGGTTTAAGCACCAGGAGCCTGGCACATAGATAAGCTGTATGCCTGACGGCGGGACAGCGGGCCCCTTCTCACCAAGCCATTACGGACATGGATCAGAAATCGGTTTTTCGAAGCATCCTCGCCAAAAGATGCTCGGAAAAACCCCCTTTGCAGGGGGTTAAGAAGTCTCTGACTTTTCAGCCACAGCTTCCGAGGTAGCCACAGCATTGCAGACTGCTCATCACCGTCTCGGGCAATGCATGCAGCCGCACTTGGCGGTCAGGATCGCTATGGTCCAGGTCATTCACTGGGTGGCCATTCGGCTTACCGATGCCGTTGCTTTCACCGTTGTCCACAGCGAGCACCGAACCCAGTTCAGCGTTGGGCCTGTAGGTCGTCAAACCTTTGAGCCCGCCTGACCAAGCATCCATGTAGACCGACTTGAAGTCCTCGTAGGGGTAGTCAGCCGGGATGTTCACCGTCTTGCTGATAGCGGCATCCACCATGGGTGTCAGCACATTCAGCATCTCGACGTGCGCAGCGACTGGAAGCTCCTGCGAGCTCTCGAAGTAGTCTGGCAGTTTCTCGATGTCGCCGCCCAGCTCTTGGTAGCGCAGAAAGGCTGCGTTCAACACGGCCTCCTCCCTGATGCTCCCATCTGCTTTTCCGATGCGGCGAATTTCCTTGAAGCTGAATACAGGCTCACAACCACTGGAGCAGTTGTTGCCGAATGTCAGCGACCCGGTGCCGGCTGGGGCCAGCGCCAGCAGGTGACTGTTGCGGATCCCATGTGCGCGAATCTGCTGCTTGATTCCTTCGGGCAACTGGCTGGCGAAAGTGCCCTCCATGTCGTCCCTTACACCTTCAAGGTACAGGTCAGCGTCGAACAGCGGGAATGAACCGCGCTCCATAGCCAGTTCCGTGGAGCCGGCGTACGCAGCATCACGGATCGTCTCCTGCACCTTTGCAGCAAATGCCCTGCCCTCGGCGGAGGAGTATTTCAGGCCCATCATGATGAGTGCATCGGCCAGACCAGTGAAGCCTATGCCGATTCGTCGTTTGGCCTTCGACTCGGCCTCTTGCTCCGGCAGTGGCCAGGGCGTCAGGTCGAGAACATTGTCCAGCATGCGCGCCAGGACAGGCGTGAGCTGGGCCAGTCTATCGAAGTCGAATTCAGGCTCGCCTTCCCACACCGTACGTTTCACGAAGCAATGCAGAGCCAGGTGGCCCAAGTCGCAACAGCCGTACGGAGGCAACGGTTCTTCACCGCAAGGGTTGGTCGCTGTGATCGCTTCGCAGTAGCGCAGATTGTTGTCCTCGTGGATGCGATCCAGAAAGAGTACGCCTGGCTCAGCCCGCGCATATGTGGCCTGCATGATGGCGTCATACAGGTCACGGGCGCGAACCGTGCGGTAGATCCACTTGCCATCGTCACGCTGGACTACTCCAGCGGCGATCTGCGTAGGGGACGGCATCGCGTCATGCACGAGGTCGAACCTGCCATCGGCCACTACAGCTTGCATAAGCTTGTCGGTCACGCCCACGGACAGGTTGAAGTTGCGCAGCGGCCTAGCATCCAACGGGATAGAAAGATCCGACACCTTCTTGCACGAGACGAACTCAAAGATATCGGGGTGGTCGCAGCGCATCACCCCCATCTGAGCACCACGACGGGAGCCTGCAGAGATGACGGTTTTGCACATCGAATCGAATATGTGCATGTAGCTGATGGGCCCACTGGCGTAGCTCTTCGTAGAGTTAATCCAAGAGCCCTTCGGACGTATCACGCTGAAGTCGTAGCCCACACCGCCGCCAAGCCGCATAGTTTGCGCGGCTTGGCGAGCGGCCTCCATGATGCTGGGGACGCCATCGACAGATTCGCAAAGCGAGTCCGATAGGGGCTGCACGAAGCAGTTGACCCACGTCGCTTTAACACCTGGTAGCCCGGCAGACGCGTTGATGCGCCCGCCGAGGATCGTGAAGTCGAGTGCTTCGCGAAACCTGGGTGCCCATTCCTCGGGCGTGTGCTCGACGGCAGCAAGGCCGTTGGCCACACGATCCTTCACTTGCTCCGGCGAGGTCTCTCCGCCGTGCGCGTACTTTTCAAGCAGCACTGCAAGCGAGATCGGTTGGAGCTGAGTGGCCTGGATGACGCCAGTGCTGCTGTCTGCAGCGTTGGCGATTGTTGCGCTTTCCATGGTGTACCTCCTAGATCAAGAACCCAGCAGGCACACCGCCCCCAGAAGGGAGAGTGTCCCCACTGGAGTGGAAAGAACCGGAAAGCCGGCTAAGAATTGAAAGTGCCGCTTGTCTTGCGACGGGCTGGCAGCCCTCTTGAATGCCATGGTCATGCGACCCTGGCTGCAAATGCGATTTGCCATTTGGCGAACTCCTCTAGTGGTTGCAGACACCCCATACAGGGCCTACCGCAGCCCCCAGCAGAGCTAGAGACTGGGGTAGGCCCTGCATGAAGCAAGACGTCCACATCGACTTGAGAAGATCGTGATTTCCAGGCGCCGCACGCAGCGCCTAAGCCATCAGAGTTTCCCCCTGGCTTCTCTGGAATTTCAGTTCTCCAGCGCGAACTTTAAAACTCAGGGCATAGCCACAGAGCTTTGAAAGCGGCTTTCCAGATGCCACCGTTGGCGATGGAATCTGGAAAACCAGCCCCCGAGGGGGCACGGTTCATTCATAGCGCGTCGGGCAATGCCTGCCTCCTCGCTTTATCGGCTTCACTGGAAGCATGCATCTTGGCCCACACCCTCTGCATCAGCCCCGCCGCGATTTCTGCGTAGGGGCCGAGATAGACAGGGGGTGTAGCGCCAGCGCGGTACATGCGGGCAACCGTTGCCACGTGTTGACGAACGCCGTTGTCGGTACTCATCTTGCGGATAAGGAACGCCCTGTAGTCGCCATCAAACCCAGCAGGCGGCGCAAACGCCGAGCTGCCACCGGGTGTGGTGTCGATCCTGTTGAAGTTGATCACTCCGTACACGATGAACTCCCTCACGCGGCTTTGCCGAAGACTTGCTCCAACATCGCGCGGCGAACCGCTTCGAAGCTGGGGAACCCTTTGGCACCATCACGGTTGAGAACATCCAGCCAGTCCAGCGACTTCTGCCCCTCAGGAATTTCGCCCTTGGGTGTGATCGCCATGGCTTTCTTGTTCATCGCCCACATCCGTCCCACAAGCGCTCGGGAGGCCTCTTGGCCATGGCCTCTTGGGTGTCGCGGCGAGGGACGATCCTTGTCACTGAACACAATGATCAACTCCACTTCATCAGGAGGCACGAAGTGCTCCATCATCGTGGCGTTAACCGTGGCCCAGACAGGGATACCCATACCCTCGCTCGCGGCATAGGCGGTCTCGATCCCCTCTGCTACACCCAGGACCTTCCCCGGCTTCATGAGCCGAATGGCCCCGCCCAAGATCTTCAGATCATCGGAATAGGCCATGAGCTTCTTGGCTTCCGCAACATCCGCCTTGCAGCCGTCCTCATCGAGGTACGTCCGGTGGAGCGTGACAGGTTCTCCGGTGGCGGATTGCACGACGGCAACCATGGCGGGGTGAAACCCGGTGATCTTGTCCCCGTCGCTGTATGCCAGCCTTGGATGAAACATCACCGAAGGAGACTTAAGCGGTGCAAGTCCACGTCTTGCCAGGTAGAGCCTCAAGGGCTCGGCGCTGGGGTGGGACATGGGCACAACCCGCTGCATCGTCTTGTTGAGAGACTCGCGTTTCTCATCATTGCTCCTGGTCGGCTTGGCTTCTTTCTTCGGCGGCAGCTGGCGCTGCACCGGTTCAGTGAAGCGGTGACTGGAGTCACCCGTCAGGAAAGCCATCACAGCTTCCACCGTTTGCCTCCTCGTCCAACCGTTTGCCCACTCCAGGACACTGAATCCATCGTGGAAGTGGCCGCAGGTATTGCAGATAGCTCTACCGCTTTCGTGGTAGTTGGGGAACACTCGAAACCCGTCAGTACCTCCATGCACGGGGCAGGGGACGTGACGCTTGCCCTCTTGGTTCAAGGCATCTGTCAGGCTTGGGGCCAGGGTTCTCAAGATGGAGTCCCAGCGCCCACCAGCTAACTCTCTCGCCTTGTTCCAATACTGTGTCCAATACTCTTTCCATTCAGCATCGGTTCTTTCACGAAATGACATGGCTACTCCTAGTTTGACCCCGAATCGAGGCATACCAAAACGCCCAGTGGGACATTTCGGTATGCCCCGACTCGGAAGGAAAGCCAGCCGATACACCGCCCCAACCGGGATGGTTTCCCGGCTGGGACGAAATTGCGGCGCTGCCGCTAGATGGATTGACGACTACGCAGCACGCTCACAGCTACGTCCCTTAGAAGACGGTTCGCGTAGGGTCGCCGTAAGCCTCGTCGTGGCCGCCGTGGGCAGGCCCTTCGGGGCGCTCATCGTCATCCTGTTGAGGCTGACTCTGAGGCCCAGTCGGCGCGGCATTGCGACGCGCCAAAGAAGGTGCATCGGCGCTACGAGGCGCAACCCTTGCGTGCAGTCGCAGCTCCTGTGCGTTGATTTCCGTGGTGATGCGCTCCTGCTCATCACCGTCCTTCCAAGCTCGATGGCGGGTGACGCCCTCGACGTACACGGAGTCTCCCTTGCGGAGGTTCTTTTCCGCATAGTCAACGTCGCCATTGCGCAGGATCACGCGATGCCAGGTGACAAGATTCCTCCACTCGTCGGTCGCCTTGTCTTTCCATGACTCGGTCGTTGCCACATTGAGAACCCCGATCCTGAAATCGCCCCTTTGGATGATTTCAGGATCTCGTCCGAGGTTGCCGATGATCGTTTGCTTGTTGAGCGAAAAACTCATTTTGAATCTCCAATGAGAGGCCGAGAGGACTCCCTACGCGGTTAAGGTCATCCTTTCAGGCTGGCCGTAATAGCCATCTGAGCAGCACGCCATGATTTAGCAGGTCGAGAAACGAGATGCCGGTCTTGCCACGTGAACGTGCCATCCGTGTGTTGGTGGATGAAGCAGCCCTTGTAGCCTTGAGTGACGGCGCATAAAACGAGTTTCATGCGGCCTCACATCCGTTCGAGACGGCGGACCCTTGTCGGAACCATGACCGTTTCTTCGACGACCATGTACTTTTCGATTGCACTGATGAACTCATTGCGGACGCGATCGCAGGCGCGGTCAAAGGACAGCACAAGGTCCGCGCGATCCTTCAGCCCGGTTAGGGACATGTCCATGAAGTCATCCATGGTCATGCCTTGGTCGATCGAGCTGCTTTTGGTACGAGTCCAACGAAGCGGCGCTTTCAGGTTCCTCCGCTCGGCCCTGCAAACGCCACAGGAATGGCTGGCTGGGCTGACCAGTTGATAGTTCAGCTGGCCACACTTGGGACACGTGCTCTTGTAGCCAGGATCGTAGATCTCAGACTCGAACAGTACCAGGTAGCCACCCGAGCGGCCATTTGTTCCAATGGTGTAAGCACCCATCATTTCGCGCTCGAAATCACGGATAGGCCAAGTAATTTCGTCCCAGTAGTCTTCCACCGAGATGAGATCGTAGGCTTTTTCCAAAGCAGATCCTGTCAAGCCAAGTCGGTTGACCTTCACGCAATTGGCGTAGCTTGTAGAGCGATTCACAGAAGACATCGTGTAGTAGCGGAAATGATCCAGCAGGAACTTCGCCACCGACTCTTTGCTACGTGTATCGATTTTCTTTTCAAAAAACATGGTTCCTCCACTGAGAAAGGAGACATGCTTCCCCATAGGGGAAACGTGCCCCCAAGGGTTAAGAAAGTGATTGATTTGCTGCTTAGGGAAGGCGAGCTACCTTTTTTTATCCAAGGCCATTACGGCGGAGGATGAAAAACTGTTTTTCGGCAGACACTGCGTTCAATGCCTGCTGAAAAACAGCCCCCACTGGCCGAAGCCATGGGGGGTGTTTACGGGCCATCAGGCCGTGGTGAAAAGATCGCGGCGCGTCGGGTTGAGCTGCGTTCGCATTTCATCGTACGTGCGGTTGATCAGTTCCAATGGCGCGCCAGAGTAGCGCGCCTCCAGCCTGATGACGATCTCATCAAGATCGACCATCTCGCGGCAACTGCGCATGCTCGCCAGCTCCTTGTCCAACTCTTGCTCCGCTCTCGACCTGGGTCGATCCTGGTGCTGGGGTTGGGCTTCGCTCTGGGGGGGGCGAGGAGTCCCAGACCTAGTGGATGCAGGCGCTGGTTGGGGCGCTGGCGTTCGAGGGGCCGCTGCAGGCCTCACGGGCGAAGCGGTCCGTTGCGGTCGCTCTGCGGGAGGTTGTGGCGCTCTCTCCGGAGCCTCGCGCTCAGGACGTGGGCCTTGAGAACCACGGGAAGCGGGCCTGCTTTGGCCAGGCTGTCGAGCCCCATCGCTACCGTCGCCACCCTCCACTGGTGGCAGGTTGTCGAATGCTGGCGGCTCATAGGACCCGTCAGCTGCTTGCTCAAGCTGGATCCCTTGCTTCACGCCCATCAGATCAGCTTTGTCGAGCTGCAGCGCGATCTGCAGTTCAGCCGACATCGGTAGTTGAGAGTTGCACAGGAGGCGGATAAGGGTCTTCTTGCCCATGGCCACAGGATGAGTATCCCAAGGCGTGGTGTTACCTCTCCGCTTCGCAGCCGCATAGCCGCGAGTCGCGTCGCGGATCGCGTCAACGTCGAGCTGGTGCTTCATCACAAAGGTGGGCGTTCCATCGTGCAGCAAAGCCACGGCATAGTAGCCAACCACTTTCCCTCGACTGCTGTCTGGCGCTGGGAAGTTGCCTTCCCCTGCCATCGGCTTGTGTACCAACCTGCGAGCGGCACCCAAGTCATAGTCGAAGAAGTCGTTGATCCGGACCTCATGCGCAAAGATGTCGCGCACAAGGCCGGAATTGCGAACCAGCTTCATCAGGCCCTTGTAGCCGGGGATCAGCTGGCACTCATCTTCGTACGGGACCAGGAATGCCTCGCCGTTTTGATGCAACTCCAGTCCAAGCTGCGACGCCTGGACCACGGCTGCCACGACGCTGATCGGCTGGCACTTTGCGAGCGAGTCATTTTTGCGGTAGGCCGTGAGTGCGACACGCATGATCCGGTCCACGGAAAGGTGGTTCGGCAATGCGCGCTCGATCGCACCCTTGTGCTTTTCCAGTAGCCGAGGGAAGTCGAGGTTGTAGATTTCAGCGCTGGCTCCGCCCGCGCCGTTCGAGGCGCGGCGGATGCTTCCCATCAATTGAGACATGGTGTTTCTCCTAAAAATGGGGAACACCACCCCATGCAGGGTGATGCTCCCCGCGTGGGCTTCAAAAAGGCCTCAAGGCCCGCTGATTTTTCTGCAGGCCTGGCCCGCGCTTAGATTGCCTCTTCCAGGACGCTTCGCGCGTACCAAGAGGGAACCTCGATTACTTCCGAATCATCAAGCTGGTAGCTTGGCCAGCGGTCGTTTTCACGACACCACTGCAGCAGCTGCAAAGCTGTCCGGTACTTCTTTCGCCCAACCTCCATCGTGACGGGGCCAACCTCATAGGAGGCCACGCCATGGGGGTACGAGCTTTCCACCGGGATGAGAAAGAATGGGATACGGCGGCCGAGCGCCTGGCTGATAGCGTCCGAGTAGAACGCTGCCTGCAAGTCGTAGCCTCGGTCACCAATTTCCCGTGCGAACTTCGATCTAGATGCGTTCTGGGCCGACTTCAAGTCGGCAGCCGCGATGATCTCTTCGGTTATCTCATCGAAAATCAGCAAATCTGGTCGGATGCGGCACTCAACGCCGGTATCTTCATCAGTCCAGAAGAAGCTTTTCTCACGATAGCTGTTGCGGATCTTCAAAGCGATATCATCTCGCTCACTCAGCGCGGCGAACATTCCTTCGATCGACTCCTTGTCGGCTTCAGAAATAATCGTTTTGCCCGGGTTTTCTGCATCCCAAGCTGCGCTGTTCTCCTTACCCACAGTCGTCCGAAGATCGAACTTTGGCTTGACTACGAACTCAGCTGCGAAGCGCTCTGGCTCAAGTACCTGCGTATGAAACGCGGTTCCGAATTCCATTGCAGGCGTTACCTTGCGGCCACGTTGCAGATCAGCGTAATAGTGCTTGGGAGAGTGAAGTAGCGAAACAAGTGCCGAATGCCCTACCACGGCTGGGTCGCTGTGGTATTCGTCGGCGGGCATGTCGATGAACATGCTCAAATCGTCAGACATAGAGTACCTCCAAGAGGACGAGGCACTCCCCCTGCGGGAATGCCCCGACAGGGTTAAAAAGATCACTTTCGTGACAGTGTTTGCTGAATGCCATTTGGCGGGGCAGCGACCCATTGAAGCTACTCGATTACCGAAGTAGCATGCAATTCTCTCGTATGAACCCGGCATCGGGCTCATACGAGAGAACTACCGCCTCGCGCCACGAAGGGCGCAAAGGCGGCGTCTTCAAGCATGTTTGAGAACCTTCCCTGCTTTTCGCACTGCATCACGCACTGCGGCTCGCAACGCTGGAGAACTCTCCTCGCCGGACTTGAGCCTAGCATGGAGTTCAACTGCGGAACGAATGGGAAGCGCTCTCATAACAGCGCTAACAAGTGGGTGCTTCTCTGGCTCGTGTGTTTTCACGGCGCCTCCATCAGCGACGCATTGCGCGGATGAGAGGGGTGCTGATCACGAGACCAGCCACGATGCAAAGAGAAAGCGGAAATACTAGATCCATGATTGACCCCTGTGATGGTTGGATAACCCACAGAGTGCTTCACGGGACTTTGAAGTCCGCAGCACCCCGCAGGCCAGAGAATTCGCTTTCAGAACTCTCTGGCCTGCGGGGTATCCACGGACTGAAATGGATCATGGGCCTAAGCCCACGATCCATTGAAAGTGATTACAGACCGAACGCCCGTACCACAGGACGGCTAATCATGTAGCCAGAAATGCAGCAAGCAACGAGAACGAGAGTCATGGTTTTTCCTTTGAGAAGAATGCCCAAGGAAATGCCACTCCCCCTTGGGAATAGCATCCCAAGGACGTTGAAACCCATCCGAAGATGGGAACTGCATCGCTTGTCCTGTGAGACAAGCAATGTTTGGCACGCACGAAAACACAAGAACGCCATTACGACGTTAGAGATTTTGGTGGGTGAAAAACCGGCCCGCATCACGCGGGGCGGGAAGAGGAGCCCTTCTGGGGTCAAGCTCTTCACGTTGATGTGCCATCGAAGGCAGGATTGCAGCGGACGCCCATCAACATCCCAACGGGATGAAGTCCAGGTCTTACTCGCGCTCCCAATCCAACTGCAATAACCCGCAGCATGAGGGTTGGGAGCTTCGCTCCAATCGTTGCTAGGCAACGTAAGAACACGCATCACGGTGTTCGATAAAAGTTCAACAGAACAGCTTTTGCCGCACTGGTTGTTCACCTGGAACAACTACTGGATTAGTCTGATGAGGCCAGCTCCGCATACAAGAGGACGGCGTTACGCACATCGCTCAAAGGTGGCCCGATAGTACCGTCGAGTTCTCTGGGATGTCAACAAGCGGGGGGAGCTTCACCACCTCGCCACTCTTTTCTTTGAACAACTGCGGAATCGAAAGCTTTTCGCCCCATTTTTAACAGGGCTGCTTCGTACCATCCTCTGACCGTTGTCCAACCCTAGGAGTACACATGGCTGAAGTGACCGAAGCCACTGCCCAAGCTCAAACCGAGGCGCCTCAAGCCTCTGCGGAGGCCTCACCCAAGCCCCAGCGCGCGCCCCGCTCGCCCCGCAAGCCGCAAGCAGCTGCCACCGATACCAGCGAGGCCTCATCGCCATCCGCGACGAATGCTCAACCATCCACCCAACAAGGATCCAAGCCCCAGGCCGTGGCCAAGGCTGGCGAAGGCGCGCGCCGCAACCGCGATCAACCGCCCTTCGAGCCCTGGTATGTGAAGCAACAGAAGCAGCGCCTGCAGCGGATGAGCAAGGAGTCGATGCCATTCCTCAAGCAGAAGCTCAAGCTGCAGACGCGTCACGCTCAGGAGATGTATGAGCGAGCTCACGAGCTATGGTCAGAAACCGTCATCACGCTCAGCGTCACCATGCGCAACTTCAAGCGTGAAGAAGAATGTCTCACGGTGGATGCCGAGGTCGATCGCCTTATGGGCATCTGCTCGGATGCCATGAAGCAAGAGATGACTCGCCTGAAAACCGTCGCTGACAACAACGGCGTGGACCTGGATGGCGCAACTGATGTTGAGTACACCCACCCGATGGAGTACGAAATGCAGATGTCGTCCCCACGCGAGCGGCGGTTTCACGAGTTGCTGCTGCTGCTGGACAAGCTGTGCATCTGTCTGGATATCCTCTGGATGGCCACGCTCATTAGCGACCGTGCACGCAGCAAAAGCGCCTACGACGCGAAAAGCCTTCTCCTGCGCACTTGCGGCAAGGCTCGCATTCTGGTGTTTCGTGCCCAAGCATCTGCGCAGCGAAACGGCGTACCTAACGCAGCTGACCCCCGCAAGGGCACTCAACTCGAACCCGGGGCCGAGACGCCAGTAGCAGCTGCCACCGATGTCGAAGCGGATCCCGCTCCAACTTCAGTTGCTGCTCCCTCGGCGGAAGCAGAGCCTGCACTGGCGGTCGCCTGACGCACTCGTGGAGCTGAACAGCTTCCAAGAGAGAGCCGTCCTCACGCCGGGGCATTGCACCATCCTCGCCTGCCCCGGCTCAGGCAAGACCCGCGTACTCACAGCTCGCGCTGGCCACATCATCACAAACAACGAGCTGGGCCGTCTGGCTGCAGTCACCTTCACTCGCGATGCGGCCACTGAGCTTCTTTCGCGCATCATGGCATCCTGCCACTCCGATCACGCGAGGCGCATCGCTGTCGGAACGTTTCACTCCCTCGCTCTCAACCAGCTTCGTCGCAACAGCCGAGGAAAGATGCCGCGCCTTATCAATGACGGTGAGCGCATGGCCGTCCTCAGACGTTGCTGGAAGGACTTCGCCCCGAGCCTCAGGTTTGAGGATGTCATCAAGCAGGTGGACCAGGCCAAAGGATCGGTGACCCCATACGTTTTCGAAGACATCCTCATGGAGAGGATCTTTAAGGCCTATGAAGATGCACTTGCTGCGGACCTCGCGATGGACTTCAGCGATATCCTTTTGCGCGCTACCAGGGGGATGCTCGATGGATCGATCCAGCCTCTCCCTATCCGATGGCTCCTGGTGGACGAAGCCCAGGACATGGACGCAGTGCAGATGGAATGGATCCTGGCACACGGGAGGAACGGCGTTCAGATAACGCTAGTTGGGGACGACGACCAAAGCCTTTACTCGTTCCGCCACGCGCTTGGCTACGAGGGGCTCCAAGACGTTTCGATGGCCCTCAACTCGGTCGATCTGTCACTCCCCGTCAACTACCGGTGCGCTCCGAACATCCTGATGCACGCCGCAAAGCTCATTGCGTGTAACGCCAACCGCGCAGCGAAGAACATCAAGGCCGAGAAAACTGAATTGGGCACCATCAAGGTCTTCCGGCGCGCAGACCGAATGGATGAAGCCACAGCCCTTACCAAGGCGATCCTTGGTATCGAACCCGGGTCAGCACTTGACACCGATCCGAACGCCCTGGCCATGAGAAATTTCGACCCCAAGTCCATGGGTGAATGGGCAGTTCTCGCGCGCACCAACCTCCTGCTCGATGAAATCGAGATTTTCCTAAAGTCGGCAGGGATAGAAGTGAAGCGAGCTGGGAGCAAATCGATATGGGAGCACGGCGTGGGCGCCGTTTACTCTGGCCTGATCCGCAGCGTCGCTACTGACTCATGGATGGGTATGGCCAACGCCATCTCGTTCTGCGGAGGCAGCAACTCCTGGGTCAACGAGCACTCGCGCGCCAACTGTGGCAATGTGCTGGCGCGGTTTGATGCGGCTATCGACTCTGCCCCGGATGATAAATCTCGTAAGCTGGCGGTCGCCCTGCGCGAGGGCTACCTATCTTGGTCCGAGCAAGCTCGCAAGAGTCGTGTCAACCTGGTCGTGTTCGGCATCACGGCGTTTCTTGCTCCCCACTGCAAGCCGCCGCAGCGCAGGCTGCTCACTATGATGCAGAAGATTTTCACTGAACGGCTTCAAGGAAGCCTGCTTCAACGCCTCAACATCCTTTCCAGAAGCGAGAAGGAGAAGGACGTTGAACAAGGTGTGGTGCACCTGCTGACGCTGCACTCTTCCAAGGGCCTGGAATGGGACAACGTGTGGATCGCCGGGTGCGAGGAAGGCACCCTACCCCACACCGACTCCACCGAAGAGGAAGAGCGTCGCTTGATGTATGTGGGGATGACGCGGCCCCGCTCAACGCTCATGCTGAGCAGCGCCATCTCAGAAGGGATGGAGTCGCGCTTCCTGGAGGAGGCGGGCTTGGGTGTACAAACAGCTCGATAGCGCTGGACCCACCACTCCCCACGTGTCGGCGGCGGTGGTGTCTCTCCAGAACATGCAGCACCTGGAGCCCGAAACTCTCACTTCGCAGTTTTCAGTCGAACACTGGCTCCGGAGATATTGAGATAGTCGCTCGCATACTCCGTAAAGGATTGCAGGTCACGACGGTTTAAATCTAACCCTTGAGCCTTGCAGGCATCAATGCACGCCTTGCGGTCCAGCGAAATCCAGCCGTCACCAGTCAGCGTTCCATCCATAGCTTTCACAATGGCCATGAACTTGTCAAACTTCGTCTCTTGGAAGGGGCTCTTGTGCTGCAATGGCTCGGCGATCAACGTTGACCGCTTTTGAGCTAGCGAAGGCTTGGAGTTTTGCCCACCGCTGCCTTGCGACGATTTGGATCCCTCTCCCGCCTTCGGCTTTGGCACAGCGGCCGGTTTGGAGTCCACCGGCGCATCACCTTTCTGTCGCTCGGTTGCGGACGCGACCGGTTGCTTCGCTCCCGTATCTGGCCTGAGGGATCGTTTAGCTCTTGCGGGTGCTTGCCTCGGCGCATCCGGCTCTCCAAGGTCAGTGAATGCCACGGGGGCAGGCATGTCATCCATAGCCATTTGGGGAATCTCATCCAGGTAGGCTGGAGGTCCACCGTCTAGGTCCAATGTCCCCTGCTCGGCCGCCGCTACCTGGCCAGAGGCACGATTCTGGGAAGGCGCGGTCTCGCCCTGTTCGTGCGCGTGTGGATCGGAAGACTTGGTTGCTTGCTGCGCACTGGACGGCTGGTGTAGCGTGCCTTGGCTTTCGCCCTTGTAGCTTGCCTTGTGCAAGAGCGTATAGGTCGCTTCTGGATTGAGCCTAACAGCCTTGCACGGTTCTCCCTGGAACAGCGAATCTATGACCCGTACCATTGGCCGGTAGGGATCAATCCACAGCCACTGCTTCGACGAGCATTCGTCCAAGATGGCCTTGGGAGAAAGGCCATAGCCGCTGAACGCAACTGGCCACTTGAGGTGCACCATCTCTTCCTCATCGACCCGGGCGTCAGTTTCCCAGGACTTGGTGCCACTTTTCAGATCCTCCGCCAAGGCTCCGAGCAGCTCCCCCACCGCGCCATCAAACTGCAGTGTTGGTGGAGCACTGAGGTCAATTCCTTGGCGCTTCGCCTTCTTTACCGGTGCTGATAGCTCTGGCAGCGACCTCGGATCGACTTGTCCCGCTTGGACGACCTGGTCGTCTTGCGGCGACTCGGCTTCCTTTGGTTTGAGCTTCAACGCCACAGGTGAAGAAAGCCCACTTGTGCCGTCGCCGGCCAAGGCCCCCTTGCGCACCGCCAGCTGGCGCTGCGAACCGTCTGCCTTGGTCACTGTTATGTTGAAGATCTCACCCGTCGTTGGGTCGATCTCCATCTGGGCCGGGGTGCGCACCCCAGAGCCTTCCGACGGCGCATGGGAGTCGTCGCCTTCATTCTTCGCGCCACTCGCCTTCGGCTTGGAGACGCGCGGCTTCTTGGGCGTAGCCGCCTGCTCAATCGCCTCTGATGCTGGCTCCTCTTCCCTCGCCCCTGCAGCAGCGCAGCTGGGCTGTTCTTGAGGCTCCGGAGTCTTCTCGCGCACAGCTTCGACAGGCTGGGAATTCGGGCCGTTCGTTACCACTCCTTGCACTGAAGCAAGGGGCACTGAGGAAATCATCGCGTCGTCTTTCAGACGCACACATGTGAGAACGACCCTCTTGTTGAACTTGGCCTCCAGAACCTCTGGAGCGACCTTCCAAAAACGATCGCCGTCCTCATGATCTCGCAAGAAGGCCAAATGGCGTTCCACAAGCATGTCTAGGACTCCATCGCCGGTGCGCGGCATACCTTGCGCCCCATCTTCTCTGACCTTACTGGCGATCTCATCGCCTGCCGCTGGCCATACCAAGAAGATCGAACCGTCAATGTTCCAAACGCGAGCGCCTGGCTCGTTCACCTGCCAGACACCCTCGCGGATCAAGCGTCGCATGATGTCGGTCAAGTGGCGTTCCACCGGCACCCCGAGCTCGTATCCAGCCATTGCAACGCCAAGTGACTTCATGTCACGCTCGACGCTTGCCTGATCCGATTTCACTACCAGGTCGTAGAGGGGGTTCCGGGCCCCGGGATTTGCGTTAAGTGACTCCATGAGCCACACCACCAGTTCAGTTCCGCCCTCGTCGATCCACGCCAGCGTCTCTGAGCCGATGATGCGATCGGCGATCAGGTTTGACAGCACCACGTGCTGCTTGGCACGCCCTACCCGCCAATCAAGGAAATATGCAGAAATCTTATTTGCAGAAGCCCAGTCCGACAGGTTCTCAGTCAGAGGCTTCCAAACTTTGGTGCGATCATGACTTGTCACCACTAGGTCGATAGCTGGTTTGCCCACGTCATGGCACAGGCCAGCAACAAACGCCGTGAGCTGCCATCGAGGCTCAATTTGTCTGCGCTGGGCTGGCGTCTTTCCAAGATCCAGAAGCAGCTTGTCGCTAGCCTGCGCCGCCCACAAGCCGACCTCGATCGAGTGACGAAGCAAGCCCCCCGCGCCCCGGTGATGGTGGGCCTGTGATGCGGGCAAAAGGTGGCAGTAGGAGACAAAGCGCCGAAGCACTCCGAGGTAGTGCTGCTCGTAGAGCGGCTTGCTCACGGTGACCACCCGAGCCAGCTGTACCAATAGCTCGTCCTGAGACTGGATCAGGCGCTCCGGTGCAACTGCCGGCAGGCCTTTGACGAAAGGCGGATAGCGCGGGACTTCGAGGTCGATTTGGGTCGTGTCGACCTTCTGAACCGTAGCATCGCCCGTCGAGCCCCACCAGGAACGCAACGTTTTGAACAGGCTCATTGTGGATTTAGCCGATGGGGTTGGTCCCGCAGTGGGGACAGCGACTTGTCAGGTAGGAGCCAGCGTCATGTATGTATTGCCCCTCACATCCGCCACAGCGGATAAAGTTGACAATTTGGGTGCGCACGTCACGGAGCGCGAAGTAGGCAGCATTGATGTCCAGCTCGCCCAGGATCTCCCGGTGCGCACGCCAGGATTGGAGCAGGTGTTCCGGCTTGCTGGAGGGCTCGCCGAACAATTGCAGGTGGACACCGACGAAGGCTGATAGCGTAGCCGCCTCGGTGCGGTTCGACATGAACGAGAGTGACGACTCGGGTAGTTTGCCCTTCCGAGGGATGTCGTGGTGGATGTCGCGCCACAGATTTCTCAACTGCGGAATCGACAAACCGGTCAGCGAGTGAACTATGGTGAGCCGAAGCTTTGCTTCAATGAGATCTTTGGCCACCACCCAAGAGGCGATCTGCTCAAGCATCTTTTACCTGTCACCTTGCCAGGGCACTGACGAGGTAGCTTGCTGCAGCGACTGGCTTGGTCTTGCTGGTTTCCAGAATTCGATCAAGCGCGGCCGTGTCCACGCGAAGCGTGAACATAGTTATCGGAAGAAGCTGAGAGAACTGCTCGATCTCGGCGTTGGTCATGTCTCCGATGCGTTTCAACATGGTGGGTGAAAGCCCCGTGGTAAGCCCACCTTCGGGCTTTTTCGCGGCTTCACGGGCTTGCAACAAGAAGTTACGATTAAGAATGGCTGCGTCCTGCATGGCTGCTAAAAGATACAAACTGCAAAAATCTGTAAATGCAGTGTATCAAAAAGCTCGCCAAAACGTCACTTTTTGACTGAAGCTCCTTAAAAAAGATGCAAAAAAGTAACTTTCCTGGGTCACATGAAGCAGACCCTAGTGAAGCTCCAAATTTCGGCTCCATAGCGATCGGCGAGCGCCTTCGCGCTTGGCGAAGGAGCATGAGGCTCACACAGAATGATCTCGCTACACAGCTGGATGTGAACAAAGCAACCCTTCGCAGATATGAATTAGGACTTAACGCGCTCACAACTTCGCACCTAACCCTCCTCTATTCACATGGCGTCAATATGAACTGGCTGCTCACCGGCGAAGGGGGCATGCTGAGAGCGGACAGTCCCCCCCCCCTTGAGGTCAGCCCTGCGGAGAAGAAAATCAATGAGCTCGCCGAAGCCCTGCGCAAACTGCGCGAGGAAGCTCCAGAGAAGTTTGACCTCCTCACAAAGGGCTTTGTGCTGCGTTGTAGGGAGGCCCTTCACCTGGCCATCCTAGAGGCCCGTTATGGCAAAAAGACGGGCTGGGATGACATCGTGAAACCAGGTGTCGGAATGGACAGTCCGGCTGATGCGAGCATCGCCGACATCCTTTCAGTGCCCGTGCCGTCTTCAAAGGACGCGGACCCGTCGGAAGAGTAGCGCTAGCGGCACACGTTGATGTCCGCCGTGTTGAGGACAGGCAGGCTATCGGCCAGTACTGAAAAATAGTTTTGCCTCTGCCAAAGACTGCGGTCACCGATCACGTATAGGCGCTTCTTCGCCCGCGAGTTGGCGACGTTCAGTAGATTGGGCTTACTTGCAGCCCAAGCCTTCGCCCCCGGCAGGCGCGGGTCCCCACCCAGCACAAGTATGACCACATCCGCTTCTTTCCCTTGTGCCGTATGTACCGTGCCCACCTTGCCGCCGTCAACGCTCATCTCGCGCGCGACGCGGCGAAGGTTCTGTGCGCAATCTCGGAAAGGAGAAATCATCGCAATCTCATTTGCATGGGCTCCGATGCCGAGGATGCGCGCAACCAGTTTACGCAAGCAGGCCTCTTCTTCGACGATCCAATGGCCCGCCGCAACCACGCCCTGCACATCAAGCCATCCACTGGGTGGCAAGTTGTTTGGGGTGCCGGCAGGCTTGCCATGGACCATCATGCCGCCGTAGGCAATTGTGTTGCTGACCGTGAACATTGGCTCATCGCAGCGACGGTGAAGTCGCAAGGGGCATCCGACCCAGATCTTCTCGCCAGCTTCATCAGGAATGAAAGTGCCAAGACGTGCAGAGCGATCAGCCAAACTCTGAGCTGATACGCGGCTGGGGAGCCACCCGTCTTCGACCTTCAGCGTTTTTGCGAGCATGTCTTCCACCTCCACTGGTATGGTGGAGACGGGCTCAAGCTGGCGGGGATCACCCACGATGACAGTGCGGCGCGCACGCCAGATCGCACAAGCGGCATGCGATGGAGCGGCCTGCCCCGCCTCATCGATCAGCAGCCATCCGATTGCCTGGCCACCAACGCTGGCGAACATGCGCGGCATCGACGCGAAAGTGGTGGAAATCACAGGTACAACAAGACACAGCGAGTCCAGCGCCAGCTTAGCCAGGTCGTGCGGCATAGGCTTGCCATTCAACCAATCGCTTGCGAGCCCAAGGTTGGCGATCATCTGCGTAGGGTGCGACTCGATGAAGGCACGGTGAACGTCCAGGGCAGCCAGGAACACCTCTTCACGGGCTTTCAGCCATGCCGGGTGGGCCCAGGGCGAGGAATGCTCACGCTGCGATGGATCGACGTTGATCATCGGCCAGTTGGAGCCCAACTCGCTGATCGCCGCGCGCAACTTGGATTCGTGTGTTTCCAAGTTGGCCTCGGCTGCATCAATCGCTTCTGCCAGCAGATTCTGTCGCTTGGTAAGTGCTTCGATGTGTGCGTTGAGTTGCTCCATTTCAGAAGTGATCGCATCGAGTGCGGCTTGCTTGGCGATGGCAGCTTGGCGTGCTGCATGGCTTTCCTTAAGAAGCGCCTGGTTTCTCTCACCCCATTCCCGGGCTGCCAGCCCCAACGTCGCCATCCAAGCGAGTGCACCGGGCTTAGTCAGGGAATGGAGTTTCTGAGCCGTTTCTGCCCGGTTGACCGCCTCTACCGCAGCCCACAGGTCTTTTGTAGCGAGGCTGGATTGAACTCGTAGAGCCTGGGACACCGACTCCAGCTCGTAAAGCTGCTCCTCAATGTGAGTCAGTGCCGCTTGGTCACTGTTCCGTCGAAGCGTGATGTGGGCAACATGCTCAGGCAACTTTGACAGCGCCAGCATCTTGGCGCGAATTTGCTCTTCGCATTCCACAGCTTCCTTGAACTTTGCGGCAGCGTCATCCCAGGAAATGCGCGGCGACAACACACCTTGTTGAATGGAGCGCAGCAGCTCGCGCAAGCCGGGTGCCTTTTCGGAGTCAGGATCTGCGGAACGACTCTCGCCCCACCAGAAGCGGCTCAGGAACTCGCTGCGGTTCGAGCGCTTACCGAGGGGCGCGGCTATCAGACCCCATGCGGGCTTACCGATGATTCTCGACGCAATCTCGGGGAAGTACGACGGGTTGACTCGTTGAGACACGGCCTGGGCGCCCGGGAGCTCAAGAGACACGTTCTCGACGGCCCCGTTGTTGCTGGACGCCACGACGATCGAGGAGCCCTGAAGGCACTCGTGCATCTTGTAGAAGGGTAGCGACACCCCGGATAGTTTGAAGACCTGCTTGTCCGTGAACTTCCGCGTACGCGACTTGACCATCTGCATGGCGCGCTGGGTTACGACCGACGCCACCACGTCTCGCAACAGCGTCGTCTTACCAGTACCAGGCGGCCCGTTAACCGCGAACAGCCCAGCGTCATCGGCCAGCGTTGAGACGGCTTCGTTCACTGCCAGCTGCTGGCTGAAGACCAACGCGTGGTCCGAGGGCCACCTACCAACGGGGATTCTGTCCGGGCGCATGCGGTCGAGCACTACCTCGGCGCAATCCTCATCACGAACATCGACTCGATCAACTTCGAAATTTCCCGTGCCAGCCGCAATAAACTGACTCAGTCCCTTTCCTGCTTTGCCGGTAGAGAAGGCAGCCTCAGCACGACTGAGGTCCTCCACAAAGAAACTTGTAAGAATGTCCGGGGCACTGGGCTTGGCGGAGGAGTCGATATCTTGCGTTGCTACCCTGACGCGCACAGAACGAACACGCAGCGGAGCCCGCTTGTCGAAAGCGATCAAAGGGATGCCCAGACGCTCAGCCACCTCATGAGCGAGTTGCGCAAGCCAAGCCACTCCAGCAGGGCGCGCTTCCTCTCGCATGCATTCGACCTGGTCCGCTACCAGTTGCATCAGCGCCATAGAGAGCATGTCAAAGCCCGCATAGCCACTTCGAACCTCTGGAAGCGTGTTGCCTGGCACCGGAAGTCCCTCAAGCCGCGACACCCCGCCACTTAAGAGACTCTCGACATCTCCCCGCTCGCGGATCAGCAGGCCGCTCGCCCAGGCGGCTAGCGAAAGTGCGAATGTATGTGCGATGGGGTATCCATTGCTGTCCATCGCCAGATCGAAAAGGCGTGACCGAGCTCCCAATCGCTCCTGCCATGGGAGTTCAGGCATGGACGCAGCCGACACGAGAAGGCGCGAGACTTCATCGACGGAGTAGATGCCGCACTGAGCGATGTACTGCCAGCGCCATCCGGCCTCGATCCGCTTGCGCTGGTGAGCGACATCCTCCCAGGGCATCACACTATCAATCGCCAGCCCGTACACGGGGGAAATCGGATCAGCTGCGTCGATGCGGGCCGCTTCAGCGGGCGTCAGGGCCTCGACCGTCTGCCACAGTTGAAAAATCGAATTTTTCATGATGCACCTTAGGCTCGATGCCTATTTACGAGACAGGTGGAGATGCCCTTTGACGAGGCCCTGCCCAACCATGTAATCAGGAAGCACGATCAGCGGCTCATAGGGTGACAGGCGAATGACCGTCGCGACGATCAGCCCCACGGAGTCTCTCCGAACTACAAGCAGCACACCCGCATCTTGGAAATGGAGGTAGTGGCAATCTTTGCCGTACTTGGCTTCAAACTTCGCCTTCACCTTCGGAAGCAATTCAGCGCGGACAAGGCTGGGATTGGGAAAGATGCGGGCGAACCAGCGCCAAGCAGCGGTCCATCGTGCGTCCGCCACGCTGCTTAAATCCGATTCATCGAGCTTGTCGCGCTTCTGGTCGATCCGTGCGACGTATCGATGCATGGCGTGCCGCGACAGCGAGACAGACTCGCCCAACAAAGGGCAGTCGATGGTGATACGGTCGAACTGCCTACCAAGGTCTTCTACTTCTTCACAAGGCACAACGGACTTCGGCGTCATTTCTGGCCAGCGAGCAACCTCTACAGTCGCCTCAAAGTATTTGGTCGCGAGGAAGGTGGCCGCATTGGCAACAGCTGCCTTGTCAGTCTTTCCGGACATGGTTTTCTTCAAGGCGTTCTTCGCGAGCGCCTTTCGGATGGCGCCGCTTGAAACGCAAAGCTTGACGCCATTTCCGAGCCGCCTTTCGCCGTGCACATGCTTGTGCTCAAGCAAGTAGTACAGCCCCTTAAGTTCTGCCAGGGCCCCGCGATCATCCTTATGGTAGGCATCGACCTCAAAGCTCAGGGAGCCGACCGTAGGTTGGGCCGCACCGTGCGGCAACCACTGCCACTCCACCAGGAATGCACCAGTGGCGCGTTCGCTGACGCGCGTGAAAAGCTTGTCCATGCTCACCGCCCGCGCTTGATAAGAGAGGTGATTCGATCCCGAAAGCGCGGCATCAACTTAGGTGCTTCGGCAAAGCCAAAGGGCCGTCCGGCATTGATCGCTCCTGCATCGTCCAAAGCGTGGAAGTGCTCCATCTGCGCTTCAGCCTTCTCGCGGATGAGCAGCTTCAAAAGCTCGGCAAGCTGCCCCCCCAGCTCGGAGTCCTCCATGTAGAGATGGCGAGCATTTAGGTTCGAGGCAACTTCCACACATTGCGAGATACGGTCCATGCGCTCGAAGCGGCGGATCTGCGCGGGCGGGAGGATCTTCCCAAGGATCGCAAGGGATTCCGGCTTCGTGCCGGGCAGGTGAGGCGACATGGATGCTCCAAACCCCGGAGGGCAAACGCTTGTGGCTCGCTGCCCGGATGAACAGCTCCCGCAAGACAGTTCCAATTTTGAACGAATTGCAGAGAATTGCAATACTTAATTGCACCTTTACGCCAATTAAATAGAACATCTAGAAGCGCACGCAGAGGTGTAACAATTATTGACACAAAGCAATTTTTTATCGGACAATTACGCGTCAATTTAAGAATCTATGAACGCTAATTCTTCATCCGAACAAGTCGCGATGCAGGTGACCAGTGGGCCTGCTGCGGAATTCATTTCAACCAGTTCCAAGGACGCGCCCGTAGCCACCTACATGAACGATCTGTTCAGGGAAGCTGCTCGTCGCGGAGCCAGCGATGTGCACTTCGACGACCAAGAATCAGATTGTCTCGTCCGCTTTAGGTTGAGGGGAGAACTTCAAGAGGAAGGCCGCCTCACTCTCGCCATCGGGCGTGAGGTGGACCGGAAGATTCGTTCCAGGTGTCGCTTTTCTTTGATCGAAACGCAAGCCCCCCAGGACGGAAAATTCGAGATGAGCGTTGACGGCCGCAACGTTGAATTTCGCGTCAGCATCCTTCCCCTGGCGCGGGGGCAGTCCATCGTCTGCCGCCTGCTCGACAAGAGTGAAAACCTGACCCCCCTAAGCAAAATGGAGATGCCAGCGGACATTCACGCGGCACTTCAGCGCGTCATAAGCCAGCCTCAAGGTATGTTGATGGTCACCGGACCAACAGGGTCGGGAAAGACGACCACGCTTTATGGCGTGTTGCTCCAGCTGATCAAACCGGCCGTCAAGATCATCACTATCGAGGACCCGTGTCATGGTCCAATGAAATAGGACACCTCGATAGGGGCCCATAGACCCCAGAGGAAATGACGAACATGAAAGACAAAAGAGCGCGCAGGGCGTTTGACGCAGCCTTCAAGCTACAAGTGGTCAAGATGGTCCGAGAACAGAATCTGAGCGTGGCTCAGGTCAGCAAGGATCTGGATCTGGTTGACAGCGCGGTGCGCCGCTGGCTGGCGCAGTACGACGAAGAGGCGGCCGGACGTCCGGGTATTGGCAAGCCGTTGACGGCCGAGCAGCAACGCATTCGGCAATTGGAGTCGCAGGTCAGGCAACTGCAATCGGACAATGAACTCCTAAAAAAAGCGTCGGCCTTCTTCGCCCGGGAAATGAAATGATTCAGGACCTGATGAGTGCGCAAGCACAGGCGCAGAAGGCCCCAGTAAGCCAGTGGTGCAGGGTGTTGGGCATGAGCCGCTCGGGCTGGTACGCGGCGCGCAAGCGCGCCACCACAAAGGCTGCAGTGAGCCCACTGAGCCTTCAGGCCAAAGCAGTCTTCCATGCCAGTGGGAGCAGCTACGGCAGTCGCCGCCTGAGTGCACAGCTGAAATTGCAAGGCTGGGCTGTTGGGCGCTACAAAGCACGCACTTTGATGGCCGCGCACGGACTGCGAGCACGCTGGCGGCGCAAGTTCACGCACACCACCGACAGCCGCCATGGCTTGCCTGTTGCAGACAATGTGCTGCAGCGCCAGTTCAAACCTGAAAAGCCCAACCAGACATGGGCCAGCGACATCACCTACGTTCGCACACGCAGTGGCTGGCTCTATCTGGCGGTGGTGCTGGACCTGTTCTCCAGAAAAGTAGTGGGCTGGGCCATGGCCCCGAGCATGCCAGCACAGCTGGTGTGCGAGGCGCTGCGCATGGCCATCACAAGCCGCCGCCCCAAGCCAGGATTGCTGGTTCATTCGGACCGAGGCAGTCAGTACGCCAGCGAACTGCACATGGGGTTGCTGGAGAGCCATGGCCTGGTGTGCAGCATGAGTCGCAAGGGCAACTGCTGGGACAACGCAGTGATGGAGAGATTCTTCCTGAACTTGAAGATGGAGCGTGTCTGGCAGCGCGACTATGCAAACCATGCTGAGGCCCAGGCGGACATCGCGGACTACATCGTGGGCTTCTACAACCCTATCAGGTTGCACTCCACGCTGGGATACCAGTCACCCAATGACTACGAGATGCAGCAGGCGTTGGCAGCTCACTCAGCTTGAACGAACATCCCCTATCGGAATGTCCGAAAAGACTTGACCACGACACCGGTCGAGTACCGCATCGAGGGACTCACGCAGGCTCAGGTGAACCCGAAGCTGACATTTGCCAAGGCATTGAAGGCGATGTTGCGGCAAGACCCGGACGTAATCCTGGTGGGCGAAATACGCGATGACGAGACTGCAGGTATTGCTGCTCAGTCTGCCCTTACCGGTCACCTCGTTCTGACGACTCTCCATACCAACTCGGCGCTCATGACACTCAGCCGCATGTTGGATCTGAAAGTGGACCCCAACGTCCTGGCTGCATCGATGGGCGGAATCTTGGCTCAGCGCCTAGTCCGAAGGCTCTGCCAGCACTGCCGGCTCGCGGCCCCGCTGACTCATGAAGTGGCTAAGCTCATCGAAAAATCGGGCGTGCCCGCCGAGACGATTTCCGCCCACTCCTCCTTGTACACACATAACCCCCACGGTTGCGAGCATTGCAAGGGCGGATGGAGTGGTCGCAAGGGCATCTATGAACTGTTGCTGCCCACGCAGGCTGTGCGGCTGGCGATCGAAGAGTCCAGCCTGAAGGATCTCGCCCGCGCCGCCGAGACGCAGCCGCAGTATCGGACATTGCTCCATGACGCGATGCTCAACGTGCTCAGTGGTGACACCTCCTTGGCAGAGGCCCTGGATGTCACCGGACGCGAAGTTCTTTGAACCCCTTGCTCAATATGACACTCCTCACAGAACGGCGACAAGCTCTCGCCACCCTTGCAGGCATCACCGCAAGCCTTGCACTCCCGTCAAAAGCAGCCGATTTGCCGGCGAAGGCCGGAACGCCTGTAACCGACGCTGGGGAGATGAAGCCGTACGAGGTTCTGAACCCTCCTATCAAGGGTGACTTGACCCGAGTTCGTCTGCTTTTTTCGTACGACTGTCCCTTCTGCCGCAACTATCACAATGGCCTGGTGCAATGGGGAGCAACCCTTCCAAAGCCTCTCAGCTTCGAGGCCACCCCGTTGATCACCAGCGAAGGCGAAAACGCATTTAACGCGGTGCTGGGCCGACTGATCACGCAAGACGTTGCGCCGCAAGCCATACAAACTTACGACTACCTCATGTACATGAAGCTGCAGGGTGATCCCGAGTTGGGAACGCCCCCATCAGGCAGGCTCACAGTTACTGACGTGCTGCGCACAATCGTCCAAGCAGGCGGTGAGGGCAAGGCAGTCCAGGCGTACCTGAAGGGGCGCGGCCAGGGCGTCGAGAACCGCGTTTCGAGCCACGCTCGACTCGTGCGGACGTACAAGCTCACCTCCACTCCTTCTGTTGCGCTGGCTGGGCGTTTCGTCGTGACGCCCGACAACGCGCAGGGCAATCCCCAGCAGTTTCTCCTCCTGCTCAACGGAATGGTGAGCCGCATCATTCAAGGGGCTGGACATGCGCTTTAAACGGCTCATCCTATCCGCATCGATCATCGGCCTGTGCGCCCATCTAAGCGCTCACGCGGTTGACTTTGGAGGTCTCCTGAAAAATGGCAAGCCCAAGGGACAAGACGCAGCAGCCGCTCCTGCGGCCCTTGATGCTCCTAGCGTCCTGCGCTCGGAACCAATCGATTCCAAGAGCAAGGACCTCCCTGACTGGCTAAAGGACAGTAAGAGGTTGCAGGACATGCTGGGCGCGGATGCGAACTACAGGGTCGAAAACCCGAAGGTGATCCGCCGTGTAGAGGCACCATTCCCTGGTCTGGAGGGCTATGTGGTTGAGGCCACGAGCTTTTCTGATGCGACACCTGAAGGGAAAAAAGAGCTCTACGTCTTCTACACGGACAAGTCCAAGCGGTACCTCATGGTCGGAATGATGATCGACATGCAGAAGAACCGCGATGTGAACGTGGACACGGAGCGCTTCGTTCGTGGTGAGCTTGCCGACAACCCAGCCAAGGCTCTGCGGCCACAGGACATGCACGCCATTGTTGTGCCAGGCGGCGCCGGTTCGGCTGTCAGCTTCGTGGTGGATTTGGGCAAACAGGCTGGGCGAGACAGCTTGCTCAACTTGGTGAGATTTCACCAAGCTCTGCGCCGCGAAGGCGCGGCGGTGCGCCCTCTGCGCCTGGTGCTTGTGTCCGCAGGACACGACGAGTTCGCCACGGCCGCAATGGCCATTGCCTACGGCGCGGAGACGATCAGCGGCACCGGGCTCGCTAAGGCCATGGAGTTTGCGGAGAAAGCACGAGATGTGGCTTGGCTCCAGCCCAAGTCTATGGGCAAGGACTCCGAAGTGAAGCGCATCCTAGGTACCGGGGTCTTCAAGATGGAGGACAACAGCACCCAGGCACTGCTCGCACGATTGGACACCCTGCCACTCGTTTACGACGGCGAGAAAGAACGGATGGTCAACGTCCCGCTTCCAGCAAGCCAAGCTGACTGGAAGAGACTGCTCACCAAGAAGTAAACCGGCCGGCAAACCAAAAAAAACGCCCCTGAGGTCGTCTCTCCGGGGCGTTCTTACTGGAGCTGGGCGAACTAGGCCGTACCGGCTCTGTGCTGGAACTGCTCGCTGCCCCAGTGCATGGTGTCACCGTGAGACAGGGCGCGTTCTTGCTCTGGATCGTGGGCGCCCCCGTTGTAAAGGTGCACGCCATACCAGTGGGAAATCAAGTTTCCGACGTATTCGGGGGACGAGAGCTTGAAAAAGTCCGGGTTGATGTTGGAGGTCGCGCACAGACGCTCGATCGCCTCCCAGTTGAACCGCACCAGCCCATCATCGTCAAGACGGAGTTCCAAGTCCGAGAACTGCAGATCCTCGGGAATCGTGAAAACCAATTCTTTCGTGGCAGCTTTTTTGCTCATCCACGAAATTCTCCCTTCAAATTTTGCAGAAGTAAAGTTTCAAGCAAAGCCGAACACATGATGTCAACTCCATTTTCATCTCGTGAAACGCTTTTACTCACCAGCCGGAACCAAAAAAAGACGCCCCAAAAAGGGGCGGCGAAGGCGCTGTCACAAGGGAGGGAGGGAGGATAAAAGGACAGCGCAGACAGATGATACTCAGCTTCCCTGCTGGATGGCCCGTAGAAGCTCAGGCGCAGGCATGTAGCCAGACGACGCGTAGCCAGTGTTCGTCACGATGTGTGGAGTCCCCTTCAAACCAACCTGGTTGGCCGCGCGAGCAATGCGCTCAAGTCCTTGTGCCTGGTCGCAATCAGCGCCCGAGGAATTCAAGGAAGGGTTCGCGAAGAACCGCATAAGGGCAGTCTTCTTGTCTGCGGCGCAGAGAACCTCCGAAAGTTGGCGCGAGGTCAAGGTTCCTTCACCGGAACGGGCATAGAGCGCGTAGCGCACCGTTACACCCAACTCGTTCAGCTTGGGGATTTCGTCATGCAGACGGTGGCAGTACGGACAGGAGGGATCTGTGAACACCGTGATCACCTGCTTCTCCGGGCCCGAGGCCTTGTAGACGATCAGGCTTGCGGGATCCAAGTCCTGCAGCGCCTTTGCGCGTTGCGTGGAGAGCGTCCTTTCGGACAAATTTTTTCGGGCAGGGACGTTGAACATCGTCCCTTGGATCATGTGTACGCCGTCCAGAGTCACGTACGCCACGTCCCCTCCCGACACCACTTCGTAGAGGCCGGGGATGGCGCTCGGACTAAGCGAGTCGATAGTCAGGCCGGGCATCGACTTCATCAACTTCTGGGACAAGGCATCCGTCTCTGGAGAAGCGTGGCTCAGCGTGGCTGTAGCCATGAGCGTCAGCGCTGCAGCGATAAGTTTGCTAATCATCATTTCAATTATTGCTCCACTTTATTTGCAATCAAAATAGCTCCAGATGAAACCCCATGAAAGCGAGCTTTTTTGCTTACTACACATCAATTTATTGCAATTACTTGATTGCTAATTAATTGCATTCTTTCAACGTCGGCTTTGATTGAAGGTCCTTGGAGTCCAGCGGCCAAGTGCCAACGCTGCAACCGCTGAACACCCCAAGGCTCGTGGCGACCTGTCCTCCAAGAGCGATGGCCATGCACCTTGCAGCTTGAAGCTCTCGATCTCCAACACGTACGCGGCAGTGCCCAAATTGGGAAGAGCTGGGCGGCGGCCGCCAGCTGCCTGCCGAGCACCTTCACCCGGTCCGCATCGCTCTAACCCTTTGACGAGCTCACACCGCAACACGGTCCTGCCGCCCCTCTCTGCATTCGCCTTCGCACCAACATTGATCAGCTTCACCTTGGCCAGAACCAGCCCTCAGTCGGCATCAGCACCGCAGAATTTTCGATTCTTGGTTTTTGCCTGTGCCCCCCGGTTACAAATGATCTAGATCTCGCAATAAGCAGAGCTGTCCTATCTCGCTCCATGTCACCTATCGAGCATGTCGCCGAAGATGTGAATCGTGCTATCTACTGTTCGCAACCGTTTCAGAATAGTCTTGGTGGTGAACGTTGCCGTTGCGTAAGTTCCGTGCTGCGGCAAACGCACTTCGATAGCGAACCGCCCTATATCGAATAGCAATGTTTTGTCAGTTGCCTCGCTGTCAGGATCCCCCAGGAAATCCGGCTCAGCCAGGTTTCTGTAGCGGCCAGTCATCCTCTCAACCAAGGGTGTGAGATTCCTGTCCTTCCATCCGCGATTGACTCTGAAGACGACCATTTGAAGAATCTTTCGCTCATCGAAATCCAGCGTCAGCATCTGAAGGCCAGGCTCATTCAACATACCCTCTGGCAAGGCCATGGAGAGGTTTATAAACATGCCTCCAGTCTCCGCCGACGTGCCTTCTTGGATAAGTAAAGCTCCCTGATATTGGCTCTTTAGCTGCTGAATCGGCGTCCGCACCTCATGAATAGTTGTCTCAGCCAACTTAAGCCATGGAAGCACAGGAATAGATTGGACGAAGTTATTTCGTGCAATCTGAGCATCAGTCGGTTTCGCTTGCGTAGCGCCACTTGCGAGCACAATGGCAAACACCATGGCAAGGCTGATGTTTCGCCGTGACAAAGCATCATGCGAACTGTCCACTGCGGTCTGCAACTTCAGCAGGATCTGCTGTGCTGCGCCCTTCAATTCCGCTAGGAACTGCCCCCCCCTAGATCGGTGCGGAATCACATGCATTCCAGTGCTGTACGATTTCAGGCCGCTTGCTAAACTTGCAATACCGAGCCAACTTGCAAAGACTGCGCAAACTTGGGCCATATAACAATTAATCATTTTTGAGCGCAGGGGAAGCAGAAAGTTGGATTCGTTCATCGCGCTTCATTTTGATTTCCTTGAGGAACTTCGCTGCTTGCTTATCACCATTTTTTGCGGCCAGGCTGAGGTAGTAGCTTGCTTCCCCAATGTCCACTGAAGCGCCCTTACCGGTCATCAACATCCAGCCATAGGCGGTCATCGAATCAACATGTCCGCCTTTCGCCGCTTCGTGATACCAATGCAGTGCTGCAAGATCATCCTGCTGCCCATGCAAACCGCGAACGAAATAGTAAGCCATCGCGGACTTTGCCTCCGCGATGCCGTCCTTCGCTGCAAGCGAGTACCAATAGAATGCACGCTCATAGTCCCTCGGCAGACCAAGAGAACCTTTGTCATACACTTCGGCCAGAAAATACTTCGCCCCAGGGAGACTGGCTTCGATAGCCAGCGTAAGGAATGTCAACGCCTCACTGGCTCTACCTTCCATAGCGCGCCGTTCCGCCAGAAGTAACGCCGCTTCTGGATGCCCGCATCGGACGGCTCTTTCGGCTAGATCATCACCGTCATTGCGATGTCCGCGCGCATAAAAATCCTTGGCGGCGTGAAACATCGCATCGGCGTCGTGGTATTGCGAACCCATCCAATTCAACTGCCGAGCAGCGAAGGCGCTGCGCTCAACGCCTCGCCCCCTCTCTAGCATTGTCGCCAAGTACCGATAGGCCCCTCCACTACCTCTCGACGCCTCTATGTTCATCGCACCATATGCCTTCCATGCTTTGCCCTCCTTGATAAACTCGTCCGCCCTCGCTGAAGCGCCCGGGGGCAGCTTTGACTCGCACGCATGGAGGAGCGACATGCCGCCGAGGAGGAAAACAGCGCTGACCTCCAGCAAGCGGCGGATTACCTTACGACTGATCTCGCGGGACATGGGCTGGCTCAAGAGTGACTATAGACTCGTATATGCTATCGACAAGGCAGGCCTTTTTTGCCGCGAAAAGCTCGAAAAGAATGCACTTTTCGAGGAAAACCACCTCTTGCATACCTCGCCGCCTGTGCGAAGCCTACGGAGGCGCGAACTTTCAACAATAAAGCAAAGTATTTGCAAATATTGCCTATCTTCCATATAATCAATTCAGAAAGGGGATTCGTATGCTTCCAATAGATGAAATATTGATGCTTGCGGCTGCAGGCGTAATCTATTACCTATTACGGCAGTTGAAATTCGGAGCAAACAAATTAGAGAACAAAGATAATGAATCCGATGTCCAGAACAGCCAGTCAAATCTATTTAATGAATCGATGAAGGACATTACCAGCCCTGAGAGACACTGGAATGCAACCAACATCCACAACAGCAACTATCATAGAGACCATGATATTGACTAAAAAGAGGCCCTAATTAATTATTCCCCCCAACAATCAATACATAGTTGGGACGGTTTAACTGTCGGAAGCTACTCAAACCCCTCTTGCAGGGGTTTTTTCTTGACCTAATTATCTTGTAGCTATTCCATGAATTTGCATCTTATGTAGGTTGAGTGCGAAGATGCAGCGCTATCTCTGGCTGTTTCGAGTAGCCGTCTTTCTTTGAAGACGAGTAGCAGGTGGGGTCCGGGGGAGGGACGTATGGGACGACTTTTTGTCGATAGCTTGACTCTGGGGCGCTGGCGGGAGCTCGATGCCTTGTTGATGCTGGAGAAGCTGGAGAGCTACGTAAAGGCCGACGACACGTTTGAGCCACTGAGCACGCACGGCACCCAGCGCTATCACATCAATGTTGAAGGGCGGGATTTCGAATTGCTGCTGCGCGGCCCCAAGTTCTTCGATACCCGGCTCCAGCGCTGCGGTGGGGGCGCCATGGATATGGTCATGCATGCGCGCCACATCGATTTCAAAGGCGCAACTGACCTGTTGCGCACCTTGGCTGTCTAGGTCGACCATGTTCGTGACCGTCAAAGCCCGTGTCCATACTGATGCCACCGGGGCCTACGCCGAGTTGCCTGCGTTACTGACCCCGGCGGGGGTGCTGGAGCCCTTGCTGGACTATTGCCTGTACCGCAGCCACGACCGCAGCTTGGCCTGGATGTCGAAAGTGACCCGCTCGGTGCGGATGTTCCTCGAATACCTGCAATCCAACCCTGGCGAGCGCGACACCTACCGTCTGTTCCAGAACTTCGCCCAGCGGCTGTACACCGGCACCTTCGACCGTGCGACCGGTCTGGACCCCAGTGGCCTTTGCTGGGCGCCGCGCTCGCCGCAGGATGCTTCGCACATCGTCACCCACCTGACCGACTTCTTTGACTGGCTCGGCGAGATGCGTCCCGAGGCGGCCCAGGTGAACCCGCGCTACGCGGGCGGCGCCTTCGACCGCCAGACCGATGAAGCCGCCTACCAGTACCGGCGCAGCAAGGCCTTCCTCGGGCACGCCTGGGCGGCTAACGCTTCCCCCGCCGAGACCGGGCACCGTGTCCGGGGCCAACGCCTGCCGAGAGTTGAGAAGGGTGAACCGCCAGCCTTCCCGGAAGAGCGTTTCGAGGAACTGCTTGCCAAGGGATTCCATGCAGCTGGACGCCAGGACTACCGTGGCATGCTCATCACGTTGCTGCTGCACGGGGCCGGTTTCCGAGAGTCGGAGCCTTTCCACCTCTACATCTCCGATGTATTCCCGGACCCAGCCAACCCGAGTCAGGCCAGGGTGCTCATCCATCACCCGAGCCATGGCGGAGCACCCGCCGATTGGCGCGATGAAAGAGGCAAGTCACGCAAGGGCAACCGGGCGGAATACCTTGCCCAGCAATTCGGCCTTGTGCCTCGCAATGAGTTGATGGACAGGCGCCATGCCGGCTGGAAAGGCGGTACGCATGACGCGGCCTACTACAAGCAGGCGTACTGGTTCTTGCCAGAATATGGCAAGTGGTTCCTGCAACTCTGGCACCGTTACCTGGAGCAGGTCGCGCGTATCGACCGTGGCCACCCGTTTGCCTTTATCAACCTCAGTCGAGAGCCAGTGGGCGGGGTGTACACGCTCAACCAGTACAACAAGGCGCATGCCGCCGCCTGTGAACGTATCGGTCTTACGGTCGGCAAGGCACTGGGCACGACACCCCATGGCCACCGTCACGCCTATGGTCGGCGGCTGCGCAACGCCGATGTCGATAAGTCGCTCATCCGTCGCTTTATGCATCACGCATCCGAGGAGAGCCAGCAGGTCTACACGCAAGCGACCACCCACGAGGCCATCGCAGCACTTGAAACCGCCGCGCAGCGACTGCGGGCTCAGCACGCCGGCCCTCCGACTGTGCTGGGCCGGCCACAGCCGGGTATCGAGCTAGATGAATAGGTAATCCGTATGACCGAAAAGAAAACAACGACTACGGCCAAGTCATCTACCGCCCCGGCTCCCAAGGTCAAAAGGGTCTCGCGTAAAAGCGACATCACCCTGCGCTGGGTCGAACTGGAGCATCCACAACTCGAGGCCTGGCGCGTATTGGCAGTGGAGTGGCTCCAAGGGGAAACGAGCGGGGTTGGGTGGAGGCTTAATGCCTTGGCGGCCTTCTTCGAACGCTACCTCGTCCAGCAGGGGCTGCCGCTTGACCCCTCGGTGTTCCTGGCCCGCAGCACGGTCCTGCCGGACTTCTACCGCACGACCTGCCCGGATTCAGCGAATGGCATCCAGTACAACAATAACATCCACGCCTTCCTGCACTTCGTGCTGCTGCGGGAGTTCAGCGAAGCCGACGACAATGGCCAACCGGTGGTCTCACCAGCCTTCCGCAACCCTGTGCTCCGGATGTCCAAGAGTGGCCTGCCCAGGCGGGATGAGAGCGTCCACTCGCCACTGCCCTATGGGTACATTGACGAGTTGCGGCAAATGCTGGCAGCAGGCCCAAACTTCTGCGACTGGCCGTGGGCGCAGAGCGCTCTGGGTGTGGAAATTGGCCAGCGCGGGCAAGGTGCACCTGATTGGTTTGAAGTGACCGAGGGCCAGATTGACCGGAACGACCCCGACTGCGTGTGGCGAGTCCGCAAGGTGAGTCCGAAATATCGCGGTGGCCAGGTGCTGGAGATGTGGAGCCCGGTGCGTTGGGTTGCCCTGCTCGTGAAGCTCATCCTGCCGCTGCGAACCTTCCAGGTGCGCATGCTCGACTCGGGCGAAGCGGATACCTGGCGCTATTCAGCGGGTGAGTGGACTTTGAATACGAACCGACTTGCACGGGGCAGCGAACGACGCCCCCTCCAGCAAGGGGTGTTTCGCCGCAGCAACCCGCTCTCCGATGGTAAAGATGCATCAACCGTGCTTCACATCAACACCAACAAGACTGCGGACATCGCCAAATCCGGTACAGAGAAAGGCTACGTGTTGCCCTGGTCCTTAGGTGGACCGGTACATCAGGACGTCTTTTACTGGCTAGAGAAGCTGCGCAATTGGCAGGAGAAGTACAACCCCGTCTCACGGCGCGCAGCTTGGACGGAACTGGATGGCCGCCACATCAAGGCGAAGAGCGAGGTGCAGCTCGCTGGCTATCCTGACGCTTGCTTCCTCTTCAGGTTCCCGGAGGCCCGAGACGACGAGCGGCATCTGGCGATGGTGGATGGTTCCATGGATAGGGCGTGGTTCGTTCTGCTGGAAGCGCTCGAACTGCGACTCGCCGACCTGGGTGAAACCCACCGTAACGGAAACCCGATTCGCTTCCTCCCGCCGCCAGAGGAGCAGAACAATGGGCGGACAACCCTCTTCCCGCTGCACAGCCTGCGCGTCTCCCTCATCACCGCACTGGCTCTGGAAGGGCAGGTACCGTTTCCGATACTGCAAAAACTCGTCGGCCACAGCCGGCTGCTGATGACGCTCTACTACACCAAGCCCGGCGCAACCCACATACGAGATGTGCTGCATGGTGCTGCGGAGCGGCTGGAGGCGCGCAAGGAATCAAGCATCCAGAACTTCCTACTGGATACCGCACACGACGAACTGCTGCAAAAGGCCATCTGCAACAGCGTGCCCAGCCTTGCCGCTGCCATCCCGCAGCATCCCGCTGCGCGCAACCCGGTAGGCTGGATGCCGATGCACCATGGTCTGTGTCTGGTCGGTGGCAACACGAGTGAGACTGAGGATAACGGCGTTGTGGGCGGCTGCTATAACGGCGGGCCAAACCTAGGCTCACCTTCCGCTCCGAAGTACGGAGCGGTTCCGGGCGGCAGTCGCAATTGCGTGCGTTGCCGCTGGTTCGTGACCGAACCACACCACCTGCCTGCGCTGGCAGCCCACTTCAACACACTGGCCTATCACTTCGACGAGGCACGCAACGCCTGCCTTGCGCGCGAACAGGAGCTTCAGGGCCTGAAAAAGCAGAAGGCTGACGCGGAGGACGCTGGACATCCGTTTGCTTGCCAGGACGCTTACCGGCAGGCCGAGCGGGTGTGGGAAAGCGCGATGAAGCGCTTCAGCGACTTGGCCGAAGACTTGGTGGCCTGCTGGCGTCTTATTGAGCGCTGCAAGGCTGCGCTGAATGCCGCAGAAGGCGACGGCACGCAACTGGTCACGGTCGGCGAGGTGGCCGACGTGCAGGTTGCCTTTGAGGAGACGGACTCCGAACTGCTCCAGTTGAGCGGTGTCTGCGACAGCGTCGAGGTCTACCCCGACCTGGAGCCGGGAAAGGCGGTCTTCCGCCGCAGCCAACTCCTCGATGGTGTGCTCTATCGTGACGACCTGCCACCCGTGTTCATGCTTCTGGGCGAGCAGGAGCAACTGCTCGCGGGCAACGCCTTCATGCGAAGACTGGCCCAGCAGATGAACGCTGCGAATCCCGTGCTTGGCCAGCGGGAGGTGATTCGCCTGATGGACGCAGGCGTACGCCTCAGCCAGCACTTCAACATGGACCTCGCTTCGCTGCTGCACGCCGACCGCCCGGTTCAGTCGTTCCCCTCCGGCCCCCGACCCTTGACCGGAGACGCAGCATGAGCGGCATGACGGACATCCACCCGGACGCCGTGCTTGCGTCGCTGCTCGACAAGGGCGGACGCTCCAATCGACAGGCCAACCTGGCCAAAATGCACGAGCTTTGCCGCCGGCAGCACGCAGCCGGCTCGCGCGACTTCTCCCTGCCGGCCATCGGCCGCCTAGCTGAAGCCGAAGGCATCCTGAAAGGCCGAGCGCTCTACAACGCCCAGTCCGCCGACTATCGGGTGCTCATTAAAGCGTGGTCCGCCTATGCCGGACCCGCTGAGCCCAAGCTACCCAAAACCTTGGCGAGCCATGACTACCTGATGCGCATCGAAGACCCTGCCATCCGCTCCATCATGCAGGCCGTCATCGCTGAGCGCGACAAGCTCAAAGCGCAACTCAACGTGCTGAAGGCCCACACGCTGGTAACCGTGGATCGACGTCCCTTAGGGGCGACCATCTCTGCTGCTCCGGGGACACTGCCGGTGGCTGTCCTCGCCCTGTCTGCGCAGTTGACGTCGTCGGAGCGTGAAGCCTTGCAGAAAGCGGTTTCGGCAAGCTACCTTGAAGAGCGCGGCTTGAAGGAAGGCAGCCACGGCGAAATCGTCAACGAGCGCGGACGGACGGTGTTCGAGGTGGGCTTTGCTCGTGCCGTTCGCAAGGTGCTGGGCGAATCCACGCCCAAAATTCCATGAAAAAAGCGCCGAAGTTGCCCTCGGCGCTTTGTAGTTACGATGTATTACGATGTATCTCTACACCGCAATGACTCGTAGAAAAAAATCAATTCTGACAAGGCTCTACGCTCATTCACCCACATCCTATGTATGTTTAGGGAATGAGTCCTTACGAGGGCCTCTTTTTTATTTGGGGGGAGCAATCGATTTCTTGTTGTTTTCTCCGGGGACTTGACGAGATGTCGCGCCTCCGGGAACCGGCCGTCCTGGCTTTCCTCCAACATCTTGCTCCGGCGCTGCCCCCACCCCACCCGAGGCGCCTCCTTGTGGGACAGTAGTTGTAGTTCCTAATGTCGGTAATGACGCCCCACCGACATCTTTTGAAATATTTTGAACGACCGTACTCCCAGCGCTTGCAGCACTTGTTACTGATCCGGCCACCGATCCAGCCACTCCCTGCATATTCACCGTGCCACCATTTATTGCGGCAGCAGCGGGCGAAAGCCCACCCCCTTCACCCTTGGAAATTTGAGCCGCAGAGCCTGCTTGCCCATTCGAAGGAGCGGTCACTGGCGAGTGAGCTGACGGACCACCTACCTCCTTCGAAACGCTTGTGACAACGTTACTCCCGGCTGGAGCGCCATTCACTAGTGCTCCAGCCACGGATCCCGCCGCGCTCAGCATATTCACAGAGCCACCACTGATGGCCGAAGCAACGGGAGAATGGCTGCTCAACTCCGGCTTGGCCGCTTGGCTATGCGGCGCAGACTGGCCCCCAGCAGACTGAAGGTGAGACCCGCCAGGATCCTTTGAAGGGGCTTGTGCAGTTTTGCTACCGGAATTAGCTCCATCCGATAGCGACCCGGCAACGAATCCCGCCGAATCCAGTGCCTTTCCTGTAGCTCCACTTATCGCAGAAACAGCGGAAGAAAGGCCACCTGCGTCTGCCTGCGGAACACTTCCGGCATACAGAGATCTGAGCGTAGCACCTGGGTCACTGGGCGCCGCATTCTTCAGGTTTAACGCAGCTTGAGTATCCTGAAGCCTTTCTAATGGTGATGGAGGTTTACCGCCAACGGCATATCCGGCGCCATCATTTGTAGGAACGAACTGTTGACGCGAAGTGGCATTTGCCATTCCCGTGACCAATGGCGTGCTATCGCCTGTATGCTTTTCGAACTGAACGTTACCCTGCTGAGCTTGGCCAACTGACTCTTTAGCTCTCGCTTCAACTGCACCATTCTGAGCTATGGTTTCGCTATAGATTCCGCCCGCAGCCGCGCGTCCTCCTGCAATCCGGTCATTTGCACCAGCTGCAAGTTCTTTCTGCCGATCCGGATCAAGGCCACTCTTCACCGCCGCTTCAGTTTGCGCCATAGCTGGCTTCATCCCGGCTTGCATGCTCGCCAGGCCCTTTTCAACTGCCGCAACACGTTCGACGGCGGCAGCGGCTGCCCCCACACCTGCAGAAACGTCGGCAATGTTTGCCGCCGTGGCAAGTTTCGCCATCGCATTTAGCGATGCTAGCTTTTCCGACGGGCTCGCTGCCGAGGCGTTCATTGAGGTCAAGGCTTTCCAAGCGGCCGCGCCTGCCATCTGGTCTTTGCTCATGCCAGATCCGAAAGCCTGCTCCATTTGCCTGTAGTTACTCCCGAATGAGCTGAGAAAGCCTTGAAGTGCCTCACCGGTCAATGCGCCTCCCATCGCACCTTGTATTTTCCCAAGAGCTTCAGCTTGATGGCGCGAATCGCTGCCGCTCTTGCCTGCCTGCGTTTGTCCCCACTTATTCACAAAGTCTGATCCTTCGACCTTAGCGCCTGTCTTTGCGGAGGCATCCATAGCCGCCGATTTTGAGAGCTTATCTGCCTCGTCCAATGCCTTTGCGCTTGAGGCAAGTTTCGTGAGTGTATTTCCTAGCTGCGTCGCCTTCTGCCCAATTTCAGACCACTGGGAGCCAGATTTTCCAGACGATCCAGTATTGGCACTTTCACCGTTGGACGCTGAGTCGCGAACACCTGACGATGCACTCCTCTCGTTCTTTAAGCTCTTCAGTTCGTCCAGGCCCGCAGTCTGGGTTACTCCATGACTAATTCCAGTGGAGGCTTGAATACCTGCACTCCCAGATATCCCAGTAAAGGTCCCAAGTACTTTCCCTGGGAGAGAGTCCTTTGAGTTAATTCCTGCTTGGATATTCCCTGAGAGGGCTGCATTTCTCGCAGCTGTGTTCATTTGCCCAGTGCGCAGATTCACTGATTGCCCATCAGAACTAAGCGTTCCAGTGGAAGCATCCCACGTCACAGTGCTGCCTCGGCTGGACAGGTAATTTGCGACTTTTGCCCCATCAAGATATTTACCACCGGATGCGATTAAGGAAGAAGTGTCGTTCAACGCCTGCGATTGGGACTGCTCAACTTTCTGACGCGCGGCTGCTGACGTCTCAGACGAATAATTGGATGAGCTTGCCACACCGCCACCGAAATCCATGCTCCCCAGACCAGATAAATTCGCAGACGCATCGCCAAGCACTCCAACGGAATCGCCTGTCATACCTCCACGCATTGCGTTCTCGGATCCGGCAATTGCAGCGCGCTGCGCAAGAATAGGACTGCCAGCGGATCCTGCGCCGCCAACAAGAGGCGAGCCCTTCCCACCGCCAGAACTTCCACCTGCGCCGCTTGCTTCTCCTGTAGAGCCACCACCACTCCCGCTAGGAACCGCTTTGCTGATCATGCTCGACATGGCAAACATCGAGCCAGTAAGTATCGCGAACATCAGGTATGGAGCATTCTGGATCATGTTCCCAGCTGCTATCGTCGATGTCATCGTCTGGCGCATCATCATCGCCATGTACGCAGGGGATAAAGGTTCGCCCAATGGAGGAATAGGCGCAGGAATACTCAGAATATCTCGCTGATACCAACTTGTAATGATTGCCATCATCGGAATCCAGCTTTGAGTCCACAGCCCAAATACGATATACGATACAGCCACCTTTACCCCACTTTGGGGGTTAGCAGCAAGCATAAACATGACTATCGGCGTACTTGCAATGAATATAAAGAACAACACATCCATGAATTTTGGAGCTGTTGTACTTACCATCATGCTTTGGGAGGCCTCAGATTTTGCCCAATTGAACAACCCCGAGTCTCTCATTATGGAAATCGGCTGATCAATTGGCGTATGGCCAACATACTTCAGCGAATCGGCCATTGAATATGTCATGATGTTGAAGACACTCCTGGTATCAATCCTTGAGGAGCTATCGGTCAACTTATTGATCATTCCCATGGCGGTATCATAGTCAATCGTCCCATCATCGCGAATGACTGCTTTGTTTTGCTTTATTTCTGCTTTGTTTGCGAGATTTTTTATTGTTTCAGTTACCTCATTACTGCTTCCATTGCCAACACTATCCTCATAGTTTCTAAGGTATGAGGCCGCTTCTGAGCAGGACGCAGCGCGTCCGCCGCCACCGCCCGTTACATACGGATTACCATCATCATAGATCACAGTACTTCCAGTCTCCGTCAGAGTTTCCGACAGTGCCTTCAAAACATAGCGCTGGTTAGCAAATTCGGCTTTAGACAAGCTAGGGCCTGAACAGTAGCGTACCGCAAGGCGCATTGTCTCAACTAGATTCTGAGAAAGGCAACCTAGCGGTTCAAGAGGGCAAGCTGCGAAGCTCATCAACACCCGTGCAGGCGAGAATGGGTGCACATCACCAGACACCGATAGATAGTCTCCATTAACGTTGACCATTACCTGCTCTATTCGATTGGTCATCATTAAGGCAAAGCTGCCGGCCAGCGTTGCGGGAAGCGCAATTGCGTACGGCACGTTGTCCACGACCCGTGGCGGCGCCGAATTATCAAACTGTTCTATATTGACAGTCGTCTTAGGAAGAAAAACAACCCAAACTACAATTAGCTGAATCAATATTACATCGAGCCGCAAGCCTTTTTGGACGACAGTTTGGCCAAGAATGAAGAGGAGCGATATCAATAGCCCAGTCTTGACGATCGAACCAACCAATGACTCTTGGCCGAAGAACATAGCCATCGACGTCATCGCACTTCCGATCACCACAGGATCGGAAATTGTATAGATAGTAAACGCCATATTCTTCCTTAGCGCTTGTCGCCAGAGCCGGACGCGCCACGCATTTGAGATGCAGTTAGCCGTTGATTTATGACCAACGAGTCGTATACAGCTTTGACCATAGAGTTCATCTTGTCGGCATCAGGCCGCATCTTCATGAGCGCCTCTTCTTTGATCTTCAACTCCGCAGCGTACCCATCTGGCATCATGGCTTTCGTTTGCTCAGTGAAGGCCGACTTTCCTATGGTAAGCAATTCGATGCCGAGCATATAGCCGAAGTAGTCTGGCAAATACTGAGCCACGATCAGGCCGATCTGCTCAGGTGCGCCTGGTATCTTCTGCGCTTCAAGCAAGAAATGCAGCAAAGGAAATGGTGTCATATCCAATATAGCCTGAGACCTCGCATCGAGCGATCCTGAAACAAGCGGCCTCTTATTGGCAAAAGAACCGACAATGGAGCTATCCGTCCAGTTACTTCTAATCTCAGGCCTGGTAGTTCCAAACAGCGCTTGATTGACAATGTCCTCGACACCACCCCATTCGCTAATAGGAAGTTTCCTGCTGGAATCGATTTTTGTACATTCCTGACTTTCATTTATGCAGGAGTAAATCCCAACTCCATCAGGACTGAATCTGCTGGCTTTGAGAACCTGGTCCCAATTGGCAATCTTCGAAGGGTATGTCTGCACCGGTTGATCACAGACCTCCGGATTCACACCTGGTCCGCAGCTCTCACCGGCCTCTGTTGCACGGTTTACAGTGGTACCAAACAAACCCATGATTATTTCAATTGCTTGCCTTTTTGTCATGAAGACCTGGAGGGTGTTAGCGCCTTTACCCATTGTCTCATTTGCAGCGCGCCACACGAAATTGCCCACATTCGGATTGTTATCTCGGGCTTGTGCATTTCCACCAGCCGTTGCTGCGTCCGAAGGTGTTTGACTTTGACGCTTACTTTCCCCGGAGACCCAGTCCGCAGTTAAGCTAAGCGCGCCAGATAGCGCCGTCCCCACTCTTGCAGCTTGCTCCTTCAGCTTAGGCTCAATCGAGCCAGAAACCATGGAGTTCGCAATGGCACATGTGTTTTTCGCCATTGAATTGAGTGTTTCCATTGCTTGTTGAAGGCGCGATAAAATCTCGTCACATGGATTGCACATCAATTTGATGGCGGCCTTTACGGCGAACCCTGTAGCATTCGCAGCGATAGAGCGCAAGAGCTGTTCAAACTGCGCACCATTTATAAATGAGAAGCTGCCAAAGAAGATATCGATTCCACCACACCCCGCGTCAATTCTGGGGGGTGCAAACTGGACAATGTTGATGCCTCTTCCGGGCGATCGTATAGATAGCGATCCGCCGTAAACCCCCATAAGGCGCTGCGATTTGTATGTTTGTGCATTTGTTGAAGTGGTCACAAACATGTCATTCATTGCTTCCTTTAGGCCCGCACTAGCCTCGGCAGGCATTAAGGCTGCCATTGCTGCAATTGTGATTGCGGTTACGGTAGCTCTGAACCTTCGAGCTTTTGCCATGTCAATACCTCTTTTGAATTTTTTCTTGCGCGCTGGGGACAATTGCTTTCGGATCCTTTTCAAGCGCGCGGCCAATTTCCTTGATGTCTTCGGTCGTCAGGATTCCTCGCTCCTCAGGGAACGCATCTTTACGTGCTTGCCCAGTAACCAGTCCAGCAACATCCCCGGCGATCAGAATCCGTTCTTCCAGCAAATCCTGAGACAGCATCCCTTGAGTAATCACGGTGATGTTGTCCGGCGGCGCCACCAGCGCGACGGCGGGCCTTACCTGTATCTTTAGGTGGCGGCCTTGGCCGTCATCCTTCCGAACGTCGCTTTTCCCCATGAGCCAACTTGGCCGCTCCCCATCGGGGGTGATGTAGATCACCTCAAATCCACGCTCTTTCGCTGTTCGTTCCACGATTGGGTATTGAAGCGAACAGAAATGGCACTTATCGTCTAGGAAGACCCACAAGCCGGCTTTTTTTGAGATCGCCTCCGTGGCCTTCCTCTTTTGTTCCAAGGACCACCGCTGGTAGCTACCTCGCATTGCACTGGAGAATGGTGAGCGTACTGACTCATCCAGAAGTGGATCCAGAAGCGATTGACGCTGAAAGGTCCGAGTGAAATTGCTTGCCTTATCCAGCATCACCCGCGTTGCATAGCGGTACGCCTGGACATTCTCGTCGGTAGGGTTGTCCACCGCATTGTTGAGCAGACGTGGGTACTCAGTCTGGAACCATTCCACCGATAGCGCTTCTGGCTTCTTAGGCTTGCCGATTTGAATAACTGCGGGCGCTTGCTTCTTCAGCTGCTGTGGGGCCTCCTCAATTTTGAGCGGCTCTTTCGGCTCTGGCTCGACCTGGTACCAGAACCAACCCTCTTCTGTCTTCTTGAAGGGATCTCCTGCTTGCTGCGCTTGAACTGCGGAAGCTGCAATAGTCGCTATTGCTACCGACAAAAGGATTGTTTTCATATTCACTCAGCGCACAGATCGACGAATTCGAGTTCGTTTTTAACGGCCATTGTGTTTCTATACCCTGCTTCAATAGCCTCTTCGAGACGCTTTTCCATCTCAGGCGAAAGCCTGCGCACCCGCGTTTTTAGCGCCCCTTCAAAATCCGCGATTTCACGAGCAGCACCCATCCTTGCAGCCATTCGCCAGTGGTACTGGGCCATGAAGCCGTCCTCGTCTGGAAGCCATCGGGCCGCGTAGATGTCTCCGGCCAAGAACATGATCTCGGGGGATTGCCACTTCCAGCGGTTCACCATCATCCGGATCTCTTGCATCACTACACCCTTTTCGGTAGTCGGGAGCTTTGGTATGGACTGGACCAGCAGGCGCATGTAGTGGTAAGCGCCAGGCACGTAGGCATTGCGAGCCGAGGTTCGGTAATGGATAAATGCCTTCTTGAGATCTGGCTTGCCTGCCGTGCCTGCCTCGTTAAGTAGGCCGGCAACATAATGTGAATATGAGCCGACCAACCCACGCGAATTCTGCGTGGCAGCGCCAGATTTCTGAAGCAAGTCCAAGATCAGGCGCGCATCACTTGCGCTTACGCCATTGGGGCTTCTTCGATAGAGCATCAGCGCACCATTCCAGCCCGCTTCTACCGAACGTGTGGCCTTAGAGTAAAGGCGGTATGCCAGCTCCTCGTTGCGCTCATAGCCATAGAGTCCCTTTCGCGCTACATCCCCTCGGGCGCGCAACATGGCCACGTCCTGATTCTTCAATCGCTGCGTGACCAATTCGACGGCCTTCTTCTGGGTTCGCGCGTCCGCCTTCGATGTGCTGGCCGCTTGACTGAGTAGGAGGCACGCAGTTAGCTTCGTTGTGTCCTGAGTAGATTCGCGGATTGCCGTGACCACTTGGTCAACATCGCCGGCAAAGCAATAGCCGGACAACAGCCCCACAAGAAGGCCCGCATTCATACGCATACGCAGACTCATGTCAGCAGCGCCTACGTGGGTCGTTGTTGGGCGCGATCGCCTGGATGCGCGCCTCGTCAGGCGGGGGAATCATTAGCGAGGATTGGGGGAGTGCCGTACCCTCATCCTCGTCCCCGCCTGCCACCGCTCGGCGGGGCGAAACGCCGACGCGTTCCCGTGCTGAGGCGGGCGACCTGGGGGCCTTTCGATCTCGTGCATCGCCCGCGCGTTGGCCATCAGGCTTTGCTGCCCCAACAAGCACTAGCGCAACGATTGCCAATCCACCCACTGCCGCCATCAATGCTGCGCCAGAATCCATCTCGCAATCCCCCTTCGTAAGACGACAGGAGCTCCTCAAATGAGTGCCCCCTTGCGCGTCCTATCGTACGGAGTGAGACCAAGAAAAGTGGCCCGAAAAGCTACTGAAACAGAAGCTTTTCCAAGAAAAATTGGGGCGATCGAAAATCTGGAGCATGGCGTACCGTAGGCATTTCATCGCCCCCCGGGAGTTGGAAGCAACCGCCAAACCGATCTCCGGCCGTTGTTTCTAGGAGCCTTCTGCACAATCCATCAACCGCTTATTCTAATTAAGGCTTTGTATTGCACCCAGGATATACGAACGGCATTTTCTTCTTATTTGCGTCGTAGCAGTGCTCCTCAACTTCGTCCTTAAGAGCATGGGTGAAGCTTGTAGCCCTGTCCATAGTCGTTCCAAGGATCTCGGCAGACTTGACGGCTGGAACTCTATGGTCATACGCATTTTCTGTGTCTGGATTTCCGGCAATCGCCATAGATGGCTTGATCTTGTTCTGCGAGATACCGAAGTTTGTCGTCGGATCAGCGGGATTTAGAAGCCCCGCTTCAATCAATGTATCTGTCCATTCTGTCAAGTCAATCCTCGACCAGTCTATCGACGCTAACTCAAATGCGGTGAATCCTCCGCAATTTATGCTGCAGCCACCCAGTTGGCGTCCATCTTTTGTAGAGCGAAAGCCATAGGGGCGCTGACCCGTAAGGTTCTTGGAGACTATCTGTTCGCTAATCACTCGCGAGACAATCGATTTGTAGCAGCAATATAGCTGCCGCTTCTCGACGCAACCAATCAGAAAGACTTTCTTCGAACAACAGGAGCCGACATCTGTACATAAACGCCACTTGTCACTCATTCCCCATTCGAACTCCTCTTGCTTACAAGCGAAGATTATGTGGCCGATTAGTCGTGCGATTGAGTAAACCATCATCACTGTGCCTAATCCGTCAACTAAGTTCTGCATTCCAGGAGTTAGTTTGAGCGCACCGCCCGGTGCGGCCTGAAACACCATGCCGGAAAGTTCTTGACCACCGATTTTCATCAAGACGTCATTTAGACCTTTGTATAGGAACTGTTGAAACTGTGTCATTAGCCCTTCAATCCCCAACCCTTTACTCACTTCCCCCACCCCCATGCTCGCCACCTCCGAAGTGGCTTCCGAGCCTATGAGGGTATCGAAAGAAGCGCGGAACGGTGCCACCAGGTTGTCAGTCACCCACGACGCCGCCGAGGAGTACAGGTTCGTCACTTCGGACGAGACATCACCGAATGTTCGAGCAATCGAGTTGTAGATGTCGCTGCTCGCCATCACATCCTGGACCACTTTCGTCCGGCCCAACTTGTTCAATGCGGACATCGCCTGCAGGTACTCCATCCAGCCGGGCGCTGATTTGGCCCCCTTTCTCGCTTCTTTGCAGCAATTTGGTGTGAGGCCGATCTGATGCCCAATCGGAATCTTGCAGTACATTGCCTTGCCACCAAAGATATATGGCGTGCACGCCTGATCCACGCTCTTTGGTGGCTCGCCCGTCTCTTCGCACACCATTTCATTGACCATTTGATTGATGGCCTCCATGCCCGAAGCAGCGCGAGCGAAATCTCCTTGATGCGAGCCAGTCAAGTTCGGCCGATGACACTCTGTCCCCAAGCAACGCATTGCACCCGAGCATGCATCGCCCTGCTCTTCCACCGAGACAGGGATTTTCAACTCTCGGGTAACGCCGCAGTCGTAGGCAATCGAGGGGTTGTAGCACTGCCCGGTGAAAATTCCTTTGAATCGGTTGTCGCACTCATCACGTGTTGTCGCCCGCTTGCATGAGGGGGAGCTTTCCAGCGGCACATCGTTGTCGTCCGTCGCCAGATTGCAGTCGGTTGCCCATTCCGCACCGTCCCGCATGAAGGTCTTCAGCCTGCTACTTACCTCCATCGTGGCACAGCTCGTGAACGATTCGGCGTTAGCCTGCCAGCACATCGGATCGTCAAGCAGCTTGAGTGGCGGCCCGTTCGGTGTTGGCTCCGCGCCTGATCCGTTGTCGTAGTCTGGTTGAACGACCGCTGATGCATCAGTGCCCCATTTTTTGAGCAACTCGACGATCCCTCGGTTCGGAAGGTTGGGCCCGAAAGTGACGTCGCCAACCGTCCGCGTTGGAGCCGTATCCGTGCAGGTCAGCTTTGCACCCTTGCAGAACCCGTCTGCGGCGTACTGCATGTAGCGCTCGCAGCCCGCGAAGCTGTTAATCGCAATGCTGTAGATCTTGGCCATTAGCCTGACTTCGTGCAGTGTGCCGTCCGCGAACACCGTTCCTGTCGGCATCCAGCTTGAGCCAGACACGCCATAGTCCGTGAAGTCTCCCGTTCCTCCAGCCTGTGCATAGACGCCGTTGACCACGAAGAGCTTCGGGTCACCTCCCATGGGGGTATGGCGGTACTCCACGTACTGGCCTTCGCTCGATCCGCGCGGATCGTCAGGCAGCTTTTCGGTGGTGCAGTTCTCCCCCGCTGGGCATGTAGCTGCCCCCATGATCGTGAAGTCGGTTCGCAGGGAGCCTGTCACGTTCATCGGATCTTTGCGGTAGGTAAATTGAGGGAAACCCTCCGCGTCCTTGACCTGCAGCTTCGTCACTGGGTCGATGACCGGCACCTTGACCTTGTTGAATGCCGTTACCGACATGAAGTTGTGCTCACCGACGTATGCCAGGCCGAAACTGCGTTTGACACCCTGACAACCTTGTGGAAACGGGTTCACAAGGGTCTCAGAGCACATTTGAATATCGGGATCTCCGTAGGTGCCACCCTGAATCACGTCGATACGCGAAACCGAATCACGTCGGCATGAGCCGATCAGCTGCTTGGCCAGATCACTGTTTCCAGCATTGACGCCGCGTATAACGCCTGAGCGTAGATCGGCGTTCGCGGAGAAATCGTTACGGCTTGCATTGGCCGCAAGCTTGTCATTGAACTCTTTGCCGAAGCGATCCGGGCTTGGATTCGCGGCATCGTTGTACATGAGAACAATGTTCGCACCGTAGGCCCCTGGGCACCAACGTACGGGGTCACCACCAACAGATGGGACTTCGCATTGCTCGGGCGGGTCCGGAGGGCATGGCACGCCGTCCACTGGCTTTGAATACGTCACCTCCGACTGGTACAGATCAGCGGCGAGATACGCGGCTGAAACGCCGTAGGGAACCGCATATCCAGCAACTGGCTTCCAGCCATCAGATGGCGTTCCATAGCTCACAAGTCCAGGGTCGAGCACCCGTTCGATGGCTCCTCCACGTGAGACACCGAACCAGTGGTTGTATGTGAAGTAGTTGCGCCCCGTGGGCTCGGCGAAGGGTGTGTACGTGTAGCGGATCGCGAACGTCTCATCGACTTGGTCCCAGATAACGTTGGCCACGCCGCCAAGCGTTGCCCTCAGCATGTCCACCTTGCCGCGCTTGTACGTTGTGGGCTTTGTGATGAACTGATGATCGACTGGGCTAGTGTTCGGAATAGCCACCTTCTCGATGTCGAAGAACTCGACTTTGAGAATACGATGTTCAGGCGATGTAGGAGCCAGATCGATGTTCTGTCGCGACTTCAGCGCGAACTGAGTTCGACGGCAACCGTCTCTGCGGAGGTTTCGCCTGTTTTGCTCGGCGATGGACTCCATCTTTTCTGGGTTGTTGTACATCTGGGCGCCGATCTCATGCATCTCGGCCACCTTCTGGTCGCTGAACCCCGGCATCATCTCGTTCAAGTTGGCGCGATGGTTCGTTGTCTGGTTGACGCCCGGTTCGGCCCTCTTTGTTTCCAGCGTGTTTTGATGGAAATCCATGCGCTGGTAGTTCTCTTGCGCCACTGAGTTCGCCGACTGGGCGCTGCGCACCATGTCTTCACGCGTCCGCTGTGTCACACGAGCTGCTTGCTTTGCCGCGCGCTCTGCGTCGCCCGGGTCTGCGACCATCTTCGGTGTGCGCACCGGTGCCGACGTGTCCTCGGTCAAGTTTGGAGACCTTAGCGCCGCTCCAGTTTGATACTGGCTACGCATGAGCTTCGACGCACGCTGGTTGATCAGCTGGTTCGCGGTCCCCTCATCCTGGGTGCGCGCTGTCGCGGCCCACTCATTCTGCGCAGCCGTAGAAGGCGCGGGCAGCGCCTGAGCGTAGGTGAGTACGGAAGTGGTAGGCATCACTACCAAGGCCCACGACAGCATGAGCCGCCCACTCCAAACGATAGCTGGGTTCCGGGACAGCGGCCTATAGACCTCGGGAAGATCAGATCTGTGCATCATGCGAGGCTCTTACGGAGTGATACCGAAGCAGCAATCGGTCCACTGGAAAATCAGATAGGAATGGTCTTCGCCAGTCGCTGGAACATCCCGCCACATCCCCCAAGCCGCAGAAGACGCGCCGGTGGCATGGTTGCAAGTGCTGAATCGAGAAGGCGGATTTACCTCTCGCACCTGGGATGTAGTGGCGGTCGGCGGAGGAGCGCCAGGCAGGCGGCCGTTCGACTCCGGGGAAGGAGCGAGAAACTGCCAACGGTAAGCGTCTTTGCGTATTACGAATCGCGGGTTGCGCTCGCAGACGTTAGCTTTGCCGATGGTCTCGTTGAGTAGGCCTAGGCGATGTAGCAGCGAAATTCCGCGCACTGCGGTCAGGCTTGTGAGAGACACTGGATCGGCTTTTGTGTCACCGGACCCTGACGCGAACCCCGTGATTGGGTACATGGGACCCCACGCGCCGGCTGTCCAGAAGAACGCGTTAATGGGTGTACCGAAGGACGATGAGGCGGCATCTACGGGGAGGGCAAAAAGAGAGGTCACTCCCGTGAATAGCAGCATCTCGGGGTTGATGAACGTGGTGTAGCGACCGAGCACGTCATTCCAGTTGGGGAACGCAGGGCTAACCTGCAGCAGGTCGAATTCGGTCATTCCATCGGGTGGGCAGGCGCCGTCATCGATGAGTCGGAGCATGTAGATGATCGGAAACGTGTAGAGCGCCCAGTTCGCAAAAAACGAGTTCAGCCCCCCTCGTCCCATGTTCGCCCCGCCGTTAAGGAACTCAGCGCCAGCCAGCGGCAACTTCATCCCCCCGAGAGACGGCAGGCAGTACGGCTTTCGGGTCACATCCATTATTTTTGCCGGAGCCCAGAACCCAAGCGTGAAGCCAATGCGGGGCAGTTTGGCGTCCGAGAGACTCCCTCCGCATTTGCACAGGATGTCCTTGTTCGCATCAGTCGGCACCCCCGACTTACCATCCATGAACGTTGCCCCCATGAGCCGGAAGGGAAACATCCCGCTCCAACACACGTCCTTGAACATCGTCTCAAGAGGGCTGTAGTTGCTGCAGTCAATAGCGCGTGCGGAGGACGTATCCCCGGAGCCCGCTCCCTCCTCTTGCGCATAGGCCTCGTCCAATCCGAAAAGGCTAGCCACGAGAATTCCAAGAATCGCCAAAGCGCGAAGAATGGTTGATTTCATGATCACTTTGCGAGTCCAGATGCTGCGTCGAAGTAGCGAATTCGCAGATTGCGTCCCTCTTGCTCCACGATCGCAGGCACTGCATCCACGCCGAAGCGCTCTGCCAGGCGTCGCGGCATTGGGAACACAGGACGCTTGAGCAGGTGCTGCAGGTCCGATGACAAAGGTGTAGTCGCGTCGCGCGCAACAGCATTCGAGCCCACGACGAACACATCCGCGCCCTTGTACTCGGGTCGCTGGATCCATTGCCGCACCATGCTCAGCTGGCGGGTGTCCGTTGCGTCGAAGACCAACACGGGAACTTGCAGACGGGTGTAGTCGAGTAGAGCGAAGGTCTGGCCAGCGCGAGCGATCAAGACTTCCCCTCTGCCGTTTTGCCCTGGAGAAGTTATGTCATGCGGCGCCGTGAAAGTCGGAGTGAAGTAGGCCGTCGCATTGCGCGATGAGGTGGGAAGATCGAAGGTTGGGCGCAGGTTCTGGGCCGCTCGTGCCTGGGCACGTTTCATCGCGGGCTCCCAGTCGTATTTGCGTGCGCGCTCCTCGATCACCGCCAGGATGTCCGGCTCCGCTATCGGATACAGGTCGCCAGCGTTGTAGCTTCCGCCCCTGCGCGCAAAATCCCGTGCGAGGTCCAAACTAGCGGTTCCGCGAATCTCGAACCACTTGTTTTTTGCCTTGTCCTTGATCAAGTACACCGGCACGGCGTCTACCGCGTAGGCTCGGAACGCGTTCGGATCGACTTCCACTATGACGTCATCGTTGTACGGATCTGGAAGTAGATGGCGCAGCTTGCTCAGCAGCGCGCCGACTTTCTGCGGCTCGAAGCCACGCACAACGAAGCGGATGCGTTTGGGCTCTTTGGCCAGCGCCTGTTTGAACAACTGGCGCAGGACGCCTTCGGGCATGCCCGTGGAAATGAACACCTGCATGTCGAAGTCCTGCTCCGGCGCATTGCTGGTTGCCTCCGACTGAGGAGCCTTGCTCTGCACCCGCTGCTTGGCTTCTTCCATCCATTCAGCTTTTTGCGCAGGCTGCATAAGGAAGTCGCGCAACGACCCCATTGCGGGCTGTTGCGGTGCAATGGCGGTGGGTTCTGCCGCAGGAGGCAGATTGTTGAGCCAAGGTGCCCTGCTCTCCGCCTGGTCCGCGCACCAGGCGAACGAGCTAGAACAGAGGGATAGCAGAACCAAGAATCGCTTCACGTTTGACAGGCCCCCAATATCTGGAATCGAAACTTTCCTTCGTTGTTCCCATGAGAAACAACTCACCATCCCCAAGCGTCACCTCACGATCGAAGTCCCCCGGCGCCTTGCCGGGGATGCTCTTGGCCAACCACAATCTGTCGTCCTCTTGATGCTTGCCGTTGATGTACAGCTCAGTGCCCTCGACCTTTACCGTATCGCCGGCCACAGCACGCACGCGCTTGACGATGCGGTCCCCGGGGCGCGCGCCAACGCCCAGCCCGGTAGCAGGCATCCTTGCGAGGATGTAGTGGCCCACTTTTGCAGGCTCGGACAGGCCTGGGTTCCAGATGTAGACCAACGAGGGCATGCAAGCGGGCTCGCCGATGAGGCGCTGGACATCAATCCCGATGCGCAGGCCGGACAGCCAGAGGCCCAGCGTGATGAGGGCGATGCTTACCGCATTGGTAACCAGCCACACCCGAAAGAACTTCCTCATCCAGGATTTCATTGCGCGTCCTTGCGGGCTTCGGTGGGCGCATCACCCTTTTCAAGCTTGCGCTCCATGTCATGGTCCAATGAAATAGGACACCTCGATAGGGGCCCATAGACCCCAGAGGAAATGACGAACATGAAAGACAAAAGAGCGCGCAGGGCGTTTGACGCAGCCTTCAAGCTACAAGTGGTCAAGATGGTCCGAGAACAGAATCTGAGCGTGGCTCAGGTCAGCAAGGATCTGGATCTGGTTGACAGCGCGGTGCGCCGCTGGCTGGCGCAGTACGACGAAGAGGCGGCCGGACGTCCGGGTATTGGCAAGCCGTTGACGGCCGAGCAGCAACGCATTCGGCAATTGGAGTCGCAGGTCAGGCAACTGCAATCGGACAATGAACTCCTAAAAAAAGCGTCGGCCTTCTTCGCCCGGGAAATGAAATGATTCAGGACCTGATGAGTGCGCAAGCACAGGCGCAGAAGGCCCCAGTAAGCCAGTGGTGCAGGGTGTTGGGCATGAGCCGCTCGGGCTGGTACGCGGCGCGCAAGCGCGCCACCACAAAGGCTGCAGTGAGCCCACTGAGCCTTCAGGCCAAAGCAGTCTTCCATGCCAGTGGGAGCAGCTACGGCAGTCGCCGCCTGAGTGCACAGCTGAAATTGCAAGGCTGGGCTGTTGGGCGCTACAAAGCACGCACTTTGATGGCCGCGCACGGACTGCGAGCACGCTGGCGGCGCAAGTTCACGCACACCACCGACAGCCGCCATGGCTTGCCTGTTGCAGACAATGTGCTGCAGCGCCAGTTCAAACCTGAAAAGCCCAACCAGACATGGGCCAGCGACATCACCTACGTTCGCACACGCAGTGGCTGGCTCTATCTGGCGGTGGTGCTGGACCTGTTCTCCAGAAAAGTAGTGGGCTGGGCCATGGCCCCGAGCATGCCAGCACAGCTGGTGTGCGAGGCGCTGCGCATGGCCATCACAAGCCGCCGCCCCAAGCCAGGATTGCTGGTTCATTCGGACCGAGGCAGTCAGTACGCCAGCGAACTGCACATGGGGTTGCTGGAGAGCCATGGCCTGGTGTGCAGCATGAGTCGCAAGGGCAACTGCTGGGACAACGCAGTGATGGAGAGATTCTTCCTGAACTTGAAGATGGAGCGTGTCTGGCAGCGCGACTATGCAAACCATGCTGAGGCCCAGGCGGACATCGCGGACTACATCGTGGGCTTCTACAACCCTATCAGGTTGCACTCCACGCTGGGATACCAGTCACCCAATGACTACGAGATGCAGCAGGCGTTGGCAGCTCACTCAGCTTGAACGAACATCCCCTATCGGAATGTCCGAAAAGACTTGACCACGACACCATGAGCCCTTCCCGCTGCAGCTCAGTGCGGAAGCGGTCAGTCAGGTCAGGGATGTCATCGGGAGCGCCCAGTACTTGTTCGCTGCGCAACACGATCTTTCCCTCTTCTGTCTGGGACTTGATTTTTGCCAAGAGGGCGGACATGAACTGTTCGCTTAGCCTAGGCATGTCCTTGGGCTCGATTGCGCCAACGCGCACCTGGTCGCTTAAGGCAGAGATCTGATCTTGCACAATCGCCTCAAAATTGACGGTGACGATGGAGTCCTGTAGCGAAGCCTTCCCCCCCGCCGTGCCCAGCCATCTAGGCAGGAACACCGTCACCGCGACTGAGACCATTGCAGCGATGATGATCATGAACACGAGTTCGGTCAGAAATGTGCTGACGCCGCCGGCATGCGCCGGGGTCGCCGGGGTCGCCGGGGTCGCCGGGGTCGCCGGGGCGATGGTTTCAAGGGGCAATGCTGCGGCTTGGCCTGCTTGCGCAGGCACGCTTTGGTTATCAGTCATGAATGGGGTCCTGGATTGCTGCGAACGGCGGTGAGTTCTGGCTGGAGCAGGATCAGCCGTAGCGCGCGATGTGGTCGTCGATGGCCTGGACAGGGTGTGTTCCTGCCTCAATTGCTTTGATCACCTCAGTGCGCTCGTTTCCGGAAGTAGAGAAAAGCACCTGCGTGAACCGGTCTACAACGAGGCGGGCGATGTCCATGCCCTGGTTCGTGTAGACCATGATTTCGGAATACTTCCCGTCCAACGAATGAACCGTACGCAACTGGCTATAGCCGAATTCGCCGATAGCCAGATAGCCTTCCTTCTGCGACTGGTCGATCGTTTCGTTGTTCTGCCTCAGGATGAACTTGAACGCAGAGTTTGCTGCTATGGCCTTCCCTGAGGGAGAGCCATACAGATCCGCAATGCTCTGAGTAACGATGACTGCAGATCCCTTGTACTTCCGGAAGCGACGGTAGGCGTGCTCCATAAAGCGCGCAATCATCGGGTCATCCAACAAGTCCCAGGCTTCATCGATGATGAGGACCTTTGGGCGACCGTCTTGCGACAGGTACATTTCGTGCTGGATGGCCGAAATGATCTGCATGAGCACGACCTGTTGCAACGTCTTCTTGCTCTTCAGTTCTTCCAGCTCCAGGACCACAAGGTCTTTGTCCATCTCCAGGTTGGCGGTGCCGTCAAACCAATGGCCTTCACTGCCATTCCTCGTGAAGCTGAAGAGCATATGCCCTATGTCCTGCACATACTTGTCGGGCTGGTTAATCATGTACATGGCCACGTCGGTGATCGTGGAGGCCCGGCCGTTTGCTCCCCACACTGCCTTGATCGCCTCCTCGATCCGCGAGCGGTGCAAATCGTCCAGCCCGTCGATCGGCGCGGCCATCTTCTCGATCATTGCCTGCAAGAGCCCCACTTCGTCATTCAAGTCTTGGATCTTGCTGAAAGGATTCATGCAAAGGTCAGAGTCCGTCCCGAATTCGATGAACGACCCGTCGAGCCACTTGCACAGCTTGAGGTAGCTACGGCCCACGTCGATTACCCACACTTTGGCGCCCATCGACAAATACTCGGTGACCAGCATCTGCGTAAAGAAGCTCTTGCCCGCGCCGGACTCCGCGAACACCACGCCGTTCATGTTGGTCGGCGAGTCATAGAGGTCGAAGCTCATCAACTGGCCCCGGCGACTCTGCAATAGGAACCCGTAGCCCTCGCCAGGCTTAGGCCGGGACGTCCCCTTCCACTCGCCGAGGATCGGCAGGAAAGTCACCGCCTGTTCGACGGCCAGGGACTTGAAGCGAAATGTGTTCTTGATCGTCTCCGCCGTGGGGAACAGCGGAAATGCATTCCAGAAGCTGGGCGACAGCACGCGCTTCTCCTCGCCAGTCGAGAAGTCGAACGATTGCAAGTAGCTGCGCAGCGCTGCGAGCTGGCGTGAGCCCTCCTCGCGCTTCTTGCTGAAGACCGTCACACTAAGGCAGGCCTCGACGGTGGTCGCTCCGCGCTCGATGGCATTGATCATCACATCCATGCCCTTCTTCTTGAAAGCGAGCTTGGGGACGAAGCGAAGCAGCGGGCCGAACGCCTGGTAGTTGATCCAGCCAGCCTTTTGTTTGAGGCTAGTGCTCTTGCTGTACTGGTCTGGGTAGTGCAGGGTCAAATTGATGTGGTACGGCAGCTTGAGCTGGTTGTTCGCACCAAGCGGGTCACCGATGATGAAAGCCATGGTGCTCAGTGGGTTCCTCTCGGGCCAGCGGCTCACACCAAGCATGTGCGCAAAGGTGTTGTCGGAGAGCACCAGTGCGTCCTTTTCCACATCGAAGCTCTCGCCCACATCGAATACCTGGGACTTGAGAAACTCGTCGGACCGCGCCGAATCAGTTTTTGGCGGATCGTAAGGGTGCGTGAGGCGATATGCAACGCGCAGATACTCGTCCTCCGTCATTCTCTTCGTCATCAAGCCGACGGTCTGGAGTGACTCAGACAGCTTCGCGCCAGACTCGGCGATGAGGTCAACATCCTCTTCCTCGGGCTTGTCACCCTTGAACGGGATCTTGATAGAAACGACCACAAGCCGGTCCAGCAATTTCACCCCGATTTGGGGCAAATTCGATTCCATGCGCGAGGCGCTGAGGTAGTCGGCTCTGCGCTCGGAATACGCCGTCAAGGCTTCACGAGCAAGCGGACTCTGGATCCGGCCCATGCCGTTTTCACGACGCGCCCGGTACAGGGCCAGCGGCAAGTCAATGTCGGGCATTCCGAGCAGCGACACCTGGACAAAGCTGCCAGCGGGGAGCGACAGGGACAATGCCCCCTTGAGCATGTCCACTGTCGAGTCGTCGGCGCCCCGGATCGGACTGCCCCAGTAGCACACCCCCAGGTGGCCATCGTCGCATAGGAAGATCCCGTTCTCTTCCATGTACGCTAGCGTAGGAATGTACTCGTCAGGCGTGAAACGCTTACTCGCTTGACTCAGAGCTTGATGAACTGCCGACATTCAACCCCCCTTTTTGTTTTTTTTACGGCTCAGATCGGGGTGGTGATGGCCATGCCCGTGCTGATCACACCGTCGATCACGCCAGGGCCAAAACCTGCCGTCAGCGCCATGGCGATGCCGACGACGGCGGCGATCACGCTTTGCTTGATCACGCCGACACCCAGGCCAACGAGCAGCGCGGCGATACCCAGCACCTTGCCCAGCGTGCCGTTGGACCATCCGGTCAGTTGGTCATAGACCTGGGTGAACTCGGTACCGCCTGCACCTGCGGACGCTTGCATTGGCGCCAGCGCAACGACCATTGCCAGCGCCAGCAGCACGGGGGCCACGTGGTCCTGGGCCTGTTTTGCCTGTGCCGACTGGAGAAGGCGAGATTGAAAGTGGGTGAAGAACGTCATGGAAAAAGCTCCTTGGCTTGGTGGATGAAAAGAGTGAATCAGCGGGGGACAAAACTAGGCGCCATCCCCTGGTGGCGAACTTCTTGTTCGCCAAAGCTCCAGCGCTTCGGCGTGATCTCGGTAAAGACGTAGCCCGACCAATTCAAGTTGTCCTGGGCATCGACCCAAGGGGAAATCCAAATGCGCATGACCTGCGGTGCTTCACGCAGAGGGCGCGCGGCAGGCTCGCCGGCAACAACGAGCGCGGACTCGCTGGACAGCGCCAGCAGGTCGGAGCGCAGTTCATGTCCGCCAGCCTTTCCGCCCTTCTCTTTTCCACCCTTCCAGGTTGATGGCGTGCGCCCTCGCTGCACGGAAGGTGCTGAGGCGTGCGTGTCCTCATACACCTCAAGAGGCGTCGGGCAGTTGCGGTTGCGGTCGCAAGCGAAGTCGGATGTTTCACCCGTGTTGAATGTGCTCGCACATCCCACCATTGCGAGGCAGGAAGCAGTGGCGAGCGCCTTGATGACGTGGTTGAACATGCTCATGCGTTACCAGGAGAGACCGTTGGAGAAATTGGGCGTAGCGCCGTCGGCGTTACCCATTGCGGATGAAGTGGCGTCGCGCGCAGCGTCCATCACGTGTCCCATGCGTTCGACAGGACTCCTGGGCTGAGCGCTGACAGCGCCGGCAGCTCCGGAATGCTGATTTGGGCTTCCGCCCCGGTTGGCCAGAGTGGCGCCGCTGCGCGGCTTCTCGCTAGGGTCAACGTAGCGCTGCAGATTCGTGGACCCCTTGAGTGGCAGCATCGAGCCTCGCGTTACGACGATGGTCACAGCCTCGCCCGCGGGGACCTCCACAACCGGGAAGGTTTCCTTAGCCATGTCCAAATAGAATTTGGCGATCATGTTGGTGGCGGACCCGATGCCACCGGCGACACCGGATTGGGCGATTGAGGAAACGGATTCGCTCTGGTAGAGCGAACGATCCTGCATAGGGTCGATATTCAAAGATGGGACGCGGGAGCGGTTGAGGGCTTGCCCAATCCCGCCCAGGGTGCCTGCAAGCAGCGTTTGCGCGATCATCTGCCCTTGCTTGGAAACCAGAGTGCCGGGGATGCCAGCCTTGCCGTCAGTTCCAACGATGTAAGCCTCCAACTTCGTCTCGATGACGTTGCCGTCATGGCGGACGCAAGAAAGCGCTTCGGAGCGCATCATTGCGCGATGCGTAGCGAGCTGACCCCAGCCGCCAATGACCGCAAAACACTCCCGCACATCGATCGACGCATAGTTGGGAAGCACTGCCTCACGCTTGATACGCAGTACAGCCGGAATCGGATTTTTCTGAGCGACCGCTGAGGTTGGCGCGTCCATGCCGGTTAAGAGCACGCCCGTGAACATCGCGCCAGCGGGGATGAATGCTGTGTCGTTCGCCGGCGCCTTCTTACGGGTGTCCTCGGGCTTATTCAGCTTCTCGGCGGCGTCTTCTTTCTTGAGAACGCCTTCGGGCCCCAGGATGCGAATACCGCGCGGCTTCGACGCGACATGTTGTTGCGCACGCTCTGGTACCTGCGGCGCATGGGGGGTAACTCCGTTGCCTGTAACTCCCGGCACGCTGGGCTGGGAAATCGGCGGTGCCGGAGGTAGGGCCGGCGCCTTCGACGCCGGGGCGTCGAAAACAGAAGTCTGGGGACCTAGTTCGGGAAGGTCGTCCTCTGCTCTGCGGGCGGGCTCGCCTTGTGGAGCACCCTCGGGCTTTTCGGAGGTGCGCCGCTCCACTGCCTCGGTCAGCTTTGCAATACGCTGGGCCAGGTCGCCCTGCTGCTTCTCCATCACGGCCATCTTTGCGCCGAACTGCTCGACACCCGTTGTCCGTGCCGGAGCCACGACAGTAACTTCTGGCTTCGCCGCGCGAGGCGTGCTCGACGATTTGCGATCGGCTGCGCTTCCGAGGAACCAGGAAACGAACAAGATGATGCTGATCGCCCCCGCCACCATTACGACACGACGGGTCTTAGGCTGGAGATTGTTGAATTGCGCGGCGAGGGTCATTCGAACACCTCGCTTTGTGCCTGGGCGGACTTTGGCTTATCTGCAAGCAGGAAGACGTAGCCCGCTTCGCCTGGCGGAAGCGAAATACTGGGAAAGAAGCTGACAGCCTTCACGCCTTTTCGATAGAAAGCTGTCTCTGCAAGATCCACAACTTCTTCGCTTGCGTTCCTGATTGAGTAGCGGTACACGTCCACCGTTGAGCCAGTGAAGGCGTACTCGGGGGTGACTTCGATCGCACCCATCTTGGCCGTACCACCTTCGATCGGCACTGCAGCAAACCCACGGATCTTTCCCCGCACGGCCTGCGCCATGATCTGACGCACATTGCCCACGTAGTCTGTGGAGCGGGGTTGATTGATCTCCTGCTCCTCGGCCGAGCCCCCTCCGGCCAACGGCTTCACCGTGCGCAGGTCCTCCAGCTTGACGATCAGGTTTTGCCCAGGAATCTCAGGGGTAGGAATGATCGTCAGCGAAATGACCTGGCTGGTGTTTGCGCCATCTACGATGAACACGCCCATGGGCTGCTCGCCTTGCGGACGCAGATACACGTCGCTCCCGACGATTTGCTGGCTGTCGTCCTCGGGCACATCGCCCACCACCCTTGGGTCTTTGAACGGTGTCGCTATCCGGTTCGGAAGGCGGCTGGAGAGACGTACGATTTCGTTCACCCCGTTCCGCGTGTGCAAAACGGTCGGGCGCGTGGCCGGGTCGTCCTTCTTCAGGCCGGGGAGGTTGATTTCCTTTTGGTAAGCGTCCAGCGGCATGCCAGCCGCGCGCTGCGCATCGCCGATGACCCGAGAGATGTCGGCAGGAGCCTTGCCCAGCGGTCCGTCGGGCAACGTCACAGACGGGGCGGAGCGAACCGATTTTGCGCCGCCAGTCCCCGGTCGCGTAACGAAGCGGCTGCCGGTTGTCGCTGCCTTGTCAGGTGCTGCTTCCGAACTCAGCGGCGTGCTGATGGGCTTGGCGAGCTCAGCCTTGATAGCCGCCTCGGTCTTCTGCAGCTCTGCCTTCGCCTTCTCGGCTTCCGATTTCGAATCCTGTGCATAAGCAACGCCACAGGCAAGGGAAGCTGCCAGTGCAAAGGATGACGCGCGGGGGAACATCACGTGGGCTCCTTCATATCAACGGTTTCTGCGGCGCCTGCGGGCGCGGTGGAGGGCTCGGCGTGGTTCTCGCCAGTGGCATTGGCATCGGGCGCGGCAGCTGGGTTCGGCGATGCCGTTTCACGCATCACGGACAGATCCGCTGCAGGCTCAACGACATCGACTTTCCCTCTGGATTTGCGATCCTTAAGGGGAAGCGCGTATTCAGGAATTGGTTTGCCTTCCTTCTGCGCATGGGTGACATGCCAAGTGACGGTCCGGGGAATCGATCCCTCGTACGAAAGGAAGTGAGTCACAGATGGGCGACCGTTTCGAATCGAAGTACCCACCTCGTAAACGACTTGCTTTTGATACTTCTGCGCGCCGCTTGTGGAGGTTACGAGGGTGCCGGTAACAAAGACGCGACTTGTCTCTGCTTCGTACTGGATAGAGGCAGGCAGGAAACTGATCACGGACCCAGAAGCCCTGAACACCGGGTCCTCAATCACAGCAAGGAGTTGGCGGCGGAAGTCCGTGTAGATGGACGGATCCATGAATGCCGACACAGCGTCCAGCACCACGGTAGACGACTTCGGCTGAATATTGCCTACCAAGTTGGCTATGAACAGGCCGAAGCTCTTTAGGTACTCCCGGTCCGCGTAATTCCATGCGATCACCGCCTTGGCATCCATATTCGGAGGGACCAGAACAATGCGGTCGCGCTGGTTGTTAAAGTGGACCAACGCATATACCATTCCAAGGGCGAGAATTGAATTGGAGATAATTATCCCCTTTGTCATGGCCTGTAGCTGGCCCATATTTCGCAAAGCATCTTTGAATTTCATTTCACAGCCTCGCGTACAGCGCCATTTTCAAATTTCTTGTTCATAGTCATCAAGCCAACCCACCAGACCATGTGAAAGAGGACTCCGGGCATGTGATTGTTTTTGAAGCGACCGAAGAGCTTCACAAAGACAAGCGACGCTCCCATACCCATCAGCAATTGATCCCACATGTACAGGACAATAAATATCACCAGTGACGGAAAAAATTCGTCGACTTCCCAGAAAAAAAACTGGGGTTGATCGTCAACGTAGTTTGGAATAGGAACTGGAGTCATTATTTACCCACCCGCACCATCACAATGGCGTCAATGCCTTGATCATATTTGTTGCCACCGAGCATGACATTGGCCATACCCAGCCCCCGGGATTTAAGACGAATGGAAAGCGCCTTCCAGATGCTCAACATCGAATCAACTGACTCTTCAGACATTGGCGACTTGTTCAGGAATTCAACGTAGTAGCGCGCTTTGGAGTTGGACTGAAATCTTTCAATTGCGAGTTGGGCTTCAACGCTCAATTCGCCGCCCACAATAGGGAACTTGAAGATCTCAACAAGGGCATCCCCACGCTGCCCAGCGTCAGGCAGAAGTAGCGACGCCAAGTCGCTTCCGCGTTGGTGGATGCGTTGAAATCGACTCTTCTGAGGATCAATCCCAGAGACCCAAACTACGCGCTCGTCCGGGCTGAGAAATTGATTGCTTGCAGATTCAATTCTGACAATCTCGCGGCTTGCAGAATTTCCTATTACCGAGTGCTGGACTTCGGCCTCGCGCTCAACCCAAACTGTCTTTGTTGGTTCAGGAGGAACATCAATGAAACGCGGCACGCATGCAGTGCAGAGGCAACATGCAACTACGGCCAGCGGCGTTACCGATTTCACTATTATTTCTCCATGCACATACGAACAAGCGGTACATGGATACTATCGGGTCACATAGAAAAAATTAGGGCGAAAAGCTTCCATTTTCGAAGCAATTCGCCAAAATTTTCATTCCCCCGCTGAAATCACGGGGGGCCCCTTCACTGGATCAGCACGGGCTCTTCGGATTTAGCTCCGAGGTCCGATTCGATCGTCAGGCGGAGGTTGGAGACACGGTTGGATGCGAGCCAAGCTTTTGTCACCAAGAACGTTTTTGACGTTGCCTTTTGGGCGACGCCGTCCAGGTCATAGGTCCAAGTGAGGGACTTGATGTAACCCGCAGAGACCGTGCAAACCGGGGTCAGCAGCAACCCACTAATGCTGGTTGTTTGCTTCAGCTCGCATTGCGGCCGTGGTGCTTCTTGCACGTTGACCTGCAGCGCTTGCTCGCCATAGTTGCCCGCCTTGGTGATAGTCCGCAACAGCACCTCATAGTTGCCAGGGTCAGTGAAGGAAACATAGTTACCGCTCCCTGTGAATTCCCCGACCTTGGCGCCGTTGATCAGCACGTCATTCCGAAGGAACGAATCTCCTCTTGGCAGCTGCGAGATTTTCAAACTGATGTAGTAAGTGCCGGGCGCGTAGTACGACTCACCGTATTTCGACACCATGGAAGCCTGGGTCTGGACAGTCGCAGGAGGCAGGATCGTGAACTCGTCGGAATAGACATTCACAACATTCCCGCGCGTGTCCGAGACCTGCAGCGCCAGCTGGTAGGTGCCTTGCGCCGCAACAGTGAAGTTCCCTGCCACGTCGTTGCCGCTAGACCGGGTGATACCGCTTGGCAGTGACCAGGTGTATGTCAATGGCTCGCCGTTGAGCGTCTTGAGGTCGAACCCAGGCGTCTCCACTTGATACTTGATGACCGCCGGAACATCGGTTTGCAGTGCGGACAAGCGAACGTTCCAGTCTTGCGGCCAGTTGTATGCCCAGGTCTTGAACGGCAGGGTAGCGACAGTTGTCTCTTCGGGGTAGCCCTCAACGTAGGTGTAGTAGCTGAGCAACTTGTCTTCCGGGCGCGGAACGAACTGCAACTCTGTGCCATCCACACGCGTGCCATCCGGCAGGCTCCAATAGCCGAGCACCTTGTACGCCTTCTGCGCAGTGGTGGGCACCACGTCGTTGATCTGCGCTTTGAAAGCATAGCTCTTACCGGCCTCAAGGTAGGTTGGGCCGCTGATCGATGCGCGCGCCGCCAAAGGATTTACCGCCTTGACCCCGAGCGTTTTCGTGACATCGGCAGCTGGGTTGTCGGGAGCGCTCGCAGAGCGCCCCTTGACCTCGATCGCATAGTTTTTGATTTCGGTTGGCGTGAACGTAAAGGCTGCGGTGTTCTCGCCGCTCACGCCCTCATAGCCGCCAGTTGTAATGATGCGCCATGTGTATGCAGCGTCGAATCCGTCGTCGGCCTGGACTTCCAAAGTAACGGGTCGGCCCACCTGGACCACCCCGGGCGCAGTCACTCGGAACGAGGGCACGTCGAAAGCCGTCAGAGTCAGGGGATCAGTGGTGAACTCTGCACCGGAGTACTTGTTCATCAGCACTGCGCGGTACGTGACACTCCCTGCTTCCGCTACCTGGGCAGTAAAGTTGATGCCTGTCTGCTCAACTGTTTCAGATCGCATTACACGCGCCCACGTTCCATCGGCCTGGAGGAATTCCCAGGAGACTGCTTTCACGTTGGCCAACATCTTGGAGTTCTTGACGTTAGCGTTGATGGTCTGCACAAATGGGGCCTTGCCGCTGGTAGCGCGGGAAGACAGGGAGGCTTCAATGCGCTCGCCAGCAGCCGTGATGAGGGCGCGCGATTTGGAAAGCACCGAGCTGTTGGTGACCAAGCCGTCCGTGCTGATCATCTTTGCTTCGGCCACGATGTACCGCGTGCCAGCTGTGAGACGGCCCATGTTGACGGTGAAGGTGCCATCCTCTGTAACGGCGACAGGTGCGGACAGTTGGTTGTTTGTCTTGTCCTCGCGGATCACTACCTGCCACTTCCCCATCGAGGCGGGGTCAAAAACGATTTGTGTGCCCTTCGGTATTCCCACCTGGCCATGGATCACCGTGTCTGCTTGATCGTGTGAGGCGAATGCTTTTTCAAGATCCACGAGAGGCGTCGCAGGCACCCCGATGAAATCCAAGGATTGTTCGGTCTTGAATTCTGGCGCACGCTGGTACCAAGACTCGACCTTCACCGGGTACGACTCCCACGGGTCGGTCGCTTGCATGATCAGTGCCACATTCGATTCGGCCACGGAAGAAAACACTTCCTTCACCACATCACCGGGGTAGACGATGCGGGTCATGATCTCGCGATAGCCCCCTTTCACGTTCATCACGCCCAGCGCACGCGCCTGCGTCCGGTCCACTGTGGCAAAGTTCTTGCCAGGGTACTGATCCGCATTCTTTGTATAAAAGGTGTCCAGCAGCTTGTCGTTCTTAAACGACAGCGCGATAGGGGCCGGAACAAGACCTTCGACCGCCACTGCGCTTGGGCCTTTGCGCGATGGGTAGAACGCCGTCTGGCGCGTGCTCGGATCGGTATACACAACGCCAGGTGTGTAGTCGATGACGTTGGCACCAACCACGGGGAGGGATCCGCGAAGCGCGTTCGATGCGTAGGGGTTGTACTTCAAGCCCTCAGGCAGATCCCCGAACTGGATCGCGCAGTTCACGCCTGCAGTTTGCGACAGCATGTAGCCAGTACGCACCATGCTCAAGGTGGAGCAGGTTTCCTTGGTACCTCCTTCCAGCTTGGCGCTGATGTCGATGTCCTCAACCTTTATGGCTGCACTATCTTTCGACGACTTCACCATGATCTTGGAAGAAGGGTCCCATCGCTCAGTTGCCATGATGATGTTGGGACCATCTGGCAAATCAACCCATAGCTTGACGGGCTGCATCGACTCCACCGTTCCTGCATCCTTCACGACTGTGGGGTACAAGCCAGCCAGGTTAGCTTGGCGAGGCAGCTTCATGGCAGTACCCTGCTCCACTTTCGTGCCATTGATCTCCATCGACTCTACCGTCGCAGACTCGATGACCACAGGGATCTCCGCAACGTCCAGCGAACGGTTGTTCAGTGGGTTGGTAGGCGATATCTTGGCCGTCGTGCCAGGGAAGCCCTCGACAATTGGTAGCGAGACGGGGACGCTCAGAATCGGCCGCTTGTACGCAAAGGGGACCGACTTCACCACTTCGCCACCGACGCCAGGCAAGGAGGCGCGGATTTCGAAATTGTCATCGCGCAGCGCGGGGTAGCCCGTTGCATTCACAGTGTTGGGCGCGGTTCTCGTCATCTTCAGCGGAACGTTCGTCCCGTCGGCCTTCACCAGCGTGAACGGGCTGTTGGCATCGGGGAGTTTGAAGCTGCCTCTCTGGTCAGCATCCGCAATGGGGATCACGGTCATCCCGGCCACGCGCATCGACAGGCGAACATCCTGGATGGTGTAGTGTCCTGGCGGCAGTGATGCGGAGAACACCTGAGCGATGAACCCTGAGTTCACCAGGGCGTACTGCTCAGGCGTGATCTCCCCATCAATCTTGTCCACAATGAGATCCGGGCGAGCCTCGATCCGCTGGACGGGAAGCTTGTACGAGACCAGTGTGTCTTCGTTGCGAACGACGACAAAACCACCTGCAGGCTCGTTTGGTCGGTCGTTCGTTGCCATATCGAACGCATACCCACGGATCGTTAGAACACCCGCTGCAGGGATGGCAGGTGCGCTCGCTCCGCCACACACCGCAATTCCGTTGACTTCGCAGACGCCCGCGACAAGCGCTGCATGCGCAGGCACTCCTCCGCAGACGAGGGAGATCGCCACCGCAATTTGGCTCAGCTGGTGTTTCCGAATCATTTTTACTCCAAGGGGCCAGTGGCCAGTTCATTCAGGATTGAGGTTTACCGCCCAGTAGCACGCGGGAAACTTTTCTGGCGTAGATGAGCCGCTTGGACTCGGTCGTGGCGTTGTATGCACCAACGGCATTCCAAGTCATTCCGAAGCGAGCAACGTTATGTGCGAGCACCCAGGCGCCGATGTTCGTGTTGATGCAGGGATCCCGCAGCTTCTCTTCGTCGATGCCATACCGTGCGAGCGTTGGAAGCCAGGAGCTGTTGATCTGCATATGACCGATATCGAAGGAGCCGTTGGTGTTCTTATTTCGGGCCTTCGGATTTCCGCCAGATTCGACTGTCGATATCGCCTTGAGCAGGCTAACGGGCACGCGGTAGCGCTCGGCCGCTTCATCAAAGCAAGCCGCGCGAGCGCCCACAGAGCCAAGCATCAAAAGTGCAAAGAGAACGATCCGCATGGCACTCGATACTACGGAGTGACCCAGAAAAATTTCGGGCGAAAAGCTTGCTCTGGGAGCGCTGTTTGCAGAAATTTCGCTGCGCCTTCGTTCATACCGGCAGCGCTTTGGAAACTCGGTCAAGGCTCGCCAGCGGCGGGCTCGGTCCAAGGGATGACGATGTTCTTTTCCGACTCATGTCGGGAGGCTCGGCCTCCTGAGCGGACAATGTGCTCGCTGGCTTCCAAGCTCTCAAACCCGGCGCCAGGCAAGTAATTGGCACACAGCTTGAGATTCAGATCTAGGCCACCTTCGTCAACGCCATGTTCCTGGCTATGACGCCTGGCGGCGTGAACTCGGCTGGAAACTCATGCTCAACATGAACGTCGCACCAGTACCCTTGCAGTTCCGTAGCGCCGATTCGCTCGGCGTCGGTAGCTTGCTGCAGTGTCTCGATGCGCTCCACGACGATCTGCGTGCCCAGTCCCAAACCGCAATCGGCTAGCTCCCTCAGATACCGAGGCTCGTTCACCTTGACAAACTCCGGGGAGAGTTCACGCAGCATGCCCATCTCGATAGCCTTCCCGGTCCAGTCGTCCATGGCCATGACACCGCCCATTCGACGGACCCATTGCACTGTGTGGCAGATTCTTGAGAACGAGCGAGAGCATGTGAGGCTGTCATTGCGCTCAACTAGTTCGACCACAACGCCGGGACACATGTACTCAACCATGGTGTCGGTCCAGAGCAAGCTGCCCATGGAAGATATTTCAACGTTGCAGTGGACGCGCATTGAGCCTCTGTAGTGGTTCGCCACCGCCCATGCTGCTTTGATGGCGTCCACGTCGGCAATCAGCATGCCCTGAGGGTCGTTGAAATCTAGTCGACTCCTGCTCAACAACTCCAAGCCCTTCACCGCCTTGGTCCGCGCGCAGATGATGGGCTGTGCCCGGAAGCGGCGTTGCGCCATCTGAAGTGCATCGGTCATCTTCAAAGCCTCTTTTGAAGGTTAGCCATCCAGACCCACCATGCAAACGACATGACGCCTATCGCTACGGGAGCCACCAACGTTGAGACGAAAATTGGCGCGAAGATCCACGCCACGAGGCAGGCCCCCACGAGCATCGCGAGATCCACACCGCCCTTGTGCAAGCGAGGGCTCTGCGACGTGAACGAGGCCTTTGCAATCTGTCTCTGGAAGTAGCCATCCGAGAAGGCCGCCATCAGGCAAGGAAGTGCGAATGCCATCCACATAACGATCATTCCGAGCCGGTAGAACACGACATGGGACCAGATCGCTGCTGCGTGGATGCGATCGAGTAGCCACAGGTCGATCTTCTTGTTGCCGCTGTTAGCCGCCTGCTCCATGATCTGGCCCGCTTCGGCGTTTACCCAACTGAGGGTGTCCATGATGCGATCCATGATCCACTGGTCCGTCTCCGCGCCGAGCCAGTCCACGATCTGCCGCTGCTCACGCATTCGAAGGGTCTGGAATACCTCAACCGGCACGAAGGCGAGCACCGCCAACGAACCGAAGATGACGATCACAAGCACGATTGATGCGAACGAGTGCTTCCCTTCGCTTGATGCTTTCGTTGCCATGGTCAGCCGCGCTTCGCCTTGAGTTTTTCCGAAGTGCTGTGGCGCGCCCTACGTGGCATTTCCTTCCGTTCGCCAAGAATCGGAATACGCGTCTTGTAGGTTCGCCCACCGGACTGCCGTATGTAGCAGTGAAGTGGCGGAAGCTCGCTGAGAATTCCGGGCGGGATCAGTTCGGCCTCCTCTGCTGTGGCTTGTTCCTGATATGCCGCGCCGTACTCCTCACTCATGGTAGTCGTCAGGCTATGGCCGTAGCGGACGGACATGGATTGGGCTTTGATCTTCGGTATGCCGTCTGAAACGTACTTTTGCGTTTCCGCGTCCAGCACCCGGAGGATGATCTTGTTGTTGGTGTTGCCGAGCACCTGGCGCGCTTTGTTCTCGTCGCCCAGGCGTGCCGCGAAGTCCGCGAACGTCTGGGTTGCGATATACATCTTGAAGCCGGCCCCACGGCCCTTGTTGAGGAGCTGAATTGTCGGCGTGTTGATCACCTCTGCGGCTTCGTCGACAAAGACGTTGACGAGCTTTTTCGAGCTCCCTCCGTAGTTGTAGATGTCACCTGCCACAGCCGTCATGTCTGCAAGCATCACCGAGCCAATCGCGCTGCCCACCGTGGAGTCGGCCAGGGAGTCCAGCCCCATGTACAACACCATGTCGTTTGTGATCACCTTCTTCATGTCTGTCGAGATCTTGTCGTGCCCCGGCTCGAAATCCGGTGACAGCAGGTCCGCCAGCGGGTCCGTTGTGAGCATGGACAAGATGGGGATAAGCGAGGCGACCATTTTCGAAAAATGGTCACGGTTATGCTCGAAGGTAGAAATCAGGCCCGCCAGGTCTACGTTCGGGTGCTCGTGGATGACTACATCCTTGTAGAACTTGATGTACGCGCGCAAAACTGGACTGTCATCCTTGGTGTTGCTCTGTGCCTTCTTTATCAGTGGCGCCAGTTTCTCCTCCCAGTTCTGAACTTTTGCTCTGAAGTGGAAGCGAAGAGCCTTCAGCAACAGATCGTCTGGGCCACCTTCGATGTATCGGCGCAGCTTCATCAAGTTGGGACGCTCTTCCGTTGCAATGAGAGCACCGCAGATGTCCTGCAGCACTTTCCAGCCGAAAGCCACGAATGCGTCGGTGCCAGTCTCTGATGGGATCAGCGCAGCCACGCGTGACGCAAGTTCGGTTTTGCGGTTCCAGTTCCGCAAGGGGTCGATGCTTGCGGATTTGTCCGGGTGAGCTGGGTTGAAGTAGATGAATTTTTCGGGATGCCCCATGAACTCGCAGACCTTGCGCGCGTTGTCTGCAAGGCCCTGGTCACCTTTGGGATCGATGATCACGACCGGTTCACCGCGCATGATGCACTGAGCAATCAGGATGTCGAATAGTCTTGTCTTCCCCACACCCGTGGTGCCGACGATCAGCGTATGCCCTTCCAGCAGTTCCAGTGGAACTCCAACCGACTCTTCCTTGGCCAGGCCATGCAGCCAGTAGCTTCCGTCTCCATGAAGCGCGGTCTTGCCGAGCATCTTTGCGACACCAGCCCCCATCAAGGAATGCATCTTGGACGCCTCAATGTCGGTCCAGTGGAAGCCTCGTCCCATCCACATTTGGGGCGTCAACTCGCCCCGGCCGTTTTCCATCTGCGCGAAGGGCACGCTGACTTTGAACAGGTCCGGAATGGTGATGAACTCCTTCTGTGCAAAGCTCGTCCGCCACTTGTCTGAGGCCCTCTCCCAGGCCTTGTAAGCCCGCCACATACCGACCACACCGCACGCGCTCGCAGTAACGGTACCGAAGGTCGTTGGGAGAGGTAAGAGCGTAGCCGTAGCCATACACCCAACGGTCGCACCCAGCCAGGAGGCTGCTTGCCGGCCCTCGTAGACGGGGCGCCACGGGTTGTCAAAATCGAAAAGTTCGCTGGCCACGGTGTTGCCTTCGGGGATCAGGCTTGCTGGGCCAGCTGCTGCGACGCCTCAGCCAGGTGAGCGTTGGTCGCCGGCGAAATTGAAAAGAGGAACTCCGCCTTCGAAAAAACGCTGTCTACAGAATGGGGTTTCGCCGGCCCCCCTCCCTGCCCTTGCGAGCCTTTCTCTTCGTCCACGGCCAAGCTGGTAGCAAGCAAACGCTTGATCTTCTCGTAGCGAGGATGCAGGCCGAGGACAACCACCCTTGCCAGCGTCGGTCCGTCATGACGAACTGCGTTACTGCGCCAATTGGCAACGTACTTTGCCGGAAAGCGTGTGCCGAGCAAGCGGATCTCGCCACCTTCCAGCACCAGCAGCATGACGTAGCCCCCCTCTTCGGGTTGCGCATCTCTTACTTTCAATTCCAGGTGCTCTGGCGCGCCGTCGTACAGCCACACTTTGCTTACTCCTCTCTATCAACGGGATAGGGTGAGAATATCGGCAAGTGCTTTTCAAAGTTCCCCCAAAAGCTTCCGATTTCGCAGCTGTTCGCGGAAATCCGGCATGAGGCGTGTATGGGCTCAACGGTTGCGATACGTCAAAGCACAAAAAAGGCCCCTACTAGGGGCCGCTTGGTGTTGAACGAGGCCGCTCAACGTCACTGTGGTATCTCGATCCTGTACTTCTCTAGGTCCTCGCCCTTCGCCTCGATCTCACGCACCCACATGGGCTTACGCCCTGGACCGCCCGACCAAGTTTCCCCGGTTGGGCTACGGTACTTTGCAGGCCGGTCCCTCTTGCTCCGCCCGCTACGGCTTGCTGCAAGTTGGCTACGCAAACCCGGGTACAGATCGTCAGGAGCAATTTTGTACTCCTCAATTTGCTTCTTGATGGATGCAACGATCTTTGGCACCTCTGCAATGCGTGCACGCTCCAAATCGGATTGCATTGCCTCGACCTTTTGCTTGAGTTCCAGATAGCTGTTTTCCATTGCAATTCTTCACAGTGTTACCTACCTAAATTTTAAGCTCAGATACGTTGCAATGTTCAAGGAGCTAGCACAAATTCCCGTGGCAATGATTAATTGTCAATGCATTGCAATTCTTAGGCTGAAACAAATTGAGATTTTTGCTCCCCCCTGCGTAGCCCCAACATCCTCAATGCTGGCGCGGGGTTACGCGCTTCAGCCGCAGCGTAGAGCTGCGAGGCCTGAACACAAAAACACAGCATGCGAGGGCAACATTTCCTCGAAAAGCTGCGAAATCGCGCTCTTTTCGCCAGAAAATATTTCAAGTGGTTTCATAGAATCCTTGCTTCGGCTTTCCGGCCAAGTAAGCCTCAACCACCAGATCCCGGCCCATCTCTGATTGTTACAGGCAAGAAGGCACCTACTGAACTGACGCTCCGTGCGTCTGGTTTATAGGTTTTTTTGCCAATTTGCCACTTTTACCTATAAATTTGCTTGACCAGACCCCGCCGGAGCGTAGAGAATTCGCCCCATCATCCTTAGGCCGTGACATGACTCAAGACGCTCCACGCAACACGTACGCCAAGATCGACGAACTCAAGTACCGCACTCGCGCTGCTTGCTCGCTGCTGGGGGTGTCTGATGTGACGCTCCGTTCCTACTCGGAGAACTCAGGCATTGAGGTTCAGCGCGCAGCGACTGGTGTCGCGGTTCGACTCTTCGACATCAATACGCTTTTCCGCCTGACCGACTGGCGCCGCGCGAGCGGCCTGGTGAAGGTGCCGAAGCAAGCGGGCAAGCCGGTCTTCGTGACCGTGGATGTGGTCAAGGGGGGGACCGGCAAGACGACAACTGCCGTCGAGACTGCTATTCACCTCCAGTTCTTGGGGTTGAGGGTGCTGGCGATCGACCTGGACGTTCAAGCCAATCTCACCCAGTGTTTCGGCTACGAAGACGACATCGTGTTGGAAGAGATCGAGCGCTTCGGTGTCACGCAGGAGGCGCTGATCGAGCAGACATTTGCAAAGCTCGTCAAGCCCTTCATCGAGTACAAGCGCACCCGGCGTGCAATGCCCGACCTGACCGGCATGATCAAGAAGCCTTTCGGGCAGCATGGTCCTCATGTCATCGGGGCCGACACGTACCTGGGTGACCTGGAGCTCGACATCGCGAACTCTACTGGACCCCGAGAGATGCTCTTCAAAGCGATGTTTGACCTGTCGCTCGAAGGGAAGATTCCTGGCTTCGACTTGAGCCAGTATGACGTGGTGATCATGGATTGCCCCCCGAACGTCAGTCTCACATCTACTGCTGCTCTTGCTGCAGCCGATCTCGTTATTGCGCCCGTTCGCATGGACTCCTTCGCCGTTAAAGGTCTGCGCAGGTTAATCGGTGAAATCGAATCCGTGGAAGAAAGCTACAAAGTCAGGCCCGAGCTGGTGATCTTGCCAACTCATTATTCGCCTCAGTTTTCGCGGATCAGTCGCATGCAAGCTAGCGTGAACCAGTATGCCGACTCGCTGGCCCCGCATCCGATTTCCCTGTCTGAGGAGTTTCCCAAGGCCATCGAGAACTATCTTCCTCTGGCGCTGCAACGTCCGACATCGAACGCTTCCAAAGAGTACCAAGTGTTCGCGGAGTTCATCCACGGCAAGATCTTGCAGATCGCGGCGACCAAGGCCAAGAAAGCAACTCATGAAACGTCGTAAATTTGCGCCTGTCCCCGACCCGCAGGAAGCGGGTGCGGCGGCTCCGCCGCCTTCGTCAACCGGCTCTCGGCCAAATAAGCTAGCCGTACCGATGCTCCTTCCTTCGTTCTCGAACGCCAAACGAGCAGATGAAGCTGAGCAGGACGGTAGTACGGTGCAAGTGTCTGACCCGTCTGTGTCTCCAGGCGAGCCGTCGCTCGTCGGTGGCGAGCCGCATGACACTCATCATCTTCAATCAGCGGCGGCGCAAAGCACGTTAGCGAGCACTGTGCAAGAAGTTGGCCATGCGAAGCAGGACGGGAGCGACGCAGAACTGCTCCTTCCTCCAGCGTCCCAAGTCGAGCACTCCAGTACGGATACTGTACAAACATACAGCCACGCACTTCCGACACCAACGCAAGATTTCTATTTTGTGGAGTTGGATGCGACCCTCATTGATCAAAATTCTCATCCCCCGCGCTCGCTGTATCTGGATGATGGCATCCGTGTCATTGCAGACTCCATGCGCGCGGATGGCCAGCGAGACGCGATCCACGTCATTCCCAATCCCGCAAAGCCCAATCGTTACATCATCGGCGACGGTTGGACTCGGGTCCTCGCCACACGCTCGTACAACTTAAACAATGGCGTTCTGCTTGCCAAGGTTCACACCAACCTTTCTGAAGAGCAGGCTTCCTGGCTTGGATACTCACAAAATAAGGATCGGAACGGTGCAACCGACTACGACCTAGGGGTCTACTACCAGGGGTGGAACGCCTCCGGGATGGATTGGGACGAAATCGCCACTAGAGCGGGAGTATCTAAAGCGCAGATGGCTTACTACGCGGCTTTTTCCAAGCTGGAGTCTGATGTGCTTTCGCTTGTGAAAGCTACCCCGCAGCGGTTTTCGGCCAACGTTGCTTATCATTTGTCACGTCTTCAAGCCCAAGCAGGCGTTTCGGTTGCGGCAAATCTCGCGAACAAGTTCCTTGCGAATGAGCAAACGATCAAGTGGCTCAAGGAGCAAGTTGATGACGCTCTTGCAAAGCTCGGGCGACAGGGCCGTAAGCGCAACGATAGCAACACGGTGATGTTTCAGCGCCGCTTCTCCGTTGGACACTATCGGCAGCGAAAGAATGGTCAGGTGGAGATGGCCATCCAAATCCCTGACACATCCCGGGTTGCAGAGTTCAACCAGGCTATTGAAAGCCTGTTGAAGCAATATCTGGACCCTAAGGATCTGCCAGATGGAGGTCCTACCGACGCGACTCTTCCAGGCGACGCGCCTGAGTAGACCTTCTGTTATGAGCGTGTCCAGCCGCCTCGACCCTGCCAAGCCGCACCCTCAAGGTGTGGCTTGCTGTCTTTCAACCACTCCATTCCGGGAGTGGTTCATACGTATGAACCGGCACCACTCTTGGTTTCCGGTTCATACGTATGAACTGGATGAAGACTGCCTGTCTTCACTGCCTCTGGCCGTGTTCGGAAGCTCACCCGTTCCTCACACCTTGTTTGCGGGCCCGGAACGCGTCATCTTTTCCGGATTTCGTTTACCTCAACTTGAGGATGGCCGCGACGCGCTCCCGAGCGAGTCTGCCATGTTCGACGTGGAGCAGTTCATACGTATGAACTCGGGTGGAAAGCGCCGTCCAGTTCATACGTATGAACTTGGAGGTGGATCGCACATCGAGTCGTCCGGCCAGCAAGCAGCGCCTTCCGGACGCCGCTCCGAACGCTCCAAAGCTCACGCAGCTGAAGATTTCACAAACGGTTCAAGCAACTTTGTTGAAGTTGGCTTCGCTCCTGAAGACTGGCTCTCGTCGCAGTTCATACGTATGAACTCGGGTGGCAAGCGCCGTCCAGTTCATACGTATGAACTTGGGGATGGATCGCACATCGAGTCGTCCGGCCAGCAAGCAGCGCCTTCCCGACGTCACACCGAACGCTGTAAAGCACAGGCAGCAGAAGATTTCACAAACGGTTCAAAACCCCTTGTTGACAGCGGCTTCATGCCTGATGACTGGCTCTCGTCGCAGTTCATACGTATGAACTCGGCTGGCAAGCGCCGTCCAGTTCATACGTATGAACTTGGGGATGGATCGCACGTCGACTCGTCCGGCCTACAAGCAACCCTTTGCCTACGCAGGCCCGAATGCTCCGAAGCTCAAGCAGCTGAAGATTACACAAGCGGTTCAAGCACCGTTGTTGACGGCGGCTTCATGCCTCATGGCTGGCTCTCGTCGCAGTTCATACGTATGAATTGCTCGTCCGCACAATTGCCTTATGAGCAGGCCTTTGGAAGTGAGTTCGAACCTGAATCTGATTCAGGTTCGAGGTGCGCGAACTTCGTCCTGGACGCGGCAAGTTCTGAGAGTGACGAGGCTTCCTCAGCTATATGGGGAAGGCGCACTGGAAGAACACAACATGTGCCAAAGACCACCAGGAAGCTACCGGTTCATACGTATGAATTTGGCTCGCCGCCGCCGGGGTTCGCCTACAGCTGCGCAGGAGCCCAGTTCATACGTATGAACCACGGTCCGGGGGGCACTTGCACCTTACCGACGTTGATGGTTCATACGTATGAACCATCAACGAGGGCGAGGATGCCCAACCTACCACCATCAGCTTCCGCACTCCCCCCAACCGAACCCCGCCACCGAGCGGGGTTCGGCGTTTCTGGAGTCCACGTTTTGGAGATTAGGCCCATGACTTAGCACAGGCAATAAAAAACCCCGGAAGCGCCAACTACCGGGGTTTCTGCACTCGTTAGACGGGTGCTGTGACGGAACCTGACTTCTACCGACGCCAATCGGAAAAAATCCAGACCACGGATTCAATAGTAAGTCGTTCCTCCAGCTCCGTCAAGGAATCGTGTCCTTATTCGGAGACTGCGATGGAAACGCTCGCACCTACAAACTTCCCGTACCTGATCACCAGGGCTTGCACAGCTCTGCCGCATACATCGGCCTTCCATGCAATGCCAGATGGATTCCTGCGCATCGTACTGCGCATAGTTCAAAAGATTGACCTGAAAAGTCCATACACGGGGATCTTTGCCTCTCGGGCCACCATTGCTGACGAATCTGGGAAATCCATAGACTCGGTGCATAGAGCTGTCAAATGGCTCGAAGGTAACGGTTTCATTGAGCGCGAGCGTAGAGCATTCTTTGGAAACCGTGGCTCGACATCTCCTATAACACCAACTCGGAGCTTTCTGCTGGCCTTGAATTTGGTCGACCAGGAGGGAAAGCCTATTGCCAGTGCACAAGATCGGACTGGCCACCCTCTTAGGACTAAACAAGCCGAACCGCCTAAGTCTCCAAGCTCTCCGGCTGAGTCCACCAAGGCTGGGCGCTCCGCCTTCGTCAAAGTGGGTAACGCACTTCTTCCGAAGGAACTTGCCTGGCTCTGTGAGAAAGGTGTCAGTGCATTTGGTGTTCTCGCCCTGATGCGAGCGGCGAAAGATGCCCAACAGCGCCTTTCCGACATCATGCTGACCGCAAGAAAGTACGTTGAGGAGCTTCCTGCGAGGGAGATATTTGCTTATCTGCGAAAGCTTATCGGATCAGGAAGGGATTTTGGATACTCTGCGAGAAAATCCGAAGAAATTGAGAAAACTACAAAAATTTCCGAATTTTTGGCAAATAAGCTTGAAGCCATGGAAGGGCGCCATTACATCGGTCGCAAGAACAACCGGGCGTTCTGCGTGGAAGGAGGGGTGCTGTATGAGGTGCAGCCAAACGGTACGCGCCTGGTTCACATCATCAGTGAGGCATTCGTCGAGGCGATTCATGACGGGCGGATTGTTCCCAAGCGAGACACCGAGTAAAGCCGGCGATCATGTGGGAACCTTGCAGCTTCAGTATCTGTATTTATGCAATCCTTCGGAAAACATCCCGTTGGGACCTTTGAAGTTATCCACAGGTCAAATTCCAGACGAGTGCCCATCGCTCAGACAATCCTGCGAACTGCAGCATGCAACAGCTAAGACTTCAATGCTGCAGCAGACAACGGTTGGGCCTATGACATGGCTGCCGAGACGCAGGCGATGCGCCAGCTTAGTCACCCAGATGCAGGGACTGACCCGTGGCTTCCAGCTGCACCGGCAGGTTTAGAGAGGGTAAAGTCCAGCTCGAAGTACGACTGCACGGAAGGCTTAACAGAAAGGGGCGTTTGTGACTGAGCAGCGACTGAGAGTTGAGTGGCAACCTGGACCTTCGATCAAAGGGATTGCTTGCCACTGAAAGGCGACAGAGGAGATACAGAATCACAACTGAAAGACTACTGATGGCAAGGCCGCTACTATGCGATCACTGGGAACGCACTGGCCAGCAACAGGCACAGCGATACCCTCATCCTCATGTGAAGGCTGCAGGGATCTGCATCCGGCATTTGCCATCGACGTCCAAGACCGATGTGGCCGCCTCCCTGCCAGTTCACCTTAAACGTTGGCCGCTGTAGTCACATGCATTTCAGGGGCGTCACTGGCTCCTGACGCGGAAGACGCTTAGCTGGGACAGTGTCTTCGGACCGCTCCTTGATAACAAGCAATCCCGCTACTGGGTGGATGAATGTACAAGAAGGGCGCCGCCTGGCAGATCTCCCGTATTACGCTATCGCTGTTGCGCTTCTACCGGAAGGCGGTGCAACTCCCCAGAACAACCACACGTTCAATACCAAATCGCTAACGTGTTGAATACATTGACTATTTTTGTGATTTAATTGTTGTAGATTGGCAATTAATTGTTGTCTAAATATTGACTTAGGTAATTGTTGTAGTAGCATTGCATTTACAGTCAACTACTTTTGTGACTGTATGAGGAGCTTTATGGCGACAGCCGCAACCCCAACCATCCACAGGTCCTTCAAGGCGCAGGCCTCGCACTCGGAGCAGACGGGCGTGAAGAAGGACGATGTCTTCAAAATCCCGCCGCACCTGCTCTTGGAAGAACCAGGCTTCAATCAGCGGGAGTATGACGATCCTCGTGTGGTCGCCAAGATCGAGGAATTCGCGGAGGCGTACGCCGAAGGGCGGTTTGTGCCGCACCTGGTGGTCCGCATCGACGCCGGCACGGGGAAGTTCTTCATTGTCGAAGGCCACCAGCGTGCCCGGGGTGCCATGCTCGCAATCTCGCGCGGCGCATCCGTCCCATTTCTCGTGTGCATCCCATTTCGAGGCAACGATGTCGATCGGGTGAACTGCCAGCTGGATAGTCAAAGTGGGCTCAAGCTCACCCCGGTGGGCATCGCTCGCAACTATCTCAAGCTGGTCCACCTGGGCGCCACCGAAGAAGAGATCGCGAAGCGCCGCAACAAGGAACTGTCGCATGTGCAGGGCATGCTGGTGCTGGCCGAGGCACCGGCTGAGATTCAGCGGATGGTCAACACAGATAAGGTATCGGCTACCACGGCCATCGAGGTCTTGCGCGAGCGCGGCGACGGTGCTCTTGAATTCCTGCGCAAGACCTTGGAAGAAGAGCAGGCCAAAGGAAAGACGAAGATCCGGCCTGCAGCAATTCGTGAGTGGTTTCCTCCCCGCAAGATTGCTGGGGGCATCATCAGCTCGGTGCAAGGCGTGGTGGAGTCGTTGGATTCGAAGAAGCGGCGCGAGCTAGCCGAGCTTGAGAAGCTTCCTCCCTCAAAGTTGAAGGGCCGGAAGGTGGAAATCGACGCAGCGGTGATGCTCGAACTCGTTAAGAATTGGAGCAGCGCGATGGATGCACGAAGAGCAAAAGAGCAGTCAAAGAATGTTGAGAAACAGCGCCGAAGCCAGCAGACGATTCCCGGTACCGATGCCTAGTTCATCTCGGTAGACAGGAAAGGGCTCTCTTTTCGAGTAGCCGGAACGCCAGCGTCCGGCCACCATTCGTTGCTACTCTCGGCCGCTCCTGTGATGAAGCCGCCGTGTTGGAAGCGAGGGCCTAGAGTTGAGCACGATTCATCTTCTATTCCGGCAACCTCCAGGCGCCCGTCCAGCATCTGGATCTACTTGCCGGGCTGCAGTAGTTTTTGCCCAGTGATGCAAGCCACGTCCTCGACAGATCCCTCACTAGCCCTCTTAGAGGAGACAGCGGCCTATCTGCGCCGCTTACCACTCGTTCCGTCCACGCAGGAACTTATCCGCAAGATCGAGGCCCACCTAACCACTCCGAGCAGCCAGGATGTGGCTATTCCCGCTCACGAACCAACCTCCTGGGAAGGCCAGGTCACGACTTTTGCTGGGACCGTGCTGTTCAGCGTCTCTGTTGAAAATGGCCAAGCCTCCTTGTTGGCCCCGGTCACAAGGCAAAGGGAGCATGACATCCGGGGGCAGCAGGCCGTTTGTCGGCCGTTCCGGCCCACTGCTGGTTCCTCTCACAGAGACGACCCGATGGGAAGTTTTCAAGGCCCTCCGCTTGACGCAATGCAGGCAGAGGCGGAGCTGGATCGCGCGCGGCTCCTGCGGCTTCACATGGGGGTGACGGTTGAATTGAAGCCTTCGCGATTCCCTTCAAGCCACGCACTCTTGGTCGAGGAGTCACGGTCCAACATCAAGGGGTGGCGTTAGCTGACTATCAGTTTTCAGGGCGCGGGACAAGATATCCAATGTCGCCCTCCACGCTGACGCCGTGTGCCAATTTCACGACATCTTGACTTAGGACGGAAGGTCAGTTGCGGGTGTCCTTGATGACCATATAGCTTGCACACCAGAAGTGATCCGGGAGGTGAGCGCGCAGCTGCCCTCGGATTTCCCGGAGCATGTGGCCGAACCGATCTTTAGCGGCCTGCAGGCCGCTGCCGTAAAACTGGAAGGAGTCCAAACATGATCGTTGAAAGCGACGACCTCTACATCGTTACGAAGTCCGGAAATGAGGTGCGAACGATTTCCTGAGAGAAGCCCTGCATGAAGGCGCCCTGCTGGCTGGTGCAGCGGACGCAGGGGAAGAGCGCCGGCAAGCGGGTGATCGTGCTGGAACGTGCGCTGAAGACCCGCGAGGTATTCGAGGCTGACTGATCCGCGTCTACGTCGAGAGACCCCTCGCGCCCAACCACCTCCACTACCCTCATCACGCTATACGAACGGAAGTTTGACGGGGGCTCTCGGTCTGAAGGGCCTTGAACTTAGCGCGGATCCGCGCTTGACCCTGGCTTTCGTATGAGAGAGGGGCCGTGGGCCGCTTTGCGGCCCGATCATCAGCACCAGTCCCATCCGGTACTCAAGGGATCTCACCTGCGCTACGGAGAGCGTACTCAAGCATCTCGCTGAGCCTCCCCATCACAAGCCCAGAAGTAGACGGCCACAGGGCTCCTAGCGAGTCATTTGCCCGGCACAAAAGCCCTTGGATCGCAGTCAAGGGGACGACGACCTCATCAGCCAGGTGATGTACGAGCCTGTCACCTTGGATGCTGTATTCATATCGCGCCCAGGTAGCATGTTTTTCAATGGCAACGATCTGATGCACGGCCTCGCTCAGAGGCTGTGGGATGACGCCTACCTGCATGTCTCTTAGCATAGCGCCGAGATCTCTCAGGAGGAGCTGGAGGTTGTGAGAACTATGAACACGCTTGGCCTGACCTGGGGTCGGAAAGCCAGAAGACCGAATGCCCAGCCTCTCACGATACGTTTGCACTTCGACTGCAAGTGAGAGCGGCGCCTTGAGGAGGAGCTCTGCCGCGTGACGCTGAAGGTAAAAAATGGGCAATGCGTGGTGGTCAAGCAGCCTCTTGTTTATGGCGGTTTGCAGCAATTCGCCCGCGCTCCAAAGATAGGCCTGGCAGTAGTTCGGTGTCCTTCGACCGCCCAGGCGGGCGACACCCGCCAAAACGTCACTCTCCGTGAGTTGAGGGGCCTTGCCCCAGTGGAACACACCGGCAGGCTCTTCAGGCCCAAGTGGGTAAAAGGTATACGGTAGCGTGGCCATCTATCCTCCGTGTTGTTCGAGCGGGAACCTGATCTCCATCGAATGTTGTCAGGCCGTCACGATCGCTTCATAGAACTCTAGAGCAGGCGCGGGACGCAGTCTCCAAGCCGACGTTGAACACGCCCATCGCTATCGGCACACCACCTACCCACGGGCTTGAACGACGCGACAGAGGCAGCTGCTTTGGGCGCGTCTCGCTCTTCGTGTAGGATTGACGCCCGGTCAGCATGCGACTTGGCAACGATGGCTTACCCAAGCCACACCTCGGAAGCGGGGGCTTGGGCAAATCTTCAGCCTGCCAGCGTGCTGCTGGTGGTAGATACGGTAGCTGCCGTGCCCTCGGGTGAAGAAGCACTTTGCAGCGACGAAAGTCGCTTTTTCAAACCCCAGATAGGCACTTGATGCCTGATAGGGGCCAGTGTCTGTCACCTGCAACAGGAGACGGCACGTGAAACATGCCCTCCACCGCGTGGACCATGCGAGGGGGCGGTACTGGAGCAAGCTGCACAGCAATGCGTAGGCTTGCTCGCTGGCGCCTTCCAAAGCGATGACGCCTGTGCATTCGTTCAGTAGCGATTCTTCATACCCTATCCTGCCAACGATTCAGGCCTGTACCAGCTTGTTGGATCGGGAGGATAAAGGCCCGTTCGAGGCTCAATCGCCGATATAGCTTCCTGGCAGTCTTGCTTGGCGGCGAGAAGGTGTTGAAACCTGCTGACGCTGATTCGAAAACGGATGCACTACCTTCCGGTATGTCGATGCCTTTCGGATGCCCGAGGAAAATCATACGAGTCCATTAAGTCTTTAGACGTTCAGTCTATTGACCGATCGCAATAACCCCAGCGCCAGCTGGTTTTTAACCCTGACGGGCCACAGCCCAAGGGGGCATGGTTCGTCGTTTCTGTAAAGGAGCATGAATCATGCAAGCAACTCAATTCCAAGGGGAAAATTCTAACCCTGCCAACGTTCCGAATCAACTCTATGCGGTGCTTCGATTCAAGCGCCGCATTGCCCTTCCTCGCTTCACCATGGAAGCGGGCGAGCTCTGGGGCTTTGTGGTTTATGGCAAAAGCGAGAAGAGGTTAGAGCAGATAAAAAGCGGCGAACGCTTTGATTTTGCCGGTGCCCAAGTCCTGGCTCAGGATGTCGAAATAATCTATGAGGGTCAAAGCGGTCTCGAATATAGTGTCGCTTTAGGCTATATCACAGATTCTCAAATCATTGCGTCTTTGCGTAATAGCGAGAGGAAACATCTCCGCTGAAGCTCGGCGCTTTCTAAAATCCTGGCAGGAGCCGCAAAAGACACTTCTGCCCAGGTTTATGGAAGCAGAAAACTTCCTGAGGGTCCGGTTATGTCGAATCAACTGATAGCATACCAATCTTCTGAAGAACTCAGCAATAATGGCGACTTCTGCTATTTACTATTAAATCTTGATAGCGACTCAGCTATGAAGGTTTAAATCATTAATCTGCTACGGCCGATCATTTTAAACCCTGACGGGCAAGGCCCGTTAGGGCTGCTGCCCGTCTCTCTTGGAGATGAAGCTATGTTGTTTGAAGAAAATCCGTGTGCAGAAGTAACATCCGCATGTAATGAAGCGGTCGGAAGGCTGATCATGCCGGAGGCGAAAAGCATCTCGATTCCTTCGCAGGTTTGGGCTGAGGCAGCCGACGCCTATTGCGGAGATCGGTTAAGCGAAACGGCTGTAGGCGATGTCGTGACGGTAAAGGAGTTCACGCACGGTGGCTTCCTATACGCCGTCTTTGCCACTAAGACAGGTGGATGGTCTGGCGACTATGTTGTGTATGCTTGGCAGCTTCATCCCTTGCAAGCCTATAGTGGGAGGACCACTGGGGCAATTTGTGCCTCAGAGTGGGATCGCCTGCGAGCGCGTGGGGACAAGACCGGAATGATCGTTAAAGTCCGAGGGCAAAAAATGGTCTGTGCCAAGCCGGTCAATTTTGTACGCTCGCTTCCGACTGTAACGCCACTCTCGATAGAAGAGGCCATCGCCTTTGAGTTGTCACTACGAAAAAGCGGCTGGCGAAGCTACAGTTTTCGCGATGCCACAACTATTTGGTCAAGCCTCGCCGGTCACCCCGTCTGTACGTATGCTCGTACAGACGCCACCCCGGAAGTTAATATCCTTTTCTGGAAGGGAAGTGGGACTATTCAGGAGCACATGCTCCAAAGGCGCGAACTGCTGAAGCTCCGGCAGGGGGGGGAACATCCCACTCCCACCCCGGTTTCCGTTAAGGAGGCGCCTACTCCCAATCTTTGTCAAGCCTCGCTATTCTGAGAGCGCCAGGCATATAAAGGGAAGACTGCTGCCGGCGTCCAAGCACGTAAAAATGGAAACGTGACTATCGAATCGAGTTGAGTAAGCCCCGGCTCGCAGACGCCGAAGCTCTAACCGTCGATTTTTAGGGCGAACACCTTTAGTTCCCCCTAACTCCTAAAAACAAAAAGCCCTGCGAACTTCGGTTCCGGGGCTTTTTTTTGTGCAGCTGATTCCGGAGTTTGCTTCACGGAATGGCTTATTGATCGATAGGTCCCTGTCCAAGTAGAAAGGAAAGTAGACGGCGGTTCATTTGTGAAGGAATGCTCGCTGTCGTAGTCCAAAAAGCCACTGGAGTTCCCGCTCTCAGGATGTCTTGCCTGGCGTCTTTTCCTTGACCGGCGCTGCATCGATAGCCGCGCGGAGCCACGCGCTGCCCAGGTGCTCGCGGAACTTGGCTTTCTGCGCGGCCGTAACGCTGCTGTTCAGCGATACCAGGGGTTCTCCATCGTCGGAGAGAGTTTTACGGCCCTGGCCGCGACCGGCGCCGCCATGAGTTGATTTCTTGTGTGGTTCCATTTCACGGATTCTATTTGAATTAATGCGCATGAAAACAACCCCGCAAAGGAGTCGGAAATAGTTAATCTTGATTTTATGCGCATACAATCAAAACATCGATTCTCCACCAGAGGTAGCACATGAAAACCACACACGACATCACCACATATCGCGGCTGGCTGGCGCTGGCGAGCGAGCTCCTTGGCGATAAGCCAGATTGGACAGCGCTTGTTCAAGGCGACCTTGGTTTCGTTGTGATCATCAACGGCCATGTTTGTGGTTTGGCGACTGAGGATGAGGGCCACATCTACAGCGAGCGCGATTGCTATGACTTTGATGCCAGTGCGTGGGACAGTGAGCGAGGATGTTGGGATGGGAGCACGCCCGAGGCGACGGCTAGTAGTGTGCTGGCTCCCAGGTTTGTGAATCTGGCGCACACTGGAGCCACTTTGGCTGCGCAGCCTATGCGGCAACAGTCACAGGTCGTTGGCGATTGCGGTGCCACGCGTTTGACGCTGCCGTCGCAACTTTCCTGGTTCACTGCCGAAGATCATCCTGCAATCGGTCTGACCATCGAAGACTATTTCGTGACGGACCCATACTACGATGTTGGTATGAGAGATAAGGTCGATCCGCAAGAATGCTGGGGCCTTAACGAGGAACAGGCGAAATTCATTGTGGGTCTCAATGAAGAGCTGCCTCTAGCGGTTCTTGATGCAATTAATGCTGGTTGCCGGCGTTTGCAGAAGTTCGCCGGAGTCTCTAAAGGCGTCTATGCCGATGGACACTTCGCAAACCCAGACGAATTCAATAAATTGATGGAAGTGTTCGCTTCTTACATTGTCGGAGAAATCAACAGCAATACGCTGACGAGCGTTAGTGTGATCGTGGAGAAAACTGGAGTTTTCCAGTCCTCCTATGAGCAGCATGCGGCGCGCGACGGACAAAGTTTCGTGCTGCTAGGGCCTGTTGACCCAGCTACCTACGATGCCGATGACGTTGGCCCGATGTACCGTGTGAAATTCGCAGACGGAGAGGTGATCGAGGCTTGGCCTGATGAGGTTAAATCAGCGTTGCCTCAACTCGGAGACGTGCAGGAAGATGCCAAGGAAGCAGCGAAGCATGAGTTGCAGAAAGCACTGAAGAAAGCCACGGAATGCGGCCTTCTGGATGACTTGGCTGGAGTACTTCACCCCGACGCCATCAATCGGTTCTGTGACGCTGTAGGTGCGCTTGATGAGCCTGAGAAGGCGCGTGACGAGTCACCGAGTCCAGGCGTGTAATTGCTTCTCAAACAAAGCCCTGAGAACTTCGGTTTCGGGGCTTTTTTCATGGTTAGCCGGTTTCCAACTTTCCTCGATGTCGAGGCTGCATGCGGCTTGGCCTACAGTCCCCCCCTGCCTGCATCCACCTCATGGATAGCCATGGAGGCATGGGCACTTCAGCCGCCTTCGTGCTGTCCCACAATCGGGCGAAGAGCGAAAGACGTGAATTTGGTGGAGAATGCGGAATCTGTGCCCTCAGCTAGATCGAGTCGATGAGGAGATCGGCAAATGAAAACGCCCTCACGAGGAGGGCGTTTAGGAAAACAATCGAGCCCCTTGGCTATCCCCACACTTGGGCGGGAACCCCTTGCGGGGCGGGGTCGGCACACGACTTTCGTCGCCTCGTTTACATGCCGATGTGCAAATCATAGCACATTCGATATATTCTGGAAGTTGCACTGGCTGCAGGGCTGTTTCAGAAGCGAATGCAGCACACGGCCAGCGCCTCGTACAGGAAGCACGCGGTCTGCGCGCCACGCGCAAGGTGGTGGCATCCGAGGCTGGTGAGGGCTCAGCATAGGGGAAGTCGGGTCATCCGACTTTCCTTGATGTGGCGCCGGCTCTCACGCTGCCAATAGGCAGGCTGGCGCTCTACCGATACACTCTATGTAATTCGTCAACTACGCACAATTGCAAGAGTGGCAAAACCTCCCGTCATCGAAGACAAACAGATCGAGCACCTGCTCAAGGCGACGGCTGCCTGCAGCCGCGTCCCGCTACGCGATACCGCATTGCTCCTGACTCTATACGGAACGGCCATGTCGGTTACGGAGCTAGCCACCATCACGGTTGGCGACTACCTCGACGCCAAGGGCAACGTCCGCGTCACGAGCGCAGTGCGCGTCGATGTCGCGCACAACGGAGTAGAGCGCCCCCTTTTCTGGTCGAATAGGCGCGTTGTCGCGGCAATGGATGCCTACTTGGTGTGGCGCTTGGAGCGCAAGCATGGCGCCACCGTCAGGAAGGGTGCGTACCGTGGTCTTGATCCCCAAAGCGCCTTGTTCCTAACCGAAGACGGCAGGCCCTATACCCTGACCAAGCGAGTGCTCCCCTCTGGCGTCTGTAGCTACTCGTGCAACACGCTCGGTGCCTACATCTCCCGCCTTCATACGAACGCCGGCATCGAGGGCGGCAGCGCCCAATCTGCTCGACGCACCTTCGCGGTAAAGCAGCACCGCCAAGGCCGCGACCTGGTGCACATCGCGGCGATCCTTGGACATAAGAGCGTCAGCACTACGAAGCGGCTTGTTGAGGGAGATGCAGTGCGGCTGGCTGACATTGTGGCGAGGGCTGTTTGATGACGGGGCAGCAGCTGGAAGCTATCCGTGAGCGCCTTGGGTTTACACAACAAATGATGGCTGAGCGCTTGGCCTGTGACTATGTTGGCTACAAGCGCTACGCGACGGGTAGTAGACCTGTTCCGCGCTACATCGCTCGCTGCGCTCTGCTACTCGACCTCCTTCGCGACCGAGGAGCGCTTGAGCAAGTTGACCGCCTCTTGACAAGTAGCCAATGGCTACTAGAATCGGATCTACCTAACCACGAAGGCAAGCCAACTATGTTGATTGATTTGAAAGTATCTCGCCATCCTTCCGGGACGCTGACGCTGACGCGTAAAGACGAAGGTGACCGCATGGCTCGCGATTGCGAAGGCCCTCTGCACTTGAATAAAGACGGGGCGTCGTTCTATCGAGCCGTGGCCCACATGCTTCACGTGTTGCATCGCGAAGGGCATAACGTGTCCTACACCGATACAGCGACGAACTGATCGGAAAGTACGCAGTGGCTGAAAAGCTGTTTGATCGGCGGAAGTACAGAAAACAGGGTCGCTCGGCCTTTAACGCCGGGCGGACTCTGCCTCCTGAATTTGCCGAGAGGAGTGAGGCCTACATTGAGTGGCACGTCGGTTACGAGGAGGCCAAGGCGGAGTCACAGATAGGCGTCATGGCTCACGGCATTGCTCGCGCAGGATGGGAGCGTCGCTTCAAGGCCCGCCTCGCAGAGCAGCTCGACCTGGTCAGTGAAGTCGATCCTTCATGGGCAGATGTCCCGGCGACCGAGCTGGCGAGCTGGCCAGAGCAGCCTATCGCGGGTTACCCACCCGAGTGGACAACCAAGCTACCCGAGGCGGCGGCAGACTTGAGCCTGACCTACTGGACCTTCTGAGCAAGGAAAGCGCAGCCATGAGCAAGACCCTTGATGCGATCCGCATGCTGCCATACGTGTCAGCAGTAGACGATGAGCGTGAGGACGGTAGCTCAATCATTGTCACGTTGGAAGGCAAGTTCGAGTTTTGCAGCGAAGACCCTGGCTGTGGAGTCAAAGGCTTCGACACCGTGGCGGCGGCGCGTGCGGGCACTGCACGTCGCGAAGTTCAACTGAGTGCGCCTGCGGGCGCGAAATGATCGGAAAAGTGGCTGTGCCGCGCTACAAGACCCCATCGTTCCAGGCGACATACGACGCCATGCTTTCGGCTGCGCGCGACCCATCGAGCGAGCTGTACCACGACGGCAAGCCGCATCGTGGCGCGGGCCACCGCACGGCGTTCTGGGACGGCTATGGCGGCTTGGCCAAGACCGCGAACGTGATCCCTGGAACGCTCAGCGCTGTCTGCTACGCGGCCGGCAAAGAGTTCGCCAAGTCGAACCCTGGGATTGCGATCGAGGATGCGGTATGGACCCCTGGTGTGACGCGCCAGGGCGGATCTAAGGTTTGAGAGGAAAGCCATGATCGTTGCACGCCCGGAAAGTGACGCTGAGTCGGATTTGCTGAGTGGCCACGAGCACTGCGTTTTTCGCTTTGTCACAGGGGCTGGCGACCATCAGTTGGCGGCCCATCAGCCTCCCAAGGCAGGCTGGACACACGATGCACTCGACGCAATCGTCGTGCCCAAGGCTGAACCCTGGGATGCGTTTTTGGGCGCCCAGTGGGTTGGCAGTTCTGAGATTTGATTGGAAGGAAAAAAGAAATGCTCGAAAAAATCCTGACCTTTTTCCGACCAAAGGCCCCACCAGCACTCTTGATGGTCTTGGAGAATATCGGTGGCGGTGTCCACAAGCGCGTAGACGAGAACCGCGAGCTGCTGGAGCTGTTGCAGCAGAAGGCGCCGCAACTGCTCGCTGAATGCCCATGGGTTAACGGTTGGCTGCGTGGTAATGACGAATTTTTCTGCGCACTAGAAAGCTTGGCCACATCACTCGGCGTGAGCAATCCAGGCTTCGCAAGGGGCCCTGGCTTCCCTCGGTCCTGGCCAGAGCAACCTGAAATGCATACCAACGCCGCGTGGATCGAGCATGCCTATCCATTGCAGCAGGTGGCAATTCACTTGCAAGGGACAAGGCATAGTCATCGCCATGAAGTGATTTCGCTGCTTGAGGCGGTTCTCTCCCGGCTGCGTGAGGGAGAAATTGCTGGCGAGGAACATGATGATGACTTTGGTTACAGGTTCTCCGTGGCAAGTGAAACCCATGGCCCATCGTTCTTTGCTGAGCCAGCGGGATCCAACTAAATCGAGGAAAGCATGCCATGATAAAGACGTGGGGAGTAGGGCAGTTCTACGGAATGGGGTCAATGCAATACCTGTTGGAGTCCGGTGCGTGGCTGCCAGATCGCAAGCTCTTCGATGGCGCTCCAATTTTGTTGTTTGAAACAATGGCGGAAGCGGACACCCATGCGGCTCAGTTCTCCCAGAATGGGCAGTCTCACGGTGTGCAGTTCATGGTCGATCAACAGGGCAAGGTGCTAACTGCCCGTCGGAACAAGTAGGTAAAACCAGTTATGACTATTCAAGTTAAGCGTGTCAGCGGTACGAGACTGAAGGTCGTGAGCGGCCAGCATCGCTTGTCCACTCAGCTTGCCATCAATGGCAAGGCTGATGTGCAGGACATTGAAACGGGCGAAAAGCTAGCGGCCCATCGGGTGGATGGTGAGATTGTGGTGCTAACCAGTCCTGCGGCGGCGGCTGCGCAGTCTGCGGCTGCAGCTGTGATCTCCAAAGCAGCCAAGCTCTGATTGAGGAAAGCACCATGCCTAAGAACAATCCGCAAGGCCGCATTTCCAAGCGCAGGGCCTTCTATGCCCGCAACCGGGTAAAACGTAATACGCGAGTGATCCTGCATAAAGAAGACGAGGGTCTGAAGACGTTTCACATCACTAAAGCCGGTTTTACACATGTGCTGACCATTCCCCGAGGTCAGGGTACTTCAATGCTTAACAATCTCTAGGAATGCGGCATGAACAAGCAGCCGATCCATGCCACGCTGAAGGAGCGTTTTACTACCGAGGCGCTGCGTGGCCTTCGGTTTGTGCAAAACGGTTCGCGCATGGTCAAGTTGGGCGTCTGTCGCAGAGAGCGGGCAGCGGCCATCAGCCGGGATGGTCAGTGGTGGCGCGCGACGCCGCTTGAGCGTGGATAGAAAAACGGAGAGGAAAGCATGACAATGAAACCCGAAGACAGCCTCGCGTTTAAGACCTTTCTCTACTTCCCTGTTCCTGGGCTCGATCTTGTTGCGGGCGCAACAGTTCTAGCCGCCACTGCTGCAGCGGAAGCATGTGCTGATGGGATCAAGGACGCAGTGAAAGAAGGGTTCAATGAGGCAGTAGGGGACTTCCAGCGAGCGGCAATCGCTTCTGGGGAGGCGGTCGTGCAACGTCAGCTGGCACCCTTGGCTTCTAGTCTGGAGACCCTAGCTTCTGCTGTAGTGAGCTTTGCGTCGAAGCCTGTGGATGGCGACGCGATGGGTAAGCCATGAATTTCAACTACCACGAATGCGCTTCACGGAACGTGCGGTCTAATGCTCGCAAATACAGCGCTGACGAATGGTACTTAGTCTGAGTTTTTGCTGATGCAATGGCTTCATAAGCCCAGAAATAATCGAGGAAAGATATGGAGCAAGGCGCTTTAATCATCCATGAGCTGACTGGGGACTGGCCTGTGTACCCTGGCCACCCCCTGGTCCTGGCCACCGCGATCATGCGAGTGTTTCCCTCCTTCGCCGAGGCGAATTCTCCGTCTGGTCATGGGTGGTGCACGGCGCTCGGCGACTCACGCATACCTGGCGCTGGCGATCACGTTGGCGCGGCCATGCGGACGCTGGAGCTGGGCTCGCGTGGCTACTATGCAGACGCTATGGTCGCTCACGCCAAAAAGTATTGGGAGGATGGACGGGCTGGCGGGCACATCAAAGAAGTGGATGCGGGGAGGGTACAGGCCGAGAAGGTCGAACCCCATTTCCGCGCTGTCGCGGCCGAATGGTTTAAGACCGTCGATGCTGTGGTTTGAAAGGAAAGACCATGGGACGTGTTACGAAATTCGCCGTCATAGACGACATCCGAGCCAGAGCTATCCGTTTGGAGGAGGAGCAGGGGTTTGACCGGCGCACGGGTACCGCCCAACTCCTACCGCCTGGCGCAGACGAAACCACCAAGGCACTGATTGATCGGGCCGTCAAATACGGGAGGTGGCGGGCGCTTGAGCGTGTCGCTGAGGATATTGATGAAGGCCAGCTGGGTAAGGGCATGGGAAAGCTGATGAATCAAAGAGACCAAAAGCCGCCTGTGTGGGACCTCATAGGTATGCTGCTGGTGCGCGACAAACGATTGTTGATCGTTGGGCCTCTCATCATCTTTGCACCTTATTTTTTGGATAAATTCTTCTGAGCGAGATCATTCAAGGAAAGCAGATGCGAGGACTAGCAGCGCGGTGCCTGATGGCCCAAGCAGACATTGCCCACCTTGTGGGTGACCAATCCTGCCTGGTTACAGCATGGGAAGCGGAGATGATGGCATTCGCAGACGGCGCCGTGTCGGAAGCAACCGATGCGGAAGTCCCCCCGCTGCTCGCTGATGACACTGGTCTGCGTGCGGCTTACCTCAATGGTCGCGAGAAGCGTTCGAACACAGAAGGCTTTGCCCGCGATGGCTGTTGGTACTGGCGTTGCTACCAGTGCAGCTCCTGTGACTACAACGGCGAAAGTGTCAGAGATGGACTTTGTACCAACTGTGCTTCCGAAGAGGAAGCTGCCGCTACGCAAGACCTGCATGATCAGCTGATGTCAGCCTTGCTCCCGTGAATTTTTAAAGGAAAGCACTGCCCGCAAGGGTAGTGCACAGCCGTTGGCGCAAAGCGGTCACGCTTTCAACGACCGTAGGGCAATCTCAAAAGCTTCCGGAACCCTTGTGCCCTGCGGACGGGCGCTGGCCCAGGTGGGCGGCATCGACCAGCTGCAGCAGCGGCTGGTGCCCCAATCAAGGACTGGGTCCTGGGCCGCCCGGGGCCTAGGCTTGGCGAGCCTCATGACTACCGCCTGCTAGTCGTCCTGCAGCTGCTGCTGGCGCCCTGGTGCGGCGTGGTCGAGCAACAGGCGACGGCCGATGCCTGGGTAGCCACATGACATTCGCCCGCACCTCCTGCGACTGCTGCCGGCACCCTGGCGCACCCTGCACGGGCGCTGGCTCAGGCGGGCGGCATCGCCCAGCTGCAGCAGCTGCTGGTGCCCCGATCGAGGACCAGGTTCTCGGCCGCCAGGAGCTGATCTCCCGGTTCTCTCCTGGGTCATCACTGCCGCATGCCGATCACAGAGATTTCTCGACCGAGGCCGATGTGATGCATCCATCCAGCAAGTTGCTCGCAACGGTATGTCGATGTGAGCAAAGAGACTATATGCGCCATGTTTGCCGACGCCGTATACATTGGCACAATGGGTACATGAACCCCGCAAAAACCAACAACGACCGCCTGCGCGAATTAGTGGAGGCAAGCGGCCTCAGCCAACCTGCAGCACTTGCAGTTTTCAACCTTGGACTTGGGCCCGCTGCATACTCAATCAACACCTTCAAGGCATTCTTGGTTCGTGCCGATTCTCCAAAGTTCAGGCCTCTAAAGGATGAGCTTCTGGCTCATGCCGAAAAGAACTTCAAGCAGCACATCAAAGCATCTTGACGCAGGGTACAAGTACCCTAATAATACAGGCATTCAACAGAGCCAGGAACGCCATGAACGCACAGCGCCGCAAAGAGATAGAAGAAGTGCTCAACGAGCTCGCTGATTTGCGGAGCCGCGTTGATTCGCTGCATGGAGAGGAACAGGATGCCTATGACAACATGCCTGAAGGCCTGAAGGCATCCGAACGGGGTCAAGCAAGCGAGGCTGCGGCATCTGCGCTGGATGACGCTTTGACAGCCTTTGACGATATTGAATCCTCGCTGAACGACGCGATGGCCTAAAAGGGAAAAGCGACCATGGCAAAGTCGAAAACTCGTCCCTCAGAAACCCTCCGCCGTTTAGGCGGGTGGGCAGGCGGTTCCCTCGGTCAGGCTGAATCACTGGCCGGCATCAACGTGCAGTCGGAAGCAGAGCGTAAGGTGCTATGGGATCAGTTCAAGCACCTGTTCTCAGGCGATGCGCAAGTCTTGATTGATACGGTGGTCGATCACTGCGCCGCTATCACCCTGGGGCGTGTCAATCGCGGTGAGCTGTCGCTGCTGCCCGCTCGTATTTGAGGCAGAAGCACACAATGCAAACCTACCCTGTCCCAGGCCCCAGCATGTTGGACCCTATGTGGTTCAACACGGTGCGGTATGGCGAACACGCGGCTGAAGTCGCAGTAGATGGGAGCCTGACCGTCGCGGGTGTCGCACTTCGGTTGTGCAACGCTACCCTGGCTGCCGGCACGGCCGTAAAAGTGTGGCTCAACGGCTCGGGCTGCCGACTGGCGCCGGGCGCGCAATCGTTTTGCTGCCTACCCAAAACCGATTCGAGACGATCTGCGAGTCTACTGGCAGCGATGCAAGTGGCCAGCGGACCCGACCTATTTGCTGTGCATGCTGCACATGCATGACCAGGGGCGGCTGGAGCTGAACCCTGTGCATCTCTCGGCCGCAGAGCTTGCGGCTGCACGCGGCGTGAGCGTCGCTTTATAGGAAAGAGAAAGCGATGGCAACGATGAACTGTGCGGTTTGTAGGCGCTGGTCCAAAGCCGAAAAGGGGGAGCCTGGTTGGCGCATGGGGATGGGAGAGTGCACCAACGTCCCGAAATTTTTCGATGCAACCGACGACCTTGATGAGTTCGACCCAGAGGACTCCGGTGATGGTGCCCGCACGCTGAAGGCAGAGTTCGTCGGAGTCAAAGCCTTGGCTCTCGATGGCACCGGCTACCGGGCAGCTTTGATCACGGCGCCGGATTTCGGCTGCGTGTCCTTTGAACCTCGCAACTGATCGGAAAGCATGAGCTACTTCGTCACTGAAAATCGCCAGAAGTGGATTGACAGCTTCTTGGATGGGGGCGATACCGTACTGCGAGTCTTGGCAATGTCATGGATGGATGCCCAGCAACATCGGTCAGTGCAGCAAAACGCTGGCCAGCGCCTGGCGCTGATCGAAAAAGCCATCGCCGAATACGAAGCGAAGTGCGGTGACACGCCGTCTACTTACTGAGAGGAGAGCAGCGATGCTGGGAAGAAAAAAGGCCGATCTGGTGATCTCTGAGCCTGATGTGCAGGCTGCACTGGATCACTTGCGCGGCTTGCCTTTCCGGCCCGCAGCACCTGCCGCCTGGGATCGCAAAAGACTGCTTGACCAGATAGGGGCAGTGACTGCGAAAGTTGAGGTTGGAGACTGCTTAGATGTTGCCCCTGGCGTGTACGCAATCATCAAGCCTTTCGGTGTTGACTTGCTGCGGGGTGAAGGTGGCTCCGATGGGCGCTTGCAAGTTTGGTTGTGCGTCCGCGCATGGGGCACAGATCCTGAGCGCGTGACCAGTTTGAATTGAAGGAAAGCAAAGTGAGTCGGACTGAAATCAAGGAGCAATTCCGCGCCGCTCTGGTAGAGCTGGTGAACATGCAGATCAAGGCAAAGGGCATCAGGCCTGAGGAAGCTGCCGAAGTATTTGCAGAAGAAGCGCAGGCCTCTCTGGCATACCTTGCGTGGATGCCGCATCCTCAACGCGCAGCCCATGAACACCTTGTTTCCGCTGCAGCTTGCCTGCGCGATGGTCGAGTCATTCCTGTACCAGGCTTCGACATCCTGTTTCCTGGCGACCAAGCAGATGCTGCTGGCGCCACTCATTGATCAAGGAAAAAGATGCGAAAGAAGCTGCGTGAGCTAAGGAACAGCTAGGAGAGCAAGGACATGCCGAAGAAGACCGAGACCGCGGCGCTGCCGTTATCGAGCAGCCAATGCGCGACCCTTCAAGACTACGTGGACGCGGTGCGCAGGCTGCTGCAGAAACGAAATGAGTTGAGTGCAAAGTGGATCGAAGAACTGTTGGAAGCCGACGCAATTTATTTGCAAGGCTGCTTTGAAAAACAGGAGCATCCAGCAGCTGCTGCTCTTGAGGTTTTCATGAGCGAGGAAGAATCGTCCCGTGAGCCGAAACAAGCCGATTGCCGTCTGAAAATTGATGTCAGCGAACAGGGCAAGGGGCATCTGAGGCGGCTTGTCGAACTGGGCCTGTGGGGTGACTCGATTGAAACGGTTGCCAAGGTCCTTGTGGAACAGTCGCTGGCAGTAAAACTGGAATCCGGTTTGCTGCGTACTTCTTACCCAAAGTGATCAAGGAAAACCCATGACGCCAGATGAAATAAAAGCCAAAATTGGTCAAAAAGTCACACAAGCAGAGATGGTAGACATGCTGAAGACCAACCCCATCGGCATCGGCCCGAACGATGTGCGTGTGCGCGGTGGGGTCCTTAGTTTTTCGTTTGGCCCTGAAGGGGTCAAGCTGACAGGTGCCGAGGTTCGCACGCCCCGCAATCCTGCCGAATAAGGGCAACCTGAGCGGATCATGAAAGCAGTAAGCATCGAACCCAACTACAATTGCAAGTAAACCGCCGGGATTTTCAGGACTAGCTATTCCGGCAGCTATGACGCATGCAAAAGCTGGCTTGCAGGTCAGTGCGAGTCAGTTTAGCGATCAAGGAAAGTGACACCATGGCTTTTGAAGAATTCAACGCACAGACTGCAGTGATGGACGGTATCAAGGCGCACGCGAATGGGATCAAGGACCTATTGCTCGAAAATCCATTGCTAAAGGAACGTCGGTATTCCAAGGCGCTAGCGACCTTAGAAGAGGCTGTTTGCCTGCTCGTTCAAGCTCACGATGAAATTGGCGTTGTAGAGCGTCTACAAGACTGACCACCGGAAAGGATCATGGAGAAGAATCTCAGCGCCTGGGTTGTCTTTACCTTGAGTGGGGCCGTGCTGTTCGCAGGAGTTGGCCCAGCTCCTGCGGAACTCAATCGCGCAATTGGCGTGCTCGCTTCGATGGTCAGCTTCATCATTGGATTCAATCAAGCGAGGAATGCGGCCCCGTCTTGCTTGCTTTCGTTCCTAGTGAGCGCGTCCGGCCTGGTCGTCGCATTTGTTCAGTTAAACGGATAGATCATGAAAAATAAAGGACGTTTGGCTAAACGTATGGCCTTCTACTCACTAATTCGTCGAAAGGCACTGGGACTATCCGTAGGGAAGAAGATTGGATTTGTGGACCGTTCGGGCCGCCCGTTGGAAGTTACGTTCGACTCGCAACAGCACGAATGGTCCACGACAGTTATTGTGCCTATGACTGGCTCCGTCTAGCGACCCCAGAGGAAAGTTGAAGGAAAGACATGCGAGTAGATAGCGTTGGCATTGCCTTTCACCGAAAACTGGGCGCTGTACATATCGACCAAGCGTGCGTTGCCCTGCAGGTCAAGAATCCAGATGCCTCGACTGCATTTGTGGTGCATGAGGGAGACGTCAAGGAGGTTACCCGTGCGCTCCTGTTGAGCGTGGACAGCGGAGAGGCGATCGCAGCTGACATGAAGGAACTGCTATGGCAGCGTGTCGAGCCACCTCTTTGGTGGCCCGCCATCGAGGATCACGTCATTGCGGATGGTGTCCTAGGCAGCCTGCGCGCGCACATGGTGCGTGGCCATGTGGAACCGGGGCTGATTGTTGACAACGCACATGTGATCGGCGAGGCGGACTGGCCTGATGCCTTGTACAGCAACGTGCCAAGTCACCTTTCCAAATGAACGAAAGTAGAAGAACTGTCCGCAAGGGGAACTCTGATATGACAGATAAGCCTACGATTGATACCGCTCGTTTAGAGGCTTCCGAAAAGTTCATGGAGCTTCAGCGAGCCTCACACATTAAGGCTCTTCCTACGGCATTCATTGTGGAAGCGACCGAGCGAACTAAGCAAATTGCCATCATGAATGCTTCGCCGCGTGCAAAGCTCGGCAAACTATATACGTTGGTTGATGAATACGCTGCTATGCGCCAGCCGTACGTTGCGTGCAAGGAAGGTTGCGATTCCTGCTGCCACATGAAAGTTGAACTAACGAATGTTGAGGCTGAGCGTATTGCGAAAGCCACGGGCATAGCAGCACAGCCTTTAGGGTTCAGTACAAATAATTCTGACGAGAAGTTTGCGGGCCTCGCGTGCCCTTTTCTCAAGGACCATAAGTGCAGCATTTATGACGACAGGCCACTGACCTGTCGTGGGCATGCCTCATTTGATTCCGACAGTTACTGGTGTGCAACCGAGCGCATGTTGGCTGTGAAACTTCCGATGGTGTCCGTAGGTGAGGCGCTCGCAGTCAATCGTCTCATTGCGCAGACCACAGCCCATCCCGTTATTGCGGACATACGTGAATTCTTCCCATCACGGCAATGAGTGAAGATACTTCAATGTTTTACGCCAAACGGAAGTCCTTGAAGCGCGCGGCGATGTTCAGGCCAGTAGTAGCGACCTTTCTTGCCGTGGCCATGTTTGTCTTAATGCATCTCTTCGAAGTCGCGGACGCGCTTTCTGGCGCGCTGCCGAACATGGATCACGGGGGAGGCCTTCTCGTTGTGCCCGTGACTCGGGCTTAACGATCAAGGAAAAATCAGTGACTAAAGCTTCATGGAGCGTCGTTCGATTAATGTGTGCAGCTGTTGGCTTTGTTTTGCTTATAGCAGTCTTGGCTCATCCGCTGATGAATTCTCTGAGCGATCAAATGATGGAAATGCGAGGTGCATCACCAAGTGAGAAAGACACCTTTAGCGGGTTGACCTTGTTTCTTATGTTCTGGGTTGCCTGCATTTTGATTTCCGGCGTATATATCATCGAAGGTTTGATTGATGCGGAAGATGCCTTTCGCGCGGACAGCTCGCTCGAAAGAGTTGATGTTGTGATTGACGGGAAGAGGTTGATTGGGGCAAACGCCAAGGTCGTCGCTCGATGCGAGAGTGAGATTGCAGCAGTTGGGCCCTTGCGAATTTCGCACCTGTGTCAAACCAACACAGGGCAGTGGTTTGAGCACAACATACAAGTTCCATACGGCCCTCAAGTAGAACAGAGATTTAAGTTCATAACTGAGGTTGAAGCTAAGGATTGGTTAGCAGGCAATATTGAGCTTTATGAGAAGAATTTCGGTAAACGTGAAGTCGCCTGAAGCAAGGGAAAACAGAACCGTGAGCAGCATGGCAGCACCAACTGGGCACAACTTGCGCCGCATTGCCCGGGTCGCAGCCAGGAACGCTTTTCGGCGGGCACAAACTGGTGATGCGCAGTGCTCGACGAAGCCAGGATGACGGATCGTTTCAGCTGCACTGAAGCCTGCTGCTGCGTGCAGAGCTGGCACGCGTTCAAGGCCAAAGTTGCGGCGGTCGTGTGACTGCAGTTCGCCGCAAAATCACCAAACGCTGATGAAGGAAAGCGTGAAATTCGCCAAGCTGCTTGATGACGCTGGCAGGTCTGTCCGAGAGCCTGCAGCGGTGCCTGCGAGCGTGTCGTTTGATGCGCGAGAAGGCGTTGCGCAGGCCTGGAATGAGGATGGCCGTGCACTCGTCGCTGTGATGGTGAAAGTTCGCGTCGTTTGGATGGGTGCAGCAGGTATTCGAGGCGAGGGCATGGAGCCCTTTGAAGGCCCTGATGGTACACAGTACCGAGCCATGGAATGGCAGCAAGTTTTTCTGATGGGAAAGCACATGAGCAACTTCAAAAAACAGGTACTGGTTCACGCGGCTCTTTTACTAATGATGGTGGGTTGCATGACCGTCGCGCGAAAGCCGGGAATGGAGTTGTTCTACTTCTTGGTAGGAATACTTTTCATGCCTGTGTTTGGTTCTATGCGCGACCTGTTTTGCACTATTAGCCAGCGAATCCGCAACTCGTAGGAAACATGATATGAAGAATGTGATTCCGAAGGATGAGCGAGAAGTCGTCGAAATGGCTGATTTGTTCAAGCAGCGCGTGATCAAAGGGCAGCCATTGGTGGTGACGGGCAAGCTCGATGACTCCATGGCCAAGAAACATGCAGCGACGGTCAATGGTTTGCTGACTAGCATTGGGCGATCAGTCACCGTCATGCACATCCCCAAGTGATCGGAAATCAGCGTGTCGTTTTTCAACAGCAATGACTTAGAAATTTTGAAGAAAGAGCTTCAGCGTCCAGAGCTTCGCGTGTACACGGTAGTTGTCATGGCAAGCCTTGATCTTGAGAACGGTGACGTTGCTGGAGCTTTGGCAAGGTTGCGGATTGATGCAGACAAGCTGCGCGCACATAACACCCAAATTACTCGGTTGCTGCGAACGGCCAACTGAAATAGGAAAGCTGATGCTTATTGAGATGGGGGCGATGTCGATATTGGATGTTCTCGCAGCGGCATCGGAGAAAGCAAAGCCCGCTCCTGCCACTTCAGATGAGTCGCGGTTTCCTGTTGTCGTAAAAGGGGATACACGCGCATATTTGGACGCCCAGTGTGCGGCATTGGGCGTGTCCCTCGCTGGCCTGTGCGGAACGATTCTCGATGAAGTGGTCATGGAGTCGAAGCGCCATGCTCGATTGAGCGAGAGACGCGAGCCTACGTAAAGGGAAAATATGCCTGATCCGTTGACCTACGCCCGAGAGTTCCGAAAGGCCATTCTGCAAGGTGCATCTAGCGATCGGATGTGCGTGGCGCTATCTGCACCCCTGCATGCCGCATTTCGGGTCCTGGACATTCCAAGCCAGCTCGTGGTATCCGATGTCGGCGCGTGCGAGCACGTCTTCCTGCTGCTTGCTGATGGCCAGGTGCTGGACCCCACGGCGGACCAGTTCAACTGGAGCTCACGCGAGAACTTGCCAAGCGTCTACCTGGGTGCCCCCGCATTGATCCACGTGGGCGGCGTCCCGTGGCCAGGCGGTCAGGAGTGGCATGAATTGATGACGGCCTTGAAGCGCCTGTACCCGACGCTCGACGCCGCAGTTGTTGGCCACACCGTGTCAGTCGCATTGAGATCGCTCCCGCCAGGCCTATGCGAATTCACCCCAGTTGAGGGATTCAGAGAGAGTCAGTCGTCCGTGACGAATGAGTGGAATAAATGGAAATAGCATTATTTGGACTCTTCGCGGTTCTATCTGGCATGGCGTTGGATCGTGGGAATTCTTGGACTGCGTTGGCATGCTTGAGTGTCGCGTTGCTCTCCTTGGCATTGGCCGCTATCGGCAGATTCCGAAGCAACAGAAAATGATTGAATTCAACATTGCCACCGGAGCCCTCCTTCAGTGCTCGCGATGTAGTTTAGAACATGGCATGTGATCCACTACTCGGCAGCCAGACACCCCGGTGCCGGTTAAAAGCGTAGTTCGCCGTCAATGAATGGAACCGATGTGGGCGCGGGCAGCGCCGGCACTGATGTGCCGTTGACCGCGTGTGTGAGACCAACGCTGGGGCCGGAGGCGATGTTTCGCTGCTTTTCGAGGATGCGCGTGGCGACTACCAGTCAGCGGGCCGCTTGCTGCGCTGGTGCAACTGGCTCAAGCAGGCCTGCGGCGCGTGGTGCCCACATTGGACGGCGATGTCCAATGGACTGTGCACGAGGCCTCGCAATCAAGGGTGCTGTTCTCGGTAGCGTGCGCCTGCGGCCAGCCCTGGCAAAGGAACTGTTGCTGGCGTAGCAGCTGGGTTTGTAGCCTTGATCTAGGCTTGTGCAGCGCGCTGGTTGCTTACGGCCACGGCCCGCCGTCGCGAATGGAACTGGGCCCGGAAGCCAGGCCGCATCGCCACATTGGCTACAGGCTGCCGCGACGTGACATGGTGAGTCTGGAACAGGGATGGAGTCCTTGGTTATGAAGCTGCCGCTGATGGGGCAGAGACAGCGATGCAGGACACTGCGCGCCTAGATCCTCATAATTTTCGATTGATGATTGGTCAGTTTGTTGCGGATCGGGAAAGAGACCTCGGCCAGTTTCCTTCGGCTTATATCGTCTCACCCTGCATGAGCAGCGCCCTGAATATCGGTTCAGCATATCCCCAGGAACCATTTATTGCTTCCGGCGACGTGTGAAGGGTAAGCAAGCTAAAATGGTGTGCATGAACACCGACCGTACATCGAACGCTAATCCCAACAATGAGCGCCTGCGGTTACTTGTGACGGGCGCAGGGCTCACGCAACCTGCGGCCTTGGCGCTCTTCAACCGAGAAATAAAAGTTCGACCCCTGTCCGAATCCACGTGGAAGGGTTACTTCTGTGCGCCAGGCACGGCTCGCTATCGCGGCTTCGCTCCTGAATTGCTGGCTCACGCTGAAAAGGTATTTGGTCCACTGCAGAAATAGAGCTTGCGCATGGTGTGCGTGCACACTATGATTAAGTCATTATGAGTGAACTCGCATACCGACTCTCCACGCAGCAGCGCGCCCTGAAACGCGCCTGGCTTTTCATGAATCCCGTGATGGAGCAGATGGCTCGGCAGAGGCACTTTGGCTGTGCACAGCGCCTCGCGGCGCGGTTGATCGCAGGCGACTACCAAAGGAGCAACACATGAAGCAGATGAGTATTCGGCAAGCGGCACGCTGGGCGGAGTGGAAGGGCTGCGTGTACCAAGTGCAGGACGGCCAGCCCGACTACATGGCTGCTGCCGTGGACTTGAATACGAACAAGGTGCTTCGCATGGGCTTCGGTGACGAGGCCTACGAGTTCAAGCGTGCACATCCCGAGCAACTCATTCGCGTCTACACCTTGGATGAAGTACTCCAAGGTATGGATGAAGAGGATGGTGAGAGCAGCTGCGTCCCTGGCCCACGGGACGCTGAGGCTCCTTGGCATTAAGCGACTTCACGAGTACATCCCATGCCTGAGTTCAGCCTTAAGCGAGAGTCGTTGAATACGATCACAGATCTTGAAGTCGCGTTCGGCACCCGCAAGCTGCTGCCCCCCTTCGACGTGGTGCCAAGTGAGTTCAAGCGCGGAAACGACTACACGAGGCTGCTTGACCACTTGTTTTCTGGTCAAGCCATTCCCGAGGGGGAGATCGTGTTTCATGAGGGCTTCGACGACGCGGAAGCGCCGGCACTCCTTAATCGTGTGGTGATGGCTCATCTGCGTTCGTTTGAGCCCAAACACGATCACAAGATCGCAGGCCTTGGCTACCTCATCAGCCAGGCATGCCAAGTGCGTTTGGCCTGAGGGAACCGGACATGCAGTACGGCTTGAAATCGGCAGGCGTTGACATAGTGCAGCGAGCCATCGGTGCAGGCGGGTCGCTGGCGCCGATGGCATCCTCCTTTTATAGCGGGGGCTATACCTACACTCACGTGCTTACAACGAAGAGCGGAACGCAGTACCGCGTCAGCAAGCAAGTCATGCGTGCAGTAGCCCAATTAACAAAATGAGGGAAGGAGCACGAGCTTGAAAGCCCTACTAGCAGTCGCATTCGGCGCAGGATTACTGGCAGCGGCATATGCATATGGCGAAGGCCATAACAAGACCGCACTGGCATGCATGGCAATTTCACTGGCAAGTGTGCTTCGCATCAAGCCAACGAACTGAAGACGAAGGAAATCAGCCGATGGAGCAGTTCTCGCAAGTCGAGCATGTGCAAGTGAGCGCAGACGGATCAACCGTGTGGGTGCATGCCCTGGATGGTTCTACGGTAGGGCGTTTTTCAAAGCGTTTCGGGCTTGATGTACATACGACGGTCACCCAGCAGATGGAAGGAGCGGACCAGTGCCTGCATTGCACCCACGTACCACCGAGGTCGGACGATTGGTTGACTTTTTGCGAGTTGATGAATCAACACCACGGCATCGTGGTCAGCCCCGGCTTGATTCAAATTTGAGGTGAGCAAAAATGCCAAGCCGGATCGACGCATCAACACAACTTGCCCAGCTCGCCGCGAAGCTCGCTCAGGCTCGCGCCAAGGCGACAGAGGCCAAAGCCGAACTGAAGAAGGTCGAGCGCCGCGCAGAGCGTGCCGACAATGCTGTAGCCGCACTTCTGGAAGATTACGACCACGAGCGGCTGCGCTTGTGGGGCTCCAATCCCGATGTGGCCGCACTGCTAGCGTCTGGGGGCAGCATGGCCTTCCACTATGCCGGCGAAGCACTGGCGGGTGCCTATGGCCTCGGGTGGGGCTTGACGTGGGCGGACACCAAGCAGACAGTGCTGCATGTCCGCCTGAATCGCGGAGAGGTGAGCGCGGTGGAGCGGACCAAGGCGGCGGTACTTCACTTTGCTCCCTTCATCAAGTCCAAGATGGGGTTTGTCCGTTTTGGCGTCCAGCATCACGAGAGCAGCGATTTTGCCGTTGAGCTGCACTACTCGCCGAAGACCGGCGCAGCGCAAGTTGTCCGCATGCACTTCGGCCAGGAAGAAGGCGCGCAGTCATTCAGGACCGTGGACGCTGCACTGTCTCACATCCAAGAGAACCACTGGCTCGAAGACTTCATTGACATGCCGGGCGCGACAGTGCTGCTCGGCTGAACCCACGTAGTGAGATCATATGGAACTGCTTGAGGCGTACCAACTCGCATGCCGCTTGCACTCGGGGCAGGTTGATAAAGCTGGACGACCCTACATTGAGCACCTCACAAGGGTGTTCCTTCGCGTTCAGACCGCTGGCGGCGATCTGTTTCAACAGATGGCCGCTTTGCTGCACGATGCCGTTGAGGATCGAAAAGCTAGCCCTGAGCAGCTACTGTGGCTTGGAGTGCCGCCTGAAGTAGTTGAAACGGTGAAGGTCCTTTCGAAGGACGAGACCCAAACCTACGACGAATACTTGGCTGTCGTGAAATCTGCCCCTCGTGCTCTGGCGGTAAAAGTGGCCGATCTGGAAGACAACGGTGACCCTGTGCGCCTTGGAGCTCTGCCCGAAGCGCTCGCGAAGCGGCTGAAGAAGAAGTACGACGCCGCGAAGCTGTTCTTGTCTGCGGCGTAAAGGAAATCGCAAATTGACTAGCAAAACCCGCATAACTAGGATTCTCCCTGCAGGCCTCAATGAGCGTGGCGAAAACCACCAGGTAGTCACTGTCACTGGAGGTGGTGGAAGTTATCGCCGTACGCCTTGCGAAAATTGCCCCTGGCGGGTTGACGCAGTGGGCGAGTTTCCTCCAGAAGCCTTCAGGCATTCTGCCCGAACAGCGTATGACATGGCGCAAGAGTCATTCGCGTGCCACGCATCGGGCTCTGCTAAGCCCTCGACATGTGCCGGGTTCTTATTGCGCGGGGCGGCTCACAACCTGGGAATTAGATTGAAGCAAATGAGAGGTGACTGCCTGGACGTGCGTGATGGTGGGCACGAGCTTCATAAAAACTATCGCGCAATGGCGATCGCCAATGGAGTGCCAGCGGACGACCCTGTTCTGGCCGCGTGCCGCGATTAAAACTGCATTGAGGCCCTAAGGGTAATGCACAGCTTTAAGAAGCCGTGTCATCAAGAGAACTGGCATCGCAGTTGATATTAAGGGGATAGCTTGGCCCAAAATCAAGGCAAGGTTGGCGACACAGGTAGCGCCGAGCGACTGTAAAGAAGATAGACGTAGGGTGGTGAGGATATGGTAATGAAAGTTCGAGTTGTCATCACCGCAGAAATCGATCTGTCCGAGATCTACAATATCTGCTTGCCCTTAGATAGGCGAAAGTGTAATGCTGCCATTCGTGAGTATGTCGATTTTCAAATAAATATGCGAGCAGGGGCAGATGGAGGATGGTCCTATCCAGAGGATGAACTGATAGCAGAGTATCTCATTGATAAGGGTTTAGCGACCCGTCGAAAATAGCAATTCTCACGGCGATAATATCGCCGCCGATTCAAGTCGCCGGCTTAGGTGTAAAGTATATGCCTCCGGCCAATGTACAAATCTCGATATATACGAGATAGGATATAAAACATGAACATAGTATTTTGCATATTCGCATTGCTGGCGTGGTTCGCTGGAACAGCGCAGTTTTTGATGAATAATCCATTGGCTGGCGTAGGTGGGTTTATTGCTTCAGGTCTGTTCGCCATCGCCTGGGCTATCTACGCAAAGAGGTGAGGGGTAGGAGCTAGGCCATGCCATTCGGCAAGTTCGACACCTACTCGTTGAAAGACACGCGTCGCCAACGGGCGGCATTGCTGTGCAAGCATCGCGCTGAGCCTTAGGAGCTACCCGCGTTCGTTGGCCAGATTACGGCCGAGGAGGAAAGCGCCGACGAGCTTATGCTCACTCGCGCTGAATGTTGGTATGGACAGCAGCAGCAGCAAAGGCGTTGTCTGCGTGCGGCCGATTCGCTCTGCGTGTGCAGTCGCCTCTCCGTCTACCTCCTGGCGATTCGAAGTGAGCTTCTTGCCTACTGGCAGCAAGGCAGGTGGCCAGGAGCCTAACCTACGCTTTATTGGTGACGGCGAAACGTCATTTGGCAACCCAACACAGTACATCTGTTCTGAATCTGGACTCGTCATCGGCTTCTAGGAAGGAAAATAATGCTGTTTTTAGCGCAAGTTCAAGACGCTCTGGAGAATGTAGCCAGAGACTTGCCTGGGGGGCTAGTTGTCCTTTATGCATTTCTCTTGGCAGGCTGCATTTCCATTATTACTGCACTGCTGAGAATATTTCTGCTGCCGAGGCTGTAACGTCACGGCAGAGTTCATGTGCGGGTTGGTCAGTTGGCTGCTACGATCTGGCATGGGATGCCGTAGTCAAACGCTAACGATTTGGTTCCGCTGTTGGCTTGTGGAGTTCCGATCCACCGCCTGAACGTATTGGTGGTTCTACTGGAAATTTTCAACGTCAAGTACGTGATCATCAGCCGGTGGGTCAGTAAGTATTGAAGAAAGAGAGCGAGAGTCAATGAAATGCGTTGTGAATACCGGGCGGTTGCTTGCGCTTCGCTACGTGGCTGTGATAATTGGCCTCGTTGCCATGCACTTGGTGCTTGCGACTCTCCCTGAGGGAGATATGAACATGTTCTCAGTTGGCGCAACATTGTTGATGCTGCTCGGGCTGGGCAACCTGGTGCTGTTGTTTGGCATGTTCTGGCGGCTGCATGAATGTGGCTCTGGCCCGCTTTGGGCGGGTGTCGTCGGGTGCTGTATCTCACTCTACGTGCTCAAACAAGAATCCGGCGCATCGCCCAACATGCCTGTGTTGATGGGGTTCCTTGGGCTTCTCGTGGTTCCGGCTCTCTTGAAGGCGATCATTCGATCAATCAAGCGGTGGCGCGCTTAGCGGCGCATCAGTAGATGCGCAGCGCCGAGGCCACAGATCGAGTGTGGTGTTAGGCCGCAAGATACCTAACAATGCTGCTCGGCTTATACACCGCGCGGGGAAGAACCTCTAGAAAACTGGTTTTTGGCAGAATGGGTCCATGTACCTAGAAAAATCGAACAATGATCGACTGCGTGACTTGGTGGATGTAAGCGGTCTAACTCAATCCGCAGCGCTAGCTATCTTTAACCTAGGGTTGGGGCCAGCTGCATACTCGATCAATACGTTCAAAGCCTTTCTCGCTCGGTCAGATTCTTTAAAGTTCAGACCACTCAAAGACGAGCTTCTGGCCCACGCAATGCGGAATTTCAAACAACACGTCAATAAAACTTGAATAAGGGTACAAGTGCCCTTACAATGCATTTGCCCCGAATCGTTGGGCAGAGGTGATTAAATGAACTACTACGACCGAAAGGCGATGCACAGACGCGAAATGCTGGGCTGCGCAAAGTTTGCACGAGCGGCGCTGAAGTACGATTCGGCAAAGGAAGCTGCGGCGTGGAATGCTAAGGCGGCTGAACGTCTATTCAAACTCGGAGGCCTACTGGGCTCGTGGTAGTGAAGGAAGCGATGCCTGTGCCCACAATTCGCCAGATGCGTGCCCGAATGAACAGCGGGCACCGTCAAGTCTTAGAAGCTGTGCGGGAAGGCCGCAAGCTGGTCACGGCCAGAAGCAGTGAAGCCAACGGGCTGATGACATGCCGCGCAACGCTGATTGGCTGGGGGGCAATAGAAGATGACTGCCTGACGGAAGTTGGGCAGCAGTTGCTCAAATCGCTAGTAGAAAAGCACGTTATGTCGGGCCGCACACCAACAACTCTTCAAACACTTGAGCGAACAGCATGGGCCAAACAATTCAAGATTGATTCCCCTGTCAGCTATAAAACTGCGCTTCAATACGCGCTTCAAGACAGGCTATCGGTGTTCATCGAACGTTCTTTGGAGACAGGGGAGCCTGTGTGGGCCATTCGGGTTTTTGATGAACCTGCTTTCTGGATGGAAGCGATGCCAACGAAAGCACAGGCCACAGCTTTGTGCCGTGAGATGGGTTGGAAGATCGTGCGGTGATGAAATTGAGGGAAGAAGCCATGTCCATCATGAACCGATCGTCTACACGTGAGGTGCAAGTCCACACCGAAGCGGTTGAAGGGTTCCCGGCTCGCATCCGTAGCCTGCTCTTAGAAGTTGCTGACAGGAGAGGAACTGCGACGCACGGACCTTGGGAAGACGGAAGCGGAGAGCCGCTGCAGAGCGACGCCGAGGCCGCGTTGCGTTGGATTGAACTCCACGCAGCCGATACTGGGGGGGCTGCAGGGCATACCGTGCAGCCCATCCACGGATTGGTACAGCTGGCCGAGCGGGTTGCTGGGCTTAACGCGTCATCCGGGGAGATCGGCGCAGGGATGCTCGCCCAGCTCGTTCAACAAGCAAGTGCGGCTCTTGCTGTGCATCGCCCAACGATCTGAGGGAGTGCATCCGATGCAGACCTACGCTCTCGCAGGCCCTGGCATGCTGGATCCAATTTGGTTCAACACTGTGCGGCATGGCCAGCACCCGGCCGAAGTCGCGGCTGAAGGCATCTTGTCAGTCAATGGCGTAGACCTTCGACTATCCCGGGGCGCCTTGGCTGCCGGCACCGCTGTGCGTGTATGGCTTGACGGCGCTGGCCACTTCGTCTGCGCTACACGCGACGAGATCGAGCGCGAGGCCCAGGCCTGGCAGGAGGCCGAGGCTTTCAAGGCCAGTGAGCGCCGAAAGCGCCTCAATGAGATGCGCGCAGACGCAGAAGTTTTCAATGCGAGGATCGCGCTACCTCTGCGCTGGGATGTGGGGATCAAGGATGTACTGTCCGGTCTCTCTGAAACATCTTGGGGTGATGGCCGTTGCAAAGCTACCGTGGAGCATATCTACCTGCTGGAAGATCTTCAGGCAGGCCGTTTGAAGCGCCACGAAGGCGACTTCCTTTGCACCTCGGGCAGCGGCACGAACGGAAAGCGTTACTCAGCCACGGTAGTGCGTGGCGAGGATGGCGATGGCAACCCATTTCAGCCCAAAGTCACATGCAAAGCCTGCTTGGCGCAAGCTAACCGTTGGATGCGGGACTAACGAAGGCAAGACCGACGATGAGCAAAGCAGTGGGCGTACTGATTGAAGGTGAAGAGACGTGGCATGCTCCACCAGTTGCAGGGCCTGATTACGACACGCTATGTGGCATCGACGCAAACGATTCCGCAGTTGGCACCTACGGGACGGTAGAACCGAAGCGCGGGCAAAAAATCACCTGCACGCGGTGCTATGCAATTTGGCATGGCGTGGTTGCGATGCGCTTGCGCGCTTCGAGCTTCGATACCTGAAGAAAAAATGTGCAAGGCGCCGAGCTACTGGAAGAATTTGGAAGCCCGGTACGCGGGACCGATGCAGTCCAGGGCGTGTGTCCTTTTTTGCAGAAGAAGCCGTTGCGCAGACGTTGCCGACGATGCAGTGGCGCTGCTCGGCTGGAGGGTGAAGCTCGCGTCGTATCAATGGCTGGGCGCCGGTACCCGTCCGGAGCGCACCGGGATCTTTGACGGTAGCCTGCAATGTAATGGAAGCAACCTAAATGAAAGGAAACGACATGACAACAGCAACTTTCAAAAGCGCGGTCGCCGCAGCGAATGTAAGGCCCAAGGGCGTGATCGTCTCGCCGGACCTGTTCCGAGCGCTTGAAGGAGAGAATTTGTTAGAGCGCAAGTTGGCGACTCCGTGGGGATTTCCGGCTCCCTCCCTCGGAATTGAGCTTCCCTACTACGACCACGACGTGTACGTGGCGTGCGATCCCATCTTGGAGGGATACGGTTTCAAGCTCCCCCCGGCATCGACGTGAGCGATGGCTACTCAGGCGGATCTTTTGAACGTGCTCCGGAGCCTTGATGCTCGCGGTCACCGTCGTGTGCGCGCTGGCGTGGTGGCCGAGATGCTCTGGCCTGGAGCTCGCACTCAGAACGCGAATGGGCAGGTGTTTCCGCTCGGGGCCGGGGTCGCTGGTCGCATGCTTAAAGCGTGCTGCGTCGTTAGGGAAGTGGTCCCCGGTGAGTACGAAATCCTGAGCCATAGGCTTAAGGGGGAGTAAAGGGTGGAGGTGCGCTTGGGTAATTTATCAGGAGACTTATGTCGATAGCTCGAAGAATGAGAGAGTTTGCCGTGATCTTTGGATCCTTTGTAATTACGGCAGCGGTACTCTATTGGATCCAATTGCCAAGTGGGCCTAAGAGAACGACGATGAGGCCGTTGGGTAGCGTATTGGAGGTGAAGGGATGCAGTTCTGGCAAGCGTTCTTTGCAGTGCACTGTCCGCACCTCGACTCATGTATGGGTGACGGATGTCACTGACTGGCCTGGCAACATCATCCAAGTTGGCGATGAGCTTAGCTACCGTTTCGATGCAACAAATAATGCTAAAGAACAGTGGGTATGCAGAAATGGCTCATGCAGGTCATACTCCATGTGTTGGCGTTGGGCGTCGTGCTGGAAGCAAATGACCTGAAGGAGCGAAGCATGGCGGTGTTGCAAGCTGGCTGTTGCGAAGTTGCCAGTCCTCCGTTGTGCATCGCCTTCCGTATCAACACCTGAATATTCTGTGCCTAAGGTCCAGTCTATTGGTGAGATTGTGCTAGCTATTGTGTGATGGCGGGCAGAAGTTCAGATTAGCGAAAGGCAACGATGGTCCTCTTGTATTTTTTACTCATTCTCGCCACGACGATCATGTATTTGGCTGCCTGGCCGTCACTTAGCAGTTCCCGCAAAACCTCCTCGTCACTTGCTCTGTTGCTTATGTGGGCTGGAGTGTCGGTTTTACTGTTTTCGGAGTCCGCAATGTTGGGGACGGTTTTCCTTGGATTGGGGTCGGGTGTGCAGCTGGTGGATTTGGTTATCTCACGAGCCTATAAAAATGGTGTGTTATGGAATTGGTGGCTCAATCGATCAGCTGCGAAGTGAATTTATGGTGAAGTCATAGCCCAGATCGTCTGTATCGGCAGTTGTGCTGCCGCTTATCTTCGCTAGATGAGAAAAGGGGATAGTGTAGGCATGAGAAAGCACATCTTAGTAGATGCTCTGACGCAATTGGATCCGCTTCACTACGACGAAAATGGAGTGATGATCGGCCATCAGCTAGTCCCGATGGAGTTTCCGTCTGACCAGGTGTTTTGGTGCCGCATATGTGGTGGCCACCCAGACGACCCGATACATCAGCCAGGATACCAACCTTGAAAGAGCGCCGCAGTATGGATATCGGTCGGAACGTTGTATGCATCGTCTGCAATTCAGGAACCACAGTAGAGGTCGTGGAGGCTAGGACCCATGAAGGGCACTGCAATTTGCTTGTGCCCCTTGGGGCGGGAGTCGCCCAGGGATGGTGAAGCAAACGAGGCAGGACCGGCTATTGCGACTGGCAGATGGCCGCTGTCCAGTACACGGGATACCAATGGTCCAAGCAGGTCTAAGAGGCGAGCTTTTCTCGGCGATTTGTCCGCGCAAGGACTGCGGAATTCAGGGTACAGCTCTGGAGGCTCACGGGCCTGTAACGCTGGATCCGGCGCACCAGGAGTTGATCAATGATGCGGTTCATCCTGCTAGCAAGATGCTCATCGTCAAGAAGGCGGTGGGCGTTGTTGTTTGTGGGGGATCTGAGGAGGCGGATCCGCCGCCATCGTGAGGCGCTGCGGTCTTTGCAAGACAGGATGGCGCGCCACGAGCCTAATTTTTTAGTGGAATTCGGTGGTGCATTACGACGAGATGCCGGCGCTTGTTGGATAGAAGTGCTTGCACTCGCAGGCGAGGATGGTCAGTACCCAGAACCCGCTTGAGGTGAGTCGTTTGAGGCTGGTGCCGCCGACGCAGTTGCTGTAGGCGGCTGTCGGCGCTGGTGGGGCAGATCGGGCGTAGGCTGTGACTCAGAATTCTTGCGCGCCGGATGGACGCGAAGGGGGTATAGCGATGGTGAGTTCTCGGGCTGCAGCGCAGCATGAAATCCTGGTCGATGGAGAGCTGTGCCGTGTGTGGGTGGGGCAGAAGAGCGGTGGAGTGTGGCGAGCGTACGGCGACTTCAGAAGGCGACAAATCGACAAGACGGGCCGTGATGAGCGTGATGCGCTCGCGCAGTGGACTCGTGCGGCCGAATACGCAGCGAACGAATAGATCCATTTGGTGCGCGCCCAGCGCCAGCTCGCTTGGTTGTGGGCGCGGTCAGGCGGGTGCAGGAGCAATGCTTGTGAGGTGGGAGGGCATCGGGCTGAGTCGTCGCGGCCGGTCGCGCGGCTTCTCGACAATGCGCAGGGCCAGATCGATGAGCTGGCCAGGCTCACCTTCCCTTGGAACCCGGTATGCGCGAGATGCGCTGGTGCAGTGTTCTCGGCCTGGAAGGCTTGTGCAGGTTCCGGATCCGACAAGACGCCATGTCGTGAATGCCCGCGCAGATGGGATAGCAGCAGCTGATGAGGAGGGCCGTGGGGAGCTGTGTTGCCGAGCTATTGCGCATTGGCCAGTTCAGCGACTTCTGCTCAGCATGCTGATGTACCGACCGGAGCCTGGTGGTCGGGGCTGGTGGCGCTGGTCGGCATGGCGCCACCTCGGTGTGCCGAGCTGGTTGGAGCCGCTTGACCGTCAGGCCATAGGTGATGGTGATTGGTGGGCTCTGGGCAAGGGAGTGTGACTGCGCCGACCGGGATGGTGCTGGGTGGCGTCAGGCGGGCGCAGGAGCGTTTTTTGGGGCTAGGTGAGTACATCGGGTCGGGCTGGGTGCGGCGCGTAGCCCTGGTGCCCGTTGATGCGCGTGGCCAGGTCGGGCAGCGGGCCGTGACAGCCCAAGAGCCGATGTAGCGGTGGACGTTGGCTACCTGAAGTGCTCATGCAGTGGGAGCATGACGCAACGTTAGGGGATGAATGCCGGCTTAGCTGGGCCAGCTGCTGCTGCAGCTGATGCTGGAGGTCCTGCTGAGAACCTTGACGCGGTGGGTCCAGGTGACGTTGAGCACGCTTCGGCCACTCCAGTGATGGAGCAACCACTGCTGGCGCTGGTCGCGGCTAGGCAGCTGCAGCTGCTAGATGCCGGCAGTGGCTGCCGCGCTCCACGTTGGATCTCTGGGATGTGTCGGCAAATGGCGTGACCAGGCCGAGCCCCAATGCGGGCCAGCGACGATGCACCCCTGCTCATTCGAAAAGGCCGTACGGCCTTCAAAGGGGAATTGAGGCCAGGTCCTCGCGGTGCTGGCCAGCTGCAGCACAGGGCCGAGCGCGCCACAGGCGGGCTTGAGTTCAGGTTAGCAAGCCCAAGCCTCATTGGCCGGTGCAGCTGGTGGTGCGCGCCGGGGGCACTTGCTGTACGGCGGTGGAGAGAGCAGCTTCTCCATGAGGTACTGATGTTGCGTAGCGACGCTGCCGCTGGCTGCTCAGGTGCCGGGGTGGCCAGTGCGCATACGCCGCACTTCTTCCGGGCTCGGGCCAGAGGCCATCTCCGATGCCGTGCCAGATCATTTGCGTTGCCGCCGATCCTGAGAAACAGAGATATTGGACGTGGGCAAAGCTAGGCCTCTGCATGGAGGATCTGCGTGTGCAGGTGCCGCCTGGTGAGGGGCTGGCGCGAGATGTGTCAGTGGCCAAGGGCGAATCGATCCGCGCTGACGGCGCCCGATTGGGCCAGCTGCAGCTGACCGAGGGCAGCTGCACGTGCACGTCCATGGCGGAGGACGAGCGATGACTATCGGCGCCGGAGGCAAGCATTTAACCCTTAGCCTCAGATGTACGCCCAGAAAAAGCAAAGGACTGAACGGCGGAAACCGTCAGTCCTTCGGCGAGACACCTGCGGCGGCAACCTCACGAGTCTCTTGACCCAGACCCATACCACAGGAAACCAAGTCATGACCGCGATTATCGCGTCACTACGCGGGAAAAGCAAGCCAGCTGCGCGTGGCCATCGATGACTTGCGAAAACCCCTAAATCGATGCTTGCTCCAGCACCGGCAAATCGTGCAGATGGCAGAATCCGCGATAGGCAAGGCAGCCCAGATTTCGTGCGTGTAGTTAGCCCCCAACGTTATGTTGGCATCGGAATGCAGGCGGTCAGAGTCCACACTTGCGCAAAATGATTACCTACCTTGGCTGTCGTCTCAGAGAACGCAGCAGCCGAGTGGTGAAGGGATCTAACGCTACTTTCGCGCAAAGGGCAAATGCCCACAGCGGAAAAATCCAGCGATATACCGGATAAAACATCGTTTGCATCGTTTCAAGCCGGTCATCGGGCGGCTGCTTCCAGATCAGCCACGTCAGAGTGCAGGAACAGGCGAATAAAGCCAGGACTACGCATCCGTGAATAGCCTTGACGCGCTGATATTTAGTCAATTCCACAATATTTCTCTCTTGCTATTGCCGTAGCTGTTTCCATGAGCGAAAGCCTAGGGACAATGAGTGTCCCGACCGTGATAGTTATAGTATAGAGGCGACTAGAATAAGAGGCCACCGATCATTACGCCTGCAAGAAATGGGATGGATCCACTGGGGCGGCCTTGTGATGCGGTACTTTCTGCCATCTTCAACTTTTGCGCATACATCTCCACGGCGCGTTCAAGTTCATATATTCGCATTGCCAATGCCTCGTGTCCCAAGGCCACTTCTGTCACTCCGGCCTTGGTAAGGATGTCGGTTAGTTGACACGCGCGGTCCTGATTTTTCTTTTGCTCGGCCTCTCTTTTATCGAGTGCGGTTGTTAACTGGAGGAATTCAGAACGTGTCACAGGGCGAACTGAATCAGCTAGAAGTGATTTGACTTCTTGTAGCAAATCATCCTTCCCTTTGTGTCTACGAAGATACTTTTGCAGCAGATCGTCAATGAATACCCATTCTGCTTTCGGCTCATAGCCTGCCTCAAACAGTAGCTTTTGCGCGTTCTGAGACACAGTCATATCGTCGCCGGACGTTGTGCCCGTTTCAATCGGTTTGATTTTCTTAGAAACACTCGCCATATCTAATTTCCTCGATCCTCAACGACATTAGTCGAAGACCCGTTCGGTTCCTTAAATACATACCAGTGGTCAAGGCGGAGCGGGGAGACTGTATTCAACGACTCCACCCTGCAGGTTCTGGCCAGCCGCAGGCCGATGGTGAAGCGGCACTGTGAACCGTATTGCGGACCGCACTTGGACGATCATCAAATGCTGAACAGCGCTTCGTCCTAGCCTCGCTACCTTTTAGTCTGTGCAGTCAGTCGATGGTAGAGCCAAGTCGCGGGGCTCGATCACCATCGCAGCGCTGGCCTCAATGTCGGCCTGGGAGATGACATCAAGTGCCAAGCCGATGCGGGCAATCACGGGAAGGCGGTCCAGCTTCGACATGAGGCCTACTGCTCCAGCACAGGTCATACGCTCCTTGTCCAAGGTCTTGTGACAAACAAATGTTTTACTGTCGTCGGACAGCAGTTCGGACACTATGCTCTCAATCCGTCCGGGGTGCAGTTCAATGCCGGCACCGTCGCATCGGAATGGGCAGTTCGCACAGGGGCGCTTGGCTATCGGCATGGTCTTCCTTCAAGGGCCTGCGCTGATTTCTGGTGAGGCTGCCATGGGAGGAAGCCCGATGAATCGGCGAGGGCCAAGTACCGCTAGATTGAGGCCTGCGCAGGTCAGTACACACCCCCAATAGATGTCTGTCAGAGTGTCCGTCGCCTCATCGACCGCCTGTTGGAGTGAGACCGGTTTGAATTCCGACGCGAGACGGGCAGCGGGTATCAAGTTTCCATCGGTCACGACACCTTCGTGGACGCTACCCACAAGCACCGTGCCAGGGGGCGCGAATCGAAACGCTACGTCGCCCCACTGGAATACGCTTGAAACGGCATCGCGGATGGGTGCGCCTCCTGCCAACCCGGAAAGAAACAGAATGCTTCCCAAGGTAATGGATGGCCACGCCACAAACAATTCAAATACGCGTTTCAGAACATTTTTTCCCCAACGCAAATGATCCACTGTATGCACGACACTTCTTTCCAATTATTTTGATTGAATCTCAAACCAAAGACGATGTAGCGTGATGATACAGAGGATCATTGGAAGAACGACAACCGCTAGCCATGCAAACGCCTCTACTAAACCAAATGCGGCGCTGGTCAAGTTTGCATCCATTTCTGCGACACGTGAGGGGCCTTGGTCCGGAAGCGCAGGCAAGTTAGAAATGGCAATCACCATTGCTCCGGCTGTAAGAAGCAAAAGACCTACGAGTTTGCCTGCAACATAAAATGTTTTCAGCAGACGCTCTCTAGGCCCTTCTTGCAGGAGAAGCGTCAGCAGGACGGCTAAAATACTTGTCGCTGCTCCGCACGCCAAGGCCCACGTCGGGAGCGCGAATGCCTTGATGCCGTAGTGCACAATAGCCACGACTGCTGCGAGTGCGGCCATTATGACGGGAAGTATTGTCCATGTACCCCATATTAGAAGTGCACCGATAGAAATTGCCTTTGCCTGGTTCTTCATGGTGATGTCTTTTCCCCTCTCGGTCACTCTCGTTCACCATACGCTCTGCGCATTTCGTTGCTACGCTCGACAGACTCTTCTGATGGATAGGAGCCGTTGCAGTAAACAACGGCTATTGCCAAGAGCACAATTCCAAAAGGAAGGAAGCACAATGCGCGCATCCAAAATGGCAACTCGATAAATGCGACCTGCCATGCATAGATGTCATATTCACTGCTATGAGCCTCAAGCAGAAAGTGTCCCAGTGGGCCGATCAGCCATGCCATAAGCGCTGTCGCGACAATCAGTGCTGGGACAGCGAAACTCATCACCTGAAGAGCTTCCTTCCACCACCGTCTGCGCGCGACGCTCAATGTGTCCATTGCCATATTGCATTCCCTTTTTTCTAAGCCACCTTCATCGGCGTCCATGTGCATGGCGCGACGCGCTAGCGCCCCTCACCACAGTCGCGATAGGTGGCGCAGAGCACAGCTACCCTGCACGTCTTGCCTCGCAAAATATGCGCTCCAGTAGGGTCGCCACGGTTCTCTAGCTGGGCGGCGCTACGCGATCAGGGCTGCGTGGGCGCGCCGGTTTTGATTTCTCGTGCTGCCGTACGGGCCGTCAGCTCGGGGTACTTTGTCAGGTTAGCAGGCCACTTGATCTTGAGGCTGTCTGCATAGAAGACCCTGTACGTGTCGCCCACGATGAAATTCATTTTCTTCGTGTATTCGATGGGGGGAAGCACTGCGACGTTCCCATCAGGCTTCTTGAGATGAAATTGGTAGCTGTACACAGCGCCGGAGCTAACAAGCGATGCTGCATTGATTACAGCACCCACACCTCCCAAAACGCCATGCGTCGGCAGCGCCTGACCTGCAAGGTCAACAACGTCGGATGTCGTCTTCGACTCGATGGCCTGCACTAGTACGCCTTCGTGCCACTCGGTCACTTGGGGCGAACCAATGTAGATCTGAGCCAAATCGGACTGACTTGCCTTTGTGCTGCAACCAGCCAGGGCGACTGCGGCGATGGCGGGGAGGAGGAAGCGATGCATGTGGTCTCCAACAAAAAGTGTCTTTGTGTAATTGTATCATCAATTATTTGAGTTAAGATAATTGCGTCAATTAATTCCAATTCTATGCTCAATTATCGAATTGTCTCCAAAGCTGCGCTCGCGATTACCGCGACCGCGTTCGTCACATTGGCTGCGGGCTTCGACGGTGCAGATCTGCGCAGTGCAGCAGGGCGGGTGGCTCGCTCGATCGTAGATGCCCCGGTCAGGGTCCCTTCTGCGGGGACTGTCGAAATAGCGTTCAGCCCGAAGGGGGGCGCAGAAGGTCTTGTTGTACGGGTGATCGATGCCGCCCAAGTTGATATCAAGGTGCTGGCATATGCATTCACCTCGGCCCGCGTCACTCAAGCCCTGCTCCGCGCGAGAAAGCGTGGTGTATCTGTCGCGCTGGTGGTGGATGAGAACCACAATCTGTCTCGTGAGTCGGATGGACGGGCCCGCGCCGCCTTGAGCGCATTGAGCACCGCTGGCGCTGATGTACGCGTGGTGTCGGCGTTTGCAATCCACCATGACAAGCTGATCTTGTCGGATAGCAAACATGTGCAGACCGGCAGCTTCAACTACACGGTGTCGGCAGAGACCCGCAACAGCGAGTACGTGACGGTGAACTGGGACAACCCAGCGCTAGCCGAGGCATTCCTTCCGCATTTCAAGAGAAATCAATCTCTTGCTACGCAATTTTCCACTAAATACTGATTGGCAAGAATTGACAGTAGTTGCTGCGCGGCTTCGCGATCCAATTTGCGTTGATACGGTAGCAGCCGGATTCACGGCGGGGGTACGATGCCCCCGTCGTTTGCGCACCGCTTTGGTGCTGGCAGTCCATCAAGACTTCTTGGCGATTACAGGCTACGCGTGTTGCAGGCATGCTGATTGAAGGCGGCTGCACGGGATGTGACCACTCAGTCTCAAAGCTCGCGAGGGTGAGAAAGTGTGGGCATCGGGTTTTCCTTGGCTCGGATGCGATTGGGCAAGGATGGTTTGCAAGAAATTGCAATTGAGGCGATAAGGAAATTTGCAAATACATCGCCCACGGATTGATTTTTTGCGTGATAATTCAACGGTTACTAACCGATTTCATGTCAGGAGAAATACAGCATGAGCATGAGCTACAAGGAACTGCTGCAACAGCGCCAAGCGCTGGAAGCCCAGATCGCAGCCGCGCGCCAGAATGAAGTGTCCGGCGCGGTTAAGGAAATTCGCGACCTGGTGGCCGAGTTTGGCCTGACCGCCCAAGACATCTTCCCTTCTGGTCGCCGTGGTCGCGCCGCCTCGACTGGGGCAGGTAGCGTCGGCGTCCCCAAGTACCGCGACCCCGCCACCGGCGCGACTTGGACGGGCCGGGGCAAGCCCCCGAACTGGATCAATGGAAAGGACCGCGATCAGTTCCTGATCGACGCCTAAAAAGCCTACCGCTTACCGAAACCCGGCACCGTGCTCATGGCACTGCCGGGTTTTTGTTTGCAGGTGCGACTATTGGCGTGCGATAGCTGGGACTGCGGTGTCCCAACAGTGCCCTTGCGTCGTGCGAATGCGCCAAGGCGGTGCTATTTCCCTGGTCAGCGCCAGCGACCTCTGAGCGCCTGAAGACGCGAGCGCGTAGATGGCCACTGCGCAGTAGCGTCACGCGGCGCTTTCTTGCGCGCCCTCAAGTTGGTGAATCGTGCAGGTCCAAGGGATCTCTGCGGCTACCAGTGCGGGAAGGCATTCGACACGGCGTCCTTGTCGCATCCCATCGAT
>NZ_CP141274.1:5032500-6965226 GCF_040267515.1 Delftia lacustris | reverse complement strand
CTGAATACGCAATGGTTCAAAGCGGCAGGCATTCGCCCTGTACAAAGACCTTGAGTTCGCCCGACTGGATCGAGGTCCAGGTCTCATTCTTGGTCAATGGCGCCGTGACGATGATGGCCACGCGGTCCTGGGGTGTGGTTTCCCGGGCGAAGTCCACGGCCAGGTCTTCATCCGACAGATGGGCCTGGGCAAAGGGGTGGCGTCGTTCGATATAGCACAGGTGCGTGGTGGCATGGGCCCACAGCGCCTCGCCGTTGGACAGCAGGAAATTGAAGGTTCCATGCGGCGAGATGCGCTTGGCCAGCTCGCGCAGCGTGTGGGTGAGTTCCTGCACGCTGGGCAGGCCGGCATGCGACTTCCACAGCTCCTGGAGAATCCAGCAGAAGGCCTGTTCGCTGTCGGTGTTTCCCACCGGGTGGAAGTGGGCATGCAGCTTGGGTGCAAAGCCCTTGAGATCCCCGTTGTGGGCAAAGACCCAGTTGCGACCCCACAGTTCACGCACGAAGGGGTGGCAGTTCTGCAGGCTTACCGCGCCCTGCGTGGCCTTGCGGATGTGGGCGATGACGTTGCGGCTCTTGATCGGGTACTCGCGTATCAGCTTGGCGATGGGCGAGTCGATGGCGCGCTCGTAGCCGACGAAGTGGCGCAGGCCCTTGTCCTCGAAGAAGGCGATGCCCCAGCCGTCCGTATGGTCGCCGGTATTGCCCGCCCGCTGGGTGAACCCCGAAAAGCTGAAGCGCACGTCGGTGGGCGTGTTGCAGTTCATTCCAAGCAGCTGGCACATGGCGGTATCGTTGTTTGCGTAGTTCAAGCCATAGCCTAACGCCTGGCGCAGCAGCTGCAAGCACAATGCGGTGCAACGGCAAAAAAACGGAAGAAACCCATGCCCATCCTCTGTCTGCATACGGCGCACAGCAACGCCGTGATCTTCGAGCAGGCTGCTGCCGAACTGGGCTGGCCGGCCCACTCAATCGTTCATCAGGTGCATGAGGAACTGTTGTTGGAGGCGGAGGCTGCTGGCGGCATGGATGCGGCGCTTCGGCGGAAAACAGCAGGGCAGCTTGATGCGCTGGCAGACCCTGCCGATATCGAAGCCGTGCTGCTGACCTGTTCGACCCTGGGTCCGGCCGTGGCGGATTGCCTCAGTGACAAGGTCTGGCGTGCCGATGGCATGCTGGCCCGCAAGGTGGCCGCTGCCTTGCAGAGAGATCCCCAGTCACGCATTGCACTGCTGTGTGCTGCTCCCACGACGTATGAAGCCACGCGCGATCTGTTCGTGCAAGCGTTGCTGTCTGGCGATGCACATCTGCGCCTGCAGCTGCAGTGTGTCGAAGGCGCATGGGCGCTTTTCCGTAGAGGCGATCTCTCTGGCTACCAGGCACGGATGACCGATGCCGCTTTTCAAGCCTATGCGGCCGGCGCCGCCCAGGTGGTTTTGACCCAGGTTTCCATGGATGGGGTTGCCAGGTACTGGCAGGCCAGAGACTCCCATCCTGTGCCGTGGACCGTGGCTGCCAGTGCGCTGCAGGCACTTGGAGAAATGCGCAAGTAAAGCTGCAGCTTCATGGAAAAAGGCAGCCGAAGCTGCCTTTTGCATGCGTTGGAGGAAAAGTCCTCAGCTGCGTTCGGACCAGAGCTTGCCGCCCGTGGCCCAGTTTTCGCGCTTGATGTCGGTGATCAGGATGTCCACCGATTCGGGCGAGCCGCCGAGGACTTCTACCGAGACGCGCGTGATCTCTTCGACCAGCTTGCGCTTTTGTTCGACGGTGCGGCCTTCCATCATTTCGACGTGGTACGTGGGCATGTCAATCTCCTCAGGGATCAAGTTCTAGGGGGTTGGGTCGGCGACATCATATCGGCCGACGCGGGCGGTCGAGGCTTGTCGGTGCCAAGTGCGCAGGCGGGACACAGGCAGGCCTTGTTGAGCAGGGGCTCCGGAATGCGGGCCAATGCATCGGGTGCCACCGGCGTGTCCATGCACCAGCAGTTCAGCGGATCCACGCCCGCAAGAATGGCGCACTGATTGCTGCGGCCGCACAGCGGACACAGGCTGGCATCGGGGGGAGGGGCACTCATCGTGGTTCTGAGTGTAGATCCATGAAAAAAGCACCTCAGGCAAGCCTGGGTGCTTTTTCAAGCGCCGGGCGCCGCCCGCGTCAGGCGGCGGCCTTGACCTTCAGGCGCCAGGCATGCAGCAGGGGCTCGGTGTAGCCGCTGGGTTGCTCCTTGCCCTTGAAGACCAGGTCACAGGCGGCCTGGTAGGCCATCGAGGTGTCGAAGTGGCCGGCCATGGGCTTGTACAGCGCATCGCCCGCGTTCTGCTGGTCGACCACGGCGGCCATGCGCTCGAAGGTCTCGCGCACCTGGGCCTCGGTCACGATGCCGTGCTGAAGCCAGTTGGCGATGTGCTGGCTGGAGATGCGCAGCGTGGCGCGGTCTTCCATCAGGCCCACGTTGTGGATGTCGGGCACCTTGGAGCAGCCCACGCCCTGGTCCACCCAGCGCACCACATAGCCCAGGATGCCCTGAACGTTGTTGTCCAGCTCCTGCTGCTTTTCGGCGGCGCTCCACTTGTCTTCCTTGACCACGGGCACCTGCAGCAGGTCGGCCAGGATGTTGGCGCGCTCGGCGTCGGCATTGGTCTGCTCCAGCTGCTTTTGCACTTCGGCCACGTTGACCTGGTGGTAGTGCAGGGCGTGCAGCGTGGCGGCCGTGGGCGAGGGCACCCAGGCGGTATTGGCGCCGGCCTTGGGGTGGCCGATCTTTTGCTCCAGCATGGCCTTCATCAGGTCGGGCATGGCCCACATGCCCTTGCCGATCTGCGCCTTGCCGCGCAGGCCCAGGCCCAGGCCCACGAGCACGTTGCTGCGCTCATAGGCGGCCAGCCAGGCGCTTCCCTTCATGTCGGCCTTGCGGACCATGGGGCCGGCATACATGGCGGTGTGCATTTCGTCGCCCGTGCGGTCCAGGAAGCCGGTGTTGATGAAGGCCACGCGCGATGCGGCGGCGGCGATGCAGGCCTTGAGGTTGACGCTGGTGCGGCGCTCCTCGTCCATGATGCCCAGCTTGACGGTGTTCTCGGGCAGGCCGAGCACCTTTTCCACGCGGCCGAACAGCTCGCTGGCGAAGGCGGCTTCCGCAGGGCCGTGCATCTTGGGCTTGACGATGTAGACGCTGCCCGTGCGCGAGTTGCGGATGCCGTTGGCGCCCAGACCCTTGATGTCATGGACGGCGATGGCCGTGGTGACCATGGCGTCCAGGATGCCTTCGGGGATTTCCTTGCCGTTGCCCCAGAGGATGGCCGGGTTGGTCATCAGGTGGCCGACGTTGCGAACGAACATCAGCGAACGGCCATGCAGCCTGACGGGCTTGCCGTCGGCGCCGGTGTACTCGCGGTCTGCATTCAGGCCGCGCGTCATGCTCTTTCCGCCCTTGTCGAAGGTCTCGGTCAGCGTGCCCTTGAGGATGCCCAGCCAGTTGGCATAGCCCACCACCTTGTCCTCGGCATCCACGGCCGCCACGGAGTCTTCCAGGTCCAGGATGGTGGACAGGGCGGCTTCGACCACCACGTCGGCCACGCCGGCGGCATCGGTCTGGCCGATGGCCGTGGTCTTGTCGATGCGGATGTCGATATGCAGGCCGTTGTTGAGCAGCAGCACGGAAGAGGGCGCTGCGGCATCACCCTGGTAGCCCACAAACTGGGCGGTGTTCTTCAGGCCCGTGGTGCCGCCGTTCTTGAGCGCGACGACCAGCTGGCCAGCTTCCACGCGATAGCCGGCGGCATCCTTGTGCGAGCCCGAGGCCAGCGGGGCGGCCTGGTCCAGGAAATCACGTGCGAAGGCGATGACCTTGGCGCCGCGCACGGGGTTGTAGCCCTTGCCCTTTTCCGCGCCGCCGTCTTCGCCGATGGCGTCCGTGCCGTACAGCGCGTCATACAGCGAACCCCAGCGCGCGTTGGCGGCGTTGAGCGCATAGCGGGCATTGAGAATGGGCACGACCAGCTGGGGGCCGGCCTGGATGGCCAGTTCCGCATCCACGTTGGTGGTGGTCGCCTTGGCATCCTTGGGCTGCTCGACCAGATAGCCGATCTGCGTCAGGAACTGCTGGTAGCCGGCCATGTCGGTGATGGGGCCGGGATGGGCCTTGTGCCAGGTGTCCAGCTCGGCCTGCAGGCGGTCGCGTTCGGCCAGCAGGGCAGCATTGCGGGGGGCGAGGTCGTTGACGATCTCGTCGAAGCCTTTCCAGAATGCCTCGGGCGCGACACCCGTGCCCGGGAGCACTTGTTCATTGATGAAGCGGTGCAGCTCTGTGGCCACCTGCAGGCTGTGGACTTGGGTGCGATCGGTCATGGTGGGAACCCCGGTTGGATGGATGGAAAGACTGGCCTGGACCCTTTACGGGCCTGACTATAAGGAATACTTTATTAGATTTATTTGCGTACATAAATAGACCATAAATCTTAAAACTCGTGACTTTTACGCAAAAATGTGGGAAGGTTATGCGCCTGCCAAAACCATCGGAAATTGGCATGCAGCCCGGTGCGAAGGGCAAATGGCAGACAGCCAGTGCCTACTGCGCAAAAAGGCGGACCCCAGGAGACAGGCATGTATGCGCATGCCCCACAAGAACACGGAAAAGAAACGGACAGCAGTCATGGACAAGCTCAAGGCATTCGAGTCATTCGTATCGGTGGCCACGCGCGGCAGCCTCACGGCAGCGGCCAAGGCGGAAGGCGTGGCGCCAGCCATCATGGGGCGGCGACTGGATGCCTTGGAAGAGCACCTGGGCGTCAAGCTCATGGTGCGGACCACACGCCGCATCTCGCTCACGCACGAGGGCAGCGCTTTTCTCGAGGATTGCCAGCGCCTCTTGTCCGATGTGTCCAACGCCGAGGCCAGCGTCAGTGCGGGCGGGGTCAAGGCCACAGGACATCTGCGCATCACGGCGCCGGCAGGCTTTGGTCGGCGGCATGTGGCGCCTCTGGTGCCGCGTTTTCGGGACCTGCACCCCGATGTGACGATTTCCCTGAATCTGAGCGACCGCGTGGTCGATCTGGCCGGTGAGGGCTTTGACTGCGCGGTGCGGGTAGGCGACCTGCCCGACTCGGCCCTGGTCAGCGTGCGCATCGCCGACAACCGGCGCCAGTGCGTGGCCACGCCCTCCTATCTGGAGCGCCGCGGCACGCCGCGCCACCCCAGCGAGCTGACCCAGCATGACTGCCTGACGCTGTCCAGCGATGCCTCGCAGACGCGCGGCTGGGCCTTCCGCATTCCGCACCCGGACAGCGGTACCAGCGAAGTCGTGCATTTCAAGCCGGGCGGTCCGCTGGACTGCTCCGACGGCCAGGTGCTGCACGACTGGTGCCTGGGCGGCTGGGGCATTGCCTGGCGCAGCACCTGGGAGGTGGAGGCCGAGATCGCCGCCGGGCGCCTGGTGGCGGTGCTGGAGGAATTTGCGGCCCCACCGAACGGCATCTTCGTGGTCTTTCCCCAGCGCAAGCACATGCCGCTGCGCGTGCGGCTGTGGATCGACTATCTCAAGCACCATTACGAGCAGCCGGAATTCTGGCGTCGAACCCACGCGGCCTGAGCAGGCCGCCCAGCAAGGAGGAATGAGCATGGCAGTGTCGATCGCGAAGAAAGCGATATCCGCAACGCAGGTCGCGCCCCCCGCAAGGCGGCGCTGGATGTGCATGGCGCTGGGCGCCGCCTGCCTGGGGATGGTGGCGGGCTGTGCCGTCCAGGGGCCGGAGCAGGGCAGGGCCGCAGGGGCCCGCCAGGGGGCGGTGCCTGCGGGCATCGTGAGCGTCACCTTTGACGACCCTTCGCGCTTCGACGCCTCGCGCAGCGGTCCCGGGGAGACCGACAAGGCGCGCCGTGCCTGGGTGGACGCACTGGCCCAGTTCCTGGCCGAACGGGCCGCGCCCAGGCTGCCCCAGGGCCAGCGGCTGGAAGTCCACCTCACCGATGTGCAGCGTGCCGGCAGTTTCGAGCCCTGGCGCGGACCCCAGGCCGCCGATGTGCGCATCGTCCGCGATATCTATCCGCCGCGCATCGACCTGCGTTTCAAGCTGCTGGATGCCGACGGAAAGCTGCTGCGCGAGGGCAGCCGCCAACTGCGCGATGCGACCTTCATGATGCGCCCCGACCTGTATCCCAACGATCCCCTGCGCTATGAGAAGACGCTGCTGGATGACTGGTTGCGCGCGGAACTGCCGAAGTAACGACGCAAGAGCCGGCGCGACGGGAGGACCGCAGTGGTCTACCGATTGCCTCGGGCATCCCGATGGCGGTCGCCGTTTCTGGCGTAATGCAGCATGGCCCGAGAGGCTCAATTTCTATACGGATTCCCCATGACGATAGAAGCCATTCTGGCCAGCCTTCACCTGCTGGCCATCCTCACCTTCGTGGTGTTCCTGTCCAGCCAGGCGGCGCTGTGCCGCAGCGAGTGGATGAGTGCCGCCGTGGTCCAGCGCCTGGCGCGGCTGGACATGATCTACGGGCTGGCGGTGGTGTTCCTGGTGCTTACCGGCATTGCGCGCCTGGTGTGGGGCGTCAAGGGCATGTCCTGGTACGTCTCGCAGCCACTGTTTCATCTGAAGATGACTTTGTTCGTGGTCGGCGCCGTGTTGTCGATCAAGCCCACGCTGGCCTTCCGGCGCTGGCGCCGCGCGCTGGATGCCGGCCAGGGCCTGCCCCAGCCTGCCGAGGTGGCCAGCACGCGCCGCTGGGTGATGTGGCAGGCGCATGTGGTGCCTGTGATCGCGGTGGTGGCGGTGTTCTGGGCGCGGGGCATGTAGGCCCGGTTTTCCTGTCTGGCGGCATGGGGCGGGCCTGCCACGTAGAATCCGCCGATGCTCTCCGTCAAACAGGAACTGCTCGCGGCTCTGGCCGGCGAGCTTGAAACTTTGTCGCCCGGCGCCGGTGCCCGTGCCGCTTTCGAATCCCCCAAGGTGGCTGCCCATGGCGATTTCGCCTGCACGGCCGCCATGCAGCTGGCCAAGCCACTCAAGCTCAATCCGCGCGCGCTCGGTGAACAGCTCAAGGCTGCGCTGGAGGCCACGCCGGCTTTCCAGCGCTGGGTCGATGCCATCGAGATCGCCGGCCCCGGCTTTCTGAACATCCGTCTCAAGCCCGCCGCCAAGCAGCAGATCATCCGCGAAGTGCTGGGACAGGCCGAGAAATTCGGCTGGCAGGCCGACCGTGGCGCCAAGATGCTGGTCGAGTTCGTCTCCGCCAACCCCACCGGCCCGCTGCACGTGGGCCATGGCCGCCAGGCCGCGCTGGGCGATGCCATCTGCAACCTCTATGCCACCCAGGGCTGGGGCGTGCACCGCGAGTTCTACTACAACGACGCGGGCGTGCAGATCGACACGCTGACCAAGAGCACGCAGCTGCGCGCCAAGGGCTTCAAGCCCGGCGACGAATGCTGGCCCATCGATCCCGAGAATCCGGAAAGCAAGGCCTTCTACAACGGCTCCTACATCCAGGACATCGCAGACGATTTCAAGGCCTGCAAGACCGTCAAGGCCGATGACCGCGAATTCACGGCCAACGGCGATGTCGAGGACTACGACAACATCCGCCAGTTCGCCGTCGCCTATCTGCGCAACGAGCAGGACAAGGACCTGCAGGCCTTCAACCTGCACTTTGACGAGTACTACCTCGAATCCAGCCTCTACACCAACGGCCATGTCGAGGACGCGGTGCAGCGCCTGATCGCGGGCGGGCACACCTACGAACTCGACGGCGCGCTCTGGCTCAAGTCCACCGACTACGGTGACGACAAGGACCGCGTGATGCGCAAGCAGGACGGCAACTACACGTACTTCGTGCCCGATGTCGCCTACCACATCCAGAAGTTCAAGCGTGGCTACTCCAAGGTCGTCAACATCCAGGGCACGGACCACCACGGCACCATCGCACGCGTGCGCGCCGGCCTGCAGGCCGCCGACGTGGGCATTCCGGCCGGCTATCCCGACTATGTGCTGCACACCATGGTGCGCGTGGTGCGCGGCGGCGAGGAAGTCAAGATCAGCAAGCGCGCCGGCTCCTACGTCACGCTGCGCGACCTGATCGAGTGGACCAGCAAGGATGCGGTGCGCTTCTTCCTGCTGTCCCGCAAGCCCGACACCGAGTACACCTTCGACGTGGACCTGGCCGTGGCCCAGAACAATGACAACCCCGTGTACTACGTGCAGTACGCCCATGCGCGCATCTGCTCGGTGCTGGCAGCCTGGGGCGGCGATGCGGACACGCTCAAGGACGTGGACCTGTCGGCGCTGGAAGGCCCGCAGGCCCAGGCGCTGATGCTGCAGCTGGCCAAGTACCCGGCCATGCTGACTTCGGCCGCAGAAGGCAATGCGCCCCACGACGTGACCTTCTACCTGCGTGAACTGGCCTCGCTGTACCACAGCTACTACGACGCGGAACGCATCCTGGTGGACGATGAAAAGGTCAAGCTCGCCCGCCTGGCGCTGATCTCGGCCACGCGCCAGGTATTGCACAATGGCCTGGCAGTGCTGGGCGTCTCGGCCCCGCAACGCATGTAACTTCGAGCGACAAGCCATCTATGAAGACACAGCAACGTGGGGGCACCGTCATCGGTCTCATCATCGGCATGATCGTCGGGCTGGCAGCAGCCCTGGCCGTCGCCGTCTATGTGACCAAGGTGCCCGTGCCCTTTCTCTCCAAGGGCGGCAAGACGGCCGACCAGGACGCGGCAGAGGCCCAGCGCAACAAGAACTGGGACCCCAACGCACCGCTGCAGGGCAAGAACCCGGCGCCGCCACCACCGGCTGCCGTCACGCCCAGCCTCCCCGGCAGCACCACGCCAGCAGCGCCCACCCCGCCCGCCGTGGCCGGCGGCGTGACGCCGCCGCCCGCGCCCGTGGACCCGGCCAAGCCGCCCGCCAAGCCCGACACCAAGACCGATGGCAAGACCTCCGCCGACCCGCTGGGTGATCTGGTGAAGGCGCGTTCCGCCGCTGCCGAGAAGACGGAAAAGGCCGAAAAGGCCGAGGCTGCCTTCAACTACTTCGTGCAGGCCGGCGCCTTCCGCAGCCAGGGCGATGCCGATGCGCAGCGGGCCAAGCTGGCCATGCTGGGATGGGAGGCGCGCGTGAGCGAGCGAGAGCAAAACGGCATCACCATCTTCCGCGTGCGCGTGGGTCCGTTCACCAAGCGCGACGATGCCGAGCAACTCAAGCAAAAGCTCGATGGCGCCGGGGTCGAGTCCACGCTGGTGCGCGCCGCACGCTGAAACAGCGTTGAGCAAGAGCGCTGAACTTTTTGGCAAACCCCAGCCTCCTAATCTGCAGCATTGAACGAGGAGTTTGTTTTGATGAATCGCCGCGACTTTTCCCTGGCTGCCTCGGCAGCCGCTGCCAGCGCGCTGACGCTGGGCACCTCCGCCGCACAGGCCCAGGCGGCAGCGCCCAAGGAGGGCAAGGACTACATCAAGCTGGCCAAGCCCGCACCCACCAGCGCCGGCGCCGGCAAGGTCGAGGTGGTCGAGTTCTTCTGGTACAGCTGCCCGCACTGCAATGCATTCGAGCCCACCTTTGCCGCCTGGAAGAACCAGGCGCCGGCCGACGTGGTCGTGCACCGCGTGCCCGTGGCATTCAACGCCAGCTTCGTGCCCCAGCAAAAGCTGTACTACGCCTTTGAAGGCATGAACCTGCTGGACACCATGCATGCGCGCGCCTTCCACGCCATCCATGTGGAACGCAACCGCCTGGCCAAGGACGACGAGATCTTCGCCTGGGTGGGCAAGCAGGGCGTGGACGTGGCCAAGTTCAAGGAGGTCTACAACTCCTTCACGGTCTCCAACCAGGTGCGCAAGGCCACCCAGCTGCAGCAGGACTATGACGTGGAAGGCGTGCCGGCCATGGGCGTGGCGGGCCGCTACTACACCGATGGCACCAAGGCCGGGAACATGACCAATGTGCTGCGCGTGGTCGATCAGCTGATCGCCACCAGCCGCAAGGGCTGAGGTCCGGGCCTCGGCCCAGACCACCCGTGACAGGCCCGCCATTGAGCGGGCCTGTCGCTTTTGGAAACCTCTTTTTGTGCCTTCGTGTCAGCGCTTTGCCCCCCGGCTTGAAAGACGCCAGGAACGGTTGCGCGCGACACCCCCTACAATGGATGCAAGAAGCGTGCCCTCCATGAAACAACGACTTTCCCCCCTCCTGCTCGCAGCCGCCCTGGCGGCTTTCGCCGGTTTGGCCCAGGCCGAAAAGGCCGACAGCACCAAGCCCATGAACATCGAGGCTGACGCGCTGCGCCATGACGAACTCAAGCAGACCAGCGTCTTCACCGGCAACGTGGTGATGACCAAGGGCACCATCGTGCTGCGCGGTGCCCAGCTCGATGTGCGCCAGGACCCCGAAGGCTTTCAGTACGGCGTGGTCACGGCCGAAGCGGGCAAGCGCGCCTTCTTCCGCCAAAAGCGCGACACCGTTCCCGGCCAGCCCGAGGAATTCGTGGAAGGCGAGGGCGAGGTCATCGAATACGACGGCAAGGCCGATCTCGTGAAGTTCATCCGCCGCGGCGAACTGCGGCGCTATCGCGGCGGCCAGCTCAGCGACGAGATCACGGGCTCCATCATCGTCTACAACAACCTCACCGACGTGTTCACCGTCGATGGGCAAAAGACCAGCGGCGGCCAGCCCAGCTCCACCGCCGGCCAGGGCGGGCGCGTGCGCGCCGTGCTGGCGCCCAAGGAGGGCACACCGGGCTCGCAGCCGCGCGCTCCCGCCGCAGGCGCGCCGGGCACATCCCTGCAGCCCAGCAACACCCTGGACAGCCTTGGTGGTACCAAGCGATGAGTACCGAGGCCTCAGCCCCCGCTGCCCACGCTTCCTCCCCACGCGCCGAACAGGGCAGCAGCCTGCAGGCGCGCCATCTGGCCAAGTCCTACGGCAGCCGCAAGGTGGTCAAGGACGTGTCGCTGTCCGTGAAGAAGGGCGAGGTCGTGGGCCTGCTGGGCCCCAATGGCGCGGGCAAGACCACCTCGTTCTACATGATCGTGGGCCTGGTGCGCAGCGACGGCGGCGACATCTTCATCGACGGACAGGCCGTGGGAAACATGCCCATCCACCAGCGCTCGCGCCTGGGCCTGTCCTACCTGCCGCAAGAGGCATCGATCTTTCGCAAGCTCAGCGTCGAGGACAACGTGCGCGCCGTGCTGGAGCTGCAAAGGGATGAGCAGGGCCGGCCGCTGGCGCGCAGCGTCATCGAGGAGCGCCTGACGGCGCTGCTGCAGGAGCTGCGCGTGGACCATCTGCGCGCATCGCCCGCGCTGGCGCTGTCGGGCGGCGAACGCCGCCGCGTCGAGATTGCACGTGCCCTGGCCACGCAGCCGCGCTTCATCCTGCTGGACGAGCCCTTCGCCGGCATCGACCCCATCGCCGTGATCGAGATCCAGCGCATCATCGGCTTTCTCAAGGCGCGCGGCATCGGCGTGCTCATCACCGACCACAACGTGCGCGAGACGCTGGGCATCTGCGACCATGCCTTCATCATCAGCGACGGCCATGTGCTGGCCCAAGGCACACCCGAGGAGATCGTGGACAACGCCGAAGTGCGGCGCGTCTACCTCGGCGAACACTTCCGGATGTAGCGCCATGCCCTGCCTGGCCCGTCTGCGAGATTGCCTGCGCGAAGGAGCTGCCGCTTGAAGCCCGGACTGTCGCTGCGCGTCTCCCAGCATCTTTCGCTCACCCCGCAACTGCAGCAGTCGATACAGCTGCTGCAGCTGTCCACGCTGGAGCTGGCGCAGGAAGTGGAGCAGATGCTGGGCGACAACCCCTTCCTGGAGCTGGCGAACGACGACGGCGACCACGAAGCGGCAAGCAGCGCCCCGGAGCCTGCGGCGCCCGGCGCCGACGCCGCGGACTCCTTCCAGGAAAGCCGGGCGGACCAGCCATCGGCTGCGGTGGAATGGGAGGCGCCGTCGGACACATCCTCCGGCGATGCCGTCGAGACCTCCGGCACGGCCGAGTCCCTGAGCTGGGAAGGCGATGGCCAGACCAACTCGGGCAACGACGACCGCGACTGGGGCAGCGATGCGCCTTCCAGCCGCACGCGCGGCCAGGGTGACGATGACGAGACCGATGCCACCGAACTGGCACGCAGCGCAGAAAGCCTGACCGACCATCTGCACCGCCAGGCCCTGAGCCTGCGCCTGGGCGAGGTGGATCGTGCCGCGCTGCGCTTTCTGATCGAGAACCTCAACGACGACGGCTACCTGGAAGACCCGCTCGACGAGCTGGCACAGGGCTTGGCGGGCGACGACCTGGAGGAGTGCGAGGAACTGGTGCACCGCTTCACCGTGGCGCTGCGCCTGTTGCAAAGCCTGGAGCCGGTGGGCGTGGGCGCGCGCGACCTGGCCGAATGCCTGACGCTGCAGCTGCGCGACCAACTGGCCGATGCCGAGCGCGAAGGCGACGGCAGTGCCGAGGACGAAGATCGGCAGGCCGTGCTGCGCACCGCGCTGGACATCTGCGCCCAGCCCATGGACCTGCTGGCGCGGCGTGACCTGCGCAAGCTCGCCAGCCTGTGCGGCGCGCGCGAGGAGCGGCTGCGCGAGGCGATGGTCCTGATCGCCCGGCTGGAGCCGCGCCCGGGCCGGCGCTTCGCCGACGTGCAGCGCCAGATCGTCGTGCCCGATGTCATCGTGCGCCCGGTGCGCATGGGTGCGGGACGCATGGAGTTCAGCGTGCAACTCAACCCCGATGTCATGCCCAAGCTGCGCGTGCACGACATCTATGCCAGCGCGCTGCGCAGCCACCGGGGCAGCGAAGGCCATGCGGCGTTGCAGCAGCGGCTGCAGGAGGCGCGCTGGTTCATCAAGAACATCCAGCAGCGCTTCGACACCATCCTGCGCGTGTCGCAGGCCATCGTGGAGCGCCAGAAGAACTTCTTCGTGCATGGCGAGCTGGCCATGCGCCCGCTGGTGCTGCGCGACATTGCCGATGCGCTGGGCCTGCATGAATCCACCATCAGCCGCGTGACCACGGCCAAGTACATGGCCACGCCGCAGGGCACCTACGAACTCAAGTATTTCTTCGGCTCGGGCCTGGGCACCGAGGCGGGCGGCAACGCGTCGAGCACGGCCGTGCGCGCGCTCATCAAGCAGTTCGTCGCAGCCGAGGACCCCAGGAAGCCGCTGTCGGACAACCAGCTCGCCGACATGCTCAAGGAGCAGGGCATCGAATGCGCGCGGCGCACGGTGGCCAAGTACCGCGAGCTGCTCAAGATCCCGCCGACCACGCTGCGCAAGGCGCTGTAGCCGCGCAGGGCGCGCACGCTCTCAGGCCGCAGGCGCGCGGCCGGCCACGTCATCCCATTTGAGGCCGAATTTCAGCAGGTATTTGCGCAGGCGGTCGGCATCGTTGACCACGCTGCGCTGGGTGCGTGACTGGTCGAACAGGCGGCGCCCCGCATCGGACAGCGAGGGCGATTGCCTGCACACGCGCAGCACCGCTTCGAGCTGCATGCGGTCGAACAGATCCATCTGCTCCAGCCTATCGGCGGGCAACAGCGCATCAAGGCCGCAGCCGGCGCCGGCGGGGGCGGGCTGCGCTGCCTCGCCCCGTTGCCACAGCCACTGCATGCGCTGGATCTCGGCATCGACCAGGGCCGTGGAGATGCGCCCTCCGTCAGCCAGCGTGGCCAGGCGCGTCATGCTGGCCGACAGGTCGCGGAAGTTGCCGCTCCACAGCGCCTCGGGCGAGCGCGCAAAGAGCAGATAGCGCTCGCGGGCCTCCACGTTGAAGCGCACCATCTGGCCGGTCTCGTCGGCCGAGCGCGCGAGCAGGTGGTCCATGTTGGGTTCTATGTCCTCGGGGCGCCCGGCCAGGCCCGGCAGCGCGTAGGACCACAGGTTGATGCGCGCGAACAGATCCTCGCGAAAGCGCCCCTGCGCCACGTCGATGCGCAGGTCGCGGTGCGTGCCGGCGACCAGCTGGAAATCGCTGCTGACCTCGCGGTCGCTGCCCATGGGATAGAAGCGCTTTTCCTCCACGGCCTTGAGCAGCATGGCCTGTTCGTCCAGGCCCAGCTCGCCGATTTCGTCCAGGAACAGCACGCCCTGGTGCGCGCTGCGCAGCAGGCCGGCGCGGTCGGCCGCAGCGCCCGTGAACGCGCCCTTCTTGTGGCCGAACAGCACCGAGGCTGCACCATCGCCGCGCAGCGTGGCGCAATTGACCTCGACGAACTCGCCCTGCACCTGGTGCCTGGCCTTCTTCAACTCGTACATGCGCCGCGCCAGATGCGATTTGCCCGCACCCGTGGGACCCGTGAGCAGGATGGGCGCGCGCGAGCGCACGGCCACGCGCTCGATCTCGTCGATCAGCGCGTTGAACCCGGCATTGCGCGTGGCGATGCCGCTCTTGAGAAATTGCACGGCCTCGCTCTGCTCGGCGCCGAAGCGCTGGGCGATCACGTCGTAGCGCGACAGGTCCAGGTCGATCAGCGCATAGCTGCCCGGGTCGCCCATGCGCTGGCGCCGGGGCGGCGAAGTCTGGGCCAGCACGCCGGGAATGCGACGCGACTCCACCAGCAGGAACAGGCAGATCTGTGCCACGTGCGTGCCCGTGGTGATGTGGGTCCAGTACTCCTCGCGCTCGGGGTCGAAGCGATAGGCCTGCGTCCAGTCGAACAGCCGCGCATAGACCTCGCCGAAATCCCAGGGATCGGCAATGTCCATGGGCACGAGGTTCACCTGGGTCTCGGGCGATGCCGTGGCGATGTCGCCCTGCAGCAGCTGCGCCAGGGCCAGATGGGGCGGCGTGTAGAGCAGCTCCAGCCGCTCCACCACCAGATCCTCGTGCTGCATGAGGGAGAGGGTCGGCCGCCATTTTTCCCAGCGCCCCGCGCCCCTGCCGGAGTCCAGCTGCGTACCCAGAAAGCCGATGACGACCTTTTTCTTTTCCATGTTTTTGTCTAGTTGAATAGCTGAAATTCTAGTTTCTTTGGATTGAAGAAGAAATCAAGAAAAGTGTGATTTGAGATTTATCCAAATAAATCAAGGGGTTGGGGAATTGTTTGGTGCCGGATGCCAGGCTGGCACGCATCTCGCAATAAGCAAGGCATCCAGTGCAGGCGGTGACCGCTCACAGGCCGGGGTTGGGGCAAAGGCCCGCCCCGCCGGTGCCGGAAGTCCGGGCCCCCAGGGGCTTGTCGATTTCCCGCATGCCGCACGCCGCAGGCGCTGGGTGACGGCAAGGTTGTGGAAACCGTCCCGCAAGGGACTCCTGGTTCGACTCCAGGCTTGCCAGCCACTGGTAGCTCAGTCTGGTAGAGCACCCTCGCAAGAGGACTGTCGCAGGTTCGATTCCTGTCCACTCTTCCGGCCGCAAGGCCGGGCTATTGAAACGGTCGAAAGACCACCCGCCGAACGCGGGAGGTGGCCGCCGGGTTGCGATGCAGCCCCAGGCCGCCCCCCGTCAGCAGCGGCGGCTGTGCCAGGTCCCGGCACGGTCCGGGCCCGCAGCCAGCCACGCTGCAACCTGTTTCCAGGGTTGCCGCCACGGCGCACTGCAAGGCCCGGGCCGTGCCCCCTGGAACCCCGCCGCTGCTGTAACGGCACCCCTATTGATTGCGGCGAAGACGCCGAACGAGGAGAAGAAGAAATGCTGAAGATCCAACGCATCACCATCAAGAAGAACGAACGCGCCCTGCTGCTGCGCAATGGCGATTTCGAGCGCGTGCTGCACAGCGGCCGGCACTGGCTGTTTGCCGGCACCGACCAGCTGCGCGTGGAAACCTTTGCCCTGGAGCAGCCCGCCTTCACGCACGGCCTGGCCGACTACCTGATGGCGCAGGAGCCCGCCGTGGTGGCCGCCGAATTCCTGCGCGTGGAACTGTCCGAAACCGAGGCGGGCCTGCGCAGCGAAAACGGCGTGCTGGTCGAGATCCTGCCGCCCGGCACGCGCCGCCTGTACTGGAAGGGACTGGTGGATGTGAGCGTGCAGGTGGTCGACCTGCAGGCCGGCGCCGAGCTGCCCGCCGCCCTGGCGGCGCGCCTGACCCAGACGCAGCTGCGCCAGCGCAGCGTGTCCGGCCTCAACGGCGTGCTGCAGGTGCAGGTGCCCGCAGGCCAGTGCGCGCTGCTGACCATCGACGGCAAGGTGGACCGCCTGCTGCAGGCCGGCAGCCATGCGTTCTGGAAGTTCGGCCGCAGCATTGCCGTGGAGCTGGTGGACCTGCGCCTGCAGGCCGTCGAGGTCTCGGGCCAGGACATCATGACCCGCGACAAGGTGAGCCTGCGCCTGAACCTGAGCGCCACCTATCGCCACACCGACGTTCTGCGCGCCTTTGCCCAGCTGCAAAAGCCCGCCGAGCACCTGTACCGGGAGCTGCAGTTCGCGCTGCGCGCCGCCGTGGGCACCCGCACGCTCGATGAGCTGCTGGAGAACAAGACGGTGATCGACGACGTGGTGACCGCGCACATGGCGGCCAAGCTGCAGCCCTTCGGCATGGTGGTGGAGAGCGTGGGCGTGAAGGACATCGTGCTGCCCGGCGAGATGAAGGCCATCCTGACCCAGGTGGTGCAGGCCGAAAAGCAGGCCCAGGCCAACGTGATCCGCCGCCGCGAGGAAACGGCGGCCACGCGCTCGCTGCTCAACACCGCCAAGGTCATGGAGGACAACCCCGTTGCCCTGCTCATGAAGGAGCTGGAGACGCTGGAACGCGTGGCCGAGCGCATCGACAAGATCTCCGTGTTCGGCGGGCTGGACCAGGTGCTCAACGGGCTGGTGAAGATGCGTTGATCACGCGATGAGGCGGGCGTGGAGTCGCCGGCGGTGCCGGTTGCCTCATGCCTGCCCTTGAAGGAGAGACACCATGGACAAGAAGATGACATCGAAAAGGATGCAATCGCCTGCAGCGCAAATACAGGAGCGTACAGACGCCCTGGCTGCTGCATCACAGGCGCTCTACCAGAGCTTTGCTGGATACAGGTCGCCGTCGGTAGCGCTGGACGCTTGCGTCACATGCTGCATGGATGCAGACCTGGAGCGCGAGATGCGTCGACTGCCCCTGCGCAGCCTGACCGAGCACCATTTCTACCAATACAACGACGCTGCCAAAAGCTTGGTCCAGCCTGCGGATGAGATCAAGTACCTGGCGCCAAGAATGTTGGAACTGCTGGCGCAGGGCGCAAGGCTGCACCACTCCACCGAGTTGTATCTGGACCGCCTTGGTCGTTGCGAGCCCGGCTCCTTTTCATCGCAGGAAAGCGCGGCGTTGCAAGCCTTTGCTCGTGCCTTCTTTGCCTTGGGGCTGGAGCAGTGGGCTGAGCCGGACACCAGCGTTTTCCAGGGCGAAGAGGCCTTCTCCTTTTTGCTCATGTGGGACTACGCCGGTGTGCCGCTCCAGCCCCTGCTGGATCACTGGCTGACCTGTGACAGCGAGAGCGCCACGCTGCATTTTGTCGATGCATGCTTCTACGAATTCATCTGGGGTGGGCACTGCATCAGCAATGCCTTCGCATCCGATCGCAATGGCTACCGTGCAACGATGGAGCAGTGGCTCTCGCAGACAGGCAACAAGAAGCATTGGGCAGAAAAGCTGCTGCAACTGGCCGAGCGTGGCCCGGCCAGCACCTGGCTGCCTTCAGGCAAGCGCGACCACCAGTGCTACCCGCTGGATGAGCGCATAGGCGCGGTATTCGACGCCATGGCCACTTGAGGCGAAAACACGATTCAACCAAGAACAAAGATATGAAAGAGAACAGCACCATGAACAACTACCAACAGCATGATGTCGAGGGCGGCGTCCCCATCAAGATGTGGACCAAGGGCGTGCCCGTCGAGGACGAGGCGCGCAAGCAGCTGGAGAACGCCGCGCGCCTGCCCGTGGTGTTCAAGCATGTCGCAGCCATGCCCGACGTGCACCTGGGCATAGGCGCCACCGTGGGCTCGGTGATCCCGACCATCAAGGCCATCATCCCGGCGGCCGTGGGCGTGGACATCGGCTGCGGAATGATGGCTGCCAAGACCACGCTGCGCGCCGAGGACCTGCCCGACAACCTGGGCCCGCTGCGCTCGGCGATAGAGCAGGCCGTGCCGCATGGCTCGGTGCCGCGCCACCGGGGCCGTGATCCAGGCAGCTGGGAGAACCCGCCCGTGTCGGTGGACCAGGTCTGGGCCACGCTGGCCGAGGAGTTCGACCTGCTGTGCGAGCTGCATCCGCGCCTGGCCAACACCAACAACCGCAAGCACCTGGGAACGCTGGGCAGCGGCAACCACTTCATCGAGATCTGCCTGGACGAGGCGGGCTTCGTGTGGTTCATGCTGCACTCGGGCTCGCGCGGCGTGGGCAATGCCATCGGCACCCATTTCATCGAGCTGGCCAAGAAGGACGCAGAACTGCATCAGCGCAACCTGCCCGACAAGGACCTGGCCTATTTCGAGGAAGGGGCCCGCTACTTTGGCGACTATGTGCGCGGCGTGTCCTGGGCGCAGAAGTTCGCCATGCGCAACCGCGAGGTGATGATGGCCAACCTCATCGCCACGGTGCGCAAGGTGATCGCCAAGCCCTTCGAGTCGCATGTGGAGGCGGTGAACTGCCACCACAACTATGTGCAGCAGGAGCGCCATTTCGGCCAGGACGTGTTCATCACCCGCAAGGGCGCGGTGAGCGCGCGGCGCGGCGAGCTGGGCATCATCCCGGGCAGCATGGGCGCGCGCAGCTATATCGTGCGCGGCCTGGGCAACCCGGAGAGCTTCGAGAGCTGCAGCCACGGTGCGGGCCGCGTGATGAGCCGGACCAAGGCCAAGAAGATGTTCAGCGTGGAGGACCACATCAAGGCCACCGAGGGCGTGGAATGCCGTAAGGATGCCGATGTGGTGGACGAGATTCCCATGGCCTACAAGGACATCGATGCGGTCATGGCCGCGCAGCAGGATCTGGTGGAGGTGGTGCACACCCTGAAGCAAGTGGTGTGTGTGAAAGGGTGAGTGGATGAGGGCCCCGGGCTCTCATCCTCCGGAACAGAAAGCAGGATGAGAGCATGAGGGAAGAGAAGGTATTGAGCGCGCATCCGGTCTCCGATGCCATGCGCGCCACGGTGCTGTCCAACCTGGCCGAGGTGGAGCGCAGGCACGAGGTCACGGTGCTGTTTGCCTGCGAGTCGGGCAGCCGCGGCTGGGGCTTTGCCTCGCCCGACAGCGACTATGACGTGCGCTTCATCTACGTCCACCGCCTGCCCTGGTATCTGACGGTGGCGCCGGGCCGCGATGTCATAGAGCAGCCGCTCAGCGGCGAGCTCGATGTCAGCGGCTGGGAGCTGCGCAAGGCGCTGGGGCTGCTGCGCGCCTCCAACCCTACGCTGCTCGAATGGCTGCGCTCGCCCGTGGTCTACCGGCAGGAGCAGCCCTGGGCCGAGCGCCTGCATCTGCTGGCCGAGCAGGGCTTTTCGCCGGTGCGCGGCTACCACCACTATGTGGCCATGGCGCGCAAGAACCTGCGCGCCCACCTGCAGGGTGATGTGGTGCGCTACAAGAAGTACTTCTACGTGCTGCGCCCCTTGCTGGCCGCGCGCTGGATACGCGAGGGGCGTGGTGCGCCGCCCATGCGCTTTGCGCAGCTGGCGGCGGGCACGCTGGAGGATGCAGGCCTGCTGGCCGAGCTCAACGAGCTGCTGGAGCTCAAGATGCGCCTGGGCGAGGCCGCCAAGGGGCCGCGCCGGGTGCGGGTCCATGATTTCCTGGAGCGCGAGCTGGCCCATGCCATGGCCCATGCGCCCGATCCGGGGGACCAGGCCGATGCGGCGCCGCTGGACCGCTATCTGCGGGATGCCGTGGCGCGCTTTGGCGGCAATTGGCGGCAATGAATGAAAGAGAAAAATGAAAGTGATCGAGATCGACGGCTCCGCCGGGGAGGGCGGAGGCCAGATGCTGCGCAGCGCGCTGGCGCTGTCCATGTGCACGGGTCAGCCCTTTGCCATGCAGCGCATCCGTGCCGGGCGCGCCAAGCCGGGCCTGATGCGCCAGCACCTGGCCTGCGTCAATGCCGCCGCCGAAATCTGCGGCGCGCAGATGCAGGGCGCCGAGATGAATTCGCAGACGCTGCAATTCACACCGGGGCCGGTGCGTGCGGGCGAGTACCGCTTCGTGATCGCCTCGGCCGGCAGTTGCACCCTGCTGCTGCAGACGCTGTGGCCCGCGCTGATGCTGGCCAATGGCGAAAGCCGCCTGACCCTGGGCGGCGGCACCCACAACCCGGCCGCGCCGCCCTTCCATTTCCTGGAGCGCAGCTATGCGCCGCTGCTGCACAGGCTGGGCGCCCGCTGCGAGCTGCGGCTGCGCCGGCTGGGCTTTTATCCGGCCGGTGGCGGCGAGATGGACGTGACGATTACGCCGGCAACCAATGGGCTGGTGCCTTTCGATATCACCGAACGCGGCGCACCCGTGGCCAGCCATGCCGAATGCTTTGCGCCCGCGCTGCCACGCGCGGTGGCCCAGCGCGAACTGGACCATCTGGGCCAGGCCCTGGGCTGGTCTGGCGAGCAGTTGCAGGTGGCTGCCGTGCGCCAGAACGAGGGGCCGGGCAACGCGCTGCTGGCCACGCTGGCCTATGAGCACCTGAGCGAAGTGTTCACGCAGTTCGGCATGAAGGGCGTCAGCGCCGAAAAGGTGGCGCATGACCTGGCACGCGAGGTGCGCCGCCACCAGGGCAGCCGGGCCGCGCTGGGCCCGTACCTGGCCGACCAATGGGCCCTGCCGCTGGCGCTGGCCGTCTGGCGCAGCGGGCGCGGTGCCAGCTACACCTGCACGGAACTGACGCCGCATGCGCGCAGCAATTTCGAGGTGATCGAGCGCTTTGTGCCTGTGCGCTTCGCTACGGACGCAACGGGCGACGGCTGGCGTATTTCGCTCTCGCCAGCCTGAGCGGCCTCAGCGATCGGCCCGCACCAGCGTGCTCTTGCCGAACAGGCTCTCCAGCAGGTCCACCACCAGCTCGGCCGTCTGGTTGCGCAGGTCCAGCGCCGGGTTCAGTTCCACCAGGTCCATCGAGCCCAGGCGTCCGGTATCGGCCAGCATCTCCATGCACAGCTGGGCCTCGCGGTAGCTGGGGCCGCCGCGCACGGGCGTGCCCGTGCCGGGCGCGATGTCGGGATCGAGGTAGTCCACGTCGAAGCTCAGGTGCAGGTGGGTGTCGCTGCCGGCGAGGCCGTCGAGCGCGCGGCGCATGACCTCGCGCATGCCCAACTCGTCGATGGCGCGCATGTCGTACACCTCGATGTCCAGCGAATGCAGCAGGCGCTTTTCCTGGTCATCCACGCTGCGCAGGCCGATCTGGCACAGCGAGGCGGCATCCAGCGCCGGATCGCCGCCCTGGGACAGCGCGGTCAGCGGCTCGGGCCCCAGGCCGCACAGGCTGGCCACGGGCATGCCGTGCAGGTTGCCGCTGGGCGAGATATCGGGCGTGTTGCAGTCGGCGTGGGCGTCGAGCCAGATCACGCGCAGCGCGCGGCCCAGGCGGCGGCAGTGGGCGGCCACGGCACTGATCGAGCCCATGGCCAGGCTGTGGTCGCCGCCCAGCATCAGCGGCAGCTCGCCATCGTCCAGCGCCTGGCCCACGGCCTGGTGCACGGCCTGCATCCAGGCGCGGGCCGGTGCGAGGTGGCGCAGCCCCTGCTCGGGCGGTGTCTGGGGATTGGGTGGACCGGCCAGGTTGCCGATGTCGCGCACCTGGCAGCCCAGCTGGCGCAGCGCCGGGGCCAAGCCGGCCACGCGCAGCGCGTCGGGGCCCATGGCGCTGCCCAGGCGGCTGGCGCCGATGTCGGTGGGCACGCCTATGAGTCTCAGGGCGCGTGCGGTCTGCGGGGTCGTATGGGTGTTCATGCTCATGGGACCCATGGTATGCAGTCCCCGTGTCAGCCAAAGCCGCGTTCTGCCTGCCCGGCCTCGCGCACCAGCCGGTACAGGTCGCGGGGGTCGGCCAGCGAAGGCACCAGGTCGATCGACTGCATCAGCCCGGTGTCGTGGGCCAGCGCGCGCAACCAGCGCAGGGCCGAATAGTCTTCCAGCGCAAAGCCCACGGAGTCGAACAGCGTGATCTCGGTGTCGTGCCCGCGTCCCGGCGCCAGGCCATTGATGACCTGCCACAGCTCGGTCACGGGCGCGTCGGCGGGCAGCTGCTGCAGCTCGCCTTCCACGCGCGTCTGGGGCGTGAACTCCACGAAGATGCGCGCGCGCCGCAGCAACTCCACGGGCAGTTCGGTCTTGCCGGGGCAATCGCCGCCGACGGCATTGATGTGGGTGCCGGGGCGCACATCGGCATCGGCGATCACGCAGGCGCGGCGCTTGGCGGCCGTGACCGTGGTGACGATGTCGGCGCCTTCCAGCGCCTGGGCGCTGCTGGTGCAGCAGGTGATGCGCTGGGCGGCAATGCCTGCATGGCCCAGGTTGTCCACCAGCTTGCGCATGGCCTGGACGTCGATGTCGAAGATGCGCAGCCGCTCCACGCCCAGCAGGTGGGTGAAGGCCAGGGCCTGGAATTCGGACTGCGATCCTGCGCCGATCAGCGCCATGCTGCGGCAGCCCTGTCGCGCCAGCCGGCGCGCGGCCAGCGTCAGGTCGGACAGGAAGACCGGCAGGCCCGTGGCCACGTCGGCCAGGGCGCCGAAGGCCATCACCGTGGGCAGGTCCCGGTCGGCGTTGTCTGGATGGCCATTGACGTACTTGAAGGCGTAGTCCAGCGCATCGGACACGGGCATGAGCTCGATCACGCCGCCGGGCGAATGGTGGGCGAGGCGGGCCGATTTCTCGAAATCGGGCCAGCGCGCGAAGTCTTGCTCGATGGCATCGGCCAGGCCGGCCAGGCAGGCGGCGACGCCGACCTGCGCCACCAGGCGTGCGGCCTGCGTGGCGCCGAGGAAATCCGTGTGGACGGGCGTGGTTCGAGTCTTCATGGTGCTCTCCCTCGCGGTTGCTTCCACTGTAGGCCCGGGCCGAAGCGCAGGCAAGCGGGTTTCGGCTGGCGCCTGCGCGGGGAATCGCGGTGCGCGTATGCTCGGCACCCAAGCTATGAACCAACTGCATCTGTTTTTGCCCTGCGCCGCCGGCGTCGAGGGATTTCTGGCCGACGAGGTCCACGCGATCACCGGCCTGAGCGGCCACGACCTCCTGGTCGGCCGTGGCGGCGTGATGGTGCGCGGCCTGTGGCGCGACGCCCTGCTGCTGAACCTGCACAGCCGTCTGGCCCAGCGCGTGCTGGTGCAGCTGTCGCAGACCCTGTACCGCAACGAAAACGACCTGTACCGCGCCGCCAGCGAAGTGGCCTGGGAGATCTGGTTCTCCCCGCGCGAGAGCTTCAAGATCGAAGTCACGGCCCAGCACAGCCCGCTGACCAGCCTCAACTTTGCGGCGCTGCGCGTCAAGGACGCCATTGCTGACCGCTTCCGCGACAGGAAGGGCGTGCGCCCCGACGTGGAAACGCGCCACCCCGACGTGCGCGTGCACCTGCACCTGACGACCGACGAGGCCACCATCTACATCGACACCTCGGGCGAGGCGCTGTTCAAGCGCGGCTGGCGCGAGGACAAGGGCGATGCGCCGCTCAAGGAAACCCTGGCCGCAGCCATGATCGCCGCCACGGGCTGGGACCCGCACGGCGACGATCCCCAGCCGCTGTACGACCCCTGCTGCGGCAGCGGCACGGTGCTGATCGAGGCCGCGCAGATCGCCCGGCGCATTCCGGCCGGCATCCTGCGGCGCTTCGCGTTCGAAAAGCTCGTGCCCTTCCAGAGGCATGTGTGGGAAGCCATTCTGGACGAGGCAGAGGCCGCCATCCTGCCCGACAGCCCCGTGGGCATCTATGGCTCCGACGTGTCCCACCGCATGGTGGACTTCGCCCAGCGCAACGCCGAGCGCGCGGGCGTGGGCCAGACCGTGCAGCTGCGCGGCGGCGACGCGCTGCAGCGCATGCCGCCCTGCGAGCAGCCCGGCCTGATGCTGCTGAATCCGCCCTATGGCGAGCGCATTGCCGCAGCCGGCTCGGCCGGCCGCAGCGCCGGCGAGCGCATGGCCGTGGTCGAGCGCGCGGGCCGCGAGACGGCCCAGACCGAGGACGGCGTGGAATTCTTCAGCCAGCTGGCCACCCACTGGAAGAAGAACTACAGCGGCTGGAGCGCCTGGATGCTCACGCCCGACCTCAAGCTGCCCGGCAAGATGCGCCTGAAGGAAGCGCGGCGCACGCCCATGTGGAACGGCCCCATCGAGTGCCGGCTGTTCCGCTTCGACATGGTCCGTGGCGCTGTCAAGCCCAGAAAGGCCGCCGAAGGCCCGGCAGAGGGCACCGCGCCATGAAGATCGTGCTGCGCTGGCCGCAGTGCAACGACGGCTACGAAGGTCCCCTGCCCCGGCCCGTGGTGCTCGATACCAATGTGGTCCTTGACATGCTGATCTTCGACGATCCGCATGTTCCGCCGATCCGCGAGCTGGTGGAGCAGGGGCAGATGCGCTGGATCGCCGACCAGGCCCAGCGCATCGAGCTCGAACGCGTGCTGCACTACAGCCAGATCGCGCCGCGCGTGGCCTTCTACGGCAAGACGGCCGAAGGCGTGCTCTCGGCCTTTGACGGAGCGGTCGAGTACGTGGCCGATGCGCCGCGCATCCGCTTTGCCTGCACCGACCCCGACGACCAGCATTTCCTGGACCTGGCCAGCCAGCACCAGGCGCTGCTGATCAGCAAGGACAAGGCCGTGCTCAAGCTGCGCAAGCGCGTGGCCGGCCTGGGCGCCACCGTGGGCAACATCCTGCTGGCCGAGCAGGAAGAGGCACTGGCCGCCTGAAGCCTGGATGCTGTTGTGCAGCAACCACCCAGGCGGCAATGGGGCAACAGGCTGGGTGCGGCCGGCTTGAAGGCTTTCTCCTAAACTGGCGGCCATGCAGGAGGCACAAGCCCTTCTGCCAGGAGGACGGCCTCCCCCACATCGGGACATGCATGCGCCGGGACGACCCGGCTTCACAAGGAGTTTTCCATGGCATGGGTCTATCTGTTGGTGGCGGGGCTGCTCGAAGTGGTCTGGGCGTTCTCGATGAAGCAATCGCACGGCTTCACGCGGCTGGTGCCCAGCGCCATCACCATCGTCACCATGATCGCCAGCTTCGGCCTGCTGGCCGTGGCCATGCGCAGCCTGCCGCTGGGCACGGCCTACACGATCTGGACCGGCATCGGCGCCGTGGGCGCCTTCCTGGTCGGCATCACGGTCCTGGGCGAGCAGGTCAGCGCCATGCGCATCGGCGCGGCCGTGCTCATCGTCTCGGGCCTGGTGCTGATGAAGATGTCTTCGGACTGAGCGGGGCGGCCGTTCAGCGGCCCGTGCCCAGCTCCAGCGTCAAGCGCAGCATGTCGCGGTGCTGCACGCCGCGCTCCCACAGCTGGGTGGTGTAGTGCTTCAGGAAGAAGTCACGCACGATGCCCGTCACGCGAAAACCCGCGCGCTGGTAGAAGACCAGCTGGTCGCCGAAGCTGCCCGTGCCGACCTCGATGCGTGGCGCTCGCTGGGAGCGCGCCCATTCGATGGCGCGCCGCAGCAGGGCGGTGCCCAGGCCCCGGTGGTGCAGCGATTCCGCGACCGCGATGTTCATCAGCTCCCAGGCGGGTGGGCCTGAGGCCTCGTCGCCGCTGGCGCGCAGCGGCACCAGCACGCACATGCCCAATACCTCGCCGCGCCCGCCGGGACGCGGCGGCTGGCCTTCGCGCTGGAAGGACTCGCGCGCGGCAAAACAGGTGGAGCCCGCCAGATAGCCGCGCACCTTCTCCCGCGACGGATCCGCCGACAGCAGCAGCGGCCACGGCGCCTCGGCCGGGTTCAGCGGCTCTATGTGCCAGGGTGCGAGGGAAACGGAAGGCGCGGTCATAAGCCTGAATCATCCCATGCCTGACATTGGGACGCAGTTGGGCGCCTCTGCGGAATCTTGACGTGCGCTTACAACTGTGCGTTTGCATGCCGAGATCTAGTGGTTTATACTTATTCCTAGGGTAAACGCTTAGAGGGTTTTCCCGGCATTCGCGGCACTTGAGATGCATGCCGCCAGTGATTGTTGAGCGTCTCAGTAAGGAAGTTCACCATGCGCCAAGCAATCTATTCCCTGATCGATTTCATCCAGCAAGCCCGCAACGCCGAGCTCGAAATCGCCAACCAGTAATCCGGTTGGAGGCAGGTGCGCCCCGAAGCGCGCCCACCGATGCGATCGCCCCATTGCCGATGATGGCCTTGGGGCTTTTGTTTTTCTGGGCGCCGGGCTTGCGGGCGCCGGGCTGCCCTGTAGCCCTGGCTACAGGCCCAGCACCAGCCTGCCGCTCCTGGCGCGCGAGCAGCAGCTCATCATCTTGGTGCAGGCCGCACGCTCGCCGCGCGTGAGCACCATGTCTCGGTGGTCCACCTCGCCGTCGAGCACGGGCACTTCGCAGGACCCGCACAGCCCTTCCCGGCAGTCGCTTTGCACTTCGATCTTCGCGCTGCGCAGGGCGTCCAGCAGCGTCTGGTCGTTGCGCACCTGCAGCACAAGGCCCGAGGCGCGCAGTTCCACCTCGAAGCCCTGCTCCCTGGCAGGGTCCAGCGCCCCCACGGTGGAGACGAAGTGCTCCACGCGCAGGCTGTCCTCGGGCCAGTGGCGGCTGGCGGCCTCCAGGCCGTGCAGCAGGCGCGCCGGTCCGCAGGCATGGATGCGGGCTCCGGCGCGCGGCGTGGCCAGCAGGGCGGCGTAGTCGGCGCGCCGGCCTTCCTCCGCCACGTACAGGTGCAGCCGGGCGCCATGCTCGACCTGCAGCGGCGCCAGCAGCGCCATGCCCGCGCGGCGCCGGCCGCTGTAGTGGATTTCATAGGACAGGCCCAGCGCCCTGGCGCGCCGTGCCATGGCCGAGATGGGCGTGATGCCGATGCCGCCGGCCACCAGGATCAGGTGGCTGGCGCCTTCGTCCAGCGGGAAATGGTTGCGCGGGCCCCGCACCTGTACGGTGGCGCCGCGGTGCAGATGCTCATGCACCCAGGCCGAGCCGCCACGGCCGTTGGCCTCGCGCAGCACGGCAATCTCGTAGCTGCCGGTGTCCTGCGGGTCGCCGCACAGCGAGTACTGGCGCGACAGGCCCGTGTCGCCGCATTGCAGGTCGATGTGCGAGCCCGGCGTCCAGCGCGGCAGGGCGTGTCCATCGGCGGCCTTCAGGCGCAGGCGCAGCACGCCTTCGGCGGCAGCCTCGGCCTCGGCCACGACCATGGGCCGGCTGGCGCCGCCCTGCAGGGCTTCGCCGATGCGCACGGGCTGGCGCGCCTGCAGCAGGGCGGGACGGGCGCGCTCGGGGTTGAGGGCCGGGTCCCACTCCACCCACAGGTGTTCGGGGCCCCGGAACGAGGTGTTGGGCACGTAGGTGAACCGCTGCTCGGCCAGCCGCATGTGGGGAAGGCGGCGCGTGAACTCCTCCAGGAAGATCTGCATCTCCATGCGCGCCAGGTTCTTGCCCATGCACTGGTGCGAGCCATAGCCGAAGGTCAGGTGGTCGCCGGCGTTGTCGCGGTGGATGTCGAAGAAGTCGGCATCGGCGAAATGCCGCTCGTCGTGGTTGGCCGACGAGGTCACGATGAGCAGCTTCGAGCCCGCCGGCACGGCCACGCCGCCGATCACCACGTCGCGCGTGGCCAGGCGCCGCCAGGCGGCCACCGAGCCGTTGTGGCGCAGGCATTCCTCCACGGCATTGGGGATCAGCGCGGGGTTCTCGCAGATCTGCTTCCAGGCGCCGGGATGCTGCAGCAGCAGCTTGACGGCGTTGGCCGTGGCATTGGCCGTGGTCTCGTGCGCGGCCACGATGCCGGCCATCATCATGGAGTGCAGGTAGGAGTCGGTGACGACCTCGGGAAGCTCCTTTTGCTTGCGTATGCCGTATTGCATCCAGCCCGGCGCATCGGGGTTCTCGCGCATCTTGGCCAGCACCTTGCCGGCCAGCTGCCAGAAGTTGCCCACCGCATGGGCCACGGCCACCTGCTGCTCGGGCCGGGGCCGGCCCCAGGTGTTGACGGTGTGGGCGATGGAGTACTCGCGCAGCCTGTCCATGTCCTCCTCGGGCACGCCGAGAAAGTGCAGGGCCACGGTCAGCGGCACCTCCCACAGCATCTGGTCCACAAGGTCGGCGCGGCCGTCGTCGATGAAGCGGTCCACATAGGCGCGCGCCAGCTCGCGCACCATGGGCTCGTGGTGGCGCAATTCCTCGGGCGTGAACGGGTCCATCAGCGCGCGGCGGCGCGGCATGTGCGCGGGCTCGTCCTCGTTGACCAGGGTGCGGTTCAGCGCGAAGCCGTAGGAGGCCAGCACGGCATTGGCCTCCTCGCCCGTGGGCGTGATCTTCTCCAGCGCGATCGAGGGACTGAAGGCGATGTTGTCGCGGAACACCGCCTTGATGTCGTCGAAGCGCGTGACCACCCAGTAGCCCAGTTGCGGGCTGTAGAACACCGGCTCCTGCTCGCGCGCCCAGCGCACATATTCGGGCGGGTCCTGCTGGTAGCCGTCGCTGAATGGGTCGAAGGCCGCGGCACCCGCGCTGACGGGGCAGCCCGTGGGGCCGGTCTGGCCGCTGGGCTGGCGGTGGTCGAAGGGGCAGCGCGCGGAGGCGGGCGCAGAGCCGGGCGCAAATGCTGGCGCAAAGGCGGACGGGGCGGTGTCGGGGGCGGCGGAGGCAGTCATGGCTGGTTGTTCGCAGGCAGGCAGGCGCGGAGGGTCAATCCAAAGTGATGTTCTGGTCGCGGATCAGCTGGTGCCAGCGCGTGCTTTCGCTGGCCAGCAGCGCGGCGAACTGCTCGGGCGTGTTGCCCACGGGCTCCACGCCGAAATCCACGAGCTTCTGGCGCACGGCGGGCTCGTTGATCGCGGCCACGACCTGCCGGTGCAGGGCCGCGATGACCGGGGCCGGGGTCCTGGCGGGCGCCACCAGTCCTACCAGGGCGGCGGCCTGCACCTTGGGCAGGCCCAGCTCGGCGAAGGTGGGCACGTCGGGCAACTGGGGCAGGCGCGTGGCGTTGGCCACGGCCAGCGGGCGGACCTTGCCGCCCTTGATGAAGCCTGCGCCCGCGGCCAGGTCCACCATCATCACGGGCACCTGGCCGCCAGCCACGTCGCCCAGGGCCGGCGCCGCGCCCTTGTAGGGCGCGTGCACCAGCTTCAGGCCGGCCTCCACCCTGAGCAGTTCCATGGCCAGGTGGTGCGGGCTGCCGGCACCGGCCGAGGCGTAGTTCACGCCGTCCTTGCTGGTGCGCGCCTGGGCCAGGAAGTCTTTGGCCGTGGCCGCTGCCATGCCGGGGCCGGCCACCAGGATCATCGGGAAGCGGCCCATCAGCGTGACCGGCGCGAGGTCCCTGGCGGGGTTGTAGCTGAGGCTCTTGTAGAGCACGGGATTGAAGACCAGGGTGCCGTTGTCGGCCGACAGCACGGTGTAGCCATCGGCGGCAGCACGCGCGGTTTCCGAGGCGCCTATGGCCGTGTTGCCGCCCGGGCGGTTGTCCACCACGATGGGCTGGTGCACCTGGCCGCCCCAGGCCTGGCCTATGGTGCGGGCCAGGAAGTCCGAGCCGCCGCCGGCCGCGTAGGGAACGATCCAGCGCACGTTCCTGCTGGGGAATCCGTCCTGGGCCAGCGCGCCGGGCAGGGCGGTGGCCGATAGCAGGCCTGCGGCCAGTGTGGTGAGGAAAAGGCGCTTGTGCATGGGGCTTGTCTCCGGTGAGGCCTGGGTGGAATCCATGGAATCTTGTTTTGCGTAATTTTTCTACGCATTGCGTAAAAACACCGCCCGGGATTACCCGCAAGCTGCGGCACAATGCCCCGCCAGCCCTTAAAACAGGCCTTTCCAGACCCGTCCTGCCGCCATGACTTCCACTGTTGCCTCCGAGATTGACGAGCCCGCGCCGCCGCGCGAAAGGCGCCAGCGCGTGCAGGCCGCCGAGACCTGCCTGGCCGTGCTCAAGGCCCTGGCCACGCTGGGCGGACGCGCCAGCCTCACGGCCATCGCGGGCGCGGTGGAGGAAAGCCCAGCCAAGGTCCACCGCTACCTGGCCAGCCTGATGGCCGAGGGGCTGGTGGAGCAGGACCGTGGCGGCACGCAGTACGCGCTGGCGGCCGAGGCCATGCGCGTGGGCCTGGCCGCCATGCGGCAGTCCGACCCCATCCGCCTGGCCGAGCCTGCCCTATTGCACCTGCGCGAGGCCTTGCAGGTCACCAGCTTCGTGGCCGTGATGGGCAACCTGGGGCCGACCATCGTGCGCTTCGAGGAGCCGGGCCTGCCGGTCACCGTCAATGTGCGCGTGGGCTCGGTGATGTCGCTGCTGTGGTCGGCCACGGGGCGCGCCTTCTTCGCCTTCATGGACGACGATGCCCGCGTGGATGCGCTGCTGGCCCGGGAGCTGGCCGAGGCGCCGGCCGCGCGGCGCGCGCTGCTCGATGGCGCGGACCCGCTGGGCACGCTGCGCCGCGAGATCCGCGCTGCGGGCTGCGCCTCGGTGCGCGACGTCAACCTGCCGGGCATCAGCGCCGTGGCGGCGCCGCTGCACGACTACACGGGCCATGTGGTGGGCGTGCTGTGCGCGCTGGGCGCCAGCGGCGGCTTCGACCCGGACCCGCAGGGCGCAGTGGCCCGGGCCCTGCGCGCTGAAGCGGCGCGCGTCAGCGCCTCGCTGGGCCATCTGCCCGGTGAGGCCCGGCTGAAGCCCGGCTGAGGCCCGGTTGAGGCGTGCAGCCCGCTGCCGCTACGGCGTCACCAGCGTGTAGGCCATGCGCACGCGCTGCATGTCGCGGCCCAGGCGGCGGCTCTCAGGCAGGCGGCGCACCCAGGCCAGCTGTTTCACGGTGCGCGCCATCAGGGCGCGGGTCTCGGGCTCCATGGACTGCACGAAGTCCCGCCAGGCCGCGCGTGCGGCCGGCATGGCGCCGGCCTGCTCCAGTATCCAGGCCGTGGAGTGGGCGTAGCACAGGGCATCGCGCACGCGGCACAGCGCCAGGGGCAGGTGGGCGGCCGGGTCGTCCTCGAAGTCGATGAAGCCGATCACGCCATCGGCACAGCAGACCATGTTGCGCGCAAAGGCCTGGCTCAGGCAGTCGCCGCTGCCATGCACCTGCTGCAGGGTCTGCAGGCCCTGCAGCCACAGCGCCAGCGTGCTGCCATCCCCCCGGGGCAGGGCGGCTTCCATGGCATTGCCCAGCGAGGGCGCCTCCACGCCGGGGCTGCCCAGGTGGCGCATGGCAAAGCCGTCCTCGCACTCGGCCAGCACGGCAGGCACGCGCAGGCCGCGCTGCGCGAGCTGGCGCAGGCGGCGTACCTCGGTGCGGATGGCTTCGTGTCCGCCGGGATTGGGCACGGGCCGCAGCACGGGCAGGCGCAGGCACAAGGCGAGCAGGGCCAGCGCGCGATAGCGCCATGCCGGGTTGCTGGCGCCCGCGCGCTTGACCCAGATGGTTTCGTCGCCGCGGTCATAGCGCTGGATGCTCAAAGGCTGGCTCAGCACATGGGCGCGCAGGAAGGCGTCGTAGTCTGGCGATTCGGAAGGCGGGACGGCGGCAAACGGTTCGGACACGGCAGGCTTTTCTGGTGGGAGGCGCAGGGCGCCAAGCATGGACCGATTGTGCCGTGTCATGTCCGTTGCGCGGGGCAAGGCCTGTTTACGGGTTTGCACTGCGCATGGCCCTGGAAATCTGTGCGGCGGCACCCTGAAAATTGAGACAATCGTTTCATCTTTTCAGCCCTCATCAATCCATGAATTCCGAAGACAGTGGCAAGCTGGTGGCCGCCCTGGTGCGCGGCATCTCCGTACTGCAGTGCTTTTCCAACAAGCACCAGGAACTCAGCGCCCGTGAACTGATGGACATGACGGGCCTGCCCAAGCCCACGCTGTTCCGCCTGATCGACACCCTGTGCGAACTGAACCTGATGCGCTACTCCGAGCGCCTGTCCAAGTACGTGCCGGGCGTGGGGCTGCTGAACCTGTCCTCGCCCGTGCTGGCGCGCATGCACATGCGCCAGTTCGCGCGGCCGCACATGCAGGAGCTGGCCAATCACCTGGAGGGCCAGATCCAGCTGGCCGTGGGCCACGGCCGCCAGCTGTGCCTGGTGGAGCTGGCCAACGGCCTGACCAACAAGGTCTTCCTGCCCGAGATCGGCGTGCACATCTCGCTGTCGCGCACCGCCACGGGCCGCGCCTACCTGCTGAGCCTGCCCGAGGCCGAGCGCGAGGCCTTCATCGCCGAGCTGCAGGCCGACGATCCCGCACGCGCCCAGCAACTGCGCGAGCGGCTCGACGATGCGCGGCGCGACCTGGCCGAGCACGGCTTTTGCCGCAGCCACGGCGACCTGCACCGCGAGATCCAGTCCATTGCCGTGCCCATGTCCACGGCCCAGGACGGCGAGTACTGGGTGTTCTCGGTCTCCCTGCCCATCTACAGCCCGCAAAGCCGCGCGCTGGAAAGCGATGCCGGGCCGCGCCTGATCACGCTGGTGCGCCTGGTCGAAGGCATGCTGGGCGCCTCCAGCCTCTCGTGAATCAGCGGGCGCTGCGCCAGACTTCCTGCGCGCGCCCTGCGCTCACCTTCTCCCGCACGCTGGCGGTGTCTGAGCCTGCGGCATTCGCACGGCCCGGCGCATAGGCCTGGCCGTCAAAGCGTGGCGCGGGGCTGGCCTGCAGGGCGCCGCCTTCGGGCTGCAGGTAGACGCCGCGCGCCTGCAGGTGCGGGTGGCGGGCTGCTTCCACGGGACTGAGCACGGCGCCGAAGCAGGCATCGCTGCCCTCCAGCAATTGCTGCCAGTGCGCGCGGGGCCGGGAGGCGAACAGCGTCTGCAGCTGCGCGCGCCGCGCGGGCCAGGCGGCGCGGTCCCACTGGGGGCCCTGGAACGCTGCGGCACCGGCCAGGCCCAGCCTGTCCAGCAGCAGGGCATGGAACTGCGGCTCGATGGCGCCCACGGTGATGAAGCCGCCATCGGCACAGGCATAGGTTTCGTAGAACGGTGCACTGTCGTGGATGCTGTGGCCGCGCTCGTCGGCCACCAGACCGCGCTGGCGCGCGTGCAGCATGAGGTTGAGCATGTGCGCCGCACCATCGACGATGGCCGCGTCCACCACCGTGCCACGCCCCGTGGCGCGCGCCTGCACGATGCCGGCCAGCAGCCCCGTCATCAGGTACATGGCGCCGCCGCCGATGTCGCCCAGCGTGGCAAACGGCGAGACCGGCCGGGCATCGGCCGGCGCGCACCCCCACAGCGCGCCCGAGACGGCGGCATAGTTGTTGTCGTGGCCGGCTGCCTGGGCCAGCGGGCCGTCCTGGCCCCAGCCCGTCATGCGGCCATAGACCAGGCGCGGGTTGAGGGCCTGGCAAGCCTCGGGTCCCAGGCCCAGGCGCTCCATGGCGCCGGGCCGCATGCCCTCGATCAGCGCATCGGCATCGCGCACCAGGGCCAGCACCAGGTCACGCCCTTCGGGCGACTTGAGATCGGCGAACACCGAGCGCTTGCCGCGCGACAGCGCGGAGGTGGCTGAGGTGGCTGAGGCGGATGAGGTGGCGGCGGGTTCCGCCTCGGGCCGCACGATGGACACCACATCGGCTCCCAGGTCCGCCAGATGCATGGCGCAGAACGGCCCCGGGCCGATGCCGCCAATCTCCAGCACGCGCACGCTGTCCAGCACCTTCATGGCGTCTCCGTCGAAATCGGTTCAGTCGAGTTGCAGCTGGCGGCTGGTGATCAGCGCGCCCCAGCTCTTGCGGTCGTTGTCCACCAGCTGGGTGAACTGCGCCTGCGGCATGCCGCCCGGGCGGCCGCCGAGCTCGCGGTAGCGGCGCGCCACCTCGGGGTCCCGGAGCACGGCGACCAGGCCGTCGGTGAGCTTGCGCACCACGGCGGGCGGCGTCTGCGCGGGCAGGAAGAAACCCATCCAGCCGACCTTGTCGAAGTCCTGCAGGCCCAGCTCGGTGGTGGTGGGCACGTTGGGCAGCTCGGGCTCGCGCTGCGCGCCCGTCACGGCGATGGGATGCAGCTTGCCCGCCTTGATGTGCACCAGCGAGGCCGTGAGGTTGTCGAACATGAACTGCGTCTCTCCCGAGACGATGGCCGCCGTGGCCGGTGCCGAGCCGCGGTAGGGCACATGCACCACGTCCACGCCCGTGCGCTCGCGCAGCAGCTCGCCCATGAGGTGCGTGGTCTGGCCCACGCCGGCCGAGGAGAACGACAGCTTGCCCGGCGCCTGCCGCGCGGCCTTGAGCAGATCGTCCAGCGAGCGCACCGGCGATGCCTGCGGCACGACCAGCACGTTGGAAAACGAGATCATGTCCGTCAGCGCCACGAAGTCCTCGGGCCTGTAGGGCAGCTTCTTGTAGGCCGTGTAGTTGATGGCGTTGGAGCCCGTGTTGCCCACCAGCACCGTATAGCCGTCCGGCTGCGCGCGTGCCACCTGGCTGGCACCGATGGAGCCGCCCGCGCCCGGCTTGTTGTCCACGATGACGGGCTGGCCCAGCCGCTCGCCCAGCTTGAGCGCCAGCAGCCGCGCGGGAATGTCGGTGGAGCCCCCGGCCGCGCCCGGCACGACCAGGGTGATGGGCCGCGTGGGCCAGGCGTCGGCTGCAATGGCTGCCGTGGCGCACAGCAAGGCAGCCGCCGCCAGCGTGAGACGTTTGAACATGGTGTTTCTTCTCCGCGCGTGTGCTGGGCCGGGGCGCTTCTCAGCGAGGACTCATCCGAATGGCACCGTCCAGGCGAATCGTCTCGCCATTGAGCATGGGATTTTCAAGAATGTGCAGCGCGGTCAGCGCGTACTCGGACGGGTGGCCCAGGCGTGCGGGGTTGGGCACGGAGGCGGCCAGCGACTGGCGGATGTTGTCGGGCAGCTTGGCCAGGATGGGCGTGTCGAACAGGCCCGGCGCAATGGTGCACACGCGGATCATGCGCGTGGCCAGGTCGCGCGCGGCGACGATGGTCATGCCGATGATGCCGGCCTTGGCCGAGGCATAGGGAATCTGGCCGATCTGCCCCTCGTAGCCCGCCACCGAGGCCGTGAGCACGCAGGCGCCGCGCTCGCCTTGCACGGGCTCGTTGCGCGCCATGCTGGCGGCGGCCAGGCGCAGCGTGTTGAAGGTGCCGATCAGGTTCACGCGCACGATGCCCGTGTACTTGTCCAGCGAGCCCGGGCTGCCGTCCTTTTCCACCAGCCGCAGCGGCCCGCCCACGCCCGCGCAGTGCACCAGGGCGCGGAACTCGCCGAAGTCCTCGGCGGCCGCAATGGCGGCGGCCATCTGGTCGGCGTCGGCCACGTCGGCCTTCACGAAGCGCAGGCGGCTGCCGTGGCGCTGGCGGGCGGCGTCCACCATGGCCGCGCCGCGGTCCTCGTTCAGGTCCACCACCACCACGTTCAGGCCGCGCTCCAGCAGCGCCAGGGCCGATGCCTCGCCCAGGCCCGATACGCCGCCCGTCACCAGGGCCGTCATGTTCTCTTGCAGTTGCATGGATGTGTCTCCCGTGCCTGGCTCACAGGCGTTCGATGATGGTGGCGTTGGCCATGCCGCCGGCCTCGCACATGGATTGCAGGCCGTAGCGCGCGCCGCTGTCCTCCAGCGCGTGCAGCATGGTGGTCATCAGGCGGATGCCCGAGGCCCCCAGCGGATGGCCCAGGGCGATGGCGCCGCCGCGCGGGTTCAGCCGCTCGGGGTCGGCGCCCAGTTCCCTCAGCTCTTTCAGCCAGGCCAGGGGCACGGAGGCGAAGGCCTCGTTGATCTCGCAGTGGTCCATCTGCTCCAGCCGCATGCCGGCCTTGGCCAGCACGCGCCGCGTGGCGGGAATGGGGGCCGTGAGCATGTACAGCGGATCGTCGCCCACCACGTCCAGCGCCACGAAGCGCGCTCGCGGGCGCAGGCCCAGCTGCTGGGCGCGCTTCTCGCTCATCAGCAGCATGGCGCTGGCGCCGTCGGTCATCTGCGAGGCATTGCCCGCCGTGGTGTGCCAGCGGATCTGCGGAAAGCGCGCCGACAGCTCGTCGTTCTGGAACACGGCCTTGAGCGCGCCCAGCTTCTGCGCCGTGGTGGCCGGGCGGATGGTCTCGTCGGCCGTGAAGAGGCCGGCAGGCGTGGTGATGCCTACGATCTCGCGCTCGAAGTGCCCGGCCGACTGGGCCGCATGGGCGCGCTGGTGCGATCGCGCGGCATAGGCATCCAGTTCCTCGCGGCTCAGGCCCCAGCGCGCGGCCACGAGGTCGGCCGACACGCCCTGGCCCACCAGCCCCGGCGCAAAGCGCGCATCGAAGCGCGCGCCCGTGGTGTTCTGCCCCATGCGCGAGCTGCCCATGGGCACGCGGCTCATGGACTCCACGCCGCAGGCGATCACCATGTCCTGCGTGCCCGACATGATGGCCTGCACGGCAAAGTGCACGGCCTGCTGGCTGGAGCCGCACTTGCGGTCGATGGTGGTGGACGGCACATGGGCCGGCAGGCCTGCGGCCAGCCAGGCCAGGCGGCCCGGCGTGCCGGCCTGCTCGCCGGCCTGGCTCACGCAGCCGGTGATCACATCGTCCACCGCGCCGGGGTCGATGCGGTTGCGCTGCACGAGCTGCTCCAGCACCTGGCTGAGCAGATCGACGGGGTGGAGTTGGGCCAGGGCGCCATCGGGCTTGGCCCGGGCCATGGGACTGCGGATGGCATCGACGATGACGGGAGTGTTCATGCTGATTTAATGAGACTGGAGGTTCACGAAATGAATGATAAGTCTCGAAATTTGCATTGAACAAAGCGTTTTCCCGGATGAAAAACCGCGCGCAAACAAAAATACTTGCTGAAACCCGGTGAATTCGAGACGACGGATTCAAAAAAGCAAAGGAGACAGGCGTGCATGACTTTCACAGCTGGGCCGATGCCCGGCCCGACCGCGTTGCGCTGACCATGGGCGACAGCGGCCAGCAACACACGGCGGGCGCGCTGGCGCAGCGCTCGCGCGAAGTGGCGCAGTGGATGGCGGGGCAGGGCCTGGCGGCCGGGGACACGGTGGCCGTGCTGATGGAAAACCGCGTGGAGATCCTGGAGCTGGTGCTGGCCGCGCGCCTGGCGGGCCTGTACACGGTGGTCATCAGCACCCACCTGACGGCGCCCGAGGTGGCCTACATCCTGGGCGACAGCGGGGCGCGCCATGTCTTTGCCTCGGCCGCCACGGCGGCGCAGCTGCCGGCCGAACTGGCCGCCTCCGTGCATTCGGTGGACGGAGACTGCGCATCCACGGGCCTGCCGTCGCTGGCCGATGCCCTGGCCGCCTGGCGTGCGCAGGCGCCCGCGCCCATCGACCTGTCCAGCCGTCCGCTGGGGCGCGACCTGCTGTACTCCTCGGGCACCACGGGCCGGCCCAAGGGGATCAAGAAGGCGCTGCCGGCGGCGCTCTACCGCACGCAGGCCGACCCCGAATTCCTGGCCTGGCAGCGCAACATGGGCTTTGACGCCGACACGGTCTACCTCTCGCCCGCACCGCTGTACCACGCAGCGCCGCTGCGCTACTGCCTGCGCACGCTGGACGGCGGCGGCGCGGTGGTGATCACGGCGCGCTTCGACGCACAGCAGGCGCTGGCGATGATCGAGCGCTACCGCATCACCCACAGCCAATGGGTGCCGACCATGCTGGGCCGCCTGCTGCAGCTGCCCGAGGAGGTGCGGCACGGCTATGACCTGTCCAGCCACCGCTGCGCCATCCATGCGGCCGCGCCCTGCCCGGTGGCCGTCAAGCAGGCGCTGCTGGACTGGTGGGGCGACATCCTGCTGGAGTACTACGCAGGCTCCGAAGGCTGCGGCATCACCCTGATCAACTCCGCCGAATGGCGCCGGCGTCCAGGCTCCGTGGGCCGCGCCAGCTACGGTCGGCTGCGCATCGTGGGCGACGACGGGCAGGAGCTGCCTGCGGGCCAGATCGGCCGCGTGTTCTTCTCGGACGTGGCGCCCTTCGCCTACCTCAACGACCCCGCCAAGACCCGCGAGGCCATCGACGAGCGTGGCTGGGCCACCTACGGCGACCTGGGCCATGTGGACGAGGAGGGCTACCTCTTCCTCAGCGACCGGCGGGCCGACCTCATCCTGTCGGGCGGCGTCAACCTCTATCCGCAGGAGATAGAGAACGCGCTGGCCACGCACCCTGCCGTGCAGGAGGTGGCCGTGGTCGGCGTGCCCGAGCCCGACTTCGGCGAGCAGCCCATGGCCGTGGTCGTGCTGCGCCAGGGCCATGCGGCCAGTGCAGAGATGGCGCACGCCATCGTCGCCGAGGCCGGCGCCACGCTGTCGCGCCTCAAGCGCCCGCAGCGCCTGCAGTTCGTGGACGAGCTGCCGCGCCTGCCCACGGGCAAGCTGCTGCGCCGCGTGCTCAAGGACAGGCTGCGCGAGCAGCCGCACGCGGGCTTCAACCTGCGCAGCGCCTGAACGGCCCTTCCCCGTCTTTCCTCACCGACAACCACCGGATACCGACCCATGCAAGACCTGACCGAGCGCTCCGTCTACCGCGAAGACCATGAACAGTTCCGCGAGCAGGCCCGCCGCTTCTTCGAGCGCGAGATCGTCCCCCACCATGCCGAATGGGAGCGCCAGGGCATCGTGCCCAAGGAGGTCTGGCGCAAGGCCGGGCGCGAAGGCCTGCTCAACCCCATGCTGCCCGAGCCCTATGGCGGCGGTGGTGACTTCGGCCATGCCGCCGTGCTGCTGGAGGAGATCGCGCGCACGGGCGCCAGCGGGCTGGGCTTTCCGCTGCATTCGGACATCGTCGCGCCCTACATCCATGCCTATGGCAGCAAGGCCCAGAAGGACCGCTGGCTGCCGCGCATGGCCGCGGGCGAGCTGATCGGCGCCATCGCCATGACCGAGCCCGGCGCGGGCAGCGACCTCAAGTCCGTGCGCACCACGGCGCGGCGCGAGGGCGACCACTACGTGCTCAACGGCCAGAAGACCTTCATCACCAACGGCATCAACTCGGAACTGGTCATCGTCGTCGCCAAGACCGCGCCCGAGATGGGTGCCAAGGGCGTGTCCCTGATCGTGGTCGAGGACGGCATGCCCGGCTTCTCCAAGGGCCGCAAGCTCGAGAAGATCGGCCTCATGGCGCAGGACACCTCGGAGCTGTTCTTCGACAACGTGCGCGTGCCGGCCGACCACCTGCTGGGCGAGGAGAACGCGGGCTTCAGGTACCTCATGCACGAACTGGCCCAGGAGCGCCTGGTGGTGGCCGTGCGCGCCGCCGCCTCCATCGAGGCCTTTTTGCACAAGACCATTGCCTACACGCGCGAGCGCAAGGCCTTCGGCCAGCCGGTGTTCGACTTCCAGAACACGCGCTTCAAGTTGGCCGAGGCCAAGGCCCAGGCCATCATGCTGCGCGTCTTCGTGGACGACTGCATCGCCCTGCACCTGCGCCGCGCGCTCGCGCCCGACCGGGCCGCCATGGTCAAGCTCAATGCCACGGCGCTGCAAAACCGCCTGCTCGACGAATTCCTGCAACTGCACGGCGGCTACGGCTACATGACCGAATACCAGATCGGCCGCGCCTGGACCGATGCGCGCATAGGGCGGATCTACGGGGGGAGCGACGAGATCATGAAGGAGATCATCGGAAGGACTTTGTGAACACCTGAGCGGCTGCGCGGGCGTGCGGCGCCCTGATCCGGGGGCGGCCAGCCGGGGCGATGTGTGGCGGCTGCACATCATGAAGGCCCTTGCTCCGGCCGCTCGTCCTAGGCTTTTCCCAAGCCCGATCCGAGTGGGAGAAGCGGCAATTTTCCTTTTGGCAATCCTATTTTTTGGCAGAAATTGGAATTTCCATAGAGCGGCTCATTCTTCCATGATCTTTCCGTATCGAAAGATCGGGAGGGCGCCCCCACAGGGCGAGAGCACCAATGACACGCCGAGTCACCATCCACACGCCATTGGGCGATGAACTGCATTTCCGTGAATTGCGCGGCCAGGAAAACATCAGCCAGCTCTTCAGCCTCGATGTGGAAATGCTCAGCGAAAACGAAAGCATCGATCCCAAGGCCCTATTGGGCAAAAACGCCACCATAGAAATTGAAACCCAGGGCGGCGGCAGGCGCTTCATCGACGGCATCGTCACCCGCTTCGGCATGCAGGGCCAGGACCACCGCCACTACGCCTACAAGGCCCGCCTGAGCCCCTGGCTGTGGCTGGCCACGCGCAAGAGCGACTTTCGCATCTTTCAGAACCAGACCGTGCCCGACATCATCGAGCAGGTATTGGGCGTCTATGGCCATCCCCTGCAAAAGAAACTCACCCGCGCCTATCGCAGTTGGGATTACTGCGTGCAATACAACGAAAGCGATTGCGACTTCGTCTCGCGATTGATGGAGCACGAAGGCATCTACTACCACTTCGCGCATGCCATGGGAGAACACACCCTGGTGCTGTGCGACGACATCATTGCCTCGCACGGCGCATTGCCCGGTGGTGAATCCATTCCCTTCTATCCCCCGGAAAAAGCCGCCGCAGGCGATCAGGAAAACATCCACGCCTGGCAGCTGGAGCAGGAAATCAAGCCGGGCCGCCATTACATCGACGACTACGACTTCAAAAAGCCCCGGGCCGAACTGTCCCACATGCGCCGCGATCCACCGGGCCATGCGCACGACGGCCATGAAACCTACGAATGGCCGGGCGGCTACACGGAGTACGGCGACGGAGATGCCTACATCCGCGTGCGCCTGAAGCAAGGCCTCACGGGCCACAGCCGGGTGCGGGGCCAGTCCTGCCACCGGGCGCTGGCCACGGGCTACACCTTCAGCCTCTACAACTACCCGCGTGGTGACCAGAACCGGCAATACCTGATCACGGGCCTGAGCTACCACCTGAAAGAAAACCCTCGCGTCAGCGCGATCTCCAGCGTACGTGGCGTCCCATCCGCACCGAGTACCCGGGACGGCGCCAAGGAAGAAGGCTCCTTCCAGCGCTACGAGCTGCAGGCCCAGCCCACGGATCTTGCCTTCAAGCCGCCGCGCACCACGCCCAAGCCGCGCACCACGGGGCCGCAGACGGCCATTGTCGTGGGCCCGGCCGGGCAGGAAATCTGGACCGACGAATACGGCCGCATCAAGGTGCAGTTCCACTGGGACCGGCTGGGCAAGAAGGACCAGAACTCCAGCTGCTGGATCCGCGTGGCCACCAACTGGGCAGGCCCGGGCTTTGGCGCCATCTCCATCCCGCGCATAGGGCACGAGGTGGTGGTGGACTTCCTCAACGGCGACCCGGACTATCCCATCGTCACGGGCTGCGTCTACAACGCGGCCAACATGCCGCCCTGGGCGCTGCCGGCCAACGCCACGCAATCGGGCATCAAGACCCGGTCGAGCAAGGGCGGTGCCGCAGGCGCGGGCATGAAGAACGGCCAGGGCGACGCCAACGCCATCCGCTTCGAGGACAAGGCGGGCGCCGAACAGCTGTGGCTGCATGCACAGAAGGACCAGCTCACCGAAGTCGAGAACGACGAAGACAAATGGGTGGGCAACGACCGGCGCAAGACCATCGACCGGGACGAGACCAATGTCATCCACCGCGACCGCACGGAGACCGTGGACCGCAACGAGAAGATCGATGTCCACGGCTGGCGCACGGAGGTGGTGGACCTGGACGAGACCCTCACCGTCCACCAGAACCGCACGCGCACGGTGGACCTGGATGAAAGCATCCGCATCTGCAAGAACCGCACGAAAACCGTGGATGCCAATGGACGCGACAGCATCGGCCGCAACTGGACCCTGGCCACGGGGCGCATGAAATCCGAAACCGTGGGCATCGGCTACACCCAGGGCACGGGCCTGTTCAAGATGGTCACCGTGGGGTGTGCCTACAACCTCAACGTAGGCGCGGTGCTGATGAGCAACGTGGGTGTCCTGCGAAGCGACAGCGTGGGGATGGACTGGAGCCGGACCGTGGGGCGCAACCGCAGCGCGCAGGTTGGAAACGATGAAGGCCTCATCGTGGGCAACAACCGCAGCAGCACCATCCAGAACAACGACAGCACCGAGGTAGGGCAGGACCAGGCGGTCAACGTCGGCAACGACCACGCGCTGCGGGTGGGCGCCAACAGCCTGGTCGATGCGGGCGGACAGCTGGCCCTGGCGGCGGGCACCACGCTGACGGTCGATGGGCAACAGGTCATCGTCACCGGCACCCGAAGCATCCGGCTGCAATCGGGGGCGAGCTCCATCGAGATCTCTCCGGCCATGGTCGAGATCAAGTCGCCGCTGGTGAAGATCAACTGCTGAACCCGGGACACTCGCATGGGACAACCTGCAGCAAGAGTGGGCGACATGCATGCCTGCCCCGCCCACGGGGGCGGCGCCATTCTCTCCGGCCAGGCCGATGTGCTCATCGGCGGCATGCCGGCGGCCAGGGTCACGGACCAGGCGCTGTGCCCCCGTTCGCCGCCCGACGCCATTGCCGAAGGCGAAGCCACGGTACTGATCGGCGGCAGGCCCGCAGCCCGCATGGGGGACAGGACCGTGCACGGCGGCGTGGTCGTCTCGGGCTGCACCACCGTCTGGATCGGTGCGAATGCGGGCCGGTGCCTGGCCGAAGCCGCGCAATCGGGGGCCGCCTTCGTGTCGGCCATGGAGGACTGAATCGCCATGTCCACCTTGATCCCCCCAGGCCCCGGCACGCCGGACGAACTCCAGATGGCACGCCAGGCCGTGCTCGAAAAGGTGGCGGCGACCTATGACGGCCTGCTCTACGCCATCGTGGACGCGGCGGCGGATGAGCACCTGCATGACGCCATCCTGGCCGAGCCGCCGCAGTCCGGCATCACCTGCCTGTATGACGGCATGCCCGCCGCCCGCTATGCGCGCTACGCGCCCTATCTCATGCGGGTGCATGCAGGCAGTCCGCTGTTCCAGCGCTGGCCGCATGAAGGCTGGCAGGCGCACTGGGGCATTTTCCTGATCAGCCGGCTGCCGGCCCCTGCGCTCAAGCGCCATCTCAAGCGGTTTCTGCAGGCCAGGGGAGACGGCGGCCAGCGGCTGTGGCTGCGCTTTTACGACCCGCGCGTGCTGCCTCGCCTGCTGGCGCAGTTCGACCCGGCGCATCTGGGGGACTGGTTCCGCGGCCACAGCATCCTCGCCTGCCTGGCACCGCATCCCGAGGGGATCTGGGTCGGCATGGCGCAACGCAAGTTTCTGGACCACGTCACAGGCCTGGCGCGCCTGGACAGCAGGCAATGGGAGGTGTCTTCGCCATGATGGAAATTTCAACCCTGGAAATGCAGCGCACGCTGCGCCGCAACCTCGTGCCCAGCGAAGAAGGGATTGCCGCCATCGTGCGGCAGACCTGCCATCTCAGCGAGCAGGATTGGCCGCATGACAGGCTGCTGGCCCATACCCGGCGAGGCCTTGACCGCGCGGTGGGCTGGGGCCTGTCGACGCCGGACGATGTCATCGGCTTCCTGGCCTTGCGCCACCAGTTTGGCGAGCGCTTCGACGAATTTCCCGCCGTGCGCAAATTTCTCGCGCGCACCGACCTGCCGCCTGACGGCCGCATCCAGTTGATGATGCTTGAGCTGCCGATGGGGATCTGGGACGTGGTGCGGCGGCGCACGCCTGCTGGCGAATCGTCCTCGCCCCTCGGCGGGCCTGGCGCATGAGCTGCGAACAACTGGTCCCCGCCTTCATCGCCCTCAATCGCCTGAAGCGGTCCAGGGACCTGTGCAAGGCCGTCGTGCTTGTGGGCTTCAACAAGGTATGCGGCACCCGGGACTTCGACAACGAACTGGACCGCAGGGCGCTGTGCGAGCTGTTTTGCTGCTGCATGACCGGCGGCCTGGGCCAGCGCTGCGTGGCCGGCGTGGTCATGCAGGCCGACGGGTTTGAAGGCTACCGGGGCTACTACAAGCAGGAAGTGCCGTACCTGAACAAGGCCCCCGTCATGTCGCGCAACGAGCCCGTGCGCCCCACGCGCAGCCGGCCTGCGGGCTCGCGCATTCCGGATGTGGCCGTGGTGAAGAACCCGCGCCTTCCGCCTGTGCTGGACAACGTGCAGCGGGTCTATGAGATGAAGTTTCCCGGGGATGGGTATTCCAATGTTGAAGGGCCAGACGGCATGAGTCAGATTGATGCCTACGAATATATTTTTAAAAATAAGTTTCTCAAAGAAGCCTTGGACGCCGAAAGCTGTGCTTGCGACAGTAATGGCGAAAAGGAAAACGAAGGTGTGTTGAATCAGGCAGCGCGATGGCAGGCCAATAGGGAAAAGGCCATCTCTTTGTCAGAGCGGGTGAATGAGGATACGGCGGCGGCGGTCGGGGCTGCGGCCGGTGCGTCTGCGCTGGGGCGGGCACTTAGAGGTGTAGGTGCGGTGGGGAGCGCACTCGCAAGAGTCCTCGGATTGGCCTTTTGAAGCGATGGTTTAGATACGGCGAAATATGGAGGATGGATATGGCAAAAGACTTCAACAAACCTTTGAGTACCAAAGAGCTGCAGAAGGCCACTGTGGCGACGATGGATATTATCAAGGCGCTGGTATTGAAGAATCAATTTGGGCGTATTTGTGCAAGAGCAGGCTGGACGATCGAGATGGTGTTCCATGATGGGGATTCATTGGCCGTGCGTGAGCGCGCATGGAAAGTGGTCGATCTTTTTTGTGAGGCTGTGGGGAAAGAAAAATTGGTTTATTGGTACGACGGAATGCCAGCCATGCTGACCAGCGCGATCGCACAAAGAAAGCTGGCCGCCAAGAAACAGAAAAGCTTGGACAACCCTAAAGGTTACGCACTGATCTTCCACATGGCTTCGGGTAAACCAAATCCACCTGAAGTATGGGAAAAAAATGCACAAGACTTTCGTCTTTACTGTCGTATTGCCAACGAAGAATACACATGGCTAGATGATCGCTCTACCTCACCTGGCATAGGTCCTGCCATGTCTTTCATTCGCATAGCATTTCCAGCATGGTGGATTCTTGACCAGCCACCTGAGCACAACGTGGGCCGGATCACTACCCAGGTGGTGGAGTTGATGCAACCCTTCTGGGCTATTGCCGGCTGGGGTGTCATTCCTGCAGTGGAAGAACGCAATATTGGACCCGATGGCAAGGGCCAGCAAGTGCTATATCCCTATCTGAAGCGGTTCCCAGGATTGAATGCCATAGGAAGTCTTGCATTGTTCGATCATGACTTCAACAAAGCCATGTACAGCATCAACTGGCTGAGTTTTGTCAGCGATGCATTGCTGGAGAAACTGGGTGGGCGGGAGGCCGTGCGAAAGCAGGTGCAGGCCAGCCAATACCTTTCCGCCGGGGATGTGGGCAACTGCCTGGGGATTCGGGCCGGAGACTTTCCGGGGCTGGGGGATATGGAGCAGGGACTGACACTGCCCGCCTTTGGCGAGGCGGCGCGCCTGCTCAAGCCGATTCGTGCCAAATCCCGGCTCAACAACTTCATCGGACCACCGCCTTCTGGCTCCAATGATGAACATGCATGGCTGCTGGCATGCGATGCCTATATGAGCCGGTTTGATTTGTTCTGATTTCTGGTGTTTTGAAGTAATGGAGAAGATCAAGATGGCTGCGAAAAATGATTTCAATTGGCCTTGCGGTAATGAGAAGGCGGATGCTGCCACCGTGGCGACGATGGATATTCTCAAGGCGCTGGTACTGTGCAATCAGTTCGGTGATGTTTGTGCAAGAGCCGGCTGGACCATTGAAATGGTGTTCCATGAGGGGGATTCCTTGGCTGTGCGTGAACGTGCATGGAAAGTGGTTGATCTTTTTTGTGAGGCCGTAGGGAAGGAACGGCTGGTTTATTGGTATGACGGAATGCCAGCCATGCTGACCAGCGCGATAGCACAAAGAAAGTTGGCTGCAAAGAAACAGAAGAGCTTTGATAACCCAAAAGGTTATGCTCTGATATTTTATATGGCCTCGGGTAGGCCTAGGCCCCCTGAAGTGTGGGAAAAAAATGCGCAAGACTTTCGTCTCTACTGCTGTATCAACAACGACGAAGGGCTTTGGATGAAGGATCGCTATCAATCACCTGGCATAGGCCCTGCCATGTCTTTCATTCGCATGGCACTTCCTGTCAGGTGGATTCTTGATCAACCGCCTGAGCGCAATGTGGGAAAAATTACCACCCAGCTAGTGGAGTTGATGCAGCCCTTCTGGGCCATTGCCGGATGGGGTGTCATGCCTGCAGTGGAAGAACGAAATATCGGACCTGTTGGCAAGGGCCAGCAAGTGCTATATCCCTATCTTCAGCGGTTTCCAGGCTTGAATGCATTGGGTGGCCACGCCTTGCAGAGCCATGACTTCAACAACGCCATGTACAGCATCAACTGGCTCAGTTTTGTCAGCGATGCCTTGCTGGAAAAACTGGGCGGGCGGGAAGCGGTGCGCAAGCAGATCGAGGCCAGCCAGTATCTTTCGGCCGGTGATGTAGGCAACTGCCTGGGAATCCGTGCAGGAGACTTTCCTGGGCTGGGGGATATGGAGCAGGGACTGACACTGCCCGCCTTTGGCGAGGCGGCGCGCCTGCTCAAACCGATTCGTGCCAAATCCCGGCTCAACAACTTCATCGGACCGCCGCCTTCTGGCTCCAATGATGAGCATGCATGGCAACTGGCATGCGATGCCTATATGCGTCGTTTTGATGAGTTCTGAATGGACGGCACCATGAATCCACAGCCCATCGCCCCGTTGATGGATGCCGTGTTGCGCACGTTGGGGCGGCACAGCCGGCAGGATTACCTGCGCCTGGCCCTGCGCCAGGCGGGATTGAGCGATGCGCAGCTGCTGAAGATCGATCACGCCCCGCCTTACCCGGTGACATGGGCGGAGAGGGGGCTGGGCCTGGTCCTTCAACGCCTGGCCTGGGGCGACATGCCAGGCGCTCCGACATGGGGCGTGCACAGCGTGACCCTGGATGCGCAGCGCTGGAAGGGGACTTGGCCCATGGGCCTGGATCCGGAGACCGTGACCGCGCAGGAATTCGTCAGCCTACTGGCCCAGGACCAGTCCGAGGCGATGTGCCTGCCCCAGATGGCCTGCTGCACGACCCGCGGTTTCGACGAGCAGACATGGGCACTGGTGGCAGTCTTTGGCGGCGCCAGCGGCGCTTTGCAGAATTTGACGATGAGCCGGGTCGGGGAATGGGTGGGCCTTTCCATGCTCCCGGCCTGGCAGGGAGCCGGGTAGCGGGTGGGCCATGTGGGAGATATGGCCCCGTGGGCGCCAGTTCCGACCGGGCGCCACGGACATGGCGGCGCGGCTACACTGCGGGCCATTCATTCGAGGGGCTGGCCGTGGCCGGTTCCTTCTCCCTGTTTTCCCTAGAGATTTCCGCCATGTCCAACGACGCCCACGAAGCCACCGCCCTGCCCGACGAGCCTGCCCTGACGCCCGAGGCGCTGGAGGAGCTTGACGATCTGCTCGACGAGCTGCGCACGCGCGGCGAGGAGATTCCGCAGTGGGAGTTCTGCGACGGTTTCCTGACGGCGCTGATCTGCACGCGCCGCGAGGTGCCGGCCGCCGAGTGGCTGCCCATGCTGCTGGGCGACGGCGGCACGCTGGAGGCGGCCGAGGGCCAGCCGCTGCCGCTGATGGAAGTGTTCAAGGACGCGGCGCAGCAGGCGCGCTTTCTGGAGCTGGTGGGCCTGCGCATGGACGAGATCCGCACCCAGCTGGACGCCGACGTGAAGACGCTGGAAGACGACCGCACCTTCCAGCCCGAGGCCATGGACATGCGCGGCGCCATCCTGTCGCTGCCCGAGGAAGAGCGTCCCGATGACGGCGAGATTCCTTCGTTCGGCCAGATCTGGGCGCTGGGCTTCATGTTCGTGGTCGAGAACTGGGCCGAGGAATGGGCCGCCCCGCGCGACAAGGAAGCCGCCGGCTGGCTCAACGAGGCGCTCAACGCCGTCGTGGCCCTGACCGAGGACGACACCGGCAAGCCCGAAGTCTGCATGTACGACGAGGACGGCCCCGCCAGCACCAGCCAGGAGCGCGTGGAGCAGTTTGGCGAGGCCATCTGGGCGCTGTACGACCTGCGCCAGATCTGGAAGAGCATGGGCCCGCGCCAGGAAACCATCGTCAAGGGCGAGCAGCCGGGCCGCAACGACCCCTGCCCCTGCGGCAGCGGCAAGAAGTTCAAGAAGTGTCACGGCGCCTGAGCGCCCGCGCCACAGGCTTTGGATGCACGGGCCATGAGACATATCGGTGAACGCATACGCGCCCGCCGCGCCGAACTGGGCATGACCCAGGGCCGGCTGGCCGAGGCCGCAGGCATCACGGCCTCGGCCGTGTCGCAGATCGAATCGGGGGCCATCCGCACCCTCAAGAACGACACCCTGGCCCGCGTGGCCCTGGCGCTGCAGACCACGGCGCTGGAGCTGACGGCCGGCCTGGAAGACGACAACGCGCCGCTGCCCGTGGACGAGCAGCGCCTGCTGGAAAGCTACCGCGCCCTGCCTGCACCGCTGCAGGAGATCGCGCACCGGCTCATAAAAGCCTTGCGCTGATCAGCGCATTGAGGCGCTGCAGGGCATGGACCATGGTGGCCTGGCGCACGGCGGCGCGGTCGCCGTCAAAGCGCAGGCATTCGCTGTGCGTGGTGCCGTACACGTTCCAGCCGAACCAGACCGTGCCCACGGGCTTGGCGGCGCTGCCGCCGCCCGGCCCGGCCACGCCTGTCACGGCCACGCTGCACTGCGCGCGTGAGTGGGCGATGGCGCCTTCGGCCATGGCGCGCGCCACGGGCTCGCTCACGGCGCCGTGTTCGGCGATCAGCGGCTCGGGCACGCCCAGCAGGTCGTGCTTGGCCGCGTTGGAGTAGCTGACAAGGCCGCGCTCGAACCATTCGCTGGAGCCGGCGCGGTCCGTGCAGGCCGCAGCGATCATGCCGCCCGTGCAGCTCTCGGCCGTGGCCAGCATCCAGCCGCGCTGCAGCAGCAGGCCTGCCAGGGTTTCGACGAGTTCGTTGGATGCGTTCATGCCAGCTCCTTCAGCCGATGAAATGGCGCCATAGCGCGATGACCAGCAGCGTGCAGAAGGCGGCCACCAGGTCATCGAACATGATCCCCCAGCCGCCGCGCCAGCCGAAGCCCTTGAAGCACCGGTCGGCCCATTTGACGGGCTGGGGCTTGGCGGCGTCGAAGAAGCGAAACAGCGCAAAGGCGATGAGCTGGCCCCAGAAGCCCGTGGGCATGACCAGCCACAGCACCAGCCAGAAGGCCACGATCTCGTCCCAGACCAGGTTGCCCGGGTCGGCCACGCGCATGTGGCGCGCCGTGACCGTGCAGGCCCACCAGCCCAGCGGAATGCTGCCCGCGATCAGCAGGCCGATCTGCTGGGGCGTGAACCAGTGCTGCAGCAGCAGGAAGGACAGCCAGGCCCACAGCGTGCCCACGGTGCCGGGCGCGATGCGCCCCAGCCCCGAGCCCAGCCCCATGGCGATGAAGTGGGCCGGGTGGGACATCATGAATTCCAGCGTGGGGCGTGCCATGCCGCCCTGCGGCGGGCCTTCCGGTGGGCGCGCCGCAGAGGCAAAGGTGGGGGTAGCAGGATCGCCGGAAACCTCCGGCCGCAGCGGCGCGTCACTCATGGGGCGAGATCATAAGCGCGGCCCTGGTGCTTCACTGACGCTCTTCGACCGCCAGATCCTGCGGATGGCGGATCTGGTGGCGGGCCTCGAAGCTGGCGCTGGCGCCAGCGGCCAGCGGCTGCTGCCAGGCGATCATGCCGTTGCGGTCGTTCCAGCGCGTGGTGGCCGGCTGCGGGTTGTACTGGGACTGCACGCGGATCTGCTCGTTGCGCGAGACGGGTGCGGCGTCCACCACCTGCAGCTCGATGGCGCGGTCATGGCGGTTGTCCACCTGGAAGCGCCGCGTGACCTGGCGTTCGGTGCTGCTGCTGAGCAGGCCGCCGCTGCCCGTGGCCGAGTCCACGGGCAGGTTGCGCACCACCACCTTGTCATCGCGGCCGAAGGACAGGCCCTGGGCCAGCGCGGCGGCGTTGCCGAAGTCCAGCCGGCCCTGGCCGGCGAAGGCGCCGTCGCGGAACAGGGCCACGGGGCCTGCGGGCCAGACACCGGCCGGCACGGCCAGCTGGGCCACCAGGTAGGCGGCCTCTTCCACGGCGGGCGCCGTGCGCGTGAGCAAGGTGGCCGGCAGGTTCTGCGCGCCCAGGGCCAGGGTCACGCGCTCGCTGCTGGAGGGCACGCTGATGCGGTAGGGCACGGAGAACTGCGTGGCGTAGGCGGTGTTGAGGCTGGCGACATCGAGCACCGGCAGTTCGGCGGCCTCGCCGGCCGCCCCGGGCTTGCGGGCGCGCTCCAGCATCATCGCAGGGGCCGCCGGGGCCGGCGCTGGCGCAGGGGCCATGGCGGCCACGGGGCGGGGCCGTTCCACATCCAGCGTCCAGGGATTGGGCAGGCGCGCCTGCGTGCTGCGCGAAGGCTGGCCGGTGGATAGCAGCAGCTGCACCTGGCTCCAGTCCTCGCCGCTGTTCTGGGCCACCAGGGCCAGGCGTTCGATGGCCACCGTGCCCTTGGCCGGGTCCAGCTGGGCGCGGTAGGTGGGCTGCCAGCTCGGGCCGCGCACCTGGTAGGTCAGCTGCACATTGGCCTCGGCCGGGCTGGCCAGTTTCACGGTGACCTTCATCACCTGGGCGTTGCCTGCGCCCGTGCGGTCGCGTTCGAGCTGCAGCGGCCTGAGCTGCTCCTGCAGCGCCTGCTTTTGCCGCAGGATCTGGTGGGCGCGCAGCGTGTTGCCACGGCTGGTGCTGCGCAGCGCCTCGGTGGCGGCGCCCAGCTGGCTGGCGGCGGGCAGGGCGGGGGCTTTGGCGTCATCGCCGGGCTTGGCCAGGCCCTGCAGGTAGTCGCCCACGAGCTTGGCGGCGGACTCGTCGGCCTCCAGCGCGGCCAGCTGGTCTTCCAGCGTGCGGATCTGCTGCTCCAGCGGGCTGGCGCAGGCCTTGGAGGCCAGTTCGCGCGGCTGCGACTGCAGCTTGTAGTCACCCAGGCGCACGCCGGCATCGGCGCTGACCTGCAGGCTCTGCGGGTCGATGGAGCCGGGCAGGCATTCGAACACCAGCTGGCGCGTGGCGGCCGTGATGCGCGCCGTGCGCTCCACCGAGGCCACGCCCGCATACAGGGTGACGCGCGCGATGGGGGCGCGGGCGATGGTGGCTTCCTGGGCTTGTGCCTGGGCCTGGACCGGGGTGCCTGCCAGCAGGAAGCAGGCGGCTGCCAGGGCAGAGAGGGCGGGCAGGGCGGAGCGTTGAACCATGGGCAGTCCTTCTCGGATGAAAGTGGTTTGGCGCGGCGTCAGGCCGCAGCGAAGTGGTCGAACGAGGCCCATCGGGGCGCCATGGCCGCACCGTCCGGGCCGATCAGCCGCAGGCCGGGCTGCTCCTCGATGCAGCCGATGCGCGTGACGCGCGTGGCGCTGTCGCGGCCTGCGGCCTGCACGGCATCGCGCCGGTCGGCCGGGGCCGTGAAGCACAGCTCGTAGTCGTCGCCGCCGGACAGGGTGCACTGGTGCAGCAGGTCGATGGCCAGGGGCGTGTGCCGGCCGGCATCGAGCAGCGGCGTGATCAGGCGCGTATCCAGGCTGGCGCCCACGCGGGATTGCTCCAGGATGTGGCCCAGGTCGCCCAGCAGGCCGTCGCTCACATCCAGCGCGCTGCTGGCAATGCCGCGCAGCGCCTGGCCCAGGGCCACGCGCGGCGTGGGCGCTTCCAGGCGCTGGCGCGCGGCGGCCAGCGTGCCGGGTGGCAAGGTGGTGTGGCCCAGCAGGGCTTCCAGCGCCAGGCGGGCATCGCCCAGGCTGCCGCTGACCCAGATGTCGTCGCCCGCGCGCGCGCCGCTGCGCAGCAGGGCCTGGCCGGGCGGCACTTCGCCGAAGACGGTGATGCAGATGTTCAAGGGCCCCTGGGTGGTGTCGCCGCCGACCAGCTCGCAGCCGTGGGCGTCGGCCAGGGCCAGCAGGCCGCCTGCGAAGGCCTCGGTCCAGGCCGCATCGGCGCGCGGCAGGGACAGGGCCAGGGTGAAGGCCAGCGGGCGCGCGCCGCAGGCCGCCAGGTCGGACAGGTTCACGGCCAGGGATTTGTGGCCCAGCAGGCGCGGGTCCACGTCGGCGAAGAAATGCCGGCCCTCGACCAGCATGTCGCTGGAGACGGCCAGCTGCATGCCCGGCGCCGGGGCGAGCAGGGCGCAGTCATCGCCCACGCCCAGGGCGGCGCGGTGCACGGGGCGCTGGAAGAAGCGGCGGATCAGGTCGAATTCACCCACGGTGGCGGCTTTCGGAGGCGGTTGGCGATCGGGCTATTGTGCTGCGAGGTTCGTGCTGCCCCGTATCAGGTGGTCTCGCCCGCACCGGGCCGATGCTCCAGCGCCAGCGCGTGGAAGGCCTGGGCGGCCGGCGACAGGCTGCGCTGGCGCCTGCGCACCAGGTACAGGTCGCGCCGGCGGTCGGCATCGGCCAGCGGGCGCGTCACCAGGCCAGGCTGCACGAAGTGGAACAGCGCCAGGGCCGGCACCACGCTGATGCCCAGGCCCGCGCGCACCATGCCCATCACGGTGGCCAGGTGCTCCACCTCCAGCAAGGTGTTGAGGGGCGGGGCCTGTTCCTGCGATTCCAGGTACTGGCGCACGCTGCTGTGGCGGGCGAGCTGGATGAAGGGCTGGTCCCGCAGGTCGGCCATGGCCGGCGCGGGCAGGGCCGCCAGCGCATGGTCGGCGCGGCAGACCAGGTGCAGCCGGTCGGCGCAGAACCATTCGGCCTGCAGCTCCTCGGTGTCGGCGCGGATGGCGGCCAGCGCCAGGTCGGCCTGGCCCGAGGCCACCTGGGCGATGCACGATTCGGACAGCAGGTCCGACACCTGCAGCTGTATGCCCGGATGGCGCGCATGGAACAGCGCCAGCACGGGCGGCAGCCAGGCCGCCGCCAGCGAAGGCAGCAGGGCGATGGACACGCGCCCGCGCTGCAGCGCCGCCGCCTCGCGCAGGCCGTGCACGGCATCGCCCAGGTCGGCGCGTATGCGTTGCGCGGCATCGAGGAACTGCGCCCCCTCCTGCGTCAGCGCCACGTGGCGCGTGCTGCGGTCGAACAGGCGCACGCCCACGCCGTCTTCAAGCCCCTTGATCAGGGCACTGAAGGCCGGCTGCGACAGATGGCAGCGCTGCGCGGCCAGGGTGAAGCTGCTGAGCTGGGCCAGGGCGATGAAGGCATCGAGCTGGCGGGAGGAGATATTCATCGGGTTTTTGGATAAGTCGATCCGAACAATCGATTTCACAGATTAGCAGCGGCTGCCTACATTGGCTCTCATGGACAACCTGGAACCCTCTCTTGCCCCGGACAGGCCCCCGCTGTGGGTGGGCTGCGCAGCCGGCTTCTCGGGCGACCGCACCGATGCCGCCGCGCCCGTGGTGCGCGCCCTGGCGGCCAGCGGCCAGAGCGCCTGCCTGATCTTCGAGACCCTGGCCGAGCGCACGCTGGCGCTGGCCCAGCTCGCGCGACGCGAGCAGCCCGACGCGGGCTACGAACCCCTGCTGGAGGACCTGCTGGAGCCCGTGCTGGCCGACTGCCTGGCGCATGGCATACGCATCGTCAGCAACTTCGGCGCGGCGAATCCCGAAGGCGCGGCGCGCTGCATCCAGCGGCTGGCGCAGCGCCTGGGCCTGCGCGTGCCGCGCATCGCCGTGGTGCATGGCGACGATGTCAGCGGCCCGGCGTACCGCGGGGCGCTGCGGGCCGCGCTGGGCGCGGAGTTCCCCGAGGATTCGCTGGTCAGTGCCAACGCCTACATCGGCGCGCGCGCGATTGCCGAGGCCTTGCAGGCCGGCGCCGAGATCGTGGTGGCCGGCCGCGTGTCCGACCCCTCGCTGACCCTGGGGCCGGCCATGGCGCATTTCGGCTGGGCCTGGGACGACTGGGACCGCCTGGCGCGCGCCACCATGGCCGGCCACCTGCTGGAATGCGGCGCCCAGGTCACGGGCGGCTACTTCGCCGACCCGGGCTTCAAGGACGTGCAGGGCCTGGCGCGGCTGGGCTATCCCATCGCCATCATCGAGCCCTCGGGCGACTGCACCATCACCAAGCCCGAAGGCACGGGCGGCCTGGTCAGCGAACGCACGGTCAAGGAACAGCTGCTGTACGAGGTGCACGACCCGGCCGCCTACCTGACGCCCGACGTGGTGGCCGACCTGTCCGAGGCCGAGGTGCACCAGGTGGGGCCTGACGCCGTGCGCCTGAGCGGCGTGCGCGGCCATGCGCACAACGGCCACTACAAGGTCAATGTCTGCCATGCCTCGGGCTGGCTGGCCGAGGGCGAGATCTCCTATGCCGGCCCGCGCGCCCTGGAGCGCGCCCGGCTGGCCGGCGAGGTGCTGCGCGAGCGCCTGGGCGGCGAGGCCGCAGGCGACCTGCGCCTGGACTGGATCGGCGTGGCCAGCGTGCTGGGCGATGACGCCGGCCGCTGGCGCGACGCGCAGCCGGCCGGCGCAGCCGCCCCCCAGGACGTGCGTCTGCGCGCTGCCTGGCTGCGCCCCACGCAGGCCCAGGCGCGGCGCCTGCCGCGCGAGGTCAATGCGCTGTACACCTGCGGGCCGGCCGGCGGCGGCGGCGTGCGCACGGCGCTGCGCGCGCGGCTGGGCACGGTGTCCTGCCTGCTGGCGCAGCAGAGCGTCGCCACCGGATGGAAGTGGGCCGAGGGAGATGTCGATAAAGGCGTCGACAAAGGGGTCGAGAAAGAAGCCGGGGAGCACGCCGCATGAACACACTGCCAACCACGATGCCCGTCACCGTGCCGCTGTACCGCCTGGCGCACGGGCGCACGGGGGACAAGGGCAACCGCTCCAACATCAGCCTCATCGCCTGGAATGCCGCCTGCTGGCCCGTGCTGGTGGAGCAGATCACCGAAGAGCGCGTGGCCGCGCACTTCGCCGCCCGGCGCCCGGCGCGCGTGCAGCGCTTCGTGCTGCAGCGCCTGCAGGCCATGAACTGGGTGCTGGACGCGGTGCTGGACGGCGGCGTCAACGATGCGCTCAACCTCGACAGCCACGGCAAGGCGCTGTCGTACTGGCTGCTGCAGATGCAGGTCCACATACCGGCTGCGCTGCTGCCCCACCTGGCGCCGGAGTAGCCGGCAGCACCCGCCCGTCACACATTCATCACAACAAAGGAGACAGACATGCACTTTTCGCACAACTTCCCCCGCCGCCATGTGCTCGCCCTGGCCGCATGCGTGCTGGCGGCCGCCGCAGCACCGGCCCTGGCGCAGGACTATCCGTCCAAGCCCATCACCTTCGTCGTGCCGTTTGCGGCCGGCAGCGCCACCGACCAGCTGGCACGGGCGCTGGGCCAGGCCGTGACCACGGCGACCAAGCAGGCCGTGGTGGTCGAGAACAAGGGCGGCGCCAGCGGCATGATCGCGGCCCAGCAGGTGGCGCGCTCGGCGGCCGATGGCTACACGGTGCTGATCACCACCAACACCACGCACGCGGCCAACCAGCATCTGTACAAGAAGCTGCCCTATGACGCGGTCAAGGACTTCGCGCCCGTGGCCGGGCTGGGCAAGGGCGGCCAGGTGCTGGTGGTGCGCGCTGATGCGCCGTACAGGAACGTGGGCGATCTGCTGGCGGCGGCGAAGAAGCAGCCGGGCAAGCTGTCGTTCGGCAGCGGCAGCTCCTCCAGCCGCGTGGCCGGTGAAATGCTCAAGCAGCTGGCCGGCGTGGACCTGATGCACGTGCCCTACAAGAGCAATCCGCTGGCCATCACCGACCTGCTGGGCGGCCAGATCGACCTGATGATCACCGACACCTCCACCGGCGTGCCCCAGGTCAAGTCGGGCAAGCTGCGCGCCCTGGGCTACTCCACCACCCAGCGCAGCCCGCAGCTGCCCGAGGTGCCCACGCTGGAGGAGGCCGGCGTCAAGGGCTATGACATGGGCTACTGGTTCGCCGCCTATGCGCCGGCCGGCACGCCCGAGGCCGTGGTGGCCCGCCTGAACCGCCTGCTGTCCGACGCCGTGCACAGCGCGGGCGCCAAGTCCTTCTTCGACATGTCCGGCTCCCAGGGCTGGACGGCCACACCGCAGGAACTGGCCGCCTTCCAGGCCGCCGAGACCCAGAAGTGGGGCCAGGTGATCAAGGCCGCCGGCATCCAGCCCGAGTAGGCCGCTCCCCCGCTCTCCCGTTCCTTTTTTTCCGAACCGCCCTAGGCCGCCGCAATGCACGGCGGCCAGGGCGCAGCCTTGCCTGTGCCATGACCCCAAGGAGACAACATGCACATCAGATCCACCCATCCCCTGGCCCTTGCCCTGGCCGCATCCGGCCTGCTGGCCGCATCCGGCCTGCTGGCCGCTTGCGGCGGCAGTGACTCGCCTGCCGGTTCGCAGGCGCCGCGCATGCAGCTGAGCATCAGCGCCACCGAGGACTTTGCCGGCAGCTACGGCAGTGTCGGCGCCTACGAAAAAGTCACCGGCGTGCTGCGCGGCGAGCTGGACCCGGCCGACCCGAAGAACGCCGTGATCCAGGACCTGGCGCTGGCGCCCGTGAATGCGCGCGGCATGGTGGAGTACAGCACCGACTTCGTCATGCTCAAGCCCAAGGACATGTCCAAGGCCAGCGGTGTGCTGCGCTATGACGCGCCCAATCGCGGCAACATCCTGACCATGCCCAACCCCACGGCCACGCCCGGCGATGCGGTCTACCTGGAGCGCGGCTATGTGCTGCTGTACTCGGCCTGGCAGGGCGACGTGCCCAAGTCCACGCCCGCGCGCCTGACGGTCACCGTGCCCGTGGCCCGCAACAAGGACGGCAGCAGCATCACGGGCAGCTACCGCACCGAACTGGTCCCGGCCGCCGCCGTGCCCTCCATGACCCTGCCCGGCGGCGTGTTCAATGGAAGCATGACCCCCTACGAGCCCGCCAACCTGGACAACACGCAGGCCGGCTACTCGCTCACGCGCCGCATCAACGAAACCGATGCGCGCCAGACTGTGCCTGCGGGCGACTGGAAGTTCGCCAGCTGCGATGCCGCCGCCAATCCCTTCCCCGGCACACCCAGCGCCACCAATGTCTGCCTGAAGGGCGGGTTCGATCTGCAGTACCTCTACGAGCTGATCTACGTGGCCAAGGACCCCAAGGTCATGGGCGTGGGCCTGGCTGCGCTGCGCGACACGGTGAGCTTCTTCCGCGCCAAGGCGGCCGATGCCGACGGCAAGGCCAATCCGCTGGCCGGGCGCATCACGCACACCATCGGCCAGGGCACCTCGCAGTCGGGCAATGCCATGAAGACCTTCCTGCACCTGGGCTTCAACCAGGCGCTCGATGGCGGCAAGGTCTTCGACGGCATGTATGCCCATGTGGCCGCGCGCCAGACCAACATCAACACGCGCTTTGCCGTGCCCGGCGGCGGGGGCGGCCTGCGCACCGACCACACGGCCTTCGGACAGACCGCGCCGCGCGGCCTGGACAAGGACTACAGCGATGAGGTCAGCGGCCGCCAGGGCGGCGTGATGAAGCGCTGCGAAGCCAGCAACACCTGCCCCAAGTTCTTCCTGGGCCTGTCCGGCACGGAGTTCTGGCAGCTGCAGGGCTCGCCCGTGCTGACCGATGCCAACGGCCTGCGCGACATCGCCCAGCCCGCCAATGCGCGCATCTACTACTACGCCAGCACCCAGCACGGCGGCGCAGGCGGCACGGCCAGCATCGGCTACGCGCCCACGCGCAATGACTATCCGGCCGGCACCGTGGTGCACTTCAACGACACCTTCCGCGCGCTGTTCATCGCGCTGGAGGACTGGGTGGTGCGCGGCACCGAGCCGCCGGCCAGCCAGGTGCCCAGGCTGGCCGACGGCACCCTGGTGCGGCCCGACAAGCTGGTCTTTCCCGCCATGAAGGGCCTGAGCTGGAGCGTGGGCGGCGTGCAGACCGCCATCCCCGAGTTCCGCTACCTGGCGCGCCACAACGGCTTTGCGCTGCTCGACTTCGGCCCGCAGTACGTGCCGCAGGACGAAAGCGGCATCGCCACGCTGCAGCCGCCGCGCGCCACGGGCAAGGACTACGCCATCCTCGTGCCCCAGGTCGATGCGGCCACCGGCCTCACGCGCGCCGGCATCCGCAGCGTGGAGGCGCGGGCACCGCTGGGCACCAGCATGGAGTTCAACTACGTGGCCACGCCGGGCATCGTGGACCTGTCCAACCTCACGGGCAGCTTCATCCCCTTCCACAAGACGCGCGCGGCGCGGCTGGCGGCCGGTGACGGGCGGCCTTCACTGGAGGAGCTGTATGTCGACCAGGCCGGCTACGTGAGCGCCGTCACGGCCGTGGCCCAGGACCTGGTGCGCCAGCGCCTGCTGCTGCAGCGCGACGCCGACGCGCAGATCACCGCCGCGCGTGCGGCGGCGGTACTGCCTTGAGGGTGTAAGGCCCTGACTTGCATGGCGGGGGCTGACGGCGTGGGCTGCAAGCCCCTGTACTCTCAGGGGTGCGCAACCGATTTGTGGGCGCGCGTCCAATAGCTCATCAGGTTCGTGAAATAGAAACCTGCTGCGGGCTTGGCCGGATCATGAATGCTGAACACGCACACCTTGCCAGCATCGCGAGATACATAGTTTCCCGAAAATTCCGACCAGTAGATGGGTAGTTTGTAAACAATGGATTTGGTTTGTTTGTCGATGAATCTAACCTTGTGCCCGACGGCTCCATGGAACACGATGCTTTCAAGCACCATGCGATACCAGCGATCACCCTGAAGTTTTGCCTGTCCGATAGCGCCCCTTGGATGCTGTGCCGACGGAAGGTGATGCGAGTCACCATTATTGAAATCGTTCGTGATTTCGATTTCCTCCAGAGCGACACTACCGCCTGCATAGCCCCATTTGCCTGCAATGGCTGCAGCTCCACGGTTGTCACCTCTTACATAGGGAGCGCTGTTCCAGCCCTTGTGGCGAGAGATGATGCCCGTGTGGCACGACTCGATTTCAAGGAAGTCTTCGACAAACTTCACATCCATCGCGACAGTATGGCGATTGTTTTTCCTGTCATACCCGGATGGCTTGCCCGCGTCGTCAAATACAAGCGTATAGGGGTTGGTCGGTAAGATATGGTGCGATCCTGGCACCACAGGAATACCGTTTGCATTGGATGCGAAATAGATGACTTCGTTGTTCGGTGTGCTGGACAACACGTCGCCATCGGCAATTAATACCTTAGTTACTTGAGCCATGGTGGCTTCCTTTCTTCAAGGGCGCTCGTAGGCACTCGGGTTCGGAGCTCCAGGCTCTCAAGGAGTTGAGTGTTCCACAGCGTGGGCACTTGATGCTCAAATGCTGGAACACTCCCATCGCCAGCTTTCTGTTGCAGCTGGCACATCTGACTTCTTGCATTGCGCGAACCTCCGGACATGCTGGAGAACATCAAGAGGTAGGTTGTCTAGACAGGGTCGCCACCTCCAACGCAATTTCATTGTGCAGGGGTGCGAGCGTGTTATTGGGCGGGGGTGCAGCTTTGCTGAACGTGGAGAGTTGGCTCACAATTTGACGTGTGAGCCCTGTGTGTGCGGGACAAGACTGCCTACACGGCCTGGCCGCGAAAGCGCATGGCCGCCTGGCGCGAGACCTCGGCCAGCAGCTGCTCGCTGCGCTGGCGTTCGCGCAGCCAGCGGGCATCGTTGCTGCCGGCGGCCACGTCGCTGCGCAGCAGGTGCAGGGCGGGCGCGGCGCCATGGCGGGCCGCGTAGTCGGCCACGGCATCCATGGTCTTGAGGATGTGGTCGGCCAGCGGCATGTGCTCGCCCGTGGCCGGGTCCACGTACACGGCCTCCAGGCCGAAGCGGCAGGCCTGGAAGCGGTTGTAGGTGTAGACCAGGTAGTCGTCCTCCACGGGCGTGAAGGGCTGGGTGTCCATGAACCAGGCGGCCAGCGCCTGCACATAGCCGGACAGGGCGGCTGCGCGCTCGATGGTCAGCGGCGTGTCGAACACGCGGATCTCGATGGTGCCGAACTCCGGCTTGGGCCGGATGTCCCAGTAGAAGTCCTTCATGCTCTTGACCACGCCCGTGCGCGTCATCTTGTCGAAGTACTGCTCGAACTCGCTCCAGTGCAGCACGCAGGGCGCGCGGCCCGACAGCGGAAAGGCGAACACCGAGTTCAGCCGCGCCGAGTCGAAGGCCGTGTCATGGCCCTGCACATAGGGGCTGGAGGCCGACAGCGCAATGAAATGCGGGATGTAGCGCGACATGCGGTGTAGCATCAGCAGCGCCGCATCGGCGTCGGGGCAGCCGATGTGCACGTGCTGGCCGAAGATGGTGAACTGCTTGGACAGGTAGCCGTACAGCTGCGACAGCTCCTGGAAGCGCGGCTTGTCGTAGATGCGCCGCTCATGCCACTGCTGGAAGGGGTGGGTGCCGCCGCCCACCACGGCGATGTTGAGCTTGTCGGCGCTTTTGACCAGCGCATCGCGGATCTGGCTGAGCTGGCCCAGCACCTCCGAGGCCGAATGGCAGACGCTGGTGGAGATCTCGATCATGCTGTTCGTCATCTCGGGCACCACGCTGCCGGGCAGCGGGTTCTTGAGCATGAGGCGCAGCATGTCCTCGGCGTAGGGGGCCAGGTCGTAGTCGTGGGTGTTGACCAGCTGCAGTTCCAGCTCCACGCCCAGGGTCAGCGGTTCGGACGAGTTGAAGGCTTCAAGACTCACGTTCATCTCCTGCGGTGTTCGAGCGGCTCAGCGGCTTCCAGGGACGGGAGCTTTCGCCGGAGCGGTAGATGGCCACTGTGGCCAGGGCGGCGCCCAGCACCTCCATCACCAAAATGGTGGGCAGGGCCACGCCTGCGATCTGCGCGCCCAGCTCGGGCGCGGCGGCCACGAACTGCGAGGCGATCAGCAGCGCCACCGATGACATGGGCGCCATGGCGCAGCCCACCCAGAAGGCCTGGCGCCAGTTGGCGCCCGTGCCCACATTGCCCACGGCCACGCCCAGGGTCTTGGCGACCAGGCGCGCCAGGATCACGGCGCCCACCACGCCGGCCACCGGCGCGCTCCAGTCGGCCTGTGCGGCCACGGTGGAGACCAGCACGAACATCAGCATGGTCAGCAGCGAGGCCGCCGTGCCCAGCTGGCGCGGCCACGCCCAGGGGCGCGGGTTGAACTGCTTGAGCAGGATGCCTCCCAGCAGCGCCGCCAGCGGCGCCGAGCCGCCCAGGTACGAGGTCAGCGGCACGCTGGCCGAGATCAGGGTGAGAAAGAGGATGGAGGTGTTCTCGCTGGCCGGGCTCATGAAGCGCAGCGCCAGGCGCATCAGCACGGCCAGCACCAGGGCCACGGCCACCGAGACGCCCAAGACCACCAGCACCGGCATGATCGAGGCCACGAAGCCGGCCTTGGGCTGCGTCAGCATGCCCGCCTTGGCGCTGCCCAGGGCCAGCGCATACAGCGTGGACAGGGTGGACAGCACCAGGCCGCGATCGGTCACGGCGCCTGCGGCACGCATGTCGGCCACCACGCGCGTCAGCACCAGGGGCGAGGCCGCCATGGCCACCAGGGCCAGCGGCCCGGCCACTTCGGGGGCCATGCCCAGCCAGCCCAGCACCAGGGAGACCAGCACGTAGGTCAGCGCGGACTCGGCCACGCTTTGCACCAGCACCATGGGGTTGTGGCGGAACCAGCGCAGCGTGATGCGCCCGCCGCATTCGAACAGCACGATGGCCACGCCCAGCTCCAGCAGGAACAGCCCCGTGCCCTGCAGCGGCCAGGTGGTGTTGGCCCCAAAGCCGATCAACCCGGCAATGCCGCCGACCAGCGAGTAGCCGACCACCTTGGGCAGGGCGGCATGGCGCTGGCAGGCATAGCCGACCATGGTGGCCACGGCCAGCAGCAGGGACCACTGAACCGTGGCCAGCCCGGCCGAAGGCCGCAGCCACGGTTCCCAGAAGCTCAGCATGTCATTCATCAGCGACGTCCTTTGCGCGAGCCAGTGGCCCGCAAGCGAAGCTCCGCAAGGCCTTCCCTGCGGCGCGGGCAAGCCCGCGTCCCGTGCGCCTGGCACGGGGACACTTCGTTGGCGATCCACTGGCGTGACTGCCAGGCTGCAAGGCCGGGCGGGCACGCCAGCACGTGGGTTCCGCGTGGTTCCCGATGTCCCGCAGGCTCAGGGGCGGAAGAAACTCAGCGGCGCTGTGCGCAGACGGCGGCGGATGGCCGAATAGATGCGCGAGCGGTCGACTCCGCTGACATTGTGTGCCCTCAGCGCAACGCGGAATGCCAGATAAAAGCTGACAGTGACGTTCAACGCGCCATTGATGGGCAGTAGGGCAATCGCCCACCAGAACATGTCGGAGTGCAGAACCTCCCAGCCCAGGGCGGCCATGGCGGCCCCGATCTGGCCGGCCGACAGCGTGACGTGGCGCACCTCCAGCCCCAGGCCGAAGAAGGCCGCGAAGGCCGGCACCAGGCCCAGCATCATGCCCAGCGAGACATTGGCAGCAAAGCCCGAGATGTTCTTGCGCCAGAAATGCGCCCAGCGATCCGCGCGCCCGGCGCCCAGCCAGCGCGTGATGCCGGGGTTGTAGCGGATCACCGAGTCCAGCCGGCGCAGCACGAACCAGTTCTCGGCCCAGCCCGCGATCAGGCTGCTGGCAAACAGCAGCACGCCCGTGAAGGCAGCGAACAGCGGCGACAGGCCCAGCAGGCTCAGCGAATCGAGCACGGCAATCGCATGCGGCTCGTCGATGGGCGTGTGGCCGAACAGCTGGGCATAGCCCAGCGACAGCAGCAGCACCATGGGCAGCACCACCAGCACGTTGCCCAGCACGGCCGCCACCTGGGAGCGCACCAGGTGCGCGACCTCGTCCACGAATTCCTCGATGGCCTCGCTGGCGCGCAGGTCCTTGAGCTTGGCGGCCATGGCCGGCGCCGTCATGGCCGGCTGCTTGGTGGCCACCGTGAAGTGCAGCAGCTGGATCAGCACGAAGCTGATGGAGTAGTTGATGCCTGCGGCCAGCCCGCCCCAGAACGCCGACAGCCCCAGCGCGTAGAGCGCGAACTTGAGCAGCGTGGTGAAGGCCATCACGAAGCCGCCGCCGGCGGCCTTGGTCACCATGGACAGGTACTCGCGGCCCGTGCGCGTGATGTAGTGCTCGCCGGTCTCGGCGCTGCGCTCGGCCACCTTGGCGGCCAGCAGCGAGGTATTGGTGGCCAGCAGGGCGCGCAGGCTGCGCCGCTCGATGCCCACGGACACCAGGTTGGCCAGCAGGTCGGCCGTCTCGGTGGCGCGGTTGTCGGCCAGCAGGCAGTCGAGCAGGCGCCTGACGCGCAGGATGCGCGCGCGCAGCTGGCGCAGGCGAAACACCAGGCCCACCGAAATCCCTTCGGACTCGAAATGCGCGTACACCGATGTCACGGCCGCGCGGCAGGCATCCAGCCGTTCGCGCAGCCGGGCCTCGGCCGCGTCGCGCCGGTCGTTGGTGCGCAGCGCGTGCAGCACCTCCACGCGCAGGCTTTCCGCATCGTGGATCAGGGCGTGGAAGGGCTGGTCATCGCGCGCCTGCTCGTCCATGCGCAGGCGCAGCTCGGGCGAGAAGCCCGTGGAAAGAATCTGTCCCGTGCAATAGGTGATGGAGCCCAGCAGGCTGTTCTGCCAGAAGCTGCTGCCCTGGCCCTCGCTGCCATCGGTCAGCAGTACGGCGATGCGCTCGAGCAGGGCCGCGTCCAGCGCATGCAGCCAGCGCGCGTCGAATTCGTCGGGCATGGCCAGCATGAACAGCTCGGAGGCATCGACCGTCTCTGGCGTGCTGGGCAGCAGCTTGTAGCGCACGCGCTCGGACAGCTCGCTGAACATGTTGGTGCGCGGCGCAAAGCCGAAATCGGCCAGCAGCGCCGTGATGTCCACGGTATCGATGAAGCGCAGCCACCACGCATGCAGGCGCTGGCGCACGGCCGGATCGGCCTCCACGGCCTCCACCAGCAACTGCACGCGCTGCACCGCGCCGTCCACCGACGGCTTGGGCGCGCGCACCCACTCCAGCAGGTGGATCAGCCAGATATGGCGGTGCGCGAGGTCGGCCTCGGGGTCGAGTGCGGCCAGAAGGCCGGGCAGGTCTTGGGTGATTCGCTTCATGTAGGGGTCTTGCGGCAGGGCGGAAGACTAGCGCCTCCCCCGAGGAACGCGCTCAGTGCAGCACGCGGTTGTCAGGGTCTGGAAAGCTGTCGCCGCCAGCGCCCGACTGCAGATGAAAGCGCGGGATGGGGCACTCGAAGACTTCGCCCTCGTGGCTGATGCACAGATAGGTGCCCTGCATGCTGCCGTTGGGCGTGCGCAGCTGGCAGCCGCTGGTGTACTCGAAGGTCTCGCCGGGCTGCAGCAGCGGCTGGCGGCCGATCACCCCCAGGCCCTTGACCTCTTCGACATGGCCCAGTTCGTTGGTGATGATCCAGTGGCGCGCGATCAACTGGCCCGGCACCTGGCCGGTATTGGTCACGGTGATCGTGTAGGAGAAGGCGTACACGCCTGCCGCTGGAGCGGATTGCTCTGGCAAAAAGGCGGGGCGGACCTGGACCTGGAACTCGTTCATGGGCATGGCGGCAATGGTAACTGCCCGCAATGTACCGGCTTGCGAACGTCCCCACGCGCCGCCGCCCATGGCTTTGTGCCGTCGCTGGTGCCGGTATGGGCTAGCTGCGACAATCGCAGGCCATGAGCCCCACCTACCGCATCGCCCCCTCCATCCTGTCTGCCGACTTCGCCCGTCTGGGTGACGAGGTCAAGAATGTGATCGCCTCCGGCGCCGACTGGATCCACTTCGACGTGATGGACAACCACTACGTGCCCAACCTCACGTTCGGTCCCATGATCTGCGAGGCCCTGAAGCCCCATGCGAAGACGCCCGACGGCCAGCCCGTGCCCGTCGACGTGCACCTGATGGTCACGCCCGTGGACGAACTGGCCACGGCCTTCGCCAAGGCCGGCGCCGACTACATCAGCTTCCACCCCGATGCCACGGCCCACGTGCACCGCAGCATCCAGAACATCCGTGCCCAGGGCGCCAAGCCGGGCCTGGTGTTCAACCCGGCCGCCTCGCTGGACGTGCTGGACTGGGTCATCGACGACATCGACCTCATCTTGCTGATGAGCGTGAACCCCGGCTTCGGCGGCCAGAGCTTCATCGATAGCACGCTGCGCAAGATCGAGGCCGCGCGCAAGCGCATCGAGGCCAGCGGCCGCGACATCCGCCTGGAGGTGGACGGCGGCATCAAGGAAACCAACATCCGCCGCGTGGCCGATGCCGGTGCCGACACCTTCGTGGCGGGCAGCGCCATCTTCGGCAAGCCCGACTACAAGGCCGTGATCGACGCCATGCGCGGCGCCCTGGCGGCCTGAGCTTCGGCCTGCCTCCAGCAACGAAAAGGGCCCGCGAATTGCGGGCCCTTTTTTGCTGCGTCGAGTTGCGTTGAGTTGGATTTTGCGCAGCGCAGGCCGCAGCGACGCGGCCCCTTCAGCCGCCTCGCTCGTGCTCTGCGGGCATGACGAAGATGCTGCGGCCCTGCGTGTCGAAACCGGGCGGCGCAAAGCGCGCCACCGGCACATGGCTGTGCCGGATGGAGCGGACCTTCCACGCGAATGTCCTGCCCTTGCTGGTGAAATTGAGGGTTTCGCCGCAGGTGACGTTGATGGGCGTCTTCTGCGACAGATCGACGCTACGGTAGGAGCCTGCAGGCGCGGGCGAGCCGTAATGCGATTGACCGTTGGGAAAAGTGTCCGCATGGGCCATTGGGCAGGCAAGAAAAATGCCTGCGATATACAGGGCATTGATGTTTTTCATGAAATGCTCCTTGGCGCAAATGGGATTTTCAATTCAAACGGAACATGGATGGATGGCAGGCCGTGGCAATGGTTTGGCGAATGCGGAAAAAGGGCATTGCCCGGCCTGCCGCCAGCGGTTTTGCAACGCTGGCGGGAATAATCCCGGAAAGGGAATCAGAAGCTGTGGCGTATGCCCACTTCCGCACCCGTTGACGTGCCCTTGGGAGCAAGCCCCGGTGCACCGCCCGACAGGGCGAAATTCGCATTGCCCTTGTTGGATATGCGGGCCACGGTTCCATACAAGGCCGTGCGGCGCGACAGATCATGCACATAGCCGATGGCATATTTGTTCGCATCGCTGCCATTGAATGCCACCGGACCCTTGCGCGAATCGGTACGCACATAGGAGGCGCGGAGATGGCCGCTGCCCACGGGAACCGTCATGCCCAGCAGCCAGCGGTCCTCGGAGCCCAGGGTGCTGCTGCCGTAGGTGCCGAAAGGCAGGTCCTCCCGCTGGAAGTGGCCCATGAGCTTGGCGAAACCGAAGTCGTACGAGGCGCCCGCGCCATACTGCCTGAACTTGGCGCCGGCGGCGCCGATGTCGGTCGTGCCATAGGACAGCGACAGGCTCAATGGACCGTTTTCGTAGTGAACCCGGCCTGCCACGTGGCGGCCCACGTTGCTCGATGGGTTCTCGTCCATGGCGTACATGAATTCCGCACGCAGGCCCCAGAGGCTGGGCGAGAGGTACTGGATCGCGTTGTCGCGGCGGTAGTAGGACGGTGAGAAGCCGTCCGGCATGCGGCTTGCCACGGCGGAACCGCCCAGTCCGATCACGCCGAACGGATCGTATTTGTAGGTATGTGCCGAAGCCGGCGAAAGGTCGCGGCCCAGGCGCACTTCGCCGAAACCTCCCGACAGGCTCACGGTGGAACGGCGCTGGAAGAACTTGCCCGTGGAGCTGAACGTGCCCGTGTCGGCATTGACGTCCGACTCCAGCCAGAAGCCGGCCCTCAGTCCGCCGCCCAGATCCTCGTCGCCGCGAAATCCCAGCCGCCCGGAGGCCAGGCCGCTGTTGTTCATGGTCAGGTTGCCAGGCAGGTCGCTGTTCCTCACGTAGCGCGCATTGACGTCTACGATGCCGAACAGGGTGATGGATGACTGCGCGCTGGCCGCCAGCGAAATGACGGGCAATGCTGCCGCCAATATGCGATTGAATTTCATGCCTGATCCTTGTATTGAATGGTGGATTCCATGCGCATCCATTTTCAAAACGGATGCTGTGGTAAATACTAGAATCCGCAGGCGATCGCAGTCGGTCTTGAAAAGAAATGGGCAGGGCATGGCAAGCCATTCACAGGCTTTTCGTGCAAAACCTGTTCCACCCCGCCAACACCAGAAGGCAGGGGCTGCCATTCATGACAGTTACCTTTCTTCAAAATGTCTTGAATGTCACTTTGCTGTCGGGTGGATGGATGTTGGGCATTGATAGCATTCAGGGGATTGACTCCGGTGAAATAAAAATAATCCGTGTCGTATCGCTGATGCGGCTGTGGGTGGGTATTGAAAGATAGGCGGGGGGGCAGAAAATGCGTCGCGAGGATGTCAAGCTGAGGATGCTGGCAAGAAGAGGGGACACGGGGGCCAGGCTTCAGCTCGGGGAGGCCTATCTGGCAGGGGGGCCGGGCGTGCCCAGAAGCATTTCCGTGGGGCTCGGCTACCTGCAGGCCGCACTGCCCCAGGCCAGGCGCCAGGCCTCGGTCTGCATGGCCCAGCATCTGCCGCTGAGGCAGTTGCTGGAGCACGGGCTGCTGGAGCCTTTGAGGATCGCTGCGCAGTACGAGGATGTCGGGCGCCAGAAGCTCGCCGCATGGCATCTCATCCGGGGGGAACTCGATCTGGCGCTGGAATGCCTGGGCCGGTGCAGCGCTTCCCTTCCGTGCCACGGGGCAGGCGGCGCATCCGCGCTCACCTGCGGCGAGCTGCTGCAGGTCCTGCAGATCCTGCGCGCCGTACAGCCGCAGGACATTGCCGAGGTCATGGCCAGCGAAGCCCGCCAGGCCATGGCCATGGGCCAGTCGCCACGCGCAGTGCAGATGCTGGAGCTGCTGGGCGATCTGCCCCATGCCGCTGCCTGTCCCGCCATACAGCAGCTGATCGCCGACCTGGTTCACCAGGCGGAGGTGGCAGGCCATGGCCTGGGGCGGCTGGCGGTGGGCTGGATAGAAAGCAGCCTGGAGCGCTGCGCCGCCGATGGCGACCTGCGCGCCTGCCATGCGCTGGGGCGGGCGCTTTCCGGCCAGTCCTGCGCGCACCTTGCGCCAGACAACCTCGTGCACGCGCAGAACCTGCGCAAGGCGGCCGCCCTGCTGCTGCGCGCCGCCGATGGCGGCATCGCCGTCGCCTGGCTGCACCTGTTTCGCCTGTGTTCCGACTACCGCAGTTCGGTGGCCAATCCCACGCTGGCGCGCTTTTGCCTGGAGAAGGCGGCGCGGCACGGCCTGGCGGAGGCCCAGCGCCGCCTGGGTGCGCTGGTGCTGCGTGACGCCACACGCATCGAATCCATGGAGCAGGGCGTGGCCCTGCTCCATGCCGCGGCGGCCAAGGACGACGAGCAGGCCGGGCTGCTGCTGCGCTCATTGCTGCTGCCCGTGGACGGGGGCGACGAGGAGGCGCTCACGGCCATCGAGGCGGTGCGGCCCGATGCGCCGCGGCTGGCCATGCGGCTGCGCCTGGCGCGGGCGTTCGGTCTCACCAAGCAGGAGGCTCTGTCGGTCGATCCCTTGACCGCCATGCGGCCCTGGGGCCTGGTGGTGGGCCACAACCCCTTTGTGGCAAAGGCTCGGCTGTGCGAGCCCCGAGCCGTGCCCGCGACCACGCCCGAGGCCCGCTGCTGCCTGGAGCAGGCCGCTTTCCTGTTCTCGGCGCAGCGCCAGGAATCCCTGGTACCGGAAGGATCGCTGCGGGCACGTTCGCTGCAGTTGCGGCGCTTGTTCCACCGGCTGCAGATCAGCGAAACGGTCTTTTTCGCCTCCGCCTCCTCCCGGCAGCGCGAGGCCATCCGCGTCGGCACGAAATGGGCCCGACGGCAGCAGCAGATGCTCAGGCAGGTGCTGGCCTGAGCCTTGCCGTGCGGTCAAAGGAGCGAGCATGAAGATCCTGATCGTGGATGCCCACCCGCCGTCGGCGCAGTACCTGTGCCAGGGCCTGTGCCAGGACGGATTCAACGTCGATGTCGTGCATGACGGTCTGCAGGGCCGCAACTTGGCACTGAGCCGCGCCTACAGCCTGGTGGTGCTGGACCTGGACCTGCCCGGGTTGAGCGGGCGAGAGGTCCTGCAGGCCCTGCGCCGGGCCACAAGCACCCCCGCCATCGTGGTTGCCGCAAACGACAGCCTGGAGGACCAGGTGTTCTGCCTGCAGCACGGCGCGGACGACTACCTGGTCAAGCCCATCAGGCTGCCGGTGTTCCTGGCCCGCGCAAGGCTGCGCATGCGCGGGTCCGCCGGGCGGGAGGGCATGCGCCTGACTTTGGCGGATCTGGTGCTGGACCTGTCCAAGAAGCGGGTCGAACGCGCCGGTCGCCGGCTGGACCTGACCCGGCAGGAGTTCGCCGTCCTGTGGCTGCTGCTGCAGCGTCAGGGCGATGTGGTCTCGCGCGCCGAATTGGTGGAGCAGGTCTGGAGCCTGCCCGTGGATGCCTTGAACAACGCCGTGGACGTGGCGGTGTGCAGGCTGCGCAGCAAGCTCGACGATCCCTATGCGGTCAAGCTGCTGCACACGGTGCGGGGCATGGGCTATATGCTGGCGCTGCGGACAGATTCCCCGTGACCGCAGCCTTGCCTACCCCAGCCACTGCCGGATGCGCCCCGCCAGCGCCTGGGCGCTGATGCCGTAGCGCTCATGCAGCGTGGGCAAGGCGCCCGCGTCGAGGAAGGCGTCGGGCAGGCCCGCCAGCCGAAAGCGCGCGGGCCGCACATCGCGCTCCAGCAGAGCGCCGGCCACGGCCTCGCCCAGGCCGCCCACCACCGAATGGTTCTCCGCCACCACCACCAGGCGCGGCCCGCTGGCCACGGCCTGCACGATGGCCTGCACATCCAGCGGCTTGATGGTGGCGCAGTGCAGCACGGCGGCGCCTACGTTGTCGGCGGCCAGCAGCTGGGCGGCCTCCAGCGCGCGCATGGTCATGAAGCCGCTGCAGATGATGAGCACCTCGCGGCCCTCGCGCAGCATCTTGGCCTTGCCCAGCTCGAACCGGTAGTCGTACTCGTCCAGCACCAGCGGCACGTTGCCGCGCAGCAGCCGCATGTAGACGGGGCCGCGGTGCGCCGCGATCTGCGGCACGGCCTGGGTGATGTCCAGCGCATCGCAGGGATCGACGATGGTCAGCCCCGGCACGGCCCGCATCATGGCCAGGTCGTCCGTGGCCTGGTGGCTGGGGCCGTAGCCCGTGGTCAGGCCGGGCAGGGCGCAGCAGATCTTGACGTCCAGGTTGTCCTCGGCAATCACCTGGTGGATGAAGTCGTAGGCGCGGCGCGTGCCGAAGACGGCATAGGTGGTGGCAAACGGCGTCAGCCCCTCCTTGGCCATGCCGCCGGCGGCGGCCATGAGCAACTGCTCGGCCATGCCCATCTGGAAGAAGCGCTCGGGGTGGGCCTGGGCGAACAGGTGCAGGTCGGTGTACTTGGCCAGGTCGGCGGTCAGGCCGACCACGTCGGGGCGGCTGGCGGCCAGCTCCACCAGGGCCTTGCCGAAAGGCGCGGCCTGCACGCGCTGGCCTTCGGCGGCGATGGAGGCGATCATGGCCGAGGTGGTCGGCCGGGGCTTGGGGATGGCAAGAGGCATGTTCATGGCAGGGCGGGCTCCAGGGGTTGCGATGCGTCCAGGATGGCGATGGCCTGCTGCCACTCGGGCGGATCGACGCGGATGAAATGGTTCTTCTCGCGCTGCTCCAGGAAGGGCACGCCCTTGCCCATCAGCGTGTCGCAGAGGATGACGCGGGGCCGGTCCTCGGCCAGCGCCCGCGCCGCGTCGAAGGCCTGCACCACCTGGGCCAGGTCGTTGCCGTCCACGCGCTGCACATGCCAGCCGAAGGCGGCCCATTTGTCGGCCAGCGGCTCGAAGCCCAGCATGCGCGTGGACGGGCCATCGGCCTGCTGGTTGTTCACGTCCACCAGGCAGATCAGCCGGCCCAGGCCGTGGTGGGCGGCGGACAGCGCGGCCTCCCAGGTCGAGCCCTCGTCCAGCTCGCCGTCGGACATGGAGTTGTAGACAAAGGCATCGCTGCCCTTGTGGCGCAGCGCCAGCGCCATGCCCACGGCGATCGGCAGGCCCTGGCCCAGCGAGCCGCCCGAAATCTCCATGCCCGGCGTGTAGCTGGCCATGCCCGACATGGGCAGGCGGCTGTCATCGCTGCCATAGGTCTGGAGTTCCTCGTCGGACAGGATGCCCGCCTCGGCCAGGGCCGCGTAGAAGGCGATGGCGTAGTGGCCGTGCGAGAGCAGGAAGCGGTCGCGGCCCTCCCACCCGGGCTCATCGGGCCGCAGCCGCAGCGCGTCGCCATAGGCCACGGCCAGCACATCGGCCCAGCCCAGGGCCTGGCCTATGTAGCCCTGGCCCTGCACCTCGCCCATTTGCAGGGCGCGGCGGCGTATGCGCCAGGCACAGGCCGCGAGCCGGTCCAGGCGCTGTTGCAGTGGTTCTTGGTTCATGCATCGTCTCCTCGGGATGGAAGGGCGCGCGGCTCAGCGCAGGATGCTGGCCGGCACATAGGACACCAGCGCCAGCACCGCCAGCGCCACCAGGTAGAAGGGAATCAGCTCGCGCACGGTCTGGCCCACCTTGACCCGGGCCAGCGAGCTCGTGATGAACAGCGTCGTGCCCACGGGCGGCGTGTACAGCCCCAGGGCCAGGTTCACGACCATCATGATTCCCAGCTGGGTCATGTCCATGCCGATGCTCTGGGCCAGCGGCACGAACACCGGCGTGAGCAGCAGCACGGCGGCCGGCAGGTCGATGAACATGCCGATGAAGAGCATCAGCAGGTTCATCAGCACGATCACCAGCCAGGCCGAATGCACATGCGACTGCACCCACTGGACGATGCCATCGGGCATGCGGTCGAAGGTCAGCAGCCAGCCGATGGCCGCCGAGGCCATGATCACCAGCAGCACCACGCCCGTGGCCAGGCCCGCATGCACCACCGCATCGTTGAGCCGGCGCCAGCCCAGGTCGCGGTACACCACGGCCGACACCAGGCCTGCATACAGCGTGGACAGCACGGCCACCTCGGTGGGCGTGGCGATGCCCAAGCGCAGGAACACGATGATCAGCACCGGCAGCAGCAGGGCCGGGCTGGCGTACAGCAGGTGGCGCCGGAAGGCGGGCCAGGCGAAGGGCGTGGTGTCGCGCGGAAAGCCGCGCCTGCGGCCCACCCACCAGCACACACCCATGAAGCCCGCGCACATCAGCAGCCCCGGCACGATGCCCGCCACGAACAGCGCCGCAATCGATGCATTGGCGCTGAGCGCGAACAGGATCATGGGGATCGACGGCGGGATCAGGATGTCGATGGTGGCCGCCGCCGCCAGCGTGGCCGCCGAGAACGCGGGCGGATAGCCCAGCCGCCTGTGCCACGGGATCATCAGCGAGCCGATGGCCGAGGCGTCGGCCACGGCCGAGCCCGACACCCCGCCGAACAGCGTGGACGACATCACCCCCACCTGGGCCGGCCCGCCGTGAAAGCGCCCTATCAGCGCCGACAGCACGCCCACCATGGCCTCGCCCAGGCGCCCGCCCATCATCAGCGAGCCGGTGAGCATGAAGAACGGGATGGCGATCAGCGGAAAGCTCTGCACCTGGGCCACCATCTGCTGCACCAGCAGGTCCAGCGGCACGCGGTCCGAGGTGGCGGCCGCCGCCATGGCGCCCATGAGCAGCGCGTGGGCAATGGGCATGGCGATCACGGCGCCCGCCATGAAGACGAAAAGCATGATGAAGGACATGGCACCCTCCCTTCACCAGTGCGCGCCGGCCACGGGCCGGGCCGGTTCGGCAGACGCACCAGCCGCACCGGCCTGCGCGGATACCCGGTCCCTGCCCGCCACGCAGGCGCGCCATGCCGACTGCAGGGCCAGCAGGGCCAGCAGCGCCATGCCCACCATCACGCAGCCATAGGTCAGCGAGCCGGGAATGCCCAGGATCTGGCTGCGCTCGTCATGCACGATCTCCAGCATGTTCAGCGTGGACCAGGCCAGAGTGGCGTACAGGGCGGCCACGGCCAGCCAGCCCAGCACGGCCGTGGCGCGCCGCACGCGGGCAGGCAGGGCCTCGACCAGGAAGCTGGTGGTGATGTGGGCGCCATGGGCGGCGGCCAGCACCACGCCCGACATCACCAGCCAGGGAAACAGCAGCTCGGGCACCTCGTTGGCCCACTGCAGGCTGGTGCCGCTGGCATAGCGCAGGGCGGTGTTGCACACCAGGATCACGAAGATCACCAGGGTGCTGGTCCACAGCACGGCGCGGCACAGGCCCGTGACCAGGCGTTCGATGAGGTTCATGGATGGCTCCCTGCGCTTGACTGCGCGCCCGCGGCCTTGACGACCTTGGCGATATAGGGGCCCGCAGGGCTGGCCAGCCACTTGTCCTGCACCTTGGCCGTGGCCTGGGCGAAAGCCCGCGCGTCGATGGTGCTCACCTCCACGCCCTTGGCGCGGATGTCGTCCAGCAGCCTGTCGTCGGCCTCGCGCGCCAGCTGGCGCTGGTAGGCCGTGGCCTCCTGCGCGGCCTCGGCCAGCAGCGTGCGGTCGGCGGCCGGCAGCCGGTCCCAGCTGCGCTTGCCCATGATCAGCGGCGTCATCTGGAACATGTGGCCCGTCAGCGCCAGGTGCTTTTGCACCTCGTACAGCTTGCTGGCATGGAAGTTGGCCAGCGGGTTTTCCTGGCCGTCGACCACGCCCTGCTGCAGGGCCACGTACAGCTCGGCGAACTTGATCTGCTGGGCCTCGGCGCCCAGGGCCTGGATGATGTCCACCAGCACCGCGTCGGGCGGCGTGCGCATCTTCAGGCCCTTGAGATCGTCCACGCTGCGCAGGGGCCGCTTGCTGTTGGTCATGTGGCGTATGCCGTTGTCCCAGTAGCCCAGCACCACCATGCCCTTGGCGGCCGATTTGTCGGCCAGCTCCCGGCCCAGCGGCCCGTCCAGCACCTGGAAGGCACGGGCCGGCGTGGCGAAGAGAAACGGCATGCCATAGGCCGCGTACTCGGGCACGGCCGCGGCCACCGCGCCCTGGGAATTGGCCGACAGGTCCAGCGCGCCCGTGCGCAGGGCCGTGACCATGGCCGCGTCGTCGCCCAGCTGGGCCGAGGGGGCGACCTGCACCTCGATGCGGCCTGCGCTGCGCGCCTTCACCAGCTCGGCGAACTTCAGCGATGCGAGGTGGCGCGGGTTGTCGGGCGCGGCGCCGTGCCCCAGCGTGAGCTTGACGGCCTGGGCACAGGCCAGGGCCGGCAGCAGCAGGGCGCAGGCGGCCAGGGCGGTGCGGTGGAAAAGCGTGCTTTGCATGGTCTTGTCTCCTTTGCTTGGGTTGTGTGCGGCCATGCAGGCCATGGCCAGGCGCGCGGGGCTCAGTGGATGAGCATCCCGCCGTTCACATCGAGCGTGATGCCCGTGCAATAGGCGGCCAGGTCGCTGGCCAGGAATACGCAGGCGCCGGCCACATCGTCGGCGCGGCCCAGGCGGGCCAGCGGAATCGTGGCGGAGATCTCGCGCTTGCGCTCGGGGCCGAGCTTGCCCTGGGTGATGTCCGTCTCGATCAGGCCCGGCGTGACGCAGTTGATGCGTATGCCCTCGGCGCCGAACTCGCGCGCCATGGCGCGGGCCAGCCCCAGCACGCCGGCCTTGGCGGCCGAATAGTGCGGCCCGCCGAAGATGCCGCCGCCGCGCTGGGCCGAGACGGAAGAAATGCAGACGATGGCGCCCGCTTGCTGCCTGCGCATGGCTGGCAGCACGGCCTGGGACATGTACAGCGTGCCGCGCAGGCTCACGTCGAGCACGCGGTCGTAGTCGGCCCCGCCGATCTCCAGCGTGCCCACGGCCTGCGTGATGCCCGCGTTGTTGACCAGCGCGTCGATGCGGCCGAAGGCGCGCAGCACGGCGGCGGCGGCCGCCTCGCACGAGGGCTTGTCCGTCACATCGGCCACCAGCCCCAGGTGCCCGTCGCCCAGCCGCGCGGCCGCGCCGGCCGGGTCGGCCCGCTCCAGGTCGAGGATGGCCACGCGGGCCCCCTGGGCGGCCATCTGGCGCGCCGTGGCAAAACCGAGTCCGTTGATCCCTGCGCCGCCGGTGATGATGGCGACCCTGTCCTTGAGCAGCATGTGCCTGTCTCCGCTGTAGTGATGGTGGATGCAGCCATCTTGGGCTGTCACGAGCATGAAGACAAACGATGTTTCATCAGCCTAAGATGACGGTTCTTCAGCTCACGTACGGGGTCTCCCGGGGTCTGCCTGTGAGCTGCCCGCGTCTTCGAGGAACTTGCCATGGCATCCATTCCCAGCAGTGCCCACCTGCAGGCCTTCGAGGCCGTGGCGCGCCGGCGCAGCTTCGCGCTGGCTGCCTCCGAGCTGCACCTGACGGCCTCGGCCGTCAGCCACCAGGTGGCCAAGCTGGAGGCGCAGCTGGGCGTGCGCCTGTTCGAGCGCAGCGCGCATGGCGTGCGCCTGAGCCGCCCGGGGCAGGCCTACCTGGAGCGCGTGGGCGGCGCGCTGGCGGCCATCGTCTCGGCCACCGAGGACCTGCGCCACAGCATGAGCAACAGCCTCTACGTGCACTGCGCGCCCAGCATCGCCAGCCTCTGGCTCATGCCCCGGCTGCGGGACTTCGCACGGGCCTGCCCGCACATTGCGCTGAACCTGTCGGCTGCGCATTCGCACAGCGACTTCGCGCTGGGCCAGGCCGATATCGACATCCGCTACGGCATTGCGCAGTGGCCGGAGCTGGAGGTGGAGCCCCTGTTCGAGGAGCACATCCTGCCGCTGGCCAGCCCCGCGTTCGTGGCCGAGCATGGGCTGCAGCGCGTGCAGCAGTTGCTGCATGTGCCGCTGATCCAGAGCAACGTCAGCATCGTCCAGTGGTCGGACTGGTTTCAGGCGTTCTCGCAGCTGCGCGCGCCAGAACGCTTTGCCGTGCGCTTCGACCGCGCCCAGATGTCGCTGGACGCGGCCACGCAGGGCCTGGGCGTGGCGCTGGAAAGCGCCATGAACGCGGGCGGCCACATTGCCGACGGCCGGCTGGTGGCCCCCTTCGGCATGGACCGGGCCCTGCGCGTCAAGGCCCACTTTGCCGTCTACCCCGCGCGCAACGCCCGGCGCCCCGCCGTGGCGGCCTTCCTGGCCTGGCTGCATGCCGAGGCCGCCCGCACCGAGCAGCAGCCCTGCCGCCAGTGCCCGGAATGAGTTGGCGGCCGGACCGGGAAAAGGGGCCGGACAGATATTCCCGCATCCGGCGGAAAAGGCCTGCGATGCAATTTCTCTATGAATGAGCGAGTGCGCGGCAAATGGTTTTATTGCCCCCTGTTTTCGGCGAATGACGACGCGATTGCCAGCAGGGATTGGCAATAATTCCGGACAGCCATATACACAGGGAGTGCCACGCTGAAATGGCCAAATCAGCAAGACGCCGATTTATCGGACTGATCACGGTGAGCTACGGATTGCTCGCATTCGCCTGGATCATTCTGTCCGACAAGCTGTTGTTCGCGTTGGCAGGCAGTGCGGATATCGGCTGGCTTTCCGTCGCCAAGGGGCTGTTCTTTGTGCTGGCCACGGACTTCCTGCTGTTCTTCGCGCTGTGCTCGGTGCCGGCCGCGCACAGCGGCGGCGCCTCCGCCATCACCCAGGAAATGGGGCCGCGCCGTTTTCCGGTCTGGGCCTCCTATCTGTTTGCCCTGGCCATGAGCCTGGCCGTGCTGGCCGCCAGCAGCACGCTGGCCAGCCATTTCGGTGAACGCTCGCTGCTGCTGCTGTTCATGCTGCCCGTGCTGGTCAGTGCGCTGATCGGCGGCCTGGGGCCGGGCCTGCTGGCCACGGCCTTTGCGGCCTACAGCCTGGACCAGACGGACGGCGTCGCCGTGCGCGACTGGGCGCAATGGGGGGTGGTGGCCGTCAACGGCCTGGCCGTGAGCGTGCTGGCCGAGACGCTGCAGCGCTCGCTGCGCAAGGCCAACATGCAGCGGCAGCTGCTGGACTCGGTGATCTCCGGCACCTCGGACGCCGTCTTCGTGAAGGACCTGCGCGGGCGCTATCTGCTGGTCAACCGGGCCGCCGCCAGCCTGGTGGGCCGGCAGGCCGAAGACATCGTGGGCAAGGACGACTTCGCGCTCTTTCCCTTCGGCATCGCCAGCGCCATCCGCAGGAAGGACCAGGCGGTGCTGCGCCAGGAGGTGGCCACGCATGAGGAGCAGCTGACGGTGGAGCCGGGCAGGACGCTGGACCTCCTGGTCACCAAGGGCCCGGTGCGCAATACGGCAGGCCACATCGCAGGCCTGTTCGGCATCTCCCGGGACATCACCGAGCGCAAGCGCTTCGAACGCGAGCTGGCCCAGGCCGCCGTGGTGTTCGACAGCAGCCACCAGGGCATCATGGTGGTCGATCCGGCGCGGCGCATCACGCGCGTCAACCCGGCCTTCACCCGCATCACCGGCTATGCGCCCGAGGAGGTGATCGGCCAGACGCCGCGCGTGCTGTCCTCGGGCCTGCACGGGCCGGAGTTCTACCGGCAGATCTGGGCCTGCATCGCGCGCGACGGCTTCTGGCACGGCGAGATCTGGAACCGCCGCAAATCGGGCGAGATCTTCGCCGAGATGCTGTCCATCTCCGCTGCGCAGGGTGCCGGCGGCGAGATCGAGCACTACATCGGCGTCTTCACCGACATCAGCCACATCAAGGCCCATGAGGCCGAGCTCGACCGCGTCACCCACTACGACCTGCTGACCGGACTGCCCAACCGCCGCCTGCTGGTCGAGCGGCTCAACCAGGCCATGCTGCGCACGGCGCGCGAGGGCCGCTCCCTGGCCGTGTGCTTTCTGGACCTGGACGGCTTCAAGGAAATCAACGACCTGCACGGCGTTGCAACCGGCGATGCGCTGCTGGTGGGCGTGGCCGAGCACCTCAAGAGCGTGCTGCGCTCCGAGGACACGCTGGCCCGGCTCGGTGGCGACGAGTTCGTGCTGCTGCTGTCGCAGATCGGCTCGGTCGAGCACTGCACCTCCATCCTCGACCGGGTGCTGGAGGCGGCCAGCCGCCCCGTGCCCGTGCAGGACCGGGTGCTGACCGTGACCGCCAGCGTGGGTGTCAGCCTCTACCCCGACGACCAGGCCGACCCCGACCTGCTGCTGCGCCATGCCGACCAGGCCATGTGCGTGGCCAAGCAGGCCGGGCGCAACCGCTACCAGCTGTTCGACCCGGAAAACGACCGCAAGGCCGATGCGCGCCGCCTGCAGCTGGGCTGGCTGCGCCGTGCGCTGGAGCAGGGCGAATTCCTGCTGCACTACCAGCCCAAGGTGGAGCTGGGTGGCGGCAGGCTGGTGGGCGCCGAGGCCCTGCTGCGCTGGCACGACCCGCGCCAGGGCCTGCGCTCGCCGGCCGAGTTCCTGCCCTTCATCGCGGGCAGCGACCTGGAGCGACCGCTGGGCGACTGGGTCATCGGCGAGGCCGTGGCCCAGGCGGCACGCTGGCTCGACCAGGGCCTGGACCTGTGCGTGAGCATCAACGTCAGCGCCAACCAGCTTCTGGATGGCGGCTTCCACGCCACCATGGCCCAGGTGCTGGCCCGGCATCCCGAACTGCCGCCGCACCTGATCGAGCTGGAAATCCTGGAAAGCGCCGCCATTGCCGACATGGAGCAGGCCATCCAGGTGATGGGGCAGTGCCGGCAGCTGGGCATACGCTTTGCGCTGGACGACTTCGGCACCGGCTACTCCTCGCTCACCTACCTGCGCAAGCTGCCCGTGCAGTCGCTGAAGATCGACCAGAGCTTTGTGCGCGACATGCTGGCCGACCCGGACGACCTGGGCATCGTCGAAGGCGTGATCCAGCTGGCCAGCACCTTCCAGCTCGAATCCGTGGCCGAAGGCGTGGAAACCCCCAGGCATGCGCGCCGCCTGCGCGAAATGGGCTGCCACGTGGCCCAGGGCTACGGCATCGCCCGGCCCATGCCCGCCGACCAGCTGCCCGCCTGGGCCGCGCGCTGGCAGGCAGGGGACAACTGGCTGGTGCATGGGCGGCACATGCCGTCCGAGGCCTGAGCCTCGCGCCACCGCGCCACCGCGCCCGCGCAGGCTATGTCAGCTCGGCCGGTCGGGTCTCCTGCGCACTGCGGCTGGGCAGGACGATGGTGAAGATGGCGCCGCCTGCCGGGCCGTTGCCGGCCACGATGGTGCCGTCCATGGCGTCGATGATCTTGCGGCAGATGGCCAGTCCCAGGCCCGTGCCGCCCGAGCCGTCCTTGGTCTTGCTGGACTGCACGAAGGGCTGGAAGATCTTGTCCAGCTCCTGCGGCGGAATGCCCGGGCCCTGGTCGGAGAAGGCGATGCAGATGTCGCCCTGTCCGTCGATGCGGCCCTGCACATCGATGCGCCCGCCGATGGGCGAGAACTTGATGGCATTGGCCAGCACATTGCGCACCACCTGCTGGAAGCGCACGGGGTCGGCCTTGGCGATCAGCGGGGCGTCGTCGAGTTCGAGCCGCAGGTCGATGAGCTTGTGCTGCTGCTGCGGCTCCAGCTCGCGCACGACCGGCCGGATCAGGCTGCGCAGGTCCGTGCGCTCCAGGTGGATGGTTCCCACGGCGCTGTCCAGCTTGGCCACATCGAGCAGGTCATTGACCAGGGCCAGCATGCGCTGGCCCGCCGCATGGATGTCGTTGAACATGTCGGCCATGGCGGGATTGCCGCGCGAGCGCAGGCTGCCCAGCTCGGCAAAGCCCATGATGGACTGCAGCGGGGTGCGCAGCTCATGGCTCATGTTGGCGACGAATTCCGACTTCACGCGGAAGGCCTCCTCGGCCGCGTCGCGGGCCTCGCGCGTGGCATGCTCGGCCGCGCGGAATTCGCTCACATCCACAAAGATGCTGAGCACGCCGGTGGTCTGTCCCTGGGCATCCTTGACCGCCGCCTTGGAGATCTGCACGTCGCGGTAGCTGCCGTCCATGTGGGGCAGCCGGGCCTCCAGCACCATGCGCTGGCCCGAGCGCATCACGACCTGGTTGCTGCGTATCTGCAGCAGGGCATCGTCGCGCGAGTGCAGGCCCTTGATCTCGTGGCCGAGCACGGCATAGCGGCCGCGGCCGAAGAAGTCCTCCCAGGCCTTGTTGACCAGTACCACGCGGTGGTCCGCGTCGGTGACCAGCATGGGCAGGGGCGTGGTCTCGAACAGCAGGTGCTGGAAGGCCAGCTGGGTCTGCAGTTCCTGCTGGGCCTTCCAGCGGGCCGTCACGTCCACGGCGCTGCCCGCGAAGCCCACGAGCCGGCCGTCGCGCAGCAGGGGGACGACGGCGATGTCGCAGAGTATTTCCCGGTGGCCCGGCAGCTGGAACATGGCCTGGCAGTTGCGCAGGGCCAGCTTGGCCTGGGGGTCGAGCAGGGCATGGATCTGCGGCCTGCAGGCTTCGCGCGCGATGCCTTCCAGCGGCTGCCCCAGCGCCTCGACGCTGGGCTGCCCGGTCCATTGCTCCCAGCGTGCGTTCACGAAGGTCAGCCGGCCCTGGATGTCGGTGCGAAAGATCAGCTCCTGCACGCTGCGCATGAGCACGGCCATCTCATGCTCGCTGCGGGCCAGGCGCGCCTGGGCCTTTTCCATGGACTGCTGGGACGACTTCTGGACCCTGCGGGTCTTGAGCACCGACCCGCTCAGGCCCAGCACCAGGGCAAGAAGCGCAAGGCCGGCAACGAAGAAGGCGAATGCCTTGTCGCGCCAGCGCGCGACCACCTCCGAGTAGGGCTCCTCCACCACCAGCAGCAGAGGCCAGTTGCGCACGGTGCGAAAGGACACGACCTCATGGGAGCCGAGCATGCCGGCGCCGACGTAGGAGCCGAATTCGCTGTGCGGCAGCCATTGCCGGAACAGCGGTGTCTGCAGCACGGCGGTCGCCTGCACGCCGGTGCCCGCATTCGTGCTGGCCAGCGCCTGGCCGTCGTAGCTCAGCAGCATGGCCTCGTAGCTGAGGGACTCCAGCGTGGACTGGTAGAAGTTGGCCAAGGCATCAGGATTGATCAGGGCCACCAGCACGGCCGGTGCGCCGTTGTCGCGCTTGAATGCGAGGATCTGGGGCAGGTAGCGGACGCCCCGCGGTGTCGCATGCGGGGGCGCTGCCAGGGAGGAGAGGCTGCGGCCGGTGACCAGGCGTCCCAGCTGGACCTTGCCCGGGACCGGAGCCGATGCCCTGTCAGGCAGCAGCTTGTGCAGCTCGATCTGCAGGCCGGCCTCGCCCGCTTGCGTGCTCGCCAGGATGCGTCCTTTGCCATCGAGCAGCGCCATGCTGCGCAGAACCGGCAACTGGCCGACCACTTGCGCCAAGGCCGCCTCGCGCGCTGCGCCGGGGCTGTCGGCGGACAGGATGACCGGGTTGTTGGCCAGGCTTGCCAGGGCGACCTCGCCGGTCTCGAAGGTCTTGTTCGTCTGATCCTGCAGCACACGGGCCAGCAACGCCGCCTGGGCCTTGCTCTGCTCGGCCTCGGCATGCAGCTGGCTCCAGACGAACAGCACCAGCCCGGCAAGCACACACAGGGCAAAGGTCAGCACCAATGCCTTGAGGTGGGCGCTGCGCCTGGCCCCCAGAAAATGATGCGTGCCGGCTCGGCCAGACATGATGAAGGCGCTCCATCGGAGGGTTCAAGGCGCGACGATGGCGCTCAGCCCGTGGTTGCGCGCTGCCCGGGCCAGGCGGCCGTCTCGCCGGATGTCGGAGACGAACTGGTCCAGGCGCGCCAGCCACTGGGCGTCGGCAGGACTGGTTGCATAGCCGTAGGGAAGCACGTGGAACGGCTTGGGCGGTGCGATCAACCGGGCCCAGTCGGAGCTGTCGAGCAGCCGGCGGCTGTAGGGGTAGTCGGTCATGAACACATCCACGCGCCCTGCCATGAGCTCCTTCTCGCGGGTCTGGGGCGGCTCGATGGACACGATCTGCGCATGCTTGAGCGTCTCGCGCATCACGGGCTCCATGAAGGTGCCGCGCTGCACGGCGACCTGCACGCCGGGCTGGTCGATGTCCGCCCAGGACTGCACGGCCTGATTGCTCTTGGTGGTGACGCCGTAGATGTCGCTGCTCAGATAGGGCTGCGTGAAGCGCAGCTGCTTTTGCCGCTGGGGGAGTATGCCCACGGCGAACATGGCGACATCGCAGCGCGACTCCAGCAGGTCAGGTATCAGCCTGGGAAAGGAGGAATCCACATACTGCAGCCGTACGCCCAGCTCCCTGGCCAGCTCCGCCGACAGCTCTGCATCCACGCCCGTCAGCCGGCCCGTGCGCGGGTCGCGGAAGGTGATGCCGTAGTAGTCGGGCCATATGCACACACGCAGGGCGCCCGTGGATGCAATCCGCTCCAGCACCTCGCCAGCTGCGGCAGAGCCGGACCATGGCACCAGACACAGCAGCAATCCGGCAACGGCTGCCAGGCGGGCCAGCACGCGCCTTGGAGACGGTGCGCCGAAACATGTCGATGATGGATGCATGGCGGGCTTTCAGGGTGTGTCGATCAGATCGGTGAAGGACGGGGACTGCCGGGTCAGCGCCAGGCGCAGCGCATCCAGCTCTTCGATGTTGTCCATGAACGCGTCGACGATGCCGGGATCCAGGGCCTTGCCCCGTTCCGCCGCGATCATCTCCAGGGCCCGTGCTCGCCCGAACGCCGGCCGGTACACCCGGTCCATGGTGAGCGCGTCGAAGATATCGACGATGGAGGTGATGCGCGCCGACAGCGGGATGTCCTCGCCTGCCAATCCCTGCGGGTAGCCCTTGCCGTCGAAGCGTTCGTGGTGGCTGGCGGCGATTTCGGCCGCCATCTGGAACACCGGGATGCGCGACTGGCCCAGCAGATGCGCGCCGATCTCGGCATGCCGGTTCATGACCAGGCGCTCCTGCGCATCCAGCGGGCCCTGCTTCTTGAGGATGGTGTCCGGAATGCCGACCTTGCCGATGTCATGCATCGGGGCCGCCTTGCGCAGCAGGCTGGCGAATTCGATGCGGCAGCCCAGGCGCAGGGCCAAGGCCTCCGACAGGTAGCCGATGCGGATGATGTGCGAGCCGGTGTCGTCGTCCTTGAACTCGGCGGCCATGGCCAGGCGCAGCAGGGTCTCGTGGTGGGCGCGTGTCACTTCCTTGAGCAGATCGTTGCGCTCGCGGTACATGCGGCCGAAGTCCTGGATGAGCTGCTCCATCTGCTCCACGGCCGCAGGATCGAAGCGTCGCGATGGCTCCCGGGGGGAGGCGGTCTGGTACTGGGCCATCAGTCGATCCTCTCGAGCTTTTCGATCGTCTCCAGCAGCTTCAGGGTGCTGAAGGGCTTGACCAGGTATTCGTCGGCTCCGGCCTGCAGGCCCGCCTTGCGGTCCTCGGCGCTGCCCCGGGCCGTCAGCAGGATGACCTGCGTATGCAGCAGCTCGTAGGAGCGCTTGATGCGGCTGCACACCTCCAGGCCGTCGAGCGTGCCCGGCATCATGATGTCGAGCAGGACGATGTCGGGCCTGAGCCTCTCGGCCATCGCCCAGGCCTCGTCGCCATCGCAAGCCTCTATGACGTCAAAGTCGCTGAATTCCAGTGTCATGCGCAGCAGCTTGCGGATGTCGGCATGGTCCTCGGCGATCAGTATCTTTTGCATGGGGAGATCTTTCATGCCGCAACAAAGGTGTGGGCCGGCATGTGAATCATAAATATCAATTCAATCAAATTTTATTGAATTTATCTATCAAATCTGTTGCCAGGCCTGCACGCCCGTGGGCGCCGGATGCTGCCGCCCGCAGCGGGGCGGGTTCCGGCCCCAGGCCGGGAACAGGTCTTTTGCCCCTGTGCGGGAGCCGGCAGCCCCGCCTTTATGTGGCCCGTTCCCAGGCCGGGTCTTTCCACAGGGCATCGAGGTCGGTGAAGCCCCATTTCGCGGGGTCTTCCCGACTGGCTATCTTCTCCTGGCACCCGGGCCGGGCCAGGTCAACGGTCTCCGGTGCCATCCGCATGCCGCTGGCCGTGGAATAGAACACCTTGACCTGCGGACAGGTCAGGGACTGGCGGCCAGGGTCCACGACGACCCCCAGCCTGCCCGTTGTCAGCCGCACCAAAGAGCCCACCGGGTAGATGCCTATGCTTTTGACGAAGGCCTGGAATACGGTCTTGTCGAAGTGCCCGGCGCTCCATTCGGCCATCTTGTGCACCGCCTCGGCAGGGTCCCAGCCACGCTTGTAGGGGCGGTCCGAGGTGATGGCGTCGTAGACATCGCAGACCGCGCCCATCTTCGCGAACAGGCTGATGTCCTCGCCGCGCAGCCCGTGGGGGTAGCCTGTGCCATCCACCTTCTCATGATGGTGAAGGCAGACGTCCAGCACCACCGGATCATCGACGCCGCCGGCCAGGAGCAGCTCCAGGCCTCGCGCCGGATGCTCGCGGACCTCGGCAAACTCCCTGTCGGTCAGGCGCCCCGGCTTGTTCAGGATGGGGGCGGGGATCGCCATCTTTCCAATATCGTGCAGCAGCCCCGCATAGCCCGCCTGGCGCACCTGCTGCGGTGGCAGGTCGAGCTGGCGTGCCAGCACGATCATCAGGGCGCAGACCGCCACCGAGTGCATGTAGGTGTAGTCGTCGCTGCTCTTGAGCCGGGCGATGCTGACCAAGGCGCACGGGTTGCGGATGATCGACTCGGACATCTCGGCGACCACGGAGCGGGCCTCGTCCTGGTTGATCTCCCTGCCCATGCGCGCCTCGCGGAACATGGCGGTGATCGCCTGCCTGGACTGGCGGCAGATCCGGGCCGCCCGCTTCACCTCCTCATCGAAGGCAACGGGCCGCAGCTCGCACTCCAACTCGGCCAGTTGCGAGATCTCGGACAGTTGGGCGTCGATCACGGTGTCCACCTGCTCGCGCGAGCAAGACGGCTCGTCTTGCGCGACATCCAGGCCCTTGGCGGTATCGATCCACACTTCCTGGATGGGGGCGTGCAGGATCCTCGCCAGGTCGGCAGGGTCTTCCAGCCTGAAGCGGCTGCGCCAGAACGGATGCTCCATCCAGCTGCCGCAAAAGCTCTCCAGAAACATGCCCAGCCGCAGCTGCCGCACACTGATGCGCTTGATCATGAACAAGGGCCCCGCAACGGTTCACATGAATACGTCATCTTGCCGCCATTTCCTTGCTTCTGTACGGATTCAGGTCAGAAGGCCGCCCATTCCTCCTCCTTGACCTGCGGTTGCGCACGGGCCGGCGATACGCGTGCCTGAACGGCCGGCAGCGCTTGCCTGGGCCCCATGGCCTGGACGTTGGCGGCACGCGGCGCGGCGGGGTGGCTTGCCCCATGCTCGGGGTGCATCCTGAATGTGGAGACGATCTGCGCCAGAGAAGCGGCCTGCTGCTCCAGGCTGCCCGCAGCGGCCGAGCTTTGCTCGACCAGCGCCGCGTTCTGCTGCGTCATCTGGTCCAGCTGGCTCACCGCCTCGCCGACCTGCCGGATGCCTACCGCCTGCTCGGCCGATGCACTGGAGATCTCGCCGATCATGGTGTCCACGCTGCGCACCTGCTCCACGATGCGGCCCATCTGTTCGCCAGCCCGGGTGGCCACCTGGGTGCCTTGCTCGACCTTTTCCAGGTTGGCACCGATCAGCTCCTTGATCTCGCGGGCCGCCGTGCCCGAGCGCTGGGCCAGCGCGCGCACCTCGCTGGCGACCACCGCGAAGCCCCGGCCCTGTTCGCCGGCCCGCGCGGCCTCCACGGCAGCGTTGAGCGCCAGGATATTGGTCTGGAAGGCAATGGCGTCGATGACGTTCGTGATCTCGGCGATCTTGCGCGAGGCCTGCGAGATGTCCTGCATGGTATGCACCACCAGGGCCACGGACTGGCCTCCCTCGGCAGCCGAGGCCGACGCGGCCGAAGCCACCTTGCTGGCCTGCTGGGCCGTGTCCGCATTCGTGCGCACCGTGGCCGTGAGCTCCTCCATCGATGCGGCCGTCTCCTCGAGGTTGCTGGCCTGCTGCTCGGTGCGCTGGCTCAGGTCCAGGCTGCCGGAGGCGATCTCGCTCGACCCCGTCGCAATGCTGTCGCTGCTGAGGCGAATGCTTGCCATGATCTCGCGAAGCTTGCCGTTCATGTCGCGCATCGCGCCCAGCAGCCGGGCGGGCTCATCCCGGCCCTGCACCACGATGCTGGCCGTGAGGTCGCCCCGCGCCACGGTGTCCGCCACCGAGACCGCCATGTGCAGGGGCTCGGTGATCGAGCGCGTGATGGCCCAGGCCAGCACGGCGCCCAGGGACACCGCCAGCGTGGCCAGCCCGCCGAGCAGGTACAGCGCCAGGTGGTAGTCCTTCTCGGCCTGCTCGGTGGCCTTGCGCCCGCCTTCCTGGTTCAGCGCGATGTCCTGGCCCACGACGTCCATGAACTCGGTGAAGACCTGGGTCGCAGATCCCGTGGCTTGTTCACGCGCCTGGGCAGCCTGCTCAGGCCCGGCCTTGGACAGCTCCTGTACTTTCCTATCCTCCAGTACGACGGCGTCCCAAATTACGCGCATCTTGTCGTACAGCTTCTTTTCCTCAGGGGAGGAAATGAGCTTTTCGTAGGTGGAGAACTCCGACTCTAGGGCTTTCTCGGCCTTCGCCAGCGCCTCTTCCTGAGCCTGCTTGCCCGGTACAGACTCCTCAATCACATGGCGAAGGGTGGCGCGGCGGGCTTCATTGGCTGTGGCCCGAATCGAGGCCAGCGCATTGGTGGAAGGCAGCCAGTTGGTGCCCAGGTCGTTGGCATTGAACTGGACCCGGGCGATCTGCAGTGAGCCGATGGCCGCGACCGTGCTCAGCAGCAGCAGGAGCAGGATGAAAGCAGCGATGAGCCGTGTGCGGATGGACAGAAGGCGGAGGAACATGGTGGGGGTCTCCTGAGATGCGGTCGGAAATCTTTGATCAATATGATGTAATTGATAATTTACCAAGCTTGCATCCATCTTGAGGAATTGAATTTATCAATTCAGTCTCGCTAGGCCATTGCCCGGGATCCGCTGCGCCGAGCCGCCTCGCAGTCCTCTATCCCCTTGGGCAAGCCGTCGCCACAGCCCGGCAGCGCTTGGCGACGCGCTCCGCCTGGCTCACGTGTCGAGCATCAACACACCCCAAAAATGTAACAACCAGTTGTGCTGTTCTTTTTTCTCTGTTAAATTTTTAGCAAATTCATCAAATAAATTTGATTGGAGTGATGAAGATGCCACCTACACTGACAACCGACACCGCCAGGCAATGGCTTTCCTTCCTTGTGGACGATGAGGAGTTCGGCATCGACCTGCTGCAAGTGCAGGAGATCCGGTCCTACGAGTCGCCCATGCGCATTGCCAATGGCCCCGCCTACTTCAACGGCGTGCTGGAACTGCGCGGGGAGGTCATTCCCGTCATCGATCTGCGGCTCAGGCTGGGGCTTGCGCCCAAGCCGTACGACGCCTGCACCGTGACCATCATGCTGCGCCTGCCTGGCGGAGTGACGGGCATGGTGGTGGAGGGTGTCACCGACGTGGTGACGCTCATGCCGCAGGACCTGCGCGCCGTGCCCGCCATGGGCGGGGGCCTGGTCAATGACTGCCTGCTGGCCATGGGCGTGCTCGAGGAGCGTTCGCTGCTGCTCATCGATGCCGACAAGCTCCTGGCGACGGCCACGGCAGCCCTGCCGGACTGCGCTGCGAACTGAGCAATTTGCTCCGGCACGTCCCGGTCCCCGCTCGTACACCGCAAATTTTCGTATCTCATTGGAGACGTGCCATGAATCCTCGCTTCTGGACTGTCAAGACCAAATTTTCCGTGGCCTTCAGTTCCCTCGCGCTTCTCACTATGGTTGTGGCACTTCTCGCCCTGCAGGCGCTGAGCGAGGCAAATCAAAATCTTGTCCACTTTGTCGACGGTATCAACGCCCGAGCAACCTTGGCCGAGAAGGTTCGCACAGCCGTGGATCGACGGGCTATCGCGGTGCGTAACTTGGTGCTGGTCACATCGCCCGCAGACCTGGAGAAGGAGAAAGGCGCTCTCACCTCAGCACACGCCGACGTCAAGGCCTGGCTGACCGAGCTCCAGGCCGCAGCGGAGTCAACGGAAGCCGCTGCCGATGCGCGCAATCTGGTGACCAGCATTGCTGATGTGGAGCGGCGCTACGGACCGGTAGCCACCGACATCGTGGCCCTGGCTCTGCAAAATAAAAAGGATGTAGCGGTCCGCAAGATGAACGACGAGTGTCGGCCCTTGTTAGCGGAGTTGACCGAGACCACTCGCCAGTACAGTGAACTGACCCGCGCACGGTCGCGACAGATGATTGAACAGGCAGCGCAGGCCTACGTTTACCGCAGGAACATGCTGATCGCCGCAAGCATGGTCGCCATTTTCCTGGCTGTCCTGATGGGCTGGCTGATAGCGCGAGGCCTGACGCGCTCCCTGGGCGCAGAGCCTGCGCAACTGGGCGATGTCGCCCAACAGATCGCCCAAGGCAATCTCAGCCCTGAACTGCTGCGCCACCAGGCCCCCGAAGGCAGCGTCCAGGCATCGCTCAATGCCATGCTCCAGAGCCTGGCCTCGGTCGTTCATGAGGTTCGCAAAAATGCCGATGGGATCGCGGGCGGCAGCACGGAGATCGCCAACGGCAATGCCGACTTGAGCCAGCGCACGGAACAGCAGGCCAGCGCCTTGCAGGAAACTGCAGCGTCGATGGAGCAGCTGTCGACCACCGTCAGGCAAAACGCGGACAACGCCAAGCAGGTCAATCAACTCGCCCTGGGCGCAAGCCAGGTGGCCACCAAGGGCGGCGGCTCCGTGCAGGAGGTCGTCAACGCGATGCAGGACATCAGCGAAAGTTCGCGCCAGATCGGCGAAATCGTGGGCGTGATCGACGGCATCGCGTTCCAGACCAACATCCTGGCGCTCAATGCCGCAGTCGAGGCTGCGCGCGCAGGCGAGCAGGGCAAGGGCTTTGCCGTGGTGGCCGGTGAGGTGCGCAACCTGGCGCAGCGCAGCGCGCAGGCCGCCCGGGAAATCAAGCAGCTCATCGCCACCAGCACCACACGGGTCAAGCAGGGCACCGAGCTGGCCGACCAGGCTGGCGCCACCATGGCGCAGGTGCTGCAGTCCATCCAGCGCGTGACCGACCTCATGGGGGAGATCAGCAGTGCCAGCGATGAGCAAAGCGCGGGGGTGGCGCAGGTCGGCAAGGCCGTCAGCCAGATGGACCAGGTCACGCAGCAGAATGCGGCGCTGGTGGAGGAAAGCGCGGCAGCGGCGGCCAGCCTCAGAACGCAGGCACAGCAGCTGGTTCAGGCCGTGTCGATCTTCCAGCTGGGCGGCCAGGCGGCACAGCCTGCCTCGACACCGCCGCTGTCGCAGCCGACGGTGCAGGCGCGCAACCCGGCACCCGCGAAAGCGGCGCTCCCCGCCCGCCAGGCTGCCCGGCCCGTGCTGCGCCCCGTGAGCCCGGTGAGCCCTGCGCACAAGCAGGCGCAAGCGCAGGAGCAGGACGACTGGGTGTCGTTCTGATCAACGGCCCCTTGCGTGCGCCGGGGTGCGCGGCCGCCGCCATGCCGGGTCTGCCAGGAGCCGCAGGGCCCAAGTCCAGGGCCCGTGCAAGTTCTGATATTTTCAGCGCTGTTCCTGCGCAGGCAGCCCCCGGTTATCGATACTCCATGGCCATGATTGCAAACCTTATTCCGTTGAACCCCACGCACCTGGATGCCGCCATCGTCGATCTCGACGGCACCATGGTCAACACCCTGGGCGACTTCGCCGAAGCCCTCAACCGCATGCTGGCGGACCTGCAACTGCCGGCCATCGCCCCGCAGGCCATAGAGAACATGGTGGGCAAGGGCTCGGAGCACCTGATCCGCTCGGTGCTGGCCCATGTGGGCGCGGCCGATGTGGATGCCATCTACGGCCAGGCCTGGCAGCGCTACGAGCACCACTACCTGCAGCTCAACGGTCAGTTCGCCGATGTCTACCCGGGCGTGCTCGAAGGCCTGCAGGCATTGCGCGCGCGCGGCCTGCGCCTGGCCTGCCTGACCAACAAGCCGCTGTCCTTCGCCCGGCCGCTGCTGGAGCAAAAAGGCCTGGCACCGCTGTTCGAGCAGGTCTTCGGCGGCGATTCCTTCGAGCGCAAGAAGCCCGACCCGCTGCCCCTGCTCAAGACCTGCGAGGCCCTGGGCACCTCCCCCGCGCGCACGCTGATGCTGGGCGACTCCAGCAACGACGCCCAGGCCGCGCGCGCCGCGGGCTGCCCCGTGGTGCTGGTCAGCTACGGCTACAACCACGGCCAGCCCGTGCGCCAGGTCGATGCCGATGGCTTCGTCGATGCGCTGACCGAACTGGCCTGAGACGCGCAGCCTCCAAATTTGTTGGAAAAAGAATGGGATTTGGCGATGGTTAACGCACTTTGACGGTGCGATTTATGTTTTTGCTAGAGTCGTCTGCTTTGCCATCCTGGCCGCGATCCGGCCACAGACAAGGAGGAAGCACGCGACATGCACGGACTGCACCTGACCGCCGATCTCTACCAATGCCAGGGCGACGAGCGCCATATGCTCGACGCCGATGCCATCGCCGCCCTGTGCCGCGCACAGACCGCGCAGGCCGGCCTGACCCTGGTGGAGGACCGCTGGGTCAAGTTCCCTGATTACCAGGGGCAGCCCGGCGGCGTGACCGGCACCGTGCTGCTGGCTGAATCGCACCTGGCCATACACACCTGGCCCGAGACCGGCTGCGTCACCGTCGATGTCTACGTCTGCAATTTCTCCGCCGACAACTCGGGCAAGGCCCGCGCGCTGATGGAGGGCGTGATCGCCGCCTACGCGCCGGGCCGCGTGGTGCGCCAGCAGCTCATGCGTGGCGACATCGGCCCCGGCGCCAAGGACGAGGCGGCGGCCGATGAGGGCGATTGGGCGCTGGAGGCGCTCACGCCCCATGCGCGCTTTGGCTGGCGCGCCACGCGGCGCGAAACCGTGCAGACGCCCCATCAGGAGCTGGAGCTGCTGCACACGCCGCAGTTCGGCAAGGTGCTGCGACTGGATGGCCGCTTCATGACCTCCGAAGGCGAGGAATTCTTCTACCACGAGGCCCTGGTCCACCCCGCTGCCCTGGCCCACCCGGCGCCGCGCAAGGCGCTGATCCTGGGCGGCGGCGATGGCGGCGCAGCCGAGGAACTGCTCAAGCACCCGTCCATGGAGCAGGTGGTGGTGGCCGAGCTGGACGAGGCCGTGGTCCAGGCCGCGCGCACGCACCTGCAGCAGGTGCATCGGGGCGTGTTCGATGACCCGCGCCTGCAGCTACGCATACGCGACGGCATGGCCATGGTGGAGCGCACCGAAGAACGCTTCGACCTCGCCCTCATGGACCTCACCGACCCCGACACGCCTGCCAGCGCGCTGTACTCCGACCAGGCCCTGGCGCGCATGAAGCGCGTGCTGGCGCCGGGCGGCGCCCTGGTGCTGCACCTGGGCAGCCCCGTCTTCCATGGCGAGCAGGTGGCGCGGCTGGTGGCCAGCCTGCGCGAGCGCTTTGCCATCGTGCGCTGCTACGGCCTCTACATCCCCCTGTACGGCGCCTACTGGGGCCTGGCCGTGGCCTCCGACACGCTGGATGCGGCGGCGCTGCCCCCCGCCCAGCTGCGCCAGCGCCTGGCCGAGCGCCGCCTGCCCGACCTGCGCTACTACAACGCCGAAGTGCACCCCGCACTGTTCGCGCTGCCCAACTACTACCGCGACCTGGTGCAGCCCGCGCCCCTGGCGGCGCTGCCCCCGCGCGCGGTCCGCGTCGCCTGAGCTCGGCCCGTTCTGGCAACGGGCCGAGCCCGGCCCGCCCTGGCCGGGCTGCGGTGGCAACTGCGCGCCCGGCAGGGCAAATTTGACACAGTGCTGCAATCTGGTGGCAAGTCTGCTGTAATGAAAAACGGCGGGAAGGCCCGTGCGCCCGCCATTTTTCCGGCTTCCTGGTAAGTATTTCCGGGATATTGCGTGCTTGCAAAAACCATATCAACAGATAAAGCGCCAGACGCCCTGTATCAAAATGACTGCTTCCCTTTCAAAAACAAGAATATCCGCGTCCAAATACCATGATGATTCCTTGCTGCGGCTTTGGAATTGGGCTTTGTTGGCAGGGCTGATATTGAGCTTTCCCCTGAGCTTTGTATTGCCGCAAAGCCTGAGCTGGGAAAATGGATTCCTGGAGAATATCCAGGCCGTGACCCTGCTGCTGGGCATGGTGGCGGCCCTGGTTGCGGCGCGGCGGCAAAAGGGCTCCTTTGCAGCGCCACTGTGGTGGATCGCCTCCCTGTTCTGGCTGGCCTTTCTGGGGCGTGAACTGGCCTGGGGCGCAGCTTTCCTGCCCAGCCTGGAGGCTGGCAAGTGGGGGCCGGTGATCAGCTCCCAGGTGCTGTGGTACCGGCCCGCCGTCAAATGGGTGGTGGGTGCCATGCTGCTGCTGTGCTGCTATTGGTTTGTGCGCCACGGTGTCTGGAACAAGGTCATCAAGCGCCTGGTGCGCGAGAAGGCGCTGCCGATATTCAGCCTGGCGACATTTGTCGCGGCCATGGTGATATCCACCAATGCGGAAGGTCATGGTTTCATTGTCCTGCAGCAATGGTTTGATTATCAGGTGATCGTGCTGGAGGAGCTGGTGGAGACATTTGGATATATGGCACTGTGGCTGGCACAGTGGGCGCTGGTCAGGTATGTTGCTGGCTGGCAGGAAGATATTTGAGCCAATATTGATCAAACCGGCCGCCTGCATATTCCCGGTGTAATGGGGCAGATTCAGGGGCCGGTAAGTCGCCAGTAAGACGCAATCGGGGGGCATGGCCGTTTTCCCCGCAGGTTTGCCGCTCTCGCGGCGGACCGACGGAGCCTGAAACGACAGAACGTGCCATCGCAATGCAAGCCTCCATCTACCAGGACGTGATAGGTATCCAGGCGGCGGGCCAGGCGTATTCCCTGGGTTCGCGCTTCCAAGAATGCAGCCAGCACCGTGCCGTGCGGCTGGAGACGATCTTCGAGTTGCTTATCCTCAAGTTCCGCGAGGACCTGCTGCAGGCGCTGGCCGAGGAGCCTCCAGGCCCCGCACGCCACCTGCGCGCCTATATCCGCTGCGTCTGCGACCATGCCCTGTCCCGCCAGCGCGGCCAGAAGACGGCCGCACAGTTGCTGACCCGCGCTAGATTCCAGAACATATGGTTTGATTTCGTGGACGCGGCCTGCGCCGACGATCTGGTGTCCGAGGACATTGCCCTGCAATGCCGCGCCATTGTCGAGGACCTGTGGGTCATCCATGTGCTGGTCGAGCCCATGGCGCCCCAGCGCATCACCGGGATCAGGGAGCATCTGCTGTCCCTGTGCGGCAACGACGGAAACCATGAATCGCATCGCATTAATTGAGGACCATGCCAGGCTGGCCACGCTGGTCAGCCGCTCGCTGGCCAACTCCGGCATAGAGACCGATGTCTTCCACCAGATCTCCACGGCCTGGCTGGCCCTGCAGGACATCGACTACGGCGTGATCGTCATCGACCGCGGCCTGCCCGATGGCGACGGCCTGCAACTGGTGCAGCGCCTGCGCGCCGCAGGCCGCTCCACGCCCTGCCTGATGCTCACGGCCCGTGACGCGCTCAGCGACCGCGTGGGCGGCCTGGAGGCCGGTGCCGACGACTACCTGACCAAGCCCTTTCCCATGGAAGAGCTGATTGCCCGCGTGCGCGCCCTGCTGCGCCGCCCGGCCCTGGTGCAGGAGCTGGCGCCGCAGCTGGGCGACATCAGCATCAACCCGCAGCAGGCCTGCATGCACTGCGCGGGCTCGGCCATCGCGCTGCCGCCGGCGGAGCTGCAGATCATGCTCAGCCTGGTGCGCAAGGCCGGCGCCACGGTGCGCCGCTCCACGCTGGAGGCGGCGGCCTGGGGCATGAGCAGCGTGGTCACGCCCAACGCCCTCGATGTGGCCCTGCACCGGCTGCGCCGCAAGCTGGCCGCGGCCGGCTCGTGCATGGAAATCGTCAACATCCGGGGTCAGGGCTATGCGCTTCGCGAACCTTTGCTGGCCCGGTAGCCTGCGCTCGCGGCTGCTGGCCGTCTATGGGTTGAGCATGGTGTTCAGCGCGCTGCTGGTGGGCGCGCTGGTGATCCTCGTCGCCAAGCCTTTCGACAGCTATGCGCTGCAGCGCGGCATGGGGCATGCGGCCGAGAAGCTGGCCGAGTGGGTGAGCTTCGATGCCAAGGGCGTGCCCCAGGGTTTCAGCGAGCGCGAACTCAAGGCCTGGATGCTGACCAGCCTGGGCGAGGAAATGCAGCTGCGCATCACCGACGCCCGCGGCCGCGTGGTCTTCGCCCCCAACGGCGAAATGCAGCCGCTGACGCAGACCGGCCGGGGCTTCGACCCCGAGCTCAAGGCCTTTGCCTACGAGCGCGGCGGCGTGGTCATGCGCGCGGGCACGGCCACGCTGGTCCACGACGGCACGACGTGGCACGTGCAGATAGCCGTCAGCGACCGCATGGTGGACTGGCTGCGCGAATCGGTGGGCCTGCCCGCGCTGTGGCGCGGCATGGTGGCCATCGGCGTGGTCTTCCTGGTCGTGTTCCTGTTCTCCACGCACCGCACGCTGCAGCGCATGCTCAGGCCGCTGGGCGTGGCCGCGCAGGATGCGCAGCGCATCACCCCGCAGACGCTGGGCACGCGGCTGCAGCCCAAGGACCTGCCGCGCGAGTTCGCGCCCCTGGTCGAGGCCTTCAACCACGTGCTGGACCGGCTGCAGGCCGGCTTCAGGAACCAGCAGGAATTCCTGTCCATGGCCGTGCATGAGCTCAAGACGCCGCTGGCCCTGATGCGCGTGCAGATCGAACTGGAGCCCGAGGACCGGCGCAGCCCCGAGCTGCTCAAGGACGTGGACCACATGGCGCGCCAGGTCCAGCAGCTGCTGCACCTGGCCGAGGTCTGCGAGCACCAGCGCTACCGCATGGAAGACATTGCGCCGGCCGACATCATTGGCGAGGTCTGCGACTTCATGGCCCGCGCCTCCGAAAAATGCGGCGTGCACATCCACTGCGAGGTCAAGGACGGCTCGCCCGCCTGGCGTGCCGACCGGGGCGCGCTCTTCGTGCTGCTCAAGAACCTGATCGAGAACGCCGTGCAGCACAGCCCGCAGGGCGCCACCGTCACCGTGAAGGCCTGCGGGCTGGGCTTTTCGGTGCTGGACCAGGGCCGTGGCGTGCCGCCCGAGGACCTGCCGCGCATCTTCGAGCGCTTTTGGCGCAGCAGCGAGCGGCGCGACCTGGGCGCAGGCCTGGGCCTGCCCATCTGCCTGGAGATTGCGCGCGCCCATGGCTGGACGCTCACGGCCCTGCCCGGTGCCACGGGGCTGGAGATCCAGGCGCGCTTTGCCGGGCCGGTGCAGGAGCCCGCGCAGCCGTTCAACCGCCCAGCAATGCCTTCTTGAGCTGCTCGTCGGCCGGGTGCGGGCCCAGCCAGATGCCCAGCAGCGCCTGGAAGAACTCGGGCTCCTGGAAGGGCGCGCCCTGGGCCTGGCCCTTGACGAAGACCTGGGCGCCCTGGCCCGGCACCCAGTCCACCGAGAAGTTCTCGCCCGGCAGCAGCTTCTTGTGCTGCGTGAAGATGTCGCTCATGCGCAGCACGCCGGGCACCAGGCGCGAGAAGCGCGCGCGCTCCATGTTGTCCTCGATGCCGCGCGCGAACAGCTTGCCTAGCTCAGCCGAATCGATCTCGCGCAGCATGGTCACGCTCACGCGCTTGGGGCCGGGCAGGGCCGCGATCTCCTGCAGGCTGGCGGCCGGTTTTTCCAGATACAGGCCCGCCGTGTAGACCTTGAAGATGGCCTTGTAGCGAATGCCCGCGCCATTGAGCTGCAGCGTCTGGCCGCCCACCCCGGCCTGGGCGGGATAGGCCACGCCCGCGACGGTGCGCGCAGGCTCCTGGGCTGTGGCGGCCAGCGGCATCGCCAGCGCCATGGCCAGGGCGGCTGTCTTCATCCAGCGGGGCAAGGCGGTCATGGTGTCTCCTGCGCGGGGGCTGTGGCCCGGTTGCGGTTTGTTACGTCCGGGCGAGATGTTGTGGGGATTGGGTGGGGGTGGCAACAGGGTTTTCGCGGGCCGATGGAGGGTGGCTATCATCCTGCTCGGTCCGCTTTCTTGTCGTGGGTGTATGCCCACGTTCCTGCGGTTATGGACGGGATGGGGCTACCCGCGAGGGCGTCCGCACGGCTCAATGCGTGTTCTTAACATCCCGTCCACCTGTCTGTGGGTAAGAACACCGGCTCGTGGCTTTCGTCTTGTTTCCGGAGCGCAGGCGCGAGCCTGCGTCCCAGTGGTTTTGGGCGGGATGGGGCTACCCGCAAGGGCGTCCGCACGTCGCAATGCGTGTTCTTAACATCCCGTCCACCTGTCTGTGCGTTGCACCGCTGATTCTGTTTGCAAGCCCCTGTCGGGGCGTTTCTTTTCGAGGCCGGGTTTCGGCCCGGCGGCCGACTCACTTTCTTGTCTCGCTACAAGAAAGTGAGCAAAGAAAAGCGCCCGGGTACGACTCACACTCATAGGTGACACATCAGTACAAGGACATGGGTAACAGATCCAAGCTTGGCAGCTGGAGCCAACAGCAGCCAAGGAGCGATCACCATGCCCTGGAAGGAGTGCGCACCCATGGACGAGAAACTGCTCTTCATAGCCGACCACCTGCGCGGTGGTGCGCCGCTGAGCGAGCTGTGCAGGCGCTACGGCATCAGCCGCAAGACGGCCTACAAGTGGGTTGAGCGTTACCGCCAACTGGGCATGGATGGATTGCAAGAACGCAGTCGCAGGCCCCACGGGAACAATCAGGCGATCAGCTATGCACAGCGCCGGGCCATCATTGAGCTGCGCACGCAGCAAAGGTCACAGATGGGGCCCAAGAAGCTGCACGCTTTGCTCCTGCAGCGCTGGGGCCCACAGGAGACACCCAGCAAAACCACCATCTACAACGTGCTGAAGGCTGAGGGGCTTGTTTGCAGCAGGCGTGTACGCAGACGCTCGGTGCCTACGGCCCAGCCCTTGCGAACGAGCAAGCAGCCCAATGGGGTGTGGAGTGCAGACTACAAAGGCCAGTTCAAGACAGCCGATGGTCACTGGTGCTATCCATTGACCATCATGGACCACGCCAGCCGTTATTTGCTGGCCGTGCATGTCTACGACAGCCCCAACTACGAGGATGCCAAACGCAGCTTCGAACAGGTGTTTCGGCAATACGGACTGCCCGAGCGCATACGCAGTGACAACGGTCCGCCGTTCGCGACTACTGGCGTGGCGGGCCTGTCACGCCTGGCGATATGGTGGATAAGGCTGGGCATCAGGCCGGAGCGCATCGAGAGGGGCAAGCCACAGCAAAACGGTCGCCACGAGCGGATGCACCGCACGCTCAAGCATGCCCTGGGCAAAGAGCCTGCGGCGGACAAAGCGGCATTGCAGATGCAGCTCGATGCCTTTGTGGAGCACTACAACCAGCAGCGCCCGCATGAGGCCTTGCAGCAAAGCATGCCGGCCCAGCATTACAGCGACTCGACCAGGCCATACCCCTCAAAGCTACCCGAGCTGCAGTACCCGAAGCATTGGGAAAGGGTTCGGGTCAGCCACAACGGCTTGATCTACTGGCGAGCGCTGCGGGTCTACATAGGCTACCTGCTGGCGGGGCAGTGGATCGGGATGCAGGAGGTGGCCGCTGGCCAGTGGGATGTGTATCTGGGGCCGGTGCGACTGGGCTGCTTCAACGAAGAGGATGTGCGAGGACCGCAGAAGGACTATGTGAGCTTGAAGTGTTACCCATGTCTGTGAGCTGAGTTGTTACCCATGTCCTTGACACGTACACCCGAATGTCCGCGACCCCTTCGCTGCGCTGCGGGGCAACCTGCGCCGGGCTGCCTGCGGGGTTCGCTGCGGAACTCGCTGCGTTCACTGCGTGAACTTCGCTCAGACAACCGCAGCGAGTCAGATGACGAAGCAGTCCTGTCCTTCGGCAGGACTGCAACCCCGCAGGCAGCCCGGCGCAGGCGCGGCCATACGGGGAGTGGGTTCGGGCCTTCGCTTCGCTCGGCCTGGAGCGCTGGGGCGTTTGCCGTCTTGAAAGCCTCTATCATTGCGGCGGCCCCCTGTTCAGGGGCTGGTGCGTAAGAACACCTGCGTGTAAAGCGGTGCGGCCTCCCCGTGAGCGAGGCCTTGTCACGTCTGAATTGTCGGATCGTGGGTGCATGCCCACGTCCCTGCGGTTACGGGCGGGATGGGGCTACCCGCAAGGGCGTCCGCACGGCTTTGCACGTGTTCTTAACATCCCGTCCACCTGTCTGTGCGTAAGAACACGGGCCGGTGGTTTTGTTCTCTCGCAAAGGAGTACGAAATCATGTACGGCATTTCCATTTCTGCCTTCCCCTCCACCCATCAAGCGCCCCATGCTGGCGCGTCTGCCGTGGGAGGGGTTGCGCCATGAGTACCGCTTCCACAACCCTGACCCCGCCTACGCCGCAGCAGTTGAGCCATGCCGTGACCGAGATCGGCCGGCTGACGCTGCAAGGCAGCAGCGAGGTGTACTCGCTGGGCCAACTGGCGCTGGCCTGGCTGGAGCGGCCCGAGGGCCATCGCAATCTGGAGGTGGTGGCCAATGCGCTGCAGGCCATTTGCGGGGCTGCGCAGCGGATGGAGGAGCTGGTTGAGGACGAGGTGAGCTACGTGCATTGCCTGCAGGAGGATCCGGCGTATCTGCGGCGGATGGCTGCGGCTTCGGCGGCGTTTGAGCGCTGATTCTCTTTGCAAGCCCTGTCGGGCCTTCGCTTCGCTTGGCCCGGCGTTTCAGCCCAGGACGTTCTTCAGCAGCGTCTTTTCCTGCTCCGTGAGGGCGGCGATGCATTCGTCGCCCAGGGCCTGCAGCAGACGGGTGCTGTCGGCGTTGGCGATGTCCAGGCCCAGGCGCTTTTGCTGGGCTGCGGGCTGCGTGAAGTTCAGGCGCAGGTAGCTGCTGGTGCCCAGTTCCTGGCGGGCCGCCTTGACGGCCTGGACCTCCTGGGCGGCCATGACCAGTTCCAGCAGGGGCTTGACCAGGGTCAGCCCGCGCCGGGGCATGGCCACGGGGTCCTGGCCCTGCTGGGGGTTGGCGGTGCCTACGCTGATCATCACGATGTCGGCCGCCGGCCCCCAGAGCTGGCGGGCGGCCTGCAGGGCCAGCAGGTCGGGCGCGTTGGCGGCGAGTCCGCCGTCCACGAAGACATGGCCTGCTGCGGCGTGCGCGGGAAAGTAGGTGGGGGCGGCCGATGAGGCCAGCATGGCGTCCATCAGCGTCAGGCCCAGCCGGTCCCTGTCGGGCAGGGCGCCGCTGGCCAGCACGTGCAGCTGCGATGAATTCCAGTTCACGGCGGGCAGCAGCAGCGGCACCTGCAGTTGCCCCAGGGCGGACTGCTCCGCTTGCGGCATGGCCTCCTTGATCGCTGCGCGCAGCGGGGCGCTGTCATAGAGCGCCTTGCCCATGGCCTGGCGCAGGCCGGGCAGCCATTTGGAGGGAAAGATGGCGGGGCCGTGGTCCAGCAGCAGTTGCTTGATGCGCGCGGGCTGGCAGCCGCTGGCCAGGGCGGTGGCGATGATGGCGCCGATGGAGGTGCCGGCGAACAGGTCCACTTTCTCCAGCAGGTCGCCGTTGCCGAATTCGCGGTGGATGCGCTCCAGCACATGGGCGCTGAAGAGGCCGCGATAGCCGCCGCCCGACAGGCTCAGGACGACCCGGCGCCGGCGCAGGCCCTGGCGCACCGCGCTGGACAGGGGCGGTACGTCGAAGTCCATCACAGCGCGTGCACGGCAACGCCCCGGGCGGCGGCCTGCGTCAGGTAGAGGTTGGCGGGTTCGGTGTAGCAGACCTTGAGCAGGTCGGCCGTGGCGATGAGCAGCCGCAGGTCCTGCGCCAGGGGCGCCGTGCCCTGCGGGCCCTGGCTGTCCAGCGGCGCGAAGTTGCGCCATTCGATGAAGCGCTCCAGCACCTTGTTGTCCACGCTGGTCAGCATGGAGGCGCCTTCGGCCCGCAGGTTGGCGTACAGCGCATCGAGCAGGGAGAACCATTCGTTGCGGTCACGCAGGTCGTGGAATGTCTCGGCCACGGCCGCCTTGGCGATGGCCATGGACAGGTCGCTGACGATGCAGTCCAGCGGCCGGATGGTGGAGAACCATTGCAGCGTTGCGGGCTCCTGGTTCGCCATCCACAGCAGGCAGCGGGGGCCCAGCAGGTAGCGGCTCATGGCGCGCGCCGGGCGGGTACGTCGATATCGCCGCGCGCCCCGGACATTTGCGCAGCGGACAGATCCACGGCCTGGCGCGGCAGTGGCAGCGATCTGCAGATGTCGGCCACCGTGCGGGGGGCGCGCTCGTTGGCGGACAGGGCCACCATGTGCTCCTCGCTGACGATCACGTAGCGCTTGCGGCCCTGGGAGATGAGGGCCACCCCGTCGTGATCGGCCTGTTTGAGCACCGCGCCGTACTGCGCCTTGAAGACCGAGATCGGCATGGGCGTGGTGTTGCGCGGCATGGCCGATCCGACCTGATGGCTCAGGTCCCGCAGGGCGCGGTTCAGCGGGTCGCGTTCGCCCTCGGGCAAGGCAGCGTCGGTGCGGGCGGAGAAATGGGACGGCATGGTCGACCTTTCTGGTCAGGTTGTGCTGCCATTGTTGGTCAGGCTGACCAGGGTGTCAATTGTGGCCATGGCAGGCCCCTGCGGCGCCCCCGCAAGGCGCCGGTCCGCACTTGTACCCAGCCGCGTCTGCGCTACACTTGCCCGCTATGTTCATTCATCGCATGTTCATTGCAGGTTGTGGAGACCGGGGAGCCTGGCCCTGGCGCAAGCCTGTCCAACTGAACAGCTGAAGCACCCGGGGCGCGACCCGGCGTGCACCCGAGGCCCTACGGGCCAATCGAATGAATCGGCGCAATCCATGCGCAGCCCGCACCCACATCAGGTCTGCCAGCGCCACGCAATCCGGAGTCTTTCCCCGTGATCACCGAACTCGAATTCAAGAGCCTTGCTGCGCAGGGCTACAACCGCATCCCTCTGATGGTCGAGGCGTTTGCGGATCTCGAAACCCCCCTGTCCCTCTACCTCAAGCTGGCCCATGCGGGCGGTGACGGCAAGCACAGCTTTTTGCTGGAGTCCGTGGTGGGCGGCGAGCGCTTCGGGCGCTACAGCTTCATCGGCCTGCCTGCACGCACGCTGCTGCGCGCCAGCGGCTTCGGCGATGCGGCATGCACCGAGGTGGTGACCGATGGCCAGGTGGTGGAGACGGCCAAGGGCAATCCGCTGGAATTCATCGCTGCCTACCAAAAGCGCTTCAAGGTGGCGCTGCGCCCGGGGCTGCCGCGTTTTTGCGGCGGGCTGGCCGGCTACTTCGGCTACGACGCCGTGCGCTATATCGAGAAGAAGCTGGAAGATTCCTGCCCGCCCGATACGCTCAACTGCCCCGACATCCTGCTGCTGCAGTGCGAGGAAGTGGCGGTGATCGACAACCTGTCGGGCAAGCTGTACCTGATCGTCTATGCCAACCCCGGCGAGAGCGAGGCCTATACGCGCGCCAAGAAGCGGCTGCGGCAGTTGAAGGATCTGCTGCGCTACTCGGTCAGCGCGCCGCAGATCAAGGCCGGCGAGAGCCACCCGGCCCAGCGCAGCTTTGCCAAGGAAGACTACCTGGCGGCCGTGGAGAAGGCCAAGGAGCTGATCGCCGCGGGCGACTTCATGCAGGTGCAGGTGGGCCAGCGCATCCACAAGCGCTTCACGGCCAGCCCCTTGAGCCTGTACCGCGCGCTGCGTTCGCTCAATCCCAGCCCCTACATGTACTACTACCACCTGGGCGATTTCCATGTGGTGGGCGCCAGCCCCGAGATCCTGGTGCGCCAGGAGAACACGGGCGAGGGCCAGAAGGTCACCATCCGCCCGCTGGCCGGCACGCGCCCGCGCGGCGCCACGCCCGAGGCCGACAAGGCCACCGAAAAGGAGCTGGTGGCCGACCCCAAGGAACGCGCCGAGCACGTGATGCTGATCGACCTGGCGCGCAACGACATCGGCCGCATCGCCAAGACGGGCAGCGTGAAGGTGACCGAGGCCTTTGCCGTGGAGCGCTACAGCCACGTGATGCACATCGTCAGCAACGTGGAGGGCATTCTGCGCGACGGCATGGACAACATGGATGTGTTCAAGGCCACCTTCCCGGCCGGCACGCTGACGGGCGCGCCCAAGGTGCATGCCATGGAGATCATCGATCAGCTGGAGCCGACCAAGCGCGGCATCTACGGCGGCGCCTGCGGCTACCTGAGCTTTGCGGGCGACATGGACCTGGCCATTGCCATCCGCACGGGCGTGATCAAGGATGGCACGCTCTACGTGCAGGCCGCCGCCGGCGTGGTGGCCGATTCCGTGCCCGAGATGGAATGGAAAGAGACCGAGCACAAGGCGCGCGCACTGATGCGCGCGGCCGAGCTGGTGGAGGAAGGACTGGAATGAGCACGGACCGCGCCAAGCAGGCCATTGACCTGGTGCAGCACTGCACCGACATGCTGGATGTGCGCCGCAATGTGGATGCGCTGGACGATATGCTGGTGCCGCTGCTGGTCACGCGCATGGGCTACATGCAGCAGGCCGCGCGCATCAAGGCCGATGCGGCCCAGGTGCGCGACGAGGGCCGCATCGAGGCCATCGTGCGCCGCGTGCGCGAGCGCACGGCCGCCGAGGGCGGCCAGCCCGACATGATGGAGGCGGTGTACCGCCACCTCATGGAGGAATGCATTGCCTACGAGCACCGCGAGTTCGCGCGGCTGCGCGAAGGCGGTGCGCAGGACGATCGTTCCTAGGGCCTGTTCACACTCATGCGGGGATCGCGTTGCCCGGCAGCCAGCGCAGCGCATGGCGCGCCGCCACCCATTCCTCGTTGGTGGGCTCCACGCCCACGGTGACGGCGCTGCCGGTGGCCGAGATCACGGCCGCATCGCGCGCATTGGCCTCGGCGTCCAGCCGCAGGCCCAGAAAGCCCAGGCCCTCGCACACGCGCCGCCGTATCTCGGCGCTGTGCTCGCCCACGCCTGCGGTGAACACCAGCAGGTCCAGGCCGCCCAGCACGGCGACCAGGGCGCCGATCTCGCGCACGATGCGCCGCACGTAAAGCGCCAGCGCGTCGCGGGCACGCTCGGCCCGGGCATCGGCGCCTGATTCCAGCGGCAGCAGCACGCGCGGCTCGGACGAGGTGCCCGAGACGCCCAGCAGGCCGGACTCGTGGTACAGGATGCGGCCCACTTCCTGCAGGCTGAGCTTTTCGATTTCCATCAGGTAGATCACGGCGCCGGGGTCCAGCGCGCCGGTGCGCGTGCCCATCATCAGGCCGTCCAGCGCAGAGAAGCCCATGGTGGTCGCCACGCTTTGCAGGCCCCGCATGGCGCACAGGCTGGCGCCGCTGCCCAGGTGGGCCACCAGGGTGCGCCCGAGCGCCAGGTCGCCATGGCGCTCGGGCAGGGCGGTGGTAATGTATTCGTAGGACAGGCCGTGGAAGCCGTAGCGGCGCAGCCCGCGTTCCCAGGCCGCATGCGGCAGGGGCAGCAGTTGCTCGACCTTGGGCAGCGTGTGGTGGAAGGCGGTGTCGAAGCAGGCCACCTGCACCAGTTCGGGCCGCTCGCGCAGCAGGATGTCCATGGCCTCCAGCGCAAAGGGCTGGTGCAGCGGCGCCAGCGGGATGAAGGCCTTGAGGTCGGCCAGCACGCCGGCATCGACGCGCACGGGCTCGAAGTAGCGGCTGCCGCCGTGCACCACGCGGTGGGCGATGGCGGCCACGCGGGCGCCGTCCAGCTGCGCCAGGCGCGCGGTGATGCGCTCGCGGATCAGCTGCAGCGCGGCGCGGTAGGGGTGGGCTGTGTCCAGGGTGATGGCAAAGGGCGGCACGCCGCTCTCGCCGAAGTCGGGCGCGGGCCCGCCTATGCCCTGGACCTTGCCGTTCCACAGCGGCTTGCGCGGCAGCGGGCGCTGGGCACCGTCGAAGACGGCGAACTTGATGCTGGACGAGCCGCAGTTGAGCACCACGACCAGTTCGCGGGCGGGGGAGGATGCGGTGTGGGCAGGGATCATGGCGGCGAGTTCCGGTAGCGGTGGGCCAGCAGCAGGGCGATGGCACAGGAGGCGATGCGCGAGGCGCGGCTGTCGGCGCGGCTGGTCAGGATCACGGGCACCTTGGCGCCCATAACGATGCCGGCGCTGGCCGCCTCGCCCATGTACATGAGCTGCTTGGCCAGCATGTTGCCGCTTTCCAGGTCGGGCACGACCAGGATGTCGGCCTGGCCCGCCACGGGCGAATCGATGCCCTTGGTGCGCGCGGCGGCCATGGACACGGCGTTGTCGAAGGCCAGCGGCCCGTCGAGCACGCCGCCTGCGATCTGGCCCCGGTCGGCCATCTTGCACAGCGCGGCGGCGTCCAGCGTGGCCGGCATGTGCGGGCTCACGGTCTCCACGGCGGCCAGGATGGCGACCTTGGGCTCGGGCACGCCGATGGCATGGGCCAGGGCGATGGCGTTGCGCACGATGTCGGCCTTTTGCTGCAGGTCGGGCGCGAGGTTGATGGCCGCATCTGTAACGATGAAGGGACGCGGGTAGTGCGGCGTCTGCAGCACGAAGCAGTGGCTCACGCGGCGCTTGGTGCGCAGGCCGGCGGCGGCGGCCACGACCTCGGCCATGAGTTCGTCCGTGTGCAGGCTGCCTTTCATGATGGCCTCGACCTCGCCGCAGGCGGCCAGCTCGGCGCCGCGCGTGGCGGCGGCATGGCTGTGCGGCACGTCCTCGATGCGCAGGCCGCCCAGGTCCAGCCCATGCTCGGCCGCCACGGCCTCCAGCCGTGCGCGCGGGGCCACCAGCACGGGGTCGATCAGGCCTTCGCGGCGCGCGTCCAGCGCGGCCGAGAGGCTGGGCTCGTCGCAGGGATGGACCACGGCCACGCGGATGGGCGGCAGGCCGGCCACATGGGCCAGCAGGCGCTGCAGGCCGTCGCGTCCACCGGCCTCCAGCCGGATCTCGGGCAGGCTGGTGCGCTGGCGCTCGATGTGGCGCGCAGGCGCATGCACCGTGGCCTGGCCCTCGATCACGGCGGCGCCATGCTGGTTGGTGCAGGCCACGGCCAGCGTGACCTGGCGCTGCTCGGCCTGCTTGGCCAGCACCTCCACGCGCACGGTCAGCCGGTCGCCTGCGGCCAGCGGCGCCAGAAAGCGCAGCGTCTGGCCGACCAGGGTGGTGCCGGGGCCGGGCAGGCGCGTGCCCAGCACCGAGGCCAGCAGCATGCCGCCCCACATGCCGTGGGCGATCAGGGCGGTGTCGTCATCGTCGGCGCCGGCAACCGTGCCAGCGCCGGCAGCGGCACCGGCACCGTCGGCCACGGCCGCGCCCGACAGGGCGGCGAACAGGCGCAGGTCCTGGGTGCTCAGCGTGCGTTCCAGGCTGGCGCTGTCGCCCACGTCCAGCTCGTCGAAGCTGTGGTTGCGCAGCAGGGCCAGGTCTTCGGGCGGCAGGGCCGCATCGGAGGCAGGGGAGAGGTTCATCGCTTCTTTCGGGTGCCTGTGTGCGCGCGGCTGGCCGGTGCGCTCGGGGTGGGCCTGGCGGCCGGGGCTTCGGGTGGGGCCGCTTCCTGGGGGGCCTCCCTGGCCTGCGCCACCTCCAGCGCCTGCACGAAATGCGCCATGGCCTGCAGCAGGCGCTGGTGCTCGGCATCGCTGAGGTTGCCGCCCTGGTTGGCCAGTTCGTCCACCGTGGTCATGCCCCAGCGGATGTCGGCCGCCGGCGAGGCGGCCAGCAACTGGGTGATGGCGGCCATGGCGGCGTCGGGCTCGCGCTGCATCAGCAGGGCCTGGCGGCGCACGATGCGGCGGAACTGCGCCATGTCGGGCGGCACGCCGCCCAGGTGATCCTGCAGCAGCCGCCAGGCGTGGCGGAAGTGGCGTTCATCGGCCTCGCCGCGTGCGCGCAGCACGTGGAACAGGGCGCGGATGACGGCCTCGTACAGCCCGCCCTGGGCCACGCTTTCGTGCAGCCGCGCCAGCTCCTGGCACATGTACTGGCAGTGCTCGGGCGATTCGCCCGGGTGCGGGCGCGGCGGGCCGTCGTCCTGGCGGCTTTGGCCGGCCAGGGCCTGCACCAGAGGCGAGCCATAGATGGCGTGGAACAGCCGCGCCTGCATGGCGTCGCGCTGGTCGCGGTAGGTGTCCAGCATATGCACCACGGCCTGCGACATGGCCTGCTGCGCCTTCAGGAAGGGGTTGTCGGGCTCGACGGGGTGGCGGTCCTCGCGCGCCTGCTCGGCGGCCTGGGCCACGGCAGGGGCCAGCGGGTGGGAGTCCGACCAGTATTCATAGCCCACGCGCAGCGGATGCATGGCCTGCAGCCAGCGCGCCGACAACGGCGTGGACAGGGCCTGCACCCAGGGCTGCACGGTGTTGCGGTACAGGGCGAGGTTGATTTCGGAGACGCGGGCGGCGGCGGCAAAGTGGCGCTCGCTTTCGGGGTCGGGCCGGACGATGTCGCGCACCTCGGCCAGGTCGCTGCGGCGGATCTTCATCAGGTAGGCCGCGTCGGTCAGCTCCTGCGGCGGCACGCCGGCGGGGCGGTCGGCGATCTCGGCGCGGTAGATGCCGGCGGGCAGCAGGTCGATGATGTCGATGTGCGCCGCGAACTCGCGGTGCTCCTTGCGGCCCACGGCGCCCGAGACAAAGATGCCCAGGTGGCCGATGCTGTCGTGCGTGGCGAAGACGATGGTCTGGTCGTGGGCGGCGATGTCCTCGTCGTCGCGGTACAGGTCGGTGATCCAGCCCAGGGCCTGGCCCGGCGGCGTGATGTTGTCGCCATGCGAGCAGAACACCACGATGGGCGAGCGGATGTTGCGCAGGTCGATGCGCACGCCGTCCGAGGTCGTCAGCTCGGCCGTGGCCAGCCGGTTGCCGATGAACAGGTTGTCCACGATGTACTGCATCTCGCGGCCTTCCAGGAAGACATAGCCGCCCCAGTACTTCTCGAAGCCCAGGTAGCGCGGCCCCTCGGTGTCCACGTCGGCATAGACCTGGTACTGCTTTTCCCACAGCGAGTTGGCGGGGTTGAGGTTCTCGAAGTTCTGCACCAGCCAGGCGCCGTCGAAGCGGCCCGCACCCAGGTCGCTGGTCAGTGCCGTCACCCAGCTGCCGCCCATGAGGCCGCCGCCGTAGCGCATGGGGTTGTCGCCGGCCCAGTACGACAGCGGCGCACCGGCCACGATGATGGGCCCGAACAGCTCGGGCCAGACGGCGGCCGTCATGAGGATCTGCCAGCCGGCCTGGCAGTTGCCGATGACGGCGGGCTTGCCCCGGCTCTCGGGGTGCAGCTCGGCGACCTTGCGCACGAATTCGGCCTCGGCGCGCATCACGTCCTCGACGGTCTGGCCGGGCACGGGGTCGGGCAGGAAGCCCACGAAGTAGCAGGGATGGCCGGCCTTGAGCGCGGCGCCGATCTCGCTGTCGGGCTTGAAGCCGCCGATGCCCGGGCCGTGGCCCGCGCGCGGATCGACGACGATGAAGGGGCGCTTGGCCGGGTCGATGACCGTGCCCTCCATGGGCGCGATGCGTGCCAGCCCGTAGTTGACGGGACGCGGCAGCTCCAGGCCGGACATCACGATCTCGGCCTGGAAGCTCAGCACATTGGGCACTTCCTCGGCCAGGTGGGCGCGGTACTGGTTGCCGCGCTGGCGCCGGATGTCGGCATACAGCAGCGTGCGCTGCCAGGCATCGGTGGCGTACTGTGCAGCTGCCTGCGACAGCTTCATCGGATCGCCCCACATCCCTCCCACGTCCACGGTGCCGTGGCTCTGCAGGTTCTCGTTCATCTGGCCCACTCCTTTACCGGCATGTCATGCCCTGCTCTTAGATTGCGTGTGATTGCTTGTGGCTGGGTGCGGATGGCCGCCCCGCGCCCATGCGGCCCCGCACCTGCGGGACCGCGTGGCGGCTTCCTTGGGGGCCGTCAGCCCTGGGCTGTGGTGTCGCGGGCCGTTTCGGCGGCGGCTGCCGCAATGGGCTGCTGCGCCGCATGGGCGGGCTGGGCCACGGACTGCACGGCCGAGGTCCAGCGGGCGAGCAGGTCGCTCCACGGCACGGCGGTGTCGGCCGCGCCCTGGGCGCCGCCGCTCAGCGTGGCTGCCACCTGCTGCTGCCAGTCGTGCACGGCCTGCTGCACGCCCTGGGCCAGGGTCATCTGGCTGGCCATGGCGGTCTGGGCCAGGGCCTGGGCATGGCCCATGCGCAGGTGGGCGTGGCGCCAGAAGGCCTGGGCGGGCAGGGTGGCCAGCTCCTGCCAGCTGCTGGTCTGCTGCACGCCCTCGATCTCGTTGCCGGTCTCGGCGATGCGCTCGGGGCCGTTGCGTGCGGCATGCTCCAGCCATTGCTGGCCGCTTTCCTGCAGCAGCCGGCTCAGGTGCAGCTGCAGTTCGAGCTGGGCCTTGAGCAGATGGAGGGGAATGGTCTGTGCGCTCATATGGAACTCCTTGCTGGTTGACGTGGAAAGATGCCTTGGCGGCGGAACGAAACTCAGGCCATCTGGCCGATGGTCTTGCGAAAGCGGGCGAGCGTGAGGGCGAACAGCACGGAGCCGATGGCGGCCAGTGCGAGAAAGGGCTTCCAGACCACGTCCAGCCCCGCTCCGCGGTAGAGGATGGCCTGCGACAGCTCGACAAAGTGGGTGGTCGGCGCGGCCAGCATGATGGTCTGCACCAGCTGCGGCATGCTTTCGCGCGGCGTCATGGCGCCCGACAGCAGCTGCAGCGGCAGCAGCACGAGCACCAGCAGCATGCCGAACTGTGGCATGTTGCGCGCCAGCGTGGCAAGGAAGATCCCCAGCGACGTTGTGGCGAACAGGCACAGCGCGGCCCCTGCCAGGAACAGCGGCTGAGAGCCTTCGATGGGAACGCCCAGGGCGCCGCGCACCACGAGGTTGAGCGAGGCAAATGCGGTGACCAGCACGACCAGTCCCATGGACCATATCTTGGCCAGCATGATCTCGGTCGGTGTCACCGGCATGACCAGCAGGTGCTCCACCGTGCCGTGTTCGCGCTCGCGGATCAGCGCCGCGCCCGTGAGGATGATGGACAGCATGGTCACGTTGTTGATGATCTGCATCAGCCCGCCGAACCAGACCTTGTCCAGCGCGGGATTGAAGCGCGCGCGCACCACCAGGTCCACGGGCAGGGCGGTGGCGCCCCGAAAGCGCCGCACGAACTCGCTGACCTCGGCCGAGACGATCTGCTGCACATAGCTGTTGCCCGTGAAGGCCTGGCTCATGCGCGTGGCGTCCACGTTCAGCTGCAGCTCGGGCGCGCGGCCCGCCAGCACGTCGCGCTGGAAGTTGGGCGGGATGTTGAGCACGAAGGTGTAGGTGCCCGAGTCCATGCCCGGGTCCATCTGCGTGCGGTCGATCATGGCCGGCGGCGCGAACTGCGGCGGATAGAAGGCGCCCGCGATGCGCTGCGACAGCGGCGAGCCGTCCTCGTCCACGATGGCGATGGGCGCGTTGTGCAGGCTCTCGGGCATGGCCGTGGCCGCCGTGTAGATGGAGACCGTGAACACATAGGCGATGAGCACCAGCAGCACGGGGTCGCGCCACAGGCTCCACAGCTCCTTGACGCCCAGCCGGTAGATGTTGGAGAAAAGGCGGGTGCGCATGTCAGCTCTCCTGCTTTCTGGTCAGCGCAATGGCCAGGCCCAGGATCGCCGGCACGGACAGCAGCAGCGGCCCGAACGAGCCGGCCAGCTCCCGAAAGCCCAGCGCCTTGCTGAACACGCCGCGGCTGATGGCGATCATGTGGCTGGCCGGATAGACCTCGCCGATGGCGCGGCCCACGCCCTCCAGCGAGGACACGGGGTCGACCAGGCCTGCGAACTGCGTGGTGGGGATCAGCGTGCCGATCAGCACCAGGAACATCGAGGCGATCTGGCTGCGCGTCAGCGTGGAGGCCAGCAGGCCGAAGCCCGTGGAGGCGCCGCTGAAGATCAGCGCCGCCAGGGCCAGCGTGGCAAAGCTGCCCGTCACGGGCACGCCGAACAGGGTGACGGCCATCAGGCACATCAGCAGGAAGTTCAGCATGGCCAGCACCACATAGGGCAGTTGCTTGCCCAGCAGGAATTCGGTGCGCGTGACCGGCGTGACGTAGAGGTTGGTGATGGAGCCGCTTTCCTTCTCGCGCACCACGGCCAGCGCCGTCAGCATGGCCGGCAAAAGCAGCAGCAGCAGGGGCATGACGGCCGGCACCATGGCCGGCAGGCTGCGCACGTCGGGGTTGTAGCGAAAGCGCGTCTGGATGTCGATGAGGCCGGCCGGCGCCACGCCCAGGCGCTCGCGCGCCTGCTCGGTCAGCCAGTGCTGGTGGATGCCCTGCAGGTAGCCGCGCACGGTCTCGGCGCGCGTGGGCATGGCGCCGTCGAACCAGGCGCCCACCTGCACGGAGCCGCCGCGCAGCACATCGCGCGCAAAGCCCGGGGGGATCTCGATGGCCAGGGTCAGCTCGCCGCTGCGCATGCGGCGGTCCAGTGCGTCGTAGTCGGTCAGCGGCGGCTGCTCGATGAAGTAGCGCGAGCCCGACAGGCTCATCGCATAGCTGCGGCTGATGGTGGTCTGGTCGCGGTCCAGCACGGCAAAGCGCAGGTCCTCCACGTCCAGGCTGATGCCGTAGCCCATCACGAACATCAGGATCAGCGAGCCCACCAGGGCCAGCGTGGCGCGCACCGGGTCGCGCTGCAGCTCCAGCGCTTCGCGCCAGACATAGCTGAGCATGCGCTGGGCGCTGAAATGGCGGCGGCGCGCAGCGTGCGTTTCCACGGCAGCGGGGGCGGCCGGTGCGGCCTGCTGTTCCTCGGCCGGGGCCTCGCCGCCACCGGCCTCGACCAGGTAGCCGATGAAGGCTTCCTCCAGCGTGGCCGCGCCGCGCTTGGCCACCAGGCGCGCGGGCGTGTCGCTGTCCAGCACCTTGCCCGCATGCATCATGGACATGCGGTCGCAGCGCTCGGCCTCGTTCATGAAGTGGGTGGAGATGAAGATGGTCACGCGGTCGCGCCGCGACAGCTCCACCAGCAGGCGCCAGAAGCCGTCGCGCGCCACGGGGTCCACGCCCGAGGTGGGCTCGTCCAGGATGAGCAGCTCGGGCTTGTGCACCATGGCCACGGCCAGCGACAGGCGCTGGCGCATGCCCAGCGGCAGGCCGGCCGGCAGGCTGTGCTGTGCGGCCTGCAGGTCAAAGCGCTGCAGCATCTCGGCCACGCGCGCGGGAATGTCCGCCTCGGGCACGCCGAACAGGCGCGCATGCAGCACCAGGTTCTGGTGCACGGTCAGCTCGCCGTACAGCGAGAACGCCTGGGTCATGTAGCCCACGCGGCGGCGCGTGTCGATGTCGCGCGGGTCCACGGGCTGGCCGAACAGCCAGGCCTGGCCCTCGCTGGCCGGCAGCAGGCCGGTCAGCATCTTCATGGTGGTGCTCTTGCCGCAGCCGTTGGAGCCCAGGAAGCCGAAGATCTCGCCGCGGCGGATGCGGAAGGACACATGGTCCACGGCGACGAAGTCGCCAAATCGCATGGTCAGGTCCCTGGCCTCGATGGCGATGTCGTCCTCGCCGCCCTCGGGCAGGGGGGCGATGGTCACGGGCGCATGGCCGCGCTTTTTCTCTTCGGGCAGCAGGGCGATGAAGGCCTCTTCCAGCGAGCGGCTGCCCGTGCGCTGCAGCAGCTCGGCCGGCGTGCCCGTGGCCAGCACGCGGCCCTCGTCCATGGCCACCAGCCAGTCGAAGCGCTGGGCCTCGTCCATGTAGGCCGTGGCCACCAGCACGCTCATGCCGGGGCGCTGGCGGCGGATGCGCGCGATCAGGTCCCAGAACTGGGCGCGCGCCAGCGGGTCCACGCCCGTGGTGGGCTCGTCAAGAATGAGCAGGTCGGGGTCGTGGATCAGCGCGCAGCACAGGCCCAGCTTCTGCTTCATGCCGCCCGACAGCTTGCCGGCTGGCCGCTCCAGGAATTTGCGCAGGCCCGTGGCCTGGGTGAGGTCGTCGATGCGCCGGCGCCGCTCGGCCGCGTCATGGCCGAACAGGCGCGCGAAGAACTGCAGGTTCTCCTCCACCGACAGCGTGGGATAGAGATTGCGCCCCAGGCCCTGCGGCATGTAGGCCACGCGCGGGCAGACGGCCTCGCGGTGCCGGCGCTGGGCCATGTCGCCGCCCAGCACCTCGACGCTGCCTTCCTGGATCTTGCGTGCCCCGGAGATCAGCGCCATGAGGCTGGACTTGCCCACGCCGTCCGGCCCGATCAGGCCGACCATGCGGCCTTCGGGAATGTCCAGGTCGATGCCCGCCAGAGCCTCGACCTGGCCATAGCGCTGGTGCACGCCCTTCAGGCGCACGACCCAGCCGCTGGCATGGGGCGTCGTGCTCTGGCTCATTGCGCGGGCTGGGCTGGCAGCTTGATGGCCAGGTTGGCGGGCCACTCATGGCTGGCATCGGTGCGCAGCCAGGCCATGCCGGGCACGCCGGTCTTGACCTGTTCCAGATGGCGGCGCAGCAGCTCCGGCGGGATCTGGGCGCGCACGCGGAACATCAGCTTCTGGCGCTCGCTGGCGGTCTCCACGGTCTTGGGCGTGAACTGGGCCTGGCTGGCGACGAAGGAGACGCGGGCCGGGATCACGTACTCGGGCGCGGCGTCCAGCACCAGGCGCACCTCGCTGCCCAGGGCGATGCGGCCGGCGGCGGTCTCGGGCACGAAGAAGGTCATGTAGACATCGGACAGGTCCAGCAGGTTGAGCACGCGCCCGCCTGCGCCCAGCACCTCGCCGGGCTGGGCCACGCGCAGCTGCACGCGGCCGTCGCGCGGGGCCTTGAGCACGCCGTCGTCGATGTCGGCCTGCACGCGCGCCACCGTGGCCGTGGCCGCCTGCACCTGGGAGCGCACGCCGACCACCTGGGCCTCGGCCGCCTTCACGGCGGCCTGGGCAGCGGCGGCCTGGGCACGCGTGGCGGCCAGCGCCGCCTCGCTGCCGCGCACGCGGGCGCGGTCGTCATCGAGCTCCTGCACCGAGGAGGCACCCTCGCGCGCCAGCGTTTCCGAGCGCTTGAAGCGGCGCTGCGCGGCGTCCACCTCGGTCTCGCGCTGCACGATCAGGGCCTGGGCGGCGGCCAGGTCGCTGCGGCGCAGGGTGACCTGGGCCTCGGCCGCGGCCACGCTGTGCTCGGCCTGCTGGCGCATGGCGTCGGCTTCCTGGCGCTGCGCGCGCAGGGTGTCGATCTGCATGCGCGCCACGGGCTGGCCGGCCTGCACGAAGTCGCCCTCGCGCACCAGGATTTCCTCCACGCGGCCGGGCAGCTTGGTGGAGATGTCGATCTCGGTGGCCTCGACCCGGCCATTGCTGCCGACGAAGCCCTCGCCCGGGCCCTTGGGCGTGAAGGTCTTCCAGGCCCACCAGGCCACGAGGGCCAGGACCGCCACGGCGGCGATCGGCACGATCTTGTTCTTCAGAGAGGTGTTCTTGTCCATGGGCGGGTCCGGATGCTTCAGGAATTCGGGGGATCGGCAGGCGTGGCCGGCACGGTGGCGGGCAGCGCGGCAGGTTCCGCCCCGCTGCCGCCGCCCAGGGCGGCATACAGGCCCACCTGGCTGGACAGCAGGGCGCGCCGCGCCTGCACCAGTTGCTGGCGTGCGGCCAGCAGGTCGCGCTGGGCGTCCAGCACCTCCAGGTAGGCGGCCGAGCCGTTGTCGTAGCGCAGCTGCGCCAGCCGCGCACGCTCGGCCTGGGCCTGCACGGCGGTGCGCTGCACGGTGATCTGTTCGGACAGCCAGCGGCGCGCGGCCAGGCCATCGGCCACCTCGCGGAAGGCGGTCTGTATGGCTTTCTCGTACTGGGCCACGGCCATGTCGCTGCGGATCTCGCCCAGCTCCAGGTTGGCGCGGCGCCGGCCGCCGTCGAAGATGGGCAGGGACACCGTGGGCACGAAGGCCCAGGCGCGGCTGCCGCCGTCGAACAGGCCGTCGAGTTCGGCGCTGGCCGTGCCCCAGCGGGCGGTGAGCGCAATGCGCGGGAAGAAGGCGGCGCGCGCCGCGCCGATCTGGGCCCGGGCCGCGCGCAGCTGGTGCTCGGCCGCGGCAATGTCGGGCCGCGCCGTGAGCAGTTCCGAGGGCAGGCCCGGCCGCAGCTCGGCCAGCACCAGGGCGTCGTCAAAGGGTGCGGCGGCGGGCAGCGGGCCCGGGTGGGCGCCGACCAGCTGGGCCAGGGCGTGCAACTGCTGCGCGCGTGCCAGCTCCAGCTGGGCCAGCAGGGCCTGGGCCTGGGTCAGCAGGGTCTGTACCTGGGCCAGCTGCAGGCGCGAGCTGGCGCCCACGGCCTCGCGGCGCGTGAAGATGCGAAAGGATTCCTGGCGCGTGGCCAGCGTCTCGCGCGCAATGGCCACGCGCTCGTCCAGCTCGCGCAGGCCCAGGTAGCCGTCGGCCACCTGGGCGATCAGCGCGGTCTGCACGGCGTGGCGGCCCGCATCGCTGGCCAGCCAGGTCTGCAGGGCCGCGTCCTTGAGGCTGCGCACGCGGCCCCACAGGTCCAGCTCCCAGCTGCTGAAGCCGACCTCGGCGCGGTACTCGCCGCTGACCACGGAGCGGCCCGAGAGGTTGAGGTCGCCCGGCACGCGCGCCCGCGCGGCCTGGCCGCCCACGCCAATGGCCGGGAACAGCTCGGAGCGCTGGATCTGGAAGGCCGCGCGCGCCTCTTCGGCGCGCAGCGCGGCCACGCGCAGGTCGCGGTTGTGCTCCAGCGCGGTGGCGATCAGCTGGCGCAGCACGGGGTCGGTGAAGTACTCGCGCCAGGGCAGGCCGGCGGCGGCGACACCCTGGGCGCCCGCCTGCAGATGGGCAGGCCAGGCCTCGGGCGTGGGCAGGGGCGGCGGCTCGTGCGGCGGCGCCAGGGAGGCACATCCCGCCAGGGCTGCGGCCAGTGCGGCTGCCAGCGCGGCGGCGGCGGTTCGGGGGAATGGGAGGGTCATCTGCAGTGCTGCGGGGTGCCGGTGCGGCAGCCGCTAGTTGAGGATGTGGTGGCCGCCATCGACATACAGCGTGCAGCCCGTGATGGCGCGCGCCCCGTCCGAGGCCAGGAAGGCGCACAGCGGCCCCACGTCGTCGGGCTGCAGTTCGCCGGCAATGGGCGAGCGGCGCACGCTGTCGGCCACGAGTTCATCGAACGCGGCAATGCCCGAGGCCGCGCGCGTGGCGATGGGCCCGGGCGAGACGGCATTGACGCGGATGCGCGAGGGGCCGAGCTCGGCCGCCAGGTAGCGCGTGGTGGACTCCAGCGCGGCCTTGACCGGGCCCATGATTCCGTAGTGCGGCATGACCTCGCTGGCGCCCAGGTAGCTCAGCGTCATGAGGCTGCCGCCGCTGGCGGCCATCAGCGGCTCGGCCAGGTGGGCCATGCGGATGAAGGAGTGGCAGGAGATGTCCATGGCCAGCGCAAAGCCCTCGCGGGAGCTGTCCACCACGCGGCCCTGCAGGTCCTTGCGCGGGGCGTAGGCCACGGCGTGCAGCACGAAGTCCAGCCGGCCCCAGCGCACGGCGGCGGCATCGAACAGTGCGCGCATCTGCTCGTCATCGCCCACGTCCAGCGGCATGCGCAGCTCGGCACCGATCTCGTCGAGCAGGGGCTCCACATGCGCCCGGGCCTTGTCGTTCTGCCAGGTCGCGCCGATCTCGGCGCCCGCCGCATGCATGGCCCGGGCACAGGCCCAGGCAATGCTGTCGCGGTTGGCGATGCCGACGATCAGGCCTTTTTTGCCAGCCAATAGCGTCATCTCGAATGCTCCAGATCAGAAGGTCTGCCGGGAAACAGGCCGCCTTGGGGCGGCTTCGTCAGGAATCACGGGGCATGGCGCGGCATTGCCGACATATGCGCCACGGCGAATGTTTGTATTTCCTGTGACTACGAAGCTTTTGATAGCTTGTTTTGATGCATGCAAATCAAAGGTTTGCATGCCAATATCGTCTCCTGGTCTTTTTCATTCTATCTATGTTACACTGCAGCGACCGATTTTGGCGATGCCGTTTCGTTATATCGATGCAGTTCACTCCATAGTCTTGACTCAGGTCAAAGAGGGCTGCCTCACGGGGAGAATGCCGCTTGCCGCCGGTTGCTGTGCCCAGTAGAGCAATGGTGTCTTTTTGCGCCAACAGCCGAGCATTCCCTGTATTGGCCGGATTTCAATGAATACAAGGTATTCACACCATATTGGTGCATGGGAGGTAAAGAAAACCGGAAATCTGCCGATGGTCCGTGGACAGAGAAAATCCCCTGCCTGCAAAGGCCTGGGGCCGCCATTCAGTCAAGACAAGACCGAAGGAAGACGATCAATCCATGACCAGCATTTCATCCACCGGCGCCAGCTTTGCCGCCAGCGCAGCGGGCATGCGGCCCACGGTGTCCGTGAGGTCGTCAGCGACCACGGCAGCCGCTGCACCCGCCGACCCGGGCACGCAGGTCACGCTGGGCCAGTCCACAGGGTCCAGCGTCATCTATGCCAAGCCGCAGCCCGTGGAACTGGGGCAGTTCAGGCTGACCCGGGCCTGGGCCTCGCAAGACAGGGACGACATCAGCACCCTGATGGCGCGCAACCTGGGCCTGGGCCCGTCGGCCAGCCTGGCCGACCGCTGGCGCGGCCTGGGCGGCGCCCTGCTGTCGCGCTTTGCGGCCACGCCGTCGGACTACCAACAGACGGTGGCGGAGTACCAGGCGCCCACGGCGGCCGACTCCGTCGCAGGCAGCGCGGATGCGCAGGCCCTGGACAAGTCCGCACTGAGCGATGTGTCCGTGGGCGCTGCCACCGTGAGCCTGAAGATCCGCACGCAATCGGGCCAGACCGTGGAGCTGCGGATTGCCACGAACGACGGCAGCGAAGCGGGCAGCAGCAGCGGGCTGCGGGTCGAGGTCAAGAGTTCCGGCACCTTGAGCCAGGCCGAGAGCGCGGCCATTGCCCAGCTGGCCGACGGGCTGGACGAAGCGCTGGAAGGCCTGGGAAAGCCGGGCAAGCCCCAGCTGGAACTGGGCAAGCTGATGGACTTCAACCGCAGCGTTCTGTCCGGCCTGGACCTGGACATCAAGAACCCCAAGCCTTCGCAGCCCCTGTCCTCGTTCAGCCTGCATGTGGGCGCCGATGGCCGATCGGTGGCGATGAAGGGCGCGGCGGGCGAGCTGGCCGTCAACCTGGAGTCCGACGCGCCCGCAGGCGCCAGCGCGTCGCAGCGCCAGGCGGCGCTGGACCAGCATCTGAAGCGCTTTGATGCCGCCGCGCAGCGCGGCCGTGCGGATGCGGCGCTGGTGGACATGTTCAAGAGTGCCTTCAGTCAGCTGCACAACGCGCAGGCGCCGGCCGCGCCGGGCGCCATCGTCGCGCTCTCCGGGCTGGAGCGTTCCGTGCAGTCCCTGCAAAGCGGTCTGGCCGATTTCCAGGCCAGCTTCAGCGGTGATTTCGAGAACACCAATGAATTCGGCGCCGTGACCGAAATCGGCCGCGCCGAGTACCAGGTGGGCCAGAAGACCACCCGGCAGTCCCGCGGCAGGGAGGGCGAGTCGATCGCCCAGGTGGTGACCGAGTCCCTGAACGCCGAGTCCAAAAAGGCGCGCAACCGCAGCATGCTGGATTTGCAGTCGGGCAACTATGACCTGACCAAGGTGCAGGACAGCCGCACCATCACCACGCTGATCGAGACAGCCGGCAAGCAGGTCACCGGCGCGCTGCGCAAGACGCAGGAGCGCCAGATGCAGACGTGGGACCAGCTGGTGGAGCACCGCACCCAGCAGCACCGCGAAACGCCCGGTGGGCGCAGCTTCACTGAGCAACTCGCGTTGAGGTAGTCGCGCTGAGATAGTCGCGTTGAGGTAGTCGCGGCGCGGGCCGGGCCGTGTGTCGTCGTTGTGTCACAAAACTTCCGTATAAGAAGTTTTTTTGAACAAGACATGACAACGGCCCGCGCGTTCATGACCGAATTTCATCTTGCCGTCATCCAGGGCGGAGCCTCTCAATGAACGCCCGCCGTGCTTTGGCGGCGGGGCTGGCGGCGCTGCTGCTGGCGGCCGTGGGCGGCGGCGTCTGGTACTCGCGCACGGCCCTGGTGCAGGACCGCCAGGCGCAGCTGACGCAGCAGCAGTCCGTGACGGCACGCGGCCTGATCGGCTCCGAGAAGGAAGCCTTCTTCCAGGACGAGCGCGTGCGCGACGTGCTGGCGCGCCACGGCGTGACGGTGACGGTGCAAAAGGCCGGCTCGCGCAGCATTGCCAACAGCTACGACCCCAAGCAGTACGACTTCGGCTTTCCCTCGGGGGCGCCGGCTGCGGCCCAGCTCAAGGCGGCGGCCAGGGCCGGCACGGTCTACACGCCGTTCTACACGCCCATCGTGTTCGCCAGCTGGCGGCCCATTGCCGAGATCCTGATCGCCAACGGCGTTGCGCAAAAGCAGGGCGACTTCTTTTACGTGACCGATCTTCCCGCCCTGCTGGCCATGGCCGGCAAGGGCACGCGCTGGCGTGACCTGAAGGCCTCCGGCGCCTTTGCCACCGGCAAGGCCGTGCTGCCCGCCAGCACCGATGTGCGCAGCTCCAACAGCGCGGCCATGTACCTGGCGCTGGCCAGCTATGTGCTCAACGGCCAGCAGGTGGTGCAAAGCCCGGCCGACCTGGAGCGCGTGATGCCGCAGGTGGCGCCGCTGTTCCTGCGCCAGGGCTTCCAGGAAAGCTCGTCGGCCGGCCCCTTCGAGGACTACCTGGCCCTGGGCATGGGCAAGGCGCCGCTGCTGGTGGCCTATGAATCGCAGCTGGTGGAGTTCCTGCTGCGCCATCCGCAGCGCAGGAGCGGCGAGATGGTGATGCTCTACCCGCAGCCCACGCTGTATTCCAAGCATGTGCTCGTGCCCTACACGCCGGCAGGCGATCGCGTGGGCCAGTTGCTCGAATCCGACCCGCAGCTGCGCGCATTGGCGCAGGAATACGGCTTTCGCACCGGCGGCGACACGCACGGGCCCGAGCGCTGGGCCGGGCAGGGCGTGCAGGCGCCCGCGCAGCTGGTGGATGTGATCGAACCGCCCAGCCAGGAGTGGCTGGAGCGAATGATCGTGGACATGGAGCAGCGCTTCAAATGACCGAACGTTCCAGGAGCAACCGATGAGCAACACCCCCCAGACCACCACGGCCAGCGCCGCCGTGGCCGTGCCTGCACAGGAGCAGGATTTCGTGCTGGAGCCGCCCGCGCCCGCCCTGCCCGTGCCCATCGAGTCGGCCAGCGGCAAGGTCCGCCTGAAGGCCGAGGAAGTGCAGCAGCTGGACGCGCAGGTGGCGCAGTTCATCGACGACATCACCGCCAACGACAGCCAGTCGCCCGCCTTCAAGGGCGCGGTCGAGCGCATCCACGGCATGGGCAACAAGGAGGTGCAGGCCGCTGCGGCCGTCTCCAGCCGCATGCTGGAGCGCCCCGTCAAGACGCTGAACAACGGCCTGTTCGACCAGGGCAGCCAGATCGGCCAGGGCCTGATCGACCTGCGTCGCCAGGTGGAGGCGCTGGACCCCTCGCGCCAGGATGACCTGTTCAAGCCGCGCAAGCTGCTGGGCCTGATCCCCATGGGCAACAGGCTGGTGGACTACTTCGACAAGTTCCAGTCCAGCCAGAGCCACCTGAACGCCATCATCGACAGCCTCAAGCGCGGCAAGGACGAGCTGCTGCGCGACAACGCCGCCATCGAGCAGGAAAAGGCCAACCTGTGGGGCCTGATGGAGCGGCTGGAGAAATACATCCACATCGGCAAGAAGCTGGACGCGGCGCTGGAGGCCAAGGCGGCGCAGCTGGACGCCAGCGACCCTGAAAAGGCGCGCGTGGTGCGCGAGGACATGCTGTTCTACGCACGCCAGAAGGTCACCGACCTGCTCACCCAGATGGCGGTGAACGTGCAGGGCTACCTGGCGCTGGACCTGGTGCGCAAGAACAACCTCGAACTGGCCAAGGGCGTGGACCGCGCGACCACCACCACGGTCTCTGCCCTGCGCACGGCCGTCATCGTGGCGCAGGCGCTGGCCAACCAGAAGCTGGTGCTGGACCAGATCACGGCGCTGAACACCACCACGGGCAACCTGATCGCCGGCACCAGCGAGCTGCTGCGCGAGCAAAGCGGGAAGATCCACGAGCAGGCGGCCGGCAGCACCATCGACATCGCCAGGCTGCAGCAGGCCTTCGGCAACATCTACCAGACCATGGACGCCATGGCCGACTTCAAGGTCAAGGCCCTGGCCTCCATGCAGACCACGGTGGACACGCTGTCGCAGGAGGTGGACAAGTCCCGCGCCTATCTGGAAAAGAGCCGCCGCGAGGACGTGCGCGAGGCGCTGCAGGCGCCCGCCGGCGAGGTGGTGCTGTGAGCATGTTCCGGCGCCTGGCGGCCTGGTGGCTGCTGGGCCTTGCGCTGGTCCTGGCCGGCTGCGGCAAGTCGCCCGAACCCGCGCCGCAGGCCGCCGCAAAGGCCGATGCGCCCGCCGGTCCCCAGGGTGCGTTCACCGTGCTGGCCGGCTCCGAACTCAAGGACGTGGCGCCCGCGCTGGAGCAGGCCGCCACGGCGGCGGGCGTACCGCTCAAGCTCAGCTATGCAGGCACGCTGGAGATGGTCGAGCGCATCAATGCGGGCGAGCAGTACGACGCCATCCTGCCGCCCAATGGCGCCTATCCCGCGCTGGCGCTGGCGAACAAGCCGCTGGCGCGTGAAAAGCTTTTCTACTCGCGCGTGGCCCTGGGCGTGAAGGTCCCCGTGCTGCACAAGCTGGGCTGGGAAAAGGCCCCGCCCACCTGGGCCGACATCGCACGCGCTGCCGTCCAGGGCCGGCTGCGCTACGGCATGACCAATCCGGCCAGTTCCAACACCGGCATGAGCGCGCTGTTCGCCGTGGCCTCGGCCGTGGCCGGCAAGACTGAGGACCTGGACGCCAGGGAGGTCAACGCCAAGGTGCTCAAGGATTTTCTGTCGGGCCAGAAGCTCACGGCAGGCAGCTCCGGCTGGCTGGCCGAGGCCTTCGAGCGTGAGCCCGGCGCCGTCGATGCGCTGGTCAACTACGAGGCTGTGATCCTGCGCCTGAACGAGAAGCTGCCCGCCGCCGACCGCCTGACCCTGGTCTACCCGCGCGACGGCGTGATCTCGGCCGACTATCCGCTGATGCTGCTCAACGCCGGTCGCCGCGCCGACTATGACAAGCTGGTCGCCCAGTTCAAGGCCCCCGCCTTCCAGGGCCAGCCGCTGCGCCAGGCCCAGCTGCGCCCCGCCAGCCCCGAGGCGCAGGCCAGCCCGGCCCTGCCCACGGCGCCCGTGGTGGAGTTGAGCTTTCCGAACCGGCTGGAGGTGATCGATGCCGTGCTCTCGGCCTACCAGAGCGATCTGCGCCGCCCGGCCACCAGCATCTTCGTGCTGGACGTGAGCGGCTCCATGAAGGGTGCGCGGCTGGCGCAGATGAAGGAGGCGCTGAAGCTGCTGTCCGGCGCCGAGGCCTCGGCCGCCAGCCAGCGCTATGCCGCCTTCCAGGCGCGCGAGCGCGTGCTGCTGATTCCGTTCTCGGGTCTGGTCGGCCAGCCCGCGCGCGTGCAGTTCGCGGCGGGCGACCTGCAGGCCGCAAGCGCCCAGGTGCTGGCCTATGCCGACAGCCTGGTGGCCGACGGCGGCACGGCCATCTACGACGCGCTCACGCTGGCCCAGCAGCAGGCCCGCCAGGAACTGCGGGCCGATCCCGAGCGCTTCGTCAGCATCGTGCTGCTGACCGATGGCGCCAACACGGCCGGCCGCGACTGGGCCGCATTCGAGCGCGAGCAGCGCATGGCGCGCGACGGCGGCGCGCCGCTGGTGCGCGTTTTTCCCATCATCTTTGGCGAGGCGCAGTCCGGCGAAATGCAGGCCCTGGCCGCGCTGACGGGCGGGCGCGCCTTCGATGCGCGCAACACCGGCAAGAGCGGGCTGCCGCTGGTGTTCAAGGAAATCCGGGGCTACCAGTGACGGCGCCGCCAGCGATCGGACCCGCCTGATGCGCCGCCTGCAGCTTTTCTTCTACGGCAACGGCAACCTCGCCGGCCTGGCGCTGGCCCTGCTGGGGCCGGTGCTGCTGTTTGCCGGCGTGATCGGCGCCGGCTGGGGCTGGATCACGCTGGGCCTGTACGTCGCGGGCCTGCTGCTGGGCTGGGCCCTGCAGCCCGCGGGCGCCAGCTTCGAGCGGGCGCTGCAGCAGCACTGGAGCGCCGAGGACATCCGCGAACGCATCGACGAGCTGGTGCAAAAGGCCCGCCCGATGCTCACGCCCGAGATGCAAAAGCACCTGGACAGCGTGCGCGGCTCGGTGCACGAGGTGCTGCCCTCGCTGGCCGAGGCCGGCCCGGTCTTCAACGACGGCCTGTTCACCGTGCGCGAGACGGTGCTGCAGTACCTGCCCGCCACGCTGTCGCACTATGCGGCGCTGCCGCCGCTGTTCCGTGTCACCCAGCCCGTGCAGGACGGCAAGACGGCCAGGCAGCTGCTGACCGAGCAGCTGGCGCTGCTGGCCGGGCAGATGCAGCAGGTGGTGGCCCATGTGGCGGCCAGCGATGCGCAGGCGCTGCTGGCCAACGGGCGCTTTTTGAAGCAGAAGTTCGACCGGCCGGATTTCTTGAAGTGAGGCGCCTGCAGGGTCGTCCCGCCACGCTGCGCGGACCCTGTGTTAGCATGCTTCGCCATGCAGCCTGCTGCATTCCCGTCTTCCAGACACCTGAACTCTCGATCCAAGACAGCCATGAACGGTACGCCCGTTTCGATCATCGTTGCACAGTGGTGGCGCTTCCAATAAGGAAGCGGCACGTCGTCGCGGTTGCGTACCGCACCTTGCCGCCGTGACGGCAGCAAGGCTCACTCAGCAGATGGCTCCCCGGCACGGCGGCTCCCAGAACCCAGGAGATTGCCCAGATGCCCTCAGATTCCCCCTTCCAGACCCAGGCAGCATTGCGCGCATTCCCGCGCCAGCCTTCGCTGCGGCATGCCCGTGCCACCCGTTTTTCCCTTTGAGACCCAGGAGCCGGTATGACCAGACTGCTGATGATCGACAACTACGACAGCTTCACCTACAACATCGTCCAGTACTTCGGCGAGCTGGGTGCCGATGTCACCGTGGTGCGCAATGACGAGGCCACGCTGGACGAGGTGATCGCCCTGGTCGAGCGCGAGAAGATCGACCGCCTGGTGATCTCGCCCGGCCCCTGCTCGCCGGCCGAGGCGGGCATTTCCGTGGCGGCCATCCAGCACTTCGCGGGCCGCCTGCCCATCCTGGGCGTGTGCCTGGGCCACCAGAGCATTGGCGCGGCCTTCGGCGGCGACATCGTGCGCGCGGGCCAGCAGATGCATGGCAAGACCAGCGTCATCACCACCGACCGCAAGGGCGTGTTCGCCGACCTGCCCGAGCAGTTCACAGTCAACCGCTACCACTCGCTGGCCATCGCGCGCTCCAGCCTGCCCGAATGCCTGGAGATCACGGCCACCAGCGAGGACGGCGAGATCCAGGGCGTGCGCCACACCAGCCTGGCCATCGAGGGCGTGCAATTCCACCCCGAGAGCATCCTCACCGAGCATGGCCATGCCATGCTCAAGAATTTCCTGGAACAGAAGGCCTGAGCAGGCCGGCACCCAACCGAGACACCGCAATGACCCAGATCACCCCCCAGGAAGCGCTGCAGCGCACCATCGAGCACCGCGAAATCTTCCACGACGAGATGCTGCACCTGATGCGCCTGATCATGCGCGGCGAGCTGTCGCCCGTGATGACGGCGGCCATCGTCACCGGCCTGCGCGTGAAGAAGGAGACCATCGGCGAGATCACGGCCGCGGCCGAGGTCATGCGCGAGTTCTCCAACAAGGTCCATGTGGAGGACAAGCGCCATCTGGTGGACATCGTGGGCACGGGCGGCGACGGCGCCAACACCTTCAACATCTCCACCTGCTCCATCTTCGTGATCGCGGCGGCGGGCGGCAAGGTCAGCAAGCACGGCGGGCGCAGCGTCAGCAGCAAGAGCGGCAGCGCCGACGCCATGGAGGCGCTGGGCGTCAACATCCAGCTCAGCCCCGAGCAGATCGCGCGCAGCATCGCCGACGTGGGCATCGGCTTCATGTTCGCGCCCAACCACCACCCGGCCATGAAGAACGTGGCGCCCGTGCGCAAGGAGCTGGGCGTGCGCACCATCTTCAACATCCTGGGCCCGCTGACCAATCCGGCCAGCGCGCCCAACATCCTCATGGGCGTGTTCCACGAGGACCTGGTCGGCATCCAGGTGCGCGCGCTGCAGCGCCTGGGCGCCGAGCACGCCATCGTGGTCTATGGCCGCGACGGCCTGGACGAGATCAGCCTGGGCGCGGGCACCCTGGTGGGCGAGCTCAAGGACGGCGTGGTGCGCGAGTACGAGATCCATCCCGAGGACTTCGGCCTGCGCATGGTGGGCACGCGCGCCTTCAAGGTGGACAATCCCGAGGAATCCAAGGCCATGCTGCTGGGCGTGCTCCATGGCGAAAAGAGTGCCGCGCGCGACATCGTCTGCCTGAACGCGGGTGCCGCCCTGTATGCGGCCAACGTGGCCTCCAGCATCGAGGACGGCATGGCCCGCGCCCAGGCGGCGCTGGACAGCGGCGCGGCCCTGGCCAAGCTCAACGAACTCGTGGCCTACACGGCCCGGCTGACGGCCTGAGCCGCGCAGCCCCCATCGACCACCGAATACAAGAAACCAAGGAAAGCAACGTGTCCGACATCCTCAAGCAAATCTGCGACGTGAAAGTGCAGGAAGTGGCCGCCGCCCAGAAGCGCATGCCCTTCGCGGACATGCGCCGCGACGCCGAAAGCCGCGTGCTCACGCGCGACTTCGTGGGCGCGCTGCGCGCCAAGATCGCCGCCGGCCAGGCCGGCGTGATCGCCGAGATCAAGAAGGCCAGCCCCAGCAAGGGCGTGATCCGCGAGGACTTCATCCCCGCCGACATCGCGCAAAGCTATGCCGATGGCGACGGCAAGGGCGTCAGCGCCGCCTGCCTCTCGGTGCTGACCGACAAGCAGTTCTTCCAGGGCAGCGTGGACTATCTCAAGCAGGCGCGCGCCAGCTGCCACCTGCCCGTGCTGCGCAAGGACTTCATGGTCGATCCCTACCAGATCTACGAATCGCGCGCCATGGGCGCCGACTGCGTGCTGCTGATCGCCGCCTGTCTGGACGACGCGCAGATGGCCGAGATGGAACAGATCGCCCACAGCCTGGACATGGCCGTGCTGGTCGAGGTGCACGACGGCGCCGAGCTGGACCGCGCCCTGCGCCTCAAGACCCCGCTGGTGGGCATCAACAACCGCAACCTGCGCAGCTTCGAGGTCAGCATCCAGACCACGCTGGACCTGCAAAAGAACGTGCCCGCCGACCGCCTGCTGGTCACCGAGTCGGGCATCGGCAGCCGCGAGGACGTCAAGGCCATGCGCGATGCCGGTATCCACGGCTTCCTGGTGGGCGAGGCCTTCATGCGCGCCAAGGAGCCGGGGGAGGCGCTGGCCAAGCTGTTTGCCTAAGACGCGTCGTTGTGCGGGCCGGCCGGTGAATCCGGGGTCCGCACGATGCGCACCACCCCGAGCTTGAGCCCCAGCATGGCCAAGATGCGGTTCATGGTCTGCACGCTGCCTTCGCTGCGCTCCTGCTCGATGTCCTGCAGCGTTCTATAGGAAACGCCGCAAAGCTTGGCCATCTCGGCCGTGGTCAGCCGCATGGTCTTCTTCAGATGCCGCACGGCCTGCGGCAAAGACCATTCGGGGTGGGCCAGCACATCGTCAATGGCCTGCCTGCGCAGCTCCAGCTGCTGGGCAATGGGAATGGGGGTGAAACGCTTGTCCATGGTCTTCAGCGCAGCGCAGCGAGCTCCTGCGCACGTGCCAGGAGGGCGGGACGCAGGTGGCCGAGAACCTCGGGCTCCAGCCCTAGCGCCAGACCGTCTGCGGCGATGCGCTCCAGCGAGGGAATCATGGCCTTGAGGCCTTTCACCAGTGGATCGCGCTGCAACGGATCCGACTGCGTGCCCCGGCGTTTTCGAGGGAGCTGCGCGGCCAGCGCACAGACGCTATCCAGCACACGGCCCCAATCGGGCCGGCCGCCCTGTTCATCCCGCCAGCGGATGCGTCGGGCAATGCCGTCCGGGTGGAGATACATGGGCGCAAAGTCGTACAGGGGCGTGAGCGCGATGCGGCCATCGAAACCGCGCTGCACGGCGGTGTTGCGCGCGTGGTTGTCCTTGTTGCCCAGGGCCAGGTTGGCAATGTCGCGTTTGATGTATTCGAGCACTTCCTGCTGCGGGTGGCTGCAGTGCCGCATCAGCTCCAGGCAGACCGTGTCATGGTCGGGCACGGCTTCGAAGCCTGGCATGCCGGTCAGCGTGGCAATGCTTTCCTGCGCCAGTCGCGTGACCGCGCCCCGGTGCACCTGCCGGTCAAACCGTCGTATGAACAGCGCACGCTGGTGCAACTCCAGCGGTGCATGCACCCGCAGTCCCAGATCGGCGGCCAGACGCATATAGGTGGCCTCATGCCTGAGGATGCAGGCCAGCTGCGGGTCGGTGCCGCGTCCGAACTTGACGATGTAGTGCTGCACCGCCTGCTCGTCCGCAAGGGTGTGGTCCAGGTACAGCAGACCATCCTGGGCGCGTGTCAGCAGCACCTTGGGCCACTCGCCTTGTATCCCGGAGGACCCGGCAACAAACAGGCCATGCGAGGCAAGGTACTCGGAGAACTCGTCGCCGCGTTGCGCAACCTCCTCGTCGGTGAACCCGCGCATGCCTCCCCCATGGTTGCCCAGCCATTGCGCCGCTTCCTTGACGCGCAGGTTTCCTATGGGGTTACCTGCCCCGGCCAGCAGCAACTGCCAGTCGGCAACCGCACCTGCCAGGGGAGATTGGCCCAGGCGTTGCAGCAGCTCGCGCCGACCAAAGCCTTGAGGCAGCATGTCGATCAGAAAGACTGGCCAATGCACCTGCTGCAGGGGCTCCAGCCCCACAGGCCAACGGGCACAAAGGGCGCGGGCATCGGTGGCGCCCGCATGCTGGACCGCCCAGTCCACGGTATAGCCCGAGTAGGTGCTGGCCTTCCAGCCTTCTCCTTGCTGCCCGCGCAGGTCCACGCTCGCGACGTCGTGCCAGGCGCTGCAGTGGTGCAGTTGTAGAGTGCAGTTTGCGGTCATTTACACGAAATTCTAGGTAAAGCATTGGGCTGACTCAAGGTTTTTCGTATGTTTTTCCGTGTAACCATTGTCTGTCTTTAGGACGCCGTTGGAGGCGGACGTACCTCCCCGCCGCAGGGAAAGGTATGCTTGCCGTGATCCAACAGGCATGGCGCTTGCGCCCATGCATTTCAGCTGTACTTTTTTGAGGGAGGCTGCTGCCTCGGCATGTGGCGGCGGTGCCCCCATCCGCCATGGCCCTTCAAGACGACGCAATCGCCCCGGCGCAAGCCGACCAACTCCAATCCGCCGATCCCGCCGACTGGCCCGTTGCGCCCGACTGGCAGCCCCTGGTCGAGGACTTCTTCGCGGGTGCCACGGGCCAGCAGCTGCTGACCTTTCTGCACCAGCGCCTGGAAGCCGGCGCCGTGATCTTTCCGCCCCAGCCGCTGCGCGCGCTGGAGCTGACACCGCCCGATGAGGTGCGCGTGGTCATCCTGGGGCAGGACCCCTACCACGGCCGGGGGCAGGCCGAAGGCCTGTCGTTCTCGGTGGCGCCGGGCGTGCGCATGCCGCCCTCGCTGCAGAACATCTTCAAGGAGATGCAGCGTGACCTGGGCGTGCCCTTCCCGCCGTTCCCCAACCCGGGCGGCAGCCTGGTCAAGTGGGCCAGGAACGGCGTGCTGCTGCTCAACACCTGTCTCACGGTGGAGGAAGGCCAGGCGGCCAGTCACTCGGGCAAGGGATGGGAGCTGCTGACCGATGCGGTGATCCGGCACATCGCCCAGGGCACGCGCCCCGTGGTCTTCATGCTCTGGGGCAGCCATGCGCAGTCCAAGCGCGCCTTCATTCCGGGCGACCGGGGCCATCTGGTGCTGACCAGCAACCATCCCTCGCCTCTGTCGGCGCTGCGCCCGCCCGTGCCCTTCATCGGCAACGGGCACTTCGGCAAGGCGCGCGACTTCCGCGCCCAGCACGGTTACTGAGCGGCCCGCTCGGGGCGTGGCTCCACGATGGGGAACACGCTGTCGAAGCGGTCCAGCATGGACATGAGCGCCGCTACCTTGGAGGCGTCGCCCTCGATGCGCAGCTGGCCGCTCTTGATGGCCTCGGCCATCGTGGTCTCCTGGCCTGCAATGGCGTCCAGCGTGGCGCGCGTCAGGCGCAGGCTCGCGTGGGCGGCGGGCGCAAGGCCCGGGCTCTGGGTGAGTGCGCTGTTCTCCAGGTTCAGGCTGCGCTGCTCGCCGGTGTCGGTGAAGGTCCAGTTGAGCACGATGCGCTGGCCTGCGGCCTTGCCCGCGTCCAGCCGCACGCCCAGGTAGTCGAAGAACATCTCCAGCGGCAGGCTGCGCACCAGGTCGCGCGCGGCGCTGCCGGGCCTGGGCAGTTGGGGCACGCCCTGGCGCAGCTCCGCCGCGCCCTGCAGGAAGGCGTTGCGGGCCGTGGCCGATTCCATCTGGTAGCCCAGCTGTTCATAGGCATTGGCGGCCAGGCGGCGCGCGGCCTGGTTGGCCGGGTCGGCAAAGACCAGCTGCGAGGCGATCTGCGCCACCCAGCGGTATTCGCCGCGCTCGTAGTCGGCCTGCGCACGGCGCAGCACGGCGTCGGCGCCACCCATGTACTCCACGGTCTTGCGCGCCGCGGGCACGGGCGGCAGCGCCTCCAGTTGGGCCGGGTTGCCTTCGTAGTAGCCCAGGTAGTGCTGGTAGATGGCGCGTATGTTGTGGCGCAGGTGGCCGTAGAAGGCATGTGTGGCGCCGTCGCGGGCCAGGGATTCGGGCATCTTCAGCATCTCGGCGATCTCCGAGCCCACGTAGCCGTGGTTCATGAGGCGCACGGTCTGGTCGTGCAGGTATTTGTAGGTGTCGCGCTGGCCGGCCAGCATGCGCTGCAGCCGGGGCTGGCCCCAGACCGGCCAGTGGTGCTGGGCGATCAGGATCTGTGCCTGGCCGCCATAGGCGTGCAGGGCGTCGTTCAGGTGGCGGGACCAGCCCAGCGCGTCACGCACCTGGGCGCCGCGCAGCGGCAGCAGGTTGTGCTGGGTATGCACGGCGATCTCGGCCATGTTCAGCACCTTGAGCTGGGGGTAGTACATGATCATCTCGGCCGGCGCCTCGGCCCCGGGCGTGAGCGCGAACTCGATGTCCACGCCGTCGATGCGCAGGGTCTCGCGCGGCTCGTCGATCACGCGCGTGGGCGCGATCAGTCCCATGGTGCCGGGCGCACCCGCCTTGCCCAGCCCTGCGTCCACCTGTCCCCTGGCATCGCGCGGCAGCAGCATGCCGAACTGGTAGAGCGCGCGCCGGCCCATGGCGTGGCCGGCGATCACGTTCTCGCCCACGGCCTCGGCCATGAAGCCCGCCGGGGCGATGACCTGCACGCGGCCCGCATCCACCTCTTCCTGGCGCACCACGCCGCGCACGCCGCCGAAATGGTCCACATGGCTGTGCGAGTAGATGACGGCCACCACGGGCTTGCGCGGTCGGTGCTGGTAGTACAGGTCCATGGCGGCCTGGGCGGTCTCGGTGTACATCAGCGGATCGACCACGATCAGGCCGGTCTCGCCCTCGATGATGCTCATGTTCGACAGGTCCAGGCCGCGCACCTGGTAGAGCCTGTCGGTCACCTGGAACAGGCCGCTGACGCGGTTGCGCTGTGCCTGGCGCCACAGCGCGGGGTGCACGGTGTCGGGCGCCTGGTCCTGCTGCAGGAATGCATAGGCCTGCATGCCCCAGATGGGCCGGCCCTGGGCATTGCGCACCACCAGCGCATCCGCCGAGGCGATCAGGCCGCGTTGCGCGTCCTCCATGGCCTGGGCGTCGTCCTGAGGCTGCTGCGCCAGCGCAGCCTGCTGGGCCGCGCGCGTGGCCGCGCTGGCTGCCTGTGGCCGGGCCATGTCGGAGACCGGCAGGCTGCTGCCTGCGCAGGCGCTCAGCAGGGCGGCGGCGGCCAGGCAGGCCAGCAGGCGGCAAGGGCGCGCCAGCGCGCGGGGCAGGGGGTGTGAGGCTTGCATGGGAAGGTCTCCTGGCATGTGTTCGATGTCAGCGGCGAAAATACGCAGGCCCGCCGGCTGTGTCTGTCAGCCACCCGACATCCCTTTCCATGCAAGCTTCCCTCGCCTCTTCCTACCTGCCCACGCTGCGCGCCGGCCGCTGGTTCAGCGCATTGGCGCCGCAGTTTGCCGATTTGCTGCTGGCGCTGGCACAGCCGCGCCGCCTGGAGGCGGGCGAAGCCCTGTTCCTGCGCGGCGATGCGCTGGAGGGCGGTTTGTTCGCCGTGGTCCGCGGCAGCGTCGGTTTCTCCGGTGTGGGCGGCCAGAGCGAGCAGGCGCGCGAGGCGCTGCTCACGCGCATGGGACCAGCCACCTGGTTTGGCGAGATCGCGCTGTTCGACGGTTCGCCGCGCACCCACGATGCCCACGCCATGGAGCCCAGCGTGGTGCTGCAGGTGCCACGCCAGCCGCTGCTGGACTGGCTGCAGCAGCACCCCGCGCACTGGCATGACCTGGGCGTGCTGATGTCGGGGCGCATGCGGGCGGCCTTTGCGGCGCTGGAGGACCTGGCCCTGATGCCCGCACCCCAGCGGCTGGCGCGCCGCCTGGTGGCCATGGCGCGTGGCTACGGCGAGCGGCTGGACGACGTGCCGGCCCGGCCGCGCCTGGATATCACGCAGGAGCAGCTGGCGCGCATGCTGTCGATCTCGCGCCAGACCACCAACGTGCTGCTGCAGGGCCTGCAGGCGCGGGGCCTCATCCGGGTGCAGCGCGGCGAGATCGAGATCCTGCAGTGGCAGGCGCTGTGCGCCGAGCGGTTCTGAGCGGCGCAGCCAGTCAGGGGCTGTTGTTCAGACCACCAGCGCATTCTCCACGTCCTGCACCTTGCGGCGCGCCAGCGCGAGATTGGCCTTGGCCTTGTCGAGCACCAGGTACAGGAACAGGCCCTCGTGGTGGGTGGAGGGGCGCAGGATGTGGTACTGCTTGCTCAGCGTGATGAGGATGTCCTCGATGGTGTCTTCCAGGCCCAGCGAGCGCATGGTTTTGAGTTTGGCGCGCACCAGTTCGGTGTTGCCGGCGGCAGCCAGCTCCAGGTCCACGCCCGAGCCGTCCTGCCCCAGGATCATGCCGCTGTTGTAGTCCACCAGTGCAGCGCACATGGCGCCGTCGCAGCGCATCAGTTCATCCATGGTTTGCTTGATATTGGCCATTGTTTTCCTAACTCCCTTGTGTTGCGAAAATGTTCTGCACCTTCGCGGTGCCTTCTTGCCGGATGCATAGGAGCAGCCCTTGCCTGCCTTTGCCATCACGCTTGTTCCAGCGTCCGCACGGCCTCGCGCGAGACATAGAGAACCTGGCCCAGAACGGCCTCGCGCGAGGCCACCACGCTGATGACCAGCGTCAGGCCCGGGCGCTGTGCCTGCAGCATGACGATGAAGCCCTCGGCCGCCTCGACCACCACGTTGGCGCAATGCCCGAGCTGGTTCTCCTCGCCGGCGATCATGCCCAGCGCCGCCATCGAGCTGGCCATGGCCGACAGCCGCGCCGTGCTGCCCTGGCCTTGCGCACGGGCGGCCACCTCGAAGCCGTCCTCGGTGCTGACCACGCAGCCACGCACGCCGTGCAACCTGCTCATCAGCGACTGCACCGCCGCCTGGGCTGCAGCCTTCAAGGCAGCGTCATTCTTCATGGGACTTCTCCTGGGCAAGGGCTTCGATCTGCAGCAGCAACAGCTCGATCAGGGCCACCACCTGCTGGGGGTTGCGCACATCGGCCGGCACCACGGGGCACAGCAGGCCGCGCGATTGCAGGTGCACGGCAAAGCTGTCCAGATCAGGCGCTGTGTACTCCTGCATGCGGCATACCGCCACCACGCATGCCGTGCTGCGCAAGACATCGGACAGGCCCTGGACATAGATATCCAGGTCGGCCAGCGGATCGGAGCGGCTGTTGTCGATCAGCAAGATCACGCCCAGCGCGCCGCGCGAGAGGATGCGCCACATGAAGTCAAAGCGCTCCTGCCCGGGCGTGCCGTAGAGGTACAGCTTCTCGCCGTTGTCCAGGGTCAGCTCGCCATAGTCCATGCCGGCCGTCGTCAGCGCCTTGTCCAGGGTGTCATCGGTGTTGCGCACGTCGGTGCTCACAGGGGCGATCTCGCTGACGCAGCGGATGGCCGTGGTCTTGCCTGCGCCTGGAGGGCCGGAAATCAGGATCTTGAGTTCGCTCATGGGCGCGCTCCTGCAAACCGGGCCAAGCGAAGGCGTATGCGTTCGAGCACACCCCTGTCCGGCGCAGGGTTGCCGGGGGGCGGTGCGGCGGGCGGGCGGGCCGAGGCCCAGCGCAGCAGGCCGGCGGCGTCCAGCTCGTTCAGAAAACCGGCGCAGGTCTCGGGCGACAGGCCCGAGCGCTGGCACAGGGTCTGCATCGTCGTGGGCTGGCCTGTCAGCAAGGTGGCCAGGCGGATATGGTGGGATCTCGTCAGCAGTTGCGGCGACGGCCAGCGCCGCAGCTGCAGCAGCATCAGCTGATGCTGCGTGTGCAGGCCGCAGGCGTGTACCTTGGCGCTGGCCGGTTTGCCGTGCACCGACAGGATGCCTGCGCCCATGGTGTTGAGGCATTCCTCCAGCGCCTCGGCGCGCAGGGGCATGCCCAGGTGGCCACCCGCAGGGAAGGCTCCCCTCGGTGGCCCTCCCACGCGCAGCGTCAGCGCGGGCGGGGCGGCAGGCGCTTGGGCCAGTTCGCCATGCACCACCGTCATGTCCGCCTGGGATTCGCGCCACGTCCAGCGGTGCCGCGTGCGGTGATTCACCATCAGCACATAGGAGCGGAACAGCTTGGCGTCGCGGTCCGGCAGGCCATGCAGCATGAAGGTCAGCTCGGTTCGCTCATCCATGCTGTGCCTCCCGCTGCAATTGCCGCCTGCGCCCTCCGGTCTGGTTCGTGTACATGCCTTGCCTCTTCTTTGTAGGTCCGGCGATGGCCGGGTTGTCCATGAATTCATTCAGGAACGGGAGTCCAGGAATCCCGCAAGGGGAAGCCCGACGACAGAGCTGCGGATGATAGGAATGGCGCCGGCGGCTGGCTGTCCGGTCGCGCTGGAGAATCAGAATCGGCTGGGTCAGAATCAGAGTTGTCCTATCCGATTCGTGCCCAATCCGCTCCCAGCCTGAGCGGATCGAGCAAGGGCGATGGATGAATCGCGGGTCTGCAGGGCCGTAAAAATCGGAGCTTTCCGAGTTTTGTCCCTGCATCCCTGGTCGGACTGTGGTCTCTTTTCTGGCCGGCCTTGTGTGGGTGGTGCCTGGCGGGTGCTGCCCGCTGCCCGCCGTGTCCTCTGGTTACCAGGGACCGGGCAACCGCAGCTGCAGCATTTCCAGGAAGGACTGCGCCGCATGCGGCAGCGTACGGCCGGCCAGGGTCTGCACCTCGATGTCGCGCAGGTCCATGCCCCGGTCGCTGAGCGCCACGGCCACCAGTGCGCCTGTGGCCACCATGTGGCGCGCGGCGATCTCGCTGGCCACGGCCACGGCGGCGCCCTGGGCTGCAAAGTTCAGCAGGGTCTTGCCGTGGTTGCTCTCCATCACCGGCATCAGCATCAGGCCCTGGCGGCTGCAGGCGGCGTCCAGCAGCTGGCGCACGGCCGTGTCGGCCGGCGTGAGCGCCAGCGGATGGCGCACCAGCTGGGCCAGCGACAGGCGCCGCGCCTGCGCCAGCGCATGGCCGGGGGCGACCAGGGCCACCAGCGGCGCGGCCACGCGGCAGGCCACGGCAATGCCTTTTTCGGGCGCGCGGCTGAAGCACAGGCCGATGTCTGCCGTGCCGCTGCGCACGGCCTCGGGCACGGCGGGCGTGGGCAGCACCATGACCTCGAAGACGATACCGGCGTGCTCGCGCTGGAAGGCCGCGCACAGGCGCGGCAGGAACTCGTTGGCAAAGGCGTCGGAGCTTGCGATGCGCACGCGGCCGCTGCGCAGCCCCTGCAGGGCCTCGATCTCGCTCAGCGCGCGCTCGGCATCCAGGCCGGCGCGGCGCACATGGTCGGCCAGGATCTCGCCGGCCGCATTGAGCACCATGCCGCGCGGGTGGCGTTCGAACAGCGGCGTGCCCAGCAGCCCCTCCAGCGCCGCGATCTGGCGGCTGATGGCCGAGGCCGCCACATGCAGCCGCGCCGATGCCTCGGTCAGCGATCCGCATTGCGCCACTTCATGGAAGTAGCGCAGCGCGGTGTCCTGCAGGAGAAGGTGGCGGGCGTCGGGCATGTCGCCCCGATTGTCATCAATTTGCCGCAGAGGCAACGCAGGTTTGCAAATTTGCTGATGGCGGCAAAGGGGAGAGGGTTCTACGATGGCCTGTTGCGGCGTTGCAGGGAGCAGCGGCTGCAGCTGTCCAACCCTCTGACCAGGAGTGTGCCCATGAAGGCATTGCCCAGCGTTTTACTTCCACGCCGCACCCTCGTGGCTGCGGCCTGTGCCCTGGCTGGCGCCATGGCCCTGCCCGCCGTGGCCCAGGGCCAGGCGTCCTGGCCCTCGCACCCGGTGCGGCTGGTCGTGCCCTTTCCGGCCAGCGGCGCCACCGACCTCGTGGCGCGCGTGGTGGCGCAGCGCATGTCGCAGGACCTGGGCCAGCAGCTGGTCATCGACAACCGCCCCGGCGCGGGCGGCACCATCGGCACGGGCGAGGCGGCCAAGGCCTCGCCGGACGGCTACACGCTGCTGTTCACCACCAGCAGCACGCATGCCATCTCGCCACACCTGATGACCCGTCTGGCCTACAAGGCCGACAAGGATTTCACGCCGATTGCCGAGATCGGCGGGGCGGCCAGTATCCTGCTGGTCACGCCTTCTCTGCCCGCGCGCAGCGTCAAGGAACTGGTCGCCTACGCCAAGGCCCATCCGGGCGCCCTCAACTACGCCAGCAGCGGCAACGGGACCATCGTCCACCTGAACGCGGCGGCCTTCGCGGCGCGCGCAGGCCTGCAGCTGACCCATGTGCCCTACAAGGGCACGGCGCAGTCCATCACCGACCTGTCCGCAGGCCAGGTGCACCTGCTGTTCGACTCCATTCCCACCGGCATGCCCCATGTGGCCAGCGGCCGCCTGCGTGCCCTGGCCGTGACCGGCGACAAGCGCAGCGCGCTGGCGCCCGACCTGCCCACGGTGGCCGAGTCCGGCCTGCCCGGCTATTCTTCGGTCACCTGGTTCGGCGTCTATGGCCCGGCCGGCATGAAGCCCGAACTTGTCGCGCGGATCAATCAGGCCTTCAACAAGGCCATCCAGAATCCCGAGGTGGTGGCCAGCCTGGCCAGGCAGGGCGTGGAAGCCGCATCGCCGCGCACGCCCGAGCAGTTCGCCGCCATGGTGCAGGCCGACAGCGCGCGCTGGGCGCAGGTCATCAAAGACAACAAAATCACATTGGATTGAGTGAAGCACCCCCTGAGCGGCTTTGCCGCTTCCCCCTCTCCTGCGGGAGGGGGACGACGCCCTTGCTGCGGGGTGGCGCGGCCGGCGTAGGCCCTTGCTTGGCGTCCCTGAGCTGGGCCGTGCCTGCGGTTCCTCAAGCTATCGGTGGCGCGTTGGCGCTATGGAAATTGATATGACAAGCACTGTTACGGACTGGACACTTCCCTACGCCTCGCACCGCTCTTCGGTGCTGGGCCGCAACATGGTCTCCACCTCGCAGCCGCTGGCCGCGCAGGCCGGCCTGTCCATGCTGCTGGCCGGCGGCAATGCGGTGGATGCGGCCATTGCCACGGCCATGGCGCTGACCGTGGTCGAGCCCACGGGCTGCGGCCTGGGCAGCGATGCCTTCTGCATCCTGTGGGACGGCAAGGAATTGCACGGCCTCAATGCCTCGGGCCGCTCGCCCCAGGCCTGGACGCCCGAGTACTTCGCCGCGCTGGGCGGCATCCCCGAGAAGGGCTGGAACGCCGTCACCGTGCCCGGTGCCGTCTCGGCCTGGGTGGAGCTGTCGCGCCGCTTCGGCAAGCTGCCGTTCGAGCAACTGGCCCAGCCCGCCATCCGCTATGCGCGCGACGGCTTTGCGGTCTCGCCCACCATCGCCACGCTGTGGGCGCTGGGCGGCGCCAAGCTCGGCGACCAGCCCGGTTTTGCCGAATGCTTCCTGCCCGATGGCAAGGCCCCCAAGGCGGGCGAGGTCTTCCGCAGCGAAGCCCATGCGCGCACGCTGGAGGAGATCGCCGCCACCAAGGGCGAATCCTTCTACCGTGGCGCACTGGCGCGCTCGATGGCCGAGCACGCCAAGGCCTGCGGCGGCGCCATGACCGAGGCCGACCTGGCCGCCCACCAGGCCGACTGGGTCGGCACGGTGTCGCAGACCTTTGGCGATTCGGTGATCCACGAGATCCCGCCCAACGGCCAGGGCATTGCCGCGCTGATGGCGCTGGGCATGCTGGACGCACTGGGCGTGGGCGCCGAGCCGCTGGACGGCGTGGAGTCCGTGCACCTGCAGGTCGAGGCCATGAAGCTGGCCCTGGCCGACCTGCACGAATACAACGCCGACGGCGACCACATGCGCGTCGAATCCGCCCATCTGCTGGACGCCGGCTACCTGCGCGAACGCGCGGCGCTCATTGACCGCGAGCGCGCCAGCGCGCCCACCTACGGCGCACCGCGCCCCGGCGGCACCGTCTACCTGGCGGCGGCCGATGCCAGCGGCATGATGGTCTCGTTCATCCAGTCCAACTACATGGGCTTCGGCTCGGGCGTGGTCGTGCCGGGCACCGGCATCAGCCTGCAAAACCGCGGCCACGGCTTCACCACGCAAGCCGGCCATGCCAACGAGGTCGCGCCGCGCAAGCGCCCTTCGCACACCATCATCCCGGCCTTTGCGATGATCGCCGACGGCACGCCCCAGATGGCCTTCGGCGTGATGGGCGGCCCCATGCAGAGCCAGGGCCACCTGCAGATGGCCCTGCGCGTGCTGCGCTACGGCCAGAACCCCCAGGCCGCCGCCGACGCACCGCGCTGGCGCGTGACGGGCGGCAAGGGCGTGGCTGTGGAGCCCGCCTTCGACGCCGAGGTTGTCGCCGCCCTGCGCGCACGCGGCCACGAAGTCACGATCGAGGAAGGCCATGGCGTCTTCGCCTTCGGCGGCGCGCAGCTGGTGCTGCGCGACGGCGACCACTACATCGGCGGATCGGACCCGCGCAAGGATGGGGGCGTGGTGGCGTTCTGAGCGGGGGCTGTGTTCTGCAGCCTCACCCCCAGCGCAACACCCAATCCGCCCGCCCCCGCGTTGCCGCAATGCGGCGCGCATTGGGCTCGTCCACCTGCGCCACCCAGTCGCGTGCGGCCTGGGGGCTGCGGCCGTGGAGTTCGTGGCGGCGGGTCAGGCGTTCGATGCGAAGGCGGTCGTCCATGTCCACGTACCAGACCTCGTCCAGCAGCGCGCGCACGGCATGCCAGTGTGTGCCTGGCGCATCCTGTTCCTCCATCAGCAGGTAGTTGCCTTCGGTGATGACCAGGGGCACGCCGGGCGCGATGGCGATGGCGCCTGCAATGGGCTCCTCGATGGCGCGCCGGAATTCGGGGGCGTAGACCGTTTCACCGGCCACGGGCGCGCGCAGGCGGCGCAGCAGGGCCATGTATCCGGCCGAGTCGAAGGTGTCGGGTGCGCCCTTGCGCTGCGCGCGGCCCAGGCGCTGCAGCGCGGACTGCGCCAGGTGGAAGCCGTCCATGGGCACGGCCGCCGCCAGCGGGCCCAGCGCCTGCAGCAGGGCGGCGCAGACCGTGCTTTTGCCTGCGCCGGGCGGGCCCGCCAGGCCCAGCAGGCTGCGGGGGCCGGAGCGCGCCAGCGCAAATGCACGCGCCAGGGCTTCGGGCGGCAGGATGGCCGTCATGCGCGTGCCTGCTGCGCGCTGGCCAGCCCGTCTGCCATGAAGCCGCGTGCGTGCAGGGCCAGGTCCATGCCGTCTTCCCACATGGGGCGCCAGATGGCCAGCGCGTTCGACAGCTGCTCGTTGACGATGGCCGACGAGAAGCTCTCGAAGGTGACGGTGCCCTGGTAGCCGATCTGCGCGAGTGCGCCGAAGAACTGCGCGAAGTCGATGTGGCCCGCGCCCAGGTAGCCGCGGTGGCTCTCGCCGATGTGCACATAGCCCAGCCGCTGTCCGCAGGCCAGCACGGGCGCGGCGAGGTCGGCTTCCTCGATGTTCATGTGGTAGGTGTCCAGGTGCACGCAGACATGGGGTTGGCCGACTTCGTCGATGAACTCCAGCGCCTGCGCGGCCGTGTTCAGCAGATTGCTTTCGTAGCGGTTGACCACCTCCAGGCCCAGCGTGACGCCGCGCTCGCCCGCGAAGTCGGCAATGCGCCGTACGGCCTCGATCGCGTTGCGCCGGCCCTGCAGCGTGCAGGGATGGCCGTATTTCGCCATGGCGCCGTAGAGGATGCCGCCAAAGTAGCGCCCGCCCAGGCGCGCCGTGATGTCCACGCCCTCTTGCAGCAGCGCCAGGCCACGCGCGACCACGGCGGGGTCTTCGCTGGAGACATCGGCCTCGAAGGTCAGGCCCCGCGAGCAGCCCACGCCCAGGCCATGCTCCTGCAGCAGATCACGCGTGAGCGCCAGGTCCATGAGCCGGGGGCCGTGCAGGGACAGCTCGACCAGGTCGTAACCGGCCTGGCGCGTCTGCTCGATCACATGGCGGGTGGAGGCCGGCGACAGGTCGCCGGCCCAGACAAGGGCGTGGATGCCGAGGGGGTTCATAGGGGCTCCGGGTGGACTCTGCGAGAGCGTGAAGGGGAGGGTTCGGCGAGTGCCCGGGTACGGCCCCGCCAGCGCGCCAGCAGGTGGCGCGCGGCCACGGCGGCGATCATGGTGGCGCCCCACAGGGCCTGCGTGAGCTGGGCATTGGCGCCCAGCAGGTTCACCCCGCTGGACAGTACCTGCAGGACGAGCAGGGCGACGAACAGCCCCGACACCCCGCCGAAGCCGCCCATGGGATCGGTGCCGCCCAGGATGGCCGCAAGCACCGTGACCAGCAGGTAGGACTGGGCGTAGCCCGCACTGGCCGAGTTGAAGCGCGCCATCATCAGCACGGCCGCGATCCAGCACAGCAGCGTGGACAGGGTGTAGACGCCGATCAGCACGCGGCGCGTGTCGATGCCCGCATGGCGCGTGGCCTCGGCATTGGAGCCGACCATGCGGATGGCCAGCCCGTGGCGTGTGCTGCCCAGGTACAGGCCCACCAGCAGGCACGCGGCCGCGAAGATCCAGAACGGCAGCGGCAGGCCCAGCCACTGGGCGGAGCCCAGGGCCTGGAAGGCATCGGGAAAGCCTGCAATGGGCTTGCCGCGCGTGAGCCAGACGCACAGGCCGTTGATCAGCGACATGGTGCCCAGCGTGACGAGGATGGGGTGGGCGTTGACGCGCGCCACCAGCCAGCCGCTGGCCAGCCCCACCAGCAGGCTGGCGAGGGCGCCCACGGTCAGTGCTGCGGCGATGAGCAGGCCCTCATGGCCCGACAGGTCCAGGCCCAGCGCCGACAGGCCTCCCACCAGCACCCAGGCCATGGCCAGGCCCGCCATGTTGGCGCTGGCGACCACGGCCAAGTTGATGCCGCCACTGATCAGCGGCAGCATCTGTGCCAGTGCCAGCAGGCCCAGTTCGGGGATCTGCAGCAGCACCGATTGCAGCGTGCCCAGGGTGGCGAAGCTGCCGGGCAGCAGCAGCGTGAACACGGCGCACAGCAGCGCCAGCAGCGCGATCAGGCCCAGCGGCGCGCCAGTGCTGCGGTTCATGGCGCGGCCCCCGCCAAGGGCGCTGCAGGAGTGGCGTCAGCGCTGCGCTGCTGGTTGCGTCGCTGCGTGCGCCGCAGTCCCGTTGCGGCCGCGCAGGCCAGCACCACGGCGCCCAGCAGCACCTGGAAGAAATACGGCGACACGCCCATCAGATTCAGCCCGTTGCGCAGCACGGCCAGCAGCAGCACGCCCATCAGCACGCCGCCCACGCTGCCCGTGCCGCCGAACAGGCTTGCGCCGCCCAACACGGCGGCCGCGAGCACGAACAGCTCCGTGCCGACCAGGGCGTTGGGCACCGACTCGCCCACGCGGTGCGCCTGCACCAGGCCTGCGATGGCCGCCATCATGCCGAGCCAGCCATAGGCCACGCCCTGGATGGCGCCCAGCCCGATGCCCATGCGGTGCGCGGCCTCGGGGTTGCCGCCGAAGGCGTACAGGCGCCGCCCCAGCGCGCTGCGGCCCAGCAGCAGCGCGGTCAGCACGGCGGCTGCGCCGGCCACGACGATGGGCAGGGTCAGGCGCACGGGGTCTGCGCCGTCGGCGCTTGCGAAGCGGGCCAGCACCACGGAATCGCTCCACCACGACGGCAGGTCGTAGATGGACCGGCCGCCCGTGCCATGCATCAGCAGCGCGAAGTACAGGTTCAGCGTGGAGATGGTGATGATGATGGAGGTGGCGCGCAGGCGGTGGATGAGCAGGGCGTTGAATGCGCCCAGCGCCAGTCCCGTGGCCAGGCCCAGCGCGATGCTGGCCGCCGGTGCCCAGCCCAGGCGTGTGGCCGCGAGGGCCGCAAGGTACTGCGCCACCGTGGCCGTGGCCGCAAACGAGATGTCGATGCCGCCCGCGACCAGTACCACCAGCAGGCCCACGGCCATGATGGCGGTGACCGATGCGCCCTCGGCCACGTCCATCCAGTTGCCCAGCGTCCAGAAGCCCGGCGCCAGGGCGCCGAACAGCAGGGCCATGGCGGCAATGGCCAGGCCGAGCCGGGCCACGGGGTGTTGCAGCAGCGCGTGTGCGTGTGCGTGTGCCTGTTCAGGCATGGACGGCCTCCTCGATCTGGCTTTCGGAATGCACCCCCGGCACGAACTCGCCGGCCATGCGCCCGCCGCGCATGTGCAGCACGCGGTCGCAGTGGGCATGGACCTCGGCCACCTCGTCCGAGATGACGATCACCGCCATGCCCTGTGCGGCGAGCCCGTGCACGATCTCGAAGATGCCCTGGCGGTTGCCGATGTCCACGCCCACGGTGGGCGAGTCGAGGATCAGCAGGCGCGGCGCGGTCGCCAGCCAGCGGGCCAGCACCACGCGCTGGGCATTGCCGCCGGACAGCTGGTGCACGGGCGCGTCCAGCGCGGGCAGGCGCATGCGCAGGCGGTCGCGCCACTGGGCTGCGGTGGCGGCGCGGCGGCGGGCGGGCAGCCAGCCCAGCGGGCCGGACAGGCGCGGCAGCATGGCCAGCACCAGGTTGTCCTGCACGGACTGGCGCAGGTTCAGGCCGATGGACTGGCGGTCCTCGGGCACATAGGCAATGCCCGCCGCCATGGCGTCGCGGTTGCTGCGCAGCACCAACGTGCGGCCGCCCAGGCGGATGCTGCCGCGATCGGGCCGGCGCATGCCGAACAGGCCCAGGGCCAGCTCGGTGCGGCCCGCGCCCAGCAGCCCGGTCAGGCCCAGGATCTCGCCCTCGCGCACGTCGAAGCTCACGTCCTCGTAGTCGCCGTCGCGGCCCAGGCCGCGCACTTCCAGCAGCGCGGGCGCGGCGGACATGTCGCGCGCATGCAGGCGCTCATCCACTTCCTGCCCGGTCATCAGCGCGGCCAGTTGCCGGCCCGACAACTGCTCGGCGGGCCAGGTGCCGAGCTTGCGCCCGTCGCGCAGCACGGTGACGCGGTCGGCGATCTCCATGACCTCGTCCAGCTTGTGGCTCACGAAGACGATGGCCATGCCATCGGCCTGGAGCCGGCGCACCACGGCCAGCAGCGCATCGACCTCGGCGCGCGTGAGCGAGGCCGTGGGCTCGTCCATGAACAGCAGCCTGGCCCGGGCCGCCATGCCCCGGCAGATGGCCACAAGCTGGCGGCCCGCAATGGGCAGGTCGCCCACCCGCGCATCCAGCGGCAGCGCAATGCCCAGGCGCCGCAACACGGCCTGGGCGGCTTCGCGCTGGCGCCTGCGGCGCACGGGCGCCCACCAGCGGCCCATGGCCTGGTCGAAGGCGATGTTCTCGGCCACGCTCAGGTTGGGAAACAGCGACAGGTCCTGGTAGATCACCTGAATGCCCAGGGACTTGGCCAGCGCCGGGTCCAGCCGCTGCACGGGCTGTCCGCCGATGTCGATGCGCGCGCCCGGCTGCGGCGCGTGCACGCCGCTGAGCACCTTGATCGCCGTGCTCTTGCCGCTGCCGTTGCTGCCCATCAGGCAGTGCACCTCGCCGGGCATCACGTCCCAGTCCAGCGCATGCAGCGCGGTGGCGTCGCCAAAGCGCACGGTGACCGCCTGCATGCGGACCAGTGCCGTTGTGGTGGCATCCATGGCAGCGCGCGGCTCACAGGCCCAGGCCGACCAGCCGGTCTATGGTCTGCCGGTTGATCGGCTCCAGCTTCTGGCCCTGGATGTTGCGGCGCTCGCGGTCCACCTGGACCTTGCCCAGGCCCGGTATCTCCATGCCGTCCGTGGGCTCGCGGCCGTCGATCAGCATCTTGCCCACATGCACGATCACCTCGCCGGCCAGCGCGGGGTTCCAGATGAAGCCCTCGCGGATCACGCCGTCGCGCACCAGCTTGGCGCCCTGGCCCGGCGAGAACGAGCCCACCACGGCAATGCGCTCGGCTTTGCGCGCATCGGCCACCGCGCGGCCCGCGCCAATGGGGCCCTGGCTGCCGAAGGCCAGGAAGCCCTTGAGGTCGGGATGGGCGCGCATCAGGTCCTGGGCGCTGCGATAGGAGTCGTCCAGGCTCTCGGCCACGCCTAAGCGCTCGGACACCAGCTGCATCTTCGGCCACTGTTTTTTCTGGTGGGCGATGGCCGCATCGGCCCAGGCGTTGTGCAGCGGCACGGTCAGCGAGCCCACGAAGACCACGTACTTGCCTTCGCCACCCATGGCCTTGCCCAGGCTGTCCATGTGGCGCTCGCCAAAGCCCGCGACGCTGCTCAGCTCGATGTTCCAGTCGGCGCCCTTCTGCTCGGGCGACTCGTGCGTGAGCACCTTGATGCCCGCGCTGCGCGCACGCCGGAACACGGGCTCCAGCGCCCTGGCGTCATTGGGCACCACGGCGATGACCTTGCTGCGGCGCGCGATCAGGTCCTCGACCGCGCGCACCTGCTGGGCCGCATCGGCCTCGGTGGGGCCGACCATGCCGCTGGAGATGCCCAGCTCGCGGCCTGCCTTGCGGATGCCGGTCTCCATGGCGTTGAACCACGGAATGCCCCCGACCTTGGCCACCACCGACACATCCTCGGCACCGGCCGCGCCTGCCAGCACCGTCAGGGTGCAGGCCAACAGTGCCCTCGAGAACCGGCTGAATCCATGGAACATGGCGCTCCTCCCTCTGTTTTGCACAATCGATTGTGCAAACTATAGACAGATGGACTTCCATTGCCGATGCGGGATTTCCCGGGCCGCTGCTGCGTGCCGGCTCCGGTCCGCCCGAATCGCTGCCGCAGCGGCTACGATGGCCGCCGAGCGCTCCCGTCCCAACCCCTGCAGAGCACCGTGAACCGCCCCCGAACCTCCACCATCTACGACCTGGCCGAACTGGCCGGCACCTCGGCCTCGACGGTCAGCGCCATCCTCAACGGCAGCTGGCAGTCGCGGCGCATCAGCGAGGAGACCGCGCGCCGCGTGCAGCAGCTCGCCCAGGAACACAGCTTTGCCGTGAACCGCCAGGCCAGCGGCCTGCGCCGCCAGCGCTCGGGGCTGATCGGCATGGTGATTCCCACGCACGAGGACCGCTTCTTCGGCGCGCTGTCCCAGGCCTTCGAGCGCATGGCCCACGCGCGCGGCCTGTGCCCGCTGGTGGTCAGCACGCTGCGCGACGGCGCGCTGGAGGTGGAGACCGTGCGCTCGCTGATCGCCTTTCGCGTGGAGCACCTCATCGTCACGGGCGCCACCCGGCCCGACGCCATCAGCGCCGAATGCCGCCAGGCCGGCGTGCGCCATGTCAACGTGGATCTGCCCGGGAAAAAGGCGCCCTCCGTCACCAGCGACAACCGCTGGGGTGCGGCCGAACTCACGCGCCTGCTGCTGGCGCGCTCCAGGCCCCCGGCAGGTGCGCCGCAGGACGCCGTCTGCTTTCTGGGCGGCGTCCGCAAGGAGTACGCCACCGAGCAGCGCCTGGCCGGCTTTCGCGAAGCCCTGGCGCCCCACACGCCGGTGGCGGACGAGCACATCGTCTGCTGCGGCTACGACCCCGAAGCGGCCCGCCTTGCCATGGCAGCGCTCTACCAGCGCCTGGGCGGCCTGCCGCGCGCCCTGCTGTTCTCATCGGGCATCACGCTGCAAGGCGCCATCCGCTTCCTGCGCGCACTGCCCGATGCGGAACTGACGCAATGCAGCTTTGGCAGCTACGACTGGGACCCCTATGCCGAATGCCTGCGCTTTCCGGTGCACATGGTGCGCCAGAACGTCGAAGGCCTGATGGCCGAGGCCTTCCGCGCCATCGACGGCGAAGGTCTGCGCGCGGGGCAGGTGGTGCAGGTGCGGCCGCAGTTGGTGGAGTGGGGGGAGGGCTGACCGCTGGACGGCGCTGTGCCCAGTAAACGCGCGGTCCGCAGGGCCGCGCCTAATGCTGCGCGAATTCCTTGATGCTCTGCATGGCGGACTGGCCTTCGCCAGCCACCACGATCACCTTGTGGTGCTCGAGCTCCCGCATGATGTCCTGGCTGACTTCCCTGTGAGCCTGCTTGTCCTGTGGAGGCAGGTTCACGTTGACGAGGATGTCTCCGGGCAATTCACGCTGCCGGATCAGTCGCGCGATCTTGCCGGTCCAGACGTCGCCATGCGCAGCAATGTCGTTGGCATCGCTTTGGCCCAGATGCAGGGCCTTGATGATCTTCCGGGGCTTGTCGCCCACCGTCTGCACGAAGTCGAACCGGGCACTGACGTATTCGTTGCCTATGCGCGCCGGCCTGAACGGCGCATCCAATTCGAGGCCGCCCAACAAAGCCCTCAGGCGTTCGTTCATCGTGCGTTCCACGTACTCGGGCGTGGCAAAAGCATGGTCGACATAGTGGTCGAACTGCTGCTGCAACTCCCGGGCCGGATCCTGGGTGAGCACCACTCTGGCGGGGCTGAAGCGCACAATGGCTTCGCGTGGCTGCTCGAGCGCGGCCATCATCCCCCTCAAAGCATCTGTCTTCGCCTGCGGCGCAAGGCTGTGGGCGAGAGTCTCGAGCCGCGACAACTCTTCCTCCACGGCCTTGACTGCGCTCTTGTAAAAATCCCTGTCAAGCGCATCGAAGAAATCGGTGACGCGCTTGGACTTACGGCTTTGCAGCAGAAAACCGAAGTACCCGCTTTGCGGGCAGGTCAGCACAATGCCGACGTTGGCGAACTCGCCGGTCTCGGCATACGGGACAAATTGGACTATCGAATAGCGGCAGGCAAGAGGCTTCATGTGAACCTCCAAAAGTCGGGCGATTTGCACTTCGCAAGCGTCGCGGCAATGGCATTGATGTCCACCCTGGCGGGGATGTCGCATTCCGGGTTGTTCCAATGCCATTCCGGTGGAATATTGTCGCAGGCAAAGCGGAAAGCGGCATCCATCGCCTCGGAAAGTTGATCCTGTAGCCGGTCGCGCGACACAAGATCTGTCTTCTGCCAGCAGCCTCTGAAAATGTGATTCTCGATAAAGGTTGCGGCGTCCAGATGCGGGTCGAAGGCCAGGTTGTGGTCGATGACCACCAATGCGCTGCGATGCGCATCCCACAGCAGGTTGGAGTTGCCGTCCATGCGGTCCACGTTCTGTACCCACCAGTCGAAGGCGAGGATGCTGGCCTGCAGGTCCTGCGGTACATGCAGGATCTGGGCTTTGTCGAACCAGATGCATCCGGGATGACGCTGCGAGCCGAACGCTATGCCGCAGCCCAATTCACGCCATGGCCTGGGCGCCTCGTCCAGAAGTTCCTGGCTGACATGCAGCAGCTTGAAGGGCGGCAGCGGCAGGCCCAACTGCACGGCCAGATGTGCACAGATCCACTCGTTGCACAGGCTGGACCGATCCGTCTGCCGTCCTTTGACGTAGTAGGTCTGGCCATCGTCGGCCCGGCACAGAAACGGCTTTTGCGCGCCTTGCTCGGAGCGGCCCTGGATTTCAATGACTTCAGCGATGGCAGGCGGCATCTTCGTCTGTGTCGTACAGGTTACGGGAGGTCTGCTTCCAAGTGCCATCTTGCCCGATTTCGGCTGGATGGCCTTTGCTGCGAGTGTGATGCGGCGAGGCGTTTGGCCCTGCACCCACCAACCCCGGCATCACCGTGAAATCGACCTGCGCCTGCGCCAGTTGCTGCATGGCCGGGATCAGGGCGCGGGCGTCGCCGCGCCGCCATTGGAAGGCGTAGTGCAGGGGAGCGAGGGCGGCCTTGGGATGGGCGCCCCCGACGGCGCGCAGGCCCAGGGCGGCGATCCAGCCGGTGGGCAGGAAGCCCACGCCCAGGCCGGCGCGCAGCATGCCGGCCACGGCGCCCCAGCTGTTGCACAGGATGCGCTCGCGCACGCTGGCGCCCTGGGCGAGCAGCCAGTCGTCCAGCAGGCGCGTGGTGCCGGCCTGCGGGGGCAGGGTGACCAGCGCATGACGCTGCAGCAGGGCCGTGGCGCCCAGGCGGCCCGCGCCTGCTAGGCCGGGGGCCACGGCCCAGGCAAAGCGTGCGGCGCCCACGGGGCGGGACAGCAGGCTGCTGCGCGAGGAGCGGCCCGCGATGACGGCAAAGTCCAGCTCGCCGTCGTCCAGCCGCTGCTCCAGCACGCCGCCCACGTCCACATGGGGCTCCAGCACCAGTTGCGGATGGGCCTGGCGCGCGGCGGCCACGAAGGCCGGCAGCCAGGTCAGCGCCGACAGGTCGCCCACACCGAAGCGGCAATGCCCGGCCAGTGCCTCGCGCGTGTCCAGGGCCTGGCCCAGCGCGGCCATGGCGTTGAGCACCTCCAGCGCGGCGGGCAGCAGGCGCTGGCCGGCGTCGGTGAGCACGGCGCGGTGGCCGCTGCGGTCGAACAGCGGCTGGCCCAGCGCGGACTCCAGTTCCGTGATGCGCTTGGACAGCGAGGACACGGACAGGTGCACGCGCTGCGCGGCCGTGGCGAAGTTGCTGCAGGTGGCGGCCCACCAGAAGGCTTCGAGCTGCTTGACCGAGGGTGTGGACATGGGCTTGTCATTGGCAAAAAGCGAACAAGTGCATTCTAAATAATCCACTTTCATTCAATGGATGCGCGGCCTACAGTGGCGCCGGTTCCTGAACATTCCGAGGTCCGCACCATGGCCGCCATCGCTTCCTCCTCTGCCTCTGCCTCCACGCCTTCGGCATCCGCCCTGCCGGCGCCGCGCGCCCCGGCCGTGCTGCGCCGCATGCTGTCGCTGCATGATTTCGAGGAAGCCGCGCGCCGCAGGCTGCCCCGGCCCATCTTCGGCTACATCGCCGGGGCGGCAGAGGACAACGCCTCGCTGCGCGACAACCGCGAGGTGTTTGGCGAATGGGGCCTGACCACGCGCGTGCTGGCCGATGTGTCGCAGCGCTCGCAGGCCGTGGAGCTGTTCGGCGAGCGCTATGCCAGCCCCTTCGGCATTGCGCCCATGGGCATCAATGCGCTGTCCACCTACCGGGGCGACCTGGTGCTGGCCCGCGCGGCCCAGCGCGCGGGCATTGTGTCGGTGATGAGCGGCACTTCGCTGATCCCCATGGAGGAGGTGGCGCGCGAGAGCCCGGCCACCTGGTTCCAGGCCTATATCCCCGGTGACCAGGCCCGCATCGACGCGCTGATCGACCGCGTGGAGCGCGCAGGCTTTCGCACCCTGGTGGTGACGGTGGACATACCGATCTCCGCCAACCGCGAGAACAACATCCGCACCGGCTTTTCCACGCCGCTCAAGCCCAGCCTGCGCCTGGCCTGGGACGGCATGGTGCGCCCGGGCTGGGTGGCCGGCACCTTCCTGCGCACGCTGCTGCGCCACGGCATGCCGCATTTCGAGAACTCCTTTGCCACGCGCGGCGCGCCCATCATGTCGTCCAGCGTGATGCGCGATTTTTCGGCACGCGACCACCTGAGCTGGCGCCACATCGAGGCCATCCGCCGCCGCTGGAAGGGGCCGCTGGTCATCAAGGGCGTGCTCAGCGTGGAGGACGCGCTGCAGGCGCGGCGCGTGGGGGCCGACGGCATCGTGCTGTCCAACCATGGCGGGCGCCAGCTCGACGGCGCGGTGTCGGCCATGCGCATTCTTGAGGACGTGGTGGCGGCTGTGGGGCCGGACTATCCCGTGCTGATCGACGGGGGCTTCAGGCGCGGCTCCGATGTGCTCAAGGCCGTGGCGCTGGGCGCGCGCATGGTGCTGGTGGGCCGGCCCTTCAACTACGCCGCCGCCGTGGGCGGCGAGGCCGGCGTGCTGCACGCCATCGGCCTGCTGCGCGACGAGGTGGACCGCAACCTGGCCATGCTGGGCGCCTCCTCCTGCGGCGCGCTGGACCGCTCGCACATCGTGCGCCGCGCATCGGCCTGACAGAAACCTCCACCGTCCGTTCAAAACACAGCCATTCCCAGGAGACATCCCATGAACCACTTCACTTCACGCCGCAGCCTGTGCGCCCTGCTGCTGGCCGCAGGCGCCGCACCGGGCGCCATGGCGGCCGATGCCGGCGCCTATCCCACGCGCCCGGTGCGCCTGATCGTGCCGTTTGCGGCCGGCGGCACCACCGACATCGTGGCGCGCGCGATCGCGCCGCGCATGGCAGAGGCCCTGGGCCAGCCGCTGGTGGTGGACAACAAGGGCGGCGGCGGAGGCGCCATCGGCGCGCACGAGGCCGCGCGCGCCCAGCCCGACGGCTACACGCTGGGCGTGGCCACCGTGTCCACCACGGCCACCAATGCGGCCATCAACCCGCGCCTGCCCTACAACCCGCTCACCGATTTCACGCCCATCACCAACATTGCGGCCACGCCCAATGTGCTGGCCGTGCATCCGGGCTTCAAGGCGCAGAGCTTTGCGGCCTTCGTGGACGAGGTGAAGAAGAACCCCGGCAAGCATGCCTACGGCACGGCGGGCACGGGCTCCATAGGCCACATGCTGATGGAGCTGATGTCCAGCCGCTCGGGGCTGTCGCTCACGCATGTGCCTTACCGGGGATCGGGCCCCGCGCTCAACGATGCGGTGGCGGGCCAGGTGCCCATCGTCTTCGACAACCTGCCCTCGGCCCTGCCCTTCATCAAGGCGGGCCGGCTCACCGCGCTGGCGGTGGCCGCGCCCGAGCGCCTGGCCCAGCTGCCCCAGGTGCCCACCTTCAAGGAGCTGGGGCTGGAGCCTGTCAACCGCAGCGCCTTCTATGGCATCTACGGCCCCAAGGGGCTGTCGCCCGAGATTGTGGCGCGCCTGCATGCGGCCGCCCAGCGCGCGCTGGCCAGCCCCGAGGTGCGCCGCCAGATCGAGGACACGGGCTCGCGCGTGATCGGCAACCGTCCCGAGGAGTTCGCGCACGAGATCGCGGCCGAGAACGCCCTGTACCGCAAGATCGCCACGGAGCGGCGCATCGTGGCGGATTGAGGGGCAGCCGGGGGGAACGGGCGATGGGGGCCGGGGCTGCGAAAGAATTTTCACCAACGCTGTCACAACGCGCACGCCCCGCGCGTCTTGAAGGTATGGGCCAGCCATTCCGGCCGGCTGCTACATCCCTCAAGGAGTGTTTTCCATGACCGCTTCGTCTTCCGCTGCCACCGGCGCCCGTCCTCTTGCCGCCCCCACGCCGCGCCTGAACTTCCAGGCCGTCGCCCCTGAGCTGTACAAGGCCCAGGCCGGCATCAACGCGCTGCTGCACGAGTCCAGCCTGGGCATCCAGCTGCTGGAGCTGGTGTTCCTGCGCGTCTCGCAGATCAACGGCTGCGCCTTCTGCGTGGACATGCACACGCGCGAACTGCTGTCCCGGGGCGAGGACCTGCAGCGCATCAACAGCATCGTCACCTGGCCCGAGGTGGATTTCTACGACGGGCGCGAGCGCGCCGCCCTGAACTGGGCCGAGCGCTGCACGCGCCTGAGCCAGGCCCATCCCGAGCAGCAGGACTTCGAGGCGCTGCGCGCGCATTTCAGCGAGCGCGAGATGGTGGAGCTGACCTATGCCATAGGCAGCATCAATGTCTGGAACCGCCTGTGCGCGGGCTTTGCAGCCCCCGTGGCACGCAAGCCGATCAAGCTCTGAACGTGCGCAAGCCGCTCACTCCGCCGTGAGCTTTCGCTCCTTGACCAGCCTGCCCCACTGCTCGTACTCCTTCTTCATGAAGGCCGCGAACTCGGCGCGCGTGGTGGGCTGGGGGGTGAGGCCGTGCTTGTTCAGCGCGTCCTTGACGCCGGGGTCATTGAGTACCTTGACGATCTCGGTGTTCCAGCGGTCCAGCATCGGCTTGGGCGTCTTGCCCGGTGCCACGAAGGCATACCAGTTCAGTGCCTCGAAGCCGGGATAGCCGGCTTCGGCCACCGTGGGGATGTCGGGCATGTACGCCGGGCGCGTGAGGCCCGTGGTGGCCAGCGGGATCAGCTTGCCGGCCTCGATGTGGGGCAGGGCCGTGGGCGGCGCTGCGAAGTAGCTGGTCACGCGCTCGCCCAGCAGGTCCTGCAGCGCGGGCGCGCCGCCCTTGTAGGGCACGTGCACCATGTCGATGCCCGCGCGCTGGTTGAACAGCTCGCCTGCCAGGTGGGAGGCCGAGCCCGCGCCCGTCGAGGCGTAGTCCACCGTGCCCGGGTTCTTCCTGGCCTTGGCCACGAACTCGGCCAGGGTCTTCACGCCCGCGCCCTTGTGCACCACCAGCACGTTGGGAAAGTTCACGCCGCCCGAGATGGGCGCCAGGTCCTTGAAGGGGTCGTAGGGCAGCTTCATCAGGTGCGGCGCAATGGTCAGCGGCCCCACCGAGCCGAACAGCAGCACCGAGCCGTCGGCCGCCGCATTGGCCACCTGCTGGTGGGCGATGTTGCCGCCCGCGCCGCCCTTGTTCTCCACCACCACGCTCTGGCCGATGTTCTCGCCCAGCTTCTTGGCGATCAGGCGCGCGGCCGCATCTGCGGCGCCGCCGGCGGCGAAGCCCACGACCAGGGACACGGGCTTTTTGGGAGGAAAGTCCTGGGCCTGCGCGCTGGCGGCCAGTGCGAGCAGGGAGGCGGCCAGGGCGGTGGCGTGCAGGAAGTTGCGCTTGTTCATCATGGGGTTGTCTCCGTCATTGGCTGGGAATCGGGGCGGATGCGGCTAGTCGGCACCCAGCCCGATGGGGCTGGGCTGGCGCTTTTCGGTGTTGTGGCGCAGCAGGGATGCCGTGCGGAACACGCCGTGCGCGAACTTGCCGTAGGGCAGGGTGGCGAACAGGGCGATCACCGCGCCCAGGTGCAGGCACAGCAGCAGGGCCAGGGCCGGCGTGCCGCGGCCCAGCCACAGCGCCATGCCGCTGGCCGCGACCAGGAACAGCAGGGCGATGAAGCCCAGGTCCATGGGTTTCTGGCGCGCGTCGCCATGCAGCGGGTGGCGCCTGCGGTTCAGGCGCCACAGGCCTGCGGTGCCCAGCATGAGGCTGGTGCCGCCCACGGCGCCCAGCAGCTTGGGCAGGCTGGGGAATTCGTAGGGCGCGGCCCAGCCGAACACGTAGTGGTAGACCGTGGCCAGCGCCGTGGCCGCAAAGCACAGCAGGAAGCCGTAGAAGGTCAGGTGGTGAAAACGCCTGCGGCTCAGGGTGTAGGCATCGTCCTCGTTGTGGCAGCCCTCGCCGTGGCCGCCGTCCAGGTATTTGAGGCGCAGCACGTCGTGCGCGGCCTCGGCCGCCGCCGGCGTGCCCACGTCCACGCCGCCGGTGGCGGGCTTGACGTCCTTCCAGAAGCGGCGCACGCCCATGGCCAGCGCCAGCACCACGAACAGGAACACGGGCGCGAAGATGCCCACCAGCAGGTTGTGCGGGAACAGGTTGTAGAAGTTGGCGCCCAGGTCGGCGCCCCACAGCCGGCCCGGGCCGCCCTGCAGGGCCACGGCCAGCACCAGGAACAGCGACAGGCCTGCGGCCAGGGCCAGCGACAGCGTGAGCCCGTTCCTCTGGTACAGGCGCCCCAGGGCGGGCGGCCAGGCGTAGTCGGCATAGGTCTGGCCGCGCACCTCGGCCATGGCCTTGGGGATGTTGATGGCGAATTCATGCGGCGGCGCGTACTGGCAGGCATGCAGGCAGGCGCCGCAGTTGTGGCACAGGTTGGCCAGGTAGTGCACATCGGCCTTGCCGAACTCCAGGCGCCGCGTCATGGCCGGGAAGACCGCGCAAAAGCCTTCGCAGTAGCGGCAGGCGTTGCAGATCTGCAGGGCACGCGCCACCTCGCCTTCGGCGGCGGTTTCGGTGGAGACCGGCAGGATGGGAATGACCCGGCCGGCGGCCAGGTCCTGGGCTTCTTGGGCCAGGGCGTTCAGGGTCTGCATCTCGGTCAAGCCTTCTCTGTCACTGCGCCGCGCACGGCGGGGTGGCCCGTGGCGGCCAGGGCCGCGTTGCGGCCCGCGATGCGGCCGAAGGCCGTGCCGATGGACATGCCCACGCCGGCCGTATAGCCCTTGCCCAGCACGTTGCCGGCCATCATTTCGCCGGCCACGAACAGGCTGGTGCTGGGCTGGCCGGCAAAGCGCACGGCCGCCGTGTCGTCGGTCTCCAGGCCCAGGTAGGTGAAGGTCACGCCGGGGCGCAGCTGGTAGCCGTAGAAGGGCGCCGTGTCGATGGGGCGGGCCCAGTGGGTCTTGGCGGGCGCCAGGCCCTCGGTGTGGCAGTCGTCCAGCGCCGTGTGATCGAAGTGGCCGACGCGGCAGGCGCCGTTGTAGGCATCCAGGGTCTGCATGAAGCGTTCCTCGTCCAGGCCCAGCTTGCGTGCCAGCTCGGGCAGGGAGTCGGCGCGCACGCCCGGGAAGACTGGCGGCATGAAGCGGCCTATGGCCTTGGCGTCGATGACGGACCAGGCGGTCTGGCCCGGCTGCTGGGCCACCAGGCGGCCCCAGATGGCATAGCGCTTGGGCCAGAAGTCCTCGCCCTCGTCGTAGAAGCGCTCGGCCTCGCGGTTGACCACCACGCCCAGCGAGACGCAGTCGATGCGCGTGCAGATGCCGCCGTCGTACAGCGGCGCGCGCGCATCGATGGCCACCATGTGGGCCTGGGTGGGGTCGCCGATGCGGTCGGCGCCATGGTCCTCAAGCAGGTGGCGCAGCAGCACGCCGCGGTTGAAGGCCGTGCCGCGGATCAGGAAGTTGTCGGACGGCCATTCGCCGCGCGCGTTCTGCCCCCAGGCCTCGCGCAGCCACTCGCGGTTGGACTCGAAGCCGCCCGCCGCCAGCACGCAGGTCTTTGCGGTGATGCGCTGCTCGCCCACCCAGGCGGCCTTGAACTCGCCGTCCTCGATCTCCAGCCGGTCCACGGGCGACGCGTAGCGCACCTGCACGCCCAGCCGTTCGGCGCTGCGGTAGTAGGCATTGACCAGGGCCTTGCCGCCGCCCATGAAGAAGGCATTGGTGCGCGCCACGTGCAAAGCGCCCGACAGCGGCGGCTGGAAATGCACGCCGTGGCGGCGCATCCAGTCGCGGCAGGTGGAGGAGGCACGGATCACCATGCGCGCCAGGTGCTCGTTGGTGATGCCGCCCGTGACCTTGAGCAGGTCCTGCCAGAACTCCTCTTCGGGGTAGGCCTCGACCAGCACGTCCTGGGGCGCGTCGTGCATGCAGCGCAGGTTGCGCGTGTGGCCGGAATTGCCGCCGCGCCAGTCGCGCGGCGCCGCCTCCAGCAGCAGCACGCTGCGGCCTGCCTCGCGCGCCATCAGGGCCGCGCACAGGGCGGCATTGCCGCCGCCTATGACCAGGACATCGGGGTCCATGGAGTTCTCCTTGCATTCGCCATCGTGGGGATTGCGAATGTAGGGAGAACGCAGCGCGGCGGGCAGGGGCCCTCCGGCATGGGGGTATCAGTCTTCGTGATGGATGAGGGCCGTGCCGGCCCAGGCGCCGCCGCGCAGCAGCTGGCGCACGCAGTCGATCAGCACCACGCGCGCGGCCAGGGCGGCGGGCGACAGCTCATCCTCGGACAGGCTGCACAGCAAGTTGGTGCGCAGGGCATCTTTGTCCGTGATACGCGACCACTCGAAGCGCTGCGCGGCATCGGCATAGCGGCCCATGGAGGCCCAGGGCTGCACCGTGCTGCCCAGGCCCGCATCCACGGCCGCCATGACCATGGACAGCGAGTCCACCTCCAGCACCAGATGCGGCGTGAAGCGCGCCTGCGAGAAGGCCGTGTCCAGCGTGCTGCGCAGGCCGTGCAGGCCCGTGGGCAGGATCAGCGATTCGCCGGCCAGGTCGGCCAGCGCCATCTGCGGCGGCAGCGGCTCGGGGTGGTGGCCGCGCGCGCGGATCAGGAACAGCTCCTCCTCGATCAGCGGGTGCACCTGCCAGCGCCGCCCGCCTGCGCGGGCCTGACCGCCGTGCAGGCGGGCGTCGAACAGCACGGCCATGTCCAGCGCGCGCGCATTGAGCATGTCGGTCAGGTGGCCGGACATGCCCTCCACCATGTGCAGGCGCACATCGGGGTAGCGCGCGCGCATGGCCTGCATCATGGGCAGGCCCAGCATGGCCGAGGTGGTGGGCGCCAGGCCCACGCTGACCGAGCCCGACAGCCGCGCCTGCTGCGCGCTGCGCACGGCCTGCTCGGCATGGCGCAGCGTGAGCTGGGCCTCGCGGAAGAAGGCCACGCCCGCCTCGGTGGGCACCACGCCGCGCGGCGTGCGCTGCAGCAGCCGGGTGGACAGCTCGCTTTCCAGGCGGCTGACCTGCTGGCTCAGCGCGGACTGGACCATGTCCAGGTCCAGGGCGGCGCGGCTCATGGAGCCCAGTTCGACGATGCGGACGAAGTAGCGGAGTTGTCTCAGTTCCATGGGGGCGGCGCTTGTGGTGTGCAGCGCCGATTGTCGGTGCAGACCGGGGCTTGGCCTCAGATGCCGCGCGGCAGCAGGGCCGCCAGGGCCTCGCCTATCGAGCGCGCAATCAGCTTCTGGCGCTCGCCGGGCATGCGCTCCAGCGTGGAGGCCACGCTGACGGCGGCCACGGGCTCGCCTTCGGCATTGCGCACCGCCATGCCCACGGCCAGCACGCCGCGCGTGGCATGGTTGCCGATGACGGACCAGCCGCGCTGGCGCGTGGCCTTCACCAGCAGGGCCATGCGCTCGGGCGTCATGCCGCCGTACTGCTCCAGCACGGGCGCGTTGGCCGCCATCGCGGCCTGCACCTCGGCATCGGGCAGGGCGGCCAGCAGGGCCAGGCCCGCCGCTCCCACGCCCAGCGGCTGGCGCGTGCCCACCTGGATCACCAGGATCTGCACCGGATGCGTGCCCACATGGCGGGCGATGCAGTGCGATGCCGCGCCTTCGCGCACGATGGCAAAGGCCGCGTCCGCGCAGCCCGCGCTCACGCGCTCCAGCACGGGCTGCAGCCGCACGGCCATGTTGGGCTGGCCCGCGCTGGCGGCCGTGGCCGCCAGCCGGTGGCCGGCCGCATAGGCGAAGCGCCCCCTGTGCGCCACATAGCCGCTGTCCACCAGGGTGGACAGCAGGCGGTACACCGTGGCGCGCTCCAGCCCCGTGGCGCGGCACAGGTCGGCGACGCGCAGGCCTTCGCGGCCTGCGGCCAGCACGGCGTCCAGCACCTGCAGGCCACGGCGCAGGGTGCGGCTGCCGGCATCGTCGGCGGAGACTGGAATGTCCGCTGGCCGGACGTTTGGATTGGTGCTGCGCGAAGGCATGGAAAAGAATTTCCCGGTGATTGCAGGCAGGGCAGAAAAGGGCCTGCGTGCAGCGCGCAGTGTGCCGCAGGCCGTCGAAAGCCCACACAGGCAGACATGAGCGGACATCAGCAGACATCAGCGGACATCAGAACGATCACCTGGAGACAAGACATGACAACCCCTGCCCGTTTCAATCCGTGGGCGCGCCGGCGCCTGCTGGCCTGTTCCTTCACCTGCGCCCTGGCCGGCATGGCCGCCGCGACCGTCGCGACCGTGGCGTTGGCGCCCGCGCCCGTGCTGGCGCAGCCGGCGGCCTGGCCTGCCCGGCCCGTGCGGCTCGTGGTGGGCTATGCGGCCGGCGGCGCCACCGATGTGATCGCACGCCTGGTGGCCGCCCGGATGGGCGAGCAGCTGGGCCAGAGCGTGGTGGTGGACAACCGCACGGGCGCCAACAGCAATGTGGGCGCCGAGGCCGTGGCGCGGGCGCCTGCGGACGGCTACACGCTGTATGTCTACACCATTGCCAACACCATCAATGCCTCGCTCTACCCCCGGCTCGGCTATGACCCGGTCAAGGACTTCGAGCCCATCGGCCTGATCGCCAAGATTCCCAACATCCTCGTGGTCAACCCGCGCCTGCCCATACAGAACGTGGCCGACTATGTGCGCCATGCCCGGCAGAGTGCGCAGGGCATCAGCTTCGCCTCGTCGGGCAGCGGCTCGTCGATCCACCTGTCGGGCGAGATGTTCCGGCAGCTGTCGGGCCTGCGCATGCTGCACGTGCCCTACCGGGGCAGCGCACCGGCCATCACCGACCTGCTGGGCGGGCAGGTGGATTCCATGTTCGACAACGCGCCCTCGGCCCTGCCCCACGTGCAGGCCGGCAAGCTGCGCGCGATCGCCATCACCAGCGCCCGGCGCTCGGCGCTGCTGCCCGATGTGCCCACGCTGGCGGAGTCGGGCTATGCGGGCTTCGACGTGCAGTCGTGGTTCGGCCTGGCCGCCCCTGCGGGCACGCCGCCCGCCGTGATCGAGCGCCTGAACCATGCCCTGAACACCGCCCTGGCCGCACCCGAGCTGCGCCAGCGCCTGGGCGAGATGGCCGCCACGCCCGAGCCCGGCACCCCGGCGCAGATGCGCAGCTTTGCGGCGTCGGAGATCAGGCGCTGGCGCGAGGTGGTCAAGGCCTCGGGCGCCACCGCCCAGTAGTTCGGCACACGTTCGGCACAAGCTCGACACAACCGCCCCACAAGGAGACGACCCCCATGCAACCCATTGATTTTTTCTGGCGCGCGGCCGAGCGCTGGCCGCAGCGCATCGCCATCGACGCGCCGGGCGGCTGCATCCGCTATGACGCGCTGGCCCGCAAGGTGGCCGCGCTGGCGGCCGGCCTGCAGGCGCTGGAGCCCGCCGTGCAAAGCCGCGTGGGCATCTGCGCGGGCAACAGCGCAGACCATGTCGCCGCCCTGCTGGCGGTGATGGCCAGCGGCAAGGTCTGGGTGCCGCTCAATCCCAAGAGCACGCAGTCCGAGGTGCGCCGCATCATCGATGCCACCGAGCCCTCCATCGTGCTGTGCGATGCCGGCGGCGCTGCACTGGTGCAAGGGGCGCCGGGCATCCACCTGGTGCTGGGCGAGGGCACGGCGGCCCTGGAGCAGGCGCAGACCGGCGCTTTGCCTGTGACACCCGAACTGCCCGCCGATGCCATCCAGGCCATCAAGTTCACGGGCGGCACCACGGGCCTGCCCAAGGGCGTGATGCAGCCCTGCCGCGCCTGGATGGCCGGCATTGCCAACCAGATCCAGGCCTGGGGGTTCGATGAACATGACCGCTACGTCATGGCCGCGCCCATCACGCATGGCACGTCCACCTACCTGCTGCCCATCCTGGCGCAGGGCGGCTGCCATGTGCTGCTGGATGGTGCGGGTGCCGAGGCCGTGCGCAGCGCCTTTGCCCTGCGCGGCGGCACCGTGTGCTTCATGCCGCCCACCCTGATCTACATGCTGATGGCTCTGCCGGGCGCCAGCCGTGCGGACTTCCCCGGCCTGCGCCGCCTCATCTACGGCGGCGCCGCCATGCCGCCCGAGAAAATCCGCCAGGTGCGCGCCTTCTTCGGCCCCGTGCTGGCCACCACCTATGGCCAGACCGAGGCGCCGCAGATCCTCACGGCCATGCGGCCCGAGGACTTCGAGGACGAAGGCCTGTGGACCTCCGTGGGCCGGGCCACCTGGTTCAGCGACCTGGCCATCATGGCGCCCGACGGCCGCCTTCTGCCCCGGGGCGAGGTGGGCGAGGTCGTGGCGCGCGGCGATCTGCTGATGAGCGGCTACTGGCGCCTGCCAGGCAAGACGGCCGAGACCCTGGTGAACGGCTGGCTGCACACGGGGGACCGGGGCCTGATCGATGCGCAGGGCTACCTGCACCTGAAGGACCGCCTGAAGGACCTGGTCATCACGGGCGGCTTCAACGTCTATCCCGTGGATGTGGAAAACGCCCTGGGCCAGCATCCGGCCGTGCACGAGTGCGTGGTCTTCGGCATCCCCGACGACCATTGGGGCGAGGCCGTGCAGGCCGCCGTGCAATTGCGCGCCGAACTGCGCCCCGACCAGCGGCCGGACGAGGCCGAGCTGATCGCCTTCGTGCGCCAGCGCCTGGGCCCCGTGCAGACACCCAAGCGCATCCACTTTCACGCCAGCCTGCCGCGCTCGCCCGTGGGCAAGCTGCTCAAGACGGCCGTGCGCGAGCTTGCGCTGGCGCCCCGCTGATCCCGCACACCATCACAAGGAGACCCTGGCCATGGCCACGCACCAACCCCCCGTCACCCGCCTGTGCACCCACACCCTCACCAGCCTGCATTACCGCGATGCCGACCTGGTCGAGGACCTGATGGGCAAGAAGACCTTCACCGAGGTGATGCTGATGCAGATCCTGGGCCGCACGCCGCGCCCCGTGGACCTGCGCATCGCCGATGTGGTGCTCATCGTGCTCATGGAGCATGGCCTCACGCCCAGCGCCATCGCCACGCGCCTCATCTACATGAGCGCGCCGGAGAACCTGCAGGGCGCCGTCTCGGCCGGCCTGCTGGCCGTGGGCAGCTCCTTCGTGGGCACCATGGAGAACTGCGCCGCGCTGCTCGACCGCATTGCCGCCGCCGCCGACCCCGAGGCCGAGGCCCGCGCCATCGCCCGGCACCACAAGGCGTTGAAAAGCCCCGTGCCCGGCTTCGGCCACCACCTGCACAAGCCCGTGGACCCGCGCGCCTACAAGCTGCTGGACATGGGCCGTGCCGAACCCGAACTGGCGGGCAGCAGAATCCGCGCGCTCGAAACCCTGTCCGCCGCCGTGGACGCCGCGGCGGGCCGGCCCATCACCATCAATGCCACGGGGGCTGTGGCCGCCCTGCTGGGCGAGATCGGCGTGCCCACAGCCGTGATGCGCGGCTTTGCCGTCATCTCGCGGGCCGCCGGGCTGGTGGCGCATGTGGTGGAGGAGCAGCAAAGCCCGTCGGGCCGGTTCATCTGGGAAACGGTGGAGGAAGCCATCCCCTACGCGGGGCATGCAGTTTCCGCGAACGCTGCGTGAAGCAATGACCGATGGACCACCGCGCGCCATGCCGCGAGCATGGAGTCCATGCAACAAACCCATGGATTGTCCGGCGCCCTCGACGGCCTGCGCGTGGTGGACCTGTCCCGCATCCTGGCGGGACCCTGGTGCACCCAGAACCTTGCCGACCTGGGCGCATCGGTGCTCAAGATCGAGCGTCCCGGCACGGGCGACGACACGCGCGCCTGGGGCCCGCCCTTCGTGCAGGCGCCCGGTGGCGAGGCCGTGTCGGCCTACTTCCTGTCCTGCAACCGCGGCAAGCAGTCGGTGGCGCTGGACTTCACCGAGCCGGCCTCGCATGCCTGGCTGCTGCGCCAGATCCGCGATGCCGACGTGCTGGTGGAAAACTACAAGGCCGGCGCGCTGGCGCGCCACGGGCTGGACTACGCGGCGCTGGCCGCCATCAACCCCGGGCTGATCTACCTGTCGATCACGGGCTTCGGCCAGAGCGGCCCGTTTGCGCACAAGCCCGGCTACGACTATGTGTTCCAGGGGCTGGGCGGCCTCATGGGCTACACGGGCGTGGCCGATGGCGAGGAGGGCGCGGGCCCGCTGCGCACGGGCGTGGCCGTGGTGGACCTGATGACGGGCATGTATGCCACCAGCGCCGTGCTGGCGGCCGTGGTGCAGCGCCAGCGCACGGGGCGCGGCCAGCACATCGACCTGGCGCTGCTGGACGTGGCCGTGGCCATGAATGCCAACCAGGCGGCCAACTACCTGGTCAGCGGCGAGAACCCGCGCCGCACGGGCAACGCCCATCCCAATTGCGCGCCCTACGAGGTGTTTGCCTGCGAAGACGGCCATTTCATCCTGGCCATCGGCAATGACGGGCAGTTCGCCGCCCTGTGCTCCGTGCTGGGCACGGACTGGCACCTGGACGCGCGCTTTGCCACCAATGCCGCGCGCCTGACCGGCATGCCGCAGCTGCGCCCGCTGCTGCGCGCGGCGCTGGGCCGCTGGCCGCTGCAGGCCCTGACCGATGCGCTGGACACCGCCCAGGTGCCCTGGGGCTGCATCAACACCATGGAACAGGTCTTCGCCCATCCGCAGGTGCGGCACCGCCAGATGCTGCAGACGGTGGAGCACCCGCAGCTGGGCACGCTGAGGCTGGTGCGCAACCCCATGGTGCCGGCCGGCAGTGGCGCCCAGGTGCCGCCGCCGCCCGTGCTCGGTGCGGCGCCGCAGGACCTCTGAATCCCTAGACATCGACAAGCCAAGAAGGAGACAAGGATGACGAAACGCATGAAAGCACTGAAGGCCGCCGTGGCAGCCGCCGCGCTGGCGGGGATGCCGCTGGCGTATGCAGCGGGGGCGGCAGGGGCAGCCGGGGCAGCGGGGGCCGGAAGCTATCCCGAGCGGCCCGTACGCCTGGTCGTGCCCTATGCGGTGGGCGGCGCCACCGATGTGATCGCGCGCGTGGCGGCCCGCTATCTGGGCGAGACGCTGGGCCAGGCCGTGGTGGTGGAAAACCGCCCCGGCGCGGGCGGCAGCACGGGTTCGGCCTATGCGGCCAAGCAGCCGGCCGACGGCTACACCCTGGTGATGATGGTGGAGAGCTCGCATGCCGTGAACCCCAACGTCTACGCCAAGCCTGCGTATGACCCCGTGAAGGATTTCACGCCCATCACCAACATCGCCAACGTGCCGGGCGTGATGGTGGTCAGCGCAGGCTCGGCCTACACGAGCGCCAAGGACGTCAGCGACGCGGCGCGCGCCGCGCCGGGCAAGCTCAACTACGGCTCCTCGGGCAATGGCGGGCTCAGTCACCTGAGCGGTGCGCTGTTCGGCAGCACCACGGGCACCACCCTCACCCATGTGCCCTACAAGGGCCTGGGGCCGGCGCTCAACGACCTGATGGCGGGGCAGCTCGATGTGGTGTTCGACAACATGCCGTCCTCGGGCGCGCTGATCGCGGGCGGCCAGCTGCGTGCGCTGGCCGTGTCCAGCCCCGTGCGCCTTTCGGCCTTGCCGGGCGTGCCCACCTATGCCGAGGCCGGTCTCAGGCCCATGAACGACATGTCCTGGTACGGCCTGGGCGCGCCTGCCAGGCTCGATCCCGCCATTCTTGCCAGGCTCAGCGAAGCCATGCGCAAGACCTTGCAAAAGCCCGAGCTGATCAAGACCATCGAGCAGCAGGGCGCCGTCGTGGACTTCCAGGAGCCTGCGCAGTTCAGGCAGACGGTGGAGCGCTCCAACCGGGCCTGGTCCCAGCTGATCCGCGACATCGGATTCGAGAAACTTTGAGGAGATCTGCCGTGCATGCACAAGTGACCTTTCCCACCCCGCAGACCGCCGTGCTCACCATCACCGGCGGCGGGCCGCTGAACATCCTGGGCACGCCCGTGATCCGCGCGCTGACCGCGCAATTGGCCGAGCTGGCCGAGCGCTCCGATCTGCACTGCCTGGTGCTGCGCGGATCGGGCACGCGCGCCTTCGTGGCGGGGGCCGACATCCGCGAGATGGCGTCGCTCAACGCCGGCTCGGCACGCGCCTTCATCAGCGGGCTGCGCGACCTGTGCAACGCGGTGCGGCATTTTCCCGTGCCCGTGATCGCCAGACTGCAGGGCCATACGCTGGGCGGCGGGCTGGAGCTGGCCATGGCGGCCGACCTGCGCATCGCGGCCGATGATGCCGTGGTGGGCATGCCCGAGGTCAAGGTCGGCATTCCCTCGGTGATCCACGCGGCCATGATGCCCGCGCAGATCGGCGGCACGCGCGCCAGCTGGCTGCTGCTCACGGGCGAGAATATAGGTGCCCTGCAGGCCGAGCGATGGGGCTTGCTCAACGAATGCGTGCCCGGCGACCAACTCGATGCGCGCATCGCGCAGATTGCCGAGGGGCTGGGCGGGATCGGCATCGAGGCGCTGCGCCAGCAAAAGCGCCTGCTGCGCCGCTGGGAAGGCATGGGCGTGGACTCGGCCATCACCGACAGCGTGGCCGAGTTCGGCGCGGCCTTCAACACGGGCGAGCCGCAGCACCACATGAATGCCTTCCTGGAGCGCAAGCAGGCCAAGGCCCAGGCCCAGCACTGAACCCAGGCCGGGCCGGGCTAGGCCTTGTCGGCCAGCCCTTTCAGAAAGCTGCGCAGCCGCTGCGCGGTGGGCGTCAGCGGCCGTTCGCTGGAGCGCACCAGCTGCAGCGGGCGCCGTGCCCAGGTTTCCTCCAGCGGCAGGCAGGCCACCGCATGCGCGGTGCCGAGCCTGCGGTAGATGCTGTGCGGAATGATGGCCAGGCCCACGCCCTGCGAGACCAGCCGCACGATGGAGGTGAAATCGTCCACGTGGATGCGGCAGCGCAGCGGCCGGCCATGGCGCTTGGCCAGCTCGCGCAGAAAGGCGTAGTTGCTGCTGGTCAGCGCCATGCCCACGAAGGCATGGGACAGGGTGTCGAAGAACCGGCAGGAAGGGCCTTCGCCGTCCTCTTGCCTCTCGACCGGCTGGGGCACCAGCGGATGGCCGGGCGGGGCGATCACCACCAGGCGGTCCTGCGCAAAGGTCTCGCAGGCCACGGCGCCCGCCATGGGCTCGCCCGCGTAGACGCCCAGGTCGGCCTCGCCCTCGGCCACGCTGGCGGCAATCGTCTCGCTGGTCTGCTCCACCAGGGTGAGGTTCACCTCGGGAAAGGCGGTCAGGAACTCGCCGATGTGCGGGCCGATGAAGCCGTGCAGCGAGGAGCTGTTGGCCGCCAGCGTTGCCTTGCCCTGCAGGCTGCTGCCCAGCAGGGCGGCCTCGGCCTCCATGCCGTCGATGGCGGCGAACACGCCGCGCGCATGCTCGAGCATGGCGTGGCCTTCCTCGGTCAGCCGCATGCCCTTGTGCTCGCGCGTGAACAGCTGGCAGCCCAGGGCCTGCTCCAGATTGCGCAGCCGCTGGCTGGCGGCCGAGGGCGTCAGGTGCCGCGCCTGGCTGGCACGCGAGAGATTGCCGGCCTGGGCGATGGCCATGAACAGCTTGAGATCGGTCAGGTCGTAGCGCATGCGGGCGTTTCCTAGGGAGCAGGAGGGCCATTATTCCTGTTGGCGCAGGGCTGCAAAGCCCGTGGCGCGCAGCCTTTGAAGGGCGCTGGGATAATCGCTGCCATGACTAAACACCGCGTCGTGGTGGGCCTGTCGGGCGGTGTGGACTCCGCTGTCACGGCCCATCTCCTCAAGCAACAGGGCCATGAAGTGGTCGGCATCTTCATGAAGAACTGGGAAGATGACGACGACAGCGAATACTGCTCGTCCAATGTCGATTTCGTCGATGCCGCCGCCGTGGCCGACGTGGTCGGCATCGAGATCGAGCATGTGAACTTCGCCTCCGAGTACAAGGACCGCGTCTTCGCCGAGTTCCTGCGCGAGTACCAGGCCGGCCGCACGCCCAACCCCGACGTGCTGTGCAATGCCGAGATCAAGTTCAAGGCTTTCCTGGACCACGCCATGCGCCTGGGCGCCGAGAAGATCGCCACGGGCCACTACGCCCGCGTGCGCCAGAACCCCGACACGCAGCTGTTCGAGCTGCTCAAGGGGCTGGACCCGGCCAAGGACCAGAGCTACTTCCTGCACCGCCTCAACCAGGCCCAGCTGTCCAGGTCCATGTTCCCCGTGGGCGAGCTGAAGAAGACCGAGGTGCGCCGCATTGCCGAGGAGATCGGCCTGCCCAACGCGAAGAAGAAGGACTCCACGGGCATCTGCTTCATCGGAGAGCGGCCGTTCCGCGACTTCCTGAACCGCTACATCAGCAAGGAGCCCGGCAACATCCTCGACGACCGCAACCGCAAGCTGGGCAAGCATGTGGGCCTGTCGTTCTACACGCTGGGCCAGCGCTCGGGCCTGGGCATCGGCGGCGTCAAGGAAAAGGGCGCGCCGCGCGGTGGCGGCGACCATGAGCCCTGGTTCGTGGCGCGCAAGGAGCTGGACACCAACACGCTGCGCGTGGTGCAGGGCCATGACCATCCCTGGCTGCTGTCGCAGTCGCTGCTGGCCGACCAGGTCAGCTGGGTGGCCGGCCACGCGCCCGCCGAGGGCAAGGCCTACGGCTCCAAGACGCGCTACCGCCAGCCCGACTCGCCGGCCCTGATCTCGGGCGCCACGCCCGAGGGCTTCCGGCTGGATTTTCCCGAGCCGCAATGGGCCGTCACGCCCGGCCAGTCGGCCGTGCTCTACGACGGCGACGTGTGCCTGGGCGGCGGCATCATCGCGGCGGTGGATCCGCAGTGATGCAGCACTGACGCGGCACTGATGCGGCATTGATGCCGGGCAGGATTCGGCCCGTCGCGTTTTGCTATCGTCACGGGGGGCGGCACAACCGCCCCTTTTTCTTTTTCCTTTTGTTCTTCACGACAGCACCACAGGAGACCCCATGGCTTCATCGATTCTTGCGCGCCGGCATTTTCTGGGAGCGGCCCTGGGCGCCGTGGCCACGGCCGGATGCAACGGCGAGGTGTCCTGGGGCGATCCCATCGATCCGCCCGTGACGGACCGCGTCAAGCGTGCGCTCGATCAACTCGACGGCCAGGTGCGCGCGCAGATGCGGCGCACGGGCGTGCCCGGCGTGGCCGTGGCGGTCGTGCATGAAGGGCGCCTGGTCTATGCCCAGGGCATGGGCGTGCGCCGTTTGGGCTCGTCGCTGGCCGTGGATGCGGACACGGTGTTCCAGCTCGCCTCCGTCTCCAAGTCCGTGGGCGCCACCGTGGTGGCGCAGCAGGTGGGCCAGCGCCGCGTGTCCTGGGACACGCGCGTGCAGCAGGGCCTGCCCTGGTGGACGCTGGAGGACGCCGACGCTGCCCAGCGCATCACCGTGGGCGACATGTATGCCCACCGCTCGGGCCTGCCCGGCCAGGCCGGCGATGCGCTGGAGGAACTGGGCTTCAGCCAGCGCCAGATCCTGGAGCGCCTGCGCTATCTGCCGCTGCGGCCCGTGGGCACCCAGTACGCCTACAGCAACTTCGGCCTGACCACGGGCGCCGAGGCGGTGGCTGCCATCGCGGGCCAGTCCTGGGCCGCGCTGTCGCAGCAGGCCGTCTACGGCCCGCTGGGCATGACGCAGACCAGCTCGCTGTTTGCCGATTTCGAGGCGCGCGCCAACCGCGCGGCCGGCCACCTGCGCGTCAACGGCGTGTGGCAGACGGGGCCGGTGCGCCGGCCCGATGCGCAGTCGGCCGCCGGCGGCGTCAGCTCCACGGTGCGCGACATGGCGCGCTGGATGACCATGCTGCTGGACGAAGGCCGCTTCGAGGGCCGCCAGGTGGTCGATGCGCAGGCCTTGCGCACGGCGCTGTCGCCGCAGATGCTGCAGTCGCCGGCCGGCAACGGCGAGCCCGCCCGCTACTACGGCTTCGGCTTCAACGTGGGCGTGTCCGAGGCGGGGCGCACCACCTACAGCCACTCGGGCGCCTTCGGCACGGGCAGCGCGACCAGCTTCACCGTCATGCCCGAGCTCAAGCTGGGCATCGTGGTGCTGACCAACGGCATGCCCATCGGCGTGCCCGAGATCGTGGTCTCGCAGTTCCTGGACCAGGTCGAATGGGGCCGCCAGCGCCAGGACTGGGAGAGCATCTGGACCAAGCGGCTGGCACCCATCATGCAGCCGCATGGCGAATTGGTGGGCAAGACCCGGCCCAGCTTTCCCCGCCCGCCCCGGCCGCTGGGCGCCTATGTGGGCAGCTACGCCAACCGCTTCTACGGACCGGCCCAGGTCAGCCTGCAGACGGGTGGCGGGGGGCTGCAGGTCAGCCTGGGTTCGCAGCGCATGCTGCTCAGCCACTGGGATGGCGAGGTCTTCAGCTTCGTGCCCGAGGGCGATTCGCCGGGCAGCCTGTCCAAGGCCACGTTCGACGGCAACCAGCTCACGCTGGAGTATTTCGACGATGTGCTGACCCCGGCCGGCGTCAGTGCGGGGATAGGGCGCTTTTCGCGCTGAGGGTGGCCTGCTCCTCCGTGCCGTCGTGCAGGTGATCGCCGGGCACGGGCAGCCAGGCGGCCAGCACGGTGGCGCCGGGCTCCGAATCCATGTCCAGATGGCCGCCCAGGCGCTGCAGGCGCGCCTGCATGCTGCGCAGGCCCACGCCCATGCCGGCCTGCTGCACGGCGGCCACGTCAAAGCCTGCGCCGTCGTCGGTGATGCGCAGCATCAGCCAATGCGGCTCGGGCCACTGCAGCTGCACCTGCACGCACTGGGCGCGGCTGTGCTTGATCACATTGGCCAGCGCTTCCTCCAGCACGCGCGTCAGCGCCAGGCACTGCAGCGCACCGGGCGGCTGCGGCCAGGCGGCCGGCACCTGCCAGTCGGACTGCATGTCCAGCGCGTCGAACAGGCTGGCAAAGCGGTGGCGCAGCGGCGCGATCCAGGCCTGGGGCGTGTCCGGCACGGTGACGGAGACGCTGGTGCCGCTGTCGATCATCTGGCGCAGGTCGTCGCGCAGCAGCTTGAGCACGGACAGGAACTGGCGGTTGTGCATGGGGGTGCCGGCCTGCTCCACCATGGCGATGGAGCGCACCAGGGAGCCGCCCAGGCTGTCGTGCAGGTCGTGCGCCAGCTGCATCCGTTCCTGCAGCCGCGAGTGGCTGAGCGCCAGCGCATGCTCGCGCGCCAGCGTGCCGCCGAGCTCGTCGCAGGCACGCGCCACGCTGTCGGTCAGCTCCTGGTTGAACTGTTCGATGCGGCGCATGCTGAGCACGAACTGCCGGCCCAGCACCATGGACAGGGCCAGCATGGTCAGCGGCGCGGTATAGGGCATCCAGGGCGTGGCGGGGCCGATCACCTTCTTGAGCGCCAGCATGTCGTGCAGGCCCGCACACAGGAAGACCAGCAGGCAGGCCGCGTAGACCAGGTGGCCCGGCTCGCGCGTGCGCCAGGCGTGCAGCGGAAAGTGCAGCGACACGGCCACGCAGATGCCGAAGTACACCAGGCCGATGTGCAGCACGCCGTCCACCAGCGGCCAGGGCGCGAAGATGGCGGCGGCCATGCCGGCCAGCGTCAGCGCCCACAGCAGCTTTTCCAGCCGGGGCAGGTGCAGCCTGCCGAAGCGCCAGGTGAACAGGCAAAAGCTCTGGCCGAACAGCAAGAAGACCAGCAAATTGCCGCGTGCCACGGCCAGGGTGTCGGGGAAGGGCCAGGCCTCGGTGGCCAGGATATTGGCCAGGAACAGCGCCCAGCAGAAGGCATTGAGCGCGTACCAGCCAAAGGCCTTGCTGGCGCGCCGCTGCAGCCAGGCAAAGGCGAACAGCACGCCCAGCACCAGCGAGACCACGATGTTCATGGCAAACAGCGTGCGCTGGTTCCACCAGGTCTGCGCGTGCCACTGGCGCAGCGCCTCGGGCTCGCCCAGGCGCACCTCGCCCAGGCCGGGCGTCTGCTCGGCCAGGCCGTGCACGCGTATCCACACGCTGTTGGTGCCCGCATGCAGGGCGGATTCGGGCAGCAGCCAAAAGCGCGGCATGTTCCAGCTGCGCGACAGGGGCTCGACCAGGTGCCGGTCGCGCCACAGCAGGTCGCCGTTCACGAAGACCTCGCCGGCCATGACCATGGAGTGCAGGGCCAGCGCCACGGGATCTGCGGCGGCGGTGGCAGAAGCGGCAGGGGGGTGAGCGCAGCCGCGCTGCCAGTCGATGCGGTACCAGGCGGCGCCGCTGTAGCCGGGCCAGCGGTCCAGCCAGTGGTCGGGCAGGGTCACGTTGTGCCAGTCGCGTACCGCGCTGGCGATGGGCGGCGGTCCCAGGCCTGCGGCCTTGGCGGACTGGATGGACAGGATCTGCGGCAGGCAGGCCTGGGCCAAGGCGCAGGGACTGCACAGGAGAACCGCCAGGCCCAGGGCGAGGCGCCGCACCGGGCCGAACCACCGGCGCCACCCGCCCATGGCCGTCAGCCCAGCAATCCGCGCACGCGTGCCGTGTTGACGGCGCGCGTGCGCGAGGACACGGCCAGCTTGCGGTAGATGTGCTTGATGTGGCATTCCACCGTGTAGCGCGACAGGTGCAGCTGCTCGGCGATCTCGCGGTTGGTCAGGCCATCGGCCACCAGGCGCAGGATCTGGCTTTCGCGCGCGCTCAGCGTGGACTCGGTGCCGCTGCTCTCCGGCGTGGCCGGTGCCGCGCCCTGCAGCTCGGCGATCACGCGGCGCGCGATGAAGGGGTCGATGGGGGCGCCGCCGCGCAGCACGCTGCGGATGGACAGCGACACTTCCAGGTCGTCGCGCTCCTTGAGCACATAGCCGGTGGCGCCTGCGCGCAGCGCCGCGAGGATGGCGTCCTCCGTGCTCCAGGCCGAGATCACCAGGATGCCCACGGCCGGGTCTGCGCTGCGCATCTCGGCGATCAGGTCGATGCCGCTGCCGTCGGGCAGGCCCAGGTCCACCAGAGCCAGCGCCACGGGCTCGGCCAGGCAGGCGCGGGCCTGGGCCTGGGAGCCGGCGAACAGCAGGGCATCGGGCGTGTAGCCCAGCTGGCCCAGCACGGACTGCAGCCGCTGGCGGATCAGCGGCTCGTCCTCCACCACCAGCACCGGGGCCGGAAGCGTGGACTCTGGGACAAGCAGGTGGGCGGGCATGGAAAAGGCGTGCGCAGCGGCGGGCGTAAAAAGGGGCAGGATGGCCGCCCGACTGTGGGCGAAGCCCGCATCTTTGCATATCCCTGAAAACTGGTAATCGCGGGGGCGCGCGCCGCTGCGCCGTCCATAATTCCGGCCCGGGCCGCACGGGCGGACCCTGGCAACGACATCTACCGAAAGGACGCCGCCGCATGGCACGCGTACGTGACCCTGCTGGCTACGATGGCCAGCGTGAAATGATCCTCTCCCACGCCGCCCAGTTGTTCGCGCAGCGCGGCTATGCGGGCACCTCCATGAACGAGGTGGCTGCGGCCTGCGGCGTCTCCAAGGCCACGCTCTACCACTATGTGCTCGACAAGCACGACCTGGCCGTGCGCATTGCCGAAGAGCATGTGCTGCGCCTCGAAGCCCTGGTCAACGACACCCTGCAGGCCCATGCCGATCCCGAGCAGCGCCTGCATGCGCTGATCCGCGGCTTCGGCCAGGAGTACGCCCAGGCCCAGAATGCCCACCGCGTGCTGACCGAGGACGTGCGCTTCCTGCGCGAGGAAGACCAGCAGCGCATCCTGGACGTGGAGCGCCGCGTGGTCGCGGCCTTTGCGCAGACCATTGCCCAGGTGCGCGGCGAGCCCGCCGACAGCGCCCTGGGCAAGCCCCTGGCCATGCTGCTGTTCGGCATGATCAACTGGACCTTCACCTGGCTCAAGCCGGGCGGCACGCTGGACCATGACGCCATTGGCACCATGGTGTCCCAGCTGTTCTTCGGCGGCGTGCGCGCGGTCAGCGTGCCGGACGCCAAGAAGCCGCGCAAGGCCCGCCAGGCCTAGGCTCGGCCCGGTCCATCACCACCTGCGCTGCACGACCACGAAGCGGTCGGCCACGAAGGCCAGCGTGGTGTAGCTGGCATTGGCCGCGGGATTGCCGCCCGTGGCATGGAAGTCGGAAAAACCGGCCGACTGGTTGACCATCACGCCCTGCGTGAGGTTGATGGACAGGGCCACGCGCGAGCGCAGCGCCGAGGCCGCCACGGCATCGACGAAGGCCGCATCCGTGGAGTACAGGCCCAGCGTCATCGCGCCATGCGCGCGCACGCTGCGCTCGGCCAGCTCGCGCGCGGCCTGGGCCGAGGGCACGGCCACCAGGTAGGAGACGGGGCCGAAGCATTCGCGCTCGTAGATGGCGGCGTCCGCCACGTCCAGCGCGCGCAGCGCGGGCGTGCGCACCTCGGCCTGCGGGTACTCGGGATGGGTGAGCTTTTGCGAGACGCGCACGGCGCGGCCCACGGTGGCGGCCTGTTCCACGCGCTCCACGGTCTGGGCAGAGCCTATGGCGCCCAGCACGGTGAAGGCCACCTTGGGATCGGCCAGCAACTGGTCGATGGCGGCGGCCAGATCGGCGCCGACCTGCTCGAAGCTCTTGTGGCCCTGGTCAGTCTCTATGCCGCCGGCCGGAACCAGCAGGTTCTGCGTGGTGGTGCACATCTGGCCGCTGTACAGCGACAGTGACAGGGCCAGATTGCGCAGCATGCCTGCGTAGGCATCGGTGGACTCGATCACCACCAGGTTCACGCCGGCCATCTCGGCATACAGGCGTGCCTGCGGCGCGTTGGACTGCAGCCACTGGCCGAAGGCATTGCCGCCCGTGAAGTCGATGGAGGCCACGGCCGCATGCGTGGCCAGGGCCTGGGTCAATTCGGGCTTGTCGCTCACGGCCAGGGTGACGAGGTTGGGGTCCAGGCCCTGCTCGGTCAGCACATCGCGCAGCACGCTCACGGTGAGCGCAGCAGGCAGCACGGCGTTGGGGTGGGGCTTGACGATCACGGGGTTGCCCGTGGCCAGCGCGGCGAACAGGCCCGGGTAGGTGTTCCAGGTCGGGAAGGTGGCGCAGCCGATGACCAGGGCCACGCCACGCCCCACGATCTCGAAGCGCTTGTGCAGCACGGCGGGCGCATGCTTGCCCTGGGGCTTTTCCCAGACGGCCTCGGCAGGCACGTCGGCCATGGCCTTCCAGGCCACGGCAATGGCTTCCAGGGCGCGGTCCTGGGCATGGGGGCCGCCGGCCTGGAAGGCCATCATCGCGCCCTGGCCCGTGGTCAGCATCACCGCATGCGCGATCTCGAAGCTGCGCTGGTGGATGCGCGTCAGCGCCTCCAGCAGCACGCCGGTGCGGCCCTGGGGTCCGAGCGCCTGCCATGCGGGCTCGGCCGCCTGGGCGGCATCCACCAGCGCCTGGGCATCGCACTCGGGGTAGCGGATGTCCAGGGCCACGCCATAGGGCGATTGCTCGGTGGCCACGCGGGCGCGTTCACCGGGCTGGCGCAGCGGATAGTCCTTGCCGAACAGCGCCTGCACGGCGGCGTGGCCCTGGGCCTGCGCGGTCTCGCCATACACCTTGGGCGAGGGCGCTTCGGGGAAGGGCGACCAGTGGCCCCGGCGGGACAGGGCCTGCAGCGCGTCGTCGAGCAGAGGGCGGTGGCGTTCGTAGAGGGCGTGGGCGGGCATGGGATGTCTCCTGGTTTGGAATGTGGCGTCGCTATCAGGGTTAGTACCGGACAACAAGCCTTGTTGCTCAAGAAAGCTGCATCTTATAATCCTACCGTCCGGTCGGTCAATTATTCTGAACCCCTTGCCTCACGACGCCAGAACCCCGATGAACAAAGACCTGCGCCCCGCCCCCGGCGAACTCGATCCCATCGAAACCGCCAGCCGCGACGAGATCGCCTCGTTGCAGCTGCAGCGCCTGCGCTGGTCGCTGCAGCATGCCTACGACAACGTGCCGCACTACCGCCGCGCCTTCGATGAGAAGGGCGTGCACCCCTCCGATCTGCGCACGCTGTCCGACCTGGCCCGCTTTCCCTTCACCACCAAGAAGGACCTGCGCGAGAACTACCCGTTCGGCATGTTCGCCGTGCCGCGCCAGAAGGTGGCGCGCGTGCATGCCTCCTCGGGCACCACGGGCAAGCCCACGGTCGTGGGCTACACGTTGAATGACATCGACAGCTGGGCGAACCTGGTGGCGCGCTCCATCCGCGCGGCGGGCGGGCGGCCCGGCGACATGGTGCATGTGGCCTACGGCTACGGCCTGTTCACGGGCGGCCTGGGCGCCCACTACGGAGCCGAGCGCGCGGGCTGCACCGTGGTGCCCATGTCGGGCGGGCAGACCGAAAAGCAGGTGCAGCTGATCCAGGATTTCCGGCCCGACATCATCATGGTCACGCCCAGCTACATGCAGGTGATCGTGGAGGAGATGCAGCGCCAGGGGATGGACCCGCGCGAGAGCTCGCTCAAGATCGGCATCTTCGGCGCCGAGCCCTGGACCGAGGCCATGCGCCGCGAGATCGAGGGCAAGGCGGGGCTGGATGCCGTGGACATCTACGGCCTGTCCGAAGTCATGGGCCCGGGCGTGGCCAGCGAATGCGTGGAAAGCAAGGACGGGCCGGTGATCTGGGAAGACCATTTCTACCCCGAGATCATCGACCCGGACACGGGCGAGGTGCTGCCCGACGGCAGCGAGGGCGAGCTGGTCTTCACGTCGCTGTCCAAGGAGGCCATGCCCATCGTGCGCTACCGCACACGGGACCTGACGCGGCTGCTGGCGCCGACCTCGCGCAGCTTCCGGCGCATGGGCAAGATCGTGGGTCGCAGCGACGACATGATGATCATCCGCGGCGTCAACGTCTTTCCGACCCAGATCGAGGAAATCGTGCTGGCCAATGCCAGCCTCACGGGCCTGTACCAGATGCACATCAGCCGTGAAGGCCTGCTGGACACCGTCGAGGTGCACTGCGAGCTGCAGCCGCAGCGGCGCGGCCTGGGCGATGCCGAGCGCGGCGAGATCGCGCAGTGGGTGCAGCAGCGCATCAAGACCCTGGTGGGCATTTCCACGGCGGTGCGCGTCTTCGATCCCGACACCATCGAGCGCACGCAGACCGGCAAGGCCCGGCGCGTGTACGACAGGCGGCCGCGCTGAGGCACCGCCGGCCGTCGTCAACCATTTCATTGAAGGAGATCGCACATGTATACCCAGGCCATGGACACCATGGGCAAGGAAGCGGGCGATGGCGGCAAGGCCGTGCGCTCGGCCGACGAAATGCGCCTGCAGCAGCGCTTTGACGAGCGCATCGATGCCGGCGAATTCATCGAGGCCAAGGACTGGATGCCCGAAAACTACCGCAAGACGCTGCTGCGCCAGATCAGCCAGCACGCGCACAGCGAGATCGTCGGCATGCTGCCCGAGGGCAACTGGATCAGCCGCGCGCCCACGCTCAAGCGCAAGGCCATCCTGCTGGCCAAGGTGCAGGACGAGGGCGGCCATGGCCTGTACCTCTACGCGGCCGCCGAGACGCTGGGCAGCAGCCGCGACCAGATGCTGCACGCGCTGCACACGGGCAAGGCCAAGTACAGCTCCATCTTCAACTACCCCACGCTGACCTGGGCCGACATGGGCACCATCGGCTGGCTGGTGGATGGCGCGGCCATCATGAACCAGGTGCCCATCTGCCGCTGCTCCTATGCACCCTATGCGCGTGCCATGGTGCGCATCTGCCGCGAGGAGAGCTTTCACCAGCGCCAGGGCTACGAGGCGCTGCTGACCATGATGCAGCAGGGCACCGAGGCGCAGAAGGCCATGGTGCAGGACGCCGTCAACCGCTGGTGGTGGCCGTCCATCATGATGTTCGGCCCGCCCGACGACCAGTCGCCCAACAGCGCGCAGTCCATGCGCTGGGGCATCAAGCGCATCTCCAACGACGCGCTGCGCCAGAAGTTCATCGACGCCACGGTGGACCAGGCCAAGGTGCTGGGCGTCACCCTGCCCGATCCCGACCTGAAATGGAACGAGGCCCGCCAGGCCCATGACCATGGCCCCATCGACTGGGACGAGTTCTGGCGCGTGATCGCCGGAGACGGCCCCTGCAACCGCGAGCGCCTGGGCGCACGCGTCAAGGCCTGGGACGAAGGCGCCTGGGTGCGCGAGGCCGCCCTGGCCCATGCCCGCAAGCAGACACAGAGAAACCAGACCCGCAAGGAGGCCGCATGACCACCGTCGAACAGAACATCACCAACGAATGGCCGCTGTGGGAAGTCTTCGTCCGCAGCAAGGCCGGCCTGGACCACAAGCACTGCGGCAGCCTGCATGCGGCCGACCCGCAGATGGCGCTGCAGATGGCGCGCGATGTCTACACGCGGCGCCAGGAGGGCGTGAGCGTCTGGGTGGTGCGCTCGGACCAGATCGTGGCCAGCGACCCCGGCGACAAGGACATGTTCTTCGACCCGGCCCAGGACAAGGTCTACCGCCATCCGACCTTCTACCAGCTGCCGCCCTCGGTGGACCACATGTGAGCGGGGTGCAGCCATGACCGCCTCCGCCTCCTCCATCTCCATCGACGCCCGCCCCGAGGTGCAGTACCTGCTGCGCCTGGGCGATACCTGCCTGATCCTGGCCCAGCGCCTGGGCCAGTGGTGCGGCCACGCGCCCATCCTCGAAGAGGACATCGCCATGACCAACATGGCGCTGGACCTGGTCGGCCAGGCGCGTGCGCTGCTCACGCGCGCCGGCCAGCTCGAAGGCCGCGCGCACGACGAGGACCAGCTCGCCTTTCTGCGCGACGAGCGCGACTACTTCAACGCCACGCTGGCTGAGCTGCCGCGCGGCGACTTCGCCTTCACCGTGCTGCGCAACGCCATGGCCGCCACCTGGCTGCGCCTGATGTGGGAGCGCCTGGTGCACTCCAGCGACGCCGAGCTGGCCGCCATCGCCGCCAAGGCGCTCAAGGAGGCGCGCTACCACGAGCAGCACGCGGGCGACTGGGTGGTGCGCCTGGGCGACGGCACCGAGGAATCGCGCCAGCGCATGGAGGCGGCGCTGGCCCAGCTGTGGCGCTATGCGGCCGAGCTGTTCACCGACGACGCCACGGACGCCGCCGCGCGCGCCAGCGGCCTGGGCCCGGCCTGGTCCGAGCTGCGCGAGCCCTGGCAGGCCGAAATGGCCGCCCTGCTGCAGGAGGCCACGCTGGACATGCCGGCCGAATCCGCCTTCCGCAGCACGGGCCGCAACGGCGTGCACAGCGAGCACATGGGCTTCATTCTGGCCGAGATGCAGCACCTGCAGCGCGCCTATCCGGGCGGGGTGTGGTGATGGCTGCCGCACGGCTGGTGGCCGTCACATCCGCCTCGGCCGAGCGCGAGCGCCTGGCCTGGGCCGCGCTGCAGGACGTGCCTGATCCCGAGGTGCCCGTGATCTCGGTCTGCGAGCTGGGCATCGTGCGCGAGGTCCATGCCCTGCCCGAAGGCCAGGGCATGGAGATCGTGCTCACGCCCACCTACTCGGGCTGCCCGGCCACCGAGGTCATCGAGCGCAGCGTGCTCGAGGCCATCGAGGCCGCCGGCCTGGGCCCCGCGCGCGCCGTGCTGCGCCGCGCCCCGGCCTGGACCACGGACTGGATCAGCGACGACGGCCGGCGCAAGCTGCGCGAATACGGCATCGCGCCGCCCGGGCGCTGTGGCGACGCCGGCCTGCCGGAGGGCACTTCGCCCATCCGCCTGGTGCGCCGCCGCCAGGGCATTGCCGTGCCCGAGCCCGTTGCCTGCCCGCACTGCGGCAGCGCGCACACCGAGCGGCTGTCGGCCTTCGGCGCCACGGCCTGCAAGGCCCTGCACCGCTGCCTGGACTGCCGCGAACCCTTCGAACACTTCAAGCCGATATGACCACGACCACGATGTTCCACCCGCTGCGCGTGCGCAGCATTGCGCCCGACACGGCCGAGGCCGTGGTCGTCTCCTTCGACGTGCCGCCCGCGCTGCGCGAGGTCTTCGGGTTCACCCAGGGCCAGTACCTGACGCTGCGCCACCAGATCGACGGCCAGGACCTGCGCCGCAGCTACTCCATCTGCGCAGGCGTGGATGACGGCGAGCTGCGCGTGGGCGTGCGCAAGGTGCGCGGCGGCCAGTTCTCCAACTGGATCAACGAGCATCTGCGCCCCGGCGACACGCTGCAGGTCATGGCGCCCCAGGGCCGCTTCTTCGTGCCCATCGAGCCCGGGGCCGCGCGCCACCATGTGGGCATCGCCGGCGGCAGCGGCATCACGCCCATCCTGTCCATCATGAAGACCGTGCTGGCGCGCGAGCCCGCCAGCCGCTTCACGCTGATCTACGGCAACCGCCAGCTGCAGTCCACCATGTTCAAGGAGGAGATCGAGGACCTCAAGAACCGCTACATGTCGCGGCTGTCGCTGCAGCATGTGTTCTCGGACGAGCACACCGACCTGCCGCTGAACATGGGCGTGATGGACCGAGCCAAGATCGCCGAATTCCTGCAGGGCGTGGTGCCGGCCGCGCACATCGACCATGTCTACATCTGCGGACCCTTCCAGATGAACGACGAGGCCGAGGCCGCCCTGCTGGCCGCCGGCGTGCCCGAGGAGCGCATCCACATCGAGCGCTTCGGCGTGGCCCTGCCGGCCGCAGGCCAGGGCACGGTGGGCGCCGTGGTGCACGAGGCCCAGCCCGGCGACGCCGCCACCGCCCGCATCACCCTGGTGCGCGACGGCCTCTCGCGCGAGATCCCCTTCACGCGCGGCCAGGCCAGCATCCTGGACGCGGCCTCCTCGGCCGGGCTGGAAGTGCCCTATTCCTGCACCTCGGGCGTCTGCGGCACCTGCCGCGCCAAGGTGGTCGAGGGCGAGGTGCGCATGGAGCGCAACTTCGCCCTCGACAAGAACGAGGTCGCCTGCGGCTTTGTCCTGACCTGCCAGGCGCATCCGCTGACCGAGCGCGTGGTGCTGTCGTTCGATGAGCGGTGAGGGCGCCTGCGTTCTGGCGCAGGGCAGGAAGACTCAGGGAAACAGTGTCGAAAGCATGTGCTTTGGCACTGGCAGCCCATCAGATGCTTCGATGAAATGCAGACCCTTGGATGCGGGCTGTATGGACTGAAACGCGGAAGGAAAGCGCGGCAGCTGCACATGGTGCTTGCTCTTGCATTCCTCGCAGGCGTGGAACTGCGGCTGGAAGACTTTGTTTTTATGGCTTCCCACGGGACCGTTGGCATCCCAGACGGCCAGCGATGCCTCGGTGGAAACCGGCCTGCACAGATTCTTCCAGTCCAGTGCCCCGTGCACGACCATGTAAAAGCCAATCAGGTTGGAAACCAGGTCTTCCTGGCTGAATCCACTGTCTGTGAGGAGCGACATGGATGCCTGCAGGCTCTCGAAGCCCATGGAAACCTCCATGAATATGGCCAGGGCCACGGAGCGCTTCGCTGAAAGAGACAGGCCTTTCTTGACGAGATAGAACTTGGCAAATTCCTGGGTCAGGCCAAAGCGCCCCATGGATTGCTTGTATTGAATCAGATGGCTGTCGGAGTGACCGGGAATCCCGATGCCGCGCTCATGCAGTATGTCTTTCCAGAGATAGGCCGCACTGGCGTAGCGATTGCGATGGCTCTCGACCGATTGGAGGTGGCCCAGGTCAATCCATCCGCAGTTGCAGGTATAGATAAGTCTTCGGGGTATGTGGGATCTGCTGGACATGTTCAGTCGTAATGGGTGAGCGTGACCTTGCACAGGCCTGTTGCGATTGCCTGGGTGACCGCCAGTACGGCAACTTCGCCGGCCGATGACGCGTATTGCGCGTATTGGACAAGGCGCTCTCCCTCGGGGACAAACGATGCGGCGGCATTTCCGGCATCGATGGATCTCTGGTGGAAATCCTTCTGGCGCAGGTAGCTGGTGAGGGCCGCAGTGGCCTCGGTGATGTCCTTGGCGCTGGTCTCGAAGGTTATCTCGGACTGCGGTGGCTTGTTGCCATCACCGACGGAGCCGAAGTAGGTGGGCTGCGCCATCGTCCCTGTCGCTGGCGCATTGCGTATCAGGGAAGAGATGCCTACGTAATATCTGAGCGATCCCCGCTCAGGCGAGTAGTCCTCCTGGGAGATGAGAAATCCATACACGGCCAACCAGGATGCGGATGCGGCAAAGACCAGGAGGACAAGGCCCAAGATAACGGATCTGAGTCGCATGGAAGAGATGGAAGGGGTTCGGGGAGGTGACAGCGGTCCAGATCCTAAATGAGCGGGCTGAAATCTTTATTTCAAAAGAGTAACTCTTTGAAATAGAGAATTTTCTGAATGACCCATTCGATATTTGACGGATTTCTCTTTGCGAAAGAGCAGACCGCGTCTGCCCCAGGAAAGCAAGCGGTCTGCCAGCGCAGGGAAACCATGCCCGGGGCAGGTTTCCTACTCGATGCCGATATCCAGCCGCGACACCAGTGCCCGGCCGTGTTCGTTCAGGCCCGTCACCTCGACCGTGCTGCCGTGCTTGCGCAGGCGCTGGCAGACCTTGTCCAGCGCATTGACGGCCGTGATGTCCCAGAAATGGGCGTTGGTCAGTTCGATGCGCACGGGCCGGCCTTCGATGTCCCGCACGTCGAAGGCATCGACCAGCTGATCGGCCGAGGCAAAGAAGACCTGGCCCGAGACGCGGTAGGTCAGGCCTGCGCCGTCCTGCGTCTTCTCGACGGACAGCAGCCTTGAGACCTTGAAGGTGAAGAACACCCCGCTGAGCAGCACGCCGACGCCCACGCCGGCGGCCAGGTTGTCCGTGGCCACGGTGACCACCACGGTGGCCAGCATCACGGCGCTGGACAGCTTGGGGTGCCTGAGCAGGGCGCGGGCCGATCCCCAGTCCAGCGTGGAGGCCGACACCATCACCATGATGGCCACCAGCGCCGCCACCGGCACCTGCGACACCCAGGGCTTGAGCAGCACCATCAGGATGAGCAGGAAGGCGCCCGCGAACAGCGTGGACAGCCGGCCGCGGCCGCCGTAGCGCACATTGCCCACGGTCTGGCCGATCATGGCGCAGCCGGCAATGCCGCCGAACAGGCTGGCCGCGATGTTGGCCACGCCGATGCCGCTGCACTCGCGGTTCTTGGAGCTGGGCGTGTCCGTGAGTTCATCGACCACGCTGGCCGTCATCATGGACTCCAGCAATCCCACCATGGCGATCGCCAGCGCGGGCAGGGCGATCAGGCGCAGCGTCTCCAGCGACCACGGCACCTGCGGCAGCCCGAAGCTGGGCAGGCCGTCCGGCAGCAGGCCCAGGTCGGCGACCGTCTTCAGGGGCAGGTCCAGCCAATGCGCCGCCACCGTCAGCACCACGATGCAGACCAGGGGCGAGGGCACAGCCGTGGTCAGCCGGGGCAGGCCGTAGATGATCAGCAGGCCGGCGCCCACCATGGCCCAGGTGGCGGCATTGGCGCCGATCAGGTGCGGCATCTGGGCCGAGAAGATCAGGATGGCCAGCGCATTGACGAAGCCCGTGCGCACCGAGCCCGACACATAGCGCATCAGCACGCCCAGGCGCAGCAGGCCGAACAGGATCTGCACGGCCCCCGCAAGAATGCCGGCCGCAAAAAGATACTGCACGCCATGGGCATGCACCAGCGGAGCGGCCACCAGGGCGACCGAGCCCGCAGCCGCCGACACCATGGCCGGGCGCGCGCCCGTGAAGGCGATGACGATGCTGATGATGAAGGAGGCGAACAGCCCGACGGCAGGATCGACGCCAGCCACGAAGGAAAAGGCGATGACCTCGGGGATCAGCGCAAAGGTGGCCACGGCGCCGGCCATGAGCTCGCGCGGAATGCTGGGCGCCCACTCGGCGCGAAAGGGATGGGGGTGTTTCGACATGGAAATGACCAGCCCCGCCGCGCTGGGTGTGGCAGGGCGGGGCAGGATTTTGTAGACGGGAATGAACATGCCGGGCGTCGGGCGATGCCCGAAACAACCTGGCGGCTTGTACGGTTCGACCGTGCTACGGCGGCGCCAGGCGGGTGCAGCCCGAGCGCCGGCTCTGCGAGCCGCGCGCGATGCGGGCCAGCGTGAAGCTGTGAAGGCGTGCGGCATCGCGGCTGCGCGCTTGGCGAGCCTCGGGTTGACGGTGCCGGTGGACTGAAATCACGGGCGCGATTGTACGAGGGGGTGCTGCCTGCCGTGGGATGGACCCCTGGCCGCAATCAGTCGTAGTGCGCCATGGTGGCGCGGTAGCGCACAGGGCCTTGCTCGGCCGACGAGGCCTGCACCACTTCCACGTAGACGACTTGGCCCGAAGCCGCCGTGTACCTGCCATGGCGAACGCGCCGCCCCATGCCGTAGGAGGGGGCGGGCGTTTCGTTGTCCGCAGTCCGGGAATAGCCTTTGCCGAGCAGGTAGGCATCGAAGGCGTGCGTGGCGGGGCCAATGCTTGCGAACTCCACGTCATAGGACACCAGGCCGTGTGGCGGCTTGTTGCCGTCGCCCACGGTGCCGAAGTACTCCGCCTTGCCCAGCGCGCCCACCAGCGGCGCATGGCGCACCAGGGACGAGATGCCGATGTAGTAGGTGAAGCTGCCGGGCTCGGGCGTGTAGTCCTCCTGCGAGATCAGGCAGAGGGCTGCAGCCAGCCAGCCGAACACGGCCAGCGGCAGGCACAGGACAAGACTCCACAACAGGGTTCTGGCACGCGGCAGGGGCATGGGATTTGTCGTCGGGCGCCTGGAAAAACAAAACCCGCTTTCCGGGGAAAGCGGGTCTGGATGCTCAAGAACCTTGATGGTCCGAATCAAAACGGAATGTCGTCATCCATGTCGTCAAAGCCCGAGGCTGCGCGCTGCGGCGGGGGTGCCATGGGTGCGGGGGCGGGGCGCTGGGCAGGGGCCTGGCGCGGGGCGGGCGCTGCCATGGGGGCAGGGGCCGGGCGGCGCTGTTGCTGCTGGGGAGGGGCGTCGTAGCCGCTGTCGCCATAGCCTTCATCGCCATAGCCGCCGCCTTGCTGGCCACCGCCGCCGCCTTGGCGGCTGCCCAGCATCTGCATGGTGTCGGCGCGGATTTCGGTGGCGTAGCGTTCCTGGCCGGAGGCCTGGTCGGTCCACTTGCGCGTGCGCAGGCTGCCTTCGACATAGACCTGGCTGCCCTTGCGCAGGTACTGGCCCACGATTTCGGCCAGGCGGCCGTTGAAGACCACGCGGTGCCACTCGGTGGCTTCCTTGTTCTCGCCCGTGTTCTTGTCGCGCCAGCGGTCGGTGGTGGCGATGGTCACGTTGGCCACCTGGTCGCCACTCGGGAAGGTGCGCATTTCGGGGTCGCGCCCGAGGTTGCCGACGATGATGACCTTGTTGACGGATGCCATGAGTGAAATACCTTTACAGAGAGAAGTGGCCCGGGCATAGAAGGATGGATCCCGGGCCAGACGCGCCATTGTGCCGCAAGCCGTCCGCCGTTGGCAGGGGGCGGATATGCCGGTGCAGCGGCTGGCTGCAGCAGTTTGTAACCGTCGGAAAACTGCCGTTCAGCCGTGGCGGCCCACGGGGCGCAGCGGCCAGGTGACGACCAGCCACAGCACGGCCAGGACGCTCGTCAGGGTGAACAGGCCCGGCATGCCGGCCCATTTGGCGACGGCGCCGCCCAGCGCGCCGCCTGCGAACAGGCCCAGCGATTGCAGCGTGTTGTAGGCGCCCAGCGCCGCGCCGCGCAGCGGAGCCGGCGCCATGCGCGAGACCAGGCTGGGCTGGGTGGCCTCCAGCGCGTTGAAGCCGCAGAAGAACACGAACATCAGCACGGCCATGGCCCACAGCGGCGGCTGCGTGCCGCCGGCCGCCAGCAGGCCCAGGCCGATCTGCACGAGGGTGATCAGGGCGATGGCGCCCAGCAGGGCCGCGCGCAGGCGCCCGCGCCGCTCCATGGCGAACAGGCCGCCCATGGCGGCGAAGGACAGCACCACGGCCGGCAGGTAGACATGCCAGTGCGCCTGCTTGTCCAGGCCTGCCTGCACCAGCATGGCGGGCACGGCCACCCACATGGACATCTGCACGGTGTGCAGCACGAAGACGCCCAGGTTCAGGCGCACCAGGTCGCCATGGCGCCACAGCTCGGCCATGCGGCCGCGCGGCTGGTCGGCGTGGCGCGCGGGCTCGGGCGGGACGACCCAGAGCACGACGGCAATGCCCGCCAGCGCCAGGGCGCAGGTCAGGCCGAAGATGCCGGGCAGCCCGCCCCAGGCCGCCAGCAAGGGGCTGAGCACCAGGGCCAGCGCGAACATGAGGCCGATGCTGCCGCCCACCATGGCCATGGCCTTGGTGCGCACGCTGTCGCGCGTGAGGTCGGCCAGCAGCGCGGTCACGGCGGCCGAGACGGCGCCCGCGCCCTGCAGGCCCCGGCCCCACATCAGGCCCAGCAGTGAGTCGGCCGTGGCCGCCAGCAGGCTGCCCGCGGCAAAGACCAGCAGCCCGGCGACGATGACGCGCTTGCGCCCGAAGCGGTCCGAAGCCAGGCCCAGCGGCAGCTGGAACACGGCCTGGGTGAGCCCGTACAGGCCCATGGCCAGGCCGATCATGGCCGGATCATCCCCGCCCGGGTATTTGCGCGCCTCCAGCGCGAACACCGGCAGCACCAGGAACAGGCCCAGCATGCGCAGCGCAAAGATCAGCGCCAGGCTGGCGCTGGATCGGCGTTCCTGCGAGGTCATGCGGCCCGATGCGGCCGAGGAGGGGGCTGGCGCCTGGGCGCCGTGGACGGGTGTGGGGGAATCGAGCACGGGGTGCACTGTTGTGGGGGCAAGCAATCCGCCATTCTCGCCCATAGGCCGGCGCTGCGGGGTGGCTGGGTTATGCAAGGCAGTGCAAGACAGTTTTGTGAAGGGGCGCCGCAGAAGGCCCTGCCGCCCCGCAGACCGAGCCGCCATGCGGTGGCGCGGGTTCTGACCTATCATGGCGGGTTCGCCTTCGCAGGGGTTTTCCCGATGCCTGGTTCCCACACGATTTCCGAAGACGGCGGCCTGGACCGGGCCGCCGACTCCCGCTCCCAGCCCGACGGCCGCTACCTCGGCCAGGCGCTGGCGCAGTCACGCATCGCCATCCGCGGTGCGCGCACGCACAACCTCAAGAACATCGACCTGGACATTCCGCGCAACCGGCTGGTGGTGATCACCGGGCTGTCGGGCTCGGGCAAGTCCAGCCTGGCCTTCGACACCCTGTACGCCGAGGGCCAGCGCCGCTATGTGGAGAGCCTGTCGGCCTATGCGCGCCAGTTCCTGGGGCGGCTGGACAAGCCCGATGTGGACCTGATCGAGGGCCTGTCGCCCGCCATCAGCATCGAGCAGAAGGCCACCAGCCACAACCCGCGCTCCACCGTGGGCACGGTGACCGAGATCAACGACTACCTGCGCCTGCTGTTCGCACGCGCCGGCACGCCCTACTGCCCCGACCACAACCTGCCGCTGCAGTCCCAGACCATCAGCCAGATGGTGGATGCGGCCCTGGCCCTGCCCGAGGACACGCGCCTCATGGTGCTGGGGCCGCTGGCGCGCAACAAGAAGGGCGAGTTCGCCGAGCTGTTCGCGCAGATGCAGGCCCAGGGCTATGTGCGCTTTCGCATCGACGGCAAGATCCACGAGTCCCATTCCCTGCCCGCGCTGGAGAAGAACGAGCGCCACGACATCGACGTGGTGATCGACCGCCTCAAGGTGCGTGCCGACGCCCAGCAGCGCCTGGCCGAGAGCTTCGAGGCCGCCCTGCGCGCGGGCGGCGCCGACGCCGGCGGCCGCGTGATCGCCCTGGAGATGGACAGCGGCAAGGAGCACCTCTTCAGCGCCAAGTTCGCCTGCCCGCTGTGCAGCTATTCGCTGCCCGAGCTGGAGCCGCGCCTGTTCTCGTTCAACTCGCCCATGGGCGCCTGCCCGGGCTGCGACGGCCTGGGCTGCACGGAGTCCTTCGATCCCGAGCGCGTGGTGGCCTTTCCCACGCTGAGCCTGGCCAGCGGCGCCGTCAAGGGCTGGGACCGGCGCAACGGCTACTACTTCTCCATGCTGGAGAGCGTGGCGCGCCACTATGGCGCCGATGTGGAGCTGCCCTTCGAGGAGCTGCCCGAGAAGGTGCGCAACGTGATGCTGTGGGGCTCGGGCGAGGAGGAAATGCCCTTCACCTATGTCTTCGACAGCGGTGCGCGCAAGGGCGAGACCCTGGTCAAGAGCCATCCCTTCGAGGGCATCATCCCCAACATCACGCGGCGCTGGCGCGAGACCGAGTCCAGCGTGGTGCGCGACGACCTGGCGCGGCTGCGCAGCGTCGCCGTCTGCCCCGACTGCGGCGGCACGCGGCTGCGCCGCGAGGCGCGCTTCGTGCGCATCGGCGAGGGCGAGCAGGCCCGCGCCATCTACGAGGTGGGCCATGCCACGCTGGCCGAGGCCCATGCCTGGTGCGCGTCCCTGCAGCTGTCGGGCGCCAAGGCGGAGATCGCGGGCAAGGTGGTGCGCGAGATCGCCTCGCGCCTGCTGTTCCTCAACGACGTGGGCCTGAGCTACCTGAGCCTGGAGCGCGGGGCCGACACGCTGTCCGGCGGCGAGGCCCAGCGCATCCGCCTGGCCAGCCAGATCGGCAGCGGCCTGACGGGCGTGATGTATGTGCTGGACGAGCCCAGCATCGGATTGCACCAGCGCGACAACGACAAGCTCATCGGCACGCTGCAGCACCTGCGCGACATCGGCAACAGCGTCATCGTGGTCGAGCACGACGAGGACATGATGCGCGCGGCCGACCAGATCATCGACCTGGGGCCGGGCGCGGGCGTGCATGGCGGCCGCGTCATGGCCCAGGGCAGCTACGAAGAGGTGCGCGCCAACCCCGATTCGCCCACGGGCCGCTACCTGGCGGGCACCCAGCGCATCGAAGTGCCTGCGCGGCGCACGCCCTGGCAGCCCGTGGTCGAGGCGCCGGCTGAGGGCGAGGTCCGGTCTCCTGCCAAGGGCTTCCCCGCACGCACGGGCCAGCATCCGGCCGAGGCCGGTGCGGCTGCGCCGCAACTGCAGGCCCTGCGCGTGGTGGGGGCACGCGGCCACAACCTCAAGGGCGTGACGGCGGACTTTCCCGTGGGCCTGCTGACCTGCGTGACCGGCGTCTCGGGCTCGGGCAAGAGCACCCTGGTCAACGACACGCTCTATACCGAGGCCGCGCGCCAGATCCACCGTGCCGGCGGCGAGGCCGCGCCGCACGACGACATCATCGGCATGGGCTATTTCGACAAGGTCATCAATGTGGACCAGTCGCCCATAGGCCGCACGCCGCGCAGCAACCCGGCCACCTACACGGGCCTGTTCACGCCCATCCGCGACCTGATGGCCGAGACCAACACCGCCAAGGAGCGCGGCTACGGCCCCGGGCGCTTCTCCTTCAACGTGGCCGGCGGCCGCTGCGAGGCCTGCCAGGGCGACGGCGTGGTCAAGGTGGAGATGCACTTCCTGCCCGATGTCTACGTGCCCTGCGACATCTGCAACGGCCAGCGCTACAACCGCGAGACGCTGGAGGTGCAGTGGAAGGGCCGCAACATCTCCCAGATCCTGGAGATGACGGTGGAGGACGCCCATGCCTTCTTCAAGGACGTGCCCACCATCGCCCGCAAGCTGCAGACCCTGCTGGACGTGGGCCTGTCCTATATCCGGCTGGGCCAGAGCGCGACCACGCTGTCGGGCGGCGAGGCGCAGCGCGTCAAGCTGGCCCAGGAGCTGTCCAAGCGCGACACGGGGCGCACGCTCTACATCCTGGACGAGCCCACGACGGGCCTGCACTTCGCCGACATCGCCCTGCTGCTCAAGGTGCTGCAGCAGCTGCGCGATGCGGGCAACACCATCGTGGTCATCGAACACAACCTGGACGTGATCAAGACGGCCGACTGGATCATCGACATGGGCCCCGAAGGCGGCTCGGGCGGCGGCCAGGTGGTGGCCACGGGCACGCCCGAGGACGTGGCGGCCAACCCGGCCAGCCATACGGGGCGCTACCTGCGGCCCTATCTGGAGGCAGCGTCGGTGTCGGCTCCTGCAGCGGCCAAGGCTGGTCGCCGGAAAGCACAGTGAGGCCGGCCATGGACAGCAGCATCCTTGATTTCGTGGTGGTGGGCGCGGGCATGGCCGGTGCCTCGGTGGCCTGGCAGCTGGCGCGCGATGGCGGCGCCTCGGTGCTGGTGCTGGAGCGCGAATCCCAGCCCGGCTACCACAGCACGGGCCGCTCGGCCGCGCTGTATGAGGAGCACTATGGCCCGCTGCAAGTCCAGGCGCTGACGCGCGCCAGCCGCGCCTTCTACGAGCAGCCGCCGCAGGGCTTTGTGCAGGCGCCCATCCTGGCGCCGCGCGGCGTGCTCTATGTGGGCACGGCCGCGCAGAAGGACCTGCTCGATGCCGCCCATGCCGAGGCGCTCCTGCACTCGCCCCAGGCGCGGCGCCTGGGCCCCGATGAACTCAAGGCCCTGGTGCCCTGCCTGAACACCACGCTGCTGGTCGATGGCTTTGCGGACGACGGCGCGCGCGACATCGACGTGCATGGCCTGCACCAGGGATTCCTGCGCGGCCTGCGCCAGTGCGGCGGCGAGCTGCGCTGCAGCGCCGAGGTCCGTGCGCTGGCGCATGCCGCAGGTGTCTGGACCGTGGACCTGGCCGACGGCAGCCAGGTGCGCGCGCGCTGCGTGGTCAACGCGGCCGGCGCCTGGGCCGATGCGCTGGGCGCACTGGCGGGCGCAGCGCCCATCGGCCTGGTGCCCAAGCGGCGCAGTGCCTTCACCTTTGCCGTGCCCGACGGCATGGACGCCGCGCACTGGCCCGCCGTGATCAGCGCCGACGAGGGCTTTTACTTCAAGCCCGATGCAGGCCAGCTGCTGGGCTCGCCCGCCAACGCCGACCCCGTGGCGCCGCAGGACGTGGCGCCCGAGGAGCTGGACGTGGCCACGGGCATCTGGCGCATCGAGGAAGTGACCACGCTGCAGATCCGCCGCCCCTCCCACACCTGGGCCGGGCTGCGCAGCTTTGTGGCCGACGGCGAGATGGCCATTGGCTGGGATGCCTCGCCTGCGCCGCTGCCGGGCTTTTTCTGGGTGGCCGCCCAGGGCGGCTACGGCATACAGAGCGCCTTCGGCTACAGCCTGCTGGCGCGCAACCTGCTGCGCGGCGAGCCGCTGGATGCGCGCCTGGCCGCGCAGGGCGTGCAGCCTGAACGGCTGTCGCCTGCGCGCTGCCAGCGCCCCTGAGGCTCAGAGCGGCGAGCGCCGCGCAAAGCGCACCACGGTCACGCCCGCGCGCGCCTGGCGCACCGAGGGCATGACCAGCACGCAGTCGCCATAGGGCGTGATCACCGGCTCGCCATCGTTGTCGCCGATCACCGTGCCGGCCTTCTCGAAGCGCTCCAGTCCCGTGAACGGCGCCGTGAAGCAAAAGCCGCTGCTCTTGGCCACCACGGGCGCCGTGACTTCCAGCGCCCACTGGGCCGGTGCGTCGGCCTGCTTCCAGCCGGGCAGGGCGGCGTGCAGCGCGCCGTTGTCGAAGATGGCGGCCACTTCGAGGAAGCGCAGGCATTGGTCGTGCGCCACGTCGCGGCTGGCCAGATCGCCGTGGAAGCCGCATTCGATCAGCAGCGAGCGCGAGTCGCCGGCCTCGGCGTCGGGCAGGCCGAAGCGCCCGTAGTCGCGCAGCCGCGTGCCGTCCTTGTGGCCGGCATCCACGACGATGTTCGCCGGCGCACCCATCTGGCGTGCCAGATCGCGGTTGCGCGGCTGCATGCCGGTCAGCAGCAGCGGGGCCGAGGGCTCGTGCATGGAATGCAGGTCCAGCAGCCAGTCGGCCTGCTGCACGAAGGGGCGCAGCGCGGCGGCGCGGCGGCGTTCGCGGGTGCTGCCCTCGTCGATGCGTGCGTCTATCCACTGGCGGTTCATGTCCTCGTCCACGAAGCGCGAGGCATCGTGGCTGGCCGCGTCGAAGCGGTCGAAGGCATCGAGGTTGGCCAGCACCAGGGTCAGGCGGCCGTTGTCCAGCGCCAGGCCGTTGTGCAGGGCCTGAAGCAGCCCGGACACGGCCCAGGCGCCGCAGATCTCGTTGCCGTGCACCAGCGCGGAAATCATCACGTGGCGGCCCGGGCGTCCCGAGTCGAATTGCCACACGCCCTCGGTACCGGTATTGCCTGCGCGCCAGGCGCTCAGGTCGGGCAGGGGAAGGTCAAATCGCAAAGCGTCCATGGCTGGCTCAGTTCTCGATGTGGGCAAATTGGACGATCTTGGTGTACTTGGCGATCTCGGCGTTGATGTACTTACCGGCATCGGTCTTGGGATCGGCCACGACCGAGCCCGACTCTTCCATCTTCTTGCGGAACTCGGGCGAGGCCATGGTCTCGTCCAGCGCCTTCTTGACCTTGGCGGCCACGGGTGCGGGCAGGCCCTTGGGCGCCATCAGCGCGAACCAGACGTTGATGTCCACGTTCTTGTACTGGGGCAGCTCGGACAGGGCCGGGATGTCGGGCGTGATGGCCGAGCGCTTGGCCTCCGTCGTGCCCAGAGCGATGACCTTGCCCGCGCGGATCTGGGGCAGTCCCGAGGACAGCACGAACATGCCGAACTCGATGTTGTTGCCCACTAGGTCCGTGGTCAGGGGCGCCACGCCACGGTAGGGGATGTGGGTCATGTGCAGCTTGCCCTGCTCCTTGACCATCTCGCCGGCCAGGTGCAGTGCCGTGCCCACGCCCGAGCTGCCGTAGCTGAACTTGCCCGGGTTCTTGGCCACCAGGGCGCTGAACTCGGCGGCGGTCTTCACGCCGGCCTTCTGCGAGGCCACCAGCACCATGGGCTGGGAGCCGATCATGCCGATGGGCGTGAAGTCGCCGATGGAGTACTTGATGCTCTTGTTGATCAGCCGGGCGATGGCCAGCTCGTTGTTGGCGCCCACGAACAGCGTGTAGCCGTCGGGCGTGGCCTTGACGGCCTTTTGCGCGCCGATGGCGCCGCCTGCGCCGCCCAGGTTTTCCACCACTACGGGCTGGCCCAGGCGCGAGGCCAGGCCATCGGCCACGAAGCGGCCCACCAGGTCGGTGCTGCCGCCGGCGGGGTAGCCCACGATCATGGTGATGGCGCGGTTGGGGTAGCTGGCGGCGTCGTCGGCGAAGGCGCTGCCGGTGGCGGCGATCAGCAGGCCGCAGGCCAGGGCGGTGCGGCGCAGGAGGGAGTTGCTGGGCATGGGGTTATTCCTGAAATGTATGAGATTGATTGTGCGAAGGACTTCCCAGGCATTTGGTGCTGATTCGGCACGAGGCGGAGCCATTGCAGCACCAAAACCCGCTTGTTCCACAGCGCGGTGCGGGTTTGCACCAGGAGGGCGCATGCATGCACCCGTCAGGCGCCCGTGATGTCGCTCCAGAACTGCTCGGCCGCGGGGCCCAGGTGGCGCTTGGGACGGTACAGGCGCACGTCGAAGTGCACCTCCAGGCCCGGGTCGCCGGCCACGGCCAGGCGGCCGGCCTGGCAGTCGCCGCGCACCATGGACCACGGCATCCAGGCCAGGCCCAGGCCGCGCAGCACGTATTCGTAGTGGGCGTCGGCCGAGTCGCAGTCCACGCAGCGGCGCAGGCGCGGCGCCAGCGGATGCCGGGCCAGGTGGTCTTCCACCAGCCGGCCCAGGGCCATGCTGTGGGAGAAGGCGAGGTAGGGCACGGGAGCGACGGACTGGTGGCTGGCCGACAGCTCGTACAGCGGGCGGCCCCGGGCATCGGCGCGGGCCACGGGCACCAGCCTGTCCTGCATCACCGTCAGGTAGCTGAACTGGCGGCCGTCCAGGCGCACGCCAATGGCGGCGTGGTGGTAGACCAGCGTGAAGCTGACTTCGCCGCGCTGCAGCATGGCCACGGTCTCGTCCAGCGTGCGTGTGACCACGCGCAGCTCGGCCGTCTGCAGCACGCTGCCGTGGCGCGTCAGCCAGTCGGCCACGATGGTGCGCGCCAGCGTGCGCCCCGTGGCCAGGGTGATCACGCGGGCCTGGCGCCCGGCCACGGCCTGCAGTTCATCGTGCGACTGGGCCAGCGTGCGCACCAGTTGCTCGGCCGTGTCGCGGAAGGCTTCGCCGGCCGGCGTCAGCCGCACGGGGCCGCCGCCGGGCTCGACCAGGGGCGTGCCGGCCCAGGCCTCCAGCGCGCGGATGCGCCGCCCGAAGGCCGGATGGGTGACATGGCGCAGCTCGGCCGCGCGCGTGAAGCTGCGCTCCTGGGCCAGCAGCAGGAAGTCTTCCAGCCATTTGCCTTGCATGGCCGGGCTTCCCTGCCGTCTCAGGCGGCGGCTGCGTCTTGCAGCGTCTGGCGCGTGGCCTGGGCGGCGGTGCGCGCGGCGGCAGCGAAGTCGTCGCCCTGCGATGCATAGAGCACCGCACGCGAGGAATTGATGATGATGGGGCCGCCGCCGATGCGCGCCGCCTTGACCGTGGCCACGGCATCGCCCCCCTGGGCGCCCACGCCGGGAATCAGCAGCGGCAGCGAGGGCGCGAATTCACGCACGCGCTCGATTTCCTGCGGGCGCGTGGCGCCCACCACCAGGCCGAGCTGGCCGTTGGTGTTCCAGGGGCCTTGCGCCAGGCGCGCCACATGCTCGAACAGGTGGGGCTGGCCCGGCAGGTCGGCCAGGCGCTGGGCCTGCAGGTCGTCGCCGCCGGGGTTGGAGGTGCGGCACAGCAGGAAGGCGCCCTTGCCCTCGTACTGCAGGTAGGGCGTGATGGAGTCGAAGCCCATGAAGGGCGACAGGGTCACGGCGTCGGCGCCGTAGCGCTCGAAGGCTTCCTTGGCGTACTGCTCGGCGGTGGAGCCGATGTCGCCGCGCTTGGCGTCCAGGATGATGGGCACATGGGGCGCGACGGCGCGCATGTGGGCCATGAGCTTTTCCAGCTGGTCTTCGGCGCGGTGGGCCGCGAAGTAGGCGATCTGGGGCTTGAAGGAGTTCACCAGGTCGGCCGTGGCCTCGACGATGGCGGCGCAGAATTCGTAGATTTTGCTTGCATCGCCGCGCATGGCCGCAGGAAAGCGGCTGGGTTCGGGGTCCAGGCCCACGCACAGCATGGATTGGTTCTGGGCGGTGGCATTGCGCAGCATGTCGAGAAAGGTCATGGGGCGCGATTTTAGCGATCGGCCCTTCCCGGGGCCTGTCGCCGGGCATCCAGCGGGTTTGGCGGCCCATGGGCACAATCGGCGGCCTATGCCTGCCTTCACCGCCCGACAAATCCTTTTGCTGATCGCGCTGACCCTGATCTGGGGCATCAACTGGCCGGTGATGAAGCTGGGCGTGCAGCATTTCCCGCCGCTGAGTTTCCGCATGGCCTCGATGTGGGTGGGGCTGCCCATCCTGGCGGCCTTCGTGGTCTGGCGCCGCCTGCCGCTGGCCGTGCCGCGCGCCTGTTGGCCCCGGCTGGCGCAGCTGACGCTGTTCAACATGGTGCTGTGGAACAGCCTGATCATCATTGCCATCCCCATGCTGTCCAGCGGGCGGGCGGCCATCCTGGGCTACACCATGCCCATCTTCTCGGCCGTGCTGGGCAGCCTGTTCTTCCATGACCGGCTGGCGCCGCGTGCCTGGGCGGGTGTGGCGGCGGCCTTGGCGGGCGTGCTCCTGCTGCTGTGGCACGAGGTCGGCGCCCTGGGCAGCCGCCCCATCGGCGTGGGCCTGATGCTGGCCGCCGCGCTGAGCTGGGCCTTCGGCACGCAGAAGCTGCGCCGCGCCGAGGTGCCCGTGCCCCTGCTGACGATGACGCTGTGGATGGTGGCGCTGACCGCGCTGACGCTCACGGTGCTGGCCTTCGTCTTCGAGCGCCACCAGTGGCACTGGCCCGATGCCCAGGCCACGGGCGCCATCGTCTTCAACGGCGTGCTGGTGCTGGGCTTTGGCCAGACGGTCTGGTTCTTCCTGGCGCGCAGCCTGCCGCCCGTGGCGTCCACGCTGAGCGTGATGATGATCCCCGTGCTGGGCGTGTTCAGCGGCGCCTGGTGGCTGGGCGAGGTGCTGCACTGGCAGGACTGGACGGCCGTGGCGCTGATGGTGGTGGCCATCGCCTCGGTGCTGTGGCCGGCGCGCGGCCGCTGAGGGCAAGCAGGGGAAGGTCGGGAGAAGAAGACGCAGCCTGACTGCGCACACGGGCGCAGTCAGGCTGCAGGGCCTCAGCGTTGCGCCGTGGCCGGGGCGCCCAGCAGGCGCTGGATGTCGATGTTGTTGGGCAGCGCGTAGTCGTGGCTGCGCACGATGCGGCTGTCGTCGGTGCGAACCAGCTTCAGGCTCACATAGGTGTACTTGGCAGCTGCCGAGTACGTGCCCACCAGGACCAGGGCCGCATTGTGGTTGCGGGCGATGTCCTTGATCTCGCGCGACAGCAGCAGCTCGCCCGTGCCTTCCTTGACGTACACATCGCCGCGCAGCTTCAGCTCCTTGACGTTGTAGCCCTTGGCGGACAGCTGGGAGGCGTACAGCTCGCTGAGCGTGCGGCCCAGCGGGGCCGAGCGCGTCAGGTCGTTGACGTTGACCACGGTGGCCACGAGCACGGGCGCCTCGCCCAGCTCCTCGGTGTTCAGGCCCTTGACCAGCTCGTCCACGGCAGCGCGGCTGCTGGCGATGAAGGGGTTGGCTGCGGCCGACTGGTAGGTGGGCTCGCCGCGGCGCGCGGCCGAGAACTCGGGCGAAGGCGCGGGGGCGGGCACGGCGCAGGCGGACAGCAGGGCTGCCGCAGCCAGCGCGGCCGGCAGGAGGGGCGTGCGCAGCGTCATTGGCCCACCACCTTCAGGTTCTTGGTGGGGAATTCGGGGCGCTCGTCCTCGGCCGTGAACAGCACGGCGTCGCTCTTTTCGAGGTAGTAGACGTCGGTCTTGCGCGCCAGGTACTGGTTGTTGCGCACCACCGTCGTCGTCAGCACGAGTTCGGGGTTGGGCAGGCGCTTGCCGTGGCGCACGACCTGGGTGCCGTAGCTCACCTGCAGCTGGGCCTGGGCCGGCTGCAGCATGACGGTCACGCCGCTTTGCACGAGCTTGGTGATGATCAGCTCACGAAAACCCTTGTCGAACGGGCTGGGCTCGGCCGGCAGGGCCACGTGGACCGGCGTGGTGCGCTCGATGCCGGTCTTTTGCAGTGTTTCCAGCGTCTTGGCGACGACATCGTTGGCCACGGAGTCCCAGTGGCCGGCAGCGCCGATCTTGGGCTGGGCCGTGGCTTCGAAGTAGCTGGTCATCGGTGCATTGACGCAGCCCGCCAGGGCCAGGCAGAGGCCCGCCAGGGCCAGGCCGCCAGCGGATTTGAACGATCGCATGGATTTCTCCTCGGTGCGGGGCGCGCTGCGGCGGATTGCTGCAGCTGCGCAAAGTGTCGATTGTGGCTTCGCTGCGAGGCACTGACAAGAAAGTGCCCCGTATCCGGATGTTGCCGTGCTCAGCCGTTGGCGCGCTTTTGCAGGATCTCGAAGGCAGGCAGGGTCTTGCCTTCCAGCACCTCCAGGAAGGCGCCGCCGCCCGTGGAGATGTAGCCGACCTTGTCCTCGATGCCGTACTTGGCGATGGCGGCCAGGGTGTCGCCGCCACCGGCGATGCTGAAGGCGTCGGACTCGGCAATCGCCTGGGCCACGACCTTGGTGCCGTTGGCGAACTGGTCGAACTCGAACACGCCCATGGGGCCGTTCCAGACGATGGTGCCGGCCTTGCGCAGTTGCTCGGCCAGGCGGGCGGCGGTCTCGGGGCCGATGTCCAGGATCATGTCGTCGTCAGCCACTTCGGTGGCCTTCTTGACGGTGGCGGGCGCGTCGGCCGCGAAGGTCTTGGAGACCACCACGTCGGTGGGAATCGGCACCTCGGCGCCGCGTGCGGCCATGGCGTCAATCACGGCGCGGGCCTCGCCGACCAGGTCGGCCTCGGCCAGGCTCTTGCCGATCTTCAGGCCCGCCGCCAGCATGAAGGTGTTGGCAATGCCGCCGCCCACGATGAGCTGGTCCACGTTCTTGGCCAGCGACTGCAGGATGGTCAGCTTGGTCGAGACCTTGGAGCCTGCCACGATGGCGGCCAGCGGGCGGCGCGGGTTGGCCAGGGCCTTGGTGATGGCGTCGATCTCGGCCGACAGCAGCGGTCCCGCGCAGGCAATGGGCGCGAACTGGGCGATGCCGTAGGTGGTTCCCTCGGCACGGTGGGCAGTGCCGAAGGCGTCGTGCACGAAGATGTCGCACAGCGCGGCCAGCTTGCGGGCCAGTTCTTCCTTGTTCTTCTTCTCGCCCACGTTCACGCGGCAGTTCTCCAGCAGCACGACCTGGCCGGGCGCCACCTGCACGCCGTCCACCCAGTCGGCGACCAGGGGCATTTCGCGGCCCAGCAGCTCGCCCAGGCGGCGGGCGACGGGCGCCAGCGAATCGGCGGGCTTGAACTCGCCTTCGGTGGGACGGCCCAGGTGGCTGGTCACCATCACGGCGGCGCCGGCCTTCAGTGCCATCTCGATGGCGGGCACGGAGGCGCGCACGCGCGTGTCCTCGGTGATCTCGCCAGCATCGTTCAGGGGCACGTTGAGGTCGGCGCGGATGAAGACGCGCTGGCCCTGGGCCTTGCCCTGGGCGCACAGATCGGAGAAGCGGAGAATGTTCATGACGGCGGCGTTGCGATCGGTGGCGATCGCCATGGAATTGAAACGAAAAAGGGGTAAAGCGCGGCCATTGTAGGCGGCGTGCCCGCCCTGGCAGCGGGCGGGCGCACCGGCGATCCGGGGCATCGGGAGCGCCTGTAATCCGGTTTCAGCCGGGCAGCCGGGCGCTCTCGGTCGCTCTCGGTCGCTCTCGGCCGCGCTGCGCCTACCAGCCCAGGCCGATATGCAGTGGCAGATAGACCGCCATGCCAAGCGCGATCGTTCCCATGATGCTGCGCTTGTAAAAAAAATACATGACCGCGCAAGCCAGGGCCGGCAGGCGCGCATCGACCACGGTGGAGATCAGCCGGCCGTTGGTCATCACGATCTCGGGCGCAATCACGGCCGCCAGGGCCGCCAGCGGCGCGTACTTGAGGCCGCGCTTGAGCCATTGCGGCAAGGGCACCTCGCGCTCGGGAATCAGGAAGAAGGCGCGTGTGAACAGCGTGATGGCCGCCAGGCCCACGCAGGCCAGCCAGGGCCACAGCCAGGACAGATCCATCAGAGCGTTTCCTTTTCCTTGGTTTGCACGGGCCGGGCGTCTTCGTCCAGCGGCAGCCGGGCATGGCGCTCGCCATGGGCTGTATCGGGCGGGAGAATCACCGGGCCTGGCTCCTCTTTTTCAGGCGCCTGCAGTGCGCGCAGGCGCTGCTGCAGCGTTTCCGCCAGCAGGCCTGCGGCCACGGCTGCAGCGATGGCCACGAGGATATTGAGCTTGAGCGGCAGCGCAAAGGCCGCCACGGCCGCGCTGGCCGCAACCACGCCTGCCACCCAGGTGGCACGGTCGTTGAGCATGGACAGCAGCACGCCCATCAGGGCCAGCACGCCCGCAAAGCCCAGGCCCCAGGACAGGGGCACCTGGTCGGCCAGCAGGATGCCCAGCGTGGACGGGATCTGCCAGGCCAGCCAGTTGGTCGATGCGGCACCCCAGAAATAGGGCAGCTGCTCGGGCTGGGGCCGGGCATCGGGGTAGCGCTTCATGAAGCCCACGAAGATCACGTCGCCGCTGAAATAGGCGATGGCCAGGCGGTGGCGCAGGCGCAGGTGGGCAAAGTAGCTGCGCCACATGCTGCTGAGGATGACGAAGCGCAGGTTCACGCAGATGGCCGTGAACCAGACCACCCACATGGGCGCGCCCACGGCCATCAGCGGCAGCACGGCCAGCTGGGCACTGCCGGCATAGACCAGCAGGCCCATGAACAACGCCAGGGGCAGGGACATGCCGCTCTTGATCATGGCCACGCCCGTGACCAGGCCCCAGGCGCCTATGCCCAGCGCCGTGCCCGACATGTCGCGCACGCCGGTCATGAAGGCGGGATCGCGCGCAATGCCGCGTGCGCGTTCCACCAGGGGCTGCAGGTTCATGGCGTGCCGCCGCTGGCAGCACCGTCCAGGATGGCTCCTTCAGGCAGATCGAAGCCGCGCAGGAAATCGCCCGCCGCCAGCCGCTTGCCGCCCGCGCGCTGCAGCAGCGTCATGCACAGCACGCCCTGGCCGCAGGCCACGCGCACGCCGTCGGCGCCTGCGGACAGCACGGTGCCGGGCACTGCCGCCGCCACGGCGGCGGCGGGGTCGGCGTGAGCCTCCCAGACCTTGATGGATTCATCGCCGTACTGCGTGGCGCCGCCCGGGAAGGGATTGAAGGCGCGCAGGCGCCGGGCAATGGCCTCGGCATCCTGGCGCCAGTCGATCTGGCTTTCGGCCTTTTCGATCTTGTGCGCGTAGTTCACGCCCTCGGCAGGCTGGGGCGTGCGCGGCAGGCCGCCGCAGGCGCTCATCTCCAGCGCCTCGACGATAAGGCGTCCGCCCAGGTCGGCCAGCTTGTCGTGCAGGCTGGCCGTGGTGTCGTCGGCGGTGATGGGCAGGCGCTCGACCAGGCACATGTCGCCCGTGTCCAGGCCCGCGTCCATCTGCATGATGGTGACGCCGGTCTCGGCATCACCGGCCTCGATGGCGCGGTGGATGGGGGCGGCGCCGCGCCAGCGCGGCAGCAGGCTGGCGTGGATGTTCAGGCAGCCGCGCGGAGGCGTATCGAGCACCCACTGCGGCAGGATCAGCCCGTAGGCGGCCACGACCATGACATCGGCCTGGGCCGCTTCGATGGCGGCGCGGGCGGCGGCGGCCTCTTCGGGGTATTTGCCGTCCAGGCGCAGGCTGCGCGGCTGGGCCACGGCAATGCCATGCTCCAGCGCGCACTGCTTGACGGGCGAGGCCTGCAGCTTCATGCCGCGCCCGGCAGGACGGTCGGGCTGGGTCAGCACCAGGGGGACGGTGAAGCCCGCGGCGAGCAGGCGTTCAAGGGCAACGCGCGCGAACTCGGGCGTGCCGGCAAAAATGACTCTCATGCAATCCAGTAGGGACGGTGGGGACGGTGTGCAGGCTCAACGCCGATCGTCGTCATTGAACACTTCGTCGGTGAACATCACGCGGCGCACCACGCCGGCGGGGTCGATATGCACATGGGCCTGGCGGCGAATGCCATTTTCCAGGATACGGTAGGTCCAGATGTCGCCGTTGAAACTGTAGACCCTCTCGATCAGCGCAGGCGGGCCGAAGAGCTGGCGTACGCTTTCCCGGGTGTCCTCGCCATTGCGCAGGGCGTGGAAGCGTTCGATGGTGAGCGCCTGCTCCACGCGCACCAGGCGCTGGCTGGCGTCGAAATCCATGTGGTAGACCTGCTGGCCTGCAGGCTGCCAGCTGTAGACCAGGCGCGTGCCGCCGCCGTCCAGCGGCAGGCTCAGGGTCGGGCGGCCCATGGAGCGCTCGATGTCGGCCCGTGGCGTGCCGGGCTTTTGCCACTCGGGTACGGTGCAGCCGACCAGCAGCAGGGACAGGGCCAGCAGCGCCCAGGCAACGAGGCCCGCGCCGTCCATCTTCCAGCGCGGCATGAAGCGAGGCGCTGGCAGGCGGGTCATGCGCGTTCTGCCTGTTTCTGCTGCTTGAGCAGCTTGGTCTTGATGCGGTTGCGCTTGAGCGGCGACAGGTATTCGACGAAGACCTTGCCCATCAGGTGGTCCATCTCGTGCTGGATGCAGATGGCCTTGAAGCCTTCGGCCTCGATGATGCGTTCGTTGCCGTTCTCGTCCAGCGCCTTGATCTTGATGGCCGTGGAGCGTTCGACACCGTCGTAGATGCCGGGCACGGACAGACAGCCTTCCTCGCCCAATTGCTTCTCGTCGCTGGCCCAGAGCAGCTCGGGGTTGATCAGCGCAAAGGGCTCGTCGCGGCCTTCAGAGACATCGACCACGACCACGCGTTCATGCACATTCACCTGGGTGGCGGCCAGTCCCACGCCCTGGGCGTCATACATGGTGGCGTACATGTCCTGGACCAGTTGGCGAATGCGGTCATCGACCTTGGCGACCGGCTTGGCGACGGTGTGCAGGCGGGGGTCGGGATAGCAAAGAATGGGCAGAATGGACATGGCGTGGTCGGTGAATGTCGTTATTTTCGCCACTTTTCTGCCTGGGCGCAGCGGGACGACGCAATAAGCGTTGCCCTCTCATGGCCTTGCACGCAGAATCTTTGCTGATTTGTAAGACCTGTATGGCCGTTCATGACAAGATCGGCCGTGCCGCAGTGCCTAGGAGGGACGCTGTGTCAGACACAAGAAGAGGAATTCCATGACTGCATTCGCCACAGCTCGTACCTGGACTGTTGCCTCGGCCCTGATCGCCGCGTGTGCGGCGGCCCACGCGCAGCAGTATCCGGTGACGCCATCGCAGCGCTCGGCAGCCCAGCAGGTGGCGCAGCAGGGCGTTCCCGTGGGTGAGCTGGCGCCCGATGCGCCCGACAGCTACACCGTCAAGCGCGGCGACACGCTGTGGGGCATCTCCGGCATGTTCCTGCGCCGTCCATGGCGCTGGCCCGAGCTGTGGGGCATGAACATGCAGGCCATCGCCAACCCCCATCTCATCTATCCGGGCCAGGTGCTGTACCTGGACAAGCGTGACGGCTACGCCCGCCTGAGCACGGCCCGCCCCATGGGCGATGGCGGCGAGCCCGGCGTGGTCCGCATCACTCCGAGCACGCGCAGCGAATCCCTGGCCCAGGCGGCCCTGCCCACGCTGCAGCCTCATCTGATCGAGCCCTTCCTGGCCGAGCCCCTGGTCGTCGATGCCGAAACGCTGCTGCGCGCGCCACGCCTGATCGCCACCACGGACGAGCGCGTGCTCATGGCCAGCGGCGACCGCGCCTATGCACGCGGCACGGCCGAGGCGCCGCTGCGCAAGGGCGACGGCCTGCCGCGCCAGTACCGCGTCTTCCGCGATGCCGTGGCGCTCAAGGATCCCATCTCCGGCGAGGTGCTGGGCTATGAGGCCAAGTACCTGGGCCTGGCCGATCTCATCGAGGGCGAGACCACGCTGGAGATCGTCGACAGCAAGGGCGAAAAGCACCAGCAGAACTCTCCCGCCACGGTGGACCTGTCGCGTTCCAAGACCGAAATGCGCGCCGGCGACCGCCTGCTGCCCGCGCCCGAGCGCAGCTACATGAACTACGCGCCCCACGCGCCGCAACAGGCAGTGAAGGCCCATGTGGTTTCCCTGTACGGTGATCAGGCCGTGCGCTGGGCGGCCAACAACCAGGTCATTGCCATCAACAAGGGCACGCAGGACGGCATGGACGTGGGCACGGTGCTGGAGCTGATACGCCGCGGCGCACGCATCGTGGACAAGACGGGCGAGAAAAAGGAAGAGGTGCAACTGCCCGACGAACACAACGGCCATGCCATGGTGTTCCGGACCTTCGATCGCGTCTCCTACGCGCTGATCATGGAGGCGCGGCGCGGTGTTGAGGTCGGCGACAGCCTGACCTCGCCGGCTCCTTGAGCCACCACAGCCTGCCGGCAGCGCCATGGCGGCCGCCCTGCAGTCCACGGACCGGTTGGCTCCTGACGAACTCTCTGCCTGGCTCCGGCTGCTGCTGACGCCCGGCGTGGGCCGCACCACGGCCCGGCGTCTGTTGGCGGCCTGCGGTGGTGCGCAGGACATCTGGAGCGGCCCGCCGTCCGCTTGGCACGGACTGGTGACCGCCGCTCAGGCCCATGCCCTGCAGACCGTGCCCCAGCGCCTGGGCCAGCTTGTAGCGGCCACGGCGCAATGGCTGGACAAGCCCGCGTCCGGTCAATTGCACGCCGTGCTCGTGCTGGGCCACCCCCAATATCCGCAGGCGCTGCTGCAGACGGAAGATCCGCCACTGCTGCTGCATGTGCAGGGCAGCGAGCGCTGCATGGCAGGGCCGGGGCCCTGGTTCCCCTATCCCCAATCCCTGGCCATGGTGGGCAGCCGCGGGCCGACGGTCCAGGGCGCGGCCAACGCGCGTGCCATGGCGCAGGCGCTGGCCGAGGCCGGCCTGTGCATCGTCTCCGGACTGGCGCAGGGCGTGGATGGCGCGGCCCATGAAGGCGCGCTGCGCGCGGCGCCACGCCTGGGCGGACTGGCTGCTCCCGTCACCATTGCTGTCGTCGGCACGGGCCTGGACCAGGTCTACCCGCGGAGCCATGCCGCCCTGGCCCGCGAAGTGGCCAGCCACGGGCTGATCGTCAGCGAATATCCGCTGGGCACCGGCCCCATGGCCGCGCACTTTCCACAGCGCAATCGCATCATCGCGGGCCTGTCCCAGGGCACGCTGGTGGTCGAGGCGGCCCTGCAGTCGGGCTCGCTGATCACGGCCAGGCTGGCCAGCGAACAGGGCCGCGAAGTCTTTGCCATTCCTGGCTCCATCCACGCGCCCCAGTCGCGCGGCTGCCATGCGCTGCTGCGCCAGGGCGCCAAGCTCGTGGAAACGGCGCAGGACGTGCTCGATGAGTTGCAGGGCACGGCCGCGCGCCTGCCGCTTCCCAAGCCTGTACCGGCAGCGGCAGCTGTCCAGTCCGCCCAGGACTCTGAGAGCGACGCCACCCTGCGCGCCCTGGCCCACGACCCGCTGTCGCTGGACGAGCTCATGGACCGCACAGGCATGGACGCCGCAGCCCTGCAGGCCCGCCTGCTGGAGCTGGAACTGGACGGCCGCGTGGAACGCCTGCCCGGCGGCCTGTTCCAGCGCCTGGCCCAGGCCTGATCTCAAAAACTGGCGCACTCCAACATCAGGGTCGCCGAGCAAGAGCCGCCTCGCGGTGGGGGCGCCTAGCCGAGGGCATCGTCCCCCTCCCCCGCGAAGCGGGTAGAGAGGCGCCGTGCCCCGGGGGGAAGGCGCGTAGCGCCTCAGGGGGAGCTTAGCCTTTCAGGGTTCGCCTGAATCTTCTGCAGCGCATCCCGCGTCGCGCGCACGGTGAGCGCCTCCTCGTCATGCACGGCCAGCAGGCCGGACTGCAGGTAGGAGGCCATGCGCCGCAGCTGCAGCAGGTGGCAGGTGCCATCGAGCGCGGCGAACAGGTGCAGTTGCTTGCGGCGGCTGCGCCAGGTGTATTGCACCTGGATGCGCGCGCCGTTGTGGTCCAGGGTGAACCAGCGGCCCGTCTCCAGAGAGGCCGCCCATTCCAGCATCACCGGCTCCACGGCCGTGTTCGTGCTCGGGATGACGTTGAGGCCGGCCGTGTCCACGCCCAGGATCATCTCGATGTTCTCGGGCGACAGCGGCATGTCCTCGTCGAGCATGCCGTCTTCATTGATGTACTGCTCCAGATGGGCCAGCCGCTGCGCCATGGCCTCGATGCGGGCCGGGGCGATGGTCGCGGTCTTGGAGACAAAGGCCTCGGCCAGCGTGTCGGTGACCAGCTTGATGCGCGTGGACTGGGCGTCGCCCGTGACACCGATCAGGGCCAGTCCTTCGCGCAGGGTCTGCAAAAGCGTCGGCAGCGTCTGGATCACGCGCGAGCGTTCCTGGCGCGTGGGCTTGGCGCTGGCGGCCCAGACCAGTTCGCTGGCGGCCTGCTTGAAGCGCATGGTGCGCGCGTCCTTGGCACCGTGGCGCACGGCGGCCAGGGCCAGCACCTCGGTCCAGGTCTTGAACAGGAACTCGCGGATCTCCTTGCGCACCGGCATGTCGGTGAGCAGGTGGCGCAGCTCGATCGTGTATTGGATGGCCAGGGTTTCCTTTTGCTCCACCTGCTGGGCCACGGTGACGATCTTGGCCTTGTCCTGCGACTGGGTCAGGTAGCGCGCCAGGAAATCCTCGAACTCGCGCAGCACCAGCACGAACACTTTCTGGCCCGTTTCGGGGTATTGCTCGATGACCTGGACGATGCGCCGGATCTCGGACTCCAGCGCGCTGCCGCTGATGCTGGAGGCGTCGAATCCCATCACGCAGGAGCCCAGGCGGTCGATCAGCAGCCGGGCCGGATGGCGCAGGTTGCTGAAGAATTCCGGCTCGGCCAGTGCCACGCGCAGCACGGGCACCTGCAGCCGGGCAAACCAGACGCGCACCGAGGGCGGGATGCGGTCCTCGGTCAGGATGGCCTGGAACATCAGGGCCACGATCTCGATGGTGGCCTTTTCGCCCGAGGTGGTGGCCTTGCGCTTGAGGTCGGCCGAACGTTCGCGCACCTGCCCGACCAGCTGGCCGATGGCAGCCGGACTGACATCGATGTGCAGCGTGGTCAGGCCCTGGGCCAGCATCTGCTGGTACTGCGTCTGGGCCACCACGCGCTGCTCCAGCAAGGCCTGGGTCAGCGCGGCCGATGCGGGCGCCTGGGGCATGCCTGCGCCCACACCGGGCACCAGGCCCTGCACGCCCACGCCCGGCTGCATGAGCAGGCGGCGCAACTGGCCCACGACTTCCTGGGCGCGGTGGCGTGCGCGCGAAAGGGTTGTCAGGCCTACGGGCATGGCGGGCATCGCCGGCATCTGGCCATGGGGGGGCGCCGCAGTGTCGGGCGGGTAGGCGGCAGCGCCGGGCACGCCGCCCATCTGCGTGGGCGCATAGGCCGAGGAATGCTGTGATGCAGTGGCATGCTGCGATGCCGCAGCAGGTGGCGCGGCGGTCTGGCCCAGGCCCATGGCGCGCGTGGAGTTGCCTGCCTCGGTGCGCCGCACGCGCATGGCCACGTCCTGTGAGCGGGTGACGCCCTGGCCGTCCAGCAGCACATGGGCGGCCTGGTACTCGGTCACCAGCACGGGTGCCAGGGCCGTCTGCAGCAGGTCCAGCACGCGCTGCAGATCACCGCGCTGCAGGCCCGTGGCCAGCCATTGCTCGACCAGGTGCCGGCACACGGTTTCGGTGCGCAGGATATCGTCCGAGGGCAGCTCGCGGCCCTCGATGAACTGCATGCGCAGACGCAGCGTGTCGAAGGCCGGCGCTGCGGTCTCTCCCATGGCCAGGGCCATGCGGGAGGCCAGGATCTTGTTCTCCACCACATCGTCGCTGAGCAACTCGAACTGCAGCGCGCCGCGCTGCGGCACGGCGGCAGGCGCGGCTTTGGCCGGCTGCAGCGCGCCTTGCAGGGCCTGCATGCTGGCGTTCAGCCAGGCGCTCTGGTGCTGGCGGTAGTTGCCCCAGGCTTCACGCCGCTCCTGCATTTCGCGCTGCGTGCCCACGGCCTGGGCCTGTTGCTCCATCTGCGCCAGCAGCTGCTGGGCCACGCCGGGCAGGCCCTTGCACAGTCCTCGCACCCAATGCAAACGCGCCTGCTGGCCCAGCGAGGACTGGGGGCCAGCAGGCGCGTTGGAAGGGTGGGGCAGGGAGGGCATGCCCGGGAGTGTAAGCCGGTCCAGGGCTAAAACATCCGCTTACACGGTGGCGCCGGCGTTGGGGTCGTTGGGGTCCGTGGAAGCCTTGGGCGCCTTGATCAGATCCTCGCGCTTGACGCCCAGCCACATGGCGATGGCGGCGGCCACGAAGACCGAGGAATAGATGCCGAACAGGATGCCGATGGTCAGCGCCAGCGCGAAGTAGTGCAGGCTGGGACCGCCGAAGAAGAACATGGACAGCACCATGGCCTCGGTGGAGGCGTGGGTGATGATGGTGCGGCTCATGGTGCTGGTGATGGCGTGGTCGATCACCTCGGTGGTGCTGAGCTTGCGGAACTTGCGGAAGGCTTCGCGGATACGGTCGAAGATCACGACCGACTCGTTGACCGAGTAGCCCAGCACGGCCAGCACGCCGGCCAGCACCGACAGCGAGAACTCCCATTGGAAGAACGCGAAGAAGCCCAGGATGATGATCACGTCGTGCAGGTTGGCGATCACGGCGGCCACGCCGAACTTCCACTCGAAGCGCATGGCCAGGTAGATCACGATGCCCAGCACCACGAAGCCCAGGGCCATCAGGCCGTTGTGCATGAGCTCGTCACCCACCTGCGGGCCCACGAACTCGGTGCGGCGCAGCGTGACTTCGGCGTCTTCCTTCTTGAGTGCCGTGAGTACTTGCTCGCTTTGCTGGGCCGAGGTCACGTCCTTTTGCACGGGCAGGCGGATCATCACGTCGCGCGATGTGCCGAAGTTCTGCACCGTGACATCGGCGTAGCCGAGGCCGGCGACCGTGTCGCGCACCTTGGCGATGTTGGCGGGCTGGGTATAGGCCACCTCCATCACGGTGCCGCCCGTGAATTCCACGGACAGGTGCAGGCCGCGGGTGAGCAGGAAGAACACGGCCAGCGCGAAGGTGATGAAGGACACCGCGTTGAGGATCAACGCGTACTTCATGAAGGGGATGTCTTTGCGGATGCGGAAGAACTCCATGGTCTTCCCCCTTTCAGTTGTTGGCGCCGGAATCGGCGACGCTGGATCCCTTGGCCGTCACCGAGCGCAGCTGGCTGGTGTCTTCAGGCTTCCAGACCTGGCCGATGGAAATGCTCTTGAGCTTCTTGCGGCGGCCGTACCAGAGGTTGACCAGGCCGCGCGAGAAGAACACGGCCGAGAACATGCTGGTCAGGATGCCGATGCAGTGCACCACGGCGAAGCCGCGCACCGGGCCGGAGCCGAAGGCCAGCAGCGCCAGGCCCGCGATCAGCGTGGTCACGTTCGAGTCCAGGATGGTGTGCCAGGCGTTCTCGTAGCCCGCATGGATGGCCGCCTGCGGCGACGCGCCGCCGCGCAGTTCCTCGCGGATGCGCTCGTTGATCAGCACGTTGGAGTCGATGGCCACGCCCAGCGCCAGCGCCATGGCGGCGATGCCGGGCAGGGTCAGCGTGGCCTGCAGCATGGACAGGATGGCCAGCAGCAGCAGCACGTTGACCGACAGGGCCACCGTGGAGATCACGCCGAACAGCAGGTAGTACACGCACATGAAGGCCGCGATGGCCACCAGGCCCCAGACCACGGAGTGGATGCCGCGGTTGATGTTGTCGGCGCCCAGGCTGGGGCCGATGGTGTATTCCTCGATGATCTCCATGGGCGCGGCCAGCGAGCCGGCGCGCAGCAGCAGGGCCGTGTCGTTGGCTTCCGCCGTGGTCATGCGGCCCGAGATCTGCACGCGTCCGCCGCCGATCTCGGTGCGGATCACGGGAGCCGTCACGACCTCGCCCTTGCCCTTTTCGAACAGGATGATGGCCATGCGCTTGCCCACGTTCTCGCGCGTGATGTCCTTGAAGATGCGTGCGCCCTTGGCATCCAGCACCAGGTTGACCGTGGGCTCCTGGGTCTGGCTGTCGAAGCCGGGCTGTGCGTCGGTGAGGTTCTCGCCGGTCAGCACGACCTGCTTTTGCACGATCACGGCCTGGGCGTTGCGGTCCAGGTAGCGCTCGGAGCCGAAGGGCACGGGGCCCGAACCCAGTTCAGCGCCGCGCGCCTCGGAGGATTCGTCGACCAGGCGCACTTCCAGCGTGGCCGTGCGGCCCAGGATGTCCTTGGCCTTGGCCGTGTCCTGCACGCCGGGCAGTTGCACGATGATGCGGTCCAGGCCCTGCTGCTGGATCACGGGCTCGGCCACGCCCAGCTCGTTGATACGGTTGTGCAGGGTGACGATGTTCTGCTTGAGCGCCTGCTCCTGCACCTTGCGCAGGGCTTCGGGCTTGATGGAGGCCAGCAGCTTGAAGCCTGCGCCATCCGGCTCGGAGGTGGCCGCCAGATCGGGGAACTGGTCGGAGACCAGGTTGCGCGCGGCCGTGAGCATGGCTTCGTCGCGCACGCGGATCTCGACGGTGTTGCCGTTGCGCGAGACGCCGCCGTGGCGGATGTTCTTGTCGCGCAGCGAGCTGCGCAGGTCGCCGGCAAAGGAGTCGGCCTTCTTGGTCAGCGCGGCGGCCATGTCCACCTGCAGCATGAAGTGCACGCCACCGCGCAGGTCCAGCCCCAGGTACATGGGCTTGGCGCCGACGGCCGTGAGCCATTGCGGCGAGCGCGACACCAGGTTCAGGGCCACGATGTAGGCCGGGTCGTTGGCATCGGGGATCAGGGCCTTCTGGATCACGTCCTTGGCCTTGAGCTGCTCGTCGGGCGTGTTGAAGCGCGCGCGCACCGAGGTGCCTTCGATGGACAGGACGTCGGGCTTGACATCGGCAGCCTTCAAGGCCTCTTCGACTTTCTGCAGCACGGCGTTGTCCACCTTGATGGTGGCCTTGGCCGAGGAGACCTGCACCGCAGGCGCCTCACCGAAAAAATTGGGCAGGGTGTAGAGCACCCCTACCAGCAGCGCGATCACGATGATCGCGTACTTCCAGACCGGATATCGGTTCATGATCGCGCTCTTCGCTCTTTGTAGACAGCAACGCACAAAAGGGTGTGCTGCCGCCTGCGCGGTCCGCACACCCGCAAGACAGGGACAGCGCTTACTTCAGCGTGTCCTTGGGCAGCACCTGGACGACGGCGCTGCGCTGGATCTGGACTTCCACACCCGAGGCGATCTCGATGTGCAGGAATTGCTCGGACATGCGCGTCACGCGGCCGATGATGCCGCCGGCCGTTGCCACTTCGTCACCCTTGGCCAGTGCCTCGATCATGGAGCGATGCTCCTTCTGGCGCTTCATCTGCGGACGGATCATCACGAAGTACAGCACCACGAACATCAGCGCCAGAGGCGCCATGCCCATCAACTGCGACATGAAGTCGCCACCGGAGGCTGCTGCTGCGGGTGCGGTCTGGGCAAAAGCGGAAGAAATAAACACGGGCAAGACTCCAGGATTGGAAGGTCGAAAAAGGGTCGCTGCGCACGCCGATATGCACGGGCCCGCGCAGGAGAACGGAGCATTGTATGCGTCAGCCCTGACCCACATGGGCTGCCAGGATCTGGCTGCTGCGGGTTTTTCGGCGACGATGGCTGCAACTGGCGGCCATCTGCCGTTTTTAAAGGGGCGGAGCGCGGTTTTTCGTGGTTTTTGCGCCCGGCGTGACGGCACTTGAAGCGGCCCCGGAGGCAACCGCGCCGCCCGCACCTCACGGTACGGGCGGCGGCCGCGATCTTACAGGACGCCCCTGTGGCGGGGCTGTCCGTGTGGTTTCAGGCCACGCCGACTGCGGGCTGTCCCGTGCTGCCCGCGCCCCGTGACGGGGCGTTCCAGCGTGCCATCAGCGCCTTCCACTTGGTGCGGGCCGCAGCCAGGTTGCGCTCCTTGACGTGGCCGTAGCCGCGGATGTCCTCGGGAATGCTGGCGATCTCCACGGCCAGCGCCAGGCGCTCGGGCGTGAGCTCGGACAGCAGTCCTTCTATGCACTGGCGGTATTCCTGGATCAGTGCGCGCTCGGTGCGGCGCTCCTGCGTGCGGCCGAAGGGGTCCAGCGCCGTGCCGCGCAGGCCCTTCATCTTCGCCAGCACCTGCATGGCCTTGCGCATCCAGGGACCGTAGGACTTCTTGACCAGATGGCCCTGCTCGTCCTTGGCGGCCGACGACGGCGGCGCCAGGTGGTGGACCACGCGGTAGTCGCCCTCGAACATGCTGGCGATGCGCTGGCTGAAGGCCGCATCGGTGTGCAGGCGCGCGACCTCGTACTCATCCTTGTAGGCCATGAGTTTGAACAGATAGCGGGCCACGGCTTGCGACAGGCGCGTGCCCGAGCCCGCCACGGCGCGCTCGGCGGCATGGACCTTGTCCACGAAGGCCTGGTACTCGGCCGCATAGGCGGCGTTCTGGTAGGCCGTGAGGAAGTCCACGCGCTTGGCCACCATCTCGGTCAGCGAAGGCTTCTTGACGAACTGGATCACCTGGGCCGTCTGGAACAGGGCGCGCACGGCAGCCAGGTCATGGGCGCAGCGGCGGCCCCACTCGAAGGCGGCCTTGTTGTTGTCGGCCTGCACGCCGTTGAGTTCGATGGCGCGCATCAGCGCCGCATGCGACAGCGGCACGCGGCCCTTTTGCCAGGCGTAGCCCAGGATCAGCGGGTTGGTGTAGATGCTGTCGCCCAGCAGTTGCACGGCCACCTGCTCGGCGTCGAAGCTGCCCAGCAGCTCGGGGCCCACGGCCTGGGCCAGGGCGCTGGCGCAGCGGTCGTCCGGCGCCTGCCAGTCAGGGTTGGTGACGAAGGCTGCCGTGGGCGAGCCGTGGCTGTTGAGCGCCACGAAGGTGCGGCCCGGCTGCATCACCGACATGGTGGTCGGAGTGGCCGTGACGATGGGGTCGCAGCCGATCACCAGGTCGGCCTTGGCCATGTCCACCTTGGTGGTGTAGATGGCTTCGGGGCGGTTGGCGATCTGGATGTGGCTCCAGGTGGAGCCGCCCTTTTGCGCCAGGCCGGCCGCATCCTGAGTGATCACGCCCTTGCCCTCCAGGTGGGCGGCCATGCCCAGCAGCGAGCCGATGGTGATCACGCCCGTGCCGCCGACACCGGCCACCACGATGCCCCAGGCCTGCTCGGCCACCGGCAGCACGGGCTCCGGGATGGCGGGCAGCATGGACAGGTCGCCCTTTTTCTCCTTCTTGGGCTTCTTGAGCTGTCCGCCTTCGATGGTGACGAAGCTGGGGCAAAAGCCCTTCACGCAGGAGTAGTCCTTGTTGCAGGTGTTCTGGTTGATGCGGCGCTTGCGGCCGAACTCGGTCTCCACCGGCTCGACCGACAGGCAGTTGGACTGCACCGAGCAGTCGCCGCAGCCCTCGCAGACCAATTCGTTGATGACCACGGTCTTGTCGGGCGTGGCCAGCGTGCCGCGTTTGCGGCGGCGGCGCTTTTCGGTGGCGCAGGTCTGGTCGTAGATGATGGCCGTGCAGCCCTTGAGGGTGCGGAACTCGCGCTGGATGCGGTCCAGCTCGTCGCGGTGGTGCACGGTCACGCCCTCGGCCAGCGCCACGCCGTCGTACTTGGCGGGCTCGTCGGTGACGATGACCAGTTTGGCCACGCCCTCGGACTTGAGGCTGTTCATGATCTGCAGCACCGAATGGCCCTCGGGCCGCTCGCCCACGCGCTGGCCGCCCGTCATGGCCACGGCGTCGTTGTACAGCAGCTTGTAGGTGATGTTCACGCCGGCCGCGATGCTCTGGCGTATCGCCAGCAGGCCGCTGTGGAAGTAGGTGCCGTCGCCCAGGTTGGCGAAGACATGGGCGTCCTTGGTGAAGGGCGCCTGGCCCACCCAGGTCACGCCCTCGCCGCCCATCTGCGTGAAGGTGCTGGTGGAGCGGTCCATCCACACCGTCATGTAGTGGCAGCCGATGCCGGCCACGGCGCGGCTGCCCTCGGGCACGCGGGTGCTGGTGTTGTGCGGGCAGCCGCTGCAAAACCATGGCACGCGGTCGCCCGTGGGCTGGCTCTGGGCGGCCTTGAGGGCGGCCTCGCGGGCGTCCAGCACGGCAATGCGCTCGTGCATGCGCTGGGCGATGTGCTCGGGCACGCCGATCTTGGTCAGGCGCTGGACGATGGCGCGCGCGATGAGGGCCGGTGTCAGGTCCGCATTGGGGCGCAGCAGCCAGTCCTGGCTGGGATTGGGCACCGACCATTCGCCGCCGTGCTCATCGCTGAACTTGCCGACCACGTTGGGCCGCACGTCGGAGCGCCAGTTGTACAGCTCTTCCTTGATCTGGTATTCAATGACCTGGCGCTTTTCCTCCACCACCAGGATTTCCTGCAGGCCGCGCGCGAAGTCGCGCGTGATGGTGGCCTCCAGCGGCCAGACCACGTTGACCTTGTGCACGCGTATGCCCAGCTGGCGGCAGGTGTCGTCGTCCAGGCCCAGGTCGGCCAGGGCCTGGCGCATGTCGTTGTAGGCCTTTCCGCTGGCGATCAGGCCGAAGCGGTCGTTGGGGCCCTCGATCACGTTGTTGTTGAGCCGGTTGGCGCGCACATAGGCCAGGGCCGCATACCACTTGTAGTTCATCAGCCGCTGCTCCTGCTCCAGCGGCGCATCGGGCCAGCGGATGTGCAGGCCGCCGGGCGGCATCTGGAAGTCCTCGGGCAGGATGATGTTCACGCGGTCCGGCTCCACCGACACGCTGGCCGAGGACTCGACCACCTCCTGGATGGTCTTCATGCCCGACCACAGGCCCGAGAAGCGGCTCATGGCAAAGGCATGCAGCCCCATGTCCAGGATGTCCTGCACATTGCTGGGAAAGAACACCGGCGTGCCGCAGGCCTTGAAGATGTGGTCGCTCTGGTGGGCGGCCGTGCTGCTCTTGCTGATGTGGTCGTCGCCGGCCAGCGCGATCACGCCGCCGTGCCGGGCCGTGCCCGCCATGTTGGCGTGCTTGAACACGTCGGAGCATCGGTCCACGCCCGGGCCCTTGCCGTACCACAGGCCGAAGACGCCGTCGAACTTCTTGGTCTCGGGATAGAGATCCAGTTGCTGCGTGCCCCAGACGGCCGTGGCGCCCAGCTCTTCATTGACGCCGGGCTGGAAGACGATGTTGTTGGATTCGAGGTGCTTTTTCGCCGCCCATAGCGCCTGGTCATAGCCGCCCAGCGGGGAGCCCCGGTAGCCGCTGATGAAGCCTGCGGTGTTCAGGCCCGCTGCAGCGTCGCGCTGGCGCTGCAGCATGGGCAGGCGCACAAGGGCCTGTACTCCGCTCATGAACGCACGGCCGTGCTGCAGAGCGTATTTGTCGTCGAGGGTGACCGTCTCCAGGGCGCGGCGCACGTCTTCGGGCAGTGGGGCATTCATGGCTTGTCTCCATCGATGGTCGGTGCCCTGTCATGTCCTGCCCGGAACGGGAAAGAGGCATGCACGGCACTCGTTGTCTGAACCAAATCGCCTTTTTTCAGTGTATTCGTGCTCGTCTGATAGGTCTTTGCTTTCTTTGCGCTGTTTCAAGTATCCTGAGCAAGGATCTTTCTTGAAAACGGTGTTTTGTGCAAACTTTGGACAAATTCGACATTGCCATCCTCGGCCACCTGCAGGCCGACGCACGCTTGACCAATGCCGAGCTGGCCCAGCGCGTGGGCCTGTCGGCCGCGCCCTGCTGGCGCCGTGTGCGGGCGCTGGAAGAAGCGGGCTTCATCCGCGGCTACCACGCCGACATCGACCGCCACAAGATCGGCCTGGGCGTGCTGGCCTTCGTGCGGCTCGATGCCGTGCGCACGGCCGGCACGCTGACGCTGGAGATGGAGGACGCCATCCGCAAGCTGCCCGAGGTGGTCACCTGCCACTACATCAGCGGCACCGGCACCTTCGAGCTGCAGGTGGTGGCACGCGATCTGGACAGCTTTGCGCAGTTCGCGCGCAACACGCTGCTGAACCTGCCCAACGTGAAGGACATGCAGACCAGTTTCTCGCTGGGCGAGATCAAGTCCAGCCATGCGCTGCCGCTGTCCCAGCTGGGACCCATGGCGGGCCAGGGACTGCCTGGCCAGTAGCCGCAGGCCGGCGGACTGGCCTATGAAGGTCGCGCCGAAGCGACAGTGTGCTCCTGTAACAGGAGCGAAAAACGGTTGTCGTACAAGGTGGTGATCGTGGTTATTAGTAAGGCAACCATTTCTGGCGCCACCCTGCGTTTGGCCCGAGAATCGGGACACATGGCCGCAGAACAATCAACACCAGACCCCGCCCAGCCACCCGCCTCAGAAACCGAGCCTTCCACCCAGCCCCCGGCCGAGCCCTCGGGCGCGGGGGCGCCGGGCACCCTGCTCGAGGACCCGTCCGGCATGGCCGCTGCCGACAGGGCGGCCGCCGAGGCCGAAGGCCAGAAGACGGCCCAGGCCCAGCAGGGCGTCTGGGCGCCGCTGTCCGGCCCCACCTTCCGCATGCTCTGGCTGATCTGGATGGCGGCCAATACCTGCATGTGGATGAACGATGTGGCGGCGGCCTGGCTCATGACCTCGCTGACCACCTCGCCCGTGCTCGTGGCCCTGGTGCAATCGGCCTCCACGCTGCCCGTCTTCCTGCTGGGCCTGCCCAGCGGTGCGCTGGCCGACATCCTGGACCGGCGCCGCTACTTCATCGTCACCCAGTTCTGGGTGGCGGCCGTGGCCCTGGTGCTGTGCCTGTTCGTGCTCTCGGGCCGGATGACGGCGCACTGGCTGCTGGTGCTGACCTTTGCCAACGGCATCGGCCTGGCCATGCGCTGGCCCGTGTTCTCGGCATTGATTCCCGAACTCGTTCCCAAGCACCACCTGCCCTCGGCCATGGCGCTGAACGCGGTGGCCATGAACGCCTCGCGCATCATCGGACCCCTGGTGGCGGGCGCCATCATCGCCAGCCTGGGCAGTGCCTGGGTGTTCGTGCTGAACGCCGTGCTGTCCGTCATCTCGGGCATCGTGCTGATCCGCTGGAAGCGCCGCCACGTGGCCAACCCGCTGGGCCGCGAGCGCCTGCCCTCGGCCATGCGCGTGGGCCTGCAGTTCGTGCGCGAGTCGCCGCGCATGCATGCGGTGCTGGCGCGCACGGTGTGTTTCTTCCTGCAGTGCACGGCGGTGATGGCCCTGCTGCCCCTGGTGGCCCAGCGCCTGCACGGCCCGACCGAAGGCGGGGGCGGCGCTGAGACCTTCACGCTGCTGCTGGCCTCCATGGGGGCGGGCGCCATCGTGGGCGCCATGTTCCTGCCGCGCCTGCGCCAGGCCATGTCCAAGGAAAGGCTGATCCGGTCGGGCTCTGCCGTGCATGCGCTGGCCACGCTGGCCGTGGCCCTGTCGCCCAATGTCTACATGGCGGTGCCGGCCATGATGCTGGCCGGCATGGCGCTGATCTCCACGGCCAACGTGCTGGGCGTTTCGGCCCAGATGGCCCTGCCCAACTGGGTGCGGGCGCGCGGCATGTCCATCTACCAGATGTCCATCATGGGCGGCACGGCGGCAGGCGCCGCGCTCTGGGGACAGGTGGCCAGCATGGTGGGCGTGCGCGGCAGCCTCATGGTGGCCGCCGCCAGCGGCGTGGCCTGCATGCTGCTGGTGCAGCGCCTGGTGCGCGACCGCCAGATCGAGGAGGACCTGAGCCCCTCCAAGGCCTTCCAGCGCCCCGAGGTCAACATCCCCGAAGCCGGCCGCGTGGTCGTCACCATCGAGTACCAGATCGACCCCACCCAGGCCGAGGCCTTCCGCGCCCTCATGCAGGAAAGCCGCCGCAGCCGCATGCGCCAGGGCGCGCTGGGCTGGAGCCTGCTGCACAGCATGAGCCACCCGGAGCGCTACGTGGAGCAGATCATCGACGAGTCATGGACCGAGCACCTTCGCCGCTTCGACCGCGTCACCGCCGCCGACGTGGCGCTGCGCGACCGCAAGCTGGCGTATCACAAGGGCAAGGAACCGCCGCGCGTCACGAGGTATTTTGATACCCCCTGAGGCGCTGCGCGCCTTCCCCCTGGGGGGACGGCGCCCTCGCCGCGAGGCGGCTCTTGCTCGGCGCCCCTGGTGTTGGGCCGCGCCAGAGCGAGGGACAGTGGATAGAGGTGTGTCTGCGCTGGCCTTGTGCCATGCGTGGCGAGCCTTGGCGCAAAGGATAAAACCGGCGCACCCCAAAGCGGGGGGGCAGCGAGCAAGGGCCGCCCCGCAGCGAGGCTGTCGTCCCCCTCCCTCGCGAAGCGAGTAGAGAGGGGAAGCGGCGTAGCCGCTCAGGGGGTCACCTCAAGTGCGGTGCCTGGTTCGCCAGGGCGCGCGGCCAGAAGGCCCACAGGCGCAGGTTCTGCTTGATGCGGCCTGCCAGGTCGCCGGCTTCGGGGCCCCAGCCCATGAAGTAGTCGGCGCGCACGGCGCCGACGATGGCGCTGCCCGTGTCCTGGGCGAAGACCAGGCGGTTCAGCGCCACGGTGGGCCCGGATGTGGACAGCCAGACCGGTGTGCCGTAGGGGATGCTCTGCTTGTCCACGGCGATGGAGCGTCCTGGCGTCAGGGCCACGCCCTGGGCGCCCTTGGGGCCGAACTGCAGGTCCAGGCCTTCCAGCGGCTCCTCACGGAAGAAGACGTAGCGCGGGTTGCTCCACAGCATTTCATTGACGCGGCCGGGGTTGGCGGCCACCCAGGCGCTGATGCCGGGCCAGGTGGCGTCGCGCACCAGTCCCTGGTCCAGCAGCCAGCGGCCCACGCTCTTGTAGGGCTGGTCATTGGTGCCCGCAAAGGCGACGCGGATCGTGCGTTGCGCGCCCGTGGGCTCGGTGATGTTCAGGCGCCCCGATCCCTGGATGTGCAGCACCATCGCATCGACCGGGTCGCGCAGCCAGGCGATGGCGCGGCCTGCCAGGGCCGCCTGGGCCTCTGGCAGGGTCTCGATCTGCTGGCGCGAGAACCAGGGCTTGCGGCTGCCGAAGCCGGCGCCGGCCGGCGTCTTGTACAGCGGCACGTTGAATCCGTCGCCGGGCAGGCGCCGCGCCTCGAACAGCGGCTCGTAGTAGGCGGTCAGCATGCCGTCCGGGCCGCCGCCCAGCGCCTCGATGCGGTAGGGTTGCAGATTGGCCATGAGCCAGGCGCGCTGCTCGTCGCCCGTGGCGATGCTCAGCTGGCGCACATCGCGGCACAGGCCTGCGAAGACCGAACTGGGTCGTTCGCAGTTCTTGAGCCAGGCATTCCAGGCCTCGTGCAGCGCGTCCTCCTGCAGGCCGGGCAATTCGCTCCAGTCGGCTGCGATCCAGCGGCTCTTGGTGGGCGTGTTGGTGACCAGCGGGGGCCTGGGCGTGACGGCGGGAGAGCCGCCCGGCTGCAGATCGGGTACGGGCGAGGGGTCGTAGACCGGCTTGGTGGTGGTCGTGCAGGCGACCAGCGTCCCTACAATCAGCGCCATCGCGGCATGGCGCAGGAGGTGGAAATTCATGGGGTTGATTTTGCTCGAAGCACTGCTGGCCTTGGTGATTCTGGTCGCTATTGTGTGGTGGACCATGTTCTCCGGACGCCGCAAGGGCGAGTTGCCCGTGGACACGCCACGGGATTCGCATCCGTCTCCAGACAAATCCTCTCCCGGGCAGGATCGCAGCGGCCCGTGACGGCCGTGGAGGCAGCCTCGCGGAGCGGGCGCCGTCCTACGGGTATGCCCTGCCCGCACTGATAGGCTGTGCGCAGCCTGCTTTCCACAATGGGGACCCTGGCGCTACCGCACGGTGCGTTCCCAAGATTCAAAAGGAGTTTCCAATGCGCAAGCACATCGTTCTGGCCGCCGCAACGGCGGCCGCACTGTTCATCTCCGGCTGCGCGAACATGAGCGACACCCAGCGCCGCACGGCCACGGGCGCTGGCGTGGGCGCTGCAGCTGGCGCCGTGCTGGGCGCCGTCACCGGCGGCAGGGCCGGCACGGGTGCCGTGATCGGCGCTGGCGTGGGTGCACTGGGTACCTACATCTGGTCGCAGAACATGGAAAAGCAAAAGCGCGAGATGGAGCAGGCCACCCAGGGTACGGGCGTGAACGTGAGCCAGACGGCCGACAACCAGCTCAAGCTCGACATTCCCAGCGACATCTCGTTCGATACCAACCGTTCCGACATCAAGGGCAACTTCGCTCCCATCCTGGACCGCTTCGCCGAGGGCCTGCGCAACAACCCCAATGCCGAGGTGCGCATCATCGGCCACACCGACAGCACCGGCTCGGATGCCATCAACAACCCGCTGTCGCTGGACCGCGCCAACAGCACGCGCAACTACCTGACCATGCGAGGCGTCTCGGGCGCCCGCATCGCCACCGAAGGCCGTGGCTCGCACCAGCCCGTGGCTTCCAACGACTCGGCCAGCGGCCGTGCCATGAACCGCCGCGTGGAAATCTTCGTGGGCGAGATCCCGCAGCAGCACCAGCAGCAGCCCCAGTATCAACAGCAGCCGCAGTACCAGCAGCCGCAATACCAGCCCCAGTACCAGCAGCCCCGCTGACCCGGGCTCTGTGCCAGATGCAACGCCCCGCAACGCGGGGCGTTTTTGCGTGGGCAGGCACCGGCATTGCCCTATGCTGGCTCCCATCCATCAATGGGGAGTCGTATGAGTGAAGCAAGCACAGCGGGCGCGGCCGACGTGGTCAGCCCGCTCGACAAGGGCCTGGGCGCGCTGTCCGCCCCCTGCGCGCCGCAGGACGCTGCCGCGCAGGGCTGGAATCTGCTGCGGGAAGACTTGAGTTTGCCGGTGGCCGTGCTGTCGCAGTCGCGCCTGTCGCACAACCTGGCCTGGATGCAGCGCTTTGTGGATGCCTACGGCGCCCAGCTCGCGCCCCACGGAAAGACGACCATGGCGCCCCGCCTGTTCCGCCAGCAGATCGACGCGGGCGCCTGGGGCATCACGCTGGCCACCGCTCAGCAGACGTGCGTGGCCCATGCCCATGGCGTGCGCCGCGTGCTCATGGCCAACCAGTTGATCGGCCGGCGCAACATGGCGGCCGTGGCCGAGCTGCTGGCCGATCCCGGCTTCGAGTTCTTCTGCCTGGTCGATTGTGCCGAGCAGGTCGAGCAACTGGCCGCCTTTTTTGGCGCAGCGGGCCGGTCCGTGCAGGTGCTGATCGAACTGGGCCCGCCCGGCGGGCGCACGGGCGTTCGCTCCGATGCGCAGATGCAGCCGCTGCTGGACGCGCTGGCCCGGGCCGGTGCCGGCGTGCGACTGGCCGGGATCGAGGTCTACGAGGGCGTGCTCAAGGAAGAAGAACCCATCCGCACCCTGCTGCGGCGCGCCGTGGACTGGCTCCAGCGGCTGGCGGGCGAGGGCCGGCTGCAGCGCAGCCCGGCCGTGCTCACTGGCGCCGGCTCGGCCTGGTATGACGTGGTGGCCCAGGAGTTCGGCAAGGCCGACATCGGCGGTCCGCTGGATCTGGTGCTGCGCCCGGGCTGCTATCTCACGCATGACGCGGGCATCTACCAGGCAGCGCAGCGGCGCATCGACCAGACCAATCCCGTGGCGCAGCAGATGCGTGCCAGCCTGCAGCCTGCGCTGCAGGTCTGGGCCTATGTGCAGTCGCTGCCCGAGCCCGGCCGCGCCATCGTGGCGCTGGGCAAGCGCGATACCGCCTTCGAGGCCGTGCCGCCCCGGCCCGCGCTGCGCTACCGCCCCGGTGATGCCGCGCCCGTGGCGGCGCCCCCGCATTGGGAGGTCACGGCCATGATGGACCAGCATGCTTTCCTGAAGGTGGCCGAGGACGATGGCCTGCGCATAGGCGACATGCTGGCCTTCGACATCTCCCACCCCTGCCTGACCTTTGACAAATGGCGGCAGTTGGCCGTCGTCAATGACCGCTATGACGTGGTGGACGTGATTGCCACGTATTTCTGAAGGGGTCAGCCGTGTGTGCGCAGCAGGTTGGCCAGTTCAACGGCCGACTTGACCTGCATCTTGTCGAAGACGCGCGCGCGGTGGACCTCGACGGTGCGCACGCTGATGTCCAGCTGGTCGGCGATGAGCTTGTTGGGAATGCCCTCGACCACCAGGCGCATCACGTCGCGCTCGCGCTCCGTCAGCTCGTTGAAGCGTGCACGCACGGCTTCGCGCGCACGGGTTTCGGCCTGGTGCTGGGCCGACAGTTCCAGCGCCTGTTCGATGCGGTCCACGAGGGCATTGTCCGAGAAAGGCTTTTCGCAGAAGTCGAAGGCGCCGCGCTTGACGGTGTCCACGGCCGTGGGCACGTCGGCATGGCCGGTCAGGAAGATCACGGGCATGCCTGCGATCTGGTTGCGTTCCAGCATGAGGTTGAACAGCGCCAGCCCGCTCATGCCGCCCATGCGCATGTCCAGCAGCAGGCAGCAGGGATTGCGTGGCGTTGGGCGCGACTGCAGCATGGCGTCGAAGGCCTCTGCGCTGTCATAGCATTCGCTGAGCAGGCGGCGCGAGCGCAGCAGCCAGGCCAGCGCTTCGCGGACATCGGTGTCGTCGTCGACGATGTAGACGGTGGCGTCGGGTACAGGTTCCATGGGCCTATTGTTCCATTTGTTCCATTGGTGCCATCTATGCCTGCACCTGCGCAGGGCTGTGCGCCGGCAGCGTGAAGGCGAAAACGGTTCCGCGCGGGCTGTGGGGGCTGTGCTGCAGGTGGCCGCCATGCTGCTCGACCACGGTACGGCACAGGCTCAGGCCCAGGCCCATGCCCTCGTTGCGCGTGGTGAAAAAGGGCGTGAACAGTTGCTCCGCCACATGCTGGGGAATGCCGGTGCCGCAGTCGATGACGGCGAACTCCACCCAGCTGCGGCGCGTGCTGGCGGCCGCACGGCGCACGCGCAGCTGCAGCTCGCGCTCCATGGTCTCGGGCGAGTCCATGGCCTGCATGCCGTTGCGCGCCAGGTTGAGCAGTACCTGCTCGATCATGGTCGGATCGCACAGCACGGGCGGGAGGCCGGGCTCGATGTCGGTGGTCACGCGCACGCCCAGGTTGCGTGCCTGCAGGCTGATCAGCGGCAGCACGGCGTCTATGAGTTCGGCGGCGCCTATGACTTCGCGGGACTGGTCGCGCCGCCGCACGAAATCGCGCACGCTCTTGATCACGCGGCCTGCGCGGTCGGCCTGGAAGCTGATGCGCTCCATGGCCATGCGCAGGTCCTGCAGTTGCTGGCGCAGCCGGGCTTCATGGTCCGAGATGGCGCTGCCCGCACCTGCACCTGTGCCCGTGCCATCGTCGCTCCCCAGCATGTTCAGCGATCCCGTGGCGTAGCTGGAGATGGCCACCAGCGGCTGGGTGAGTTCATGGCTCAGCAGCGAGGCCATCTCGCCCACCGTGGCCAGGCGGGCCGTGGCCTGCAGGCGCTCCTGCGAGGCGCGTGAGATCTCTTCCATGCGCTTTTGCTCGCTGATGTCGATGAAGGCACTCATCCAGCCGGTGTGCTGGCCCTGGGCATTGATCAGCGGCGCCTCGAAGATCAACACCGGAAAGCGCGTTCCGTCCTTGCGCATGAAGATGCTTTCATGGCCCTCGCGCGGCGGCGGGGCGTTGCCGGACAGGCGGCTGTCGCGCCGGCGCGCGTAGATCTCGGCGCGCTCGGGCGGCCAGTAGGGCGCAATGCTCAGTCCCAGCAGTTCCTCGGCCGTGAAGCCCACCATGCTGCAGAAGGCCGGGTTCACATAGCTGATGCGGCCCTGCAGATCGCGCGCGCGCAGGCCCGTGACCAGCGAGTCCTCCATGGCCTTGCGAAAGGCCAGCGCATCGCCCAGATCGCGCTCGGCGCGCAGGCGTCGGCGGTTGTCGCGCACCAGCACGGCGACCACGGACACCAGGGCGATGGACATCAGCGTCACCAGGGCCGTGAGCACGTTGGGGAATACGCTGGGCGCGCGGTGCCAGCTGTCCATGCGCAGCACCAGTGTGCTGCCCGGCAGGTCCAGGAGCTGCTGCGCCGTGAACATGCGCGTGCCGCGCCAGGAGGCGCCCAGCAGGGCCAGGCGCGTGCCGTCCGGCTCGGTGAAGGACACTTCCTGGGTGCGCGGCAGGTTCTTGCTGACCTGGGTGATCAGCAGGCTTTGCAGGCTGTAGGTGCCGATGACAAAGCCGATGATGTGGCCGCTTTGCGTCAATGGCAGGCAGACCTCCATCATCTCCGTGCCCAGGCCTTCGGCCAGCAGCTGGAAGTAGCTGGGCGAGTAGGCCGGGCCGTTGAGGCGGCGCGCGTGGGTGCAGGTCAGCACGGCCTCCGGATGGGTGTTTTGCGTGCGCAGCTGGTCTTCCCACTGCACGTTGCGGTAGGGCGTCTCGGCATGGGAGCGGATCTGCAGGCCCGCATCGCGCCATTCGATGCGCATCAGCTCGCGGCGCACCTGCAGCAGCTCGGCGGCGCGGGTCTTCCACTCGGCAGGGTCGTTGTCGGGCGCGTTCAGCGCCTGCAGGTCCTGCAGGTTGCGGTTGAGGGCGGCGCGTATGTCTGCCACGGCATTGGCGGTGTCGCGCTCCAGCTTGTCCTGGACCTGGGAGGCCTCATAGCGTCCGGCCAGCCAGACCATGGTGATGAGCATGCTGGCCACCAAAGCGACCAGCAGGCTCCACAACGACCAGCGCCGCCAGGCAGTGCGCCAGCGGCGCCAGGGCCAGCGGCCTTCGGCAGGGGCGGGCGTGGACAGGTGCAGCGGATTCACAGGACGCGGTGCTCCAGGGCCGGCAACTGGCGGCGCACATGCGCCAGGCGCTCGCGCTTGATCTCGCCCAGCACCACGCCGGCACCCTCGGCCTGCTGCGCCAGCACCATGCCCCAGGGGTCGGCCAGCAGGCTGTGGCCCCAGGTGCGGCGGCCGTTCTCATGGTGGCCGCCCTGGGCGGGCGCCAGCAGGTAGGCCTGGTTTTCGATGGCGCGGGCGCGCAGCAGCACCTCCCAGTGGGCCAGGCCCGTGATGTGGGTGAAGGCGGCGGGCACCAGCAGCAGGTCGGCACCCTGCTCGGCCAGTCGGCGGTACAGCTCGGGAAAGCGCAGGTCGTAGCACACGCTCAGGCCCAGGCGCCAGGACTCGCCCTCGCGCGAGGTGATGTCGCAGGTCACGGGCGTGTGGCCGGCCTGGACCACGGCGGCCTCCGTGTAGCGCTCGCGGCCGTTGTCGTAGTGGAACAGGTGGATCTTGTCGTAGCGCGCCACGCATTCGCCCTGGGGCGAGAACACCAGCGAGCTGTTGAGCACGTGGGCATCGTCATCGGCCACCAGGGGCAGGGTGCCGCCGACGATCCACAGCTGCAGCTCGCGCGCGGCGCGGCCCAGGAAGTCCTGGATGGGGCCTTGGCCGAAGCTCTCGCGGTAGGCCAGCTTGTCGGTATCGCGCAGGCCCATGGCACAGAAGTATTCGGGCAGGGCCGCGAGTTCGGCGCCCTGCTCGCGCGCCTGGCGCAGCAGGGCCATGGCCTGGTCGAGGTTGGCGCGCACATCGGGTTCCGACACCATTTGCAGGGCTGCGATTTTCATGGGTTCTCTCCTGAAGGGGCTGACTCGGTGGCGGTGGAGGGCGTGCGCGACGGTGTGTCAGAGGGCGTTGCGGCCCGGCGGCGCGGCAAGGCAGTGACCTGGGGATCATCCCAGCTGCCGTCGATGCGGAATTCCTTGGTGGCTGCCGCAATCAGCGGGCCCCGCAGCAGCACCTGCGCCAGAAAGCTGCCCAGGCCGATCACGGGGTTGATGGCCGTGGCCACCAGGGAGGCGGTCATCGCGTTGATCTCGGGCACCACCACCACGTGCAGATTCTGCGTCTCCTGGACCAGGTCTGCCGTGCCTTCCATCAGCACGGCGGCGTTGACGCCCTTCATCTGCATGTTGTTGGTGCGCGCCACGCCATCGGTGATCTGCACATCACCGCGCATGAAGTCGAAGGCAAAGCCGTTGCTGAAGACATCGCGGAAATCCAGCGTCAGCCGGCGTGGCAGCGCCTGCAGGCTGAGCACGCTCAGCAGCTTGGCCAGGCCCGGTTCGGCCTTGAGGAACTGGCCGGTCTGCACATCCAGGTGCATGGAGCCCGAGAGGCTGCGGAAATCGGGCGTGATGGGCGAGCCCGTCCATCCCGCCGAGCCCTGCAGGCTCCCCTTGCCATTGCCCACCACGCCGGGCATGTCAAAGCGCGTGAGCAGCTTGCCCACGTCGCGCAGGTCCAGCTGGAACTGCAGCTGGCTGCGCCCCGGATGCTCGGACTGCCCCTGGGGCAGGCGCCACTGGCCGTTGGCCGTCAGCGTGGCCTCGGGCGTGGAAATGTTGAAGCGCGACAGCTGCCATTCGCGTGCCGCCGCGTTGCCGGGCACGGGGCGGTTGCGGGCCTCGACCTCCAGGCGGCCCAGCGCATGGCCCGACAGGTGCATGTCGTCCACCACGATCTGCAGCGCCGGCAGCTGGCGCGGCCCTTCGTTGAACAGGGCGTCCACGCGTTCGGACTTGGCCACCGGCACCGTCAGGCGGGACAGCCGGGCGACCAGTTGCCCTTCGGGCTGGGCGTCCGTGCCTTCGCGAAAGCCCACATAGCCATCCAGCTCCTGGGAGGTGAGGTTGCTGTGCCACGAGCCGCCATCGCGCGAAATGCCCGCCACCACATCGTGCAGCTGCCGCCCCTTGGCCTGCAGTTGCTTGACGCGCAGGCTCAGTCGATCGGGAAGGTATTCGCGCGCAGGGTCCGTGGCGGCGTCGGCGGGCTCTGGCCTGGTGCCGTTGGACTGCGGCGCCAGCGCCAGCCAGTCGTCGATATTGAAGAGCGGCAACTGCACATGGGCCTGCACCCCCTGGCCCGAAGTGGGGGCCGTGCCCGCTTCCTGGCCGATGAGGATGCTGCCGTGCAGCACGCGGCTGTGCTTGCCACTGATGTCGCGCTCATAGAAGACCGAGCCCGTGTCGCCCAGTTGCACGCTGATCTGGTCGCGCAGCGGGGCATCGGGCGCGGCGAAGCTGGCGGGCGCGAGCTGGTGGCTCACGGCCAACGGCTGGATGGACTCGGCGGCCTTGCCCAGCGGAGCCGGCAGGTTGATGCGCATGCCCTGCAGGCTGGACTGGACCTGGATTTCGGGCGTGCCACGGCGCACCTTCAGCAGCAGGGAATAGGGCGACTGGCCCTCGGCATGGCGGGCCAGGTCGGCCACCCAGCCCAGTTCCCTGGCATCGCGCAGCCCCTGTGCCGTGGCCGTGCCCTGCACCCGCACCTTGACGGACGATTCGGTGGCTGGCGCATTGCGCGCCAGCGCCTGCATGCCGCCATCGGCACGCAGTTCACCGCCCAGGGCCCGCGCCTGCAAGCCCACCAGCGAGAAGCCGGTGTCGGAGAATTTGACGGCGCCACGCAGCTGGCTCAGGTGCGGTGTCTCGTCATCGAGCTGCAGCGAGTTGCCCGCCAGCGTGACCTGCCCGGACACCTTGCTGCGGTCCAGATGGTCGATGGGCAATTGCAGTTGCAGGGCCAGTTGCGCGGCGCCCGTGGCCTCGCTGCCGTCCAGCACGTGCCCGGTCAGCGCCGACAGGGCCGAGGTCTTGACCACCCCCAGCATGTCGGCCAGCGGGCCCTGGCCCTTGGCGGTGACGGCCACCTCGGTGTGGGCCAGGTTGGGAATGCTGGCCTGGATGTCGCGCATCTGCAGCTGCGGATAGCCGGCGAACTGGCCGCGCGCATTGCGCACGGCCATGGAGGAGCGGTCAAACACCAGCTCGCCGGACAGATCGACCAGGGCCGGCCAGGGCGCCTCGCCATGCGTGAGCAGATGGGGCGGCACATATTCATAGTGCACGTCATGCAGCTTGGCCGCGATGTGGAACTCGCCCTGGCTGGGCTTGTCGGCCGGTACGTGGTCCAGGTTGCCGCGCACCTTGAAGTTCACCGTGCTCGCGCGCCCGGCGTGTATGGCCTCGCGCACATAGTGGCGCGCGTCGGCGGGAATCTCCAGCGGCAGGTAGCGGTGCACGCGCGTGCCATCGGCGTTGCGCAGCTGGCCCTGCAGGTCCAGCACGCCGGGAAAGCGCGGCTGCCTGTCGCTGCCGTCGCCGGTATGCCATTGCGCGCGGGCCTCGCCTTCGGTGTCGTCATTGGCAAAGCGCAGGCTGGGCACCTGCACGCTGATGGCCTGGCCGCGCAGTTGCCAGCGCAGGCTGGCCTGCAGGCGGTGCAGCGGGATCTCGGGCTCCTCGAACACGCCGGGGAACGACAGCGACGCCGGCCGCTGCTCTGTGCCCTCCATCTCCAGCTGGGCCTGGCCGCCGTCCTGGTCCAGCGAGAAGCGCGCGTTCAGGCCCTTGAGGCCGGGCATGCCCGGCGCCGCGGGGCCTTCGGACGATGCCACGCCGTTGATCGACAGTTGCTGCAGTTCGCCACTGGCCTTGTACTGCTGCAAGGACTCCAGCGGGCCGCGCCAGCTTCCCTGGAACTGGTGCAGGCGGCCGGCCGGTGCCAGATCGGCCAGGTGCTGCTGCACCTGCGCTGGAAGCGGCAGGCGCTGGCCCAGCTGGGCGAGGATGGCCAGGTCAATGCCATCGGCCTGGAACTCGCCGTGCTCACCCAGCGCCCCCTGCGTGCTGGCGCCGGCGGGGTTGTAGCGCGCGCGCAGATTGCCAGCCGGCCAGTGCAGGCCGTCGCCCGTGGAAAATTCCAGGTTCTGCGCGGCGAAGCGCCAGCCGTCCTGGTGTTGCACGCTCAGCCTGCCCGTCAGGGCCTGCAGCTTCAGCGGCTGCAGGTCTTCGCGCCACTGCAGCTGCAGCGCGTTCACGGCCACGTCGGCCATGGCGCCCACGGGCTGGCCCTGGCGCAGGTCTATCCAGGCGCGCAGCGCGCCCCGGCCCTGCTGCAGGCGCAAGCCAGAGATGTCTATGTACTGGCCAAGCTGGGACAGGTCGATCTGCGTGAACATCGCATGGGCCTGGCCGCTCCAGCGGCGCCAGTTGCCCTCGTGCGTGGACAGCAGCGGCTCGCGGAACAGGCCGGTCAGCATGAAGCGCTCGCCCCAGCCCTCGGGCGGCGTGGCATCCAGGCGCAGTCCGTGGCCCCAGCCCTTGTTGCGCAGCACCAGGTCCACATCGCGCAAGGCCAGCGGCGGAGCCTGGCGCAGTTCGTCCAACCACAGCAGGCTGCCGCCGCGCAGCGCCAGTTCGGTCTGCGAAAACAGCCAGTCGGCGGCGGCATTGTCCCCGCCGGCCGAAGGGCTGATCTCGATGCCGGCCACGAAGACTCGGCCATCGGCCGCGCGGCGCACCACGAGTTCAGGACGGTCTATGTAGATCTGTTCCACGCCCAGGCGCATCAGCGAGCGTGCCGAAACGGCGACCACCACGCTGGGCAGGCGCAGGGCGTCTGCCGAATGTTCGGGGTCTTGCACCACCACGTCGCCCAGCTCGAAGCGGGGGACCAATCCCTCGCTGCGGGCCGTGATGCTGCCTATGCGAACCGGTAGGCCCAGCGTGCGTGAGGCCAGGGATTCCAGCTGAGGACGCCATTCGCCGATTCGCGGCACAATCCAGCCATGGAGCACCCCCCACACGGAGGCGAGGACCAGCCAGAAGGCCAGGACCAGCCCCAGTGACCACCGCGCAAGGCCGGCCATCCAACGGGTCAGGCGTGTGGGGTGCGGTTTCGGTTCGATCATCGGCGGCATCAGCTATGACGGGAATTATGACCGGCGCCCTCAGGGCCTGGGCGGTAACCAAGGGTTGCTGCAATCCCTCTGCGCGTGAGTGGCCGCTTCTTTCGCGTTCCGTATGCAATCCTCAGTTCACGCAATGGCAGGTACGGCCTTGAATGTCCCCGCACAGGCCGCCTATTCCCGTTTTCACCAACGGCTGCACCGTCGCTATGGCGACGAGCTGAGCCTTTTGCCGCCGGGTCCGCCCGAGCGCGCGTCCATGGAGCAGGCCCTGGCGGCACTGCTGGAGCGTGGCCTGGACCTGTCGGCTGCGCTGCGTGTGCTGCGCCAGCTGGTCATGGAGCGCACCATGGTGCTCGACTGCGAGCAGCAGGCGCCGCTGGCCGTGGTCACGCGCGCCGTGACCGAGCTGGCCGAGCTGGCGCTGGAGCGCGCCTGCATCCAGGCACGCGCCGAGCTCGACGCGCGCCATGGCGCACCCCAAGGCCCCGACGGCCGGCCCGTGCAGCTGTGGATCATCGGCATGGGCAAGCTGGGCGCACGCGAGCTCAACGTCTCCAGCGACATCGACCTGATCTACGTCTACGAGCAGGACGGCGACACCGCCGGCCTGCCCGATGGGCGCGGGGTGATCTCCAACCACGAGTACTTCGCGCGCGTGGTCAAGGGCATCTACGGCCTGATCGGCGACACCACCGAGCACGGCTTTGTCTTCCGCGTGGACCTGGCGCTGCGTCCCAACGGGAACTCGGGGCCTTCGGCCGTCTCGCTGGCCTCGCTGGAGGAGTATCTGCAGACCCATGGACGCGAGTGGGAGCGCTTTGCCTGGCTCAAGAGCCGCGTCGTGGCGCCCATGGACTGCGTGCGCTCCCAGCAGGTGCAGGCGCTGCGTGCCGTGGTCCTGCCCTTTGTCTTTCGCCGCTACCTGGACTACGCGGTCTTTGACGCGCTGCGCTCGCTGCACCGCCAGATCCGCGAGCATGCGGCGCGGCGCAGCGCGGGCCATCCGGGCCGCTCCAATGACGTCAAGCTCTCGCGCGGCGGCATCCGCGAGATCGAATTCACCGTGCAGCTGCTGCAGGTGGTGCGTGGCGGCCAGTTCCCCGAACTGCGCTGCCGCCCCACGCTGGAGGCGCTGGGCCGCCTGGCGCGCGCCGGCCTCATGAGCCAGGAAGTGGCCGACGCCCTGGGCTCGGCCTACACCTTTTTGCGCCGTGTCGAGCACCGTATCCAGTACCTGGACGACCAGCAGACCCATGTGCTGCCCACCCGCGACGATGACCTGGAATGGATTGCGCGCACCATGGGCTTTGCCGATGCCTGCGCCTTTTTGCACCAGCTCGATGCCCATCGTGAAAAGGTGGCCGAGGAATTCGACACCCTGCTGGGCGGCTCGGCCCAGCCCCAGTGCGGCTCGGGCCGTTGCAACGGCGCGCGCAGCCCCGCCCAGGGCACGCCGCGCGAGATAGACGGCCTCATGGAGCAGTTGCCGCCAGCCCTGGCCGCCCATGTGGCCGACTGGCGCGGCAATGCCCGCATCGCCAACCTGCGCGACGAGGCGCGCGGCCGGCTGTTTCGACTCGTGCAGCGCACGGCGCAATGGGTGGCCGAGCGCAGCGTGCCCGAAGACGCCGCGCTGCGCTTTCTGAACTGGCTGGAGCCGCTGCTGCGCCGTGAAAGCTATCTGGCCCTGCTGCTGGAGCGCCCCGCCGTGCACGAGCGGCTGCTGGACCTGCTGGGCGCGGCACGCTGGCCCGCGCGCTACCTGCAGCAGCACCCGGGCGTGATCGACGAGCTGGCCAACGAAGCCATGCTGGGCGAGCGTTTCTCGCCCATGGACTTCGAGCATGAGCTGGCCCTGCGCCTGGCCGCGCTGCAGGCCACGGGCGAGGACGATGACGAAACCCTGCTGAACCTGCTGCGCCGCGCCCACCATGCCGAGGTCTTTCGCACGCTGGCGCGCGATATCGAAGGCCGCATCACGGTCGAGCAGGTGGCGGACGATCTCAGCGCACTGGCCGACTGCGTGCTGCGGGTGACGGCCAGCTGGTGCTGGAGCCGGCTCAAGAACCGCCACCGCGAGTCGCCGCAGTTCGCCATCATCGGCTACGGCAAGCTGGGCGGAAAGGAGCTGGGCTACGGCAGCGACCTGGACATCGTCTTCGTCTTCGATGACGAAGACGAACACGCCTCCGAGATCTATGCCGCCTTTGTGCGCAAGCTCATCAACTGGCTGGCCGTCAAGACGGGCGAGGGCGACCTGTTCGAGATCGACACCGCGCTGCGCCCCAACGGCAACTCGGGCCTGCTGGTGACCAGCTTCGCCTCCTATGCCAACTACCAGCAGCAGCGCGGCAGCAACACGGCGTGGACCTGGGAGCACCAGGCCATGACACGGGCGCGCTTCGTGCTGGGCAGCGACGATCTGCAGGCCCGCTTCGATGCCGTGCGCGAGGCTGTGATCACCGCGCCTCGCGACCCCTCGGCGCTGCGCGACGAAATCGTCGCCATGCGCGAACGCGTACGCGGCGCCCATCCGGTGCGCGGCGGCCTGTTCGATGTCAAGCACAGCCCGGGCGGCATGGTCGATGTGGAATTCGCGGTCCAGTACCTCGTGCTCTCGCAATCGGCCTCGCACCCGGAACTGATGGCCAACCTCGGCAATATCGCGTTGCTGCAGCGCGCCGAACAGGCAGGATTGATCCCGGCCGGCGTAGGCCAGCAGGCGGCCCGGGCCTATCGCGAGCTGCGCCGCCTGCAGCACGTGGCACGGCTGGATGAGCGCTCGGCACAGCTGGTGCCAGGGCAGGCCGAGCCGCTGAGTGCGCCCGTCAAGGCCTTGTGGGATGCGGTTTTCGCCAACGCCGTTGCGGCTTGACGATGTGAAGCAAAGAAGGCGGTTTGCGGCTGCGAACGCCTTCACTTCAGCATCCGTGGAAATTGGCCTACAGCAGGATCGCGGGCATCCTCAAAATGTTACATTTTTCCTGCCCACGACCCCTGGAACTTCTGCAAAAGTAGCTCATCTATTGAACAGCTTGTTGAGAGAGAGTATCCAGACCGAATTTCACGTTGCGAAGCCTCTGGGGCCACAGTCCTGAACTGTTCCGCCCGAAGCGCTTCTCCTCCCTCCCTCTCTTTATTCGTTTCGGGATGCTTCGCAACTTTTTTATGCCAGCAAAAAGGCCACCTATCGGGTGGCCTTTTTGCATTCCCGGGCTGGTGCGGCGTCAGGGCTGGGGAGGGCGCGTGGCTGCAAAACTGGCACGCTCGGCCAGCTTGGCCTGCAGTGCGGCCAGATTGGGGTGGTCGGCGCGCCAGTCCAGCTCGGGAAAGCGAAAGTCCAGCCAGCCCAGGGCGCAGCCCACGCACACGTCGGCCAGGGTGAAGTGGATGCCGCAGCAATACGGCTTGTCGCCCAGCCCCTGGGACATCACGTTCAGTGCAGCCCGCACCTTGGCAAGCTGGCGGTCTATCCAGGCCTGGCAGCGCTGTTCTTCGCTGCGGCCATCCCAGGTGGCTTCGAGGCGGGCCAGCGCCCCGGCATCCAGCAGGCCATCGGCCAGTGCTTCCCAGGTCTTGATCTCGGCGCGCTCGCGCCCCGTGCCGGGGATCAGCTTGCCTACCGGGGAAAGTGTGTCCAGATATTCGACGATCACGCGCGAGTCGAACATGGCATCGCTGCCGTCCATGACCAGGCGCGGCACCTTGCCCAGCGGGTTGCCGGTGCCGGGCGACAGCTCGCGGCTCCAGGGGTTTTCCTCGACGAACTGATAGTCGAGCCTTTTCTCTGCCAGTACGACGCGTACCTTGCGTACGTAGGCGCTGGTGGAGGAACCTATCAGTTTCATGGCAATTTTCCGTGGCGAAGAGGCGGCCCATGGGCGGGCAGCAGATTCTATGCGCTGCCCGGCGATCTCCCCCTCGGCCCCCGTTTTTGCCGCGCGCACCTACAATCACGGCCCATGAATCTGCCGCACATCTCCGCCCTGTCCCCGCTCGACGGCCGCTACGCCGCCAAACTGTCTCCTCTGCGCCCGATCATGAGCGAGATGGGATACATGCACCGCCGCGTGCAGGTGGAGGTCACCTGGTTCATCGCCCTGTCGGATGCCGGCTTTGCCGAGTTCAAGCCCCTGTCCGAAGGCGCGCGCGTCTATCTGCAGGACCTGGTGAAGAACTTCTCCGAGGCCGATGCCGTGGCCATCAAGGACATCGAAAAGACCACCAACCACGACGTCAAGGCCGTGGAGTACTGGATCAAGGGCAAGTTCGACGGCCGTCCCGAGCTGCTCAAGGCCGCCGAATTCGTGCACTTTGCATGCACCAGCGAAGACATCAACAACACCAGCCACGCGCTGCAACTGCGCGCCGGCCGCGACAGCGTGCTGCTGCCCGCAATCTCCGGCATCACGGCCAAGCTGCGCGAGATGGCCCATGCCTATGCCGCCGTGCCCATGCTCAGCCGCACGCACGGCCAGACCGCCAGCCCCACCACCGTGGGCAAGGAAATCGCCAACGTGCTGGTACGCCTGGAAAAGGCCTCTGCCCGCATCGCCGAGGTCAAGCTCCTGGCCAAGATGAACGGCGCCGTCGGCAACTACAACGCCCACCTTTCCGCCTGGCCCGAGTTCGACTGGGAAGCCTTCAGCAAGAACGTGATCGAGTCGCCCGAGCCCCAGGGTCTGGGCCTGAGCTTCCAGCCCTACTCGATCCAGATCGAGCCGCATGACTACATGGCCGAGCTGTTCGACGCCATCGCGCGCGCCAACACCATCCTCATCGACTTCTCGCGCGATGTCTGGGGCTATGTGTCCCTGGGCTACTTCAAGCAGCGCCTGAAGGCCGGCGAGATCGGCTCCTCGACCATGCCGCACAAGGTCAACCCCATCGACTTCGAGAATGCCGAAGGCAACCTGGGCCTGGCCAACGCCCTGCTCAAGCACCTGGCCGAAAAGCTGCCCATCTCGCGCTGGCAGCGTGACCTGACCGATTCGACCGTGCTGCGCAACATCGGCGTGGCCATGGGCTATGCCACGCTGGCCTACAGCTCGCTGATGACCGGCCTGAACAAGCTCGAACTCAACGAAGAGCGCCTGCAGGAAGACCTGGACAACGCCTGGGAAGTCCTGGCCGAGCCCATCCAGACCGTGATGCGCCGCTACGGCGTGCAGGGCGCCTACGAAAAGCTCAAGGAAGTCACGCGCGGCAAGACCGTGCAGGCCGAAGACCTGCACCGCCTGATCAACGGCCTGGAAATCCCCCAGGCCGACAAGGACCGCCTGCTGGCCATGACGCCTGCCTCCTATGTGGGCAAGGCGGCCGAGCTGGCGCGCCGCGTTTAATCCATCCTTTGCCGCGCCATGAAGGGCGCGCTTCAACCATTCAGGGCTGCCGATGCAAGCACAGGCTTGCTGCGGCAGCTCTTGTTTTTGATAGGTTCTGTCTCATGGCCCTCAAATCCACCATCTTCAAGGCGAACCTGTCCATCGCCGACATCGACCACGGCTACTACGCCGACCATGCGCTGACCCTGGCTCGCCATCCCAGCGAAACGGACGAGCGCATGATGGTGCGCCTTGTGGCCCTGGCCCTCAATGCCCACCAGCTCAGCGACATGTGCAACGGCGACGGCACGCTGGCCTTTGGCGCGGGCCTGTCCGATCCCGAGGATCCCGATGTCTCGCTGACCGACTTCACGGGAGCCAAGCGCCTGTGGATCGAGGTCGGCCAGCCCGAGGAAAAGCCCATCGCCAAGGCATGCAACAAGTCCGATGCCGTAGTGCTCTACGCCTTCCACCATGCGGCGGAAGTCTGGTGGAAAGGCCTGGAAGGCAAGCTGGCACGACTGAACAAGCTGCAGGTCTGGCGGATTCCCTCCGAAACCTCCCAGTCGCTGGCGGAGCTGGCCGAGCGCAGCATGCAACTGCAGGCCACCATCCAGGAAGGCGCATTGACGCTCAGCAGCAATCTAGGCACGGTCTTCATCGAGCCGCTGCGCTGGAAGTAGCCGGGCACTGGCCCAAGCAAGCCACTGTCTCAGTCAGGCAACTGCATCCGGACGGCCTGGGCGAAGGACTCCACCGTCCAGCCCGCGCCCAGCAGCATGCGGCGAGTGGACAGCCGGTCCATGACATCGTCGGGCACATTGCAGCCCAGATGGATCAGCGACTTGCTCTCCGTGATGCCCACATAGCGGCCGTCATAGCTGCGCGCCAGATGGTTCCACAGGCCGTGGGCACCCGGCGACTGGCGTGCGCCGCTGACGAGGCAGGTGCCCGTATCGAGCACGCTGCGGTAGACGGCGCTGGCGATGCCGCGCCGCTGGTAGTCCGGCGCAAAGCGCGAATGGGGCGAGCGCACGCGGCGGTCGGTGCGCTTGTCCACTTCGACCAGGCGATTGAACACCGTGTAGCCGGCCAGGCAGCGCCGCTCCATATCCTCCACGTAGGCAAACCATTCGCCGTCGGCCTCCCGCCAGTGCAGCTGGAACTGCGGATCGTGAAGCGGACGTCGCTCCAGGCCGTGCAGCTTGTTGCCGGGCTGGTACAGGCGCTCATGAATGGCTTCGAGCTCGCCCTCCACCAGCGGCTGCATCACGTCGATGCGCAGTTCGGTGACGTGGTGCGGCCGCAAGCGGGCCGAGGCGCGATGCGCCACGGCATCACGCAGATGGCGCCAGAGGGTGGAAAACGAGGGCCCGGCTGGGGCAAAGGCTAGACAGGTCACGGCAAAGCTCGCTTTGTCGGCAGGCCTTGTGGCCCGGCAGACGCGTGAAAACCCAACCGCCTTCAGTTTCAAGGTGAAGGCGGCGCAAGAAGAGCGGATTCAGTGAAGCGACGCTGCCCGGTTCCGCGCAGGGCAGCGCATCAAGACCGTGCGGCCTGTCTGGGGCCGATGTTCAGCCGCGCTGCATCGCGCTCGCGCAGGCGAGCGGCCGTGGCAGGCCAGGCCTTGCCGGCCGGCACGCGCGTGCTCCCCGCATCACTTGCCGTGAGGCGCATGCAGGGGCGGGGGCGGCGGTGGCTGGAAGCGGCGGTCTGCAGCATGGGGACTGATGTTAGGCCGCCTGCAACATCGCACTGGTTCGGTGCGATATACGGCAATCAGCTGGGTTTGCGCGATATGTCCGCGCGCTCGGCCGCACGCTCTGCATAGCGGGTAAAGCGCCAGGAGTCGCCTTCTGTCGTGATCCTGCGCCATACGGCACGCTTCTGTGGTGGCTCCATGGCGGTCCACATCTGCACTTCGTCGAAGCTGCGGCCACAACCCTTGCATTTCTCGTCGCCCTGGCTGGTGGAGCAGATGGCGATGCAGGGCGTATCGGGGGTCGTGTCGTACCAGGCCAGCCAGGCTGCCATGGCGTGCGAGGGAAAGCCCTCAACCTGCACTTCGGTCTCATGCCAGAAGATCATCAGCGCGTACACCTCGGCCAGGGCCCGTACTTCGGGCTGCAGCAGCACGCCGTCCGGGGACGGGTGGCGCTCTCGCCAGTAGTTGATGGCGGCTTCGATATCGGTGATGTGCAGTGCGGTCATGGACGGGCAAGGGGAAGGGACAGCGATGATAAGGCGCATGCCAGTCCTCGGCCGGGCACTGCTGCAACACTCCATCAGCTTCAGGGTTGCTATGAATAGTGAAGCGTTGGGGGCAGATGTATAAAAGGAGTGCGGGATGTGTTGCTTGTGCTTTCCGTGGAATTGAAGGGTTTTTTCACTTGCGTGCCGCAGCGGCTTTGTGTTGCAATCCGCAGGTTCGAAGGGGAGTAGCTCTCTGCCGGCAGGGGTGGTTGCAAAGCCACCGCGCCGGCATCGGAATGGTCGTCAATACGAAGCGCAAGCTTCCGGCCTTCCGGGCTGCGGTGCATACCGCAGCCGAGCAAGACCTTTGATGGACCTGATGACGGTCGATCAAGGTGTTCTCCCCTGAGCCAGGCATGTCCTTGCCCGGGTAGGCGCTGTGTCGTCGCATCGGTCTTTCTGTGCTGGTGGGTGTTTCTCCAGGAGGGAGGAGTTCCCGCCGGCCGTACTCAACAGCGAGGACCTTATGGACTTGGACTTTCTGACTCACGCCCCGTTCTGGGTGGCCCTGGGCCAAATCATCATCATCGACATCCTGCTGGGCGGGGACAACGCGGTCGTGATCGCGCTGGCCTGCCGCAAGCTGCCGCCCGCGCAGCGCAAGAAGGGCATCATCTGGGGCACGGCTGGCGCCATCATCCTGCGCGTCATCCTGATCGCCTTCGCGATGACGCTGCTGGCGCTGCCCTTCCTGAAGTTTGTCGGCGCACTGCTGCTGGTGTGGATCGGTATCAAGCTGATTGCGCCTGATGAAGATGGCCATGACAACATCCAGGGCAGCGACAAGCTGCTGGCGGCCATCAAGACCATCATCGTTGCCGACCTGGTGATGAGCGTGGACAACGTGATCGCCATCGCCGGCGCCGCACAGAGCTCGGGCGAGCACCAGCTGCTGCTGGTCGTGCTGGGTCTGTTGATCTCCATCCCCATCATCGTCTGGGGCTCGCAGCTCGTGATCAAGCTGATGGAGCGCTTCCCCATCATCATCGTGGCCGGCGGCATGCTGCTGGGCTGGATTGCCGGCGGCATGCTGGTCACCGACCCCGTCTTCGCCAATACGGAGAAGTGGGACTGGATGGTCAAGCTGCCCCAGACCGACATGCTCAAGTACGGTGCCAGCGTGTTCGGAGCCCTGCTGGTGCTGGCACTGGGCAAGTACATCGCTTCGCGCCGTCCTGCTCCCAAGGCGGATGCCCACGGAGCTTGATTTCCTGAAAAGTTGAGGTTGGCGCCGGGTTGGCCTGTCTGGCCTCCCGCGCCGATTCGCGACAATCCAGTGCAAGGGCGGCTTTGACCGCCCGCCTGTCCCACCCCGCAAACCCAGTTCGACAAGGACTTGCTTTGAACCCCATCATCGTCTACGTGGATGACGCTTCCTACGCCCTGCCTCTGGTCCAGGCCCTGGCCGCCTCGCCGCAGGCCCAGTCCTCGCACTGGTTGCTGGTGGCCTGCGCACCGCGCATAACCCACCGTGTCAGCAAATGGGTGAGCCACAGCGCACGCGAAAGCTGGCGCGGCAAGTGGGCCGACAAGCTGTTTGCCCAGTTGCTGCCGGTGTTCGGTGACAGTGCAGGCCGAATCACGCCGGTGCTGGCCAAGGGGCCGCTGGCCGAACTGGTGGCCCAGCTCCAGCAGGAGCATGGCGCGGCCCAGATCGTCGATGCGCGCCGCCCCAAGCAGGAAGCCACGGCCCCAGCCGTGGCGCCTGCAGCCCCGCTGGGTCGGCGCTGGAATCTTCCGGGAACGCTGGCGGCCATCGGCGCGCTGATGGGCCTGGTGTTCGAGGAAGCGATGGTCTAAAGGCTGGCATCTGCCTGGCTGCTCTGGTCAGGCGATCACTGTCAGGACGGCATCCCGGAAAACGGGATGCCGTTTTTCATGGAGTTCTCCGGTCCACGGTTCCCAGTGCGCCGCCTCAACCCGGATCTGCCGGCTGCTGCTATGCTGCCCGCATGAAAATCCTGATCAAATGGCTGCTCAGCGCCGGTGCCCTGCTGGTCGTGGCCTATCTCTATGGCGGCGTGCAGGTCAACAGCTTCAGCTCGGCCATGATCGCGGCGCTGGTCATCGGCCTGCTCAACGCGGTGCTGCGGCCCATCCTCGTGGTGCTGACGCTGCCCGTGACCATCGTGACGGTCGGGCTGTTTCTCTTCGTGGTCAACGGACTGATGTTCTGGGCAGCCTCGGGCCTGCTCAGCGGCTTTCATGTCGCGGGCTTCTGGGCGGCCATGCTGGGCGCGCTCATCTACTCGCTGCTGGGCCTGGCCATCGAGTCACTTCTCGCGCGCCTGTTCCCTTAGCAGCTCCTCCACGGCACGCAGCCGCGTGTCCACGATGGAGGCTTCAATGAAATCCACCTTGGGCCCGCCCTTGCGGGCCAGTTCCTGCGCTGCCTTGAAGCGATCCACCGCGGCCGCATAGTCGTAGTGCGCGACCTGGGCCTCGGCCTCGGCGCGCAGGGCGCGCAGCTCCTGGCCCTGAGAGCGCTGAACCTGGGCCAGCAGTTGCCAGGCGCTGGCATCGCGCGGGTGGTCCGTCACCCAGGTCTGCAGCGGGCCTGCCATGCTGGCGGCGCCCTGCTCGCGCAGCAGGATCTGTGTGCGCATCAGCAGCTCGGGCCGGCGCACCGCGCGGCTTTCGACCACATTGACGGTGGCCAGACTGGGGCCGCTTTCCGTTGTCTTGGCGGGGACGGATTCCGTGGGACTGGCCTGGGCAGGTGCGGCTGCAGGCAGGTAGAGCGGTGGCAACGCCTGCAACGCGGCGCCGGGCTTGCCGGCTGTCAGCTCCAGTTCGGCCTGCAGCAGCTTGGCCTGCCGCAGGGCGCCGGGATCGGCGGCCGTGGCTGCTTGAAGGCGCCCGGACATTTCCCGCGCCTCGGCCCAATCGCGCAATTGCACGGCGCTCAGCGTGGCGGCATACAACTGTGCCACCTGCTGGGTCGGTGTTTGGCTGCCAAAGCTGGTGGAGCGCGGCAGCTCGGCCCACTGGCGCAGCACGTCCACGCCCGGGCGCGACAGCACGCGGGCCCGTGCGGCCATCATCACGTGTTCCAGGGAAGGGGCGGGCGCGGGCGCAACGCCGCGCGGCAGGCGTGAATGCATGTCGGCCATGCGCTCCGTGGTCAGCGGATGGCTGCGCAGATAGGGCCAGCTGCCGTTGTCATTGAGCCGATTGGCCTGCTGCAGCTTGTCGAACATGGTGACAAAGCCCTGCGGCGCAAAGCCCGCAGGCGCCATCAAGCCATAACCCATGCGGTCGGCCTCGCGCTCCATGTCGCGAGAGAAGTTCAGCTGGTTCTGCACGGCCAGCGCCTGGCCGCCCATCATCATCGCCATGGCGGCATCCGGGCTGCGGCTGGCGGCCAGGGCGCCCAGGATCATCGAGCCGATCATCAGCGGCGTCTGCTTGCCCTGCTGGGCAATGAGCCGCGCAATGTGGCGCTGGGTGACGTGGCTCAGCTCATGCGCCAGCACCGACGCCAGTTCGTCGCGCGTGCTGACCACGCCGATCAGTCCCAGGTGCACTCCCAGATAGCCGCCGGGCAGCGCAAAGGCGTTGACCGAGCGGTCCCGCCCCAGCAGGATCTCCCAGGCAAAGCGCTCTTCCAGCTCGTCCGACAGCTCGCCACGCGTGCGCGCCGCATCGACCAGGTGCTGCCAGATGCCTTCCACATATTCCTGCAGTACCGCATCGTCGATGTAGTCCGGATCGCGGTACAGCGAGCGGATGATGCGGTCACCCAGGCGCCGCTCGTCACTGGTCGTCGTGGCCGCGCCGTCGCCCAGCGTGGGCAGGCGCAACTGGGCCTGTGCGGGTGCATGCGTTGCGATGGCGAGAGAGGCCGCCAGCAACTGCAGGCCGACGGCGATACGTGTCTTCAGGCGTGATGGGCGCATGGGCAGGTAAGAACCAAGGGGCCGGGCCCGTGCATAGTCACGGGGCGGTGGAACACCCCACTATGATGCCTCGGTTCGCCGAACGTTCATGGCAGGACTGACCAGCGTGTCAGGACTGGCGTAGAGCGGCCCGTGCATTTTCAGGAGTTTCCATGTCTTCCCTCACCCATTTCGATGCCCAGGGCCAGGCCCACATGGTCGATGTCGGCGCCAAGCCCGCAACCCACCGCATCGCGGTCGCCGAAGGCCGCATCACCATGCAGCCCGAAACCCTGGCCATCATCCAGAGCGGCACGGCCAAGAAGGGCGACGTGCTGGGCATTGCGCGCATTGCTGGCATCATGGCAGCGAAGAAGACCAGTGACCTGATTCCGCTGTGCCATCCGCTGGCGTTGACCAGGGTGGCGGTGGATTTCGAGTTCCTGCCCGGTGCCCCCGCCGTCCGCTGCACGGCCACCGTGGAAACGGTGGGGCCCACGGGGGTCGAGATGGAGGCACTCACGGCCGTGCAGGTTGCCCTGCTCACGATCTATGACATGTGCAAGGCGGTGGACAAGGCCATGGTGATGGAGGGGGTGAGGGTGTTGGAGAAGCATGGCGGGAAATCGGGCAGTTTCGTCGCATAGCGAAGCCAGGGCTGCCGAGACCTGATAAATCATCAGATGAGAAAAGGGAGGGGAGTTCATGAATACTGATTTGGCGCGGCAGCCTCATGCGGCCCTGGATATACTGTCAAGACATAAAAAGGCACGAAAAATAGAAGTTCTGCTCAATCTTTCAGATCACAAGGGAGTTCTGAAAGTTCTTGAGATTGGAACGGGTTCGGGATGGATAGCTAATTATTTTGGAAAGCATTCATCTCTGCAGTGTGAAGTGGTGGCTGTTGATATTTTTGATAATCGGCAAATATTTGAAGGTTATGAATATATCCAGGTCCAAGGAGTCAAGCTGCCTTTCGATCCCGAGAAATTCGATCTGGTCATTTCCAATCATGTCATAGAACATGTTGGGGAAGAGAATTTCCAGAAAGAACATCTTGCGGAAATAGCGCGTGTCTTGCGCAAGAATGGAAAAGCATATATTGCGGTTCCCAATCGCTGGATGCTGAAAGAGCCACATTATCAGTTGAAATTCCTGAGCTGGCTTCCGCGGAGCTGGCGCACACCTTACCTCAGAATGATGGGGAAAGGGGATTTCTATGACTGTGAACCTTTGGAAATGAAGACTCTGGAAAGAATGATTTCTGGCTGTGGGCTATCATTTGAGAACATGTGCATCCAGGCATTGCGGAAAACCTTGGAATTAGAGAGGCCTGGTAAATTGGGAACCCGGATCATGGGCGTAATTCCTGATTGGCTGATAAAGCCATTGGTGCCGGCCATTCCCACCCTGATTTACCAAGTTCACCATGTCAAACTCAATGAGCATTAATTTCTCTTCAACTCTTGGAAGCCTCAAGGAAAAAATCTCCCATGGCTCTGTGCGCGTAGGTGTCTATGGACTGGGCTATGTAGGTCTGCCTCTTGCCCTGCGCTTCGCCGAGGTTGGAATCAAGGTTTTGGGCTTTGACATCGATGAAACCAAGGTTCGTACCCTTGGCGATGGCGGCAGCTACATTGAACGAATCACTCACGCGCAGATCGGGCGTGCGTTGGAGCAGGGCTTCGAGGCCACCACGGACTTCGGACGCACAAAGGAAATCGATGCCTTGATCATCTGCGTGCCCACGCCCCTGAATGTTCACCGCGAGCCCGACCTGAGCTTCATCATCAACACGGTGGAGGCGGCGCTGCCTCACATGCGCGAAGGTCAGTTGCTGAGCCTGGAGAGCACAACCTGGCCCGGCACGACGGACGAAGTGCTGGCACCGCGCCTGCGCAGCCGTGGACTGGCGCCTGGCGCCAATTGCGCTCTGGTGTTCTCTCCGGAGCGCGAAGACCCTGGCAACCCGCACTACGGTACCAAGGACATCCCCAAGGTGATCGGAGGGAGCACTGCCAGCTGCCTGGAACTGGGCATGGCGCTGTACCAACATGCCATCCAGACCATGGTGCCCGTCAGCAGCACCAAGGCGGCTGAAATGACCAAGCTGCTGGAGAACATCCACCGCAGCGTCAACATCGGACTGGTCAACGAGATGAAGATCGTGGCCGACAAGATGGGTATCAACATCCATGAAGTCATTGATGCAGCTGCCACCAAGCCCTTCGGCTTTGTCCCCTATCGACCCGGCCCCGGCCTCGGCGGCCACTGCATTCCCATCGATCCCTTCTACCTGACATGGAAGGCGCGTGAATATGGCGTGAACACGCGCTTCATTGAACTGGCCGGTGAAATCAACCACTACATGCCGCACTGGGTGGTGGGCAAGGTTGCCGACGCGCTCAACGACCGAGGCAAGGCCATCAAGGGCAGCCGTATTCTGGTGCTGGGGCTTGCGTACAAGAAGAACATCGATGACACAAGGGAATCACCGGCCGTGGAGATCATGGATTTGCTGCAGGCCAAGGGTGCACATGTTGATTACAGTGATCCGCATGTGCCGGTATTCCCACAAAAACGGGATTATTACTTTGACTTGAAGTCAGTGCCTTTGACTTCCGAGAGTGTGACAAGCTACGACTGCGTTGTGCTGGCCACGGATCATGATGATTTTGATTATTCGCTTTTTGCAAGGCATGCACGGATATTGGTGGATACACGTGGCCGGGTGCAAGAGGGTGGCAATGTTATCGCTGCCTGATTTTGGCTTGTTGTCTCATGCCACTCACGTTTTGATGAGCAATGGATGATCAGCCCACGGTGTATCTGGATAGAGTATCAAGATACGCCAATACCATCATATCATTGAAGCCCAAAATTGCTATTGATTCTAATTGTGGGCAAGAGGAAAATTCGAAGCTCTGACAATTATCAAAATTCATAGAAAGATCATGATGGACCAGAGTCGCATCAGCTTTGAAAAGGCTAGGTTGAATATTATACTCCCCCCGAAATTGAGTGAAGAATGAAAGCCGTTCTAAAAAAAGTCTGGCGACTTTTCACCCCACCACAACAACGTAAAGCACTTGCCATGCTTTTCTTGATAATTCTGATGGCATGCCTTGAAACAATTGGAGTAATGTCAATTGCTCCATTTCTCTCTGTGTTAGCACGACCAGGAGTAATTGAGGAAAATAAGTGGCTTCAGATCGCCTATGTTAATGGTGGGTTCCATGATGTTTCATCTTTCATTACGGTACTTGGCCTGTTTACGATGTTGATCGTGGTGATGGCATCGGGGTTTAAGACTCTGACGTTCCATTTGGTTGGACGATTTGTTCATATGCAGAGACAATCGTTGAGTTCACGTCTTCTGTTTATTTATCTCCAACAGCCCTATGAATTTTTCCTCCTAAGAAATCCATCTGAACTTGCAAAAAATGTGCTTTCGGAGGTAGATCAGCTTGTCTTTGACCTCTTGCAACCACTTTCCATGGTGATAGCTCAAGGTTTGGTTGCTGGGGTGATGGTGATTTTGGTGTTTTCCTACGATCCATGGATGGCGGTTGGCATCGTGACGGTGCTCAGTCTGCTTTATGGAGCCATTTATCTGCTGGTTCGAAAGCGATTGGTGAAAATTGGTGCGGCTCGTCAAGCCGCAGATGTAGGCCGCTACCAAAAAAGCAGCGAAGTGCTGAATGGTGTAAAGGATGTAAAAGTAGCGAATGCCATGGGGGCCTATCTGAGTGATTTTTCTCGGGAAGCGCATGAATTCTCCCGGCACTCTGCAACTGCAGAAACGCTGAGCCATTCTCCCTTGTATATTGTCGAGGCTGTGGGGTATTCCGGTTTAATCTTAGTGGCCTTGGCATTGCTATGGCGCTCTGGAGATATTGCTCACGTATTACCTGCATTAGGGCTTTATGGTTTCGCCGCTTACCGAATATTGCCTGCTGTGCAAATTATCTATCGTGGCATGGCCAGGCTGAAATTTTCCAGCGCTGCCTTGCAGAATATTGAAAATGATCTTCATTTGGGATTGACTCCTTCTTCAGGAGATATTGTTGCCATTGCTCCCCGGCGAAGTATTGAACTTGAAAATGTGAGTTATCGTTATCCTGGGGTGTCAAGTAATTGTGTTTTGGAAGATTTTAGTTTTTCTATAAAATCCAACACCACGGTTGGAATAGTCGGGCCTAGCGGTGTAGGGAAAAGTACGCTGATGGACATTCTTCTGGGTCTGCTGCATCCTCAGCAAGGCACACTTTGCGTAGACGGCGTTCCAATCAATGAAGATAATGCGAAATCCTGGCAGCAGGCAATTGGCTATGTGCCGCAACATATTTATTTGATGGATGCTACGGTGGCAGAAAACATTGCTTTCGGTGTTGATCCGAAACTCATTGATATGGCTGCGGTGGAGCGCGCTGCGCGCGCTGCACAAGTGCACGATGTCATCATCAATGATCTGCCACATAGTTACCAGACTCGACTCGGTGACCGTGGTATTCGCCTTTCAGGAGGACAGCGTCAGCGCATAGGAATTGCCCGTGCCTTGTATCGTGATCCGCCTGTCCTCTTTATGGATGAAGCGACCAGCGCACTGGACCATCAAACAGAAGAAGCATTGAACAAGGCGATTCAAGAGTTGTCAGGAAGAAAAACAATTGTGCTCATTGCGCATAGAGAATCTTCATTGAAAAATTGCAGCGATTTAATTTCGCTGAGAAAAAAATATTAATTCAGGAGGAGTTATGTTTGATAACGCATCGATTATTATCACCGGCGGGACCGGTTCCTTTGGAAAGAAATATGTCAAAACTATTCTGGAGAGGTATTCCCCGCGTCGCCTAATTATCTATTCACGTGATGAGCTAAAGCAGTATGAGATGCAGCAGCAGTTCAATGCGCCGTGCATGCGTTATTTCATCGGTGATGTCAGGGACAAGGATCGCATGGTTCAGGCCATGCGTGATGTGGATTATGTGATTCATTCTGCTGCATTGAAGCAGGTTCCTGCGGCGGAATACAATCCGATGGAGTGCATCAAGACAAATATATATGGCGCTGAAAACGTAATATCGGCTGCATTGGAGAACAATGTAAAGAAAGTGATTGCACTTTCAACTGATAAGGCAGCCAACCCTATTAATCTATACGGTGCAACAAAGCTGGCCTCTGATAAGTTGTTTGTTGCGGCAAACAATATGGCAGGCGACAGAGATACCATGTTTTCTGTTGTACGTTACGGAAACGTCGTTGGCTCACGCGGCTCGGTGGTTCCTTTCTTTCAGAAATGCCTGGAGTCAGGCGTGGATCATATTCCAATTACTGACGAGCGAATGACACGCTTTTGGATCTCTCTGCAGCAAGGTGTGGACTTCGTTCTCAAAAATTTTGAAAGAATGCTTGGCGGGGAGATTTTTGTTCCCAAACTACCGTCGATTCGGGTTGTTGATCTGGCTGAAGCTATTGCGCCACGGATTCCTCGCAAAATCATCGGGATCCGGCCGGGTGAGAAAGTACATGAGATCATGTGCCCAGCAGATGATTCAAGACTGACACTGGATTTTGATGATCACTATGTGATTGGACCGTCAATCACCTTCAGCAGTCGGGGCAATGATTTTGCCATCAATGCATTGGGTGTGCGTGGAGCGCCAGTGGAGCCTAGTTTTGAATATAATTCAGGTTCCAACGATAATTTTCTGACCATACCTCAGATCATTGAGTTCAATAAAAAAGCTGAAAGTTGAAGTCATGATTCCATACGGCCGGCAAGATATTGTTCAGGCAGATATTGACGCTGTTGTTAAAGTGCTGAAGTCAGATTTTCTGACCCAAGGTCCTGCTGTTCCGCACTTTGAAAAAATAGTGGCTAATTATTGTGGCGCTCGGCATGCAATAGCAGTTAATAGCGCCACTTCTGCATTGCATATTTCTTGCATGGCATTGGGGCTTGGTGTAAATGACTGGCTATGGACGTCACCAATTACATTTGTGGCATCGGCAAATTGTGCTAGGTACTGTGGCGCGAATGTTGATTTCGTGGATGTAGATGCACGCACATATAACATGTGCCCACAGCTATTGGAAGAAAAACTGAGAAAAGCCAAGGCCCAGGACCGGTTGCCAAAAATTGTCGTTCCTGTGCACTTCGGTGGCCAATCTGCAAATATGCAAGCCATACATGCCTTGTCTCTACAGTATGATTTCAAGATTATTGAAGATGCATCCCATGCCATTGGCGGAAGATACCAGAATCGACCTGTAGGCAATCTGCGTCATAGCGATATTGTGATCTTTAGTTTTCATCCGGTGAAAATCATTACAACTGGCGAAGGCGGCATGGCGTTGACTAACGATGAGAATATCGCCCGGCGAATGACTCTGCTACGCAGTCATGGGATTACCCGAGATGCATCGGCCATGCTGGATGGTTGCGATGGTACCTGGTATTATCAACAAATAGAATTGGGCTACAACTACCGGCTCACAGACCTACATGCGGCACTGGGCATTAGCCAAATGCCCCGCTTGGATGCCTATGTCGCCCGTCGCCATGAAATTGCAGGTCGTTATGATGAATTGCTGGCGATGATGCCGGTGACCAAGCCATGGCAGCACCCCGATGCATTTTCAGCCTATCATCTCTATCCTGTCAGGCTGCAATTAAAAGAGATAGGGAAAAGTCGTCGGGAAGTCTTCGACAATTTAAGAGATGCTGGTATTGGTGTGAATGTGCATTATATTCCCGTGCACTTGCAGCCATATTATAAGAATTTAGGATTTGATTTCGGAGATTTTCCGGAGGCCGAGAAGTATTATGCAGAGGCAATCAGCTTGCCGATGTTCCCTTCATTGAGTGATATGCAGCAAGACCATGTGGTCGAAGCTTTGGATAGAGCTGTGAAATGAATGTTGCAATAATCCCTGCGCGTGGTGGAAGTACAAGAATTCCGCGAAAAAATATCCGAAATTTTGCTGGAAAGCCAATCATTTCATGGTCGATCGAGGCGGCTCTTTCTAGTGGATGTTTTGATCACGTCATAGTGTCCACTGATGATGACGAAATAGCGGATATTGCACGCAGCCATGGCGCTACGGCTCCTTTCAAACGGCCTTCGGAATTATCTGGAAACCATATTGGAACCATGCCTGTGATACGGCACGCTATTGAGCAAGTAATGGGGGATTTTCATTCAATAGATTTCGTTTGCTGCATTCATGCTACGGCACCTTTTATTAAAGCCGAAGATTTGATTGTCGGGCTGAAATGTCTAAAGCAAAGCAAATGTGATTATGCATTTCCTGTAACGGAGTTTCCGGCTCCTATACAGCGTGCTTTGCGTATAGACACGTCTGGTTATGTGGACATGTTTCAGCCAGAAAATTTCAATATGCGATCGCAGGATCTGGAGATGGCGTTCTACGATGCAGCTCAATTTTGGTGGGGCCGTACTTCCGCGTGGCTTGATGAAAAGCCTGTCTATTGTGCATCGGCCATGCCTATTAGAATTCCGCGACACAGATCTCAGGATATAGACACTCCTGAAGACTGGATCCATGCCGAATTGATGTTCAAGTTTATTCAGAGTTCAGGATTGTGAACCGAGAAAATTGACAAAAGGCAATCTCATGAAATCTGATAATATCGAAATGTGGAATATTTGGAATTCCACAAGTGCTCCAAATTATCCACATAATCAGGTTATCAAGTATTGCCTTAAGCGCTGGCCGCAGCGAGGAGATCGAGAATCCATCAAGGTGCTTGATCTGGGGTGCGGCAATGGCGTCAACACCTGGTTTTTGGCTCGTGAAGGTTTTCGGGTGAGCGCCACAGATATCTCCGATCAAGGGGTGAATGCAGCGAGGCTGCGGCTGCTGGCGGATGGACTATCGGCCAACCTTCGTGCAGAATCTGCAGAAACCATCAATGAGCTGCCCTCAAGTCTTGATCTGGTTATATGCGTGGGCGTACTGGAGGTTGTCGGTTTAGAAGTTGCACATCGGATTATGGAATCGGTACATAAATCACTGAAGATCGGCGGTGAAGCCTTTTTCCTATTTGCGGGGGAGGAAAGCTATAATCTGGGAAATAAGACGCCATACCATCTTCATGGCTATTCGGAGAAAGAAGTCGAGTCTCTTGGAAAGTTGTTTTCGCGGGCCTTGATAGATAAATCTGTTTCTACCTTTGATGGCCAAAAAACTACGCATTTCGAGTGGAAGCTGCTGCTGGAAAAATGAATGGATGGTAGTGCCTGGGCTGTCAATGTTCTTCGGGAGCAATAATTTTGATTGATTTAGATCATGTCTTTTCGCGTCATCTTTCGATGTGATGGAAATGCAGAAACTGGTCTTGGACATTTGTCTCGCTGCATTAACTTGGCACGGAATATGCAGCTGGAAGATCGGAAGATCCAGATCTTTTTTTGGGGTGACTATGATAGGTTTGCTCGGCAGCTATTGATTCGATACGGCCTGTCACTACTGCCATTCGAGCCGCCACCTGGGAACGAGCGCGGTGTAGATGCCACACTCAAGGTGTGCGTGAATTTCGATATGCTGCTGCTCGATAGCTATACGATAGATCAAAAATACATCGATGGACTCAAGCAGCAGCCTTGTAAGCTTGCCTTGTTTGATGATGATCAGCGTCTCGATCTGCGCCAGGCGGATTTGGTTATATGTTTCCGAGCGAATGCCGAATTATTGGACTATGGCGCCCGCCATCAGTTGCTGGGGCCATCTTTTTTGCCTGTCAAACCCGAGCTGCGTTTGCTGCGCGAACGGAATTTGAATTTGCATCCTGAACGCCTGCCTCTTCGCATCTTGGTATTTATGTCCGGTGGTGCACTGGGAATGAAATATCTGTCGTCGATTCTTGATGTACTTGCCTCGTCAGGAAGGAAGATATCATACTTGTCTAAAAATGCAGCGCCGTCATATATTGGATACAATGCCAATCATCTATCGCTGACGGCGGACATGGAGACGGTGTATGCAGAAGCGGATTTTGTCGTGTGTGGGGGCGGTTTGACAAAATATGAGTGCGCTTTTTCTGGCTTGGTCAATGCCTGTATTTCATTGACGAACCTGCAGTCCAATGATACTGAAGAAATGGCAAGGCAGGGGCTTACTTTGGATTTGGGGGCGGCAATTGATTTCGAGTATGGACGTGTAAAAAGGGAAATCATGGAATTCATCGATGACCCCATCGCATTGTTAGGGCAACGAAAGAACTTTGCTTCGAAGATCAGCGATGATGGCTCAAGCAAGATAGTCAGAACAATTTTATCACTATGAACTCTGAAATTCAAGATCACTACCAAGGGCTATTTAAAGCACATGGAGACTCGGCGAAGTCTGTGCAATATACCGATTCGCCGTCTCAATTTCGGCGTTTTCAGGTTTTAAGTGAGATTTCCGCTGACCTGGGTTCGGTAGTTGATCTTGGTTGCGGGTTAGGGCATTTTTGCGATTATTTGAGATCCAATGCATTTAATGGATCGTATCTAGGGTTGGATTTCGTGCAGGAGTTTGTTGACCATGGGAATGCCAAGTATTCTCATGATCCAAGAACAGCATTTCAGAGGTGCGATCTCTTTTTGGATGAATTTCCTCAAGGGTATGACACTTTTGTTGTGTGTGGAGTGTTTAATAACAAGATGTCTGATAATTCCGGCTTCATGCAATCGGTTTTGAAGAAAGCATTTGCTGCAGCCAATAGGTATGTAGCATTCAACGCAATGTCAACTTATGTTGATTTTGAGGCTTCTGAATTATATTATACAGATCCACGTGATGTATTCGATTTCTGCAAGCGACATCTGACACGCCGAGTCAGTCTGCGCCATGAATATTTGGTTCGTGACGATAGGCCTCCATTTGAATACACTATTTATCTTTACAAGTAATCGACTCATGCACCAGAACGATGTCGCACTGAATGCTTTGCTGCAGGATATGGAGGCAGCGGATCCGATATACCAGCCCACCCATTTTTGGCGTGCTGCCATTGGATCGTTGGTTGAAGAGTTACGCGGTGAAGGCCTTGAGCGTTTTCGTGCGTTACCAGGACCGTTGGATTTTTTTGTACCAAGCTACAGTTTTCCTGGCTACCATTCCAGTCCGCGTCGTTTTGCTCCGGTTCATCTTGCCTTGGATGGGCTCCAGTTGACAGATGCACGTGTTGGTGCACACATGGATAGACTGTTCTCAGGAGAAGCGCACGCGGAATCCGACTACAGGGCACTGCTTGCTTCCGATACACCTTGTCCATTGTTCATTGATCATTTTAGTGAATCACGGGTGGGTGATCCCATAGAGCAGTTTGAGTTTGATGGTCGCCGTTTCAGTCGTTCATCATTGAACTATCTTCTGGGGCTGAGCTTTCTCAAACGCCATTGTGATCTGTCCCAGGTGGCGACAGTGATGGAAATTGGCGGTGGCTTTGGATCATTGGGCGAGATATTGTTGGCTGATCCGCGAAACGATGTTTTTTACATTGATGTGGATATTGCTCCAACCTTGCTCTGTGCGAATTACTATCTCAATGAAATCTATGGTGAAGATGCCATTGTTGGCTATTCTGAGACACGCGGACGGTCCGTGCTTGACATCGCACAGATGCGAAAAATGCATCGAGCCGCCACTCTGGCGTCGTGGCAGCTTCCTGTACTGAATGGTAAGGTTGATTTGGTTGTCAACTTTATTTCATTTCAGGAAATGGAGCCTGCAGTAGTCAGAAATTACCTCGCCCAGGCTGATCGTTTAGGTTCGCAGTTTGTACTTCTCCGCAATTTAAGGGAGGGTAAGGCCAAGGCCGCTGCTTCAACCGATGTTGGGGTTGTTGATCCGATCAAGGGGGAAATGTATGACGATTACCTACAGGGTTATCGTCTACTTGCGTGCAATACCGTGCCTTTCGGCTATCGCACGGTCGATGGATTCCACTCCGAGCTGCGCCTGTATGAGCGGCGATAAATTCACTGCATTGTATTTTCATGCGCATCGCCATACTTCAACCTACATTCCTGCCTTGGCTGGGATGGTTCGATATCGCTGATCAGGTAGATTCTCTGGTTTTGCTGGATGATGTGGCCTTCGCCAAGCGGTCGTGGCAGCAACGCAATCGATTGCGTACGGTCCGCGCGCTGGAATTCGCCACCGTTTCAGTTTTTACCAGCGGTCGTTATGGGCAGCCCATATTCGATGTACAGATTGCGGATGCCCAGTTCGCCGTCAAGCTTGAACGGACAATTGTCACTAATTACGCGCGGGCACCTTTCTTTCAGCAACTTTCACCATCATTTTTTCATGCGTTGCATGAAGGCGCGGTGGAGGGAAAACTATCTGCACTGAATCGTCACCTCATAGACTGGTTTTGGAAAGTGCTCGGCCTGTCTACTCCCATGTGTCTCAGCAGCAGCCTGAATATCGAAGGGAAACGGGGCCAATACATGGCAGCCTTGTGTGAAGCCTTAGGAGCTGACGAGTATCTATCTCCGCTGGGGGCCGAAGAGTACCTGCTGGAGGACCGGTCTGCCTTTGATCACAGAGACATCGGAGTCTGGCTTCATGAGTACTCGCATCCAGAATATCGGCAGGTTTTTCAGCCCTTTATTCCATATGCAAGCACATTGGACCTTTTGTTCAATGAAGGCCCGGCATCAATGGGAATTATCCGCTCGGGGCGATGTGTCGCACGGCCCCTTGGTGCTCGTGCAGTGAGCAATCCAGAAAAAGGGAAGCCAGATCATGTCTGAAATGAGAATAGGTGGCCGTGCCATCGGTTCTGGAAAAAAGCCATATGTAATTGCCGAGATGTCTGGAAATCACAATGGGTCTTTGGCGCGCGCGCTCGCTCTTGTCGATGCCGCCGCTTGCGCTGGGGTGGATGCCATCAAGTTGCAGACTTATACGGCGGATACAATGACCCTGAATCTGCGCGAAGGGGAGTTCATGGTCTCTGACGCGCATGGACTTTGGGCTGGGCGTAGCTTGCATGATCTTTACCAAGAGGCGCATACCCCCTGGGAGTGGCATGGCGCATTGATGGAGCGTGCTGCAAGCAATGGTATTGCCTGCTTTAGCTCACCATTCGACGAAACTGCGGTTGATTTTCTGGAATCCCTAGGGGTGCCTGCGTACAAGATAGCATCCTTTGAATGTGTCCACTTACCTTTGATAGAGCGCGTGGCGGCCACAGGGAAACCCGTGATTATTTCAACAGGCATGGCAAGCCATGCCGAAATAGATGATGCCGTCAGGGTCGCCCGCCTGGCAGGCTGTCAGGAACTGGCACTGCTCAAGTGCACCAGCAGCTACCCTGCCACGCCTGCCAACAGCCATCTTCGGACCATTCCGCATTTGCGTGACGCATACGATTGCGAAGTAGGTCTGTCTGATCACACTTTAGGAATAGGCGTTCCCGTGGCTGCGGTCGCATTGGGCGCGACTATTATTGAGAAACACTTCACTCTTGATCGCGATGATGGAGGGGTGGATAGTGCATTTTCGTCGGACCCCGCAGAGATGAAGCAATTGGTGGACGAAGTGGGGCGTGCCTGGGACTCTCTTGGTCATGTTCATGTCGGGCCCACCGAGGTCGAGATGGACTCGCTGATCTACCGTCGATCTGTTTATGTTGTGGGGGAAATGAAGGAAGGCGAAGAATTTACTTCCCAAAATCTGCGGTGCATACGTCCTGGACATGGATTATCGCCAAAATATCTGGGAATAGCTTTGGGTCGCCGTGCAAGCCGTAACATCAGTCGCGGCACGCCACTGTCATGGGATCTGGTTTCTCAGAAATGAACCTATTTTTATGCCACACCCCTCTCCATTTGCTGATCAGCATGATGGTGGCTTACAGGAAAAACGATCCCCAGAATACAATCTTTGTGGTTGTTGAGGATTCTCGGGGGCTGCATAGTTTGGCAGTGCAGCTGCTGAGAGATGGCATGGGGCGCCTCGTCATGCTTCCAGGGTCGGCAACAGCTGAAGGGCGGCTGCAGCGTACACTGATCATGCGCTCCAATGCGAGATTTCTATGTAGAGAATTCGGTCAGGTGGTCAGGTCGGTCTATCTTTTCCACGATCTTCGTCCGGAGCCTCAATCTCTTTTGAATATGAAGAGGTTCAAGAAAATTTCCGCAGACTTCATAATGCTGGAAGACGGTATTGCCTTGTATAGGCCTGGAGGAGTCATACCTTGGAGTCTTTTGGGCGTGCTGAAGCACAAGTTTGCTGCAGGACCTCATTGGATGAAGTTTGATGAATTGGGCCTGCATCCTAGTATATCGAGAATATGCTGTTTTTATCCCGATCTGCTTCGTGAAAATCTTCGTCCCCTACCGGTCGATACTTTGCCCAAAGATAGGGTTTTCATAGAAGATGTGAGGCTTCAGATGCCTCTGGAATTTTACGGGAAAAAAATAACGCTGATTGCTGTTCCATATGCTGATTCCGTTTCTTCGAAATTCATGAGAAACTTCTTGGATCCGATCGTCGAATATTGTCGAAAAAATGAAACCTCTCCAATTTTCAAGATTCATCCTAGGGACAAGAACGGTGCAGAGATATTGACGGATTTTTGGGGGGATCCTCTGTTTATGCCACAACATCTCCCTGCTGAGATGATTCTTTTTTCGGGGCTGAATATTCATTCAATTATTGGCTCGAGAACTTCGACGCTACATATTGCGAAGTTCCTGTTTCCTGAGATATGTGTTTTTCATTATGATGAGATGCTTGATGAAGATGGCAGAGTCTGGATAGAATTTCTGGATCATGTAGGTGTTTCATTGATCTACAATCATTCTGAGCTGCTGCCTGCTTGAGTGGATTAGCGATGGATGTGAGAGTGTTTGTTGCGGTGGCGAATGGCAATATATGGGCTGTATTTGATGATCCGCTTCGTATTGGAGTATATCTCTGGGCGGATTTTTAATTGTTGGCAACACCTCCATAGGCCGTGCTTCTGAGTAGAGAGCTTTAATGTCTTGCTGGGTGTAATGTAAGCGCGATGAGGGATCGCATATTTAGTCATGAATGATATTCTTGTCGTCGGCGCGGGTTTTGCCGGTAGTGTGATGGCCCGTGAAATGGCTGAACGCGGGCATCATGTCTGTATCATAGATCGGCGCCCCCATGCCGGCGGTAATGCCTATGATGAATTGGATGAAAAGGCTGTGCTGGTTCATCGCTATGGACCTCATATTTTTCATACCAATAGCGAGAAAGTTTTTCAATACCTCTCGCGCTTTACCGAATGGCGGCAATATGAGCACCGTGTGCTTGGTGTGGTCAACGGCAGGAGCTACCCCTTTCCCATCAATCGCGACACATTGAATCTTTTGTATGGATTGCAGCTTGATGCTGCCGGCGCTGCTGGATTTCTTGAAAGCGTGCGTATACCGCGTGATCCCATACGCAGCAGCGAGGATGTAGTTCTCAACAGCGTGGGGCGGGATCTGTACGAGAAATTCTTCCTCAACTACACGCGCAAGCAGTGGGGGATGGAGCCTTCAGAGTTGAAGGCTGGCGTCGCAGCTCGCATTCCCGTGCGTACAGATACCGATGACCGGTATTTCACGGACAGTTTTCAGGCCATGCCGTTGCACGGCTATACACGCATGTTTGAACGCATGCTCGACCATCCAAATATAAAAATTCAGTTGGGCGTGGATTTTCTCGAAGTAAAGTCTCGCGGCGAATTTGCGCATGTGGTGTATACAGGGCCCGTTGACGCATACTTTGGTCATTGCTTCGGACCCTTGCCTTATCGCTCTCTGCGGTTTGAGCATGATCATTTGGAAAAAACGGAATATTTCCAGGATGTCGGAACAGTAAATTATCCGAATGAGCATGATTACACGCGTATTACAGAATTCAAGCATTTGACCGGCCAACGGCACAGCGGAACGTCGATTGTGCGTGAATACCCACAGGCTGAGGGTGATCCCTATTACCCCATCCCCAGTGACAGCAGCGAAGCGCTGTTCAAACGCTATCAGGCCCTGGCCGATGATGAGAGTGGTGTGACCTTTGTGGGGCGGCTGGCCGAGTACCGCTACTACAACATGGATCAAGTGGTAGCGGCAGCACTGGCTGCATCACAGCGCCTGTCGCAGCAGCTGATGAGCGGGGACTGAGCCTGGAGTGACAATGCGCATCGCTTTTCTATGCAAACGCCGCTATATGGGCAAGGATGTAATCCTTGATCGCTACGCGCGGCTCTATGAAATCCCACATCAACTGGCATTGCTGGGGCATGAGGTCCGCAGCTATTGCCTAGACTACCATGCCGGGCAAGCTAAGGCCACGGGACCGTGGCGGCATGAAACTGAGGCCGGCAGCCTGGCTTGGGCCAGCGAGTCGGTCCACGGGCTTCTGCTTCCGCGACTGGCGCTATACCCGTGGCATCTGTTGGATCAACTGAAGAAGTTTCGACCCCAGGTGCTGGTAGGGGCATCCGATATTCCACATGTGGCGTTGACTCGTTGGCTGGCCAAAAGGCTGGCCCTGCCTTATGCAGTGGATCTTTACGACAACTTCGAGGGCTTTGGCCAGGCGCGCATTCCGGGCTTTGTTCCTGCCTTGCGCAAGGCCACTCGCAATGCTTCGTTGGTCGTGACAACCAGCGAGCCGTTGCGGCAGATGGTTTTGAAGGACTACGGTGCCAGAGGGCAGGTCATTTCCATGCCCAGTAGCGTCGATCTTCAGGTTTTCAACCGAGGCGATAAATCGGCAGCACGCCAGCGTCTGGGCTTGCCTGAAGACCATGTGCTGATCGGCACGGCAGGAGGGCTGCACAAGGACAAAGGTGTGGAGCCGCTGTATCGGGCATGGGAGAGCATCGCTGCCCGGCACCCCACTGCACGCCTGGTTCTGGCCGGCCCCTATCGGCCCGAACTGCCCCCACCTCAGGGAGATCGCGTCCATTACCTGGGCCATCTGGACCACGCCCAGGTCGCGGACCTGTTCCGGGCGCTGGACGTGGGTGTCATCTCCATTTTGGATACACCGTTCGGACGCTACTGTTTTCCGCAGAAAGCCTATGAAATGCTGGCGTGCGGCCTCAATGTGGTGGTGGCGGACATTGGCGAGATGTCAGCACTGTTCGCCCCGACGCCGCAGATCATGTTTCCACCGGGCGACGCCGAAGGCTTGGTGCGGGCTTTGGAAAATCAACTGAGCATGCCCACGGATTCCAGAATTGCGGTGCAGGGCTGGCCGGACCTGATCGCGGGCATAGAGCCGATTTTGCTGCGTATGGCGGCACAAAGCACTGCTTCAAACCGCACCTGACGACCTAGTGACAGGCTTGCTTGAGCAACTGGCTGTAGCGAGCTGCCACATGCTCCCAGCCCAGCTGCTCCAGCAGCGCTGCGCGCATGGCCAGTGCCTGCCTGGCTGCATTCTCTGGGGCCTGCAGACGGGCCAGAATCGCTGCCGTCAACGCGCCACTGTCATGTGGATCGACCATGCATTCTTGTGCATGCATTCCGAAGATGTCCTGCAGCCCTTCCACATTGCCCGCGACTGCCGGACAGCCACAGGCCACAGCCTCCATGAGTGCGACGGGCAGGCCTTCTTGGTCGCCGGACTCGGCTCGCACAAAGGGCGCGACAAAAAGCGCAGCGCTCTGATAAAGCTGCGGCAGATCCTTCTGGGCGACTGCGCCCAGGAAGCGCACGCTGTGCTGAAGACCCAACTCGGTTACCTGGCGTTTGAGTTGTGACTCATCCGGACCGAAACCTGCGATCGTCAAGTGAAGGTCGGGTCGGACCTGCAGGAGAGCGGGAAAGGCGTCAAGCAGAAAACTCAGCCCCTTTTTCTCGACGAGCCTGCCTACAAACAGCAGCTCATTGCGTGAGCGCAGCGCTGCATTGCCTGGGACGAAGCGCTCTGCCATGTCCACGCCCATGGGCACGACAGAGACTTTCCCCGTGTCACCTCCCAGTTGTTCCACTGCGGCTCGCATGGCGCTGCTGACCACGGTGCAGGAATGGGCCTGACGCAGCACCATGCGCTTGATCGCCTGCAAAGGCCGGCTGCGCAGCGCATACAGGTCGGCCCCATGTGAGGTTACGACAAAGGTGGGCTTGGACCCCGGCAGACGCTGCAGCATTGCTGCGATAAGGCCTTGGGGAATCAGCCAGTGAGCGTGGACGGAGGCGATCTTGTGCTTCCGGCACAGCTGCCAAGCCTGCCAGGCCTGCATCAGAATGAAGCCCGGCACCAGCAACAGCTTCCAGCGGTGATTGCGCAGATTGGTCACAATGCCGCCGTTGGTCACCAGGGTCTGCAGGCGCTCCGGGGCATAGCGGTAGCGAATGACTTCCACGCCATCCATGGTTTCTGTTGGCTTGGCTCCCGCTGCATGAGGGCAGAGCACGATGACACGAAAGTCTGAGCAGAGCCTGCGTGACAGTTCATGGACAAAGCCTGGCTCCGGATCGTCTGTCCATCGCGGGTATGTAGAAGCCAGTACAAGCAGAGCTGGCTTGGGGCTGGGGCCGATGTTCACTTTCTATCCTGATACATCAGGGCGGTGATCTGCTCGGAAATCAGCCCCATCAAAAACACCATGACGCTGCCGCTGTAGAGCAAGGCGCTCATATTGGTGAAGCGTCCCTGGTGCCACCAAGTCCAGCCGTACCAGCCGGAAGCCAGCAGGAACATGCTCAAGGCGACCGGTGCGAAGATCTTCAGTGGCGAGAACAGGGTGCCGATCTTGAAAATAATGAGTATGAAGCGAGCGCCGTCTCGTAGCAGTCGGATGTGACTCTTGCCGACGCGTTTGGCTGCATGAATGGGAACATAGGTCACGGAATACCCCGCCCGGAAAAAAGCCATGGTACTGGTGGTCGGATACGAAAAACCATTAGGCAGCAAATATAGAAACTCGCGGAACTTGCTGGCGCGTACCGCTCTAAAGCCCGAAGTCAAGTCTTCTACACGATGGCCTGTCATCCATGTCGCCAAGCGGTTATAAAATCCATTGGCCAAACCGCGTCCAATGCTCGCCTGCGATCCCTTCTGCCTTGCTCCAACCGCCATATCATAGCCTTGTTGGATTTTTTCCAGCAGTCTGGGAATATCTGCTGGATCATGTTGGCCATCTGCATCCAGAAATACGATGATGTCCCCGCTGGCCTCACGCGCGCCAGACTTGATGGCCGCGCCATTACCCTTTCCGTAAGGATGGGAAATAACTTTTGCCCCAGCTAACTCAGCGACTTCTGCCGTGTTGTCTGTGGATCCGTCATCAACAACCAGTATTTCAGAGGTTGGGAAGTATCGTCTTATCTTCTCAACCGTCATGCCGATAGCTGCTGACTCGTTCTTGGCAGGAAGGACAAGGCTGACGCAAGAATCATCTCTTTTTGATGAGTATGGATTGGTCATAGGGTTTTGTCCTGTGACGTTAACTTCTTAAGTAAGTTATTTTCTCTCTCTATTGCACTCGAATACTGTCTCAGTCGATCCAGATTTTTTGCGATAGACAGTTGCTCCTGGGAGTCCTTGAATTTTCCATTGATCCTTAGGATTTGAGAGTAAACGATTCTTGTGCTCGCAGTATCGAAGTGTGAAATTGCCTCCTCTACAAGGCGCTGAGCGAAATCCAGGTCATTGGCTTTTGAAATCGAGTACTCAGCAGCAAGCTTCAGGATCTCACCTTTGGCAATTGCCGGCAGCGTGGGGTTCTCCACTGGTGCCGTGATGACGGCAAGCGCATCCATGTCAGTCAGACTGCAAATGCCACTGTTCTGACATTGAATAAATGCATTGATATGTGCTGTAGTGCTGGCTTCCCCTGGATATTCCTTGAGGCTGGCTATCAGTGATTTCACAATATCCCTGGTGTCTGGATCGCGATGCTCTGCCTTGGCGAGAGAGAACTCCACTGCAAGCAATCCAAAATATGGAGAGACTGACTTGCTTCTAGAGTTGACGGCTGCCAGGAATGAAGATTTGGCCTCTTCCAGAGCTTGAGACTTATTGTCCGCATGCTCGGCAAGCGAAAGCAAGTCCCCTGCACGTTGGTAGTTGGCACGCATTGAGAGTGGATGCCGTGAAGCCTCCATTGCGGAAAACTCAAAGGGCGAGGACCATTCCAGTGCGCGAACTGATGTGGAGATAGGGAGAAGTATTAGGTACGGCACCAAAAGGAAGCGTAACTTGCTTCTGGATTTTTGGAAAAATTGGACGGTAAACCAAGATACTGCAAGGCAAAATCCAATGGTTGCGAAGTAATTTCTATGCTCATGCACCAACTCCAATGGGTAAAAGCTGGATTCCATGCTGTGGCTAAAAATAAACCATAGCCATGAAAATGCAATGATTGGATATTTTTTTTTCGATAGAAAGCAGAAAATGCTGATCAATGAGAGAAAAATGATGGACCAGAAAGTCGTCAATGGTTGAAATATTGAACGAGATATCTCAATGTCATCGTGATAAAGAGACATTCTGGATATTTGTGGGAGAAAAAATTCACCCAGATAAAATGAGATGGCTCTGGTTTGTGTCAAGAGACGTTCGTAAATGGAGAAATCTCTATTTGGGACTCTGATGTTTTTTGCGACCTCGGGTGCGATCCATATGACAATGAAGATTGAGAACAGAATAATTGAGTATTTTGTCCATCGATCCATGGATAGATGGAGCAGGTGAATAGATTTGCCGTTCACCTTGAATTCAAACAAATATAATTCAATCAGAATTATGAGGGGGATGAATAATATTCCGTTTTCTTTGCTGAAAACGGAAAGGACAATGAAAAATACAACAGATGTATATTGAAATATGGTTCTCTTCGCACTTGAGCGAATATAGGTCGCAAATGCACTATGCATGCGAGCATTGACATATATGGCTGTTGCTATGATTCCGAAGAGAGCGGCCAAGCTGGTCATCCGCTGGACAACATAAAGAACGCTGGTCAGATTCAAGGGATGAAGCCCCCATATGGCTGCTGTGAGCAAGCTTCCCCAGATGACTAAATTTTCATCTTCAATAGAAAACTTGCGGAAATCTCTTTTCCAGAGCAGGGCTATGAAAAATCGATGTGCCAGCAACCCTATCCCAATGGTGCAAAGAATATGGATGAATATATTTGTCAGCTTGAGGTGCCAGGGATTCATCCCGCCAAAATATATATTCAAAGAGAAGCTGACAATGGAAATCGGGCGAAGCAACGGCCCTGCATTTCCGGACAAGGCCACTCGGTAAATTTCTGAAGCGGACAGATTTTTCAAAATAATCTGCTCGCTTTCGACGATATTGGGAAAATCGTCGAAAACAAAGGATCCAGACAACCCTGGTTGATAAGCAAGAAAAATCAGGAGCAACAATACAACCCATGCCGCCAGAGACTTGCTAGATAATCTTTCGGATTGAATTGATTGCCGGTGCGAGGAAATTTTCATTTACATTTTTATTCAATGCTTATAAGGCATTGATGAGCAGATTCTTTGGAAATACTAGCGACATTCAGGGGGAAGAAATTTTGCTTGCAGGGTGGTTCCTGCAGAAGAATCGCACCGCCAAAGAACCGAATCGCCTGAATTTATTCCTTTGAGTACTATCTTGCCCCCGCCAGGAGCAGAAATGCTGCGAATGGATGCAATGATAACGCTGCCATCGATTTGCACGGATTTCACACTTGTGCCCTGTATGGACGCCGGTTGTGCCAGGCCCGCCTCCTGATTGTTGGAGGGCCACACATTTTTGCTGAGCCGGTACTCAGTCACAGACGCCTTGGCTCCACTCATCAGTGTCAGTGCCTCCGACATCTTGGCACGTATCGCATAATCCTGGTAGTTTGGAAAAGCAATTGCCGCAAGAATTGAAAGAATTGCGCAAGTTATCAGTAGCTCAACCAAGCTGAAGCCTCTTGATTTTATTTTAGTCATCTAGGCTCCATAATTGAAAAGGCGCATCGCCCTGTAGGGGATGCGCCTGAGGCTTTTAATACCGTTGGTACTAAATTAGCGGCACTCGCTTGGCAGGAACTTGGAATTCACGCTGGTGCCACTGACCGCAGCCTTGCAACTCCAAGTTACGCCACCAGCAGTAGGCGATGCCTTCAGAACCACATCCTTGCTGCTGCCCTCGATGTTGGTACGTACACGGGCCGTAATCTTGCTCCCAGCCACAGTCACGCTGGAAACGCTGGTGCCATTGATGGAGGCTGCGGCAGCAAGGCCAGCCGATGCATTGTTGCTGGGCCAAGAGTTGTTCGTGGAATAGTACTCAGTAATCGCGGCCTTGGCGCCGCTCATCAGCGACAGGGCTTCCGAAACGCGGGCACGCTTCGTGTAATCCTGATAGGCCGGCAGCGCAACCGCTGCCAAGATGCCGATGATCGCCACAACGATCATCAATTCGATCAAGGTAAAACCTTGCTGGATGGAACGCTTCATGAACTTCTCCTCATAGGGGTTGATTGCATGCTCTACTGAGCAAGAGCCGTGCCAGTCGCTCCAGGGGGCCAAGGTCCAGGTCTATGTATGGTTTGGTTGCAACTGACACGGTTGGACGCCATTCTCTGACAAATTGATCCACTTGTTGTGACGTTTTTGTCAGAGATCGTGCGCTTGCTACAGACGTCACGCGAGGCTTGTCGGCGGGGTCGAGCTGGTTCCTTACGCCACCAGGAACTGCATCTGCGTGCCTGCCAGCTCCACCGTGTCTCCGTGCTGCAGTGGCATGGGGCGGCGGCCGATTTCCTGGCCGTTGAGCTTGAGGCTGAGGGCATCACCTTCCAACTGGGCGAGCACGAAGCCGTGGTGCTTCTGGGTGATGGATGCGACGGCCACGCCGGGCTTGCCCAGGGTAGTGACGACTTTGACCAGCGGGACTTCGCGGCCAGCGGCGTTGCCGTTGAGCATGCGGATGGCAGCCTGGCGCGTGGCCAGGCCGGCCATCGAAGGCGGCAGGGTGTGGTCGAAGCCTGAGGGGGTCTGGGTGCTGAACTGCGATGGCAGGTCTTCCGCCAAGGGGGCTGGGCGGGTTGCCTCCACTGCTGCGGCAATGGCCGCCAGTGCCGAGCGCGAGGAGGCGCTGACCTGCTGCTGCACGAAGCGGATCTTGTACTTGCCGATGTCCAGCAGGTCGCCGTGGCTCAGGGTCTGGCGCAGTATGGGCTGGCCGTTGACATAGGTGCCATTGGTGCTGCGCAGGTCTTCGATGATGACGGCACCGTCGACGATGCTGAGCACGGCATGCTCCCCGCTGACCGCGAGGTTGTCGATGACGATGTCGTTGTAGGGGCGGCGTCCCAGCGTGGTGCGCTCCTTGGTCAGCTGCACTTCCTTGATGACGGCGCCGTCGATGGAGATGACCAGGGTCGGCATGCTCAAAATTCCTTTGTTATGCCCGGCTTGCACTGCACTGGGTGATCCGGAGCTGGGGTCTATCCAACTATTATGTCTGCGGCCCGGGCACGCCGGAGTCCGTCATCGTATTTGATACAGGCTATGGCTTGTCTTTGACCGATTGTTGGGTGCGCAATCATTTTTGACAATTGGAACCTGGGGTTTTTGTGCACGCAAGCGCGTCCATCGGATGGGTTCTGCCGTCGATCCCTGCGCTCTGTCTGGGCTCAATCGATGGCAGCGCAGGCGGCAGAGGGCGGGTTGGCCTGGAGTTCGATGAGCGCTGCGCTGATGTTGTCGTTTCCGCCTGCTTCATTGGCGGCCGTGAGCAGCGAGGTCAGCAGCACGGGCAGCGGGCTGGACTGCTTGAACAGGGCGGCAATGGCGTCGTCATCGAGCATGTCGGTAAGGCCGTCGGAGCACAGCAGGATGCGGTCGCCAGGCTGCAGCGGCCATTCATTGAAGTCGGGTGTGACGTCCTGGGTCACGCCCAGGGCCTGGGTGAGCAGGTGGCCCAGGCCGGACTGCCGGGCTTCGTGGTCCTGGATGCGGCCTGCATCGATTTCTTCCTGGAGCCAGGTGTGGTCCCGGGTCAGGCGCAGCAGTTGGCCATCGCGCCATCCATAGGCCCGCGAGTCGCCGAGGTGGGCCAGCATCAGCAGGCCGGGCAGCAAAGCGGCTGCGATGACGGTGGTGCCCATGCCGCGGCAGCCGGGTGTTTCCTGGGCGGCGGTGAGGATGGCGGCGTTGGCCAGGTTCAGGGCATTGGCAAGTGACTGCTGCAATTCCTGGCGGGCCTGCGGCGTGTTGGCCACGGGCGCCTCGGTGGTGGTGCTTTGCAGCGCCACGGATACCAGACTAATGGCCATGGCGCTGGCGACTTCGCCGGCGTTGTAGCCGCCCATGCCATCGGCCAGCACGGCAATGGGCCAGGGCTGGGCGCTGGGGTGGATGGTGACGGCGTCCTCGTTGTTGTCACGGCGCCGGCCCACATCGGTGCGTGCAACCATGGCGCAGTACTGGGCAGGAGCTTGCTGCAGGGTGGGTTGGTCCGGGATTTGGGGGGCGCTGGGCATGGTGGCAAAGGACGGATTCGGCGGTGGTGCCATCAGTCCCTGGTGTGCAGATGCAATGGTGAAGACCGGTGCACAGCGTAAATGAAAACAGTGCGCGCAAGTGCCCGGAATGCGCGGGCGCAACGGCTCGTCAGCTTGACGCCACATCAAGATGGGTCCTCACAAAGCAAAAACGCACTGCCGGGGCAGTGCGTTCGTGATGCGGCGAAGGTGCTGCCTGCGGCAGCGTCAGGCCTGGGCTGCGTGCTTTGCGCCTGAGCGCGCCTGCAGGAACTTGCCAATGCCCACGACCAGCACGGCGCCGGCTGCGGCCGCCACATAGTGCAGCCAGGGGTGGCTGATGGCGTAGCCGTGCAGCAGGCGGTCGTTGACGATGGTTTCTCCGCCGACCCAGCCGATCAGGGCGGCGCCCAGCGTGATGATGACGGGGAAGCGCTCCATGAGCTTGATCATCAGCGTGGAGCCGAAGATCACCAGCGGGATGCTGATGGCCAGGCCCAGGATCAGCAGGACCATGTTGCCCTGCGCAGTGGCGGCCACGGCGATCACGTTGTCCAGGCTCATCACCAGGTCGGCGATCAGGATGGTGCGGATGGCGACCATCATGCTGCCATGGCCCTTGGATTCGCCTTCATCATCTTCTTCGCCGGTCAGCAGCTGCAGGCCGATCCACAGCAGCAGGCAGCCGCCCACGATCTGCAGGAACGACAGCTCCAGCAGCTTGGCCGCGACCACGGTCAGGATGATCCGCAGCACCACGGCGGCGCCGGAGCCGAACATGACGGCTTTCTTTTGCTGTGCGGGGGGCAGCGAGCGTGCTGCGAGGGCGATGACGACGGCGTTGTCGCCAGACAGGATGATGTTGATCCAGACGATCTTCAACAGGCCGATCCAGAAATCGGCGCTTTGCAGGTATTCCATGGTTTCTCCGCTGTTATGAGTTGAAAAGCGCCAGGGCGGTAGCCTCTGGCGCTTTTTCTTTTTTGGAGTCGTCAGTGTAGGGCGGACTTGCCGCCTTACCGATTCGTAATTCTGCGTAATTTCTTCCTGGAGCGAACCCTGGATGTCACGCAGAACCGGTGCCGCTTAGATCAGGCCCTTGAGCAGGCGGCCCATTTCGGAGGGATTGCGGGTGATGACGAAACCGCACTCTTCCATGATGGCCAGCTTGGCGTCGGCCGTGTCGGCGCCGCCGGAGATCAGCGCGCCGGCGTGGCCCATGCGCTTGCCGGGAGGGGCGGTGACACCAGCGATGAAGCCGACGATGGGCTTTTTCATGTTGTCCTTGCACCAGCGGGCAGCTTCGGCTTCGTCGGGACCGCCGATTTCGCCGATCATGATGACGGCGTCGGTGTCGGGATCGTCGTTGAAGGCCTTCATCACGTCGATGTGCTTGAGGCCGTTGATCGGGTCACCGCCGATGCCCACGGCCGACGACTGGCCAATGCCCAGTTCGGTCAGCTGAGCCACGGCTTCGTAGGTCAGCGTGCCGGAGCGGCTGACCACGCCGACGCGGCCCTTCTTGTGGATGTGGCCGGGCATGATGCCGATCTTGATCTCGTCGGGCGTGATCAGGCCGGGGCAGTTGGGGCCCAGCAGCAGGGTGCGCTTGCCGCCTGCAGCTTCCTTGGCGCGCATCTTGTTGCGCACTTCCAGCATGTCACGGACGGGGATGCCTTCGGTGATGCAGATGGCCAGGTCCAGGTCGGCTTCCACGGCTTCCCAGATCGCGGCGGCAGCGCCTGCGGGGGGGACGTAGATCACGGAGACCGTGGCGCCCGTGCCTTGTGCGGCTTCCTTGACGGAGGCGTAGATTGGCACGTCGAAGATCTTTTCGCCGGCCTTCTTGGGGTTCACACCGGCCACGAAGCAGTTCTTGCCGTTCGCGTACTCGATGCATTTTTCCGTGTGGAACTGGCCCGTCTTGCCCGTGATGCCTTGGGTGATGACCTTGGTGTCTTTATTGATGTAGATAGACATGGTGTGTTCTCCGGGCCTGCTTACTTGACGGCTTCGACGATCTTCGTGGCCGCTTCGGCCATGGTGTCGGCGCTGATGATGGGCAGGCCGGACTCGGCCAGCATCTTCTTGCCCAGTTCTTCGTTCGTGCCCTTCATGCGCACGACCAGGGGCACTTGCAGGTTCACGGCCTTGCAGGCAGTGATCACGCCGGTGGCGATGGTGTCGCACTTCATGATGCCGCCGAAGATGTTGACCAGAATGCCTTCGACCTTGGGGTTCTTCAGCATGATCTTGAAGGCTTCGGTGACCTTCTCGGGGGTGGCGCCGCCGCCCACGTCCAGGAAGTTGGCCGGCTCGCCGCCGAACAGCTTGATGGTGTCCATGGTGGCCATGGCCAGGCCGGCACCGTTGACCAGGCAGCCGATGTTGCCGTCCAGCGAGATGTAGGCCAGATCGAACTTGGAGGCTTCGACTTCGGCGGGATCTTCTTCGTCCAGGTCGCGCAATGCCACGATTTCGGGCAGGCGGAACAGGGCGTTGGCGTCGAAGTTGAACTTGGCGTCCAGGGCAATGACATTGCCCTTGCTGTCACGGTTCAGGGGGTTGATTTCGACCAGCGAGGCATCCGTGTCCATGTAGCACTTGTAGAGCTTCTGGCAGATGTCGATGAACTGGGCAGTGGAGTCGGCAGGCATGCCGATGCCCTTGGCCAGCTCTTCGCCCTGGGCCTGGGTCAGACCGACCAGGGGATCGACGAAGATGGTGATGATCTTCTCGGGCGTGGAGTGGGCCACTTCCTCGATGTCCATGCCGCCTTCGCTGGAAGCGATGAAGGCCACCTTCTGCGTGGCGCGGTCGGTCACGCACGACAGGTAGTATTCCTTCTGGATGTCGGCGCCGTCTTCGATGTACAGGCGGCGGACCTTCTGGCCTTCGGGGCCGGTCTGGTGCGTGACCAGCTGCATGCCCAGGATCTGGCCAGCCAGTGCCTTGACGTCGTCGATGCTCTTAGCAACCTTCACGCCGCCGCCCTTGCCGCGACCACCAGCGTGGATCTGGGCCTTCACGACCCACACGGGGCCGCCGAGCTTCTGGGCGGCCTCGACGGCCTCTTGCACTGTGAACGCAGGGATACCGCGAGGTACAGGCACACCAAACTGACGCAAGATGTCCTTGCCTTGGTATTCATGAATCTTCATGATGTCTCTCTCAAACAAATAGGGGGGGATTGACCCGGTAGCCCTGGGGTGCTGCCTCAAGGCGGAGTGACCTGGCAATCGCCGAATGTACCATGCTGCACTGCGCCATCCGACACGCCCCCATGCGCAGAATCCACAATTTCCTGCGGGCCAAGCAGCATGCCAGGAACTGTGCAATGCATTGATATGTCAGGGAAAAGACGGTTTCCCGACATTTCCTCCAGACGCCACAGCTCTTTTGTCTTATAGAGGATCTGCAGGCGGCCCTGCCCGCCGTTTGTAACAGGCGCATGTCAGCGGCCCTGGATCGCCGCTGCCAACCGTTTTGCGACAACGGGCGCAGGGGGACCCGGTTTCGGTGAGAATCCGCAGCTGGAACGCGGCAATGGTGCCGCAGCGGCTCCAGGAGGGCCGCGCAGCAGGAGAAATACAGCGATGGCAAAAGTCTTTATCGATGGCGAAGCAGGCACGACAGGGCTGCAGATCCGTGAGCGTCTGGTCGATCTGTCCGGCGTGGAGCTGGTCAGCATTGCGCCCGAGCTGCGAAAGGATCCTGCTGCCAAGCGTGCGCTGATCGCCGGCGTGGACCTGGTCATCCTGTGCCTGCATGACGACGCTGCGCGCGAAACCGTGGCCATGGTCGACGCCATCGAGGCCGAGACCGGCCGCGCCATCAAGATCATCGATGCCTCCACCGCCCACCGCGTGGCGCCGGGCTGGGTCTACGGCTTTCCCGAGCTGCGCAAGGGCCAGCTGGACGCCGTCAAGGCTGCCACGCGCGTGGCCAACCCCGGCTGCTATGCCACGGGCGCCATCGCACTGCTGCACCCGCTGGTGGCGGCAGGCCTCATTCCAGCCGACTACGCGCTGAGCCTGCCCTCGGTGTCCGGCTACTCGGGCGGCGGCCGCAGCATGATCGAAGCCTACGAGGCCGGCACGGCCGCGCCTTACGAGGCCTATGCGCTGGGCCTGTCGCACAAGCACATTCCCGAAATCCTGCACTACACGGGCATGACGCGCCGCCCGGTCTTCATTCCTGCCGTGGGCAATTTCCGCCAGGGCATGCTGGTGCAACTGCCCCTGCATCTGGACCTGCTGCCGGGCGCGCCCAAGGCCGCCGATCTGCACGATGCGCTGGCCGCCCATTACGCGGCGACCAACACGCCCGAGCAATGGGTGTCGGTGCTGCCGCCCACCGAAGACATGAAGCTGGCTGCCGATACGCTGACCGACACGAACAAGCTGGAGCTGCGTGTGTTCGCCAATGAGCAGTACCGCCAGGCCGTGCTGATCGCCCGTCTGGACAACCTGGGCAAGGGCGCCAGCGGCGCCGCCGTGCAGAACCTGCAGATCATGCTGGGCCTGTGAGGCCCCCCGCGCCCCCGTCCTTGCCGGGCCGGCGCGGTCCGGTCTGGGGCCATGTCCTGGCCCTGGCCGTGCTGTGTCTGCTGATCGTTGTGTTCGCCTGGAAGCTGCGGCCGGCATTGCCTTCCTCATCGCGCCTGCTGCTGAGTCCGCTGCTGGGCAATATGGAAGCCTGCCTGGTGCAGGACGGGCTGCGCGAGGATTTTCCCAAGGAATTCCAGCAGGTGCCTGCCAGTTGCCTGGGCCCTCAGGGCTCAGCCGCGGAAATGGTGAAAGCCACGCTGCAGCGCTTGGGCCGGCCGCAGGGCGAGGGGCTGGAGCTGGGCTATACGCTCAGCGTGCCTCTGCTGCGCTATGTGCAGTGGAACGGCCGGGCCTGGGAAGTCCGGGGCGAGGCGCTGGACCGCGTGGTGCGCACGGTGGCGCAGGCGCAGCGGCCCGTGGTGCTCTACCTGTTCGCCACGCATTTCGAGGTCCACTCCCAGGCCGAGGAGCGCCTGGCCGCCGATCCCGCCAATCTGGCCTGGACGCCCAAGGGACCGCTGCCGCTGGACACCTATCTGGGCGCGCGCATCTTCCCGTGGTCGGTTGCGCGGCAGGACAATGAAATCACGCGCGTGCGCAAGCTGGTGGTTGATGCCCTGGCCGAGCGCATGTGCGCTGCGGGCGATGCCGCCATGCATCCGCTGCGTGCGCTCACCGTGCTGGGCGAGACGCACCAGCTGTTCCCGGGTTTCGAGGCCGGCATGGGGTTCGCGGCCGAAGGCTATGCGGTCACCGACTACAGCCCTGCATCCGTGGCGGGCTTCCATGCATTCCTGCGCCAGCGCTATGGCGACATTGCGCGGCTCAATGCCCATCTGAAGTCGGAGTTCGCCAGCTTCGATGCGGTGGAGCCTCCGTCGCGCAACATCCGCAGCGAGCCGCTGCAGAACTTCTTCCAGCACATCGACAGCTATGCGGCTGGCACGGTCCCGGTGTCCGGCTGGGTTCACTCGCCCGACGCGAAGCTGCAAAAGCAACTGGCCGTGGCCGTCTTCGTGGACGGGCGCCCTTACTCGCACGCCCCCGTGCACATGCACCGCCAGGATGTGGCCCAGGCCAAGCCTGATTTCCTCACGCCCGATGTGGGCTGGCGTGCCGACATCCGCTATCCGGCGCTGGGCGAGGGCCTGCACCGCATCGACGTGGTGCTGCAGGCCGGCGGGCGCAGCCTGGGCCTGCTGGCCACGCGCCAGATCGCCGTGATGGACCGCCACCAGGGCGAGCCCAGGCCCCATGCCGCCGAGGCCTTGCCTGACTTCGGCAAGCTGCCCGATGGTGTGGAGTTCTGGGTGGACAGCCCGCAGGACCGGCTGGCGCTGTTCTACAACCCGCTGGCGACGGACTGGAACGATTTTCGCAAGCAGCAGGTGGCCGACTACATCCAGGGCTTTTCCGAGCACATCGGGCACGGCTGCCTGGGCCGGGTGCCTCGCTTTGCCCACCAGCTCAACCCCCATGCGAATCCGAGCTGGGACGCCAGCCGCTACGCCGTGGAGCGCAGCCTGCAGCGCATGCCGGGGCTGTCCCTGGGTGTCAGCCTGTATGGCGAAGACACCTATGGGCCGCTGGTCGGCCAGATGCTGCGCCGCTATGGCCACACCGCCTATGGCGTGACGGAGTTCCATCCGCTGGTGGCCCTGTCGCCACAGCGGCTGGAGAAAGTGCTGACCATGCACCGCCGCCAGGGCGCGCGCTTCCTGTCCTTCTTCATGGAGGCGCGGCCCGAGGACGCGACCGGCACGCAGTCCAGCAACGAGTTCTCCTTCGATGCGGATAACCGCGCGCACGGCTCGGACGCGCTTTACCGCTCGCTGCGCCAGGTGCTGCAGCCGCACTGACCTGCCGCGCGCAGCCTTTTCCATGTCTTCAGCGCACAGCAGTTCCCCTGCAGCCGCAGGCCGGGCCACCGCCATCGGCCTGCTGGCCGTGGTGTGCTGGAGCTGCACCGTGGGCCTGATGCGCTCGGTGGCCGAACCGCTGGGCGCCGTGGGCGGCGCTGCCATGCTCTATACCGTCAGCGCCATCTGCGTGGCCGCCGTGCGCGGTCTGCCCAGGCCTTCGCAGTGGCGAACCATGCACCCAGCCTATTTCTGGGGCTGCGGCCTACTGTTTGCGGTCTATGAAATCTGTCTGTCGCTGGCGATCGGTCTGGCGCAGGACCGCGCCCAGGCACTGGAGCTGGGGCTGATCAATTACCTGTGGCCCAGCCTGACCATCGTCTTGGCGGTGCTGCTGCGCCAGCAGCATGCGCGCTGGTGGCTGTGGCCCGGCGTGCTGCTGTGCCTGTGGGGGCTGACGCGCGTGCTGGGCGGCGAGTCCCTGCAGATGCATGACATGGCAGACCACATGCTGGCCAATCCGCTGGCCTATGGACTCGCCTTTGGCGCGGCTCTGCTGTGGCCCTGCTATTCGCTGGCTGCTCGGCGCTGGGGTGGGGGGCACAATGCCGTGGGGTTGTTCCTGATCTGGACTGCGCTGGCGCTGTGGATCAAGTGGTTGTGGCTGGGTGGCGAAGGCGGCATGCACTGGTCAGGCACCGTGGTGCTGCAGCTGCTGGCCGTGGGCGGGCTCACGGCCATGGGCTACAGCTGCTGGGAGCACGGCATACAGCACGGGCATCTGGCCGTGATGGCGGCGGCCTCGTACTTCACGCCCGTGTTCTCTGCCTTGCTGGCCAGTGCCTGGCTGCAGGTGCAGCCGGGCTGGGGCTTCTGGCAGGGCGTGGCGCTGGTGACCGTGGGGTCGCTGGTGTGCTGGGGCGCAACCCGGCGCGTGGATTAGTTGCCTTCGTCTGCAGCTCCGTCATCCCAGTCTTCGCTGCGCCCGCGCAGCACCTTGCTCGCTATTTCTCCGCCAAAGCCGCGCGCGGCCAGAAAGCGCATCTGCTTGAGGCGTTCCTGCGGGGTGGCCGGCGGTGTGCCGAAGCGCTGGCGCCATACGGCATGGGCGCGCTGCAGTTCGGTGGCGCGCAACTGTTCTGCGGCGGCGCGCACCAGGCCATCGTCCAGCCCCTTGCTGCGCAGCTCCTGCACCACGCGCGATGTTCCAAAGCGCGCGGCCTTGCGGTGCAGCACGGACTCGGCCACGCGCTCGGCGCTGATGAAGCCGCGCTTCTCCAGCGCGTCGAGCATGGCGCCCAGGTCCTCGCCTTCCTCAACATGGGGGGCGAGCTTGCGTTCCAGCTCCAGCCGTGAATGTTCGCGCTGGCCCAGCAGCTTGAGCGCCCGGCCCTTGAGCGACAGCTTGGCGAATCCCATGCGGCAATGTCTCCTGAATCATCCCGAATAAAAAAGGTCCCCACGCTCCCCTTGCTGCGCAAGGTCCGCTGCCCCCCAAGGGGGCCGCTTTTTTGCCTTGGGGCGTCCCGGCGATAAAAAAGGCGCAGACGTGAGCCTGCGCCAAGATGGCAAACACAGTGTGCGCAGGCGCTGCGGCGCCTGCTGTGAGGGGTCTGGGCGCTCAGGCTTCGATCACGCCGTCCTTGTCGGCCTTGGCCTTGCCCGCCTTGGCAGCCTTGGCTTCGGGGGCATCGCCGCCGGCCGTGGGCAGCAGGGCAATGCCCAGGCTGTCGCGCACCTTGTTCTCGATCTCCACGGCCAGGCCGCTGTTCTCGCGCAGGAATTCGCGGGCGTTGTCGCGACCCTGGCCGATCTTTTCGCCGTTGTAGGCGTACCAGGCCCCCGACTTGTCGAGGATCTTGGCGTTGACGCCCATGTCCAGGATTTCACCTTCGCGCGAGATGCCTTCGCCGAAGAGGATGTCGAACTCGGCGGTCTTGAACGGGGGCGAGACCTTGTTCTTGACGACCTTGACCTTGGTTTCGTTGCCGATGGCTTCGTCGCCCTTCTTGATGGTGCCGGTGCGGCGGATGTCCAGGCGGACCGAGGCGTAGAACTTCAGCGCATTGCCGCCCGTGGTGGTTTCGGGGCTGCCGAACATCACGCCGATCTTCATGCGGATCTGGTTGATGAAGATGACCATGCAATTGGTCTTCTTGATGGTGGAGGTCAGCTTGCGCAGCGCCTGGCTCATCAGGCGGGCCTGCAGGCCGGGCAGCTGGTCGCCCATCTCGCCTTCGATTTCGGCGCGGGGTGTCAGTGCGGCCACCGAGTCCACGACGATCATGTCCACGGCGCCCGAGCGCACCAGGCTGTCCACGATTTCCAGGGCCTGCTCGCCGGTGTCGGGCTGGCTGATCAGCACTTCGTTGAGGTTCACGCCCAGCTTCTGGGCGTAGCTGGTGTCCAGTGCGTGTTCTGCGTCGATGAAGGCGCAGGTGCCGCCCTGCTTTTGCATTTCGGCGATGACCTGCAGCGTCAGCGTGGTCTTGCCCGAGGATTCAGGGCCGTAGATCTCGATCACGCGGCCACGGGGCAGGCCGCCCACACCCAGGGCGATGTCCAGGCCCAGCGAGCCGGTGGAGACGACCTGGATGTCCTGGATGGCTTCGCCTTCACCCAGGCGCATGATCGTGCCCTTGCCGAACTGCTTTTCGATCTGGGCGAGTGCGGCCTGCAGGGCCTTGGCTTTTTCACTGTTGGCGGTGGTGACGGCGGTGTTCATGCGGACTCCTGGGTTGGGTATGGATTCAGCTCTGTATTTGCATTCAGGCTGGATGCTTGAACAGTAGTTTATGGGCTTGCTGCCTTGATTTGTTGGTGTTTTTGGTCAGTTTTCCTGACTTGTTGGATTTGCCTTCACAATGCATCCATGAGTGAGCTTTCCCCTGTCACGCCGCCCGCCGACGCCTGGCGCCAGACCCACCTGGGCCGGTTGCTCGGCCATGCCATGCGGCGGTTCGACGCGCGTGTGCTGCAGCTCATGGCGCGCGATGTTGAGGTGCCGCTGGCACTGTCCAACCTCGCTGCGCGCGACAAGGTGGGGGCGGCCCATATCCACATCACGCGGCATCTGTCGCTGGCTGGCGACCGGCTGACGGACCTGGCAGAGCGCGCAGGCATGACCAAGCAGTCCATGGGCGACCTGGTGACCCAGTGCGAGGCCTGGGGCCTGGTCACGCGCGAGAGCGACGAGCGCGATGCGCGCGCGCGCCGCATCCGCTTCACGCCAGCGGGCCTGGCCTGGCTGCAGGCTTTCCATGACGCCGTCTCCCAGGCCGAGGCCGAATTCCGCGAGGAAGTCGGCGACGACATCGCCACCGTGGTGGCGCTGGGGCTGGAGGCCTACGCGGGCGGCGGCTCACTCGGGTAAGGTCCCTGCCCGCGCTGCGGGGCGCATCCTAGAATCCTGGGAATTAAAGGCGCGCATTTCCAACTCCCAGAGCGCGCCTGCATTACAGGAGACATCCCCCATGCGCATTCTGATTGCCGAAGACGACCAGGTCCTGGCCGATGGCCTGCTGCGCAGCCTGCGCGGCTCGGGCGCCGTGGTCAGCCATGTGGCCAATGGCAGCGAGGCCGACACCGCGCTGATGACCAGCAGCGAATTCGATTTGCTGATCCTGGACCTGGGCCTGCCCAAGATGCACGGTCTCGAAGTGCTCAAGAAACTGCGCGGCCGCGGCGATGCGCTGCCGGTGCTCATCCTCACGGCGGCCGACAGCGTGGAGGAGCGCGTGCAGGGGCTGGACTACGGTGCCGACGACTACATGGCCAAGCCGTTTGCGCTGTCCGAGCTGGAGGCGCGCGTGCGCGCCCTCACGCGGCGCGGCATGGGCGGCGCCAGCAGCACCATCAAGCACGGCCCGCTGGTCTACGACCAGGCCGGCCGCGTGGCCACCATCGACGGCAAGATGGTCGAGCTGTCGGCGCGCGAGCTGGGCCTGCTGGAAGTGCTGCTGCAGCGGGCCGGCCGGCTGGTCAGCAAGGACCAGTTGGTCGAGCGCCTGTGCGAGTGGGGCGACGAAGTCAGCAACAACGCCATCGAGGTCTACATCCACCGGCTGCGCAAGAAGATAGAGCGCGGCCCCATCCGCATCGCCACCGTGCGCGGCCTGGGCTACTGCCTTGAGAAGATCGCGTCCTGAGGCCGCTGCCGTGGCTGTCAGGCCCGGGTTGGCTTGCCTGCGCATAGTGGTGGTTGCCGCGGGGCCGTGAACCCGTCGTAAGGGGCTGCCCGCCGATGAAAATCTTCCAGCGTGAACAGCGCTCCCTGTTCGGCGAGATCCTTGACTGGATGCTCACGCCGCTGCTGCTGCTGTGGCCCGTGAGCCTGGCGCTGACCTGGCTGGTGGCCCAGGGCCTGGCCAACAAACCCTTCGACCGCGCGCTGGAATACAACGCCCAGGCGCTGGCCCAGCTGGTGATGGTGCAGCACGGCAAGGTGCTGTTCAACCTGCCGCAGTCGGCCAGCGAGATCCTGCGTGCCGACGAATCGGACACCGTGTATTTCCAGGTGCTGGGCGTGAAGGGCGAATACCTGGCCGGCGAGCGCGACCTGCCGCCGCCGCCCGAACCCGACGAGGCTCTGACTGGCGCGACGCCTCCAGGCTTGCCGTCCGGCGGCACCGTGCAGTTGCGCGATGCGGAATTTCGCGGCATCGATCTGCGCGTGGCCCATGTCTGGGTGCGCATGCCCCTGCCGGGCGAACCGCAGGCCCTGGTCCAGGTGGCCGAGACGCGCGAAAAGCGCAGCGTGCTGGCCACGGAAATCATCAAGGGCGTGATGCTGCCGCAGTTCGTCATCCTGCCGCTGGCCGCGCTGCTGGTGTGGCTGGCGCTGGCGCGCGGCATCAAGCCGCTGCACCGGCTGGAGGAGCGCATCCGCGCGCGCCGGCCCGAGGACCTTTCGCCCATCAACCACAAGGACGTGCCGCTGGAAGTCGTGCCGCTGGTGGATTCGGTCAATGACCTGCTGGGCCGCCTGGGCGACTCGCTGGCTACGCAAAAGCGCTTCCTGGCCGACGCGGCCCACCAGCTCAAGACACCGCTGGCCGGGCTGCGCATGCAGGCCGAACTGGCCCAGCGCGAGGGCGTGAGCACGGAGGAGTTGCGGCAGTCCCTGGCACAGATTGCGCGCTCCAGCATCCGCGCCACGCACACGGTGAGCCAGTTGCTGGCGCTGGCGCGCGCCGAGAGCGCCGGCGTGGGCCGCGGCCTGGCCATGCAGCCCTGCAACCTGGTGCGCATCGTCACCGACGTGGTGCGCGACTGCCTGCCGCGCGCCATGGACAAGCATGTGGACCTGGGATACGACGGCGCCGAGTCATCGGCCACCGGCGTCTGGCTGCAGGGCAATGCCACGCTGCTGACCGAGCTGGTGCGCAACCTCGTGGACAACGCCATCAACTACACGCCTTCCACCAGCAGCCGGCCGGGCATGGTCACCGTGCGTGTGCTGGCCGATCCTTTTGGTCAGGTCCTGCTGCTGCAGGTGGAGGATTCGGGGCCGGGCGTGCCCGAGGCCGAGCGCGAGCTGGTGTTCCAGCCGTTCTACCGCGTGCTGGGCTCGGAGGCCGATGGCTCGGGCCTGGGCCTGCCCATCGTGCTGGAGATTGCGCGCCAGCATGGCGGGCAGGTGGTGCTGGAGGATGCGCATCCGGGCCAGCAGCCACCGGGCGCACGCTTCAGCGTGCGCTTCACGGCACTGCGCTCGCCGCCGCCGCCTAAGCCTGCGGCATAGGTGGCGCCTGACCGGCTGCCGCAGGGGCATCGGGGGCTACAGGGGCCATCGCCACCCGTCCCGGTGTCTGCGCCGCATGGTCCACCAACCAGTTGCGGAAGATGCCCAGCGTGCCATGGTTGGCACGGTCGGCCGGATAGCACAGCCAGTAGCCCAGGGCGCTCTGGTAGCCGTGCTGGGGCAGGGGCTCGTTCACCAGGCCGGCGGCAAGCTCGTCAAGCACCAGGCAGCGTGGCACCAGTGCGATGCCCATGCCCGCCATCACGGCGCGGATGATGGTCTGGAACTGGTCGAACTGCGGGCCCGCCAGCGGGCTGATGCCGTGGATGCCGTGGGCCTCGCTCCAGCGCGCCCAGGCGTCGGCAATGGTCACGTGGCGCAGCCGCGTGCAGCGCGCCACGTCCTGGGGCGTGGTGATGCGCGCCTCGGGGCCCGTGCCATGTGGCGGTGCGATCAGCGCCACCTGGCGGCCCACCAGATAGTGGGCGTGCGCGCCGCTCCAATGCCCGTCCCCGAACAAAATCGCGCAGTCCAGACCCGGACTGTCAAATTGGTAGCTGTGTACGTAGGGTACAAAGTGCAGCGTGATCTGTGGATAGCGCTGCTGAAACTGGGGCAGCCTGGGGATCAGCCACTTGGCCGCGAAAGTCGGCAGCGATGACAGGTGCAGCGCGCCTCGGCTGTCATCGCTGGTGATGAGTTCGAGGGTGGCCGCCTCCAGCTGGCCCAGCAGGGCGCGCACGGCGCGCTCGTAGCGTTCGCCCGCAGGCGTCAGGCTCAAGCGCTTGCGCTCGCGTTCGAACAGCGGCACGCCCACCCACTTCTCCAGCTCCTGGATCTGCTTGCTGACTGCGCTTTGCGTCAAGTGCAAGGCTTCGGCCGCGCGCGAGACACCTCCGAAGCGCACCACGGTGGAGAAGGCGCGCAGCAGATGTATGGGCGGGTTGAGGCGGCGCAAACTCATGACAGGGATATGATGAAACTATTCCTGTTCGGAATATTAACAGGCACAGTATTTGCTTTTTTTGTGAGCAGATTTCTTTTAATCTGACCTTGTTTGTAAGAAAGATCCTATGCAACGACGCCATTTCCTTGCTTCCATCGCCGCTTCTTCTGTCGTTCCTGGAATGTCCTTCGCCCAGGAAACCACCCGTCCCCTGCGCATCGTCGTTCCGTTCCCTGCTGGTGGCTCCACCGACATGGTCCCGCGCAACATGCAGGACGTGCTGCCCAAGTTGCTGGGCGGCCAGGCGGTGGTGATCGAGAACAAGGCCGGCGCCGGCGGCTCCATCGGCATGGCCGAAGTGGCACGTGCCACCGACGGCGTGACCTTCGGCATTGCCACGCTGTCCACCCATGGCGTGAACCCTGCCGTGTTCAAGAAGCTGCCCTACGACGCCATCAATGACTTCGTCGGCGTGACCGAGATCGTCAAGGCGCCCGGCGTGATCGTGATCAACCCCAAGCTGGTGCCTGCCAACAACTTTGCCGAGTTCGTGAAGTACCTGAAGGCCAACCCCGGCAAGGTCAGCTTCGCCACGCCCGGCAACGGCACCATCGGCCACATGTGGGGCGCCCAGTTCATGAAGAGCACGGGCACAGAGATGCAGCACATTCCCTACCGTGGTGCAGGCCCGGCCATCAACGACGTGCTCGGCGGCCAGGTGCCCGTGTACTTCGACCAGGTCGCGTCCTCGCTGCCCCACATCAAGGGCGGCAAGGTCAAGGCCCTGGCCGTGTCCTGGCATGAGCGCCTGGACGTGCTGCCCGATGTGCAGACCTACGCCGAAGCCGGCCACGCCGACCTGAACGATCCTTCCTGGTTCGGCCTCGTGGCCCCCAAGAGCACGCCGCCCGAGCAGATCGCCCGCGTGCAAAAGGCCATCGCGGCCGCGCTCAAGGACCCGGCCGTGCAAAAGCGCATGGCTGCCCAGGGCCTGTACATCTCCGGCACCAGCAGCGATGCTTTCACCAAGCAGATCGCCAGCGAAGTGGCCAAGATGAAGAAGATTGCCGCCACGGCCCAGATCCAGCTGGATTAAAGGCTCCCCCTGAGGCGCTTCGCGCCTTCCCCCTCTCTCGCTTCGCGGGAGGGGGACGACGCCCTCGCTGCGGGGCGGCCCTTGCTCGGCGTCCCTGGCCTGGGACGCGCCAGTTTCATGGCGGGCTGGCCGCAGCGCAGCGGTGCAATGCGTAACCGAGATAGACCACTTCCTCATGCATCCCGTCCTGCGACTGATCAGTCAGAACTTCCTGCAATCCCTGCCCGGCGCGGCAGGCTCCGGCGCGGCCGATGCCGCGCAGCCCATGGTGACCAGCGTGGCCGGCACCAGCGCCGTGGTGCTGGACTCGCCGCACAGCGGCACGGTCTACCCGCAGGACTTCGGCTCCTGCCTGCCGCTGGCCACGCTGCGCCAGGCCGAGGACACGCATGTGGAGAAGATCTATGCCTTTGCGCCAGGCATGGGCGTGGGCTGGGTGGAGGCGCATTTCCCGCGCATCTACCTGGATGCCAACCGCGACACCACCGAGATCGACACCACCATGATCGAAGGCGACTGGCCGCTGCCCGTCACCACCGACCAGGTCGTGCTGCAGAAGGTTCGCCTGGGCAAGGGCCTGATCTGGAAGTTCACCGACGAGGGCGTGCCCATCTACGACCGCCAGTTGCCGGCCTCCGAGCTGCTGCAGCGCATCGAGCGCTGCTGGAAGCCCTACCACGCCGCCGTGGAGCGCGCCATTGACGCCGCCCATGCGCGCCATGGCTACAGCATCCACATCAACTGCCATTCCATGCCTTCCGTCGCCGCCAGCCATGCCACGCTGCACCCGGGCCTGGTGCATGCCGACTTCGTCATCGGCGACCGCGACGGCAGCACGGCCAGCCCCGCGCTGTCCGAGCGCATCTGCGCCTTCCTGCGCGAGCGCGGCTACAGCGTGGACTACAACCATCCCTACAAGGGCGTGGAGCTGGTGCGCCGCTACGGCAAGCCTGCCGAGCACCGCCACAGCATCCAGATCGAGATCAACCGCAAGCTCTACATGAACGAGCAGACCCTGGAACTGGACCAGGCCGGCTACCTGCGCCTGACCACCGATCTGAAGGTATTGGTCGAGCAGCTCATGGCCACCGACCCGCGCGCGCTCTGACCCGCGGCGGCTGAAATGAAAAAGGCCCGCGATCCTGTGATCGCGGGCCTTTTCGCATGGCGTGCCCAACGGGTTCAGCAGGGTTTGAACGGCTTGCCCTCGAAGGCCTTGCCGCCCATGGCCTCGACCTGGCTGCGCAGTGCGGCCGTGGCCTGGGGCAGGCGCAGGGTGTAGAGCGTGATGTCGGGGCGCTCCTGCACCACGCGGGCCGTGCGCACGCCCTGGCGCGCGAAGTTGGTCAGCTCGCGCGTGGCCGCTTCCTCGGTGGAAAAGCGGCCCAGCGACAGGCCCGGCTCCAGCGCGCCGCCCGCACGGTCGAAATCGATCTTGCGGGCGCGCAGTTCGGCGCGCTTGCGTTCCAGGAATTCGGCGTCGGGGAACTTGCCCATGTAAACCATCCAGCGGCCCGGCTGGTGCGTGCTGCTCAGGTCCCATTGGTCGCTGGCGACCTGGGCGATGAGGCCGCGGCGCAGCGCCTCGGCATGGCGGTCTTCGATGCCCGTGGCCACCAGGCAGCTGGTGGGCTGGCCTGCAGCCTGGGCGGGCCTGGGTGCAGGGGCGGGCTCCTCGCCGCCTGCCGGGGTGGAGGCCGGCGCTGGCGTGGACGGGGCGGCGGCCGGTGAGGGCGTGGTGGATGCGTTGTCCACGCTCAGCAGGCTCAGCGCCTCGGGGCGCACCTGCTGGGCCAGGCGTTCGGGCTCGGTCGTGGACGGGGGGGCCAGGCCCAGGGCTTGGAGCTGGCCGTGGCTCCAGAGGTAGTAGCCGGCATTGGCCAGCACCAGCAGCAGAAAGGCAATTCGCAGCATGTCGTTTCTCGGCGGGCCTAGTGCATCAATCGCTCTAGCCTACAGCAGCCGGCCGCACGCTGATTTCCGAACTGGTGATGGCCTGCAGGCCGCGCGCCGTGCGCACCAGCAGCGCGCCATCGCGGCCCACGCCTTCGGCCATGCCGCTTTCGCCGTCGCTGAGATTGACGGCGCGCCCGCGCAGCAGGTCGCGCTGGGCAAAGCGGTCCACCAGCGGCGCAAAGCCCTGGGCGGCAAAGGCCTGGATGTCGGACACCAGTCCCGGCAGCACGCAGGCCAGGGCGGTGGGCGCGTCCAGGCGCTCGTCCAGTTCCAGCAGGCTGGCCGGCGGCGTGCGCATGCCGTCGCCGGGGCGGGGGCGCACATTCAGGCCGATGCCCACGACCACGTAGCGCGGCGTGCCGGGCTCATGCGCGGCGCTGCCGACAAAGCTGGCGGTCTCGATCAGGATGCCGCCGAGCTTGCGGTCGCCGTCGATCCACAGGTCGTTGGGCCATTTGAGGCCGATGCGCGGGCGCTGCGAGCCCGGGGCGGGCAATTGCGGCTGCAGGCTTTGCGCCACGCTCAGGCCCACGGCCAGCGACAGGCCGGACCAGTCGGCAGGCGCCAGCGGCATGCCCAGCGAGAAGGTCAGCGAATCGCCCACGCCGCTGGTCCACTGGCGGCCCAGCCGGCCCCGGCCGGCGGTCTGCACTTCGGTCACCAGCAGCACGGGTTCGTTGCGGCCATCGCGGGCGCGTGCCATCAGCTCGGTATTGGTCGAGCCGATGCTGGGCACGATCTCCACGGAAAAGCCCGGCAGTTGCGGCTCGATGGCCTGCCACAGCGACTCCGCAGGCCAGTGGATGGGGGACGAAGCCATCATGCGCCCGCCTTTGTCGAGGATGTGCCGGATTTTTTCTTCGGTTCTTGGGTGGGTTTGCCCAAAGGCTTTGGCGCTTGGGCCTGCTGTTTTTGGGGCCGCTTTGCCTTTTCAGACTTTTCCGATTTCGGCTTTGCGCCGGCCGGCAACGCATCGCCGGGCATGGGCGGGCGCCAGCCGCGCTTGGGCGCCAGCAGCGTGCCGCGGCAGGTGGCCGCACCGCACCAGCAGGGATACTCGGCCTTCAGCTGCCTGGTGTAGGGTTCGTCGATGATCAGGCCGTAGTCGTAGCTCAGCTCCTCGCCGGCGGCGATGTTGCGCAGTGCGACGATGAAGATGCGGCCATCGCGCTCGTCGGTGTAGCAGTTGGGCGCGCAGCTGTGGTTGATCCAGCGCGAGGAATTGCCGCCGTAGTTGGCATCGATCACGCGGTCTTCGTCGATGTGGAAGTAGAAGGTATGGTTGGGCTGGCTGGGGTCGTGCGGGTGCCTGTCCTGGGCTTCCTGCCAGCTGACGATTTCCCCTACGTACTCGACAAGGACCTCGCCTTCGGCAAGATCCTGCACGGCGAAGACGCCCTTGCCATGGACACCCGAGCGGCGGGTCTGGATACGGCGGCCGCCGGAAGGGGCCAAAGCTGTGCGGGGCATGTTTTCTCTGATAACTTGAATAGGCACACATGCGCGTGCGCGTACACGTACGTACACGCGTGAGCCATGGATTGTAGAAGCGCAGGCATGCGACATGCAGCTCCTGCGGGGAATGACGAGTACACACAATGACAAAGACCCTGGTGATTGCTGAGAAGCCTTCGGTCGCGCAGGACATCGTCCGCGCGTTGACTCCGGTGGCGGGCAAATTCGACAAGCACGATGAATATTTCGAGAGCGAGCACTACGTCGTGACCAGCGCCGTGGGCCACCTGGTGGAAATCCAGGCGCCCGAGGAATTCGACGTCAAGCGCGGCAAATGGAGTTTTGCCAACCTGCCGGTGATTCCGCCGTATTTCGACCTCAAGCCCGTGGACAAGACCAAGAGCCGGCTCAATGCCGTGGTCAAGCTGGCCAAGCGCAAGGACGTCACCGAACTCATCAACGCCTGCGACGCGGGCCGCGAGGGTGAGCTGATCTTCCGCCTGATCGAGCAGTACGCCGCAGGCGCCAAGCCGGACGGCAAGGGCCTGGGCAAGCCGGTCAAGCGCCTGTGGCTGCAGTCCATGACGCCGCAGGCCATCCGCGACGGCTTCCAGAACCTGCGCAGCGACAGCCAGATGCAGGGCCTTGCCAGCGCGGCGCGCAGCCGCTCCGAGGCCGACTGGCTGGTGGGCATCAACGGCACGCGCGCCATGACGGCCTTCAATTCGCGCGACGGCGGCTTCTTCCTGACCACCGTGGGCCGCGTGCAGACGCCCACGCTGTCCCTGGTGGTGGAGCGCGAGGAAAAGATCCGCAAGTTCGTCAGCCGCGACTACTGGGAAGTGCATGCCGCCTTCGACGCGCAGGCCGGCCAGTACCTGGGCAAGTGGTTCGATCCCCAATGGAAGAAGAGCGAGGATGCGGAAGCCCGCGCCGACCGCATCTGGAACCAGCGCGACGCCCAGGCCATCGCCGACGCCGTGCGCGGCAAGCCAGCCCAGGTCACCGAGGAGTCCAAGCCCACGTCCCAGGCCAGCCCGCTGCTGTTCGACCTGACCAGCCTGCAGCGCGAGGCCAACGGCAAGTTCGGCTTCTCGGCCAAGACCACGCTGGCGCTGGCGCAAAGCCTGTACGAGCGCCACAAGGCCCTGACCTACCCGCGTACCGACTCGCGCGCCCTGCCCGAGGACTACGTGCCCGTGGCGCACCAGACCTTCGCCATGCTGGCCGGCAGCGGCATGCGCCACCTGGCACCCTTTGCCCAGCAGGCGCTGGACGAGAACTATGTGCGCCCGACCAAGCGCATCTTCGACAACAGCAAGGTGTCGGATCACTTTGCCATCATCCCGACCACGCAGGCGCCCAGCGGCCTGTCCGAGGCCGAGCAAAAGCTCTATGACCTCGTCGTGCGCCGCTTCATGGCCGTGTTCTTCCCGAGTGCCGAGCACCAGGTGACCACGCGCATCAGCAAGGTCGAGCAGCACAGCTTCAAGACCGAAGGCAAGATCCTGGTCAAGCCCGGTTGGCTGGCCATCTACGGCAAGGAGGCCGCCAACGAGGTCGAAGGCGGCAAGGACGGCGACAAGGGCCAGCCCCTGGTCGCGGTGCAGCCCGGCGAGCAGCCGCGCGCCGGCCAGGTCGATCCCAAGGGCCTCAAGACCAAGCCGCCCGCGCGCTACTCCGAAGCCACGCTGCTGGGCGCCATGGAAAGCGCGGGCAAGCAGGTGGAGGACGACGAGCTGCGCGAGGCCATGCAGGAAAAGGGCCTGGGCACGCCTGCCACGCGCGCGGCCATCATCGAAGGCCTGCTGACCGAAAAGTACATGCTGCGCGAAGGCCGCGAGCTGATTCCCACGGCCAAGGCCTTCCAGCTCATGACGCTGCTGCGCGGCCTGGGCGTGGAAGAGCTCTCGCGCGCCGACCTCACCGGTGAATGGGAATACAAGCTGGCCCAGATGGAAAAGGGCCAGCTCTCGCGCGATGCCTTCATGCAGCAGATCCAGTCCATGACGGAAAAGCTGGTCAAGAAGGCCAAGGAATACGACCGAGACACCGTGCCCGGCGACTACGCCACCCTGTCCACGCCTTGCCCCAACTGCGGCGGCGTGGTCAAGGAGAACTACCGCCGCTACGGCTGCACGGGCAGCGACGGCCAGGGCGCGGGCTGCGGCTTCTCGTTCACCAAGTCGCCTGCAGGCCGCACCTTCGAGACGGCCGAGGCCGAGCAACTGCTGCGCGACCGCCGCCTGGGCCCTCTGGACGGCTTTCGCTCCAAGGCAGGCTGGCCCTTCGTGGCCGAGGTCACCATCGTGCACGATGAGGAAGGCGGCAACTACAAGCTCGAGTTCGACTTCGGCGACGACGCCGCTTCCGAAGACACGGGCGAGCTGGTGGACTTCGCCAGCCAGCAATCGCTGGGCCCCTGCCCCAAGTGCGGCGCGCCCGTCTTCGAGCACGGCAGCAACTACGTCTGCGCCAAGGCCGTGCCCACGCTGGCCCAGGCCACGCCCAGCTGCGACTTCAAGAGCGGGCAGATCATCCTGCAGCAGCCCATAGAGCGCGAGCAGATGCAAAAGCTGCTGCAGACCGGCAAGACCGACCTGCTGGACAAGTTCGTCTCCAACCGCACGCGCCGCAGCTTCAAGGCCTTCCTGGTGTGGGATGGCGCGGCCGGCAAGGTGAACTTCGAGTTCGAGCAGCGCGACAGCAAATACCCGCCGCGCAAGACGGCGGCCGCCAAGAGCGCGCCGGCCAAGAAGGCACCTGCCAAGAAGGCCGCGGCCAAGACCACGGCAAAGACGGCCACCAAGACTGCGCGCAAGCCGGCTGCCGGCACGCTGCAGCCCAGCGCGGCCCTGGCCGCCGTCATCGGCGAAGGCACGGTGGCGCGTACCGAGGTGGTCAAGAAGCTGTGGGAATACGTCAAGGCCCAGAACCTGCAGGACCCCAAGGACAAGCGCGTCATCCGCGCCGATGACAAGCTGCGGCCCGTCTTCGGCAAGGACAGCGTGAACATGTTCGAGCTGGCCGGCATCGTGGGGAAACATCTCACCCCCTGAGGCGCTTACGCGCCTTCCCCCTCTACTCGCTCCGCGAGGGAGGGGGACGACACCCTCGGTGCGGGGCGGCGCGGCCGGCTTAGGCCCTTCCTCGGTGTCCCTGGCTTTGGGGCGCGCCAGTTTTGAGGGCAGTGTTTGAGCTCTACACCAGCGGGTCGCCGGCCTGACATGGGGGCAACACATGCTTGGGCTAATCTAGCGGGTATGGATACCGAAATGCTCACCCCGGCAGCGGCTGCCGCCGCTGCTTCCTCCCCGGCGCCCTCGCGCTCCATCCGCCTGGACGGCGCCTCCAACTTCCGAGACCTCGGTGGCTACGCGGGCCTGGATGGCCGGCGCGTGCGCTGGCGCACGCTGTTCCGTGCCGACCACCTGGCCGGCCTCAGCGCAGCGGACCTGGACGTGCTGCAGGGCCTGAAGCTCGCGCGCAGCGCGGACTTCCGGGGCAAGATGGAAAGCGCCCACCTGGCCTACGAATGGCCGGGCATTGCCCGCCATGCGCTCATCGTCGAGCCCACCGTGGTGCAGCGCGCCAGTGCCCTGATCGCCGCAGGCAACGACCTCACGGCCGCCCATGCCGAGGAGCTGATGCAGGACACCTACCGCAGCTTCGTGCACGCCTACGCACCGCGCTTTGCACAGTTGTTCCAGCTGCTGCTGGACAGCCAGGATCCGCTGGTCTTCCACTGCACGGCCGGCAAGGACCGCACGGGCTGGGCTGCCGCCTTGCTGCTCACCGCGCTGGGCGTGGACGAGGACACCGTGATGCAGGACTACCTGCTGACCAACCAGCTCTACCAGCGGCCCGCTACCACCTTCGCCCCCATGCCAGCCGAAGTGATGGATGTGCTGTGGCGCGTGCAGGCCTCCTACCTTGCGGCCGCCACCGACATGGTGCGGGCCGACTTCGGGGGGATGGAAGGGTATCTGCGGGATGCGCTGGGCATCGACAGTGCGGCACGCGAGCGGCTGGCCGCGCTTTACCTCGAAGGGTGATTACCTTCGCTCACGGGGCGGCAGGGTGGCGCAGCTAACATGGGCTGTGCCGGTCGGTTGCGCCGGAGTTCAAGGAGATTGCGATGAAATACGGCATGCGTGAGCTGGCCGCGATGGTGCTGGTGGCCCTGAGTGTGGGGCTGGCTGGCTGTGCGGGTGGGGTGCCTGGGGATGTTGCGGGGAGCCAGGCGTCCAGTGGCAGTGGGGTGACGGTGTTTGGGACTGTGGATGCCAATGTGAGTCATACGCGGACTTCGCGGTGACTTTTTGTGCTTTGGTTCTTTCGCTGGATTTGTCCCTGCCGGGTGGTTGTTTTTCGAGGCCGGGTTTCGGCCCGGCGGCCGACCTACTTTCTTATCGCGCGATAAGAAAGTAGGCAAAGAAGCGCGCCCCACTGCCCACGACCCTTCGCTTCGCTGCGGGCGACCTGCGTTGTGCGGGATGCGGGGTGCGCCGTGAAACTCGTTGCGCGCTGCGCGCTTCACTCAAACATCACGGCGAGCTAGACAACGAAGCAAGCCTGTCCTTCGGCAGGCTTGCCACCCCGCATCCCGCCCAACGCAGGCGTGGGCAGAAGGGGGGAGGCTGGGGAACAGCCAACAGCCAACAGCCAACAGCCAACAGCCAACAGCCAACAGCCAACAGCCAGCCGGGTCAGGGCTGGATCGGCGTGATCACCACGCCGGTGCCTGCGGGGGCGTCTTCGCCGCCGGGCAGGGCGGGCGTGGCGGGGGTGGCTTCCTGCACTGCGCGCTGGTCCGTGGGGCCCAGCGTGCCCTGGGTGAGGGGGATGTTGGGGGCGGGCAGGGCGGGGGTGCTTTCTATGATTTCCTCGCCGGGCGACAGGCCCGGGCCGGGTGGCTCCGTGGGCTCGGGTGCGGGTTCAGGGGTCGGCGCCGGCTCCGGGGTGGCGGGTTGGCCGGGCTGTGCGGGCGGCTGCTGGTCGGGCCACCAGCCCTGCATGCGTTCGCGCAGGCGGCCGACCATGTCGGACCACCAGTGGCTTTGTTCGGGTGGCTCGAAGCGGGCCTTGGCGTCGATGACGGGGCTGCGCAGGGCGCGGGACATGAAGTCTCCCACCATGGGCAGGGCGCTGCGCGAGCCCTGGCCCCAGCGGTCGCTGCGCAGGGTGATGCGCGCGTCGTTGAAGCCGGCCCAGGCGCCGGTGACGATTTCCGGGTGCATGAGGATGAACCAGCCATCGGCATTGCCCTGGGTGGTGCCGGTCTTGCCGGCCACGTCGGCGTGGATGCCGTAGCGCTGGCGCACGGCCACGGCCGTGCCTTTGTCCACCACGGCGCGCAGCATGTCCACCAGGGCGTAGGCGTGGTCTTCGTCCAGCGCGCGCTCGGGCTTGGGCGGGCTGAATTCGGCGATGACCTTGCCGTCGGCGTCCTCGATGCGCGTGACCATCATGGGTGGCAGCCAGCGGCCACCGTGTGCCAGGCTGGCATAGGCGTTGACCATCTCCAGCAGTGACACCGGGCTGCTGCCCAGGGCCAGGGCGGGAACCTCGTCCAGCGGGCTCTGGCGCACGCCCAGGGCGCGGGCCAGGCGTGCCACGCGGGCGGGGCCCACGGACTGCATGACTTCGGCGGTGATGGTGTTCTTGGAGTAGGCCAGGGCGTCGCGCAGCGTCATCTCGCGGCCCGTGGGGGGCGTGGCGTCGGTGGGGCGCCAGACTTCGCCGCCGGCCAGCTGGATTTCCACGGGGCTGTCCACGCGCTTGTCGCCGGGGGTGGCGCCCTGCTGCAGCGCGGCGCCATAGACAAAGGGCTTGAAGGTGGAGCCGGGCTGGCGCCGTGCCTGCTGCACGTGGTCGTAGGCGTCCTGCGTGAAGTCGCGGCTGCCTACCCATGCCAGCACTTCGGAGGTGGCCGGGTTCAGCGCCACGAAGCCTGCCTGCACGCGGGTCTTGTCCTCGCGCAGCTGCTTCATGAAGGCCTTGTCGGCCAGCAGGGCCTTGAGGGTGTCTTCCTCGCTGTCCTTGTCCGTTGCCTTGTCCTTGCCTTGGCTGTCCGCGCGTTTGCGCGCGGCACGCCAGGCGGGGGTCTCTCGCACGAGTTGCTGCACCAGCGGGTTGGAGGCGTTCCAGCCGTCGCGCTGGCTCCAGGCGCCATTGGCCACGCCCTGCAGCGTGCGCGTCTGGCGCGCCACGGCCTGGTTGGCCCAGTTCTGCAGGCGCGAGTCGATGGTGGTGTGCACCACCAGGCCATCGGTGTAGATGTTGTAGTCGTTGCGGTCGGCCCAGTCGATCAGCCACTTGCGCAGATGCTGCGCGAAGTGCGGCGCCATGCCCAGGGGCTCTTCCTGGCGCTCGAAGTTGATGCGCATGGGACGCTTCTTGAGCTGGGCGAACTCGGCCTCCTGCAGCACGCCGCGCTTGACCATTTGCGACAGCACCGTGTTGCGGCGGTACAGCGCGCGGTCGGGGTTGAGCACGGGGTTGTAGTAGCTCGTGCCCTTGAGCATGCCCACCAGCGTGGCGCTTTCCAGCACCGTCAGCCGCGCGGCCGGCTTGTCGAAATAGGTGCGCGCCGCCATCTCTATGCCGAAGGCGTTGTAGAGGAAGGGCACGGTGTTCAGATAGGTCTCGAGGATCTCGTCCTTGGTGTAGAGCGCCTCGATCTTGAAGGCCGTGATCGCCTCCTTGAGCTTGCGGTTGAGCGTGGGCGCGCGGCCGATTTCGGTCGGGTACAGGTTGCGTGCGAGCTGCTGGGTGAGGGTGGAGCCGCCCTGCGGATCGCCGCGCAGCGTGTGCACCACCGAGCCCAGCGTGCGGCGCCAGTCCATGCCGTGGTGTTCGTAGAAGCGGTGGTCCTCGGTGGCAATCAGCGCCTTGATCACCGAGGGCGACATCTCGTCGAGCTTCACCCACTGCCGGTTGCTGCGCTTGAACTGCGCGAGCTGCTTGCCATCCGCGCTCATGATCTGGGCTGGCTGCTCCAGCTTGGCCTTGCGTATGTCGCGGATGCCGGGCGTGAACGGGATCAGGGCCAGCACATACAGCGCGAACAGCAGCGGCAGCGCAGCGGCGAACAGCAGCCATTCGCGCCGGGTGGGCCAGCGGTGCCACCAGGGCAGGGCCGCCACGCGCTGGCCGATGCGGCTGGCCAGCAGCCTTTGCCAGGCTGCGAGTACAGCGTCGGGCAGCTTCAAGTCATTGAAAGAAAAGCGCATATTGCAAGACGGCCCTGATGACAGGACATCAGGGCCGATAGGGCGGGACCATTTCGCGAAGGCTAGAGAATGCCCAAAAAAGCGGCACCCCGCTCGCGCGGGGTGCCTTGCCTATGGGCCAAGCCCCGGTATTGTCGGGCTGGCGTGTACTGGCGGGAAGTGCTTATTTCTCCAGCCAGTCGGACAGCTCGTCCGCGTGTTCCTGCTCCTGCTCCAGGATGGATTCGATCAGCCGGCGCGTGGTCGGGTCCTTGTCGCCGATCAGGTCGATCATCTGGCTGTAGGCCTCGATGGCCACGCGCTCGGCGATCAGGTTGGTGCGGATCATGGCCTTCAGGTCCGTCTCGCCGTTGTAGTCGGCATGGCTGCGCTGGGTCAGCGTCTGGGGGTTGAAGTCGGGCTCGCCGCCCAGCTGCACGATGCGCTGGGCCAGCTTGTCGGCGTGGGCCATTTCCTCGTTGGCATGGACCAGGAACTCGTCGGCGATGGCCGGCGAGGCCAGACCCACGGCGGTGAAGTGATGGCGCTTGTAGCGCATCACGCACACCAGCTCGGTGGCCAGCGAGTCATTGAGCAGCTTGATGATGTCCTCGCGCCAGGGCCCGAAATGCGGGGTCACGGCGCCATCGTCCAGGCTGCGCTTGGCAGCCTCCAGGGCCTTGGGGTCCAGCGCCAGGTGGCCGTTGCCGGGGTTGGATTTGGCTTGCTTCGTGGGGGTGCTGTTGGCGTTCATATAGGTGGTCTCTTCATCGTGGGACGGAAACTACGGCAGGCATGCGCCTATGCGGCTTGTAAACACCTGCCAGCGAAACGGGACCAGGCGGGCCGCTGTGCCCGCCTGTTGCCTTCCAAGGTAAGTTTTTGGCCGCCTGCTGTCTGTGAGACAAGTCCGCATCCCCATGCCCGGCCAGCGCGCCCCCGGGTGTCCCGGCGCTACCATGGATGCTCCACTTCAGGAGCACCGCATGAATGACACCGCCGCCGCGCCCCGCTCGGCCTACGACTTCGAGGCCACCTCCATCACGGGCCAGGCCGTTCCCCTGTCGGACTACCGTGGCAAGGTGCTGCTCATCGTCAACACCGCCAGCGCCTGCGGCTTCACGCCGCAGTACGCGGGACTGCAGGCGCTGCATGAGCAGTACGGCGAGCGCGGCCTGGTGGTGCTGGGCTTTCCGTGCAACCAGTTCGGTTCCCAGGAAAAGGGCAGCGAATCGGAAATCGCCAATTTCTGCGACCTGAACTTTGGCGTGCGCTTCCCGCTCATGGGCAAGATCGACGTCAACGGCGCCAATGCCCACCCGCTGTACCGCTGGCTCACGGCCGAGGCGCCGGGCGTGCTGGGCACCAAGGCCATCAAGTGGAACTTCACCAAATTCCTCGTCGGCCGCGACGGCCAGGTCATCCGCCGCTATGCGCCGCAGGATGCGCCGGCCAAGCTGTCCACGGACATCGAGGCCGCGCTGGCGCTTTGATGCGTTGATGCGCGTTGATGCGCGCTGATCGCGCCTGTCCATCGGGGTTTCACGCAGGGCCGGCAGCGCGGGCCGGCCGCACGCCATGGTTAGCATGCTCCTTGACATCACAACAAGGAGACAACACCCGTGAAAGCCTTCCGCCGCACCGCCCTCGCCCTGCTCACTGCCTGCACCCTGCCCATGATTGCTACCAGCGCCGCCGCCCAGGACAAGCCCGTGGTCCAGTTCATCGCCACGGGCGGCACCATTGCCATGAAGATCGACCCGGTCAAGAACGCGCCCGTGCCCGCGATCTCGGGCGACGACCTGCTGGCCACCGTGCCCGACGTGGGCAAGTACGCGCGCATCCAGGTCAACAACCTGTCCAACGTGCCCTCCGACTACATGGACCCGGCCCGCTGGGTGCAGCTCACCCAGGCCGTACAGGCCGCGCTGGCCCGCCCTGAGGTGGCTGGCGCCATCGTCTCGCACGGCACGGACACGCTGGAGGAAACCGCCTTCTGGCTGGACCTGACCGTGCAGTCGTCCAAGCCCGTCGTGCTCATCGGCGCGCAGCGCAATGCCTCGGTGTCCGACTTCGACGGCCCGCGCAACCTGCTCAACGCCGTGCGCATCGCCGTGGACCCCAAGGCGCGCGACAAGGGCGCCATGCTGGCCATGAACAACCAGATCAACGCCGCGCGCTACGTCACCAAGACACACACGGCCAACGTGGAGACCTTCCGCTCGGGTGAATTCGGCTTCCTGGGCGAGGTCTACCCGGACCGCGTCAGCTTCGCCTCCGCCCCCGCGCGCCGCCAGCACCTGCCCATCCAGGCGCAGACCATGCCCGAGGTGGAAATCTTCCCCATGTACGGCGGTGCCAACGGCCAGGCCGTGCGCCAGGCGGTGGACCGTGGCGTCAAGGGCATCGTCATCGACGCCCTGGGCATGGGCAACATGAACGTCGCCATGCTCGATGCCGCCAAGTACGCCATCGGCAAGAACGTGCCCGTGGTCGTCAGCACGCGCGTGCACAACGGCCGCGTCATGCCCAGCTACGGCTTCGAGGGCGGCGGCAAGACCTCGTTCGAGGCCGGCGCCGTCATGGCCGACGACCTGCGCGCGCCCAAGGCGCGGATCCTGCTGATGCTGGCGCTGCAGTCCGGCGTGACGGGGCAGAAGGACCTGCAGGCGGTATTTGATCGATAGTTCGACCGACAGGCCGCCGCAACCCTGCCGCGCAGGCCCTGGTCTTGCGCGGCATTTCTGGCGGGGCACCGAGGTGGCACACTGGCAGCCCCATATGCCAACCAGGGCGCACCATGCAGGTTGACGATCTCGAATACGTGGGCTTCTGGGCCCGCACCGGCGCCGCGCTGATCGACACCGTGATCCTGCTCGTGCTCATGCTGCCGGCCCTGATCTCCATCTACGGATGGGAATACCTGGAGTCCGAAAAACTGTTGCACGGCCCGGCCGATTTCGTCATCTCCTGGGTGCTGCCTGCCATTGCCGTCGTCATCTTCTGGATCAAGAAACAGGCGACGCCGGGCAAGATGATCATCTCCGCCAGGATCGTGGACGCGCAGACCGGCGCGGACATGAGCACACGGCAGGCCGTCATTCGCTACCTGGCCTATTTCGTGTCCATCATCCCGCTGTGCCTGGGGCTGATCTGGGTGGCCTTTGACCCGCGCAAGCAAGGCTGGCACGACAAGATTGCGGGCACCGTGGTGGTCAGGCCCAAGCACCGGGGCGTGCAGCCGGTGAAGTTCCACTGATATCCATATCGCACTGCTCCAGCGCGCTGGCCGTTTGTGCCTCGGCCTGCTTCAACGCCTTCTGGCTGTCTGCCAGGTTGCGGGCAAGGCCCGCCCCGTGGCTCAATCCTCGTCCAGCCCCGGCTCGTCCACCACGAAGCCCGAGCCGTCCTCGTCGCAGAACACGCATTGCTGCACGAAGCTGTCCATGCTGCTGGCGTGGAACCAGATCAGGCCCTGGTCTTCGTCGCAAAGCATGTCGGTCTGCTCGTCCACGCTGGCGGCGGCAAAGCCGCTCAGTTCCATTTCTTCGAGGAACTGCTCCAGGTCCTCGCAGCCCGCAAACAGCTCATGGTCCAGGCTGCCGATGCGGCCCTTGAAGGCGCCGTGCAGCACTTCCACGAAGGGGTTGCCGCCGGGGTCATGGCCAATGACCATGAAGTGCGCGGCAAACAGGTTCTCGCGCTGGTGGTCCTCCACGTCGCAGTGCTCCGAGCCTGCGCGGAAGTGGTGCAGGGTGCGCAGCCAGGCGTGGTTGTCGCCGGTCTCGTCGTCGGCCTGCAGGTAGTCCTCGCGGTCGGGCGCCGCTTCGAGCCGGTCGAAGTCCAGGCCGTTCTGCGTGATCAGGAACTGCGCGTAGGCGTCGGAGAAGCCTTGCGCGGCCTGGTAGTCGCGCACCGCCTGGGCGTCGGGCAGGGCCAGGCCGAAGGGATTGGGAAAGCGCACTTGCATGGAGCGGTCCTTGAAAAGGAGTGAACGGCGGCCAGGCAGGCCGTGCCCGCAGGATGGTGCAGGCGTTGGGCGGCAGTTTGGTGACAGTTCTGTATTGAGCTGCAGAGCAGAGCAAAGCAGTGGCACGCAATGACTTCCCATATGTGCGTTGAACCCAGGCCTGCCTGCTCACAAATTGCACAGGTCTCAGACGTATCCGAAAGCACTCATAGAGGCAAGTACCCGTCCACCAGCGCTTGCACCACGTCCGCTTGCAGTACATCCCGCCTGCGCTTGATGGCCTCTCGCTCGCGCAGGCCGGCCATCCATCGCTTGAACGCGACGAAGGTTGCCGGGTGGACGGTATGCATGCGCGCCATGGCTCCATTGCTGGCGACGATGACGGCTGAAAACGGTGGCGCATCCAGCAGCACGTTGGCACGCCTGGCCTGGGCCACCCAGAAGTCTTCCTCGGCGTCGCTGAGTTTGATGGGGTGGGGATCGTCTGCCACACGTTCGCGACGGATGATGTCCACTTCAAAACCGTCTTTGTTGACGGCCGTGTAGAGCTGGCTTTTGCGCAGGCGGAACGTGCTGTCCACCTTCTTCAGTACGCCGAGCATGGAGCTGTCTACGCGGGCGAGTTGCGTGGCAAATTGCAGCCGCTTGCGGGTATCCCACAACAGGTCCATGTCGCGCGTGGCCAGGGCATCTGCCTGTAGCCGCAAGCCGGCTGCTGCCTCGTACGCGTAAAGCGCATGCGTTCCTACCACGCGAAAGTGCGGACTCAGCCCGGTGATCGACAGACGGTTGAGCAGCTCCACCACCAGCGGGTCCACCCTGCCTACGCGCAGCGCACGATTCAGTCGCTGGTGCTGGGCCAATGCGGCCTTGAGCCCGGCCAAACGCTCGGCGCTTTTCTGTTTGCGCTGCATGAAGCGTTCATAGATGGCTTCGGTTTCCGGCGTGCGAAGACCGAGGCTGGTTTCGGCGCCCGCAGGCGTGGTGCGGATCAGGTAGCTGGATTGAGGAGACGACGCCGGACCCGCATGCCAATACATGCCACCGCGTACTTGAGCCCCTTCATCCCGGGCTTCTTCCAGGGCTTCGAAGGTGGATACGGCGTCTATGTACTGGCGGGCCGCTGATGGCTGGAGGTCTTGCATTTCGGTATTTTTTTGAGAATTTCTCTTTTATACCGAAATTCTTTTAAAAACAACAGCCTAAGAGATTTTGAAACGCTTCGGATCACGAAGAAACCACCAGCCTCGAATGCCCCACGCCACCGCCTTTCTCCACCCGCACCTGCACGGCGATGCGTTCCTTGAGCGCCTCCACGTGGCTGATGATGCCGATCATCTTGCCGCTGTCGTTGAGCCGGTCCAGCGCGGTGAGTGCGATCTCCAGCGTGTCGGCATCGAGCGTGCCGAAGCCTTCGTCGAGGAACAGGGAGTCGATGGAGGTCTTGTGGCTGACCAGGTCGGACAGCGCCAGGGCCAGGGCCAGACTGACGAGGAAGGCCTCGCCGCCCGATAGCGTGCGCGTGTCGCGCGGGGTGTCGCCCTGCCAGCTGTCGACGATGTCCAGTTCCAGCTCGCCCTCGGGCTTGCGGCGCAGCAGGTAGCGGCCGTGCAGGCGCGACAGGTGGAGGTTGGCCAGGTGCAGCAGGTGGTCCAGCGTGAGGCCTTGGGCAAAGCGCCGGTATTTGTCCCCCTTGGCCGAGCCGATGAGGCCGTCCAGGTGCTGCCACAGCTCGCTGTCGCTGGCCTGGGCCGCAATGCGCTCGAACAGGGCCTGCTGGCCCTGGCGGCGGCGCTGGTCGTCGGCCAGCTGGGTGCGGACGCCGCCCAGTTGTTCGCTGAGTGCGTTGCGGCGTTCCTCCAGCGTTTGCAGGCGGGCCTGGATTTCTTCGGGCGCCGCCTCGGTCAGGGCCTGGGCCTGCAGTTGCGCGTGCTCGCGCTGTGCGGCTTCGAGCAGGGTGGCAGCGCGCTGTTGTGCCGCCTGCAGTTGCTGGCGCAGCGCGACCAGGCGCTGGCGTTCGGGTGCGGGCAGCAGGGCCTGCAGGTAGGCGGGTTCGTCAGCAAAGGGACTGGCGGCCAGGGCGGCCTGCCATGCGGATTCGGCCTGGGCCGCTTCCTCGCGCTGGCGGGCCAGCGTGGCCTGGGCCTGTTGCTGCTGGCCTTGCAGGGCATCCTGCTGCCGCGTGAGAGCGGCGATGTCGCTGACGCATTCGGCCAGGGCCTGCGGCAGCTGTTCCAGGGGCGGCATGGGGAGTGAAGGCGGCTCTGCCACAGCCGTATCGACGGGATGGTGCTGCGCCGTTCTCTGCACCTCGCACTGTGCCTCCCACTGTGTTTCCGACTGCTTTTTCCAGCGCTGCGCATCGGCCTCGGCCGCCTCGCATTCCTTGCGCTGCAAGGCCATCGATTGGGCCAGTTGCTGCAGGTCGTGCCGGGCCTGCTGCCAGTGCTGCCATTCGGCTTCGCGCGCTTCAAGCCAGGGCTGGGCGTCGTCGGGCAGGGTGTGGCCGGCCTCGCCGAGCGAAGCCTGCAACTGCGCGTTCAGCGCCTGGGCTTCGGCCTGCAGGCCGGCGATGGATTGCTGCAGTTCTTCGCGGCGTGCGCTGTGGTCGGCCAGGGCCTGCTGCTGCAGCGCAAGCTGGCCTTGCGCGGTCTGCAGTGTCTGGCGGCTGTGTTGGGCGGCGTCCTTGGCCTGTTGCACGGCCTGCTCGCCTTGCTCGGCGGCCTGCACGGCGCGCTTGAGCGTGTCCAGCTGCCGGGCGCAGGCCTGGGCCGATGCGGCGAGGGTGTCGGCCTGTTGCCAACTGTCTGGCGCGAGTTGCAGGGGTTGCGTGAGGCCCTGCCATGTGTCGTACCATGTGTCGTGCCAGCGTGCGATGTCCTGTTCCAGTTCGTCGGCCTGGCGCTGGCGCGCCGCCTGCGCGGCCGTGGTGGCGGCCAGCGTGGCGCGGGCGGTTTCGCCCTGGGTTTGCAGGGCGTCGAGTTCCTCCTGCTTGCGGCGCAGCGCGGCTTCGGTGGCCGAGGCGTCCAGCGCTTCGTAGGCGGCCACGGCCGGGTGCTCTTGCGCGCCGCACAGCGGGCAGGGCTGGCCGGGCTGCAGGGCGTGGCGGTGCTCGGACAGGCTTTGGATGCGCTGCTCCTGGGCCAGCAGTTTTTGCTTGTCACGGACCTGTTCTCGCACGTCTATGTAGCGCGTGCGCAGGGCTTGCCAGGTGTCCGTCTGCTGCTGCGCCAGTGCTGTGCCTTCGCGCAATTCCCGGGCCAGTGTCTGTTGCTGGCGCGCAAGTTCGCGGCGCTGCGCGGCCTGGGTTTCTGCCTGGCGCCACAGGTGCAGGCGGTCCTGCTCTGCCTGCTCGCGCGCGCGCAGCTCGGCCATGCCGCCGCTGCCTTGAAGGCGCTGCGCCTGTTCGTCCTGCGCGTGCTGGAGTGCGGCGCTGGCGCGGGCCTGGGCATCGGTGGCGGCTTGGACCTGGGCCGCGCCGGCTTCGACGCTTTGCGCCATGCGGGCCTGTTCGGCATCCAGCTTGCGCAGGGCCTGCTGCTGGTGGGCCGCCTGCTGTTGCTGGCTGGCGCGCAGCTTGAACTGCTGGCGCCAGCTGCCCAGGCGCTCGCCCAGCAGGGCATGGGCTGCATGGTGGGTGCAGAACTGTTCCAGCGTTTGGTGCTCGGCCTGCTGGCGGGCCAGGGTGTCTTGCGCAGCCTGGGCCAGGCGGGCGGACAGGGCCTGGGCATGGCGGTGCTGCAGCAGCAGGCGGGTCTGGGTCTGCTGTTCGTGCTCGCGCAGTTGCTGCAGTTGCTGGCGGCTGTCATCGCAGGCGGCGGTGCTGCGCTGCCAGGCCTGGTGCAACGGCTGCAGCGCTTGAGCAGGCTCGTCGTTGGCCAGTCTTTCCAGTTCGGGCGTGGCCTGCTCCAGTGCCTGGGCGGCGTCTGCGCAGCCGGTGCGGGCGGACTGCAGTGTCTGGGTGGCCTGGGCCAGTTGCTGCTGCCATTGGTGCTGGGCCTGGGCGCGCAGGTAGTCGGCCTGCAGCGTGGCCTGCTCCGTCACCAGGCTGTCGGCCTGGGCATGCAGGGCATCGCGCGCCTCGGGCGTCAGCAACTCCACGCCATCGGCCTGGGCCTTGAGCTGGTCCAGGCGCTGGCGCGCATCGCGGGCGCGTTCGAAGACTTTCTGCGAGATGAGGCCGTAGATCTCGGTGCCTGTCAGCTCTTCCAGCAGGCCGGCGCGCTCATTGGCATTGGCTTGCAGAAAAGCCGCAAAGCCGCCCTGGGCCAGCAGCATGGACTTGGTGAAGCGATCGAAGTCCAGCCCCGTGATGGCGGCGGTCTGCTCGAGCTTGTCGCGCGTCTGGCTGCTGAGGATGCTGCCGTCGCCCCGGGCCAGTTCCACCTTGGGCGCCTGCAGTGCGCCATCCACCCTGTCGCGTGCGCGGCGCTGGCTCCAGAAGGCGCGGTAGACCTGTCCCTTGACCTCGAATTCGACCTCGGCCAGACAGTCGGCCGTGTGGCGCGTCATGAGGTCGTTGGCGGATGCCGAGATGGTCTTCAGGCGCGGTGTCTCGTGGTACAGCGCCAGGCAGATGGCATCGAGCAGGGTGGACTTGCCCGCGCCCGTGGCCCCGGTGATGGCGAACAGGCCGTTGCCCGCGAACGGTGCCTGCGTGAAGTCGATGCGCCATTCGCCCTTGAGCGAGTTGAGGTTCTTGAGCCGCAGCGTAAGGATCTTCATGCGCGGGCCTCCTCGCCGTGTTCGCCGGCGCCTGGGTGGGGCGCATCAAGCCCGGCCACCACCTCCTGGTAGCGCCGGGTGAGGGCCTGGGCCATGCCAGGCTCCAGTGTTTCCAGCGCCAGGCGGTGCTCGAAGACGTCGGCGGGGCTGATCTCGTGCAGCGACTCGCCAGCGGCGGCGGCCATGCCGGCCACCGCCCGGCCGCGCTGGCGCCGCACGCGCAGCAGTTCCACGGGCAGCTCGTCGGCCAAGGCCTGCACGCGGTCGGTGAGCTGGAGCAGGTAGTCGTCCTGCTCCACCACCACCTCCAACCACACGGGCCGTGCAGGGCTGCCGGCCTGGGCGGTGGCGCGCATCAGATCCGGCAAGGCGGCCAGGCGGCCCGCGACCGAGGCCATGGGCTGAAAGCAGGGAACGGGCAGCGGCGTGACGGACTGCAGCCCTTCGGGGCCCAGGTCCACCAGCAGCATCTGCTTGGACTGGTGGGCCTCGTCAAAGCTCAGCGCAATGGGCGAGCCGCTGTAGCGGATGTGCTCCAGGCCGCCCACTTTCTGCGGCTGGTGGATGTGGCCCAGGGCCACGTAGTCGGCGGGTGGAAAGGCCGAAGTGGGAAACGCGTCCAGCGAGCCCACATAGATTTCGCGCACGGACTCGCTGCTGCTGGCGCCCACGGTGGTGAGGTGGCCCGTGGCGACGATGGGCAGGCGCTCGCCGCGTGTGGCGGCCAGCGCATCACGGCGAGCGATGGCGGCGTCGTGCACGTTGCGGTAGCAGGCCTCAATGGCGGCCTGCAGCGCCTGCTGTTTTTGCTCGGCGCTTTGGCCCGCCTGGCTCAGCATCACGTCGCGCGGGCGCATGAAGGGCAGGGCACAGACGATGCAGCCGGGCATGGCAGGCTGGCCCGGCCGGCGCCGCAGCGGCAACTCCACCACGTGGCTGGCCGTCTCGCCCACGGCGGCCACCACGGTGGTGTCCAGGCAGGCCAGCAGCTCGCGGCTTTCGGCCAGCGTGGCCACGGAGTCATGGTTGCCGCCCAGCAGCAGCAGGGCCACGCCCGCCGCGTGCAGGCGCACCACGAGCTGGCTGTACAGCTCGCGCGCATAGCTGGGCGGCGCGCCGGTGTCGAAGATATCGCCCGCGATGAGCACGGCATCCACCGCCTGGGCATCGACCTGCTCCAGCAGCCAGTCGATGAGCGCGGCATGCTCTGCCTGGCGGCTCTTGCCCATGAAGTGCTGGCCCAGATGCCAGTCGGAAGTGTGAAGAAGGCGCATGGTTTCGGTATCGCGGGGTCCAATGTCCGCCGGCTCTGGCGGGGGCGACAGTATGGTCGCTGGCGCGCATGGGTGACAGCAGGACGGCTTGCCGCAGCTAACATCCCGGTTCGCATCAACCAAGGAGACACAGGCATGTTCAGCCACGTCATGGTCGGGGTCAACGACCTCGAAAAATCCAAGCAGTTCTACGACGCATTCCTGGGCGCGCTCGGCATTGCGCCGGGCATGGCCAACAAGAACCGCTATTTCTACCGCAGCGCGGGCGGCACGTTTGCCATTTCCACACCGATCAACGGCGAGGCCGCCTGCCACGGCAATGGCGCGACCATCGGCTTTGCGACGCAGTCGCCCGAGCAGGCCGACGCGGCCCATGCCGCCGCCGTGGCAGCCGGGGGCGTGACCTGCGAGGATCCGCCCGGCTGGCGCGAGGCTTCGCCCGGTGGCCGGCTGTACCTGGCCTATGTGCGGGATCTGGATGGCAACAAGCTGTGCCTGTTGCATCGGCCGCCGAAGGCCTAAGTTTCTGACCGTGCCGGACGGTGTTTTTTCGGGGCTGGAGCCCTGACGTCGAAACGCCAAAATGCAAATAGCCGATGTGCCATAGCTGCACTCGGCTGTTTTTATTGCGATTGGCCAACGTGGTGCCGCGCCAGAACAATCACCATTGAAATGGCTTGAACTTGCATTTTGGGCAGTGCAATACCGTATTGTCCCTGCCCTCCAGGAACAGCGCACCGCCCCGGAACTGGTTGATGCTCCAACTTCCACGGCTGCCATCGCTGAATGCGATTTCGCCGCTTGCATAGCAGGGCGACCAGTCTAGCGTGTAGTGTGCGTCGTTTTCGTTGGTGGTTTTTGCCTGTTGAAAATAACGGCGCACCTGGGAGATGGTCAGGACAAAGTTGGCGCAACTCACCGCTGGGTCTTTTTCGACGGGCGATTTGGCCGCGTTTTCCTGGATGGTGATCTGGCTGATCTTGGGAAGTATCAGTGGGCACAGTGGTGGCTCGAACTCTGAGCCTTTTGTGCATTGATTGGCGGCGGAGGCGGTGCTAGCCATAACAACTAGCAGGGGTAAGGTTAATAGTGATCTCACCATTTTGCTGAAATCGCTTCCGTAGGATTTTTTCTAGAGACTTCTGGGTGCCTGAAAACTTCGCTCATAGATATTCTTAGTGTCAGCGTTAATTCCGCGATAAGCCACTGTAGTGCATTGTTCTGCTCGCTTGTAACGGCCTGATAAGTTTTCTTTCCGTCTGGTATGTTCCCGCCACGAGGAAGTGCTTCACCTACCAATTAAATGCCAATGCTGTCTTGGTTGGCCGGAAATCGTGCTGGAACCTTTTTCAGCATCTCGCGCTTGTTCTCTTGGGTTGGATTGAAGCGTTGTAACGATTTTAATTCAACTGGCGTGCATCGCTTTTCCAGTAAACAACGCGCTTTTATTTTGCCAATGTGCCATGTTTGTTTGTAAAGGGAAGCGGTTTGATATATTGTTCCATCTTTCTCTATCAGGAAATGTGCTCCATTTGCTGATGGGTTTTTGTAACTATCAATTGAAGACTGTGCTGTCGATCCTCCAGTTTGATGAACAATGATGCCATGAATTTCCTTCATTTCACCACGTTCAATGGTGGGTGCGATGGCTCGCTTTATAAGGGAGTGGATTGCTATTCCATTTCTATCAATTATTAGCATTTTAGTACCAATGATGTAGGCCTGCCGATGGCCCATGGGTGTTAATTTGGTATTTTGCTGGATATCGTAATTGCCGTTGATATGTTAGCCATGATGGGTATTGAGTGGTTGGGTTGAATTTGTAAAATTATGCAATCCTGATCTTTTTGTCATATCTCGCAGTTTTTTAGATGTTTGGGCGGCTGTTGTTGTGATCTGATATGCAAATCAGTCTGTCTTGCGGAGTAGCAACTGTCTTGGCTTATGCGGGCGATCAAGAAATTGGTCGACAACCGGACAGGCCCGGCCTCGGAAAAAAGCATCACCCGGCAGGGGCAACAAACACGCGTTCCCATACCCACTGCCCTCTGCGCCATACTCCCGCCCGAACGCGCCCACCGGGCGCTCACCCCCAAGGAGAATGCGTGCAATCAGCAAGTGACCAGTGGTTCGACGAGGCGTACTACCAGCGCTACTACTTCGACAAGAAGACCAGCGTGGTCGACACCGAGCATGTGAACCGGCTGGGCGCTTTCGTGTGTTCCTATCTGAACTATGTGCGGGTGCCGGTGCGCCGCGTGCTGGATGTGGGCTGCGGCATCGGTCTGTGGCGCGAGGCGGTGCAGCGCCACTTCCCCGGTGCCAGCTACCACGGCGTGGAGTTCAGCGAGTACCTGTGCGGGCGCTTCGGCTGGGAGCGCGGCTCGGTGGTGGACTATGCGGCGCATGATCCTGCAGAGCCCTTCGATCTGGTGATCTGCCAGGGCGTGCTGCCCTATCTGAGCCCGCCGGATCTCAAGCGCGCGCTGGCCAATCTGGGGCGGTTGAGCCGAGGCGGTCTGTATGTGGAGGCGGTGGCGCGCGAGGATTACGAACGCGGCGTGATCGATGAGGATCTGACCGATCCGCGCCTGTTCCGCCACCGGGCCGATCTGTACCGTCGCGGGCTGGCCGAGCATTTCAAGGAACTGGGTGGCGGCGTGTGGCTGAGCCGCCGCGCCGAGCTGCCGCTGTTCGAGCTGGAAAGCGTGGGATGAGCATGGAGCTGCCTGACCAGGCTCCGGCGTCTCCGGTGCCCCTGTCCTATTTGCGTGGCGTGGATTCGGGCGTGGCGCCGCATGCGGTGTCGCGCCTGCGCACGCAGCGGCTGGCGCGCAGCACGCGGCCGTTCCTGTCGCGCGGCGGGCCGCGCGGCGAGCGCTGCGAGGGTTGCCGGCTACGGCCTTCGCACTGCATCTGCGCGCTGCGTCCCATGCTGCCGACGCGGGCGGGTTTTTGCCTGCTGATGCACGATGCAGAGCCGCTCAAGCCCAGCAACACGGGCTGGCTGATCGCCGATGTGGTGGAGCAGACGCACGCCTTCGGCTGGGCGCGCACCGAGGCCGATGCGGGCCTGCTGGCGCTGCTTGCCGATCCGCAGTGGCAGTCCTATGTGGTGTTTCCGGGTGAGTTCGTACAGCCGCCGCAGCGCGTGGTGCACACGCTGCCGGTGCCCCAGGCCGCGGTCGTGCCGGGCCAGGAGCGGCGCCCGCTGTTCATCCTGCTGGATGCGACCTGGCCCGAGGCGCGCAAGATGTTCCGCAAGAGCCCTTACCTGGACCGCTTTCCGGTGCTGAGCCTGCACCCGGATCAGGTCTCGCAGTACCGCCTGCGCCGCTCCCAGCGCGAAGACCACTTCTGCACCAGCGAGGTGGCCGCCCTGTGCCTGGAGCTGACGGGCGATGCGGGCGACCGGCGCGCGGGCCGCGCGCTGGAGAGCTACCTGGCGCTGTTCACCGAGCACTATCTGCGCGCCAAGAACCAGCAGCCGGTGCAGGCAGACAGTGCCGCGCACCGGGGTCTGCAGGACGCCGTCTCATCCCGCTGTACGCCTGAAGAATAAAAACGATAGCGGTAAACGCTTGTGTTCATTGGGATTGGCGTCGTTTTGTTCCAAATTGTTGACGGCACATCCATCGCACCGGCCCGGTGTGCGCCGGTGGCTTCACGGGGTGGAACGGGCCAGGGTGCAGCGGCGCCAGCACAAACCTCCTGTTACGTTCTGGCTGCAGGGCGCCTCCCATACTCGCGGCGTGCGAAGAAAGGCGGGTGGACGGCAGGGCGGGGGCATAGGATCCCGGGCTGAATGTCCATCGAACCTCGTCCCCGGGCGGTGATGGCTAGAATTGGATTTCGCTGAAATTCATCGGCCTGGCCCCGCTCAAGCGGGGCTTGTTCGTGCACGCAGGGCTGTCCGTCGAGGTGGCCCGCATCCTCAGGGCGCGCCGCACCGCGGCACGCGGATTGCTGTTCACCGCATCCGCCGGGAACCTTGGGACGTGCCGTCTCTCTTATCGCGCTGGACCATGCGTTGCACCCTTCGGGGTCGGCTGCGCCATGGCCGCGTGCTCCATTTTCTTGGGGTTTGTTCATGGCTCGGGGCCCATTGCTCCGGCGTTGGAAAGGTGTCCGGTTTTGGTGGTCAAGGATTTCAAACTGCGCTACAACCCCGCCCTTGACGGGCTGCGGGGCGTGGCGATCCTGTTGGTGATCTTGTCGCACTCCCATGCGCCTCTGTTTGATGGCGCGTTCTTCGGGGTCGACCTGTTTTTCGTGCTCAGCGGCTATCTGATCACTTCGCTGCTGCTGATGGAGAACGATTCCGAGGGCCGCATCGGCTTCTGGCGCTTTTACCGCCGCCGCTTCTTCCGCCTGATGCCGGCGCTGGCCCTGTTTCTGGCCGCGTACTGCATCTTCGCGCCCATGCTGTGGCCGGACCTGAACGACATCTACTCCGATGCGCTGGTCTCCATCCTCTATCTGGCCGACTACGGCATCGCCTTCTTCGACAGCCCGGACACGCTGCTGCACATGTGGTCGCTGTCGGTGGAGGAGCACTTCTACCTGATCTGGCCGCCGCTGCTGGTGCTGCTGCTGCGCTTTTCCAAGCCGGGCCGCCTGTGGCGCCCCATTGCCCTGCTGTGGGCGCTGAGCTGGCTGTGGCGCGTGTACTGGGTGGACCAGGGTCAGCACTTCTATGAGATCTTCTTCCGCTTCGATACCCGCGCCTCGGGCCTGTTCGCCGGTGCGCTGCTGGCGGCGCTGATGATCGAGCGCCCGGACTTCATCGCTGCGCTGAAGGCGCGCATGCACCACGCCATGTGGGTGCCGCTGGCCGTGCCGCTGTTGATGGCGCTGCAATGGGACAACCAGGACGCCATGGTCTGGGGCATCACCGTGGTGGAGTGCGCGGCCGTTGTGCTGCTGGTGGCGGTGAGCCAGGGCTCGGGCCTGGTCTACGACATGCTGTCGTCGCCCATGCTGGTGAAGCTGGGACGCCTGTCCTATGGCGTCTATCTCTGGCACTACCCGGTGGTGCGCTATCTGCGCGCCGACTTCTCGTGGCCCGTGGTCGTGGTGCTGGGCCTGGCGATCTCGGTGGTGCTGTCGGCGCTGTCCTTCTACACCATCGAGCGCTGGGCGCTGCGCATGCGTGATGGCGAGCGCAAGGGCGGCGAGCGCCAGCCGCAGGCGCAGCCGGCCTGAATGCCGGCAGGGCGCCGAAAGCAAAAAAGGGAACGTTGGCACGTTCCCTTTTTTTGTGGGTGAAGGAGATCCGCTGCGCTCTCAGAACCCTGCGCCGGGCTGGGACAGGTACTGCAGTTCCTCGGGCGTGCTGGTGCGGCCCAGGATGGCATTGCGGTGCGGAAAGCGGCCATAGCGCACGATGACGTCGCGGTGCCGGTGGGCGTAGTCCAGCGTGCCGGCCAGGAACTCGCGCACGCCCTCGCCGCCAGTGTCACCGGCCTGGTCGGCCAGGGCCTGGAAGGCGGCCACGCTGCGGTCCTGCAGGGCCAGGTTCTCGGCATGCTCCAGCGGCAGGTAGCAGAAGATGCGGGCCACGGCGGGCAGGTCGGCATGCCGGTCATGGCCCTGGGCGATGCCGTCCAGCGCCAGCTGCAGCGCCTGCGGGTCGCCCGCAAAGCTGCGCGCCGTGCCCCGGAACAGGTTGCGCGTGAACTGGTCCAGCAGCACGATCAGCGCCAGCCTGCCCAGCGCCGTGCCGGCCCAGGCGTCGAGTCGGCCGGCCAGCGCGTCTTCGACCAGGGCGCCGAAGCGCTCGCGGATCTGGTTGTCGGTGGCATCGGACTTGATGAACCACAGGTTCTTGCAGGCCAGGGCGCTTGCATTGTCGGGGCGGGTGGAGCCCAGCCAGTAGCCGAGCACGTCGGCAATGCGGGGGTCTGCGGCGGAGGAGGGTGCAATGCTGGTCATCGGGGGCCCGTGTCTGGTCGGATGAGGAAAGCTTCGATTGTGCAGGCGGTGGCGGGCCGAGGCTGTGGATGGCCGGTTCTCCGCAGATGGATAACAGTTTGCGCAGAGCTTTTTCCAAACAATATGCACAGATTTTTCAAGAGGATTTCTATTGGTTATCAACAGGTGGCGTCATTGATTCCATTGGAGGTGCTTGAAAATCAAGCGGCAAGGGCATCAAGATTGCTTTCGGCAATACTGCGGAATTCCCCGGAGATGCGCGCATCCTGCGCCACGGCCCACCAGAAGCGCCGCGCCAGTGCCTGGGCGCGCGGCCATTCGGCCAGCGTGGCGGCCGTGGGACGCGGGGGCTGGGCGCTGAAGTCGCGCTCCACGATCTCGCCATTGATGGGCATGTAGAGCATGGGCAGCATGTCGTAGGTGGGCGACAGCGCCCAGTCGCCCTGCGGCTGCGGCAGCACGAAGGAGATGTTGCCGTAGTGCCGGTCGGTATTGGCGATGAGTTGGCCGTAGGCCTCGAGCAGGCGCAGGCTGCGCGCATCGGTCTCGGTGATGAGGCCACGCGCCGCCAGGCGGCTGGCCGTGGCGGCCCAGTTGTCCACCTCGCCCACGTACTGGGCATTGAGCACCTGCAGGGAGACCATGCCTATGCGTCCGGGGTTGCGGTCCTGCGGCGGTGCGCAGCCCGGCTCGGGCTGGCTGCGATCGAAGCGCTCCGATTCGAGAAAGGCCCGGCCGCCATCAATGAACAGCCGCGTGCGCGCGGCGGGCAGGCCGTCTTCGGCCAGGGTCTGCAGCGCCAGATGTTCGCAGACCAGCAGGTCGCGTATGCGCTGCTCGGCCGGCGCGTCGCCTGCCGGGGAGAACTTGACGATGACGCTGCGCCCGGCCGTGGTGCAGCAGAACTTGGGCTGCTCGCCGCCCGCCGACGAGCCCGGATGCGTGCCCTGCATGGCCTGCATGGCCAGGCGCGGATACTCGGCCGGCGACTCGGCGCGCAGCGCGCGGGCGGGCAGGGTGTGGAAGCGCTCGAACGCGGCTTCGCCCACGATGAGGTTGCCCGGCAGGTCCTCGCCGAAGCGGGCCAGGGCGCGCAGCACGTCGTCCTCGCCCCATTGGCGCGGGTCGCCGCCCAACTGCAGTTCGGGATGGCTGTGCGCAAAGGTGCGGCCGATGAAGCCCTGGGGCCGCATGTCGTCCAGGAACCAGGGCAGGCCGTCGTGCTGCTCGCTGAGGCCATCGGCCTCGTCCACCCAGAAGCCGCCGCCGTGCAGCGCGATCATGCGGCCGAAGGGCGATGCGTGGCCTTCGGTATCCACGCGCATGATGGCCACCTCGGCGCCCACGCCCGCCACCTGGCGCGGCAGCACATAGCGCTGCGTGCGCGCCGCACCCACCTTGCGCACCTGGCCCGACCGGATCAGCGGCGCCAGCGCGCGCGACACGGTGGGCTGGCTCACGCCCAGCATCTGCTGCAGCTCGCGCGCCGCCAGCGCACCGCCCTGGCGGCGCAGTGCCGCCAGTACCTGGGTGGAGAGGTCTTCCAAGGCCATGGGAATCAATTGATGAATGAATAAAAATAGGGGGTAATTTATTAAAAATCAATGATTTATGCAAATCAATGAATGAATATATGAATAAATTAATGCGCCGGTGGAGGGCCGTGCCCAAGGCCGCGGCAAAGCTGGGCGGGCGGGAGGGCCGGCCAGAAGGATTGGGTGATGTTTCCGTACGGGTGGCGGTACTGCCTATGTCTGATGGGCGCTCGCTGTGAAGCGCCTTCGCGCAGGTGCCGGGCAACACCCACTGCAGGGACAGGGAATAGCCCCTGGCGGGACAATGCCGATCTCAAAAAACATAGCGCCATGCGTATGGCATGCATGGCGCTTCAGGGTTTCGTGTCGGGCTTTCTGGGGCTTGTGCTGTCGTGATGAATCGCCGCTTTTTGTTGATGGTCCTGGCCACGGGCTGCAGCCTGGCTGCGACCGGATGTTCGGGAAAGTCCGGGCCTGGAAATGTCTCGATTTCGCGGCAAAGGCTGCAGGAGGTGGTGGCCCAGCGCTTTCCACGGCAATTCCCCGTGGCCGGCATGCTGCAGCTCAAGCTGCATTCGCCGGTGCTGGGATTGCTGCCCGAGCGCAACGCGCTCAATGCGGTGTTGCAGGCCGATCTGTCGGGACCCGTGCTCAAGCAAGCCTATGGCGGCCATCTGAACCTGGACTTCGCGCTGCGCTACGAGCCCACGGACCGCACGCTGCGCGCCCACCAGATCAAGGTCAACAGCCTGGTCATCAACGACCTGGCCCCCGCCATGAGCGACATGATCACCACCTACGCCAGCGCCCTGGCCGAGCAGGCGCTGGGCCAGCTCGTGCTCTACCAGCTGCAGGACAAGGACCTGGCCCTGATGGACTCTTTGAACATGGAGCCCGGCGCCATCACGGTGACGCCGGACGGCCTGAGCGTGGCCCTGGTCCAGAAGCCCGTCGCGCCGCGCTGAGAGCTGCGCCGTGCGGGCGGTGCTCGGTTCAGCCGTGCGCCTCCATCCGAGCGCCTCGGTAGCCGGTGCATGGCGGCGAGCGCGGAGACTGGCCATGCAATCTGCGTGGGTTGTCATGACCCGGCGGCAGGGTCGGGCCGCCATTATTTGGCGTGCCAAGCATGGCTGGGCGCCGAACGCTACGATGCAGCGGCCATCGATTTCTTGGCGAACCCGTCCAGCCTTCAAGGTGCCCCATGACTCCACAGAATCCGCTTTCCGCCTTTTCCGTCACGCGCAAGTGGCCGGCCACGCAGCCGGACCGCATCCAGCTGTATTCCCTGCCCACGCCCAACGGCGTCAAGGTGTCGATCGCTCTGGAGGAGATGGGCCTGCCGTATGAGGCGCACCGCGTGGGCTTCGAGAGCAATGACCAGCTCTCGCCCGAGTTCGTGGACACCTTTCCCAACAACAAGATCCCGGCCATCCTGGACCCGCAGGGTCCGGGCGGAAAGCCGCTGGCGCTGTTCGAGTCGGGCGCCATCCTGGTCTACCTGGCCGAGAAGTCCGGCAGCCCGCTGCTGCCCGCCGACCCGGCCGCGCGCTATGAAACGCTGCAGTGGCTGATGTTCCAGATGGGTGGCGTCGGCCCCATGTTCGGCCAGCTGGGGTTCTTCCACAAATTCGCGGGCAAGGACTTCGAGGACAAGCGCCCGCGCGACCGCTACGTGAACGAGTCCGTGCGCCTGCTGGGTGTGCTGGAGCGCCGCCTCGCAGGCCGCGCCTGGGTGATGGGCGAGCAGTTCACCATTGCCGACATCGCCCTGTGGCCCTGGGTGCGCAACATGGTGGTGGAGCAGGGCTACAACGCGGCCGAACTGCTGGGCTGGGAGCGCTTTCCCGAGCTGCAGCGCGTGCTGGCCGCCTTCGTGGCGCGCCCGGCCGTGCAAAAGGGCCTGGTGACGCCGCCGCGCAACTGACCCGGCGGGCGTTGCATTCCTGGGCCGCACTGTCCCAGCCATGGTGGCTTTCAAAACCGGCGCGGGGGCCGCATCTGTCCGAGAATGCAGCGCCCCCTTTTTCTTGCGGGCGCAGCCTCACAGGAGCCACGATGACCGCAGCCACCACCCCCGTCCTCCAGAGCCAGCCGCTGGGCCCGCTGTGGCCCACCATGGACCCCTTCCTGTTCTGTGCCCACCATGACGATGCCTATCCGCCCAGCGATGGCCGACTGGGCGTGCAGGCCGTGGACCTGGAAGGCCGCCAGATGGGCAGCGACTTCAGCCGCAAGGACGGCTTTTCCATGTACCACGGCGATGGCGTGCCGGGCTTTCCCGGCCATCCGCACCGCGGCTTCGAGACCGTGACCCTGGTGCGCAAGGGCCTGATCGACCATTCCGATTCGCTGGGCGCGGCCGCGCGCTTTGGCGGCGGCGACGTGCAGTGGCTCACGGCCGGCAAGGGAATCCAGCATTCGGAGATGTTCCCGCTGCTCGACAGCGACGCGCCCAATCCGCTGGAGCTGTTCCAGATCTGGCTGAACCTGCCTGCGCGCTCCAAGATGGTGGAGCCGCACTTCACCATGTTCTGGAACGAACGCATCCCCCGCCTGGAGCATGCGGATGCCGCAGGCCGCAGGACCGTGGTCACCGTGGTCGCAGGCAGCCTGCCCGGCACGGCGGCCGCCCTGCCTCCGCCGCCCGAATCCTGGGCCTCGCAACCCGAGGGCGACGTGGCCATCTGGACGCTGCGCCTGGAGCCCGGCGCACGCTGGACGCTGCCGCGCGCAGCCGGTGCGGACACGCAACGCATGCTGTATTTCTTTGCAGGCCAGGCACTGCAGGTCGGGCCCACGGCCCTGGCCCAGCATGCGGCCCTGCATGTGGATGCCACGCAGGACTGGGAGCTGCACAACAGCGGCGCCGACGCCGTGGAATGCCTGGTGCTGCAGGGCCGCCCCATTGGCGAGAGCGTGGCGCAGTACGGCCCCTTCGTGATGAACACGCAGCAGGAAATCATGCAGGCCATGCAGGACTACCGGCGCACCCAGTTCGGCGGATGGCCCTGGGCCGAGCAGGACCCGGTGCATGGCGCAGAGAACCGGCGCTTTGCGCGCTACCCGGGCGCTGCGGCCGAGGAACAGCCGCCGGCCGCCTGAGTCCGGTCAGGCCGCGTCAGGCCGTGTCAGGCCGTGTCTGAGGGTGGATGAAAGCTGGCCGGCGCGGGCGTGCGCCCCAGCTCCTTGAGGATCTTCAGCGTGATGGCCATGCCGGTGTTGCCTGCGGGCACGCCGGCATAGACGGCGGTCTGCAGCAGCACTTCGCGGATGGTGTCCAGGTCCAGCGGCGCGGCCTCGGCATCGGCCGGGTCGGCCAGCAGCCCTGTGCGGATGTGCAGCTCGAACTCTTCCCAGCGGCCCATGGAGGCCGTGATGGCCAGCACCATGATGCGGCGCGTGCGGCGCTCCAGGCCGGGGCGGCTCCAGATGCCGTCCCAGGCATAGGCCGTGATCATGCGCTGGAACTCCACATTCAGTTCGTTGGCGCGCGCCACGGATTGGTCCACCCATTCATCGCCCAGCACGCGGCGGCGGTTGGCAAGGCCGCGCTGCAGGGCGTCGGCGGAAGGTTCGGTCATGGCGGGGGTTCCTGTGTCAAGCATGGGCATGGGCATGGGCGTTGGCGTGGGTCTGCGGCGCTGCCAGCAGCGCCAGGCACGCATCATGCGATGCCTGCACGGCGCGTGCCGGATCGCAGGCCCGGGCCAGCGCATCTTGCAGCGCTTGCAGGGCTGCTGCGTCCAGCCGGGGCGCGGCCCATTCGGCCAGCAGCAGGCGCAGCTCGCGCCCCTGCTCCAGCGCCTGCGGGGCCAGCAGCTCCACGGCGGCCAGGGCCTCGGGCTTGCCCGTCCAGGGCGCCATGGCGTGCACGCAGGCCTCTGAAAACACCAGTCCGTGCAGGCCCCGCACATGGCCCAGCATGCGCTGCGGATGCACCTGCAGCGACTGGGCGGCCTGGCGCAATGCGGCGGCGGCGCCATGCACATGGCGCCACAGATCGGGCCAGTGGGCGACCTCGGCCTGCCACTCGCCCAGCGCGCGTTCATGGGCCTGGGCCATGCAGCCCAGCAGCAGGGCCGCGAGTTGGGGGATGGCCTGGGCCTGTGCCACCGCCTGCATCAGGTGCACGGGATTGCGCTTGTGCGGCATGGCGCTGGAGGTGCTGCCGCGCGGCGCCTCGGCGATCTCGCCCACCTCGTACTGCGCCATCAGCGACCAGTCCCGGGCCAGCTTGGCCAGGCTGCCGCCGCACACAGCCGCTTCCATGGCCAGGCGCATCCAGTCGTCGCGCTGCGTATGCCAGCTGCGGCCGCAGGCCGACAGGCCCAGGCGCCGGGCCAGTGCCTGCTCCACCTCGGCACGGTGGCTTCCCAGCACGGCGCCATTGCCCACGGCGCCGCCCAATTGCACGCACAGCGCAGCGGCGGCAAGCCTTTCAAACTGTTCGATGCTGCGCTGCACGGCGGCAGCCGACTGCGCGCACTTGAATCCGAAGCTGGTGATCTGCGCGGGCTGCAGCAGGCTGCGCGCCAGCATGGGCGTGGCCGCGTGCGTGCGGGCCAGGGCCTGCAGTGCGGACTGCAGCGCGTCCAGCTCGGCCAGCAGCGCCTGCAGGGCCTGCTGCGTGAGCAGGGCCTGCGCCGTGTCCACGGCGTCCTGCGTGGTCGCACCCCAGTGCAGCCAGGGCAGGCCTTCCGGGGTGTAGGCCTGCAGCCACTGCTGCAGCGGCCGCACCACAGCCAGGCCCAGCGCGCCGCTGGCGCGCGCCTGCTCCACCACGCCTTCGCACGTGAGCGGCGCCTGCGCGCAGGCGCGCGCAATGGCCTCGGCGGCCGGGCGCGGCACCAGGCCGCAGTCGGCCTGGGCCTGGGCCAGCGCGCTCTCGAAGCGCAGTAGCGCGTCCAGCCAGCGCGCGTCTGCAAACCAGTGGCCGCTGTCGGCCGGGCCCAGATAGTCCTTCACCAATGACATGCTGTCCTTGCCGGTCTCAGGCCGTGGCGCCCGAGGCCTTGATCACGGCCGCCCACTTGGCGCTCTCCACCTGTATGCGGGCCGCGTACTGCGCGCCATCGCCCAGCAGCGGAACGGCGCCCTCGATGCCCAGGCGCGACTGGAAGGACTCGGCAGACGCCACCTTGAGGATGTCGCGTCCCAGCGCGCGCACCGTCTCGGCAGGCGTGCCCCTGGGCGCGAGGATGCCGTAGGTCAGCGAGCTCTCGAAGTCGGCCAGCGCACGCACGCCGGACTCGGCCACCGTGGGCACGTCGGGCAGCTGGGGCTGGCGTTTGGCGCCGGTCACGGCCAGGGCGCGCAGCTTGCCGGCCTTCACCAGGGCCATGGCCGCGGGAATCACGCCAAAGCTGAAGTCCACATTGCCGCCCACCAGGTCGGTCAGCGACGGGGCCGTGCCCTTGTACGGCACGTGGATGGCCTTGGCGCCCAGCGCGTGGGCGAACATCTCGCCCGTCAGGTGGCCGCCCGTGCCCGAGCCGCTGGAGGCGTAGTTCATCTCGCCGCTGCGCTTGCGCATCTGCTCGGCCAGGTCGGCCACGCTGCGCACGGGCGAGGAAGCCGGCACCACCAGCAGCAGGGCCGACGATGCGAACATGGCCACCGGCTGCAGATCGGTGGCTGCATTGAACTTGAGGCCCGGGTACAGCGAGGGATTGATGGACACCGTGCCCGTATGGCCCAGCAGCCAGGTGCCGCCGTCGCCGGCCGCACGCACCACGGCTTCCGTGCCCAGGTTGCCGCCCGCGCCGGCCTTGTTCTCCACGATCATCCCGTAGCCGAAGGACTCGTTGAGGCCATGCGCCATCTGCCGTGCAAACACATCGTTGCCGCCGCCCGGCGCAAACGGCACCACCAGGCGGCTGCCGCGCTTCTGGGCCCAGGCCGGCAGCGCACAGGCGGCCAGCGCGGCGGCGGCGGACAGCCACATCCGGCGCGGCAAAGAGGTCTGAGAGGCTTGAGCGGTTTGAGCGGTGGGCCGGGAATCCATGCGTCTGTCTCCTGGAAATAGTCGTTGTCACGCAGTGTGGTGCAGCGCAGCCTGGGAAAACAGCAGTTGCATCTGCGTTGTGATTCAAGAAAATGTGTGAAATGGACGTGAGATACATACACAATTTCTTGAGAGTGGTGGACACCGGCTCCATGTCCGAAGCCGCTCGCCAATTGGATCTGAGCCCCTCGGCCATTGCCCAGCAGATGCGCGTACTGGAAGGCGAGCTGGGTGCGCCGCTGCTGGTGCGCCATGGCCGCAGCGTGCGCGCCACCGAGGCGGGCGAGCGGCTGTTCGAGCGCGGCCGCCAGCTGCTGCAGGACTTCGAGGGCCTGCGCGAATGGGTGGCCTCGGATGCGGACGGCGGCGAGCTGCGGCTGGGCACCGTGAACACGGCGCTGCACGGCTTTGTGCCCGCCGTAATGCGGGCCTTCGTGGCGCGCCACGCCGAGGTGCGCATCAGCGTGCGCGCCGGCCTTACGCCCGAGCTGTACACGGCCCTGGTCCAGTCCGAGCTGGACGTGCTGATTTGCCTGCAACCCTCGTTCGACCTGCCCAAGACCGTGTGCTGGGCCGAGCTGCGCCAGGAGCCATTGGTCGTGCTGTGCCGCGCCCGCGACGCGCAGCAGGATCCGCTGGCCCTGCTGCGCACCCGGCCCCTGGTGCGCTACGACCGCTCCCTGGCCGGTGGCCGGCTGGCCGACCGCTACCTGCGCGCCCAGGGCATTGCGCCGCTGGAGCGCATGGAGCTGAACTCGGTGCTGGCCGTGGCCATGATGGTGGACCAGGGGCTGGGCGTGGGCCTGGTGCCCGACATCGGCCCCGTGCTCTCCCAGGGCCGCGACGTGCGGGTGCTGGCGCTGCCCGATCAGGCCGGCGGCGAGGGCCCCCGGCCTGCCGATGCGCGCAAGGTCGGCCTGCTGTGGCTGAACACCTCGGCCCGCGCGCGCTGGGCGCGCAGCCTGCTCGAATGCGCGCGCGAGTGCCTGGGCTGAGGCTGGGCAGCCGGTGAACCCCCGGTCCCGACGCTGGAATGCCCCAGGTCGCCGACAATGGCGGCTTTGCGCGGCGCGCCTTTTGCGCTGCGGTTTTCCAAGGCCTTTGCCATGAACATCACCAAAGACACCGCCGTCACCATCAACTACAAGATCACCGACAAGCTGGGCAAGCTGCTCGACAAGGGCGATGTGGCCTATCTGCATGGCGGCTACGACAACATCTTCGCCAAGGTGGAAGCCGCCCTGGACGGCAAGGCCGTGGGCGACACGCTGACCGTGGACCTGGCCGTGGAAGACGCCTTCGGCGCGCGCGACGAGAGCCTGACCCGCACCATCCCCAAGGGCGAGTTCCCGCCCGGCGTGAAGGTGGGCGGCCAGCTGCGCGGCACGGATGACCAGGGCCAGCCCCAGATCTACCACGTGGTCAAAATCAAGGGCCCCGTGGTGCTGCTGGACGGCAACCACCCGCTGGCCGGCATGGCGCTGCACTTTGCCTGCAAGGTCACCGAAGTGCGCGCGGCCAAGCCCGAGGAAATCGAGCACCGCCACGTGCACGGCGGCCACGGCCACCACCATTGAGAGGCAGGGCCGGGTACACCCGGTCCGCACGGCTACGCAGAGCACAAAGGCCGCCTGGCATGCCCGGCGGCCTTTGTGTTTTCCGACTAGACCGCCTCCAGCGCCAGCAGCGCCGTGGCGGTGTTGGAGATCGGTATGTGGTAGTTGCCGTGCACGCGGCGCACGCCGGGCGCGGCGCTTGACAGGGCGCCGCGCATGGCCAGCCACATCAGCAGTTCCACGCCCTGGGTGCCGGTCTTTTCCACGAGTTCATGCACGCTGAACTGCGTGGCCCATTCGGGATTGGTGGCCATGCTTTCAAGGAACTGCAGGTCGAAGGCCTTGTTGATGAAGCCCGCGCGCTCGCCATCGAGCTGGTGCGACAGGCCCCCTGAGGCAATGACGGCCACGCGCTGGTCGCTGTTCCAGCGCGCGATGGCCCGGCCCACGGCCTGGCCCAGCGCATAGCAGCGGCGCGCCGAGGGCAGCGGGAACTGCACGGTGTTGATGCACACCGGCACGACGGCCACAGGGCAGTCGCCCTCGGGCCAGAACAGCTTGAGCGGCAGCGTGCAGGCATGGTCCACCAGCATCTCCTGGCAGCTGACCACATCGAAGTCCTCCCCCACCAGGGACTCGATCAGGTGCCATGACAGCTCCGCGTGGCCGCGCAGCGGTGCCAGCGTGGGAATGCCCCAGCCTTCGTCGGCGTTGCAGTAGCGCTCGGCCGCGCCCACGGCGAAGGTAGGCATCTTGTCGAGGAAGAAGTTCAGGCCGTGGTCGTTGTAGAACACCACCACCACGTCGGGGCGCTGGGCGGCCAGCCATTCGCGGATGGGCGGAAAGCCGTCGAAGAAGGGCTTCCAGTACGGCTCGTTCTGCAGGCCCTTGTGGATGGCGTTGCCGATGGCGGGAATGTGCGAGGTGCCGAGGCCGCCGATGAGATGTGCCATGGTGGGTGTCTCCTGTGCTGTGTCTTGCGTGTGGGCTGCGGCGGGGCTCAGGCGTGCGAGCGCAGCAGGGCCTGGAACTCGGCCTTGGTCATGCCGGTCTGCTGGGCGCCTATGTCCTGCATGTCCAGGTGGAAGATGCCGGCCAGCTTGGCCAGGTAGTAGGCGTTGCCGCCGGCCGCGATCATCTGCAGCACGTTGCGCGTGCGCACGGCCTCGGCCTGCTCCTGGTTCAGCCCGTAGCTGCGCATATAGGCCTCCTCGTCGGCCAGGAAGGCCTGGCGGTTGGTCAGCTCGTTGAAGGAAAAGCACATGCTGTTGAGCGCATAGCCCTTGCGGGCCTGCCTGCCGTCGAACAGGGTGGTGCCGGGAATCTGCGGCTGATCGGCCATGTTTTGTCTCCGGTATTTGCGTTGGATCAGCGGCAGTGTCCGGCCCGCGTTGCCAAAGATAAAGCGGCGGCCAATCATGGAATGCATGAGACAAATCGATGGATCGCAGCTCGATGGCAGGCTGCTGCAACTGCTGCTGGCCGTGCTGGAGACCGGCAGCGTCACGGCGGCGGCGCAGCGCCTGGGCGTGACGCAATCGGCCGTCAGCCATCTGCTGGACAAGCTGCGCGCCATCACGGGCGACCGATTGTTCGTGCGGCAGGGGCGGGGCATTGCGCCCACGGCCCATGCACTGGCGCTGCAGGGCCCTGCGCGCGAGCTGCTGCGGCAGATGCAGCAGTTCGGCCAGGGGCCCAGCTTTGACCCCGCGCACTGGCGTGCCGAGATCACCATTGCCGCCAACGACCTGCAGCGCGAGCTGCTGCTGCCCGCACTGGCCCGGCGCCTGCGCTCAGCCGCGCCCCGGACGGTGCTGCGCGTGATCGACAGCGGCGCGCCCGATGCCGAACTGCTGCGCTCGGACGCCTGCCTGCTGGCCATCAGCCCGCGCCCGCCCGATGCCACGGACATCGTGCAAAAGCGCCTGTTCAGCGATGAGTACGCCGTCTTCTATGACAGCGCCGTGCGACAGCCGCCGGCCAGCCTGGCCGACTATCTGCAGGCCGACCACGCCACCGTGGCCTATGCCGACCGCCAGGCGCTGGACCTGGACCTGCAACTGCAGGCGCGCGGGCTGGAGCGCCGCTTTGCCGTGCGCGTGCCGGGCTTTGCGGCGCTGGCCGCCTTTGTGCGCGGCACGCCGCTGCTGGCGACGGCGCCATCGCTGCTGGGCCGCACGGCCCTGTCATCGCTGGCCAGCGTTGCGGTGCCCGTGGACTGCCCGCCGCTGCCCATGTTCATGATCTGGCACGCGCGCCACCAGGCCGATCCCGCCCATGCGTGGCTGCGCGGGCAGTTGCAGCAGGTGGTGGCGCAGGCGCTTGGCGGCGCCGGGCCGTCAATGCCTGCGAAGCAAGGCGCGGCGCAGCAGGCGCGCGGCGCGGTTGCGGATCTGGAAGGGGCTGTGGCTCACGGCCGGGCTCACGCGGGCGCGTGAGCAGGCGGCCAGGAAGTCGCGCAGCAGCACGCTGTCATCCAGCGTGCTGGTGTCGGGGTTGCGGAACTGGAATTCGGGGTGCCACTGCGTGGCCGCGATATAGCTCTTGAGCGTGCCGGGCTTGCGGAAGATGGCCTCGGGGATGCGGTCGGGCAGGCTCCAGGCCTCCACATCGAACTCGGGCGCCACGTCCTTGATGCCCTGGTGGTGGATGCTGTTGACGCGTGCGCGGTCCAGCGTGGGATACAGCGCCTCCAGCCGGCTGCCGGGCACGATGGCGATGTCGTGGTAGTGGCGGTCGTACTCGGTGGGATTGCGGTGCAGCTGCGAGCCGGGCACCTGGGTCTCGATGTCCTGGTACAGCGTTCCGCCGAAGGCCACGTTGATCAGTTGCAGACCGCGGCAGACGCCGAAGATGGGCTTGCCGGCCTGGGAAAACGCCTCGACCACGGCCAGGTCGTAGAGATCGCGCACGCGGTCGCCCAGCCATTCGGGGCGCATGGGTTCCTCGCCATAGCTGCCGGGCCAGACGTCGGCGCCGCCATGCATGACCACCCCATCCAGCCACTCGGCATAGTGCTCCAGCGTCACGTCGCCGCGTGCGGTCTCGCCTGTGGGGCAGGGCACCATCACCACCATGGCGCCGGCCGACATGATCCAGTGCGCTATCGATTGCTCCACGTACTGCAGCGTCTTGCCCGTGAAAAGCGGACGCTGCGGGTCCGCATGGGAGAAACAGGCCGAAAGGCCGATCTTGAGGCGGCGTGAGGCAAGTGGGCTCATGGGGTGGTGGGCAAGGGGAAAGTCCTGATGGTCACGTTGTAAGCCCAATCGTGCCTGCGACCTGTAGGAAGGGGTTGAACGCCCGCGACCGGCGCAGGGCCATCACCGCAAATAGGTGTAGGTGAATGCAAGAGTTGTCTTGAGGCATCTCAAGCTTCTTCAGCGCGCTGAACCCGGCGTCGCCCCTCTGGGTGTAGCCTGTAGGCAGGGTGGGGACTGCGGATGCTGCAGTGCGAAAAACCTGACGACGCAGGGTGCGACTTGCTGTGCAGGCAGCCCGCATGGCGTTACGATGGTTTCGCCAGTTCATCAATGGCCCCGACAACCCCGCCGCGCCGGTGGTGCGGCTTTTGGCGACTAGGAGGATATGCATGCAAGTTCAGGTTCATGCCGACGATTCGATCCAGGGTGGCGAGTCCTTGGCGCAATGGGCGCAGGAAGAAATCAACGCCAAGCTGGCGAGATTGAAGGACTATGTGGTGCGCGTGGAGGTGTTCCTCACGGGTGTCGATGCGCTCAAGACCTCGGGGGCTCCCGGCAAGCGCTGCGTTCTGGAGACCCGGGCCAATGGACGCCCGCCGATCGCCGTGAACGCCGAGGCCGAGAAGGTCAAGGACGCCTTCAACGCCGCCATCGATAAGCTGAAGCGGGCGGTGGAAACCGATCTGGGCAAGCTCAAGGACAAGCATGGCCGCGAGAGCGTGCGCGGCGTGGAAGATGGCACCGAGGTGGATGCGGCCAGCCCGGCCTGACCCTCGAAACTCCCGCAACATCAACGGCAAGGCGCCCCTTTCGGGGCGCCTTTTTGCTGGGGCGGCGATCGCCGCGAAGGCTGCGGTACGGCGCGTTTCAGCGCGAGGCGCGCAGCACCACGCCGTCCAGCGAAGGCGCATGCAGCGGCGCCAGGGGCGAAGCCAGCGGCGGTCCGAAGCGGCGCGCCGCAGTGGCGGGCTGCCGGGTCTCGGCCTCCCACTGCGCGCGGGCCTCGGCGATTTCCTCTCCCGTGCGCGCCACGAAGTTCCACCACAGCAAGATGGCTTCATCCATGGGCTCGCCGCCAATGACCAGCAGGCGGCTGCCGGGCGCCGCTTCGATGGCGACCGAGGGCGTGCCCAGGGGCAGGTAGAGCAATTCCTCCACCGGCAGCGGCTGGCCGTTCACGCGCACGTCGCCTTCCAGGCTGAGCACGGCATGCTCGAAATCGGCGCGCAGCGGCAACGTGGCGACGGCATTGGCGCTGCGTGCGCTGTCCGCATGCAGGTCCACGCTCATCAGGGGCGTGTGCACCTCGGCGGGCGACGTCAGGCCCAGCGCCTCGCCGGCCAGCACCGTGGCCGTGAAGTCCCCCACCGTGGTCCTGGGCAGCTCGGGGTAGTGCTGGAAGCGGGGCGGACCGTTGCGGTGCGATTCGGGCAGCGCAATCCACAGCTGGGCGGCGTGGATGTGCGAGGGCGTCTGGCTTTCCTCGGAATGGGCGATGCCGTGGCCTGCCGTCATCAGATTGACCTGTCCGGGCCGGATGATCTGGGTGTTGCCCAGGCTGTCGCGGTGCAGCACTTCGCCGCGGATCATCCAGGTGAAGGTCTGCAGGCCGATATGGGGATGCGGGCCGACCTGCATGCCGGGCGGCGCGGGATCGGCGGGGCCGGCGTGGTCGAGAAAGCACCAGGCACCTACCTTGCGCAGGGCGCGCTGCGGAATGGCGCGCTGAATGGGAATGCCGCCCACGTCGGCGGTGCGGGTGGGAAGGTGCTGGGGCTGGGAGTTGGGTGGGGACGTGTCGGACATGGGCGGATCGGCCTGGTTCGTGGGGGAGGCCACCAGTGTCGTGCAGCTCGGCGCAGCAGGCAAACCAGGATCGCAGATATTGGGCCTGTTCGCTGACAGCGCATTCTCAGGAACATTGTTTACATTCGAGGAACGGCCCGGCGCCCGTCCTTTTGGCGGGCGCCGGCCTCACTCTTACAGGAGAAAACGCCATGAATACATCCGTACAGACGCACGCCGAAGCCGCTGAAGAGGCGGTCCAGAGCGCCGTGGAAGTCCAGCGATTCCCCGAGAAATTCGAAGCCACGGTCACCGGCAATGTGCAGCACCGGGTAGGCGATGGCCAATTGGAAGACATTCCGCGTGGCACCCGTGTGCAGGTGGCCACGGCCATCGGAAGCTATGTGCTGTCCTGGACCCAGGAGGATCAGCCGATCACCGTGTCGCTGGCCAAGCGGGAGTTCGAACTCTATGTCGATACGGGGGAGATCGAGGTCAGCGAAGCCTGACGCCGGCCATGTCCCCGTCCACTCCGAAGGCCCTGCGGCATACCTGCCGCAGGGCCTTTTGCATGGTGGCCAGTCCTTCGCTCAGGCGGGCAGCTGCAGCGCGGTCTGGATGTGCACTTCGCCGGCCAGCAGCTTGTGCACGGGGCAGGCCTCGGCCACCTGCAGCAGGCGCTGGCGCTGTTCGTCGTCCAGGTCGCCTTGCAGGGTAATCTGGCGTTCGATCAGGTTGCCGCTGGCCGGCGTGCCTTCGGGGTTCAGGCGCAATTGCACATCCACCTGCTCCAGCTTCCACTGCTTGCGCGCCGCATACATCTGCAGCGTGACCGTGGTGCAGGCGCCCAGGGCCGACAGCAGCAGCTGCAGGGGGTTGGGCGCCGTGTCGCCGCCGCCCTTGTCCGCGGGCTCGTCCACGTGCCAGCGGTGTCCTTGGGGGTCTGCGAGCGTGACGCGATAGGGGGTGTCCGTGCTGGTGGCATGGGCGCTGTGGATCATGGAAGGTCCTTTGTCCTGGGGGTGTCGCAAGAGGGGTGGGGGAGCCAACGGACGACTCTACGCCTGCTTCGCGTCCGCTGCCTGGGGCCGATGCTTCATGCGCAGCGGAATTTTGAGGTAGTGCACGCCGTTGGCCTCGGCCTCGGGCCAATGGCCTGCGTGCATGTTGACCTGGATGGCGGGCAGCAGCAGGGCGGGCGCCGACAGCGTGGCGTCGCGCCGGTTGCGCATGGCCACGAAGCTGGCCTCGTCCACGCCCGCGTGCACATGCACGTTGCCGGCACGTTGGTCGGCAACGGTGGTTTCCCAGGCGTGGCGGTCGCGGCCCGGCGCCTTGTAGTCATGGCACATGAACAGGCGTGTTGCGGGCGGCAGGGCCAGCAGGCGCTGGATGGAGCGGAACAGCGTGCGCGCATCGCCGCCCGGAAAGTCGGCGCGCGCCGTGCCGTAGTCGGGCATGAACAGCGTATCGCCCACGAAGACCGCATCCTCGATGCGGTAGGACACGCAGGCGGGCGTATGGCCGGGCGTGTGCAGCACCTCGATGCGCAGCCCGCCCAGGGGCAGGCTGTCGCCGTCTGCCAGCAGTCGGTCGAAAGGCGGCTCCCCGGCGGGCGCGGGCAGGTTGAAGACGGGGCGGAAGATGCGCTGCACCTCGCGGATGTGCTCGCCCACGGCGATCGGGGCGCCCGTGCGCTCGCGCAGGTACGGGGCCGCGCTGAGGTGGTCGGCATGCGCATGGGTTTCCAGGATCCAGCGCAGGCGCAGGCCCTGGGCCTGCGCGGCGGCCAGCACGGCATCGGCCGAGCCGGTGTGGGCCTGGCCGCTGGCATGGTCGTAGTCGAGCACGGGGTCGATGGCGGCGGCCTCGCCCGTGTTCGCATCCCAGACCAGGTAGGTCACGGTATGGGTGGCTTCGTCGAAGAATGGCGCGATGCGCAGCGGCGAGGTCATGAAAGCACTCCTTTGTCGATGGCTCCAGTGCAGCCTGCCGGCAAGTATATTAGAATTTGCTAAATTAGATTTTTCTTAATCATGAACCAACCCATCCTCTCCTCCGAACAGGCTTTCCTGCAGCAGGGTGCGGCGCGCGCCGCCACCCTGCTGCGCGCCGTGGGCAACGAGAGGCGCCTGCTGGTGCTGTGCCTGCTGATCGAGCATGGCGAGCTGTCGGTGGGCGGGCTGCTGGAGCGTATCCCGCTGAGCCAGTCGGCCCTGTCCCAGCATCTGGCGCGCATGCGCGAGGAGGGCCTGGTCGCCTACCGCCGCGAGTCGCAGACCCTGTACTACCGCATCGCCGATCCCGATGCGCAAAAGCTGGTGGCGGCACTCAAGAGCATCTTCTGTCCCTGAAAACCCCCACCCCAGGAGTCGTCCCATGTCCCTTCCCCTCATCTCGGCCCAGGCCGCCCGCCAGTTGCAGGCGCAAGGCGCCTGGCTCATCGACATCCGCGCGCCCGACGAACATGCGCGCGAACGCATGGCAGGCGCCCGCAGCATGCCCATGGAGCGCCTGGGCGCCCAGGCCTGGGGCGATGCGCCGGCCGCCGTGGTCTTTCACTGCCGTTCCGGCAACCGCACGAGGCTCAACGCCCAGGCCCTGGCGGCTGCCTTGCCGCCCGGCTGTGCCGGCCATGTGCTCGACGGCGGCCTGGACGCCTGGAAGGCCGAAGGCCTGCCCGTGCTGCACGACAGCCGCCAGCCGCTGGAGCTGCAGCGCCAGGTGCAACTGGGTGCGGGCGGGCTGGCACTGCTGGGCGCCGTGCTCGGTGCCACGGTTTCACCGTGGTGGCACCTGCTTTCGGCCTTCGTGGGCTGCGGTCTGATCGTGGCGGGTGCCACCGGCTTTTGCGGACTGGCGCGCATGCTGATGAAGGCACCCTGGAATCGGCGCGCCCTGGGGCAGTGACGGTGTCTGCGCTGAAGTCCACCTGACGCCGGCCGGCTGCCCCCCCTCCTTCCCCTGTTCCGGGGACTGTGGAGAACCCCGGACGGCAGTACGATAGCTGTATGACATCTGTTTATGCCCAACGCCGCGCACGCTTGGCCGCCCAGTTGGGCGCCGGCGGCATCGCCATCATTCCCACCGCTCCCGAGCGCCAGCGCAACCGGGACACCGGCTATCTGTACCGCCACGACAGCTATTTCTATTACCTGACCGGCTTTGCCGAGCCCAATGCCTGCCTGGTACTGGCCGCCGATGGCACCAGCGTGCTGTTTTGCCAGCCCAAGGACCTGGAGCGCGAAATCTGGGACGGCATCCGCCTGGGCCCCGAGGCTGCCGTGGCCACGCTGGGCGTGAGCCAGGCGTTCTCCAGCGCCGAGATCGATACGCGCCTGCCCCGCCTGCTGGAGAACCGGGGCCGCCTCTGGTATCCGTTCGCCACGCATGAAGGGCTGGCCGTGCGCGTGGAAGGCTGGCTGGGCCAGGTGCGCGCACGGGTGCGCTTTGGCGCGCTGTGCCCGTCCGAGCAGGGCGACCTGTGCACGCTGCTGGACGAGATGCGCCTGGTCAAGGACGCCCACGAGCAGGACATCATGCGCCGCGCCGCCGCCATCAGCGCCCAGGCCCATATCCGCGCCATGCAGCGCTCGGCGCGCATGCTGCGCGCAGGCCAGGAAGTGCGTGAATACCACCTGGATGCCGAGCTGCTGCATGAATTCCGCCAGCAGGGCTCGCAGTACGTGGCCTACGGCTCCATCGTGGCCGCCGGCGCCAATGCCTGCGTGCTGCACTACCAGGCCGACAAGGCCCCCGTGCGCGCGGGCGAACTGGTGCTGATCGACGCCGGCTGCGAGCTCGACGGCTACGCCAGCGACATCACGCGCACCTTCCCCGCCGATGGCCGCTTCACCGGCCCGCAGCGCGCGCTCTACGAGCTGGTGCTGGAAAGCCAGAAGGCTGCCGTGGCGGCCACGCGGGCCGGCGCGCGCTTCAACGATCCGCACGACGCCACCGTGGCCGTGCTGGCGCAGGGCATGCTGGATCTGGGCCTGCTGGACAAAAAGGTCTATGGCAATGCCCAGGACGTGATCGAGCAGCGCGCCTTCTTCCAGTTCTACATGCACCGCACCGGCCACTGGCTGGGCATGGACGTGCATGACTGCGGCAGCTATGTGGAGCCTTCGGAGCTGGGCCAGTCGCACGAGCGCAAGGACCCGCTGTCGGGCGAGACCATCACCAACCGCCCCAGCCGCATCCTGCGTCCGGGAATGTGCACCACCATCGAGCCGGGCATCTACGTGCGCCCTGCGGCCGGCGTGCCCGAGCAGTTCCACAACATCGGCATCCGCATCGAGGACGATGCCATCGTCACCGAGACCGGCTGCGAGCTGATCACGCGCGGCGTGCCCGTGGAGCCCGACGAGATAGAAGCCTTGATGCGTGACTGACAACGCCAGCCTGCCCACCACCGGCCCCGTGTCCACTCTCATGCCCGCCCCATCGGCCTATGCCGCACCCGCACTGCCCCGGCTGAGCTGGCGCATCTTCACGGTGCTCTGGCTGCTGGGGCTGCCCGGCGTGGCGGCCATGGCCTGGTTCGTGCTGCCCGACTGGATGCGCATGCTGGGCCTGCCCGTGGAGCCGCTGGTCACGCCGCTCACCGGCATTGGCGTGATGGCCGCGCTGCTGGCCCTGCCCGTGGGCGTGGGCGTGTGGCTGGGGCCGCGGCTGGGCCTGTCCGCACCGCTGCTGACCACCTGGGTGGCCGGGCGTTCGCCCCAGCGCGCCGTGCGCTACCTCACGCTGCCGGGGCTGGCCGGTGGCGTGGTCGGCGCGGCCTGGCTGGTGACCCTGGCCCTGGCCTGGCCCGACGACCTGACCCTGATCGACCCCGTCTACGCCATGCCGCTGGGCGCCAAGATGCTGTACGCGGGCATCACGGCCGAGCTGGTGATGCGGCTGGGCGGCATGACGCTGGTGATGTGGCTGCTGTGGCGGCTGAGCGGACGCACAGACCGCCGCCCGGGATGGACGCTGGGCTGGTGGTCCGTCATGCTGTCGGCCCTGCTGTGGGGCATGCTGCAGCTGGCCCTGGCCTGGAGCACCTGGGGCGGCCTGTCGGACGCGCTGGTGCTGCAGTTGCTGCTGTTCGAGGTCGTCCACGGCGCCGTGGGCGGCTTCCTGTTCTGGCGCTATGGCCTGGAGGCGGCCATGGTGGCCCATGCCATCACCTACCTGCTCTCGCACGGGCTGGTGTGAGGCCTGGCGTCTGCGCAATGACACCGCCAGGATGAAGCGTCACAGAAGCCTCAGCGAGCCGAACAGGCCCTCGGTTTCGTCCTCGGGGCCGGCGGCGAAGTAGAGCGCGTCGCTGTCGCCCAGGGCCACGCCGTTGCCGAACTGCAGGGCCCACAGGCCGGGGATGGCCACGGGGCGGTCCTGCGCGTCGCGCAGATCGTCCACATAGCGGCCCGTGGACAGGTCGAAGGCACAGATGCGGCCTGCTCCCCCGAAGTTGCCGACCAGCAGGTGCCCCGCCATTGCGCCGAAGCCGTCAGGAGCGATGGCCACGCCCCAGGGCGCATTCAGGCGTCCATCGTCCTCATACATGCGCAGCAGGCGGCCGTCGAGGTCGAACTCGGCCAGCCTGCCGCGCGCAGGCCGGTTGCCGCTGGCCGCTTCTGCGGCTGCGTCCAGAGCATCCTCCTCGCCGGCATGGAACGCCAGGGGATCGTCCGGGTCGGGCTGGCTGATCGCATAGAGCACGAACACGCGGTCGCGGCGGCCGTCGTTGACGACCTGGATGTTGAAGGGCACCGGATCACCGGGCCGGGCCTCGCCTGCCGCGCCTGATGCGAACGGGTTGGCGAAGCCCTGGGTGGGCACCAGTTGCCACTGCGCGTCCAGCGTGCGGATCTGGGGCCGGGCGCCGAAGTCGGCCATCCACACGCGGTCCCATCGGCCCGTGTGGATGGCGGCCCCGAAGAAAGCCATGCCCTGGTCGGCACCATTGAACATTTCCACCGCAGGGCCGTCCACCCGGACGATGGCGCCCGTCTGCGCATCGCGCTCCGTCCAGGCGCTGACGCTGCCGCTGTCGGTCACGAAGACGAAGCGGGCCGAGCCCTCGAGCAGTCGTCCGGCGGCAGGCTGCTGCCGGACCCGCAGCAGCTGCGAGTCCAGGGGCGCACCGTTGTAGACCACGCCGGTGACTTTGCCGGCACTGTCATCGCCGGTCAGGGCATCGGAGCGCGGAACGGCCACTTCGCGCAGGCCGTCCTGGTGCAGGGCGCGCATCCCGGGATCGGCCGAGCGAGCCACGTCACCGATGAACTGCCAGGACGTGCCCCCGCCGCCAATCCAGAAATGGCCTCCCGCGCCGGCCGGGCGGATGGCGATGCCCCAGCCGTTGACGAAGCCGGGCTGCGTGAAGCGCGCGCCGTAGCGCGCATGGCTGGCGAGCAGGGGAGTCTGGACATAGCGGTTGGCAGCAACATCGCTACCCGCGCCGCAGGCGGTCAGCGCCGGGGAGGCCAGGGTGGTCAGAACAAAGCGTCTGCGGTCAAGCATGGTGGATTTCCTGGTGGCATGGCAAAGCTGTGGATGGGCTGGCTGAGCATGCGAAACCAAGGGGAACCGTATGTTCTGGCTGCGGCCTGCGGGCCGGGTGGACCACAGGAATATGAAGGCGATGCTAGGAAGCAGGGGCGGGCCGCGTCAATGTGGACCAGTCTGATTCTGTGGTGTCCTGCGGTGCGGTGCGGTGCGGTGCGGTGCGGTGCGGTGCGGTGCAGCAGGCATTGCGAACGCGGCGGGCAAAACTGCTTTCACAGGAGACCGGCATGGCACAGCGCCTTTGCCGGGAATGCTGCCGTGCAGCATCAAAAGCAATAGCGGCAAAGGCAGTGCACCGCAGTGTTCGGCGATGGCAACGGCATCCGGCCGCCCCCTTGCGCAGGCTCAGGACGCGGGGTCTTCAGGCCCGCACCGCATGCCGGAATGTTGCCTTCATGTAACCGCATTCGTGTGAGAATTGAAACCCGATTACAAACCCTGAGCGAGAGACATTCCATGCAAGTGAGCCGTGCCACCAAGATCGTCGCCACCCTGGGCCCCGCTTCCAGCGACCCGCAACTGCTGGAACAGATGGTGCGCGAAGGCGTCAACGTGGTGCGCCTGAATTTCAGCCACGGCAAGGCGCAGGACCACATCGACCGCGCCACCATGGTGCGCGAGGCGGCCCAGCGCGCAGGCCGCGAGGTGGCCATCATGGCCGACCTGCAGGGCCCCAAGATCCGCGTCGGCAAGTTCGCCGAAGGCAAGGTCATGCTGGAGCCCGGCGCGCGCTTCGTGCTCGACGCGTCGCGCACCGAGCCCGGCGACATCAACGGCGTGGGCCTGGACTACAAGGAACTGCCGCGCGACGTGAAGCCCGGCGACGTGCTGCTGCTCAACGACGGCCTGATCGTGCTCACCGTGGACCATGTGCGTGGCGACGAGGTGCACACCACCGTCAAGCTCGGCGGCGAGCTGTCCAACAACAAGGGCATCAACAAGCAGGGCGGCGGCCTGACGGCCCCGGCGCTGACGGCCAAGGACATGGAGGACATCAAGACCGCCATGAGCTTCCAGGCCGACTACGTGGCCGTGAGCTTTCCCAAGAACGCCACCGACATGGAGATGGCGCGCCAGCTGTGCAACGTGGCTGCGGCCCAGTACGGCCACAAGCCCGGCCTGATCGCCAAGATCGAGCGCGCCGAGGCCATTCCGCGCCTGGAAGAGATACTGCATGTCTCCGACGGCATCATGGTGGCGCGCGGCGACCTGGCCGTGGAAGTGGGCAACGCTGCCGTGCCCGCGCTGCAAAAGAAGATGATCCGCATGGCGCGCGACATGGACAAGTTCGTGATCACCGCCACGCAGATGATGGAGAGCATGATCACCAACCCCGTGCCCACGCGCGCCGAGGTCAGCGACGTGGCCAACGCCGTGCTGGACGGCACGGACGCCGTCATGCTCAGCGCCGAGACCGCCGCCGGCAGGTACCCGCTGGAGACCGTGCAGGAAATGGCCAAGATCTGCGCCGCCGCGGAAGCCGCCGAAGACCCGGACAGCGATGCCGAGTTCACCGGCCGCCAGTTCTCGCGTATCGACCAGTCGATCGCCATCGGCGCGCTGTTCACGGCCCACCACCTGGGCGCCAAGGCCATCGTCGCCATGACGGACAGCGGCTCCACCGCGCTGTGGATGAGCCGCCACCGCATCCACATCCCCATCTACGCGCTCACGCCCAAGATCTCCACGCAGCGCAAGATGGCCATGTACCGCAACGTGCGCCCCCTGCTCATGGACACCAGCGCCGACCGCGACACCGCGCTGGACCAGGCCGAAGGCCATCTGCGCGCGCGCAACATCGTGCAAAGCGGCGATGTCTATGCCATCACCTGCGGCGAGCCCATGGGCCAGCCCGGTGGCACGAACATGCTGAAGATATGTCGTGTGAACTAACCCCCTGAGGCGCTTCGCGCCTTCCCCCTCTTGCTACGCGGGGGGGACGACACCCTCGCGGCGGGGCGGCCCTTGCTCGGTGTCCCTCGTTCTGGGGGGCGCCAGTTTTATGTGCCGTGCGCTATGCCTTCGCCATGGTCTATCGGGGCCTGCCTGAGTGGGTTCGTGCGTTGTAGGGCAGCAGGTTGGGCATGACGGCAAGGCAGCGCCACAGCGCAGCATGCCAGACCAGGGTGGCGCTGCAGATGCCCACGATGGCACCGCCGACCACATCGGACGGGAAGTGCACGCCCAGGTGCACGCGGCTCCAGCCCATGCCCAGGGCCAGCGACCAGGCTGACACCATGACCCAGCGGCGGTGGCGCGTGCAGCCCAGGGTCAGCGCCTGGGCCAGGGCAAAGGCGCCCGTGGCGTGCATGCTCGGAAAGCTGGACCGCAGCGCGTGTTCCACCCATTGCACGCCCATGCCCAGCTGGGCAGGACGCGGCGCGGGGAAGCCCCAGCGGACCAGCCGTGCCACGGCCCAGGCGGCCAGCATGGACAGCAGGGCCAGCACCAGCGTGCGGCGCAGGGCGGGCGAGCCGCGCAGCAACCCGGCCATCACGGGAAGGGCGCACAGCGAGGGAAGCCAGGAGGAGATGGCGCGCGCCGCCTCGATCGAGATGGCGGGCGTTTGCGCGTTGGCGTTCAGCAGCGTGAACAGGGCGGGGTCCAGGGGCAGCATGGCAACGCTTGATCAGGGAGTGGAAGGCGGAAGGCTGGCGGCGGGCCACAGGGAGTCAGGCGCGCTGTCCCGGGTGCGCAGCGCACGCGTGACCGCCAGGTCGAAAAGCCAGCCCGCCGTCCAGCACAGCCAGCCGGTCCACAGCGTGTGGCTCATGAAATGGGCGCCGCGCATCTGCTGGGCCAGGCCCATCGACAGGCCTGCGGCCAGCGAGACGGCCAGCCAGATCCAGGCTGCGCGGGGTGCATGGCGGCGCAGCGCGAAATAGCCGGCCAGAAAGGCAAAGCCTGCCGAGGCGTGGCCTGCGGGAAAGCAGCGGCCCGGCCCGCCGTCGGCCAGGCCCAGCGACCAGTGCGAGACATGGCGCGCCACGCCGCCGAACTCGGCCAGGTCCCAGGGGCAGCTGGTCGCGCTGGTGTACTTGAGCAGCGAGATCAGGGCCAGCGACAGCAAGATGCCCGCCACCAGCTGCACGCGCCGCCCGTGAGGCAGCAGGCGCAGCGGGCCGATGGGCCGCCAGACGCACAGCGTCAGGCCCAGCACCACCAGCCAGGCCAGGCGGCGTGCGCTTTCGTGGGCGATGTTCACGAAGAACCAGTCCGAACGCAGCGCAAAGCCATCGGCGTCGCCAAACCAGCGGGCCATGGCCAGGTCCAGGGCGCCGGCATCCCAGGCCAGGACCACGGCCAGCGCCGCCAGGGTCCACAGCAGGGTGCTTTTGAAGGAGGGGCCCTGCGCAGGGGCGGCGGAAAAATCTCGGGGTTCAGGTGTCGGCATGGCCGGCAGCATGAGAAGCGCGGCTTAAACCCGTCTTAACGCATGCCCCGGCGTGCGGCCATCGTCTGGCGCCGCAGCCGGCAGCGGCCATTGCACAATGCGCGCATGCGAATACTGGTCGTCGAAGACAACGCGGGCATTGCCGCAGGCCTGCAGGCCAATCTGCAACAGCGCCGCTATGCGGTCGACGTCTGCTCCACCGTGGCCGATGCCTGGCATGCGCTGGAGATGGAGCGCTTCGACGCCGTGCTGCTGGACCTGGGCCTGCCCGATGGCGATGGCAGCGAAATCCTGCGCCGCCTGCGGAGCCCGCGCCGCCCGGGTGGCGACATCCACGCCCTGCCGGACCCCAACACGCCCGTGCTCATCCTCACCGCGCGCGACCAGGTGCGCGAGCGCATCGCCGGGCTGGACCTGGGTGCCGATGACTACCTGGTCAAGCCCTTCGACATCGACGAGCTGGAGGCGCGGCTGCGCGCCATGCTGCGCCGCGCAGGCGGGCAGGCGGCACCCGTGATCCGCCATGGCGAGCTGGAGGTCGACCCGGCCGCGCGCACCGTGCGCCGCGACGGAAAGCTGGTGGAAATGTCGCCGCGCGAGTTCTCCGTGCTCTGGGTGCTGCTGCAGGCGCGCGGGCGCGTGCTCTCGCGCCAGCAGATCGAGGAACATCTCTACAGCTGGGGCACGGCCGTGGAAAGCAATGCCGTCGAAGTCCATATCCACCACCTGCGCAAGAAGCTGGGCAATGCCAGCATCGTCACCATGCGCGGCGTGGGCTACTTTCTTCCTGCGGAGAACCCATGAGCACCGCGCAGCAGCGCCGCCCCTCGCTGATCTGGCATCTGATGGCCTGGATGCTGGGCGCGCTGGTCGTGGTCTGGGCCAGCTTCGTGGCGCTGGGCTACCAGACCGGCGTGCACGAGGCCGACGAGCTCACCGACGGCCACCTGGCCGGCGTCGCTGCGCTGGTGCTCAACCTGGAAGTCGCAGGCGCCGTAGGCCAGGGAGCAGCCACGCCCGTGCATGAGCCCCCCGGCCTGATGGCCCACGACTACCAGCAGTCGCTGAGCGTGGCCCTGTGGGATGGCGCGGGGCGGCTGATCTCGCGCACGGGCGATGCGCCCGAGCCCGCCTTCGACACCGAGCAGGGCTTTGCCACCCTGCGCCTGGGTCCCGAGCATCGGGCCTGGCGCAGCTTCACCCAATGGAGCCGCGACCATGCACGCAAGGTCAGCGTGATGATCGAGCTGCAGGAGCGCGACGAACTGGCCGACGACATCGCGGGCCAGATGATCGAGCCGGGCCTGTGGCTTTTGCCTGTGGTCGCGCTGGCGCTGGGGCTGGCCATTCGACGCGGCATGCGGCCGCTCAACGAACTCTCGCGCGAGGTCGAGCGCCTGGACCTGGCCCAGGCCGAGCGCGTTTCGCACCGCCACGCGCTGCGGGAATTCATGCCCGTGGTGAACTCCATCAACACCTTGCTGGACCGCCAGCAGGAGGCGCTGGAGCGCGAGCGCAGCCTGGCCAACGAAGTGGCCCATGAACTGCGCACGCCGCTGGCCTCCATCGCCTTGCAGGCGCGTGCCCTGGGCGATGCGCCGGCCGGCGCCATGGATGCCCCGGCCCAGCGCGCCGCGCTGGCGCGCATAGGCCAGGACGCGCTGCACGCCGGCCATGTGCTCAGCCAGCTGCTGGCACTGGCGCGCGCAGGACGCGCCATGCTGGCCGACCCGCCCGTGCCCGTGGACCTGGCCGCGCTGGCCCGCCAGGTGGTGGCCGCCCATGCGCAGGCGGCCTGGCAGCGCGGCTGCAGCCTGTCCGTGCAGGCGCCTGAGGCACTGGGCGTGATGGGCAATGCCGTGCTGCTGGAGCTGGCGCTGCGCAACCTGGTGGAAAACGCCCTCAAGCACACACCGCACGGCACGCAGATCGAGGTGCAGGCCGGGCAGGGGCCCGACGGCGAGGTCTGGTTGCAGGTTTGCGACGACGGCCGCCGCGATGGCGCAGAGCGCGCGGCAGCGCCCGTGGACAGCCTGCACCTGGGCCACGAGATCGTGGCGCGCGTGCTGCGCGCCCACCAGGGAAGCTTTGGCGAGGCCGCGCCGCCCGAAGGCTTCACGACCTGCTACCGCATGGGAATGCCCGGGACAGGGTTGGCGGCAGCTGGTTAAAATCGCCAGTTACCAAGCGGTTACTGCCGCGATCCCCCGGCCGCAGCCCCGCAGCGAACCCATGACGCAGCGGCGGCCGCCATGCGGCAGGGGCATCCCCCTCTCAACAACTTGATACGGACCCTACACATGCCTCTCGTTTCGATGCGCGAACTGCTGGACCACGCTGCCGAAAACGGCTACGGTCTTCCCGCCTTCAACGTCAACAACCTGGAGCAGGTGCAAGCCGTGATGTCGGCCGCCGACGAAGTGGGCGCGCCCGTCATCCTGCAGGCCAGCGCAGGCGCCCGCAAGTACGCCGGCGAGCCCTTCATCAAGCACCTGATCCAGGCCGCCGCCGAGCAGTATCCCCACATCCCCCTGGTCATGCACCAGGACCACGGCACCTCGCCCGCCATCTGCCAGGGCGCGCTGAACCTGGGCTTCGGCTCGGTGATGATGGACGGCTCGCTGATGGAAGACGGCAAGACGCCTTCCTCCTTCGAATACAACGTGGACGTGACCCGCAAGGTCGTGGAAATGGCCCACAAGCTGGGCGCCACCGTCGAAGGTGAACTCGGCTGCCTGGGCTCGCTGGAAACCGGCATGGCCGGCGAGGAAGACGGCGTGGGCGCCGAAGGCGTGCTCGACCACTCGGCCCTGCTGACCGACCCCGAGGAAGCGGCCCAGTTCGTCAAGGCCACGCAGCTGGACGCGCTGGCCATTGCCATCGGCACCAGCCACGGCGCCTACAAGTTCACGCGCAAGCCCACGGGCGACATCCTGTCCATCCAGCGCGTCAAGGAAATCCACGCGCGCCTGCCCAACACCCACCTGGTCATGCACGGCTCCTCCTCCGTGCCCCAGGAACTGCTGGAAATCATCCGCCAGTACGGCGGCGCCATGAAGGAAACCTACGGCGTGCCCGTCGAGGAAATCCAGGAAGCCATCAAGCACGGCGTGCGCAAGATCAACATCGACACCGACATCCGCCTGGCGATGACCGGCGCCGTGCGCAAGTTCCTGGCCGAGAACCCCGAGAAGTTCGACGCCCGCGAATGGCTCAAGCCCGCCCGCGAAGCCGCCAAGCAGATCTGCAAGGCCCGCTACATCGAGTTCGGCTGCGAAGGCCAGGGCGCCAAGATCAAGGGCTACACGCTGGAGCAGATGGCAGCCAAGTACGCTGCCGGATCGCTGCAGCAGGTCGTGAACTGATCGGTTCCTTCCCCCTTCAAAAAAGCCCGCCGGTCCGCCCGGCGGGCTTTTTTGTTGTCAGCGCGGCGCGGGGGCCGCAGCCTGGGACCGCTGGGGCACGGCCATGGCCATCTCGTCATCGGGCACCACGGGCTGGGGGTGGCTGGCGTTCCAGCCCGACACCAGCAGGCTGGTGCCCGACAGCACCAGCAGCAGGCAGACCATCCATTCGACCAGCCGCTTGGGCAGGGCGGGCGGATGGCGCATGTGCAGCCAGGTCACCACCGTCACCACGGGAAAGGCCAGGGCTGCGGCCAGCAGCACGCTGGCGGTGATCTCGCCCTCCCAGGCCACCATCACCAGGCGCAGCAGCGCGCAGGTAAGGAACATGGCAAACAGGCACTGGCGCACCACCAGACGGTCCAGCGGCTGGCGGTACAGGTGGTAGACCATGGGCGGGCCTGGCGTGGCAAACAGCCCGCCCAGCAGCCCCGAGGCCACACCGGCCACCCACAGCGACACCGGCCCCGACACCTGCGCGTTGACCTGCTTTTGCAGCAACAGCAACAGCGCGCAGGCCACGATGGCCAGGCCCAGCAGCATGCGCAGCCCGCTCAGCGCATTGCCGCTGAGCCACTGCAGCAGCAGCACGCCGCCGATCACGCCGATGACGCTGCTGATCAGCATGGGCTTGAGCAGGGACCACTGCGGCACCTGGCGGTGGGCGCGCAGGTAGGCCACGCCGTTGACCACGGACAGCAGGCAGGCCACGTTGGCCGCATCGCCAATGCCCATCAGGTGCGTGGCACCGGCCACGCCCACGAAGATCAGCCCGAAGGCAAAGCCCGTCAGGTTCTGGCAAAACGTCGCCAGGCCCACCAGGGCCAGGAACATCACATACTGGATCACACTCATCGAAAGGCTTTCTGGCGCGCCGCTGCGCCGAACCGGCGACGCTAACACGGAGCGCCTTCGCCTGCCCGGGCGGCGAAGTCACCAGCGGGCGCCCCAGGCCAACGTGCCAGGCCGGCGTGTCAGTCCGACGTCTCAGGCGGCTGGCGTGTTGAGCCGCTGCAGCCGCTCGGGCGTGCCCACGTCGGTCCAGCGCCCGGCATACAGGCTGGCGCTCACCTGGCCGGCGGCCATCGCCCGGCGCAGCAGCGCCACCAGCGGCACGCGCCAACCGTCGGGGTTGCCGGGCGGGATGTCGCACCAGGGCGCGGCAAACAGCTCGGCGCGCAGCAGTGCGATCGTGCCGTAGGTCTGGCGCGGGCGGGCATCTCCCTCGGGCCAGTCGCAGGCCAGGCCCAGTTCGTCCACGCCGAAGTCGCCACGCCGATGGTGCTCGGGGTTGGGCACCAGCCACAGATGGGCCAGCCGTCCGCTGGCGGCAAATTCGCGGGCCGCCTCGAACGGGAAATCAAAGTCGGGCGCGTAGACATCGCCGGCCGCCAGCCAGAACACCGTGTCCAGAAGCGGCAGCGCGCGCGCAATGCCTCCCGCGGTCTCCAGCGCCTGCTCGGGCTCGGGGGAATAGGCCAGATGCAGCGGCTCGCCACCTGTGTCGGGCGCGAAGCGCGCCCCGAAGCGCGCGGGAATCTGCTCGCCCAGCCAGCCCGTGTTGACCACGGCGCGGCGCACGCCGGCCTGCGCAAGGGCCTGCAGGTGGTGCTGCAGCAGCGGCCGGCCCTGCACCTGCAGCAGCGGCTTGGGGCAGGTGTCGGTCAGCGGCCGCATGCGCTCGCCACGGCCTGCGGCCAGCAGCATGGCCGGTGGCTGCTCGGTGAGGAAAAGCGCCTTGGCGGCGGGGAACGGCTGGATGGGCGAGGCGGTCATGGAGCGCAACTGTAGACCATTGCCAGCGGCCATTGCCCCGCGCGCGGGAGCCGAAAACCCGCGTCCTTTAAAATAGCCGGCTTACTCTGATTACCCCCTCCTTCACGGAGCGCCCTGATGGCCAACACTCAACAAATGGCGAATGCGATCCGCGCACTCGCAATGGATGCCGTTCAACAAGCCAACTCCGGCCACCCCGGCGCCCCCATGGGCATGGCCGACATGGCCGTGGCACTGTGGAGCCGTCACCTCAAGCACAACCCCGTCAACCCGCAATGGGCTGACCGTGACCGCTTCATCCTGTCCAACGGCCACGGCTCCATGCTGATCTACGCGCTGCTGCACCTCACGGGCTACGCGCTGCCGATCGACGAACTCAAGAACTTCCGCCAGCTGCACAGCAAGACGGCCGGCCACCCCGAAGTGGGCATCACCCCCGGCGTGGAAACCACCACCGGCCCGCTGGGCCAGGGCATCACCAATGCCGTGGGCTTCGCGCTGGCCGAAAAGCTGCTGGCCGCCGAGTTCAACCGCGCAGGCCACGCCATCGTCGACCACCACACCTACGTGTTCCTGGGTGACGGCTGCCTGATGGAAGGCATCAGCCACGAGGCCGCGGCCCTGGCCGGCGCCTGGAAGCTGGGCAAGCTGGTGGCGCTGTACGACGACAACGGCATCTCCATCGACGGCAAGGTCGCCCCCTGGTTCATCGACAACACGCCCGCCCGCTTCGAAGCCTATGGCTGGAACGTGGTGCGCGACGTGGACGGCCACAACGTGCAGGCCATCGATGCCGCCATCGCCGCCGCCAAGAAGAGCAGCGACAAGCCCACGCTGATCTGCTGCAAGACCAGCATCGGCAAGGGCTCGCCCAACCGCCAGGACACGGCCAAGGCCCACGGCGAGCCCCTGGGCGCCGAGGAAATCGCACTGACCCGCGCGGCCCTGGGCTGGGAGCACGGCCCCTTCGACATCCCCGCCAGCGTCTACGGCGACTGGGATGCCAAGGCCGCCGGCGCCAAGGCCGAAGCGGCCTGGAACAAGAAGTTCGCCGCCTATGCCAAGGCCTTCCCCGAACTGGCTGCCGAATTCAAGCGCCGCATGGCCGGTGACCTGCCCGCCAACTTCGGCGAGATCGCCGCGCAGATCGCCTCCGACGCGCATGACGCAGGCGCCACCGTGGCCAGCCGCAAGGCCAGCCAGCTGGTCCTGGAAGGCCTGACCGCAGCCCTGCCCGAACTGCTGGGCGGCTCGGCCGACCTGACCGGCTCCAACCTGACCAACACCAAGAGCACGCCTTCGCTGCGCGTGGACGACAAGGGTGCCGTGGTCCTGACCGAAGACGGCAAGATCGGCCGCCACATCAACTACGGTGTGCGCGAGTTCGGCATGGCCGCCATCATGAACGGCATCGCCCTGCATGGCGGCTACATCCCCTACGCAGGCACCTTCCTGACCTTCAGCGACTACAGCCGCAACGCCATCCGCATGGCCGCGCTGATGAAGCAGCGCGTGGTCCATGTCTTCACGCACGACTCCATCGGCCTGGGCGAAGACGGCCCCACCCACCAGTCCATCGAGCACGCCGCCTCTCTGCGCCTGATCCCGGGCCTGGATGTCTGGCGCCCTGCCGACACCACGGAAACCGCCGTCGCCTGGACCGTGGCCCTGAGCCAGAAGAACAAGCCCACGGCCCTGCTGCTGTCGCGCCAGAACCTGGCCTACGCAGCCAAGACCGAAGACGCGCTGGACGACATCGCCTGCGGCGCCTACGTGCTGTCCGAACCCAAGGCCGTCGGCCTGAACAAGAAGGCCCAGGCCGTCATCATTGCCACCGGCTCCGAAGTGCAGCTGGCCCTGGCCGCCCAGAAGCTGCTGGCCGAGCGCAAGGTCGCCGTGCGCGTGGTCTCCATGCCCAGCACCACCACCTTCGACAAGCAGGACGCCAAGTACAAGAGCCAGGTGCTGCCGGCCAACCTGCCGCGCATCGCCGTGGAAATGGGCGTGACCGACTTCTGGTGGAAGTACGGCTGCGCCGCTGTCGTCGGTATCGACACCTACGGCGAATCGGCCCCAGCGCCCGTGCTGTTCAAGCACTTCGGCTTCACGGCCGAGAACGTGGCCGACACCGTGCAGGCTGCGCTGCAGCGCGCCGGCAAGTAAAGCTGCGAGAAGGGGCCTGTGGCCCCTTTTTGCCGCCCTCCAGGCCCGGCCTGGCCCTCACCGTTTCAGTTTTTCCGTTTTTCGCAATCCGTCAATCCAAGAGGCAAATATGACGATCAAGATCGGTATCAACGGCTTCGGCCGCATCGGCCGCATGGTGTTCCGCGCTGCCGTGCAGAACTTCAGCGACATCGAAGTCGTGGGCATCAACGACCTGCTCGAGCCCGACTACCTGGCCTACATGCTCAAGTACGACAGCGTTCACGGCCGCTTCAAGGGTGAGGTCTCGGTGGAGGGCTCCAACCTGATCGTCAACGGCAAGACCATCCGCCTGACGCAGGAGCGCGACCCCGCCAACCTGAAGTGGAACGAAGTCGGCGCCGACATCGTGATCGAGGCCACCGGCCTGTTCCTGACCGACGAGACCGCACGCAAGCACCTGGCTGCCGGCGCCAAGAAGGTCATCATGTCCGCGCCTTCCAAGGACAGCACCCCGATGTTCGTCTTCGGCGTGAACTGCAAGACCTACGCTGGCCAGGACGTGATCTCCAACGCCTCCTGCACCACCAACTGCCTGGCTCCCGTGGCCAAGGTGCTCAACGACAAGTGGGGCATCAAGCGCGGCCTGATGACCACCGTGCACGCTGCCACCGCCACCCAAAAGACCGTGGACGGCCCCAGCAACAAGGACTGGCGCGGCGGCCGCGGCATACTGGAAAACATCATTCCCTCCAGCACGGGCGCAGCCAAGGCCGTGGGCGTGGTGATTCCCGAGCTCAACAAGAAGCTGACCGGCATGTCCTTCCGCGTGCCCACCTCCGACGTGTCGGTGGTGGACCTGACGGTGGAGCTGAACAGCGAAGCCAGCTACGAAGAGATCTGCGCCGAAATGAAGGCCCAGTCGCAAGGCGCGCTCAAGGGCGTGCTGGGCTACACCGAAGACAAGGTCGTGGCCACGGACTTCCGCGGCGAGTCCTGCACCTCGGTGTTCGATGCCGAAGCCGGCATCGCCCTGGACAAGACCTTCGTGAAGGTCGTGTCCTGGTACGACAACGAGTGGGGCTACTCCAACAAGTGCCTGGAAATGGTGCGCGTGGTCGCCGCCAAGTAATCCTGGCGTGAACCGCTGCGGGGCCTGTCGAGGGCCTCGCACCAGGCCGGCATCGGACGCGATGCCGGCCTTTTTCATGGCGGACAGTGTGCCCCGGCACTGCAAGCGTTGCTCGACAATGCCGGCACCGGCGGCGCGGCATCATGGCCGCATGACTACTTCATCCGCATTGCACGAGACCATTGGCTTTGACGACTTCCTCAAGGTGGAGCTGCGCGTGGGCCGCATCGTGGACGCCCAGGTGTTCAAGGAGGCGCGCCGCCCCGCCTATGTGCTGCAGGTCGACTTCGGCCCGGCGCTGGGCCTGCGCAAGTCCAGCGCCCAGATCACGGCGCTGTACCGGCCCGAGGAACTGATAGGCCGCCAGGTGGTGGCTGTGCTGAACTTTCCCAGCAAGCAGATCGGGCCCATGCGCTCGGAATGCCTGGTCACGGGATTCCACAACGAGAACGGCGAGGTGGCGCTGTGCGTGCCCGACCGCGAGGTGCCGCTGGGTACCAAGCTGCTGTGACGGCCTGGGTGACTATTCGATGCGCACGTCGGCCGCCTTGACGATGCGCCCGGACGCTTCCCAGTCGTCCTTGAGCAGGCGCTGGAATTCGGCGGCCGGCAGGGTGGCGGCTTCCACGCCCACGCGGGCCAGGCGCTCCTGGACCACGGGCTCGGCCAGCACCTTGCGCACGGCGGCGTTGATGCGCTCCACTTCGGCGGGCGGCGTGCCGGCCGGTGCCAGCAGGCCCAGCCAGGAGTCGAAGGCATAGCCGGGCACGCCGGACTCGGCCACCGTGGGCAGATCGGGCAGGAAGCGCGACCGTTGCTGGCCCGAGTAGGCCAGCAGTTTGACGCGCGGGTCCTTCTGGAAGGCCAGCATGCCGATGGTGGCGCCCGTGACCAGCTGCACGCGGCCGGCCAGCAGTTCGGTCGTGGCGTCGCCCGTGGATTTCATGGGGATGTGCTGCAGCTTGACGCCCGCCTGCGCGGCCAGCGAGGCCGAGGCCAGGTGCGAGGCGCTGCCATTGCCGGCCGACGCATAGTTGAGCTGGCCGGGCTGGGCCCTGGCGCGCTGCAGCAGCTCGCCCAGGGTCTGCACGCCCGAGGCGGCCGGCACGCCCACCACATAGCCCGTGCGGCCCAGGAAAGACACGCCCACGAAGTCCTTGAGCGGGTCATAGGGCAGCTTCGCGTACAGATGGCCGGCCAGGTTGTGGCTGGCCGCAGCCAGCACCAGGGTGTTGCCGTCCGGCGCGGACTTGGCCACCTGGGCCGTGCCCACGCTGCCACCCGCGCCCGCCCGGTTTTCCACCACCACGGTGGCGCCCAGGGCCTGGCCCAGTTCATTGCTGAAGGTGCGTGCCACCGTGTCCTGCGTGGCGCCCGCGCCGAAGGGCACGACGATGCGGATCACGCGTTCGGCATGCACGGCCGGTGCCAGTCCCAGGGCCAGGGCTGCTGCCAGCAGAACGCGGCGGGTGACGGGAGAAGGGTGAGAGGTTTTCATGGGGAAGTTTCCTGGGTGACGGCAAGCCACCGCTCCACCAGCCGCACGAAGTAGCTGGCGCCGATGGCAAGGATGTCGTCGTTGAAGTCGTAGGAGCGGTTGTGGATCAGGCAGGGGCCGTCGCCATGGCCGGGCAGTCGGTGATCGCCCTGGCCGTTGCCGATGAAGGCGTAGCAGCCGGGGCGCGCCTGCAGCATGTGGGCGAAGTCCTCGGCCGCCAGCACGCCGGGGAACTGCGTGTCCACGGCGTCGTCGCCCGCGATCTCGCGCATCACGGCGGCGGCGAAGGCGGCCTCGGCCGCGTGGTTGACCAGGGGCGGCGAGGCGCGCCGGAAATGGATCTCGGCCCTGCAGCCATGGGCCAAGGCCGTGTGCTCGGCCTGGCGGCGCAGGGCGGCTTCGAGGATGTCCAGCGCCGCCACGGAGAAGGTGCGCACCGTGCCGCCCACCCAGGCGCTGTCGGGAATCACGTTGGGCGCGTCCGAGCCCTGGATCTGCGTGACCGCCAGCAGTGCGCGTTCGCGCGAATCCACATGGCGCGCGACCAGGGTCTGCAGCTGCTGGGCCAGATCAATGGTGGCGGCCACCGGATCGGTGCCCGTGTGCGGCAGCGAGGCATGCGTGCCCTGCCCATGCAGCACGATGCGGAAGGTGTTGCTGGAGGCCATGAGCGCGCCCGGGTTGAGAAGCTGCCCACGCGGTCCAGCGCGAAGTTGTGCAGTGCGAAGACCGCATCGCAGGGGAAGCGCTCGAACAGGCCTTCGTCGATCATCCTGCGTGCGCCGGCCTTGCCCATCTCTTCGGCGGGCTGAAAGATCAGGTGCACCGTGCCCGCGAAGTCGCGCGTGCGTGCCAGATGCCAGGCCGCGGCCAGCAGCATGGTGGTGTGGCCGTCATGGCCGCAGGCATGCATGCGGCCTGCGTGCTGCGAGCGGTGGGCGAACCGGTTTTCTTCCTGCAGCGGCAGCGCATCCAGGTCGGCGCGCAGGCCGATGGTGCGCGTGCCGTGGCGTGCGTACGTATGCCTGCCGTGCACCACGCCCACCACGCCCGTGCCGGCCAGGCCGGTGTGCACCTCCACGCCCCAGGCGGCCAGGCGTTCGGCCACGATGGCCGAGGTGCGGTGTTCCTCGAAGCCCAGCTCAGGGTGGGCATGCAGGTCGCGCCGCAGGGCCACGAAGGGCGCCATGTCGGCAAAGCTTTCGATCAGGTGGGGCAAGACGGTCTCCGGCCGCAGCCGGCCCATGCCTGCTGCGGCGAATCCCGGATTCTGTAAAACCGCCAGCCCTGCGGCAACGAAGCAAAACGCATATGCATGCGCCCTGCATGCACAAGCCGAACGGGCCGATCAAGCCGTTCAGGCGGACGTCGTCACAGGGCCCTCAGGACTGCGCCATGCGCTGCGCGAGAAAGTCCAGGAAGGCCGTGATGCGCGCGGCCAGCGCCGTGTTGCGGTAGTAGACGGCGTGGATGGGCTGGCGCTGCTGCACGGTCTCGCGCGCCAGCACCTGCACCAGCTCGCCCTGGGCGCGATCGCGCACGGTCATGAAGTCGGCCAGGCAGACCACGCCCTGGCCGGCCAGGGCCAGCTGGCGCATGGTCTCGCCGCTGGAGGCCGTGAGCTGGGGCGCGGCATCCCAGCGGTCGCCGCCCTCGGGCGTGCGCAGCGGCCAGTGGTTCAGGCCCGGCACCTGGCTGTTGCCGATGCGCTGGTGGCGCGCCAGCGCGGCCACGCTCGCCACGGGGCCATGGGCCTGCAGGTAGGCGGGGCTGGCCAGCACGCGCAGCAGGCTGTGGCACAGCAGCCGCGCATGCAGCGTGGAGTCGCGCAGCTCGCCGATGCGGATGGCGATGTCGGTGCGCTGGGCCAGCAGGTCGATGTGCAGGTCATCGGTGTTCAGCTCCAGCGTGATCAGCGGATAGAGCGCGCGGAACTCACCCACCAGCGGCACGATGGCATGCAGCATGAAGGGCGAGGCCGCGTTGACGCGCAGCAGCCCGGCCGGCGCCTCACGGCGCGCGGCCAGTTCCTCCTCGGCCGCGTCCAGGGCCTGCAGCACCTCGCGCGTGCGGGCCAGGAAGCGCGCGCCTTCCTCGGTCAGCTCCAGGCTGCGCGTGGTGCGCCGCACCAAGGTGGTGGCCAGCTTTTTCTCCAGGCGCGACAGGCTGCGGCTGATGCCCGAGGTGGTCTGTCCCAACTGCTCGGCCGCCGCCGTGATGCTGCCGCAGTCGATCACGGCGCGAAAGGCCTGCAACTCGTCCAGGGTGGTTTTCATGGGGTGCCAGCTTGGCGCAATTGTTGCTGCAGCGTCAAATATTTTCTGCTGATACCAGGCTTTATCTGCAAGCGTGAACGCGCCAGACTGCAGTCTTCGAGGCGTTGTTCCGCGCCTTTTTTCCTTTTTGAAAGACCTGCATGACATCGACTGCCTCTCTCGCTTCCGTGGTGCCCGCCTTCGGCCTGGGCACCTTCCGCCTCAAGGATGAGGTGGTGCGCCACTCCGTGGGCCAGGCCCTGGAAGTAGGCTACCGCGCCATCGACACCGCCCAGATCTACGGCAACGAGGCCGATGTGGGGGCCGCCATCGCCGCCAGCGCCGTGCCGCGCGATCAGCTGTTCCTCACCACCAAGATCTGGACCGAGAACCTGTCCGCCGACGCGCTGATCCCCAGCCTGGAGCGCAGCCTTGAAGCCCTGCGCACCGACCATGTGGAGCTGACGCTGATCCACTGGCCTTCGCGCAGCGTGCCGCTGGAGGACAGCCTGGGCGCCCTCATGCGCGCCAGGGAGCAGGGGCTGACGCGCCACATCGGCGTGTCCAACTTCAACATCGCGCTGCTGCAGCAGTCCATCGCCGCCGTGGGCGCCACGAACATCGCCACCAACCAGATCGAGCTCAGCCCCTATCTGCAAAACCGCGCCGTCACCGACTTCGCACGCCAGCAGGCCATTCACACCACCTCGTACATGACGCTGGGCTACGGCAAGCTGCTGGCCGATCCCGTGCTGGCCGACATCGCCGCCGCCCGCGGCGCCACGCCCGCCCAGGTGGCGCTGGCCTGGGCCATGGCCATGGGCTATGCCGTCATCCCCTCGTCCACCCGGCGCGCCCACCTGCAGGCCAACCTGGACAGCTGCCAGCTGGTGCTGGGCGCCGAAGACATGCAGCGCATCGCCGCGCTGGAGCGCGGCGACCGCCAAGTCAGCCCTGACGGACTGGCTCCCGCCTGGGATTGAATGGGGCTGTGATCAGGGGCCTGGGCGGCCCGGCGAGCTTTGACCTGGAGCAACGCAATGCGGACCCTAGGGGTAGTACTAGGGTTATCACAGTATCGAACGACCGTGCTTTTTATGAGAATGCACGATTAGTCGAGACAACCAGGAGACAAGCAGCATGAGTGACCGCCCATGGCTGGGTGCCTATCCGGCAGGTGTGCCCGCCGACATCGATCCCTCCCAATACCCTTCGCTGGTGGCCCTGATGGAGGAGGCCTTCAGCCGCTACGCGGACCGTGTGGCCTATTCCTTCATGGGCAAGGAGCTGACCTACTCCCAGGTCGATGCGCAAAGCCGCGCCTTCGCTGCCTATCTGCAAAGCCTGGGCCTGGCCCGCGGCGACCGCGTGGCGCTGATGATGCCCAACGTGCCCCAGTACCCCGTGGCCGTGGCCGCCGTGCTGCGCGCCGGTTTCGTGGTGGTCAACGTCAACCCGCTGTACACGGCGCGCGAGCTGGAGCACCAGCTCAAGGACTCGGGCGCCAAGGCCATCGTCATCATCGAGAACTTCGCCCATACGCTGCAGGCCTGCAAGGCCGCCACTCCGGTGCAGCACATGGTGCTGTGCACCATGGGCGACCAGCTGGGCATGCTCAAGGGCGCCATCGTCAATTACGTGGTGCGCAAGGTCAAGAAGCTGGTGCCGCCGTTCTCGCTGCCAGGGGCCGTGCTCTTCAACGACGCGCTGGCCAAGGGCATGCGCTCGCCCTTCCAGGCGCCGCAGCTGCAGGCCTCCGACATGGCCCTGCTGCAGTACACGGGCGGCACCACGGGCGTGAGCAAGGGCGCGGTGCTGCTGCACAGCAACATCATCGCCAACGTGCTGCAGTCCGAGGCCTGGAACCAGCCCGCCATGGGCAAGGTGCCGGCCGGCGAGCAGCCCACCAGCATCTGCGCGCTGCCGCTGTACCACATCTTCGCCTTCACGGTGAACATGATGCTGTCCATGCGCACGGGCGGCAAAACCATCCTGATTCCCAATCCGCGCGACCTCAAGGCCACGCTCAAGGAGCTGTCCACGCAGCGCTTTCACAGCTTCCCGGCCGTGAGCACGCTGTTCAACGGCCTGGCCAACCACCCGGACTTCAACACCGTGGACTGGTCGCACCTGAAGGTCTCGGTCGGCGGCGGCATGGCGGTGCAAAGCGCCGTGGCCCAGCTGTGGCTGCAAAAGACCGGCTGCCCCATCTGCGAGGGCTACGGCCTGTCGGAGACCAGTCCCTCGGTCAGCTGCAACCCCGTCACCTCCACCGAGTTCTCGGGCACCATCGGCGTGCCCCTGCCCAGCACCTGGATGAAGCTCGTCGATGACGAAGGAAACGACGTGACCACCATCGGCGAGCGCGGCGAGGTCGCCATCAAGGGCCCGCAGGTCATGGCCGCCTACTGGCAGCGCCCCGACGAAACCGCCAAGGTCTTCACCGCCGACGGCTACTTTCGCACCGGCGACATCGGCACCATGGACGAGCGCGGCTACTTCAAGATCGTGGACCGCAAGAAGGACATGGTCCTGGTCAGCGGCTTCAACGTCTATCCCAATGAAGTGGAGGACGTGGTCTCCAACTGCCCCGGCGTGCTCGAATGCGCCGTGGTCGGCGTGCCCGACGAGAAGACCGGCGAGGCCGTCAAGCTGGTCATCGTGCGCAGGGACGACAGCCTCACCGAACAGGCCGTGCGCGACTTCTGCCACGACAACCTCACGGGCTACAAGCGGCCCCGCGTGATCGAGTTCCGCACCGAACTGCCCAAGACCCCGGTCGGCAAGATCCTGCGCCGGGAGCTGCGCGACAGCAAGTAACGCGGGCGGCTTGCCGTGTTTGCAAAGAGGCGCTGCGGCGCCTCTTTTCATTGGGAGGGAACACGTCTTCAGAACACGCCCGGACCCGCCAGGGCCAGCGCCGCCAGCGCCACGGCCGCCGTATTGAGGCAGGCCAGCGCAAAGCCGAAGCGCACCAGCTCGCCTTCTTCCTGCGCGGTGGTCCGTGCCAGGCCCAGCACCAGCATCACGATGGACAGGGAGCCCAGGGCCGCATGCCCGGCGGCGCTGTTGTGCACGGCGGCCAGCAGCAGGCGCGAGGACTCGGGCAGCAGGGCGATGGCGGGCATGAAGATCGCGTTGCCGCCCACGTTGGAGCCCGTCATGTAGCCGGCCAGCGCACCGAAGGCGGCCACGATGGGCGCCAGGGCCGCAGGCGCCAGCTCGGCCAGCATCTGCGCCAGGCCGGACAGGAAACCGGCCTTGACCATCATCTGGGACATCGCCAGGAAGAAGAAGATGGTCAGCAGCGGGCGCTTGGCGCGGGCGGCCAGTGCACCAGCCAGGGCAACGCCACGGCCGGCCCCGCGCGCCAGCAGCAGGGCCAGCACCAGGGTCAGCGCCACGCCCGGGGAGGCCAGCGGCTTCCAGGCCACCTGGGCGCCCTGCACGATCCAGCGCTGGTCCCACTGCGTGGCCAGGGCCAGCAGCTTGAGCAGCACGATGGCAAGGGCGAGCGCCAGATACGGCCAGGCCTGTCGCGGCCAGCCGGGTGCCGCCTGGGCCGTTCCGCGCAGCAGCAGTGCGCGTACCAGCATGCCCAGCGCCACCGCAAAGCCTGCGCCCACGCCCGCCACCTCGGGACCCAGCCAGCGGCTGATGCCATGCAGCACGCCCACGAACAGCAGGCCAAAGCCGCCCAGCAGCAGCCAGGCCCGCGCACCGCGCTCGCCTGCCAAGTGCAGGGACAGGGCGCCCAGCACCAGGAACACCGGCGCGCTGGTCAGCGAGGACACAGCGGCCAGCGCCGCCGCATCCACATGGGCCAGCGAGGCTCCGATCACCGTGGCCAGGCCCAGCGTGCCCCAGGGCATGATGGCCATGCCCGCCAGCGCCATGCGCAGCGCGGCGCGCCGCTCGAACAGGCTCAGCAGCAGCGGCACGGTGGCGATCAGCGACACGCCAAAACCCGTCATCGCCTCCAGCAGCGGCGCCAGGCCCAGCACGATGAACACCACCTGATCGGCGGGTCCCAGGCCCAGCGAGCGCACCCACTGGCTCAGCGCCTGGTTGACACCCATGCGTTCGATGAGGATCACGAAACCCAGGCCCGGCACGATCACGAAGGCCGTGCTCAGGAACAGCACGCCCGTGTCGCGCGCTGCGGCCAGGGCGGCGCCGGAAGCGGCGGTGCCCTTCGCCATCCAGGCATCGACCAGCCACAGCAGGGCGACCAGCGCCGCCCCGGCCATGGCCGCCTGCACAGGCGGGCGGCGCAAAACCATGAGCATGGACATCACAAGAAACACGGGAGACAGGTGGAGCAGGGTGGCCATGGGATGGGCTTTCTCGGCAGGCAGGTCCGCATGCGTTGGATGCGGAAAACGACGAAATACTATTTCGCGACACCTGTTTTTTGGTCTCTGAATTGAGGGTGTTTGCGAGAAAATTTCTCACCCTCCAAAAGTCCTCGCTTCCCATGACCAAGCACACCGCCCACCCTGCACACCTGGCCGACCTCGACGGCTTCGACCGCGCCATCCTGGCCATCGTCCAGCGCGACAGCACGGTGCCGCTGCGCCTGCTGGCCGAGCAGGTCAACCTGTCCACGGCCGCCGTGCAGCGCCGGCTCAAGCGCATGCAGGCCGAGGGCGTGATCACCGGCCAGGCCGCCACCGTGGACCCCACGCGCGTGGGCCGGCCCATCACCATCATCGTGGAGGTCATGACCGAGCGCACCAGCATCGATGCGCTCAACGCCATGAAGTCGCACTTCGCCGTGCCCGAGGTCCAGCAGTGCTACTACGTCACGGGCGAGGTGGACTTCGTGCTCGTCCTCACCGTGGCCACCATGCAGGAGTACGAGGCGCTGGCGCGGCGCCTGTTCGCCGAGAACCCCAACGTCAAATGGTTCAAGACCATCGTGGCGCTGGACCGCGTGAAGGTCGGGCTGGAAATTCCCTGCGAGTGAAGGCCCTTTGGCGCAATCTTGACAGCCGCCAAACGGCCGCCTACATTGAATGGAATGATCGTTCCAATTCAATGAGCCACCATGCGCACCAAGGACTTCGACCCCGATGACATTGCAGACGCCGCCATGCAGGTGTTCTGGCAGCGCGGCTACGCGGCCACCTCGGTGCAGGACCTGGTGGACGGCACGGGCCTGTCGCGCAGCAGCCTGTACGGCACCTTCGAGAACAAGCAGGGGCTGTTCCAGCATGCGCTGCGCCGCTATGAGGCCGTGACCACCTCCAACGTGGAACTGCTGTCCGGCCCGGGACGCGCCCGGGACCTGGTGCGGCAGCTGCTGCTGCGCATCGTGCAGGACGAATTGAGCGATGCCGGGCGCCGGGGCTGCCTGGTCGCCAATGCCGCGCTGGAGCTGGCCGGCCATGACGAGGCCGTGGCCGAGAGGGTGGCCGGCAACTTCCAGCGCCTGCAAAAGGCGCTGGAAAAGCTCATCCTGCGCGGCCAGCAGGAAGGCGATATCACCGACAGCAAAAAGCCGCGCGCCCTGGCGCGCTTCGTCCTGAACACCGTGCAGGGCCTGCGCGTGCTGGGCAAGGGCAGCAGCGCGCCGCAGCGCCGCCAGTGCCTGATGGATGTGGTCGACGTGGTCGACATGGCGCTGCAGGCGCAATAGCCGACCACCCGCCACCCGCCGCGCGCATGTCGTGCCGTTGCGGGTTTTTATTTTCCTTGAATTGGAATGATCGTTCCAGTAATGCGGATCTCAGTTTTCCGTGTCTGTTTCACTCTCTCATCACCCAGGAGCTCCCATGCATACAAACCTTCAAACCACCATTGCGGTGCTCGGCACGGGCCTGATCGGTGCGCCCGTCGCGCGCAACCTGCAACGCAAGGGCTTCACCGTCCGGGCCTGGAACCGGACGGCCGCCAAGGCCCAGGCCCTTGCGGCCGACGGTGTTCAGGCCTGTGGCGACGCGGCCGACGCCGTGCGTGGCGCCCGCATCGTCGTCACCGTGCTCAAGGACGGGCCGGCCGTGCTGCAGGCCATGCAGGCTGCAGCGCCCGCATTGCAGCCGGGCACACTGTGGCTGCAACTGAGCACGGTGGGTGTGGACGCCATCGCGCCGCTGGCGCAGTTCGCCGATCGGCATGGCCTGGTGTTCTACGACTGCCCCGTGCAGGGCACGCGCCAGCCGGCCGAGCAGGGCCAGCTGGTCATCCTGGCCGCAGGCCCGCTGGCGCAGCGCGGCCAGGTGCAGCCGGTGTTCGATGCCATTGGCAAACGCAGCCTGTGGATTGCGCAGCAGGCAGGCGCCGCCAGCCGGCTCAAGCTGGCGCTCAACCACTGGGCCTTCGCACTCACGCATGGCCTGGCCGAAAGCCTGGCGCTGGCCAAGGGGCTGGACATAGAACCGGCCCTGGTGGTCGATGCCGTCACGGGCGGGCCCATGGACAGCGGCTTCTTCCAGGCCAAGGCCGCTGCCATGCTGTCAGGCCGCTACGACGCCAGCTTCACCGTGGCCAATGCCGTCAAGGACGCGCAACTGGTGGCCGATGCCGCCGCCGGCGCAGGCCTGCTGCTGGATGGCGCCCAGGCCGGGCTGCGCCGCTTCGAACGCGCGCTGGCCGCCGGGCATGGCGACAAGGACATGGCGGCATCCCACCTGGCATCCTATCCAGCCTCCCATGCCTGAGATGCGCAGCAAGGACAAGGCAATGAATTCGCCCATGGACACCTCCTTCGACACAGGCCTGCCACTGGGCAGGCTGCTGGCCCTGGCGATGGCAGGCTTTCTGGCCATCATGACCGAGGCCCTGCCGGCCGGCCTGCTGCCGCAGATCGGCACGGGACTGGCTGTGTCCGAAGCCATGGCCGGCCAGATGGTCACGCTGTACGCGCTGGGTTCGGTACTGGCCGCCATTCCCGTCGTGGCCGCCACGCGCGGGCTCAGGCGCCGGCCGCTGTTCATGGCGGCGGTGGGCGGGCTGCTGCTGTTCAACAGCCTCACCGCGTTGTCCGGCCACTACGGCCTGACCCTGGCCGCGCGCTTTGCCGCAGGCATGGCTGCGGGCGTGATCTGGGGGCTGGTGGCCGGCTACGCGCGGCGCATGGTGCCGCCGCATCTGCAGGGGCGCGCACTGGCCGTGGCGGGCGTGGGCCAGCCATTGGCCCTGGCGGCCGGCGTGCCGCTGGGCGCCTGGCTGGGCAGCCTGTTCGACTGGCGCGGCGTGTTCTGGGCGCTGTCGGCGCTATGCCTGCTGCTGCTGGCCTGGGTGCGGCTGGGTGTGCCGGATTACACCGGGCAGACGGCGCAGCAGCGCCTGCCCGTGGCGCGCATCCTGCTCATGCCCGGCGTGCGCCCCGTGCTGCTGGCGCTGTTCGGCTGGATGCTGGCCCACAACATGCTCTACACCTTCATCGCGCCCTTCCTGGCTTCGGCGGGTCTGGGGCAAAGGGTGGATGGGGTGCTGCTGCTGTTCGGCCTTGCGGCCATTGCCGGCATCTGGCTCACGGGCCTGCTGGTGGACCGCTGGCTGCGCGCACTCACCGTGCTGAGCCTGGCCTTGTTCGCCGTGTCTGCGTTGGTGCTGGGCCTGGCCGGGCAGTCGGCCGTGGCCGTTCTGATCGGCGTTGCGGCCTGGGGCCTGAGCTTTGGCGGCGCGCCCACGCTGCTGCAGACCGCGCTGGCCGACGCGGCAGGCGAGGGCGCCGACGTGGCCCAGTCCATGCTGGTGACGGTCTTCAACCTGGCCGTGGCGAGCGGCGGCGTGGCCGGCGGACTGCTGCTGGGCTGGCTGGGTGCCCGCGCCTTGCCCTGGGCGCTGGGGGTGTTGGCGCTGGCCTGCCTGTCCGTGGTCTGGCCGGCCAGCCATGCGGGCTTTCGGCCTGGGCGGCGCAGCATGGCTGCCTGAGGCACGGCCATCGCTGTTGCACCCGCATCGCTGTTCCCTAACAGACGGGGCAGCAAAGGGGCCACATGCCGCTGCGCATGTGGCCCTTGTTGCGTGCGATCAATCTTCCTATAATTGTTTTACCCCATGAACTGTGATTCATGGATAAAACAAATGGCGCCTTCCCCGCCATGATCCACCGACGTTGATGGAGAGACACATGTCCGAATCCGCTCAGAACACGCCCCGCACCTGGGACCAGCCCGAAGGCTCCAGCTTCGAACAATGGATGGAATCGCGCGTGGCGCGGTTTTCCACGCGCAAGTACGACTTCGACGCGCTGAAGTTCCAGGCCGACTTCGATCCCAAGTACCGCCGTGGCCAGATGCGCTACATCGGCACGGGCGGCACGGGCGTGGCTGCGGACAGCAACACCATTCCGGCCGAGCACTTCACCTTCTCCACCATGGTCATCCCGGCCGGCAATGAAGGCCCATCGCACCTGCATACCGATGTGGAGGAAGTCTTCTTCCTGATCCGCGGCAAGCTCAAGCTCGTGCTGGAGAAGGACGGCCAGCGCTTCGAGACCATCCTGACCGACCGCGACGTGGTCTCCGTGCCGCCCGGCGTGTACCGCGAGGAAATCAACATCGGCGACGAAGACGCGCTGATGTGCGTGATGCTGGGTGCCAAGAAGCCCATCACGCCCACCTATCCCCCAGAACACCCCCTGGCAAAAATCAAACGTTGAGTAGCGGGCCTGCCATGACCGCGCAGACGCTGCAACGCATGGAGCAGCGCCTTCAGGCGCAGTTCCCCGAACACCTCATCGCCCTGCCCGGTGGCGCCCAGGTCGCCTGGCGCGAGGCCGGCGACACGGCCTCGGACTTTGCCGTGGTGATGCTGCACGGCATCAGCTCGGGCGCCGCGTCCTGGATGGACGTGGCCCTGGCGCTGGCGCCGCGCACGCGCGTGCTGGCCTGGGACGCGCCCGGCTATGGCCGCTCCACGCCGCTGGCACCTGCCGCGCCCACGGGCGCCGACTACGCCCGCGTGCTGGAGCAGTCGCTGCAGGCGCTGGGCGTGCGCCGCTGCCTGCTGGTGGGCCACTCGCTGGGTGCGCTCATGGGCACGCCCTGGGCGGTGCAGGCCGGTGCCGGGCGCGTGCAGCAACTGGTGCTGATCAGCCCCGCTGGCGGCTATGGCGCACCCGGCATGGGCGAGCAGCAGGCCAAGGTACGCCAGGGCCGTCTTGCGGCCCTGCAGGAAAAAGGCATCGAAGGCCTGGCCGCCGCCATCGACCAGCGCCTGGTCTCGCCCGCCGCGCCCGAGCCCGTGCGCCAATGGGTGCGCTGGAACACGGCGCGCCTGCATGCCGCAGGCTACGCCCAGGCCGTGGAACTGCTGTGCGGCAGCGACCTGGGGCAGGCGGCGGGGCGCCTTGCCATGCCGGTCGAGGTCTGGGTGGGAGAGCACGACGTGGTCACGCCGCCGGCTGCCTGCGCGGCCTGGGCCGCAAGACTGGGGGCGCGGTACGTTACGCTTGCGGCAGCCGGCCATGCCTCTGTCGTCGAACAACCTGCGGATGTCGCACAGAGGCTGGCCACCCTGCTGACCTGATGGCCTACCTGCCCGAATTGCGATGAGCGATACCTCCGAAACCCTCTCGAACGACAACGACCGCTACACCGTCCCCGCGCTGGAGCGCGGCCTGCGCCTGCTGGCCTGCTTCACGCCTTCGCAGCCCGTGTGGAGCGCGCCCGACCTGGCGCGCACCCTGGCGCTGCCCCGGTCCACGGTGTTCCGGATGCTGACGACGCTGGAGGGCATGGGGTATCTGCAACGCTCGGGCACCGAATACCGGCTGGGCCTGGCCGTGCTGCGCCTGGGCTACGACTACCTGTCCACCCAGCCGCTGGCCCAGCTGGCCGAGCCCGTGCTGCAGTCGCTGTGCGACCGGCTGGGCTTCACCACCAACCTGGCGCTGCTGGACGGCACCTCGGTGGTCTACGTGGCGCGCATCGCGCCGGCCGGCGCCTTCCAGGGCGCCGTGCGCGTGGGCTCGCGGCTGCCGGCCCATGCCACCGTGCTGGGCCGGGCACTGCTGCAGGACATGGACGCGGACCAGCTGCGCGCCCTGTTCGGCGGCAGCGAACTGCCCCAGTTCTCGGAAAGCACGCCACGCAGCGTGGAGCAGTTGCTGCAGTTGCTGCAGCAGGACCATGAACGCGGCTACGCCATGGGCGAGGGCTTCTACGAGCCCGGCGTCTCCAGTATCGCCGCGCCCGTGCGCGATGCGCAGGGGCGCATCGTGGCGGGCCTGGGCATGGCCGTGGCCTTCACCGAAATCGCTCCCGGCCGCATGGCCGACTGGGTGGAGCAGGTACGTGCCGCCGCCGATGAGCTGGCCGGCCACCTGCGCACCCAGCATCCCGGTTTTCTGCGCTGAACGGATGGTGGGCACACCGGCCGCCAGCGCATTCCTTCCCAGAAAGATATGACGATGAAGATTGCTGTGATTGGCTGCGGTGCGATTGGCGCCAGCGTGCTTGAACTGCTCAAGGGACATGCCGCCGTGCAGGTGGGCTGGGTGCTTGTGCCGGAAGTGACCGACGCCGTGCGCGCCACCCTGGCCCTGCATGCGCCCCAGGCGCGTGCCGTGCCTGCGCTGGCGGCCGAAGACCGGCCCGACCTCATCGTGGAGTGCGCGGGCCATGCCGCCATCGAGGAGCATGTGCTGCCCGCCCTGCGGCGCGGCATTCCTGCCGTCGTGGCCTCCATCGGCGCACTCAGCGCCCCGGGCATGGCCGAGGCCGTGCAGGCGGCGGCCGAGGCCGGAGGCACCCAGGTGCAATTGCTGTCGGGTGCCATCGGCGGCGTGGATGCGCTGGCCGCTGCGCGCATCGGCGGCCTGGATGAAGTGGTCTACACCGGCCGCAAGCCGCCCCTGGCCTGGACCGGCACGCCCGCAGAACAGCGCTGCGACCTTGCCAGCCTCAAGGAAGCCTTCTGCATCTTCGAAGGCAGCGCGCGCGAGGCCGCCCAGCTCTACCCCAAGAACGCCAACGTGGCCGCCACCCTGTCGCTGGCCGGCATGGGCCTGGACCGCACCACGGTGCGCCTGTACGCCGACCCGGGCGTGGACGAGAACGTGCACCATGTGGCCGCGCGCGGCGCCTTCGGATCCATGGAATTGACCATGCGCGGCAAGCCGCTGGCGGCCAACCCCAAGACCTCGGCCCTCACCGTCTACAGCGTGGTGCGCGCCGTGCTCAACCAGGCCACGGCCATCGCCATCTGAGCCGCGCCGGGCACAGGCTCGCGGCACAATGGGCGCTTTCGCCCCGCAGGCGGCCCCCGGGCCGCCTTTGCTTTTTGCCTGTGCCGTTGAAACGTTGAAAGAGAAGCCACCATGACCATCGCCATCCTCAGTGCCCTGCCGCAGGAACAGGAAGGCCTGGTCCATGCCCTGTCCGACGCCCAGGGCACGGCCCACGCCGGCCGCATGTTCTGGCGCGGGCGCCTGCAGGGGCACGACGTGGTCTGCGCGCTGTCGGGCATAGGCAAGGTGGCGGCGGCCACCACGGCCACGGCGCTGATCGAGCGCTTCGGCGTGCGCCGCATCGCCTTCACCGGCGTCGCCGGCGGCCTGGGCGAAGGCGTGCGCGTGGGCGATGTCGTCGTGGCCGACGAATACCTGCAGCACGACCTGGACGCCTCGCCCATCTTCCCGCGCTGGGAAATGCCCGGCTACGGACGCACGCGCCTGCCCTGCGACCCTGAAATGACCGCCGCGCTGCTGGCCGCCGCCCAGGCCTGCGTGGCCGAGGCGGGCGAAGACCTGCGCGCCGCCCACGCCACCACGGCGCCGCGCGCGCACCAGGGGCTGATTGCCAGCGGTGACCAGTTCGTGGGCACGGCGGGCGCTTCTTGCGCGCTGGCGCAGGGCCTGCGTGCTGCAGGGCATGAGGTGCTGGCGGTGGAGATGGAAGGGGCTGCGGTGGCGCAGGCTTGCCTGGACTATGGCGTGCCGTTTGCTGCGATGCGGACTGTTTCCGATCGGGCGGATGACAGTGCGCATGTGGACTTTGCGGAGTTTGTGAGGGTGGTGGCGAGTCGGTATGCGTTGCGGGTGGTGGATGGGTTTTTGCGGCGGCTGTCGGCGCAGCGCTGAGCGGTAGTGCTTTTATGCCGCTGATGCCTGGAGAACCGTCGCATCGTCCAGTTCAAAGTGCAAAGCCGTGCCAAGCGCCACGCTGGCGCGGGCCAACGTGGCCAGGGTGACGCCGGTGTCGTTTTCGTCCAGCAGGCGGTTCACCACCATGCGGCTGGTGCGCATGCGTGTCGCCATCTCGGTCTTGCTGACTTTCTGGGCTTTCATCGCCTGTGCGAATTGCGAGGAAATCACCCGCTTCACTGCGATAGCTGTGGCCTCCTCAAGCAGGCCTTCTTCTTCGAGGAAGTCATCGAAATTGCTGCCTAGATGTTTGTTCATGGGGTATTCCTCAGCTTCTTGAGCCGGTTTCTGGCAGTTGTCAGATCCGGCGCGGGGGTCTTGGCCGACTTCTTGATGAAGCCATGCAGCAGAACCATTTTTCCATTCTGGGCCGTGAATAGGACACGTGCGATGCCATCGCCAATGCTGCACCGCACCTCCCACAGTCCTGGCTCCATCTTGCGTACTACGGGCATGCCCAGAGGCCAGTTGTATTGGACAGTCTTGATATCGGCGCCGATGGCTTTGCGGTCTTCCACCGTAAGTTCAAGAAGCCAGTCACGCACGGGCTCCTTGCCGGCATCGGACCGGTAGAAGACAACGGAAAGAATGGGCTCTTCCATCGGAAAAGTGTATCTAAAAAAGTACTATTTTGCTGCGTATCTTTACTGATGACCGTGTAGCCCGTGTGTCATCGGAGGCCAAAGCCTTGACGCTGGACGCGAGGGGAATTCCTGCTACTGCGATTGCTTGGTTTCGATGCCTGGTTCCTGGCCTGGCAGCCGATGGCCCATCTTGATGCGCCAAGAAAGGTCAGGTCAAAGACGGCAACCCGAATGCCCGCGACCCCTTCGCTGCGCTCGGCCGGATGTGGCCGCACTCGTGGCTATGGGCTTTGAGTGGGGTCGCAACCTACGCTTCTGGCTTCGCCTTGCACATAGTCGGCCAGTGACTCAGCGCCATCGCGGATGGCGCGCAGTGCGTGAGCCATGGCTTGCGGACGTCGCAAGTCTTCTGGGGCATGGAGGCTGGCCAATGCAAGTTGGGCCAGGGCCCGTATTTCGTTGCAGCCTTCCTGTACCCATCCATTGGTTTCGGTGATGGTGCGAGCCAGTTGCTCGAAGCTGGCGCGTGTGGGAAGAGCGGTGCGCTGATCGTTCATGTTTTCGTACTCCTGTGCGAGACGGAAACACCCGACCTGCGTTTTCAAGCGCAGAAAGGGTGGATGGGATGTTGAAAACACGCACACAGACGTGCGGGCAGCCTTGCGGGTAGCCCCATCCCATCCAAAACCGTGTGGACGTGCGGGTGCGATGTCCACTGTCCAAGTGTTCAGACGTGACGAGGCCTCACTTTCGGGGAGGCTCTGCCGCTGTGTGTTGATGGTGTTTTCAAGCACCAGCCCCGGAACAGGGGGCCACCGAAATCATAGAGGCATTCCACAACCCCGCCTCAAACCCCAGGCCGAGCGAAGCGACGGCCCGCACCCCACTCCCCGTATGAACGCGCCCGCAGGGCGGGCATGTCCTCGCAAGCCATAAAAACGCCCCCATCCAAAACACACCCAGACACACCTCTGTCATCCATTTCCCACACGTCTCCGTGTTTTCCCCAATCCCCCCCTGCCCCATCAGTCCTAAACTCACGCTTGTTTCAAGAAAAAAGTGTCATTTCAAATTTGAAACAGACACAAACCCCCTTCGATTGAGGTACGCCATGAACACCACGCCCTCCACAGGCCAGCTTGCCGGCCGCCGCATCCTCGTCACAGGCTCGGCGCGCGGCCTGGGCTTTGCGTTCGCCAAGGCCTTTTGCGAGCAGGGCGCGCGTGTCGCCATGGCCGATCTGCGCGAGGAGCTGCTGGCCGAGTCCGTGGCCCGGCTGCGTGCGCAGGGCTTCGAGGCCCATGGCTTCGGGCTGGATGCCGGCAATCCGGAGTCGATAGAGCGCTGCGCGCAGCAGGCCGTGCAGGCGCTGGGCGGGCTGGACGGCTTGGTGAACAACGCGGCCGTGACCGATTCGGGCGGCAAGGGCATGGACGACATCGATCTGGACAAGTGGGACCAGGTGATGAACGTGAACGTGCGCGGCGTGTGGCTGATGACGCGCGCCTGCCGCGCCGCGCTGCGCGACAGCGGCCGGGGCGCCGTCGTCAACCTGGCTTCCGACACCGCGATGTGGGGCGCCCCGAACCTGATGGCCTATGTGGCCAGCAAGGGCGCGGTGATGGCCATGACGCGTTCCATGGCGCGCGAGCTGGGCGCCGACGGCATCACCATCAACGCCGTGGCGCCGGGCCTGGTGCTGGTGGAGGCCACGGAGTACGTGCCCGAGCACCGCCACCGCCTGTACATCGACCAGCGCGCGCTGCAGCGCGAGCAGCGGCCCGAGGATGTGTCGGGCGCCGTGGCCTATGCGCTGTCCGATGGCGCGCGCTTCGTGACGGGGCAGGTGCTGCCCGTCAACGGCGGCTTCGTCATGAATTGAAGGGGGTTCGCCATGAACGACACCCCCTCTTCCGGGAATGCCGAGAGCGCCGAAAGCGCGGACAACGGCGCCGACAAGTACATGGTGCCCGCGCTGGAGCGCGGCCTGCGCCTGCTGCAGGAGTTCGGGCGCGGCAATGCCACGCTGGGCGCGCCCGAGCTGGCCCGCCGCTTGCAGCTGCCGCGCGCCACGATTTTCCGCATGCTCAACACGCTGGAGGCCATGGGCTTTCTGCAGCGTGCCGAGGGCAGCAATGACTACAGGCTGGGTCTTTCCGTGCTGCGCCTGGGCTTCGAGTTCCTGTCGTCCATGGACCTGACCGAGCTGGGCCAGCCCGTGATCGCGCGGCTGTGCGGCGAGATCCGCTATCCCTGCAACATCGTGGTGCGTGATGGCCGCTCCATCGTCTACGTGGCCAAGGTCACGCCTCCCACGCCGCTGACCAGTTCGGTGCGTGTGGGCACGCGCCTGCCTGCCCATGCCACGGCCCTGGGCCGCGTGCTGCTGGCCGACCTGTCCCTGCCCGAGCTGCGCGCGCTCTACCCCGAAGACCACCTGGAAGCGCACACGCCCAAGACGCCGCGCACGGTGCTGGACCTGTTCAACCTGGTCGAGGCCGACCGCGAGCGCGGCCATGTGTTCAGCGAAGGCTTCTACGAAAGCTCCATCTGCACCATCGCCGCCCCCGTGCGCGACCACAGCGGCCGCGTGGTGGCGGCGCTGGGCACGACGGTTCCCGCGCCCCATGTGGAGGAGGGCCGTGCCGAGACCCTGATCGCCGGCGTCTGCGACGCGGCGGCCGAGCTGTCCGAGCTGCTGAACTACCGCCCGCAAGCGCAGACGCAGACGCAGACGGCACAGCTGCTTTCCCTCAATTCCCGGCGCGCAGGAGGCGGCCATGTTTGATTCCCAACTCAAGGACACCACGGCCGTCGTCACCGGCGGCTCTTCGGGCATTGGCCTGGCCACGGTCGATCTGCTGCTGTCGCAGGGCGCGCGTGTCGCCCTGTGCGGGCGCAGCGCCGAACGCCTAGAGCAGGCCGTGCAGCAACTGCGCGGGCGCCATCCCGAGGCCCGCCTGTTCGCCCAGGCCTGCGACGTGCTCGACGCCGCCCAGGTGCAGCAATTCGCGCGCGACAGCGAGGCTGCGCTGGGTCCGGCCTCCATCCTCGTGAACAACGCGGGCCAGGGCCGGGTCTCGACGTTTGCCAGCACCGACGATGCGGCCTGGACCGAGGAGCTGCACCTGAAGTTCTTCTCGGTGCTGCATCCCACGCGCGCCTTTTTGCCGCAGCTCGAGCGCACGGCTGAGCCGGCCATCGTCTGCGTCAATTCGCTGCTGGCCTCGCAGCCCGAGCCGCACATGGTGGCCACCTCGGCCGCGCGCGCCGGCCTCAAGAACCTGGTGCGCTCCATGGCCACCGAGTTCGCGCCCAAGGGCGTGCGCGTCAACGGCATCCTGGTCGGCCTGATCGAGTCCGGCCAGTGGCGCCGCCGCTTCGAGGCGCGCGAGGACCGCAGCCAGGACTGGAACGCCTGGAGCGCCGACCTCGCCCGCAAGAAGTCCATTCCGCTGGGCCGCCTGGGCTCGCCCGACGAGGCCGCGCGCGCCATCTTCTATCTCGCCACGCCCCTGTCCTCCTACACGACCGGCAGCCACATCGACGTCTCCGGTGGTCTTGCACGGCAAGCGTAGTGCTTCAGCCCCTTCACCCGATTCAAAGCAGAACATGACTTCTTCCGCATCCAAAATCACCGTCGGCGCCGTTGTGGCCCAGTTCCTCGAACACTGCGGCGTGCAGGCCGCGTTCGGGGTGATCTCCATCCACAACATGCCCATCCTGGACGCGATGCATGCGCGCGGCAGGGTCCGCTTCGTGATGGCGCGCGGCGAGGCCGGCGCCGGCAACATGGCCGATGCCTGCGCGCGTTCCACCTCCAGCCTGGGCGTGTGCATCACCAGCACCGGCCCGGCCGCAGGCAACATCGCCGGCAGCCTGGTGGAGGCCTATACGGCCGGCACGCCGCTGCTGCACATCACGGGGCAGATCGAGACGCAGTACCTGGACCAGAAGCTGTCGTACATCCACGAGGCGCCCGACCAGCTGACCATGCTGGGCGCCGTGTCCAAGGCGGCGTTCCGCGTGCGCAGCGCCGAGACCTGCCTGTCCACCCTGAAGGCCGCCGTGCAGGCCGCCATGACCGCGCCGACCGGCCCGGTGAGCGTGGAGATTCCCATCGACATCCAGCAGACCGTGATCGACATGCCGGCCGACCTGTCGCCGCTGCCGGTGGCCGTGCTGGCCCCCAGCGAGGCCGCGCTCGACGCCCTGGCCGACACGCTGGCCAAGGCACGCCGCCCGCTGCTGTGGCTGGGCGGCGGCGCACGCCACGCAGTCGCTGCCGTGCAGCGCCTGAAGGCGCTGGGCTTCGGCATCGTCAGCACGGGCCAGGGCCGCGGCATCGTGGCCGAGGACGATCCGGCCTCGCTGGGCGCCTACAACATCCAAAAGCCCGTGGAGGCCTTCTACCAGCGCTGCGACGCCATGCTGGCCGTGGGCACGCGCCTGCGCAGCAACGAGACGCTGAAGTACGAATTGAAGCTGCCGCGCCCGCTGCTGCGCATCGATGTGGACGCCGCCCAGCAGGGCCGCTGCTATGCCGATGACGGCTTTGTCTGCGGCGACTCGGCCCTGGCGCTGACGGGCCTGGCTGACCGGCTGGAGGCGCGCGGCTACAAGGCCGACCCCGAGCTGCTGGCCGACCTGCGCCAGGTGCACGACGAGGCCGTGGCCACCATGCGCGACGGCCTGGGCCCGTACAGCGTGCTGGTGCAGGAGCTGCAAAAGGCCGTGGGCCGCAACTTCAACTGGGTGCGCGACGTGACCGTCTCCAACAGCACCTGGGGCAACCGCGAGCTGCGCTTTTTCGAGCCCAACGCGGGCGTGCACGCCACGGGCGGCGGCATCGGCATGGGCATGCCCATGGCCATCGGCGCGGCCGTGGGCGCGGCCGTCAGCGGCTCGGGCCGCAAGACGCTGGGCCTGGCGGGCGATGGCGGCTTCATCCTGAACCTGGGCGAGCTGGCCACGCTGGTGCAGGAAGAGTGCGACACCCTGATCGTGCTGATGAACGACCAGCGCTACGGCGTGATCCAGAACATCCAGGACGCCTCCTACGGCGGCCGCCGCTGCTATGTGGAGCTGCACACGCCCGACTACGCGCAGCTGTGCGCCTCCATCCAGCTGCCCCATGCCCGCGTGCAAGACCTCAAAGAGCTGCCGGCGGTGCTGCAGTCGGCCTGGACGAAGAAGGGCCCCTTCCTGCTGGAGATCGACATGCGCGCCATCGGCAATTTCAAGGCCACGTTCTCTGGCCCGCCCGTGAACAAGCTGGACCAGATCCCGGCCACCACCACGGCCACCAAGGCCGCCTGAGGCGGCTGGATTCGAACGAACGAGAGAGGCTCACCATGTCGAACCTGGAACTGCTCCCCATCAATATCGCCGGCGAATGGCGCCTGGGCGGCGGCGGCGAATCCACCACGCTCTATCCCGCCACCGGCGAAGTGGTGGGCCGCCTGCGCGCGCCCAGCCTGGAGGATGTGGAGGAGGCCATCCAGAAGGCCGACCACGCCTTCCGCACCAGCGGCTGGGCCCAGAAAAAGCCCCATGAGCGCGCGGCCGTGCTGCACCGCGTGGCCCAGCTGATCCGCGAGCGCGCCGAGCCCCTGGCCCAGCTGCAGCGCCTGGACAACGGCAAGCCCATCAAGGAAACACGCATGCTGGTGGCCAGCGCCGCCGCCACCTTCCAGTTCTTTGCAGCGGCCTGCGAGACCATGGAGGAAACCATCACGCCCTCGCGCGGCGACTTCATGACCATGAGCGTGTACGAGCCCATGGGCGTGGTGGCGGCCATCACGCCGTGGAACTCGCCGATCGCCAGCGAGGCGCAAAAGCTCGCTCCGGCGCTGGCCGCCGGCAACGCCGTGGTCGTCAAGCCCGCCGAGGCCACGCCGCTGCTGGCGCTGGAGCTGGCGAAGATCTGCGAAGAGGCCGGCGTGCCCAAGGGCCTGGTCAGCGTGCTGCCGGGCCGGGGCTCGGTGATCGGCGACGCCATCACCAAGCATCCGCTGGTCAAGCGCGTGTCGTTCACGGGCGGCACGTCCACGGGCAAGCACATCGCCCACATCGCGGCCGACAAGATGATGCCGGTCTCGCTGGAGCTGGGCGGCAAGTCGGCCACCATGGTGCTGGCCGATGCCGACATCGACCATGCCGTCAACGGCGTGCTCTACGGCATCTTCAGCTCCTCGGGCGAGTCGTGCATCGCGGGCTCGCGCCTGTTCGTGGCGCGCAGCCTGCATGCCGAATTCATGCAGCGCCTGACGGCCAAGGCCGCCGCGCTGCAGGTGGGCGACCCGGCCGACGAGCGTACGCAGATGGGGCCGCTGATCACCGCCAAGCACCGCGAATCCATAGAGAGCTATGTGGCCCTGGGCCTGTCCGAGGGCGGCCGGCTGCTCACGGGCGGCCAGCGGCCCGAGGGCGCGCAGTTCGAGCGCGGCTACTACTACCGACCGACCATCATCGACGGCGTGAAGAACGACTGGCAGATCTGCCAGCAGGAGATCTTCGGCCCCGTGCTCGTGGCCATGCCCTTCGACAACGAGGACGACTTGCTCGCCCAGGCCAATGACAGCGTCTACGCGCTGGCCGCCGGCATCTGGACGCGCGACTACAAGAGCGCCTGGCGCATTGGCCGCGCCGTGCAGGCCGGCACGGTCTGGATCAACACCTACAAGCAGTTCTCCATCTCCACGCCCTTCGGCGGCTGGCGCGACAGCGGCCTGGGCCGCGAGAAGGGACGGCTGGGCATACAGCAGTACATGGAGCAAAAGAGCATGTACTGGGGCTTGAACGAGAGCCCCATCGCTTGGGCAAATTGAAGGAGCACGACATGAGCGTACTGGGCATAGACGAAATCACCTACGGCGCGGACGACCTGGCCACCTGCCGCCGCTTCTTCCTGGACTGGGGCCTGGCGCTGGTGCAGGAAGCGGACGACCGGCTGGTGTTCGAGACCCTCAACGGCTGCCGCGTGATCGTGGCCACCGTGGACCATCCCGATCTGCCGCCCGCCATCGAGGCCGGCCCCACGCTGCGCGAAGTGGTCTGGGGTGTGGAAAGCGAGGCGGACCTTGCGCTGTACGCCAGCCGCATTGCCGCGCTGCCGGGCTTCACACAGGGCCAGGGGCGCATAGGCTGCACCGACCCCAACGGCCTGTCCGTGCGCCTGCAGGTCACGCAAAAGCGTGATGTGGATGTGCAAGGCGCCGCCTACAACACCTGGGACCGCAAGGACCGCGTCAACCAGGCCAGCCCGGCCTACGAGCGCGCCCAGCCCATCGAGGTCGGCCATGTGGTGTTCTTCGTCAAGGACGTGCAGGCCTGCGAGCGCTTCTACGTGGACAACTTCGGCTTCGCAGCCTCGGACCGCTACCCCGAGCGCGGTGCCTTCCTGCGCTGCGCACCCGACGGCGGCCACCACGACATCTTCCTGCTGCAGCGCCCCGCCAAGGACGCGGGCCTGAACCACGTGGCCTTCACGGTGCGCGACATCCACGAGGTCTTCGGCGGCGGCATGCACATCTCGCGCTGCGGCTGGGACACCCAGCTGGGCCCGGGCCGCCATCCCGTGTCCTCGGCCTATTTCTGGTACTTCCGCAATCCGGCCGGCGCCCTGGTCGAGTACTACGCCGACGAGGACCAGCTCACCGCCGACTGGCAGCCCCGCGAGTTCGAGCCCGGCCCCACGGTGTTTGCCGAATGGGCCATCGATGGCGGCATCGACGGCAACACCCGGCGCCAAAAGGGCGTGGGTACCAGCGACGGGAAATTCATCACCGACAAGCGGCATTGAGACCGCGCCTGACGGCCTACCCCCACAACCCAACCACCCCACGGCCCCCCACCATGAACAAGACACGTCGCCAGGTTTCTCTTGCCGCTGCATTCCTGGCTGCAGCCACGCTGTCCGGCACCGCGATGGCCCAGGCCTATCCGGCCAAGCCCATCACCATCATCGTGGCCTATCCGGCCGGTGGCGACACCGATGCCATGGCGCGCCTGTATGCCGAGAAGCTGTCCACGCGCCTGGGCCAGCCCGTGCTGGTGGACAACCGCCCCGGCGCCAGCGGCACCATCGGCAGCGTGCATGTGGCCAAGGCCTCGCCGGACGGCTACACGCTGCTGCTGGCGCCCAATACCTTCGCCATCGCGCAGTTCGTGCTCAAGACGGCCTCGGGCTCCAGCTACGACGTGCTGCACGGCTTCACGCCCATCGTGCAGACCAGCGTGCAGCCCATGTTCGTGGCCACCAACCAGGCCTCGGGCATCAAGGACATGAAGACCCTGATCGCCCAGGGCAAGCGCGACGGCCTGACCTACGCCAGCCCCGGCAGCGGCTCGCCCATGCACATCCTGGGCGAGATGTTCCACCGCGCCGCCGGCACGCGCATCGCCCACATTCCCTACAAGGGCGTGGCACCTGCCGTCAACGACCTGATCGGCGGCCATGTGCCCACGACCTTCATGACCTGGGGACCGATCGCGCCCTACGTCGGCGGCAAGGTCGCCGCCCTGGCCGTGGCCGACAGCCAGCGCAGCGCGCTGGCCCCCAATGTGCCCACCCTGGCCGAGCTGGGCGTCAAGGATGTGGAAGTGTCCGCATGGCAGGGCCTGTTCGGCCCCAAGGGCATGTCGCCCGAGACCGTGAAGCTGCTGAACACGCACCTCAACGAGATCCTGAAGATGCCCGACGTGGTCTCCAAGATGGCCACCTTCGGCGCGCTGCCCGCAGGCGGCGAGCCCGCGCGCCTGGAAAAGACGAATGCCGCCGATTTCAATCGCTTCGGCAAGCTCATCAAAGACCTGGATATCAGGGCTGATTGAGCACCCCCCACACAAGACAGTTTTCGAAGGAGAGAACCATGGCCGCTGATCGCTATCTCGAGCCGCACCAGGCGCGCGAACGTGCCCCCACCCTGATGGAAGACCTGCTGGGCGATTCCATCGAACGCGCCTTCGGCGAAGGCGTGCAGACCCTGCCCGAACTGGTGGCCTACCTCAACCGCAGCGGCCCCTCCGGCGAGAACGGCGAGGCCTGGACCGAAGACAGCTTCCAGGCGCTGATGGCGCGGCTGGGCTATTGATACCGAGCAGGACTGGAGAGCCCCATGAACGTACAAACCATCACCATCGATCCGGTGGACGGCCTGCTCAACAAAGGCCTGAAGAACCTCTGGTACGCGGTCTGCCCCTCGGACTTCGTGAAGACCCAGCCCGTGTCCGTGCGCCGCTTCGGCCGCAAGATCGCGCTGTGGCGCGATGCCGCCGGCCAGGTCCACGCGCTGGAAGACCATTGCCCGCACCGCGGCGCGCCGCTGTCGCAGGGCGTGATCCTGGGCGACCGCCTGGCCTGCCCCTACCACGGCGTGGAAGTGCGCTGCGACGGCACCGTGACCAAGGTGCCCGGCAGCCCCGGCTGCAAGCTCGAAGGCTCGCGCGCGGCGCTGGCCTTCCATGCGCGCGAGGCGCATGGCGCCATCTTTCTCTACAACAGCGACAAGGCCGTTGACGAGGCGCCCGAGTTCACGCTGCCCGAGGAGCTGACCTCGCCCGAGTACTCCAACTTCCTGTGCTATGCCGAGTGGCGCAGCGACTACCGCTATGCGCTGGACAACGTCATGGACCCCATGCACGGCACCTTCCTGCACAAGCAGTCGCACTCCATGGCCGAGGGTGACAGCAAGGCCACGTTCCAGGTGCGCGAGACCGATGACGGCTTCGTCTTCGAGAAGGTGGGCCAGCGCGGCGTGAACTTCGACTGGACCGAGTGGGGCAGCACGGGCGTGCACTGGATGCGCCTGGAGATCCCCTATCCCAAGACCGGCGGCCCCGGCGGCAACTTCGCCATCGTGGCCTGCGTCACGCCCATCAGCGCCGACCTGTGCGCCGTGTTCTTCTGGCGCTGCCGCAAGGTGCAGGGCTGGATGCGCGACACCTGGCGCTTCCTGTACCGCAACCGCCTGGAGGCGCGCCACTGGGCCGTGCTGGAGCAGGACCGGATCATGATGGAGCAGATGGAGCTGGACGCCAACGAGCGCGAGAACCTCTACCAGCACGACATCGGCCTGGTGCGCCTGCGCCGCCACCTGCGCCGCCTGGCCCAGGAGCAGATCGACGAAGGCGCCGCATCATGAGCACCAACCTCCAGGCCTTCGTGCACACGCTGCGCTTCGAGGCCCAGGACACCATCAGCGTGGACCTGCGGCCCGTGGCGGGCGGGGAGCTTCCCGCCTTCACGCCGGGCTCGCACATCGATCTGCACCTGCCCAACGGCCTGGTGCGCAGCTACTCGCTGAGCAACCCCAGCGAGGAGCGCCACCGCTACGTGGTCGGCGTGCTGCGCGACCGCGCCAGCCGCGGTGGCTCGCGCTGCGTGCACGAGTCGCTGCGCGTGGGAATGCCCATCACCATCTCCGAGCCGCGCAACCATTTCGCGCTGGACGAAAGCGCCGCGCACACCGTGCTGGTGGCCGGCGGCATCGGCATCACGCCGCTGCTGTGCATGGCGCGCAGGCTCAAGGGCCAGGGCCGCTCGTTCGAGATGCTGTACTTCGCCCGCGAGCGCAAGGGCGCGGCCTTCCTGGAAGAGCTGCAGGCGCTGGGCATGCCGCTGCACCTGCACTTCGACAGCGAGGCCGGCGGCCCGCCCGACCTGCGCGCGCTGCTGGCCCAACGCCAGCCCGACGCGGGCACGCACCACTACGCCTGCGGCCCCACGCCCATGCTGGACGCCTTCGAGAAGTTCTGCGCCGAGCTGGGCCACGCCAACGCCCACATCGAGCGCTTCACGCCCGTGGAGGTCAAGGCCGCCGACGATGCGCGCAGCAACTACACGGTGGAGCTCAAGCGCAGCGGCCGCTTCATCGAGATCACGCCCGAGAAGTCGTTGCTCGACACCCTGCTGGATGCCGGCATCCAGATGGACCACAGCTGCTGCGAAGGCGTCTGCGGCTCTTGCGAGACGCGCGTGCTCGAAGGCATTCCGGACCACCGCGACTCGGTGCTCAGCCCCAAGGAAAAGGCCAGCAACAAAGTGATGATGGTCTGCGTTTCCGGCTGCAAGAGCGAACGTTTAGTGCTCGATATCTGAGCAGGCAATCAGACCTGCACGGCAACAACCCACCACCCCCAAGCCCCCCAAGCCACCACCCCAGAGGAGACAACCCCATGAAAACCATCCATACGCCCATGCTGGGCGTGGCGCTAGCCTGCCTGGCGTCCTTGCCCGGTGCCGCTTCGGCGCAGTCCAAGGTCGAGATCTTCGGCGTCGTCGATGTCGGCGTCACGCACCTGAACGGCTCCGGCCCGTCCAAGACCGGCCTGTCCACGGGCGGCGCCAACATCAGCCGCCTCGGCTTTCGCGGCACGGAAGAGCTGGGCGGCGGCCTGCGCGCTGGCTTCTGGCTGGAGGCGGGCATGGACGTGGACAGCGGCTCGGGCAAGGCCAGCGGTGGCGGCCTGAGCTTCAACCGCCGCTCCACCGTGAGCCTGTCGGGCGACTTCGGCGAAGTGCGCCTGGGCCGCGATGACTCGGCCACCTTCCTGAGCACGCTGATCTTCGACCCCTTCCTCACCAACGGCGTGGGCGGCACCATGGGCTTCACCATGCTGGGCATTCCCGGCACGGGCACGGCCACGGGCGGCGCGCCCATCCAGATCAGCAACGCGGTCAGCTACTTCCTGCCGCAGAACCTGGGCGGCTTCTACGGCCAGGTGCAGGTGGCCATGGGCGAGCAGGCGCGCAGCGCGCCCAACAAGAACCAGGGCGACTACCGCGGCCTGCGCTTCGGCTACCGCCAGGGCCCCTTCAACGGCGCACTGGCCACGGGCAAGTTCTATGGCGACAGCGATGCGACCAACCTCACGGCCAGCAACGTGGGCCTGAGCTGGGACTTCGGCGTGGCCAAGCCCATGCTGCTGTGGGCCAGCGAAAAGCGCGGCGCCCTCAAGGTCACCGCCCTGCAGCTGGGCGTGACCGCGCCCGTGGGCATGGGCGAGTTCAAGGCCTCCTACGGCCACTACAACACCGACGGCAGCAATGCCGACTGGAACAAGATCAGCGTGGGCTACGGGCACAACCTGTCCAAGCGCACCCAGGTCTACGGCACGGTGGCCTTCCTCAAGAACAAGGACGGCGCGGCCAAGTCCATCGGCGTGCAGGGCCTGTCGGCCCCGGGCACCACGCTGGGCGGCCGCTCCTCCGGCTTCGAGGTGGGCGTGCGCCACTTCTTCTGATACAGCCCATCGGGCGATAGAGACTTGCCATGAAAGATATGCGTGCGGCCCGCTGGTGGGGGGTGATCAGCCTCTTCATCATCGTCGCCATCTCCTATGTGGACCGGATCAACCTTTCGATCCTCATCCTCGACCAGGGATTTCTGGACCACATCGGGCTGACGCACGACGACCGCACGCGCCAGGGCCTGCTGGCCACGGCCTTCATGGTGGGCTACGGCGTTTCTTCCTTCGTGTTGACGCCGTTTTGCGCGGCGCTCTTCGGCGTGCGCCGAAGCCTGGTGGTCGGCCTGCTGCTGTGGGGCGCCGTGTCCTTTCTGTCCCCGGCCATGAACAGCTATGGCCTGCTGCTGGCCTCGCGCATCCTGCTGGGCATCTCCGAAGGGCCGCTGTACTCGCTGGCGGGCAGCTACATCAAGGCGCATTTCCAGAGCCATGAGAACGGCCTGCCCAACTCTTTCGTGAACATGGGCACGGGCCTGGGGCTGGCGGTGGGCTATCCGCTGATCGGCTACCTGGTGGCCGGCCATGACTGGCAGACCTCGTTCCACGTGCTGGGCCTGATCAATGTGGCCATCGGCATTCCGCTGGTGCTGGCCTTCATCCGCATGCCCCGCGTGGACACCGGCATGCCGCGCCCGCGCTCGCTGGGCGAGGCGGTGGGCCAGGTCGGGCAGATCGTGCGCGGCGCCATGCACACGCGCTATCTGGTGCTGGTGGCCGTGCTGTCGGCGGCCTTCTTCTCCTACCTCTGGGGCAGCAGCAACTGGCTGCCGGCCTATCTGGAGTCGCGCGGCTTTTCGCTGCGCGAGATGGGCTGGCTGGCCTCGCTGCCGCAGTACGCCACGGTATTGGCCGTGCTGGTCGGCGGCATCGTCATCGACCGCCTGCCGCGCCGCCAGGTGCCGCTGATCTTCGTCGGCGGCAGCCTGGGCCTGGCGCTGGCCATATGGCTGGCCATCCACATGGAAGACCGCTACGCGGCGGCCTACTGCCTGATCGCCGCCAACTTCTGCTGGGGCTTGATGAGCCCGGCCATTCCCAGCACCGTGCAGTACTGCGCGCGGCCCGAGCATGTGGCCAGCGCCTATGGCGTCGTCAACGGCACGGCGACCCTGGTGGCGGGCTTCATGCCTGCGCTCATGGGCGCCGTCATCGGCTGGACATCGCATTCGGCCGGCGGCGGTTTCGTTGCCGGCTTCGGCCTGCTGGTGGGCACGCAGCTGGTGGTCATGGTCTGCGGCCTGGTGCTGTGGCTGCGCGAGCGCGGCCAGGGCACCCACGGTGCCAGCGATGCCCGGGATACGTCCGCGCGCACGGCCTGACCTGCACTACAGCGCGCCCGCTGCGGCGCACTGCTCCAGAAACGTCACCAAGGCCTGCACGCGCGCCGTGCGGCCCTTGCGCGTGGGCACCAGCAGGGTGACGGGTGCGCTGCCGAAATGCCAGTCGGGCAGCACGCGCACCAGCCGGCCCTCGGCAATGGCCGGTGCCATGTCCCATTGCGAACGCAGCACCAGGCCCAGGCCCTGTTCGGCCCAGTGGCGGGCCACGCCGCCATCGTTGGTCACATAGGACGGCGTCACACGCAGGGTCTGGCCGTCCACGGCACGCCGGCTGGCGGCGGGGCGCAGGTGCCACAGCGTCACATCCTCCTCGTTCTCGCGGATGCAGATGCAGGCGTGCTCCAGCAATTCGCGCGGCGTGGCGGGCGTGCCATGGCGGCGCAGGTAGCCGGGGCTGGCGCACAGCCAGCGGTCGTTGGCAGCCAGCTCGCGCGCCACCCAGGAGGAGTCGCGCACCGCGCCGATGTGGACCACGGCATCGGCATCGTGGCGGTCGGGGAAAGGCGTTTCGCGCAGGTCCAGCTGCAGTTTCAGTTGCGGGTGCTGGCGCGTGAAGGGCACCAGGGCCGGGGCCAGCCGGCTGCGCCCATAGCCAAAGGGCGCGGCAATGCGCAGCGTGCCACCCAGCTGCCGGGCATCGCCGTGCAGCGAGTCGCGCAGCTCCTCGATCTGGCCCAGCAGCCGCACGGCCTCGCGGGCAAAGCGCTCGCCCTCGGGCGTCAGCGCCAGGCGCCGCGCACTGCGGTTGGCCAGGGACAGGCCCAGTTCGGCCTCCAGCCGGCGCAGCCGCATGGACAGTGCAGGCGGTGTCACGTCAAGCGCACGGGCCGCCGCGCTCAGCGAGCTTTCGCGCAGCAAGGCGGCGGCAAGCTGCAGGTCTTCGATGGCAATCATTCAATTTGCCTTAACGATTGATGACGGCGGATTTAACCACGACCATGGTCTTGGTCCGTACAGTGCCAAGGCATGAACACCCCATACCCCACCTCTGCCGCATGGCCCCGGGCCGTGCTCTTCGACCTGCTGACCGCCTTGCTGGACTCCTGGACCGTCTGGAATGCGGCCGCCGGCAGCGAGGCTGCCGGGCGCGACTGGCGCGCCGAATACCTGCGCCTGACCTATGGCTGCGGCGCCTACCAGCCCTATGAGGACCTGGTGCGCACGGCGGCCCGCAACCGGGGCCTGCCCGAGGCGGTGGCCGACAGGCTGGAGGCGCAATGGGAGCAGCTGCAGCCCTGGGATGGCGCACGCGAGCTGCTGGCCGCCCTGCGCCCGCACTGTCGCCTGGCCGTGGTGACCAATTGCTCCGAGCGACTGGGTCAACGTGCCGCCGCGCTGCTGGGCGTGGATTGGGATGTGGTGGTGACCTCGGAAGCAGCAGGCTTCTACAAGCCCGACCCCCGGCCCTACCAGCTGGCGCTGGACCGGCTGGGGCTGCCTGCGGGCCAGGCCGCCTTCGTGGCCGGATCGGGCTATGACCTGTTCGGCACCTCGGCCGTGGGCCTGCGTACCTTCTGGCACAACCGCGTGGGCCTGTCGCGGCCCACGGGCGCGCCGCAGGCCGAGGCCGAAGCACCCACGCTGGCGCCGGCACTGCCCTGGCTCAGGGACTTTTCCCTGCAGCAGGGTTGAACCCCGAGGGTGCAGCCGGTGCTGTGCCCGCCCTCCTATCCTGTCCACCCTTGTGAGGAGCCTGCCATGCAGCTGCGTCCAGCCCTGCCGTTGTCCCTTGTGTCCGCATTCCCGGTCCTGTCCATCGTCTGTGCCATGGCGTGGAGCCAGGGAGCCCTGGCGCAGGCCGGCGCTGCCTTTCCGGCCAGGCCGGTCACGCTGGTCGTGCCGTTTCCCCCGGGAGGCCCCAGCGATGCGCTGGCCCGTGCCGTGGCTCAGAAGATGGGGGAGCATCTGGGCCAACCCCTGGTGATCGAGAACCTGGGTGGCGCCAATGGAACCATCGGCCTGAACCAGGCGCGCAAGGCTGCCGCCGACGGCTACACCCTGTCCTTTGGCGGCATAGGCACGCATGTGGTCAATGTGGCCTTGTACCGCAAGCTGCCCTATGACCCCGTGGCCGACTTCGCCCCTGTGGGACCTGCGGGCGCGGCGCCCATGCTGCTGCTGGCGCGTGCCAATCTGCCGGCCTCCGACCTGCGCCAGTTCGCCGACTGGCTCAAGCGCAACCAGGCCGCAGCCTCCTATGGCAGCGCCGGCGTGGGCTCGATATCGCACTATGGGTGCGTGCTGCTGCTGTCGGCGCTGGGCCAAAGCCCCACCCATGTTCCCTATCGCGGGATCGCGCCTGCCATGAACGATCTCATGGGCGGACAGACCGATTTCATGTGCGACCAGACGACGACGGCGCTGCCGCAGATCGCGGGCGGCCGCATCAAGGCGATTGCGGTGCTGGGAACACAGCGCCTGGCTCAGCTGCCGGGCACGGCGGCCAGCGCCGAGGCCGGCCACCCCCTGCAGGCGCGCTCATGGAACGCGATCTTCGCACCACGCGGCACGCCGCCGGCGGTGCTCGCGCGGCTGACGCGGTCGCTGCAGCACGCCATGGGCGATGCGGGCCTGCGCGCACAGATGGCCGCGCTGGGGGTGGAGCTGCCGTCGCCCGAGCAGGCCGTGCCGGCCACGGTCTCCGCCTTGATCGAACAGGGACTGCGCAACGACGTGCCTGCCCTCAAGGCCAAAGGCCAATACCTGGATTGACGATGGAGAGAGAAACACCATGCAAGACACACTTCTGACCCTGGACACGCCCGCTGCCGTGATCGACCTCGCACGCATGCAGCGCAACATCCACCGCATGCAGCAGCGCATGGACGCGCAGGGCGTGCGCCTGCGCCCCCATGTGAAGACCAGCAAGAGCGTGCCCGTGGCCGCCGCGCAGCGCGCGGCCGGGGCCTCGGGCATCACGGTCTCCACCCTGAAGGAGGCCGAGCAGTTCTTTGCCGCTGGCACCACCGACATCCTCTATGCAGTCAGCATGGCGCCGCACCGCCTGCCGCAGGCCCTGCAACTGCGCCGGCGCGGCTGCGATCTCAAGCTCATCGTGGACAGCGTGGCGGCGGCCCAGGCCATTGCCGCGTTTGGCCGCGAACAGGGCGAGGCCTTCGAGGTATGGATAGAGATCGACACCGACGGCCACCGCTCCGGCGTGGGCGCCGAAGATGCGCCGCTGCTGCTGGCCATTGGCCGCACGCTGCACGATGGCGGCATGCGCCTGGGCGGCGTGCTCACGCATGCCGGCTCCAGCTACGAGCTGGACACGCCCGAGGCGCTGCAGGCGCTGGCCGAGCGCGAGCGCGCCGGCTGCGTGCAGGCCGCCGAAGCCCTACGCGCGGCCGGCCTGCCGTGCCCCGTGGTCAGCGTGGGCTCCACGCCCACCGCGCTGGCGGCATGCCGGCTGGACGGCGTGACCGAGGTACGCGCAGGCGTCTATGTGTTCTTCGACCTGGTGATGCGCAACATCGGCGTGTGCACGGCCGAGGACGTGGCGCTGTCGGTGCTGGCCACCGTGATCGGCCACCAGGCCGACAAGGGTTGGGCCATCGTGGACGCAGGCTGGATGGCCATGAGCCGCGACCGGGGCACGGCGAAACAGCGGCAGGACTTCGGCTACGGCCAGGTCTGCGACCTGCATGGCGAGGTGATGCCGGGCTTCGTGCTGACCGGCGCCAACCAGGAGCACGGCATCCTGGCGCGCGCTGATGGCGCGATAGAGGCCGACATCGCCGCCCGCTTTCCCCTGGGCACGCGGCTGCGCATCCTGCCCAACCATGCCTGCGCCACGGGCGCGCAGTTCCCGGCCTACCAGGCGCTGGGGGCAGATGGCTCGGTGCAAACCTGGGAGCGGCTCCATGGCTGGTGAAAACGGGATCGATCTGCGCCATGCATCGCCGAACCTGCCTGCGCCGGGCGGCCACTACAGCCACACGGCCACGGGCCAGGGGCTGGTCTTCGTGTCAGGGCAGCTGCCCATACGGCCCGACGGCACGCGCCTGGTGGACGCCAGCTTCGAGGACCAGGCCCGGCAGGCGCTGGCCAACCTGGCAGCGGCGCTGGAGCTGGCCGGCAGCGGCGTGCCGCGGCTGCTGCAGGTGCGCGTGTACCTGGACGACATGGCGCACTGGCCGGCCTTCGACCGCATCTACGCGGACTGGGCCGGCGCACACCGGCCCGCGCGCGCCGTGGTGCCCACGGGGGCGCTGCATTTCGGGTTGAAGGTGGAAATCGAGGCCGTGGCGCTGGCCTGAAGAAAGCCCGGCCCGAGGGGGCCGGCTGCCGCTACTTCAGCCAGCCGCGCTTGCGGAAATACAGCATGGGCCCGACGGCGCTGAGCACCATGAGCGCGATGACGTAGACGTAGCCGAACTCCCACTCCAGCTCGGGCATGAAGCGGAAGTTCATGCCGTAGACGCTGGCGATCAGCGTGGGCGGCAGCAGGGCCACGCTGGCCACCGAGAAGATCTTGATGATCTTGTTCTGGTTGATGTTGATGAAGCCGACGGTGGCATCCATCAGGAAGTTGATCTTGTCGAAGAGGAAGGCCGTGTGGCTGTCCAGCGATTCGATGTCGCGCAGGATCTGGCGCGCTTCCTCGAACTGCTCGGCATTGAGCATCTTGGAACGCATCATGAAGCTGACGGCGCGGCGCGTGTCCATGACGTTGCGGCGGATGCGGCCGTTCAGGTCTTCCTGGCGCGCGATGGCGCCCAGCACTTCGCGGGCCACATCGTCGGTCACGTCGCCGGACAGCACCATCTTGCTGGCCTTCTCCAGGTCGTCGTAGATGCCTTCGAGCGTATCGGCCGAGTACTCGGCGTCGGCGTCGAACAGCTTGAGCAGCACGTCCTTGGCCTCGTCGATCAGGCCCGGCGCGCGGCGCGCGCGCATGCGCAGCAGCCGGAAGACCGGCACGTCCTCGTCATGGATGGAGAACAGCACGCCGCAGCTGCGCAGGTTCTTGTTGTGCTCGTTGACGATGAAGGCCACGCGCACGGAGCGGGGGTCCTCGTCATCGTCGATCAGGAAGTCGCTGCGGATGTGCAGCTCGCCGTTGTCTTCTTCGTAGAAGCGGGCCGATTCCTCGATGTCGTCGTCCATCGCATCTTCGGGGATGGACAACTCGTAGTGCTGCTTGATCCAGCGCTTTTCCTCGACCGTGGGCGACTCCAGGTCCACCCAGATCGGCTTGAAGCGGGACAGCTCCTCCAGCGACTCGATCTCTTCTTGAACCAGGCGGCCATTGGCCAGCGTAAAGATGTTGAGCATAGGCTCACTCCAGGTGTTCTTCTCAGGCGTGCGGGGTATCGGGGGTGCTTTCAACCCCACAGGCCAACCGGGAGTTGAAAGCTACCAACTGGGGTAGGTTTCCACGGAGCTTTCTCCAAGATGCAAAGCATCGGATTATGCAGCGTTGCGCTGCAGCATGCGGGCCGGCCGCGCTATTCGGAAGCGGCTCCAGGGGGCATCTGGCGGCCTGTCACAAAAGCCTGGGCATGGCACAGGTCGGCCCAGGCGCCGGCCTTGGCCTGGGGGGCGCGCAGCAGATAGTTGGGGTCGTAGCTGACCACGGCCGGCACACCGGCGATGCGGTGAGGCTCGGCGCGCAGGCGGCCCAGGGCCTCCTGGCGCCCCAGCACGGCGCGCGCCGTGGCCAGGCCCAGCACCAGCACGCAGGCCGGGCGCAGATCGCGCAGCAGTGCCTCCAGCGACGGTTGCAGGGCCGGGACCTCGGGCGCCTCCTGGCCTTCGGCCGGAGGCTGCACGCGGTGCAGGGCGGCGCTGTACAGGCGCGGATGGTCCTGCAGGTTCAGCGCGCGCAGCATGTTGTCCAGCAGCCGGGCAGCATCGCCTTCCAGCGCGGTGCGCGCGCAGTCGGGGCCGGGGCGCCGGGCGGGCGGCAGCGGCAGGGAGTTGGCCGGCGGCTCCAGCAGGATCAGCCAGCCGCCTTCGCCGCCATCACCGGCCGGCGGCGTTGCCGCATACACGGGACGCACGGGGCCCAGCCGCCAGCCCAGGCCCGGTGCGCCGGCCACGGGCTGCTGCACGTAGCGGCGCGGCGGGCGTTCGCGTTCGGGGATGACGGGTGCAGGAGAGGCGTGCACGGGTGCGGGAGGCGGTGGCGCCTGGACCGGCGCCTGAACAGGCACCTGGACGCGTGCGGGCGTTGGCGCGGCGACAGACGCCGGTGCAGCAGACGCCGGGGAGGGCGCCTCCTGCACGGGCGGCGGCACGGGGCGGGCCACCAGCGGATCTGCCAGGGGCGCCGCTGCAGGCGCATCGGAGGGCGCAGCCAGGGCCTCGGACAGCACGGCGGGCGCGGTCTCGGGTTCGGGCAGCCAGACAGTGATGCCCATGGCATGCAGCATGGCCCGCTGGCGGGTGTCTAGATTCAGGGCCATAGCTTGAGGCTCATGAGCACGGCATGCTCGCGCGGGCCGTCGTGCATGGGGTAGTAGTTCTTGCGCAGGCCCACTTCCTGGTAGCCATGCGCGGCGTAGATGCTGCGTGCGCGGACATTGCTCTCGCGCACTTCCAGCCAGATCCATTGGGCCTGGCGCTGGCGCGACCACAGGGCCAGGGCGTCCAGCAGGATGCGGGCCCAGCCCTGGCGCTGGCGCGCCGGGGCCACGGTGATGTTGAGCAGGTGCACCTCGTCGAGCACGATCATGGCGACGAAGTAGCCGACCAGCCCGCCCTGGGCATCCACCAGCAGCTGGGTTTCATAGCCGGCCGCCATGGCGTCGATGAAGTTGCCGCGCGTCCAGGGATGGGAATAGGCCTGCTGCTCCACGGGCAGCAGCGTGTCCAGCCACAGCACGTTCAGCGGCTCGAAGCGCACGCTGTCCCGCTCCGACGCCAAGGCGTCGGTCAGGGGCGGCAGCGGCCGCGAGGGCTGTGGCGTGTGCGTGCTCATGCCTGGGCAGGAGGGGTCTCTGTGGTCTGCACGGGTGAAGCAAGCGCGGCTGCCGCCTTGGCAGCCTCGCGCTCGGCCGTGGTCTGCGCGACTTTATCGCGGATGTAGCGCGGCAGGGCCTGGTCGGCCGGCAGGGCGCGGTCGGCCGCCAGCATCGCAGGGGCCAGGCGCAGCATGGCGGCGGCCGTGGGCAGCGCAGCCACATGGCTGGCCTGGGGCGCCAGGCGCTCGCCATAGGCGGCCAGGGCGTTGCCGGCCACCACGGTGCCGGGCGGCAGCTGCAGGGCCTCGGGCGCGCACAGGCCGAAGTCGCCGCTTTGCTCGCCGATGTCGTTCCAGCGGCCATCGGCCCAGTGGTAGGCGGCGTGGTAGACCTCGTTCATGCGCGCATCGATCACGGCGATGAGGTCGGTGCAGCCGTATTGCATGCGCGCCTGCTCGGCCACGGCCAGCAGGCTGTCCATGGGCAGCACGGGCACGCGGGCGGCAAAGGCCAGGCCCTGGGCCACGGAGCACGCCGTGCGCAGGCCCGTGAACGAGCCCGGACCCCGGCCGAAGACGATGGCCCGCAGCTCGGCGAACTCCAGTCCGGCCTGGGCCATGAGGGCCAGGATGGCGGGGATCAGCTCGGTCGAGGTCTGCGGGCCGCCGGGGCCGCTGTGTTCCCAGACGGCATCGCCGCGCTGCACGGCGATGGAGAGGGTGTCGGTACTGGTGTCTAGGGCAAGAAGATTCATGGCGTGGGGCAGGCGGCGGTGCCGCAGCAAGCCCTGGATTATCGGTGCCCCGCCCGGCCCGCGCGCGGCATGGCCGCAATGACCGGCGTAGACTTGCCGGCCATGTTGCATCTTTCGCTGTCTTCTTTCCTTATTTCCTCGATTTCCTCCGCCTTCTCACTCGGAACGCCGCGTTCACACCGGGGCCTGGCAGCCGCGCTGCTGGCGGCGGCTGCCCTGCCCGGCATGGCCATTGCCCAGGCCGATGCGCCCACGTCACCGGCGGCCCTTTCCACCAAGACTGCGCGCGAAAGCCGGCTGCCGCCTCCCGTGGAAGCCGCCCTGGCGCGCGCCAAGCTACCGCGCGAGGCGGTCTCCGCCCTGGTGGTGGAGGTCGATGGCCGGGCCGCTCCGCGCCTGGACTGGCAAAGCCATGTGGCCATGAACCCGGCCTCGGTGATGAAGCTGGTCACCACCTATGCGGCGCTGGACCAGCTGGGTCCTGCCCATGTCTGGCGCACGCCCGTCTTCCTGGGCGGGCCGGTGCAGGACGGCGTGCTGCGCGGGCCGCTGTACATCCAGGGCCAGGGCGATCCCAAGCTCGTGATGGAGCGGCTGTGGCTGATGCTGCGCCGCCTGCAGGGCATGGGCATCAAGGTCATCGTGGGCGACATCGTGCTGGACCGCAGCGCGTTCTCCGTCCCCGCCCACGATCCCTCCACCTTCGACAACGAGCCCTGGCGCCCCTACAACGTGGCGCCCGACGCCCTGCTGGTCAACTACAAGGCCGTGACGGTCGGCTTTGTGCCCGACGCTGCGGCGGGCGTGGCGCGGCTGCAATACGATCCGCCGCTGGCCGGAATCCAGCAACAGGAAACCGTGCCCCTGGCGCCGGCAGGCAGCGAGTGCGGCGACTGGCGCGCCCGGCTGCAGCTGGACATGGCCGACCCGTTGCGCATCGCCTTTGCCGGCACGTTCCCGGCCAGCTGCGGCGACAAGAGCTGGTCGCTGGCGCCGGCCCAGCCCGAGGCCTTCGCGGCGCGCGCCATCGAGGGCATGTGGCGCGAGCTGGGCGGCAAGCTCACGGGCACCGTGCGCGACGGCCGCGTGCCGGCCGGCCTGCAGCCGGCCTTCCAGAGCGAATCGCCCTCGCTGGCCGAGGTGGTGCGGGACATCAACAAATACAGCAACAACGTCATGGCCCAGCAGGTGTTCCTGACCATGGGCATGCAGCGCACCGGCGTGGCCAGCTTCGAGGCCTCGCGCCAGGCGCTGGGCCAGTGGTGGCAGGCGCGCTGGGGTGCGGCCGAGCAGCCCGTGGCCGACAACGGCGCGGGCCTGAGCCGCGAGGCGCGCATCACGGCCTCCGGCCTGGGCCGCATGCTGCAGCAGGCCTGGGCCTCGCCCGTGATGCCGGAGTTCGTGGCCTCCATGCCCATCGTCGGCGTCGATGGCACGCTGCGCCGCAGCCTCAGCCGCGTCCAGGGCATGGCACACCTGAAGACCGGCACGCTGCGCGATGCCTCGGCCCTGGCCGGCTATGTGGATGGTGCCAGCGGCCGCCGATACGTGCTGGTGGCCATGGCCAACCACGCCAATGCGGCCGCCGCGCGCGCGGCCTGGGATGCGCTGGTGGACTGGACGGCGCACGACCGCTGATACGCCGCCTGCGCTCCTGTTCCAGGGCCTGCTTTTGCAGGCCCTTTCCGTTGTGTTTCCGCCTCCTGCCCGGCAAGGGCCTTGTCCTGCCTGCGGGCGCCAGACCGGTATTTATCGTCTATTCGCCCGCGTGCGAAATGCCCGGTAGGCCCGCGATTCCTATCGGTACTTGCCCGGTGTCGCCAAGGTGCGACTGTCGCTACGATGGCAATCACCAAAAAAAGCACGGTCGTGCTATTCACAACACTTCACGGAGATCACACCTTGGCAAATCGTTATCGAATCCTCGCGGCCTCCCTGGCCACGGCCGGCCTGCTGGCCGCTTGCGGTGGCGGCAGCGGCGCCGACACCACCCCCCGTGCCAAGATCACCTCCGTCAAGGTGATGGGCGACAGCCTCTCCGACAGCGGCACCTTCGGCTACAAGTTCACCGTGCAGAACGCCACGCTGACAGGCGCCGGCTCCAACCAGGTCTGGGCCGAGCGCGTGGCGGGCCTGTACAACATCTCCCTGTGCCCGCGCTTCAACGGCACGGCCTTCACGCCCAACACCTCGTGCAACAACTACGCCGTGGGCGGCGGCCGCATCAACTACACCAGCGCGCCCACGGCGCCCATCTCCATCACGCAGCAGATCCTGCTGGCCGGCGCGGCTGGCTTCACGGCCGATGACCTGGCCGTGATCGACGGCGGCGCCAATGACGCGGCCGACGTGATCGGCGCCTTCCTGGCCGCTTCCAGGGACCAGGGCGCCAACTTCAAGGCACTGCTGTCCACCAAGATCGACGCGGCCACGCTGGGTGCGCTGCTGCAGCAGGGCCAGGCCGGCATGGCCCAGGCCGGCGGCCTGTACATGCAGAACCTGGCCAAGGGCTATGTGTCCACCATCCAGGCGAATGTGCTGGGCAAGGGCGCCACGCGCGTGGCCATCCTCAACGTGCCGGCCATCACGCTGACGCCGCGCTTCCAGCTGGTACTGCAGTCGGTGGCCCAGCAGCAGGGCTCGGCCGCCGCCGCCCAGCTGGAGACCGTGTTCGACGGCTGGGTCAAGGCCTTCAACCAGCAGGTTGCCACCGGCTTCGCGGGCGAGAGCCGCGTGGCCATCATCGATTTCTACAGCGAGTTCCGCCAGCAGATGGCCGACCCCGCCCAGTACGCCTACACCAACGTGAAAAAGGCGGCCTGCCCTGCCACCGGCGCGGGCGCCGACGGCCTGCCCACCTACAGCTTCCCGACCTGCACCGAGGCCGCGCTGTCCGCCTCCATTCCCGTGGGCGAGACCAGCGCCAACTGGTGGAAGAGCTATGCCTTTGCCGACAGCTTCCACCCCACGCCCTATGGCCATCAGCAGATGAGCCAGCTGGCCTCCCGCACCCTGGCCCGTGCCGGCTGGCTGTGATCGCAGTCATGCAGCACGAGGAGACACATCCATGAAGACATTCCTGCGCATCACCGCCGCCGTGGCCATGGCCACGGCCTGCATGGCCGCCACCGCCCAGTCCGCCGGCACCTGGAGCGTGCGCCTGGGCGCCACGCGCATCGATCCCCAGACCAGCAGCGGCTGGCTGAGCACACCCAGCTTCCCCGACACCCGCGTGGACGTGAAGGCCAACAGCCAGCTCACGGGCGGCGTGACCTACATGGTCACCAACAACTGGGCCATCGACGTGCCCATGGGCCTGCCGTTCAAGCATGACTTCGTGGGCAATGGCGCCATCTCCGGCACGGGCAAGCTGGGCCGCACCAAGGTGCTGCCCGCCACCGTGTTCGCGCAGTACCGCTTCGGCGAGGCCAACTCCGCCTTCCGCCCCTACCTGGGCCTGGGCGTGACCTATGCCAAGTTCTTCGGCGAGCGCACCACGGCCTCCCTCAACGGCCTGACCGGCGGCACGCTGGCCAACCCGACCACGGCCTCGGTGGACAGCAAATGGGGCCTGACGCCCCAGATCGGCTTCGTCTACAACTTCAACGAGCGCTGGTTCCTGGACGTGGCCTACTACAAGAGCTTCCTGAAGACCACGGCGCACCTGTCCTCGGGCCAGAGCGTGTCGCTCAAGCTCAATCCGAACGTCTACGCCATCGGCATCGGATACCGCTTCTGACAGGTCGCAGTCCCCAAAGAAAAACCAGCCCGCGGGCTGGTTTTTTCATGGAGGGGGACTGCGCCTACTTGGCCGTGGGCATCACGAATTCCGCGCCCTTGGGCGTGCTCTCGGGCCAGCGCTGCATGATGCTCTTTTGGCGGGTATAGAAGCGCACGCCTTCCTCGCCATAGGCGTGCATGTCGCCGAACAGGCTGCGCTTCCAGCCGCCGAAGCCGTGCCAGGCCATGGGAACGGGAATCGGCACGTTGATGCCGACCATGCCGACCTCGATGCGGCGGCCGAACTCGCGCGCCACATTGCCGTCGCGCGTGAAGCAGGCCACGCCGTTGCCGAACTCATGGTCGTTGACCAGCTGCACGGCCTCGGCGAAGTCCTTGGCGCGCACCACGGCCAGCACGGGGCCGAAGATCTCTTCCTTGTAGATGCGCATGTCGGGCGTGACATGGTCGAACAGCGTGCCGCCCAGCCAGAAGCCGCCCGAGGTGTCCGTGCCTGTGGAGGCGCCGGCCGCCTTGCCATCGAAGCCCCGGCCATCGACCAGCAACTGCGCGCCTTCCTTGACGCCCAGGTCGATGTAGCCGCTGATGCGCTCGTGTGCGGCGCGGGTCACGATGGGGCCCATTTCCGCGGCCAGGTCCTCGCCGTCCAGCACCTTCAGCGCCTTGGTGCGCTCGATCAGGCGCGGCAGCAGCTGGTCGGCCGCGTCGCCCACGAGCACGGCCACGCTGATGGCCATGCAGCGCTCGCCGGCCGAGCCGTAGCCGGCGCCGATCAGCGCGTCCACGGCCTGCTCGATATCGGCATCGGGCATGACCACCATGTGGTTCTTGGCGCCGCCCAGGGCCTGCACGCGCTTGCCGTGGCGCGCGCCCGTCTCGTAGATGTAGTTGGCAATGGGCGTGGAGCCCACGAAGCTCACGGCCTTCACGTCGGGATGCTCGATCAGCGCGTCCACCGCCTCCTTGTCGCCCTGCACCACGTTGAACACGCCGTCAGGCAAGCCCGCCTGCTTGAGCAGGTCGGCGATCAGCAGCGACGGCGTGGGATCGATGGGGCTGGGCTTGAGCACGAAGGTATTTCCCGCCGCAATGGCCACCGGGAACATCCACATCGGCACCATCACCGGGAAATTGAAGGGCGTGATGCCCGTGACCACGCCCAGGGGCTGGCGCAGCGTCCAGTTGTCGATGCCGGTGGAGACCTGGTCGGTGAAATCGCCCTTGAGCAGCTGCGGAATGCCGCAGGCGAATTCCACGATGTCGATGCCGCGGCTGACTTCGCCCTGCGCATCGGTGAAGACCTTGCCGTGCTCGGCCGTGATCGCATGGGCCAGCTCGTCCTTGTGCTGGTTGAGCAACTCCAGGAAGCGCAGCAGCACGCGTGCACGGCGGATGGGCGGCGTATCGGCCCACTTCGGGAAGGCCGCCTTGGCCGCCGCCACGGCGGCATCGACATCGGCGCGCGAGGCCAGGGCTACGCGGCCCGTGACCTGGCCGGTGGCCGGGTTGGTCACGTCCTGCCCGCGGTCGCTGGCACCTGCCGTGCGCTGGCCGTTGACGTAGTGGACGATGGAAGCGAAGGAGGTGTTTGCGGTGTTCATGCCAGGCAGTCTAGAAGTGCGCTTTCTGCCTGCCTAGGCGCTGCGCTTGAATTGATTGTTCGATTTGCTGAACAATCCATGCATGGCAAATGAAAAACCCGATGCCAAGGCCGAGGCCTTGTGGAGCCACCTGCACTGGCTGGTCGTGCTGGAGCAGCAGGGCAGCTTCACCTCGGCCGCCGCGCGTTTGGGCGTGAGCAAGGCGGCCATGAGCCAGCGCGTGGCAGAGCTGGAGCGCGCGGCCGGCATCGCCCTGGTCACCCGCACCACGCGCAGCGTGCGCCTGACCGAAGCGGGCCAGCGCCTGGTGGACGACACGCGCGGTGCCTTCGAGCACATTGCCCACAGCTTCTCCGGCGTGCGCGACCTGGCTGCCGCACCGCGCGGCCTGCTGCGCGTGACGGCGCCGCTGGCCTTTTCGCGCCAGCAACTCATGCCGCGCCTGCCGGCCTTCCTGCGCGCACATCCGCAGATCCGGCTGGAGCTGGACCTGTCGGACCAGATACGCTCGCTGGCGCTGGAAGGGTTTGATCTGGCCATACGCCACGTCACGGCGCCGCCCGAAACCCATGTGGCCTGGGCGCTGGCGCCCACGCGCTCGCTGCTCGTGGCCAGCGCGGACTACCTGGCCGCGCACGGCACCCCGTCCACGCCGCAGGACCTGGCCGCGCACCACTGCCTGCACTATCCGCGCACCCAGGGTGCCCCGGCCTGGAGCTTCGTTCCCCGCGACGCCGGCGTGGACGGCGTGCGCGTCGTCGTTCCCGTGACCGGCGGCTTTGCCGCCAACAACAGCGAAATCCTGCGCGACGCGGCACTGGCCGGCCTGGGCATCGCCCTGGTTCCGGACTTCAGCGCGCAATCGGGCCTGGCCTCCGGCCACCTGAGCGAAGTCCTGCCCGGCTGGCGGCCCGTCGACGCCTTCGGCGAACAGCTGTTCGCCATCCGCCCCTACGCCAGCCACGTCCCGCGCGCGGTGGCGGTGTTCGTGGAGTTCCTGCGGGCGTCGTTTGCGGCGGGGTTCATCCGCTGAGGGCGAGCCCTCAGGCCTTGATCCCCAGCTTGTCCACCAACTGCTTGAACACCGCGTTGTCGCGGTCGATCACGGCCTTGAATTCGGGCTGGTCCAGGTAGCCCTCGCCCATGTTCTGCTTGGCCATGGTTTCCCGCAGGACGGGGTCCTTGAGGGTCAGGGCCATGGCCTTGCGCAGGGTCTGGACCACGGCGTCGGGCGTGTTGCGGGGCACGGCCAGGCCGCGCCAGCCGCCGATGAGCAGGTCGATGCCGCGCTCCTTGAGCGTGGGCACGGCTTCCCAGCCGGCCTGTATGCGCTGCTCGGCCATGATGGCCAGCGGGCGGATCTTGCCGGCCGCCACATAGGTGGCCACCTCCACGGGCGTGACGGCCACGGCCTCGATGTGGCCGCCCAGCAGGTCGAGCACGGCGGGGTTGGCGCCGCGGTAGGGCGCGTGGTTGAACTTCACGCCCGCCTTGTCCTGCAGCGCGGCGGCGGCCAGGTGGCCCAGCGAGCCCGGGCCGGCATTGCCGATGCGCACCGCTGCCTCGTCCTTGCGCGCGGCGGCGATCAGTTCCTCGATGCTGCGATAGGGCGAGTCGGCACGCACGGCGATGGTGGCGGGGTCGGCGTTCAGGCGGGCCACGGGCAGCACGGCGTCGGAGCTGATCTTGGTCAGCCCCATGTGCGGGATCATGGTCAGCTCGACGGTGATGATGCCGATCTTGTAGCCGTCCGGCCGGGCATTGGCCAGCTCGGTCCAGCCCACGGCGCCGCTGGCGCCTGCGCGGTTGAGCACGATCAGGTCCTGCGGCAGGTGCTTGCGCGCCACCTCGGCCAGCGCGCGTGCCAGCACGTCGGTGCCGCCGCCTGCAGCGAAGGGCACGATGAGTTCGATGGGGCGCTGGGGCCAGGCGCCGGCAGGCGCTTGTGCCACGGCGGGCAGGACGGGCGCTGCGGCCAGGGCGCCGAGTGAGCGGATGAAATGGCGGCGGGATGCGGTGGTCATGTTGTCTCCGGAATCTGTTCTAAGTGTCTTTTGTCGCTGCTGCGCTTCAATCCATTTTGATTTGGGCCGCCTTGATCACGCCGCTCCACAGCGCCTGTTCCGAGCGCACGAAGCCTGCGAACTGCTGCGGCGTCATCTCCATGGGCTGTATGCCGATCTCTTCGAGCTTGGCACGCGTCTCGGGGTGGCGCAGGGCGGTGGCCAGGCTCTTGTTCAGGCGCTCGGTGAGCGCGGGGCTCAGGTGGGCGGGGCCGACGAAGCCCTGCCAGGCATAGGCTTCGAAACCGGGCACGCCGGCCTCGGCCATGGTGGGTACGTCGGGCAGGATGGGCAGGCGCTGAGGCGTGGCCACGGCCAGCACGCGCAGCTTGCCCGCGCGGATGGCCGAGATGCTGGGCGGCAGGTCCACGAACATGGACTGGATCTGGCCGGCCATGAGGTCCTGCAGCGCCGGGGCCGAGCCCTTGTAGGCCACGTGCAGGATCTGGGTGCCCGTGCGCTGCTTGAACAGCTCCAGCGCCACGTGCAGCGGCGAGCCCGGCCCCGACGAGGCCGAGGAGATGCCGCCCGGCTCCTTGCGCGCCATGGCCAGGAATTCCTGCACGTTCTTCGCGGGGAAGGACGGATGCACGGCCAGCACCAGCGGCATGCGGCCCAGACCGCCGATGTAGCTGAAGTCCTTGCCCGCGTCATAGCTCAGGCGCGCATACATGGCGGGGTTGAAGGCCAGCGTGCCCGAGTCGGCCGTGCCCAGCGTGTAGCCATCGGCCGGGGCGCGTGCGATCAGCGTGGCGCCGATGATGCTGGCCGCGCCGGGACGGTTGTCCACCACCACGGGCTGGCCCAGGTCCTTGCCCATCTGCACGGCCAGCTGGCGCGCGATCACGTCGGTGGTGCCGCCCGGTGCATAGGGCACCACCCATTTGACGGGCTGGGTGGGCCAGGCTGGCGCACCCTGGGAGGAGGGGGCTGGGGTGGATTGCGCCTGGGCGGTGCCCATGCCCAGCGTCAGCAGGGCGCAGGAAAGCCAGGCCTGGCGGTGCAGGACCATTGGGTTGAACAGCATTTTTTGTCTCCGGTGGTTTTTATGGGGATCTGTTGCGCCGTGCGTCAGCGCGGCCGCAGCATCCATTCGTGCGCGGGATCGTTGCGAAAGGCCCAGCGCCGCTCGGGCCCGGCCATGGTGTTGAGGTAGTAGAGGTCGTAGCCGTGCGGGGCCACGCAGGGGTGGTAGCCGCGCGGCACCATCACGGTGTCGCGATGCTCCACCGCCATGGCTTCGTCGATGCTGCGGTCATCGGTGTAGACGCGCTGGAAGGCAAAGCCCTGGCTGGGGTTGAGCAGGTGGAAGTAGGTTTCCTCCAGCACGGTCTCGGCGTCCGGCGCGGCGGGGTCGGCGCTGTCGTGCTTGTGCGGCGGATAGCTGGACGAGTTGCCTGCGGGCGTGATGACCTCGACCACCAGCAGGGACTCGGCCGCCTCGGTCTCGGGCAGGATGTCGCAGACATGGCGCGTGTTGCTGCCCTGGCCGCGCACGCTGCGGCGCATGCTTTCGGGCGCGATCACGCGCGTGGCATGGCGGCCCGTGGCGGGTGCGGCGCTCAAGGCAACGTCGGCCGGGCTGCGCGCCGTGATGCGCAGGCTTTGGCCGGGCGGCACGTACACGGCCGTGGGCGCACTCTCCTCGAACACGCTGGCGCGGCTGCCCAGGGCGCTGAACGCCTGGCTGCCGACTTGCACATCCACCTGGCCGGTGAGCACGGTGATGCAGTATTCAAGCGGTCCCGTGGAAAACTCCTCCTGCTCGCCTGCCTGCAGCCTCAGGGCCTTGAAGTGGATGTGCTTCCAGCCCGCGCTGGCGGGCGTGATGTCGGTGACGATGCGGCCGGGCGCGGCCTTGACGAGCAGGCTCATGCTGCAGTTCCTTCGGTGATGTCCTGGGAGGTTTCCACGCGGCTGGCATCCCAGCCGGCGATCAGGGCACGGAAGTTGGCGGCGACGGCATCGCGCAGGCCGGCATCGTCCAGCTCGTTGCGCAGCCACTGCAGGGCCGGGCCGGCCCAGACGCTGCGGCCGATCATGAAACCCTTGACCACGGGCGCCCGCGCCTGGGCAAAGCCCTGCACCAGTTGCTCCACGGGCTGGGACAGCCCCAGGATCACGGCGCCCCGGCACCAGGGGTCGCGTTCGTTCACCAGGGCGTCCAGCGCCTCCCAGTTTTCGCGCGCCATGGTGCCGACCTTCCACCATTCGGGCCTGAGGCCGAGGTCGTAGAAGTGGCGTATGGCGCGTAGCACGGCCTCGCCCCGGTCGTCGGGCGCCAGCGTGTCCTTTGGCGGGATCACTTCCAGCAGCAGCTCATGGCCGCTGGCGCGCGTGGCGGTCCAGACCTGCTGCAGCCAGGCATCCTGCTCGGCGCGCAGTGCGGGCGTGTCGTCGGGGTGGTAGAAAACCAGGCATTTGACGGTATGGCTTTGCGGCCAGTGCAGCAGTTCGGAGGCCAGCGAGTCCGTGCCGTCAAAGCGCAGCGGGCGCGAGCCCGGCAGCTCGATGGGCCGGCCTATCCACCAGCCGCGTCCCGTGGCGTCGTGCAGCGCGGCCTCGCCCAGGTCGTGCCGGCCGTCGATCAGCACGCCCATGCGGCCCGCGTTGCCCGGATCGCGCTCGACCTGGGCGACCACCTCGTTGATCAGCCGCTTGAGCGGGCGCAGCCGCGCGGGCGCTGCGCCGGCCTCGCGCGCCAGATCGTCGAACTGGCTGCGGTGGTCATAGGCCAGCACGCACAGCGCGGGCCACTGCGGCCGCGCGCGGCTGACGCGGTGCAGGTGGGACAGCTCGGGGTCCTGGTCGGGACGCGGATGGCGGTGGCCCGAGAACCAGTGCGCCAGCTCGGCCTGCGTGGGCATGGCCGGCGCGCAGCCATGGCGCGAGACCACGATGGCGCCGCAGGCGTTGGCAATCGCCGCAGATTCGGCCAGGCTCTTGCCGCGCAGCAGCCCCGACAGAAGGCCGGAGGCAAAGGCATCGCCCGCGCCCAGCACATTGAGCACTTCCACGCGTTCGCCCGGCACCGTGGGCGCCTGGTCGATGGCATCGGGCACCGCGCCTTCGATCAGCGAGCAGCCCAGCGGCCCGCGCTTGACCACGAAGACGGCGCGGCTGCATTCGCGCACGCGGCGCAGGCTGGCGATCAGGTCACCCTCCACGCCGCCGGCGATCAGCCATTCCTCTTCGGTGCCGATGATGAGTTCGAACGGGCCCAGCTCGGCCTGCAGCCTGCGGCTGACCTCGGCGCTGGCGACATAGCGTGTCTCGCCGTCGCCCCGTCCGGTCAGGCCCCACAGCACGGGCCGGTAGTCGATGTCCAGCACGCGCACCAGTCCGTGGCGGCCCGCGATCTCCAGCGCCCTGCGGCTGGCGGCCAGCACGCCGGGCGCGCTCAGGTGGGTGCCCGTGATGGCCAGGCAGCGGCAGCGGGCCAGGAATTCCTCGCTGATGGCTGCGGCGTCCAGCGCCATGTCGGCGCAGTCCTCGCGGGCGAACAGCAGGGGGAAGGTCTCCTGGTCCTTGATGCCCAGCAGCACCATGCCGGTCAGGCGCCGGGCATCGACCTGCACCTGGCTGGTGTCGCAGCCCTCGCGCTGCAGCGTCTCGACCAGGAAGCGGCCGTTGTGCTCATTGCCCACGCGCGAAATCATGGCCGAGCGCAGCCCCAGGCGCGCCGTGCCGAAAGCCATGTTGCCGGAGGAGCCGCCCAGGTACTTGGCAAAGCTGCTGGCCTCTTCCAGGCTGCAGCCTGTCTGCTGCGCGTACAGGTCCACGGCCAGACGGCCCAGGCAGGCCACGTCCAGCGGACGGTCGGAGGGAAAGTTCAGCATGCTCATCGTCATAGGCCTGTGCGTTGCGAGGGGCCCGGGGCGTGCGGGCCTCCCCATAATCGTTGCGTTCGTGCGATCATAGATCGAAATAGAAAATATTTTCCACAAATATGAAAAATAGAAAAACACCAGCCGATGCGGGCGCCACTGCGGCCTGCGGCCCCTACGCCGACCGCGCTGCCTTCCTGGACGTGCTACGCCAGGGCTTCGAGGCGCTGAGCCGCCAGCTCAAGGCCATAGGCCGGCATGTGGAGATGCAGGGCGACCGCCTGGCCTTCGACGGCATCCAGGCCACGGCCGAACAGTGCGGTGTGCAGCCTTCTGCCGTGGTGCGCTTTGCCAAGCATTTCGGGTTCTCGGGGTACTCGGAACTGCAGGCGCTGTTCCGCGCCGATGCGGCGCGCCAGCTCTCGGCCCAGCATGACTACCAGGACCGCATCCGGGGCCTGATCGCCTCGGGCAACGAGCCACGCAGCAGCGCGCGCCTGGCGTACGAGGTCATCGAAGGCAGCATCGAAAGCCTGCAGGCCCTGCAGCGCGGCCTGCCGCCCGAGCAGTTCGAGGCGGCGGTGGACCTCATGCTGGATGCCCCCTCGCTGTGGCTGGCCGCCTCGCGCCGGGCCTTCCCCGTGGGCGCCTACCTGGCCTATGCGCTGCAGCACACTGAAAAGCCCGTGCACTGGCTGCACGGCCTGGGCGCCATGCAAAAGGGCGAGCTGCGCGCGCTGTCGCCCGGCGACGTGATGCTGGCCGTCTCCTTCGAGCCCTATGCGCCCGAAACGCTGGAGGTGGTGGACGCGGCCCTGGCACGCGGCGCGCGCCTGCTGGCGTTGACCGACAGCCAGCTCAGCCCCCTGGCATCCCGCGCCACCGTCACCCTGCTGGCCCAGGACGCAGCCACCTTCGGCTTTCGCTCGCTGAACAGCACGCTGACCCTGGCGCAGTCGCTGTTCCTGGCGCTGGCCTACCGGATGGAGCTGGCGTACGAGCCTTCGGGGAAGAGGTCTTAGGCGGCAGCATTCCGCCCAGGGCCGCTTTGTGGGGGTTCACCAATGCGCAGGCTTGCCGGCTGGTTTTTTCCGCGTCTGCACGTTCAGCGGCAACTGCGATTGCGCCAGCTCGTCGTCCCTGATGTGATGGCGAACCCAGTGCGCCAACGCCGTCAAGCGCTTGTTGGGCACTTTGCCGTCTGCTGCGGTCCTGTCGCGCAATGGCATGACCAGCCCCAGCCTGGCGGCGGGCACGTCCTCGCGCAGCATGCGCAGTGCGGGTTCCACGTCACTGTCGTTGGAGCAGATCACCAGCTGGTCGCATTCGCCACGTACTGCATCACGGTAGGCGTGCAGCGCAAGGTTCACGTCGGTCTGCTTTTCTTCGATCATCCAGACGCGCGACACGTTGTTCTTGCTCGGGTTGGCGCCCGCTTGGTAGCTCGGCAGGGATGTGGGTTCGAAGACGTGGAAGCCGTTGACGATCTGGATCAGGCCAGGGTCTTGTGCCTGAAGGGCGCGAAGGTACTGGGTCTGTGCCTGGACCGATGCCTCGCCATGCCGGGCGTACGAGGCTTTGACGGGGGCCGTGAAGTACTTGATGGCGACAACCTCTGCGCCAGGGTCTTGCGGCAGCAGGATGCGATCACGAAACAGCGCAGCAATGTCCAGCCACTTGTACGGCGTGCCCTTGAGCCGCGAGTAGTAGAGGTTGTAGCCGTCAATGTAGATGGTTGTTCTGGTCGATGTCCAAGCCACCAATGAAAAGACCACCTTGCGGTGGCCTTTTCGCCCTAAGCCTGAGCCAACTGAATGACACCGCGAAGGGATTTTGTAGCGCGATTCTAGCAACTCCTGCCATTCAAAGGCCTGGAACGGCGCCTGTTCCTGCGCCGCACGCCGTTGGACAGGTGCGCGGGTTGAGGCCCGATGCGGCACTGCAGTCCCGGGGGAACCTCTTCTACCCCGCAGCCGCCGCGCGCAGCAGCCGGTCGCGCACGCCTTCCCAGTCCGGCGTGTCGGGCGGGGTCTCGATCCAGATCAGCTGGGCGCCGATCTCATCGAAGTCGCGCAGGGCGCCGAACAGCTCGCGCGCGGTGGCGGCGGCGTCGGCGGGCATGGCGCGCAGCGTGACGGCGCGCGAGGCGGTGCGCAGCGGTGCGCGGTGGTAGACGGCCAGGTTCCGGGCGTCGGCGCCCAGCACGTCCAGCCCGGCCTGCAGCTGCCTTGCATCCATGAGCCGGACCTTGGCGTTGGGCGCGTAGTGGGCCAACAGCGTGCCGGAGGCGCGTGGCGTGTTCTCCAGCAGCTCGTCCTTGGACAGGGGGCGCTGGCCGCAGGCGCGCTCGATGTCGTCGCGCGTGATGGCGCCGGGGCGCAGCAGCACGGGCACGCCGCGCGTGCAGTCCACGATGGTCGATTCAATCCCCACTTCGCAGGCGCCGCCGTCCAGCACCAGCAGCGCGTCACCAAACTCGTCGGCCACATGGGCCGCCGTGGTGGGGCTGACGCGGCCGAACTTGTTGGCGCTGGGCGCCGACACGCCCCAGACGGGCGGCTGCAACTGCTGGCAGGCGGCCAGCACGGCATGGGCGACGGGGTGGGAGGGGCAGCGCAGGCCCACGCTGTCCTGGCCGCCGGTCGAGGCCCGGGCGGCCTGGGGCAGGCGCGGCAGGATGAGGGTCAGCGGGCCGGGCCAGAAGGCGTCGATCAGCTGCTGCGCGAACAGCGGCACTTCACGTGCGTAGCGCGTGATGGCGCCGCTGTCGGCCACATGCACGATGAGCGGATGGTTGGGCGGCCGGCCCTTGGCAGTGAAGATCTGCGCGACGGCCGCGTCGTTGTCGGCATCGGCCGCCAGGCCGTAGACGGTTTCCGTGGGCAGGCCCAGCAGTTCGCCGCGCTGCAGCGCCTGTGCGGCGGCCTGGACAGAGGCCGCCAGCGTTCCATCAAGAATCATCGCGCGGGCCTTTAGAACGGCTCTATACCCAGGATGGCAGCGGCCTGCAGGGCGGTGGAGCGCACGGCCTCGGGCGTGGGGCCGGTGACGTTCAGGTGGCCCATCTTGCGGCCGCGCTTGGCGTCGTGCTTGCCGTACAGGTGCAGGTGGCAGCCGGGCAGGGCCAGGACCTGGTCCCAGGCCGGCGCCTGGGCCTGTTCGCCGTCCTTGAACCACAGGTCGCCCAGCAGGTTCAGCATGATGGATGGGCTGTGCTGGCGCGGCTGTGTCAGCGGCAGGCCGGTCATGCAGCGCACCTGCAGCTCGAACTGCGAGACATCGCAGGCGTTCTGGCTGTAGTGGCCGCTGTTGTGCGGGCGCGGCGCGATCTCGTTGACCACGAGCATGCCGTCCTGCAGCACGAAGAATTCGACGCACAGCACGCCCACGTAGTCCAGGCCGTCGGCCACGGAACGTGCGGCGGCCAGCGCCTGCTCGACCTGGGCCTGGGGCAGGTTGCCTTCGTAGACCTCGGTGACGGAGAGGATGCCCTCGCGGTGCAGGTTGCGCTGCACGGGCAGGTTGACCATGGAGCCGTCACGGCCGCGCGCCACGATGACCGAGCATTCATGGGCCAGCGGCAGCATCTTTTCCAGCACGCAGGCCACGCGGCCCAGTTGCTCCCAGGCGGTGGCCAGCTCGGCGGCGTTCTTCACGCGCACCTGGCCCTTGCCGTCGTAGCCCATGCGCGCGGTCTTGAGGATGCCGGGCAGCAGGCTGGCGTGCACGGCGGCCAGCTGGGCCGGCGTCTCGATCACCGCGTAGGGCGCGCAGGGCACGCCGCAGCGCACGAAGTGGGCCTTCTCCTGGGCGCGGTCCTGGGCAATGGCCACGGAGGAGCCGGCCGGCGAGACCGGCCGCTGGGCGGCCAGCAGGTTCAGCGCCGCGGCGGGCACGTTCTCGAATTCGGTGGTGACGGCGGCCGACAGGCGCGCCAGCTCGGCCAAGCCCTGCGGGTCCTCGTAGCCGGTGCGTATGTGGTGGTGGCTTACCAGGCCCGCGGGGCTGGTCGGGTCGGCGTCGAGCACGGCCGTGAAATAGCCCATGGCCTGGGCCGACTGCACGAACATGCGGCCGAGCTGGCCGCCGCCCAGAACGCCCAGGGTCGCGCCGGGCAGGATCACTTCAGCGGCGCTCATGCGGCCACCGAGGGAAGCGTCATGGCACGCGCGGCGGCGGTCTGCTCGGCGCGGAAGGCTTCGAGCTTCGCCCGCAGGGCCGGGTCCTCATTGGCCAGCAGGGCCACGGCGAACAGGGCCGCATTGGCTGCGCCGGCCGCGCCGATGGCAAAGGTGGCCACGGGCACGCCCTTGGGCATCTGCACGATGGAGTGCAGCGAGTCCACGCCCTGCAGGTGGCGGCTGGCCACCGGCACGCCGAGCACGGGCACCACGGTCTTGGCGGCGATCATGCCGGGCAGGTGTGCGGCGCCGCCGGCGCCCGCGATGATGGCCTTCAGGCCCCGGCCTGCGGCGGCCTCGGCATAGGCGAACATGTCGTCGGGCATGCGGTGGGCCGAGACGACCTGGGCTTCATGGGCGATGCCAAATTGCTGAAGAATGGCAACTGCGTGCTGCATGGTCTCCCAGTCGCTGCTGGAGCCCATGACCACACCGATCTGGATGGAGTTCATGTCGTGAGGGCGCCTGCGGCCCGGCCTAGTGGAACCCGCGATTTTACTTTTTTAGTCCGGATCGGCCCGCATCCCCCTGCAAATCACCGCACAGCCGTGTGCTGCTCGCGCGCAAAACCCAGCACACGCTGGCGAAACACATGGGCCAGCCAGGCCAGGGCCACCGCCACCTGCACGGCCAGCGACAGCCACATGCCGCTGGTGACGGGCTTGGTCAGGCCGGCTGCCAGCGGCTGGGCCAGCATGGCGGCATCGGCCCCGGCAAGGCCAAAGGCCAGCAGCGGCAGCACGATGTTGACCAGCAGCCAGGTGACGGCGAACGCGGCCAGCGGCGACTTGATGCGCCCGGCCAGCAGGGAAAAGCCCGTGGCCAGCGCGGCATCACGCAGCAACTGCGCCGTTGCCAGTGCCGCCAACTGGGCTGTACCGGGCAGGATGGGCTGGCCGCCTGCGGGCCACAGCAGCCACAGCGCACAGGCCAGCACGGCCAGCAGCCAGCTCACGGGCCACAGCGGCAGGGCCTCGAGCGCGCCACGCCAGCGCCCCTGCAACACGCACCATTGCACCTGGCGCCAGCTGCGCAGGCCTTCGTCCATGCCGTGCAGGCAGACATAGGCCGTGCCCGCCAGCGCCAGCCCCGTGGTCCATGCGAAGAAGGAGGTCGGGCCGGGGCCCTGCAACTGCATTGCATCGAGGTGCATGCCGCCAAAGGCCAGGCCCGCCACGCACAGGCCCAGCGGCCAGGCCCAGGGCAGGGTGCGCACATCCAGCCGCGTGCACAGCAGCCGCCACAGGGCCAGCAGGCCCAGCCCCAGCGCGATGGCGCCGAACAGGTAGATGGCGCCGCGCCCGTGCAGCGGTAAGGACCACCACAGCACAGGGCGGCCTTCCTCGCGGCCCAGCTGCTCGGTCAACCGGCCCAGGATGGGGCCGGGCAGCACCATCACGAACAGCAGCGGCACCAGCACGAAGCGGATGCGGCGCGCGGGTTGCTCCTTCGGCCCCCAGCCCATGAGCACGGAGTGCATGCTCCAGGCCTGCAGGGCCAGGCCCCACAGCGCGGCCTGCAGCACGGCGTGCACGCCCCAGGCCAGCCCGCCCGGCTGGCCTGCCGAGGTGGCCAGCACGGCCAGCGCGCACCACAGCATGTACAGCCAGGCCGGCAGCGGGGCGCCCAGCAGCTTGCCCCAGGCCATCTGCCAGGGCGTGAGGGCTGACAGGCGCTGCCAGTCCCAGGTGTGCTGGCGCGCTTCCTCGTTGAGGCCGCGTCCGGCCAGCACGCTGCCCAGGCCGGCCGCGGCGATCCACATGCCGACCAGGGCGGCGATCAGCAGCGTGTGCAGGCGGCGGTCGGGCTGGACCAGGGCCATTGGCGTGGCCAGCAGCAAGGCGGTGAGCAGCAGGCTCCAGCCCAGCTGGGACGGCCGCCAGTTGAGCCAGAGCTGGCGCTGGAATTCGGGGTTGTGCGTCATGGCTGCTCCGCAGGCGTGGGGGTTGCTGCGTTCTGCAGGCCGCGCGCATAGCGGTCCTGCAGGCGCTCGCGCACCGGGGCCAGGCTGGCCACGGGCAGGCCGGTACCGACCAGGCGGGCCAGCAGATCGGCGCGCTCGCGCGGCAGGGTGGGCAGCCACAGCTGCAGATGCACCAGGCCCTGTTCATCGGGCGGCGGCACAGGGGTGTCGGGAAGGACCAGATGCAGCTGCCGTGCCAGCGACCCGGCCGAGGCACCCGGGGGCGGCGCCAGCTCCAGCGCGTACAGTGCCAGCGGGGCATCGTCGCCGGCGGCAGGTGCCTTGATGCCGCCGTGCAGGGCCTCGTGGCTTTCCACGCGGCCGCCGCGCAGGCTCAGGATGTGGGTGCAGTACTCGTCCAGTTCGCTGAGGATGTGGCTGGAGACGATCAGGGTCATGCCCTGGGCCTGCAGCGCACGCATCAGCCGGGACAGGCTGGCGCGTGCCTCGGGGTCCAGGCCGCTGGCCGGCTCGTCCAGCAGCAGCACGCGCGGCTGGTGGACGATGGCCTGGCCGATGGCCACGCGCTGGCGCTGGCCGCGAGACAGCTCGGTGGGAAGGCGCTCCAGCAGATCGGCCAGGCCCAGCTGCCCGGCCACGTGCGCCACGCGCTGCGGCGCCTCGGACGGGGGCACGCCCATGGACAGGGCTGCGTACTGCAGGCAGCGCCGCACGCTCAGGCGGTCATAGAGGCCGAAGAAATCCGACAGATAGCCCAGGTGCCGGTGCACTTCGCGGGGCTGCTCCTGCACGGCAATGCCATGCACCTCGACCTGGCCCGACAGCGGCTGGTCCAGCCCGGCGATGCAGCGCATCAGCGTGGATTTTCCGGCGCCGTTGGGCCCTACCAGGGCCGTGACGGTGCCTGCGGCGATATGGACGCTGACGCCGTCCAGCGCGCGGTGGCCCGGGTACTCGAACACCAGCTGCGAAACCTTGATCAAGGCGAGCCCTCCCTCATTGTGTTGATGGCAGGCCGCAATGGCGGCTCAGCGCGCCAATATAGCCCAGCGCTGCCGCGCCTCGTCCCCGGCCGGGCGGCTTGAAATGCACGCAGCCGGCTCCCAACTGGGGTGGTTGCCGTCCATGGCGCCCACGCCATGGAATTGCTGGAGAATCACACGGTCCGCATCGGAGGCATCCGGCCGCCGAACTCCGAACCGCCACAGTTCGCGCGCCCTGGCCGCGCGCCTTGCCACAGGGTCTGATCACATGATTGATGTCACCATTGAGAATTTCGAAGCCGAAGTCGTCGCCGCCTCCATGCAGGTGCCGGTGCTCGTCGACTTCTGGGCGCCCTGGTGCGGCCCGTGCAAGACGCTGGGCCCCATCCTGGAAAAGCTGGAAGTGGCCTACGAAGGCCGCTTCAAGCTGGTCAAGATCGATTCCGACCAGGAGCAGCAGCTGGCCGGCATGTTCGGCATCCGCTCCATCCCGACCTGCATCCTGATGATGGGCGGCCGGCCCGTGGACGGCTTCATGGGCGCCCAGCCCGAAGGCAAGCTGCGCGAGTTCCTGGACAAGCACCTGCCCTCCGAAGGCGAGCTGGCGGCCGAGGCCGAAGCCGACGAGGCCCACCAGCTGCTGGAAGCCGGCGACACGCAGGCCGCCCTGCAAAAGCTGGCCGATGCGCTGGCCGCCGACCCAGCTAACGACGATGCGCGCTTCGACTACGTGCGCCTGCTGATCGCCACGGGCGGCTACGAAGAGGCCGGCGCCCTGCTGACCGAGCCGCTCAAGCGCATTCCCCAGCCCACGCGCTTCGAGGCGCTCAACCAATGGCTGCAGTGCATGCTTTTCGTGCACAACGACGATCGCGGCAACTGGGAGTTTGCCCAGTTCGATGCCGTCATCGCACAGAACAAGCGCGACTTCGACACCCGCTTCGGCAAGGCCCAGGCCCTGGCCGCCGAAGGCCAGTGGGCAGCCAGCATGGACGAGCTGCTGGAAATCATCATGCGCGACAAGGAATGGAACGGCCAGGCCGCGCGCAAGCTCTATGTGGGCATCCTGGAGCTGCTCACACCCCCGAAGCCCAAGAAGCAGGACGCCATCCCCGGCAAGAGCAGCGGCGGCATCGAGCTGCTGGGCAAGGGCGCGGCCGAGCAGGACGAGGCCACGCAGCTGGTCAACGGCTACCGCCGCAAGCTCAGCATGGCGCTGAACTGAGTCCGGCCGCACGCCAGTGAAGAGACGGGGAGCCTTGCGGCTCCCTTTTTTCATGGCGAGGGCTCAGGGTGCAACCGGCTCCTCGGCCGCATGCGCGCGGTGCAGCAACTGCACGAAGCCGGGCGCATCCGGCAGATGCACCTCGGCCAGGCGCCTGACCGCAATGCCGGGGGACCATGAATTCATCACCACGGCGCCGGCCATGTCGGGCAGGTCGGCCAGGGTCAGAACGGCCTCGCGCTGCGCCACGCCCATGCGCTGCAGCTGGCGGCGCAGCATGGACTCGGTCGTGCCCGGCAGCACCTGGGCGCGCGGCCAGACCACGGCATCTCCATCCCAGAAGGCCAGGTTCCAGATGGTGGCCTCGCCAATACGGCCGTGGCGATCGGCAAAGGCGGCATCGTCAAAGCCCTGGGCTACGGCGCGACGCAGCAGATGCGTCTTCGCCAACTCGCCCACATGCTTGAGGTGGGGCAGCATGCGTTCATGCTCGAACAGCGCCAGGCTCAAGGGCCCGGCAGGGCCCGAGGCGGGTGCCGAGGTCCGCACCAGCATGCGCGGCCGCGCATCGGCGGCCGTGAATTCACCGGCAGGCGAGTACACCGTGGCGGTCAGCGACACATCCTGCGGACCACCGGCAAGCGCCGCCCTCAGCTGTGCCTGGACATGGTCATCGGACAAGGCCTGGCCGTACAGCTCCAGCGAGGCCTGGCGCAGACGCTGCAGATGCAGGTCCAGCCCGCGCAGCCGGCCGCCGCGCACCTGCATGGCCGTGAAATGGGCATGGCCTGCAAAGGCCAGGGCGGCGAGTTCGGCCGCCGTAGCGGGCTGCCCATCGATAAGGCTGGTGAAGAAAGAGGCGGTTTCCATGGATTCATCCATCAACAAGTTTTCTTGATTGTTCGATGGCGGTTCCAAAAGAGGAAGCAAGTAGTATTCGATGCTCCATCAAGAAAGATTTGAAGATCCATGCGCCAGCTTCCACCGGGCACACGCGCCCTGCGCAGCTTCGAGGCCGCAGGGCGCCACCTGAACTTCACGCGTGCGGCCGACGAACTGGGACTGACCCCGGCGGCGGTCAGCCACCAGATCAAGGAGATGGAGGAACAGCTGGGCCTCGTCCTCTTCACGCGCAACAGCCGCAGCATGCAGCTCACGCCCGCAGGCAGCGTGCTGCTGGAGGCCACGGCCGAGGCGCTGGGCCTGCTGCGGCGCGCCACCGGTCGGGCGCGCCAGCTGGCCCGGGGCGAGACGCGGCTGCGCCTGTCGCTGGGCGCGCGCTTTGCCACGCAGTGGCTGCTGCCCCGGCTGCCGCGCTTTCGCGCCGCGCATCCGCAGATCGAACTGAGCTTTGACATCAGCGACGAGGTGCGCGACTTCGACGCCGATGACATTGATGCCGGCATCCGCTTCGGCACCGGCCGTGATCCGCACACCCTGGCGGTGCGCCTGTTCGACGCCAGGGTCATCCCCGTCTGCAGCCCGGCCCTGCTGCAGTCCGGCCCGCCGCTGGCCAGCCCCGCCGACCTGCTGGGCCACACGCTGTGCCACGTGGACTGCATGGTGGACGGCCAGGTCTGGCCGAACTGGCCGATGTGGATGGCGGCGGCCGGCGTGGAGGGCCTGGACGCAGGCCGCTGCATCGCATTCACCGACTCCAGCCATGTCGTGCAGGCCGTGCTGGACGGCGGCGCCGTGGGCCTGGTCGAGCAGGACCTGGTGGCCGAAGACCTGGCCCGTGGCCGCCTGGTGCGCCTGTTCGACATCGCCGTGGGCCTGGGCCCGGCCTATGCCTACCACCTGCTCTACCCCCGGCGCAGCCAGGGCCAGCCGGCCATCGAGGCCCTGCGTGCGTGGGTGCTGCAGGAGGCCGGACTGTAGCGCCTACTTCCGTACGGGATCGGCAAATCGCATCAACCCGCGCACCACGGCCTGCACGGCCGGGTCTTGCTGCGAGGCGCTGCGGCAGGCCAGGCCCAGCGGGCGTGTCAGGGCGGGACTCAGCCCGCGCTGCTGCAGCGTGCGGCTGACGGCGTCCATGGGCTCCTCGCGTGGCAGGACCGTGGGACCGTGGCCTGCGGCGACCAGGGCGCGTATGCCTTCGGGATAACTCATCTCCATGCGCGGCTGGGGCAGCAGGCCGGCCTGGGCAAACCATTGCGACAGCAGGCGGTGCATCTGGGTGCCGGCGGCAAAGCCTATCCAGGGCTGGGCGTTGAGCCATTCGGGCGTGATCTGGTCGGGCAGCGGCATCTGCGGCGGCGCGAACAGCTCCATGGGGTCGTTGCGCCAGGCCAGCACCTCGAGCCCCGCAGCCACGGGCTGGGGCAGACCGACCAGGGCCAGGTCCAGGCTGCCGGCCGCCAGGCGCTGCATGGCCTGGGCCGAGCTCACGACTTCCAGGCGCAGCTCCACGCTCGGTGCGTGCTCGGCCAGCCATTGCAGCAGTTCGGGCAGCAGCAGGGGGCTGACGCCGGCCGAGGCGCCTATGCGCACGCTGGCGCCAAAGCCCTCGGCACGCTTGCGCACCTGGCGCAGCAGGGATTCGCTGTCTGCCAGCAGGCGGCGTCCGCCTTCGGCCAGCAGTTCGCCCGCAGGCGTCAGCTGCGCCTGGCGCTTGCCGCGCACCAGCAGCGGTGTGTCCAGGCGCGCTTCCAGCTCCTGGATGTGCAGGCTGACGGCGGGCGGCGACAGGTGCAGGGCCTGGGCGGCGGCAGCCAGCGTGCCCAGGTCGGCCACGGCCTCCAGGGTCTGGAGCTGGTCGAGGTTCAGGCGTCGCATCAGGTTTCCTGAAGATAAGGTTCCGAAAATTCGACTTTATCTAATCTGGGTGTGAATCCATCATCCCGTCCCGTATCAGGAACGAGGCCATGGAATGGAATTGAGCAATGCAGTGCTGGCCGCGGCCCTGGGGGCCGCGCTGATGAATGCGGGATGGAACAGCGCCATCAAGCTAGGCGGTGACAAGATGGTCGCCATGGCGCTGACCACGGGGCTGGCCAGCCTGTGGTCTCTGCTGGTGCTGCCCTGGCTGGACTGGCGTGCGGCGGCGCTGTGGGATGCATCGGTGTGGTGGTGGCTGGCGGCCTCGGTGGCCGTGCACACCGCCTACCACTTCGTGCTGCCGCGCGCCTACCAGCATGGCGAGTTCGGCGTGGTCTACCCGGTGGCACGTGGCAGTGCGCCACTGTTCGTCACGCTGGGCGCGGCGCTGCTGGCCGGTGAGTGGCCGGGCGCGACCGGGCTGGCCGGCGTGCTGTGCCTGTCGCTGGGCGTGCTGGCGCTGTCGTTGCGCAGCGGCGCGGCCAGCGGTTATGGCGGCAGCGGCCATGCGCTGGCCACGGGCGCCATGATTGCCTGCTACACGGTCATCGACGGGCTGGGTGCGCGCGCATCCGGTTCCGCGTTGCTCTATGCGGCCCTGCTCACGCTGGGCGATGGCCTGGCCACGGTGCTGATCGTTGCCTGGCGGCGCGGTCCTGCCGTGCTGCGCGCCGATGCACGCACCTGGCGCCTGTGCGCCCTGGCCGCCGCCATGCAGCTGAGCGCCAGCTGGATGGCGACCTGGGCGCTGTCGCAGGCGCCCATGGGGCTTGTGTCTGCACTGCGTGAAAGCAGCGTGCTGTTTGCAGGCTGGATTGCCGCCTGGCTGATGCGCGAGCGCCTGGGCCGCGTGCGCATGCTGGCCTCGTCCCTGGTGTTCGGCGGCATCGTGCTGGTGCGCTGGGGCGGCTGATCCGCCCGGCGCCAACGGCGGCTGCGTGCTCAGCCGTGGCTGATGCGCGTGCCCAGCAGGGACAGGAACTGTGCGATCCAGGCCGGATGGGCCGGCCAGGCGGGGGCGCTGACCAGATTGCCTTCGGTGTGCGCCTGGTCCACGCCGATGTCGGCGTAGGTGCCGCCGGCCAGTTCGACCTCGGCACGGCAGGCCGGGTAGGCCGAGCAGGTGCGGCCCTTGAGCACGCCGGCGCCGGCCAGCAGCTGGGCGCCATGGCAGACGGCGGCCACGGGCTTGTTGTTGTCGAAGAAGTGGCGCACGGCGGCGCGCACGGCATCGTAGTTGCGCAGGTATTCGGGGCCGCGTCCGCCGGGGATCACCAGGGCGTCGTACTGCTCGGGCTTGATGTCGGCGAAGCTGGCGTTGAGCGTGAAGTTGTGGCCGGGCTTTTCGCTGTAGGTCTGGGCGCCCTCGAAATCATGGATGGCCGTCTTGATGTGGTCCCCCGCCTTCTTGTCGGGGCAGACCGCGTGCACCGTGTGTCCCACGGCCTGCAGGGCCTGGAACGGGACCATGGTTTCGTAGTCCTCGCAGTAGTCTCCGCAGATCATCAGAATCTTCTTGCCGGCCATGTGCTTGCTCCTTCGAAAAAAGTCAGAGGGAACAAGCATTGTGGCAGTGTCGGTGACGCCAACGTGACCGGCTGCAGAAACGGGCCCGCGTAATGAAAAAGAGAGCCGAAGCTCTCTTTTGCGGGGACAGGCAGGCGGCAGCTCAGGCCGTCAGGCGCTGCAGCGCTTCGCGGTACTTGGCGGCCGTCTTCTCGGTCACCTCCTGGGGCAGGCGGGGCGCCGGGGCGCTCTTGTCCCAGGGCTTGCCGTTGACCTGGGCCTGCTCCAGCCAGTCGCGCACGAACTGCTTGTCGTAGCTGGGCGGGTTCTCGCCCTTGGCCAGCGCCTGGGCATAGCCTTCCACGGGCCAGTAGCGCGAGCTGTCGGGCGTGAGCACCTCGTCCATCAGCACCAGTTCGCCGTTTTCGTCCAGGCCGAATTCGAACTTGGTGTCGGCAATGATCATGCCCTTTTCGAGGGCGATGGCGGCGGCTTCCTTGTAGATGCGGATGGCTGTATCGCGGATCTGGGAGGCCAGCTTCTCGCCGACCATCTCCACCGTGCGCTCGTAGGTGATGTTCTCGTCATGGTCGCCCATCTCGGCCTTGGCGGCCGGCGTGTAGATGGGCTCGGGCAGCTTGGCGGCGTTGGTCAGGCCTTCGGGCAGGGGAACGCCGCAGACCGAGCGCGATTCCTGGTATTCCTTCCAGCCGCTGCCGGCCAGGTAGCCGCGCACCACGGCCTCGATCAGCACGGGCTTGAGGCGCTTGACCAGCATGGAGCGGCCCGTGACCTGGGGCACTTCGGCGGGCGTGACCACGGATTCGGGCGCTTCGCCAGTCAGGTGGTTGGGGCAGATGTGGCCGAGCTTGTCGAACCAGAACAGCGCCATCTGCGTCAGCAGCTCGCCCTTGCCGGGGATGGGCTCGCCCATGATCACGTCAAAGGCCGAGAGGCGGTCCGAGGCCACCATCAGGATGCGGTCATCGCCCACGGCATAGTTGTCGCGCACCTTGCCGCGCGCGAGCAGCGGCAGCGAGGCAATGTTGGAAGTGTGCAGGGCGGAGGGACGGGACTGGGTGGTCATGTGAGGCAAGGGGCAATCTGGCAAAGAGGCTGCAGGGGCCGGAGGGCTGCAAGCGGCACGCGCAGGAGCGCGATTCTACCCAACGGCGCCTCACGGTGACGGACGGCCTGTGGCCACCCCCACCCCAGGGGCGCAGCCTGGCAAACCCGCCGATTGTGCGCCCAATCGCATGGCGCGCAAAACCCGCCTCCAAGGCCCTGCACCGTCCTGCGCTATCGGCTTGCGGCGTTGCTTTTGACCCGACCCGGGCGCATAGTGGATTCGCAAGCAAACGAATGCGCATTCCGGCCTGCAAGCACCTGTCCCGGCGGATCGTCCCCCGGTGGACCGGGCTGTTTCCATCCAGAGCAAGGAGTGTTTAGATATGAATCTGACGATTAGTGGGCATCACCTGGAGGTCACTCCCTCGCTGCGCAGTTACGTCATGGCCAAGCTCGAACGCATTCTTCGACACTTTGACCAGGTGGTGGATGTCAAGGTCTTGCTGACCGTTCATAACCAGAAGGAGAAGGAAAAGCGCCAACGTGCCGGTTGCACGCTGCGCGTCAAGGGCCAGGATCTCTTTGTCGAAACCTCTCACTTCGACCTTTATGCCGCCGTCGACGCGCTGGCTGACAAGCTGGACCGCCTCGTGGTGCGCTACAAGACCCGCCAGCAGGGCAGCCGCTACGGCACGGCCAAGCGGCTCGATGATGCTGGACTGACCCTGGCGTCAGTCGGGTGACAGGTAAGGCGCCGGCCCTGTGCGGGCGCTTACAATACCTGCGTTTTTGTGGCTGATGTGCCACGCACGACCACCGCCCTTCGGGGCGGTTTTTGATGGGGGTCAGGGTTTCCCCACGGTTTCCGGCACTGCGGTGCATAATTGTTTCCCGAACCATGAACCGTCTTGCCTCCATCCTGCCCGCCGCTCAAGTGCTCGTGAGCGTCGACGTCACCAGCAAAAAGCGCGCTTTCGAAGAAGCAGGTCTGCTATTCGAGAGCCTGCATGGCCTGTCCCGCGCACTCATCACCGACAGCCTCTTCGCGCGTGAACGCCTGGGCTCGACGGGGCTGGGCCATGGCGTGGCCATTCCCCACGGTCGCATCAAGGGGCTGACCGCTCCGATGGCAGCCGTGTTCCAGCTGGACCATCCCATTGGCTTCGATGCGCCCGATGAGCAGCCCGTAGGCCTGCTGATCTTTTTGCTGGTGCCCGAAGCGGCGACGCAAAAGCATCTGGAAATCCTTTCTGAAATCGCCGAACTGCTCAGCGACAGCCAGCTGCGCGAGCGGCTGAAGTCCTGCGGCGATGCGGCCCGGCTGCATGGAATGATTGCCGGCTGGCAGTCTTCCGCCGCTCCGCTGGTCTAGACTTTCGTCTTCCCCTTTTCACGGGCCTTGCCATGAGACCCAGTGCCATCAGCGCCGACGTCCTTTTCGAGGAGTTCCGCTCCAGCCTGCGCTGGGAGTGGGTGGCGGGCCTGGGGGCCTCGGAGCGCCGCTTCGACGAGATGGCCGTGCGCTCGGCGCGCTCGGGCGCCGATCTCGTCGGCTACCTGAACTACATCCATCCCTACCGGCTGCAGGTGCTGGGCGAGCGTGAGATCGCCTATCTGACCAACGCCACGCCGCAGGACTGCCAGCGCCGCGTGGCACGCATCGTCACGCTGGAGCCGCCCGTGCTGGTGCTGGCCGATGGCCAGACGGCGCCCGAGGCGCTGCTGTCCATGTGCGAGCGTGCCCACATTCCCATGTTCGCCACGCGCGAGCAGTCGGCCTTCGTGATCGATGTGCTGCGTGCCTACCTGGCCAAGCATTTCGCCGACCGCACGACCATGCATGGCGTGTTCATGGACATCCTGGGCATGGGCGTGCTGATCACGGGCGAGTCGGGCCTGGGCAAGAGCGAGCTGGGGCTGGAGCTGGTGACGCGCGGCAACGGCCTGGTGGCCGACGATGCCGTGGACCTGTACCGCATCAACCAGACCACGATCGAAGGCAAGTGCCCCGAGCTGCTGCAGAACCTGCTGGAGGTGCGCGGCATCGGCCTGCTCGATATCCGCGCCATCTTTGGCGAGACGGCCGTGCGCCGCAAGATGCGTCTCAAGCTCATCGTGCACCTGGTGCGCAAGGAAACCATGGAGCGCGAATACGAGCGGCTGCCAGCCGAGCCGCTGACGCAGGACGTGCTCGGCGTGCCCGTGCGCAAGGTGGTGATCCAGGTGGTGGCGGGCCGCAACATCGCCGTGCTGGTGGAGGCGGCCGTGCGCAATGCCATCTTGCAGCTGCGCGGCATCGACACCTACCAGGAATTCGTGCAGCGCCACCGCCGCGCCATGGAACGCGGCGACACCTTCTAGCGGTCTGCGCCGTCGTGGCGTCCGGCGGCCTGTTGCCTGGCCCCCACTGTTTTCCCCGGGATTGTTTGCGGACCGTGCGCCCATGTTTGCGCGCGGTGCGTTGTCGTTGTTTTCTCAAATAAGAATAATTCTCATTTTCTATAATTCGGGCAGATGCCGTATCCGGCCTGTGTCCCGACGGGCTGCGGGCCTGGATGCGGCGCATTTTCTTCCGCCTTGAAAGCCCTCCCGGATGTCCTCTCGTTCCCGCACCGGCCTGCCGCGCGCAGGCGCTGTCAGCCCCTTCGCCCCCGTTTCACCGTTCCACGGCCTGGGCACCATCGCCCGTGTCTGCGCCATGGTTGCCGCTGCCGCTTTGCCCGCCGCCTCCTGGGCGGCCGACGCCGAACTGGGCGAGATCACGGTGCGCAGCACCACCGATCCCCAGGCACTGCCCACCGTGGCGCCGGGCGGCCAGGTGGCCAAGGGCGCGGGCCTGGGCGTGCTGGGCCAGCGCGATGTGATGGATACGCCGTTCAACATCACCTCCTACACGGCCGAAGGCATTGCCGACCAGCACGCGACCACGCTGATGTCGGTGCTGGAAAACGACCCCTCCGTGCGCTTCACCACCAACACCGGCCACGCCTACGAGAACTTCACCATCCGCGGCCTGGGTGTGAATGCCTCGGAACTGGGCTTCAACGGCCTGTACGGCCTGGCGCCCGATGGCCATGTGCCCACCGAGATGATCGAGCGCGTGGAAGTGCTCAAGGGCCCGGGTGCGCTGCTGAGCGGCATGACGCCGGGCGGCGCCGTGGGCGGCACCATCAACCTGGTGACCAAGCGTCCGCTGGCCCGGGACCTCACGCGCGTGACCACCATGTTCAGCAGCTCCTCGCAGCTGGGCCTGCAGGCCGATGTGTCGCGCCGCTTCGGACCGGAACGCCGCCTGGGCATACGCATCAACGGCAGCACCTCGGGCGGCGATACCGAGATCGACGGCCAGAACCGCCGCCATGGCCTGGGCGCACTGGCGCTCGACTACCAGGGCGACGGTTTCACGCTGGGCCTGGATGCCTACAGCTACCGCTCCACCATCCGTGACGGCAGCCCGATGATGGTCAGCATGCAGAACCTCAAGCAGGTGATTGCAGCGCCCGACGCCAAGACCAATCTCTTCCCGGGCATACGTGCCCAGCAGCAAAGCGATGCGCTGATGCTGCGCGGCTCGGTGGACCTGGGGGCGGACTGGACGCTGTTCGGCTCGGTGGGCAGCGGCAAGCATTCCTATGACGGCATGCTCAACGGCACGCGCGTGGTGCTGCGCGCCCAGGGCGACGGCTCGGCCGTGGGCCAGACCTACAACCAGTACGGCTACACCGACAGCATGGCGGCCGAGTTCGGCGTGCGCGGGCGCCTGCGCACGGGCAGCGTGAACCATCTGCTGGTCGCCTCCGTGAACTGGATGAACCAAAAGGGCGGCCGCGCGGCCGTGGCCACCAGCGCCAGCTACATCACCAACATCTACGACCCTGCGCCCATCACACTGGCCGGCCCCTACGGCGCCATCAAGCAGGAGCGCGACGACGTGCTCAGCAGCCTGGCCCTGGCCGACACGCTGAGCTGGGGTGGCGACACCGTACAGCTCACCGTGGGCGCGCGCCTGCAGCGCGTGAACCAGAAGATGGCGCGCTATGACGAACATGCCATCTCGCCCGCGCTGGGCCTGGTGGTCAAGCCCTGGGGCGATACGGTCTCGCTGTACGCCAACCATGTGCAGGGCCTGAGCGCGGGCTCCATCGTCGGCGCCACCTACGCCAATGCCGGCGAAGTGTTCGCGCCCTACAAGACCAAGCAGTTCGAGATCGGCGCCAAGTGGCGCACGGGTGATTTCACGCAGACGGTCTCGCTGTTTCAGATCGAGCGGCCTTCGTCCGTGGTGGAGGCCGCGACCAACCGCCTGCTGATGGATGGCGAGCAGCGCAACCGGGGCCTGGAGTGGAATGTGTTCGGCGAGCCGCTGCGCGGCACGCGCGTGCTGGGCGGCCTGGCCTATACGCAGGCCATCCAGAGCAAGACCCAGGGCGGCGCGCGCGACGGCTACGGCGTCTACGGCGTGCCGCGCTGGACGGCCAACCTGGGCGGCGAGTGGGATGTGCCCGCGCTGCCGGGCGCCACGCTCACCGGCCGCCTGATCTACACGGGCGCGCAATGGGTGAATTCGGCCAACACGCTGAAGATGCCCAGCTGGACCCGCGTGGACGTGGGCGCACGCTATGCCACCCGCATCGCGGCCAAACCCGTCACCTTCCGCGCCACGGTAGAGAACCTGTTCGACAAGTCCTACTGGGCCGGCAGTTTCAACGACAACTTCGCCACCACGGGCGGCCCGCGCACGGTGCGTGTCTCGGCCACGGTGGACTTCTGACGCCATGGCACAAGCTGCACGACAAGGCCTGTGCCTGGCCGCCTCGCTGCTGTGCCTGCTGGGCGCAGCCGTCCATGCCGCTGAAGACATGACGGCAACCGCATCGCGGCAGGCCCTGGCCGCACGGTCGGGCACGCTGGCGCCGGGCCAGGCGGCCACAGGGGTTCTGGCTGCCGGTGGGCGCGAGTCCTGGCGCGTCGATCTGCCCGCCGGCCATGTGGTCCAGGGTGAATTCGAGGGGCAGGGCGTGGCCCTGGACCTGGAGGATGTCCAGGGCCGGCACCTGCGCCGCCTGGCCAGGCCTGATGGCGGCGCCCAGTCGCTGATGTGGGTCACGGAGGGAGCCGGACGGCAGCGGCTGGTGGCCAGGCGTGTGGCCCTGGCTGACCCCGGTTCCGGCGGTGAGGCGCAAGAAGCGGGGCGCTTCGCGCTGCGGCTGACCTCCAGCCTGGCGCCTGCCGGCAACAAGGCCTCGGCCACCTCCGAGCCTCCGGCACTGCAAAGCCCGCGGCTGCGGGCTCTGGCGCAGGCAATCCAGCGCGGCGCGGGTGCTGGTGTGGCTGCCGACGCCTTCTGGCGGCGCGTGCAGGAGGAAGGAACACCCATGGTCGAGCCCCTGTCCGAGGGGCACTCCCTGGTCACCTTCCTATGGCGCGGCCAGCCGCGTGCGGGCATGCAGGGCGTGCGCCTGTTCGGCAGCCCGGCCGGCAACCATGATCCGCTGCAGCATCTGCCCGGCAGCGATGTCTGGTGGGCCAGCTTCCGCATGGCGGACAACGCCAGGCTCAGCTACCGGCTGGCGCCCGATGTGCCGCTGATCGAAGGCTCGGCCATGGAGCAGCGCCGCGCCCTGCTGGCCACGGCGCAGCGCGATCCGCTCAATCCCAAGACCTTCCCGCAGCCGCCCGAGGGCGGCTTCATCGATGTCTTCCAGGGCGCCTCCGTGCTGGAGCTGCCCAAGGCGCCGCCCCAGCCCTGGGTGGTGCCGCGCGCGGGCGTGGCCCAGGGGGCGCTGGTGCAGCACCGCCTGTCCAGCCGCGTGCTGGGCAACAGCCGCAATGTCTGGACCTACCGCCCGGCAGGCGGCCAAGCGCCCGAGGCGCTGCTGGTGCTGTTCGACGGCAATGCCTATGCAAAGCAGGTGTCCACGCCCACCCTCATCGACAACCTCATGGCCGACGGCCTGATCCCGCCCACGGCCGTGGTGCTGGTGGACAACGCCAGCCCGCAGGCACGCGGCAGGGAATTGCCGCCCAACACCGCCTTCGCGCGCTTTCTGGATGAGGAGCTGATGCCCTGGGTGGGGGAGCAGGGCCTGGGCCAGCCTGCGGCGCGCACGGTGATCGGCGGCTCCAGCTTCGGCGGCTTGGCCTCGGCCTATGCGGGCCTGGTCAATGCGCGCTGGTTCGGCAATGTGCTGAGCATGTCGGGATCGTTCTGGTGGTCGCCGGCCGGCGAGGTGCCGGGCTGGGTGCAGCGCCGCTATGCCCAGGAGCCGCGCCAGCCCGTGCGCTTCTATCTGGATGCAGGCCGCTACGAGCGTGCACGCGGCGGGCAGGACGGCATCCTGGAAACCAACCGCCACCTGGCCGACGTGCTGCGCGCCAAGGGCTACGAGGTCACGCAGGCCGAGCATGAAACCAGCCATGACTACCTGCAATGGCAGGGATCGCTGGCCTGCGGCCTGGTGGCCCTGCTCAACCCCGGGCGCTTTGCCCAGGGCCTGCCGGCCTGCGAGCGCATGCCGGACAGCACGCCCGCACTTCCCTGAGGCCGCCAAGGCCAATGTTTGAACTTCCTGGCGATACAGCAATCATTGAAAGAATGAACACCTTGAATGCAAATCATTCCCGGCGCCACATCCTGGCGACGATGGGCCAGGGCGCGGGCATGCTGGTCACGCTGCCTCTGGCACTGTCCATGGCCCATGCGCAGACGGCAGCGGTCGGCAAGACCGTGACCGTGCCGCACGCCAAGGGCGAGGTCCAGGTGCCCTTCAAGCCCGTGCGCGTGCTGGTGTTCGAGCTGGCGGCGCTGGACACGCTGCAGGCGCTGGGCGGCGAGGTGCGTGGCGTGCCCGAGTTCAAGATGCCGCCGCTGCTGGACCGCTATGCCGATGCGAAATACGCACGCATCGGCAGCCTGTTCGAGCCCGACTACGAGGCCGTCAAGGCGCTGTCGCCCGACCTCATCATCGTGGGCGGCCGCTCCGAGGCCAAGTACAAGGAGCTGTCGCGCTTCGCCCCCGTGCTGGACCTGAGCGTCAGCGACCAGCACCAGATGGCCGATATCTACCGCAACATCCGCACGCTGGGCGCCGTCTACGGCCTGCAGGACAAGGCCGAGGCCGAGGTCCGGGCCGTGGAGCAGGCCATCGCCGCGCTGCATGGCAAGGCGCAGAACGCGGGCAAGGGGCTGGTGCTGCTGACCTCGGGCGGCAAGCTCAGCGCCTACGGTCCGGGCTCGCGCTTCGGCATGCTGCACGATGTGTTCGGCGTGAAGCCGGCCATCGACAACCTGACGGTGGCGCGCCATGGGCAGGTGGTCTCCTTCGAGTTCCTGCTCAAGACCAATCCCGACTGGCTGTTCGTCATCGACCGCGACGTGGCCATCGGCCAGGATGGCAAGACCGCCCAGCAACTCCTGGACAACCCGCTGGTGCGCGCCACCAAGGCCTGGCGCGGCAAGCAGGTGGTCTATCTGAACGCAGCCAACTGGTACACCCTGTCCAACGCCGGGCCGGGCGCGCTGAAGGCCAATATCCAGCAACTGTCGGATGCCTTTGCCCGCACATGACGCCAAAGCGTTGAGCCCGCCTGTCGCCACCGCGCACGCCGTGCCCATGTCACGCCCCTCTCGCCAGGCCCTTGCCTGGCTTTTCGCGCTGGGCCTGCTGCTGGCGCTGTCGCTGGCCAGCCTGATGGTGGGCGCGGGCGACATGCACTGGAGCGTGCTGTGGTCGCGCAGCGAGGACGACCTGGCCAGCCAGGTGCTGGTCTACAGCCGCGTGCCGCGCACCCTGGCCCTGGTGCTGGCCGGCGCATCCATGGCGGTCTGCGGACTGCTCATGCAGATGCTGGCGCGCAACCATTTCGTGGAGCCTTCCACCGTGGGCACGGTGGAGTCGGCCAGCCTGGGCATGCTGGCCGCGTTCCTCTGGGTGCCGGACTGGCCGGTGATGGCCAAGATGGGCATCTCGGCCGTGGCGGCACTGCTGGGCACGGCGCTGTTCCTGGCCGTGCTCTCGCGCATCCGGCTGCGCTCGTCGTGGATGGTGCCCCTGGTCGGCCTGGTGCTGGCCGGCGTGCTGGAGGCTGCGGGCAGCTTCGTGGCGCTGCAGTTCGACATGATGCAGGCGCTCAAGTCCTGGTCCAACGGCGATTTCTCGCTGGTGGTTCAGGGCCGCTACGAGTTGCTGTGGCTGTCGCTGGGTGTCACCGCCCTGGCCTGCCTGGCGGCCGACCGCTTCACCGTCGCCGGCCTGGGCGAGAGCTTTGCCACCAATCTGGGCCTGAACTACCGGCGCCTGGTCTGGCAGGGGCTGGTGGTGGTGGCCGTGGCCACTTCCGCCGTGGTGGTCACGGCCGGCAGCCTTCCCTTTGTGGGACTGATCGTGCCCAACGTGGTGCGCCTGGTCCTGGGTGACAACGTCCGCCGCAGCGTGCTGTGGGTGGCGCTGATCGGCGCGGGCCTGACCCTGCTGTGCGATCTGGTCGGGCGCATGCTGATCGCGCCCTATGAAATCCCCGTGGGCACCGTGCTGGGCGTGCTGGGCAGTGCCTTGTTCCTGGCGCTCATCCTGCGCCGCCGCAAGGACCGAGCATGAGCAGCCTGCCGCAATCCGTTGCTTGCGCCGATCCGTCTGCGCGCAGTTGGGGCCGGGGCCGACGCCTGGCGCTGCTGGGAGGGCTGGCGCTGCTGTGCCTGCTGGCCTTCATGACCGTGGGCGTCAGGACCGACTGGGCCTTCGTGCTGGAGCACCGGGGCGCCAAGGTGCTGACCATGGCCCTGGTGGCCTGCGCCATCGGCCTGTCCACCGTGGTGTTCCAGACCGTGTCGCACAACACCATCCTCACGCCTTCGGTGATGGGGCTGGATGCGCTGTACCTGTTCGTGCAGGCGGCCATGGTGCTGATGCTGGGCGCGGCAGGCGTGTCCGCCATGGGCGAGGTCGGGCGCTATGCGCTCAACATCGTGCTGATGGTGGGCTTCAGCGTGCTGCTGATGCGCTGGCTCTTCGTGGGCCATGCCAGCAGCCTGCACCTGATGCTGCTGGTGGGCATGGTGGGTGGCATCTTCTTTCGCAGCCTGGCGGGGCTGGCCATGCGCGTGCTCGATCCCAATGAGTTCACGGCGCTGCAGGACCGCATGTTCGCCAACTTCAACGCGGTGAACCTGCAACTGCTGGTGCCGTCGCTGCTGCTGATCGCGCTGGGCAGCGCCTGGATCTGGCGCCAGCGCCACGTGCTGGACGTGATCTCGCTGGGGCGCGATGCCGCCATCGGCCTGGGCCTGGACTACGATGGCCGCGTGCTGCGGCTGCTGGCCGTGGTGGCCTGCATGGTGGCCGTGTCCACGGCCCTGGTCGGGCCTGTCATCTTCTTCGGTCTGCTGGTCAGCAACATGGCGTATCACGCCATGGGCACGCGCCGCCATGCCTGGGTGCTGCCTGCGGCCGTGCTCTGGGGCTGCGTGCTGCTCATGGGCGGCCAGGTGCTGCTGGAGCAGCTTTTTCAATTCAATACCGTGCTGAGCATCGTGGTGGAGTTCCTGGGTGGAATCGTCTTCATCGTGCTGCTCATGCGCAAGGGGACCCAATGATCGAGGTGCGTGATCTGCTCAAGCGCCATGGCGGCACGACCGTGCTGCAGGAGCTCAACTTCAACGTGCCCGAGCGGGCGCTGACGGCCATCATCGGCCCCAACGGGGCCGGCAAATCCACGCTGCTGTCCCTGGTCAGCCGCCTCATGCCGATCACGGAAGGCCAAGTGTTGGTGGCTGGCCGCGACGTGGCCACCACGCCCACCGAGGCGCTGGCGCGCATCATGGCCATCCTGCGCCAGGACAACCAGAGCACGCTGCGCCTGACGGTGCGCGACCTGGTGGGCTTCGGCCGCTTTCCGCACAGCAAGGGCCGGCTGGGCCCCGAGGATGTGCGCCATGTGGACGAGGCGCTGGAGTACCTGCAGCTCACGCCGCTGGCCGAGCGCTTTCTCGACGAGTTGTCAGGCGGCCAGCGCCAGCGCGCCTACATCGCCATGGTGCTGTGCCAGGACACGCCTTTCATCCTGCTGGACGAGCCGCTGAACAACCTGGACATGGCCCATGCCGTCAGCATGATGGGCCTGCTGCGCCGCGCCGTCACCGAACGCGGCAAGACCGTGGTCATGGTGCTGCACGACATCAACTTCGCCTCCTGCTACGCCGACCACATCATCGCGCTCAAGGACGGCCGCCTGGCCGTGGCGGGCACGCCGGCCGAGGTCGTGCAGGACGAGGTCCTCAGCACCCTCTACGGCATCCCCGTCAGCGTGCACGAGGTCAAGGGCCGCAGGCTCTGCCATTACTTTGGCTGAACATGCGGCGTTTCGGGCTTGGCGCGGCCTGAGGCGAGGGACACCAAGCAAGGGCCTAAGCCAGCCGCTCAGGGGGTGCTTTTCTTCTTCAACAGCATGGAGTCGCCATAGCTGAAGAAGCGGTACTCCTGCGCGATCGCATGGCGGTACAGCGCCATCACCTGCTCGTAGCCGGCGAAGGCGCTGACCAGCATCATCAGCGTGCTCTTGGGCAGGTGGAAGTTGGTGATCAGCAGATCGACCACCTGGTACTCGAAGCCCGGTGTGATGAAGATGCGCGTATCGCCTGAGAAGTTGCCCGTCTGGGCCCAGGACTCCAGCGTGCGCACCGTGGTCGTGCCCACGGCGATGATGCGGCCGCCGCGCTGGCGGCAGCGTTCCAGCGCGGCCAGGGTGGCCAGCGGGATTTCGTACCACTCGCTGTGCATCTGGTGGTCGGCCAGGTTCTCGGTCTTCACGGGCTGGAAGGTGCCGGCGCCCACGTGCAGCGTGACGCTGGCGCGTTCGATGCCGCGCTCGGCCAGGCGGGCCAGCACGGCGTCGTCGAAGTGCAGGGCGGCCGTGGGTGCGGCCACGGCGCCGGGGCGGGCCGCGAAGACGGTCTGGTAGCGCTCGCTGTCTTCGGCGGCATCGGGGTCGTTGCCGGTTTCCTGGTGGCGCTCGATGTAGGGCGGCAGCGGCAGATGGCCGAAGCGCTCCATCAGCTCATGGGGCGTCTCGCCGCGCGGGCCTTCAAAGCTCAGGTGGAACAGCGAGCCGTTCTCGTCGGGCCAGCGGCCACGCAGCACGGCGTCGAAGCCGCCACCGTTCTTGCCGCCGCACAGGTGGATGCGCGAGCCGGGCAGGGGTTTCTTGCTGACGCGCATGTGGGCCACGACGTCGTTGCCTTCCAGTACGCGCTCGACCAGCAGCTCCAGCCGGCCGCCGCTGGCCTTCTCGCCGAAGATGCGCGCCTTGATCACGCGCGTGTCGTTGAACACCAGCAGGTCGCCGGGCTGCAGCAGATCGGGCAGCTCGTGGAAGATGCGGTCGGCGGGCGGGTTGGCATCGTCGCGGCCGTCGAGCAGGCGCGAGGCACTGCGCTGGGCGGCAGGATGCTGGGCAATCAGCTTCTCGGGAAGCTCGAAGTCGAAATCGCTGAGCGAGAACACACGGGACAGGGAGGACATGCAGTGCTTGAGGGCCGGACATGGCCCGTTCCAAGTTCGTTGAACGGAAGCTGGCAATTGTCGCAAACCCTGGGGTCATCCCCGGAATTGCCGGTGGTCACCTGGCCATGGCGGCCTGGGGCTGGCGCTCGAACTCCAGCCACAGCGATTCCAGATCGGGGAAGTCCCAGTCCGCAGGGTCTTCGCGCGCGATGATGCGGTCGTTGCCCTGGCTTTCGGACAGGTCCTCGATCTCCGGCGTGATGCGGCAGGACTGGCGCAGCGAATAGAAGACCTTGACGCGCGGCGCCAGCAGGCTGGCCGGCGAGGCATCGACCACCACCGCCAGACGCTGCGAATGCAGGCGCACCAGCGAGCCCAGCGGGTAGATGCCCACGGTCTGCACGAACTGCTCGAACAGCCGCTTGTCGAAATGGCGCGGACTCCACTCGGCCATGCGACGCAGCGCCTCCGAAGGCGGCCAGCCCTTCTTGTAGGGCCGGTCCGAGGTGATGGCATCGTAGACGTCGCAGATCGCCGTCATGCGCGCCAGCAGGCCGATGTCGCCCTGCTGCAGCCCGTCGGGGTAGCCGCTGCCGTCCACCTTTTCATGGTGGTGCAGGCAGGCATCGATGACCTCGTCGTCCAGGCCCAGCGGGCGCAGCAGCTGCTCGCCGTGGCGTGGATGGGCGCGCATCAGCGCCCATTCGGCGTCGTCCAGCGGGCCGGGCTTGTTGAGCACGGTCACCGGAATGGCGGTCTTGCCCAGATCGTGCATGAGGCCGGCCATGCCGGCCTTGCGCAGGCTGTGGTCGTCCAGGCCCATGCGCTTGGCCAGGGCCACCATCAGCGCGCACACGGCCAGACTGTGCATGTAGGTGTAGTCGTCGGCGGTCTTCAGGCGGGCCAGGCCGATCAGCGCATGGGGATTGCGTGCAACGGAGGCCGTCACATCGTCCACCAGCTGTCCGGCGGCCGAGGCGTCCACGGGCCGGCCCAGCCGCGCATCGCTGAACAGGCGGCTCAGCAATTGCCTGGCCTGGGCGCAGGTCTGGGCCGCGCGGCGCAGCTCGGTGGCGGTGGAGATGGGGGCCGTGCTCTGCTCGGACGCAGGGCGGGCGTTGTCGGGGATCTGGTGGCGAAGCTCGTCCTGCGGGTCGAAGCGCAGGCAGGGCACCTGCACGCCCACGTCCAGGCCTTTGCGCACATCGATCCAGACTTCCTGGATGGAGGTGGCGCGCAGACGCTGGAGATCGGCCTCGGAGCGAAGCAGGAAACGGGTTCGCCAAAAGGGATGCTCCATCCAGGAGCCGCAGAACTCGTGCAGGAACATGCCCAGAGTGACATGCTGGACATTGATACGCTTCAACATGGCATTCGGTGGCGGGGTAACACTACGTAACGTCAGCGTGCATGGTAGCGGCTTCCCCAGAGACCCGGGGCGTCAAGGGTGCTTTGGGCAGGGCCGGCCGGCATGAACGTGGCGTGTTGCCTACACCTGTATATTCATACACTATGCTGCAAGCCAATGCGCATGTTCTGAAACAGGAAAGCCCATGCCCCTGAACGTCTCCTCTGCCTTTCCCGACCTGGGGCGCGACGCCCCTGGTGGCAAGGCCGCGCGCGCCGGCAAGGCAAAGGCTGGCGCAGGCAAGGGCGGCGCCAGGAAGGCCGGCAAGGCCTCGGCCACTTCGGGCGACAAGGCCGCCTCGCCTGCACAGCCCGCCGCCAGGCCTGCCGCCAGTCCCGCGCAGAAGGCGCTGCAGAAAATGGGCCTGGTGCGCGACATCGACCTTGCGCTGCACCTGCCGCTGCGCTATGAGGACGAGACCCGCATCACCGCGCTGCGCAATGCGCGCGAAGGCGATACGGTGCAGATCGAGGCCACGGTCACCCACAGCGAAGTGCAGCTGCGCCCTCGCCGCATGCTCAAGGTCACGGTGGACGACGGCACGGCCGAATGCGTGCTGACCTTCTTCAGCTTCTACCCTTCGCACCAGAAAACCCTGTCCGTGGGCGCGCGGCTGCGCATACGCGGCGAGGTCAAGGGCGGCTTCTGGGGACGGCAGATGCTGCACCCCGCGTTCCGCGCGGCCGGGGGGGATCTGCCCACGGCGCTCACGCCCGTCTATCCGGTGGCGGCAGGACTGCCCCAGGCCTATATCCGCCGCGCAGCGGCCACGGCGATGCTGCGGGCCGACCTCTCCGATACGCTGCCCGCAGGAGAGCACCCGCCCGTGGCCCATTTCCACGGCAACGGCGGGCTGCCGCCGCTGTTCAGCCTGCGTGACGCGCTGCAGTTCCTGCACCATCCCACGCCCGATGTGGCCCTGGCCACGCTGGAAGACCATTCGCATCCGGCCTGGCAGCGCCTGAAGGCCGAGGAACTGCTGGCCCAGCAACTGTCGCAATACGAGGCCAAGCGCGAGCGCGCGCGGCTCAGGGCGCCCGTGCTGCGCGCATTGCCCATGGACAGCGCCCAGGGACTGGCGCGCCAGTTTCTCGACCAGTTGCCCTTTGGCCTGACCGGTGCCCAGCAGCGCGTGGTGGGCGAGATCCTCGCCGACATGGAGCGCCGCATGCCCATGCACCGGCTGCTGCAGGGCGATGTGGGATCGGGCAAGACGGTGGTGGCGGCGCTGTCGGCCGTGGCCTGCATCGAGGCCGGCTGGCAGTGCGCGCTGATGGCGCCCACCGAAATCCTGGCCGAGCAGCATTTCGGCAAGCTGGTCGGCTGGCTGGAGCCGCTGCTGGCTCCGCTGGGCAAGCGCGTGGCCTGGCTGGCCGGCGCGCAGAAGAAGAAGGAGCGCACCGCCATGCTGGAGCTGGTCCGCAGCGGCGAGGCGGCCCTGGTGGTGGGCACGCATGCCGTCATCCAGGACCAGGTGGAGTTCAAGAACCTGGCGCTGGCCGTCATCGACGAGCAGCACCGCTTCGGCGTGGCCCAGCGGCTGGCGCTGCGCCAGAAACTCGCAGCCTCGGGCATGGAGCCCCATCTGCTGATGATGAGCGCCACCCCGATCCCGCGCACCCTGGCCATGAGCTACTACGCCGACCTGGATGTCTCCACCATCGACGAGCTGCCGCCTGGGCGTACGCCCATCGTCACCAAGCTCATTGCCGACAGCCGCAAGGACGAAGTCATCGAACGCATCGGCGCCCAGGTCGCCCAGGGGCGCCAGGTCTACTGGGTGTGTCCGCTGATCGAGGAAAGCGAGGCGCTGGACCTGTCCAACGCCACGGCCACCCACGCCTACCTCAGCGAGATGCTGCCCGATGTCATGGTCGGCCTGCTGCATTCGCGCATGCCCACGGCCGAGAAGAAGGCGGTGATGGAGCTGTTCTCGGCCGGCGTCATGGGCGTGCTGGTCTCCACCACGGTGATCGAAGTGGGCGTGGATGTGCCCAACGCTTCGCTCATGGTGATCGAGCATGCGGAGCGCTTTGGCCTGTCGCAGCTGCACCAGCTGCGCGGGCGCGTGGGACGGGGCGCTGCAGCTTCGGCCTGCGTGCTGCTGTATTCGGTGGGAGACAGCGGCCGCCTGGGCGAGACGGCCAAGGACCGGCTGCGTGCCATGGCCGAAACCAACGACGGCTTCGAGATCGCGCGGCGCGACCTGGAGATTCGCGGTCCGGGCGAATTCCTGGGTGCGCGCCAATCAGGCGCTCCCATGCTGCGCTTTGCCGATCTGGAGCAGGACCTGATGCTGCTCGACTGGGCCCGCGAGCTGGCGCCTCGCATGCTGGAGCAGCACCCGCAACTGGCCCAGCGGCATGTGGACCGCTGGTTGGGCGGCAAGGCCGAATTCCTCAAGGCCTGATGGGCCGGCCCCCGCTTGCGGGATGTTTCTGTTACGTATTTTTACGCGCACGGGCGCTGCCCGGTGGCGGCCTGCTCCGCAGGCCTGCAGCCCGCGCCAGGCAAGGTTTGCGTGTGCGTTGTAGCTGTCGGTAGGGAGCGCTTCATGCGGTCCTGGCGGTGACATCTGCGCGCGGCGACGGCATTGAGTATTTGTGACATTTTGGTACATTGAGTCGCAAAAAACAGGGTAGGTCCATCCGGGAGGGGATGGCCTGCCACTCCTCCCCACGCTTCCCCACGGGGAGGACGGCCGTGATCACTCTTGTGTTGTCCCATCTTTCTGAGAATGAGGAGCCGTCCACATGAATGAAGCCGTTCAAGCGAATGAACTCGTCGAGACCTCCTGGCGCATGGGCCTGGTGGCCCTGTCCTATGGCATTGCCGTGCTGGGCTCCTTCGTGGCCCTCACGGCGGCACAGCGCATCCGCGGGCGCACGGGAATCAGCTGGCTGAATCTGCTGGCGGCCGGCACGGCGCTGGGCGGCATAGGCGTGTGGTCCATGCATTTCACGGGCATGCTGGCGCTGAACCTGGGCATGGGCTCGGGCTACTCCATGGTCGAAACCCTGGTGTCCCTGGTGGCTGCCGTCGCTGCGACCTCGGTGGCGCTGGCCTTTGTCGCGCGGCGGCCCGAAAGCGGGTTGCGCGTGCTGGGCGCCGGCACCCTGCTGGGCCTGGGCGTGGCCTTCATGCATTACCTGGGCATGTACGGCATGCGCTTTCCGGGCTTCATCGTCTGGTCCGTTCCCACCGTGGTGCTGTCCGTGGCCATTGCCGTGGTGGCGGCCAGCGCCGCTCTTTGGCTGTCGTTTCGCACCGGCTCGCTGGGCATGCGGGCGCTGGCGGCTGCCGTGATGGGGGCGGCAGTATGCTCCATGCATTACACGGGCATGGCCGCAGCAGACTTTGTATGCATTTCCGAGACACAGCGGTATGCTCGGCCGCAAGGTTTTGCCGTGATCAGCGCTTTGGACCTTCCCGTCTTTACCGTGATCGTGGCCATAGGCCTGGCAGCATTGATAGGCATGGACCAGCTCATGCAGCAGCGCGACCGGATGCGCCGGCCGCTGCACTAGGTGGATAAATGCAAAAAGCCGGCAGGTCGGGGAGCGCGCAGTGGTCATGCGTGGACGAGGACTGGCACAATCGAAATAGGACAAATCCTAGAGTCTGCACAGGAACTTTTGAGGGGAGCACCCCGGCAACCGGGCCGCAAGGCCTGGTTGCACAAAGGTTTCGGCCCAGGTTCCAGGTCTAAGACCATCGTATTTCCCGAGGTTCCCTCCCAGACACAGCTCGCCAATGACACTTACCGAACTCAAATACATCGTGGCCGTGGCACGTGAAAAGCATTTTGGCCGCGCCGCCGAAGCCTGTTATGTGTCCCAGCCCACGTTGTCCGTGGCGATCAAAAAGCTGGAGGAGGAGCTCGATGTCAAGCTCTTCGAGCGCAGCGCCGGCGAAGTGTCGGTCACGTCGCTGGGAGAGGAGATCATCCGGCAGGCGCAAAGCGTGCTGGAGCAGGCCGCCGAGATCAAGGAAATCGCCAAGCGCGGCAAGGACCCGCTGTCGGGCGTGCTCACGCTGGGCGTGATCTACACCATCGGCCCCTACCTGCTGCCCGATCTGGTGCGCAACTCCATTCTGCGCACGCCGCAGATGCCGCTGATGCTGCAGGAGAACTACACCATCAAGCTGCTGGAGATGCTGCGCACGGGCGAGATCGACTGCGCCATCGTCGCCGAGCCCTTCCCCGACACCGGCCTGGCGCTGGCGCCGCTGTATGACGAGCCCTTCATGGCTGCCGTGCCCAGCACCCATGCGCTGGCCCAGAAGGACCATGTCTCCACCAGCGATCTCAAGAACGAGACCATGCTGCTGCTGGGCTCGGGCCACTGCTTCCGCGACCATGTGCTCCAGGTCTGCCCCGAGTTCGCACGCTATGCCAGCAATGCCGAAGGCATTCGCCGCACCTTCGAAGGTTCGTCGCTGGAGACCATCAAGCACATGGTGGCCGCCGGCATGGGCGTGACCCTGGTGCCGCGCCTGTCCGTGCCCGCCGATGCGCTGGAGACCACGGCGCGCCGCCGCAAGACCGACGAGCCGCACATCCGCTACCTGCCCATCCTCGAGGACGACGGCTCGGCCCCGCCCACGCGCCGCGTGGTCCTGGCCTGGCGCCGCAGCTTCACGCGCTACGAGGCCATCGCCGCCCTGCGCAACGCGGTCTACGCCTGCGCCTTGCCCGGCGTCAAACGCCTGTCCTGATGACTGCACCGCTGCGCGGGCCGTGCCTCCAGGGCCACCGCGCTTGCGTTATCGTTGCTTTCGGTCTCCGGGCGGTCTGCCCGGGGCATATTCCATCCGTACGAAGTTGAAAGGGATCCCATGGCCAAAAATGCCAGCAAAGACAAGTCCGGTGCAAAGAAGCCAGAGGCCGTGCAGGCCGCCAAGACCGTGCAGGCAGCGACGGCCGATGTCGCACCGGTGTCCGTGCGCTCCAGCGCCATCCACATCGGCATCAGCGACAAGGACCGTGCCGCCATCTCCAAGGGCCTGTCGGCCCTGCTGGCCGACACCTACACGCTCTATCTGACAACGCACAACTTCCACTGGAACGTCACGGGCCCGATGTTCAACACACTGCACACCATGTTCATGGGGCAGTACACGGAACTGTGGAACGCCGTTGATCCCATCGCCGAGCGCATCCGCGCCCTGGGCCATTTCGCACCGGGCTCCTATGCCGACTTCGGCAAGCTCACCAGCCTGGCCGACGTGCCCCACGATCCGCCCAAGGCCCTGGAGATGGTGCGCATCCTGGTGGCAGGCCATGAAGCCGTGGCACGCACGGCGCGCAGCCTCTTCCCGCTGGCCGACAAAGCCAGCGACGAGCCCACGGCCGACCTGCTGACCCAGCGCCTGACCGTGCATGAGCAGACCGCCTGGATGCTGCGTGCCCTGCTTGAAGAGTGATGCTGCACATGTCCCAAGCACCTGCCACGGCCCGGGAGTGATGACCGCGCATGCTCCGGACCTGGATTGACGCACACGCCGCCACGAGCGGCCTGTGCCTGGTACTGGCCGCCTTGGGCGGCCTTTTTTTCTACCTGCGCCTGCCCGCCGCCGCGCGGCTGCGCCATGCAGGCCTGCCGATGCCACGCGCCGCATGGCAGGGCCTGGTGGCGGCAGGCCTGCTGGCCGCGCTGGCCCTGGGCGTGATGGTGCGCGACATGCTGGGCCTGGGCCAGCCCGCAGGCTGCGACTCCTGCACCGACTGGCCGGTGCTGGACGATGCCCTGCACCAGTGGCTGGCCGGCCATGCCACCGATGCCTGGGTGCGCCCCGTGGTCGCCTTCACCCAGCTGGGCCATGTGGGCTGGATGGTGTCGCTGTCTGTTGCCGTGCTGGCGCTGCTGCTGTGGCGCCGCGACTGGCTGCATGCGGCCGCCTGGGTGGTGGCCACGGCGGGAGTCGGCCTGTGGATACGCGCCATCAAGACCAGCGTGGGCCGCCCGCGCCCCGTGGGCGGCTGGGTGCCCGAGGGCGGCTTCAGCTTCCCCAGCGGCCACAGCGCCGGCACCTTCGTGCTCTATCTGATGCTGGCCTGGCTGCTGCTGCCGTACCTGCGGCCTGCCTGGCGCTGGTGCGTGGGCCTGGCGGCCCTGGCCGTTGCCCTGGGCGTAGGCGCCAGCCGCGTCGTGCTGCGCGTGCACTATGCCAGCGATGTGCTGGCCGGCTGGCTGCTGGGCCTGGCCTGGATGGCGCTGGTGATCTGTGCCGTGGAGTGGGCGCAAACCCGCGTTGCCGGCAGGCGCGGCTGAGGCGCGCCGCCGAGCCCGCCCGCCCAGCGGCGACAATGCGGGCATTTTCGAATGTGATGCGTGCGATGGTCGGCCCACGGCCGCCATCGGCGCCCAGACGCCATGCCTACCACCTCCTCCACGCCCATGCCTGCGCCCCGGCGCAGCAAACTGTCGCTCTACCTGGACCTGGTCCGCTTCAACCGGCCGGCCGGCTGGCTGGTCCTGGTCTGGCCCACGCTGGCCGCACTGTGGGTGGCAGCGGGCGGGTTTCCGGGCTGGCATCTGCTGGTGGTCTTCGTGCTGGGAACGGTGCTGATGCGCAGCGCCGGCTGCTGCATCAACGACATCGCCGACCGCGATTTCGACCGCCACGTCAAGCGCACCACGCAGCGGCCCATCACCTCGGGGCAGGTCTCGGTCAAGGAGGCCGCTCTGCTGGGCGCGGCCCTGGCCCTGGTCTCGCTGGGCCTGGTGCTGACCACGCGCTGGGAGGCCGTGGCCTGGTCCGTGCCCGCCGTGCTGTTCACCATCCTCTACCCGTTCACCAAGCGCTTCTTCGCCATGCCCCAGGCCTTCCTGGGCATTGCCTTCAACTTCGGCATCGTCATCGCCTTCGCCGCCGTGCAGGGGCAGGTGCCCGCCACGGCCTGGATTCTGTGGTTGGCCAACATGTTCCTGGTGCTGGCCTATGACACCGAATACGCCATGGTGGACCGCGACGATGACCTCAAGATCGGCATGAAGACCTCGGCCATCACCCTGGGCCGCTTCGACGTGGTGGCCGTCATGGGTTTCTTCGTGCTCTGCGGCCTGCTCACGGTCTGGGCGTTGGCACCCTTCGGCCTGGCCTGGCCTTTCTGGCTGGGCCTGGCCGTGGCTGCGGCCCAGGTGATCTGGCACTTCACCCTGATCCGCCACCGCACGCGCGAAGGCTGCTTCGTCGCCTTCAGCAAGAGCCACTGGATCGGTGCCAGCCTGTTCGCGGGCGTGGCGCTGGGGTTTGCGCTGCGCTGAGGGCTCAGCGCTGAAAAAACAAGGGAGGCCGGTGCCTCCCTTTTGCATGGTGCCTGGGCGCGCTGCGTCGGGCTCAGCGGCCGAACTCGGCGGCCAGCTCCTTGGCCCGTGTTTCCGCCGCCCGCATGGCGGCCACGAAATGCTCGGGCACCTGCTGCGCCTGCAGGTGGGTGATGGCGGCGTGGGTGGTGCCGCCCTTGCTGGTGACGCGCTGGCGCAGCACGTCGGCGCTTTCGGTGGAGCGGGCGGCCAGCTCCGACGCGCCCTGGAAGGTGGCCACGCCCAGGCGGTAGGACTGCTCGGCCGTGAGGCCCATGTCCACGCCAGCCTGTGTCATGGCTTCGAGGAACAGGAAGACATAGGCCGGGCCCGAGCCCGACAGGGCGGTCACGGCGTCCAGGTGCGCTTCCTGGTCGACCCAGACGAACTGGCCCGTGGTGGCCACCAGCTGCTCGATTGCGCTCTTGCCTGCGGCATCGACCTGGGCGCGGGCGAACAGGCCCGTCATGCCCTTGCCCACCAGGGCCGGCGTGTTGGGCATGGCGCGCACGATGCGGCCCGTGCCCAGCCACTGGGCGATGGCGTCCGTGGGAATGCCGGCGGCCACGCTCAGGTGCAGGGCCTGGGCGGTGTGCGGCGCCACGGCCTGGGCGGCTTCCTTGAAGGTCTGGGGCTTGACGGCCCAGACCACGATGCCGGCACCGTCCAGCGCGCTGGCGGCGGCCGCGGCATCGGCATGTGCCGTGATGCCGAAGTTCGTGCGCAGCGCGTCGCGTGCAGCCTCGAAGGGTTCGACGACGACGATGCGGTCTGCGGATTGGCCCTGGCCGATCAGTCCGCCGATGATGGCGCTGGCCATGTTGCCGCCACCGATGAAGGCGATGACAGGGGAGGCTGTGGAAACGGTGTTCATGCTGGTGGCGGTGGAGAAGGAAAACGAAGAGTTTAGAGCGTGTTCCCACCGTGCCAGCGCATGTCCACGCCATGGCTGGCGGCCAGGTCCAGGGGCTGTGCCGGGGCGCCGGGCCGCTGGCGCAGGGTGAGCGTGCAAGGGCCCTCTCCGCGGGTGGCAAGGCGCTGGCGCAGTGCGTCGCAGGCCGTCAGTGCCTGCGCGCCTTGCAGCAGCAGGTCGAACCCCGGCAATGCCAGCCGCGCGCCCTGGTTGTCCAGCTTCTCCAGCGGCAGGCCCGGGCCCAGCAGCGCCCGGTAGCGGTCCAGGCTGGCGTCCAGATCGTGCACGGCGACGGTCAGCGAGGCCACACCCAGCGCGCCGTTGGGATGCTCGCGCACGCTGCCTTCGGGCACGCGCAGCGCGCGCGGCGTGACGTCGCCGCACAGGAAGGGCAGGTCGGGCGTGGCGTGGCGCGCCGTCTGCCACAGCAGTTGCGCGCCATCGGGGCGCACGCGGCCTCCGTCCACGGGGCCGACCAGGGTGTCCAGCCCCCGCCCGCGCGCCTCGGCCAGGGCCTGGGAGGTGCTTTGGGGCAGCAGGGCGAAGTCCACCAGCCCTTCGCCATGGTCGCGCAGCGTGCGGTACCAGCGCTCTTCGGGGGCCGGAGCGGTCCAGGCAATGATCTCCAGGTAGGCGCCGTCGGCAAAGACGATCAGCGCGTTGTGCGAGGTGCGGCCCGGATGGCGGCCGCCGATGACGACCTGGAAGCCCAGCGCGCGGTAGTCCGCCACGGCGGCCTCGAGGTCCTGCACGGCGATGACGATGTGGTCCAGCGGAAGTGCCATGAATGCTCCTGTGTTGTAAGGGGGGGCCGTCCGGATTCTCAGTCTTCGAGCTGAATCTTGTTGTCCCGCACGAAGCGGCCCCAGCGCTCATATTCCTGGCGCACCCAGCGGTCGAGGGCGGGTCCGTCCGTGGCCATGACTTCGAAGCCCGACTGCATGAGCTTGCTGCGGATGTCGGGCGTGTTCAGCGTGGCCTGGAAGTCTTCGGTGAGCTTGTGCACCGTGGCGGCCGGCGTGGCGGAAGGCGCGAACACGCCGATCCACGAATAGGCCTCGAAGCCCGCAAAGCCCGATTCGGCCACGGTGGGCACGTCGGGCAGCTCGGGCAGGCGCTTGAGGCCGGTCACCGCCAGCGGCTTGATCTTGCCCGCCGAAATCTGGCCGCGCAGCGCCGCGTAGCTGAGCAGCGTGAGGTCGGACACATTGCCGAGCACGGCCTGCACGGCCGGGCCGCCGCCGCCGTAGGGCACGTGCAGCACGTAGGTGCCCGAGCGGCGCTTGATGTCTTCCATCACCAGGTGGTTCATGGACCCCAGGCCGGTCGATGCGTAGCTGTATTTGCCCGGGTTGCGGCGCGCCAGCTCCAGGAAGCCGGCCAGGTTCTTGGCGGGCACCGAGGCCGAAGCGCCGATCACCAGCGGAAAGCGAAGCGCCAGCGACACGCCCGTGAAGTCCTTGAAGGTGTCGTAGGGCAGCCGGGACTTGGCGATGGGATTGATGGCATGGGTGTCGAAGCTGAACAGCAGGGTGTTGCCGTCCGGGGCCGACTTGGCCACGTACTGGGTGGCGATCTGGCTGGCGGCGCCGGGGCGGTTCTCGACGATCACCGACCGCCCGCTCACCTCGCCCAGGCGCGGCTGCAGTATGCGCGCGGCGATGTCGGTGCTGCCCCCTGGCGGGAAGGTGATGACCAGCTTGAGCGGGGCGGCACCCTGCGCGGATGCCGTGCCCGCCGTCCCCAGCAGGGATGCGGCGGCCATGGCCAGCAGCAGCTGGCGGCGGTAGAGGTGGCGTGAAGGGCTGCGTGTAGGGCTGCGTGAAGGGCGGCAGGGCATGGAAACTCCTTTTCAAGCGCATTGACGGGCAGAGGGGAGAGGGGGTCTGTGCGTGGGGCCTGGCGTCAACCCATCCATTGGCTCACCGGCACGGCCGTGTCCTGGAGCTCTTGCGAGATCACATCCACCAGCGCCGGGCCGTCGTGCATCAGCGCAGCCTTGAGCGCGGCTTCGAGGTCTGCCGGGTCCTCCACGCGCCATGCCTTGACGCCGAAGGCCTCGGCCACGCGGGCATGGTGGGTGCGGTTGAAGTCGACGGAGAAGTAGCGTTCATCGTAGCCGGACTTCTGGCTGGCCTTGATCCAGCCGAACACGCTGTTGGAGAACACGATCATCTTCAGCGGCACGTTGCGGCGCACGATGGTTTCCAGCTCGCCGCAGGTGAAGCCGAAACTGCCGTCGCCCATGACCGCGACCACCACGGAATCGGGCTGGCCGATGGCTGCGCCAAAGCCGGCGGACATGGCAAAGCCCAGCGCCCCGTGCGCGCGGTTGGTGATGAAGTGCCGGCCGGCCTGGGGCGCGTCGAAATAGGCCGTGAAGTAGGGGCAGGGCGTGCCGGGGTCGGCCACCACGATGGCGCGCGCGGGCAGCAGGCGGTTGAGCGTGTCCACCACGCGCTCGGGCTTGATGGGGCGCTCCAGCGAGGCGGCCAGCGGCGCGAAGAAGGCCAGCTTGGCGGCGCGCGCGGTGGCCGCCAGCGCGGCGCCGTCCGCGGCATCGGCGGGGCGGCGGGCGATGCGCTGCTGCACGGCTGCGTGCAGCGCCTGCAGGCCCAGCAGGGCGTCGCCCACCAGGGCCACGTCGGTGCGGTAGTTGGTGCCTATGGTCATGGCGTCCACGTCCAGATGGACGATGGTCACCTTGCGCGAGGGCATCTGCCAGTGCTCGGTGGTGGTGGAGCCGGCGCGTGCGCCGATGAACATCACCAGATCGGCCTGCGCCACCACGGCGCGCGTGGCCTCGACGCCGCCATTGGTGCCCACCACGCCGGCATTGAGCGGATGGCTGCCGGCAAGACTGCCCTGGCCGCTGACGCTGGAGCACACGGGCGCGTTGAGCAGGGTGGCCAGCGCATCCAGCGCGGCGCCGGCGCCCGCGATGAGCACGCCGCCGCCGCAGATCAGCACGGGGGAGCGTGCCGCCACCAGGCGGTCGGCTGCCTCGGCCACGGCCGCCGGATCGGGCGCGGACCGGTAGGCGGGATAGCGGTCATGGCCGGGCTGGGCCCAGACATCGGCCGGATCCAGCGCGTGCTTTTGCACGTCATAGGGCAGGCAGATATGGGTGGCGCCCGGCCGGCCCGTGGTCATGGCGCGAAAGGCGCTGCGCACGGCATGCGGAATCTGGTCCACGCGGTCGATGGTGGTATTCCACTTGGTCAGCGGCCTGTACAGCGCCTGCTGGTCCAGTTCGGTCAGCGGGAACTTGCCGCGTGCGCCCACGGAGACGTCCGAGGTGATGCCCAGCACGGGCACCGAGGATTCGTTGGCCTCGGCCAGGCCGGGCAGCAGGTAGGTGGCGCCGCCGCCGCTGGGGCCTTCGCACACGCCCACCTTGCCTGTGACGCGCGCATAGGCGTCGGCCATGTAGCCGGCGCTGCGCTCGTCCCGCGTGAGGATGTGGTCCATGCCGTGGTCCAGCCGCGCCATGGCGTCGTAGAAGGGCAGGCTGGTGTCGCCGCACAGGCCGAAGATGTGCTTGACGCCGTTGAGCTGAAGCATGCGGACCATGGCGTCGGCGCCATTGAAAGCGGTGGTCATGTCGGGAGTCTCCGGGCAGGTTGGATGAGGGGTTTTTAAGAATCCATTTCAGTATACTTAAAAGTATCCAAAGCGCCAGAGGGCACAATGGCGCCATGAAAATCTCCAACATCCGCCACGAACGGGGCTCCAGCGTCTACAGCACGCTGCGTGACATGGCCATTTCCTACGAGTTCAAACCGGGCGAGCGCCTGAGCGAGAGCGAACTGGCGCTGCGCCTGGGCGTGAGCCGCACGCCCGTGCGCGAGGCACTGACGCGGCTGGTGGCCGACGGTTTTCTGCTGCCCGCCAGCCGCGGCTACATGCGGCGCGAACTGGACGTGAAGGAGTCACTGGACCTGTACGAGGCCCGCGTGGCCGTGGAGCGCGAATGCGTGCGCTTGGCCGTGGAGCGCGCCACCGATGCCCAGATCGACGAGGCGCGGGCCTATCTGGAGCAGAGCCAGCGCGTGGCCTCCGACACGCCGGTGCGGCAGCTGGTGGACCTGGACGAGGGATTCCATCTGCGCATTGCCGACATGGCTGGCAATGCCGAGCTGCGGCGCATGCTGGTGAGCCTGAACGAGCGCATCCGCTTCATCCGGTGGATCGACATGGAGAACGTGGGGCGCGCCTCCACCCAGCACGAGCACCTGGAAATCCTGCAGGCCTTGAGCGACCGCGACGCCCAGGCCAGCGAGCGCCTGATGGCCGAGCACATCGGCCTGCGGCGCGAGCAGATCGTGGAGGCGATTGCGCGCGGTCTGACGCGCATCTACCTGCCGCAGGAGCAGGTGCAGGCCACGCCCTGAAGCGCCTTCAGGGGGCGCAGGGCGTCGAGGGCCGGTAGGCGGTGACCAGGATCTGGTTGGCCTGCGCCGGGTTGAAGTTGTCGTCGCTGGCGAACACCAGCACGCGCGTGCCATCGGGCAGCGGCGGGCCCCAGGACATGGCCTCCATGTTGTCCAGCCGCCCGCGCTGAACCGTGGACAGGTCGGCAATCAGCTGCTTGGCTGCCACCTGCGGCGGGTTGCGCATGAAGCTGTCCATGGCCAGCGTATCGGTCGCTTGCAGGCCGATGCGGTACAGCCGCGCGCCAAAGCCGTGGCCCGGGCTGTAAGAGCGCTCCAGTACCAGCAGATGGTCGGGACCGTCCGGCAGGATTTCGCTGATGCCGTTGACCTCGCGCTGGGGCAGGGCCCAACTGGCGGCCGGCACGGCATCGGGCTGGTAGGCGATCTGGCGCAGCAGCCGGCCGTCGTCCAGGCTGACCAGGCTGATGCGCACGGGCGCGCCTGCCGTGGCGGCGCTGGCGCGCGGTCCGTCCTGGCGCAGCGGCGCCTCCAGGGCCAGCCAGGCCTGCTGTCCGTCCGGCGTGACGGCCAGCCCCTCGAAGCCGAAGTTCGAGCGCAGGCCCGGCCTGCCGTCCTTGTCCCTGAATGCGTAGAACCACCGTGCGATCTGGCGGCCCGTGGCGTCGGTCCTCACCAGCGAGGTGCCAAAGCCCCGGCCCGGGTCGCCTTCATCGGTCCACAGCAGGCCGCCGTCCGGCAGCAGGCGGATGGTTTCGGGGTCGGGCACGGGCTGGGTGGCGGACGCGGCATGGCGCGGGCGCAGCCAGTGGCCTTCGGTATCCCGCAGCGGGTGCACCTCGGTGACCTGCGCCTGCCAGGGGTTGGGGCCGGCGCGCTGGCCGGCGTCCAGCGGCTCTATGCGCAGCCGCATCCAGCGTGCGGGCCCGCGGGCCGAGCGGTCATCGCTGATGGCCACGTAGTCGCCGCGCTGCGCGTCGTAGTCCAGGCCCGAGATGCCGCCTGTGATGGCGCCGTCGATGGGCTCGTCCCGCGCAAGGGTGGCGCTGCCCAGCCATTGCAGGCGTGCGCAGGCGGTGGGCTGCGGGACCGGCAGCGCCTGCGGTGGCGCGGCACAGCCTGCCAGCCACAGGCCGCAAGCCACCAGGCTGGCAAGCCGGCGCAAGACAGTCAGCCTCAGGCCGCCAGCGCGGTCTGGGCCACCGCATGCTCCCAGCGCGCCATCAGCTCGTCGGCGCGGTGCTTGTCCAGCGTGGGCACGAAGCGGCGCTCGGCCTTCCACAGCGCCGACAGTTCCTCGGTGCTCTGGTACACGCCCGAGGACAGGCCCGCCAGGTAGGCCGCGCCCAGGGCCGTGGTCTCCACGCAGGCCGGGCGCACGACGGGAATGCCCAGCAGGTCGGCCTGGAACTGCATGAGCAGGTTGTTGACGCAGGCGCCGCCGTCCACGCGCAGTTCGCTCACCGGCGCGCCGCCGCTGGCCACCGCATCGCGGCTCATGGCCAGCAGCAGGGCGGCGCTCTGGAAGGCGATGGATTCCAGCGCGGCCCGCGCAATGTGGGCCATGGTGGTGCCGCGCGTCAGGCCCGTGATGGTGCCGCGCGCATCGGGCTTCCAGTAGGGGGCGCCCAGTCCGGTGAAGGCCGGCACCATCATCACGCCGCCCGAGTCGGGCACGCTCTCGGCCAGTTGCTGCACCTGGCCGCTGTGCTCGATGGCGCGCAGCCCGTCGCGCAGCCACTGGACCACGGCGCCGCCCACGAAGACGCTGCCTTCCAGCGCATAGGCCGGCGTAGCGGTGGGCTGTGCCGCAGCGGTGGTCAGCAGGCCGTTGGCAGAGGTCTGGAACACGCCGCCTGTGTGCATGAGCATGAAGCAGCCCGTGCCATAGGTGTTCTTGGCCATGCCGGCCGAAAAGCAGGCCTGGCCGAAGAGGGCGCTTTGCTGGTCGCCGGCCACGCCGCCGATGGCGATCTCGCCGCCCAGCACCTCGGCTGCCGTGCGGCCGAAATCGGCGGCGGAAGGCAGCACCTCGGGCATCAGCGCGCGCGGAATCTCCAGCAGCGCCAGCAGATCGTCGTCCCACTGGTTGGTGTGGACGTTGAACAGCATGGTGCGGCTGGCGTTGGAGACATCGGTCACATGGCGGCGTCCGCCCGTGAGCTGCCAGATCAGCCAGCTGTCCACGGTGCCGAAGGCCAGTTCGCCGCGCTCGGCGGCGGCGCGTGCGCCATTGACGTTGTCCAGGATCCAGCGCAGCTTGGTGCCCGAGAAATAGGCGTCGATCAGCAGGCCGGTCTTGCGCTGGATGGTGTCGGCATGGCCGGCCTCGCGCAGCTGGGCGCACAGCGGCTCGGCGCGGCGGTCCTGCCAGACGATGGCGTGGTGCAGGGGTTGGCCCGTGGCGCGGTTCCAGACCATGGTGGTCTCGCGCTGGTTGGTGATGCCCAGGGCGCGGATGTCGGCCGCCGCCAGCCCGGCCTTGGCCAGGGCCTCGCGCGCCGTGGCCAGCTGGGTGCGCCAGATCTCGCGCGGATCGTGCTCCACCCAGCCGGGGCGGGGATAGATCTGCGGCAGCTCCAGCTGGGCAGAGGCCACGATGCGGCCCTGGGTGTCGAAGACGATGCTGCGCGAGCTGGAGGTGCCCTGGTCCAGGGCAAGCAGATAGGTCATGGTGCGGTATCCAGGAAAAGCAGGGCCGGTGCGCGTGTCCTGTGCGGGCGGTGGCGCAGCGGCTGCGGAAAACTTATTGCGCCACCACGCATTGCACCTCGGCTTCGCGAAGCAGTGCGTCGAAGGGCGCAGGGGGCGCGGTATCGGTGAACAGGCGGTCGATCTGGTCCAGGCGTGCCAGCTCCACCATGGCCTGGCGGTGGAACTTGCTGTGGTCGGCGGCCAGCCAGACCTCGCGCGACTGGGCAATGATGGTCTGGGCCACCTTGACCTCGCGCATGTCGAAGTCGCGCAGGCTGCCATCGGGCTCGATGGCCGAGATGCCGATCAGGGCGATGTCCACCTTGAACTGGCGTATGAAGTCCACGGCCGCCTCGCCCACGATGCCCCGGTCGCGCGTGCGCACCACGCCGCCGGCCACGATGACTTCGCAGTCCGCGTTGGAGCTGAGGATGGCCGCCACGTTGAGGTTGTTGGTGATCACGCGCAGGCCCCGGTGCTTGAGCAGGGCCTGGGCCACGGCCTCGGTGGTGGTGCCGATGTTCAGGATCAGCGAGCAGCCGTTGGGAATGGCCTCGGCCACGGCGCGCGCAATGCGCGACTTGCCTTCGGCATGCAGCACCTGGCGCTGGGGGTGGCCCAGGTTCTCGACCGTGGCGCTGGGCACGCGCACGCCGCCGTGAAAGCGCACCATCAGCCCGGCATCTGCCAGCTTCTGAATGTCGCGGCGCACGGTCTGAAGCGTCACGCCCAGGATCTCGGCCAGCTGCTCCACCGTGGTGGACTGGCGGCTGCGGACTTCGTCCAGCAGCTGTAGTTGGCGGGGGTTGGTGTTCACGGCAAATCCATCGGAGGGGCGATCGGGGGGCGGGTGGATGGTCGGGCAGTCAATCGGGCCGGGCGACGGGTTTATAGCGCATTTGACGCGGCCAGCCGTGGGCTGGGGAACTTTAAAACGAAGAAAAAGGAACAGCACCTAGGGTATGTGTTGATGGGCTGCGATCCGGAAAGAACAAAAATGAAGACGTTCGGGCCTTCAAACGCGCTTTGGAGGCCCGCCTTTCTCCTTGTTCAAATGCTGCCCCGGTGGCGGCCTCGTCAAAAGAGGGCAGTCGTGGAACTGGTGTTGGAGAGAATCAGCAAGCGTGTGGGCGGCCAGACCTGGCTGCACCCCATGCACCTGGAACTGGAAAGCCGCGCGGTGACCGTGCTGCTGGGCGCCACGCAGGCCGGCAAGACCAGCCTGATGCGCATCATGGCCGGCCTGGACGTGCCCACCGAAGGCCGGGTGCGCGTCGATGGCGTCGATGTGACCGGCATGCCCGTGCGCGAGCGCAATGTGGCCATGGTCTACCAGCAGTTCATCAACTATCCCTCGCTCACGGTGGCGGACAACATCGCCTCGCCGCTGAAGCTGCGCGGCGATCGCGACGTGGCGCAGCGCGTGCGCGCCCTGGCCGAGCGGCTGCACATCGAGATGTTCCTGGACCGCTATCCGGCCGAGCTGTCGGGTGGCCAGCAGCAGCGCGTGGCCCTGGCGAGGGCGCTGGCCAAGGGCGCTCCGCTGATGCTGCTGGACGAGCCGCTGGTCAACCTCGACTACAAGCTGCGCGAGGAACTGCGCGAGGAGCTGACCCAGCTGTTCGCCACCGGCAGCTCCACCGTGGTCTACGCCACCACCGAGCCCGGCGAGGCCCTGCTGCTGGGCGGCCACACGGCCGTGCTGCACGAGGGGGAGCTGCTGCAGTACGGCCCCACGGCGGAGGTGTTCCACCGACCCAATTCGCTGCGCGTGGCGCGGGCCTTCAGCGATCCGCCCATGAACCTGGTGCCCGCGCAGGCCGTGGACACCGGGTTGGAGCTGCCCGGCGGCGCGCGGCTGCCCATGGCGCTGCCGGTGGACCTGGCCGCTGCCGGCACCCTGACCCTGGGCCTGCGCGCCAGCGCGCTGCGCCTGCAGGCCCGGCCCGGGGATGTGGCGCTGCAAGGCGTGGTGGAACTGGCCGAGATCTCGGGGTCGGACACTTTCGTGCATGCCACCACGCCCTGGGGCGAGCTGGTGGCCCAGGTCACGGGCGTGCACCACCTGGACCTGGGCAGCGCGGTCACGCTGCACCTGGACCCGGCCCATGCCTATGTGTTCGGCACGGACGGCGCGCTGCTGCTGGCGCCGGCGCGGCCCGGGGGACGATGAGATGGCCCGCATAGAACTCGATCTGGCCCACTCCTACAAGCCGAACCCGCAGCAGGACAGCGACTATGCGCTGCTGCCGCTGAGCATGGTCTTCGAGGACGGCGGCGCCTATGCGCTGCTCGGCCCCTCGGGCTGCGGCAAGACCACCATGCTCAACATCATGTCGGGCCTGCTGGTCCCCTCGCAGGGCAAGGTGCTGTTCGACGGCCGCGACATGACGCGCGCCACGCCCCAGGAACGCAACATTGCCCAGGTGTTCCAGTTCCCGGTGATCTACGACACCATGACCGTGGCCGAGAACCTGGCCTTTCCGCTGAAGAACCGCCGCATGCCTGCCGACCGCATCCGCGCCCGCGTGGGCCAGATCGCCGAGATGCTGGAGATGAGCGGCCAGCTCGACCAGCGCGCGGCGGGCCTGTCGGCCGACGCCAAGCAGAAGATCTCGCTGGGCCGGGGCCTGGTGCGGCCCGATGTCTCGGCCGTGCTGTTCGACGAGCCGCTCACGGTGATCGACCCCCAGCTCAAGTGGCAGCTGCGCCGCAAGCTCAAGCAGATCCACCACGAGCTGCGGCTCACGCTGATCTATGTGACGCACGACCAGGTGGAGGCCTTGACCTTTGCCGACCAGGTGGTGGTCATGACGCGTGGCCGTGCCGTGCAGGTGGGCACGCCGGCCCAGCTCTTCGAGCGGCCAAGCCATGCCTTCGTCGGCCACTTCATCGGCTCGCCGGGCATGAACTTCGTGCCGCTGCAGCAGGACGGCGGCCGGCTGCTGGCCGAGGGCCAGTACCTGTCCCTGCCCGCCGCACTGGCCAGCGTGGCGCCCGGCCTGCCCCTGAGCCTGGGCATACGCCCCGAGTACCTGACACTGGCCTCGGCCGACGCGCCCGGCGCCGTGGCCTGCACGGTGGAGCGCGTGCAGGACGTGGGCACGCACCAGCTGCTGGTGGCGCGCCTGGGCGAGCGGCTTCTCAAGCTGCGCTGCGGCGCCGACGCCTTCCTGCCCGCCGCAGGGCAGACCGTCTGGGTGCAATTGCAGGGCCCCCACACCTGCTACTACGTCAACGAGGAGCTGCAGGCATGAGCCAGACCATCAAGCCCGTCAACCAGAAGGCCTGGCTGCTGATCCTGCCGGTCATCATCTGCGTGGCCTTCTCGGCCATCATCCCGCTGATGACGGTGGTGAACTACTCGGTGCAGGACATCATCAGTCCCGACCGGCGCGTGTTCGTGGGCACGGAATGGTTTGCCCAGGTCATGCGCGACGAGGAACTGCACTCGGCCCTGCTGCGCCAGATCGGCTTTTCGCTGGCCGTGCTGCTGGTGGAGATCCCGCTGGGCATCGCCCTGGCCCTGTCCATGCCGGCCCAGGGCTGGAAGGCCTCGGCGGTGCTGGTCGTGGTCTCGCTGTCGCTGCTGATTCCGTGGAACGTGGTCGGCACCATCTGGCAGATCTACGGCCGCGCCGACATCGGCCTGCTGGGCGCGGCGCTCAACGCGCTGGGCGTGGACTACAACTACACGGGCAATGCCACCCATGCCTGGCTTACCGTGCTGGTCATGGATGTCTGGCACTGGACGCCGCTGGTGGCCCTGCTGTGCTACGCGGGCCTGCGCTCCATTCCCGACGCCTACTACCAGGCCGCGCGCATCGACGGCGCCAGCAAGTTCGCGGTGTTCCGCTACATCCAGCTGCCCAAGATGCGCGGCGTGCTGATGATCGCCGTGCTGCTGCGCTTCATGGACAGCTTCATGATCTATACCGAGCCCTTCGTGCTCACGGGCGGCGGGCCCGGCAATGCGACCACCTTCCTGTCGCAGTACCTGACGCAAAAGGCCGTGGGCCAGTTCGACCTCGGGCCGGCGGCGGCCTTCTCGCTGATCTATTTCCTCATCATCCTGCTGCTGTGCTTCATCCTCTACAACTGGATGCAGCGCGTGGGCACGGCAGACAAGGAAGGGGCAAGAGAATGACCCCCACGCTCCCTTCGTTCACTGCCCCCCGAGGGGGCTCGGCCTGCCTTGGGGTGGCCCTGCGGGAGGCCGGACATGACTGAAGACCGCCGTTTCCACAAGCGCACGCTGTTCCTCGTCGCCTACCTGCTGTTCGCCGTGCTGCCCATCTACTGGATGGTCAACATGAGCTTCAAGACCAACGAGGAGATCCTGTCGAGCTTCTCGCTGTGGCCCCAGCATTTCACCTGGGCCAACTACCAAACCATCTTCACCGACGCCTCCTGGTACTCGGGCTACATCAACAGCCTGATCTACGTGGCCATCAACACCGTGATCTCGCTGACGGTGGCGCTGCCGGCGGCCTATGCGTTCTCGCGCTACCAGTTCCTGGGCGACAAGCATGTGTTCTTCTGGCTGCTGACCAACCGCATGACGCCGCCGGCCGTCTTCCTGCTGCCCTTCTTCCAGCTCTACACCACGGTGGGCCTGATGGACACGCACATCGCCGTGGCCCTGGCCCACCTGCTGTTCAACGTGCCGCTGGCCGTCTGGATCCTGGAGGGTTTCATGAGCGGCATTCCGCGCGAGATCGACGAGACGGCCTATATCGACGGCTACTCCTTCCCGCGCTTTTTCCTCACCATCTTCCTGCCGCTGATCAAGGCCGGCGTGGGCGTGGCGGCCTTCTTCTGCTTCATGTTCAGCTGGGTGGAACTGCTGCTGGCGCGCACGCTGACCAGCGTGAACGCCAAGCCCATCGTGGCGACCATGACGCGCACCGTCTCGGCCTCGGGCATGGACTGGGCGACGCTGGCGGCGGCCGGCGTGCTGACCATCGTGCCGGGCGCCATCGTGATCTGGTTCGTGCGGCACTACATCGCCAAGGGGTTCGCCATGGGGAGGGTGTGAGGCACCCCCTGAGTCGCTTGCGCGCCTTCCCCCTCTCTGCCCGCTTCGCGGGGGAGGGGGACGACAGCCTCGCGGCGGGGCGGCCCTTGCTTGCTGTCCCTCGCTTGGGGTCGCGCCAGTTTCGACGGGCAGTGGTTTTTGTTTCTGAAAGGACTCGTCAATGTTTTCCTGGATGGCCTGGACGCTGCCGGTGGCGGTGTTCTTCAGTTGCATCGTGCTGATGCTGGTGGGCATGACGCTGTGGGAGTTGCGCAGCCCGACCGTGATGCGCAAGGGCTGGCTGCCGATGGCGACGACGCGCGGGGACCGGCTGTTCATCGGGCTGCTGCTGGCGGCCTATGTCAATCTGGCCTGGGTGGGGCTGGGCGAGAAGATGGCGCAGTGGTTCTCGCTGGAGGCCGAGCCTTCGGTGTGGATCAGTTTCGTGCTGTCCATGCTCGTGCTGGCCGTCGTGATGCGCAAAGGCTGATCACTTCATTCCATTTATCGACAGCCGGGTCCGAAGCTCCCCCGGGGCCCGCTGGTGCATGTGCATGTCGGGGAGACAGCAAGAATCTAGGAGACGGCAGATGAAACAACGACTTCACACCATCGCCCTCGCGGCGGCCCTGCTGGCGGCGGGGCAGGCGGCCTGGGCCGGAGAGGCGGAAGCCAAGAAGTGGATCGACGCGGAGTTCCAGCCCAGCACGCTGTCCAAGGACCAGCAGATGGCCGAGATGAAGTGGTTCATCGAGGCGGCCAAGAAGCTGCAGGCCAAGGGCGTCAAGGAGATCGCCGTGGTCTCCGAGACCATCACCACGCACGAGTACGAGAGCAAGACGCTGGCCAAGGCCTTCACCGAGATCACGGGCATCACCGTCAAGCACGACCTGATCCAGGAAGGCGACGTGGTCGAGAAGCTGCAGACCTCGATGCAGTCGGGCAAGTCCATCTATGACGGCTGGATCTCCGACTCCGACCTGATCGGCACGCACTACCGCTACGGCCGCATCATGAGCCTGACCGACTACATGGCCGGCGCCGGAAAGGACTTCACCAATCCTGGCCTGGACATCAAGGACTTCATCGGCACCAGCTTCACCACCGCGCCCGACGGCAAGCTCTACCAGCTGCCCGACCAGCAGTTCGCCAACCTCTACTGGTTCCGCGCCGACCTCTTCGAGCGCAAGGACCTCAAGGACAAGTTCAAGGCCAAGTACGGCTACGAGCTGGGCGTGCCGCTGAACTGGAGCGCCTACGAGGACATCGCCGAGTTCTTCACCAACGACGTCAAGCAGATCGACGGCAAGCCTGTCTACGGCCACATGGACTACGGCAAGAAGGACCCCTCGCTGGGCTGGCGCTTCACCGATGCCTGGCTGTCCATGGCCGGCGCGGCCGACAAGGGCATTCCCAACGGCATGCCCGTCGATGAATGGGGCATCCGCGTGGCCGACGACAAGTGCACGCCCGTGGGCGCCTCGGTCTCGCGCGGGGGCGCCACCAACTCGCCGGCCGCCGTGTTCGCGCTCACCAAGTACGTGGACTGGATGAAGAAGTACGCGCCCAAGGAAGCCATGGGCATGACCTTCGGCGAGTCCGGCCCCGTGCCGGCCCAGGGCCATATCGCGCAGCAGATCTTCTGGTACACCGCCTTCACGGCCGACATGACCAAGCCCGGCCTGCCCGTGGTCAATGCCGACGGCACGCCCAAATGGCGCATGGCGCCCGGCCCCAACGGGCCGTACTGGAAGGACGGCATGCAAAACGGCTACCAGGACGTGGGCAGCTGGACCTTCTTCAAGGACCATGACGCCAACCGCACGGCCGCCGCCTGGCTCTACGCGCAGTTCGTCACCGCCAAGACCACCAGCCTCAAGAAGACCATCGTCGGCCTGACGCCCATCCGCGAAAGCGACATCCGCTCCAAGGCCATGACCGACATGGCGCCCAAGCTCGGCGGCCTGGTCGAGTTCTACCGCAGCCCCGCCCGCGTGGCCTGGACGCCCACCGGCAACAACGTGCCCGACTATCCCAAGCTGGCCCAGCTGTGGTGGAAGAACGTGGCCCAGGCCGTCACCGGCGAGAAGACGCCCCAGGGCGCCATGGACAACCTGGCCGAGGAAATGGACCAGGTCATGGCCCGCCTGCAGCGCGCAGGCATGGCGCACTGCGCGCCCAAGCTCAACCCCAAGGGCGACCCGTCCAAGTGGCTCAGCGACAAGCAGGCGCCGTGGAAGAAGCTGGCCAATGAAAAGCCCAAGGGCGAGACGATTGCGTATGACACGCTGCTCAATGCCTGGAAAAACGGCAAGGTGCGTTAGCACCCCCTGAGGCGCTTGCGCGCCTTCCCCCTCTCTACTTGCTTCGCAAGGGAGGGGGACGACGCCCTCGCCGCGAGGCGGCTCTTGCTCGGCGTCCCTGAGTTGGGCCGTGTCGGCTTTGGACAACATGCCCTGTGCTGGTCTCCCGGCCTATCGCCAAATTCGTTGACTGCAAAAAACACGAAACGAAAGATAGCGAAGAAAAAAATACAAAAACGAGCGAAAATAGCGGAAAACCCGATTCCGTCCCCTTCGCATTGGGCGCAGGCGTGGCGTCCCGGGTGCTGACATGGCGGCTACATGGCGCCCTGTTAACTTGCCCCACATTCCTTCGTCGAAGATCCATGTCCCTCGCTGCTTCCCCTCTGCCCACCGGCCGCGCCGCCCTGCTGGAACGCCTGGCCCAGCCTGAAACCTACGATCTGGCCATCATCGGCGGCGGTGCCACCGGCCTGGGCGTGGCCCTGGACGCGGCGGCGCGCGGGTTCAAGGTCGTGCTGGTGGAGTCGCATGACTTCGCCAAGGGCACGTCCTCGCGTGCCACCAAGCTGGTCCATGGTGGCGTGCGCTACCTGGCGCAGGGCAACATCGCCCTGGTGCGCGAAGCGCTGCATGAGCGCACCACGCTGCTGCACAACGCGCCCCACCTGGCGCAGCCGCTGGCCTTCGTCATGCCGTCCTACAAGCTGCTGGACACGCCGTTCTATGGCATCGGCCTCAAGATGTATGACGCGCTGGCCGGCAAGGCAGGCCTGGGCGCCACGGAATTCCTCTCGCGCTCCAGCACCGTGAAGTGCCTGCCCACCGTGCGGCAGCAGGGCCTCAAGGGCGGCGTCAAATACTGGGACGGCCAGTTCGACGATGCCCGCCTGGCGCTGGCGCTGGCCCGCACGGCCGCTGCCAAGGGCGCGCTGCTGGTCAACTACTGCCCCGCACGTGAACTGCTGCACGAAGGCGGCAAGGTCGCCGGCCTGATCTGCGAAGACTCGGAATCCGGCCAGCGCTTCACGCTGCGCGCCAAGTGCGTGGTCAACGCCACCGGCCCCTGGGTGGACCTGTTTCGCCAGCAGGACGCCGAGGCCCAGGGCCGTCCCGTCAAGCCCATGGTCGCGCCCAGCCAGGGCGTGCACGTGGTCGTGGACCGCGACTTCCTGCCCAGCGACCATGCCCTGCTCGTGCCCAAGACGGCCGATGGCCGCGTGCTCTTTGCCGTGCCCTGGCTGGGCAAGGTCATCCTGGGCACCACCGACACGCCGCGCAACGACCTGGCGCGCGAACCCCTGCCTTTCCCCGAAGAACTGGACTTCATCCTCACCGAGGCAGGCCGCTACCTCACGCGCCAGCCCACGCTGGCCGACGTGCGCAGCATGTGGGTGGGCCTGCGCCCGCTGGTCAAGCCCCAGGACGACGATGGCGAAAACACCAAGAAGATCAGCCGCGAGCACACCGTCATGTCCAGCCGCACCGGCCTGGTGACCGTCACGGGCGGCAAGTGGACCACCTACCGCGCCATGGCCGAAGACGTGCTCTCCGAATGCTTTGCCATCGGCCGCCTGCCGCACCGCCCCGGTGGTGTCACGGCCCGCCTGCCGCTGGCCGGCGCCCCGGCCGAGTCCGCCGTGCACCACCGCATGAACCAGATCCAGGGCCTGCATTCCTACGGCACGGAAGCCTCGGCGGTGCAGGCGTTGCCGGGCAACGACGAATGGCTGGCCGACGGCCTGAACGAAGCCATGGTGCGCTTTGCCGCGCGCTTCGAATACGCGCGCACCGTGGAAGACGTGCTGGCGCGCCGCAGCCGCCTGCTGTTCCTCGATGCGCGCAAGGCCGCCGAAGTGGCCCCGCGCGTGGCGGCCATCCTCCAGGAGGAGCTGGGACACGACGCCGGCCTGGCGGACTTCATGCCGCTGGCGGCGCAGTACCTGCCTGCCTGATCCTGTCCATCTCCATGCACAACGCCCTGCAACGCAGGGCGTTGTGCTTTCTGCGTAAGACGCTTGCGCCACGCATGATTGTCAAAATTGATGAATATATGTACTCGATTGGTTTTATGAATGAGAATGCGGTTCATGGCGCCCAGCTTCAGTGCCAGTGAACAGCAGCCAGCACAAGGCTGACGAGGGAGGGAAGCAAAAAGAAAGCGCTTGAAAGTGCGTTTTCCGCAGGGCAAGGGCCGCGCCCAAGCCCGACGCGGTGGCCCCAAAGCCGCTGCGCGGTCTGTGCCGTCGTCGGCGCGGTCCGTCCGCAGCCAACAATTGCGTTGAGTCTGCCACCCTTTGCCGAGCCCGCGTGGCTCGGCTTTTTTATGGGCGTCTCCGGTGGCATGGGCCGATCGGGAGGCCCGGGCGGCCCCTCGGTTGCCGGCGCCCTTGTGGGCGTTGCGCAACGCTGCCGGGCAGGGGCGGGAAAAGTCGCTAAGGGTTTGACGCGCAAAGGAATTTCTGGGACAATCCCATGCTTCACGTGAAAATCGTGAAGTTATCTGCCCAGTGGAAGCGCCGAGAAATGGTTTTCGGCGTGGACGACGGGCCCAAGACTGACTGGCTGCTCGCGGCCCTTGAGAAGACTCTGGGGCTGTCGGGTGTTTGCTGGAGCAAGTTGGGAATATTGAAATGATCCAAACAGAATCTCGGTTAGAGGTTGCCGACAACACCGGCGCGAAGTCTGTTCAGTGCATCAAGGTGCTGGGCGGTTCTCATCGTCGCTATGCGAGTGTTGGTGACATCATCAAGGTGAGCATCAAGGAAGCTGCACCGCGTGGACGCGTCAAAAAAGGCGAGGTCTACAGCGCGGTCGTGGTGCGCACGGCGAAGGGTATTCGCCGCGCTGATGGCTCGCTCGTCAAGTTCGACGGCAATGCCGCCGTGCTGCTGAACGCCAAGCTGGAGCCTATCGGCACCCGCATCTTTGGCCCCGTGACTCGTGAACTGCGCAACGAAAAGTTCATGAAGATCGTGTCCCTGGCACCTGAAGTTCTCTAAAGGAAGCACCATGAACAAGATTCGCAAGGGCGACCAAGTCATCGTGCTGACCGGCCGTGACAAGGGCAAGCAAGGCGTGGTCTCGGCTCGCAAGGACGACTCCCACCTGCTGATCGACGGCATCAACCTGGTGAAGAAGCACGTCAAGCCGAACCCCATGAAGGGCACCACCGGCGGCATCGTGGAAAAGGCCATGCCTATCCACCAATCCAACGTGGCCATCTTCAATGCAGCGACCGGCAAGGCCGATCGCGTGGGCATCAAGGTGCAAGCCGACGGCACGCGCGTTCGCGTGTTCAAGTCCAACGGCGCCGAAATCAAGGCGGCCTAAGGGGTAACACATGGCACGACTGCAAAAACTGTATCGCGAAAAGATCGCGGCTGAACTGAAGGAAAAGTTCGGCTACACCTCCACCATGGAAGTGCCCCGCCTGACCAAGATCACCCTGAACATGGGTGTGAGCGAAGCCGTGGCCGACAAGAAGGTGATGGACAACGCCGTGGCCGACCTGACCAAGATTGCTGGTCAGAAGCCCGTGGTGACCAAGGCCAAGAAGGCTATCGCCGGCTTCAAGATCCGCGAAGGCCAGGCCATCGGCTGCATGGTGACCCTGCGTGGCGTTCAGATGTATGAATTCCTGGATCGTTTCGTCACCGTGGCTCTGCCCCGCGTGCGTGACTTCCGTGGTATCTCCGGCCGTTCGTTCGACGGTCGCGGCAACTACAACGTCGGCGTCAAGGAACAGATCATCTTCCCCGAAATCGAGTACGACAAGGTGGACGCTCTGCGTGGTCTGAACATCAGCATCACGACTACGGCAAAGACCGACGACGAGTGCAAGGCACTGCTCGCCGCTTTCCGTTTCCCCTTCAAGAACTGAGGTGGCGCATGGCTAAAGTTGCATTGATTCAGCGCGAACTCAAGCGCGAAAAGCTGGCGGCCAAGTACGCTGCCAAGTACGCAGAACTGAAGGCAATCGCCGCTGACGCAAAGCGCAGCGACGAAGAGCGCGACGCCGCTCGCCTGGGCCTGCAGAAGCTGCCCCGTAACGCGAACCCCACTCGCCAGCGCAACCGCTGCGAGATCACGGGTCGTCCCCGTGGCACCTTCCGTCAATTCGGTCTGGGCCGCGCCAAGATCCGTGAACTGGCCTTCGCTGGCGACATCCCCGGTGTCACCAAGGCCAGCTGGTAAGCAAGCAGGAGAGATTAAACATGAGCATGAGTGATCCCATCGCTGACTTGCTGACCCGCATCCGCAATGCACAAATGGTCTCCAAGACCACCGTGACGGCTCCTTCCTCCAAGGTCAAGGTTGCCATCGCCCAGGTGCTGAAGGATGAAGGCTACATCGACGGCTTCCAAGTGAAGACCGACGCTGGCAAGTCCGAACTCGAAATTACCCTGAAGTACTACGCCGGCCGTCCGGTGATCGAGCGCATCGAGCGCGTGAGCCGTCCCGGCCTGCGCGTGTACAAGGGCCGCGACGCAATCCCCCAGGTCATGAACGGTCTGGGCGTGGCCATCGTCACCACTCCCAAGGGCGTGATGACGGATCGCAAGGCACGCGCCACCGGCGTGGGCGGCGAAGTGCTGTGCTACGTGGCCTAACGGACATTAAGGAGAAATACTGAAATGTCTCGCGTAGCAAAGACTCCCGTGGCCATCCCCGCAGGCGTGGATGTGTCCATCAAGGCTGACCAGATCAATGTGAAGGGCACCGGCGGCACGCTGTCGCTGGCCCAGAACGTTCTGGTGAAGATCTCCAACAACGAAGGCAAGCTGTCTTTCGAGCCCGTCAACGACTCGCGCGAAGCCAACGCCATGAGCGGCACCATGCGTCAGCTGGTGAACAACATGGTGGTGGGCGTGAGCAAGGGCTTCGAGAAGAAGCTGTCGCTGGTCGGCGTGGGCTTCAAGGCTTCGGCCTCTGGCGCCAAGCTGAACCTCGCGATCGGCTATTCGCACCCGGTGAACTTCGAAATGCCGGCCGGCATCACTGTTGCCACCCCCACGCCCACGGAAATCGTGGTCAAGGGTGCTGACCGCCAGGCCGTTGGCCAACTGGCTGCTGAGATCCGTGCCGTTCGTCCTCCCGAGCCCTACAAGGGCAAGGGCATCCGTTACTCGGATGAGAAGGTCGTGATCAAAGAGACCAAGAAGAAGTAAGGAGCTGCATTATGTTGACCAAGAAAGAGCAGCGTCTCCGTCGTGCCCGCCAGACCCGCATCCGCATTGCACAGCAAGGCGTGGCACGTCTGAGCGTGAACCGTACGAACCTCCACATCTACGCAAGCGTGGTGTCGGAAGACGGCACCAAGGTGCTGGCTTCGGCCTCGACTGCCGAAGCCGAAGTGCGCACCCAACTGGGCGCCATCGGCAAGGGTGGCAACGTGGCTGCCGCTACGCTGATCGGCAAGCGCATTGCCGAGAAGGCCAAGGCTGCAGGCGTGGAGAAAGTGGCTTTCGATCGCGCTGGTTTCGCATACCACGGCCGCGTGAAGGCTTTGGCAGAAGCCGCTCGTGAAGCCGGCCTGCAGTTCTAAGCGGAGCGGATAGAAATGGCAAAGTTTTCTCCCAAGGTGCAAGACGAAGGTCGTGACGACGGTCTGCGCGAAAAAATGATCGCGGTGAACCGCGTCACCAAGGTTGTGAAGGGCGGTCGTATCCTCGGCTTCGCTGCACTGACCGTGGTTGGCGACGGTGATGGCCGTGTTGGCATGGGCAAGGGCAAGTCCAAGGAAGTGCCTGCAGCCGTGCAAAAGGCGATGGAAGAATCCCGTCGCAACATGATCAAGGTGTCCCTGAAGAACGGCTCGATCCATCACACCGTGATGGGTCAGCATGGCGCAGCATCCGTGATGCTGAACCCCGCTCCCAAGGGTACCGGCATCATCGCCGGCGGCCCGATGCGCGCCGTCTTCGAAGTGCTGGGCATCACCGACATCGTGGCCAAGAGCCATGGCTCGTCGAATCCCTACAACATGGTCCGCGCGACTTTTGACGCTCTGAAGAACTCCACGACCCCTTCGGAAGTGGCAGCCAAGCGCGGCAAGTCGGTTGAAGACATCTTCACCGCCTGATCGGAGTCAATCACATGACAACGCAACAAACCGTGAAGGTGCAACTGGTGCGCAGCCCCATTGGCACCAAGGAATCGCACCGCGCCACCGTCCGTGGCCTGGGCCTGCGCAAGCTGAATAGCATCAGCGAACTGCAGGACACGCCTGCTGTGCGCGGCATGATCAACAAGATCAGCTATCTGGTCAAAGTCCTCTGAAAGGATTGATGATGGAACTCAATAGCATCAAGCCTGCAGCAGGTGCCAAGCATGCCAAGCGCCGTGTCGGCCGCGGCATCGGCTCCGGCCTGGGCAAGACTGCCGGCCGTGGTCACAAGGGCCAGAAGTCGCGTTCGGGTGGCTACCACAAGGTGGGCTTCGAAGGCGGTCAAATGCCTCTGCAGCGCCGTCTGCCCAAGCGTGGCTTCAAGTCGCATCTGCTGAAGTTCAACGCAGAAGTGACCCTGTCCGCTCTGGAACAGCTGGGCCTGGCCGAAGTCGATCTGGCAGCTCTGAAGCAAGCCGGTCTGGTTGGTGAAATCGCAAAGGTGGTCAAGATCATCAAGAGCGGTGAAATCAGCAAGGCTGTCAAGCTCAACGGCATCGGCGCTACCGCCGGCGCCAAGGCTGCCATCGAAGCTGCCGGCGGCAGCATCGCCTGATTAATGATCTGAAAGAAGACATCCGTGGCTACTAGCGCAGCTCAAATTGCAAAAACCGGAAAATTCGGCGATCTTCGCCGCCGTCTGGTTTTTCTGTTGCTCGCGCTGGTCGTTTACCGCATCGGGGCTCATATCCCCGTGCCGGGCATCGATCCAGCGCAGCTGCAGCAGCTGTTCAATGGCCAGCAGGGCGGCATTCTCAATCTGTTCAACATGTTCTCGGGTGGGGCGCTGTCGCGCTTCACGGTGTTCGCACTGGGGATCATGCCGTACATCTCGGCATCGATCATCATGCAGCTCATGACCTACGTGGTCCCTACATTCGAGCAGCTGAAAAAGGAAGGTGAATCGGGTCGTCGCAAGATCACCCAGTACACCCGCTATGGCACTCTGGGCCTGGCGATTTTTCAGTCCCTGGGAATTGCCGTGGCTCTGGAAAGCTCCGCAGGTCTGGTTCTGAGCCCCGGTTTCGGCTTCCGCCTCACGGCGGTGGTCAGCCTGACGGCCGGCACCATGTTCCTGATGTGGCTCGGTGAACAGATCACGGAACGTGGTCTGGGCAACGGCATCTCGATCCTCATCTTTGGAGGTATCGCCGCAGGTCTGCCGAGCTCCATCGGTGGTCTGCTGGAGCTGGTGCGCACCGGTGCCATGAGCATCCTGGCCGCGATCTTCATCGTTCTCGTGGTGGCAGCCGTGACGTACTTCGTCGTGTTTGTCGAGCGGGGACAGCGCAAGATCCTGGTGAACTATGCGCGTCGTCAGGTGGGTAACAAGGTGTATGGCGGTCAGTCTTCGCACTTGCCGCTGAAGCTGAACATGGCGGGGGTCATTCCTCCCATCTTCGCTTCCTCGATCATCTTGCTGCCGGCGACCGTTGTGAACTGGTTCAGTGCAGGGGAATCCATGCGCTGGCTGAAGGACATTGCTAGCACGCTGACCCCCGGTCAGCCGATCTATGTGATGCTCTACGCCACCGCCATCATCTTCTTCTGCTTCTTCTACACGGCCCTGGTGTTCAACAGCCGGGAAACCGCCGACAACCTGAAGAAGAGTGGTGCCTTCATCCCCGGGATCCGTCCCGGTGACCAGACGGCCCGCTACATTGACAAGATCCTGGTTCGCCTGACCCTGGCTGGTGCGGTGTACATCACATTCGTGTGCTTGTTGCCCGAGTTCCTGATCCTGAAGTACAACGTCCCGTTCTACTTCGGTGGTACATCACTGCTGATTATTGTGGTGGTGACCATGGACTTCATGGCCCAGGTGCAGAACTACATGATGTCGCAACAGTACGAATCGCTCCTCAAAAAGGCGAACTTCAAAGCGACACTTGGCAATTGAACTAAGTGATGGGCCTGGCCGGCGGTGCCGGCGGGTCCAGTAAGAGTTAGTAGACGCCCATTCGATCTATCCATCGCGGGCATGTTTCCCGGTCGATAGGCCGTAACGGATGTAGAGTTTTAGGAGAATGAAATGAGAGTTTCGGCTTCGGTCAAAAAAATCTGCCGTAACTGCAAGATCATCCGCCGCAAGGGTGTGGTGCGAGTGATCTGCACGGACCAGCGCCACAAGCAGCGCCAGGGTTGATAGGAAAGTTTGAGGACGAATAATGGCACGTATCGCTGGCATTAACATCCCGCCGCATCAGCACGCTGAAATCGGCCTGACCGCTATCTATGGGATCGGTCGCACCACTGCACGCAAGATCTGCGAAGCCGCTGGCATCGCATATTCCAAGAAAATCAAGGAACTGACTGACGGCGATCTGGAAAAGATCCGCGATCAGCTGACTTCCCTGACGCTGGAAGGTGATCTGCGTCGCGAAACAACGATGAACATCAAGCGTTTGATGGACATCGGTTGCTATCGCGGTTTCCGTCATCGTCGTGGCCTGCCCATGCGTGGTCAGCGTACCCGCACGAATGCACGTACCCGCAAGGGTCCGCGCAAGGGTGCCGCGGCTTTGAAGAAATAAAGAGATTGAAAGATCACTATGGCTAAGTCTCCCGCAAACAACGCTGCACAGCGCGTTCGCAAGAAAGTCCGTAAGAACATTTCGGACGGCATTGCCCACGTGCACGCTTCGTTCAACAACACGATCATCACCATCACCGACCGCCAAGGCAACGCTCTGTCGTGGGCCTCCTCGGGTGGCCAGGGCTTCAAGGGTTCGCGCAAGTCGACGCCCTTCGCTGCCCAGGTGGCTTCGGAAGTGGCTGGTCGTGCTGCCATCGAACAGGGCATCAAGAACCTGGACGTCGAAATCAAGGGTCCCGGTCCCGGCCGTGAATCCTCGGTTCGCGCCCTGGGCGCCCTGGGCATCCGCATCACTTCCATCGCGGACGTGACGCCGGTTCCCCACAACGGCTGCCGCCCTCAAAAGCGCCGTCGTATCTAAGCTTTTTCACCAAGCCCACCGCCGCCCAGATGTGTAACATCGCGGGCGGCTCCCGTGCTTGTGCACGGCAGATGACACAAAGGAAATCAAGTGGCACGCTATATCGGCCCCAAGGCCAAACTCTCCCGCCGTGAAGGCACTGACCTGTTCCTGAAGAGCGCACGTCGCTCGATCGCCGACAAGTCCAAGTTCGACACCAAGCCCGGTCAGCACGGCCGCACTTCCGGTCAGCGTACTTCCGACTTCGGCCTGCAGCTGCGTGAAAAGCAGAAGGTCAAGCGCATGTACGGCGTGCTGGAAAAGCAATTCCGCCGCTACTTCGAAGCCGCCGACAAGAAGAAGGGCAACACCGGTGCCAATCTGCTGTCGCTGCTGGAGTCGCGTCTGGACAACGTGGTGTACCGCATGGGCTTCGGCTCGACCCGCTCGGAAGCGCGTCAGCTGGTGTCGCACAAGGCCATCACGGTCAACGGCCAATCCGTCAACATCCCTTCCTACATGGTGAAGGTGGGTGACGTGGTCGCCGTGCGTGAAAAGTCCAAGAAGCAGGCCCGCATCGTCGAAGCCCTGCAACTGGCTGGTCAAGTCGGTTTCCCCGCATGGGTGGAAGTGTCGGCCGACAAGGCTGAAGGCACGTTCAAGAAGTCGCCTGACCGCGACGAGTTCGGTGCAGACATCAACGAATCCCTGATCGTTGAGTTGTACTCGCGTTAATTCCGCGCAGCGACATTTCTGTAAAACCGTCCCCCAGCCGCGAGGCATCGCGCTGGGGTGCTTCACCAGCCTTACCGGTGTAACGAGCCGGGGGTATTGAGAGGAAGTCTGCATGCAAACCAATTTGCTGAAGCCCAAGACGATCAATGTCGAGCAGCTTGGCCACAATCGCGCCAAAGTTGTTCTGGAGCCGTTTGAGCGTGGCTACGGCCATACGCTGGGCAATGCCCTGCGCCGTGTCCTGCTCTCGTCCATGGTGGGTTACGCAGCGACGGAAGTGACGATTGCTGGTGTGTTGCACGAGTACTCGTCCATTGACGGTGTCCAGGAAGATGTGGTCAACATCCTGCTGAACCTCAAGGGTGTGGTGTTCAAGCTGCACAACCGCGACGAGGTCACGCTCTCCCTGCGCAAGGATGGCGAAGGCGTCGTGACGGCGCGCGACATCCAAACGCCCCACGACGTGGAAATCATCAACCCTGATCATGTCATCGCCAACCTGTCGCAAGGCGGCAAGCTGGACATGCAGATCAAGGTCGAGAAGGGCCGCGGCTATGTGCCCGGCAACGTGCGCCGCTATGGCGACGAGTCCACGAAGTCGATCGGCCGCATTGTGCTGGACGCTTCGTTCTCGCCCGTCAAGCGCGTGAGCTACGCCGTCGAATCGGCCCGCGTTGAACAACGCACCGACCTCGACAAGCTGGTGGTGGAGATCGAAACCAATGGTGCGATCACTGCCGAGGACGCCGTGCGCGCATCCGCCAAGATCCTGGTGGAACAGCTCGCCGTGTTCGCTCAGCTGGACGGCGGCGATATCGCCAGCGTCTTCGATGCTCCGGCCGGTGGCCGTGGTGCCGCAACCGCCTTTGATCCCATCTTGCTGCGTCCCGTGGACGAGCTGGAACTCACCGTGCGTTCGGCCAACTGCCTCAAGGCAGAGAACATCTACTACATCGGCGACCTGATCCAGCGTACCGAAAACGAGCTGCTCAAGACCCCCAACCTGGGTCGCAAGTCGCTCAACGAGATCAAGGAAGTCCTGGCTTCCCGCGGTCTGACGCTGGGCATGAAGCTGGAGAACTGGCCGCCTGCTGGCCTGGAAAAGCGCTAAGCACTATAATTGCGGGCTCTCCTTTTTGGAGAGCCTCAGTGCCTCGGGCAGTACCTGATACGGCTGCCCGAATTAATCAACAACTTGCGCAAATTCGGTTGAGGCAAGCTGCAGATCCGGTAACGGGTCCAGGCTTGCATCCTTGTTTGCGCAAGCCCTAATTACATATTTTAGGAATAAAGCACCATGCGTCACGGTCACGGCCTCCGCAAACTCAATCGCACCTCTTCGCACCGCCTGGCGATGCTGAAGAACATGATGAATTCGCTCATCGAGCACGAAGCCATCAAGACCACCGTTCCCAAGGCCAAGGAACTGCGCCGCGTGATCGAGCCCATGATCACCCTGGCCAAGGTCGACACCGTTGCCAACCGCCGCCTGGCATTCGACCGCCTGCGCGACCGCGACAGCGTGACCAAGCTCTTCAACGAGCTGGGCCCCCGCTTCGCAAAGCGTCCTGGTGGCTACACCCGTATCCTGAAGATGGGCTTCCGCGTGGGCGACAACGCCCCCATGGCCTTCGTGGAACTGGTCGAGCGCGCTGAAGAAGGCGCCGCCGAAGCCAAGGCAGCTGAATAATCTGCTATAATTTTGGAATACCGCGCGATGGAGCAGTCTGGTAGCTCGTTGGGCTCATAACCCAAAGGTCGGAGGTTCAAATCCTTCTCGCGCAACCAAATTGAAAAGGGCTACGACAACTGTCGTAGCCCTTTTTTCATGCCCTCGCGCCAGGGCAAAGGCCAGGCAGACAGCCCGGCATCAGCCGCCCAGCTGGTTGCCGATGCGCTGGCCCAGCCGCAGGCGCACGCGGTGGGCGATTTCCTGGGCGGCATCGGGGCTGAGCACCTCGCTGATGTGCAGCAGCTCGGTGTAGTGCATGTACAAGAGGCCGCGCAGGGTCTTGAAAGCGGCCTCGTGGTCGCCGCCGCAGACGCTGGCGTCATCGGCCAGCACGCGCTCCACCACGCCGGCCTGCAGCAGCGGGATCTTGCAGATGACGGCGTGGCGGGCGATCTCCAGGTCGATCTCCTGGAGCCGGCATTCCCATTCCTCGGGCAAGAATCGGTTGGCTGGCATGTCGGCTTTTCTCCTTTTTTCACTGCATGGGTACACCGGGGCGAAAGGCACCCGGTCTGGGGATGCTGTCATGTGAGCGGGGCTCGGTGGCCTGGGTCGCCAGGTTTACTGGCCCGGCCTTGATGCCTGTCAAACTTCGGTGGCGCAGGCGCCCGCTGGAAGCCGGGCTCATGCTGCACTGCATCATGATGTCAGTCATGCGGCGCGGCCGCCAGTGCCCGTGCAGGCTGGTGGGCTTTTGCTCCCGGCAGGCCATGCTCTCTCGGCGCCGCTCCGGCAACGCAAAGGATCCACATGCTCGAGAAGATTGCCTCGCTGTTCCGCTACTTCAAGTCGGCCGTGCCGTTCCGGCTGGTGCCGGCGCTGATCGCCACCGCCGTGCTGTTCGGGCTGCTGCTGGTGCCCGTGCCCGAGGGGCTGACGCCCAAGGCCTGGCAGCTGGTGGCCATTTTCCTGACCACCATCGTGGCCATCATCCTCAAGGTCATGCCCATTGGCGTGATGGCCTTGATGGCCATCGTGATCGTCTCGCTGTCCCAGGTCACGTCAGGCTCGTCCAAGGGCGCAGTCACCGATGCGCTGAGCAGCTTTTCCAGCCCGCTGATATGGTTGATCGTGGTGGCCATCCTGATCTCGCGCGGCCTCAAGAAGACGGGGCTGGGCAACCGCATCGGACTGATGTTCATCGCGCTGCTGGGCAAGCGGACCATCGGCATCGGCTACGGCCTGGCGATCTGCGAGCTGGTGCTGGCACCGTTCACGCCCAGCAACACGGCGCGCGGCGGCGGTATCGTGCACCCCATCATGAAGTCCATCGCCAATGCCTTCGAGTCGGACCCGGCCAAGGGTACGCAGGGCAAGGTGGGCACCTATCTGGCCCTGGTCAACTACCACGCCAATCCCATCACCTCGGCCATGTTCCTGACCGCCACGGCGCCCAATCCGCTGGTGGTGGACTTCGTGGCCAAGGCCACGGGCCAGGCGCTGCACCTGAGCTGGACCACCTGGGCGCTGTACATGCTGCTGCCGGGCCTGCTGTGCCTGCTGCTGATGCCGCTGGTGATCTACCTGCTGTCGCCTCCCGAACTCAAGGCCACGCCCAATGCCGTGGAGTACGCGCGCAGCGAGATGGCACGCATGGGGCCGCTGTCGGGCAAGGAGCGCGTGATGCTGGGCACCTTCGGCCTGATGCTGCTGCTGTGGGCCAACGTGCCGCAGATGCTGTTCGGGCCTGCCTTCACGCTGGACCCGACGGTGGTCGCCTTCCTGGGCCTGTTCGTGCTGATCATCACGGGCACCATCGACTGGGATGACGTGCTGTCCGAGAAAAGCGCCTGGGACACGCTGGTGTGGTTCGGCGCCCTGGTCATGCTGGCCGAGCAGCTCAACAAGCTGGGCGTGGTGTCCTGGTTCGCGGTGGGCATGAAGAACGCCATCGTCGCCAGCGGTCTGGACTGGCTGCCGGTGGCGGCCATCCTGGTGGGCGTGTTCGTGTTCTCGCATTACCTGTTCGCCAGCACCACGGCCCACATCAGCGCCATGATGCTGGCCTTCCTGACCGTGGGCGCGCAGCTGATTCCTGCCGACTATGTCGTGCCCTTCATGCTGATGATGACGGCCGGCTCGGCCATCATGATGACGCTGACCCACTACGCCACCGGCACTTCGCCCATCATCTTCGGAAGCGGCTATGTCACGCTGGGCAACTGGTGGCGCGTGGGCGCGGCCATGTGCGTGATCGAGCTGCTGGTCTTTGCCGTGGTCGGCAGCGCCTGGTGGAAGCTGCTGGGCCTGTGGTGAGGGCGAAAGCCCTCATGCGGTGGTCCGTGGCTCGCCCAGCGACAGCATGAGCCGGTTGGCCCAGTTGAAGAAGGCCGTGCCGTGCAGCACATCGGAGATGGCGGCATCGTCCAGGCCGGCGGCGCGCAGCGCATCGATGTGGGCGGGCTCCAGCGCAGGCGGCGTCTGGGTCAGCGCCACGGCCGCCGTGACGATGGCGTTCCAGCGCGGTCCCAGGTCCGTGCCCGGACCCTCGTCGAGCAGGCGCTGCACGTCGCCGCCCCGGCGCGAGAAGTGCGTGGCAAAGCGCGTATGGACCGAGGCGCAGTAGATGCAGCCATTGGCGCGCGAGGTGGCAGCGGCCGCCAGCTCCCGCTCGGCACGCGGCAGGCCGGCGTCGGGGTTGTAGAAGATGTCCTTGTCGGTGCGTGTGCGTGCGCCCAGCGTGTCGGGGTCGCGCGCCAGCAGGCGGAAGTAGGGGGACTGCGCGCGTGAGGCATCGACCAGGCCTGCATGGTGGCGTTCGGTCAGCTCGCTTTCGTCTAGCGGCTCAATCCATGGCAGCCAGTCGAGCTGTTCCTGGGTGAAGACCTGGGGAGCGGCGGAGTTCGTTGAGGTCATGGCTGGGCTTGCAGGGTGGGTTGATGGGCTGCCGGGGACGCGGGGCGTGCAGCCAGCACGCGCAACCCCGCCACCACGCGGATCTGGAAGGACAGGAAGGACGCCAGCTGGGACACGATGACGATGTCCGTCTCGCTCCAGCCCGCCTGTTGCAGCGCCTGCAGGGCCCCGGCGCTGGCGTCGCGCGGGTGGTAGGCCAGCAGGTGCGCATGGGCCAGCGCCGCGGCCAGGCGCGCGCCCAGCAGCGCGGCATGGGCCGGGTCCACGGCATAGGCGGGGCCGCTCTGGTCTTCGCGGCTCAGCGGGCCTGCCGGGTAGCGGCCGTACGGCCCGTGCGGGCCGCTGCCGGGCTGAAGGCTTTGTGCACGGCCCCGCACGACTTCGGATGCCACGGCGGCAGCCAGTTCCGCCTCTTCGGCCGCCAGCGCCTTCGCATAGAAGACGGCGCTGCGCGGCTCGCCATGCAGCCCGGCCGTGAAGGCGGCCAGGGCCAGCCGCTCGCGCAGCGAGACCGTGCCGGGCACGGGCTCGGCGGGCGTGAACAGGGCGGCAAAACTCTGCTGGGCCTGCGTGCGCGCCTCGGTGCGGTGGCGGCGCACGCGGTCCAGGGCGCTGCCGGGGGTGATGCCGGCGAGGTGGTCGATGACGTCGTCCGGAAAACGGGGCTGTACGGTGGTGTTCATGGTCATGCGGCTTGCAGCAGTCCGGCCCGGGCTGCGGGGAGGGAAGAGGGTGCCTGCAGATCTGCACGGCGCCAGCCCAGGGCTGGTGCCACATGGGCGGCCGTCAGCTCGATGGAGCGCAGGATGGCGTCGTGCAGCGGGTCGATGGAATGCACCTGGAAGACGATGTCGCTCACGCGCGCCAGCGCCGTGTCGGCGCGCAGCGAGGCGATGACCTCGTCGGGCGTGCCCACATGCACGTCGTAGGCGGCGATGAGATCGGCCAGCGGCGCCTGCGGATCGACGCGGGCCGCCCACTGCGAGGGCTGGGCGGCATGGCGCCGGGCCACGCGGCGCAGGCCGGCCTCGGCCCAGCGCAGCGCCTCGTCGTGGCGGTCGGCCACGAACAGCGTGCGCGAGCCCAGGATGCGCGGCGCCCGCCCTGCGGGCAGGCGGGCAAGGTAGGCGTCGATGATGGGGTTCTGGATCTCGGATAGCGTGGCCTGCGGCGCGCCTTCGGGCCGTGGCTGGGTGCGCGACAGCATCAGGCCGTCGCCGTTGGCCCCGGCCCGCGCGCCGCCCTCGGCCGAGAACGTGGCCTGCCAGACGCGCTCCAGCAGCTGCGGCGCGGCCGGGTACAGGCGCACGCCGCCGGCCAGCGCACGCCCGGCCCAGGCGTCCTGCAGCACGCCGAAGTTGCGTGCGAAGACGGCGCCGCGCTCGGCGCCCTGCACGCCAAAGGCCTCGAAGGATTCGGCCGTGCCGCCCGTGCCCAGGCCCACTTCCAGGCGGCCGCCGGTCAGCAGGTCCAGCACGGCCGCATCCTCGGCCACGCGCAGCGCGTTTTCCAGCGGCAGCGTGATCACGCCCGTTCCGATGCGGATGCGCCGCGTGCGCGCCGCCACATGGGCCAGGAAGACGAAGGGCGAGGGCAGGCCGCCCTCGCTTTCATGGAAATGGTGCTGGGCTACCCAGGCCGAGTCGAAGCCCTGGGCCTCGGCATGGGCGATCTGCTCGGCCACCAGGCGGTAGCGCTCGCCGGCCGGCACATCGTCGAGCAGGCGGCTGAAGAAGCCCAGGCGCGGGCCGGTTCGGGAGCCGTGGCCACGGTTGGTATCAGGCGGGGTGAGGGACAAAATCAATGCTCCTTTTGCCGGGAATGGCGTCCATGAGTTCGCGTGTGTAGTCGCTGGTGGGGCGCTGGAACACCTCCTCCACGCTGCCCGCGTCCACCACCCGGCCCGCGCGCAGCACCGATACCGTGTCGGCGATCTGGCGCACCACGGCAAGGTCGTGCGAGATGAAGAGATAGGTCAGCCCCAGGTCCTGCTGCAGCTGGGCGAGCAGGGCCAGGATCTGCGCCTGCACCGTCACGTCCAGGGCCGATACGGCCTCGTCCAGCACCAGCACCTGCGGCTGCAGCACCAGGGCGCGCGCAATCGCCACGCGCTGGCGCTGGCCGCCCGACAGCGCATGCGGGCGCCGCTGCAGCACGGCGGCCGGCAGGCCCACGCGCTCCAGCATGTCGTGCACGCGCCGGCGGCGCTCATCGGCCGGCAGCGGGTCGAAGTTCAGCAGGGGCTCCTCGATGATGTCGAACACGCTCTGGCGCGGGTCCAGAGAGCTGAACGGGTTCTGGTAGACCAGCTGCACGCGGCGGCGCAGCTGGCGCAGGGCCTCGCCGCGCAGGCCCGTGACCTCGGTGCCTTCGATGCGGATGCGGCCCGCCGTGGGCCGGCCCAGGCCCACGATGGCGCGGATGGTGGTGGTCTTGCCCGAGCCCGACTCGCCCACGATGGCATGCGTGCTGCCCCGGCGCACGCGCAGCGACACGCCGTCCACGGCGCGGAAGATGCCGCGCCCGTGGGCCGAGGCATGGCCGGGGGCCGCGAACTCGTGCACCAGGTCCTCGACCTCGATGGCCCAGTCATCGGTGGTGGCGGGCCTGGGCGTGCGGCGCGGTGCGGGCGCCAGCGAAGGCGCATCGGCCAGCAGCCGCCGCGTATAGGCGCTTTGCGGATTGCGCAGCAGCTCCAGCGTGGGGCCCTGCTCCTGGATGCGGCCGCCCTGCATGACGACCAGGCGGTGCGAGCGGTCGGCCGCCACGCCCAGGTCATGCGTGACCAGCAGCACGGCCGTGCCGGTCTCGCGGCGCAGCGCGTCGATCAGGTCCAGGATGCGCCGCTGCACGGTCACGTCCAGCGCGCTGGTGGGCTCGTCGGCAATGATGAGGGCGGGCCGCAGCGCAATCGCAATGGCGATCAGCACGCGCTGGCGCATGCCGCCCGACAGTTCGTGCGGATACTGGCGTGCGCGCAGCGCGGGCTGGGACAGCCCCACGCGGGCCAGCAGCTCCAGCACGCGCGCCTGCACGGCCGTGCGGTCGCGCAGTCCGTGGATGCGCAGGATCTCGCCCACCTGGTCGCCCACCGTGCGCACGGGGTTCAGCGACATGGTGGGGTCTTGCGGCACCAGGCTGACCACGCGGCCGCGGATGGCGTTCCAGCGTGCGGCCGGCCAGCCCGAGACCTCGGTGCCCTGCAGGCGGATGCTGCCGTGCTCGCGGTGGCCGTTGTCGGCCAAAAGGCCGATCACGGCCTGCGCCGTGGTGGTCTTGCCCGAGCCCGACTCGCCGACCAGGGCCACCACCTCGCCCGGCGCCACGGAAAACGACACGCCGTGCACCACGCGCTGCGCCTGGCCTGCGGCATCGCGGTAGGCCACGGCCAGGTCCTGCACTTCGAGCACGGGGGCGGTGGTTGCCACCGCTGGTGCGGCGTGGATGCGTTCCTCGATGGCGGCGCTCATGCAGGCCTCCGAGCGAAGGCCGTGGCGATGCGGTTGGCCGCCAGCACCACGGCCACCACGATCAGGCCCGGCGCCGTGGTCAGCCACCAGGCGGTGGCGATGTAGTTGCGGCCCTCGGCGATCAGCAGCCCCCATTCGGGCGTGGGCGGCGGCGCGCCGTAGCCCAGAAAACCCAGGGTGGAAATCGCAAGGATCGCCGAGCCGAACTGCAGCGCGGCCATGGCGATGACCGAGGTCAGCGAGTTGGGCAGCACATGGCGCCACAGCACGGCGGCAAAGCGCCCGCCGCTGCCAAAGGCGGCCTCCACGTAGTCGGAGCGGCGCACGCGCACCACCTCCGAGCGCACCAGGCGCGCGAAGCTGGCCACCGAGACCACGCCCACGGCAATGGCCGCGTTGATGGTGCCAAAGCCCAGCACGATGATGATGGTCAGCGACAGCAGCAGCGAAGGCACGGCCAGCAGCACATCGACCAGGCGCATCAGCGCATCTTCCGTGCGCCCGCCCGTGGCCCCGGCCAGCAGGCCGATCAGCGTGCCCACGGCCAGGCCCACGCCCACGGCCACGAAGGCGCCCGACAGCGAATGCACGGCGCCATGCACCACGCGCGCCCACAGGTCGCGCCCCAGCGCGTCCGTGCCCAGCCAGTGCGCGGCGCTGGGCGCCAGCAACTGCTGGCCGGCCTGGCCCGCGATCGGGTTCTGGTGGGCAAACCAGCCGGGCGCCAGCGCCCACAGCGCGGCCACGGCAATCACCAGCCAGGCCAGGGCCAGCGTGGGTGGCAGGCGCTTCAGGGATTGCAGGCGGGCCGGCAAGGCGAAGCTGCGGTGCGGGGCGGCTGGCGCAGGGGCCAGGGACGACGCTGGCAGCGCCGTGGGAATGGGAATGGGAATGGGAGTAGGAGTGGCGGGCGCGGCCTGGGCATCCAGGGCCGGGGAAAGAGCGCTTGAGACGGCAGTGTTCATGGCCGGTTCTCCACGGAATGGCGCAGGCGCGGATCAAGCAGCGGGTACAGCAGATCCACGGCGAGGTTGATGAGTACGAAGGCGGCGGCCGAGACGACCACCACGGCCTGGAGCACGGCCGTGTCCTGGTTGCCCACGGCCTGCTGGGTCAGCGTGCCCAGGCCATTGAGGCCGAACACGGCCTCCGTCACCACGGCGCCGGCCAGCAGCTCGCCGAACAGCACGCCGGCAATGGTCAGCGTGGGCAGCAGGGCATTGCGTGCCACATGGCGCAGCAGCACCCAGCGGCGCGAGGCGCCCTTGGCCCGCGCCACGGCCACGAAGGGCTGGGCCAGCACGGCGTCGATATTGCGCAGCAGCACCTGGGCCAGCGGCGCCGAGATCGGCACGGCCAGGGTCAGCGTGGGCAGCACCAGTCCTTCCCAGGGGCCGGGATTGATCACGGCGATCCAGCCCAGGCGGAACGACACCACCTGGATCAGCATGATCCCCAGCCAGAACACGGGTACCGAGACAAAGACCGAAGGCAGCGAATACAGCGCGTTGCGCAGCCAGGCAAAGGGCGCCAGGCTGGCAGCCGCCGCCAGCGCCACGGCCAGCAGCGCGGCTGCGACAAAGCCCAGGGCCGCGAGCTTGAGCGTGGGCGGCAGGCTGGTGGCCAGGCCCTGGCTCACCGGCACGCCGGCCTGCAGCGAATAGCCGAAATGGCCCGTGAGGAACTGGCCCAGCGTGTGCAGGTACTGCTGCCACACGGGCTGGTCCGAGCCGTAGGCCGCGCGGATGTCGGCAATCTCCTGCGGGCCCAGGCCCAGCTCGGGGTTCAGAAACTTGATCAGCACGGCGTCGCCCGGCAGCAGCTGCAGCAGGATGAACGAGACCGTGAAGGCCGCCCACAGCACCAGGGCGGCCTGTGCGATGCGGCTGAGCAGATAGCGGCGCGGCATGGGAGCGGTTCCTCAGGGTGCGATCCGGTCAGCGCCTGGCCAGCCAGGTGCTGTAGAAGCTGGGCCGGCCCACGGCCTCGAAGCCCACGTCGCGCACCCAGCCTGCGCCCGCAAAGGCCTGGGGTTCCTCGAAGATGGGGATCACATAGGCCTGGTCGATCAGGTAGTTCTGCACCTCGCCGGCCAGCGCCAGGCGCCTGGCGGCATCGGTCTCGGCCGCGAGGGCGTCGAACAGGCCGTTGAGCTTGGTGTCCTCGAAGGACTTGACCTTCTGGCTCACGCCGCCCTTTTGCAGCAGCACGTTGCGGTTGGTCGGGTAGTAGTTGCTCTTGATCACGTCGGGATCGGCGCGGCCCACCATGCCGGGCAGCACGCCGGTCTTGTCGGGGTCCAGCGTGTCCACGGCGCGGCTGCCCGCGTCGCCCGACAGCACGTTGAGCTTGACGCCGATGCGCGCCCACTGCTGGGCCACGAGCTGCAGCGTCTCCTTGTTCTGCGGCTGGGGCAGGGACTCGTAGGTGGACAGCACGAAATCGCGGCCGTCCTTCTGGCGCAGGCCGTTGGCGCCCAGCGTCCAGCCGGCCTCGTCCAGCAGCTGTTTCGCCTTGGCCTCGTCATAGGCCAGCTTGGCCGACAGGTCCACGAAGCCGGCCGCAGTGGAGGCAATCACCGAGCGCGCCTGCGGATAGCGCGGCGAGAACAGCGTCTCCACGATCTCCTTGGCATTGGTGCCGTGCAGCAGGGCCTGGCGTACCTTCAGATCGGCCACCAGGGCGTTGTCGGGGCGGATGGCCACGCTGTTGTTCACGCCGCGCGTAGGCGGGGCGTAGATGCTGAACTTCTGGTCCTCGACGCGCTTTTCGTCGTAGGCCTGGATCTGGCGGATCAGCCCGGCCTGGCCGGCCAGCAGCGCGCCGATGCGCACGCTGTCCTCGGGCGTGACGATGAACTTCACCTCGTCCAGCCGCGCGCGGCCCTGGTGGGCCAGCTTGGCGGGACCCCAGGCGTAGTCCTTGCGCACCTTGAGCACCAGCTCCTTGCCCAGCGTCTCGCTGGCCACCACGAAGGGGCCGGAGCCGATGATGCGCGTGGCGTCGCCCAGCTCCTCGAAGGGGCGGTCCAGCGTGGCCGGCGAGACCAGGCCCGAGCCGATCACCGAGGTGCCCTGCAGGAAGCCCGGCGAAGGCTTCCTGAAGAAGAACTTCACCGTCAGTGGGTCGACCACTTCGCTGCGCTCGTAGTTGTTGATCACCTCGGACACGGGCTGCTTGAGCGCCTTGTTGCCCAGGCCATAGGTGTCGAAGTTGCGCGCCACGGCTGCTGCGTCCAGCGGCGTGCCGTCGGAGAAGGTCACGCCGGGGCGCAGCTTGAAGCGGTACTCGGTGGCGTCGGCATTCACGGTCCAGGACTCGGCGATCCAGGGCTGGATCTCCAGCGTTTTCGGGTCCTGGTAGGTCAGCTTGTCGGTGATCTGGTTGAGCACGCCGCCGTTGGGATAGAAGCCCCCGGCCGGCGGATAGAGGTTGGTATGGGCCTGCTGCTCCAGGTAGACCAGGGTGCCGCCTTCCACGGGGCCAGCAGCCGCGCCTGCCTGGGCCGTATCGGCCTGCCTGGAGCACGCCGCCAGCAGCAGGCTGCTGCCCGCCAATACCGCTATCGCGGCCTTCCATGCCGCCTGACCCGCCTTCGATTGGGAAAACACGTTCGTACCTCGCCGCCGCTGGGGCGCTGAAAAACAAGACTGCCGGCCACAGGACCGGCTCCATGTTTTTCATGCTATCGATGCCAAATATTTGCGCTCATATATCGAGTTGCATCGTTATTTGGAAAACGACTAAGGGATGGGTGCCCCGCATATCTGTCCAGTGCATAAGCGCAGACGGATTCGTTTGTTTGCCGCGCATGCGGCGGTCCCAACAATGGGCTGGTACTTCCTTCACCGAAAGCCCGTCCATGAGCCATCTCAACGAATACCTCGCCGAAAAGCGCGCCGCCGTGCTCGCCCGCAGCGCCGCCGTCGCGGCCGGCACGGCCCAGCCCGCCCACCTCAAGGCCCATGTGCGTGCCGAGGGCCGCAGCGGCGTGCGCCGCCTGCGCATACGCGAGCACCAGGTCATCAGCGACAGCCCGCCCGACTTCGCGGGCTACAACCTCGGCCCCAGCTCGCCCGAGCTGCAGCTGGGCGTGCTGGGCACCTGCGTCACCCACATCTTTCTGATCCAGGCGGCCGAGCGACAGGTGCCCGTGGAGAGCCTGGAGGTCGAGGTCACGGGCATCATCGACCCGCGCGGCGGCAGGCCCGGCCACGAGGCCACGCCCATCTGGCCGCATGAGATCGGCTACACCGTGCACATCGACTCGCCGGCCAGCCGCGCCGAGATCGATGCGCTGTTCGAGGCCGTGGAGCGCACCTGCCCCATCCTCAACCTGCTGCGCAATCCGCAGAACATCCGCGCCGAAGTGCGCCACACCGACTCCAGCGCCGCCGCGCGCCTGGCGGCCTGAACACCGTGCGAAGCACCCCTGCCATGACCTTGCCACTCGACCACATCGTCATCGCGGTCCAGGACCTGGAACGCACCATTGCCGACTACACCGCGCTGGGCTTCAACGTGCTGCGCGGCGGCGAGCATCCGGGCCGCTCCACGCACAACGCCCTGGTGGTGTTTGCCGACGGCGCCTACTTCGAACTCATCGCCTGGCGCGCGCCCGCGCCCGAGGAACGCTGGTGGCAGCAGCTGCAGCGCCATGGCGAGGGCATTGTCGATTTCGCGCTGCTGCCCACCGAGACCGGCGCCGTGGTTTCCGCCGCCCAGGCGCGCGGGCTGGACTACGAGGCGCCCTACGAAGGCGGCCGCCTGCGCCCCGACGGCGCGCAGCTGCGCTGGCGCAACGCACGCGCCCGCAGCCAGGACCTGCCCTTTCTCTGCGGCGACCTCACGCCGCGCACCCTGCGCGTGCCTGAGGGCGATGCGCGCGTGCATGCCAACGGCGCCACCGGCGTGGCCCGGCTGCACGTGGCCGTGCATGACCTGCGGGCCAGCCTGGCGCGCTGGCGCGCGCTGCTGGGCGAGGGCGCCGACATCGGCGAGGCCCGCCTGTCGGCCGATGGCGGCGCCTACCGCGCCTCGCTGAAGCTGGGGGGCACGGGGCCGGGCGCCACCGAGCTGGTGCTGTCTGCCCCAGCCCAGGGTGTGGCCACGGGCGCCCTGGGCCACCGGCTGGCCACGCGCGGCGAAGGCCCTTATGCGATCGGGCTGGACGTGCGGCGGACTGCGCCTGCACGGGCACTGGACGAGACCGCCACGCATGGCGTGCGCATCGTGCTCGCCCAGGATTCCCTGCCCCGGGAAACCGCTGCCGCCTAGGCGCAATGCGCGGGCGATAGAATGGCGCCCCGCTGACACCCATGCCCACTCCGGTGGGCGTTTTCGTTGCAGCCGCTGCAGCCTTCGCAGGCTGCCGTGGCGCGGCGCCGCTTGCCATGACGACTGCTTCCTCTCCTGCCACGCTGGGCATAGATTTCGGTACCTCCAACTCCGCCATGGCCTGGCGCGCGCCCGGCCAGCCCGCACGCCTGCTGCCGCTGGAAGGCGATGCCTGCGGCATGCCCACGGCGCTGTTCTTCCATACGGATGAGCACAGCACGCATTTCGGGCGCGACGCCATGGCCCAGTACCTGGATGGCGAGCCGGGCCGGCTCATGCGCTCGCTCAAAAGCCTGCTGGGCAGCGCGCTGCTGCAGGAAAAGACGGCCGTGCACGACCAGCTGGTCAGCTACCAGGATGTGATCGGACTGTTCCTTCGCCGCGTGGCCGACCGGGCGCGTGCCTCGCTGGACGGGCGCCTGCCCGAGCGCGTGGTGCTGGGCCGGCCCGTGCACTTCGTGGATGACCATCCCGAGCGCGACCGCCAGGCCCAGCAGGCCCTGGCCGACGCCGCGCGCGCCGCCGGCCTGGGCGAAGTGGATTTCCAGATGGAGCCCATCGCCGCCGCGCTGGACTACGAGCAGCGCCTCACGCAGGAATCCGTGGTGCTGGTGGTGGACATCGGCGGCGGTACCTCCGACTTCACCGTCGTGCGCCTGGGGCCCGAGCAGGCCGGCCGCCGCGACCGCCGCGACGACATCCTGGCCACCAGCGGCGTGCACATCGGCGGCACGGACTTCGACCACCGGCTCAACCTGGCCCAGATCATGCCGCTGCTGGGCTACCGCCACACCGGCCCCAGCGGCCGCGAAGTGCCCAGCCGCGTGTTCTTCGACCTCTCGACCTGGCACCTGATCCAGTGGCTGTACTCGCCCAAGGCCCTGGCCGAGGCGCGCAACCTGCGCACCGACTACAGCGACCAGCGCCTGCACAAGCGCCTGATGGACGTGCTGGAACTGCGCGAAGGCCACCGCCTGGCCGCCGTCGTGGAGCAGGCCAAGATCGAGGCTTCCACGCGCCATGCCGAGTCGCCCATCGAGCTGGGCTGGCTGGAATCGGGCCTGTCCGCCGCCATCTCGCCCGAGGTGCTGCACGAGCAGCTGCAAGGCCCCCTGCAACAGGTCGTGGCCTGTGCCCAGGATTGCCTGCGCCTGGCCGGCGTGGCGCCCCAGGCGCTGGACGCCATCTACCTCACGGGCGGCTCGTCGGCCCTGCGCACGCTGCGCGATGCGCTGCGCGAGGCCTTCCCCGGCGTGCCGCAGGTCGAGGGCGACCTGTTCGGTGGCGTGGCCACCGGCCTGGCGTATGCATAAGTCCCCCTGAGCGGCTGCGCCGCTTCCCGTTGCACGGCGCCCCCCTCTCGCTACGCGGGGGGCGTACGGGCAACCGGCGACACCCTCGCGGCGGGGCGGCGCGGCCGGCGTAGGCCCTTGCTCGGTGTCCCTGAGGGTGAAGGCCACTGTGGTGCTGCCGCCTTGGGCTTAATCCTCTATCGGGTCCTCCTCGGCGGCCTGCTTGATCGCCAGCGCGGCGTCATAGAGGCGGTTGCGCGGTGCGCCCGTGATCTCGGCGGCCAGGCGCACGGCCGTCTTGGTGGGCAGCTCGGCCAGCAGCAGGCGCAGCACGCGCAGGGCGTCGGCGTCGGCCTCATCGCCACCCAGGGCCACCGGGTGCAGCACCACGGCGAACTCGCCCTTGCTGCGCTGGGGCACGGCCTGCAGCCAGGCCGGCAGCGCGCTGGCGGGCATGGTGGCAATGTCCTCGAACTGCTTGGTGATCTCGCGCGCCAGCGTCACCGGGCGCTCGCCCAGCGTGGCCAGGGCGGCGGCCAGGTCGGCAATGCGGTGCGGCGCCTCCAGCAGCACGGTGCAGCGCGGCTGCAGCGCCAGTTGCTGCACGGCAGCCAGGCGCTCGGCCGACTTGGTGGGCAGAAAGCCTGCGAAGACGAAACCTCCCTCGCCCTGCGAAGGCGTGACCGCGCCGGCCACGCTGATGGCGGCCGTGATGCTGCTGGCGCCGGGCAGCGGAATGCAGCGCAGGCCCGCGGCCTGCACGGCGGCGCACAGGCGTGCGCCGGGGTCGCTGACGCCGGGTGTGCCGGCATCGCTGACATAGGCGATGCGCTGGCCCTGCTGCAGCCGGGCCACGATCTGCTGTGCCGCCTCGGCCTCGTTGTGCTGGTGCACGGCCAGCAGCTGGCTGCCGGGGCGGTCCAGTCCATAGGAGCGCAGCAGGCCCTGGGTGTGGCGCGTGTCCTCGCAGGCCACGCAGTCCACCAGCTGCAGCACATGCAGGGCGCGCAGGCTGATGTCGGCCAGGTTGCCTATGGGGGTGGCCACCACGTAGAGGGCGCCCTGCGGATAATGCTGGGATGCCGCAGCATCCTTGGCTGCGCCCAGCGCGGTGGCGAAAGAGGTAGTCAATGGGTTTCCTTGCGAAAAAGCCGGCAGGCGCGGGGCCGTCTGCCCTCACGACCCGGCACCGGGGCCAGCAGGCCGAGGATGCGGCGCTGGCCCATCTGCAGGCGGCCGGCCTGCGTCTGGTCGAGCGCAATTATCGGACGCCGGGGCGCGGCGGCGGCGAGATCGACCTCATCGTGCAGGCGCGCGACGGCACCGTGGTCTTCGTCGAGGTGCGCAGCCGCGGCACGCGCGCCTTCGGCGGTGCCGGCGCCAGCATCGGTGCCACCAAGCAGCGGCGCGTCGTGTTTGCCGCGCGCCACTACCTGATGCGATGGGCCGCGCCGCCGCCGTGCCGCTTCGACGTGGTGCTGGTCGAGCCTGGCGCCGGGCCTGCCGTGCAGTGGCTGCAGGCCGCCTTTGACGCCGAAGGCGCCTGATCCGTTACCGCTGCAGCACAAATAACGCCTGGCTACGAAAGACTTCAGGGGCGGCAGTTATCATCGGGCCTCCATGCTTGAGCAACGTATCCAACAGCATTTCATCGACAGCGCCGACCTGAAATACCAGGCCGCCCAGGCGCTGAGCCAGCCCATTGCGTCAGCGGTACAGGCCATGCTGGCCTGCGTGACCAGCGGCGGCAAGGTCCTGGCCTGCGGCGCTGGCGCCTCGGCCAGCGACGCCCAGCTCTTCGCCGCCCTGTGCGTGGCCGGTTTCGAGCGCGACCGGCCCGAGCTGGCCGCCGTGGCCCTGGTGTCCGACGGTGGCCTGCTGGGCACCGTGGGCGCCACGGGCTCGGGCGGCAACGCCACCCAGTACCTGGCGCGCCAGATACGCGCCCTGGGCCAGCCCGGCGACCTGCTGCTGGTGCTGTCCGCCACGGGCAACGACGTGGCCGTGCTGGAGGCCCTGGATGCCGCCCATGAGCGCGACATGATGGCCGTGGTGCTGACCGGCCGCACGGGCGGCTCCCTGGCCGGCCGCGTGCGCGAGACCGATGTTCTGATCTGCGTGCCGCATGACCGTGCGGCGCGCGTGCGCGAAACCCATACGCTGGTGCTGCACTGCCTGTGCGACGGCGTGGATGCCCAGTTACTTGGTGAACAGGAGATGCCTCTATGAAGTTCCGTTGGTCCCGCGCCGCCTGCGGTGTGCTCGCCGTTGCGTCCCTGGGCGCCGCCCTGTCGGGCTGCGTCGCCCTGGTGGGCGGCAGCGCCGTGATGGCCGGCATGTCGGTGGCGGACCGCCGCACCACCGGCACCCAGGTGGAAGACCAGGGCATCGAGCTGCGCGCCAACAACCGCATCTCCGAAGTGCTGGGCGACAAGGCCCATGTCAACGTCACCAGCTACAACCGCCAGGTGCTGCTGACCGGCGAGGCCGGCAACGAGGCCGACCGCCAGACCATCGAGAAGCTCGTGCGCGAGCAGCCCACGGTGCGCAATGTCTTCAACGAAGTGGTGGTGGCGCCCTTCACCTCCACGCTGAGCCAGCGCTCCAAGGACACCCTGATCACCACCCAGGTCAAGGCCAGCCTGCTGGACGCCAAGGACATCCAGGCCTCGGCCTTCAAGGTCGTGACCGAGAACAAGGTCGTCTTCCTGATGGGCATCGTCACCCCGCGCGAAGCCAAGCGCGGCGCCGAGATCGCCCGCGGCATCAACGACGTGACCAAGGTCGTGCGCGTGGTGGAAGTCATCTCCGAGGACGAACTGGCCCGCATGCAGCCGCAGTCCGCCCCCGTGGTCACCGACGACTCCGGCAAGGCCGCCGCAGCCAGCGCTCCCACCAGCCTCTCGGAAAGCAGCCTGTCCACTCCCGTGGGCGCCACCGCCACCCCGGTGAAGTGATCACCGCCGCCTGAAAGCAAAAGCCGGAACATGTTCCGGCTTTTTGTTTTGGACATAGGAAGATCTCGTTCCTCAGGGCATAGCACTTGAATCTGGCAGGGCCTAAAGCCAGGGACACCAAGCAAGGGCCGCCCCGCAGCGATGGTGTCGTCCCCCTCCCTTGCGAAGCAAGTAGAGAGGGGGAAGCGGCGTAAGCCGCTCAGGGGGTGAGCCTCTTGATGAGGCTGGAGGTATCCCAGCGCCTGCCCCCCATCTGCTGCACATCGGCATAGAACTGGTCCACCAGGGCCGTGACGGGCAGGCGGGCGCCGTTGCGCTGTGCCTCGGCCAGCACCAGGCCCAGGTCCTTGCGCATCCAGTCCACGGCAAAGCCGAAGTCGAACTTGCCTTCGGCCATGGTGCGGCCGCGATTGTCCATCTGCCAGCTCTGGGCTGCGCCCTTGCCGATGACGTCGAGCACGGCGGGAATGTCCAGGCCCGCGTGCTGGCCGAAGGCGATGGCCTCGGACAGGCCCTGGACCAGGCCGGCGATGCAGATCTGGTTGACCATCTTGGTGAGCTGGCCGGCGCCGCTGTCGCCCATCAGCGTGCAGGCGCGCGAGAAGGCCATGGCCACGGGCTGCATGGTGGCGAAGGCGGCCTCGTCACCGCCGCACATCACGGTGAGCTGGCCGTTCTGGGCGCCCGCCTGGCCGCCCGAGACGGGCGCGTCGATGAACTGCAGGCCCAGCTCCAGCCCGGCCGCATGCAGCTCGCGCGCCACTTCGGCCGATGCCGTCGTGTGGTCGGCAAAGATGGCGCCGCGGCGCATGCCCGCGAAGGCGCCGTCCGGCCCCAGCACGACCGAGCGCAGGTCATCGTCATTGCCCACGCAGCTGAACACGATGTCGGCGCCGGCCACGGCCTCGCGCGGCGTGGCCGCATGGCCGCCGTTGAACTCCTCGCACCAGGCGCGGGCCTTGGCCTGCGTGCGGTTGTAGACCGTGACGCGGTGGCCTGCCGTGGCCAGGTGGCCGGCCATGGGATAGCCCATGACGCCCAGCCCCAGGAAGGCTACGGAGAGGGGAGCGATGGCCGCATAGCTGCGGGCGGCGATGGAGGAGTCGGACATGGGGGATTCCTGAGAGGTGGTGGGAGCGGGTGGCGCAGGGGCGCGCGGTGTGCGGCCCTGGAAGGAGCCGGTGTCCCGGCTCGGCGCGCTGAAGGCGCGTTCAGACGATGGCGAAATGCTCGGTGCCCGCCGCCAGGTCCAGCGACTTGGCGCGCTGGCTGCCCAGCTTGATCTGCAGCCGCAGGTCGTTGACCGAGTCCGCATTGCGCAGGGCATCCTCGTAGGTGATGAGGTTGGACTCGAACAGGTCGAACAGCGCCTGGTCGAAGGTCTGCATGCCCAGGTTGCGGCTTTTCTTCATGATCTCCTTGATCTCGGTGACTTCGCCCTTGAAGATCAGGTCGGAGATCAGCGGCGAGTTGAGCATCACCTCGATGGCGGCCACGCGCCCCTTGCTGTCCTGCTTGGGCAGCAGGCGCTGGGAGACCATGGCGCGCAGGTTCAGCGACAGGTCCATCAGCAATTGCGGGCGGCGCTCTTCGGGGAAGAAGTTGACGATGCGGTCCAGCGCCTGGTTGGCGCTGTTGGCGTGCAGCGTGGCCAGGCACAGGTGGCCGGTTTCCGAGAAGGCGATGGCGTGCTCCATGGTCTCGCGGTCCCGGATTTCGCCCATGAGGATCACGTCCGGTGCCTGGCGCAGGGAGTTCTTGAGCGCTGCTTCCCAGCTGTCCGTGTCCAGGCCCACCTCGCGCTGCGTGACCACGCAGTTCTTGTGCGGGTGCACGAATTCGATGGGGTCCTCGATGGTCACGATGTGGCCGTAGGAATTCTCGTTGCGCCAGTCCACCATGGCGGCCAGCGTGGTGGACTTGCCCGAGCCCGTGGCGCCGACCAGGATGCACAGGCCGCGCTTGGTCATGGTCACTTCCTTGAGCACCTGGGGCACGCCCAGGCTGTCGATGGTGGGCAGGGCCAGCGGAATCGTCCGCATCACCATGCCCACGCGGCCCTGCTGGATGAAGGCGTTGACGCGAAAGCGCCCGATGCCCGGCGGCGAGATGGCGAAGTTGCACTCCTTGGTGCGCTCGAAATCGGCGATCTGCTTGTCGCTCATGACGGAGCGCGCCAGCGTCAGCGTGTGCACCGGCGACAGCGGCTGCGGCGACACCTTGGTGATGCGCCCGTCGATCTTGATCGCCGGCGGGAATTCCGCCGTGATGAACAAGTCGCTGCCGTTGCGGCTGACCATGAGCTTGAGCAGGTCGTTGATGAACTTGGTGGCCTGATCTCTTTCCATTGCCGTATTCCCCCGGGCATTGCGCACCGTCGTGGCGCGCAGGTTGTTTTGTTATGTGCAGGTGGTCCGGTCCGGCCCGGATGGGCCAGGCGTCCTCATATTCGACTCATTCGCCGACTCATTCGCCATCTAAGTGTGCTGCTCCTCGCCCAGGCGCACGCTGATGGCACGCAGCCGGAACGAGAGCTTGCGCGCCAGCAGCGCCATCAGCTTGGCGGCCAGCGCGGCATCCTTGACCATCATTTCGTCCAGCGCCTCGGCGCTGAGCACGCCGATCTCGCAGTCGGTCAGCGTGGTGCAGCTGGAAAAGCGTGGCCCGCCGTCGAGCAGCGACATCTCGCCGAGGATGTCGCCGGGCCGTGTCTGCGCCAGGCGCATGCGCTCGCCCCAGGGCTGCTGGCGCTCCACGGCGATCTGGCCGGACAGCACCACCGCCATGAAGCTGCCGTTCTCCTCCTGGCGGATCACGTCGCGCTGCGGCGCCACGGCCGCGTAGATGAAGTATTCACTGAGCCGCTGCAGGCTGGCCGCATCCAGCTGGCCCAGGTAGCGGTCGCGCGACCACAGCTGCTCCAGCTGGGTGACGCTGCCGCGCGGCAGCCGCGTGGCGCCCACCTCGATGGCGCGCGCCTCCCAGGGAACGGGAGGCGTGTGCGGGTCCATGAAGCCATGCGCCGCCAGCGTGGTCGTGAAGAAGGCCGACTCGGAGGCCGGGGCCGAAGGGTCCTGGCCGCTTCGCAGCTTGCGGAAAATGCTTTTCATGGCGCGTGGCGAGAGGCTGGGCCGGTGGCGGTCAGCCCGGGAAGTTGTCCGGTATCTTGGCCTTGGCGCGCGCTTCGGCCGGGCTGATCAGGTTGCGCCGCACCAGATCGGTCAGGTTCTGGTCCAGCGTCTGCATGCCCACATTCTGACTCGTCTGGATGGTGGAGTACATCTGGGCCACCTTGGCCTCGCGGATCAGGTTGCGGATGGCGCTGGTGCCCAGCATGATCTCGTGGGCCGCGATGCGGCCCTGGCCGTCCTTGGTCTTGCACAGCGTCTGCGAGATCACGGCCTGCAGCGATTCGGAAAGCATGGCGCGCACCATCTCCTTTTCCTCGGCCGGGAAGACGTCGATGATGCGGTCGATGGTCTTGGCGGCGCTGGAGGTGTGCAGGGTGCCGAAGACCAGGTGGCCCGTCTCGGCCGCGGTCATGGCCAGGCGGATGGTTTCGAGGTCACGCATTTCGCCCACCAGGATGGCGTCCGGGTCCTCGCGCAGCGCCGAGCGCAGGGCGGCCGAGAACGACTGTGTCATCGGCCCGACCTCGCGCTGGTTGATCAGGCACTTCTTGGAGTCGTGCACGAATTCGATGGGGTCCTCCACCGTCAGGATGTGGCCGTACTCGGTCTCGTTGAGGTGGTTGACCATACCGGCCAGCGTGGTGGACTTGCCCGAGCCCGTGGGGCCGGTCACCAGCACCAGGCCGCGCGGCTTCAGGGCCAGGTCGGCGAAGATGCGCGGCGCGTTGAGCTGCTCCAGCGTCAGGATCTTGCTGGGAATGGTACGGAAGACGGCGGCCGCGCCCCGGTACTGGTTGAAGGCGTTGACACGAAAGCGCGCCAGGCCCTCGATCTCGAACGAGAAGTCCACCTCCAGGAACTCCTCGTAGGCCTTGCGCTGGGAGTCGCTCATGATGTCGTAGACCATGGCGTGGACCGTCTTGTGGTCCAGCGGATCGACATTGATGCGGCGCACATCGCCGTGCACGCGGATCATCGGCGGCAGCCCTGCGGACAGGTGCAGGTCGGAGGCCTTGTTCTTGACGCTGAAAGCCAGCAATTGGGTGATGTCCACGGAGTTCGCTCCCTCGTTTGGTACGCTGGCGGCAATTATGACGACGATTGAAAACAAGCTTCAACAGATTCACGAACGGATTGCCTCGGCCTGCGCGCAGGCGGGCCGGGCGGCCGGCTCGGTGCAGTTGCTGTCCGTCTCCAAGACCTTCGGCGCCGACGCCGTGCGCCAGGCCGTGCTGGCCGGCGAGCGCAGCTTTGGCGAGAACTACATCCAGGAAGGCGTGGACAAGATCGCCGCCGTGCGCGCCATGGGCCTGCCGGGCGGCGAGGCCCTGCAATGGCATTGCATAGGCCCCATCCAGAGCAACAAGACGCGCCTGGTGGCCGAGCATTTCGATTGGGCCCAGACCGTGGACCGCCTGAAGATCGCCGAACGCCTGTCGGCCCAGCGCCCCGAAGGCCTGGCGCCGCTGCAGGTCTGCATCCAGCTGAACGTGGATGGCGGTGAGACCAAGGCCGGCGTGGCGCCTCAGCAGGCGCTGGAGCTGGCCGCCGCCATCGTGCAGCTGCCGCGCCTGGTGCTGCGCGGCGTGATGAGCATTCCCGACGATGTGCCGGGCTTCGAGGCCCAGCGCGAGGTGCATGCCCGCGCCACGGCCGTGTTCACGCAGATCCGCGGCAGCGGCCTGCCGGGGCTGGAGCGCTTCGACACGGTGTCCATGGGGATGACGGGCGACCTGGAAGCGGCCGTGGCCGCCGGATCGACCATGGTGCGCGTGGGCAGCGGCATCTTCGGCCAGAGAAACTACGCCCCGCGCTGAGCGGGGCGTAGCTGGCGGGATACTCAGCCTCAGCCTCAGCCTCAGCCTCAGCCTCAGCCTCAGCGGCTGCCGGGCCGCTTCATCTGGCAGTCCGTGGGCAGCTCCACCTGCTCGGGCGTGTAGACGGCGTCGGTGCGAAAGCCGTAGTTCGTGCCTTCCCAGCCGGTCTTGACCAGCTTGCCATCCACGGGCGCGATGGTGTTGACCACCTGGGGCAGCAGCAGCTGGTGGTCCTTGCCGCGCATGCGCACGGGGCCTACCACGGTGTCCATCTGCAGGTCCTCCAGGGCCAGCGCGATCTTCACAGGTTCGGTGGACTGTGCCTTGGCCATGGCGGCGGCCAGCATGCGCGGCACCAGGTCCATGCGCGGGGCCAGGAAGTCCTTGCCCATGCGGGCCTTGTATTCCTGGGCGCGGGCGTCGGCCAGCGGGCGGCCGGCCTGGCCCGGGTGCCATTCGGCCACCCAGGTCAGCTGGCCGATGCGGGTCTGGGCGAAGGATGTCACCGTGCCCGGCATGCCGCCTGCGCTGTGGTTGAAGTAGCGCAGGTCATAGCCCGAGTCGGCCGCCGACTTGAGCAGCAGGGTCAGGTCCTGCCCCCAGTTGCCCGTGATCACCGAGTCCGCACCCGTTTCCTTGATCTTGGCCACGTAGGGCGCGAAGTCCTTGACGCGGCCTATGGGGTGCAGCATCTCGCCCGTGAACTGGATGTCGGGCCGGGCCGCGCTCACCATCTGGCGCCCGTAGGCCGCCCACTGCTTGCCGTGGGCGTAGTCCTGGTTGAGCAGGTAGACCTTGCGGATGCCCGGCTGGGTCTTGATGTAGCTGGCAATCGCCTGCATGCGCATGGCGGTGTTGGCATCGAACATGAAATGCCAGAAGCTGCAGGCCTTGCCCGTCAGCTCGGGGTCTATGGAGGAGTGGTTGAGCACCAGCACCTCCTTGCCCGGATTGCGCTGGTTGTGGCGCGAGGCCGCCTGCACCAGGGCTGCCACCACCGACGAGCCCGATCCCCCGGTCACCACCACGCGCGCGCCCTGGTCTAGGGCCGCCTGCAGCGCGGCCTGGCTTTCCTGGGCCGAGAGCTTGCTGTCGAACTGCAGCAGCTGCAGCTTCGCCCCGTTGAACAGACCGCCCTTGGCGTTCACGTCCTCGACCGCGTACTGCACGTGGTCGCGCATCAGCTCGCCCGTGCTGACGAAGGGGCCGGACAGCGGATCGATGAAGGCAATCTTGAAGCTGTCGGTTCCCTGGGCGTGGGCGGCCGTGCTGCACAGCAGGGCGGCGGCGAGTGCCATGGATGGCTGGGAATATCGTCGGATGCAATGGCGGCGGATCGGCATGTCTTGTCTCCTCGAAGGAATGGTCGTCAGTCCTTGCCGGGCGGCTCGGCCCGGGGCCGGCTGCGCCGTGCAGGCGTCTTTTTCGCGGGGGATGCGGCAATGGCTTCGGGCGCGGTGGCTGGCGCCGTGCGCAGGCCCAGCACGCGGCTGGCCAGCTCGGTCAGCTCGGCCACCATCTCGGCCGTGCCCAGGCGGCCGCCGGGGCGGTACCAGTTGTAGAGAAAGCCCGGCAGGCTGCAGGCGGCCTGGGCGGTGATGCGTGTCTCGCGAAAGTCCAGGTGGCCGCTGGCGCGGCCTTCTTCGAGCAGCGCGCAGAACTGGCGGTAGAACTGGCGCGCCAGCGTGCGCGAGGCCTTCATATACGCAGGGCTGAAGGCCTGGGGCTCGCGGTAGGGAAAGAAGGCCGCCGGATAGTGGGCAATGGTGGCCGCGATCAGGCGCTGCAGGCCGTCCACGGCCTTCTCGTGCGCGGCGCGCGGATCGTCGGCCGCGAAGTCCAGCACCGTGAAGCAGGCCTCGGTGGGTGCCCAGCACAGGGTCTCGAAGATCTCCTGCTTGTTGCGGAAGTAGTAGTAGACGAAGGGCTTGGTCACGCCCAGGGCCTGGACGATCTGCTCCATCGTGGTGTTGGCGTAGCCGTTGCGGTCGAACAGGGCCTCGGCCGCCTTGAGGATGCGTTCGCGCTTTTCATCGGAGCCGGCCGTGGGAAGGCGCTGGCGGCCGCGCGGGGTGACAGGGGGCTTGGGCATGCGGGAAATCTCGTGTCGCGTCGGTGGCTGCGATGGTTATACCGGTGGGTAGCAATGTTCTACCAGCGGGTATATATTGGCAAGCCGCTGGACCCCAAAACAAATCAAGGCTATCCCTTAGGACTGGTTCCGGGATGGCCATACACCCAGGAGACAAGCATGGCGGATTCCGAGACCCTCATTCCCCTACATGAGGCCCTGCGCCGCAATGCGCGCAACCACCCCGGCCGCGACGCCTACATCTGGTATGGCCGCCACATCAGCTGGGCCGAGATGGATGCGGCCAGCGACGCCTTTGCCGCGCGGCTGCAGGCGCTGGGCGTGGGCCGGGGAGAGCCCGTGGCGCTGTTCATGAACAACTGCCCGCAGTACATCGTGGCGCACTACGGCATCCAGAAGGTCGGCGCCATCGTCTGCCCCTGCGGGCCGCTGAACAAGGAGCATGAGCTGCAGTACCAGCTCGATGACCTCAAGGCCCGCGTCATCGTCGCGGCCGATGTGCTGCTGCCCGTGGTGGACAAGGTGCGCGCCAGCACGGCGCTCAGGCATGTGCTGGCCGTGCGCTATGGCGACTGGCTTCCTGAATCGGCCACGCTGGCGCTGCCGCCCGAACTGCAGGTCCCCGTGCAGCCGCTGCCCGAGGGCGTGGAATCGTTCTGGGATGTCATGCACAGCGGCGCCAAGCCCGTGCCCGTCGATGTCGCCATGGACGATGTCTCGCTGATGACCTATACCTCGGGCACGACGGGCCTGCCCAAGGGCGCCATGCTCAGCTACGGCAACGCGGCCAGCAAGACGGCCGGCGCCTCCAGCGCCACGGGCGTGAACGCCGGCGACATGCTGCTGGCCGTGGCGCCGCTCTATCACATTGCCGGCATGTCCATGGGCGTGAACATGCCCGTGCACAGCGGCGCCACCTGCGTGCTGCTGCACCGCTTCGACCCGCTGGCCGTGGCCCAGGCCCTGGAGCGCTACCGCGTGACCTGGTGGTACAGCATCGCGCCCATGAACGTGGCCGTGATGCAGCTGCCGGGCGTGGAGGCCATGGACTTTTCCGCGCTGCGCCGCAACACGGTGACCAGCTTCGGCATTGCCTACACCGAGGAGCTGGCGCGGCAGTGGAGGCGCTTCACCCCGAACTGCATCTCCAGCGAGGCGGCCTACGGCCTCAGCGAGACCCACACCATGGACACCACCATGCCCGGCGATGCCATCCGCTGGGGCACGCACGGCAAGCCGCTGCCCGGCAACGAGGTGCGCATCATCGACCCCGAGACCGGCGAGCCGCTGCCGGCCGGCGAAGTGGGCGAGATCACCATCCGCGGCCCCGGCAACTTCAAGGGCTACTGGAACAAGCCCGAGGCCACGGCCAGGACCCTGAAGAACGGCTGGGTCCACACGGGCGACATGGGCCGCTTGGACGCCGAGGGCTACCTGACCTTCATCGGCCGCTTCAAGGAAATGATCAAGGTCTCGGGCTACAGCGTCTTCCCCGAGGAGGTGGAGGCCATCCTCATCAAGCATCCGGCCGTGGCCCAGGCCGCCGTGATCGGCGTGCCCGACCCGCAAAAGGGCGAGGTCGTGCGCGCCTTCATCGTCACGCGGCCGGGCCAGCAGATCGCGGCCGAGGACCTGGTGCAGTGGTCGCGCGAGAACATGGCCAGCTACAAGGCGCCGCGCGAGGTGCGTTTCATCGAGGCGCTGCCTGCCACCGGCGCGGGCAAGGTGCTGCGCAGGATGTTGAAAGACACCCCCTGAGTCGCTTCGCGCCTTCCCCCTCTCTACCCGCTTCGCGGGGGAGGGGGACGACACCTTCGGTGCGGGGCGGCCCTTCCTCGGTGCCCCTTGCATTTGAGGGCGCCAGTTGCAAACGCTGTTGACCATTGATACCGGACCTTTTACCCATGTTCCAGAAGATCCTGATTGCCAACCGCGGCGAGATCGCGCTGCGCATCGTGCGCGCGCTGCGCGAGCTGGGTGTGCCCAGCCTGGCGGTCTTTGCCGCAGACGATGCGCAGGCGCCCCATGTATCCGCTGCCGATGCAGCCGTGCCCCTGGACGCCAGCGGCCCCTCGGCCTACCTGGACGGCGCCCACCTGCTGCGCATTGCGCGCGAGCACGGCTGCGACGGCATCCATCCGGGCTACGGCTTTCTCAGCGAGAACGCCGGCTTTGCCCAGGCCTGCGCCGACGCGGGACTGCGCTTCATCGGCCCTGCACCCGCCCATCTGGCGCTGCTGGGCGACAAGGCCCGCGCACGCGATCTGGCGCGCCGCTGCGGCGTGCCGCTGATGCCGGGCAGCAGCGAGGCTGTCACGCTGGAACAGGCCCAGGCCTTCTTCGAGGCGCAGCAGGCCGGGGGCGCCAGCGGCATCATGGTCAAGGCCATCGGCGGCGGCGGCGGGCGCGGCATGCGCGCCGTGGCGCGTGCCGAGGACCTGCCCGCTGCCTACGAGCGCTGCCGCAGCGAGGCGCGCGCCGCCTTCGGCGTGGACGGTGTCTATGTGGAGCGTCTGATGACGGGCGCGCGCCATATCGAGGTACAGATCCTGGGCGACGGCGGCGCCGCCCCCATCGCGCTGGGCGAGCGCGAATGCACGCTGCAGCGGCGCTTCCAGAAGCTGGTGGAGATCGCGCCCAGCCCCAGCCTGGCGCAGCCGCTGCGCGAGCGCATTACGCGCGACGCGCTGCGCATGGCCGCCGAGATCGGCTACGAGAGCCTGGGCACCTTCGAATTCCTGGTCGATGCCGCCTCCGACTCCCTGCCCTATGTCTTCATCGAGGCCAACCCGCGCCTGCAGGTCGAGCACACCATCACCGAGGAAGTCTTCGGCATCGACCTGGTGCAGGCCCAGACCCGCATTGCGGCGGGCGATCACCTGGGCGAGCTGGGCCTGGATGCCAGGACACCCCCCGCGCCGCGCGGCTATGCCATGCAGTGGCGCATCAATGCCGAGACGCTGGATGCCGCAGGCCATTCGCGCCCCGGCAGCGGACGCATAGGCGCATTGCAGTGGCCGGCCGGCCCCGGCATCCGCATCGACACGCATGCGGTGGCGGGCGCCAGCCCCTCGCCGCACTACGACACGCTGCTGGCCAAGCTCATCGTGCACAGCAGCGGGCCGCGCTTCGAAGACGTGCTGCGCCGCGCACGCCGCGCGCTGGACGAATGCCGCATCGACGGGCTGGCCACCAACCTGCCGCTGCTGCAGGCGCTGGCCGGCCGGCCCGAGATGGCGTCGCAGGCCGTGCACACACGCTGGCTTGAAGAGGCCCTTCCCGAATTGGTGGCGGACGCCCAGGCGCTGGCCGAAGGCGCGCGCCGCACGGCTGTGGCCGCCGATGTGCCGATGGCGGCCGAGGCTGCTGGCGCGCCCGTCCCCGAAGGCGCCCTCACGGCCCCCATGCCCGCGCGCATCGTGCAGTGGAGCGTGGCCGTGGGCGATGCCGTGGCCGCAGGCGCCGAGCTGGGCGTGCTCGAAGCCATGAAGATGGAGCATGTGCTGCTGGCGCCGCAGGCCGGCACCATCACCCAACTGCTGGCCGAGGCCGGTGCCTATGTGGCCCAGGACCAGCCCCTGCTGGTGCTGGCCGCCGCCGAAGGCGTGCAGGCCGACGCACGCGCGCAGCAGTCCGCACAGGACCCGGACCACATCCGCGCCGACCTGCAGCGCGTCATCGACCGCCATGCCTTCACGCGCGATGCCGCCCGGCCCGAGGCCATGGCCAAGCGCCATGCCCAGGGCAGCCGCAGCGCGCGCGAGAACATCGCCGATCTTTGCGATGAGGGCAGCTTCATCGAATACGGTGCGCTGGCCATTGCCGCGCAGACGCGCCGGCGCAGCATGGACGACCTGATCGCCAACACGCCGGCCGACGGCATGGTCACGGGCATGGGCTCCATCAACGGCGCGCAGTTCGGCCAGGAGCGCTCGCGCGCCGTCGTCATGTCCTATGACGCCACCGTGCTGGCGGGCACCCAGGGCGCGCGCAACCATGCCAAGACCGACCGCATGCTGGGCATTGCGCTGGCGCAGAAGCTGCCCGTGGTGCTGTTCGCCGAAGGCGGCGGCGGGCGGCCCGGTGACACCGACACGCCCGTGGTCGCGGGCCTGCATGTGCACACCTTCGCGGCCTATGCGGCGCTGTCGGGCCAGGTGCCCGTGATCGGCATCACCCATGGCCGCTGCTTTGCGGGCAACGCGGCTCTGCTGGGCTGCAGCGACGTGATCATCGCCACGCGCGCCAGCTGCATCGGCATGGGCGGGCCGGCCATGATCGAGGGCGGCGGGCTGGGCGTCTTCCGGCCCGAGCAGATTGGTCCCAGCAGCGTGCAGCATGCCAATGGCGTGATCGACGTGCTGGTCGAGGACGAGGCCGAAGCCGTGGCCGCCGCGCGCCACTACCTGTCCTTCTTTCAGGGCCGCACCACGGAGTGGGCCGCGCCCGACACGCGCGCCCTGCGCCATGTGGTGCCCGAGAACCGGCTGCGTGCCTACGACACGCGTGCGGCCATGGCGCATCTGGTGGACGAAGGCAGCCTGCTGATGCTGCGCACGGGCTTTGGCGCAGGCATCCACACGGCGCTGGCGCGCATCGAAGGCCGGCCCGTGGGGCTGATGGCCAACAACCCCTCCCACCTGGGCGGCGCCATCGACGCCGATGCGGCCGACAAGGCCGCGCGCTTCATGCAGCTGTGCAATGCCCATGGCCTGCCCATCGTGAGCCTGGTGGACACGCCCGGCTTCATGGTCGGCCCCGAGATCGAGAAGACGGCCCAGGTGCGCCATGTCAGCCGCCTGTTCGTCACGGCTGCCAAGCTGCGCGTGCCGTATTTCAGCGTGGTGCTGCGCAAGGGCTACGGCCTGGGGGCCATGGGCATGACGGCCGGCAGCTTCCATGCGCCGGTGTTCAACGTGGCCTGGCCCACGGGCGAGTTCGGTGCCATGGGTCTGGAAGGCGCCGTGCGCCTGGGCTTTCGCAAGGAACTGGAGGCCCTGCCCGAGGGCGCCGAACGCAACGCCCTGTTCGACCGGCTGCTGGCCCAGCAGTACGCCCACGGCGAGGCCATTCACATGGCCGGCACGCTGGAGATCGACGCCGTCATCGACCCCGCCGACACGCGCGCGTGGCTGTCGCGCGGCCTGGCAGGGGCGCGCGTTGCGCCTGCCCAAGCCGGCTTCGTGGACACCTGGTAGGCCCTGAAAACGCCGCGGACGGCATGCTAAGCTGGCCGCCTTTCCGACGAACATGATGGCGGGCCTGCAGTGTGCAGGCCCCGCTGCCTCTGGAGACTCCCCATGCCCGGACTTCTGCCCGATATCGATCCCGACGGCCTGCTCGAATTCTCGGTGGTCTACACCGACCGCGCGCTCAACCACATGTCCAAGCGCTTCGCGGGCGTGATGCAGGACATCCTCACCACGCTGCAGGAGGTCTGCCACGCCCACACGGCCGTGCTGGTGCCGGGCAGCGGCACCTTCGGCATGGAGGCCGTGGCGCGCCAGTTCGCCAACCGCGAAAAGGTGCTTATCGTGCGAAACGGCTGGTTCAGCTACCGCTGGACGCAGATCTTCGAGGAAGGCGGACTGGGCGGTGGCGCCGTGGTCTGCAAGGCGCGTCGCCAGGGACCGGGCAGCCAGGACCCCTGGGCGCCGTGCGCGGCCGAGGACGTGGCCGCCGCCATCCGCACTGAAAAACCCAAGGTCGTGTTCGCCCCCCATGTGGAGACGGCCAGCGGCATCCTGCTGAGCGACAGCTACCTGCGCACCGTGGCCGATGCCGCGCACGAGGTGGGCGCGCTCTTCGTGCTGGACTGCGTGGCCTCGGGCGCCATGTGGGTGGACATGGAAAAGACCGGCGTGGACGTGCTGATCAGCGCGCCGCAAAAGGGCTGGAGCAGCTCGCCGTGCTGCGCCATGGTCATGCTCTCGCAGCGTGCGCGCGAAGCCATCGAGCACACGCAAAGCTCCAGCTTCTCCTGCGACCTCAAGAAGTGGATGCAGATCGCCGAGGGCTACGAAAAAGGCCAGCACGCCTACCACACCACCATGCCCACCGACGCCCTGGTCCGCCTGCGCGACGTGATGCTGGAGACGCGTGCCTACGGCTTCGCCAAGGTGCGCGACGAGCAGATCGCCCTGGGCGCCAAGGTGCGCGCCCTGCTGGAATCGCGCGGCTTTCCCAGCGTGGCGGCCGAAGGCTGGAAGGCCCCCGGCGTGGTCGTCAGCTACACCACCGACCCCGGCATCCAGAGCGGCAAGAAGTTCATGGAGGCCGGCCTGCAGACCGCCTCGGGCGTGCCCCTGCAGTGCGACGAAGGCCCGGACTTCAAGACCTTCCGCATCGGCCTGTTCGGCCTGGAAAAATGGCACAACGTGGACCGCACCGTCGGCCACATCGCCAAGGCCCTTGACGACATCGGTGTCCCCGCCAAGGCGTGAACCCGCTGCAAACATTGCATTGAAAGAACCCTCATGAACAAGACCCTCACCACCCTGGCCGCCTCCTGCGGCCTGATGCTCGCCGCATTCACCGGCGTGGCTGCCCATGCGGCCGAACCCGTCACCACGGCCAGCGGCCTGGTCTATGAAAGCCTCAAGGAAGGCACGGGCGCCAGCCCCAAGGCCAGCGACACGGTGCGCGTGCACTACCGCGGCTACTTCCCCGACACGGGCAAGGACTTCGACAGCTCCATCACGCGCGGCCAGCCCATCGAGTTCCCCTTGACCGGCGTGATTCCCTGCTGGACCGAAGGCGTGCAGAAGATGAAGGTCGGCGGCAAGGCCAAGCTGACCTGCCCGCCCTCCATCGCCTACGGCAGCCGTGGCGCGGGCAGCGTGATCCCGCCCAACGCCACGCTGAACTTCGAGGTGGAACTGCTGGGCATCAAGTGATGGCCGGCCCGCTGGCCGGGCCAGCCCCCGCTTGATGCAAAGCCGGCCTGCGGGCCGGCTTTTTTACGGTCGTTGAAAGGGATATGCCGTGGATTCACGCAAACCGCTGGACGCGCGCGCCGCCGCGCTGATGCTCATGCTGTGCCTGATCTGGAGCCTGCAGCAGATCCTGCTCAAGGCCACGGCCGATGCCATTGCGCCCACGCTGCAGATCGCGCTGCGCTCGGGCGTGGGCGCCGTGCTGGTGTGGCTGTTCATGCGCTGGCGCGGCATGCGCGTGCAGTGGGGCGACGGCAGCTGGCGCCCGGGCCTGGCCGTGGGCACGCTGTTTGCGCTGGAATTCCTGCTGGTGGGCGAGAGCATCAACCACACCTCGGCCGCCCATGTGGTGGTCTTCCTGTATTCCGCCCCCGTGTTCGCGGCGCTGGGCCTGCACTGGAAGCTGCCCTCGGAGCGCCTGGCGCCGCTGCAATGGCTGGGCATCGCACTGGCCTTTGCCGGCATAGCGCTGGCCTTCCTGGGCGGCGGCAAGCCTTCGAAGGCAGCCGGCGCCGCCATGCTGCTGGGCGACCTGCTGGCACTGGCCGCCGGCGTGGCCTGGGGCGCCACCACGGTGGCCATCCGCACCACGCGGCTGGCATCGCTACCCGCCGCGCAGACCCTGCTCTACCAACTGGCCACCGGCTTTGCGCTGCTGCTGCCCGCCGCCTTCCTGCTGGGCCAGACCCGCTTCGAGCCCACGCCGCTGGCCTGGGCCGGCCTGGCCTTCCAGTCCGTGCTGGTCTGCTTCGTGAGCTTCCTGGTCTGGTTCTGGCTGCTCACGCAATACCTGGCCTCTCGCCTGGGCGTGTTCTCTTTCATGACGCCCATCTTCGGCGTGGTCTTCGGGGCCTGGCTGCTCAGCGAGCCCATCGAGCCCAACTTCCTGGCCGGGGCACTGATGGTGCTGGCAGGGGTGCTGCTGGTGAGCGGGTATGGGTGGCTGATGTCGCTCAGGCGGTGAGGCCAGGGGTCAGGCCGGCCGGGGTAGCGGATCCGTGCCCTCGTTGAGCACGGAAAGATAGCGCCGATAGCTGAAGACCCGGCCTCGCTTGCGGCCGGTCACTTCCTCGATTATGCCCAGGCGCTGCAAGTCGGCGAGCGCCGTGTTGACGGTGGGCGAGGACAGCCCTGTCTGCCGGACCAGTTGGTTCGACGTCAGGAAGGGGTTGAGCTGGAACAGGTCGTGGATGCGCAGTGTGGAGTTGGCGCGCTCGCCTTCGGTCGCGATGCGTTCGCGGTCCTGCCTGAACAGGTCGACGATATGGGTGGCGGCCTCGAAGGCCTGGTTCGCGGTCTGTGCCACGCCGGTGAGAAAGAAGTCGAGCCAGGCTTCCCAATTGCCGTTCTCGCGCACTTCCTGGAGCAGCCGGTAGTACTCGGCCCGGTGCGTCTTGAGAAAAAGGCTGAGGTAGAGCAGCGGCTTGTTCAGCACGCCGTTGATGCAGAGATACAGCGTGACCAGCAGGCGGCCGATACGGCCATTGCCATCGAGGAACGGATGCAGTGTCTCGAATTGCACGTGCAGCAGGCCCGCCTTGATGAGGGAGGGCAGGCGGGAAGCATCCTCATGCATGAAGCGTTCAAAGGCGTCGAGGCAGGGACCGAGCTCGTTGACGGGCGGCGGCACGAACAAGGCGTTGCCTGGACGCGTGCCGCCAATCCAGTTCTGCGAGCGCCGGAACTCGCCGGGGCTTTTGGTGCCGCCGCGTCCGCTTTGCAACAGCCGGTCATGCATCTCGCGGATCAGGCGCAGTGACAGCGGCAGGTCCCGCAGGCGCTCCAGTCCGTACATCATCGCGTCCACATAGTTCGAGACTTCGCGGATGTCGTCGATGGGCTGGCCCGCCTGGGCCTCGGCTTCGAAGCGCAGCAGGTCCGACAGCGTCGATTGCGTGCCCTCGATCTGCGAAGAAAGCACGGCCTCCTTGCGCACGTACATGTAGAGAAACAGCTCCTGGCGGGGTAGCAGCATGGTGATGCCATCGAGCCGTCCCAGCGCCCGCTCGGCAAGGCTGAGCTTTTCCAGGAGCGCGAGCACATCGATGGCCGGCTCCGGCGGAAGCGGTGGCGGCACGAAGGCGCGCACCTTCTCGCCCGCTGCAGATGTCTCGATGAAGCGGCCAAGCCGCTGGCTGGTAGGGGAATCGGGCATGGGCTGACTATGGCTTCGGACGCTTATTTAAGCAAATGCGGTTTTTCTTAAATAACGAGAGCGCCAAGTTAAGCAGACTTAAATAAGCCTTCGTCTCAAGGCGGCGGGCCGGCCGCATGATCCCTCATGCCAGTCCCAGCCGCCGCGCCAGCCGCTGCAGGTTGGCGCGGTCCATCTGCAGTTCGCGTGCGGCGGCGGCCCAGCTGCCGTGGTGGCGCTGCAGGCTGGCGTCGATCAGATGGCGCTCGTAGCTCTCCACGGCTTCGCGCAGGCCTTGGGGGTTGGCGCCGGGCGATGCGGCCTGTGGGACGGGCAGGGACGGGGTGGCCGTCGCCGGGGGCTGCGCGTCATCCCGGAGATCGGCCTGGCCCAGCGTGACCATGCGAGCCCGGCCACCGGCTGGAGCGGCGGAGGGCGCACGGCTCAGCGCCCGCAGCACGCCGCGGCTGATGAGGTGCTCCAGCTCCCGCACATTGCCGGGCCAGTCCTGGGCCAGCAAGGCCGATTGCGCAGCGGGGTGCAGGCGCAGTCCGCCCAGGCCCAGGCGCGAGCGGTTTTCCTCGAGGAAGAAGCCGGCCAGCATCAGCACGTCGCTGTCGCGCTCGCGCAGCGCGGGCACGCGCAGCGGGTAGACGCTCAGGCGGTGGAAGAAATCGGCGCGCATGCGGCCTGCCGCCACCTCGGCGGCCAGGTCGCGGTTGGTGGCGGCGATCACGCGCACGTCCACATGGTGTTCGCGGTCCGAGCCCAGGCGCTGCAGCTGTCCGCTTTGCAGCACGCGCAGCAGCTTGGCCTGCACGGGCAGGGACAGTTCGCCCACTTCGTCCAGGAACAGCGTGCCCTGGTCGGCCTGCTCGAACTTGCCGCTGCGCTCGGACAGCGCGCCCGTGAAGGCGCCGCGCACATGGCCGAACAGCTCGCTTTCGACCAGGTTGTCGGGCAGGGCCGCGCAGTTGATGCTGACCAGCGCCCGGCCTGCACGCGCCGACTGCGCATGCACGGCCTGGGCCACCAGTTCCTTGCCCGTGCCGGTCTCGCCCGTGATCAGCACATTGAGGTCGCTGGCCGCGACCAGGGGGATGTCCTTTTGCAGCGCGCGCATGGCCGGGCTCTGGCCGATCAGCGGACGCGATGAATCGCCCCCCGGGGCGGCGCCGGGTGCGGGCAGGGCGCGCGCACTGCGCGCCAACCGGCGCAGCCGCTCGGCCGTGGTCACGGTGGCCGCCGCCAGGTTGCTGAAAGCCTGCAGCGCCGCCAGCGCGGCCGGGTCGGCAAAGCGCCCCGGGTCCAGCGCGTCCAGCGTGAGCAGGCCCCAGGGCAGGCCGCCCGTCTGCAGCACGCAGCCCATGCAGTCGTGCACCTCCAGCGGCCCGTGGCCCTGGGCCACCAGGCCGTCATAGGGATCGGGCAGCGGACTGTCGGGCGCAAAGCGCATGGCCTGGCCCGCGGCCAGCAGCTGGGCGAAGCGCGGGTGCTCGGCAATGCGAAAGCGCCGGCCCAGCGCATCGGGCACCAGGCCATCAATGGCCACGGGCCGCAGCCACTCGCCTTCCAGGCGCAGCAGGGCGGCGGCATCGGCCGGCAGCACGGCGCGCAGGGCTGCCAGCAGGCGGCGAAAGCGCTCGCGCTCGGGCAGGTCCTGGGCCAGGTCGGCCACCAGAGGGGTCAGGGCATGCAGGGCGGTGGATGTGGTCATAAAGACTGCGATGGCTGTCAAAAAGACTTGTTTTGACGAAGGTCATATTGACGCATGAAACGCCAAGCCCTTGTTCTTCAAGGGTCGCGGGACTGGCACGGCCCTTGCCTTTGCCAAGGCATGTCCGGCATCGCACCGGGCATGTCCGTCCCCGTACCCAAGGAGTTTCCCGTGCTGACCGACCGCCAACGTGCCATCGTCCAATCCACCGTTCCGCTGCTTGAAACCGGCGGCGAAGCGCTGATCACGCATTTCTACCAAACCATGCTGGGCGAGTACCCCGAGGTGCGCGCCCTGTTCAACATGGCCCACCAGCAAAGCGGCGCCCAGCCGCGTGCCCTGGCCTACAGCGTGCTCATGTACGCCAGGCACATCGACCGGCTGGACGCCCTGGGCGACCTGCCCGCGCAGATCATCAACAAGCACGTTGCGCTGCAGGTGCAGCCCGAGCACTACCCCATCGTCGGCACCTGCCTGCTGCGCGCCATCCGCGAAGTGCTGGGCGCCGAGATCGCCACCGACGAGGTCATAGCCGCCTGGGGCGCCGCCTACCAGCAGCTGGCCGACATCCTGATCGGCGCCGAGCGCCAGGCCTATGACCGCACGGCGGCGGCCGAAGGCGGCTGGCGCGGCGAGCGCGCCTTCGTGGTCGAGGACAAGGTGCAGGAAAGCGCCGAGATCACCTCGTTCTACCTGGTGCCGGCCGATGGCGGCCCCGTGATCGCCCACCAGCCCGGGCAGTACATCGGCCTGCGCCTGGTGGTGGACGGCCAGGAGCAGCGGCGCAACTACTCCCTGTCCGCACCCGCAGACGGGCGCAGCCTGCGCATCAGCGTCAAGCGCGAGGCGGGTGGCAAGGTCTCCAACTTCCTGCACGACCGGGTCCGGGTCGGCGACACGCTGCAGCTGTTCCCGCCCGCAGGCCACTTCACGCTGCAGCCCGGCGAGCGCCCGCTGGTGCTGATCAGCGGCGGCGTGGGTATCACGCCGACCCTGCCCATGCTGGACGCGGCCTTGCCGACCCGGCGGCCCGTGGTCTTCATCCACTGCGCACGCGAGCGCGGGGTGCATGCTTTCCGCGAGCATGTGGATGCGCTGGCTGCCGTGCATCCGCAGCTCACCCGTTACTACTGCTATGACCGGGCGGAGGAGGGCGATGGGGTCGATGCGCAGGGCCTGCTGACCGCCCGCCAGCTGGGTGAATGGCTGCCCGCCGTGGATGCCGATGTCTACTTCCTGGGGCCTCGGCCGTTCATGCGGTCGGTGAAGGAATCGTTGAAGGCCCTGGGGGTGCCGCAGGAGCAGGTGCGGTATGAGTTTTTTGGGCCGGCCGAGGCGCTCCAGTAGGCTTTGCCGGAGCCTGCCCTGGGTGGTTTCTGGCTCTGCCGCACCCCGGGCATGCCTTTGTCGCGTCCTTGTCGCGCCCCTTGTAGCACCTCTGTGGCAAGAGGCGCGACAAGGTCCGAAGGCTCAGCGGTAGAAGGCTTGCACGGTGCCCTTGAGCTTGATCAGCAAGGGCCTGCCCTTGCGATCCACCGTCTTGCCCGCGGGCACCTTGATCCATCCCTCGCTCACGCAATACTCCTCCACGTCGAACCGCTCCTTGCCGTTGAAGCGGATGCCGATGTCGTGCTCGAACACGGCCGCCACGTGGTGCGGGCTGCGCGGGTCGATGGACAGGTGGTCGGGCAGGGCGGGGCGCTCGGCGGATGCGTTGGCGTCGGTCATGGTCTTGTTCTCGCAAGAGGGTTCTGAAGAAAGCCGGTATTGTCCGCGCAATCCGGGGTCAGGCGCTGGCTGACAGGCATTGGCGGCAGGCATCGCCACGCGGGGCCCGGCGGGCGTCGTATGCTGCGCTCCATGCTGTCGCCAGAGCAACGTCAAACACTGAAGTCGGCCAAGCGCCTGCCGCTGGCGTTGCTGCTGCTCATGGCGCTGGGCTTCGTGGCCTCGTCGGTGGCGGCAGCGCACTGGCAGCAGGTGCCGCTGTGGCTGGCCTGCATCAAGGCCGTGACCGAGGCCTCGCTGGTCGGCGCGCTGGCCGACTGGTTTGCGGTGTCTGCCCTGTTCCGGCACATTCCGCTGCCCGTGGTCGGGCGCCACACGGCCATCATTCCGCGCAACAAGGACCGCATCGGGCTGAACCTGGCGAATTTCGTGCGCGACAAGTTCCTGGACGGGCCTTCACTGGTGGCGCTGATCGAGCGCCATGATCCCGCGCGCGTGCTGGCGGGCTGGCTGACCTCACCGGCCAACAGCACGCTGCTGGGGCGGCAGGTGGCGCGGCTGGCGCTGGCGGCGCTGGAGATGGTGCAGGACCGGCAGGTGGAGCGCTTTCTCTCGCACTCGTTCAAGGCCTTGCTGGAGCATCTGGACCTGCCGCGCGCGGCGGCGGACCTGCTGTCGGGCCTGACCCAGGACGGGCGCCACCAGGCCGTGCTCGACGATGTGCTGGCGCGCGTCAGCGGCGTGCTGCGCGAATCCGAGACCCATGTGCTGATCGCCCGGACCATCGTGCTGTGGCTCAAGCGCGAGCATCCGCTCAAGGAAAAGATGCTGCCTACGGACTGGCTCGGCGACAAGGGTGCCACGGCCATCGCCGGGGCGCTGGACAGCCTGCTGCAGGACATCGCCAGCGATCCCGGGCACCACATGCGCAAGGCGTTCGATGCCTCCGTGCAGCGGCTGATTGACCGGCTGCAGTCCGACCCGGCCATGGCCGATCGCGCCGAGCGCCTGCGCGACTACCTGCTGCACGACGAGAAGCTGGCCGGCTACCTGCGGGCGCTGTGGCTGGGCCTGCGCGCCAGGCTGCAGGCCGACCTGGCCAACGAGCATTCGCAGGTGGCGCGCAAGACCGCGGCCATGGGCCGCTGGCTGGGCCAGTCGCTGGCGCATGACGAGGCGCTGCGCCACTCCATGAACGAACGCCTCAAGCGCTGGGCCCAGGCGCTGGCGCCCGATGTCTCGCAGTTCCTGGCCCAGCACATCGCCGACACCGTGCGGCGCTGGGATGCGCGCGAGCTGTCCGAGCTGATCGAGCTGCACATCGGCAAGGACCTGCAGTACATCCGCATCAATGGCACCGTGGTCGGCGGTGCCGTGGGGCTGCTGCTGTTCCTGGTCTCCAATGCGGGGCGGCTGTGGTCCTGATCTTCGTATCAGGATGTTGCCTGCCGGCCACATCGGGCCAACTTTACAAAGCCGCCGTGTTCGCCGGAACGCCGTGAATCGGGCCGGGCGCCGCACGCGCCCGGGCACTGGCGGCCCTGCATGTCATTGATGAACAAGGCAACATTCAGCATCCTGAATGAATTGCTCACAGATCGGTCCGCTTGTAAAGAAAAACAGCAGCTGCGCTGCCGTCGGCCAGGCCGTTGTCGGCGGGAAAATAAAATAAGAACGATTCGCACTCATCAAAAACAACAGAGCGGATGCGCACCCCGGTCGTTCGACCGTCCGTGATTCTTCTTGCGAGCTTTCCCATGCACAACTGCACAGCCCCCGCGGCGGGCCGTGGCTTTGCCCTGTCCGCCCTTTGCACCTCCCTGCGTGCTTCGTTTCCCTCCACCGTCGCTCCCCTGCGCCGCACCGCGCTGGGCGCCTGCCTGGGCCTGCTGGCCTCGGGCAGCGCGCTGGCTCAGGCAGCAGACGGGGCCGCGCTGGAAACCCTGGTCGTGACGGCCAGCGGCTTCGAGCAGGAGATCAGCCAGGCGCCGGCCTCGATCTCGGTGATCACGCGCCAGGAACTGGAGCAGGGCGCCTACCGCAACCTGCACGATGCCCTGCGCGATGTGCCCGGCGTGATCCTCACGCCCTCGGACAACAACTCCAACGACATCTCGTTGCGCGGCATGGGCGCCAACTACACCCTGATCCTGGTGGACGGCAAGCGCATGAGCACGCGCGAGACCCAGACCAACGGCAGCACGGGCACGGACCAGAGCTGGATTCCGCCGCTGGAGGCCATCGAGCGCATCGAGGTGGTGCGCGGCCCCATGTCCTCGCTGTACGGCTCGGACGCCATGGGCGGCGTGATCAACGTCATCACGCGCAAGGTGGCGAAGAACTGGCATGGCTCGGTGCGCGCCGACGCCACGCTGCAGGAGCGCTCCACCTCGGGCGATGCCTACCAGACCAACTTCTACCTGTCAGGCCCGATCAAGACCGACCTGCTGGGCCTGAGCCTGTACGGCAACTACAGCAAGCGCGACCAGGACCGCATCTACCAGGGCTACAACAAGAGCGACAACCGTTCGCTGAACCTGCGCCTGGCGCTGACCCCCAGCAAGGACCACGACCTGATCGCCGAGATCGGCACTTCGCGCCAGCACTTCGTTTCGTCGCCTGGCATGACCCTGCTGCCCACCGATGCGCCCAGCGACCGCAAGTTCGAGCGCGAGAACTACTCGCTGCAGCACAAGGGCCGCTGGGGCTGGGCTTCCTCCGACACCTATCTGCAGCGCGAGGAAACGCGCAACCTGTCGCGCGACATGACCATCAGGAACACGGTGTTCAACAGCAGCTGGGTGGCGCCGCTGGGCCGCCAGCACCTGCTGACCACGGGCGTGTACTACAACCAGCAGGACTTGCGCGACACGACGACCAATACGCTGCCGGGCTCGGCGCGCACCACGGCCGATCGCACGCAGTACGCCTGGTTCGCCGAGGACGAGTGGCGCCTGCGCGAGAACTTCGCCCTGACCGGCGGCCTGCGCTACGACCACGACAGCAAGGGCGGATCGCAATGGAGCCCGCGCCTGTACGGCGTGTGGAACCTCGACGCGCAATGGACCGTCAAGGGCGGCGTGTCCACCGGCTTTCGCGCGCCCTCGCTGCGCCAGACCCTGGGCGACTGGGGCCAGTCCAGCCGCGGCGGCAACATCTACGGCAACCCCGACCTGAAGCCCGAAACCTCGCTGAGCAAGGAACTGGGCGTGCTCTACAACAACGGCGCCGGCCTGTCGGCAGGCCTGACGGTGTTCGACAACGAGTTCAACGACAAGATCACGCGCATCGCCTGCCCGGAGTGCGGACCGGCCAATTCCTCGGGCAACACGCCCACCACCAACGTCAATATCGACAAGGCCATCACGCGCGGCGTCGAAGCCACGTTCAAGGCCCCGCTGGCGCGCACGCTGGACCTGAGCAGCAGCTACACCTTCACCAAGTCCGAGCAAAAGAGCGGCGAGTTCGCGGGGCAGCCGCTGAGCCAGCTGCCGCGCCACATGCTCAACCTGGCGCTGAACTGGAAGCCTTCGCAGCAATGGGCGGGCTGGGCCAAGCTGTCCTACCGGGGCAAGGAAAGCCAGCCCACGGGCGGCCGTTCGGCGCGCACCTGGGTGGCCGGCAGCTATGCCATGTTCGACATGGGCGGCTCCTACAACTACAGCAAGGACGTGACCTTCTACGCAGGCATCTACAACCTGTTCGACAAGGACGTGTACTACGAGGACTACGCCACGGTGCAGGACGGCCGGCGCTACTGGATCGGCATGAACGTGAAGTTCTAGGCATCCCGGCCGCAAGGGCGGCCGCTGCCCGTGGCCTGCGGATCAGGCCGCGCCGCTTCCCGGCGCGGCACCCGCCTCCGGAGGCCGGAACTCCTTTCATTTTTTCCTGGGATTCTTTGCCATGACCTTCGATATCACGCGCCGCGCGGCGGCGCTGGCCCTGCCGGCCTTGTTCCTGGGGACTGCGGTGGCAGCCCCGCTGTCCGTGCGGCATGCCGGGGGAGTGGCCAGCCTGCCCGGCGCACCCCGGCGCGCGGTGGTTTATGACCTGGGGGCGCTGGATGCACTGCATGCGCTGGGCGTGCCCGCGTCGGCGGTCGCAGGCGTGCCCCGGGCGCAGCTGCCCCGGTACCTGGACAGCTTCGCGCAGCGGCCTGCGGCGGGCGGGCTGTTCGAGCCCGACTACGAGGCGCTGAGCCGGCTGGCGCCCGACCTGATCGTCGTGGGCGGGCGTTCGGCCGGCAAGGCCGAGGTGCTGGGACGCATCGCGCCCACGCTGGACCTGAGCGTCAGCGGCAAGCACATGCTGGCCGATATCGAACGCAACATCGCCACGCTGGCGCTGCTGTTCGGCCGCCAGGCGCAGGGCCGTGCGCTGGTGCAGCGCATCCACGCCGAGCTGCAGGGCCTGCGTGCCCAGGCCTCGCAGGCCGCGCCGGGCCTGCTGCTCATGGCCGTGAACGACAAGCTCCTGCCGCAGGCGCCGGGATCGCGCTTCGGCTTTCTGTTCGATGTGTTCGGCGCGCGCTCGGCGCTATCGGCTGCGCAACTGCCAGCCCGCGGCACCGCCTACGGCTTCGATGATGTGGCGCGGCTGGACCCCGAGTGGATCTACGTCATCGACCGCAACACGGCCACGGGCCAGGCGGCAGGCGGCGGCGAGATCATGGCTTCGCGCAAGGTGTTCGACAACGCGCGGATCCACGCCACGGCGGCCGGCCGCAAGGGGCAGGTCGTCTTCCTCGATCCCAAGGGCTGGTACCTGATGGGCAGCGCCGGGCCGACGGCGCTGCTGGACAATATGGCGCAGCTGCGCCAGGCCTATGGCGCGGCGTCATCGCGTTGACCGCGGGCCAGGGCCGGCTCCCGGTCCCGGCCCCACAGCGCAATCACGCGCACATAGGCCAGCTCGGCCAGCAGCTCCACCAGCGTCTGCGTGACGATGACGGCCGGCAGCACGGGAATGGCGCCGGGCACGGCCAGGGCCAGCGGCAGCACGACCAGGGAGTTGCGCGTGCCCGCGCTGAACGCGACGGCGCGGCCCGAGGCTGCCGGGAGCCGAAAGGCGCGCGCCACCAGCCAGCCCAGTGCGGGTGCCGCCACCGCAAAGGCCGCATAGACGGGCACCATGCTCCAGGCGGCCTGCGTGGCCGGGCCCAATTGGGGCAGCACGGAGGCGATCACCACGAACAGCACCAGCGCGGTGGCCGGCACGGGCAGCAGGCCCAGCCATGCCGAGGCGCTGGCCCCGCGACGGCTGCGGGCCGCCCACCACTGGGTGGCGGCGGCCAGGGCCAGCGGCACGGCGATCAGCCACACGAACGCATGCAGGAAAGGCCCTGCCTGCACGAGCCGCGCCGCATCGTCGCCCAGGAACAGGCCCAGGTAGCCGGGCAGGGCCAGCATCTGCGCGATCAGCAGGGCCGGCGTGGCTGCCAGCAGCAGGCGCGCATCGGCGCGTCCCAGGTGGGAGAAGGTGACCACGTAGTCGATGCAGGGCGCCAGCAGCACCAGCAGCGCGCCCAGGCGCAGCAGGGGGGCGGCGGGCAGGAACTGCAGCAGGGCCCAGACCAGCAGCGGCACCACGATGAAGTTGGCCGTCATCAGCGCCGCCAGGAAGCGCACCTGGCCGAAGGCGCGCCGCAGCTCGGCCAAGGGCACCTGCAAGAAGGTCACATAGAGCATCAGTGCCAGCGCGGGGTTGATGGCGCGCTCCAGCACGCCCGTGCCGGGCAGCGCCCAGGCGGCAACTGCGGCCAGGGCCACGGCGGCGAAGTAGATGGGGATCTGGCGCTGTTCGAGCGCGTCTCGGGTGTCTTGCATTCAGGAGGCCGATGGCGGCGGGTACGGGGCGGGTACGCGGATGTGGGGCGGATGTGGGGCGCCTAGTATGGCAACGGCACAGCCGGCCCGCTGCTTCATTCCCCTGCAGGCCCTGGGCCCGCAGGGATCAGCCCTGGTTTGCCGCGCCCAGCACCTTGTACAGATAGGAGCGCGAGATGCCCAGCTCCTGCGCGGCCAGCTTCTTGTTGCCGCCGCAGCGTGCAATGGCGTCGAGGATGGCGTTGCGCTCCTGGTCCTTGAGCGGGGCCACGGCGCCGGTGGCGGGCAGGCCGGGCTCGGCAACGGGCGAAGGCCGTGCGCCGGCCAGCGGGTCCTCGTGGCGCGCGAAGTTGTCCACGCCCAGCAGGTGGCCGTCGCAGAACACCAGGGCCTCTTCCACGCGCTGGCGCAGCTGGCGCACATTGCCGGGCCAAGCCTGCCGGGCCAGGTAGGGCATGACGCCGGGCGCGATGCGGGGCAGCGCAATGCCGTTGCGCTCGCAGAACGACTGGGCAAAGCGCTGCACCAGGGCCGGGATGTCCTCCAGGCGCTGGCGCAGGGCCGGCACATGCAGCACCACGCCGCTGAGGCGGTAGAACAGGTCCAGCCGGAAGCGCCCGCTGTCGATGAGGCCGCGCAGGTCGCGGTGCGTGGCGGCCACGATGCGGAAGTTCACCTGCCGGCCGCTGTGCGCGCCCAGGCGCTGCACCTGGCGGTCCTCCAGCACGCGCAGCAGCTTGACCTGGATCTCCATGGGAATGTCGGCCACTTCGTCGAGGAAGAGGGTGCCGCCCTCGGCCTGCTCCAGCTTGCCTGGCTGGCCCTGCCGGCGCCCGCCCGTGAAGGCGCCGGCCTCGTAGCCGAACAGCTCGGACTCGATCAGCGTGGCCGGCAGCGCCGCGAGGTTGAGGCTGACCAGGGGCGCGTCGGCATCGCGCCCGCGCGCATGCAGGGCCTGGGCCACCAGCTCCTTGCCGCTGCCGCTCTCGCCCAGGATGAGCACGGGCACGTCCAGCCGCGCCACGGCGTCGATCTCGCGGGCCAGCCTTTGCATGGGGGCACTGGCGCCCACCATCTGCGCCGTGGGCGTGCCGCCGCGCAGCTGGCTCAGTTCGCGCTTGTAGTGCTGCACCTCGTCATGCAGCTGGTTCAGCCGCTGCTGCATGCGGTTGAGTGCCTCCACGCCGCTGAAGCTGACCTGGCCCACGGCGCCCACCACGGCGCCGCCCTCGTAGACCGGCATGCGGTTGACGATGCGGCTCACGCCAGGCCCCAGCTGCTGCAGGTCGCCGATCTCGGCCCGGCCGCTGCGCACCACGTGGGGCAGGCGCGAGTTGGGGATCACGTCCTCCGCGCGCCGGCCTGCGGCCGTGCCGGGCGCCAGGCCGAAGAACTTCTCGTGCACGGGGCTGATGTAGCGCATCAGCCCTTCATGGTCGGCCACCGTGATCGCCTGGTACGGGTTGGTCAGGAACATGTTGAGGATGGCGAAGGCGAAGGGCACGCTGGCCACCATGTCGAACAGCGCCGCCGCCTCGTCGGCCGGGCGCAGCAGGGCGACCTCGCCCTCGGCATCGGCCAGCACCACGGCCACATGGCGGGCCACCGTGCCGCGCGGGCCCGGTGTTTCCACGTGCAGCAGCTGGCCATGGCCGATGGGGTTGTGCCCGTCGCCGTGCGCGCGGGCCAGGGCCTCGGTGACGGCTGCATGCAGCAGCGGCTCCTGCGCCAGGCCCAGCCGCGCCACGGGCTCGGGCGAGTCGCGCCGCCAGACGAGAACGCCGAATCGGTGGTCGGGGGAGCTGGGCATGGGCATGGCGGGCAGTGGCTGGGATTGAACGCACTCTAGCGGCGCGCAGGCCACGGGTCTGTCCCCGTGGTGTCTCCATTGAAGACAGCGCTCAACCCGTGTCTTCGAGGTTGTCCTTGATGTGGACACACGGAGATCGACTGTGGAAAAAATCCTTTGAATTCAACGCACTGCGTTCTGGCACGCCTTGTGCATCTCCACAGGCAAAAGGAGACACGACGACATGAGCTGGCAACCCGAAGTGGACGAGATCGCATACCGCCGCGCACTGGCGGCCAAACTGGGCGGAGAGGACAAGGTGGCGCGGCACAAGGCCGCCGGCAAGCTCACGGTGCGCGAGCGCATCGAGGCCTGCACGGACGCGCAGTCCTTCGTGGAGGTGGGCTCGCTCACCGGCTCGGGACAGTACGACGGCCTGGGCCGGCTGACGGACTTCACGCCCTCCAACCTCATCATGGGCCGGGCACGCGTGGGCGGGCGGCCCGTGGTCGTGGTGGGCGACGATTTCACGGTGCGCGGCGGCGCCAACGACGGCGCCGTGGGCGACAAGCTGATCTTTGCCGAGAAGATGGCGCACGACCTGCGCCTGCCCATGGTGCGCCTGGTGGACGGCACGGGCGGCGGCGGCTCGGTGCGCAACATCGAGACCAAGGGCTACACCAGCGTGCCCACCATGAAGGTCTGGAGCCAGGTGGTGCAGAACCTGTCCACCGTGCCCGTGGTCTCGCTGGCCCTGGGCTCGGTGGCCGGCATGGGCGCAGCGCGCGTGGCCTCCAGCCATTACTCGGTGATGGTCAGGGAGACCGCCCAGCTGTTCAATGCCGGCCCGCCCGTGGTGGCGCGCATCGGCCAGAACGTGACCAAGAACGAGCTGGGCGGCAGCCAGGTGCACACGCGCAACGGCGTGGTCGATGACGAGGTGGCCACCGAGCAGGAGGCCTTCGAGCGCGTGCGCCGCTTCCTGTCCTACCTGCCATCGTCGGTGTACGAGCTGCCTGCGCGCACCGCGCCGCAGGACGATCCGCGGCGGCGCGACGAATGGCTGCTGTCGGCCATTCCGCGCGATGGCCGCAAGGTCTACAAGATCCGGCCCATCGTCGAATGCCTGGTCGATGAGGGCTCCTTCCTGGAGACGGGCCGCCACTGGGGCCGGGCCATCGTCACCGGGCTGGCGCGCATCGACGGCTGGCCCGTGGCCGTGGTGGCCAGCGACCCGTACTTCTACGGCGGCGGCTGGGACGGCCCCTCGGCCGAGAAGTTCACGCGCTTCGTGGACATGGCCCAGACCTTCCACCTGCCCGTGGTCAACCTGGTGGACATCGCGGGCTTCCAGATCGGCGTGGAGGCCGAGAAGGCCGGCGTCATGCGCTACGGCGTGCGCGCCCTGGCCGCCGTCTACCAGGCCACCGTGCCCTGGTGCAGCATCCTCATCCGCCGCGCCTACGGCGTGGCGGCGGCGGGCCACCAGCACATGGGCCGCTTCAACTTCCGCTATGCCTGGCCCTCGGCCAACTGGGGCTCGCTGCCCATCGAGGGCGGGCTGGAGGTGGCCTACAAGGCCGAGATCGAAGGCGCCGACGACCCCGTGCAAAAGCGCGCCGAGATCGAGCAGCGCGTGCGCAGCCTGACCTCGCCCTTCCGCACGGCCGAGGCCTTCGGCATCGACGAGGTGATTGATCCGCGCGACACGCGCGCCCTGCTCAGCGAATTCGTGGAACTGGCCGCGCCGCTGCGCGAGGCCGGAGCGCCGCAGTTCGGCCTGCGGCCCTGAACGCATAAAAACCCAAGGAGACAAAGCAATGGCAACCAGACAACCGCGCGCGCCCTCGCGCCGCACCGCCCTGGCCCTGTGCCTGGCGCCGTGCCTGACCCTGTGCGCCGCGACGGCGGCCCAGGCCCAGACCCCCCAGGAGGACAAGTGGCCCACGCGCCCCGTGCGCATCGTGGTCGGCTTTCCTGCAGGCTCGTTCACCGACACCATTGCACGCGCGCTGTCCGAGCCGCTGAGCAAGTCGCTGGGCCAGCCCGTGGTGGTGGAGAACAAGCCCGGCGCCAACGGCGCCATCGGCGTGGGCGAGGTGGCGCGCGCCGCGCCCGACGGCTACACCCTGCTGGTCACCAACTCCAGCAGCATCACCATCAACCCCCAGATCTACAAGAAGATCACCTACCGCGCCAAGGACTTCGCGCCCATCACCATGGTGCTGGATGCGCCCTTCATCCTCACCGTCAACCCCGAGTGGGCGCAGAAGCACCAGATCCGCTCGGCCAAGGACGTGATCGCCTTCGCCAAGGGCCATCCCGACAAGCTCAGCTACGGCTCGGCCGGCCCCGGCAACATCGCCCACCTGGCCTATGCGGCCTGGAGCAACCGCACGGGCGTGAAGACCACGCATGTGCCCTACAAGAGCGCATCGCAGGCGCAGATGGCCGTGCTCAGCGGCGAGCTGGACACGCAGTTCGACACCTGGAGCGCGCTGCCCCACATCGCCAGCGGCAAGCTCGTGGCGCTGGCCGTCACCGCGCCCCGGCGCATGCAGCAGCTGCCCGAGGTGCCCACCATGGCCGAGGCCGGCTATGCCGATTTCGACGTCACCTTCTGGGCCGGCCTGCTGGCGCCCGCGGGCACGCCGCCGGCCATCGTCAACCGGCTCTACGAGGCCTCCAGGGGCGTGCTGCAGGACGCCCGCATCCGCGCCGTGCTCAGCAGCCAGGGCGAGCCCGTGATGATGCCGCCCGCGCCGTTCGGCCAGCGCATCGCCAAGGAAGTGGCCGACTGGGGCCAAGTCATCCAGCGCGAAGCCTTGTCTTTGGATTGATGAGGTACGCATGTCTCTGTTGCAAGCACTGAACCCCCGCTCCGTCGCCATCCTTGGCGCATCCGACAATCCCATCAAGGCCGGTGGCCGGCCCATCGACTACCTGCGGCGCCATGGTTTCGCGGGCCGCATCCTGCCCGTCAATCCCAAGCGCGCCGAGGTCCAGGGCCTGGCCGCCTACCCCTCGCTGCGCGCGCTGCCCGAGGCGCCCGACGCCGTGGTCATCAGCCTGCCCGGCGAGGACGTGGCCGCCGCCATCGACGACTGCGTGGCCGTGGGCGCGCGCCTGGCCGTGATCTATTCCTCGGGCTTTGCGGAGCTGGGCGAGGAAGGCCGCCGGCAGCAGGCCGACCTGGTGGCGCGGGCGCGCAGGGCGCCAGGCGGCGGGCTGCGCCTGTTCGGCCCTAATTGCCAGGGCGTGGCCAACTTCGCCACGGGCGCCATCCTCAACTTCTCGACCATGATCAACGAGAACGCGCCGGCCGACGGCCCCGTGGCCATCGTCAGCCAGAGCGGTGCGGGCGCGGCCATTCTCTACGGCGGCCTGCGCCGCGCGGGCATCGGCGTGCGCTACATGCTGTCCACGGGCAACGAGGCCGATGTCTGCGCAGCCGAGGCCGTGCGCGCCGTGGTCGAGGACGAAGGCATCCGCCTGGTCGTGCTCTACATCGAGACGCTGCGGCAAAGCGCCTGGCTGGCCGAGGCAGCGCGCCTGGCCCATGCGCGCGGCGTCACCATCCTGGCCGTGAAGGCCGGCCGCACGCGCGCAGGCCAGGCCACGGCCAGCTCGCACACGGGCGCGCTGGCGGCCGAGGACGCGCTGGCCGATGCCTTCCTGCGCCAGCACGGCATACCGCGCCTGGCCGACTTCCGCGAGCTGATCGACTACGCGCCGCTGTTCCTGTCCCAGCCTGCGCCGCGCGGTCGCCGCGTGGTCAGCATCAGCAATTCGGGCGCCACCTGCGTGCTGTCGGCCGACGCGGCCGAGGAATACGGCCTGGCCCTGGAGCCGTTCGATGCCGCCACGCTGGACGGCCTGTCCCAGGCACTGCCGTCCTATGTCACGGCGCGCAATCCCATCGACATGACCACGGCCCTGCTGGGCAGGCCGCAGACCTTTGGCGACACGCTGCGGGCCTTGTCGGGCAGCGGTGCGGCGGACCTCGTTCACGTGGGCTTCCCGATCGGTGGCGAGGGCTATGACTTTGCCGACTTCGCGGGCCAGGCCAGCCGCTTTGCGCGCGACACCGGCGTGCCCATTGCGGTCAGCGTCAACCAGGACTGGGTGGCCCAGGCCTTCCAGGACCAGGGCGTGCCCACCTTCTGGAGCGAACGCGCCGCCATGCGCGGCCTGGCGCTGCTGGCCGAGCAGGCCGGTGGCAGGCAGGCACAGGCGCCGTCTGCCGAGGCATCGGTGCCGGTGGCGGCCTCCCGCTCCCTTACGCTGGTTACGCTGGACGAGCCCTCCAGCCTGTCCGAACTCGCCCGCGCCGGCCTGCCGGTGATGCGCCATCTGGTCTGCAGGAGCGAGGACGAGGTGCGCGCCGCCATCGAGTCCCTGCCCCGGCCCCTGGTGGCCAAGGGCGTGTCCGCCGATCTCTCGCACAAGTCCGAGCATGGCCTGGTGCGGCTCAACATCCACGAGGCGGAGCAGGCGCTGCAGGCCTTTGGCGACTTCGCCGCCACGCTGGCCCGCCTGGGCGCGGCCGATGGCGGCCTGCTGCTGGGCGCCCAGCACAGGGCCGACTTCGAGCTGGCGCTGGGTGCCCATGTCGATGCCGAGTTCGGCGTGGTGGTCATGGTCGGCCAGGGCGGCGTGCTGGTGGAGGCGCTCAGGGACGTGCAATTCCTTGTCGCCCCCTTCAGTGCGCGGCAGGCGCTGGATGCCCTTGCGCGCCTGGCCATCGCCCCGGCCTTTGCGGCCGTGCGCGGCATGCCGGCCGTGGAGCTGGACGCCGTGGCCGCCATGATGGTGCGGCTGGGCGACTGGATGCTGGCCCAGGGCGGGCGCGTGCAGTCGGTCGATGCCAATCCCGTGCTCGTGGCGCGCGGCGCACAGGCGCCGGTCATCGTCGATGCGGTGGTGGCCGTGGCCGCCGCGCCAGCGGTCTCCTCGGAGGCGGCATGAGCGGCGCCCCGCACCCCATCCGCCGCGTGCTGGTCGCCAACCGGGGCGCCGTGGCCGCACGCGTGATCCGCACGCTGCGGCGCATGGGCCTTGAATCCGTGGCCGTGTACTCCGAGGCCGATGCCAGCCTGCCCCATGTGCGCGCGGCCGACCATTCCGTGTGCATAGGCCCTGCGCCCGCCGCGCAAAGCTATCTGGACCAGGCGCGGCTGCTGCAGGTGGCGCGCGAGACCGGCGCCGATGCCGTGCACCCGGGCTACGGCTTTCTCTCCGAGAACGCGGAGTTCGCCGAGGCCGTGCAGCGCCAGGGCCTGTGCTTCATCGGCCCCTCGCCGCACTGGATACGCACGCTGGGCCACAAGACCCAGGCGCGGGCCTTCATGGCCGCCCAGGGCATGCCGCAGGCGGCCAGCTCGGCCGTGCTGCACAGCGTGCAGGAGGCGCAGGCGGAGGCGGCGCGCATCGGCTTTCCCGTGCTGGTCAAGCCCGCAGGCGGGGGCGGCGGCATCGGCATGCTGCCCGCGCACGATGCACCGCAGCTGGAGGCCGCCTGGTCCAAGGCCAGCGGCATGGCCGCCAAGTACTTCGGCACGGCCGAGCTGTACCTGGAAAAGCTGATCGAGGCGCCGCGCCACATCGAGTTCCAGGTGCTGGCCGACCGCCATGGCGAGGTGCGCGTGCTGTTCGAGCGCGACTGCTCGGTGCAGCGCCGCCACCAGAAGGTGGTGGAAGAGGCCCGCCCCGCAGGCATTCCCGCGCAGGCCCTGGCCGACATGCGGCAACTGCTGGCCGGCCTGCTGGCGCGCACGGGCTATGACGTGATCGGCACCGTGGAGATGCTCTACACGCCGCAGCACGGCTTTGTCTTCCTGGAGATGAACACGCGGCTGCAGGTCGAGCATGCGGTGACCGAGGAGATCACGGGCATCGACATCGTCGAGGCCCAGATCCGCCTGGCCGCCGGCGAGCGCATGCGGGAGGTGCTGCCCGCCGAACCCGTGGCCCGCGGCCATGCCATCGAGGCGCGCATCTATGCCGAGGACCCCGTGCGCTTCCTGCCCTCGCCAGGGCGCCTGGACCGCTTCGAGATGCCCCAGGGCGAAGGCCTGCGCGTGGAGACCGGCTATGCCCAGGGCTGCAGCGTCACGCCCTTCTACGACCCCATGGTCGCCAAGCTCGTGGCCCATGGCAGCGACCGCGCCCAGGCCATCGCACGGCTGCGCCAGGCACTGGCGCAGACCCGCATCGAGGGCGTGAAGACCAACATCCCCTTCATCGAACGCATCCTGGGCCACGCCGATTTCCTGGACCTGCGCATCGACACCGGCATCGCCCAGCGCGTGCTGGCCCCCCTTTGAAAGCCCTACCCATGACCACCACCCCGAACATGATCACAAGCCCCATCGCCGGCCTCGTGGCCGCTGTGGAAGCCGCCGAAGGCGGCACCGTCGCCCTGGGCGACACCCTCATCATCGTGGAGTCCATGAAGATGGAGATTCCCGTGGAAAGCGAGGTGGCAGGCGTCGTGCGCCGCATGCTCGTGGCCGTGGGCGAGCCGGTGGCCGAAGGCCAGGCGATTGCGGAGATCGGATGAACGCCGTTGGAATCTCCACCACCCCGGACCTGGAGGCCGCCGCGCTGGCGCGCGGCTACTTCGGCATCGACGTGCCCTTCATGTCCCATATCGGCCTGGAGCCCGTGAGCCTGGCGCCCGGCCTGGCGCGCACGCGGCTGCCCATGCGCCCGCACTTGGCCAACAGCCGGGGGCACGGCCATGGCGGCGCGCTGATGAGCGCGCTGGACTTCACGCTGAGCGCGGCCGCGCGCTCGTCCAACCCGCTGGGGCTGGGCGTGGTGACCATCGAGATGAGCACGCATTTCCTCGCCTCGGCCACCACCGACCTGCTGATCGAGGCCCGCGTGCTGCGCGCAGGCGCGCGCACCGTGTTCTGCGAGGGCAATGTGCTGGACAGCGCGGGCCAGGCCGTGTGCACGGCGCGGGCCGTGTTCAAGCTGATCGCGCTGTAGCCTGGCTTCAGGCGCCGTCGCCTTCGGGCGCCGGCGGCAGCAGATGCTGGCCGATCTGCTGCCAGGCCTTGGCCGCGTCATGCTGGCCGCCGAACATGTGGCAGCTGGCGGCCGTCATGGCCAGGCGGCCGTTCTCGGGCTCCAGGTCGAACGCCAGCTCGCATTGCGCGGCGGCGTTGCGCCACATCACCACGGCGTCTGGCGATTCTTCCTTTTGCAGCGCATGGGCTTCGGCCATCCAGGCCTGGGCCAGGCGAAACGCGCCCTCGGCCTGATCGGGGTCGGCCTTATGGGCCAGATAGAAATGCTTGCCGGCCTGCTGCCACAGCGCCCGGGCCTGGGCGAAATCCTGGGTGGCGGCCCGCTGCGCCTGGGCCACCAGGGCATTGCCTTCGGCCAGCAGCGTTGCGTAGGAGGAGAGGGCGTCTTGCGTCATGGGGCGCCATTGTGCCGCCGCTCCGGTGCCTGTGTTCAGGCCGGGGAATCGCGCGGCGGGCTCGGGCTGTCGGGCAGTTCCAGGCCGATGCGCGTGAAGCCGCCCTCGGACTCGGCAAAGCAGCGCCCGCCGTGCATGCGCGCGATGGCGGCCACGATGGCCAGGCCCAGGCCATGGTTGCGGTCGGCCTGGCTGCGCGCGGCGTCGGCGCGGTAGAAGCGGTCGAACAGGCGCGGCAGGTGGACGGAATCGATGGCCGGGCCCCGGTTGAGCACCGCCAGCGCCACATCGCCGGCGCCCCCGTGGTGGGTACAGGGCCGGGCGCCGATCTGCACGGTGATGGTGGAGCCGCGCTGTGCATAGCGTGTGGCATTGCCCAGCAGGTTGGACAGCGCCCGGCGCAGCAGCCGCGCATCGACCTCGGCGGCCGCGTCGCCCTGGACGACGACCTGCAGGTCGGCCTCCTGCAGCGCGGCCTCGTGGAAGTCGATGACCTCATGGGCCAGCGCGGCCAGGCTGGCCCAGGGCGCCAGGCGCGCGCCCTGGCCCCGGTCGGCCTGGGAGAGAAACAGCATGTCGGCCACGATGCCGGCCATGCGCCGCAGGTCCTCCAGGTTGGAAGCCAGCACCTCGCGCAGCTCGGCCTCGCTGCGCGGCTTGCGCAGGGCCAGCTCGCAGCTGCTGATCAGCGTGGTCAGCGGCGTGTTCAGCTCATGGGCCACGTCGGCGTTGAAGGCCTCCATCTGCCGGTAGGCCACGGACAGCCGCTCCAGCAGGGCGTTGAACTGTGCGATCAGCGGCCGCAGCTCCTGCGGCTGCCCGCTGTCGTCCAGGCGCCGCTGCAGGTCCTGGGCCGACAGCTGGCGCGTCTGCTCGGTCAGCTGTCGCAGCGGCGCCAGGCCCAGGCGCACCAGCCAGATGCCGGTCAGCGACACCAGCAGCGCGCCGCCCACGGCAGCCAGGGCCAGCGTCCAGGCCAGCAGGGACAGTTGCCGGTCGTCTTCGGCCCGGTCCAGCGTGAGCTGGGCACGGGCCTGCTGGCCGGAGTCGGCCAGCACGACCTCGAAGCTGCGCTGCAGCGTGCGGCCGGGATTCTTGGGCGTGCGCAGGCGCTCGTAGAGCACGCGGCCCTGCAGGTCGGTGATGCGCAGCGACATCTCGTCCAGGCCCGTGAGAAAGTCGTCCAGCATGTGGGCCAGCCCGGCTTCGTTGTGGGCGCTGCGGCTTTCGGTCATCAGGTGCAGCACGGCCTGCTGCTTGAGGTCCAGCGTCTCGTGCTGGTGCTGCTCCAGCGTCATCGATGCCACCCCGTAGACGGCCGCGCACACCAGGCCCAGGCCCAGCATGGTCTGCAGGGCCAGCCAGCGCGACAGGCGCCGGCCCAGATGGGGAATGTCGGCAGGGGCAACGCTCACGGTGCGCGCGACTCCAGCACATAGCCCATGCCGCGCACCGTGTGCAGCAGCGGCTGCGCGAAGGGCTGGTCCAGCTTCAGGCGCAGGCGGCGCACGGCCACCTCGACCACATTGGTCTCGCTGTCGAAATTCATGTCCCAGACCTGGGAGGCCAGCTCGGTGCGCGACAGCACCTCGCCCTGGCGGCGCAGCAGCAGGCTCAGCAGGTTGAATTCCTTGGCCGTCAGGTCCAGGCGCTGGCCGGCGCGCGTGGCGCGGCGGCGTATCAGGTCCAGCTCCAGGTCGGCCATGCGCAGCGTGGTGGCCTCGGCCGCAGGCTGGGCCGTGCCGCCGCCGCGGCGCAGCAGCACATGCATGCGCGCCACCAGTTCGGAGAACGCGAAGGGCTTGACCAGGTAGTCGTCGGCGCCGCCTTGCAGGCCGCGCACGCGGTCCTCCACCTGGCCGCGCGCCGTCAGCATCAGCACCGGCGTCTGGCGCGATTGGCGCAGCGCCGCCAGCACGGCCAGGCCGTCGATGCCGGGCAGCATGCCGTCGAGCACGATGAGGTCGTAGGCCAGCTCGGTGGCCAGGTGCAGGCCGTCGATGCCGTTGTGCGCGACATCGACCACGAACCCCTCCTCGGTCAGGCCCTTGCGGAGGTAGTCGGCCAGCTTGGTTTCGTCTTCGATGACCAGGACTTTCATGCCGAGCATTGTCGGGGCAGGCAAGGGTTTTCGGAGATGACAAATTTGTCATGTGCCCGACAGCGCCGGGTCGTTGCGCCGCCCTAGACTCGCCGGCATGGGGCAGTCGCGATTGGGGTCAAACGCCATGCCCGACAATCCCGCACTTCTGCCATGCCCTCTTCCATGACCCGGCCCCGTCTTGCCGCCCTTGCCATCCTCGTGATCGCGCTGCTGTTCCAGTGGACCTGGATGGCGGCCGCTGCGCTGTGCCGCCACGACGGGCATGAGACCCGGCACTTCGGCCACCATGTCCATGGCGTGAGCCTGCACGGCATGGGCGCCGAGCGCCATGCGGGCACGGGCACGGATGCCGAGTCCGGCCCGCCTGCGCAAAAGGCCGACCAGGGCCTGCAGTCCTCGCTCAGCGTGGACTGCTCCATGTGCCACGCCTGGGTGGCCGCTGCCACACAGCACTGGCAGGCGGCGCCGGTGGCCCCGCCGCCCGCGCAATTCGCCGAGCCGCTGCGCCGGCATGCCTCGGCCGTGCTGCTGCGTCCCGACCGGCCCCGCTGGCAGGGCTGACGCTCCTGCAGCCGCCGGCCGGACATTCGGCGTTCATCGCCCTGTTTTGCCCCGGACCGGCATTTTCCAGAAATCCCTTCGCGCGCAGCGGCCCTCGTCCGTGCGCGCCCTGTGGCGTGGGGCCTGATCGACCAAGCGATCACGCCTGATCCGCGCTGCGGGCAAGGAGCCCGTGTATGTCTTTTCCTTCGTCCTTTCCGTCGAGGACAGCCTTCGCACCGTGGGTGCTGGCGGCGCTGGCCGCCTGCGGCGTCGTGCAGGCCGCCGAGCCACCGGCCGATTCCGTGGCGCCACCCGCCTTTGCAGGCGCATCCCTTCCTGATGGCCCGCCGCTGGACCTGCAGCAGGCACTGGCCCTGGCGCTGGACGGCAATCCCGGCCTGCGCGCGGCCCGCCAGGCGCTGGCCGCCACGGAGGGGGCCGTGCTGCAAAGCCAGGCCCGGCCCAATCCCGAGCTGGCCTGGTCGCAGGAGGACACGCGCCGCAGCACCCGCACGCTGACCGTGCAGCTGAACCAGACCCTGGAAGTGGGCGGCAAGCGCGAGGCCCGCATGCGCGTGGCCGAGCGCGGGCGCGACCTGGCCCGCGCCGAACTGGCAGGGGCCGAGGCCGCGCTGCGCGCCGATGTGGGCGCGGCCTTTTTCGGCGTGCTGGCCGCGCAGCAGCGCGTGGTCCTGGCCGGGCAGACGCTGGAGATCGCCAGCAGCGCGCGCGAGGCGGCGGCCCGGCGCGTGGCGGCCGGCAAGGTGGCGCCGCTGGAGGAGACCCGGGCCCGCGTGGCCGAGTCCGGCGCCCTGCTGGAGCAGGCCCGGGCCCGCTCTGCCCTGCGCGTGGCGCGCGGCCAGCTGCAGGCGCTGTGGGGCGAGAGCGTGCGCCCCTTCGGCCAGGCCGAGGGCGCCGTGGACGCGCTGCCCCAGCTGCCGGAACTGGCGGCCCTGCAGCAGCGCATCGAACAGGCTCCCGCCGTGCTGCGTGCGCGCCAGGCGCTGGAGCAAAGCCGCGCCACGGCCGAGCTGGAGCGTGCACGGCGCCTGCCCGATCCCACCGTCAGCCTGGGCGTCAAGCGCGCCACCGAGGTCGGGCGCAACCAGCTCGTGGTCGGCGTCTCCGTGCCCCTGCCCGTGCTCGACAGCAACCGGGGCAACCAGCTGCAGGCCCTGCGCCTGGCCGACCAGGCCGAGGAGCAGTTGCTGGCCACGCGCGTTCAGCTGCAGGCCCAGCTGTTCGAGGCGCGCGAGCTGCTGCAGTCCAGCCGCGAGCAGGCGCGCCAGCTGGCCGAGGAGGTGCTGCCCACGGCGCGCACGGCCTACGAGCTGGCCTCGCGCGGCTTTGCGCTGGGCAAGTTCGCCTACCTCGACGTGCTGGACGCGCAGCGCACCTGGTCCGAGGCGCGCAGCCAGTACCTGGACCAGCTGCTGGCCACGCACCGCGCCGCCGCCGACATCGACCGCCTGCTCGGCACAGAAGCCGGCCTCTGACCCCGATAGCCACCTGATTGCATCCAGACCATGAACACCAAGCCCTCCTCCTCCCCCCTGGCACCGCGCCGCACCCTCGTGGCCATTGCCGTCATCCTGGCCGTGGGTGCGCTGGCCGCCACGCTGATCCTGCGCAGCGGCCCGCCGGGTGCCGCCAAGGCCGACAGCCATGGCCACGGCCACAGCGAGGCCGCAGGCCATGCCGATGGCGAGCACCACGGCGCTGCAGCCGCAGCCGCAGCCGATGGCCACAAGCACGACGAAGGCCATGCCGACGATGAGCACCATGAAGATTCCAAGGCGGAAAAAGCCGAGGCCAAGCCCGCCGCCAAACCCGCAGCCGCCGCCGAAGCCGGCCATGGCGACGACGAAGGCCTGATCGCCATGGACGCCCAGCGCATGCAGGCGGCCGGCGTGCGCCTGGCCGAGGCCGGCCCGGCCACCGTGCGCTCCGTGCTGCAGCTGCCCGGGGAGATCCGCTTCAACGAAGACCGCACGGCCCACGTCGTGCCGCGCGTGGCCGGCATTGCCGAGAGCGTTCCCGCCAACCTGGGCCAGAACGTGAAGAAGGGCCAGCTGCTGGCCGTGCTCAGCAGCGCCGCCGTCTCCGAGCAGCGCAGCGAACTGCTGGCCGCCAGCAAGCGCCTGGAGCTGGCCCGCACCACCTATGCGCGTGAAAAGCAGCTGTGGGAGGAAAAGGTCTCGGCCGAGCAGGACTACCTGCAGGCGCGCCAGGCGCTGCGCGAGGCCGAGATCGCCGTCTCCAACGCCCAGCAGAAGCTGGCCGCCACGGGCGCCGGTGCCGGCGGTGGTGCGGGCGGGCTCAACCGCTTCGAGCTGCGCGCGCCGTTTGACGGCGTGATCGTGGAAAAGCACCTGTCCGTGGGCGAGGCCGTGCAGGACACCACCCAGGTCTTCACCATCTCCGACCTGCGCAGCGTCTGGGCCGAGATGCGCGTGGCCGCGCCCGACCTGCCCGCCGTGCGTGTGGGCGAGAAGGCCACGGTGCGCGCCACGGCCTTCGACTCCTCGGCCACGGGCGAGGTGGCCTATGTGGGCGCCCTGATCGGCCAGGACACGCGCACGGCCCCCGCGCGCATCACCCTGCCCAACCCCGACGGCGTGTGGCGCCCGGGCCTGTTCGTGAATGTGGAGCTGACGGCATCGTCCCGGCAGGCGCCGCTGGCCGTGGCCACGCAGGCACTGCAGAAGATGGAGCAGCAGACCGTGGTCTTCGTGCCCGTGCAGGGCGGTTTCCGCGCCCAGCCCGTGCGCGTGGGCCGCAGCGATGGCAAGGCCACCGAGGTGCTCGAAGGCCTCAAGCCCGGCCAATCCTACGTGGCCGAGGGCAGCTTCATGCTCAAGGCCGAGCTGGGCAAGGCCAGCGCCGAACACAGCCACTGATCGGAGAGTCCATGTTTGAACGCATCATCCGATTCGCCATAGAGCAGCGCTGGCTGGTCCTGCTGGCCGTGCTGGCCATGGCGGGCCTGGGCATCTACAACTACCAGCGCCTGCCCATCGACGCCGTGCCCGACATCACCAATGTCCAGGTGCAGATCAACACCCAGGCCAGCGGCTACTCGCCGCTGGAGACCGAGCAGCGCGTCACCTATCCCATAGAGACGGTGATGGCCGGCCTGCCCCACCTGGAGCAGACGCGCTCGCTGTCGCGCTACGGGCTGTCCCAGGTCACCGTGGTGTTCAAGGACGGCACGGACATCTACTTCGCGCGGCAGCTGGTGGGCGAGCGCATACAGCAGGCGCGCGACAGCCTGCCTGCGGGCATCACGCCCACGCTGGGCCCCATTTCCACGGGCCTGGGCGAGATCTACCTGTGGACCGTGGAGGCCGAGGACGGTGCGAAAAAGCCCGACGGCACGCCCTACACGCCCATGGACCTGCGCGAGATCCAGGACTGGGTCATCAAGCCGCAGCTGCGCAACGTGCCCGGCGTCACCGAGATCAACTCCATCGGCGGCTACGCCAAGGAGTACCTGGTGGCGCCCGCGCCCGAGAAGCTGGCCGCCTACGGCTTCACGCTGGCCGACATCGTCACCGCCCTGCAGCGCAACAACGCCAACGTGGGCGCCGGCTACATCGAGCGCCAGGGCGAGCAGTACCTGATCCGCGCGCCGGGCCAGGTCGGCGGCATCGCCGACATCCGCGAGGTCATCGTGGGCTCGGCCCAGGGCCAGCCCATCCGCATCCGCGACCTGGCCGAGGTCGGCCTGGGCCAGGAGCTGCGCACGGGCGCGGCCACCGACAACGGCCGCGAGGTGGTGCTGGGCACGGTGTTCATGCTGATCGGCGAGAACAGCCGAACCGTCTCGCGCGCCGTGGACCAGCGCATGGCCGAGATCAACCGGGGCCTGCCCCCGGGCGTCAAGGCCATCACCGTCTACGACCGCACCAACCTGGTGGACAAGGCCATCGCCACGGTCAAGAAGAACCTGGTGGAGGGCGCGGCCCTGGTGGTGGTCATCCTCTTCCTGTTCCTGGGCAACCTGCGCGCGGCGCTGATCACGGCGCTGATCATCCCGCTGTCCATGCTGTTCACCTTCACGGGCATGGTGCACTACAAGGTCAGCGCCAACCTCATGAGCCTGGGGGCGCTGGACTTCGGCATCATCATCGACGGCGCCGTGGTCATCGTGGAGAACTGCGTGCGCCGCCTGGCGCATGCGCAGGAGGCGCGAGGACGGTCGCTGACGCGCAGCGAACGCTTCCATGAAGTCTTCGCCGCCGCGAAGGAGGCGCGCCGCCCGCTGCTGTTCGGCCAGCTCATCATCATGGTGGTCTACCTGCCCATCTTCGCGCTCACGGGTGTGGAGGGCAAGATGTTCCACCCCATGGCGCTCACGGTGGTCATCGCGCTGGCCGGCGCCATGCTGCTGTCCATCACCTTCATCCCGGCGGCGATTGCGCTGTTCATGGGCGACAAGGTGGCCGAGAAGGAAAACCGCCTCATGGGCTGGGCACGCCGCGGCTATGCGCCCGTGCTGGCGCGCGTCATGGCCGCGCCCGCCGTGGTGCTCACGGCCGCCGCCGTGGCCGTGGCGCTGAGCCTGCTGCTGGCCACGCGCCTGGGCAGCGAGTTCGCGCCCAACCTCAACGAGGGGGACTTCGCCATCCAGGCGCTGCGCATCCCGGGCACCAGCCTTACGCAGTCGCTGCAAATGCAGATGCAGATCGAGAAGGCGCTCAAGAAGGAGTTCCCCGAGATCGACCGCGTGTTCGCGCGCACCGGCACGGCCGAGATCGCCTCCGACCCCATGCCGCCCAACATCTCCGACGGCTACATCATGCTGAAAGCCCGCAGCGAGTGGCCCGACCCGGCGCGCCCGCGCGATGAGCTGCTGGCCGCCGTGCAGGCGTCGGTGGACCGCATCCCGGGCAACAACTACGAGTTCTCCCAGCCCATCCAGCTGCGCTTCAACGAGCTGATCTCGGGCGTGCGCAGCGACGTGGCCGTGAAGATCTTCGGCGACGACATGGCCGTGCTGGAGAAAAGCGCCCAGACCGTGGCCGGCATGCTGCAGCAGATCGCGGGCGCCTCCGAGGTCAAGGTCGAGCAGACCACGGGCCTGCCCATGCTCACCGTGCAGATCGACCGCGAAAAGGCCTCGCGCTACGGCCTGAACATGGGCGATGTGCAGGACGCCATCAGCACCGCCATGGGCGGCACCGAGGCCGGCACGGTGTTCGAGGGCGACAAGCGCTTCGACATCCAGGTGCGCCTGCCGGACGCCGTGCGCAACGACCTGCAGGCCCTGAGCCGCCTGCCCATCGCCCTGCCGCGCGGGGCGGACGGGCGCATCGGCTTCGTGCCGCTGTCGGCCGTGGCCACGTTCGAGACCGCGCCCGGCCCCAACCAGGTCAGCCGCGAAGACGGCAAGCGCCGCATCGTGGTCAGCGCCAATGTGCGCGGGCGCGACATGGGCTCCTTCGTGGGCGAGGCACAGCAGAAGCTGCAGGGCCTGTCGCTGCCGCCCGGCTACTGGACGCGCTGGGGCGGCACCTTCGAGAACCTGGAGTCGGCCACGCGCCGCCTGCAGATCGTCGTGCCCGTGGCCCTGCTCATGGTCTTCGTGCTGCTGTTCGCCATGTTCGGCAATGTGCGCGACGGGCTGGTGGTCTTCACGGGCATTCCGTTCGCGCTCACGGGCGGCATCCTGGCGCTGTGGCTGCGCGACATACCGCTGTCCATCTCGGCGGCGGTGGGCTTCATCGCGCTGTCGGGCGTGGCCGTGCTCAACGGCCTGGTCATGATCTCCTGGATCAGAACCTTGCGCGAACAGGGCGCCAGCGTGCCCGATGCCGTGACCGAGGGCGCGCTCACCCGGCTGCGCCCCGTGCTGATGACGGCCCTGGTGGCCTCGCTGGGCTTCGTGCCCATGGCCATTGCCACGGGCACGGGCGCCGAGGTGCAGCGGCCGCTGGCCACGGTGGTGATCGGCGGCATCCTGTCGTCCACGCTGCTGACCCTGCTGGTGCTGCCGCTGCTGTACCGGCTGGTGCATCGCAACGATCCGTCGGAGGCCAGCGGCACAGACCCCGCGCCCTCCGCGCCGGCACCTGCCGTGTGACGCGGCGCCCGGGCAGCACCCGGGCGGCCACTTTGGAACCCGCTGCAGCCTGGCTGCAGCGGGTTTCTTCCTGCCCGGGATATCCCGGGCCACACATCTTTGCCCATCGATGTGAACCTCGCGCATTTGGCATGGAGCGGCTGCGAGCCCCTGCCTAGAATTCGTCCCACAACAGCAAGGACAACGGGAGGGACAAGGCCATGAACAGCCCCGCCAGCGGACAGCACGGCCGTGCCCGCATCGCCGTGGAGAGCCGGTCCATCGACTGCATTCCCGATGGCGAGCGCCACGCGCGGCTCGCCGACCAGGGGCCGTTCTGGTTCCTTGGCAACTTCCACTTCTTCACGCTTTCCATCGGCTTCGTCGGCCCGTCGCTGGGGCTTTCGGCGCCCTGGAGCGCCCTGGCCGGGACGCTGGGCATCATGTTCGGCACGCTGTTCATGGCGCTGCACGGCGCGCAGGGGCCGCAGCTGGGGCTGCCGCAGATGATCCAGTCGCGCGCGCAGTTTGGCTTTCGCGGTGTCACCCTGCCGCTGTGCGCCACGCTGCTGGTGTTCACGGGGTTCAACGTCGTCAACGTCTCGCTCATCATGCAGGGCATGCAGGCCGTGTTCGGCCTGCCGCCCGTGCCCACCGCGTGCGTGGCCGTGGCCGTGGGTGCGCTGCTGGCGGTCTGCGGCCACGATGTGATGCACAAGGCCTTCCGCCATGCACTGGTGCTGGCGCTGCCCCTGTATGCGCTGGCCACGCTGGCGTTGCTGGCAGGCGTGGGCGAGCCCGCCTTGCACGGTCGGTCGGAGCCATTGCCAGGATTCGCATGGAGCGCCTTTGCCGCGCAGTTCACCATCGCGGCCAGCTACAACATCTCCTATGCGCCCTATGTGTCCGACTATTCGCGCTACCTGCCGCGCCACACTGCGCCCCGGCGCCTGATCGCGGCCATCTTCCTGGGCGCCTCGCTGTCCGGGGCCTGGATGATCGGGCTGGGTGCCTGGATGGCGCAGCGGCTGCAGGCCGGCGACGCGCTGGCGGCGCTGGGACGGATCGGCACCGGCCTGTTCCCGGGTGCGGACCGGCTGCTGCCTGCCCTGGCCGTCGTGGCCTTCCTGCCCATCATCGCGTTGAACACGTACAGCGCGGCGCTGACCGTGCTCACGGCGGCGGATTCGCTGGGCGGCATGCGGCCCACGCGCGCCGCCCGTATTTTTGCCATCGCGGCGATCAGCGTCGGCATCCTCGCGTGCGTGCTGTCCATCCAGGGCAGCGGCGTGGCACTGCTGCACTCCTTCCTGGCGCTGCTGCTGTACTTCCTGGTGCCATGGACGGCGGTCAACCTCGTGGACTACTTCCTGGTGCGCAAGGGCCGCTACGCCATCGCTGATTTCTTCACGCCACAGGGCATCTACGGCGCCTGGGGCTGGCGCGGCATCTGCGCCTATCTGGGCGGCTTTGCAGCCATGGTGCCCTTCTTCCACATCCACGACGCCACCGATGGCCATGCGGTCTTCATCGGCTGGGCTGCGCAGCGGCTGGGCGGCGTGGACTTCGCCTGGCTGCCGGGCATTCTCGTGGCCGGCGGCCTTTACTGGGTGCTGGCCCGCAACCTGGATCTGCAGGCCGAGGAGGCCGCCCGTTGCCAGCCGCGGCAGGACAGCCACCCTTTGCATCCCAAGGAGCACACACCATGACGGAGCACCGCATCCGCATCATCCAGCCCCGTCTGCGTGACGGCGACATTGCCGGCAACCTGGCGATGACGCTGAAGACGATCAGGGCCAGCGCGGGTCAGGCCGACCTGCTGGTCTTTCCCGAAACCTGCATCAGCGGATTTCCCCGGCCCGACAACGTGGCGCAGCTGGCCGAGCCGCTGGACGGCCCCTCGGCCACCGCGCTGCGCGAGGCCGCGCGGCAAGCCGGCGTGGCCGTCGCCATCGGCCTGGCCGAAGCAGACCAGGGCCGCCGCTTCAATGCCGGCCTGCTGATCGATGCCGACGGGCAGGTGCTGCTGCACTACCGCAAGACCATGCTCTACGACTCGGACCAGGGCGTGTTCGAGGCAGGTGAGCGCTGGCCCACATGCGAATGGCGCGGCCTGCGGCTGGGAATGCTGATCTGCTTCGACATCGAGTTTGCGGCACCGGCCCGCGCGCTGGGTGCGCAGGGCGTGGACCTGATCGTGCTGATGGACGGGATGATGCACCCCCACGGCCACATCCATCGCCATGCCGTGCCCGTGCGTGCGATGGACAACCAGTGCTACATCGCCATGGCCAACCGCGTGGGCCCTGGCGACAGCTACGCTTTCAGCGGAGGCAGCCAGTTCGCCGATCCCTTCGGCCAGACGCTGGCGCGCATCGCGGGCGATGCCGAGGGCCTGCTGGACGTGCGCCTGGACCCTCTGGCGCCCGGCCGCGCGCGTGCGCAGTACCGTGGCTGACGAGCGCCGAGGCGCCACCGTGGCGCGGTCATCTGTGTCGGTTGTATGACAGCAATGTCACCATCCTGTGGGGGTGGCGTGGGGGGGCGATTTCTACATTGGAGTCCTCTCCCCGGCGTTCCGCCTTGCGGGGCGTGGGGAGAACGAATCACCAACGTTCTTTGAAAGGGACACACCATGTCGCAACGCCGTTTCACCCCCGCTACCCTGATCGCCGGCCTGGTCGCATCGGCAGCGCTGCTGCTGCCGGGCATGGCATCGGCGGCCGGGTACATCCACCCGGCCAACAACGAGGCGGGTGCCGTCGTCCATCCCGAACATTTCAAGAGCAGCAAGACGCGCGCCCAGGTGACGGCCGAGGCCGAGGCGGCCGTGCGCCAGGGCGGCACCTCGCGCTTCAATGCCGGCGTCTACCCGGCGCCTGCACCGCAGACCGGTGGCGGCAAGACGCGGCAGGAAGTGATCAATGAACTGATCAACGAAACGCCTGCCCAGCGCGATGCACGCCAGCGTGCCATGGGTGGTTGATGCACGTGCGGGGCGATGCAGTGCTGCCCCGCAGCAGCCGTATCAAGGGATGATCGACGCGCCGCGCGGCTACGAGCCTGCGGCGCGTTCCGCTTCCTCGGCCTCATGGGCGCGTGCGATGGCCAGGATCACGTCGCGCGCCAGGCGGCGCTTGGGTACGGGAAGGCGCAGGTAGATCTTGAACAGCTCGTTGTCCTCGTAGCCCAGGCCGGCGGACCAGCTGCCCTTGGGCTCACGCACCTCGCGCGCCGGCTGCGGCGCGCGCAGGAACTCCTCCAGCGGCACCTGCAGCCAGTCGGCCAGCGCAGCAAGTTTCTTGGTGTTGGGCATGGTCTTGCCCAGCAGCCACAGACGCACGCCGTGCTGCGACATGGGCTTGCCCCAGAAGCGTGTGTTGAATTCGCGCTCCAGCACCGAGGGCTTGGCTTCATAGCCACGGGCCTCCAGGGAATCACGTAATTTCTGCGCAAACCGCTGCTTCGCATCCTGCATGCGGGCACGCTATGGGATAAGTCTGATTGTGCAGTGAGTATTGTGAAAAATCACATATCCGTTGTGATTGATAGTTAACATCAAAGACTCAACCAGAAATCACAAGCACAGGAGGGCCCATGCGCTGGCAAGGAGTGTGGCTGCTGCCTGCGGGCCTGGCCCTGCTGCTGGGCGGTTGCGGCGGTGACGATGGCGAGGTGCTGACCGTGCGGGCTGCGCCCTGGGGCGCCGCCTCGGGCGTGTCGATAGGGCAGGTGCTGCAGGACAGGTCGGCCTGCGCGCGCAGCAGCTGGCGCAGCGTGGGAGACGGCAGCGGCGGGCGCATCGTCGAGTACGCCTGCGAGCGCGCAGGCGTGCGTGACTACCTGCAGGCCAGTCTGCGCCAGGAGGTCGGGCCACTGCAGCGCGCCGCCGAAAGCGAACAGGCCCGGTTCGAGGCGCGGTTGCGTGGCGAATGGCGTGAGCTGCTCGTGCTGGAGCGGCAGCGGCAGGAGATGCTGCGGCGCCACGCGCAGGAGGCGCAAAGGGATGCCGACCACAGGCAGCGGCACCTGGAGGATCTGCGTGTGCTGGGGGACATGAAGGAGTGCGGCAGCTTCCGTCCGCAAAGCCTCAGTGCCGAGGCCGCGCCGCAGCGCCTGGTGCTGGCAGCCCAGGCCTGTGCACAGGCCGGGCGCGCGGCCGGGCATGTCTATGCGCGCGAGCGGGAGCGGACGCTGGTGCGGCTGCGCGCGGCCCTGCCGCGCTACGACGAGGCCCGGCTGGGCCGCGAGGCGGCCTTGCAGGCGATGGACCGCACCCTGGAGCAGCAGGAGGCGGCGCTGCGCCGACTGGAGGAAGACCGCCCCGAGGCGGGCGAGCGCATACGCCGCTCATTGGCCGCGCGCATGGAGGCCATGCGCCTGCGGCTGGGCCAGGTGGGCCGCGTGCGCGAGCTCACGCGCTGGAGCGTGGCCGGCGCACGCGTGGCCTACCTGGACACGGCCCTGGCCATGGAGTGCGGCGTGCGCACGCTGACCGAAGCCATGCCGCTGGACACCCTGGTCGAAGACCTGGGCGAGGGCCAGGCCGTGCCCCGCCAGGGAGGCGCATTGGCCCGGGCGCTTGACGGACTGTGGGCGCGCTGCCTGCAGCAGCCCTGAGGGCGGGAAGGACTGCACGGCGCCTGTTGCACGCCGCACGTCGCCGGTTGCACCGCGCCCGTTGCACCACGCCGGTTGCACCACGCCTCAGAATCTCGGCAGGTCCGGGTGTGAGATCTGGCCGCCGCGCACCAGCATCTTTCCGTATTCGGCACAGCGGTTGAGCGTGGGAATCACCTTGCCGGGGTTGAGCAGGGCCTGCGGGTCGAAGGCGGCCTTGAGCGCGAACATCTGGTCGTTCTCGGCCGTGGTGAACTGGGTGCACATGGAGTTGAGCTTTTCCACGCCCACGCCATGCTCGCCCGTGACCGTGCCGCCCATGGCCACGCTGGTCTCCAGGATGTCGGCGCCGAACAGCTCGCAGCGGTGCAGCTCGTCGGGGTCGTTGGCATCGAACAGGATCAGCGGGTGCAGGTTGCCGTCGCCCGCGTGGAAGACGTTGGCGCAGCGCAGGCCGTATTTCTTTTCCATCTCCTGGATGGCCAGCAGGATGTCGGCCAGGCGCTTGCGCGGGATGGTGGAGTCCATGCACATGTAGTCGGGGCTGATGCGCCCGCTGGCGGGAAAGGCGTTCTTGCGCCCGCTCCAGAAGCGCAGGCGCTCGGCCTCGCTTTCGCTCACCGTGATGGCCGTGGCCCCGGCGCCGCGCAGCACTTCGCTCATGTGGGCGATCTCTTCCTCGACTTCCTCGGGCGTGCCGTCGCTCTCGCACAGCAGGATGGCCTCGGCCGTGAGGTCGTAGCCGGCCTTGACGAAGTCCTCGACGGCGGCCGTCATGGGCTTGTCCATCATCTCCAGCCCGGCCGGGATGATGCCCGCCGCGATCACGGCGGCCACGGCGTCGCCGGCCTTGCGCACGTCGTCGAAGCTGGCCATGATGCAGCGCGCCAGCTGGGGCTTGGGGATCAGGCGCACGGTGACTTCGGTGGTCACGGCCAGCATGCCTTCACTGCCGACCAGGATGGCCAGCAGGTCGAAGCCCGGCGTGTCCAGCGCCATGGAGCCGAACTCCACCGGCTCGCCCTCCACCGTGAAGCCGCGCACCTTCAGCACGTTGTGTACGGTCAGCCCGTACTTGAGGCAGTGCACGCCGCCCGAGTTCTCGGCCACGTTGCCGCCGATGGTGCAGGCGATCTGGCTGCTGGGATCGGGCGCGTAGTACAGGCCCAGGGGCGCGGCGGCCTCGCTGATGGCCAGGTTGCGCACGCCGCACTGCACCACGGCCGTGCGGCTGGCGGCATCAACCTGGAGGATCTTGTTGAACTTGGCCAGCGACAGCGTCACGCCCATGGGATGGGGCAGGGCGCCGCCCGACAGCCCGGTGCCTGCGCCGCGTGCGATCACGGGCACCTGGATGGCGTGGCAGGCGCGCAGCACGGCCTGGACCTGGGCCTCGGTCTCGGGCAGGCAGACCACCAGGGGGCGCTGGCGGTAGGCCGTGAGTCCGTCGCATTCATAGGGGGTGGTGTCCTCGGCGTTCCACAGCAGGGCATGCGCGGGCACATGGCGGGCCAGCGCGGCCACGACCTCGGCCTGGCGCCGTGCGCGTTCGGAGGCCGTGGGCTGCTGGTGGGCGGCATCGGCGGCGGCCGACGCCATGGCGCCGGGGGCAGGGCTGGCTGGGGAGCTGGCGGAAGTCATGGGGCCTGACTTTAGGCGATGCCGCCGTCTTTGTGCAGCGGGACTGCGCTGATGTTTATTGCAACGGCGCGTGAAATCCGCGAAATCCGTGAATTCCGTTGTGGGCGCCTCAGCAGGCCATCGCCCTCTTCAACCATTCAGCAAAGGCCGCGCATTCCCAGCGGTCCATGGTGCCGGTGCGCCAGCACAGGTAGTGGGCATGGGGGCTGGCCGTGTCCATGTCGAACAGGCGCACCAGGGTGCCGTTGTCCATCCAGGGTGCGCCCAGCTTGTGGCGCACCAGGGCAATGCCCATGCCGGCCGAGGCCGCGTCGCACATCAGGCCGATGTCGTTGAACTGCGAGCCCTCGTGCGGCTCGGGCCAGTCCAGGCCGGTGGCGCCGAACCAGGTGCGCCAGGGCTCCAGCGGGCTGCGCAGCAGGGGCATGCCTTCCAGGTCCTGGGGCTGCTCGAAGGGGCCATGCTCGCGGATGAAGGCCGGCGAGGCCAGCGGCGTGACCACGTCGCGCGCCAGCTCGATGTGCTCCACGTCGGCGTAGTGGCCGGGGCCGAAGCGCACCATCAGGTCGGCATCCTCGGCCACCACGTCCAGCAGCGGGATGGAGACCTGCAGGGCGATGTCGATCTCGGGATAGGTTTCCGTGAACTGGCGCAGGCGCGGGATCAGGATCACGCGCGCAAAGGTGGGCGTGACCGCCAGCTTGAGCCTGCGGCGGCCCGGTGCCGTCACCTCGCCCGGAAAGCGCTGCAGCGCGCCCAGGCCCTCGCGCACGTGGGACAGGTAGGCGCTGCCTTCGGTGGTGAGCGAAAAGTCCGAGCGGCCGAACAGCCGCGTGCCCAGGATCTGCTCGAGCTGGCGCACGCGGTGGCTGACGGCGCTGGGCGTGACGCACAGCTCCTCGGCCGTCTGCGTCACGCTGCGCAGCCGCGCCAGCGCCTCGAAAGTGAGCAGGCACTGTATGGGCGGGATGCGGCGGGCGCCGCTGCCGGGCGGGGCAAAGCCGCTGCCGGCGGCAAGGGTCACGTTCGCCATGGGCGGCCGGGAGCCGGCTTCAGCGGAAGACCACGGTCTTGTGGCCGTTGAGGATGACGCGGTGCTCGCTGTGCCACTTGACGGCGCGGGCCAGCACCTGGCTCTCGGTGTCGCGGCCGCGGGCCGTGAGGTCTTCCACGGTGTCGGTGTGGTCGGCGCGGGCCACGTCCTGCTCGATGATCGGGCCTTCGTCCAGGTCGGCCGTCACATAGTGGGCCGTGGCGCCGATCAGCTTCACGCCGCGGTCATGGGCCTGGTAGTAGGGCTTGGCGCCCTTGAAGCTGGGCAGGAAGCTGTGGTGGATGTTGATCGCGCGGCCGGCCAGCTTGGTGCACAGGTCGTTGGACAGCACCTGCATGTAGCGCGCCAGCACCACGAGTTCGGCGCCTTCGGCCTCGATGATCTCGAACTGCTTTGCCTCGGCCTGGGCCTTGGTGGCAGCCGTGACGGGGATGTGGTGGAAGGGAATGTTGTAGCTGGCCGCCAGCTGGTAGAACTCGCGGTGGTTGCTGATGATGGCGCGGATGTCCACCGGCAGCAGGCCGCTCTTCCAGCGAAACAGCAGGTCGTTGAGGCAGTGGCCTTCCTTGCTGACCATGAGCACGGTCTTCATGGCTTCGGCCTTGGTGTGCAGGCGCCACTTCATCTGGTACTGGCCGCCCAGGTCGGCCAGGGCCGCCCTCAGAGCCGCGGGATCGCAGCCGTTGCAGGCAAATTGCACGCGCATGAAGAACAGTCCGGTGGCCGGGTCGTTATACTGCGCGGCCTCTTCGATGTTGCCGCCTTGCTCGAGCAGGAAGCCCGAGACGGCATGTACCAGACCGAGCCGGTCGGGGCACGAAAGGGTAAGAATATAGGCTTGGGTCATAGCGGCGCAATTGTCGCAGCATGCACACGACCCTGCGCAAGTCACACGTTCTGGGAACGTTCTGAGGAACCACATGCAAGATCAGGGAGAGCAGCCCCGAATACCGCTCTGGGGCGCATTGACCCTGTATGTGTGCGCAGGTCTGCTGTGGCTCTGGGGCGTGGAATGGCTGCTGGCGCACCTGCAGATACCGCCGGGGCCGGCAGCGCAGCGGCGCATGCTGTCCTCGGTGGCCCTGGTGCTGGTCACGGCCGTGGGCGGCGGCTGGCTGCTGTGGCGCATGCGCCGTGGAGAGCGCACTGCCCATGCCGCGATGGCCGCCGGGCGGGAGGCCGACGAACGCCAGCGCCTGGCCGCCGCCGTGGTGGACAACACCATGGAGGGCGTGGTCGTCACCGATGCGCGCAGCCGCATCCTCTCGGTCAACAGCGCCTTCACGCGGCTGCTGGGCTATACCGAGCAGGAGATGCTGGGCAAGACCCCGCGCATGTTCAAGTCCGGCCGCCACGACAAGGCCTTCTACGAGGCCATGTGGGACAGCATGCAGGCCACGGGCCACTGGCAGGGCGAAATCTGGAACCGCCGCAAGAACGGCGAGGTCTTTCCCGAGCGCATGTCGCTCAGCGCCGTCAAGGACGCACAGGGCAAGGTCACGCACTACGTGTGCATGTTCACCGACATCTCGGCCGAGAAGGCGCGCGAGGCCCAGCTCGAATTCCTGGCCCACCGCGACATGCTCACCGGCCTGCCCAACAGCGTGCGCTTCACAGCGCTGCTGGAAGACGCCGTGGCCGAGGCGGCCGCCGAGCAGGGCACGCTGGCCGTAATGCTGCTGAACATCGATCGCTTCAAGGACGTCAACGACAGCTACGGCCACGCCATCGGCGACCAGGTGCTGCGCCACATCGCCGCCCGTGTGCACGATTCCCTGGGTCCCCAGGACCTCATAGGTCGCATGGCCGGTGACGAACTGGCCGTGCTGTGCAAGGGCATGAGCGAGCGCGGCGACGCCATCGCCCGCGCACGGCAACTGATCGCGGCGGCCGGCCAGCCCTGGAGCTCGCCGGACGGCCTGTCCGTCATGGCCGGCGTCAGCGTGGGCATCTGCATGTACCCCTCCCACGCCGGCAATGCCCAGGACCTGCTGCAGGGCGCGCATGCGGCCGTCTACGGCGCCAAGTCGCGCAGCGGCCGTGCCTGGTGCTTCTTCGAGGAAGACATGACCTCGGCCGCGCGCGAGCGCCTGGCCATGGAGGCACGGCTGCGGCAGGCCATAGACCTGGGCCACCTGCGCCTGTACTTCCAGCCCCAGATCGACCTGGCCACGGGCCGCCTGGTGGGCGCCGAGGCCCTGGTGCGCTGGCTGGACCCGGACGAGGGCCTCATCTCCCCGGCACGCTTCATTCCCGTGGCCGAAAGCTCGGGCGTCATCGGCGCGCTGGGCCTGTGGGTGCTGCGCGAGGCCTGCGCCCAGGGCCAGCGCTGGCGCGATCAGGGCCTGCCCGAGATGACCATCGCGGTCAATGTCTCGCTGCACCAGTTCCTGCTGACCGACATCGCCGGTGCCACCGCCGACGCGCTGGCCGCCACGGGCTTCGCCCCGCACTGCCTGGAGCTGGAGATCACCGAAAGCGCCCTGGCCGAGCGCCCCGAGGAGGCCCTGGCCGTCATGCGCCGTCTGCGCGCCCAGGGCCTGCGGCTGGCCATCGACGACTTCGGCACCGGTTATTCCTCGCTGGCCCACCTCAAGCGCTTCCCGCTGGACCTGCTCAAGATCGACCAGGGCTTCATCCGCGACATCCCGCACAGCGCCGACGACATGGCCATCAGCGGGTCGGTGATCGCGCTGGGGCATGCCATGGGGCTGAAGGTGCTGGCCGAGGGCGTGGAGACGGCCGAGCAGCTGGCATTCCTGCGCGGCAAGGGGTGCGACTTCTTCCAGGGCTATCTGTGCAGCAAGCCCATGCCTGCGCAGGCGTTCGGCGAGTGGGTCTCGGGCAACGAGGGGATGTGGGCCGTGCAGGGGTGAAGCTCAGTCCACCCGACCCGCATCCGCCCGCGGTGCCGGCGGGTTCCTGAACTTCTCGCGCAGCTCTGCGCAGTGGTCCTTGGCCGGCAAGGCGTCCGTCTTCTGCAGCCAGTCCACATCGGATTCGTGCGCCACCGATGTCTCGCCTGCCTGCGCCACGGCCACTTTGGCTGCTGCGGACTCCGGCAGCCAGGTCGGGATGCCCACCCCGCGCAGGACATGGCCCCGCCCGGCCACCAACAGCACGGTCTTGCCGGGCTTGACTGCGGCCCTGGCCACCTCGGCCATGCTGGCGTCGCGGGCCAGCTGGATGCGGGCCATGGGCGCCAACTGGGTGTCGGGCAGCAGGCCGCAGTGGCCTTCGCGGATGGCGTCGAGCTGGCGCTGCCAGGCTTCGGGCGGCAGGTGGGTGTCCAGGTTCTGGTTGCGCATGGCCTGCTTCATGTCGGCGCGGGGCAGGTTGCCGCCCAGCACGGGCACGCCTGCGCGCACGGCGGCCATGACCACGCCGCGGTAGCGCGGCCAGGGCCAGGCGGCGTCCTGCCATTGCAGGGCCTGCCGCACAGCGTCCTCGGAGGCATCGCGCGCCAGGCTGGCCGTGGAGCCCGTGCGCGGCGCCATCTCGATCACCAGCGCGGCCAGGCGCTCCTGCGTGGCCAGCTGCTGCACCGTGGCCTGTTGCCAGGCCTGGTGGGCCGCCGCATCGTGCTGCTCGCCCAGCAGCACCAGGGGTGCGTCGGACCAGCGCTGCAGCTGCTGCGTCCAGTCCCGCGCCGGTGTGGAGGAGCTGGCGCAGCCGGCAAGGGCTGCCGCCAGCCATGCGGCCGCAGCCAGGCCGGCAAGGCGCGGGGTGCGGATGAAGGGGCGGGGGATGGAGCGGACTTGCATGGCCCCATGCTAAACACTGGCCTTGCCCGGGGCCTCCATAGGCCCTGTGGGCATTGGGGGCAGTTGGAAAGGATCCTAGGAATCGGGGCGGGGGCACGGCGCAAACGGGTGGCGCTTGATTCAGGTCAAGACGCGCAAATGTGCCGTGGCTACAGTGCGACCATGCATGGCAAGCCCTCGCTTTCGACCAAGCTGCTGCTCATGGGCGCGGCCTGCCTGCTGGCGGCCGTGGCATCGATCGGCTTTACGCTGTGGGTGGCTTGGCAGCTGGAGGGCGGCGCGGCCGCCGTGAACGAGGCCGGGCGGCTGCGCATGAGCATGGTGCGCATGGCCATGGCGCGCCAGAACGAGGCGCCTGCGCAGTGGCAGGCGCGCGCGCAGCAGTTCGACGCCAGCCTGGACCTGCTGCGCAGCGGCGACATGTCGCGCCCGCTGTTCGTGCCCTGGAGCGACGAGGTCAGGGCGCGCTACGAGCGCATACGCCGCGACTGGAGCGCGCTGCACGCGCGCTGGCAGGCCGAGGACCAGGCTGATGCGCAGGCCATCATGGGCAGCGCCGACGCCTTCGTGCGCGAGGTGGACGGCTTTGTCGAAGCCATCGAGGACCGGCTCTCGCGCTGGACGGCCATCCTGCACCTGTTTCAGATGTGTCTGATGGCGCTGGCCATCATCGCGGCCGTGAGTTTCATGGCCACCAGCTACTGGCTGGTGCTGCATCCCGTGGGCCAGCTGCGCTCGGCGCTGGAGCGCATGCGCCGCGGACACCTGGACACGCGCATGAGCGTGGAGGTGGACGACGAGTTCGGCCAGCTGGCGGCCGGCTTCAACCTCATGGCCCAGTCGCTGCAAAGCTCGCACGCCGAATTGGAAGACAAGGTGCGCGAGAAGACCGCCAGCCTCAACGTGCAGCACCAGCAGCTGCAGGCGCTGTACGCGGTCAGCGTGCAGGCCTCCGAGGCGGCCAGCCTCCAGGCCCTGGCCGAAGGCTTTGTGCGCCAGGTCCGCCTGGCAGCCCAGGCCGATGCGGCCACGGTGCGCTGGTCCGACGAGGCCAACGAGCGCTACGTGCTGCTGGCCGGCGACGGCCTGCCCCAGTCCATGTCGGTGCAGGAGCACTGCCTGCACACGGGCGCCTGCCTGTGCGGCCAGCCGCGCGAGCAGGCGCGGCTGCGCGTGATCCCCATCACGCCGGCCAGCGACCTGCAGCTGCCGCACTGCCGCGAGGCCGGCTTCGAGACCGTGGTCAGCATCCCCGTGCAACTGCAGCAGCGCCTGCTGGGCGAGGTCAACCTGTTCTTTCGCTCCAGCGTGGTGCTCACGGACGACATGCGCGACCTGCTGTCCGCCATGGCGCGCCACCTGGCCAGTGCCATGGAAAGCCTGCGCGCCACGGCGCTGGAGCGCGAAGCCGCCGTGGCCGAGGAGCGCGGCCTGATCGCGCGCGAGCTGCATGACTCCATTGCCCAGTCGCTGGCCTTTCTCAAGATACAGACCCAGCTGCTGCGCGACGCCGTGGCCAAGGGCCGCGACGAGGCGCGCGACCGCAGCCTGGGCGAGCTGGAAGTGGGCGTGCGCGAATGCTATGCCGACGTGCGCGAGCTGCTGGTGCATTTCCGCACGCGCACCAGCGCCGAGGACATCGAGGCCGCGCTGCGCGCCACGCTGTCCAAGTTCGAGCACCAGACGGGCATTGCCACCTCGCTGAGCATGACGGGCCAGGGCCTGCCGCTGGCGCCCGATGTGCAGATCCAGGTGCTGCACATGGTGCAGGAGGCGCTGTCCAACGTGCGCAAGCACGCGGGTGCCAGGCATGTGCAGCTGCGCGTGGGGCGCCACCCCTGGCGCTTCGAGGTCAGCGACGACGGCTGCGGCTTCGTCCCCGCCGACGTGGCGCCGGACTCGCTGCATGTGGGCCTGGGCATCATGCGCGAGCGCGCCCTGCTGGCGCAGGCGCTGGTCCATGTCCACTCCCGCCCCGGCGAGGGCACGCGCGTGCTGATCGAGCTGCCGCCGTCGGCCTCGGCCGGCGCGCCAGCGCAGGCCCTCCCCTCGAACGCGTGACACGCTCCCGGAAGAAAAAAGCCGCCCCATGTCCTTCTCCAGCCCCATCTCCGTCTTCGTCATCGACGACCACACGCTGTTCCGCCGCGGCCTGATCGCCCTCATCGCCCAGGATGCGGGCCTGCGCGTGGTCGGCGAGGCCGGCGACGCGGGCGAGGCCCTGCGCCTGGTGCCCGCGCTGGCGCCCCAGGTCATCCTGCTGGACAACCACCTGCCCGGCGTGCTGGGCGTCGATGCCATCGCGGGCCTGCGGGCCGCATCGCCCGGCAGCCGCGTCGTCATGCTCACCGTGAGCGAGGACGGCCAGGACCTGGCGGCCGCGCTGCGCAACGGCGCCCAGGGCTATCTGCTCAAGACCATCGACGGCGACCTGCTGTCCGAAGCCTTGCGCCGCGCCGCGCGCGGCGAGCCTGTGGTCAGCCCCGAGATGATGGGCAAGCTGGTGGCCGCCTTCCAGTCCCAGGGCGCGCCCGAGCCCCAGGCGCCCGAGCCGGACGAGGCCCCGGCCTCGCCGCTGTCCCCGCGCGAGGAAGAGGTGCTGGTCCAGATCGCCCGGGGCGCCAGCAACAAGGAAATCGCCCGCACGCTGGACATTGCCGAGACCACGGTCAAGATCCATGTGCAACACATCCTGCGCAAGCTCGGCCTGAGCTCGCGCGTGCAGGCGGCGGTGTATGCGTCGGAGCGGCAGCGGGATTAGCGGCCTACGCTGTGGCTGAAGCCCAACCATCCCCCGCACACCGCAGCGCCCACACCCACGCCAGCGCGGCCGCTACGGTCAGCCCGGTGAGCATGGCTGCCGCGCCCACGGCGTCCAGCGCCACGCCGGCGGCCAGCGGCACCAGCATGCGGCTGGCGGCAAACAGACTGGCCTGCAGGCCGTAGTCGAAGGCCTGCCAGCGCGGGCGGGCGAATTGCATCATCAGTCCGAAGACGCAGGCCGAGGAGGCGCCCATGGCTGCTGCCACGCAGGCCACGGCCGCGACCAGGCCCGGGGCCGGGGCGCCGGCTGCGATGACGGCGGCCAGCAGGGCCAGCGCCGCCACGTTGCAGCCCGCATACAGGGGCAGGGCGCGCCGGGTGCCAAGGCGGCGCGTGAGCAGGGGCGAGGCCGCGCCCGCCAGCGCAGCCACCACGCCGCCGCCCATGCCGGCCAGCAGGGCGGCATGGGCGGGTGCGAAGCCATGGTCCAGCATCAGCGGCTTCAGGTAGAACCAGGCCGCGCCGATGAAGGGGAAGCAGCTGACCAGCACCAGGGCCCAGCGCCAGGCCCCAGGCTGGGCGCCATAGCCGCGGACCATGGCGGCCAGTCCAGCTTTGGGCGCAGGCAGCAGCAGGGGCGAGGGCGCATCCCCCGGCTCATGGCGCACCACCCAGGCCAGCAGCAGGGCGCCCAGGGCCAGCGCGCCGGCCAGGCAGAGGAAGGGCGCGCGCCAGCCCCATTTCGCCTGCATGAGCAGCATCATCCCGCCGCCCACGATGGCGCCCAGCGACAGCGCCGCTGCGCGCACGCCCCCGGCGCGCATGCGCTCGGACGCGGGCAGCAGGCGGATGGCCAGGGCGCTGACGGGAATGTCGGCCCAGGTGGCGGCCAGCGCGGCCGCGAAGGCCAGGCCGAACAGCCACAGGCGCTCGGCCAGCAACTGCTGCCAGCCCAGGGCCAGCAGCACGGCCGCATAGGCCAGGCACAGGGCCAGCGCCCAGGCGCGGTAGCGCGGCTGGCCGTTCGCGCTGCGCGCTTCCACGGGCGCGGCCAGCGCGAACTTGATCAGCGCGGGCAGCCCCGCCAGCTGGAACAGGCCGATGGCCGTGCCCGACCAGCCATGCTGGCGCATGACCAGGGGCAGGCCCAGCCAGAGGTAGACGCTGGGGGCGGTGAGCGCCAGGTGCAGCCAGCCGAAAAGTGCCTGGAGCAGCCAGACAGGGCGGGGAGCTGCGGCCTTCATGGCGCGGCCTTGCGCGCCACGAGCACGGCCAGCGGCGCCATCGGAAACTCGCGCGACTCGATGCGTTCTATGCGCTCGAAACCCGCCTGCGCCAGCAGCGCCTGCAGCTCGCCGCGCCGCGTCACGCTGCGGCCCAGCAGGCGCATGGGCAGGTAGTAGGGCAGGGTGCGCAGGGCCGATTCGGGCGCGTCGTCCACCTCCGCATGGGCGCAGACGAAGACGCCGCCGGGCGCCAGCGCGTCGAACACCTTGGCGACCACGGCTGCCGCATCGGGCACGAAGTGCAGCACGGACGAGCACCAGACCAGGTCGTAGCCGCTGCCTATGCCGTCCGTGGCCAGGTTGCCGCCCAGGGCGGTGAAGCGGTCGGACAGGCGGGACTGGCGGGCGTTGTCCGCCGCCACGGCCACGGCCTCGGGCCAGTCGAAGACGCTGGCCTGCAGCGCGGGCTGCCGGCGCAGCAGGGCCAGCGCGATCCAGCCGGGGCCGCCGCCCAGGTCCAGCATGCGGCGCGCGGCGCCTGCCTCGGGAACCTGCTGCAGCAGGTTCAGCGCGGCAGGCACGCTGACGGCGCGCTGCTCCTGGCCGATCTGGGCGCGCGCGGCGGCGGCCCAGCCTTCGGCATTGCCCGTGGCCAAGGGGGCGCTGCAGGCCGAGCCGTCCCCGGCAGGGCCGTGCTCGACCAGGCCGCGCAGCAGCGTGGCGGAGTGGCGCAGCGAGCGCAGGCGGAACAGCCAGGCCGCGCCGCAGGACTCGGGCGATGCGCTGTGAAGGTAGCGCAGCGCATCGGTGGCCAGCAGGTAGCTCACGGGCTCGTGCTGGCCGCGCCGCAGGAGGCCCATGCTCCACAGCAATTCCAGCCAATGGGAGGTATTGGCCTCGTTCCAGCCCTGGGCCTGGGCCAGCTCGGCCGGCGTCTGTGGCGTGGCCAGTCGGTCCAGTGCCCCCGATTCGAGCGCCAGCACCAGGGCCTCGGCCTGCACCTGGGCGGCGGCCAGGTCCCACAGCGGCTGCAGGGCGTGGGAGGGGGTGTGGGTAGGGGATTCGCAGCGGGGTGTATTCATCGGAAGGTCCTTTTCACGAAAGGGAGTCACATGCGCCAGGTCAGCCGCACGCCGAACTCGCGCGGCGGGCTGTAGACCACGACCTGGCCGTTGAGGTAGCCCACGGCGTCGTAGCGGCGGTTGGCGGCATTGCGCAGGTAGGCGGCGATTTCCCAGGACCCCTGGGCATAGCCGGCCGCCAGGTTGAGCAGCCCGTAGCCGGGGCGGCGGTAGGCGTTGGCGGCGTCCAGGTAGACCTTGCCCGTGCCCTGCACGGCGGCCTGCGCCCACCAGCGGCCGGGCGCGTCGTAGCGCAGCGCCACATGGGCCGTCATGTCGGGCGCAAACGGGTTGCGGTGGCCGTCGTAGACGGCGCCGCCGTCGCGGAAGCTGCCGAAGCGCGTGCGGTTCAGGCCCAGGGCCGTCTGCAGCTGCCAGCCGCCGCCGAACACATAGTCCAGCTCGAAGTCCGCGCCCGTGGAGCGTGCCCGCGCCGCATTGGTGATGTAGACCACGCCCGGCAGGCCCATCTGCTGCACCTGCATGTCGCGAACCTGCTGGGTGTAGACCGAGGCCGCATAGCGCAGGCGCTGCCCCAGCAGCCGGCCCTTGGTGCCGATCTCCCATGCGCGCACGGTCTCTGGCTCGTAGGCCGCATAGCCCATGGCCGGAGAGAACACGTTGAAGCCGCCCGCGCGGTAGCCTTCGCTGAGGCTGGTGTAGATCTGGCCCTGGGGCGACCACTGGTATTGCAGCGAGAGCTTGGGGCTCAAGCGCGACCAGTCGTCGCTGCGCGCCGCCGCGCCCACGGGGGCCAGTTCCACGCGGTTGCGCTCCACGCGCGCGCCGGCCGCCAGCGTCCAGCGCTCGGACAGCGGGACGGTCCAGTGCGTGAACAGCGCCGCCGTGCTGCCCTTGAGCCCGGCCGTGGGCCGCATCAGTGCGGCGGGCAGCTTTTGCTCGTAGCGCAGGTCATGGTCGTCGCGGTCCAGGTACAGGCCGGCCAGCCAGCGCGCGTTCCACAGGCCTGCGGCCTCGCCCTCCAGGCGCAGTTCCTGCGAGGTCGTGGCCAGGCGGTAGTCACGCCGCACGTGGAGCAGGTCGGCGCGCTGGAAGTCCGTGTCCTGCAGCACGCGGTCGTCGAAGACATTGCGCGCGGTGATGGAGCGCAGCCGCAGCCCCGAGGCAAAGCGGTGCGAGACATCGAGCGCCAGCGTCTGCCCGCGCGAGCGGTTCCAGCTGTCCGTGCCCGAGTTCACCGTGGCGCGCGGCGCGGCAATGCTGCCCCATTGCGCGGCGCCGTCGTCCCAGCGCTGCTGGGCGTAGCGCAGCGTGGCCTCGGTCTCGGCCGTGGGCGTCCAGCGCAGGGCCAGGCGGCCGCTGGCGCGCTCGCGGTCGTCCACGCGCGCTCCCGTCGCCTGCTGGCGAATGAAGCCGTCCTGCGCGCGCCACTCGCCCGACAGGCCGATGTAGAGCTGGCCCGGCACCAGGGCGCGGCCCAGCTCGAAGCTGCCTGCGCGCTGGCCGTGGTGGCCGGCCTCGGCGCTGATCGATGCATACGGCATGTCGCCGGGCTGGCGCGTGACGATGCTGACCACGCCCGCTTCGGCATTGCGGCCGTACAGCGTCGATTGCGGGCCGCGCAGCACCTCCACGCGGTCCACGCCCTGCAGGTTGTGCTCGAAGCCCTGGGCCATCAGCGTGGGCACGCCATCGACCAGCAGCAGCGTGGACGAGGAGAACGACACGAAGTTGGCCGTCAGCCCGCGCATCACGGGCGGCTGCACGCCCGACTGGCCGAAGGCCTGGAACACAAAGCCCGGCACCTGGGCGGACAGCGCGTCCAGCCCGCGCACGCCGGCCGCCTCCAGCGCCGCGCCGTCGAAGACGGAGACGCTGGCGGGCACGGCGTCCAGGCTCTCGGCCTGCTTGTTCACCGTGACCGTGATCTCGGGCAGGGCGGCTTCGGGCGCCTGGCCCTGGGCCGCCACCGTGAAGGGGGCCAGGGCCAGCGCGGCCGGCCAGCGAAGGGGGAATGCCATGGTTTTCTCGTCCTCTCCAAAAGGGAATCTCGTTGGAGACCGATGCTAGGGAAGATGAGAATCGCTATCATTTGAAAACGTATGCGCGCCGGAGCATTTCCTATGCGAAGCGCGCATCCATTCCTCTCCCATGACCTCCCGCATCCCTTCCTCGCTTGCCTTGCCCCAGCCCTGTGCACCGGGCTGGACGCGGCATGCCCTGCCCGCCGAGCTGGGCGACTGCCATGCGGAGCGCTTCACGCTGGGTGACGGCATCGTGCTGGCGCGCTCGCACTACTGCCCGCTGCGCGACCTGGTGGAGGACAGCGTGCAGGCCGATGCCTCGGACCAGGGCCGCACCCTGGTCATCACGCTGGGGCTGGCCGGGGAATCGGGCTTTGTGGCGCGCACGGGCGCGGCGCTGCGCTTCGGCGCAGGGCAGACCACGCTGGCAGCCTTTCGCGGCAGCCAGGGCGAGCGCCGCTATGCGGCAGGCCAGACCGTGCGCCAGCTGCGCCTGCTGCTGTCGGGTGCAGCGCTGGACCGCTACCTGGGGGCCGAGCTTTCGCGGCGGCTGACTCAGGTGGACGGCGCGGCCGGTGTGCGGCCCTTGGACCACCGTGCCAGCCTGCCGGCCAGCCTGGCGCTGGCGCGGCGCCTGGCCCAGCCGCCCGGGCACCAGCCCACCGATGCGCTGGACCGCCACATCGCCATGCTGAGCCTGGCCGCGCTGGAGCTGCGGCATCTCGCGCCTGCGCCGCAGCCGGCCAAGGCGGCACCGCGCTGGTCGGCCGACGAACTGGCCCGGCTGGAGCAGGCGCGCGAACTGCTGTCCACCCAGATGGACCGCGCGCTGACCCTGGCCCACCTGAGCGCCGCCGTGGGCCTGGGCGAGCACCGGCTCAAGCAGGGCTTTCGCGCCGTCTTCGGCACCACGCCCCAGGCCCTGCTGCTGGAGCTGCGCATGCGCCGCGCCTGGGCGCTGCTGGAGACCGGCTGCCAGGTCGCCCAGGCCGGCTGGCAGGTGGGCTATGCCCATCCGTCGAACTTCAGTGCCGCGTTCACGCGGTTCTACGGGCGCAGCCCGAAATCGGTCTTCGGCCGCCGCTCCTGATCTGCGTCAAGCCTTTTTGTCCTCGATAGTTCTTTGGAACTAGGCCCGCCTGCGCGCTCCTAGTTCTTCCGCCTTGTCCGAGCGTACGGCTGGCGGATGTGCGGCGCGGCCCTCGCGCGGGACCATGGATGCCATAGCCCCCACGAGGAATACAAAATGGCAAACACAGCGCCCACCGCACAGGGCGACCCCCGAAAGAGCACCAGCACAGGCACACGCCACGACCGCCAGGCCTGGTCGGTCCTGGCCGTCAGCACCCTGGCCTTCACGGTCTGCTTCATGGTCTGGATGATGTTCGGCATCATCGGCATCCCCATCAAGAAGATGCTGGATCTGACCGCCACGCAGTTCGGCCTGCTCACGGCCATGCCCGTGCTCACGGGCTCGCTGGTGCGCGTGCCGCTGGGCATCTGGACCGACCGCTTCGGCGGGCGCATCGTGATGGCGGTGCTGATGGCCGTCACCGTGCCCGCGATCTGGGTGATGGGCTATGCCACCGAGTACTGGCACTTCCTGACCATCGGCCTGTTCGTGGGCCTGGCGGGCGGCTCGTTCTCGGTGGGCACGCCCTATGTGGCGCGCTGGTTTCCCAAGGAGCGCCAGGGCATGGCCATGGGCATCTATGGCGCGGGCAACTCGGGCGCGGCGGTCAACAAGTTCGTGGCGCCGGTGATCCTGGTGGCCTTCGGCTGGGCCGCCGTGCCGCATGCCTATGCGGCCATCATGCTGGGCGCGCTGGTGCTGTTCTGGCTGTTCAGCCACAGCGACCCGGCCCACCTGGTGCCCAGCAACGTGCGCTTCAGCGACCAGTTGAAGGCGCTCAAGGACCCGCGCGTGCTCAAGTACTGCCAGTACTACAGCATCGTCTTCGGCGGCTATGTGGCGCTGAGCCTGTGGATGGTGCAGTACTACGTGGGCGAGTACGGCCTGGACATCCGCGTGGCGGCCCTGCTGGCGGCCTGCTTTTCGCTGCCGGGCGGCGTGCTGCGCGCCATCGGCGGCTGGCTGTCGGACAAGTACGGCGCACACAGCGTGACCTGGTGGGTGCTGTGGGTGTGCTGGATCTGCCTGTTCCTGCTGTCCTATCCGCAGACGGATTTCACGGTGCTCACCACCGAGGGCAGCACCCGCTTTCACCTGGGCCTGAACGTCTATGCCTTCACCGCGCTGATGTTCGTGCTGGGCATTGCCATGGCCTTCGGCAAGGCCAGCGTCTTCAAGTACATCAGCGACGACTACCCCGGAAACATCGGCGCCATCAGCGGCATCGTGGGCCTGGCCGGCGGCCTGGGCGGCTTCATCCTGCCCATCCTGTTCGGCGTGCTGCTGGACTGGACGGGCATCCGCTCCAGCGCCTTCATGCTGCTGTACGGCGTGGTCTGGGTGTCGCTGATCTGGATGTATTTCACCGAGGTGCGCCGCACCGACGTGCTCAACAGCCACGGCGGCCACAGCGATGTGCAGCCGGCCGCGCGCTGAACCGCAGGAGTTGCACATGCATGCGAACACCAAGACCGCCGCAAAGGCATCCGCGCGCAGCCGCCCCGGCAGCGTGCTGACCCTCTGGCGCCCCGAGGACAGGCAGTTCTGGGAGCGCGAGGGCGAGGCCATCGCCAGGATCAACCTCTGGATCTCGGTGCCCGCCCTGTTCCTGGCCTTTGCCATCTGGCAGGTCTGGAGCGTGGTGGCCGTGAACCTGCCCGCGCTGGGCTTCACCTACTCCACCAACCAGCTGTTCTGGCTGGCGGCGGCGCCCGCGCTGTCGGGCGCCACGCTGCGCATCTTCTATTCCTTCATGGTGCCGCTGATGGGCGGGCGCCGCTGGACGGCGCTGTCCACGGCCTCGCTGCTGATCCCGGCCATCGGCATCGGCTACGCCGTGCAGGACGCCACCACCGGCTATCCGACCATGCTGATCCTGGCCCTGCTGTGCGGCCTGGGCGGGGGCAACTTCAGCTCCAGCATGGCCAACATCAGCTTCTTCTTTCCCAAGGAGCGCAAGGGCTCGGCCCTGGGCGTGAACGCGGGCCTGGGCAACCTGGGCGTGTCGGTGGTGCAGTTCCTGAGCCCGCTGGTGATCACGGCCGGCATCTTCGGCGTCTTCGGCGGCGATGCGCAGACCATCACCAAGGCCGGCGAGACCACCCGGGTCTGGGCGCAGAACGCGGCCTTCATCTGGGTGCCGTGGATCGCCATCGTCTCGCTGGCCGCCTGGTTCGGCATGAACGACATCGCCGACGCCAAGGCCAGCTTCGCGGCCCAGGCCGCCATCTTCCGGCGCAAGCACAACTGGGTGATGTGCCTGCTGTACCTGGGCACCTTCGGCTCGTTCATCGGCTTTGCCGCCGGCTTTCCGCTGCTGATCAAGAGCCAGTTCCCGGCGGTCAATCCGCTGGCCTATGCCTGGCTGGGCCCGCTGCTGGGCGCGCTGTCGCGGCCCTTTGGCGGCTGGCTGGCCGACAAGGCGGGCGGCGCGCGCGTGACGTTCTGGAACTTCCTCGTCATGGCCGTGGCCGTGGTGGGCGTGCTGTATTTTCTGCCCAAGGGCAGCGGCGGCTACGCGCTGGGCTTCGGCCCTGCCGAGGGCAGCTTCATGGGCTTCTTCCTGATGTTCCTGGTGCTGTTCCTGACCACGGGCATCGGCAACGGATCGACCTTCAGCATGATCCCGGCGATTTTCCTGGCCCTCAAGCAGCGCGAGCTCGGCGCCCATCCCAGCGAGGAAGCCCAGGCCCATGCCCTCAAGGAGGGCAATACCGAAGGCGCGGCCGCCCTGGGCTTTGCGGGCGCGCTGGGAGCCTACGGCGGCTTCTTCATCCCCAAGAGCTACGGCAGCTCCATCGCCGCCACGGGCGGGCCCGAGCTGGCGCTGTGGGTGTTTGCCGCCTTCTATGTGCTGTGCGTGGGCGTGACCTGGTGGTACTACGCGCGCAGGAACGCCGAGATGCCCTGCTGAGCCCCGGGCCGCAGACCGCACCGCAACGAACAACAAGGAGTCCCGCGATGAGCCATTTTCTGGACAAGCTTTCCTACTTCTCCCTGCCCCGGCAGGAATTCTCCAACGGCCATGGCCAGGTGACGGGCGAGGACCGCACCTGGGAAGACGCCTACCGCGACCGCTGGGCGCATGACAAGGTGGTGCGCTCCACGCACGGCGTGAACTGCACGGGCTCGTGCTCGTGGAAGATCTACGTCAAGGGCGGCATCGTGACCTGGGAGACCCAGCAGACCGACTACCCGCGCACGCGCGCCGACCTGCCCAACCACGAGCCGCGCGGCTGCGCGCGCGGAGCCAGCTACAGCTGGTACCTGTACAGCGCCAACCGCGTCAAATACCCCATGGTGCGCGGCCGGCTGCTCAAGCACTGGCGCGCTGCCCTGGCCGTGGCCAGGAGCCCGGTCGATGCCTGGGCCGCCATCGTCGAGAACGAGGATGCGCGCAGCGAGTGGCAAAAGCAGCGCGGCCTGGGCGGCTTCGTGCGCAGCAGCTGGGACGAGGTCAACCGCATGATCGCGGCGGCCAACGTCTACACCATCAAGAAGCACGGGCCGGACCGCATCATCGGCTTCTCGCCGATTCCGGCCATGTCCATGATCTCGTATGCCGCAGGCAGCCGCTACCTGAGCCTGATCGGCGGCGTGTGCATGAGCTTCTACGACTGGTACTGCGACCTGCCGCCGGCCAGCCCCCAGACCTGGGGCGAGCAGACCGACGTGCCAGAGAGCGCGGACTGGTACAACTCCAACTTCATCATCGCCTGGGGCTCCAACGTGCCCCAGACGCGCACCCCCGACGCCCACTTCTTCACCGAGGTCCGCTACAAGGGCGCCAAGGTCGTGGCCGTCACGCCCGACTACTCCGAGGTCGCCAAGCTGGCCGACCTGTGGATGCACCCCAAGCAGGGCACGGACGCGGCCGTGGCCATGGCCATGGGCCACGTCATCCTCAAGGAGTTCTACTTCGGCGAGCGCGGCCGCCCGGCCTATTTCGAGGACTATGCGCGCCGCTACACCGACCTGCCGCTGCTGATCCGCCTCAAGCGCCAGCAACTGCCCGACGGCCGCACGGCCCTGGTTCCCGAGCGCTATGTGCGCGCCAGCGACTTCGACGGCCACCTGGGCCAGGACAGCAACCCCGAGTGGAAGACCGTGGCCTACGGCGAGGACGGCGGCGTGGCCCTGCCCAACGGCTCCATCGGCTTTCGCTGGGGCGAGGCCGGCCGTGCCGACGAGGGCCTGTGGAACCTCGAATCCAAGGAGGCGCGCACGGGCAACGACGTGCAGCTCAAGCTCTCGGTGCTGGACGGCCAGGGCGTGGACAGTGAAGTGGCCGACGTGGCCTTCCCCTACTTCGGCGGCCTGCAGTCGCCGGGGTTCGACGCCAACGAGCAGGGCACGGATGTGCTGCTGCGCCGCGTGCCCGTCTCGCGCATGGTGCTGGACGGCGAGGAGGCCATCGTGGCCACCGTGTTCGACCTGCTGGCGGGCAACTACGGCATCCACCGCGGTCTGGAAGGCGAGGGCGCTGATGGCGGCTATGACGCCGATGCGCCCTACACCCCGGCCTGGCAGGAAAAGATCACCGGCGTGCCGCGTGACCAGGTGATCGCCATTGCGCGCCAGTTCGCCGACAACGCCGAGAAGACGCGCGGCAAGTCCATGGTCATCATCGGCGCGGCCATGAACCACTGGTACCACTGCGACATGAACTACCGCGGCATCATCAACATGCTGATGCTGTGCGGCTGCATAGGCCAGAGCGGCGGCGGCTGGGCGCACTACGTGGGCCAGGAAAAGCTGCGCCCGCAGACCGGCTGGACCGCGCTGGCCTTTGCGCTGGACTGGCTGCGCCCGCCGCGCCAGATGAACTCCACCAGCTTCTTCTACGCCCACACCGACCAGTGGCGCTACGAGAAGCTGGGCGTGGAAGAGGTGCTGTCCCCGCTGGCCGACCGCAGCCAGTACGGCGGCGCCATGATCGACTACAACGTGCGCGCCGAGCGCATGGGCTGGCTGCCCAGCGCACCGCAGCTGCAGGCCAACCCGCTGCAGCTGGTGCGCGACGCCCAGGCCCAGGGCCTGGACGTGAAGGACCACGTGGTGCAGTCCCTGCAGGACGGCTCGCTGTCCATGAGCTGCGAGGACCCCGACCACCCGGCCAACTGGCCGCGCAACATGTTCGTGTGGCGCTCCAACATCCTGGGCAGCTCGGGCAAGGGCCATGAGTACTTCCTCAAGCACCTGCTGGGCACCACTCATGGCGTGCAAGGAAAAGATCTTGGAGAACAAGACCCCCCCGATGCGCTGCGCGCCTCCCCCCAGGGGGCGGCCGGCTTGGGGCGGCCCGGCGCCGGCCATTCGGCCAAGCCGCAGGAAGTGCGCTGGCACGACAAGGCGCCCGAAGGCAAGCTGGACCTGCTGGTCACGCTGGACTTCCGCATGAGCACCACCTGCCTGTACTCGGACATCGTCCTGCCCACGGCCACCTGGTATGAGAAGAACGACCTCAACACCAGCGACATGCACCCCTTCATCCACCCGCTGTCGGCGGCCGTGGACCCGGCCTGGCAGGCCAGGAGCGACTGGGAGATCTACAAGGGCTTCGCCAAGTCCTTCAGCGAGGTCTGCGTGGGCCACCTGGGCGTGGAAAAGGACGTGGTGCTCACGCCGCTGATGCACGACACCCCCGCCGAGCTGGCCCAGCCCGATGGCGTGCGCGACTGGAAGAAGGGCGAGTGCGCCCTGATCCCCGGCAAGACCGCGCCGCAGATTGCCGTGGTCGAGCGCGACTATCCCAACCTCTACAAGCGCTTCACGGCCCTGGGCCCGCTGATGGACAGGCTGGGCAACGGCGGCAAGGGCATCGGCTGGAACACCGAGACCGAGGTGGAGCAGCTGGGCGAGCTCAACGGCCTGGTGCGCGAGGAAGGAGTGAGCCAGGGCCGCCCGCGCATCGTCACCGACATCGACGCCACCGAGGTGGTGATGATGCTGGCGCCCGAGACCAACGGCCACGTGGCCGTCAAGGCCTGGGAGGCACTGTCGAAGCAGACGGGGCGCGAGCACGCCCACTTGGCCCTGCACCGCGAGGACGAGAAGATCCGCTTTCGCGACATCCAGGCCCAGCCGCGCAAGATCATCAGCTCGCCCACCTGGTCGGGCCTGGAAAGCGAGAAGGTCAGCTACAACGCCTGCTACACCAACGTGCATGAGCTGATCCCATGGCGCACCCTCACCGGCCGCCAGCAGTTCTACCAGGACCATCCGTGGATGCGCGACTTCGGCGAGGGCTTCGTCAGCTACCGCCCGCCCGTGCACATGAAGGCGCTGCAGGAAGTGCAGGGCCAAAAGCCCAACGGCCACCCCGAGATCGCGCTGAACTTCATCACGCCGCACCAGAAGTGGGGCATCCACTCCACCTATGGCGACAACCTGATGATGCTCACGCTGGCGCGTGGCGGCCCCATCGTCTGGCTCAGCGAGGACGACGCCAAGAGCGCCGGCATCGCCGACAACGACTGGGTGGAGCTGTACAACGCCAACGGCGCCATCGCGGCGCGGGCCGTGGTCAGCCAGCGCGTCAAGCCGGGCATGGTGATGATGTACCACGCGCAGGAGAAGACCATCAACACGCCGGGCTCGGAGATCACCGGCACGCGCGGCGGCATCCACAACTCGGTCACGCGCATCGTGCTCAAGCCCACCCACATGATCGGCGGCTACGCGCAGTACAGCTACGGCTTCAACTACTACGGAACCATCGGCACCAACCGCGACGAGTTCGTGCTGGTCCGAAAGATGCGCCGCATAGATTGGCTTGACGACGAAGCTCCGGCCGGCGCAGCCGCCCATGCCTGAACAACAAGGAGAAACACGATGAAAATCCGCGCACAGATCGGCATGGTGCTGAACCTGGACAAGTGCATCGGCTGCCACACCTGCTCCGTCACCTGCAAGAACGTCTGGACCAGCCGCCCCGGCGTCGAATACGCCTGGTTCAACAACGTCGAGACCAAGCCCGGCATCGGCTACCCGCGCGAGTGGGAAAACCAGGCCAAGTGGAACGGCGGCTGGATGCGCCGCACGGACGGCTCCATCGCGCCCCGCCAGGGCGGCAAGTGGAGCCTGTTGATGCGCATCTTCGCCAACCCCAACCTGCCCCAGATCGACGACTACTACGAACCCTTCACCTACGACTACGAGCACCTGCAGTCGGCCAGGGAAAGCAAGGCCGCGCCCACGGCGCGCGCGCGCAGCCTGATCTCGGGCCAGCGCATGGAGAAGATCGAATGGGGCCCGAACTGGGAGGAGATCCTGGGCGGCGAATTCAGCAAGCGCAGCCATGACGTGAACTTCGAGCAGATCCAGAAGGACATCTACGGCCAGTTCGAGAACACCTTCATGATGTACCTGCCGCGCCTGTGCGAGCACTGCCTGAACCCGGCCTGCGTGGCGTCCTGCCCCTCGGGGTCGATCTACAAGCGCGAGGAGGACGGCATCGTCCTCATCGACCAGGACAAGTGCCGCGGCTGGCGCATGTGCGTCTCGGGCTGCCCCTACAAGAAGATCTACTACAACTGGCAAAGCGGCAAAGCCGAAAAATGCATCTTCTGCTACCCGCGCATCGAGGCCGGCCAGCCCACCGTCTGCTCCGAAACCTGCGTGGGCCGCATCCGCTACCTGGGCGTGCTGCTGTACGACGCCGACCGCATCGAGGAAGCGGCCAGCGTGGAGCGCGACCGCGACCTCTACCAGGCGCAGCTGGACATCTTCCTGGACCCCAATGACCCCGAGGTCATCCGCCAGGCCCGCATCGACGGCATCCCCGACGCCTGGATCGAGGCCGCCCAGTCCAGCCCCGTCTACAAGATGGCCGTGGACTGGAAGGTGGCCCTGCCGCTGCACCCCGAGTACCGCACCCTGCCCATGGTCTGGTATGTGCCGCCGCTGTCGCCCATCACCTCGGCGGCGAACGCCGGGCATCTCGACAGTGTCGGCCGCAGCCCCATCAATGGCGACCTGCCCGATGTCTCGCAGCTGCGCATCCCCGTGCAGTACCTGGCCAACCTGCTCACCGCCGGCGACACCACGCCCGTGGTGCGCGCGCTGGAGCGCATGCTGGCCATGCGCGCGTACCAGCGCAGCAAGCACGTGGACCAGGAACAGAACCTGGCCGTGCTCCAGTACGCGGGACTGACGGTGCACGAGGTCGAGGACATGTACCAGACCATGGCGATCGCCAACTACGAGGACCGCTTCGTCATCCCCTCGGCCCACCGCGAATACGCCGAAAGCGCGTTCGATTTGCGCGGCGGCTGCGGCTTCTCGTTCGGCAACGGCTGCTCCGACGGCAGCACCGACGCCAGCCTGTTCGGCGGCAAGAAGCCGCGCACCATCCCCATCCGCGCGCAAATGTGAGGACTGCCGCCATGTTCAATCACAACACCTCCACCCCCGTGCGCCTGACGCTGCGCGCGCTGGCCTGCCTCATCGGCTACCCTGGCGCCGAGCTGCGCGCCCTGCTGCCGGGCCTGATCGACGCCCTGCGCCTGGAGCAATCCGTGGCGCCCGCGCGGCTGCGCGAGTTGCAGCAGCTGGCCGAGCAGCTGCAGTCCATGGACCCCTTCGAGGCCGAGGCCCGCTACGTGGACACCTTCGACCGGGGCCACCAGACCTCGCTGCACCTGTTCGAGCATGTGCACGGCGACTCGGCCGACCGGGGCCCGGCGCTGATCGACCTGCAGCAGACCTACGAGCGCGCGGGCCTGGCCTTCGAGGCCGACGAACTGCCCGACCACCTGGCCGTGGTGCTGGAGTTCGCCTCCACCCAGCCGCCGGCCATCGCCCGTGAATTCCTGGGCGAGATGGCCCACATCCTCAACGCCCTGTTCACGGCGCTGGCGCGGCGCGACAGCCCCTACGCCAGCGTGATCGCGGCCGTGCTGGAGATCACCGGCCACCGGGCCGAGCGCGTGGAAATCCGCCCCGAGCCCGCCATGGACGAGGCCTGGGCCGAACCCGCCGCCTTCGACGGCTGCAGCAGCCAGGGCCAATCGCGCCCCGGCGCCGAGCAGCCTGTGCATTTCGTGCGCCGCACGGCGGCGCCCCAAGCCCAAGGACCCCGCCAAAGGAGCCTGACATGACCCCCTCCTGGATAGACCACCTGCTCTTCGGCCTCTACCCCTACATCTGCCTGGCCGTGTTCTTCAGCGGCAGCTGGCTGCGCTTCGACCGCGACCAGTACACCTGGAAGAGCGATTCATCGCAGCTGCTGCGCAGCGGCAGCCTGCGCTGGGGCAGCAACCTGTTCCACATCGGCGTGCTGTTCCTGTTCTTCGGCCACACCGTGGGCATGCTCACGCCGCACTTCGTCTACGAGCCCTTCATGGCCGCAGGCGCCAAGCAGCTGCTGGCCATGGTCAGCGGCGGCATCGCGGGCACGCTGGGCTTCATCGGCCTCACCATCTTGCTGCACCGCCGGCTGTCGGACGTGCGCATCCGCGCCCACTCCAGGTTCAGCGACATCGCCATCCTCTGGCTGCTGTGGCTGCAGCTGCTGCTGGGCCTGGCCACCATTCCGCTGTCGGCAAAGCACATGGACGGCTCCATGATGATGGCCCTGGCCGAATGGGCGCAGCGCATCCTCACCTTCCGTGGCGGCGCGGCCGAGCTGCTGGCCGAGGCCGGCTGGGTGTTCAAGGCCCACATGTTCCTGGGCATGAGCATCTTCCTGGTCTTCCCCTTCACGCGCCTGGTCCATGTCTGGAGCGGCTTCGGCACCCTGGTCTACCTGCTGCGCCCCTACCAGCTGGTGCGCTCGCGCCGCCTGGGCCTGCCCGCATCGTCGGCACGCCGTGACGCCAAGCCCGGCCATTGAGGAGATCGACATGGAACATGGATGCAACGGATCGGGCGGCGGCCACTGCGGCTGCGCGTCTTCAAACCCTTCTTCAACTTCTACTTCTTCTGCCCCGATGGGGGATCTCCCGGCGATTCCCGAAGTGCCGGCCTTCCAGCCCGTGGGCGAGGCCGGTGCCGAGGTGGCCCGCATCAACAACACGCCGCTGCACGCACCCGGACAGCGCCCGCCCGAGCGCGAACTGCGCCAGCGCGCCTGCACCGAGCTGCTGCGCCAGGCGGCCCAGCGCGAAGGCCTGCTGGGCGCCGATGATGCGGCCGGCGACGACGGCGTCATCAGCGAGCGCGCCTCCCAGGCCATAGAGCAGCTGCTGGAGCAATCGCTGCACCTGCCCGAGCCCGGCGAGGATGCCTGCCGCCGCCACTTCGATGCCAACCCCGCGCGCTTCGCCCAGGGCGAGCGCGTGCGCCTGCGCCACGTGCTGTTTGCCGTCACGCCCGGCGTGGACGTGCGCGCCCTCACCCAGCGGGCCGAGGCCCTGCTGATCGAGCTGCGCTGCGCCGACGACGCCGGCCTGCGCTTTGCCGAGGCCGCGCGCCAATGGTCCAACTGCCCCAGCGGCCAGCACGGCGGCGAACTGGGCTGGCTGGGCCGCAGCGATTGCGCGCCCGAATTCGCGCGCGATGTCTTTGCCTCCCAGGAAATCGGCGTGCTGCCGCGCCTGGTGCACAGCCGCTTCGGCCTGCACGTGGTCGAGGTCTGCGCGCGCGAGAGGGGCGTTCTGCCCGACTGGCAGCAGGCGCGCCCGGCCGTCGCCCAGGCCCTGCACCAGCAGACCTGGGTGAGCGCGCTCCACCAGTACCTGCAGCTGCTGGCCGGCCAGTCCGAGGTGGTGGGCGTGCGCATCGCTGCGGCCGACTCGCCGCTGGTGCAATAGCCGGGCAAAGGCGCAGTGCCCATGCCCGACGACGAACTGCTGCTGCGCCTGCGGCGCTTCCACGAGCACGCCTTCCCGCAGTACCGCGCGCAGTTCCGCACCCTGGTCGAAGAGGGCCAGCACCCCACTACGCTGTTCATCGGCTGCTCGGACTCGCGCCTCGTGCCCTACCTGCTCACGGGGGCGCCGCCGGGCGAGCTGTTCCTGGTGCGCAACGTGGGCGCCTTCGTGCCGCCGTACGACGGATCGCACGGCCACCACGGCACGGCGGCGGCCATCGAATTCGCCGTGCTCAACCTGCAGGTCAGCCGCATCGTGGTCTGCGGCCACAGTCACTGCGGGGCCATCAAGGCCCTGTATGGAGAAGTCTCGCCCGAGGCGCGCAACCTGCAGCGCTGGCTGGACCTGGGCCGCGAGGCCGTGCTGCCCGTGCAGGCCGGCCCCGAGGCGCTGCGCCGCACCGAGCAGCGCGCCGTCGTGCTGCAGCTCGAACGGTTGATGGACTATCCCATGGTGCGATCGCGGGTAGAGGCCGGGCAGCTCAGCCTGCACGGGTGGCACTATGTCATCGAAGACGGCGAAGTCCATGTCTTCGATGTCCAGACCGGCCGCTTTGTTGCGGCATCTCAAGCTCCGCACAGCGGCACCGGGCCGTACCCGCCCTACGTGGAGCATGATGGACAAGTGCTTGTCGACTGAGGCCCGAGCAAGTGCCAGGGACGGCGGCAGGCAAGTCAACACGGGAGCCATGCCAATGCATCGCGAAAACCTGGGCCGCGCGCAGGACGCGGCGGATCTGCAGCCCATCAGCCTCGATGTGCTGCGCGAAAAATACCTCAAGGACGGCGAGACCGGCGTGGGCGAGCTCTACGCCCGCGTGGCCCGCGCCCTGGCCTCGGTCGAGCCCGAGGCGCGCCGCGCCGAATGCGAGGCCCTGTTCCTGGCCAACCTGAAGGCCGGCGCCATAGGCGCGGGGCGCATCATGAGCGCGGCCGGCACCGACCTGCAGGCCACGCTGATCAACTGCTTCGTGCAGCCCGTGGGCGACTGCATCCAGGGCGTGGACGACGGCGGCTACCCCGGCATCTACGAAGCCCTGCGCGAAGCCGCCGAAACCATGCGCCGTGGCGGCGGCGTGGGCTACGACTTCTCGCGCATCCGCCCGCGTGGCGCCGAGGTGCGCGCCACCGCCTCGCTGGCCTCGGGCCCGTGCAGCTACATCAACGTCTTCGACCAGTCCTGCGCCACCGTGGAAAGCGCGGGCGCGCGGCGCGGCGCCCAGATGGGCGTGCTGCGCATCGACCACCCCGACGTGCTCGAATTCATCACCGCCAAGCGCACGCCGGGCCGCTGGAACAACTTCAACGTCTCGGTCGGCGTCAGCGACGCCTTCATGCAGGCCGTGGCCGAAGACCAGCCCTGGCACCTGGTGCACCGCGCCCGCCCCGGCACCGCCCTGCTGGAGCAGGGTGCCCACCAGCGCGAAGACGGCCAGTGGGTCTACCAGACCCTGCCCGCCCGCACGCTGTGGGACACCATCATGCGCTCGGCCTACGACTTCGCCGAGCCCGGCATCCTCTTCCTGGACCACATCAACGACGACAACAACCTGCGCTACTGCGAGGAGATCGCGGCGACGAATCCTTGCGGCGAACAGCCGCTTCCCTCCTACGGCTGCTGCGACCTCGGCCCCGTCATCCTCACGCGCTTCGTGCGCCATCCGTTCGGTTTCGCGGGCGAGCCTGCGTTCGACTTCGAGGCCTTCGAGCGCGCCGTGGCCGTGCAGGTGCGTGCGCTGGACAACGTGCTGGAGCTGACCTGGTGGCCGCTGCCGCAGCAGCGCGAGGAAAGCGAGGCCAAGCGGCGCATCGGCGTGGGCTTCACCGGCATGGGCAATGCGCTGGCCATGCTGCGCCTGCGCTACGACACGCCCGAGGGCCGGGCCATGGCCGCGCGCATTGCCGAGCGCATGCGCGATGCGGCCTACGGCGCCTCGGTGGAGCTGGCGCGCGAGAAGGGGGCCTTCCCCAAGTTCGACGCCGATGGCTACCTGGCCGAAGGCACCTTCGCCAGCCGCCTGCCCGATGCGCTGCGCCAGCGCATACGCACGCACGGCATACGCAACAGCCACCTGCTGTCCATCGCGCCCACGGGCACGGTCAGCCTGGCCTTTGCCGACAACGCCTCCAACGGCATAGAGCCGCCGTTCTCCTGGACCTACAAGCGCAAGAAACGCACGGCCGATGGCGGCAGCGCCGAGTACGCGGTCGAGGACCATGCCTGGCGCCTGTACCGCACGCTGGGGGGCGACGTGCAGCAGCTGCCCGACTACTTCGTCAGCGCGCTGCAGATGCCTGCGGCCGGCCACATCGCCATGATGCAGGCCGTGCAGCCCTTCGTGGACACGGCGATCTCCAAGACCGTCAACGTGGCGGCCGACTATCCCTACGAGGACTTCAAGGACCTGTACCGCCAGGCCTGGAAGGCCGGCCTCAAGGGCCTGGCCACCTACCGGCCCAACACCATCCTGGGCGCCGTGCTCGAGACCCATGCGCCCGAATCTGCTGAAAAGCCGGCCTCCCCCGCGCCGGCAGGGGCCGCGGCTTCGGCACCCGACCCGCTGCGCACCGTGATAGAAAGCCGCCCGCAGGGCGCGCTGGACGCCGTGGCCGAGAAGATCGAGTACTGGACCCAGCAAGGCCCCAAGCGCCTGTACCTGGTCGTCTCCTTCCTGCCCGTGGTCCTGCCCGATGGCCGCACGGTGGACCGCGCCATCGAATTCTTCATGCCCGTGGGCCAGAGCGGCGAATCCCAGCAATGGGTGACCTCCAGCATGCGCCTGCTGTCACTGGCCGCGCGCGGCGGCTTCCTGGAGCGCGCCCTCAGCGACATGCGCAAGGTGGCCTGGGACCGGGGCCCCGTGCGCCTGGGCACCCACCAGCGCGACGACGGCACGCGCGTGCCCATGTGGCACGACTCCGAGGTGGCCGCCATCGCCTATGCGGTGCAGAACATCCTGGCCCGGCGCGGCAGCGGCGCGCCGCCCGCCCCATCGCCGCTGCCCGAGCCCGAGGCCCTGGCCACCGACCCCATGGTCATGGCCGGCCGCAAATGCGAGGAATGCGGCGCCCATGCCGTGATCCGCAAGGACGGCTGCGAGTACTGCACGGCCTGCGGCCATCTGGGGAGTTGCGGGTGAAGGGCAGTCCGCTGTGGTTTTCAAAAAATGGCGTTCAGTAGTTTTGCTGTGTTCAGCAATTGCTGAATGCAGCCATTTCATTGAAATTCGGTTGAAATTTTCACCAAAAGTGCTATTTTCAGCGAATGTTGAAAACTGCTGATCCAGTGAATATCGAGCAACGCGCCGTGGATGCGCTGCGAGCAGCCTTGGGAGAAGCTCCCGGGCTCACGGTGCTCGATATCGAGGCCGGCAACGATATCCAGGACGTGTCGGTGGACCTGGTCTGCCATGTCGATTTCGGGGGGCGACGCCACGTTCTTGTGGGCGAAGTGAAGTCAAGCGGGCAGCCCCGGTATGTGCCGAAGGCGTTGCTGCAGCTCAAGACGTACGTTGGCAGACAGCAGGGCTCGGACTTGGTCACGCCTGTTTTCATTGCGCCCTATCTCTCCGAAGACGCCCGCGCGCTGTGCACGGAAAACGGGGTCGGCTACCTTGACTTCGAGGGAAACGCGCGCATCGTGTTTCCCGGCTTCTTCATGATGCGCACTGTGGAAGGCAAGCCGCCAGCGGAGCGGCGACAGTTGCGCTCGCTGTTCAAGCCCAAGTCCGCTTCGGTGCTTCGTACCATGCTGCGAGATCCATCGAAGAGTTGGCGGGTAGCGGATTTGGCCGAGGCATCGCTTGTCAGCGTCGGACATGTCAGCAATGTGCGCAATAGCCTGTTGGACAGGGGATGGGCTGAAGTGTCCGAAGAGGGGGTCTTCCTCTCCAATCCCGACGGGCTGCTTGATGCATGGCGCGACGACTATGCGCCCCCTGGCGCGGACCGCCGAGCTTTCTACACGACCCTGCATGGGGCCTTGTTCGAGGACGCGGTTCGGAAGTTGGGACCGACATTGGCGGATGACGGACTCGCCATTCTTTCCTCGTTCTCGGCGGCCAACTGGCTGGCGCCCTATGCACGCGCCGGGACGCATTACTTCTATGCCGACGAAGAAGGGGCAGACCGACTGCGCCAGTTCCTGAGTCTTTCGCCAGCAGGCCGGGGTGAGAACGTGGTGGTCACCGTCCTTGACGACCTTGCCCTGTTCAATGACTCGGTCGAAGCAGCAGGCGGTATTCATTGCACGAGTCCAGTCCAGACCTATCTGGATCTGTACGTGTCGGGTGAGCGTGGCCGCGAAGCGGCTGAGCATCTGCGTCGGGAAAGGCTGCAATGGCAGGGATGACCGCTGGCGAGCCTCAATCCGCAAATGACTACGACGACCGTACGACGGCGGCCGTCAAATCCGTCCTGATCGAGATCGGCCAAATCCTGGGCAGCTACAAAGGCAGGTATGCCGTCGTGGGTGGTGCGGTGCCTTGGCTGCTCCTGAATCAGAATGACATGCGCCATGTGGGGACGCTGGACGTCGATCTGAGCCTGGATGCCGCAGCATTGGGGGGCGGCGAGTATGCCCACCTCATAGAGTCACTGAAAAGTCATGGTTACGAGCAGCGCGAGAGCCTGCGGCGCTTTCAACTCGTGCGGCAGATCGATGCCCGCGATGGAGGCCCGCTGATCGACGTCATCGTGGACTTTCTGAGGCCGCGAGACGCTGTGACCGCGAAGAACGATCCACCGCTGGTGGACAACTTTGCTGTGCAGCGGGCCAGCGGCGCCGAGTTGGCGCTGAGATTCTGCGAGTTCATTCCGATCTCTGGAGCGATGCCCAACGGCGGGACGAACCGGGTCGAGGTGGCCGTCTGCTCCATCCCGGCACTGCTGGCAATGAAAGGTCATGCAATCCATGGCCGCTACAAGCACAAGGACGCCTACACATCTACTACTGCGTCCGTAACTACCCTGGCGGCATTGACGCGCTGGCTGCAGCCTGCCGGCCATTGCTTGATCACCCGGAGGGCCTCGCCGGATACCGATTCATTGCCGGGAAGTTTGATTCTCCCGATGGATTCGGACCCACCTGCGTCCGGCGGTTCGTTGAGGAAAGCAGGACGCTGGGGGAACGCTCTGCGGACCAGTGGCAGCTTGACGCCTTTGGACAGGTGCATGCATGGTTGCGCGCGCTAGGTCTATGAGCAAGACGCCTGCAGCCACCGTTCGTGCAGTGCCCGCTTGCGGCCTATGGTAAGCAATGGAAGCCAAGAGTTTTTCATCCAAGGACTTGCATATGCAGCTGATGAGTCAACGCCCGCAGGGCGATGCCGTGCCCGGCTGGCGCGCGCCCGGCACGGGCTTCGACCAGCCCTTCGAGATGCTCGAAGCCTGCCACGAGCGCGTGCTGCGCATGCTGGCGCTGCTGGACCGGCTGCGCGTGCATCTCCGGACCAAAGGTTGCGACGACAGCGCACGCCAGGCGGCGCGCGACATCCTGCGCTACTTCGACCAGGCGGCGCCGCTGCACCATGAGGACGAGGAGCTGCATGTCTTCCCGCCGCTGCTGGAGCAGGGCGATGCGCAGACCGTGGCCCTGGTGCAGCGCCTGCAGCGCGAGCACGGCCTGATGAGCGCCGACTGGGCGCTGGCGCGCCAGCCGCTGCTGGACATGGCCGAGGGGCAGTCCCAGGGCTTTGGCGCGGCTGACGAGGAGGTGTTCGAACGCTTCGCGGCCTGCTATGCCAGCCATGTCGAGAATGAAGAGCGGCTGGCCTACCCGCAGGCGCGCGGCATGCTGCCAGAGGCAGCGCAGGCGGCCATGGGCCGCGAGATGGCGGTGCGGCGGGGCGCGGACCTGTCACGGAGATAGCGCCGCCGGCAGCGCGCGGGAGCCGGCGCGGCGATACTCGCAGGCTTTGGACCTGCCCCCGCCTCGCCTGCCATGCCCGAGCGCCGCCCCATTTTCCTGCTTCGCATCGCACTGACCCTGCTGGGCGCCCTTGCCGCCGCCCAGCTGTGCCTGTGGCTGCGCACGCCGCTGCCCTGGATGCTGGGGCCGCTGATCGCCACCTCGCTGGCCTCCATCCTGGGCGCGCCCACGGCCAGTTCGGGCCGGCTGCGCAACGGCGGGCAGTGGATCATCGGCGCCTCGCTGGGCCTGTACTTCACGCCGGCCGTGGTGCAGTTGATCGCGGGGCTGTGGTGGGCGATTGCCGTGGCCATCGTCTGGGCGCTGCTGCTGGGCTGGGGCTTCGGCGCCTGGCTGTACCGCGTGCATGCGCCGCGCATGCCGCAGATACCGGCGGGCGAGATGCGCGCCACCACCTATTTCGCTGGCGCCATTGGCGCGGCGTCGGAGATGACGCTGCTGGCCGAGCGCGAGAACGCGCGCACCGACCTGGTGGCGGCCAGCCACAGCCTGCGCCTGGTCATCGTCACCGTGAGCATTCCGTTCGCGCTGCAGTGGAGTGGCCTGCACGGGCTGGAGGGGCTGACGCCGCCCAGCATCCGCATCGTCGAATGGCCGGGGCTGGCGCTGCTGGCCGTGCTCACGGGCCTGGGCGCCTGGGCCATGGACCGGCTCAGGCGCGCCAACCCCTGGTTCCTGGGAGCGCTGCTGGTGTCCATGCTGCTGACCATGTGCGGCCAGGAACTGTCGGCCGTGCCCCAGGCCCTGGTCAATGCGGCGCAGCTGGTGATCGGCATCAGCCTGGGCGTGCGCTTCAAGCGCGAATTCCTGCACACCGCGCCGCGCTGGCTGGGCTCCGTGGCCTTGGGCACCGTGGGGCTCATGGCGATCTGCGCGGGCTTCGCCTGGCTGCTGCACCTGGCCGCGGACCTGCCCTGGGTCACCCTGCTGCTGGGCACCTCGCCGGGCGGCATCACCGAGATGGCCATCACCGCCAAGGTGCTGCAGCTGGGCGTGCCCGTGGTCACGGCCTTCCAGGTCTGCCGGCTGATCGCCGTGCTGCTGCTGGTGGCGCCGCTGTTCCGCTGGGTGGAGGCGCGCGGGCCGGCCGCGTCGCGCACGGCCTAGGGCCCACCTCACCACAGCCCACTGTCGCTGGTAGACACCGCAATCGCACCACCGGCCAGCGCCTGCTGGACCTGCTCCTGGCTGCAGACGAAGCCCGAGGCCACGAGCGGCGGCAGGATGCGGCGCTCGGCCTCGGTGATGTGGGCCAGCATGGGGGCGGGCATGATCTGCACGAGGTTGGGGTCGCTCTGCTCCACGGCCTTGATGCTGCGCGGCCAAGTGGAGCGGTCGGTGACGAAGACCTTTTGCATGGTCAGCAGCCCGGCCTTGTTGGCGCGCTGGATGGTGGCCACGCGCGTGGACAGCAGGCTGCTGGCGCCCAGGTCCACAAGGTAGTCCACGCCGCCCTTGTCGGGCGAGATGCCGTCGCAGCTGTCGATGTTGACGATGGCGATCTTGCCCGCCCCGGTGATGGTGGAGATCACCGAGCGCAGCCGGCGCAGTTCGATGTTGGCGACGATGGCGACCTCGGCCTGGCTGGCCAGCAGCGCGTCCATCTGCTCGGCCCCGTACAGGGTGGCGATGACGGGGCGGCGCGCCAGCCGCGCGCCCAGGGAGTTGTCCGGGCGGCCCATGTCAGAGGTCCAGCCCCAGCTTGCCGGGGTTGAGCAGGTTCTTGGGGTCCAGCATGCGCTTGGTGGCCTCCAGCAGCGCAAAGGCCGGGCCCAGCGATTGCCGCATGTAGGGCGCGCGCAGCAGGCCCACGCCGTGGTGGTGGCTGAGCGTGGCGCCGTGGCGCAGCAGCACGGCGTTGGCCGCGTCCCAGGCCGCGCGGTACCACTGGGCACGCTGGTCCACGGCCACCTCGCCGCGCAGCGAAAAGTACAGGCAGGCGCCATCCACATAGGCATGCGACTGGTGGGCCGAGCCGGCCAGGGTGCCGGGGATGGCCTGCAGGGCGGCGACCACTTCCTCGTAGATGGCCGGCAGGTCTTTCCAGGGGCCGCACATCTCCAGCGTGTCGGCGACGAAGCCCGGGCCTTTCTTGAAGCCCTCGGCGCTCTTGCCGGTCAGGTAGCGCGTGTCCAGCCAGCGCTCCAGGGTGGCGGCGCCGTCGAGCCGTTCACCCAAGGGTGCGCACACACGTTCGCAGATGGCCATGACGGCATCGACGATCTCGGGCGCGCCTTCGTCGGCGATCAGCAGCACGTTGAGGTCGCTGCGGCCGAATTGCACGCCGCTTTCCAGCGCGTCGTACAGCCGCAGCGCGGCGGGGTTGGCGCCTTGCTGCAGGATCTGGCGGCAGGCCTCCAGGCCCTGGGCAAAGCTGGCAAAGCCATAGGCGATGGCACGGCCGTGGTCGGGCAGGCGGTGCAGCTTGAAGCGGATGCGCACGATCACGCCCAGCGTGCCTTCCGAGCCGATGAACAGCTGCTGCAGGTCCGGCCCGATGGCCGCGCGCGCGTAGCCGCCCACGGTGACGAGGCGGCCATCGGCCAGCACCACGTCCATGCCGTGGACCATGTCCTCGATCTTTCCGTAGCGCGTGGACAGCTGGCCCGCGCCCCGGCAGGCCACCCAGCCGCCCACGGTGCTGATGCCGAAGGACGAGGGCCAGTGGCCCATGGTCATGCCGTGGCGGCGCTGGATGGTTTCCTCGAACACGTCGCCGAACATGCCGGCCTCGACCTCGACGATCTGGCTTTGCTCGTCCATGGCGATGAAGCGATTGAGTTCGCACAGGTCCAGCACGATGCCGCCGCGCAGGGGCAGGGCCGCGCCCGTGACGTTGCTGCGCCCGGCCGAGACGGTGACGGGAATGGCGTGTTCATCGGCAATGCGCATCACGGCCTGCACCTGCTCCACGGTGGATGCATGGGCGATGACGGCCTGCGGCGTGGCCGGGTGGCCCGAGGTCTCGGCCACCATGGTGCGGGCCCACCAGTCGCGCGTGCCGGCAACGATGTCGGCGCGCTCGGTCTGCACGCGGTCGCAGGCGGCGCGCAGCGCGGCGAGCACGGCCTCGGACACGGCCACGGGTTCGTGCTGCAGGCCGCAGGCAGGACCTTCGGAGGCAGGGCGGTCGGCTGCGGGTGCGGCCTGCGCCGCCCAGCCCGGGGTCGTGGGGGCGCCCACCACGTAGTTGCGGCGGTTGTAGCCGCGGGCGATTGCGTCTTTGCTCAGCATTGGATGTCTCCCATCAAAATCTGTTTCTCGCGCTCCATGGCGCGGCGGTAGTCGTGGATCTGCTGCGCTATCTGCGCAGGTGCCAGCCCCAGTTCCTGGGCCAGAATGTCGCCCACGCGCGCTGCGGCGCGGGCCGATGCATCGCGCGCCATGAGGCGTGCGCGCATGCGGCGCGAGAGCACGTCTTCCACCGTGCGCGCCATTTCGTGGCGCGCGGCGTAGACGACTTCGGCCTCGGTGTGGGGCAGTCCCTCGACGATGGGCCGGGCCAGCGCGGGATGCGCGTCGAGGATGTCGCTGACGAAGCGCGCCTCCGTGCCGTAGCGCTCGCCCAGGTGGGCCGACAGTCCGCCCGTGGCCGTGATGGCCTGGGCGTCGTAGCCGGCCGCGCCCAGCAGGAAGGCGGAGGCGGTGGTGCAGCGCGTGCGCCGGCCCAGCAGCTTTTCCACGGCGTCCACGGTCTGCTCGGCCATGTGGCGCGAGGTGGTGAGCTTGCCGCCGACGATGGTGACCAGGCCGTCGCCGGCCACATGGATCTCGTGGTTGCGCTTCATCTCCACGGTCTTGCCGCCGGGCGGGCCGACCAGGGGGCGGCAGCCGGCGATGGAGCCGACCACGTCCTCGGGCGACAGGTCCACCTTGAGCGCCGATCGGGCGCCTTCGAGCAGGAAGTCCAGCTCGGCGCGCGTGCAGTGCACGTCGTCCAGGCTGCCCGCATAGTCCTCGTCGGTGGTGCCCAGGTAGGACACATCGCCCCAGCGCGTGATGGTGGCGCGCCGGCTGCGGCCCGGCACGGGGATGGTGACGGTGCAGTCGTTGCGTATGCGCAGCCAGGGAATGGCCACGTGCACGCCCTTGGCGGGGCGCACGTGCAGCTGCGCCTGCTGGTCGGGCCTGCGGCCATCCCAGTCGCGCAGCCAGACGCCCGTGGCCATGACAACGCTGCGCGCGCGCACCGTGATCTCGCGGCCATCGGCCTGGACGATGGCGCCGTCCACGCCGCCGTGGGCGTTGCGCGTGATGGCGGTGGCCCGGGCATGGTTGAGCACGGCCGCGCCATGGAAGGCCGCCGTGCGCGCCACGGCCAGCGTGAGCCGCGCATCGTCCACGCGCGCATCGAAGTACATGTAGCCGCCCAGGAGCTGCTCTTCGCGAAAGGTCGGGCAGTGCGACAGCACCTCGGCCTTGCCGAGCTTGCGGTGCAGGATGCCTTCGCGCCAGCCGCCGGCCAGGTCGTAGGTCCACAGCAGGCTGCCGAAGGCCTTGGCCAGGCGGGCGTCGAAGACGCCGTCGCGCTCCATCACGGGAAACAGGAAGGGCAGGCGCTGCACCAGGTGCCGCGCATTGCGGCGCAGGCGCTGGCGCTCCAGCAGCGAGTGCCGCACCAGTCCCAGGTTGCCCTGCTCGATGTAGCGCAGGCCGCCGTGCACCATCTTGGAGGACTTGGACGAGGTGCCCGAGGCGAAGTCGTCCTTCTCCACCAGCGCCACGCGCAGGCCGCGAAGGCTGGCGTCCAGCGCCGCATAGGCGCCGGTGATGCCGCCGCCGATGACCAGCAGGTCGAAGGCCTCGTCACCCAGCCGCGCGAGCTGGTCCGCGCGCTGCAGCTGCAGCGGCGCGGTCTGGGTCAGTGCGGCGCTGTCCCTGCGCTCCTTGCCAAAGGGCCATTGCATCATGCGCAGCCCTCCAGGGCGGCGCTGCGCCCGGGGGCCCGGGCGCGGGCCAGTTCGTCGCCCACGCGGGCGCGCCAGATGCGGCGGCGCTCGCCGCGCTCGTCGGCCGCCATGCGCGGGGTGAAGACCGCTTCGGTGCGCAGCGTGGCGCAGGCCTGCTCCAGCCCGTCCCACAGCAGGCCCGCGCTGCCGGCCATGAAGGCGATGCCGCGCAGGCTGGCCTTGTCGGTATCGGCCAGGCGGCGCACGGGCAGGCCGCCTAGGTCGGCCTGGATCTGCAGCAGCGCATCGCTGCCCGACAGGCCGCCGCCCACCAGCAGCTCGCCCACCTCGGTGCCTGCGGCCGCCTCGTCGGCCTGCACGCAGGAGGCCACGGAATGCGCAATGCCTTCGAGGATGGAGCGCGCCAGCTGCGGCCGCGAGGTGGCCATGGACACGCCCGAGATCGAGGCCCGCGCGCCCGGCTCCATGGCCGGCAGGCGCAGGCCGGTGAGCGCGGGGATGAAGACCAGGTCGGTCGGCGTCTCGGCCTCGCGGGCCAGGGTGCTGATCTGCTGCGGGTTGTCGAACCACTGCAGCTTCTCGCAGATCCAGTTGAGCGCCGATCCCGTGGTGGGCACATAGGTCTCGATGGCATAGCGCGAGACACCGTCCATGCGCCGCGCCGTCATGGTCAGCGAGCTTTCATGGGCCGCGTCATGCGCGGGCAGCTTTGTTCCCGTGAGCACATCGACGAAGCTGCCCGTGCCATGCACGCACAGCGCCTGGCCCCGCTCCAGGCAGCCCAGGCCCACGGCGGCCGCATGCTGGTCGCCCGCGCAGGCCAGGATGGGCACGGCCAGGCCCAGCAGCTCGGTGCGCGTGCGGCCGAAGTCCTGCACGTCCTCGCACAGGCGGGGCAGCAGTTCGGCGGGAAACTCCAGCGCGTCCAGCCAGTCCTGCAGATAACGGTGATCGCCCAGCGCATAGGCGTTGCCCGAGGTCACATTGGTGGGCGTGGTGACCACGGCGCGCGCATCCGACAGATGCCACAGCAGCCAGGAGTCGATGGTGCCGAAGGCCAGGCGGCGCTGCTGCCAGGCCTGGGCCACGGCCGGGCATTCGCGCAGCTTGCGCGCGGCCCACAGGTAGGGCGAACGCACGCCCACGGGCCGGCCCGCGTGGCGGATCAGCCGGGCATCCCAGTCGCCGGCCAGCAGGGCCAGTTCGTCGCGGTGGCGCGAGTCCTGCCAGACCATGATGGGCGTCAGCGAACGGCCCGTGGCCGTGTCCCAGAGCACGGCCGAGCAGCGCTGGTTGGCAATGGCCAGGGCCACGATCTGCTGGCCGCAGCCCTGGGCGCGGGCGATGGCGCGGCGGCACACGTCCAGCGTGCGCTCCAGCAGCAGGTCGGCGTCCTGCTCGACCACGCCGGGGCGCGGGCAGTGGATTTCCAGCGGCAGATAGTCCTGGGCGGACACCTGCCCGTCGCGCCCCACGACGGCGGCGCGCGTGCCCGAGGTGCCTTCGTCGATGCAAAGGATCACGGCTTCATGGTGCATGGGGTGGTCTCTTTCAGGCGGTGGTTTGAGCGATCTTGGCGGGCGGGGCGGCGTCGTCCGCGAACTGGGGCGCGCCGGGCTCGTCGTCGGGGTTCACCGTGGTGCGCGTGGGGTCCCAGCGGATGGAAAAGCAGACGATGCTGGCCAGCAGCGGCACCACGGACAGGATGAGGAAGGTGTTCTCCAGCCCGTACTGCTGGCGGAACAGCGGGAACACCAGCAGCCCCAGCGCCGCGCCCATGGCGCCCAGCGCGCCGATCACGCCGTTGGCGCCCGCGCGCAGCTCGCTGCGGAACGACAGCGTGGACAGGCTCTTGCCGTTGGCGCCTGGCCCGCCCGAATGAAAGAGGATGAACAGCGAGGGCACGGCCACGGCCAGCCAGATGGGCATGCGGCCGTTGAACAGGCCCAGCACCAGCAGCATCAGGAACACCAGCGCAAAGCCGAAGGCCGAGGCCCGCCGCAGGCCCAGCCTGCGCCCGATGACGGGCGACAGGAAGCCGCCGACGATGCCGAACACGTTGAACACCAGCGCGCCCAGCGTGGCCTCGCGGAAGTCCTTGCCGAACAGCGAGGCGCTGATCAGCGGCAGGTACCAGCCCACGGCAAAGTACTGGATGGACTGGCCTATCTGCACCGTGGCCGCCAGCAGCGTGCGCGGCAGGTAGATGCCGCGAAAGATCAGCAGCACATTGGCCAGCCCGCGCCGCGCCGGGTTGAGCACGGGAAGGCGTTCGGCGGGCGGCGCGGCCTCGAAGCGCTGGCCGTGTGCGCCGTAGATGCGCGTCATGGCGCGGGCGGCGTCATCCAGCCGCTCCTTGCGTGCCAGCCAGGTCGGGCTTTCCACCAGCAGCGCGGCCTGCATGCCCAGGATGAACAGGCCGAACACCGCCGTGGCGGCCACCGAATAGCGCCACAGCGAATCGCCCACATCCCAGGAATGGAACCACAGCGCCAGCACCAGGTTGCTGCACACGGCCATGTACCACATGCCCTGCCAGACATTGAGCCGGCTCTTGAGGCGGGCGGGCGTGAATTCGGCCAGCACCGCCATGGCGATGGCGAAGTCGATGCCATAGGCCGCGCCCACGAAGAAGCGTCCGAAGAGGATGGTGGCGTAGTCGGGCGCCATGCTGACCAGCAGCGCGCCGGCCACGGCCAGCACCTTGGCGATGACCAGCGGGCGCATGCGGCCCCAGCGGTCGGCCATCCAGCCGCCGATGGGATTGAAGGCGATGGACACCCAGGAGGCCAGCGACGTCATCCAGGCCACTTCGGCCGGCGTGAGCTGCTGGTCGCGCGTCATGGGGCCCAGGCCCACGCTGAGTGCGGAGTTGGAGAATGCGTCGAGGAAAAGTCCGCCGAGGGCCAGCCACCAGATGGTGCCGGCGCGGCCTGAAATGCCCTGGCGTGCGTCGATGTAGGCGATGACATCCTGAACGCCGCGAACCCTGTGGATGCTGGTCTGCATGCTGGCCTCCTGTGTTTCTGCAAGAGGCCGGCAAACCGTACAGGCGCGACAAGACCATCTCACAGATGGTCTTCAAATCTTGAACCTGTGCGGCGATTCTAGGCAGCAGGCGCAGCCTGCGGATCGGTGAAAGCACCAGGGTGCGCGCAATGGCCGCGCCCAAAGAAAAGGCCCGCCGCAGAGAACCTGCGGCGGGCCTGGCGCGAAGTCCCTTCACGGGACCGTGCGCTGTGTGCTGTCAGTGGACCACGACAGGCTGCTGGGCCAGGCCGGCGTAGCGCTCCAGGGCGTCCTCGACCTCTTCCTCGGTGGGGGCGTCCTGCTGCCAGGCGATGATCTGCTTCTGGAACATCTCGGCCCAGGATCCATCCAGGTAGACCTCCTTGCCCGAGCGCTTGTCCACGATTTCGAAGCCGTGGCGTGGCAGCTGCCGGGCGGCATCGACCGCAGCTTCGCCGGCCGCTGCATCCGGATCCATGTCGGGACGCAGATGGAGCACCACAAAAGATTCGGAGTCGTAAAGCATTTGCATGGTGTTCCCTTTCTGGCCCGTTGCCGGGCGTCGCACAGCCTACATGGCTGCGAAGCGCCGGATTTCAAGGACCGTGGGGGTCCCGATCTATCGCAGGCACTTGCATGCAGTATTCCACGGATTGGCATGCGCTGCGGCGTGTGCCGCAGGCCGCGCTGTGGTAGGCGGGCGGTGGCGGTGGCTGCAAGTGCAGGACTACCGGGAAATCACCGGTGTCCCACCGGTGTCCCGTGTGTCAAGGCGCCTGGCGGCTCTTGAGCTGCAGATCGGCGAAGTCGCCGTTGTCCTGCGCCAGCCGGATGCGCACGGGCAGGTATTGCATGGACGGCGCCAGCCACAGCGAGGCCTGCTGGTCATCGCCGGCCGCCGCGATCTTGTCCAGCCGCAGCGCCTGCGTGCTGCCCGAGGGCAGGTCCAGCGTCTCGGTCTCGCCCACGCGGAAGGTCCAGCGGTCGGCGCGCCGCGCGCTGACGGTGATGAAGCTGATCTGCGTGCCCGCCGGGTAGCGCTGCGGCGCCGCCGCCAGCAGGGCCGACAGCTGCAGGAACACGCTGAGCCGGTCCTGGGCGCCGGGCGCGATGGGCGCGTCGGGCGCGCCCGTGCTGAAGCGCGCCAGGTTCTGGTCGAACGCCAGCTGCGCCGATTGCTCCTTGCGCGCCTTGTCATTGAAGCGGCTGGGCTCCAGGCCCCTGTCGGTGATGCGGCCCTCGCTGGTCTGCGAGCGCGAGCCCAGCAGGAACAGGCTGACTTCCTGGCTGGCCTGGTACTGGCCGTTGGCATGGCGCCAGACCAGCTCGGCATTGGCCGAATAGTTGAAGCGCTTTGCCTGGCCGGTGACGGCGAACGACAGCCGCGCGGGATCGGGCAGTTGCACGGGAACGGGGGCGTCGGAGGCCAGCGGCGTGCCGTCGGGCGAGGTGATGGCCATGCCCTGGGCCGGTCCGGCCGAGGGCGTGGGCGGTGTTTCGGGTTCGGGCTTGGGAGCGGGCGGCGCCGGCGGTGTGGCCGGAGTTGGCTCGCTGCCGGCACCCGTATCGGCAGCAGCACGGGCGGTTTCCGAGGCGTCCGATGCAGCAGGCTCCTGCGCTGCGGCCATCGGCAAGGGCTCCACGGTTTCGCGGATGGGCGTGTCCAGCGGCTCGGCCACGGGTGCGGTGGGCGCGGCGGGTGTCGGGCGCTGGACCTTGGGGCGAGGGCGGGGTTGCGGCTTGGGTACGGGCGCAGGTGTCTCGGGCGCGGCGGCAGGCGGGGGAGCGGGTGGCTCGGGCAGGGACAGCGCCCGTGTCTGCATGGCCGCCACCTCGGTGTGCGGCGCTGACACCTGGCTCCACAGCGGCAGGCCCAGCAGGGCCAGGGCGTGCACGCCCAGCACCACGGCGGTGAGGGCGGGCAGGGCGCGCTGGCGCAGGTGCATTTCAGGCATTCCAGCCCAGGTCCTGGGACAGCTGCACGCAGGCCTCGCGCAGGGGCGCATCGATGGCGCCGCCGTATTCGGGGTCGAAAGTGGCAATCGAGCCCAGCGTGGTCAGGCCCAGCACGATATGGCCCGAGGAGTCGAAGACCGGCGTGCAAAACGCCACGATGCCGGGCAGCACGGTATCGACCACGCGGGCGGTGCCGCGCTCGCGCACCTCGGCCAGCATGGCGTCTATGGCCTCGGGGGTGAGCGGCAGGTCCTTGCGCTGGATGCGGCGGGCCTTGTCCACCTCGGGCTCCAGCAGCGGGGCCGTGACCTCGCGCGGCAGCCAGGCCGCGAAGCAGCGCCCGGTGGCCGAGGCCAGCATGGGCATGACGTCGCCCAGGCGCAGATTGGCGGTGACCGACTGCGCGCTTTCCTCCCAGTGCACGATGGTCGGCCCGTGGTTGCCCCAGACGGCGATGGCCGCCGTGTGGTGGATGCGTTCCATGAGCGCGGGCATGCGTTCGCGCGCCAGCCGCACGGGATCCAGCCGCGCCAGCGATGCCAGGCCCAGCTTGAGCGAGGCCGGGCCCAGGTCGTAGCGGGAGGTGCGCGCGTCCTGGGTGACCAGGCCGATGCGCTGGAAGCTCACGAGGTAGCGGTGCGCCTTGGCGGCGCTCATGCCGGCGTCGGACGCCAGGTCCTTGAGCATCTGCGGGCCCCGGGCGCGCGTCAGCGCCTCCAGCAACGTAAAACCGACCTCGACCGATTGAATCCCTGCGCGTTCCTTGTCCATTGCAATAGAATTTGGTTTTGTTTAGTTAAATCAATTTAACTTATCGTAATTCGTGGCTGCGTCGCCATGGGTATCCAGGCCGCTGCCCGGATGCCGTGGCGCGCGGCGGCGGCACGGGGGAGCAGCATGAAACTTGCCACATACAAGGACGGATCGCGGGACGGGCAACTGGTCGTGGTGTCACGCGACCTGAGCCAGGCCCATTATGCGACCGGCATAGCGAGCCGCATGCAGCAGGTGCTCGACGACTGGAGCTACATGGCGCCCCAGCTGCAGGACCTTTACCACCTGCTCAACAGCGGCAAGGCGGTCCATGCCTTTGCCTTCGATCCGCGCCAGTGCATGGCGCCGCTGCCGCGCGCCTACCAGTGGGCCGACGGCTCGGCCTACATCAACCATGTGGAGCTGGTGCGCCAGGCGCGCGGCGCCGAGGTGCCCGCCAATTTCTACACCGACCCGCTGATGTACCAGGGCGGCAGCGACGATTTCCTGGGCCCCTGCGACGACGTGGTGGTGCCCAGCGAGTCCATGGGCATCGACTTCGAGGCCGAGATCGCCGTCGTCACCGCCGACGTGCCCATGGGCGCCACGCCCGAGCGTGCGCTGGGCGGCGTGCGCCTGGTCATGCTGGCCAACGACGTGAGCCTGCGCAACCTGATCCCCAATGAGCTGTCCAAGGGCTTCGGCTTCTTCCAGTCCAAGCCCGCCACCTCCTTCAGCCCCGTGGCCGTGACGCTGGACGAGCTGGGCGACGCCTGGAAGGGCGGCCGCCTGCACCTGACGCTGCAGTCCACCTGGAACGGCCGCAAGGTCGGCATGTGCGATGCGGGCGAGGACATGAGCTTTCACTTCGGCCAGCTCATCGCCCATATCTGCAAGACGCGCAATGTGCGCGCCGGCTCCATCGTGGGCAGCGGCACCGTGAGCAACAAGGGCGTGGAAAGCGGCAAGGGCAAGAACCGGCGCATGGAGTGGCCCAAGGGCTACAGCTGCATCGCAGAGAAGCGCTGCATAGAGACCATCCAGGACGGCGCGCCCAAGACCGAGTTCATGCGCTTTGGCGACACCATCCGCATCGAGATGAAGGGCAAGGACGGCCAGAGCATCTTCGGCGCCATCGACCAGAACATCGTCGAGCCTGCCGAATGAGCCGCGTCTGCGCACCCTGGTGGCGCCTGGCGGGCAGGTCGCTGCGCGCCGGCCTGGCCGCGCTGGCGCTGTCGCCGCTGGCGGGGGCATTCGCGGCGCCCCCGGCCGCGGACCCCGTCACCTGCCCGCCCGAGGCGCGCATGCCCGGCCCGGACGAGATCCGCGCCCTGCAGCGCAAGGCGCAGGACCGCGGGCTGCTGTGGCGCATCGAGCACCGGGGCCGCACCAGCTGGCTCTACGGGACCATGCACGCGGCCAAGCTCGACTGGAGCGTGCCCGGCCCCACGGTGGCGGACGCGCTGCGCGCCTCCGACAGCCTGGCGCTGGAGCTGAACATCCTCGATCCCGATGTCATGAAGGTCTTGTTCGCCGGCATGCAGGCGCGGCCCGATGCGCCGCCGCTGCGCGGCGATCTCCAGCGCCGGCTTGAGGAGCAAAGGCGCCTGGCCTGCGCCGGCCCCGAGCTGGCCCTGCTGCGCCCCGACGCCCAGGTGATCTCCCTGTTGTCGCTGGCCGGCCGCAGCGAGGGGCTGGACGCGTCCTATGGCATCGATTTCTCGCTGGCCGGCGTGGCGCTGGCCCTGGGCAAGCCCGTGCTGTCGCTGGAGACACCCGAGCTGCAACTGCGCGAGCTGGTCTCGGACGACCCCGCGCGCGTGGCCGAGACGGTGGAGTCCGGCCTGCGCCAGCTGGAAAGCGGCATCGCCGCCCAGAAGCTGGGACTGATCGCAGGCGTCTGGGCTGATGGCCGCATCCACCTGCTGGAGAGCCTGCCCGACTGGTGCGACTGCATGGCCAATGCCGCCGAGCGTGCCGACTACGACCGCATGGTCTATGGCCGCAACCCCGGCCTGGCGCGCGAAGTGGCGCGGCAGATCCGTTCCGGCCGCAGCGTGTTCGCCGCCGTGGGCGCCCTGCACATGGTGGGCACGCGCGGCCTGCCGGCGCTGCTGGCGGCCCAGGGCTTCAAGGTGCAGCGCGTGGAGTTCCCCGCAGCCAGCCCGCCCTGAAACACACGGCCGCCGCCTCCATGAACAAAAGCAACAGGGCGCGGCCAGGACCCATCCACACCCATCCCACAGGAGACAACAATGGACCGTAGACAATTCCTGGCCGCCGTGGCGGCCTCATCCGCCGGCATGGCCGCGCCTTTTGCACAGGCGCAGGACTGGCCCGCCAGCAACATCCGCTGGGTCGTGCCCTATCCGCCCGGCGGCGGCACCGACGTGCTGGCGCGCACCGTGGCCGAGGCCATGCGCCAGACGCTGAACCAGACCATCGTGGTGGACAACCGCCCCGGCGCCTCCACCAACATCGGCGCCCAGATCGTGGCCACGGCCAAGCCCGACGGCTACACCATCATGTCGGCCGACAACGCCGTGCTGGCCTACAACGAGCACCTGTTCAGCAAGCTGTCCTTCAATCCTGAAAAGGACTTCACCTACATCGGCGGCATCAGCCGCTTCCCGATGGCGCTGGTGGTGAACCCGAACTTCGAGGCCAAGACCTTCAAGGAATTCCTGGCCTACGTGAAGGCGCATCCGGGCCAGGTCAACTACGCCTCTCCCGGCAACGGCTCGCCCCACCACCTGGCCATGGAGATGTTCAAGAACCGCACGGGCACCTTCCTGACGCACATCCCCTATCGCGGCGCGGCACCCGCGCTGGCCGACGTGATGGGCGGCCAGGTGCCCTGCATGTTCCTGGACCTGGCCTCGGGCCTGCCCGTGATCCAGTCGGGCAAGGTGCGCGCCCTGGCCATCGGCACGGGCAAGCGCGTGCCCAGCCTGCCCGAGCTGCCCACGCTGGCCGAGGTCGGCGTGCCCGATACCGAGGTCTATGCCTTCCAGGGCATCCTGGGCCCGGCCAAGATGCCCCCGGCCGTGGTGCAGCGCCTGAACGCCGAGCTCAACAAGGCCCTGGCCAACCCCGCCGTGGTCAAGCGCATGCAGGACTTCGGCATGGAGGCGCTGCCCGGCACGCCCGAGCAGTTCCTGGCCATGTCGCGCGCGGAGTCCAAGCGCTGGGGGGCCATCATCAAGAGCGCGGGCGTCAAATTGGACTGACCCCCTGAGCGGCTGCGCCGCTTCCCGTTGCACGTCGCCCGTTGCACGGCGCCCCTTCTCGCTTCGCGGAGGGGGCGTACGGGCAGCCGGCGACACCCTCGGTGCGGGGCGGCGCGGCCGGCGTAGGCCCTTCCTCGGTGTCTCTGGGTTGGGCCGTGGCGGTTTTGGGGGCGGCGCCCGGCTTTGATCTGATGCGCTGGTGCTGCTTTTTTTGGCGTTCCTGATCGCCAATCCAGCGATCAATCCAGCCATCAATCCAGCGCCTTCTGCCTGCGCATGGTGGTGAAAAGAACGGCCAGGCTGGCGGCGGCGCCGGCCACGCCCAGGGCGGCGAAGAGGGGGATGCCCCACAGGCGCGGGCCCATGGTCAGCAGGCCGGGGGCCAGGCCCAGGATGAAGGCGCCGGAGACCACGGCCAGGGCCAGGCGGGTGGCGGCGCGTTCCAGGGCCTGGGAGAGGCGGTCGATGTGGCGTATGTCCAGGTCGGCCTGCAGCCGGCCCGAGCGCAGTCTTTGCATCACCAGCCGCAGGGTGTGCGGCGCGTCGTCGGCCAGGTCCATCCATTGCGCCATGGCGGCGCGGCGCTGGCGCGCCAGGCTGCGCAGGGAGTAGCGCTGCAGCAGCTGGGCCTTGACCAGGGGCGTGGCCGTCTGCACCACGTCGAATTGCGGGTCCAGCTGCAGCAGCACCTGGTCGGCCGTGATCAGGGCCTTGAGCAGCAGCGCCATGTCGGCGGGCAGGGCCACGCCGGTTTCGCGGGCCAGGGCCATGAAGTCCTGCAGGGCGCGGGACATCACCAGGCGGCCGTTGCTGGCGCCGGGGCCATGGCGGGTCACGAAGCGGTCCACGGCGGCCTCGATGCGCGCGGCCGAGGGCGGGGCGCGGCCGGGCATTTCGCTTTCGGCGGCCCAGTCCAGCAGCACGCCCGAGAGGCTGCGGCCCTGGCCCTCGACCAGGGCGCGCATCAGGCCCAGCACCTGGCGGCGGCGCTGGGGAGACAGCCGCCCGACCATGCCGAAGTCGATGAAGCCGACGCGGTTGCCGGGCAGGGCCAGCAGGTTGCCCGGGTGCGGGTCGGCGTGGAACAGGCCGTCGCGCAGCACCATCTGCAAAAACGCGCAGGCGCCACGGCGCGCCAGCAGCGGGCCGTCCAGCGCGGGGTCCGCGCCCACGGCCGAGGCTGGCACGCCCGGCACGAAGTCCTGCACCAGCAGGCGCGGCCCGCTCAATGCCCAGTGGATGGCCGGCACGACGATCTCGGGCTGGGCCGCGAAGTGCCGCGCTACGGCGTCGCCGTTGTGGGCTTCGACGGTGAAATCCAGTTCCTCGCGCAGCGCCTGTCCCAGCTGGCGCGTGACCTCGCGCGGGCGGTAGCGTGCCAGCTGCGGCCATTGTTCCTGGGCCAGCAGCGCCAGGTGCTCTAGCAGGCGCAGGTCGGCTTCGATCTGGGGGCGCAGGCCGGGGCGCTGGACCTTGACCACGACTTCGATGTCGGCAGCGCGGGCCGCAGGGGGGCTGTCGCTGCCGCTGCCTTCCTCCCGGCCTTCCCGGTCATCCCGGTCCTCCCGGTCTTCGGCCGCAGGCAGCCGCGCACGGTAAACCTGGGCCATGGAGGCCGAGGCCAGCGGCACGGGATCGAAATGCGTGAACACCTGCTCCACGGGCAGGCCCAGCGACTGCTCGATCAATGGCTGGGCCGTCTCCCAGGGCAGCGGGGCGGCGTGGCTGTGCAGTTGCTGCAGCGCGGCCGTCCATTCGGGCGCGAGCAGGTCCGAGCGCGTGGCCATGATCTGGCCCAGCTTGACGAAGCTGGGGCCCAGGTGTTCGAGGGCCATGCGCAGGCGCTCGGGGCGGCTGGCATCCAGCGGATGCTCGGGATGGGGCTGGCTGCCGCGCGGCGCGAAGCGGGCCAGGCCCAGCGTGTCGACCAGGTCGGCCAGCCCGAAGCGCAGCAGCACGCCGACGATTTCCTGCAGCCGGGCACGGTCGCGCACGGCGACCACGGCGGTTTGCAGCATGGGCATCTCCTGTCGGTGGTGGCAATGCGGTCCATTGTGCCGATGCGCCAGACGCCATTGCGCAGGAATCGCCCGCCTCCGGGGCGGGGCTCAGGCCAGCCGCTGCACCTGCACCGCGCAGTCGTAGAAGCTGGGCGCGCGGCCCAGGTCGGTCAGGCGCTGGTGGGTGAGCTCGTTGACATTGGTGCCGTTGTCGCCGTGCTTGCGCCACCAGATGCCCAGGCCGTTGACCACGCCACGGCGCGCGCGGCCGTTGAGGGTGGCGTGGCATTCGTAGCTGCCCCGGTCGTTGAAGACGCGCACGCGGTCGCCCTCGGCCACGCCGCGCGGGGCGGCGTCGTCGGGGTGAAGTTCCACCAGCGGTCGGCCTTCCATGGTGCGCAGGCTCTTGACGTTGACGAAGCTGCTGTTGAGAAAGTTGCGTGCCGGCGGCGAGATCATGGCCAGCGGGTAGCGCGCATCCGTTTCGGCGGTTTCGTAGTTGGGCAGGTAGTCGGGCAGCGGGTCCATGCCGCGCCGCGCCAGCTCGGCGCTGGTGAATTCGCAGCGGCCCGAGGGCGTGGCGAAGCCGCCCTCGGCAAAGGGGGCCTCGGGCAGGGCCAGGGTGGCAAAGCCCTTGTCCAGCAGCTCGTCGAAGTCCACGCCGCGGCCCTCGAACGCCTCGCGGCACAGTTGCTCGTCTCCCGTCTGGAAATGGGCAGCGGCAAAGGCGTCGTCATGCCGCGCCATGTGCGCGGCCAGGTCGCGGAAGATCTGGCCGTTGCTGCGCGCCTGGCCCAGCGGCGCGATGGCGGGGCGGTTGAGCAGCACGTCGGTATGGCCGTAGCTGCCGTGGATGTCCCAGTGCTCGATCTGCGTGGTGGCCGGCAGCACGTAGTCGGCCAGGTCGGCCGTGTCGGTCATGAAATGCTCCAGCACCACGGTGAACAGGTCCTCGCGCGCAAAGCCTGCCACGACCTTGGCCGACTCGGGCGCCACGGCCACGGGATTGCTGTTGTAGACCACGATGGCGTCCACGCGCGGGCCGAAGCCATTGCCGCCTTCGTGCAGCAAGGCATCGCCGATGGTGCTCATGTTGATGGTGCGCGGGCGGCGCTCGCCCAGCAGGTGCGGCATCTGCAGTCGGGCGCGCTGCGCGGGCAGGGCGCCGGAGGCGGACAGCAGCAGGCCGCCGGCACGGTGGCGCCAGGCGCCCACCAGGGCCGGCAGGCAGGCGATGGCGCGCACGGCATTGCCGCCGCCGCGCGCGCGCTGCACGCCGTAGTTCAGCCGGATGGCGGCGGGCGTGGTGGTGCCATAGTCGCGCGCCAGCTGGCGGATCTGCTCCACGGGCAGGCCGCAGACCTGGGCCGCGCGCTCGGGCGGCCACTGCAGGGCGCGGGCCTTGAGTTCCTCCCAGCCCAGCGTGTGGCGCGCGATGTAGTCATGGTCCAGCCAGCCGTGCGTGATCAGCTCGTGCATCAGGGCCAGCGCCAGGGCGGCATCGGTGCCGGGCAGCAGCTGCAGGTGCTCGTGGCATTTGTCGGCGGTCTCGGTCTTGCGCGGGTCGATGCACACCAGGCGCGCGCCGTTGCGCTTGGCCTCCAGTGCATAGCGCCAGAAATGCAGGCTGCTGCCGATGCTGTTGCTGCCCCAGATGAGGATGAGCCGGCTTTCGGTGAAATGCTCCACGCGCATGCCCAGCTTGCCGCCATAGGTCAAGTTCAGGGCCTCGCCCCCGGCGCTGGAGCAGATGGTGCGGTCCAGCAGCGAGGCGCCGAGCTGGTGGAAGAAGCGCCGGTCCATGCTCTCGCCCTGCACCAGGCCCATGGTGCCTGCGTAGCTGTAGGGCAGGATGGTTTCGGGATCGCGCGCCGCCAGCGCGTGCAGCCGGGCGGCGATGTCGGCCAGCGCCTCGTCCCAGCCCACGGGCTCGAACTGCCCGGAGCCCTTGGGGCCCACGCGGCGCAGCGGGGTGAGCACACGCTCGGGGTGGTAGCTGCGCTCGGTGTATTTGCTGACCTTGGCGCAGAGCACGCCGCCCGTGTGCGGATGGTCGGGGTTGCCCTGGACTCTTTTGGCGATGCCGTCTTCGACCGTGGTCACCAGCGAGCAGGTATCGGGGCAGTCATGGGGGCAGGCGCCCAGGACCTGTGAGGTGGCCTGGAGTGGGGGCGTGGCGGAGGACATGGTGGCAGCGGTCTCGGACAGGGTGGGGACTTTGCGAAAGAACCGTGAAAGCCGGAAAAACAGGAAAAGGCCGTCACGGGCAAGGGGCGGTGCCGGTCTTGCATGCCGCAATCGCCGCTTGTCTTTATTATGCGGACCCTTGCAGCCGGCTGCACGCAGCAACGGCGCCGATTCCAGTGACAAAAACAGGCAAGTTCATGCTCCGACCCAAGACGGCGTTCAGCCGCAGACAGTTCATCGCAGCCAGCACGGCGGCTGCCGCCACCTGGACCGGCGCAGTGCGCGCCCAGGACGCGGGAGGCACCATCGTGCTGGGCCAGTCCTGCCCGATGACGGGCCCCGCGGCACAGATCGGCCAGCCCTTCCATGAAGGCGCCAAGCTGTACTTCGAGCAGCTCAACGCGCAGGGGGGCATTGCCCGGCGCAACATCGAACTGCGCGTGATGGACGACGGCTACGAGCCCGAGCGCTGCGCGGCCAATACCCAGCGCTTCCTGTCCGACGACGTGTTCGCGCTGTTCGGCTACGTGGGCACCTCCACCAGCATGGCCGCGCTGCCGCTGCTGCAAAAGGCGCGCGTGCCCCTGTTCGCGCCGCTGACGGGCGCCGACGCGCTGCGCCAGCCCCAGCTGGCCCAACTGGTCTTCAACGTGCGCGCCTCCTATGCCGACGAGACGGCGCTGATGGTGCGGCACCTCACGGGCCTGGGCCTGAAGAAGGTGGCCGTGCTGCACCAGAACGATGCCTATGGCGAATCGGGCCTGGCTGGCGTCAAGGCGGCGCTGGCCGCCAAGGGGCTGGAGCCCGTGGGCGCGGCCACGGTGGAGCGCAACTCGAACAACGTGGCCGCCGCCGTCAAGACGCTGGTGCCGCTGGGCGCCGATGTGATCGTGCAGATCGTCACCTACTCGGCCAGCGCGGCCTTTGTGCGCGCGGCGCGCCAGGCGGGCTTTGGCGGGCAGTTCTACAACGTCTCCTTCGTCGGCTCGCAGGCACTGGCGCAGACGCTGGGCAAGGATGCCGAAGGGGTGGTCGTCACCCAGGTCGTGCCCTCGCCCTTCCAGACCTCGCGCCAGATCACGCGCGATTTCCTGGCGGCCATCCAGAAGGGCGGCGGCAAGCTGACGCCCAACTACTCCAGCATGGAAGGCTATCTGGCGGCACGCGTGTTCGCCGATGCGCTGCGCCAGGCCTCGGCCTCGGGCAAGCCCACGCGCGACGGCCTGGTGGCCGCGCTCGACGCCATGCACGGCCAGCAGGTGGCCGGCTTTCCGCTGGCCTTCAAGCCGCAATCGGCCAAGCCGCGCTTCGTGGAGTTGTCCATGCTGACCGGCGACGGCAAGGTCCGGGTGTAGGCTTGCAGCTCTAGAAGGAGAACCCCATGGCCTTGCTGCAGGAACTGCTGGACAGCGCACCCGAGATCACCGCGCTGCGCCGCGACATACATGCCCATCCCGAACTGTGCTTCGAGGAACTGCGCACCGCCGACCTGGTGGCCCGGCAGCTCGAAGGCTGGGGCATTGCCGTGCACCGCGGCCTGGGCCGCACGGGCGTGGTGGGCACCATCCACGGCCGTGACGGCGGCGCCAGCGGCCGCGCCGTCGGCCTGCGCGCCGACATGGACGCCCTGCCCATGCAGGAGTTCAACACCTTCGAGCACGCCAGCCGCCACGCCGGAAAAATGCACGCCTGCGGACATGACGGCCACGTGGCCATGCTGCTGGCCGCCGCGCAGTACCTGGCCGCGCACCGCGACAGCTTCGAGGGCACGGTGCACCTGATCTTCCAGCCGGCCGAAGAGGGCGGCGGCGGCGCGCGCGAGATGGTCGAGGACGGCCTGTTCACCCAGTTCCCCATGCAGGCCGTGTTCGGCATGCACAACTGGCCGGGCATGAAGGCCGGCACCATGGCCGTGAGCCCAGGCCCGGCCATGGCGTCGAGCAACGAGTTCCGCATCGTCGTGCGCGGCAAGGGCGGCCACGCGGCCATGCCGCACATGGTGATCGACCCGCTGCCCGTGGCGGCCCAGCTCATCCTGGGCCTGCAGACCATCGTCAGCCGCAACGTCAAGCCCATCGAGGCGGGCGTGGTCTCGGTCACCATGGTCCATGCGGGCGAGGCCACGAACGTGGTGCCCGACAGCGTGGAGCTGCAGGGCACGGTGCGCACCTTCACGCTGGAGGTGCTGGACCTGATCGAGCGGCGCATGAAGGCCCTGGCCGAGAGCATCTGTGCGGCGCATGACACGCGCTGCGAGTTCGAGTTCGTGCGCAACTACCCGCCCACCATCAACTCCGCGCCCGAGGCCGAGTTCGCACGCCGCGTCATGGCTGAGGTCGTGGGCGAGGCCAACGTGCTGCCCCAGGAGCCGTCCATGGGCGCCGAGGACTTCGCCTTCATGCTGCTGGAAAAGCCCGGCGCCTACTGCTTCATCGCCAATGGCGACGGCGACCACCGCGCCATCGGCCACGGCGGCGGTCCCTGCACGCTGCACAACCCCAGCTACGACTTCAACGACCAGCTGATCCCGCAGGGCGCCACGTTCTGGGTGAAGCTGGCCCAGCGCTGGCTGAGCGAGCCCACGCGCTGAGGCCCTTGCAGGGTCCGGCCGACACCGGCATGTCACACACCGCACCTAGCATGCGGTCCCTGTGACCTCCATCGAATCCTCCGCCGCGCAGGGCGTGGCCGTCCAAGCCCGGCAGCTCAAGCGCATCCACGGCGAGCGCGCCGTGCTCCAGGACATCAGCCTGCAGATCGCGCCCGGCGAGGTGCTGGCCCTGCTGGGTCCTTCGGGCTGCGGCAAGACCACCCTGCTCAAGATCCTGGCCGGGCTGGAGCAGCCCAGCCGCGGCGAAGTCTGGATGGGCGGGCAGTGCGCGGCCAGCGCCTCGCAGTCCCTGCCGCCCGAGCGGCGCGAGCTGGGCCTGGTGCTCCAGGGCCAAGCGCTCTGGCCCCATATGAGCCTGCAGGCCAACGTGGCCTTCGCGCTGGAAATGCGCGCCCTGCCTCGCGCGCAGATCCACGAGCGGGTGCAGCAGACCCTGGGCCTGGTCGGGCTGCAGGGCATGGGCGAGCGCCTTCCCGGCAGCCTGTCGGGCGGCCAGCAGCAGCGTGCGGCGCTGGCCTGCGCCGTGGTGGAGCGCCCGCGCCTGGTGCTGCTGGACGAACCCCTGTCCGGCCTCGACGGCAACCTGCGCGAGCGCCTGTGCGAGGAAATTCCCCAGCTGCTGCGCAGCCTGGGTTGTACGGCCGTCTATGCGACGCAAGACCGCCAGCAGGCCTTCGCCGTCGCCGACCGCGTGGTCGTGATGGAGCACGGCCGCATCCTGCAACCGGGCAGCGCCCGGGGCCAGGCGCCGGCCCCCGTGCCTTGCGAGGCAGACCTATGGCCCATGGCCGGGCACCTGTGCAGCGCAGCATAGGAGGGGCATGGCCGGTCTCGGTTCGGATGACGGTGAAAAAAAGCACGGTCGTTCTAAATTCCTGCATTTTTGGCTACACTGTGCCGCTACACGAACCGCCCACCAGGAGACCCGCCATGTCCGATCTGAACGCCGCCTTCGAGGCCGCCGTCAAGAACTCCACCTCGATCAGCGAGCGCCCCGACAACGCCACGCTGCTCAAGCTCTACGCGCTGTACAAGCAGGCCACCGAAGGCGACAACGAGGCCAAGAAGCCCAGCTTCACCGACATGGTCGGCCGCGCCAAGTGGGACGCCTGGGAAAAGCTCAAGGACACCTCGGCCGATGACGCCAAGCAGCAGTACATCGACCTGATCGAATCGCTGCGCTGATCAACACCACCACCGATCGCAGACACAGACAAGGCCCCGGACTCCGGGGCCTTGTCGTTTCCGGCCACGGCCCCGGCCGGGCTCAGTACTTGTTGGAAAAGTTCGCGCTGATGCGCTGGCGCAGATATTCCGCGCCCGTGATGGGCGGGTACTTCTTTTGCGGGCCCTCGATCACCGCGTCCTCGTTGGCCTGGCAGAAGAAGGCCAGGCTGTAGCGCGCGCCCTGGTATTCATGGGGCAGGGGATTGCGCACGCGGTGGAAGTTGCTGGGCAGCTGGTCGTCGCTCCAGCGCGTGAGCATGTCGCCGATGTTGCAGGTGATCACGCCTTCCACGGGGTCCACGGGCGTCCATTGCTGGCCTTCCATCTCCTTGCCCGGCAGCACCTGCAGGCCGCCCTGGCCTGCGCGCTGGAACAGCAGGGTCAGGCAGTCGAAGTCGGTGTGGGCGCCTGCGCGCCACAGGCCCAGCTCGTCCTTGAGCGCGGGGTCGACCGCGAAGTAATGCAGCATGCGCAGCGTGCTCTGGTAGGCGGGCACCGAAGGGTCGTGGGCGCGCGTGAAGAAGTCCGCATCAAAGCCCAGCTTGTGCGCAAAGCACGACAGCAGCTGCATGCCCACCTGCCAGCACTGGCGCTCAAAGCCCAGCGTGGCCTGCTGAAAGCCCGGCAGCTCCTGCTGCGTGGGCCACAGGCCGGCCATGCGCGGGCGCGTCACCTGGTAGGACTCCTTCTGGTCGGGCGTGCGCGTGGAAGGCCGGATCTGCGCCTTGTGCTCCCAGCCCGCATTGCGCGACAGCGGCCACTGCGCCTTCACCTCGCGCGGCAGCGCGAACAACTGCTCGGCACGCCCGAAGGCCGCATCGATATCGGGCTGGGGAATGCCGTGGCCCGACACCTGGAAGAAGCCGATCTCCACCGAGGCCTGCCAGATCGCATCGGCGATCTCGGCCTTGCGGCGGTCGAAGTCGGAGATGTCGATCACCCGCACCTCCCGTGCGCGCGTCTCCTGCCCCTGGCCGCCCATGCGGGCCTCCTTGGCGAGTTCACCCAGCGCGTAATCTGACGCCGGTGCCGAAGGCAGGGTGGAGTTGGCAAGCATGTTCATGGTCTGTTTCCTTTGCCGCAAAGGCAGTGGCAAGGCACGCGGCGGCCGGCGCAAAAAGACACCGATCCCGCCCGTCGCTCTTGAAGTGGCTGACAGGGCACAGGTCGCAGCCACGCCGCTCCCGCACCCGCTTCAAGAGCAATGACCCGCGCCGGCACAGACCGGCAAGCTGAACGCTTCTACTCTTGCCAACCACCCAAGCAAACAGCGCGCCAGCCCGCGCTGGCCGGTTCATGGCCGCCTGCGTTCCATCGTGGTGCAAGAGGGCCGGGCAGCTTGGTGCACGCGCCGCATCGGAACCATCTGGCACCAATCTGATGCATGCCCGCCGCGTCGAAAACCGGCGCGGCCCAGCCCTGTGACGCCGAGGAAGGGCCGCCCCGCACCGAGGGTGTCGTCCCCCTCCCGCGCAGCGAGAGAGGGGGAAGGCGCGAAGCGACTCAGGGGGTGGTACGCACTTTGCATACAAGGACGAACGAGTAGAAGCGTTCAGCACGCGCCCAGTGCGCGTTGCCCGGAAATTGCTCATGTCACGCCAGCCGCCCGGCCCCATGCCAGCGGCCGGTCCCCATGTTGATAGCGACTGAGAGTTCCACCATGCAACGCCGCCATTTCCTTGCCGCCGCCGCCCTTCCCGCTGCCAGTGCCGTGATGCCCGGTGCCTTCGCCCAGGGCAAGGCGCTGACACCGCTGAAGTTCACGCTGGACTTTCGCGTGACCTCGCAGACCGCGCCCTTTTTCGTGGCTCTGCAAAAGGGCTACTACCGCGACGAGGGGCTGGACGTGAGCATCGACGTGGGTTCGGGCTCGGTGGCATCCATCACGCGGGTGGCCAGCGGCGCCTACCAGCTGGGCCTGGGCGACATCAGCTCGCTGATCGAGTTCAATGCGCAGAACGCGGGCGCGGCGCGCGTGCAGGCCGTCTACCAGTACTACAACCGCGCGCCGTTCGCCATCATCGGCCGCAAGGACCGGGGCATCACGGGCGAGTTCGCCAGCCTCAAGGGCAAGAAGGTGGCCGCCGCCGCCGTGGAGTCCACCCGCCGCGTCTGGCCCCTGGTCGCGCAGCGCCAGAACCTGCCGGCCGACCTGTTCGCCTGGACCACGACGGAGTTCTCGGCGCGCGACAACGTGGTGGTGCGCGGCGATGTGGATGCGGCCACCTATTTCCATGACTCGGCCGTGTCGCTGTTCGCACGCATCAAGCCCGAGGAGCTGTCGGTGCTGCGCTACACCGATGCGGGCGTGCAGCTGTACGGCAATGCCATCCTGGCTTCCAGCGCGCTGGTGGCCGAGCAGCCGGCGCTGGTGGCGGGATTCCTGCGCGCCAGCAACCGCGCCCTCATCGAATGCCTGGCCCAGCCTGCGCTGGCCGTGGCCGCCGTGCGCCAGCGCGAGCCCATCCTGGATGAAAAGCTGGAACTGGCGCGCTGGGCCATCACCTCGCAATACCTGGCCGCGCCCGATACGCAGCGCCACGGCTTGGGCGACATCGACCCGCAGCTGCTGGCCCGACAGGCCGAGCAGGTCAGCCAGGCCTTCGGCCTGAAGGCACCCGTGTCGGCCGACGCGCTGTTCAACCGCAGCCTGCTGCCGCCGCTGGCCGCGCGCATGGCCAAGGCCTGAGGGAGTGCACATGGACCACGCCACCGTTTCACTGCCCCTTGAGGCCTCGCTCGACGAGCGCGACGGCCTGTACCTGCGCCGCGCCATCGCCATGGCCGACCGCGCGCGCCAGCGCGGCAACCGCCCTTTCGGCGCACTCATCGTGGCCGCCGATGGCCGCGTGCTGGCCGAGGCCTCCAACGCCAACGGCGAGAGCGGCGACTGCACGGCCCATGCCGAGCTGTCGGCCATCCGCCTGGCCAGCCCCCTGCATGACCGCGAGGCGCTGTCCGCAGCCACCTTGTATTCATCGGCCGAGCCCTGCGTGATGTGCGCGGGCGCCATCTTCTGGTCGGCCATAGGCCGCGTGGTCTACGGCATAGACGCCGTGCGCCTGCGCGAATTCCGCGGCGAGCGCCTGGACCAGAAGGACGCCGAGCTGTCCTGCCGCGATGTGTTCGCCGCCTCGTCCCACGCCATCGAATGCATAGGCCCGGCGCTGATCGGCGAGGCCGCCGCATCGCACCAGGGCGCCTGGAAAAGCTGACCCGGCCCCGTTCCGTCCCCACCGTTTCTTTTGACCACCAGAGAGGAAGCCCACCATGCAAAAACGACTGTTCCTGCACACCGTCCTGGCCCTGTCCGCCAGCGCCGGCCTGGCAACGGCCCATACACAGGCCCACGCGGCCACGCCGCTGAAGTTCCAGCTGGACTGGCGCTTCGAGGGGCCGGCCGCCTTCTTCCTGCAGCCGGTGGCCAAGGGCTACTTCAAGGACGCGGGCCTGGATGTCACGGTCGATGCCGGCAGCGGCTCGGGCGGCGTGGTGCAGCGCGTGGCCTCGGGCGCCTATGACCTGGGCTTTGCCGACATCGCGGCGCTGATGGAGTTCCAGGCCAACAACCCGGACATGCCCAACAAGCCCGTGGCCGTGATGATGGTCTACAACAACACGCCGGCCTCGGTGATGGCGCTCAAGAAAAGCGGCATCGCCAAGACGGCCGACCTCACCGGCAAGAAGCTGGGCGCGCCCGTGTTCGATGCGGGCCGCCGCGCCTTCCCGCTGTTCGCCAAGGCCAACCAGGTCGGCACCGTGCAGTGGACGGCCATGGACCCGCCGCTGCGCGAGACCATGCTGGTGCGCGGCGATGTGGATGCCATCACGGGCTTCACCTTCACCTCGCTGCTGAACCTGGAGGCGCGCGGCATCAAGGCCGCCGACGTGGTGGTCATGCCCTATGCGGACTTCGGCGTGAAGCTGTACGGCAACGCCATCATCGCCAGCCCGAAGCTGATCAAGGAGAACCCGGCCGCCATCAAGGCCTTCCTGCAGGCCTTCGCCAAGGGGGCCAAGGAAGTCATCGCCAACCCGGGCGCGGCCATTGCCTACGTGAAGGAGCGCGACGGCATCGTCAACACCCAGCTGGAGACGAGCCGCCTGCAACTGGCCATCGACACCGTGGTCAACAGCGCCGACGCGCGTGCCGAAGGCTTTGGCCAGGTCGTGCCCACACGCCTGTCGCTGATGGCGTCGCAGGTCTCCGATGTCTACGCCACCAAGACGCGCGTGAACCCGGCCGAGGTCTGGAACGGCAGCTTCCTGCCGTCTGCGGCCGAGCTGAACATCCTGCCCAAGAAGTGACGACAAAGTGATTGACACCGTGCGCGTGCGCCAGCGGGTGGCGTGCACGGCCCTTGCCTGCTGCCTGACATGAATTCCTCCACATCCCACGGCGATGACGACGCCTTCTTCGTCGAGTTCCGCGACGTCTGGCTTGCCTACAACGAGGAGCTGCTGCGCGCCAACCACTTCGCGGTCGAGGCCATCGACCTGCAGGTGCGGCGCGGCGAGTTCATCGCCATCGTCGGCCCCTCGGGCTGCGGCAAGTCCACCTTCATGAAGCTGACCACGGGGCTGAAGATGCCCTCCATGGGCCGTGTCATGGTCAACGGCGAGCGTGTGACCGGGCCGCTGAAGATCTCGGGCATGGCCTTCCAGGCGCCGTCGCTGCTGCCCTGGCGCACCACGGTGGACAACGTTCTGCTGCCGCTGGAGATCGTGGAGCCGCACCGCTCGCTGTTCCGCCAAAAGCGCAAGGAGTACGAGGCGCGTGCGCGCGCCCTGCTGCAGAAGGTGGGCCTGGGCGGCTACGAGGACAAGTACCCCTGGCAGCTGTCGGGCGGCATGCAGCAGCGCGCCAGCATCTGCCGCGCGCTGATCCACGAGCCCCAGATGCTGCTGCTGGACGAGCCCTTCGGCGCGCTGGACGCCTTCACGCGCGAGGAGCTGTGGTGCGTGCTGCGCGACCTGCAGGCCGAGCAGCGCTTCAACGTCATCCTGGTCACGCACGACCTGCGCGAAAGCGTCTTCCTGGCCGACACCGTGTACGTGATGAGCAAGAGCCCGGGCCGCTTCGTGGTGCGCCGCGACATCGAGCTGCCGCGCCCGCGCGAGCTGGAGCTGACCTACACGCGCGAATTCACCGACATCGTGCACGAGCTGCGCGGCCACATCGGCGCCATGCGCAAGACCGGCGCGGCCATCCAACAATAGAACGGGGGAGATTCACATGCACAAGAAATACGCGGAACGCTGGGCGCCCTGGGTGCTGCTGCTGGCGGTCATCCTGCTGTGGCAGGTCATCTGCTCGGCCTTCGAGGTCTCGGAATTCATCTTCCCCAGCCCCTGGGCCATCGGCCGGCAGCTGGCCGAGTTCAGCGGCATCATCGCCGCCCATGCCTGGCGCACCTACTGGGTGACGATGGCGGGCTTTGGCATCGCCATCGTGGTGGGCGTGCTGCTGGGCTTTCTGATCGGCTCCTCGCGCCTGGCCTATGCGGCGTTCTATCCGCTGATGACGGCCTTCAACGCACTGCCCAAGGCGGCCTTCGTGCCCATCCTGGTGGTCTGGTTCGGCATCGGCGCGGGACCGGCCATCCTCACGGCCTTCCTGATCAGCTTCTTTCCCATCATGGTCAACATCGCCACCGGCCTGGCCACGCTGGAGCCCGAGCTGGAGGATGTGCTGCGCGTGCTGGGCGCCCGGCGCTGGGACGTGCTCATCAAGGTCGGCCTGCCGCGCTCCATGCCGTACTTCTACGGCTCGCTGAAGGTGGCGATCACCCTGGCCTTCGTGGGCACCACGGTCAGCGAGATGACGGCGGCCAACGAAGGCATCGGCTACCTGCTGGTGTCGGCCGGCTCGTCCATGCAGATGGGCCTGGCCTTTGCCGGCCTCATCGTGGTGGGCGCCATGGCCATGGTGATGTACGAGCTGTTCAGCGCCATCGAAAAGCGCACCACGGGCTGGGCCCGGCGCGGCTCGCAGGGCGAGTGAAGGAGAATCCGGCCATGACGCCCGCACCCGCGACGACACCTTCCATGACGCCCCTGACCGACGAACAGGCGGCCCGCCAGCTGCGCCGCGCAGGCGCCGTGGCCGAGCGGGCCATGGCCATGGGCCGCCATCCCTTTGGCGCGCTGCTGCTGGCGCCCGACGGCGAGACCGTGCTGGCCGAGCAGGGCAACATCGACACGGTGAACCATGCCGAGTCCACGCTGGCGCGCACGGCCGCCGCCAACTATCCGGGCGCCTACCTGGCGCAGTGCACCCTGGTCACCACCTTCGAGCCCTGCGCCATGTGCGCCGGAACCATCTACTGGGCCGGCATAGGCCGCGTGCTCTACGGCGCCGAGGAAACGGCGCTGCTGGCGCTGACGGGCAACCATCCCGAAAATCCCACGCTGTCCCTGCCCTGCCGCGAGGTCTTCGCGCGCGGGCAGCGCAGCGTGCAGGTCGTGGGGCCCGTGCCTGCGCTGCAGGAGGAGATGCTGGCGCCGCACCGGGGCTTCTGGCAACAGGGCTGAGCCGCCTGCGCGGGCGGCTCAACTGCGGCAGCCGGCCAGCGCGTCCAGGGGCTTCTGGTAGGTGGGGCTGGTCACGTCCAGCAGGCCCAGGGTGGTGTGGTAGAGGTTGTCGTGCGACAGCGGCGCGTCCAGCTGGCCGCGCACGCAGCGTTCGGACACGCCGGTGCGCTCGCCCAGGTTGCCCAGCCAGGCGATCATGGGAATGTGCTTTTGCTCGTCGGGCGCCATGGCGTAGGGCATGCCGTGCAGGTAGATGCCCATCTCGCCCAGCGACTCGCCGTGATCGGACATGTAGACCATGCCGGTCTGGTAGCGCGATTGCTGGCGCGTCAGCCAATCGATGGTCTGCGACAGGAAATGGTCGTTGTAGCGGATGGAGTTGTCGTAGACATTGACCACCTGCTCGCGCGTGCAGCTGGACAGCGCATTGGTCAGGCATTCGGGCTGGAAGACCTTGGTCTCCGGCGTGGAGCGCTTGTAGTAGGCCGGCCCGTGGCTGCCCATCTGGTGCATGACCAGCACCACGCCGCGCTCGCGGCGCTCGCGCGGCAGGGCGGCGATGCGTTCGTCGATGCCGCTGAGCAGGATGCCGTCCAGGCATTCTCCATCGCTGGAGCACAGGGCCTTGCCGTCGGGCGTGTCCAGGCGGTCGGCCGTGCTGGCGTTGGGAATGCGGTCGCACACGCCCTTGCAGCCGGCCTGGTTGTCCAGCCACAGCACGGCCAGGCCGGCGTTGTACAGCACGTCCACGAGGTTGTCGTAGTCCACCTTGCTCTTGTAGAAGCCCGTGCGGCCCAGGTGCGAGAACATGCAGGGCACGGATTCGCGCGTGCTGGTGCCGCAGGAGGTCACGTTGCTCCAGTTGAGCACCTGGCGCCTGGCCAGCTCGGGCGTGGTGTCGCGCGCATAGCCGTTCAGGCCCCAGTTGGCGGCGCGCGCCGTCTCGCCCACGACGATGACGAACAGCGGCGGCTTGCGCTCGGCCGCATAGGTGGCCCCCAGCGTGGCGCCGGCCGCGATGCTGGCAAACGGGCGCTTGGGCCGCAGGATGGGCTTGAGCACCGCATCCAGCGAGGCCAGCACCGGGCTGACCGGATTGAGCATGTGGCGCATCCACAGGTTGTTGCGGACCACGGGCGCCAGCTCGCGGTACGAGACAAAGACCGAGGCCGCCAGCAGCAGCACCGAGGCGGCCAGCAGCGCCAGCGTGCGCAGCACGGTCTGCATGCCGCGGCGCGGGCGGATGACGCGCAGCCGCAGCAGCCAGGCCGTGGGCAGGCCGGCCACCAGCAGCAGCTGCAGCAGCAGCTGGGGGTTGAACAGGTCGCTGCTCTCGCGCAGGTCGGTCTGCAGGATGTTGTTGATCATGCCGCCGTCCATCACCGTGCCGTAGGCGGTCATGAAGTACTGGGCCGCGCCGGCAATCCAGGGCAGGGCAATCCACAGCGGCTTCATGCCGCGCGGCCAGGCCGTCAGCGACAGCAGCAGCAGCAGGCCGCCCAGGCCCAGGGGCAGCAGCCGCAGCACCAGGGCGGCCAGGCTGCCGTCATAGCCTTCCAGGTGGGGCAGGCGCCGCCACAGCGCCCAGTTGGCGGTGGCCAGCAGCCACAGCGCCAGCACCAGGGCCACGGCCTGGGGCGAGCGCGGTGCGGTCCAGGCCGTGCGCAGCCGTGCCGCGAGGCTGGCGGGGGCCGCCTGGGCAGGCTGGGCAGAAGATGGGGCCGGGGCTTGGCCGGTGCCGGAGGAGCCGGCAAAGGGGGGGCGGGCGAGCAGGCGTTCTGACATGGCCGCGAGCGTAGAATTCGCAGCTTAAGAACATCTGAACCCCGCGTTCAGACTCCGTTCAGCTTGAACCCCTGCCGCCCCCCCTTGCGCCACGCTTGTTCCGTCCGTATCCGGTGCGCATCCTGATGTGCGAAGGCCCAACCTCCCATGCGAATCCTGCTGGTCGAAGACGATGAGGCCCTGGCCCAGGCGGTGGGCAGCTATCTGCGCTCCAAGGCCTTTCTGATCGACAGCGTGCCTTCTCTGGCCCAGGCGCGCGCCTGCCTGGCCGGTGCCAGCTACGCGGCCGTGCTGCTGGACCTGCACCTGGCCGACGGTGACGGCCTGGCGCTCATGCCCACGCTGCGCCGGCTGGCGCAGCCTCCCGTCACCATCGTGCTGACGGCCCGCGACCAGGTCAGCGACCGCATCCGCGGGCTGGACGCGGGCGCCGACGACTATCTGGTCAAGCCCTACGACCCCGAGGAACTGCTGGCCCGCCTGCGCGCCGTGAGCCGGCGCGGCGGTGGCATGCAGGCCGGGCAGGACGCCGTGCTGCGCATGGGCACGCTGGAGATCGACCTGGCCCGTGAAATGGTGCGCGACGCCGGCCGCACCCTGCTGCTCACGCCCAAGGAATGGGCGCTGCTGCGCGTGCTCACGGCCCAGCCGCAGCGTGTGCACGCGCGCGAGCATCTGCTCGATGCGCTCTACGGCTTCGATGCCGAGGCCGACAGCAACACGCTGGAAGTGTTCATCAGCCGGCTGCGCCGCAAGCTCGGGCGCGACCGCATCCTGACCGTGCGCGGCACCGGCTACCGCCTGGCCCTCGAGCATGGATGAGCCGCAGCGCTACAGCCTGGCGCTGCCGCCCCGTCTGGCCGACCAGCTGGCCCGCGAGCTGACACTGGCCCTGGCCGCCGTCTGGCTGGCCTGCGTGCTGGCGCTGGCCTGGTATGTCAGCCACATCGTGCACCACAACTTCGACCAGGAAATGATCGACAGCGGCCACCGCCTGCTGGAGGTGGCCGTGCACCAGCTGGAACAGGAAGACCACTCGCGCGAGGGCGTGCAGCGCCCGCATGTGGCCTCGCAGCCGGGCGACGAGGCCGAGGATCTGGTCTACCAGCTGCAGGACGGCCGCGGCAACGTGCTGCTGCGCACCCAGGCCGCCCCCGTGGCGGCCTTTGCCGTGCCCATGCGCGAGGGCTTCTACGAGCGCGAGGGCTGGCGCATCTATGTGGTGGCCCATCCCCGGCAGCCGCTGTTCCTGATGCTGGCCGATCCCATGGTCGAGCGCAGCGAGGCGCTGCAGCGGGCGCTGCTGGCGCTGGGCTCGGTGATGCTGGTCATGCTCGCCCTCATGGGCTGGGCGCTGCGCGTGACCGCGCGGCGGCGCCTGCGCGTGCTGCGCGACATGCAGCTGCAGCTGAGCGAGCGCGGCGGCTCCAACCTGGAGCCGCTGGACCTGGACGCCATGCCGCGCGAGCTGTGGCGGCTGGGCCGGGGCATCAACCACCTGATGCAGCGCCTGTCGCATGCGCTGCAGGTGGAGCGCTCCATGGCCGCCAATGCGGCCCACGAGCTGCGCACGCCGCTGGCCGTGGCCACGCTGCGCTTGCAGACGGCCCTGGACCGTGGCGTGGACAACGCCGACGTGCGGGCCGCGCACGAGGCGCTGGAGCGGCTGAGCCAGCGCACGGAAAAGCTGCTGCAGCTGTCGCGCGCGGCCTCTGGCTCGGCGCTGGCGCAGGACGATGTGCGGCTGGATACGCTGGCCAGCATGGTGGCCTCCGAGTTCTGGCAGCAGGACGAATCCACCCAGCTGCGGCTGGATGTGGTGCTGCCCGAGCAGCCCTGCGGTCCGGTGGCGGGCGACGTGGACACGCTGGCCATTGCCTTGCGCAACCTGGTGGAGAACGCGCTGCGCTACAGCGATGGCTCGGAGGTGCTGCTCGAAGTCTGCGACAGCCATACCGTCCAGGTGCGCGACGAGGGGCCGGGCATGGACGCCGTGGCGCTGGGCACCGCGCGCGAGCGCCATGTGCGCCATGTGGACGATCTGCGCCTGCCCCAGGGCGCCGTGCGCGAACTGGCATCGCCGGGCTATGGCCTGGGCCTGTCCATCGTGTCCATGATCGTGGCCCAGCACGGCGGCAGCCTGCAGCTGCAGTCGCCACCGCCTGGCAGCTCCAGCGGCCTGCTGGCACGCATTCAGTTGCCGGGGCGCGATCCGTCCGCGGATCCCGACGCCCCGGCCTGAGCCGGGTCGCAGGCAGACGGCAGGGGCGCATTGGCCGGCATGTGCCTGCACAGACTGGCGTTGCGCTGCGCTGCGGGCAGGGCGGCCAGCTGCCGCACCTCGGCATAGAAACGCTGCCAGCCCTGGATTGCCTCGTTGCCGGGCTGGGCCTGGGCCGGAGCTTGGGTCTTTGCTTGGGCCTGGGCCTGGTGCCACAGCGCGGTGAAGGCCGGCACCCAGTCGTCATAGGCGGCCAGCGCGCCGAAGCTGGCGTTGTTGGCATCGGCCACCCATTGGTCCAGCCGCGCCTGGTTGCGGTCGTAGAGCTGGCGCTGTGCATCGGTGGTCAGCAAGGCTGCATCGGCGCTGCGCCATTGCGCACGCAGCGCAGCGTAGTCGCTGCGCAGCTGCTGGTAGATCTGCGCCTTGGCCTGCTGCATGGCGGGGCCGCGCTGCGGGTCCTGGTACAGCTGCTGCAGCGCCTGGCGCGTGCGCCCGGTCAGTGCCCGCCACTGCGTACGCCGCAGCTGGCTGGACTCCCAGCGCGCGCGGGCGGCTGGGCCGGCCTCGGTGGCCAGCCACAGCGTTGCGCCCAGGCGCTCCACGGTGGTGGCAAAGGATTCGTTGAAGGCGGTATCGCCGGCCACGTAGACCACCTGGTGGGCCAGCTCATGGAACAGCAGGCCGGCGAACTCGCCCTCGCCCCAGCCCACGAAGGTGTTGAGCAGCGGATCGCCCCCCAGCCAGTTCAGGTAGCCCAGCGTGGAATAGGCGGGCACGCCGTAGCTGCCGGACTCCAGGCCCTGGTCGGCCAGCAGCCGGGCCTGGGCCACGGCGTCTGCCTCGGAAAAGTAGCCCCGGTAGCCCACGCAGCCGGCCACGGGAAAGCACCAGCGGTGCAGCTCCAGGCTGTCGGGCGGCGCGGCCACCACGTTCCACACGGCAAAGGGCCGCTGCAGATCGGCGTAGCGGCGGTAGCTGGCGTTGTCGGGCAGGCCCAGCCGTTGCACGGCGAAGCTGCGCATGCGCTGGGCCGCAAGCAGGCGCTCGCGCAGCGCGGGTGCCAGGTTGTCGTCCTGCAGCCAGTCGTCAATGGGGCGGCTGGCCTGCAGCAGGTGTATCTGGCCGCGCAGGCTCTGCCAGTAATAGCCCAGGCCGTCGCCGCCGGCCCCCGTGCTGGCACAGCCGCCCAGCAGCAGGCCTATGCCCGCCAAAATCGCGGGCAGGCCGCGCCTGACTACACTCAAGCCTTCACGCACCCTTGGCCCCCTTGCTGCTTTCATGGACTTCTTCACGCTGGCGATCATTGTCTTCATCGCAATCTATCTTCTCAAGACTCAGGAGCAGCGCCGGCATACCCTGCTGCTGGCCCAGTATCTGGGGCGTTTCCAGATAGAGAAGCTGATGGGCGGCCTGATCGAAGGCTATCTGCGCGCCCTGGGCGAGAACGACGAGCAGCGCCGCGCCCAGATCTGGACCGTGCTGGACAACACCGAAACCAGCCTGGTCGAGCAGTTCCAGCGCTTTGCCAAGGAAATGGCCTCGGCCGATCCGCAGCTCACGCGCGTGAGCACGCTGCCCGTGGCGCTGCCCTATCTGGACCGGCTGTTCCCGTCGTCCGGCTTCGATCTGCGCGAAGCCATGCAGCTGCATGCGCGCGGCATTGCCTCCGTGCGCGTGGCCGACAGCGCCACCGAGGAAGAACGCCGTGCGCGCGCCTTCATGATGACGGCCGAGCTGTTGCTCATGCAGTACACCTGTCATTGGTTTTGCAAATCGCGCGCCGTGGCATCCCTGCGGCTGGTCGCACGGCACAAGACGCCCTTCGAGCAAGTGCTTGCTTCGGTGAGTGACCAGACACGGCGCGACTACAGGCAGCTGATCGCCTGATCGCCCCTGCTGTGGCGGGGCGCCATGCCCCGCCATGCACAGCCCAGGCTGCGATTGACGCAGTGCGGCTTGCTGTCAAAAATGAACGCCATGACACAAGTGCTGAGCTCCATCGAGGCGCGGCTGGCGTCTCTCCCTGTTCCCGTGGCCGTGATCCTGCCGTCCGGCCAGCGCGCCGGTCCTGCGGATGCGCAGGTGGTGCTGCATTTCCAGTCCATGGCGGCCATGGCCAGCCTGGCGGCCGGGCAGATAGGGACACTGGGCAGTGCCATCGTGGAGGGGCTGGTACGCATCGATGGCCGCATGCGCGACGTGATGGCGGTGGCCGCCAGCCTGCTGCAATCCGATCCGGTGCGCGGCACATCGCACTGGTGGGTGCATGCCATGGCCCGCATGCGCTCCATGGCCGCGCACACGCTGGCGCGCGACGCCCAGCAGATCCAGTTCCACTACGACATCTCCGACGACTTCTACGGCCTGTGGCTGGACCCGCGCCGCGTCTATTCCTGCGCCTACTTCCGCGATCCGCAGATGACGCTGGCCCAGGCCCAGGAGGCCAAGCTCGACCACATCTGCCGCAAGCTGGACCTGCGGCCCGGCGAGCGTTTCCTGGACATCGGCGCGGGCTGGGGCGCGCTGCTGCTGTGGGCGGCCGAGCATTACGGTGTCACGGCCACGGGCATCACGCTCTCGCACAACCAGCACCGCCATGTGCAGCAGCTGATTGCCGAGCGCGGCCTGCAGGGCAGGGTGGACATGCAACTGCTGGACTACCGCGCGCTGGCGCCCGGCCAGCCCTTCGACAAGATAGGCTCGGTGGGCATGTTCGAGCATGTGGGCCAGGCCCAGCTGCCCGAGTACTTCCAGACCGTGCACCGCCTGCTGCGCCCGGGCGGCATGGCGCTGATCCACGGCATCACCGCAGGCGGCGTGGACAACACCCAGCTGGGCGCGGGCATGGGCGAGTTCATCGACCGCTACATCTTCCCCGGCGGCGAGCTGATGCATGTGAGCCGCGTGCTGCACGACATGGGCCACAGCGGGCTGGAAATGGTGGACACGGAGAACCTGCGGCCCCACTACGCACGCACGCTGTGGAATTGGTCCGACGCACTGGAAGCCCAGCTGCCGCAGGCGCAGCGTATCCTTGAGCAGCATGCCGATGCCGAAGGTGCCGCCAAGGTGCTGCGCGCCTACCGGCTCTATCTGGCGGGTTGCGCCATGGGCTTCGAGCGCGGCTGGGTCGCCCTGCACCAGATGCTGTGCACGCATCCCGACGGACGGCTGCAGTCGGGGTCCATGGTGGGAGCCCAATCGGACTATGCTTTCAACCGCGAGTACATGTACCGCTGAGTGCATGACACGCCACACAGAAAAAGGATAGCCATGCTCTACAAGTTCAAGTCCCGTGCCACGGCCGACGTCATCATGCTCGAATCCAACGGCCGCCAGGTCCTGGAGATCGTCGGCAAGACGCCCGGCGCCAGCGGCATCATCACCGTCCAGCAGATCCCGGCCGCCATCGATGCGCTGGAAGCCGCCGTGGCCGATGACGATGCCCGCCGCAAGGCCAACCAGGAAGAGGATGCGCAGGATGGCGACCAGGACAATGCCGCACCGGGCGCACGCGATGCCGTCAGCCTGCGCCAGCGCGCTGCGCCCATGATCGACATGCTGCGCCGCAGCGCCGCCGAGAACAGCGACGTCACCTGGTAAGCCGGCGGCCCCCGCTGGCCCGTCAGGCGTTGATGCCCTTCATGCCTTCCTCCGTATAGCGCTGCCCGGCCACGGGCAGCTCGTCGCTGGCGCGCCGCAGCTCGTCCAGCTCGCCGGGCGTCAGTGCCACGGACAGCGCGCCCAGGTTGTCCTGCAGATGGGCGATGCGCCGGGTGCCCGGAATGGGCACCACGTCCGGCCCCTGGGCCAGCAGCCAGGCCAGGGCGATCTGCGCAGGCGTGCTGCCCTTGTGCTGCGCCAGGGCCGATACGGCACCCACCAGGGCCTGGTTGGTGTCGATGTTGCCGGGTTGAAAGCGCGGCAGGCTGGCGCGGAAATCGCCCTGCTCGAAGGCCGTGCCGCCATGAAAGCGTCCCGTGAGAAAGCCGCGCCCCAGCGGCGAATAGGCCACCAGCCCCACGCCCAGCTCGCGGCAGGCGGGCAGCACCTCGTCCTCCACCTCGCGCGTCCACAGCGAATACTCGGTCTGCACCGCCGCCACCGGGTGCACGGCATGGGCGCGGCGCAGCGTGGCTGCGCTGACCTCGCACAGGCCGATGCGGGCGATCTTGCCTTCCTGCACCAGGCGCGCCAGCCCTTGCATGGTCTCTTCGATGGGCCGCGTGGCATCGACGCGGTGCACGTAGTACAGGTCGATGCGCTCCACGCCCAGGCGCCGCAGCGAGTCCTCGCAGCTTTGCCGCGCGTACTGCGCGCTGTTGTCGATGCTGCGCCGGTACTCCCCGGCCTTGCGCACGATGCCGAACTTGGTGGCGATCTTCACGCGCGGGCGGCGCGTGGCCAGGAAGCGGCCGATCAGCTCCTCGTTGTGGTGCGGCCCGTAGACATCGGCCGTGTCCAGGAAGTCGATGCCGGCCTCCACGGCATGGTCCAGTGCCTGCAGCGCCAGGGCGTCGTCGCGCGGGCCATAGAACTCGCTCATGCCCATGCAGCCCAGGCCCAGGGCGGATACCTGCAGATCGTGGCCAAGTGTGCGTTGTTGCATTGCATATCCTCTTGCTGAAACAAGGGGCCAGTATGGTTTTCCGGGGTGGGCTTGCCTACTGAGAAAATCGCGCTTCGATCTTCCATTTCCGGAAAACATTTCCGCAAAGGCTCTCCGCAAGGGCTTTCCAGGAAAACCAAGGAGCACTTCATTGCAGTGGGACGACGCCCGCATCTTCCTGGCCATTGCCCGCGCCGGCAGCCTGAGCGGCGCCTCGGCCGCGCTGGGGCTGGGCGTGGCCACGGTCTCGCGCCGGCTGGACCGGCTGGAGTCCGCGCTGGCCATGCCGCTGTTCAGCCGCCACCAGAGCGGCTATCGGCTCACGGCCGACGGCCAGGCGCTGCTGGCCCCGGCCGAGACGCTGGAGCAGGCGGCCCAGGCCCTGGGCGATGCCGCGCACAGCCAGGCGCAGGTCGCGGGCGTGGTGCGGCTGGCCACGGCGGAGAACCTGGCCAACCCGCTGATCGTGCCCTCGCTGGCGCAGTTGTTCGCGCGCCATCCGGGGCTGCGCGTGCAGCTGGTCAGCGGCGTGCAGACGCTGAACCTGCACCGGCGCGATGCCGACCTGGCCGTGCGCATGACCCAGCCCGAGGCCGGCCACGTCACGATCCGGCGCCTGGGAACGCTGGGTTTCGGCTTGTACGGATCGGCCGGCCATGTTGCTGGCCGCGCTGGCCGAAGCGGCTCGGACCCCTTCGAAGGCGACGCCTTGATCGGCTGGGACGACAGCCATGCCCACCTGCCCGCCGCACGCTGGATGGCGCGCGCCCTGCGCGGGCGTCCCTGCCGGCTGGAGACCAACACCCTGTCCGCGCAGCTGGCCGCGGCCCAGGCGGGCCTGGGCCTGGCCGTGCTGCCGCATTTCCTGGCGCGGCAGGCGGGGCTGGTCTGCGTGGAGCCGCAGCTGGGCGCCGATCAGCCCATCTGGCTTGCCATGCATGCCGACCTTGCCCATTCGCGGCGGGTGCGGGCCGTGGCGGACCACCTCATTGAACTGTTCGAGCGGCGGCATGCCGAACTCGAAGGCCCGGCCTGAGCCGCAGCAGGGGCCGCGCGCCGTGTTAAACACGCACGCAGATTGCGAGAAAGAAAGGACTTCCATGCACCGCCTCCGTCATTCCTCCCGATTCCTGCCCTGGCTGGGCGCGCTGGCCGCCACGCTGGCGCTGGCCGCCTGCGCCGACAGGCCCAAGGCGCCCACCGGCCCGCAGGCACCTCCGGGAGCGGCGGCGGCCGTGTATTCGCTGCTGTTTCTGGACAACGCCTCCAACCTCGGCCCCAAGGCGGCGGCCTACTGCATAGGCAACGGCCGTGGATGGGCGCTGCTGGACCCCGATGCCGGCACGCTGGCCCTGCTCAGCGGCCAGAGCCAGGTGCGGCCGGCTTCGGCCTGCGACGTGGGCAAGGGCGGCGAGCAGGTGCTGGACCGGGCCAGCGGCCGGCCGGCGCTGATGTTCGGCGTCGAGCTTGTGCACTGCACGGCCTCGGGATCGCAATGCCTGATGCGCGGCAGCTACTACGAAGGTCCCGGCAACACGCAGAGCAACCTCTACAACGCAAGCCAGCGCGGCGGCAGCTGGCAGGCCGTGATGGCGCTGCGCGGGCCGGCGCCCTGAACCCTGCATCGCCGCTGTCGCGCCGTCCCCGCCAACGAAAAAGCCCGGCCGAAGCCGGGCTTGATCGTGGTTGCAACTGGGCGATCCGTCGCGGTGGTGGTCCTCGGGATCAGTCGGCGTAGGTGCCGGCTGCCTTGATGACCTTGCCCCACTTCTCGATCTCGGCCTGGACGAACTTCTTGTGGCCTTCGGGTTCGATGCGGCCGTCGCTGGCGATCACGGCGCCCAGGGCTTCCTGGCGCTTGATGAACTCGGGGTCCTTGAGGGCGGCCTTCATGGCCTCGTTGACCTTCTTGACGATGTCGGCCGGCGTGCCCTTGGGCGCGTACAGGCCATGCCAGATGGTGACCTGGAAGTCAGGCACGCCCACTTCGGCCAGCGTCGGCAGGTCCTTCAGTGCGGGCATGACCAGGCGCTTGGGCGTGGTCACGGCATAGGCCTGGACCTTCTTGGCCGTGATCTGGCCCGTGGTGTTGGTGGTCTGGTCGCACAGCAGGTCGACCTGGTTGCCGATCAGGTCGGCGATGGCCGGCGCGGCGCCCTTGTAGGGCACGGGCGTCATTTCGGTCTTCATGGCCGCCTGCAGCATCAGGCCGCACAGGTGGGAGGCGGAACCGATGCCGGCATTGGCCAGGTTGACCTTGCCCTGGTTCTTGCCGATCCAGTCCTTGACCTCGGCGAAGTTCTTGGCCGGCAGGCTGGGGCGGCCGATCAGGGTCATGGGCACGTCGTTGATGATGCCGGCGTACTCGAAGTCGTTGAGCACGTTGAACGACAGCTTGCGGTACAGCGACGGGATCGTGGACATGCCGATGTGGTTGATCAGCAGCGTGTAGCCGTCAGGGCGGGCACGTGCAGCCTTGGCCGTGCCTATGGTGCTGCCGGCGCCGTCGGCGTTGTCCACCACGATGGTGGCATTGTTCAGATGCTTGCGCATGGACTCGGCCAGATCGCGGGCCACCTTGTCGGTCGGGCCGCCTGCGGTGAACGGCACGATGAGGGTGATCGTCTTGCCTGCGGCAGGATAGTCCTGCGCATGAGCGCCAATGGCTGCGCCGGCTGCCAGGGCGATGGCTGCGATCTTGAACAATGCTTTCATAGTGTCTCCAGGTGAATGGCGTGCAAATGATAGGGGGCGATGCGTTTTCGCCCTAAAGGGCAAACACGCAAAAGAAACCGAATGCACGAGGAGACGAATTTTAAGAATTGTTTCTATTGCGCCGCAGCAGATTCCCTTGCCATTGATCTAGTGCAAACCCTTGGAGGCTTGACAGGCGTCATGTTTTCAGGGATTGCGCCGGCTGCGCGGCCACCGTCCCCGCGCCTCGGTGGCTACTTGTACGACCTCGCGTCTTCGATCACCTTGCCGTCATTGGGCAGGGTGCCCGGCAGCACCATCTGCACGTCGCCGCGCAGCTTGGTCACTTCGCGCACCGCGTCGGACAGCTGCTGGGCCAGGCCCGGCGAGGTCTCGCGGGTTTCGACCAGCAACTGCATCTGGTCATTGGCCATCTCGCCCGTGACCACCAGCCTTGCGCGCCCCACCTGCGGAAAGCGGCGCACGACGTCGGCAATCTGGCCCGGGTGCACGAACATGCCGCGCACCTTGGTGGTCTGGTCGGCGCGTCCCATCCAGCCCTTGATGCGTGCGTTGGTGCGGCCCGTGGGGCACTGGCCGGGCAGCACGGCAGAGAGGTCGCCCGTGCCGAAGCGGATCAGCGGGTAGTCGGGGTTGAAGGTGGTGATCACCAGTTCGCCCACCTCGCCGGGCGCCACGGGGTCGCCCGTGCCGGGGCGCACGATCTCGACGATGACCTGCTCGTCCAGCACCAGGCCTTCGCGCGCCTCGGTCTCGTAGGCGATCAGGCCCAGGTCGGCCGTGGCGTAGCACTGGTAGCCCGCGATGCCGCGCTCGGCCAGCCAGTCGCGCAGCGAGGGCGGAAAGGCCTCTCCGGAGACCATGGCCTTGGTCACGGACGGGATGGGCAGGCCCATCTCCACGGACTTTTCCACAATGATCTTGAGGAAGCTGGGCGTGCCCACGTAGCCGGCGGGACGCAGGTCGGCCATGGCCTGCACCTGCTGCTCGGTCTGGCCCGTGCCGCCTGCGAACACCGTGCAGCCCAGCGCATGGGCGCCGCTTTCCATCATCGAGCCCGCGGGCACGAAGTGGTAGCTGAAGCAGTTGTGCACCAGCTCGCCGGGCCGAAAGCCAGAGGCATGCAGCGCGCGCGCCATGCGCCAGTAGTCGGGGCGGCGGCTCTCGGGCTCGTAGATGGGGCCGGGGCTGCAGAACAGGCGCGGCATGGGCTGGCCCAGGCCGATGGCGTTGAAGCCGCCGAAGATCTGCGCGGGCCGCTGCTCGGCCTGGCGCTGCAGCAGCTCGTACTTGCGCGTCACCGGCAGGCGGGCCAGGGCCTCGCGGCTGGTGATCTGCGCGGCGTCGACGCCGTCCAGGATCCGGGCGAAGGCAGCCGACTGTTGCTGCGCATGGGCGATCTGTCGGGGCAGGGCGGCCAGCAGCGCCGCTTCGCGTTCGTCAGGGGTGCGCGTCTCCAGCGCGTCGTAGAAGGCACTCATGGCTAGTCCTGTATGTGGAAAAGGGCAGATGGAGTCCGGCCAGTGATAGTGGTTTATTCCAGAAATTCAGCAACGCCGTTGCCTGCGAAACCGGCGCGGCCCCAGGCGAGAGACACCGAGGAAGGGCCGCCCCGCACCGAGGGTGTCGTCCCCCTTTCAGGGGGAAGGCGCGAAGCGACTCAGGGGGTATTCATGCAAGCCAACGTTTTCTGCGCTTGTAGCTTTTCACGTCCTTGAAGCTTTTCCGCTCGCCGCCGCCCACGCCCAGGTAGAACTCCTTGACGTCCTCGTTGCTGGCCAGGTCCGAGGCCGCGCCGTCCATGACGATGCGGCCGCTTTCCATGATGTAGCCGTAGTCCGAGTACTTGAGCGCCATGTTGGTGTTCTGCTCGGCCAGCAGGAAGGTGACCTTTTCCTTGCTGTTGAGGTCGCGGACGATGTTGAACACCTCCTCGACGATCTGCGGGGCCAGGCCCATCGAAGGTTCGTCCAGCAGCACCATGCGCGGATTGGCCATCAGCGCGCGGCCGATGGCGCACATCTGCTGCTCGCCGCCTGAGGTGTAGGCGGCCTGCGAGGTGCGGCGCGTCTTCAGGCGCGGAAAGTAGTTGTAGACCTTCTCGAGGTTGGCCGCTATCTCGCCCTTGTCGGTGCGCGTGTAGCTGCCGGTCATGAGGTTTTCCTCGATGGTCAGGTGGGCGAAGCAGTGCCGCCCCTCCATGACCTGGACCACGCCGCGCTGCACCAGCTCGGAGGGCGTGAGGCTTTCGATACGTTCGCCCTCCAGCTCGATCGTGCCCTTGGTCACCTCGCCGCGCTCGCCCTTGAGCAGGTTGGAGATGGCGCGCAGCGTCGTGGTCTTGCCCGCGCCGTTGCCGCCCAGGATGGCCACGATGCTCTCGCGCGGCACCTGGAGCGAAACGCCCTTGAGCACCAGGATCACATGGTTGTAGATGACTTCGATGCCATTGACCACGAGCAGCGGATCGCTGGCGGCCGGGGCGGAGGTGGGTGCGGTGGTCATGGCGTCGTCCATGGGCGTTGATACGAAAGCGGAGTGCGGGGCCGCAACTCTCGAAGCATCTCTGCGCGGGGCATGCCCCAACTCAGGGACACCGAGGAAGGGCCGCCCCGCACCGAGGGTGTCGTCCCCCTCCCCCGCGAAGCGGGTAGAGAGGGGGAAGGCGCGCAAGCGCCTCAGGGGGTGCAAGTTCTAGCTTTTACGTTCTTTTCCTTGGCGTACTTGTCCGCGTACTCCTTGACCAGCGGTTCGACCATGGACTTGTCGGCCTGGTACCAGTCGGAGACCACCTTCCACTTGGCGCCATCCCACTGGGCGATGCGCGACCAGTCGGTGCCCAGGTGGTTGTCGCAGCTGGTCTTGACGGGGCGGATGATCTTGCCGAAGCCCAGCTCGTTGAGGCGCTCCTGAGTGAGGTTCAGGTTCTCCAGGCCCCAGCGCACCTGCTCGGAGGTCATGACCTTGCCCTTGCCGTATTTTTCCTGTGCCGTGCGGATGGCCTCCACCTGCAGCATGGAGATCACCATGCCGCGCGTATGGGCCATGGCGCCCAGTTCCTTGGCGTCGGTGGCCGTGCCCTGGCCCTTGTCGTAGACCATGGCCTTGACCTCGTCGTGCACCTTGTCGTGCTCGGCCGTGTTGTGGATGGTCACGGTGTTGTAGCCCTTGGCGCCGGCGCCGATGTCCTTCACGTCATGGTCCGAGCCGGCCCACCAGATGGAGTACATCTTCTCGCGCGGGTAGCCGGTGGCCTGCGCCTCGCGCACGGCCGTGGGCGTCATCACGCCGGCCGACCACAGCAGCACGTAGTCGGGGCGCTGCTGGCGGATCTGCAGCCAGGTGGACTTCTGCTCCACGCCGGGCGCCGTCACGGGCAGCAGCGTCAGGTCGAAGCCTTCCTTGGCGGCGCGCTTTTGCAGCAGCGGAATGGGTTCCTTGCCATAGGGCGAGTCGTGGTAGACCAGGGCGATCTTCTTGCCCTTGAGGCTGCCCTTTTCCTTCTTGAGGATGTCCTGGATGATGGAATCGGCCGCTGTCCAGTAGTTGCCCAGCAGCGGGAAGTTCCACTCGAAGACCTTGCCGTCGGCCGACTGCGACAGGCCGTAGCCCGTGGTGATGATGGGCATCTTGTCGCCGGGCGCCTTGTCCGTCACGGCGAACGTGATGCCGGTGGACTGCGGATCGAAGCCCGCCGCGCCGCCGCCCTTGCCCTTCAGGCGCTCATAGCACTCCACGCCCTTGGCCGTGTCGTAGGCCGTCTCGCATTCCTCGTAGGCGATCTTCACGCCATTGATGCCGCCCTTGGCGTTGACCAGCTTGATGTAGTCCTGCTTGCCATCGGCCCATGGAATGCCCAGCGGAGCGAACTGGCCCGTGCGGTAGACCAGCAGCGGCACGAACTGGTCCTGGGCCTGGACGGCGGGGGCGGCCACGAGGCCGCCGATTCCGGCTGCGACGGTGGCGGCGGCGATGGCGACTTTCTTGAACATCATGACGTTGTCTCCTAGTTGGCTGGGGAAGATTCCCCGGTTATCCGGCACTCTGTGGCGCCCTGTCTCGATACAGATCAACTCAATGCGGGAAGGGCCAGACGCGAAGCTTCTGGCGGGCTGTGGCCCACAGTTTTGCCAGACCATGCGGCTCCACGATAAGGAAGAACACGATCAGCGCACCGAAGATCATGTGCTCCAGGTAGGTCGCCGTGGCCGTGGACAGCGGCAGGCCCAGCCAGTGAGGCACCTGGGTGAGCAGCAGCGGCAGCAGGACGAAGAAGGCCGCGCCGAAGATGCTGCCGACCACCGAACCCAGGCCGCCGATGATGATCATGAACAGCAGCTGCAGCGAGCGGTCCAGGCTGAAGGCCGCAGGTTCCCAGGCACCCAGGTGAACGAAGCCCCACAGCGCGCCGGCCACGCCGACGATGAAGCTGCTCACGGCAAAGGCGCTGAGCTTGGCGTAGGTCGGGCGGATGCCGATCACGCTGGCGGCCACGTCCATGTCGCGCATGGCCATCCATTCGCGGCCGATGGCGCCCCGCACCAGGTTCTTGGCGGCCAGGCCCAGCAGGCACAGGATGCCCAGGCACAGCAGGTACTTTTCCATGGGCGTGTCGATCTTCCAGCCCATGATGGACAGCGGGCCCGCGCTCACCGAGCCCGAGGAGGAGTTGTTCGTCACCCAGGCGGCGCGGCTGGTCAGCCAGTCCACGAAGAACTGGGCGGCCAGCGTGGCCACGGCCAGGTACAGGCCGCGGATGCGCAGGCTGGGCAGGCCGAAGATCACGCCGAAGACCATGGCCAGCACGCCGCCGCCGATCAGGGCCACCAGCAGCGGCATGCCCTCGAAACGCACCTGCAGGTTGTAGGCCGCATAGGCGCCCACGGCCATGAAGGCGCCCGTTCCCAGCGAGATCTGGCCGCAGTAGCCGACCAGGATGTTCAGCCCCAGCGCCGCCAGCGACATGATCAGGAAGGGGATCAGCACGGCCTGGAAGGTGTAGTCGCTGACGCTGAAGGGAATCACCAGGAAGGCGACGGCCAGCAGCGCCACGATGGCCCAGCGGTCCTGGGCGACGCCGAAGATCTGCTGGTCGGATGCGTAGGTCGTCTTGAATTGACCGTTCTCACGATAAAACATGTGCAGGTTCTCCGTAACGGTCAAACGCGATCAATGATTTTGTCGCCGAACAGCCCCTGGGGCCGCACGAGCAGGAAGCACAGGGCCAGGCCGTAGGCGAACCAGGTCTCGATGCCGCCGCCGACCATGGGGCCCAGGTAGACCTCGGAGAGCTTCTCGCCCACGCCGATGATCAGGCCGCCGATGATGGCGCCGGGCAGCGAGGTCAGGCCGCCCAGGATCACCACGGGCAGGGCCTTCAGGGCCACCAGCGACAGCGAGTACTGCACGCCCAGCTTGGAGCCCCAGATGATGCCCACCACCAGGGCCACGCCGCCGGCCACCGACCAGACGATGACCCAGATGCGCGACAGCGGGATGCCGATGGACTGCGCCGCCTGGTGGTCGTCGGCCACGGCGCGCAGCGCGCGGCCGGTCTTGGTCTTCTGGAAGAACACGCTGAGCGCGGCCACCAGCAGCGCGGCGATGCAGGCCGCATACAGGTCTTCCTGGCTCAGCAGCACGCCGCCCTCGAACAGGCCGTCGAGGATGAACATGGGGTCCTTGGGCATGCCCACGTTGATGCTGTAGACGGCGCTGCCGAAGATCATCGGGCCCAGTCCGTCGAGCAGGTAGGCGATGCCCAGCGTGGCCATCAAGAGCGTGATGGGCTCCTGGTTGACCAGGTGGCGCAGCGCCAGCCGCTCGATCACCCAGGCCACGACCACCATGATGGCCAGCGACACGCAGATGGCCAGCAGGTTGGTGAACCAGCCCGGCTCCATGCCGATCCACTTCGGGATCCACTCGGAAAAGCGCGCCATGGCCAGGGCCGAGAACAGCACCATCGCGCCCTGGGCGAAGTTGAACACGCCCGAGGCCTTGAAGATCAGCACGAAGCCGATGGCGATCAGCGCGTACAGCGTGCCTACCATGAGGCCGCCGAACAAGGTTTCCAGAAAAAATCCCATGTCAGTCCCCTCAGTGGCTGGTGCCAAGGTAAGCGCGGATCACGTCTTCGTTCTGGCGCACCTCGTCGGGTGCGCCGTCGCCGATCTTCTTGCCGTAGTCCAGCACCACGACGCGGTCGCTGATGTCCATGACCACGCCCATGTCGTGCTCGATCAGCACGATGGTGGAGCCGAACTCGTCGTTGACATCGAGGATGAAGCGGCACATGTCCTGCTTTTCCTCCACGTTCATGCCGGCCATGGGCTCGTCCAGCAGCAGCACCTGCGGCTGCATGGCCAGGGCGCGGCCCAGGTCCACGCGCTTTTGCAGGCCGTAGGGCAACTGGCCCACGGGGGTCTTGCGGTAGGCCTGGATCTCCAGGAAGTCGATGATGTGCTCGACGAACTCGCGGTGGCGGATCTCCTCGCGCTGGGCCGGGCCCAGGCGCAGGGCCTGCATCAGGATGCCGCTTTTGATCTGCAGGTTGCGGCCGGTCATGATGTTGTCGATCACGCTCATGCCCTTGAACAGCGCCAGGTTCTGGAAGGTGCGCGCCACGCCCATCTCGGCCACCTGGCGGCTGTTCATGTGGCTGAAGGTCTTGCCCCGGAAGGTGATCGATCCCTCGGACGGGGTGTACACGCCGTTGATGCAGTTGAGCATGGAGCTCTTGCCCGCGCCGTTGGGGCCGATGATGGAGCGGATCTCGTGCTCGCGCACATCGAACGAGATGTCCGTCAGCGCCTTCACCCCGCCGAAGCGCAGGCTGATGTTCTTGATGTCGAGGATGACATCGCCGATCTTCTTGTGAGTCATGTCAGCGGCTCCGGTCAGGCGTGGGCCGAATGGGTTTTGGCGTCGATGATGGACAGCGTGGCGCTGACGCTGCCCGTGCGGCCATCCTCGAACTTGACCTGGGTCTCGATGAACTGCTCGCGCTTGCCCGTGTACAGCGCATCGACCAGCACGCCGTACTTGTCGGCGATGAAGCCGCGGCGCACCTTGCGCGTGCGGGTCAGCTCGTCGTCGTCGGGGTCCAGCTCCTTGTGCAGCACCAGGAAGCGCGCCACCTGCGTGTCGGCCATACCGGCTTCGGCGGCCAGGTCGGCGTTCACCTGGGCCACGCAGTCGGCCACCATCTCCAGCACCTTGGCCTTCGATGCCAGGTCCACATAGCCGCCGTAGGGCAGGCCCTGGCGCTCGGCCCAGTTGCCCACGGCCTCGTAGTCGATGTTGATGAAGGCGCAGACCTGGTCGCGACCGTGGCCGAAGCACACGGCCTCCTTGATCTGGGGGAAGAACTTGAGCTTGTTCTCGATGTAGTTGGGCGCGAACATGGCGCCCCGGCTGGTCTTGCCCACGTCCTTGGCGCGGTCGATGATGCGCAGCTGCCCGCTGGCGTCGATCACGCCGGCATCGCCCGTGTGGAACCAGCCGTCGGCATCCACCACTTCGGCCGTGGCATCGGGGCGCTTGTAGTACTCCTTGAGCACGGACACGCCCTTGAGCAGCACCTCGCCGTTGTCGGCGATCTTCAGCTCGATGCCCGGTGCGGCCTGGCCCACGCTGCTCAGTTCCACCTGCCCGTCGCGCTGTATGCACACATAGGCGCAGGTCTCGGTCTGGCCGTAGAGCTGCTTGAGATTGATGCCGATGGAGCGGAAGAAGCGGAACAGCTCGGGCCCGATGGCCGCGCCCGCCGTATAGGCCACGCGGATGCGCGACAGGCCCATGGCATTGCGCAGCGGGCCGTAGATGCACAGGTCGCCCAGCGCGTACTTCAGGCGGTCCAGCGCGCCCACCTTCTTGCCGTCCAGGATGTCCGATCCCACGCGCCGCGCCACGGCCATGGCGCGCCCGTACATCCACTGCTTGAACGGCGCGGCATCCTCCATGCGGATGGACACCGAAGTCAGCATGCCCTCGAAGATGCGCGGCGGCGCGAAGTAGTAGCTGGGGCCGATCTCGCGCAGGTCGATGGACACGGTCGAGGCCGACTCCGGGCAGTTGATGGTGAAGCCCGCCACCAGCCACTGCGCGAAGGAAAACAGGTGGTCGCCCACCCAGGCCGGAGGCAGGTAGGAGATCACGTTGTCGCCAGGGCCCAGGCGGTCCACCTGCACACCGCCGCGTGCCGACTCGCCAAAGCTGCGGTGGGTCTGGCACACGCCCTTGGGCTTGCCCGTCGTGCCCGAGGTGTAGAGGATGACGGACACGTCGTCGGGCGACAGCGCCGCCAGCATGGCATCCCAGGCGCCCGGGTGGGCGGCCTCCCATTCCTTGCCCTTTTGCAGCAGCGCCTCGGTGCTGATCAGCCCCGGCTGGTCGTAGTGGCGCAGGCCGCGCGGGTCGTCATAGATGATGTGGCCCAGGCCGCGGACGCTCTCGCGCACCTCCAGCAGCTTGTCCACCTGCTCCTGGTTCTCGGCGAAGGCGAAGTCGATCTCGGCATCCTCGATGACGAAGCGCATCTCGGCCGCCACCGCGTCCTGGTACAGCGGGATCGGCACGGCGCCCAGCGCCTGCACGGCCAGGAAGCTCATGTAGACATGGGGCCGGTTGTCGCTGATGAAGGCCAGATTCTGGCCGCGTGCCAGGCCCAGCGCCGCCAGGCCGCAGGCCATGTGGCGCACGGTCTGCGCGGCCTCGCTCCAGCTCCAGGTCTGCCAGATGCCGTATTCCTTCTCGCGCAGCGCCGGTGCCTGTGGGCGCTGGGCAGCATGCTGGAGCAGCAGGTGCGGGAACGTGGTCGTCATTCCATGTCCTTGGTTGTTCGTGGATGGTGGCCGCGTGGTGCAAATGCCCAGGCTGAGACCCACCGGCTTGGACTGCATCGTAGGACTGGCTTTGACGCCGTGGTGTCTGTTTGACGACAATCTTCGGGAAACTCATCATCGGGAAAACGCGCCGTAACAAATGGTGCCAAAACGGTCTCATTGCCCGTTGGGGGGCTTGCGCTCCAGCCCGTTCGCAGCGGGTCGCCGTCCTTCTGGAAATCCCGCTCACGCCAGCCACTGGCCTCGGGCAATGCTTGGGTGGTTTTGTTGATTCATCCGCGCACCCTCGCCGCGACTCCATGAGCCAAGAACTGTCACTGCACCAGCGCCGCCGTGCGCCCCGACCCGAGGAACTCGATGGCATTCCCTGGCTGGCCCTGCTCCAGCCCGCCGAGCGCGAGCGCGCGCACAAGGCGCTGGTCGTCGGCGACGCACAGTCCGGCGACTACGTCTGCCGCACCGGCCGCGCGCCCACCTACTGGTTCGGCGTGGTCGAAGGCCTGCTCAAGATGAACACCGATGGCGCCGATGGCGCCAGCATGACGCTGGCCGGCCTGCCTCCGGGCGGCTGGTTCGGCGAGGGCACGGCCGTCAAGCGCGAGCCCTACCGCTACAACGTGCAGGCCATCCGAAAAAGCGTGGTCGCCGGCCTGCCCATCGACACCTTCCACTGGCTGCTGGACCACTCCATCGGCTTCAACCGCTTCGTCATGAGCCAGCTCAACGAGCGCCTGGGCCAGTTCATCTCGGCCCGCGAAATCGACCGCCTCACCAACCCCGACCTGCGCGTGGCCCGCAGCCTGGCCGCGCTCTTTCACCCGCTGCTGTACCCGGGCGTGGGCGAGGTGCTGCGCATCACCCAGCAGGAGCTGGCCTACCTGGTGGGCCTGTCACGCCAGCGCGTCAACGAGGCGCTGTCCGTGCTGCAGCGCGAAAACGCCATCGTCGTGGAGTACGGCGGCCTGCGCGTGCTCGACCTGGAAGCGCTGCGCAGCGGGCTGTTTGCGACGGCGCGGCGGGCGGCCTGACGCCGCCCGCTGCCACCCGCTTGAGGCCTCAGATCACGCCCTCGCGCCGCAGCCTCTCCTGCTGCTGCGCATCCAGCCCCAATGCCGCATAGATGCGTGCATTGTCCTGGCCGGTGGCCGGGCCGCTGCGGGGCGAAGGGGCCTGGCGGCCGGTGAAGCGTGGCACGGGCGCGGGGGCGGTGAGGGGGCCCAGGTCGGGGTCGGGCAGCGCGATGAAGCTGCCGCGTGCCGCGAAATGCGGGTCCTGCAGCACGTCCTGGGCCGAACAGACCTTGCTGAACGGGATGTCGTGCGCGGCCAGCGCGGCCATGGCCTGGGTGCAGTCCAGGCCTGCGCACCATTGCACGATCAGCGCATCCAGTGCCTGCAGGTGGCGGATGCGCGCGGCGTTGTCCGCAAAGCGCGGGTCGGTGGCCAGGTCGGCGCGGTCCATGGCCTGGCACAGGCGCGCGAAGATGGCATCGCCCGTGGCGACCACAGTGAGCCAGGCGCCGTCGCGCGTGCGGTAGACGTTGGAGGGCGCCGTGTAGCCCGCGCACGATCCCGTGCGGCTGCGTGCCTGTCCGCCCAGCTGGTACTCGGCCGCCAGCGGGTCCAGCAGGCGCAGCATGGCTTCGGTGGCCGACAGGTCGATCTCCAGGCCGCGCCGTTCGCCTGGAGGCTGTGCATTGCGCTCGGCCAGTGCGGCCGCGATGGAGAAGGCGCCGAACAGCCCGGCCACGGCATCGCCCAGCGGGTAGTTCATGTGCTGGGGCGGGCCGCCCGCCTCGCCCGTGAGGTGGGCGAAGCCGCTCATGGCCTCGAAGATGCGCGCAAAGCCCGGCCGGCGCGCATAAGGGCCGGTCTGGCCGAAGCCCGTCAGGCGCAGCACGATGAGGCGCGGGTTGCGGGCATGCAAGGTGGCCAGGTCCAGCCCCCAGCGGTCCAGCGTGCCGGTGCGGAAGTTCTCCACGAGCACGTCGAAATCCTCGATCAGCCGCAGGAACAGCATGCGGCCCTCGGCCTTGCGCACGTCCAGCGAGATGCCCTGCTTGCCCCGGTTGGCGGTTTTCCAGAACACGGCGTGGCCGTCGTGCACGGGGGCCAGGCTGCGCAGCGTGTCGCCGCCGCCGGGCAGCTCCAGCTTGACGACGTCGGCGCCCAGGTCGCCGCACAGGGTGGCCGAGAAGGGGGCGGCCAGCACCGTGGCCATGTCGAGGATGCGCACACCCTCCAGCGGATAGCCTTGGCGCTGCATCAGTTGCCTTTCAGGTCCACGTTCTTCAGCACGGGCTCCCAGGCGCGGCGGTCTTCGGCCACGCGCTGGTGGAAGTCCGCCGCCTGCGTGGGCAGCGGCGTGGCGCCCAGGCGCGCCAGCTTGTCGCGTGTCTCGGGCAAGGCCATGGCCTTGGCCAGCGCCTGGTTGAGCGTGGCCACGATCTGCTGCGGCGTGCCCTTGGGCGCGGCCAGGCCCACCCACAGGCCGGTGTCCAGCCCGGCCACGCCCAGCTCGGCAAAGGTGGGAATGTCGGGCGCGGCGGGCGAGCGGCTCTTGCCGGTCTGCGCCAGGATGCGGATCTGCCCGCCCTGCATGTAGGGCAGGGTGCCGCCCAGGTTGTTGCACATCACCGGGATGTGGCCGGCCATGAGGTCGTTGACGGCCGGGGCGTTGCCCTTGTAGGGCAGGTGCTGCATCTTGGTGCCGAGCCGGTGGTTGACCATCTCGCAGACCAGGTGCGAGGGCGTGGCCGTGCCGGCCGAGCCGAAGGACAGCGTGCCGGGCCTGGCCTTGTCGGCCGCCACCAGTTCGGCCAGCGTGCGGTAGGGGGTCTTGGCGTTGACGGCGATGACGTTGGGCAGGTCCGCCACCAGGCCGATGTACTCGTAGTCGGTCAGCGGATTCCACTTGAGGTTGGCGTGCACATGGGGCAGGAAGACATTGCTCAGGCCTGCCATGAGCAGGGTGTAGCCGTCGGGCGCGGCGCGGGCCACGAGTTCCGAGCCGACCAGGCTGCCCGCGCCCGGCTTGTTCTCCACCACCACGGGCTGTCCCAGGGCCTTGCCCAGTTCCACCGACAGCGCTCGGGCCACGAGGTCGGTGCTGCCGCCTGCGGGAAAGGGAACGATCACGCGCACGGGCCGATCGGGAAAAGCCGCTTGGGCCGTCTGTGCCGCTTGGGCAGCCTGCGCGCAGGCACACAGCGCGGCCAGCAGGCCCAGGTTGGCCAGGTGCTTCGAGGTGAGGGGGCGTGTCATGGGGGCCTCCGGTGTCAGGCGCTCTCGCGCAGCATGAGCTTGGCGATGTTGAGCTGGTGGATCTGGCTGGTGCCTTCGTAGAGGCGGAACAGGCGCACGTCGCGGAAGTAGCGCTCGATGGGGCTGAAGTCGGCCACATAGCCCGCGCCGCCGAACATCTGCACGGCGCGGTCGGCCACGCGGCCGCACATCTCGGAGGCGAAGTACTTGCACATGGAGGCGGACAGCGCCACGTCCTCGCCCCGGTCGCGGGCGCGGGCGGCCTCCAGGATCATGGATTGCGCCGCGAAGATCTCGGTGCGGCTGTCGGCCAGCATGGCCTGCACCAGCTGGAAGTTCGCCACCGGCTGGCCGAACTGCTCGCGCTGGCGCACATGGGCCAGCGCCAGGTCCAGCATGCGGATCGCCGGCCCCGTGCACAGCGCGGCCAGGTGCAGGCGCTGCTTGTTGAGCACCTTCATCACGGTCTTGAAGCCCTGGCCCTCGCGCCCGCCGATGATCTGGTCGGCCGGCACGCGGCAGTCCTGGAAATGCACGTCGGACACGGGCGAGCCCGCCTGGCCCATCTTGCGATAGGGCTGGCCTGTCACCAGGCCCGGCGAGCGCTCCACGAAGAAGGCCGTCAGCCCCTCGCTGCCCGTGCTGCCTTCGCCGGTGCGGGCGATGACGGTGAACACATCGGCCAGCGGCGCATTGGTGATGAAGCGCTTGCTGCCGTTGAGCACATAGTGGTCGCCCTCGCGGCGCGCCGTGGTCTGGATGTTGCTCGCCTCCGAGCCCGCGTCCGGCTCGGTCAGCGCCAGGCAACCCGTGAGCTCGCCGCGCGCCATGCGCGGCAGCCAGCGCTGCTTTTGCGCCTCGGTGCCGTCGGCCACGAGGGCTTCCGAGCCAATGCCGGTGTTGGTGCCCACGCGGGCCCGCAGCGCCACCGAGGCCTGGGACAGCTCGAAGGCGCAGCGCACCAGTTCCTCGGTGCTCAGGCCCAGGCCGCCGTAGGCCTGGGGAATGCTCCAGCCGAAATAGCCCTTGTCGCGCAGTTCCTGGACCACGGCGGGCGGGATCTCGTCATCGCGCTCGATCTGATCCTCCAGCGGATGCCAGCGGTGGCGCACGAAATGGCGGATGTCTGCAATCAACGCCTGCAGGCGGGCGTCGGCGGGATGGGGGGTGGGGGCTTGGCTCATGGGCCGCACTGTAGGAAGCGCGGGCACCAGGGCTGCAATGCAGTTTCAAATATTGAAATGCAGTTGCGGCTTTGCGGCCGTGGTCCGCACAATCGCCACGTGCCCCACACCCCCATTGCCCACCAACCCAGGGACTCGCAGGATGTCTGCCGCATCCGCGAGCAGGACCCGTATTTCGCGGGCACGCTGGCCAAGGGGCTGATGATCCTGCAGTGCTTCGTCAGCGACCCGCGCCCGCATGCCAACAGCGAGCTGGCCCGCCGCCTGGGCCTGCCGCGCCCCACCGTGTCCAGGCTGTGCCGCAGCCTGCAGACCATGGGCTACCTGGACCATGACGAGCGGCTGGACCGCTATTTCGTCGGCCCGGCCGCCGTCGCCCTGGGCTACCCCTATGTGATCAACACGCCGCTGCTGGGGCCTTTGCGCCTGCCCATGCAGGCCCTGGCCGACCGCGTGAAGGGGGCGGTATCGGTGGGCGTGGTCATGGACCTGGATGTGGTCTACCTGGATACCTGCGCCTGGGAGGGGGGCACGCTCAAGCGCCCCGGCGTGGGCGCGGTTCGCGGCGTGCTGGAAACCGCCATGGGCCGCGCCGGCCTGGCCCAGCTCGACGCTGACGAGCTGCAGCGCTTTCTGGGGCGCGTGCGCAGCCAGCGGCCCGAGGAATACGCGCGCTGCATGGACAACGCCAGCGAAAGCCTGGCGCACTATGCCGCCCGGGGCTTCGCGGTCAACATGGGCGACTCCGGCCTGGGCGTGTGTGCGGTGGGCGCGGCCTCGCGCATCCGCTACGGGTCGCGCCGGCTGCTGTTCAACTGCGCCGTGCCGGGCCTGCGCATGCCGGCCCGCACGCTGATCCGGGATGTGGGCCCCCAGTTGGCGCAGTTGGTGGCCCTGTGCGACCGGCTGCCCGTGGACCGCTGATCTGCGGGCCTGGCGCTTCAGAAGGCGGCCAGCACGATGCCGATGGCCAGCAGCACGCCGAAGGAGATCCAGCCGTTCTTCTGGTCCAGGCCACCGATCTGGCGCAGCGCCTCTTCGCGCGCAGCGCCCACCAGGCCCCTCTGGTTGATCTGCTGTATGCGCGTGACCAGCCATTGCAGGTAGGTGCGCTTGACCGTGAACGAGATGGCTACCGCGATGCCGAGCACGCGCCCGGCGCCGCCCGTGCCGGGCATCAGCAGGTTGATGATCAACAGGGTGATGAAGGCCACCACGGCATAGGCGTAGACGCGGCGCGCAATGGCCCAGGATACGCCCATGAAGGGAATGGCCGTCCAGCAGGGGCTGAGTGCGGCGAAAAATCCCTTTTTCCCGCCGACCATGCGCTCCCACAGCGGACGGTATTTGTCGGCATTCGGGCCGATGGCGGTCTCCATATCGGACCACTCGATTCCCGTCAAGTCCATTTTGGTGATGAGCAGCGCCTTGAATTGTTCTTTCAAGGGCATGGAATTCAATAGGTTGGGTGTATCGCTCATGGTTTTCCTTGTTGAATGAGGCGGGATTCCGGGCGTGATGGTCTGGATGCCGCAGCGGGCGCTGCGCGCAGGGCTGTTGTCTCGAAAGAGGGCCCCTGTCTCTGGACGGGCGCCATTCTATGGGGAGATACATGGGAAATGGCAAGCCCAATGGATTGGTTTGCAATGGAAAATGAATGAATGTGCTCGTGAGAAATACAGTTTTTTACATATTCAATGCCATGGGCTGTTATTTTTTCATTGGCCGGATGGCGAATTTTCGTGGCGAGTTGATTCATCCTGATCCATCTTTCATTGGGGATTCATATGAATATGCATATCGCGACGGATACAGCGAATGGGATGGGCCCGGGGGCCAGGTGCATTGCCATGGACGGGAATCGGGCTCGCACAACGGGTGTGCCGTCCTTCGTGCAGGCGCTTCGCTGCGGGGCCGCGCAGGGGTCCCGGCAGGCCGGGGCAGCGCGGGGCCGATAGCCGAGCGCAATGCCCGTATTGGCCGCAGGGCGCTGCCGCTGCAGGCCGTGCCGCGCGACAATGGCGGCCTAATGTCATCCCCTACTTCTTCCAAACCGTCCCGGCCCGGCGCCGACGAGGCGGCAGCGCCCTCCGCGCGCCCTGTGCTGCGCCGCCCCGAAAAGCCACAGGCCGAGCCGGCTGGCGATGCCCGCCGCCCCTCTGGTGGCGCAGGCAGATCTGCGGGCGCACGCGGCCCGCGCAACGACCGCAATGACCGCTACGAGCGCTCCGACCGCCGTGACGCAGGCCCTCGCGGCGATGCCCGTGATGCGGCACCCCGCGGCGAGCGCCCGCGCAGCAGCGGTTTCGGCCGTGCCGAGGACCTGGACCGTTCCCAGCCGCGTGGCGACTGGCGTGGCCAGGGCGGCGGCGAAAACCGTGCCCCGCGCGAGCAGCGCGATCCCCGTGATGCGCGTGACACGCGCCATGCGGGCGACATGCGCGACTCCCGTCCCCCGCGTCCGCCCCGCCCGGATGATCGCCGCGACCGGCCCTATGGCCAGCGCGACGAGCGTCCGCGTGATGGGCAACGTGACGGCCCCCGTGACGGCCCCCGGGAGGGCGGCTTCCGTGATCGCCCCCGTGACGACGCCCGGGGCCCCCGCCGTGATGACGCCCGCGGCCCGCGCCGCGATGCGCCGGCCCAGGCCGAACCCGCCTACCGTCCGCTCAGCGGCATCCGCACCTACCGTCCCGCCGACGGTGGCGCCAGCCGCGAGATTCCCGTCAAGCGTGCCCCCGCGCCCGTGCAGGAGCAGGTTCCGGGCGCCGTGCGCATCAACAAGCGCCTGGCCGACATGGGCCTGTGCTCGCGCCGCGAGGCCGACGAGTGGGTGGACAAGGGCTGGGTCCGCGTCAACGGCGAACTCGCCGTCATGGGCCAGAACGTGGTGGCCGCCGACCGCATCACGGTCGAGCGCGAGGCACGTGACCGCCAGGACCAGCAGGTCACCATCCTGATCCACAAGCCCATGGGCTACGTCAGCGGACAGGCCGAGGATGGCCACGAGCCGGCCGTGGTCCTGGTCACTCCCCAGAACCACTGGAACCAAGACACCAGCCGCACGCGCTTCAACTTCGCGCAGCTCAAGGGCCTGGCGCCCTGCGGCCGGCTGGACATCGATTCCGTGGGCCTGCTGGTCATGACCCAGGATGGCCGCGTGGCACGCCAGATCATTGGCGAAGACTCGGAGATGGACAAGGAGTACCTGGTACGCGTGACCTACGGCGACCGCGACATCGACGTGCAATCCGTGTTCCCGGCCGAGCAGCTGGCACGCCTGTGCCATGGCCTGTCGCTGGACGGCGAGGAACTCAAGCCCGCCAAGGTGGACTGGCAGAACCCCGAGCAGCTGCGCTTCGTGCTGACCGAAGGCAAGAAACGCCAGATCCGCCGCATGTGCGAACTGGTGGGCCTGCGCGTGGTGGGCCTCAAGCGCATCCGCATCGGCCGCGTGACGCTGGGCAATCTGCCTGTGGGCCAGTGGCGCTATCTGGGTGCACACGAGAATTTTTAGCACCCCCTGAGCGGCTGCGCCGCTTCCCCCTCTCTCGCTTCGCGGGAGGGGGACGGCACCCTCGGTGCGGGACGGCCCTTCCTCGGTGCCCCTGATTTGGGCAGCGACGGTTTTGAGCTCGTGTTTAGAATGCGAACCATTCTCAAACGAGCTTCAGCGCTGCGGCACGCCAGTCCGGGGCGCGTCCGTCTTTTCATGCGCGCACCGGCCGATCCTGTACACACCCTCTATGTCGAACACCACGGCTGGCTGCAAGGCTGGCTGCGCCACAGGCTGGGCAATGTGTTCGAGGCTTCCGATATCGCGCACGACACTTTCGTCAACGTGATCACCTCGGGCATGGCCGGCCGCATCGAGCAGCCGCGCCCCTTCCTGGCCACCGTGGCCCGCCATCTTGTGATCCGCCAGCACCGGCGCCGGCTGCTGGAGCGCGCCTATCTCGACACCCTGGCCCTGCTGCCGGCCGAGCTGGCTCCCTCGCCCGAGGAGCGGCTGATCGCGCTCGAATCACTGCAGGCCGTGGACCAGGCGCTGGACGCGCTGGCGCCCAAGGTGCGCGAGGCCTTCCTGCTGGCCCACCTCGAAGGCCTGAGCTATGCGGACATCGCCACGCGCCTGGGCGTGTCCATGACCAGCGTCAAGCGCTACCTGGCCCAGGGCTATGAGCGCTGCTTCGTGCTGGCTCTGTCCTGATGGCGCCGGTGCCTCCTTCCGATCCTCGGCGCCTGTCCAGCGCCACGCCGCTACCCGGCAGCAGTATCCAGGCGCCCCAGGCGCTGGGCCGGCCCTTGCCGGCCGGCGTGGCGCGGGCGGCGGCCGGCTGGTTTGCGCTGCTGCAATCGGGCCAGGCCTCGGCCGCCGACCGGGCGCGCTGGCAGCGCTGGCTCGATGAAGACGCCGACCATGGCCGCGCCTGGGCCCATCTGCAGGCCGTCACGGGCGCGCTGACGGGGCTCAATCCCGGTGGCGCGGGCTATCGCGGCCTGTCCGCTGCTCCCCGGGCTGCGCGGCGGCGCCTGCTGGGCCTGTTCGCGGGCCTGGGCACGGCGGCGGGCGCGGGCTGGCTGGCCAGCCGCACGCCGCAGTGGCAGCAGATGGCGGCCGACTACTCCACCGGCACGCAGCGCCGCCGCTGGAGCCTGCCCGACGGCACGGACATGCTGCTGGGCCCCGGCAGCGCCGTGGCCTTGCAGTTCGACGGCAGCGAGCGCCGGCTGCGCCTGCTGGCCGGCGAGGCGCTGTTCACCACCGGTCATCCCGCAGGTGCGCTGGGCGATCTGCCCTTTGTTGTGGAGACCGCCCACGGCCGCGTGCGCGCCCTGGGCACGCGCTTCATGGTGCGCAGCAACCAGGCAGGTGCGCGCGTGGCGGTGTTCGAGGGCGCCGTGGAGCTGCGCCCGGCCGGTACAGGCGCAACCGCACGGCGCCTGCAGGCGGGCGAGGCCATGGACTTCACGCGCACGGGCTGGGGCACGGTGCAGCCGGCCGGCCCTGCGGATGACGCCTGGAGCCGGGGCCAATTGTGGGTGGACAACCAGCGCCTGGACGACTTCCTGGCCGAGCTCAACCGCTACCGCCCCGGCTGGCTGCATGCCGATCCGGCCGTGGCCGGGCTGCGGTTCTCAGGCGTGTTCCCGCTGGACGAAGGCGGCATCGACGGCACGGACGCCGTGCTGGCCATGCTGCCCGGTGCGCTGCCCGTGCAGCTGCGCTGGCGCACGCGCTGGTGGGTGGTGGTGGAGCCTGCGCAGGTGCGCGGCTGAGGCTTTTTTCTTCCTTTTCGCTTTTTTTGCGCCGGGTGTGACCCGATTTCCCGCGCCGCGCTTCCTTGTTTCCGAGAGCTTTGATTTTCGATATCGGAACACAGGGAGAACCCAGGACCATGCAACCCCTTTTCATGCCCCGCCCCGCGCTGGCGCTGGCCATCGCGCTCATGCCCGCCGCCGTTCTGGCCCAGGCCCAGCGCAGCTATGACGTCGCTGCCGGCCCGCTGGATGCCGCTTTGCGCAGCACGGCCGCCCAGGCCGGCGTGGCCCTGATCTTCACGGCCGAGCAGACGGCCGGACAGCGCAGCGCGGGCCTGCGCGGCAGCTATACGGTGGAGGCCGCCTTCGAGGCGCTGCTGGCCGGCACCGCCTGGCAGGCCGTGCGCCAGGCCGGCGGCGGCTATGCGCTGCGGCGCGTGGAGCGGGTCCGGCAGCTGCCGGCCGGCAGCGGGATGGAGCTGGCGCCCGTCATCGTCACCGCGCGCGCCGAGGAGGTGGGCGGCGAAGGCCCGGTGGCCGGTTACGTGGCGCGGCGCAGCACGGCAGGCTCCAAGACCGATACGGCCATCGTCGAGGTGCCCCAGACCATCAACGTGGTCACCGCCGACGAGATCGCCGCGCGGGGCGCCATCAGCGTTTCCCAGGCGCTGCGCTATACGCCGGGCGTGGATTCCTCGGGCTATACCGAGAACTACATGCAGGCCGACGAAACCGCCTCGCGCGGCTTCTCTCCGGCATCGCTGTACCTCGATGGCGCCTACCTGCCGTATGCGGGCAGCCTGGGAGGTGCCGCCCAGATCGAGCCCTACAGCCTGGAGCGCATCGAGGTGTTCAAGGGCCCGGCCTCGGTGCTCTACGGACAGAACCAGCCCGGCGGCGTGATCAATCTGGTCAGCAAGCGGCCCGTGGCCGAACCCGTGCGCGAGGTGCGGCTGGGCGTGGGCAGCCACGGGCGCGCTGATGCGGCGCTGGACCTCTCCGGCACCCTGGATGCCGAGCGCGGTCTGCTCTACCGCCTGGTGGCTGTGGCCAATGGCGGTGGCCAGCAGGCCGACCACACGCGCAGCAGCCGCCTGTTCGTGGCCCCCAGCCTGACCTGGCGGCCCGATGCTCGCACCTCGCTGACCCTGTATGCGCAACTGCAGCGCGACCAGGGCGTGTGGGATTACCAGGCCATGCCGGCCGTGGGCAGCCTGTTCGAGGGACCTGACGGCAAAAGGATCAGCCGCAGCTTCTTCAACGGCCAGCCTGGCTACAACGACTTCTGGCGCAACCAGGCCGTGCTGGGCGCCGACTTCGCGCACCGCTTCAACGACAGTGTGCTTTGGCGGCAAAAGCTGCTTTTCACCGACGTGCGTGACCGCTGGAAGGGCTTTTACCTGCGCGCCTTTGCGCGCGACGCCGAGGGAGCCATCGACTACGGCCGCGCCACCCGCACCAAGCTGGACTGGGCGCAGCACAACAGCGTGCTGAGCCTGGACAACCACCTGGAGGTCAAGGCCAGCACCGGCCCCGTGAGCCACACGCTGCTGGGCGGGGTGGATTACCGCCGCTTCTCGCGCAAGTACGAGGGCTACAACGACTACGCCTCTGCCCCCATCGACCTGTATGCGCCCGACTACGGCCTGCCCACGGCTGCGCCCACACTGACCACACGCTGGGACAACACCGTGGATCAGACCGGGGTCTACCTGCAGGACCAGATGCGCTGGCGCGATCTGGTGCTGACCGTGGGCGGACGCCATGACTGGGCCGGCATCGACAACAAGGACCTCATGGAGGCCACGCGCACCCGCCAGGACCACAAGGCCTTCACGGGCCGTGCGGGGGTGACCTGGCTGGTCGGCAACGGCGTGGCGCCCTACCTGAGCTATTCCGAGTCCTTCGTGCCCATCGTGGGCACGGACTTCCATGGCCGGCCTTTCGATCCCACCACGGGCAAGCAGATCGAGGCGGGCGTGAAGTACCAGCCACCCGGCAAGAACCTGCTGCTGAGCCTGGCGGTGTTCGACATACGCCAGCGCAATCTCACCACCACGGACCGCGAGCACCCCGGCTACTCGGTGCAAACCGGGGAGGTGCAGTCCCGGGGCGCGGAAATGGAGATCAAGGCCAGCCTGGGCGCGGCCTGGGACATTGCCGGCGGCTTCAGCTACGCCGACATGCGCACCCTGCGGTCCAACGATGCCGAAGAAATCGGCAAGCAATGGGCCTCGACGCCGCGCTGGCGCGCCTCGCTGTGGGTCAACCACCACCTGCATGCGGGCCTGAGCGTGGGAGCGGGCGCGCGCTGGTCGGGCAGCGCCTTCGGCGACTCCGCCAACAGCTTCCGCACGCCGGCCTACCTGGTCTTCGATGCCGCGCTGCGCTATGACCTGGGCCTGATCGACGCCAGCCTGCGCGGGCTGGAGGGCACCATCAACGTCCAGAACCTGTTCGACAAGAACTATGTCTCCAGCTGCAACTACGCCTTTGGCTGCTACTACGGCAGGGCGCGCACCGTATCCGCAGGCGTGACCTATCGCTGGTAGGCGACTGCGGCGCGGGCGGAGGGCGCCGGGATGAATGGATAATAAGAACCATTCGTCTTTGGCGCCGTGGCACTCCATGGCGCCTTGCCCCGATGCCTCACTCATCACCCTCCGCTCCCGACCCCATCCAATCGCTCTATGTCGCCCACCAGCCCTGGCTGCTGGGCTGGCTGCGGCGCCGCATGGGCAACGCCTGCGACGCTGCGGACCTGTCGCAGGACACCTGGGTGCGCCTGATCGTCTCGCGCCGCCTGCCCCGGCAGGAAGAGGAGCCGCGCGCCTACCTGGTGCAGATCGCCAAGGGACTGGTGGTGGACCTGCTGCGCCGGCGCAGGCTGGAGGCCGCCTATCTGGAGGCGCTGGCGCTGCTGCCCGAATCGTTTGCGCCTTCGCCCCAAGAGCGGGCGATTGCGCTGCAGACCCTGGTGCGCGTGGACGCCATGCTGGATGCGCTGCCGCCGCGCGTGCGCGAGGTGTTCATGCTCTCGCAGTTCGAGGGCCTGACCTATGCCGAGATCGCCCCGCGCGTGGGCACGGCCGAGCGCACGGTGCGCAAGCACATGCGCGATGCGCTGCAGGCATGTTTCCAGGCGCTGATGGAATGACGCACACCGCCACCGGACTCCTTGCCGCCGATCCGACCGAGGCCCTGGACCAGGCCTTCGACTGGATGGCCGTGCTGCTGTCGGGCAGCGCCACCGAGGCCGAACACCAGGCCCTGGCCGCGTGGCGCGCGGCCGATGCCCGTCACGAGGAGGCCTGGCAGCAGCTGATGCAAATGCAGCAGCGCTTGCAGGCCGTGCCGCCGCAGCTGGCCTCGCGCACGCTGCGCACGGCGCGTGCGCCCGCGGCCGGGAGGCGCAAGGCGCTGCGCGTGCTGGCCTGGGGCGCGGGCACGGGCGTGGCGCTCTATGCCGGTCATGGCGCACTGGAGCGCAGCGGTCAGCTGGCCGCGCTGCACACGGGCACGGGCGAGCGGCGCGAGCACCGACTGGCCGACGGCTCCGTGGTCACGCTGGACACAGGCAGCGCGCTGGACCTGCGCTACACGGCCACGGAACGCCGCCTGCTGCTGCGAGCGGGTGCCATCCATGTGCGCACGGCGTCGGATCCGGCCGGCGCGCATCGCCCCTTCATAGTGGAGACTCCCCGGGGCACGCTGCAGGCGCTGGGGACACGGTTTTCCGTGCGTCTGGACGGTGGCGGCGCAGCGGGGCGGGACCGGGTCGAAGTATTCGAGGGGGCGGTGGCCGTCGCTCCGCTGCAGGGGCCGTCGCGCCGCGTGGAGGCCGGCGAGTGGGCAGACTTCGGCGCCGAGACGGTGCAGGCCGGCGTCTTGCCGCCGCAGGGCGATGCCGCCTGGACACGCGGCCTGCTGGTGGCCGAGCGCATGCGCCTCGAAGACTTTCTGGCCGAGCTGTCGCGCTACCGCCGTGGCGTGCTGCGCTGCGACCCGGCCGTGGCCGGGCAGATCGTCTCGGGCGTGTTCTCGCTGGACGACAGCGATGCCACGCTGGCCGCGCTGCAGGGCGCGCTGCCGGTGCGCGTGCGCCGGACCACGCGTTTCTGGGTCACGGTGGGACCGGCCTGAGATCCGGCAAAAAAATATTTGCGGCAGGGCGTGCCGCTTTCCGGATCTCGTTCGGGATAGAGACAACAGCCATTTTCTGCAGTGAATGGCTATGTCCGCCATCCATCGAAAGGAATCCTCCATGCCGCACCCCGTGCCCGGCGCTCTTGTCCGCTTCCGACCTCCTGCACAGGCTCCCGCGCTGGCGCCTGCCTTCGCCAGAACCGTGCTCGCCATGGCCCTGCAGGCCTGCGCTGTCGGTGGCCTGAGCGCCACTGCCGCCCACGCGCAAACCATGGCCGCGCCGGCTGCCGCCCAGCGCTTCGATCTGCCTGCCGCGCCGCTGGACCGTGCCCTTAACGCTTTTGCCACCCAGGCCGGTATTCTGCTGACCGCCGATGGCAGCCTGACGGCAGGCAAGACCGGCGCGGCCCTGCATGGCAGCTATTCGGTGCGCGAGGGCCTGGCCGCCCTGCTGGCGGGCAGCGGCCTGGAAGCCGTGCCCCAGGCGGGGCAGGGCGGGGGCTACGCGCTGCGGCGCGCGGCGGTGCCGACGGCGCCGGTCTCCGCTGCCGAGGGCACGGCGCTGGCCACGGTCAACGTGACGGCCGCTGCCGAGCGCAGCGCGGTCTCCGAAGGCACGGGCTCCTACGCCACGCGCCAGTCCAGCACGGCCACACGGCTGGGCCTGTCGCAGCGCGAGACGCCGCAGTCGGTCAGCGTGGTCACGCGCCAGCTGATGGACGACCAGGGCCTGACCAGCCTGCCGGAGGTGCTGGAGAAGACGCCCGGCATCACCGTGGGCCGCAACGACAGCGAGCGCACCACCTTCTACTCGCGCGGCTATGCCATCGAGAATTTCCAGTTCGACGGCGTGCCCAACACCATGGACTCGGCCAACCAGTACACGACCTCGCTGGCCGACAGCGCCATCTATGACCGCGTGGAAGTGGTCAAGGGCGCCACAGGCCTGCTCACGGGCGCGGGCTATCCGTCGGCTGTGGTCAATCTGGTGCGCAAGCGGCCCACCAAGACCTTCCAGGCCTCGGCCGAGGCGGCCATCGGCAGCCATGACCGGTTGCGCGGCGTGGGCGACATCTCCGCGCCGCTGACCGAAGACGGCCGCGTGCGCGCCCGCGTGGTGGCCGTGGCGCAGAACGCCAGGTCCCATGTGGACGACTACAGCCGCAACGTGCGCAGCCTGTACGGCATCATCGAGGCCGACCTGGGCCCGGGCACCGTGGCCAGCCTGGGCATTGACCACATGCAGACGCGCGCCGACGGGGCCAGCTTCGGCCACATCCCGCTGTTCTTCAAGGATGGCAGCCGCACGCATTTCCCCACCTCGCTCAACCCTGCGGCGCGCTGGTCGTACTGGGACAACGACAGCACCAACGTGTTTGCCGAACTCAAGCACAGCTTCGGCAATGGCTGGAAGATGGACCTGTCTGCCAGCCGGCTGCGCCAGTCGCGCGACGTGGAGGTCGGCGTGGCAGCCCACGGCATGGTGGACCCGGTCAGCGGCCTGGGCATCAACATGCTGTCCAACAAGATTCCCACCGATGCCACCACGCAGGCCGTGAATGCGGCGCTGTCCGGGCCGTTGCAGCTGTTCGGGCGCGAGCATGAGCTGTCGTTCGGCGCCAGCTGGTCGCGCCAGCGCCGCCATGCGCCCGGCTACAGCAATGCCTACGGTCCCGTGGGCAACTACTTCGAGTGGGACGGCCAGGTGCCCCGGCCCGACTTCCAGCTGCGCAACCACCGCATGACGCGCATCGTGGAAAAGGGCGTCTTCGGCGCCGCGCGCCTGCGGCCCACGGACGACCTGTCGGTGATCCTGGGTGCGCGCGTGAGCTGGTACGACATGCTGGACGACACCACGGGCCTGAACGGCAGCTACGTCGTGAACAACGCGCTGCGCGTGGCGCACAAGACCGTGCCCTATGCGGGCGTGGTGTATGACCTGAATCGCCAGCTGTCGCTGTACGCCAGCCAGACCGATATCTTCAATCCGCAGACCTACTACAAGGACGCTGCCGGCAGCCCGCTGCCGCCGCTCACGGGCCGCAGCCGCGAAGTGGGCGTCAAGGGCGAGTTCCTGGACGGCCGGCTCAACGCCTCGCTGGCGCTGTTCCACATCCAGCAGCGCAATGCCGCGCAGTACGTCAGCGCCAACCCGCAATCCGGGGAAGAGGTCTATGCGGCCATCGACGGCGTGACCAGCAAGGGCGTGGAGATGGAGGTGTCGGGCAGCATCACGCCGGCCTGGAACATCTACGGCGGCTACACCTACCGCACTTCGCGTGCGCCGGCCCAGCCCGACGTGATCCTCAGCGCGGTCAACACCAACCAGCCGCGCCACCTGTTCAAGCTCAGCACCAGCTACCGTCTCAACCCGCAGTGGACGGTGGGTGGGTCGCTGGCCTGGCAGAGCCTGACCTACTACCAGCAGTCCGCCGCCCCCTACGCGCGCGCCGACCAGCGTGCCTATGCGCTGGTGGGCCTGATGGCGCGCTACGACGTGGACCGCCAGTGGTCGGTGACGCTGAACGTCAACAACCTGTTCGACAAGACCTATATGCCGGGCCTGGGTTCGTACGGCACGGGCGTGTATGGCGATCCGCGCAATGTGCTGGTCACGGCCCGCTACAGGTTCTGATGTGGCTGCCTGGCGGCTGTGCCACTAGGCCTGCGACCACATCCGCAACAGGTTGTGGTACGTGCCGGACAGCGCGGATAGGGCGGGGTCGCCCGGGTGGCGCAGCGTCAACTGCTGGATCTGCTGGTCCAGGTCGAACAGGAGGCGGCGCTGCTCGTCCGAGGCCACGAGGCTGTGGGTCCAGAAAAAGCTGGCGTAGCGCGTGCCGCGCGTGACGGGGTTGACGCGGTGCAGGCTGGTGCCGGGGTAGACGATGGCGTCGCCTGCGGCCAGCTTCACGCTCTGGTGGCCGAAGGTGTCTTCCACGACCAGCTCGCCGCCTTCGTATTCGTCGGGCTCGCTGAGGAATACGGTGGTGGAGACATCGCTGCGCACCTTGATGGCCGTGCCGGGGATGGTGAAGATGGCATTGTCTATGTGGTTGCCATAGGTGCCGCCGCCTTCGTAGCGGTTGAAGCGCGGCGGCAGCACCTTCAGCGGCAGCGTGGCCGACATGAACAGCGCGCTGGCCCCCAGCCTGTCGAGGATGAGGTTGCCTATCGCCTGGCCGGCCTGGCTGTCCAGCGGCAGCTGCAGGTTGGCCTTGACCTGGGCCGCCAGGGGGCCGGCCGTGGCGCGGCCGTCCTGCCACGGGGCCTGCTCCAGCGCCTGGCGGCACTGGCGCACTTCGTCGGGGCTGAGCAGGGCGGGTATGCGGAGCATCATGGCAGGCGGTCCTCAGGGGCGGAATCAATGAGTGTCCCGCAAAAAAGCCCCGCAGGCCGCGATGGCCTGCGGGGCTTTGCGGTGATCTGCGCAGCGTCAAGCCGCTGCGCGTTCTCCCGGGGCGATCAGCAGATCAGTACGTCCACTTGAGCGAGGCCACGGCCGAGCGGCCTGCCGCCATGGTCGCGTAGTGGGGCGAACGCACGCCGCTGTAGTAGACCTTGTCGCCCAGGTTGTACAGGTTCAGCTGCACGGTCAGGTTGCGGTCGATCTGGTAGGCCACCATGGCGTCGTAGCGTGCATAGCCGCTGGCGCCCTTGGTGACGATGCCGCCATCCACGGTGGAGCGGATGTAGCTCTGGTTCTCGCTGCTCTGGGCGTAGATGCCCAGGCCCACGGTCAGCTTGGCCATGGGCTTGTAGCTGGTCCACAGGCTGAAGCTGTGCTTGGGCGTGTTGGGGAAGGGCTGGCCGTTGGCCACGTTGCCTGCGCCTGCGTTCTTCTGCTCGCTGTCCATGTAGGTGTAGCCGCCGAAGACGCTCAGGCCCGGCAGCACGCTGCCCGTGAAGCCCAGCTCCACGCCGTTGACCACCTTGTTGCCGCCCATGTAGGTGACGCCGTTTTCGGTGATGCGCGCATTGGTCACGTCGTTGCGGAACAGCGCGGCGGTCAGCGCCAGGCGCTTTTCCATCAGGTCCCACTTGGTGCCCAGCTCGAGCGAGCGGGTCTTCTCGGGCGCCAGGTTGGCCAGCTGGTCGGTGGAGATGCCCAGGTCCTCGTTGCCGTTGCCCAGCATGGAGCCGCCGGGTCGCGAGGAGGTGCCGAGGCTGGCGTAGATGCTGCCGTTGGTGGCCGGCTTGTAGACCAGGCCCAGCTGGTAGTTGAAAAGCGTGTCCGAACGGCTCAGGTCATAGGCCGGCGTGTTGCGGCCGGCGGGGCCGGAGGCGCTGAGCTTGTAGTGGTCCAGGCGCAGGCCGGCGTTGAGCAGCCACCGGTCGTTGAACTTGAGCGTGTCGAAACCGTACAGCGCCACGGTGTCGATCTTGTTGTGGCTGGGGTCGCCCAGGGTGACGGGCAGGTTCCACAGCGGGCTGCTGTCCGGGTTGTTCAGCGAGGCGCACCACAGGCTGGCGGCCGTGCAGGTGGTGTTGGTGGTCTGCAGCGCGGCGGTGCGGGACTCGGCCTTTTCCTTGGACAACTCCAGGCCGAAGGCGTAGCTGTGGCCCACGCTGCCGGTCTGTGCCTTGCCCGTGAATTCCGACAGGTTCTGCAGCGTCTTGATGTCGGCCACGCGCGCATTGCCGCGGCGAAACACATAGCCGTTGATGGCATTGCCCTTGCTGTCGTCGGGCTGGGTCCACAGGTAGTCCTGTTCGGACTTGCTGTAGCGCAGGCTGTTGCGGAACTTGTTCGTGTCGGTGAACTTGTGCTCGACGGTGGCCGTGAACAGGTCGCTCTTTTCCTTCTCGTAGTCGCGGCTGGTCAGGCCGTACCAGTTGTCGCGGTTGCTGCCGTAGGTGGGACGCACCACGCTGCCGCCGGGCAGGCCGGCGGCCGCCGTGCTGGTGTACAGGTAGGGCACGCCGCCATCGGGAATGTTGTCGGTCTGCAGGTGCTGCCAGGACAGCGAGACCTCGGTGGGCGTGCCCATGCCGAAGGTCACCGTGGGGGCGATGCCCCAGCGCTTGTTCTCGGGGCCGCTGCGGCCGGGAACGTCGGCGTCGTGCACCATGGCGTTCAGGCGCAGGCCCACGCCTTCGCCCAGCACGCGGTTGGCGTCGATGGTGGCGCGCCGGTAGCTGTCCGTGCCCAGGCCCACGTCGCCGCTGATGAAGTTCTCGTTCCTGGCCTTCTTGGTCACCAGGTTGATAGAGCCGCCAGCGCCGCCACGGCCTGCATAGGCCGAATCGGCACCCTTGATGACCTCCACCGATTCCAGGTTGAACACTTCGCGCGTACCGGCCGCAATGTCGCGCATGCCGTCCACGAAGGTGCTGGCCTGGGCATCCATGCCGCGGATGAAGGGCTGGTCACCCGAGGGGTTGCCGCCTTCGCCGTTGCCGAAGGTGATGCCGGGCGTGGACCGCAGGGCTTCCTGCAGGCTGGTCGCGCCGGTCTGCTTGATGATTTCCTCGTTGATGACCTGCACCGTCTTGGGCGTGTCCACCAGCGGGGCCGTGAACTTGGCCGAGGAGGCGTTGTCGGTCTTCACGGGCGCTTCGGTCGAAGACGTCACGTTCACGGTGCCCAGCGTGGTGCTGGCCTGCGCAAAGGCCGGGGTGCCAGCAAGGCACAGGGCAGCGGCAAGGGCCAGCTGGGTGAGGTTCGCGGGGGGGAGGATTTGTTGGATTTTGCTCATGTTCACTCCGATGAAAGCCCGCGGATTGTTATTGCGAATCACTAGTGTTCGGTTTCTGCTTCGTAAAGTTGGCCTGTTTGCCCTGGGTAAAAGTCCTTCGCGTTGCCGCCATGCAACAAACGAAAACCGTGTTTCACCACAGGTCCAATGAAAACGCGGCTGCTGCCGGACAAAAAAAGGCGGCTGTCGCCAGCCGCCGGGGTTTGCTGCGGGGCGCCTGCTGCGCCCATGCCTGGCCTTACTCGTCGGCCGGATTGGACAGCAGGGCCTTGTAGATCACGGCGCCGATCAGCGCGCCCACGATGGGGGCCACCCAGAACAGCCACAGTTGCGAGACGGCGATCTCGGGACCGAACAGGGCCGGGCCCGTGCTGCGCGCGGGATTGACCGAGGTGTTGGTCACGGGAATCGAGATCAGGTGGATCAGCGTCAGGCACAGGCCGATGGCCAGCCCGCCAAAGCCGGCTGCCGCGCGCTTGGCCGTGGCGCCCAGGATGACCAGGATGAAGAAGGCCGTCATCACCACCTCGGTGACCAGGGCAGCCGTCATGCCGTAGCCGCCCGGCGAGTGCGTGCCGAAGCCGTTGGTGGCAAAGCCGCCGATGTCGGCACCGGCCTTGCCCGTGGCGATCACGTAGAGAATGCCTGCGCCCGTGATGGCGCCCAGCACCTGGGACACGACGTAGCCCGGCAGCTCGCTCCAGGCAAAGCGCCCGCCCATGGCCAGGCCCACGGAGACGGCAGGGTTGAAGTGCCCGCCCGAGATGGGACCGAAGGCATAGGCGCCGGTGACCACCGTCAGGCCGAAGGCCAGCGAGACGCCGACCAGGCCGATGCCCACCTGCGGGAAGGCGGCGGCCAGCACGGCCGCACCGCAGCCGCCCAGGGTCAGCCACAGGGTTCCGAGGAATTCTGCGGACCATTTTTGAACAGAGCTGTGCATGGGAAATCTCCTGAAACAGGCCCGCCGCTGCGCCCGGGCCCTGCGCGCACTGCCCGCCGAATGGCGGAAAGTGGCGCAGTTATAGCGCTGCGCCTGGCCTGCCGAGAGGGCAAGAAAGTGAACAATCGTCCAGAGCCTGCGTCGCCACAGGGGCGGCGGGCTCTTGAAATTGCATCCGCCGACCCGAGATGAGGGCTGATTTTTTCCCTGTTGTGAACCCATAGGACATAGGACACTGTCTGCATGAGCAAGCAAACCCATTCTTTTCAGGCCGAAGTTGCACAGCTGCTGCACCTGGTCACGCATTCGCTGTATTCCAACCCCGAGATCTTCCTGCGCGAGCTGGTCTCCAACGCATCGGACGCCTGCGACAAGCTGCGCTTCGAGGCGCTGAACAACGCCGCGCTGTATGAAGACCAGCCCAACCTGGAAGTGCGCGTGTCCTTCGACGCCGCCGCCAAGACGCTGACCATTGCCGACACCGGCATCGGCATGAGCGAGCAGGAAGCCATCGACAACCTGGGCACCATCGCCAAGAGCGGCACCAAGGCCTTCATGGAAAAGCTGTCGGGCGACCAGAAGTCGGACTCGCAACTGATCGGCCAGTTCGGCGTGGGCTTTTACTCGGGCTACATCGTGGCCGACAAGATCACCGTGGAAACACGCCGCGCGGGCCTGCCGGCCTCCGAAGGCGTGCGCTGGACCAGCGGCGGCACGGGCGAGTTCGAGGTCGAGCAGATCGAGCGCCCCCAGCGCGGCACCAGCATCACGCTGCACCTGCGCCCCGAGGCCGAGGAGTTCCTCAATGCCTGGAAGATCAAGCAGGTCATCGGCAAGTACTCCGACCACATCAGCCTGCCCATCCTCATGGAGAAGGAGGAATGGAAGGACGGCGAGAACGACCAGCCCGGCGCCATGGTCAAGACCGGCGAGTGGGAGACCATCAACAAGGCCAGCGCGCTGTGGACGCGTCCCAAGAAGGACATCACGGCCGAGCAGTACCAGGACTTCTACAAGGCCATCAGCCACGACTTCGAGAACCCGCTGACCTGGAGCCACAACCGCGTGGAGGGCAACACCGAGTACACGCAGCTGCTGTTCATTCCGGCCAAGGCACCGTTCGATCTCTACAACCGCGACAAGAAGGCCGGCGTCAAGCTCTACGTCAAGCGCGTCTTCATCATGGATGACGCCGAGGCGCTGATGCCCGGCTACCTGCGCTTCGTCAAGGGCGTGATCGACTCGGCCGACCTGCCGCTGAACGTCAGCCGCGAGCTGCTGCAGGAAAGCCGCGACGTGCGCCTGATCCGCGACGGCTCCACCAAGCGCGTGCTGTCCATGCTGGAAGACCTGGCCAAGCACGATCGCCACGAGGCCGGCGAAGGCACGGACGGCGTCACCGACGTGGTCAGCGAAGAGGACAAGGCCAAGGAAGGCAAGTACAGCCAGTTCTACGCCGAGTTCGGCGCCGTGCTCAAGGAAGGCCTGGGCGAGGACTTCGCCAACAAGGAACGCATCGCCAAGCTGCTGCGCTTTGCCTCCACCAGCCAGGAAGACGCCATGGTCTCGCTGGCCGACTACAAGGCCCGCATGAAGGAAGGCCAGGACGCGATCTACTACATCACGGCCGACTCCCTGACGGCAGCGCGCAACAGCCCGCAGCTCGAAGTCTTCCGCAAGAAGGGCATCGAAGTGCTGCTGATGGCCGACCGCGTGGACGAATGGGCCATGGGCTACCTGACCGACTTCGACGGCACGCCGCTGCAGTCCGTGGCCAAGGGCGCCGTGGACCTGGGCAAGCTGCAGGACGAAGAGGAAAAGAAGGCCGCCGAGGAAGCGGCCGAAGCCTTCAAGCCCCTGCTGGCCAAGCTCAAGGAGGCGCTCAAGGACAAGGCCGAGGACGTGCGCGTGTCCACGCGTCTGGTCGACTCGCCGGCCTGCCTGGTGGTGCAGGACGGCGGCATGAGCCTGCAGCTGGCGCGCCTGCTCAAGCAGGCCGGCCAGCAGGCGCCGGACGCCCGCCCCGTGCTGGAGGTCAACCCCGAGCATCCGCTGGTCAAGAAGCTGGACGGATCGGTGCATTTCCATGACCTGGCCAACATCCTTTTCGACCAGGCCGTGCTGGCCGAAGGCGGCATGCCCGAGGACCCGGCCGCCTACGTCAAGCGCGTGAACGCTCTTCTCGCGTGAGTTCCTCACAAGGATCGCCCAGGCGCATTCCATAGGCCTCAGTGCCTGCTCACTGTCGTGCCAGCGCACGGCAGACAAGCCTTCCAAGCCGGTGCCAGCCAAGCTGCCACCGGCTTTTTCACGTCTGCAATCCGTGAGGAAAACCGGTAGTCGTCGGTGGACTCACGGAAAACTCACAAATTCTTCTAAATACTCACTTTTGTCAAAAATTCCAGATCATATTTACTTTTGGTAATAAAGAACCATCATGCCTCCCTTTGGTGCGTCCGGTTGTCGGCTTTTTGACAGAGCTGTTCCAGCCGGGCAACCCGTGCGTCAGTGCCTGCGGCATTCGGCGCTGTCAACGAAGCAAAAGAGAGGTTTGTATGGCTTTCACGAGAAAGGGCTGGCTGGCGCGTGCGCTGCTGTCCGGCGGCTTGCTGGCAACAGCGGCTGCCGTGGCGGCGCCGGCCGATACCGACATCCTGGTCAACCAGGATGGTCTCTATGACGGACAGGACGCATCGGCAGGGCCTGCCGGCGGCACCTTCACCTATGTGGCCAAGGTCAGGCACAACAACATCGGTCCCGACGCCGTAGGCGTCACCCTGACCGAGGTGCTGCCCGTGGGCGCCGTGTTCCAGAGCTACAGCAGCAGCCCGGGCGGCATCACCTGCACGGCACCGGCTGCCGGCACGGTGCTCACCGCAGGCAACAACACGCTGGTCTGCAACATCGGCAACCTGGCGCCCGCCGATGGCTTCAAGTCCGTGGGCTTCGAGGTCATCCTGCCGACCGTCGGCACCAACTGGCGCGCCGTGGCCAGCGCGCGCATGGCCTCGCCCGACTACGACAACGACCAGAACAACACGCAGCTGGACCGCAACTTCACCACCACCGAGGCCGCCGATCTGGCCATCGCGATAGCGGCTCCCGCCAGCGTCGCCAACGGCGGCGCCTTCCAGTACGTCATCGACGTGCAGAACAAGGGCCCGTCCGAGGTCCCCGCCGGTGGCCGTACCGTGGTGCGTTTCCCCGTGCCCAACGGCGCCGTGGTCACGGGCGTGCCCTCAGGCAGCGGCTGGAGCTGCACGCCGGCCTCGGGCTATCCGCTGATCTCGGGCGAGCTCAGCTGCACGCGCGGCGGCCCGGTGCTGCCAGGCGCCGTGCTGCCAGCCATCACCGTGCCGGCCATCGCCAACATGAGCGGCACCATTGCCGGCGCTGCCAGCGTCAAGGGCTACAAGGACGCCAGCACGGAGATGCCCGACGGCCAGTCCGGCAACAACACCGCCAGCGCCGCCGTGGTCTCCAGCGGCAGCGAGTTCGTGGATGTCTCGCTGCGCAAGCAGGTGGCGCCCACGGTGCTGGATGCGCTGCAGGCGACCGAGGTCACCTACACGCTGCAGCCGCGCCGCGAAGGCGGCTCCCTCGTGCCGCGCGATCTCACCGTCACCGACACCCTGCCGGCCGGTGTGACCTTCACGGGCTTCGACGGCAGCACGGCGCCCTGGCTCTGCGGCCACAACAGCGGCACCGTCACCTGCACCCACGCGGGCGAGTACCCGGTGGCCGGCTACGCCAACATGCAGGCCATCCGCTTCAAGGCCGTCGTGGCTGCGGGCGGGACACCCGGCACGCAGCTGGTGAACCAGGGCGTGATCGGGGTGGCACCCGGCCTCAACGAGCCCAATACGACCAACAACACGGCCAGCGCGGCCGTGGACTTCAGCAACGATGCGCGGCTGAGGCTGGCCAAGGCAGGCCCTGGCCGCCCGGTGCTGGCAGGCCAGGAGTTCGAGTACACGATCACGGTGACCAACACCGGCCCCATGCCCGTGCTGCCGAATCAGCAGATCACCGTGACCGACAACCCCGCAGACGGCCGCATGGCCATCGTCAGCATGTCCGGTGCGGGCACCGGCGCGGGGGAATGGACCTGCACCACCCCGAGCTGCACCTCGACCGCGGGCCTGGCCGTGGGCGCCAGCCGCCAGATCAAGGTCAGGGCCAAGGTCACGCTGGCTTCGGGCCATCTGGACTTCACCAATAACGCCTCCGCTGGCGTGATCGGCCGGGACAATGCATCGGCCACCACCTCCGCGACCGTCACCGTGTCTGCCGACAAGGTGGATGTGGGCATCGTCAAGAGCGTGGTCAGCCCCGTGCCGCCGGCTGCCATCAAGAGCGGTGAGGAGGTCACCTACCAGCTGGTGGTGAAGAACCACTCGGCCAGCACGACGGTGACGAATGTCCGCGTGCGCGACGCGCTGCAGTCCCTGGTCAAGCAGACCGACGGCGTGCGCATCGTGGGCGGCAACCCGGTGGACGAGGCCGGCAACCCCGTGCCGTACACCTACCCGGGCGGCGGTTTTGTCTCCAGCCGCATCGTCTCCGGGGCCAACGCCAGCTGCGGCACTCCTTCGGGCGGCGTCAACAGCGAGACGCGCGATCTGACCTGCGACATCTCCTCCATGGCCCCGGAGGCCGAGGTGGTGATCGAGGTCAAGATCCGTCCCAAGCGCGCCACCACCGGCACCTATGCCAACGCGGCCTCGGCCCAGTCCCTGGAAATCCATGACGCCGATCCCGGCAACGATTCCTCGACGGCCAGCATCACCGTGCAGGCCATCGCGGAAATCGCAGCGCAAAAGCAGGTCTCGCCCAAGGTGGCCGCTGCGGGAGAGCCGCTGACCTATACGGTCACGGTGCCCAACTACGGCCCCTCGTCGGCCGCCAATGTCACGCTCAAGGACGTGCTGCCTGCAGACGCCATCTTCATCGGCACGCCCACGGTCTCCGGCGGCGGCACCTGCACTCCGGCTGCCACCGATGGCGTGCAGGGCGGAACGCTGGAGTGCGCCTGGGCCAATCCGCTGCCCACAGGCGCGCAGTACACCGTGACCTACAAGATGCGCTCGCGCGGCGATCTGGCGGCTGACACGGAGATCCTCAACACGGTCGCCGTGGACACCGCCACCGAGGAACTGACCAAGGCCAACAACCAGGCCGAGGCCAAGGCCCGGCTCAAGCGTGCCGAGCTGGATGTGAACATCAGCATGCGCCACACGGCGGACGGCCTGGTGCTGGGTGAGGACACCGAATACACCATCACGGTGACCAACTCCGGCCCCTCCTACGCCACCCAGGTGGTCGTGACCGACAAGTTCCCCGCATCGGGCTCCACGGCCACCTTCAGCTACCAGAACGGCCTGGCGCTGGCCGGCATTCCCGGCGCCTCCGCATCCTGGTGCGGCGTGCAGCCGGCGCTGAACGCGACCAGCGGGCCTCTGCAGTGCACCATCCCCTCGCTGGCGCCGGGCCAGAGCATGACCATCAAGTTCAAGATGCGTGCACAGACCCTGCCCGACAAGGCATCGGGCGGCACCATCTACCACGAGGCCTCGGTCAAGCCCTTCGAGACGGAATGGCTGAGCAATGGCGGCGATGTGATCGTCAACAACACCACCACCGACCGGACCTCCACCAGCCGCCAGGGCAATGCCGTGGACCTGGGGATCGGCAAGCAGGGCCCCGCCGGCCCGCTGGACGATGGCGACACGGCCAGCTACACGCTGACCGTCACCAACTACGGCCGCGATCCGCAGTCGCCCGCGGGCGGCTCGGTGACCGACGTGTTGCCCGCCGGGCTGGAGTTCGTCTCGGCCTCGGCAGGCTGCAGCTATGCCAGCGGCACGCGCACCGTGACCTGCAGCGTGCCGCAGCTGGCCCAGGGCGGCACGGCCGTCTTCACGCTGGAGACCAAGCTGGACAAGCCCTACAAGGGCGCCCGCCCGCTGGTCAACTCGGCAACGGTCTCGGTGCCCGGTGACGGCAATCCCGACAACGACAAGAGCACGACCACCACGCCGCTCAAGCCGGGGCCGGGCGGCACGGCCAGCATTCCCACGCTGTCGCAGTGGGGCCTGATGCTGATGTCGTCCCTGCTGGCGCTGATGGCGCTGGGGACCATGCGCAGGCGCGAGCGTCGGTGATGCGCCCGTGACGACAAGGGCCGGTGGCGTGATTCACGCACCGGCCTTTGTCGTCTTTGAGCGGTCCGAAGATAATGCGAGCCTATAGAGGGACACTGTTTCGCAACCGCCAGGTCGCAAGCCCGGCAACCAACACTCCAAGACCTGCCATGCTGCGTTTCTTTCTGATCTTTCTGGCCATCCAGCTGACGATGTTCGGGCTGAACCTGCTCAGTTGGGTGCAGCAGCACATCGTGCTGCCCTGGACGGCCTTCCTGGCGCACATCTGCGCCTCGCTGGTGACCTGGTTCGACAGCACGGCCTCGGCCACGGGCAAGGTGCTGTGGAACACGGCCACGGGCTTCGGCGTCTCCATCGAGGCCGGCTGCAACGGCCTGGAGGCCTACATCGTGCTGTTTGCCGCCGTGATGGCCTTCCCCTCGTCATGGCGCCAGAAGCTGGTGGGCCTGCTGGCCGGCTTCGTGGCCGTGCAGGCCATCAACGTGCTGCGCGTCATCAGCCTGTTCTACCTGGGCCAGTGGAGCACCACGGCCTTCAACTTCGCGCATGAGTACCTCTGGCAGGCGCTGATCATGCTGGACGTGCTGGTGTTCTGGCTGCTGTGGGTGCGCTGGAGCGGCCGCAAGGCGCCGTCGCACGATGACGGCGGCCAGCCGCCGCTGCCGCCTGCCGCTGCAGCTTCCGCCGCCGTGGCCGCCTGAGGAGCAGGCCATGATCGGACGCAATCCCATCTCGCGCTTCGCGGCCCTGGCCATGGGCGGCATCGTGGTGCTGACCCTGGCCTGGACGCTGGCGGCCGGCTGGCTGGCCGTGCCGGTGTCCGGCATGAGCAAGTGGGTGCTGGAGAACGCCGCCAACGGCTGGGTGCAGCGCGTGGACCTGGAGACGCCCCGCAACCTGGTCGTCAATTCCTCGGTCCAGGTCTCCAACGAGCAGACCGGCTGGCGCCGCGCCGAGGCCATTGTCGAGGTCGATCCCGCCCGCTACGGCTACGGCCTGCCCGTGCTGGTGGCCATGCTGCTGGCGGCCTGGGGGCCGGGCCGGTGGTGGCGCATCCTGGTGGGCTATGTGGCGCTGCTGCCCTTGCAGACCTTCAGCGTGGTCTCGCAGGTGCTGATGCAGCTGTGCCTTGCGGCGCGGCTTGACCTCAACGTGCTGGGCATACAGACATGGCAGCTGGAGGCCATCGTCTACGCCTACCAGATGGGCGGGCTGATGGTGCCCACGCTGTGCCCGGTGCTGCTGTGGCTGGCGCTGGACATGGGCTTTGTGCGCCGCGTGCTGCTGCCGGCCTGGAACCGCAGCCGGGCGCCTGCCGCCGCGCCCCAGCCCATGGTGGCGCCCAAGCCCTCGGCCTGGCGCCAGACCGATGGCGCGGCCACCTCCACCGGCCACCCGCTGGTGTCTTCCAGCAGCGCGGCCACCCTGCCCAAGGCCAAGGCCACCAGCGGCACGCCGCAGCGCTGAAGGCCGTGCGCGGCCGACTTCAGGCCTGAGCGGGCATGGGCGGTAGCAGGCCGCGCTCGGTGATGAAGTCGATCACCTCGCGCAGGCCCTTGCCGCTTTTCACGCTGCCCATCACATAGGGCTTGTGGGCGCGCATGCGCTGCGTGTCGGCTTCCATGATGGACAGGTTGGCGCCCACGTAGGGCGCCAGGTCGGTCTTGTTGACCACCAGCAGATCGCTCTTGGTGATGCCGGGGCCGCCCTTGCGCGGAATCTTCTCGCCGCCGGCCACGTCGATCACGTAGATGGTCAGGTCCGACAGCTCGGGGCTGAAGGTGGCGGCCAGGTTGTCGCCGCCGCTTTCGATGAAGACGATGTCCGCCTCGGGGAACTGGCGCAGCATGCGGTCCACGGCCTCGAGGTTGATGGAGGCGTCCTCGCGGATGGCCGTGTGCGGGCAGCCGCCGGTCTCCACGCCCATGATGCGCTCGGGCGGCAGGGCCTCGGCCACCGTCAGCAGGCGCTGGTCTTCCTTGGTGTAGATGTCGTTGGTGATGACCACCAGGTCGTAGTGGGCGCGCATGGCCTTGCACAGCATCTCCAGCAGCGTGGTCTTGCCGGAGCCGACCGGGCCGCCGATGCCGACGCGCAGCGGGGGGAGTTTCTTGGTGCGGGTGTTCATGGTGGACTTGGGGTGAGTGATCAGGACCGGAAGAGCCGGGAGTACTGGTGTTCGTGCCGCGCCTGCAGCACGCTCCATTGGGGCAGCATGGTGTCCAGCCGGGGCGGCGCCTCGCTGGCGCGGCGGCGTGCCTCGCCCACGGCCTGCTCCAGCAGCGGATGCAGGGCCAGCAGCAGGCTCTGGCCCGCCACCTGGCCCAGTGGCACGGCCTTGATGGCGGCGGCCACCTGGTTCTCCAGCCAGGCAAAGCCATAGGCCAGCAGGGCATGGTCCTCGTCGGCATCCACGGCGGCGCAGGCGCAGGCAAAGGCCGTGGGATAGGCCAGGCCAGGGGTGTCCACAAGGGCGCCCAGTTGTGCGATGCGGGGCGCAAAGGCCTCGCCGCCCCAGGGCACGGAGCGCAGCAGGCTGTGCAGCGACCAGCCCATCTGCAGCGTCTCGGCACGGGCCTCGCGGCTGTCGCGGCTGGCAATGAACCATTGGTTCCATTCGTGCACTGCCCCTTCGTCGCCTTCGCTCCAGGCCCGGCGCAGCAGCAGCCACAGCGGCGCCTCGCAGCGTGCAAAGCCGTGGGCCAGCGCATCGGCAATCCAGGTGCGCGCCGTGCCGGCATCCGTGACCAGGCCGTGCTCGATGGCGGCCTCCAGCCCCTGCGAATAGCTGAAGCCGCCCACGGGCAGCTGGGGCGATGCCAGGTGCAGCAGGGCGCACAGCCCCTGTATCGACAGGTCAGCCATGCGGATGGTCGTGGCCGTGCCCGTGTCCGCAGCAGCCTTTGTGATCATGGTCATGGCTGTGGTCGTGGCCATGTTCATGCCCGTGGGAATGATCGTGTGAATGTTCGTGGGAATGGCCGTGTGCGTGCCCATGGTCATGCAGCGCATACACGCTCTGCGCCAGCGCCTGGTCTTCGGCAAAGCTGGCGTCATGGCCGTGGCGGTGGCCGCCGCCATAGGCGCCGGCCTCGGGCTCGAAGGGCGCATCCACCAGGGCCACCTGCGCGCCCAGGCGCAGCAGCATGTCGTGCAGCACGGGGTCGTTTTCCAGGTGCAGGTGCGTGGGGGTGACCTCCACCGGGATATGCCGGTTGCCCAGGTGGTAGGCCGCACGCAGCAGGCCCAGCGGCGTGGCCGCCGTCACGCGCAACACCGCCTGGGGCGCGGCGCGCACGGCGACCAGGCTGCCATCCTCTGCCACCAGCACATCGCCGCCGCGCAGCACGCTGCCGCGCGCCAGCACCACGGCCAGCTCGCGCCCCGTGGAGTCGATGGCCGCAAAGCGGCTCTTCTGGCGCATGTCCCAGTCCAGTTCCAGCGTGGCGGCGCGCCTGACCAGCACGGCGGCAAGGCCGCCGCCCTGGGGCATGTGTTTGTTGACGGTGAGCATGAATTGTTTCGTATTAACGTTCGTTATAACATTGCGAGGTCAATGACTTCCCTGGAGATTCCATCATGACCACTCTCAAACTCACCCAGGTCGGCAATTCCGTGGGCTTGATCCTGCCCAAGGAGATTCTGGCGAAGCTGAACCTGGGCAAAGGCGACACGGTGTATCTGACCGAGGTTGCCGACGGTGGCATCAAGCTTTCTCCGTATGACGAGGACTTCGGGCAGCAGATGGATGCAGCGCGCCTGATCATGAAAAAGCGGCGTGGTGTTTTGCGTGAGCTGGCGAAATGACCGGGAACATGCAGGTTTGGGTCTGGCTCAGCGAGGCCGTCATGCTGGCTGTTCACGAAGAGCAACTGACCGAGCATGGTGGCCCGGCGGGCGTGCGTGATGCCGGGTTGCTGGCATCCGCCCTGGCCAGGCCACGCCATCTGGCCGCTTATGGGGCGCCTGATGCGGCCGAGCTGGCAGCCAGCTATGGCTTTGGCATCGCGCGCAACCATCCCTTTGCGGATGGCAATAAACGCACAGCCTTTGTGGCGACCGAGCTGTTTCTCCATCTCAATGGCTGGGAATTGACGGCGGGTGACGAGTCCTGTGTGCTGACCATGGTGGCCTTGGCCGCAGGCGAACTGGACGAGGCCGGGTTCGCCCTCTGGATACGTGAGCACAGTGCGCCCTTGCCCCGCTGACCCCATTGCTCCCCCTTAAAAAAGAAAATACCGCTGCGCCATCGGCAGCTCGGTGGCGGGCTCGCAGGTCAGCAGCTGGCCGTCGGCCACGACCTGGTAGGTCTCGGGATCGACGCTGATGTCGGGCTGCCAGTCGTTGTGCACCATGTCGCGCTTGCTGACGCTGCGGCAGTTTTCCACGGCCACGGTGCGCTTGCGCAGGCCGTAGCGGTCGGCCACGCCGGCCTGCTGGGCGGCCTGCGAGATGAAGGTGAGGCTGGCCGCCGCCACGCCGCTGCCCTGGCCCGCGAACATGGGGCGGTAGTGCACGGGCTGGGGCGTGGGGATGCTGGCGTTGGGGTCGCCCATGGCGGCGCTGGCGATGCTGCCACCCTTGAGGATGAGGCTGGGCTTGACGCCGAAGAACGCAGGCCGCCACAGCACCAGGTCGGCCAGCTTGCCGACCTCGACCGAGCCCACGACATGGGCGATGCCATGCGTGCGTGCGGGGTTGATGGTGTACTTGGCCACGTAGCGCTTGACACGGAAGTTGTCGTGGCGCGCTTTGTCGCCCGGCAGGCTGCCGCGCTGGACCTTCATCTTGTGCGCGGTCTGCCAGGTGCGCAGCACGACCTCGCCCACGCGGCCCATGGCCTGGCTGTCGCTGGAGATCATGGAGAAGGCGCCCAGATCGTGCAGCACGTCCTCGGCGGCGATGGTCTCGCGGCGGATGCGGCTTTCGGCGAAGGCGATGTCCTCGGCAATCGAGGCGTCCAGGTGGTGGCAGACCATGAGCATGTCCAGGTGCTCGTCCAGCGTGTTCACCGTGTAGGGCCGCGTGGGGTTGGTGGACGAGGGCAGCACGTTGGCCTCGCCGCAGACCTTGATGATGTCGGGCGCGTGGCCGCCGCCCGCGCCTTCGGTGTGGTAGGTGTGGATGGTGCGACCCTTGAAGGCGGCCACCGTGGCCTCGACGAAGCCGCCCTCGTTGAGCGTGTCGGTGTGGATGGCGACCTGGGTGTCGGTCTCGTCAGCCACGCCCAGGCAGCAGTCGATGGCGGCGGGCGTCGATCCCCAGTCCTCGTGCAGCTTCAGGCCGATGGCGCCTGCCGCGATCTGCTCGCGCAGCGGCGCGGCCTGGCTGGCGTTGCCCTTGCCCAGCAGGCCGATGTTCATGGGGTAGCCGTCCACGGCCTGCAGCATGCGCTCCATGTGCCAGGGGCCGGGCGTGACCGTGGTGGCGAAGGTGCCCGTGGCCGGGCCCGTGCCGCCGCCGATCATGGTGGTCACGCCGCTGGTCAGCGCCTCGTCGATCTGCTGCGGGCAGATGAAGTGGATGTGCGTGTCGATGCCGCCGGCCGTGACGATCACGCCCTCGCCCGCAATGATTTCCGTGCCGGGGCCGATGACGATGGTCACGCCCGGCTGCATGTCCGGGTTGCCGGCCTTGCCTATGCCTGCGATCAGCCCGTTCTTGATGGCGATGTCGGCCTTGACGATGCCCCAGTGGTCGATGATCACGGCATTGGTGATGACGGTGTCGGCGCAGTCGGCGGCCATGCGCTGGCTCTGGCCCATGCCGTCGCGGATGACCTTGCCGCCGCCGAACTTGACCTCTTCGCCGTAGATCGTGTGGTCCTTCTCGATCTCGATGACCAGGGCCGTGTCGGCCAGCCGCAGGCGGTCGCCCACGGTGGGGCCGAACATCTCGGCATAGGCCTGGCGCGTGATGCTTGCCATAGCATTCCCTTTCTGTTGTCTACGACGCTATGCGTTGCTCGTTGTACTTAAAACCGGCGTGGTCCAACCCGGGGACACCGAGGAAGGGCCGCCCCGCACCGAGGGTGTCGTCCCCCTCCCGCGAAGCGAGAGAGGGGGAAGCGGCGTAGCCGCTCAGGGGGTACTTCAAAGCCTGCCCATCACCTTGGCGTTGAAGCCATAGATGATGCGGTCGCCGGAGATTTCCACCAGTTCCACCGTGCGTTCCTGGCCCGGCTCGAAGCGCACGGCCGTGCCGGCCGCGATGTTCAGCCGCCAGCCGCGTGCGGCGGCGCGGTCGAAGTGCAGGGCCTCGTTGACCTCGAAGAAATGAAAGTGCGAGCCCACCTGCACGGGCCGGTCGCCGGTGTTGGTGACCGTGAGGGTCTGCACGGGCCGGCCTGCGTTCAGCAGGATCTCGCCGGGCTCGGCGAGCAGCTCGCCGGGGGTGATGCGCTCGGTCATGTGCGGCTCCCGCGCTCAGCCTGCCAGGGCTGCTGCGCCATAGCCCATGGCGGCCACGCCGGCCAGGCGTGCGGCCCAGGCCGATGCCGTGCCGCCGCGCATGGCCCGGCCAAAGGCCACGCCCAGCGCATGCAGCACCAGCGTGGTGGCGACCATGCCCGCCATGTAGGCCCAGAACACGGCTGCGGGCAGCGCGTGGGGGAAGACCTCGCCATGCGCGTATCCGTGGAACAGCGCGAAGGCGCCGGCCAGCACCATGGCCAGGGCCACGGGCAGGCGGCGCTGAGCCACCAGCAGCAGGCCGAAGGCCAGCAGCGAGGCGGCCACCATGGGCTCGACGGCCGGCAGCTCCAGCGGGGTCTGCGTCAGCGCCAGGCCCAGCGCCATGCATGCGGCAAAGGCCACGGGCGGCAGCCACTGGCGCTTGAGCATCAGCCCGCACCACAGGCCCAGCGCCACCATGGCCAGCAGATGGTCCAGGCCCGCAATGGGATGGGACAGCCCGGCCATCAGGGCCTGCATGGCGCCGTCGCCGGCATGCAGGTGGGCGCCGGCCCCCGTATGGGCGCTGGCAGCCGTGGCGGCGGCCAGCAGGGCCGGGGCGAGCAGGTAGTTGAAAGTGTTGCGGAATCTGAACATGGAGATCTCCTTGATCGCTATCGAGACTGGATCTGCCCACGGCACAAGCGGATGCAGCGGGCTGGTTGGGGGTGCCCAGCAAGGGCCTAAGCTGGCCGCGCCGCCCCGCAGCGATGGCGCCGTCCCCCTTGGGGGAAGCGGCGTAGCCGCTCAGGGGGTCAAACTATTGGATGATGAACGGTGACCAGCTTGGTGCCGTCCGGGAAAGTGGCTTCGACCTGGATGTCCGGGATCATTTCTGGAATGCCCTCAATCACATCGGCGCGCGTCAGCACCGTGGTGCCCAGGTGCATGAGCTCGGCCACGGTCTTGCCGTCGCGCGCCCACTCCAGCACGGCAGCGCTGATCAGCGCCACGGCCTCGGGGTAGTTGAGCTTCAGGCCGCGCGCCTTGCGCCGCTCGGCCACCAGGGCTGCGGTGAACAGCAGCAGCTTGTCTTTTTCACGCGGGGTGAGTTCCATGGATGAGTCTCCGTTGATCAGGTGGCCCAGAGGCGGGGAGGGCGGGCAGGCATGTCCAGCAGTGCGGGGCGCAGCAGGCGCCAGCCTTCATGCAGCACGGCCCGTGCCGCCTCCATGCGGCGGGCAAGCACGCGCAGCAGCAGCACCGAGGGCGCGCCGCCCTGGCCGGCCAGCAGGCTGGCGCCGGCGCGCACTTCGTCGCTCCAGGGCAGGCTGGCGGCCAGTTGCTCGCTCAATGGCTCCATGGCCGCCAGGGGTTCCGGGGCCACGGCCCAGAGGCTGGCCTGTATGGGCAAGCCTGCCCAGGCAACAGGGCTGGACAGCAGGGCATGGCCGCAGTGCAGCTCGCCCTGTTCCAGCCACAGTGGCAGGCCCGCATGGGTCAGCCGGTTGTGAAGCTGTAGCCGCGCAGGCGGTGCGTCGGCATGGTTCCAGTGCTCGCCTGCGCCATAGCGGCCCAGCACCGTGGCGTCCCAGCCGATGGCGCGCGCGCCCGGCGCAAGCTCCAGGTCCAGCGCCATGGTGGCGTCGGCACCGGCAAACAGCATGTTTTCCTGCGGCAGCCATTCCAGGATGGCGCCTTCTTCCACGCGCAGCCGCACGCGCTGCGCGGCCGGGCGGCCCTGGGACTTGTACCAGCGCGTGGCGCCTGGCGTGGTCAGCAGGGCGTGGGCGCCGGGCTCCACGGTCACATCGATCTGCAACTGGTCGCCGCCAGCCACGCCGCCGGGCGGGTGCAGCAGCACGGCATGGCAGATGCCGGGGCCTTCAGGGTGCAGCGGTTTTTGCACGCGCAGCGGGCCGCTGTGGCGTGCGTGGGAAAGCACGCTGCCCTGGCCGGCGCGGTGCCCGAAGCGCAGCTCCAGCATGGCCTGCCAGCCCGAGGCGGACGTGGGCACGGCGGTGATCGGTAGCGCTGCGGACATGGGCGGGGCGGACGGTACAGGGCGTGTGGGTGGTAACGGCCTTCCGTCATGCATTTAGCGTGCCAATCCGGTGCAGTGGCGGCTGCGCCCTGCTGGTGCGCTGGCGCATCGGATTGGTGCGTGCGCTGCCATGCGCGGGGCGGAATGCGGCACGCTTGCGGTGCATTCCTGCGCCGCCGTGCCGCAGGTTGGTGCGATGCCCTACGCCCGTGCCTTGGCCTGGCGCGCCAGGCTTCTGTCCCAAGCGACCACGGCCAGCGTGCACAGGCTCAGGGCCAGGCCTGCAACGCTGGCACCCGTCCATCCCCAGTGCAGCCACACCGTCGAGCCCACGGCCGAGCCCAGCGAGGCGCCGATGAAGTACCCCGTCATGTAGACCGCATTGATGCGCGATCGCGCCGAAGGCGCCAGCGCGTAGATCACGTTCTGGTTGCTGATGTGCAGGGCCTGCAGCGCAGCATCGACGATGAGCAGCCCCGCCAGGAACCACCACAGGCTGGTGCCGCCCAGCCACAGCGCCCCCCAGCCCGCCAGCATGAGCAGGCCGCCGGCCAGCGTGGTGCGCTGCTCCAGCCCCCGGTCGGCCAGCCGGCCGGCCATGTTGGCCATGAGGGCGCCGGCCACGCCGACCAGGCCAATGAGGCCGATCTGCGCATCGCCGAACCCGTAGCCCGGCCCGGCCAGCAGCAGCGCCATGGTGGAGAACAGCACGCTCACCGTGGCAAAGCCCATGCCGCCGATCAGCGCCCGGCTGCGCAGGCGCGGCTGCTCGCGCGCCAGCGTGAGCAGGGAGCGCATCACCGCGCCATAGCCGATGCGCTGGGCCGGCTGCGCCAGCGGCAGCGCGCGCCGCAGCAGCAGGGCCACGCCGGCCGTGGCCAGGGCACCGACCCAGTACACGGCATTCCAGCCGCCCAGGTCCGAGAGCACGCCGGCCACGCTGCGCGAGGCCAGGATGCCGATCAGCAGCCCGCTCATGACCAGGCCCACGGCGCGCCCGCTGGCGCCGGGCGCCGCAAAGCTGGCCGCCATGGGCACCAGCACCTGGGCCGCGACCGAGAACAGCCCCGTCATCAGCGTGCCCGCCGCCAGCAGCGCAAAGCTGTGCGCCATGCCGCTGGCCAGCATGCCCAGCGCGGCCAGCAGCATCAGGCCCAGCACCAGGCGGCGGCGTTCCAGCATGTCGCCCAGCGGCACGAGCAGCAGCAGTCCCAGCGCATAGGAGACCTGGGCCATGGTCACCGTCAGCGAGGCACGCGCCTCGCTGATGCCCAGGTCGATGGCGATGGAGTGCAGCAGCGGCTGGTTGAAGTAGTTGGCGCCCGCGCACAGGCCGCAGGCCGTGGCCATGAGCAGCAGGGTGCTCTGGGGCAGCACGGGCGCGGCGGTGGCCTGCATGGGCGGCGAGGGCAGGGCGGGGGCCGGGGAGGATCTGTTCATCGGACGAATGCCTGTGGTATCTGCTGATGGGTGGCAAGCGGATGGCTCAGACCCACAGCGGCGGTCGCGCCGGCTGGGCGGTGGCGGGCAGTGCGGCCACGGCATCGACCTCGATCAGCATGCCGGGCAGGGCCAGCCGGGGCACGGGGATCAGGGTGCAGGCCGGAAAGCGCGGCAGGGTATTGCTGGGGGCGCCATCGCCGGGGGAACCATCTCCCCAATGCAGGCGCACGGCGGCCTGCCAGTCGTTGAAGCGGGCCTCCGAGTGGTCCACGATGAGCAGGGTCAGCTTGACCACCTGGCCCATGTCCGCGCCCGCCGCCTGCAGCGCCAGCTTGAGGTTGGACAGGGCCTGCTGCGCCTGGGCCGCGAAGCTGTCGGGCAAGTCGCCCGCCTGGTTCTCGCCGCCCTGGCCCGAGACGAAGGCCCATTGCGCCGGCCCGTGCACGGTGACCACATGGGTGTAGCCGTTGGGCGTGGCGTCGTAGAGGCCGGCGGGCTGCAGATGGTGCAGTTGCGGGGCCGTGGAAGCGGCGGGCTGTGCCGAGGCGGCTGGAAGTGCGTCGTGTTGCATGGTGGGCCTGGAGTCCGAAAGTGCGCCGGCTGGACCGGTGAGGCTTGCCAGTGTGAAACCTCAACCAAAGTTGAGGTCAAATGCAGGCCTGCTTGGACCTATTTTTCCTGCGCCTATTTTCTGCTGCCATGAATCTGTCTTCTGCCGGTGTCACCGCGTCCGACCATGACGGGCCGGCCATCCTCTCCGTGGGCGAAGTGGCCCGGCGCAGTGGCATCTCCGTCTCGGCCCTGCATTTCTACGAGCGCCAGGGACTGATCGAGAGCCTGCGCACGCCCGGCAACCAGCGCCGCTATGCGCGTGCCGTGCTGCGGCGCGTGGCCGTCATCAGGGTGGCCCAGCGCATGGGCGTGCCGCTGGCCGAGATCGCCGAGGCGCTGCAGGAGCTGCCCAGCGGCCGCACACCCACGCAGGCCGACTGGAGCGCGCTGTCCGCGCGCTGGCGCCATGCGCTGGATGCGCGCATCCAGGGGCTGACCCAGCTGCGCGACCAGATCGACGGCTGCATTGGCTGCGGCTGCCTGTCCCTCAAGGTCTGCCCGCTGCGCAATGGCGGCGATTGCCTGGCCAAGGACGGGCCGGGGCCGCACTTTCGCTGAACAGCCTGCGCTTGGGCGTGAACAGGTCCTAGTGCTTGGGCATGGGCAGCGTGGGCGTGCGCGTGCACATCCAGCACAGCCAGCCGGCCAGCACGCCCATGACGATGCAGTAGGCGACCAGGGCCTCGGTGATGCCGATGTGGTCCGAAAGCCAGCCCAGGCCCAGGATGGGCACGATGGTGCCCAGGTAGCCGACCACCAGGTAGGTGGACAGCAGGCCCGTGCGCGTGGCCGGTGTCGAGACCTTGTTGACGATGGACATGCCCGCCAGGTTGCACAGGCCGTGGCCCGCCGCCGTGGCGATCACGCTGAGCGCGAACAGCAAGGCCGAGCCCGCAAAGCTGTTGACCAGCAGCAGGAGGTTGCAGGCCACCAGGCAGGCAAAGCCCAGAATGGCCGAGCCCTTGGTCGGGCGCGGGCGCGCCAGGTACTGGAAGCCCGCCGAGAGGAACAGGATCACGCCGATGGACAGGCCCGAAACGGCCGGCCCATGCCAGGGCACCATGCGCTGCATGAAGCTGGGCGCCAGCGATGCAAACAGGCTGAACATGCCGAAGGCGCAGAACGCACACATGCCGCCCAGCGCGTAGTGGCGCGCAAAGCGGCGCTCGGGCAGGGTGATGGTGGGCATGAAATCACGCCAGTGCAGCGCACGTGCCTGGGTGGAGGCCAGCTCCGCCGGCTCGGCAATGCGCACCTGGTACAGCGCATAGATGGCCAGCAGGCCCAGCCCCAGCGAGGGGATATAGGCCGTGACCAGCGGCCAGGGCAGCCACTGCGCGATCAGCCCGCCCACCACGGGGCCCAGCCCGAAGCCGAAGGCAATGGTCAGGCTGGTCGTGGCCGCGGCACGCTGCAGGTCGCCCCGGTTGTTGAGCCGGGTCATGCCCACCGAGGCCGAGGTGGTGATCAGCCCCGAAGCCACGCCGATCACCACGCGGCCCAGCGCAAAGCTGGGCACGTTCCAGGCCACGGTGGAGGCCAGCACGCCCAGCGTCATCAGGATCAGCCCGGCGCGCAGCACGGCGACAAAGCCGAAGCGGTCGGTCAGCCGGCCCAGGAACAGCAGGCTGGCCAGCGCGCCGAACATGTACGCCACGAAGATCTGCGTGATGTGGCTGGGCTGCAGCCCCCAGGCCTGCTGGTACAGCGGGTACAGCGGGCTGGCCAGGGCCGTGCCCATGACACCCACGCACATGGAAAAACACACCCACGCATAGGGCGGCCAACGGGTTTGCATAGAAAAAGGGAACGCGAAGAAGACGAAAGCGAGGGAAAGAGGCGCCGCGCAGGCCTTGCGCCCCGAGGCGCCGCGGCACTGTCCGGGAGCGCATGGAATCTGGAATGACCCGCAGGCCAATGGGTGAATTCTAAGAAACCCGCGTGTCCTGGGTGTTTCGCCGCCTCCGAGCCCCTGGCATGCACCCGGGCATACCGCTGGCATCGTGCGCCAGGCGGGCGGGTGTACCCTGTGGCCGTCCCTGTGTTTTCCCCTTGTCCTGAGAGTCCGGCATGCCAGTTCCACCCACCGCCTTCATCACCTGCCCGCCATCGCGCAAGGCGGCTGGTGCCGCGCTTGCCGCCTGCGCGCTGCTGCTGGCCGGTTGCGGCTCGGTAGGCGGCGGCGTGGGCATAGGCATTCCCGTCGGCCCGGTATCGGTGGGCGTCGGGCTGGGCAGCGGCGGGCTGAGCGCCGGTGTCGGCACGGGCGTGGGGCCGCTGGGCGTTGGCGTGGGCGTCAACCAGAGCGGCCAGGTCCTGGGCAGCGCCGGCGTGGGCGCCTCCACGGGCGTGGGCGGCGCGCGGGTGGGTGTGGGCGTGGGCTCGTCCACCGTGCTGCACGACCCGCAGCGCTCCGCCACCCAAACACCGCAGGAGCCCGCACCTGCAGCGCCCTCCCAGACACCCGCCAGCCAGTTGCAATGGCGCGACGCCAGCGGTCAGGTCGTACCGGCCTGCCGCGTCGACGGGCGTTGCTGACGCTTAAGCGTATGCGTCGCCCTGGAAGGTGCGCCTGGCCCAGCCTAGCGCAGCCGCTCAGGGGGTACTTCGGTTCACCCCGCCCAGACGATACGGTCCCGGCCCGCGTTCTTGGCGAGGTACAGGCGCCGGTCGGCATCGGCCAGCAATTGGTCGGCGCTGTTGTCGGGCGAAGGCGCCATGCTGGCCACACCCAGGCTGACGGTCAGCGCATGGCCCAGGGGCGAGGCGGCGTGGGGCAGGTCCAGCGCCCTGAGCGCATCGACGATGCCCTGCGCAACCAGCACCGCGCCGTCCAGCGCCGTATGGGGCAGCAGGCAGACGAATTCCTCGCCGCCATAGCGCGCCAGCAGGTCGCCAGGCCGGTGCAGCGCGCCCTGTATGGCCTGGGACAGCTGGCTCAGGCATTCATCGCCGACCAGATGGCCGTAGTGGTCGTTGTAGGCCTTGAAGTGGTCCACATCGATCATCACCAGCGACAGCGGCTCGCCCAGCCGCTGCAGGCGCATGAACTCGCGCTCCAGCTGGGCGCCGAAAAAGCGCCGGTTGGCCGTGCCCGTCAGCCCGTCGCTGTGCGAGAGCAGCTGCAGCATCTTGCGCTGCTGTGCAATCTCCAGATGCGTGCGCACACGCGCCTTGAGCACGGGCGGGCGAAAGGGCTTGGTCACGAAATCCACCGCGCCCAGGTTCAGTCCCAGTTCCTCGCAATGGGGCTCGGTCAGCGCCGTGAGAAAGATGACAGGGATGTGGGCGGTTTCCAGGTCCGCCTTCAGGCGCCGGCAGACCTCGAAGCCGTCCATCTCGGGCATGCGGATGTCCAGCAGGATGAGGTCGGGCAGGTACTGGCGAGCCAGGGTCAGCGCGTCCTCGCCCGTGTGGGCCATGAGCACGCTGCACAGATCCTTGATCACCTGGCAGATGATGGCGGCGTTGTCCGGGACGTCGTCCACCACAAGCACCTTCTGCCCGGCAGGCAAGGGCTGTAGCGGGTTGGGCAGCGAAGGGGGGAAGGCGGAGTAGGGCATGGCCGGTGGGATTTCGGGCCGAGAATACCCCGGAACCCGCAGCCCTGGATAGGGCGCAGGGGGTGTGGACAATTTGTAAAGATCTCTGTCTTCGGCAGGCAGGCGGCCCGGTGGCCTCAGGCGTATAGAGGCTCTTCCTGCATCGCCTCGATCTGCTCGTTGAGCATGTCCACCTGCCCGCGCCAGTAGTCGGGCGTGCCGAACCAGGGGAAGTTGATGGCAAAGATCGGGTCGTCCTGGCGCCGCGCCAGCCAGGCGCTGTAGTGGATGAGGCGCAGCGTGCGCAGCGGCTCGATCAGGGCCAGCTCGCGGCGGTCGAAGGGGCGGAACTGTTCATAGCCATCCAGCAGGGCCCCCAGCTGGCGCGTGCGCTGGCTGCGGTCGCCCGACAGCAGCATCCACAGATCCTGCACGGCCGGGCCGGTGCGCGCATCGTCCAGGTCCACGAAATGCGGGCCGCCGCGGCCTTCGTCGTCCAGCGGCGTCCAAAGCACGTTGCCGGGATGGCAGTCGCCGTGCAGGCGCAGCGTGCGCGCGCTGTGCAGGCCGAAGTGGCCGGCTGCGCTCAGGCCGTCGGCAGCGGGGGCCATCAGGTCCAGGGCGCGCTGGCAGGCGGCCTTCCAGGTGGATTCCACTTCCAGCGGAATCATTTGCCGGTCCAGCAGCCATTGCATGGAGTCGTGGCCGAAGGTGGCCAGGTCCAGCGCGGGCCGGTGCGCAAACGGACGGGCTTCGCCCACGGTATGGATGCGGGCCAGGAAGCGCCCGGTCCACTCCAGCACCTCGAAGTCGTCCAGCTCGGGCGGACGGCCTCCGCGCCAGGGGCTGACCGAGAAATCAAAGCCCGCGTGGCTGTGCAGCGTGGCACCTGCCAGCACCAGCGGGGGCACGGCAGGCACTTCGGCGGCCGTCAGCTCGGCGCTGAAGGCGTGCTCCTCCAGGATCTGATCGCGGCTCCAGCGGCCCGGGCGGTAGAACTTCAGCACCACGCGTTCGCCGTCCTCCAGCACGGCCTGGTAGACGCGGTTTTCGTAGGAGGCCAGGGCCGTGAGCCGGCCATCGCCCCACAGGCCGACCGAGGCCAGTGCGTCGAGCACGGCGTCGGGCGTGAGCCGGGCATAGGCGTGCGAACCGGCATCGGGGACGGCACTCAGATCAGGATCGTATGGTGTGGCAGACATGGGGCGATTGTCGCCGCGCTGGCTTAAGCTTTGCGTCCGCCCGACAACGCCGATCCGCCCGCCGTGCCGCTGCTGCCCCACTTCCTGCAATCCCATGCCATCGCCAGTGCGGCCGGGCCATCCGACGACTGGAGCGCCTGGCACCTCGGCCGTGGCCGCTATGCGGTCTGGGTGGTGACGATGCAGGCGCTGGCCCCGCCTGTGCGCGACGCCGTGCAAGCCGCCTGTGCGCAGGCACGCCGCTGGCTGGGCGCGGCGCTGGTCCCGCACTGCCAGCGGCAACTGCACGTGACCCTGGCCACCGCGGGCTTTCTGGATGGCGGTGCGCAACTGCCGCAGGCCTACGGCGCGGCGCAACTGTCGCGCGACCTGCTCGCGCTGCAGCACCTGCCGGCCGCGCCGCTGCAGCTGGAGTTCGGTGGCTGGGGAAGTTTCGAGATGGCGCCCTACCTTCAGGTGCGCGACGGCAGGCCGGAAGGCTGCACGCTGCACGGACTGCATGGCGTGCTCGCGCAGACAGGGCCAGGGCTGGCGCTGACCGAGGCGATGCGCCCCTACGTGCCCCATGTGACGCTGGGCGCCTGGAGCGCTGCCTGGCCCCGTGACCAGGTGCTGCAATGGATGAGCGGCCTGCCAATGCAGGAGCACTGGCAGGCCGCCGTGGGCGAGATCGCGCTGGTCAGCTATGCAGCCGATGTGCTGCACGGGCCGTTGACCTGCCACGCCCGCTACGACCTCCTGCGCCGCAGGCTGCACTGGCTGCAGAGGCCGGACTGGGCCTGATCAGGCCAGGGTGATCTGCACGTCGATGTTGCCGCGCGTGGCGTTGGAGTAGGGGCAGACCTGGTGGGCCGCGTCCACCAGGGCCTGGGCGGCGGCCCTGTCCATGCCGGGCAGGCTGACCTTCAGGCGCGCGGCGATGCCGTAGGCGTTGGGGATGGTGCCCAGGTCCACTTCGGCGTCGATGGCCAGGTCCTGGGGCAGGCTGATCTTCTGCTTGCCGGCCACGGCCTTGATGGCGCCGATGAAGCAGGCCGAGTAGCCGGCGGCGAACAGTTGCTCGGGGTTGGTGCCCGTGCCGCTGGTGCCCGGCGAGGACAGGGTCACATCCAGGCGTCCGTCATCGGTGCGCGAGGCGCCGTCGCGGCCGCCGGTGGTGTGGGCACGTGCGGTGTACAGGACTTTTTCGAGCTGGGCCATGGTGTCTTCCTTTTGCAAAGTTGTCCGGCGGTGCGGACGGGTGGAGGAAATCGTCTGCGGGTGGTCGTCAATCGCTGCGGCGCGGCACCAGCCGCTGGCGCAGTGCGCCCAGTTGCTGCGTCAGCGCCTGCAACTCGGGCAGCGTGCACTGCGTGCTCTGCAGCACGCAGGCGGGAATCTTTTCAGCCGCATCGCGCAGCGCCCGGCCTTGCGGCGTGAGCGTGATGCGCACGCGCCTCTCGTCATGCGCATCGCGCACCCGCTCCAGCAGGCCCGCGCCTTCCAGGCGCTTGAGCAACGGGGTCAGCGTGCCCGAATCCAGATACAGCTGTTCGCCGATCTCGGACACGGTCAGGCCGTCGCGCTCCCACAGCACCAGCATCACCAGGTACTGCGGATAGGTCAGGCCGATGCCATCGAGCAGGGGCTTGTACAGCTTGGTCATGGCCAGCGATGCCGAGTACAGCGCAAAGCAGACCTGGTTGTCCAGGCGCAGAAGCTCGGAGCTGTCGAGAGGAAGGGGGTGGCTGCTGGGCATGGGTTGAATTATTGCTGTCAATTAAATTGTGCACAACTTAATTTGAAAAACCCCTTCGGATCGGAAGGTGAAGATCCGCAGGGGTCGAGGGACCGAGGGGGCCTATCGGCCCGTGAAGCGAGCGGGGCGTTTTTCGATGAAGGAGCGCACGCCCTCGGCCGCATCCTCGCTGCTGGCCAGGCGCTGCTGCACGGGAATGAAGTCGGCCACGGCGGCGGCCTGGCCCAGCTCGATGGCCTTGAGCACATTGAGCCGCGTGGCCACCACGGCCTGCGGGGCCTGGGCGGCAATGCGCTCGGCAATGCGCAGCGCCTCGGCCAGCTCCTCGCCGGCCGGCACCACCTTCTGCACGAAGTTCAGGCGATAGGCCTCGGCGCTGTCGAATTCGTCGGCCGTCAGCAGGTGCAGCATGGCATTGCCCACGCCCGCACGTTCGGCCATGCGCAGCGTGGCGCCGCCCGTGGGCATGATGCAGCGCTGCACCTCCAGCTGGGAAAAGCGGCAGTCATCGGCCGCGACCACGATGTCGGCGCCCAGCATCAGCTCGATGCCCACCGTGAAGCAAATGCCCTTGACGGCCACCACCATGGGCTTGGCGCGGCGCCGGTAGCCGACCAGGCCGTAGTCGTGCGGCTCCACCAGGCCTTGCGGGATGGCCTTCCTGCCCGAGCGCAGGTACTCCGCCATCACTGGCAGGTCCAGCCCCGCCGTGAAATGGCTGCCAAACGCATGCAGCACGCCCACGCGCAACTCGGGATCGTCGTCCAGGCGCGTATAGGCCTCGGCCAGTTGCTGGAACATGGGCGGCGTCCAGCCGTTGCGCTTGGCGGGGCGGTTGATGCCGATCAGCAGCACATGGCCGCGCACTTCGCAGCTGATGCAGCCTTCGGGCGGCGGGGTGGGGGTGTTGATGTCCATGCGTGTCTCCTGCGCATGGACCTTAGAGCAGGCCGCTGGAGGGCGCAGTCGCGCAGAAGACGGCCGGCCCGTGCGGGCCGGCAGGCAAAGGCCGTGTATCAGTAGCTGTACACGCCGCGGCCCGTCTTGCGGCCCAGGCGGCCGGCGGCCACCATTTCCTTGAGCAGGGGGCAGGGACGGTACTTGCTGTCGCCGAATTCCTTGAGGTAGACCTCCATCACGGCCAGGCACACGTCCAGGCCGATCATGTCGGCCAGGGCCAGCGGGCCGATGGGCTGGTTGCAGCCCAGCTTCATGCCGGCGTCGATGTCCTCGGCCGATGCCAGGCCTTCGGCCAGCACGAAGAAGGCCTCGTTGATCATGGGCACCAGGATGCGGTTGACCACGAAGCCGGGGGCGTTCTTCACGGTGATGGGGCTCTTGCCCAGGCGCTCGGACAGTTCCTTGACCGTGGCGTGCGTCTCGTCGCTGGTCTGCAGGCCGACGATGATCTCCACCAGCGCCATCATGGGCACGGGGTTGAAGAAGTGCATGCCGATGAACTTGTCGGCACGGCCCGTCACGGCGGCCAGCTGGGTGATGGAGATGGACGAGGTGTTGGTGGCGACGATGACGTCGGCATCCAGCAGGGCGTCCAGCTGCTTGAGGATCTTGACCTTGAGCTCGTAGTTCTCGGTGGCGGCCTCGATGACCAGTTGCGCGCCCTTGAGCGCCGCGTAGTCGGTCGATGTCTTGATGCGGGCCAGGGCGGCGGCCTTGTCGGCCTCGGTCAGCTTTTCCTTCTTGATCAGGCGGTCCAGGCTGCCCGAGACGGTGGCCACGCCCTTCTGGACGGCGGCATCGGAGATGTCCACCATGACCACGTCGATGCCCGATACCGCGCAGGCCTGCGCGATGCCGTTGCCCATGGTGCCTGCGCCGATGATGCCTACGGTTTGAATTGCCATGACTGTCAGTCTCCTCAAACGAACAAAGTGAATGCGAACGTGAATGCGATCCAGCGATCGTAGCGGGATTCGGAGCATCCACCGGGTTTGCCCCGGCTTGCGGCGCCGCGCAGGCGACTGCAACAGTGGATGGCTACACCGCAGGGGAGGGGGAGGCATGCTGGACTACATCGTGATCGGAGGCGGCTCGGCGGGCTCGGTGCTGGCCGGGCGGCTCAGCGAGGATGCGCAGACGCAGGTGGCGCTGCTGGAGGCCGGGCCGGCCGACTCCAGCGTGCTCATCCACTGTCCGGCAGGCATGGCCGCCATGGCCAAGGGCGGGCGCCACAGCTGGGGCCTGTCCACCGTGCCGCAGCCGGGCCTGGGCGGGCGGCGTGGCCACCAGCCGCGCGGCAAGGTGCTGGGCGGCTCCAGCGCGGTCAACGCCATGGTCTATGTGCGCGGCCAGCCGGCCGACTACGACCACTGGGCCGCCCAGGGCAACCCGGGCTGGAGCTGGAGCGAAGTCTTGCCCTACTTCCTGCGCGCCGAGCACAACGAGCGCGGCGCCGACGCCTGGCATGGCACGGGCGGGCCCCTGAACGTGGCCGAGCTGCGCGATCCCAACCCGTTGTCCCGGGCCTTCGTGCAGGCGGGCGTGCAGGCCGGCCATGCGCACAACGCGGATTTCAACGGCCAGGCGCAGGAGGGCGTGGGCCTGTACCAGGTCACCCAGCGCAACGGCGAGCGCCACCACGTCGCCAAGGCCTATCTGGCGCCGCACCGTGCCAGGCCCAATCTGCGCGTGGAAACGGGTGCCCAGGTGCTGCGCATTCTGTTCGAGGGCCGGCGCGCCGTGGGCGTGGAGTACCTGCAGGGCGGTACGGTGCAGCAACTGCACTGCCGGCGCGAGGTGCTGCTCAGCGGCGGCGCGCTGCTGTCGCCGCAGCTGCTGATGCTGTCTGGCGTGGGGCCGGGCGAGCACCTGCGTTCGCTGGGCATCGATGTGGTCCACCATCTGCCCGGCGTGGGCGCCCATCTGCATGACCACCCGGATGTGGTGCTGGTGGTCGATGGCGCGCAGCTGACCGACAGCTTCGGCCTGTCACTGGGCGGTGCGCGCAGATTGCTGGCCGCCGTGGGCCAATGGCGCAGCCAGCGGCGCGGCATGCTGACCACCAACTTTGCCGAGGCGGGCGGCTTCATCCGCAGCAGCCCCGGCGAGGCCGCGCCCGACCTGCAACTGCACTTCGTCGTCGCCAAGCTGGTGGACCACGGGCGCAAGACGGTCTGGGGCCACGGCTATTCCCTGCATGTCTGCGTGCTGCAGCCGGCCAGCCGCGGCAGCCTGCGCCTGGCCAGTGCCGACCCGCTGGCCCTGCCGCTGGTGGATCCGGCCTTTTTCTCCGACGCGCAGGACCTGCGGCGCATGGTGAACGGCGTGCGCCGCGCCCGCGAGATCCTGGCCCAGCCGGCGCTGGCGGCCCTGGGCGGGCGCGAGATGCCGGCCTCGGCCGGCGCGCAGGACGATGCGGGCATCGAGGCCTTCATCCGCAGCCATGCCGACACCATCTACCACCCCGTGGGCAGCTGCCGCATGGGGCCGGGGCCCATGGACGTGGTCGATGCGCAGCTGCGCGTCTACGGCATCAAGGGCCTGCGCGTGGTCGATGCCTCGGTCATGCCGCGCATCGTCAGCGGCAACACCAATGCGCCCACGGTGATGATCGCGGAGAAGGCGGTGGACATGATCCGCGCCGCAGCGCGCTGAAGAACGGCCGGATCTCAGGCCCTGAAGCGCCTGCGCGTCATCGCCAGCGCAAACCAGTAGGCCGCCACCGTGGTGGCGGCCAGCACCAGGCCGTGGCGCAGCGGGTGGGCCGGCCACTCGTCCATGAACAGCGGGCGCACCAGCTCCACGGCATTGGTCAGCGGCAGCCAGTCCGAGGCCAGGCGCACGGCCTCGGGCAGCTGCTCGCGCGGGAAGAACACGCCGGACAGGAACATCATGGGCGTGAGCACCAGGGTGAAGTAGTAGGTGAAGAAGTCATAGCCCTTGGCCAGGGCGTTGAAGATCAGCGCGATGCTGGAGAACATGATGCCCACGCACAGCAGCACGGGCCAGGCCACCAGCAGCCTGGGCGAATGGCTGATGCCCAGCGCCAGCATCACGCCCAGGATGGCGGTGACCGTGAACAGCGCCTTGAAGGCGGCCCAGAGCATCTCGGCCAGCAGCACGCTGTCCAGGCTGATGGGCGCGTTCATGATGCCGTCCCAGGTCTTTTGCACATGCATGCGCGAGAAGGCCGAGTACAGCGCCTCGAAGCTGGCGGCATTCATGGCGCTCATGCAGATGGAGCCGCTGGCCAGGAACAGGATGTAGGGCACCTGCCGGCCCGTGGCCCCCACGGTGACCTCGCCCACCAAGGCGCCCATGCCGTAGCCGAAGGCCACCAGCCACATCAGCGGCTCGGCGATGTTGCCGATCAGGCTGGGCAGGGCCAGCTTGCGCCACACCAGCAGGTTGCGCAGGAACACCGGCCACCAGCGCAGCGACAGGTCGGGCGGGCGCCAGATGCTGGGGGTGTCCGATGCGGGTTCGGTCATGGTGGTTCAGCCGTCGGTTCTGATCTGTCGGCCGGTGAGCTTGAGGAACAGGTCCTCCAGGTTGGCCGGGCGGTGCAGGGTGCGCAGGTGGCTGTGCGCGGCCAGCGCCTGCAGCAGCGGGCGCGCGTCGTGCGTATAGAAGAAGACGGTGTCGCCACTGACCTCGGTGCGCCCGGCCAGTGGGCGCAGTGCCGCGTCATGCGCCAGGCCCAGGGCGCCGTTGCCGTAGGCCTCGACCACTTCGGGCTCCAGGTGCTCGGCGATGAGTTCGCGCGGGCGGCCTTCGGCGATCTTGCGGCCGTGGTCCAGCACCAGCAGCCGGGAGCACAGGCGCTCGGCCTCGTCCATGAAATGCGTGGTCAGCAATATGGCCTTGCCCTGCTGCAGCAGCCACTGCAGACGCTCCCAGATCAGGTGGCGTGCCTGCGGGTCCAGGCCCGTGGTGGGTTCGTCCAGCAGCAGCAGGCGCGGGTCGTTGACCAGGGCGCGCGCCAGGGACAGGCGCCGTTTCATGCCGCCGGACAACTCGCCCGGCCTGGCCGCGGCCTTGTGCGACAGCGCCGCGAAGTCCAGCAGCTGCGGTATGCGGTCACGCATCTGCGCCGTACCCAGTCCGAAGTAGCGCGCGTAGACGCCCAGGTTTTCCGCGCAGCTGAAGTCGGGGTCCAGCGTGTCGTTCTGCGAGACCACGCCCAGCCGCGCCTTGATGGCCAGTGCATCGGCAGGCATGTGCAGCGGCGGCGAGCCGTCTTCGGGGTGGTAGAGAACATGGCCCGCATCGGGTGCCGTCAGGCCCAGGCAGATGCGCAGCGTGGTGGTCTTGCCCGCGCCATTGGGGCCGATCACGCCCAGGCATTCGCCGGGAGCGATGGAAAAGGACAGGTCATCGACCACCGTGGTGTCGCCGTAGCGCTTGCGCAGGTTCAGGGCGTCGAAGAGCGCGGGCATGGAGCGTTTTCCTGGGGTCCGGGGCTAGCGCGCAGGCTTGGCGGCCAGTGCGGGCCTGGCCGGCGCATCCGGCGTCTCCGACGTCTCCGATACAGCAGGCGCATCGGCGCAGGCCTGCTGCTGCGGCGGGCTCAGCCGCACCTGCGTCCAGCAGTCACGCCCGCGGCGCTTGGCAGCGTAGAGGGCGGCATCGGCGGCGGGCAGCAGCATTTCCAGGCGCAGGCCGTCCCAGACCTGGGGCGCGTGGGCGCAGCCGGCACTGAAGCGGACTTCGAAGCCCAGCGTCTGCGTCGAGGCCTGCAGCAGCGCCGACTGCAGCCGGGTGCACAGGGTATCCACACCGTCGTCCGTGGTGTAGAGCAGCAGGCAGAACTCCTCGCCGCCCCAGCGCGCAGCGATTTCGTCACTGCGCAATTGCTGCTGCAGCAGGCGGGCGAAGAGGCACAGCGTACGGTCGCCCGTGGCATGGCCGTATTCGTCGTTGACATGCTTGAAGTGGTCCAGGTCCAGCATCACCAGGGCCAGGGCCTGCCGGTGGCGCTGGGCATGCGCCAGCATGGCGGGGGCGCGCTCCAGCAGGGCGCGGCGGTTGGGCAGGCCGGTGAGCATGTCCTGCAAGGCCATGTCGCGCAGCTGCTGGTTGGTCTCGTCGCGCCAGGCCACCAGCACGGCCACCATCAGCAGCGTGCTGCTCAACGTGACCAGCAGGGCGAATATCTGGTTGGCGCCGCTGTCGGCCGTGAAGCTGGGCAGGAAGGGCGTGGCCAGGGCCAGGTAGCTGCGCACCAGAAGTACCAGCCCCATGAAGACGGCCACGCCGCACATCAGATAGCGCCAGCTGCGTGCCACGGGGCGGCGTGGCGCCAGGCACAGGCCGGCCAGCGCCAGCAGGCTCAGTCCGTGGGCGGCGCTGAACCAGCCGGTGCGCAAGGACAAGTGGGGCAACAGCAGGGTGAAGCCCAGCGGCCCCAGAAAGCACAGCGCGATCAGGCCGCATTCCAGCCAGGGCGGCCGGGGCCCCAGCCATTCGCGCAAGGCGCGCGCCATCTGCCACTGTGCCGATGCCGCGCAGGCTGCTGCGCCCAGCGACAGCAGTTCGCGCGAGAGCAGGCCTTGCGGCAGGCGGCTGGCGATGAGGATGAAGATCCAGGCCCCGGCCTGGATCAGGAAGAAATGCTGGGCATGGCGCGCGGCACCGCTGACGCGCCGCCCCATGGCCAGCGGCAGGGCGGCCGACATGGCCATCATGTTGAGGGCCACGACCGAGGTCATGGAGAAAAAATCCAGGGTGGGCAGCGTGGATGGCATGTGCGTCCCTGGATGGCGGTGCGAAGCGGGGCCCTTGGAAGAAGGTGGCCGGTGGCGGGGCGCTACTGGAACGCCACCTCCGCGAAGCTGCGCAGCTTGCGGCTGTGCAGGCGCTGGGTGCCGCCCTCGCGCAGGATGTCGATGGCGCGCATGCCGATGCGCAGGTGCTGGTCCACGCGCTCGCGGTAGAAGTGGTTGGCCATGCCGGGCAGCTTGATCTCGCCGTGCAGCGGCTTGTCGGACACGCACAGCAGCGTTCCATAGGGCACGCGGAAGCGGAAGCCGTTGGCCGCGATGGTGGCGCTTTCCATGTCCAGCGCTACGGCGCGGCTCTGGCTGAAGCGCAGCTGGGGCAGGTTGTTGGGCAGCAGCTCCCAGTTGCGGTTGTCGGTGCTGGCCACGGTGCCGGTGCGCATGATGCGCTTGAGGTCGGGCCCGTCCATCTGCGTGACGTCAGCCACGGCCTGCTGCAGGGCCAGCTGGATCTCGGCCAGCGCGGGAATGGGCACCCACAGCGGCAGCTCTTCGTCCAGCACATGGTCCTCGCGCACATAGGCGTGGGCCAGCACGTAGTCGCCCAGCTGCTGGCTGTTGCGCAGGCCCGCGCAGTGGCCCAGCATCATCCAGGCGTGCGGGCGCAGCACGGCAATGTGGTCGGTGATGGTCTTGGCATTGGCCGGCCCCACGCCGATGTTGACCATGGTGATGCCGCTGTGGTCGGCGCGCACCAGGTGGTAGGCCGGCATCTGCGGCAGGCGCGGCGGCGGCGTGCCCAGCTCGTCATTGGGCTGGGCCGGCAGGCCGGTGCGGCGCGTGACCACGTTGCCGGGCTCGATGAAGGCCACGTACTCGCTGTCCTCCCGGGCCATCTCGGCGTGGCCCAGGCGGATGAACTCGTCGATGTAGAACTGGTAGTTGGTGAACAGCACGAAGTTCTGGAACCACTCCGGCTGGGTGCCCGTGTAGTGGCGCAGCCGGTGCAGCGAATAGTCCACGCGCGGGGCCGTGAACAGCGACAGCGGCAGGGCCTCGCCCGGCTGGGGGCGCCAGGTGCCGTTGGCGATGCCGTCGTCCATGGCCTCGAGGTCGGGCAGGTCGAACACATCGCGCATCAGCTGCCGGCGCTCGCGCGACAGCGTGCCTTCGATGTGGTCGTTCTCGGCAAACGAGAAGTGGATGGGGATGGGCTTGTCGCTCAGGCCCACTTCCAGCGGCACGCCGTGGCTCTTGATCAGCAGGCGGAACTGCTCGGCGTAGTAGCGCGAGAACAGGTCGGGCCGCGTGAGCGTGGCCTCGTGCGTGCCCGGGCCCTCGACGAAGCCGTAGGCCAGCTGCGTGTCCGCGCGTGACACGGTGGCCGTATGCATGCGCACGAAGGGGTAGTAGGCGTGGACGGGGGCGGCCGGGGTTTCACCGGAGACGAAGCGCTGCATGTTCGTGCGCAGGTGCTCTATCTGCTCGCGGTAGATCTGCTGTACGTGCTCCAGGGCCCGCTGGGGGTCGGTGTGCAAGGTGGCTGCGGCCCGTGAGGCCTGCGAGGGGTTGTGAAGCGAAACCATGGGCTATTGTCGTTGGACTGGATGACTGTTGTGCAACTGCCAGGCGCGCGCTCTGTCGGCCGGCATGGGCGGCGCCACAAGGTACCCCTGCATCATGCCGCAGCCCAGGTCGCGCAAAAGCTCCAATTGGGCAGGTGTTTCCACGCCTTCAGCGACGATGTCCAGATGCAGGCTGTGGCCCATCTGCACGATGGCGGTGACGATGGCCGTGTCGTCCTCGCTATCGGGCACGTCGGCGATGAAGGACCGGTCTATCTTGAGCTGGTTGATGGGGTGGCGGCGCAGATAGGCCAGCGAGGAATAGCCGGTGCCGAAGTCGTCGATGGCCAGGCCCACGCCCAGGGCCTGCAGCGCCTGCAAGGTGTCCTGCACTTGGCCGCTGGTGTGCATCAGCGTGGACTCTGTCAGCTCGATGTGCAGCCAGCGCGCTTCCAGGCCGGTTTCCTCCAGCACCAGGGCCACCTCGCGCGCCATGTTGCGCTGGCGAAATTCCAGCGCGGAGACATTCACGGACAGGGGTACGGGCCGCAGCCCCTCGTCCTGCCACTGGCGAGCCTGGCGGCAGGCCTCGCGCAGCACCCAGTGGTCTATGGCCGAGATCAGGCCGCGCGCCTCGGCAAAGCCGATGAACTCGCCGGGCAGCACCAGGCCGCGCTGCGGGTGGCGCCAGCGCACCAGGGCCTCGAAGCCCGCCAGCCGGCCATCGGCCGTGAAGGTCTGGGGCTGGTAGTGCAGCTCGAACTCTCCGCGCTCCAGCGCGCCGCGCAGTTGCTGCTCCTGCATCAGCATCTGGGTGGCCTGGCCGCCGTGGGCGGGTGCGTAGAACTGCAGGTTGCGCCGGCCGCTGTCCTTGGCCGTATGCGTGGCGCTTTCGGCGCGGTTGAGCAGTTCCTCGGCGCTTTTTCCGTCGCCGGGGTACATGGCGATGCCCATGCATGGCGAGACCACCAGCGGCGTGCCGTCGATGGTGCAGGGTGCCTCGATGATGCGTTGCAGGTGCCTGGCCTGGGTCTCGGTCTCCTGCGGATCGGGATCATCGGTGAGCACGACCACGAATTCGTCGCCGCCCACGCGCGCCACCAGATCATGGGCGCGCACGCTGCCGCGCAGGCGCTGGGCGACCTCGCACAGCAGCAGGTCGCCGGCCTGGTGGCCCAGCGAGTCGTTGATGGTCTTGAAATGGTCCAGGTCGATGAGGAGCACGGCCAGCGTGCGCTGCTTGACCGAGGCCAGCGACAGCGCCTGGCGCAGCATCTGGATCAGGCGCACCCGGTTGGGCAGCTGGGTCAGCTGGTCGTGCTGGGCCAGGAAGTCCATGCGCTCCTGGGCCAGCTGGCGCAGCGTGATGTCGCGCACCAGCACGATGCGGTAGGGCCTGCCCCCGGCCGGCATGGTCTTGGCCTCGATCTCCACGGGAATGCGGTGGCCGTCCTTGTGCTGGAGGGCGCCATCGAAACGGTCCTCGCGGCCGCTGCGCATGTACTGCAGCGCGTAGAGGCGGAATTCCGGGCAGATGTAGTCGAGGATGGGGCGGCCGATCAGCTCGTCCAGCGTGTAGCCGGCCAGGCGGGACAGGGCCTCGTTGCCGTCGATGATGAGGCCGTCGCGGTGCATGACGATGGCCTCGGTCGTGACCTCGGTGAACTTGCGCATGCGCTCTTCGCTGTCACGCACCTTCTGCGCCACATGGTGGTGGTGGCTCACGTCGGTGATCTGCACCACGGCGCCCTGCAGCCGGCCCTGCTCGAAGTGCGGCATCAGCAGCGACTCGATATGGCGAGGCGGGCCGTCCGGCTGGGGCACCTCGCGCTCGTAGCGCACATGCTCGCCGCGCAGGCCGCGCTCCACCTGCGGCGCGATGAGCTGCCACACGGCCTCGCCCACGATCTCGCGCACGGTCTTGCCCACGGCCTCGGCGGGCGTCAAGCCGAAATTGCGTGCGTAGTTGATGTTGGCGAAGCGGCAGCGCAGCGTGCGCGCATCGAAATAGGCCAGCATGGCCGGAGCCGTGTCTGCTATCAGCCGCAACAGCGCATCATCGGGCCCCGTGTCTTGCGCATCGATGTTCTCTGGCATGCGTCCCCCTCGCTGGGGATTTATAGCGGAATCGCAGAGATTTTGATAGCGCTCTTGTGCGAGGGTGAGCGGCCGCTGACGCGTGGGGGCGCGTGCGGCTGTCGGGCATCAGGGGCCGCCGTGGCGGCCTGTCTTTTTTTTGCAGCGCCGCATCAAGGGCAGGCGCGGCCGGGCGCGGTGCGGCGCAGTGTGGTAGCCCTTGCGGGCGCCTTACTTGAGCAGTTCCTGCACCTGGCCCAGCGCGGCCTGGGCGCATTTGTCGTCCAGGTGGCCGCCAGGCGCGCCGCCGATGCCCACGGCGCCGATCACCTCGTTGCCCACCTTCACCGGCAGGCCACCGCCCAGCAGCAGGTAGCCGGGAATATTCACCAGGTTGGCGGCGCCGGGGTTCTTCTGCGCGCCCTCCATGATGGCCAGCGTGCTGTTCTTGGCCGATGCGGCCGTGTAGGCCTTCAGGCGGCTGGCCTCCAGCGTGTGGGGGCCGGCATTGTCGGCACGCTGCACGGCGCGCACGGTGCCGGCGCGGTCCACCACGGTGGCGGTGACGGCATGGCCGTCGGCGGCGCAGGCGGCCACGCTGCGTGCGGCGATCTGGTTGGCCAGCTCCAGCGACATGTTCTTTTCCGTGCGCACGGCATCGGCCTGGGCGGCGGTGGCGATCAGGCCCAGGGTCAGGGCGGCGAGGGTGGCGAGCTTGGTGGCGTGGCGTTGCATGGTCTTCTCCTTGGGGGTCAGGACGGCCCGGGACACAAGCCCGGACGGCATGCATGCACTGTAGAAAATGCCGTCGCCGCGCACCATTCGGACGGTTACGCGCGCCGCTGCGTAGAAATACGGAGAAGCCAGGCGCGCTGGGCGCGGCGGTGGAGCTTCAGGCGCCTGCCGCCGGATCGGCCAGGCTGGCGTAGCGGCGTATGAGCTGCGCCAGGCTGGGCGCATCCAGCTTGGCGAACAGGTTGGCGCGGTGCGTCTCCACCGTGCGGGGCGACAGCTCCAGGCTGCGGCCTATCTCCTTGTTGGTCAGCCCCTGCACGATCAGCCCCAGCACCTCGCGTTCGCGCGCGGAAAGCTGCGCAAAGCGCTGCTGGGCATCGCGGTCGGCCTGCTGGCGTTCGCGCGACTGCACATGCTGGCGTACGGCGCTTTGCAGCGCATCGATCAGCACTTCGTCGTCCACGGGCTTTTCCAGGAACTCGGCCGCGCCGGCCTTGAAGGCGCGTCGGCACATGTCCACCGTGCCATGGCCGGTGAGCATGATCACGGGCTGGTCCACACCCTGCTCCATCAGCCGGCCCAGCAGGGCCAGCCCGCCGATGCCGGGCATGCGCACGTCCAGCACGATGGCGCCTATGCCCTGGCGGTCCAGCCCGTCGAGAAAGGCCAGCGGATCGGCCCAGCACTGCACGCGCAGGCCCACGGTACCGATCAGCAGGGCCAGGCTGTCGCGCACGGCCTCGTCGTCATCGACCAGATGGATCAGCGGGGACAGGTCTTGGGCGGGCGCGGCAGTCATGGGGTCGGTGGTTCCTGAGGGGCGTTGGGTACGGCAGGTGCCGGGCCATGGGCCGCAGGCAGCAGCAGCTCGAAGCGCGCTCCGCCTTGCGGCGGGGTGGCGGCGGATGCGGCCAGCTCCAGGCTGCCGCCCATGGATTCGGCCAGGCTCTGGCTGAGCGTCAGGCCCAGTCCCAGGCCCTGGGCGCGGCCCGTGGCAAACGGGGTGAACAGGCGCTGGCGCATCTCGGGCGCCACGCCGGGGCCGCTGTCGTGCACGGCCACCATCAGGCGGCTGTCGCGGCGTGCCAGCTCCACCCGCAGATGGCGGGCTGCGGGCGGCTGCTCGTCCATGGCCTGCAGTGCATTGACCAGCAGGTTGTGCAGTATCTGCTGCACCGCCACGGGGTCGGCCTGGGCGGCGGGCAGATCGGCGGCCTGCACCATGACCTGAACCTGGCGGCGCCGCAGCTCGGGCTCCAGCAGATACAGCGCCTCGGCAACGGCCTGGCCCAGATCCAGCGGCTCGGCCTGGGGTGCCAGCCCCGGCCGCTCCACCAGGCGGCGCAGCCTGCCCACCACGGCCGATGCGCGCTTGGCCTGCTCGGCAGCCTGCCCCATGGCCTGGCGTGCGGCGTCCAGCTCGGGCGGGTCCTCGGCCAGCAGGCGGCGCGCGGCCTGGCTGTTGGACAGCACGGCCGTCAGCGGCTGGTTCAGCTCATGCGCCATGCCTGCGGCCAGCTCGCCCAGCGTATTGAGCCGTGCCACCTGGCCCAGCTGCAGCAATTGCTCGGCGCGGCGGCGGGCCACGCGCTGGCGCAGCAGGGTGCGCAGCGCGCCCACCGCCAGCGCGCAGCCCAGGGCCCAGCCCAGCATGGCCGTCCAGGGCAGTACCGAGGCGTCCAGCGGCTGGCGCAGGTACAGCACCAGAGGCTGGCTGGGCGAGGCCAGGGTCTTGCTCACCTCCCACGACCATGTGTTCCAGCCGTGCGCGGCGGCCCGGCCCGGCTGGATCACGAATTCCTGCCCGCCCAGGGCCAGCCATGCGCGCACCGGGCTGGTGGCGGGCGGCAGCGGCCACTCGTCGGCGGGAATCGTGGCGCGCAGGTCCAGCAGCAGCGCGTAGCTGGCCGGCAGCCCGGCCTGCACCAGGTACAGGCGGCCCCGGACCAGGTCGGCCAGGGCCAGTTCGGCCTGGCCGCTGGCCTGGGAGCGGCGCTCGGCCTCGGCCATGCCGGGCGGCCAGGTCTCGGGCCAGGGCTCGCCTGCGGTGGCCGCGCGGCGCGCCACATCCAGCACCTGGGGATACAGGCGCTGCAGCTGCCTCCATGGCGCCTGGCCGGATGCGGGTTGGCGCGGCTGCAGCAGGGCCAGCGTGCCCAGAACGGCGTCGTGCTGCACCATGCGCTGGCTCAGCAGCCGGTGGGCAATGCGGGCATCGGTGTCGAAGACCTCGCGCAGCGACTGCAGGCGCTTGTGCGCCAGCCACGCCGCGCCACAGCCTGCGGCCAGGGCCCAGGCCAGCACCCACCCCGCTGCTCGCTGCCATCCATTCATGGCGCGGATTCTGTCATGCGGCTCGCACACGCGGTGGGCACGCGGTGGTCTAATCCGGAGCACCCCCCCCACGTACCGCAGCGCAGCATGGCCGAACCCACTCCCCCTACTGCCAACGCTCCCGCCCCCGCTTCCGCGGCCGGCTGGATGGCGCCGCACAGCCTGCTGCGCATCTCGGTGGCCGTGGCCCTGCTGACCATCGTGCTCAAGACCCTGGCCTGGTGGCTGACGGGATCGGTGGGCCTGCTGTCGGATGCGCTCGAATCCTTCGTCAACCTGGCGGGCGCCGTGTTCGCGCTGACCATGGTCACCATCGCCAAGCGGCCGGCGGACACCGACCATCCCTATGGGCACCACAAGGCCGAGTACTTCTCTGCGGGCTTCGAGGGCATCCTGGTCATCGGAGCCAGCCTGGCCATTGGCTGGGCGGCGCTGGCGCGGCTGTGGAACCCGCAGCCGCTGGAGCAGCTGGGCTGGGGCCTGGCGCTGTCCGTGGCCAGCTCTGCCCTCAACGGCCTGCTGGCAGTGGCCATGCTGCGTTCGGCGCGCCAGCACCGCTCCATGGCGCTGGAGGGCGATGCCCGCCATCTGCTCACCGATGTCTGGACCTCGGCCGGCGTGGTCATCGGCCTGATGGGCGCAGCGCTCACAGGCTGGCTGTGGCTGGACGCGGCCGTGGCCATAGGGGTTGCGATCAACATCTGCGTGCAGGGCGCGCAACTGGTCTGGCAGTCTTCCCAGGGCCTGATGGACCAGGCCCTGGACGCGCCCGAGCGCCTGCGCATCGACGCCGTTCTGGACCGCCATGCGCACCGCGCGCATGGCGTGGTCTTTGACAACATCTCCAGCCGGCGCGCCGGCGAGCGCAGCTTTGCCGACCTGCACATGCATGTGCCCGGCGACTGGAGCGTGGCCCGCGCCGCCCGGCTGCGCACCGAGATAGAGGCCGAACTGCTGCAGGCCGTGCCCGGCCTGTACGCGCGCATAGAGCTGCTGCCGCTGGGCATGCAGACCGCCATGGAAGCCGCCATCGAGGCGGCAGGCCAGACAGACACTTCTTCCCCATCCACCGACAAGAACCCGAACCCCGAACCATGATCAGCATCCTGCAGCGCGTGCAACAGGCCCGCGTGGAAATCGATGGCCAGGTCGCCGGCAGCATAGGCCCTGGCCTGCTGGCCCTGGTCTGCGCAGAGCGCGGCGACACCGAAGCCGAGGCCGACAAGCTGCTGGCCAAGATGCTCAAGCTGCGCATCTTTGCCGACGACGCGGGCAAGATGAACCGCAGCGTGCAGGACCTGGACGGGCAGGGCGCCTGCGGCGGCCTGCTCATCGTCAGTCAGTTCACGCTGGCGGCCGACACCGGCGGCGGCAACCGCCCCAGCTTCACGCGCGCCGCGCCACCGGCCGAGGGCGAGCGCCTGTACGACTACATCGTGCAGCGGGCGCGCGCCCTGCACCCGGAAGTCGCCACGGGCCGCTTCGGCGCCGACATGCAGGTGCACCTGCTCAACGACGGGCCCGTGACCATCCCGCTGTCGATAGCTCCGGCCACCGCGGCATAGCGCGCCGCAGACCTGCTGTTCTGGGGCGGATTCTGGCGCGATCTGCGAGCGCGGCCTGGTCGGAACATGCCTGCAAAGCCCGTATTCTTGCGGCCTCAGCATTCATCGACAGACCGACGACCATGAAGAACCATCCGTTCAAAGCCTCCACCCTGGCCCTTGCCATGAGCATGGCCCTGGCGTGGAGCGGCGCGGCCGGCGCCGACACCCTCAGGAAGCCCGCGCTGGACGCGCTGGCCCAGGCCCAGCCGGCACCCACCGACTTCGCCAGCTTCCTGAAGCAGGCCGCGGCCGCGCAGCCTGCCATCGCCCAGGCCGTGCAGCGACATGCGGCAGGCCAGGCGCTTGCGGGGGAGGACCTCGACCACATCGCCCGCCTGCTGGGCCTGTACACGCGGCTGACGCAGGAGCGGGCCGTGCTGGCCAGCATCGAGCGCATGGTCGCCCTGCCCACGGTGCGCGATGCCAAGGTGCCGCCGCACGAAAGCCCGGCCATCCTCGCCTTCGGCGAACTGGTGCAGCAGATGGCCAGGGACTTCGGCCTGCAGTACCGCAACGTGGACAACCGCATCTTCGAAGTCACCCTGCCTGCGAACGCAGCGAACGCGGGCACCGATGAATTCGGCATCCTCACCCATGCCGACGTCGTACCTGCCGTGGCCGCCGAATGGGTGCTGGACGGCAAGCAAATCAACCCATTCGAGGTTACCTTTGTGCCCGGCAACAGCGGGATCACCCTGATGAGCCATCCCCCGGTGCTTGTCCCACCCATGCCTGATCGGATCTACGGGCGCGGCACCATCGACGACAAGGGCTCCATCGCCACCGTGCTGTTCGCCATGAAGGCCGTCAAGGACAGCGGCCTGCCCCTGTCGCGCGGCATACGCCTCATGATCGAGACCACCGAGGAAACCGGCGGCGACGCCATGAAGTACTACCAGGGCAAGACCACGCTGCCTGCCTACAACATCGTGCTGGACAGCAAGTACCCGGCCGTCGTCGCGGAAAAAGGCTCGGGCGCGCTCAAGGCCGTGTTCGACGACGTGAAGACCGACCCCGCCCGCCCGGCCATCACCGCCATGGCCGGCGCCGCCTCGGCCAACGCCATTGCCCAGACCGCCACGGCCACCATCACGGCCAGCGACGAAGCCGCCATTGCCGCCATCGCCGCGCGCCTGCAGGCGGCCAAGGGTGACTTCACCACCAGTTATGCCGGGCAGGGCGGACCGTTCACCATCGACATACAGCACAGCGGCGCGACGGCCACCGTCAAGGTCACGGGCACCTCGGCCCACGGCTCCCGCCCCGAGGAAGGCGTCAACCCCGTGCCGCGCCTGACGCTGTTCCTGCAGCAGGTGCTCATGCCCACCGATGGCGTGGCCCTGGTCCAGCCCAATGCCTACAGCAACGCCCTGCGCTACATCAACGGCGCCTTCGGCCTCGACTACTTCGGCAAGCAGCTGGGCGTTGCCTATGCCGACGACTTCATGGGCCCGCTGACCCTGTCGCCCAACCTCATCAAGGCGGCCGACGGCAAGCTCGAAGTCACCACCAACGTGCGCATGCCGCGCGGCAAGACGCCCGAGCAGCTGCGCACCGAAGTCGAGCAGCGCATCACCCGCTGGAGCGAGGCCGCCAAGGTTCCCCTCACCCTGCAGTACACCCAGGGCAACTGGATGGCGCGCGATCCCAAGGGCGCCTGGCTGTCCACCCTGCTCAACATCTTCGGCGACACCACGGGCCTGGACGCCAAGCCCGTGCCCACGGCCGGCAGCACCACGGCCAAGCTCATGCCCAACGCCATCAACTTCGGCCCCGCCATGCCCGGCAAGAAGTACACGGCGCACAACGCGCTCGAATACAAGGAACTGCCCGACCTGCGCGCCGACATGCAGATGTTCACGGAAATGCTGGTGCGCATCGGGAATCTGAAGCAGATGCAGTGACATTCTCCGGCTATTGAAATGCGAAAGCGCCTTGTGAAAGCAAGGCGCTTTTTTATTCCTGGGACAATCCGGCGAAGGGGATTGGAGCATTGATGAAAATCCCTGCGGGAGGCATTCATGCAGGACATCAAAGGCCAGGATCTCAAGACCATTATCCATTCCAAACGCGCCAACATCTATTACCTTGAGCACTGCCGTGTCCTGGTCAATGGCGGGCGGGTAGAATATGTGACCGATGCCGGCAAGCGCAGCCTGTATTGGAATATTCCCATTGCCAACACCACCAGCATCCTGCTGGGCACCGGCACCTCCATCACGCAGGCGGCCATGCGGGAGCTGGCCAAGGCTGGGGTGCTGGTGGGCTTTTGTGGTGGCGGCGGCACGCCCTTGTTCAGCGCCAATGAAGTTGACGTTGAAGTCGCCTGGCTCACTCCGCAAAGCGAGTACCGCCCCACTGAATACCTGCAGGCCTGGGTCCAATTCTGGTTTGACGATGAACTGCGCCTGCATGCCGCCAAGCAATTGCAGGCTTTGCGATTGCAGCGGATGCAGCAGGAATGGGGCGCACGAGCCTTGCGCGAAGCAGGGTTTTCCGTGGACATGGAGCGCCTGAAGGCGCTGGTGCAGCAATTTGCGGCGCTGACGGCCAATGCGCCCGATGTCATGACACTGCTGACCGATGAGGCACGGCTGACCAAGGCCTTGTTCAAGCTCGCCGTGGACGCCGTGGGATATGGCGAATTCACGCGCGCCAAGCGCGGCACCGGCACCGATGCAGCCAACCGCTATCTGGACCATGGCAACTACCTGGCCTACGGACTGGGCGCCACGGCCACCTGGGTGCTGGGCCTGCCCCACGGCCTGGCCGTTCTGCATGGCAAGACGCGGCGCGGCGGCCTGGTGTTCGATGCGGCCGACCTGGTCAAGGATGCCGCCATCCTGCCCCAGGCCTTCCTGTCGGCCATGCGCGGCGACGACGAGCCGCAATTTCGCCGCCAATGCATAGAGGCGCTCACGCGCAGCGAATCGCTGGACTTCATCATCGACACGCTCAAGCGCATTGCCGTCGACACGGCGCGCATGGCCGGCGCGCCCGCCACGCCCACAACGCCCGGCGCTGCGCAGGAGGGCGGCACATGAACGTGCTCTTCGTCTCCCAGTGCAGCAAGCGCGCCCTCACCGAAACGCGCCGCATCCTCGACCAGTTTGCCGAGCGGCGCGGCGACCGCACCTGGCAGACGCCCATCACCGCGGCCGGGCTCGACACCGTGCGCAAGCTGCTGCGCCAGAGCGCGCGCAAGAACACCGCCGTGGCCTGCCACTGGATACGCGGGCACGACCACAGCGAACTGCTGTGGGTCGTGGGCGACGGGCGCCAGTTCAACGCCGAAGGCGCCGTGCCCACCAACACCACGGCCAGCAACGTGCTGCGCGCAGAAGACGAAAGCCACTGGCACCACCTGCCACTGATCACGGCGCTGGCCGCTTTGGCGGCCCTGGTGCATGACTTGGGCAAGGCCACCAGGGCATTCCAGGACCGGCTGAAGAATCCGGGCCTGCGCGAGCGCAACCACTACCGCCATGAATGGGTGTCGGTGCGGCTGTTCCAGGCGTTCGTGGGCGGCGACAGCGACGCGGCATGGCTGCAAAGGCTGGCAGCCTGTGTGGATGAGGCCGCCGATGCCCGGGCCTTTGAGGCGCAATGGCTGGATCACCGCAGCGGCCGCCTTCTGCGCGATGGCCTGGACGAGCCGCAGGCCAGCCAGCATCTGCCGTTCAAGGCGCTGCCGCCGCTGGCCACCGCCGTGGCATGGCTGGTTCTGACACACCATCGGCTACCCTGCATGCCGGTCGCTGCAGGCCGGCAGGAGTCCGACGACGAGCTGGAGCCCGACCGCCGCCAATGGTGCCGCTTCGGCGCGCGCCCGCGCTTCGTCAACAGCAATGAGATCGAGCAGCTGCTGCGGTGCATCAGCGCCGACTGGAACGAGCCGCGCGAGAAAGCCGACCCGGCGAAAGTGCGCTCCCATTGGGAGTTCCCGCAGGGCCTTCCGGTGGCCACGGCCGCCTGGCGCAAGCAGGCGGCGCGCTATGCGCTCAAACTGCAGGAACTGACGGGCCGGTCGCTTGACGCTGCAAGCCTGGGCGATCCGTTCACGCTGCACCTTTCGCGCCTGTGCCTGATGCTGGCCGACCACCACTACTCCAGCATCGAGGACGAGGCGCGCCGCCAGCCTTTCCGCAACGCGGGCTATCCGCTGTACGCCAACACCCGGCGCAAGAGTGCAGCTCCAGGCGCCGCGTCCGCTTTCAACCAGACGCTGGACGAGCACCTGCTTGGCGTGCAGGCCCATGCCACGCTGGTGGCGCGCTCGCTGCCCACGCTGGCGCGCAGCCTGCCGGCACTGCGCAGCCATCGCGGCCTCAAGAAGCGCAGCAGCAACGCGCGCTTCCAGTGGCAGGACAAGGCTGCCGACCTGGCTGCCAGCGTGCGCCACCGGGCCGCCAGCCAGGGCGGCTTCATCGTCAACATGGCTTCCACCGGCTGCGGCAAGACGCTGGGCAATGCCCGCATCATGAACGCGCTGGCCGACCCGGGCGTGGGCATGCGCTGTGCCTTCGCCATCGGCCTGCGCACGCTCACGCTGCAGACGGGGCGGGTGTTCCAGAACGACCTGGGACTGGGCGACGACCAGCTCGCCATCAAGGTCGGCGGCGCGGCCAGCCGCGCGCTGTTCGAGTACTGGGAAGCGCAGGCCGAGGCCACGGGTTCGGCCTCGCGCCAGGCGCTGCTCGACGAAGGCGGGCAAGTCCTGTTCGACGGCAATGACCAGCACCCACTGCTGCAGCGCCTGACCGACGATGCGCAGGTGCGCTCGCTGATCGCCGCGCCCGTGCTGGCCTGCACCGTGGACCACCTCACGCCCGCCACTGAAAGCCTGCGCGGCGGCCGCCAGATCGCGCCCATGCTGCGCCTCATGACGGGCGACCTGGTACTGGACGAGCCCGATGATTTCGACATGGCCGACCTGCCCGCGCTCACGCGGCTCGTGCACTGGGCGGGCCTGCTGGGCTCACGCGTGCTGCTGTCCTCGGCCACATTGCCGCCAGCGCTGGTGGAGGGGCTCTACCTGGCCTACCGCGCCGGGCGCGAGATCTTCCAGCGCCATCGCGGCGAGCGGCCCGGCGAGCCAGTGGCCATCTGCTGTCTGTGGGTGGACGAATTCCACCAGCAGGCGCTGGACTGTGCCGATGGTGCAGGGTTTCGTGCAGGCCATGAAGGCTTTGTGCAAAAGCGCGTGGCCCAGCTCGCCCGGGCCGAGGTGCGGCGCCTGGCTGCCATCGCTCCCCTGCCTGCCGGCTGGCAGGGGCTGGACCCGGCCGCGCGGCGCCGGGATTTCGCCCGCATCGCGCTGGAGCATGCATGGCAACTGCACCAGCAGCCGGGCAACCATGGCACCGACCCCGCCAGTGGCAAGCGTGTGAGCTTCGGCCTCATCCGCATGGCCAACATCGAACCGCTGTTCGACGTGGCCGTGGCCATGTATGGCCAGGGCGCTCCCGCGCCGGGCGTGCGTGTGCACCTGTGCGTCTACCACTCGCAGTTTCCGCTGCTGGCGCGTTCCAGCATCGAGCGGCACCTGGACACCGTGCTGGACCGCCGCTCCTCCGACGGCGCAGATCCCATCTTCCAGAGGCCGGCCATCCGCGCATTGCTTGATGCCAACGATGAGGCCGATCACCTCTTCATCGTGCTCGGCTCCCCCGTCACCGAAGTGGGCCGCGACCACGACTATGACTGGGCCGTGGTCGAGCCCTCGTCCATGCGCTCGCTGATCCAGCTGGCCGGACGCGTGCGGCGCCACCGGTCGGGTGCGGTGCAGGAGGCCAACATGCGGGTGCTGGACAGCAACCTGCGCGCTTTCGAGCATCCAGGCCGGGCGGCATTCTGCAAGCCGGGTTTCGAGATGGAGCCGGTGGATGACAAGGCGGACACGGCGCGGTACTTCCACCTGCGCTCGCATGACCTGCAATCGCTGCTGGCCAAGCACACCAAGGGCGAGCCCCTCTGGCCCGTGGATGCCCGCGCCCGCATCGAAGTGGCCAGGGAGCAGTTCCACCCGGCCAGGAACCTCGTGGACCTGGAACACGCCCGCATGCACGACACCATGCTGCCGCGCCCCGCAGACAGCCCGGATGCCACGCCGGTGCTGCGCGCCGCCAGCCTGCACTGGGCCAGCCCAGCCTGCTTCTGGCTCACGGGCCTGCTGCCGCAGTTCCAGCGCTTTCGCTACGACCCGCTGCCGCGCGTGGATGTGGTGTTTCTGCCGGACGAGGAGGAAGAGGGCCTGCAACTGCACCGCGTGGTCGATGGCCAGCGGCGGGGTGACAGGTTGTATGTGCTGGTGCAGGACAGCCTGCTGCACCGGGAGCCATTGGACCCACGGAAGGGGTCTGTCACTGCATGGGGGCAGGCCGACCTGATGCATGAACTGCTTGCCCTGGCGCAGGGCAAGGGGCTGGCGCTGGATGCCTGTGCAAGCAAGTACGCCACGGCCAGCCTGCCCGACAAGACACAGGGCTGGCGCTGGCATGGCGTGCTGGGCTTTGTGGGCCGTGCCTGAGGATCAGGCGGTATGCAGCTGCATCGGATGAACTTGCCTCACGGACGCCTGCAACTCCGCGTTCAGCTCTGCCGTGCGCAGGTCGTAGGCGGTCTGAAGGTTCAGCCAGGACTGAGCGTCGCCTCCAAAGAAGCGGCTCAGCCGCAGCGCCGTGTCGGCCGTGATGCCGCGCCGCTCCAGCACGATGTCGTTCACGCGCGAGGCGGGAACGTGCAGGTGCCTGGCCAGCGCGTTGGCGCTCATGTCCATGGGCTTCAGGTAGTCCTCGCGCAGGACTTCACCTGGGTGTATGGGGCGCATGCCGTTTTTAAGCATGTCTTTCTCCTGTGCCCCTCATTGCCGGGAGGCGCCGGTTCCCAAGCCGCCGATGCGGCAGCGAAGGCATGTCATTGTTCGTCAGTGGTAATCCACTATCTCTACGTCAACCACTCCCTTTTCCGTCCAGACAAAGCAGAGGCGCCACTGGTCGTTGATGCGGATGCTGTGCTGGCCCTGCCGATCTCCCACGAGCATTTCCAGGCGATTGCCAGGAGGGCTGCGCAGAAATTCAAGTGTCACAGCCGCATCCAGCTGAGCCAGCTTGCGCTCCGCCACGCTCTGGATGTTGGCGAAGCGGCGGGTCTTGCCGCTGGTGAACAGGCGCTGGGTTTCCGGGCACTTGAAGGAAGTGATCGCCATAAGTCAGGAATTTTATACCGTTTACCGTTATTCGGTATATCGCTTTGCAGCAGAAAGGAAACCAAGCGCAGAGGAGCAAGACCACCCGCACCGTTCGTTGAAGGACATCGTTGCAGACCACGCAGATCGTGGGTTTGTTCTGAATTTCTTGCAAGGAGGAGAAGCAATGCCGCCCACCCCAAGCGCCATGCGTTGGCATGACGCCATCGCCATCTTTATCCAGGAACGGCTTCAGGCCAAGCTGGACAAGCTGGCCGAAGACGACCCCAAACGACAGGAGCTGCTGGCTCAGCACCAGCGCGATACCTGGTTGGAAGACGCCGCCCGCCGGGTGACGCAAATCCAGGCCGTCACCCACTCCCTCAAACCCATACACCCCGACGCGCGCGGCACCAATCTCTATGTGGAGCCGGCCAGCCTGCCAGCGCTGCAGGAACTGGGAAGCCATGCGCTGGGGCAGTCCTTCGCCGGCGATGTGGTGGGCAATGCGGCGGCGCTTGACGTCTACAAGTTCCTCAAGGTCGAGGTGGACGGCACCAGCCTGCTGGCCGCGCTGCTGGCGCAAGACCCGGGCGCGCTTCAGGCCCTGCATGAGGACCCGCAGCAGGCCATGGGCTTGCGCGATGCCTTCGTCGGCCTGACCCAGCCGCGCGCGGGCGCACCCAGTTCGCACACGCGGGCCAAGCAGTTGTACTGGCTGACGGGCAGCGATGCCTGTGCCGATGAAGGCTATGAATTGCTGGCGCCGTTGTTTGCCACCTCGCTGGCGCATGCCGTGCATGCGCAGGTGCAGGAAGACCGCTTTGGGGAAAGCAACAAGGCGGCCCGGCAGGCGCGGCGCGAGCGCAAGGCGCATGACGGCGTCTTCCATGACTACCCTGGGCTGGCCGTCCAGAAGATGGGAGGGACAAAGCCACAGAATATTTCCCAGCTCAACAGCGAGCGTGGCGGGGTCAACTACCTGCTGGCTTCGCTGCCACCGGTCTGGCGCAGTAGCGATGTACGGCTGCCGGTGCATGCCAGCTCCGTGTTCGACAAGCTGTTCATCGGCCGTCCCGAGGTACGCAGCACGGTGCGCAAGCTGCGTGCCTTCCTTGCGACCGACCCGGAGCCCAACCTGCAAACGCGCGAGCGCCGCGAGGCCTTCGTCGATGCGCTGATCGATGAAATGGTCTCGCTCGCCGGCGAAGTGCAGCAGACCCTGCCCGCTGGCTGGAGCCGCGACTCGGAACGCTTCGGCAAGCTGGTGCGTGAAGAGCAATTGTGGCTGGACCCATTGCGGGCCGAACTGCGCGATGAGGCAGATTTCGCCCGCGAATGGCTTTGGATGGACTGGCCTGCCGAGGTAGGCAAGCGCTTTGCCAACTGGCTCAACAGCCAGCTGTTCGGCCAGTTGCCCGTGGGCGACGCCGAGGCGCGTGTGTGGCGGAAAGAGCTGCTGACCGATGAGGATGGTTTTGTGCAGCAGTTGCGCGAACTGCGCAAACGGCTTGAAGACAGGGAGGACGCGCAATGAGCCAGTCTCCACAAGCGCTTCTCGTTTTTCCCCATCTGCGCGTGCAGAACGCCAACGCCATCTCCAGCCCGCTCACGCACGGCTTCCCCTCCATCACCGCCTTCACCGGCCTGATGTGGGCGCTGGAGCGCAAGCTGGCGCAGGCCGGCATCCCCTTGCGCCTGCACGCGGTGGGCGTGGTCTGCCACCACCATCAGGAGCAGGTGACGCAGGGCTATGTGCGCAGCTTCAACCTCACGCGCAACCCGGTGGACAAAGACGGCAGCACTGCCGCCATCGTGGAGGAAGGGCGCATCCACCTGGACATCTCCCTGGTCTTCACCGTCTCGGAAAAACGCGTCCCTGGCTCCAACTCGGCCCCGACCCTGGTGCAAAGCGCTGCCGAGCCGATGCAGCAATGGGCCGATGAAGCCGGGCAAATCCTGTCGCAAATGCGCGTGGCCGGCGGCAGCCTGCTGCCATCACGCGCCGCGCCCGGCAGGCGCGTGCGCCCCAGGCTGTCCGTGCTGGCAGAAGACGCCACCGAGCGCAGCCGCCAGTTCCGCGAATGGCGGCGCCAGTGGCTGCCGGGCTTCGCCCTGGTGGGGCGTGACGATCTGCTGGCCGACCGCCTGCACAGGCTGCGCGACAAAGCGGCGCACACCACGCTGCTCGACGCCTGGCTGCATGCATCGCGCTTCAACCACGAGCCCGTGTCAGCGGCCGAAGGCCAGCCCCCGCAGCAGCCATGGGCAGACCCCTGGCGCGGCCCGGGCAGCGGGTGGATCGTGCCCGTGCCCGTGGGCTATGCGGCACTCTCGCCATCGCATGCCGCAGGCGAAGTGCTCAACGCCCGCGATGCCACCACGCCGCTGCGCTTCGTGGAGTCGGTCTACTCGCTGGGCGAATGGATCAGCCCGCACCGCCTCACCCATCTGGAGCAACTGCTGTGGCATGCGCACACCGATGAAAAGCGGGGCCTTTACCGCTGCCGCAGCGGCTACGTGCCAGACCCCGCAACCGTGGCCGACCCTGACGACGCCGCAGCCCAGGAGCAGGAAGACGACGACAGCTATGCATACACCTGACCAGCGTCCTTGCACCGCCGCCTTTCACACCGTATTGCCAAAGGATTGAACACCATGTCCAGCACCCTCAAGACCGCATCCGTCCTCGCCTTCGAACGCAAGCTCGACCCCTCCGACGCCGTCTTCCACGCAGGCAACTGGGATGACCGGGCGGCCTCCGCCTCCTGGCCCTCCGTCAAGCTGCGCGAGAAATCCGTGCGCGGCACCATCTCCAACCGCCTCAAGACCAAGGACCAGGACCCGGCCAAGCTCGACGCCGCCATCGAGAACCCCAACCTGCAGACCGTGGACGTGGCAGCCCTGCCCGCCGATGCCGACACGCTCAAGGTGCAGTTCACGCTGCGCGTGCTGTCTGGCGCGGGCACGCCGTCTGCCTGCAACAGCGCCGAATACCAGGCCAGGCTCGCGCAAACGGTGCAGGCCTATGCCTCGGCCCAGGGCTTTGCCGAACTGGCCAACCGCTATGCGGCCAACCTGGCGAACGGGCGCTTTCTGTGGCGCAACCGCGTGGGCGCGGAAAGCGTGCAGGTGCAGGTGGTGCAGCTCAAGGATGGCAAGGCCGGGCAGGCATGGTCGTTCGATGCGCTGGCCCACAACCTGCGCACGCTGGAGCAGCCTGACGAGAAAGTGGCTGCGTTGGGCAGCGTGATCGCGCAGGGGCTTGAGGGCAAGGCCCATGTGCTGCTGCAGATCACCGCCTTTGTGCGCCTGGGCGCGGGCCAGGAAGTCTTCCCCTCGCAGGAACTGATCCTCGACAAGGGCAGCACCAAAAAGAGCAAGACGCTCTACCAGATCGGTGAAAAAGGCCAGGAGGTCGCCGCCATCCACTCCCAGAAAATCGGCAACGCCCTGCGCACCATCGACACCTGGTACGACGGCGCGCAGGACCTGGGCCCCATCGCGGTCGAGCCCTACGGCTCCGTCACCACCCAGGGCAAGGCCTGGCGCCAGCCCAAGCAAAAGCAGGACTTCTACACCCTGCTGGACGACTGGCTGCTCAAGGACAAGGTGCCTCCCGTCGAGCAGCAGCACTTCGTGATGGCCGTGCTGATCCGTGGCGGCGTCTTCGGCGATGCGAGCTGATGGCCATGACCTCGCACTACATCGACATCACGCTGCTGCCTGACCCGGAATTCAGCCACGCCCACCTGCTGGGCGCGCTGGTCGCCAAGCTGCACCGCGCGCTCGTGCAACTGGGCAGCGCGGACATAGGCATCAGCTTTCCTGGCTACAGCCTGCGTCCACGCACTCTGGGCACCATCCTGCGCCTGCATGGCAGTGAAGCCGCGCTGCGCGGCCTGATGGAACAGCCCTGGCTGCAGGGCATGCGCGATCACGTGCACTGCACGCCGCCAGCTTTGGTACCAGAGGGCGCCGTGCCCTACCTGGTGCAACGCCGGCAATTCAAGACCAGCCCCGACCGCCTGCGCCGCCGCCGCATGCGGCGCAAGGGAGAAACCGCTGAACAGGCTGCGGCCGCCATTCCCGACAGCGTGGAGCGCACCCCGGACCTGCCCTACGTTCAACTGCGCAGCGCCAGCACCGGCCAGCCGTTTTGCCTGTTTGTGGAGCAGAAAGCGGTGCAGGGCACGGCGGGCCAGGAAGGCTTCAACACCTACGGACTGAGCCTGGGAACTGCTGTTCCCTGGTTCTAACCCTTTTTCTGGCGGCCTGTGGGGTCGCCTTTCAAATCAACAACTTGGCGACGCCTCGGAATTTTGGGGTGTTTTCGGTTTAGGGGGGAAAGTTCTTTAAAAATCAATGAATTGGGAGGATTTTTGTCTAGTTCGCTGCCGCATAGGCAGCTCAGAAAATCGCGCTGGCCTCGGTGTTGTTCGGGCCGACGTTCGCTGCCGCATAGGCAGCTCAGAAATTTCAAAAGGCATTTCAGCATATGGCGGAAGAGTTCGCTGCCGCATAGGCAGCTCAGAAAAATATGCCCAGGAACTTCAAGGCCGACTTTGGGTTCGCTGCCGCATAGGCAGCTCAGAAAAAGGCCCGAGTCAAAGCATGGGAAGCATGCTCGTTCGCTGCCGCATAGGCAGCTCAGAAAACCCGTGGCCGGGAAGATGACACCGGCCAGGCGTTCGCTGCCGCATAGGCAGCTCAGAAAGCCGCGAAGGCTGGAGCGTATTCGAGCATCGAGTTCGCTGCCGCATAGGCAGCTCAGAAATGGCGGACACAGCGACCTCGCTCATGGGCGAGGTTCGCTGCCGCATAGGCAGCTCAGAAATGGCGGACACAGCGACCTCGCTCATGGGCGAGGTTCGCTGCCGCATAGGCAGCTCAGAAAGCGGGTGCTGGCTGGCACCGCAACCGACCGTGCGTTCGCTGCCGCATAGGCAGCTCAGAAATGTACAGCTTCGAGGAAACGATGCAGTGCATCGTTCGCTGCCGCATAGGCAGCTCAGAAAAGCACAAGAGTCGGCGCGCAAGTTGTTCGGCGGTTCGCTGCCGCATAGGCAGCTCAGAAAACTCCAAATGCTTGGAAATCCAGACCCATTTAGTTCGCTGCCGCATAGGCAGCTCAGAAAGCATTCGTCAGGCACGCTGAGTGCGATCTTTGGTTCGCTGCCGCATAGGCAGCTCAGAAATCTCGTTCCAGTAGTAGTTCAGGAGACTCGCCGTTCGCTGCCGCATAGGCAGCTCAGAAACAACAGAGACCACCATGGCCCTGACCATCAAGGTTCGCTGCCGCATAGGCAGCTCAGAAAGATGGAGGCCCGGTCAAGGTTCAGCAGATTCGGTTCGCTGCCGCATAGGCAGCTCAGAAAAGCGCCTTGGCTTCTTCGGATCGAGCGATGGCGTTCGCTGCCGCATAGGCAGCTCAGAAATTTAAGCGCAGCCCAGAAGCCCAGGAAGGCAGGTTCGCTGCCGCATAGGCAGCTCAGAAATGTTGCGTGCTGACCAGTTCGGCGCTGGTCTGGTTCGCTGCCGCATAGGCAGCTCAGAAAAATGCCTTCACTGTATCGATAGCGACGCCCCGGTTCGCTGCCGCATAGGCAGCTCAGAAAGTCGAGAGGAAGCCACTGCCCTCCTCCTCGCCGTTCGCTGCCGCATAGGCAGCTCAGAAAAAGCGTGGCCAGGCTTTGGAGAGTGTGTCCATGTTCGCTGCCGCATAGGCAGCTCAGAAAGAGTGCGCTTCGTTTTTTCAACCACCACGGAGGTTCGCTGCCGCATAGGCAGCTCAGAAAGATGTGGAAGTAGACGAACGGACGTCTGCCTAGTTCGCTGCCGCATAGGCAGCTCAGAAAAGCAGAAGAATTTGCGCTTTCATTTGCTTCCCGTTCGCTGCCGCATAGGCAGCTCAGAAATGTCTCAGGCGCGAGACGCCGCACGCGACAAGGTTCGCTGCCGCATAGGCAGCTCAGAAACATCCCGCGCCATGCGGAACACGTCCATCTTGGTTCGCTGCCGCATAGGCAGCTCAGAAAATGCGTCCACCTCGGTCTGCCAGCTCTTGGAGGTTCGCTGCCGCATAGGCAGCTCAGAAAAAGCCTCGGCCCAGCAACAGCGCCCCTGAGTTGTTCGCTGCCGCATAGGCAGCTCAGAAATCAAGGGGCGTGCGTGTTGCGGCGGCGGGTGTGTTCGCTGCCGCATAGGCAGCTCAGAAAATTCAATCACTCTCAGTGTGGGGCGCGTTTCGGGTTCGCTGCCGCATAGGCAGCTCAGAAATGTCGCGCATCCCTCCATAGGGCGACGTGAACGTTCGCTGCCGCATAGGCAGCTCAGAAAAGTCGCCGTTCGGGAAGCGCGCTACGGTCCAGGTTCGCTGCCGCATAGGCAGCTCAGAAAATGCGCGAGTGGAAGGCAGATGGCATGGAAAAGTTCGCTGCCGCATAGGCAGCTCAGAAAATGCTGGGAGAGCGGGAAAAACGTGTGGTGGAGTTCGCTGCCGCATAGGCAGCTCAGAAACCACAAATCCGAAACACACTGTCCACCAGCGCGTTCGCTGCCGCATAGGCAGCTCAGAAAATCAATGTCGGCTTGGGCACGGGCGACAAGTCGTTCGCTGCCGCATAGGCAGCTCAGAAAGACATGGTGCGCGCGGGGAAGGGGACTCAGGCGTTCGCTGCCGCATAGGCAGCTCAGAAAAGCGAGCCGCTCCTTGTCCCCTCTATTCACAAGTTCGCTGCCGCATAGGCAGCTCAGAAATCGGCCAGCTCCAGGGCCAGCCATCCCGAGCGGTTCGCTGCCGCATAGGCAGCTCAGAAACAACGGGATCAACCCCGACCACGAATCTGCCCCGTTCGCTGCCGCATAGGCAGCTCAGAAATAAGCCAGTTGTCTGGCGGAAGGGGCTCCTAAGTTCGCTGCCGCATAGGCAGCTCAGAAATGCCCGTGCCGGCGTACAAGCTCGGCGGCCAGGTTCGCTGCCGCATAGGCAGCTCAGAAAGTTGCGGCGCCTTCGGTTTTTCAACACAGGAGGTTCTCTGCCGCATAGGCAGCTCAGAAATGTGATTGCCACCAGATCCGCGGCTTCGGCATGTTCGCTGCCGCATAGGCAGCTCAGAAACAGGTGGTGCACGGCAGTTTCGTGGGCGCTGCCGTTCGCTGCCGCATAGGCAGCTCAGAAAATCAGATCACCCTGAACAGCGTGTCGGCCCGGGTTCGCTGCCGCATAGGCAGCTCAGAAAGGCTGCGCTGATGCCGGCGCACAGGAGCCCACGTTCGCTGCCGCATAGGCAGCTCAGAAATATCTGGCTGCGTCTGGGCCAGGCTATGACAAGTTCGCTGCCGCATAGGCAGCTCAGAAATTCAATCACTCTCAGTGTGGGGCGCGTTTCGGGTTCGCTGCCGCATAGGCAGCTCAGAAAAGCGACTCGGGCGTGAACTTGGTCGGGTCGATGTTCGCTGCCGCATAGGCAGCTCAGAAATTGGAGCCTTCAGGGCCGGTACAACGGATCATGTTCGCTGCCGCATAGGCAGCTCAGAAAAGTCCGCTGGCGGCTCGGCGCCGTGGAAGGTGGTTCGCTGCCGCATAGGCAGCTCAGAAATGCACATCAACCCGGGCCGCGAAGTCAGCAACGTTCGCTGCCGCATAGGCAGCTCAGAAATGTCGGGACGGCCGAGCAGCGCATTCGTGCGCGTTCGCTGCCGCATAGGCAGCTCAGAAATTGCGCACGGCCACGCCGAAGAAGTCCTCGCAGTTCGCTGCCGCATAGGCAGCTCAGAAACAGCGCCTCGCGGAGCCGGGGGGTGTCCACCTGTTCGCTGCCGCATAGGCAGCTCAGAAATTCGTCAGCAGTGCTGTGATTGCTTCCTGTGCGTTCGCTGCCGCATAGGCAGCTCAGAAATTGGAGCAGACAAATGATGTGGCTCGACGCACGTTCGCTGCCGCATAGGCAGCTCAGAAACAGTCAATCTCTAGAGCGGATGCCAGCCAGCAGTTCGCTGCCGCATAGGCAGCTCAGAAAATGACATACCGCAACCGTGACCTCATCCGTGAGTTCGCTGCCGCGTAGGCAGCTCAGAAATGGGCCGTGTAGTGCGTAGGCATTTGGTCCGTGTTCGCTGCCGCGTAGGCAGCTCAGAAAATCCCAGGTGCGGCCATCGAGCTGGCGGCCCGGTTCGCTGCCGCGTAGGCAGCTCAGAAAAAGCAAATGCAAGGTGTAGGCCGGTTTTCTTTGTTCGCTGCCGCGTAGGCAGCTTAGAAAAATGGCGCGGAGAATCAGCAGGCCATCAGCTGGTTCGCTGCCGCGTAGGCAGCTCAGAAATCCCCAAAGATTACCGATCTGGCCTGCGAGTTGTTCGCTGACGCATAGGCAGCTCAGAAAGCACGCACCCCCCTCTCTTGGCTAGCCAGAGGCAGATGCGCGACTACGCGGTGCCCAATGCGATCCGGTTAAAGGCCGTGACGGCAATGAGCGAACAGACCGGCGCTCTCACGGAGCCTGCTGGTGCCACGCGGCAGCAGGGCGCCGCGCCTAATTCACCCGGCTTTCCTCCACGTGCTCCACGAAGGAGGGCGCTTCATTGAAAAGTTGCACGAGCTGCGCCAGGCGCAGGCCATAGGCGCATTGGGGCCGGCTGAACGCCTGGTCGGCCAGGACGATGGCGGCGCGGGCGAGGAACCAGGCGTTGTCAAACTTCCATGCCGCGTCGAAGTGGGTGAGCTTCATCTGCCGGATGTGGTTCAGGGCCAGTTCCGTGGCCATGTCCACGTCGGCGTCTTCGTCAACCCAGTCCATGTCTGCGCAGCGCTGGTCGATCAGGGCGGCCAGCTCGGTTTCTGCGCGGTCTATGGACAGGGCAATCATCTGCTGCATGCTGGGCTTGTCTGCGGTGGCCTTCGGCGTGGCATTCATATTGATCCCTTCTCCTGCATGTATTGGGTACTGAATCTATTGGATATCTATCAATATTAGATGTCAAATAGATTCTTTGTCATGAATCTTTCTGATGTCCAGAATCTGGCGGATGACTGACAAGCAAGTGCCGTCCTACCCGTTGCGTATGCCTGTGGAGCTGCGTGAAAAGCTCACCCTCGTTGCCAAGAACAACAATCGCAGCGTGAACGCAGAAATCATTGCGAGGCTGGAGAGCAGCCTTGACGCAACCGGCGCCAAAGCAGACTTTGGACAGGATGTGGCCGTTCGGTCCGCGATGGCGGCGTCGCTTGCGGATGTGGCCGTTTTGACGCTGACCCAGGACGAGTCATGGAAAGAGGACGTCGCACGCAGGGTTGCTGAAAGCCTGCGTGCAGTGCCTTTGGTGTCTGCTGAGACGGATGCACAGCCGCCAAGGCCCAGGCAGCGGCCAAGAAAGGCCTGAGCCGCGGCCCTTCTTCAAAAGCCCCGCCTCACTGCCTCCAGAAAAACACCCCCGCCATCACCAGCCCCGTCAGCACGATGCCCGCGCGCAGCCATTCGGGCGGGATGCGGCGCGCCAGGCGGGCGCCGCCGTAGCCGCCTGCGGTGGCGGCGATCATCATGACCAGGGCCTGCTCCCACTGCACGACGCCGCCGGCCGCATAGATGGCGACGGCAATGGCCGTGAGCAGGGCGGAGACCAGGTTCTTCATGCCGTTCATGGCATGCAGCCTGGTCTGGCCCAGCAGGCCGAACAGGGCCAGTAGCAGGATGCCCAGGCCGCCGTTGAAGTAGCCGCCGTAGATGGCCACGGCCAGCATGCCGGCGCCGGCTTTGACGGGTGAGGCATGGGCTGCATGCTCGGCGCTGCCGCGTGATGCCATGCGCCTGAGCTGGGGCGCGAAGGCGAACATGGCGGTGGCGGCCAGCAGCAGCCAGGGGACGACCTTGCGGAACAGGTGGTCGGGCGTGACCAGCAGCAGGGCCGCGCCCAGCGAGCCGCCGATGAGCGACAGCACGATGACGCCGCGCATGCCCAGGCCGGGCGGCGGCTCCATGTCCTGGCGAAAGCCCCAGGCACCGGCCATGTAGCCGGGCAGCAGGGCGACGGTGCCGGTGGCGTTGGCGGCCACGGGCGGCACGCCGGTGAAGACCAGGGCGGGCAGGGTGAGGAAGCTGCCGCCTCCGGCAACGGCATTGAGCGCGCCGGCCACGAAGGCGGCGCTCATGAGCAGTGCGATGTCCCACATGGGTGTTGTCTCCTCCTGGGGCCGGGCATCGGCAGGCCGCCGTGGCCTTGCGCGGCCAGGCCGGTGTTATAGGTCGAGGCTGATCTTAGTGCCGGACTATCGGCCGGGCTGTCGCACCGGCATGGCGGCAGGGTCAGGGCTGCTTTGCGCAAAAGGACAGGATCGCGCCGGCGTGGCGGCCGCCTGACGACTAGGGCGGCTCCACCGCCGGGCCGGGCAGGCCCAGCGTGGCGCGCAGCAGGGCGACGCGTGGGTTGGCGACGGCGCTGCGGTAGATCAGCGCCACGGGGCCCATGGAGATGGCGGGTGTGACATGCACCCTGCGCACCCCCAGCGACCGGGGCGAGGCCTGCAGCGTGGAGTCGGGTACGGCGCTGAGCCCCAGGCCGGCCCGGACCAGTTGCAGGTTGGTGAAGGGGCTGGTGGATTCGATGACGGGCGTGGGCGCGATCACGCCTTCGCGGCGGAACACCTCTTCCATCATGCGGCGCAGCATGGAGCTGCGCGTGGGCAACCGGGGCTATACGGGGAGCCCTGCGGCCGACACCTACCGGTGCGCCGACGGCTGGCTGTCCACGGCCGCCAATACGCCGCAGCAGGTCCGCAGGCTCGCCAGCGTACTGGGGCTCGATGCCCTGTGCGAGGACGCCACGCTGCTGGACCTCGATGCCTTCAACGCGCCCGAGGGCGGCTTTGTCGCCGCGCGCGATGCGTCCGCGCTGCAGCGGCTGCAGGCCTGTCTGGCCGAGGCCTTCGCCGCAAGCAGCGCACGGGACATGGAAGCCCGGCTCAACGCCGTGGGCGTGCCTGCCGCCAGGGTGCGGCGCCTGGGTGAGTTCCTGGGCGAGGCCCGCGCCGCCGGCACCGTGTCACCTGTGAGCTATGGCGCCGGCGGCGCTGCGGTGGACACTCCGGGACTGGGGTTCCGGTGGATGGATGCCGAGCCCCTGCCGGGTGCGCCGGCCCCCGTCCTGGGCGATGGCAACCTTGCGCTGCTGCGGGAGCTGGGGATGGCGGACGAGGCCATCGCCTGCCTGTGCCGCAGCGGCGTGCTGGGCGCGCCGCAGTCCTGATTGCCTTTGGATTCCTTTGCCACTGCCTTGCTGGAGATCCCATGTTCAAAGCCTTGCTGCTGACCCAACCCGTACCGCGTGAAACCCGTGCCGAGTGTGTGGAGCTGGACGAAGCCAGCCTGCCCGCCGGCGCGGTGCGCGTGGCCGTCTCGCATTCCACGCTCAACTACAAGGATGCACTGGCCATCACGGGGCGCTCGCCCGTGGTGCGCCAGTTCCCCATGGTGCCGGGCATCGACCTGGCCGGCACGGTGCTGGACAGCGAGGACGCGCGTTTCCAGCGCGGCGATGCCGTGCTGCTCAACGGTTGGGGCGTGGGCGAGACCCACTGGGGCGGGCTCGCCCAGCAGGCGCGCGTGAACGGCGACTGGCTGATCCGCCGGCCCGAGGCCTTCAGCGCACGCGATGCCATGGCCATAGGCACGGCCGGCTATACGGCCATGCTGTGCGTGATGGCGCTGCAGGCGCATGGCATCGCGCCCTCCAGCGGCCCGGTGCTGGTGACGGGGGCCAATGGCGGCGTGGGCAGCATTGCCGTGGCCCTGCTGTCGCGCCTGGGCTTCGAGGTGCACGCCGGCACCGGGCGGCCCGAACAGGCCGAGCACCTGAAGGCGCTGGGCGCGGCGCGGATCGTGGAGCGCAGCAGCCTGGATGCGCCCGGCAAGCCGCTGCAAAAGGAGGTCTGGGCGGCGGCCGTGGACAGCGTGGGCAGCCATACGCTGGCCAATGTGTGCGCCAGCCTGCGCTACGGCGGCTGCGTGGCGGCCTGCGGGCTGGCCCAGGGGCTGGACCTGCCGGCTTCCGTGGCACCGTTCATCCTGCGCGGTGTGTCGCTGCTGGGCATCGACAGCGTCTATGCGCCGCAGGCGCGGCGCGAGCAGGCCTGGGCGCGGCTGGCCGCCGAACTGCCGCGCGAGGTGCTGGAGCGCAATACCGAAGAGGCGGGCCTGGCCGATGCGGTTGCGCTGGCGCCCCGGCTGCTTGCCGGCCAGGTGCGCGGCCGGGTCGTCATCGATACGGCGCGCTGAGGCCCGCGCGGGGCCTGGTGCCGCCTACTTGGCGTAGGGGTCGGCAAAGCCCAGCTCGACCATGATCTCGGTCTCGTAGGCTTCCATTTCCTCGGCGTCCTGCTCGCTGGTTTCATGGTCCCAGCCCTGGGCGTGCAGCGTGCCATGCACCAGCAGGTGGGCGTAGTGCTCCTCCAGCGTCTTGTTCTGCTCGCGCGCCTCGCGCTCGACCACGGGGGCGCACAGCACCAGGTCGGCCATGGCGGTGGGCTCCTGCTGGTAGTCGAAGGTCAGGACGTTGGTGGCGTAGTCCTTTTGCCGGTACTCGCGGTTGAGCTGCTGGCCTTCCTCGGCATCGACGATGCGCACGGTGATTTCGGCATCGACGGCCAGGGCGTGGCGTATCCAGCGCGTGACCTTGCTGCGGGACAGCACGGCGCGGTGGGCGGGCGCCTCGGCAAAGCGCGCGAATTGCAGGGACAGTTGCAGTTGGTTCAGGGACATGGGGAAGTGCGTGGGCGTGAGCTTGTGCTTTGGAGCGCCCGTGGGCGGGCGTCTGCTGTGGCTGTCGGGATCAAGGCGCTGCAAGGCGCGGTGCGGCACGGCGTGCCGGGGCTTGGCCGCGTGCGTCGTAGGCGTCCACGATGCGGGCCACCAGCGGGTGGCGCACCACGTCGGCGCTGGTGAAGTGGTTGATGGCGATGCCCTTGACGCGCTTCAAGACGCGCTCGGCATCGATCAGGCCGCTCAGGGCGCCCTTGGGCAGGTCGATCTGGCTGACGTCGCCCGTGACCACGGCGCGGGCGCCGAAGCCGATGCGCGTGAGGAACATCTTCATCTGCTCGGGCGTGGTGTTCTGCGCCTCGTCCAGGATGACGAAGGCGTTGTTCAGCGTGCGCCCGCGCATGAAGGCCAGCGGCGCGATCTCCAGCACATTGCGCTCGAAGGCCTTTTGCACCTTCTCGTAGCCCATGAGGTCGTAGAGCGCGTCGTACAGCGGGCGCAGGTAGGGGTCGACCTTCTGCGTGAGGTCGCCGGGCAGAAAGCCCAGGCGCTCGCCTGCTTCCACGGCCGGGCGCGTGAGCACGATGCGCTGCACGGCGCTGCGCTCCAGCGCGTCCACGGCGCAGGCCACGGCCAGGTAGGTCTTGCCGGTGCCGGCCGGGCCGATGCCGAAGGTGATGTCGTGGCGGGCGATGTTCTCCAGGTAGGCCGACTGGTTGGCCGTGCGCGCGCGCAGGTCGGGGCGGCGCGTGGAAAGCTGGATGGCGTCCAGGGGCTGCTCGATGAGTTCGGTGTCGCCGGCCAGCATGAGCTGCAGCGAATCGTCCAGGATGGGGTCGTCGGCCATCTCGTAGAGGGCCTGCAGCAGCTCCAGTGCGTCGTTGGCCTTGGCCTTGGGGCCGTCGATCTTGAATTGCTCGTGGCGGTGGGCGATCTTGACGCCCAGTGCGATCTCGATGGTGCGCAGGTGCGCGTCGGCCGGGCCGCACAGATGGCTCAACCGGTTGTTGTCGTGGGGTGTGAAGGTGTGGCGCAGGATCACGCGGATAATTCCAGAGATTCCGGGCGGCGGCCAGCGCGAGGGCGTGGTGCCATACCCTGTGAATGGGCCGGCGTTCGGTTGCGGACGGGCATGAAAAGCCGCCCCTGGGGCGGCAAAGGACACCAATGATAGGCAAATTGACAGGAACGCTGCTGGAAAAAAACCCGCCCGAGGTGCTGGTGGACTGCGGCGGCGTGGGCTACGAGGTGCAGGTGCCCATGAGCACCTTCTACAACCTGCCGGCCAGCGGGGCCAGGGTCAGCCTGCTGACGCACTTCGTGGTGCGCGAGGATGCGCAGCTTCTGTACGGCTTTGGCACGCACAGCGAGCGCCAGGCGTTCCGCGAGCTGATCAAGATCACCGGCATCGGCCCGCGCATGGCGCTGTCGGTGCTCAGCGGCATGAGCGTGGAGGACCTGGCCCAGGCCGTGACGCTGCAGGAGGTGGGCCGCCTGGTCAAGGTGCCGGGCATCGGCAAGAAGACGGCCGAGCGCCTGCTGCTGGAGCTCAAGGGCAAGATCGGCGCCGATACGGGCGCGCAGTCGCTGTTCGTGAACAACGACCAGAACGACATCGTGCAGGCGCTGATGGCGCTGGGCTATTCCGACAAGGATGCGGCCGCCGCGCTCAAGAAGCTGCCGCCCGACGTGGGCGTGACCGAAGGCATCAAGCTGGCGCTGAAGGCGCTGGCCAAGTGAGCGGCGCATGAGCATCCATACCGACGATTTCGGGCAGGGCGGCTTTCCGCAGGGCGGTTTCGCGCCCGACAAGGCACCGGAAAAGCCGCGCATGATTTCGGCAGCGCCGGTCTCGCGCGGGGAAGAGGCCATGGAGCGCGCCCTGCGCCCCAAGCTGCTGCAGGAGTACGTGGGCCAGGCCAAGGCGCGCGAGCAGCTGGAGATCTTCATCGGCGCGGCCCGAAAGCGCAGCGAGGCGCTGGACCATGTGCTGCTGTTCGGCCCGCCGGGCCTGGGCAAGACCACGCTGTCGCACATCATCGCGGCCGAGCTGGGCGTGAACCTGCGCCAGACCAGCGGCCCGGTGCTGGAAAAGCCCAAGGACCTGGCGGCGCTGCTGACCAACCTCGAAGCCAACGATGTGCTGTTCATCGACGAGATCCACCGCCTGTCGCCCGTGGTCGAGGAAATCCTCTACCCGGCGCTGGAGGACTACCAGATCGACATCATGATCGGCGAGGGGCCGGCGGCGCGCTCCATCAAGCTGGACCTGCAGCCGTTCACGCTGGTGGGCGCGACCACGCGCGCGGGCATGCTGACCAACCCGCTGCGCGACCGCTTCGGCATCGTGGCGCGGCTGGAGTTCTATACGGCCGAGGAGCTGGCGCGCATCGTGCGGCGCAGTGCAGGCCTGTTGAACGCGCCCATCGATGACGAGGGCGCCTTCGAGATCGCGCGCCGCTCGCGCGGCACGCCGCGCATTGCCAACCGCCTGCTGCGCCGCGTGCGCGACTATGCCGATGTGCGCGGCGACGGCAGCATCACGCGCGAGTTGGCCGACCGTGCGCTGGCCATGCTCGATGTCGATCCCCAGGGCTTCGACATCATGGACCGCAAGCTGCTGGAGGCCGTGGTGCACCGCTTCGACGGCGGCCCCGTGGGCCTGGACAACATCGCGGCCAGCATCGGCGAGGAGGCGGGCACCATCGAGGATGTGATCGAGCCCTACCTGATCCAGCAGGGCTTTTTGCAGCGCACGCCGCGCGGGCGCATGGCGACCCAGGCGGCGTACCGCCACCTGGGCCTTCCCGTGCCGGGCGACGACGCCAGCTGACGCAGGCTCATTCCTCCGTGCCGGCGTTCCAGAAGGCCTGCAGCACGCCGGGCAGGGCCTCGATGGCGGCGATCACGCGGTCCAGCTCGTCGGAGTCCACCGAGGTGGCGTAGAGCATGGCCTCGATCTCGGTGTCCTGCGGGCCGAAGGCATGGGTTTCCACGCCTCGCACGGGGTAGCTGGCGTTCTCCAGCAGCTCCAGCATCTGCTCGCGCACATCGCCCTGGGCGCCGCGGTGGCAGATGGCGTAGACGTAGTAGGTCGACTCCGTGGATTCGTCATCCACCGGGCGGCGGTTGATGCGGTTGACCACGGGGCGCAGCAAGGTGTTGCTGGCCAGCACGAACAGCGTGGCCAGGCCGGCCTCGGCCACCAGGCTGGCGCCCGCGCAGGCGCCCACGGCGGCCGAGCCCCACAGCGTGGCCGCCGTGTTCAGCCCGGTGATGTTGGCCCCTTCCTTCATGATGGCGCCCGCACCCAGGAAGCCCACGCCCGAGACCACGTAGGCCACCACGCGCGTGGCGCCCTCGGCCCCGCCCAGGCGCACGGCCAGATCCACGAAGACGGCCGCGCCCACGGCGACCAGGGTGTTGGTGCGCAGCCCCGCCGTGCGCTGGCGCACCTGGCGCTCCAGGCCGATGAGGGCGCCGAACACGAAGGCCGTGGTCAGGCTGACGAAGGTGTCCAGCATGGCGCCGGGGTTGAGGTTCTGCAGGGCCTGCATGGGGTTCCGGGCTTTCCTGGTGAATGGGTTGAAGGGGCGTTGAAAGAGGCGCTGAAGGGTGCGTCACTGCCAGCCGTAGCGGCGGATGTAGACGCGCTTGAGCAGCGTGGCCAGGCAAGCGTAGCCCAGCAATATGGCAATCATCCACGGGAAGTAGGCCGCCGGCAGCGCCTGCAGCTTGAAGTAGCCGGCCAGGGGCCCCATCGGCAGGAAGATGCCGGCCGCCATCACGGCCGCCGTGGCCAGCAGCAGCGGCCAGGACGGGCGGCTTTGCAGGAAGGGGATCCTGGGCGTGCGGATCATGTGCACGATCAGCGTCTGCGTGAGCAGCCCGATGACGAACCAGCCCGACTGGAACAGCGTCTGCTGTCCGGGCGTGTTGGCGGCGAAGACGAACCACATCAGCGCGAAGGTCAGGATGTCGAACAGCGAGCTGATGGGCCCGAAGAACACCATGAAGCGGCCCAGGTCGGCCGGGTTCCAGCGCAGCGGCTGGCGCACCAGTTCGTCGTCCACGTTGTCGAAGGGGATGGCGATCTGCGAGAGGTCGTACAGCAGGTTCTGCACCAGCAGGTGCAGCGGCAGCATGGGCAGGAAGGGGATGAAGGCCGAGGCCACCATCACCGAGAACACGTTGCCGAAGTTGGAGCTGGCCGTCATGCGGATGTACTTCAGCATGTTGCTGAAGGTGCGCCGGCCCTCGATCACGCCCTGCTCCAGCACCATCAGGCTTTTTTCCAGCAGGATGATGTCGGCCGCTTCCTTGGCGATGTCCACGGCGCTGTCCACGCTGATGCCGATGTCGGCCGCGCGCAGGGCCGGGGCGTCGTTGATGCCGTCGCCCATGAAGCCGGTGATGTGGCCGTTGGCGCGCAGCGCATGCACGATGCGCTCCTTGTGCAGCGGCGTGAGCCGGGCGAACAGCTGGTGCCGCTCCACCGTCTGGCGCAGCATCTCGTCGTTCATGTGCTCGATCTGCGTGCCCAGGACGATGTGGTCTGCGGGCAGCCCCACATCGCGGCAGACCTTGGCGGCCACCAGTTCGTTGTCGCCGGTCAGCAGCTTGACGGCCACGCCGTGCGCGGCCAGGGCGGCCAGCGCCTCGGCCGTGGTTTCCTTCGGTGGGTCCAGGAAGGCGATGTAGCCGATCAGGGTCAGCTCCGACTCGTCGGCCACGCCGTAGTCGCTCTTGTGCGGCGGCACTTCCTTCATGGCCACGGCGACCACGCGCAGGCCCTCGCGGTTGAGCTCGCGCGTCACGCGGCGCACGCGGGCCAGCTGCTCCTCGTCCAGCGGGCGCGTGCCGTCGCCCTCGCGCAGCCGGGTGCAGGCGCCCAGGATTTCCTCGACCGCGCCCTTGCAGATCAGCTCGTGGTGGTGGCCGCGCTCGGCCACCACCACGGACATGCGGCGGCGCTCGAAGTCGAAGGGGATCTCATCGACCTTGCGGTAGTCCTCGGCCAGGCGCATCTGGGTGTGCAGCTCCACGTGTTCCAGCACGGCATGGTCGAGCAGGTTCTTCAGGCCGGTCTGGTAGTGGCTGTTGAGGTAGGCGAAGCGCAGCGTCTCGTCGCAGGGCTGGCCGAAGGCGTCGGTGTGGCGCTCCAGCACGATGCGGTCCTGGGTCAGCGTGCCGGTCTTGTCGGTGCACAGCACGTCCATGGCGCCGAAGTTCTGGATGGCGTCCAGCCGCTTGACCACGACCTTGCGGCGCGACAGCACCACGGCACCCTTGGCCAGGGTGGAGGTCACGATCATGGGCAGCATCTCGGGCGTCAGGCCCACGGCCACGGACAGCGCGAACAGGAAGGCCTCGGCCCAGTCGCCCTTGGTGTAGCCGTTGATGAACAGCACCACGGGCACCATCACGGCCGCGAAGCGGATCAGCAGCCAGCTGACGCTGTTGACCCCGGTCTCGAAGGCCGTGGGCGCGCGGTCGTTGGAGGTCACCCGCGTGGCAATGGTGCCGAAATAGCTGCGGTTGCCCGTGGCCAGCACCACGGCCAGCGCCGTGCCCGAGACCACGTTGGTGCCCATGAACAGCAGGTTGCTGGCGTCCAGCACGCCGGTGCCATTCGATGCACTGGCGTCGGCGCGCTTTTCCACGGGCAGGGATTCGCCGGTCATGGCGGACTGGCTCACGAACAGGTCCTTGGCGCTGAGCACGCGGCAGTCGGCAGGAATCATGTCCCCGGCCGACAGCACCACGAAATCGCCGGGCACGACCTCGCGCAGTGGCACCTCGTAGCGGCGCGCCTGCTGGCCGAAGCCGCTGTGCGGTGCGTCTGCGGAGTCGGCATCTGCAGGGGCCGGTGGGCCGCCATTGCGGCGCAGCACCGTGGCCGTGCTGCTGACCATGGCCTTGAGCCGCGCGGCGGCGCGGTTGGAGCGGCCTTCCTGCACAAAGCGCAGCAGCGTGGACAGCAGCACCATGGAGGCGATGACGACCGTGGCCTTCATGTCCTCCGTGGCGTAGGAGACCACGGCCAGCAGCGTCAGCAGCAGGTTGAAGGGATTGCGGTAGCAGTACCACAGGTGCAGCCAGCCGGGCAGCGGCTTTTCGTGCTCGACCTCGTTGGGGCCGAGACGTGCGAGCGCGCCGCGGGCCTGCTCGCGGGTCAGGCCGTCCTCGCTGGAGCTGGTGCGCGCCAGCACGGCGGCGATGTCATCGCGCGAGGCGCGCAGCAGCTCGCGCGTGAGGGTCGGCGATACCGGGCGCGAGTGGTGCACGGCTGTGCCCGAGGGCAGGGCATTGCGCCGGAACAGCCCCAGGGCGTGGCGGCTGCGCAAAAAGGCCTGGAACAGGTGCTTGAGGTTTTTCATGGCGACCTCCCCGGTGGCTCAGGCCTGGCTCGAGCGAAGGGTGGCGCGCAGCCAGTGCCAGTTGCGCTGGCAGGCGCACAGCAGGCGGCGGCGCAGCGGCGGGCGGGCCACGGTGGCCGACTGCAGCCATTGGCGCCGCGCATGGGCAGGCAGGTGGCGGTAGACCTCGGCGCGCTCCTGCGCCGCCAGCAGGGACAGAACGTCGGCCTGCTGGCGCTGCGTGAGCGCCACGAGGGAATGGGCGAAGAGATCGGGGCCGTGTTGCTGCAGCAGGGTGTGCAGTTGCCCAGTGTGGCGTGCCGCAATGGCGGCTTGCAGGGCCAGCTGCAAGGTGCTGGCGCGGGTGGTGTGGGAGGTGCGGCTGGCGCGTGTGGAGACGGGTGCTGTTGCGGGTGTGGCTGCGGGCATGGTCCGCAGTGCGGTGATGACGTGTTGCATGGCGGGCTTCTTTCGTTGCGGCCGAAAGAAGCCCGGCACCTATCCGTCAATGGACGTGCACGGGCCTCCCGGCCGGGGCCTTGGGAAGGGGCGGAAGGGCCGCAGGCATGTGCGGCCGGACCGTATCGGAGGGGTCAGGGCAAGATCGACTCGGCTCGGGGTCCATGGGGGAACTCCTTTCTGACGATGGGGCGGACAAGGCTGCGGCGCGCGCTCAGCGCGGCTGCAGGCTCAGAAAGCTGCGGATGCGGTGCGTGGGCCAGTGGGTCTGCAGGTCCAGGTGCATGGCGTGCTCCATGGCCGATGGGGCCTGGGCCTGCATCTGTGCCTGTGCCTTGGCCTGCATTGCTGCCTGGGAGGCCGCCACGCGCGTGCCGGTGGCGCCGGGGCAGGGCGCGGCAGTGGCAGGCTGCAGGCGTTGCATTGCGGGGCGGACGAACGGTGTGGACATGGCTTTCTCCTTGGCGAACCAGGAAGACCGCCGTAGGCAGGGCCGTCAAGCAGCGTGGGCCGGGCGCTGCTCGATGGCAGCCACACGGGCACGCGGTCAGTGATCAACAGCCATTGGAATCTTCGGTGCAGGAGCGGCGTGCCTGATGCAGGCCAAGCGCCACTGCAGCGCCGGGCGGCGCGAAGATTCCAAGGGGAAACGCAGCAATGGATGGAAGCCGGCCGACATGGCCGCTCCCTTCACAGGAGTCGGTCAGTCAGCCAGAAGCGTAGCCATTGCGGCGCGCTGTTTGTCACTGGTTGAACTGGCACTGTCCACGGAAGGACTCCTGAAAATGCGATCCCGCCATTGTGCCTTGCGAGCTGCCTCGGGTCAACCCTGATGTCGATGCGCCACGGGCCAGCCAGCCCTGCACGATCAGCAACTGCGCCGCGTAGTAGGTGGACAGCACGGCGGCTTGCGCCCCGTCGAAAGGCTGCACGAAGCGGTTGATGGCCAGCAGCGAGTCGCTGACCATGAAGAAGCAGGCGCCGATGGCCACGGTCCAGGCGGGCTGGCCGCCCAGGTGCCTGGCGCGGCCCAGGGCCTGCGCCGCCATCAGCGCAATGACCAGCACATAGGCGGCCACGGGCAGGCGCAGCGCGGCGGGCAGCCCGCCCTGCCAGAGGACGGCATACATGCCCGCGCCCAGGGCCAGCGTGGCGGCCAGCGAGGGCCGGTGCGCAAACCAGGGGGCGTCCTGGCGCAGCAGCACGATATAGGCCAGGTGGGCGAGCAGGAAGCTGGCCAGGCCCGGGATGAACAGATCGGGCAGCATCAGGAACACGTCGCCCGCCATCGAGGCCGCCAGCGCCGCGGCCAGCCAGCAGGCGCCGCGCGCGGGTTTCGCCAGCGCCGAGAACGCCGCGCTGCCGCGCCACATCTGCATGACAGCGATCAGCGCAAAGACCATGGCCAGCGGCTTGAACAGCCAGTGCCAGTGCAGCATGTCCAGCACGCTGGTGGCGGTGGCCAGCGCGCCGGCCTCGATGGCCAGGGCCACCCACAGGCTGATGCGCCCCTGCATGGCCGCGCCCAGTGCCCACTGGCAGGCCAGCAGCACGCCAAACCACAGTGCATTGCGCGCCGTCGAGGACTGGTCGGCATGCCACAGGAACAGCGACACCCCGGCGATCAGCGCCACGAACTGCAGGCCCGCAAACCAGCGCAGGCTGCGCTGCATGTCGGATGCGTAGAGCACGCGGTGCGCGTCCAGGTCGAAGGCCGGCCTGGGAAAGCGCTGCGCCACGTCGGCAGGGCGCCACCCGGGCGGCTTGAGCCAGACGCGCAGCTTGTCGCCCCAGCGCCGCGCATGCCAGCTGTCATGGATGAGTTGCCGGTACACCACGGCGTTGGCCCACAGCGGATCCCAGCTTTGCAGCAGGCCGCGCGTGCCGTAGACACAGGGCTCGCTGTCGTCCTCGGGCTTGAAGGTGCCGAACAGGCGGTCCCAGACGATGAGGATGCCGCCGTAGTTCCTGTCCAGGTAGCAGTCATTGACGGCGTGGTGCACGCGGTGGTTGCTGGGCGCGCAGAACCAGCGGTCGAACCAGCCCAGGCGCCGCACCTGCTCGGTATGGACCCAGAACTGGTAGAGCAGATCGATCAGGCCCACGATGGCAAACACCAGCGGCGGCACGCCGGCCAGCGCCATGGGAAGGTAGAACAGCCAGCCCAGCAGCGCGCCCGAGCTGGTCTGGCGCAGCGCCGTCGACAGGTTGTAGTCCTGGCTCTGGTGGTGCACGGCATGTGCGGCCCAGAGCACGGCCACCTCGTGGCCCATGCGGTGAAGCCAGTAGTAGCAGAAGTCGTAGAACAGCAGGGCCAGCAGCCAGCCGGGAATGCTGGTCCAGAAGGCATCGTTGCGCCACAGCGCCAGGTGCTCGAAGGCCAGCGTGTACAGGCCCACGCGCAGCAGCGTGGTGAAGACGGCGCTGGTCTGGCTGAGCATGCCCAGGCTGATGGAGCTGATGGCGTCGGCCAGCCGATAGGCATTGCGCCCGCGCCACAGGCTCACGCCCCATTCCAGCGCGATCAGCAGCAAAAAGGCAGGCGTGGCGAAGACAATGACTTGGCTGGGTGAGAGCATGGTCAGCCGATTCTGGGCATGGCGGCGGGGCAGCGCCTTAGGCGAGAACCCTAGGACACGGAATCACAAGGGTTGAAACGGATTGCAATAAATAGGGCTTCGTGGCAAGCGTGTGGCAGGAAAATTGCACCCTATGGCAGAATCGCCCGCTTTCCACGCGCTGGCCGTCCCTGCCCTGCAGGCCATTGCCAGCCCGCACCGCCTTCGCCGGCATGCGCCGCGCATGCCCACGCTCCATGCACCTGTCCCGACGCTCCCTGCTATCGGCTGCAGCCTCAGTGGCTGCGGCCCTTGCTACTGCACCCGCCGCCCATGCCGCGCCGGGCGCGGGCAAGCCCTGGCCGGCAGCCGGGCCCATCACGCTGATCGTGCCCTTTGGCGCGGGCAGCGATGTGGACGCCACGGCGCGGCTGATCGCCGAAAAGCTGGGTGCGCGGCTGCGCCAGTCGGTGGTGGTGGACAACGTGCCGGCCTCCGGCGGCGTGCTGGGCGTGAGCAAGGTGGCGCGCTCGCATGCCGATGGCTACACGCTGCTGCTGGGCTTTGACGGGCCGGTGAGCATTGCGCAACTGGTGAACTCCTCCGTGCGCTATGACGCCGAGCGCGATCTGGCTCCCGTGGGCCTGACTTCGGTGGCGCCCATGGTGATCGTGGCCCGCCCTGGCCTGCCCGTGCACAACCTCAACGAGCTGATCAGCATGGCCCGCGCCCGGCCCGGCGCGCTGACCTATGCCACGCCGGGCGTGGGCACGGTGCTGCACCTGGCCATGGAGCGGCTGCAGGAGCGTGCCCGCATCCGCCTGGTCCATGTGCCCTATCGTGGCGTGGCACAGGTCACCAGCGAGGTCATGGGCGGCCAGGTCGATCTGGGCATTCTGATGACCACCGGCGCCACGCCGCTGGTGCAGCAGAAAAAGCTGGAAGGCGTGGGCGTGACCTCGGCACAGCGCATCGACGTGATTCCCGAGGTGATGAGCTTTGCGGAGGCTCCTGATTTGAAGGGCTTCGAGCTGGAAGCCTGGACCGGCCTGTTCGCCCCCGCCCGCACGCCCGAACCCGTGGTCAGCCGCCTGGCCGCCGAACTGGCCGAGGTGCTGAAGCTGCCCGAGGTCCGCAAGCGCCTGCAGGACAGCGGCGCCACGCCCGGCTCGGGCACGCCGGCCACGTTCGCCCAATTCCTGAAGAAGGAAAAGGCGAGCTACACGCAGATCGTCAAGTCCGCCAATATCCAGGTGGAATGAGGGCCTGCGCTGCAGTGCGGGCGTTCAGCTGAAAACCTCGTCGCGCGCACCGCCTTCCAGGTGCTGCACATCGCCCCAGCCGACCAGGCCCAGGCCCTGGGGCGTCCACAGCAGGCGGTTGATGGCCGCGTTGCCCAGCGCCCAGGTGCGTGGTGCCTGCACTTCCTGGTGCGTGGCCAGGCGGTAGAGCACGTCCATCACGCCGCCATGCGCCACGATCACGATCTGCTCGCCTGCGTGGCGGCCGGCCAGGCGGTCCACCGTGGCCGAGATGCGGTCGCGCAGCATCAGCAGCGACTCGCCGCCGCCTGCGGGCACGAACTCGGGATCGCGCTTGCGCCAGCGCAGCGCATCCTCCGGGTGGGACGCCTCGATATCGTTGAAGGTCTGGCCCTCGAAGCTGCCGAAGCATCGCTCGCGCAAGCCCTTGTCGGCCGTCAGCGATGCGCCCGTGGTCGCGGCCACGGCCTCGGCCGTGGCATAGGCACGCAGAAGGTCGCTGCTGTAGATGGCGGCCACCGGCTCGCCCGCCAGGGCATTGCCGGCCTGGGCGGCCTGCCACAGGCCCAGGTCGTTCAGAGGAATGTCCAGATGGCCCTGGATGCGGGCGTCCACATTCCAGGCGGTTTCTCCGTGGCGGATGGCAATGATGCGCGTGGCTTGCATGAGGGGCTGGCGTGGGGTGCTGCAAAAAGGAGCAGGCATTGTCCCGCAAGCCAGGCAAGCCTGCATCGCGCGCCGCCGTTGAAACTGGCGCGGCCCAACTCAGGGACGCCGAGCAAGAGCCGCCTCGCGGCGGGGGCGCCCAGCCGAAGGCGCGTCGTCCCCCTCCGCGAAGCGAGAAGGGGGAAGCGGCGCAGCCGCTCAGGGGGTCAGATCAGCGATTTAGCGTTGTCCAGCACGAAGTCGCAGGCCTTTTCCTTGAGGTCGCCCTTGAGCTTGTCGATGCTGAAGCTCTTGCCGTTGGAGCCGGTGACCAGGCCGCCCAGGCCGTTCTGGAATCCCGTGTCCTTGGGCTCTTCCTGCTTTTGCATGCCCAGCTTGCTCAGCAACTGGTCCTTGACCTGGGCCGCCTTGTCGGCATTGAGGTAGTTGTTCTTCATGCAGTAGGAGATGACGCCTGCCGCATTGCCGGCCGTGGCCGAGGGGCTCAGGCCCAGGGCGGACAGCGCGCCCGCACCGCCTGCGCCCGCACCCAGCATGCCGCCGAGGCCGGAGCCGGCGCCTTCGCTGCTGGCGGCGGCCTTGTCACCGCCAAGGCCCGAGGCCTGGCGCAGCGAGTCGCCCAGGCCCGACGCCTGGGCAGGCAGGGCGCCCAGGCCCAGCATGGCGCACAGCAGTGCGCTGGCAATGGATGTCTTCATGGATGCTTCCTTTCCGCGGCAACCCGCAGGCTCGATACAGGGCCTGAAATTAGCACGCCGTGCGGCGCAGACCTGTGCCCGATTGCAAACCTTTGCCAGAGCGGGCCGTGTCGGTCTTTCGCGTTTTCACTAGCTGTCAAAGCCGTTGGCCTGTCCATGATGGCCGCACACCATTGGCGGGCCGCGGCGGCAGTCTTGTTATTTGGAAATGGCTTTTAAGTATAAAAATCAATTCAACAAGCTGAAAAAGTTATTTAAAGTGGGGCGCACCTATATGGCCCGCTTCTTGCGGCGCCCGGGCTGCTGCGTCGCATGGCCGCCGCCTTTCCAATCAATCCACAGGGGAGCAGACAAATGATCATGAAGATTCTGGGCAGTTCTTTGCTGGCCGCAGGCCTGTTGACCTCGGCCGCGCTGGCCCAGGCCGAGACCGTGCGCTGGGCGCGCGGCTCCGATCCGACTTCGCTGGACCCGCATGCCTTCAATGTGGGCACCAATTTCGTGCTGCTGCACCAGATCTACGAAACCCTGGTCATCCGCTCGGCCGACGGCAAGCTGGTGCCCACGCTGGCGACCTCGTGGAAGATGACCTCCGACCCGTCGGTCTGGGAGTTCAAGCTGCGTCCCAACGTCAAGTTCCATGACGGCACGCCGTTCACGGCGCGCGACGTGGTCTTCTCGCTGAACCGCGCCAAGGGCGAGAACGCCCAGGTCAAGTCCCTGCTGTCCTCGATGGAGGAGGCCAAGGCCGTGGACGATCTCACGGTGCATGTGAAGACCAAGGGGCCGAACCTGATCTTCCCCGACAACCTGACCAATCTCTTCATCATGAGCGAGAAGTGGTCCAAGGCCAACGGCGCCGAGACCACGCAGGACACGGCCAGCAAGACCGAGAACGGCGCCACGCGCGCGGCCAACGGCACGGGCGCCTATGTGCTGGCCAGCCGCGAGGTCGATTCGAAGACGGTGATGAAGCTCAACCCCGACTATTGGGGCAAGGGCCAGTTCCCGCTGCAGGTGACCGAGCTGGTCTACCTGCCCATCAAGTCGCCGGCCACGCGCGTGGCGGCCTTGCTGTCGGGCGAGGTGGATTTCGCCCAGGACATTCCCGCGCAGGACGTGGCGCGCCTGAAGCAGGACAAGCGCCTGCGTATCAATGAAGGCCCCGAGAACCGCTCCATCTTCCTGGGCCTGAACGTGGGTGCGGCCGAGCTCAAGAGCAGCAACGTCAAGGGCAAGAATCCGCTGGCCGATCCCAAGGTGCGCCAGGCCATCGAGCTGGCCATCGACCGCGATGCGATCAAGCGCTCGGTGATGCGCGGCCTGTCGATTCCCACCGGCGTGATCGCGCCGTCGTTCGTCAACGGCTACGACAAGGCCTTTGCGGCCTATCCCAAGGCGGATGCCGCCAAGGCCAAGCAACTGCTGGCCGAGGCGGGCTACCCCAACGGCTTCACCATCACGCTGAACACGCCCAACGACCGCTATGTGAACGACGAGGCCATCGCCACGGCAGTGGCCGGTTTCCTGAGTCGCATCGGCATCAAGACCGAAGTCTCGGCCCGGCCGATCGCCATGCACAGCGTCTCGCTGACCAAGGCGGACAGCGACTTCTACCTGTACGGCTGGGGCGTGCCCACCTACGACTCGGCCTACATCTTCGACTTCCTGGTGCATACGCGCGGCAAGGACAGCCGTGGCGCGCAGAACGCGACGCACTACAGCAATGCCGATGTGGATGCCAAGATCCTGTCCCTGTCCTCGGAGAGCGACAAGGCAAAGCGCGATGCCACCATCAAGAGCATCTGGGAGACCGTGCAAAAGGAGCGCTTCTACATTGCGCTGCATGACCAGGTGATCCACTTCGCGTCCGTGCCCCGGCTCAATGTGCCCGTGCACCCGGACAACGCGCTGCACTTCAAGTTCGTCAAGTTCGAGAAGAAGTAAGCGCCGATGCTGGTCCATCTGCTGCGCCGGCTGGGCCAGTCCGCCCTGGTCCTGCTGGCCGTCTCCTTTGTCTCGTTCATGGTGTTCCGCCATATCGGCGATCCCACGATCAGCCTGCTGGGCGAGGACGCGACGGTTGCCGAGCGCGAGGCGCTGACGGAAAGCCTGGGCTTCAACAAGCCCGTGCCGCTGCAGTACCTGGCTTACGTGGGCAAGGTGCTGCAGGGCGACCTGGGCATCTCCTACCGGCTCAAGCGCCCCGTGACCGAGATCATTGCCGAGCGCCTGCCCGCCACGCTGGAGCTGGCGATGACGGCGGCTCTGTTCGCCCTGGTCATCGGCGTGGCGCTGGGCGTGTACACGGCCATACGGCGCGAGGGCTGGCTGAGCCGCTCGATCATGACGGTGTCGCTGGTGGGCGTGTCCCTGCCCACCTTCCTGATCGGCATCGCCCTGATCTACCTGTTTGCCGTGGAGCTGCGCTGGCTGCCGTCCTTCGGGCGCGGCGAGACGGTGAAGCTGGGCGGCTGGGAGACCGGGCTGCTGACGGCCTCGGGCTGGTCGGCGCTGATCCTGCCGGCCATCACGCTGGGCTTCTACAACATGACGCTGATCATGCGCCTGGTGCGCGCCGAGATGCTGGAGGTGCTGCGCGCCGACTACATGCGCTTCGGCCGCGCGCGCGGGCTGCGCGAGCGCGACCTGTACTTCGGCCATGCGCTGCGCAACACCCTGATTCCCGTGATCACCATCGCGGGCCTGCAGATCGGCTCGCTGATCGCCTTTGCCATCGTCACCGAGACCGTGTTCCAGTGGCCCGGCGTGGGCCTGCTGTTCATCTCCTCCATCCAGGGCGTGGACGTGCCGCTGATCGCCGCCTACCTGATGTTCATCGCGCTGCTGTACGTGGGCATCAACCTGCTCGTCGATTTCCTGTACGTGATCGTGGACCCCCGCTTGAGAAACCGATGACCGATTCCGCCAAACAAGCAATCCCTCCCACGGGCTGGCGCGCCAGCGACTCGCCGGTCAAGCGCGCTTTTGCACGCTCGCGCCTGGTGCAGGCGGCGGCGCTGGTGCTGGCGCTGATCGTGGCGGCCACGCTGCTGTCGCCCTGGCTGGCCTGGCAGAACCCCTTCGATCCGGCCAATCTGGACCTGATGGACGCCTTCACGCCGCCGGGCCAGGCGGGCACCAGCGGCACGCTGTACGCGCTGGGATCGGACGACCAGGGCCGCGATGTGTGGAGCGCCATCCTCTACGGGCTGCGCATGTCGGTGCTGGTGGGCGTGTCGGCCGTGGGGCTGTCCCTGCTGATCGGCGTGCCGCTGGGCCTGGTCTGCGGCTATGCGGGCGGCTGGTTCGACACGCTGATGATGCGCATCGCCGATGTGCAGCTGACCTTTCCCGTGATCCTGGTGGCGCTGCTGGTCTTCGGCATCGCACGCGGCCTGCTGCCCGAGGGCTACCGCGACGACATGGCGGTCTTCGTGATCATCGTGGCCATCGGCCTGTCCGACTGGGTGCAGTACGCACGCACCGTGCGCGGCGCGGTGATGGTGGAAAAGCACAAGGACTACGTGCTGGCGGCCCAGCTCATAGGCCGCAGCCGCGTGGCCATCCTGGTGCGCCACATCCTGCCCAACCTGCTGGCGCCCATCCTGGTGATCGCCACCATCAGCTTCGCGCATGCCATCGTGGCCGAGTCCACGCTGTCCTACCTGGGCGTGGGCCTGCCGCCAACCCAGCCTTCGCTGGGCACGCTGATCCGCATCGGCCAGGGCTTCCTGTTCTCGGGCGAGTGGTGGATATTGCTGTTCCCCTCGCTGGTGCTGCTGGCGCTGGCGCTGTCCGTCAACCTCGTCGGCGACTGGCTGCGCGACGCACTGAACCCCAAGCTGCAATGAGCACGACACAAGAATCCGGGCAGCCCCCCGCACAGCCTGCGGTGCTGAGCGTTCGCGGCCTGTCCGTCACCTTCGACACCTACAAGGGCCCCGTGCAGGTGCTGGACGATGTGTCCTTCGACATTGCGCCCGGCGAGATCCTGGGCGTGGTCGGCGAGTCTGGCGCGGGCAAGTCCATGACGGGCGCCGCCGTGATCGGCCTGATCGAGCCGCCGGGCCGCATCTCGGCCGGCACGGTGCAGTTGCGCGGCGAGCGCATCGACACGCTGCGCGGCGAGGACCTGCGGCGCATACGCGGCCGGCGCATAGGCTCCATCTTCCAGGACCCGCTGACCAGCCTGAACCCGGTCTATACCGTGGGCCGGCATCTGGTGGAGACCATCCGCACGCACCTGCCCGTCTCCGAGAAGGAGGCCGAAGCCCGCGCGCTGGCCCTGCTCGAAGAGGTGGAGATCCCGCAGGCGCGCGAGCGCATGGCCCAGTATCCGCACCAGTTCTCGGGCGGCATGCGCCAGCGCGTGGCCATCGCCCTGGCGCTGTGCGCCGAGCCCGAACTCATCATTGCCGACGAGCCCACCACGGCGCTGGACGTGTCCGTGCAGGCGCAGATCATTGCCCTGCTGCGCCGCGTGTGCAAGGAGCGCGGCGCGGCCGCCATGCTGATCACGCACGACATGGGCGTCATCGCCGAGACGGCCGACCGCGTCATGGTCATGTACCAGGGCCGCGTGCTGGAAACCGGCCCCGTGCGCCAGGTGCTGGACGCGCCGCAGCAGCCCTACACCCAGGTGCTGATGGGCGCCATTCCCAGCGTGCACCACCGCGTGCAGCGCCTGCCCGTGCCCGAGGTGGGCGGCGGCCCGGCCGCGCCCGCCGTGCCCTGGCAGCCCAGGGCCGGAGCGCAGGAGCCCGCGGCTGCCCTGCTGGAGGTCAGGGATCTGTGCAAGGAGTTCGACCTGTCCAGCGGCTGGCTGGCCCGGCTGCTGGCGCGCGAGGACAAAAAGATCCTCAAGGCCGTGGACGGCGTCGGCTTTTCGATCCGCAGGGGCTCCACCTTCGGCCTGGTCGGCGAGTCCGGTTCGGGCAAATCCACGGTGGCGCGCATGGTGGCCGGGCTGACGCCGCCCACCAGCGGCACCGTGCTGTTCGACGGCGTGGACAAGTGGAGCCCGGCCGCCCAGACCGTGGCCATGCGCCGGCGCTTCCAGATGATCTTCCAGGACCCGTATGCCAGCCTGAACCCGCGCTGGACCGTGCAGGAGCTGATTGCCGAACCCCTGCAGGTGCTGGCCCTCACGGCCAGCAAGGACGAGACGGCCGAGCGCGTGCAGGAGGCGCTGCGCCGCGTGCGCATGAAGCCCGACGATGCGCGCAAGTACCCGCACCAGTTCTCGGGCGGGCAGCGCCAGCGCATCGCCATCGCGCGTGCCCTGGCCAGCCGGCCCGAATTCATCATCTGCGACGAACCCACCTCGGCGCTGGACGTCTCGGTCCAGGCCCAGGTGCTCAACCTCATGCGCGACCTGCAGGAGGAGTTCGGCCTGACCTATCTGCTGATCAGCCACAACCTGGCCGTGATCCGCCACATGTGCGACGACATCGGCGTCATGCAGCGCGGCCGACTGGTCGAGACCGGCGAGGCTGGCGCCGTGCTCGATGCGCCGCAGCATCCGTACACGCGCGCGCTGATGGCTGCCGTGCCGGATATGGAGCATGTGCACTGAGGCACTGCTTCAAGCGCCATCACCATGCAAAAAAGGCCTGCGGATGCAGGCCTTTGCTTCTGAGGACACGATGGCTTACCGGGCGGGTGCTGGTGGCGTGGCCGGTGCTGCCTGCGCCGCAGGCGCCCCCTGGGCCGGCTGCTGCGCCGGCGCGCCACCCTGCTGCACCGGCCCGATGGTGGTGCGCACCACGCGCGAGCCCTTGGGCGGGTTGGGGAAGCCGGTGAGCGCGGCGTCGAACAGGATGCCGAAGATGGCCGGGTCGTCGGTCCACACATCCTGGCGCTGGGCCGAGGTCTCGTAGACGATCTGCTGCGTGGTGGCGTTGCGCATCACGATGCTGACGGCGCGGTAGTACTCCAGCGGCGGGCCGTCGAACATGAAGCTGCCGCCGAAGCCCATGCCCCAGCCGCGCCCGTAGCCCACGCCCCAACCCCAGCGCGGGCCGCCCCAGCGGTCGTAGTAGGGCCAGGCGGCGTAGTCGCGCGCATAGCGTGCGTCGGCGCCGATCTGCACGATCAGGCTGGCCCGGGAGTCGTCGCGCTGCAGGCCCACGCGGCCCAGGGCCTGCTGGGCCTGGGACTCGATGGCCGCGAAGTGCGTCTGCGCCTCGCGTTGCGAGGGCAGCACTTCCAGGCGGTAGGTGGGCGGCGCGGGCAGGGCGCCCAGCGTGGAATAGCTCTGGACGGTGCTCTGGACTTCGCGCACGCTGGCGCAGCCCGTAAGCAAGGCCGTGGCCACGATGGCCAGGACATGGATGCAGCGCAGCTTCATGGTGTACTCCTTGGTCGAAAAAAGGCCCGTTTGCACGGGCCTTGGTTGGAGTGGGGCGATTGTTATAGGTTCAGCCGTCAGGACGACAGTTGTACCACCTGCAGACCGGGCAGCGATGCGGACACTGGCATCTCTTCATGGTCGAAGGCCATGTCGCCGTTGGGGTCGGCAATGCCGGTGGCCTTGGCGTTCTTGAAGTCGTGCAGCTCGGGATCCATCATGTGCGTGGTCACGATGTGGCCCATGGCGCGGAACATGCTTTCCACGCGGCCCGGGAATTTCTTGTCCCACTCGCGCAGCAGCTCGCCCACGGCCACGCGCTGCAGGCCGTCCTGGCTGCCGCAGAGGTTGCAGGGGATGATGGGGAAGTTCTGGTACTGGGCCCAGCGCACGGTGTCCTTCTCGGGCACGTAGCACAGCGGGCGGATCACCACATGCTTGCCGTCGTCCGAGACCAGCTTCGGGGGCATGCCCTTCATGCGGCCGCCGTAGAACATGTTGAGCATCAGCGTCTGCACGATGTCGTCGCGGTGGTGGCCCAGGGCCACCTTGGTGCAGCCCAGCTCGTCGGCCACCTTGTACAGGATGGCGCGGCGCAGGCGCGAGCACAGGCCGCAGGTGGTCTTGCCCTCGGGCACCACGCGCTTGACCACGCTGTAGGTGTCCTGCGTTTCGATGTGGTAGTCCACGCCGATGCTCTTGAAGTACTCGGGCAGCACATGGTCGGGAAAACCGGGCTGCTTCTGGTCGAGGTTCACGGCCACCAGCTCGAATTTGACGGGCGCGCGCTTTTGCAGCTTGCGCAGCACGTCCAGCATCGTGTAGCTGTCCTTGCCACCCGACATGCAGACCATGATCTTGTCGCCTTCCTCGATCATGTTGAAGTCGGTGATGGCGCGGCCCACCTCGCGGCACAGGCGCTTTTCGAGCTTGATCTGCTCGCGCTCGATCTTGATGCTGTTCTTGGGTTCCTCTAAATCGGAGGTAGCGATGTCAGAAAAATCTGGATTATTGAGCATGGTGGGTATCCTTTAGTCAATCGCTTCATGAGGTTTTGCTGCTTCTCGAGGAATAGATTTGCGCTCACTAAGAACTATGGGCCATGGAAGCAGCAACGCCCAGCTACGGATGTGGGATAGGCCGGAAATTCCGGTGACCGGAAACTCTTCTGGGCCAGGAAGGTGACGTGTGAGGAAAATACGATCCCACATCTGAGTGAAGACGCCAAAATTTCTATCGTAGTGATGCTCTTCAATGGAGTGGTGAATTCTGTGGTATGCAGGTGTGATAATGATTTTTTCCAGCATTCCGAATCTGAAAGATACATTCCAGTGCATGAATATTCCATTGAGTGACATTAATATGGAGACCCACAATGGCATATTCTTGGTGCCGCCCATCAGGAATATCAGCGGAGCAGTGATGATGAAAAATCGAAAACCCTCTTCAAGCCAGTGATGGCGTCCTACTGTGGTAGCTGATGTGTTGACATCCGAGTGATGCACCATGTGGTAACGCCACAGAAATGGAATCTGGTGCTGTGCTCTATGTAGCCAGTAGTAAAGGAAGTCAAAAAATGCGATATATGCAATCCATAGCAGGATTTGTCTGATTGGAGTGTCAGCCCATTTTCTGGCTTGGAGGATATCTGTTGGAATATAAGCTTCCAAAAATGGAATAACGGAGCTGAGAGCCGTAGCTCCGATGGCTAAGCCTAGTGGTAGGTAAATAATATTGGAGAGAATGGTGGGCCAATGCGATTTCTTCCCAGGTTTGAGGATTTCAAGAAATGTGGCAACAGCAAGTACGGGCCACCATGCTTTCAGGGCAGATAGTACGTTATTAAAATCATTTAAGAAATCTGTAAGCATATCCATGGTGGCATTTTATTTGGTATTGGATTGGTTGCCATTTGGGAAGATTCTGAAAAATCGACCTGCAAGAAAATTTATCTGTCTTTGGTCGCTATCCCCCACAGCGGCAGACAGCCATCACGCCAGATGGGGGCATGAAACAACTACCATTGTCCGGTTTCGATGCGAATGGCCACTTCGCAGTCTTCAAAGATTTCCAGCTTGGCGATCTTCACGCGCACGCCCATCACGCCGGGCAGCTGCATCAGGCGCTGGGCCAGCTTGCCGATCAGGCTCTCCAGCAGGTTCACATGCTCGGCCGTGCATTCATCGATGATGATCTGGCGCACCTTGCGGTAGTCCAGCACATGCAGGATGTCGTCGTCGCGCGGAGCCAGCGGTTGGGTGCCCAGGCTCAGCTCGGCATCGACCTGGATGGGCTGGGGCATCTGTTTTTCGTGGGCGAGGATGCCCAGGTTGGCGTCGAAACGCAAACCCGTGAGCGTCAGGATCTGTTGTCCGGTGGCGGAGTTCATGGGGAAAAGCCGTGGAGTGTGGGGATGGGCGCGGGCAGGCGCCTACATCATGGAAAAGTCGCGCTCGAAGCGCTGCAGGTGCTGGCCGCCATCGACCAGCAGCGTGGTGCCCGTGATGGACTGGTTGTCCAGCGCAAAGCACACGGTGGCGGCCACGTCGGCCGCGCTGGACGAGCGGCCCAGCGGGCTGAGGCGGTGCAGGGCCTCGAAGCGCTCCTGGCTCAGCATGTGGCTGGTCAGCGTCAGGCCCGGGGCCACGCCGACCACGCGCACGCGCGGTGCCAGGGCCAGCGCCAGCATGGTGCCGGCGGCCTCAAGCGCTGCCTTGGACAGCGTGTAGCTGAGGAAATCGGGGTTCTGGTTCCAGAGCTTCTGGTCCAGCATGTTGATCACGGCGCCGCTGGCATGCTCCTCGCCGGCCGCCACGCGGTCCTCGATATGGGCATGCAGCGCCTGGGCCAGCAGGATGGGCGCGCCGGTGTTGCTGCGCAGGTGGGCTTCCAGGGCCACGTAGCTGAAGCTGCCGGCGTCGTCATGCTCGAACAGGGAGGCGTTGTTGACCACGGCGTCCAGGTGGCCGAAGTGCGCAACGGCACGCGGCACCAGGGAGCGCACCGAGTCCTCGTTGAAGAAATCGGCATCCAGGGCGGCGCTGTCGCCGGCCAGTTCAGCGCAGGTGGCGGCCGTCTCCAGCGCCTCGTCGTGGGAATCGCGGTAGTGCACGGCCACCTGCCAGCCGGCGCTGGCAAGCGCGAGCGCGATGTCGCGCCCCAGGCGGCGGGCCGCGCCGGTCACCAAAACTGTGCGTGTTCGGGCAGGTGAGGACATTCGAGGACAATGTACGGATCGTGACGACAGAACTCTCAATTTTAACGGCCGCCCTGCAAACCCGTATTGCGCAAGAGATTGCGTCCTCGGGCGGATGGCTGGCTTTCGACCGTTTCATGGCCCTGGCGCTGTACGAGCCGGGCCTGGGCTACTACGCCAATGACACCGCCAAGTTCGGGCTGATGCCATCGTCGGGCAGCGATTTCGTGACCGCGCCCGAGATGTCCCCGGTCTTCGGCCAACTGCTGGCCGCCCAGGTGGCCGAGGCGCTGCAGCGCACGCACACCCGCGAAGTCTGGGAGTTTGGTGCCGGCACGGGCGCGCTGGCGCTGCAGGTGCTGGACGAGCTGGCGGCCCTGGGCGTGCGGCCGGACCGCTACACCATCGTCGACCTGTCGGGCACGCTGCGTGCGCGACAGCAGCTCAGGCTGATGAAGTACGAAAGCCTGGTGCACTGGGCCGATGCCCTGCCCGATAGGCTTGAAGGCGTGGTCATCGGCAACGAGGTGCTGGATGCCATGCCCGTGCAGCTGCTGGTGCGCAAGGCAGGTGTCTGGCATGAGCGCGGCGTGGTGCTGCAGCCGGACGGCAGCCTGGGCTGGGAAGACAGGCCCACGCCACTGCGCCCGCCGATGGACATCGAGGGCGAGCACGACTACCTGACCGAAATCCACCCGCAGGGCGAGGCCTTCATTCGCACGCTGGGCGAGCGCATGGCGCGCGGCGCGGCATTTTTCATCGACTACGGCTTTGGCGAATCCGAGTATTTCCACCCGCAGCGCCACATGGGCACCCTGGTGTGCCACCGGCTGCACAAGGTGGACGACGATCCGCTGGCCGATGTCGGCCTCAAGGACATCACGGCCCATGTGAACTTCACGGGCACGGCCGTGGCAGCGCAGGAGGCGGGCTTCGAGGTGCTGGGCTATACCTCGCAGGCCCATTTCCTCATCAACTGCGGCCTGGGCCCCAAGCTCGACGCACTGGCCCAGGGCCCGCGCGCCATGGCCACCAAGCTGATGATGGAGCACGAGATGGGCGAGCTGTTCAAGGTCATCGGCCTGGCCAAGGGCGTGGAGCCCTGGGACGCCATGGGCTTTGTGCGCGGCGACCGCACGCACCGCCTGTAGCCGCCGGCCAGAGCTCTGCCCCGGCCTCAGCGCTGGACGCTTCGGCCGTTGCTCACCTCGTAGGCCGTCTGGTCCTTGAGGTTGATGCGGTAGATCTCGCGCGTGACGTTGCCCGAGAAACCCAGCTCCACGATGGACAGGTTCTCGAACGTGGTCGTGAAGCCGCCGGGCAGGATGCGGTTCAGGCGCGCGGCCGTCTCGCCCATGGCACGCTCGATCTCGGGCGTGAAGGTGGCTTCGCTGTAGACCAGGGTGTTGTGCGGGTTGTGGCTGCGCACCTCCTTGCCGGCCTGCACCTGGTTGATGCCGCTGACACCCACGCTTTGCACCATGGCCTTGGCCGAGTCGTTCATGCGGGCATAGACGGGTCCCGTCACGCGCGGCAGCGGGCCGTCGCGCAGCGGCGCCATGGCGGCGGTGGCGCGGGTGTTGAAGTCCATCATGGCCTCGTAGGCCGGGCCCGACTTGACGATGCCCAGGTCCAGCCACCAGGGCTTGCCGGCCCCCTTGGCGGCCTCGGTGGTGTAGAAATTCTTCAGGTGAACGTCCTGCAGCACGGGCGGCAGCGCCGGCAGGGCCGCCAGCATCTTGCGCGGCGTGGAGGGATCGGCGCTGTGGATATGCACCACGGTGACATGGGGCAGGTTGAAGGTGTTGGCCTCGGCCACCAGCTTCAGGCGCAGCAACTGCTCGTGCACCACGGGTGCGACCTGGCTGTCCAGGATGGCCGTGGCATCGGCAGGCAGGCGGTAGACCAGGCCATAGGTGGCCTGGTGCGCGCGGAAGTCGCTGCGCTGCAGGGCGCTGTTGTCGATGGCGCCGGGTCGGGCTGCCGGCGCAGGTGCGCTGGCGCAGGCGGTCATCAGCAAGGCGGCGGGCAGGGCTGCGGCAAGAAGAAGGCGGCGGTTGCGTTGCATGGCGAATTCGTGGTGGTCGGCCTGGAGGCGATGAAGAGGGGGGGGACAGCGGCAATGTAGGCAGTCCATATGTCGTGTGCATGACGCGGTGTACTCTGTATGGCCCGGTCCCGCGCCGCCGTACACTCGGCGCCATGATCCGCTGGCTCCTCGTCATCTTTCTGGCCCTGCTGCTGTTCAATGGCCTGCACGCCTGGCTGGAACGCATAGGCCTGGGCCGCCTGCCGGGCGACTTCCGCTTTCGCCTGTTCGGCCGCGTGATTTTTCTGCCCATTGCCAGCACCGTGTTGCTCAGCGTGATTGCCGCCCTGATCGCCAAGCTGGTCTGAGCATGGCTTGAAGCATGGGCGCAGCGCCCGTATATGCATGCAATTGCCCCCATGACTCGCCAACAAGAGGCCGCCCATGTCCGACAAGCTGCATTTCGTCTGCCCCCATTGCCACACCACCAACCGCATTGCGGTCGATCAGCTGGGTAGCGCGCCTGATTGCGGCAGCTGCCATCAACCGCTGGTCACCGGCCAGCCCGTGGCGCTGGATGCGCAGAGCTTCGCCAGGCATGTGGGGCGCAGCCAGGTGCCCGTGGTGGTCGATTTCTGGGCCCCCTGGTGCGGCCCCTGCCGCATGATGGCTCCGGCCTTCGAGCAGGCGGCTCAGGCGCTGGCGCCCGGCGTGCAGCTGGCCAAGCTCGATACCGAGGCGCACCCCCACGCTGCCGCGCCCTGGAACATCCGTAGCATCCCGACCATGGTGGTGTTCAAGGAAGGACGCGAGATCGCCCGTGTCTCCGGCGCGCTGCCTGCCGGCGAGATCGTGCGCTGGGTGCGCTCGGTCGTCTGATGGTTGCCGGGCCACAAGGACCGGGTGCCTTCAGGCCCACCCTCAGGCCTGCACTTCACCCGGCAGATAGAAGCAATAGCCGCTGTTGCGCAGCGTCTTGACAGGCAGCTGCTGGCCGCTGGCCTCTTGCACCTTGCGCCTCAGCCGGCGCATCTGGGTGTCCAGGCGGCGCTGGTCGTAGACCAGATAGTCTCCACCCAGCGCCTGCACGATCTGGCGGCGGCTGACGCTGGCCCCTGCCTTGCCCATCAGGCAGTGCAGCACCAGCAGGTCCTGGTGTGACAGCGCCACAGGGGGCGAGGCGGGGGGCTGCAGGCGGCTGGGGCCAAGCTGCAGCAGCCACGGCGCCTGGCGCTGCTGCAGGCCCAGGCGCCGCACCAGGGCGGCCAGGGTGGCTTCCAGCTCGTCGAGATCGCAGCCTTTGCCCAGGTAGTGGTCGGCGCCGATCTCCAGGCCGTCGATGCGGTTGGCGCTGCTGTTGAGCGCGCTGAAGACGATGATGCCCAGTTGCTGGCCCTGCTGGCGCAGGCGCTGGATCAGCGCCAGGCCGTTGCCGTCGGGCAGGCCGATGTCGATGATGGCCAGCCGGTGGCGCCGCGCATCGAAATGGCGGTCGAACTCCTGCAGGCTGGCCACGCACTGCGGTGCATAGCCCAGGGATTCGAGGAACTCGCCCAGTTCATGGCGCAGCACGGGCTCGTCTTCGAGCAGGATCACATCAAGCATGGACTGGGAGGAGGGCAGGCGGGTGGCAGCGCAGACAGCTGGTGTACGCTGGCGGCCCCGTGGTGGACTTCAGATGCGATATTACCGTGCAACCCTCATCGTGCTGGCCTGGCTGCTGTGCCCACTGCTGCTCCAGGCCCGGACCCTCGTGCTGGACCCCGATGTGCCCATGCAGGAGACCGCAGGGCAGTGGCAGCGGCTCGATGACGCTTCGGGCCTGCTCGATGTCCAGCAGGCCGACCTGGCGCCCGGGTGGAAGGCGATGCCAGGGCACCTGAACGCCAGTTTCACGCAGGCGGCGGTCTGGCTGCGCATGCCGCTGCAGGTGGAGCAGCCCGGCAGCTGGATGCTGTTGCTGGGCAATGCCCTGCTCGATGAGGTGGAGGTCCATGTGCGCCGGCCTGGCGACCCCTGGCAGCTGCTGGGGCGCAGTGGCGAAGAGATTTCGCGTCACGCCTGGCCGGTGGACTACCGCAGTCCCGCATTCCAGTTCGAACCTGCTGCCGCCGGGTCATACGAGTTGCTGGTGCGCCTGCGTGCGCGCAACGCGCTCGTCACCCGTATCGATCTGTGGCAGCGACTGGCGTTCGACAACCATACGCGGCGCGAGGCCCTCTCGTTCGGCCTGTACTTCGGGCTGTACCTGCTGTTGATTGGCGTGCAACTGGTGTTCTGGCTGGGCACGCGGGCTCCGGTGAGCGGCCTGTTTCTGGCCTATCTCAGCGTCTGCGTGCTCAATGAGGTGGTATCGCTGGGGCTGGTGCAGCAGTTGACGGGCCTGCCGGGTTTCTGGAGCGACCGCCTGCTGGGATGCGGCATTGCCGGCGCCCTGGCGATCTCCATGCAACTGGCCTGCAGGCAGTTGGAGCTGGCATCGCTGTATCCGCGGCTGGTGCGCCAGATCGTGCCGCTGCTGTGGCTGTTCAGCCTGTGCTGCATGCTGTTGGTGGTGTCGGGGCACTACTCGGCGGGCATGGTCCCGGTGCAGGCCATGACCCTGCCGCTGACCGTGGGCTTTCTCGCATTCGCCCTTTGGCTGTGGCGGCGCGGCCACGCCCCGGCACGGTTCTTCATGCTGGCGTTCGGCATCTTCTATGCCGGCGTGCTGATCTCTTTCCTGCGCAACCTGGGCTGGCTGCCCATGAACGCGCTGACCGCGCTGGTGTCCACGCATGCGTCCGCGCTGGGCAACATGGCGCACATGCTGCTGCTCAGTGGCTGGATCATCGGCGGATACGAGCGCAGGCGCCGCATTCGAGAGCGCGAGCAGGTCCGGCTGGAGGCGGAACTGCGGCAGCGACAGTTGCGCGAAAGCGAACTGAGCGAGGCGCTGGTGCTGGAGCGCAGGGTCCGCCAGGAGCAGCGCGACTTTGTCGCCATGGTCTCGCACGAGCTGCGCACACCGCTGGCCATCATCCTGACCAGTGCGCAGCAACTGGCGCGCAACCTGGCGGCACCGCCCGACAAGACGCTGGCACGCAGCCGCAACATCCGCGAAGCCGCCCAGCGCCTGCTGGCCCTGGTGGACGACTGCCTGGCCGACGACCGCATGGCCGATCCCCAGCCCCATGCCGAGCCACGCCTGCAGCCCTGCGACCTGCATGCGCTGGTGGATGGCTTGTGCCTGGACTTTGCGCCCGGCCGCATCGTCTGCCACCTGGGCGGGGGCACGCAGCAATTGATCACCGATGCCGGCCTGCTGCGCATCGCGCTGCGCAATCTGCTGGCCAATGCAGACCGCCACACGCCCGAAGGCGAATCGGTCCGCCTGGACGTGACCAGGCAGGGCGAGGGTCTGGAGATCCAGGTCTCGAACCCGGCAGAGCCCATTGCCCAGGCGGACCAGGACCAGTTGTTCGAAAGGTATTACCGTGGCCGCAACGCCCAGCACCGGCCCGGCGCCGGGCTGGGGCTGTACCTGGTGCGGCGCATCGCCGAGCGACTGGGTGGCAACGTGGCCTTGTTGACGGCAGGAGGCGAGCAGCCCGTGTGCCTGCGACTGGTCCTGCCCGTGGCGCGAGCCTGATTCCCGTGTGTGGCGGCCTTTGCGCTCAGGCCGCCTGCGCCAGCCAATCGGCCACGGCCTGCGCGCGCGCCGCCTGCACGGCTTCGCCGATGGCCTTGCCCTGCTTGCCGCGCGCAGTGGCCTGGGCGGCGATGTCAGAGGTGGAGACGGACAGCGCTGCGGCCAGCGCATCGCGCAGGCGGGCACGCTGGGGATAGGGCCGGTCTTCGAAACCCAGTCTTCCGCGTGCATCGCACTCACAGGCCATGAGCGCCTGCTCGAAGCGCGCGGGCTTGCGGATGGCGTCGCAGCGCTCCAGCAGGCGCACGATGGCGGCGCCGTTGAGCTCGCCGCTGCGGTGGATGTTGCCGTGCTCGCGCGCCACCACGTCGCCCAGTTCGCGGCAGTCCGTGGGCACGCGCAGACGCTCGCCCACTTTCTCGGCCAGCCGGGCGCTGCGCTGCTCATGGCCTATGTGGCGCGGCAGCACATCGGCCGGCGTCGTTCCCTTGCCCAGGTCGTGCACCAGGCAGGCGTATCGCACGGGCAGGGGGGCGTCGAGCTGTGCGGCCATGTCCAGCACCATCATGGCGTGCACGCCGGTATCGACCTCGGGGTGGTACTCGGCGCGCTGGGGCACGCCCCACAGCCGCTCCAGCTCGGGCAGCAGCACGGACAGCGCACCGCACTCGCGCAGCAGCTCGAACATGCGCGAGGGGCGGCGCTCCATCAGGCCACGGCTGATCTCCTGCCACACGCGCTCGGGCACCAGGGCATCCACCTCGCCGGCGGCCACCATCTCCCGCATCAGGGCCATGGTTTCCGGCGCCACCGTGAATTCGTGGAAACGTGCCGCAAAGCGCGCCACGCGCAGGATGCGCACCGGGTCTTCGCGGAAGGCCCCGGTCACATGGCGCAGCACCCGGGCCTGAAGATCGGCCTGGCCGTGGTAGGGATCGGTAATGGCACTTTCACCATCCCAGTCCGCAGGAGCGGCCATGGCATTGATGGTCAGGTCGCGCCGGGCCAGATCCTGCTCCAGCGTGACATCGGGCGCCGCCTGCACGACGAAACCCCGGTACCCCAGGCCGCTCTTGCGCTCGGTACGCGCCAGCGCGTATTCCTCGTGCGTCTCGGGATGGAGGAAGACCGGGAAGTCCCGCCCCACAGGCAGAAAGCCGCGCGCGGACATTTGTTCGGGCGTGGCGCCGACCACCACCCAGTCGCGGTCATGCACGGCCCGCCCCAAAAGACGGTCGCGCACCGCGCCGCCCACCATGTACACCTGAAATTCGCTCATGCCGCAATGGTAGGGCCTGGGCAGTGACATGATGGCAGGCTGCCTCCACGCACCGATGGAGTGCCGAGCGCATGCTTTCTTTCGGATTCTGTCTGGAGACACACTCAAGGAGCACCAGCCGGATGGCCGCTGCACTGCCTCCGCAACCGCGGCATTGCGCAGGCCGCGCCCACCCCAGCGCAGCAGTGCTCCGACTTTTGCTGGCGCGCCGCTCAGCCGGCCGCAGGCGCGCTGCGGTAGGGTTCCTCGAACGGCCGGAAATCGTGCTCGGCCAGTGCGCCCTGCACCCAGTCCTGCACGCCCGGCAAGGCGCGCACGCGGCGCACGTAGGCGTCGATGGCCGGGGCCAGCGGCAGCTCGTAGGTCGTCAGGCGCATGCACACGGGCGCGAAAAAGGCATCGACGATGCTGAACTGGTCATACAGCATGGGGCCGCTGGCCGTGGACAGCAGCGGCTGCCACAGCTCGGACAGGTGCTGGACATCGTCGCGCAGGTCCGCGCGCTCGGCCCACAGCCGCGCGCCGACCTCGGGCAACTGGGCCTCGATGTTCATGGGGCACAGCGAGCGCAGCGCGCCGAAGCCGCTGTGCATCTCGGCACAGAGGCTGCGCGCGCGGGCGCGGTTCAGGGCCAGGGTCGGCCACAGGTGTTTTTCAGGGAATTTCTCGGCCAGGTACTCGCAGATGGCCAGGCTGTCCCAGATGGCCATGCCTTCGTCCATGAGCACGGGCACGCGGCCCGAGGGAGACAGCGCGCGGGCGCGCTGCTTGAAGGCGGACTGCTCGTCGAAGCTGTCAAAGCGCAACATGACTTCTTCGAAAGCAATGCCGGCCTGGCGCATCAGCACCCAGGGGCGCATGGACCAGGATGAGTAATTCTTGTTGCCGATATAGAGCGTGAGCATGGCCGCAACCTCCGCGATAGGCCCTACAGCTTAGCAAGCATGGCAGGAAAACCCATGTAGGAGCCGGGCGCTGCCTGGGCGCGCTCTAATGCGTGCCATGCAAAACGATAGCTCTTCCCCCCAGGCGCCAGCGGGGCGCCACACGGCTGCGCTGGTCCTGTTTTCCGGCGGCCAGGATTCGACCACCTGCCTGGCGCAGGCACTGTCGATGTACGAGCGCGTCGAGACCCTGGGTTTCGACTACGGCCAGCGCCACAGCGTGGAAATGCAGGTGCGCCAGCAGGTGCGCGAGCGGCTGGCCAGGGATTTTCCCGAATGGGCACCGCGCCTGGGTGACGACCATGTCCTCTCGCTGGACGTGCTGCAGCAGATCGGCGGCTCCTCCCTGACCGAAGACGTGGCCTTCGCCATGCAGGCCGACGGCCTGCCCAACACCTTCGTGCCCGGCCGCAACCTGCTGTTCCTGACCCTGGCCGGCGCGCTGGCCTACCGTCGCGGCCTGTCGGTCATCGTCACCGGCGTCTGCGAGACCGACTACTCCGGCTACCCCGACTGCCGTGACGACACAATGAAGGCCATGCAACTCGCCCTGAACCTGGGCCTGGAGCGGCGCCTGCGCATCGAAACCCCGCTCATGTGGATAGACAAGGCCCAGACCTGGCAAATGGCCCACGACCTGGGTGGCGACACCCTGGTGGACCTCATCCAGCGCGACACCCACACCTGCTACCAGGGCACGCGCGAGACGCTGCACGACTGGGGCTACGGCTGCGGAACCTGCCCCGCCTGCGACCTGCGAGCCCGCGGCTGGCATCAATGGCAGGCGCAGCGCGAGACAGCAAACTAAAGAAGCACAGCGCTAGAAACCGGCGCGGCCAAAAGCGAGGGACACCGAGCAAGGGCCGCCCCGCAGTGAGGGTGTCGTCCCCCTCCCCCGCGAAGCGGGCAGAGAGGGGGAAGGCGTGCAGCGCCTCAGGGGGTGCTTGTTCTACACCGGCCAGACGACTCCGTGGTCGTTCAAGATGGCGTCCAGCGGCAGGTCATGCGGCTCGGGCTCGAACTCGTCCACATAGCCGCAGCCGTAGCCCAGGCCCACGGTGAAGGGCCTGGGCTGCAGCTCGGCCAGGGTGCGGTCGTAGAAACCGCCGCCATAGCCCAGGCGGTAGCCACCGGCCGCGTAGCCGACGCAGGGCACGAACAGCAGGGTGGGGGTGAGAGTTTCGGTGTCCTTGGGCTTGGGGATGCCATAGGCGTCCTCTTCCATGGGACAGCCCGGGTACCAGGCGTGAAAGCTGAGTGTCTTACGCTGCTTGTCGATCACCGGCAATCCGATGCGGCGTCTTTGTGGGGTACCCTGTAGCTCGCCATCTTCCTTCCACCGGTGAAGCGCTGGCAGCGGGTCGAACTCCCCCTTGATCGGCCAATAGGCGCCGATGATGCTGTCGGGCCGCTGTATCAGCCAAAAGCGCATGACCTGCTGCAGCGCGTCGGCGCGCTGCAATCGGTCGGGAAGGTTGAGGCGCTGGTCTATCAAGCTGCGGCGCAGGGCTGCTTTGTCCATCAGATAATTTCCTCCATGCACTGGCTGAAGATTTTGACACCGCTTCTGGCGGCTTCCCTCTGGACCACCGCAGCCACGCCTGCGCTGGCGCAAAACCGTGGCGACGACGTCCTGCTGGAAATGCAGCAGGCCTTTCGCAAGGGCGACAAGGCCAAGCTCACGCAGCTGCTGCCTTCTGCGCGTGGCCATGTGCTCGAACCTTGGGCCGCCTATTGGGAACTCAAGGCCCGGCTGGAAGAAGCCAGTGCCGACGAGATTCTGGGGTTTTTCAAGCGCTGGCCCGGCACCTACCAGGAAGACCGGCTGCGCAATGACTGGCTGCTGCTGCTGGGGCAGCGGCGCGACTGGGGCATGTTCGATCAGGTGCACGGGGCGTTTCGCATGCGCGATGACCGCTCCGTCAGCTGCTACGCCCTGCTGATCGACAGCATCAAGGGCCAGCCTGCTGCCAACCTGGGCCAGCAGGTGCGCGACCTGTGGTGGGCCCAGCGCGACGCCGACGACGGCTGCACCTACGCCGCCGGCGAGTTGTACGCGGCCAAGCAGATCAGCGAACCCGAAGTCTGGCGCAAGGCGCGCCAGGCGGCCGAGGCCAATCGCCAAAAGGCCACGCGCGATGCCGTGGCCATCGTCGCTCCCGAGGCCTTGCCCCAGGTGGCACAGGTCTTTGCCTCGCCCGCCAAGTACCTGGCCGGGCAGACGCGCGTGCGCGGTGCCGTGCCCAAGGAGCTGGCGCTGCTGGCGTTGGTCCGCATGGCCTCCAGCGACCCGGCGGCGGCGGCCACCCAGCTGGAAGGCGGCTGGGGCGCGCGGCTGACGGCCGAGGAGAACAACTGGGCCTGGGGCGTGATCGGCAAGCAGGCCGCGCTCAAGCTGCAGCCCGAGGCGGCGACCTATTTCGGCAAGGTGCGCAAGGACGGCGACCTCAGCGATGAACTGCTGGGCTGGAAGGTGCGCGCCGCGCTGCGCGCCGGCGACTGGCGCACGGTGCGCCGCGCCATCGACGCCATGGGGCCCGAGCGCACCGAACACACATGGACCTACTGGAAGGCGCGCGCCCTGCTGTCCGGCCGACCGAGCGAGCAGGAACGCTCCGAGGCGCGCCAGTTGCTGGAGGACATGGCCGGCCCCGGCAGCTTCTACGAGCAATTGGCGCTGGAGGACATCGGCCAGCGCGTGACGGCGCCCCCCCAGCCGGCGCCGCCCACGGCGCCCGAAAAGGCCGCCGCCCGCGCCAACCCCAGCCTGGTGCGCGGTCTCTACGCCATCCAGAACGGCCTGCGCAGCGAAGGCGTGCGCGAATGGAACTACGCCACCAACCTGCACCAGGCCGGCGGCATGAGCGACCGCGAACTGCTGGCCGCCGCCGACCTTGCCTGCCAGCAGCAGGTCTGGGACCGCTGCATCAACACCAGCGAGCGCACCCGCAGCTTTGCCGACTGGAGCCAGCGCTTTCCCATGCCCTTCCACGACACGGTGCTGGCGCGCTCGCGCTCCATCGGCCTGGACCCGGCCTACGTCTATGGCCTGATCCGCCAGGAAAGCCGCTTCATCATGGATGCCCGCTCGGGCGTGGGCGCCTCGGGCCTGATGCAGGTCATGCCGGCCACGGCCCGCTGGACGGCGCGCAAGATCGGCATGACGGACTTTTCTCCGTCCATGATCAATGACCGCGAGGTGAACATCACCATCGGCACCGCCTATCTGAAGCTGGCGCTGGACGATTTCGACGGTTCCATGGCGCTGGCTGCGGCAGGCTACAACGCCGGTCCCGGCCGCCCGCGCAACTGGCGCAACGGCCCGGTGCTCGACGCCGCCATCTGGGCCGAGAACGTGCCCTTCACCGAGACGCGCGACTATGTGAAGAAGGTGCTGTCCAACACCACCAACTACGCGGCGCTGATCACGGGCCAGCCCCAGTCGCTCAAGAGCCGCCTGGGCACCATCGGCCCGCGTGATGCGGCCACGCCCGACCCCAGCAAGGATCTGCCCTGAGCCGCACTTGACATTCCTGCGGGATGCGGCGATGCCTGTCGGCGCTACACTTGGTTACCGACTGGCGGGCCGCATGCCGCGGCCCCGGATACCGCAGGGGTTTCAAGAATGACAACAACAGGGAGCCGCGCGGCCTGGGTCGCGCTGGGTCTTGCATGGGCGTGCACGGCGGTGGCGCAGCCCGTCTACAAATGGGTGGATGCCGAAGGGCGCACGCACTACGGTTCGCAGCTGCCCGTCGACCAGGCCGATGCCGGCCAGATCAAGGTCTCGCCCAATGGCAGCTCGGGCGCAGGCTCGGGCCGGTTTGGCGAAGAGCGCAATCCCGACGGCACGAAGAAGCTGCCCAAGCAGGTGCGCGAGCTGGCGGACGGCGTGGCCAAGGGCCTGAGCAAGGTCGATTCCAAGGAGGTGCCGCTGAACTGCGCAGCCGCCGTGGACAACATCCGCAGCCAGGTGGACACCATGGTCGAGAACGGCCAGAAGAACCTCAAGGGCGGCTACATCACGCAGGCGCAGTTCGATGCAACCGCGGGCAAGTTCCGCGAGGCGCGCACGCACGCCACGGTGGCCGACTGCCAGGCCTCCACGGGCCGCTCCAAGGCCATGTACCAGTGCATGTCCAACAGCTACAACCACCTGATCGGCTGCGCGGAAAAGCACAAGCCCTGAAGCGATCCGATCCCTCAGGTCTCGGCCCACATGCGCAGCAGGTTGTGATATTGGCCCGCGAGGCTGAGGGTTTCATCGGTCTCGCCCAGCTTCTCGCGCAGGCGCTGGATGGTCTGGTCCATCTCGAACAGCATGGCGCGGCGTGTGTCGTCGCGCACCATGCTTTGCGCCCAGAAGAAGGCGCACACGCGCTCGCCCCGGGTGACGGGCTCCACGCGGTGCAGGCTGGTGGAGGGATAGAGGATCAGGTCGCCGGCCGGCAGCTTGACCTCGTGCGTGCCGTAGGTGTCCACCACGACCAGCTCGCCGCCATCGTAGTCCTCGGGATCGCAGAGGAAGAGGGTGCAGGACACATCGGTGCGCATCCACTGCTGCGCGCCTGGCAGGCGCCGTGCCGCACCGTCCACGTGCAGGCCATAGGTTTCACTGTCCGCGTAGCGGTTGAACAGCGGCGACATGGTGCGCGCGGGCAGGGCGGCACTGAAGTACAGCGCATTGGCCGCCAGCGCCTGCTCGATGGTGCGGCCCTGCTCCAGTGCCACGGGCGAGTCTTCGGGCAACTGGCGGTTGCGCTTGACCCGGGCGCCTTGGCTGCCCGCCGTGGCACGGCCATCCACCCAGTCGGCGGCGTCGATGGCTGTGCGGATCGCAGTGACCTGCTGGCGCGTGAGCACGTCGGGAATGTGCAGCATCATGGTGCGGGTCCTCCTCGCATGGAAAAAGCCCCGGCGGGGCCGGGGCGGTACTGGGATTGTCGGCGCTCTGCGCGCGGCGAGGCCGGCGCGGCCGCCCGTCTTGCATCCACTCAGAAGCGGAAGTTCGCCGTCACGCGCACGGAGCGCGGCGTGCCCGGGAAATAGCGGTAGCCGCTCTTGTTGATGGCGCCCACATACTCCTTGTCGAACAGGTTGTAGAAGTTCAGCTGGATGTCGGCGTTCTTGTTGATGCGGTAGCTGGCCATGGCGTCGAAGACCCAGTAGGCATCGGTGAAGTTGGGCGTGCCCACGGCGCCGTCGGTGCCACGCTTGAGTCCGCCCGAGTAGCGCGCCCCGCCAGCCAGCGTCAGGCCGAACGGGAACTGGTAGCTGGTCCACAGTGAGAAGGCGTTCTTGGGCGTATAGGTCAGGCCGCTGGAGCCGTCCTGCGCCACGGTGGCGCCCGTGTCCACCTTGGTATCCTGCAGCGTGTAGCCGGCAGTCACGCCCCAGGCGGGCGTGATCTGGCCCGTGGCGCCCAGCTCCAGGCCCTGCACGATCTTCTTGCCGGTCTGTCCCACGGTGCCGTCAGGGTTGGTGACGATCTCGTTGGTGATCTCGGTGCGGAACAGCGCGCCTGTCAGCAGCAGGCGCTTGTCCATCAGCTCCCACTTGGTTCCCAGTTCGGCGGTCTTGGCCTTTTGCGGGTCCATGTTGGGGTTGTTGGCGTTGTTGGCGGCCGTGGACAGCGTGAAGTTGGCTCCGCCCGGTGGCTGCTGCGACAGGGCGTAGTTCACGTACACGCTGCCATTGGGCGCGGGCTTGTAGAGGCCGCCGATCTTCCAGCTCAGCAGGGTGTCGGAGGCCTCCAGGCCCACGGCGCTGGGCAGCACGGTGCCTGCAGGATTGCTGCCGCAGGCCGAGCCGCTGCGGCCGCCGCAGACGGCGCGTGCGTCGTACTGCGTCTTGTAGCGGTCCAGGCGCAGGCCGGCGTTGGCCTGCCATTGCTCGTTGAACTTGAGCGTGTCGAAGGCGTACAGCGCAAAGGTGTCGGTCGAGCCCTTGCTGTCGGCGCCGTTGCGCGACCAGTTCAGGCCGGAGCTGGGCACCTGCGGGTCATAGAGGCTGGCATTGGGCCAGGCGCCCGTGGTGCCCGTGCCGTAGTTGCTCTGCTTTTCGCGCGTGATCTCCACCCCGGTGCTCAGCTCGTGCCGCACGCTGCCTGTCGCCAGCTTGGTCGTCAGGTTGGTCTGGTTGGTGACGATGTCGTTGACCTGGTTCTTGAAGGTCGGCAGGCTGCGTGACACGGTCCAGTCGGCGGGATTGCTGCTGTTGTTGCTGGACAGCGTCATGAAGGCCGTGAGCAGGTAGTCCTGCTTGGTGCGGCCCCAGCGCGTGGTGTTGCGCAGCGTGGTGTCGGGCGTGAAGTCGTGCTCCACGCGCAGCGTGACCATGTCGGCCGTCACGTCGTCGTGGTCGGCGCTGGTGCCGTAGAAGCGGCTGGGGTCCACGGGGCGGCCCGCGTTCAGGCGCGCATCGGTGTTGCTGTAGCCGGGCAGGCCGATGGTGGGCACGCCGCCGTCCGGCACATTGCTTTGCTTGACGTGCAGCACGTTCAGGTAGGTGCGCGTGTCGGTGTTCAGTCCGAAGGCGAACGACGGTGCGATGCCCCAGCGGTCATTGGCCACGCGGTCGCGGCCGGCGACGCCGGCGTCCTGCACCATGGCGTTGAGCCGGAAGGCCGCACCGCCCATGCCGGTCAGGCTCTTGTTCCAGTCCACGGTGGAGCGCTTGTAGCTGCCCGAACCCGCGCCCAGCGAGGCGCCGAAGCTGTCGGCCAGGCTGGGCTGCTTGGTGACCATGTTGATGGCGCCGGTGGGCGCGCTGCGGCCGTAGTCGGTGCTGGCCGGGCCCTTGGTGACTTCCACCTGCTCGGTGTTGAACACGTCGCGCGAGATGGATCCCACGTCGCGCACGCCGTCCACATAGATGCTGTTGGAGGTATCGAAGCCGCGCATGTAGATGGCATCACCCGTGCTGGTGTTGCCGTTCTCGCCCGCGTAGAAGGTGCCGGCGCCGGGCACGTTGCGCAGCGCCTCGGTCAGCGTGGTGGCGCCTTGTTCCTGCAGCACCTGCTCCTTGATGACGGAGATGGTCTGCGTCGTGTCCACCAGCGGCTGCGTGAACTTGGGGGAGGAGACCTGTGCGGGTTCGTAGCCGGTGCTGCGCGAGCCTTCGACGGTCACTTCCTTGAGGCTGGGTGCGGTCCTGGCGCTGGGCGTCTGTGTCTGGGCCACGGCCGGCAGGCCCAGGGTGGCCAGGGCCGCGGCTGCAGCGATGATGCCGGCCGACGGCGAGCGGCCAGCGCTGTCGTGTTTGCGGCTTTTGATGTACGAGTTGGAGTTCGCCATGGTTGAACGGAAAGCGGGATGGGCAGTGAACATGCTGGCTTGCTGGCCGGCGTTGCGCGGGCGGCTGGAGAGCTGTCTTGGCTTGCCGGTGCTGGCTGGATCAGGCAGTTTTGCCTGGATTGAGAATGGTAATGATTCCTAATAAAAATATAAGAATAATCTGATAAGTGAATGGATGGCCGTTGCCGCCCAGCAACAGCCCTGTCTCGGAACTTCAGCGCGGCGACCAGCCTGGCCGAGCGCGCCCCGCCCGGGATGTGGCGCGCGCCGCGCGCTGTTCAGGCTGGCGATGTAACGCTGGTTGGCGAGGTTGTAGACGTTCAGCTGCAGGCTCAGGTTCGCGCTGAGCTCCCAGGCCATGAAGGCGTACAGCGCAAGGGTCTTGGTGTGGCCTTCGTTGATCTGGCCGGCATAGCGGATGTCCTGGCCCGTGATCGCATCGCTGACGCCGGGATCGTAGAGATTGGCGGGCGCCAGGGCGCCTGCGCCCGTACTCGGAACCCGAGGCGCCCTTGACGATCTCGATGTCCTCGATGTTGAAGGTGTCGCGCATCGGGCTGCCCAGGTTGCGCACGCGGTCGATGAAGATGCTGCCCGTGGTGCCGCAGCTGCGCAGTGCTTGCGGCCGGTGATGTGATTGGCGTGGTTTGCGCCTATCGCAGATCTGTTTCGTTCAGGCGTTGTGAACCCATTCGCCCTCGCGCTGCGCCGCGCCCGATTGCACCAGCGCATCCACCAGCGTGCGGCCCCAGTGCTCGGCGGTATCGTGGCTGAAATAGCCTGCATGCAGCATGCCGAAGTAGGGCGTGGCGTCCAGCCAGGCCAGCAGTTCAGTGGTGCGCACGCGCTGCCAGTCCAGCAGCCGGTACTTGAGCAGCACCTTGGCCGCGTAGAGGGCATGGCGCTCGGGGGCGCGCACAAAGCCGTCCAGGCGGCGGCGCGCCGTGTCCAGCGCCGCGGCCACGCCCGTGAAAACGCCGCCGTGGCCGGGGACGATGGTGAGCGGGGCCAGGGCCTCGATCACATCCAGCGTGGCGGCCACTTCCTCGAAGGCCTGCAGGCCCTCGATTTCGGGAAACACCACGCCGAAGCCGTTTTCCCAGAGCGCATCGGCCGAGATCAGTGTGCGGCTGGCAGGCTCGAACAGGATGATGGAGTGCGGGTCATGCCCCGGCGCGGCATGGATCTGCCAGTCGCGCCCGGCCAGCCGCACGCTGGCGCCGGGCTGCAGTACGCCGGTCAGCGCAAATGGCGGGCATTCCTGGCCGGTGGGTGTGTAGCTCAGCGCCTCGGGATTCCAGTGGCGCACGAATTCGGCCTGCCCCGGCGCGACATAGGTCCGGGCCTGCGGCCAGCGCGCCTGCAGCGCGGCATTGCCGCCGCAGTGGTCGCTGTGCAGATGGGTGTTGAGGATGCGCGCCAGCGGCTGGCCAGCCAGCGTCTGCTCGATCAGCAGCACGGTCTGATCGGCATGGCTGACGTAGCCGGTATCGACCACGGCCGCGCCGTCGTCCTGCGGATCGGCAGGGTCGGCCGCGAAGACGATGTTGTTGGCCGACAGCCAGCCGCGCTCCAGCACGGTCATGCCGCAGGGCAGCGCAGCGGTGGCGCTTGTGGGGGCGAAGGAGGTCATGGGGGGAGAAGCCTTTCCCAAGGCTAACAGCCGCAGGCAGCCACGGCTGACGCGTGGGCTACAGCTGCGGCTGTCCGGATTTCAGGCGGGATCGCGCAGGGCGCGCCGCAGGATCTTGCCCACATTGGTCTTGGGCAGTTCGTCGCGGAACTCCACCTGCCGCGGGCGCTTGTAGCCGGTGAGCTGGTCATGGCAAAAGCGCATCACCTGGTCCTCGGTCAGTGCCGGGTCGCTGCGTACCACGTAGACCTTGATGGCCTCGCCCTGGCGCTCGTCGGCCACGCCCACGGCCGCGCATTCGAGCACGCCGGGGCACATGGAGATCACGTTCTCCAGCTCGTTCGGATAGACGTTGAAGCCGCTGACCACCATCATGTCCTTCTTGCGGTCGATGATGCGGGTGAAGCCCTCTTGGTCCATCACGCCGATGTCGCCGGTACGCATGTAGCCGTCGGCCGTGAAGGCCTTGGCGGTTTCGTCGGGCTGGTTGTAGTAGCCGCGCATGACGTTGGGGCCCTTGATGCACAGCTCGCCGGCCTCTCCCATGGGCAGGTCGCGGCCTTCGTCGTCCTTGATGGCGATGGAGATGCCCGGCAGCGGCAGGCCGATGGTGCCGCTGAAGGAGGTGGCGGTGACGGGGTTGTTGGTGCCGATGGCGCAGGTCTCGCTCATGCCCCAGCCTTCGATCATCACGCTGCCCGTGACCTGCTGCCACTGGCGCGCCGTGCCCTCGCTGGCGGCCATGCCCCCGGCCTGCGACACGCGCAGCTGCGAGAAGTCCAGCTCGCGGAACTGGGCGTTGTTGAGCAGGGCGTTGAACAGGGTGTTGACGGCCGGCAGGATGTGGAAGGGCCGTTTCTGCAGCACCTTGACGAACTTGGGGATGTCGCGCGGATTGGGGATCAGGCTCAGGCTGGCCCCCATGCGCATGGCGAACAGGCTCACCGTGAGGGCGAAGATGTGGTACAGCGGCAGCGCCGCGATGATGTGCGTGTCCTGCGCGCTGACGCGCCCGTGCAGGGCCGGCGTGAACCAGGCATGCGCCTGCAGCGTGGCGGCCACGATGCAGCGGTGGGTGAGCACGGCACCCTTGGACAGCCCGGTGGTGCCGCCCGTGTATTGCAGGAAGGCCACCGAATCCAGTCCCGCCTGGCTGGGGCGCAGCTCTTTCTGGGCGCCGCGCGCCAGCGCCTGGGAAAAGGTCGTGACCTCGCGCACGGTGCCGCCCTCACCGTCCAGCGGCAGGCTGTAGGCCGGCACCATCTTGGCCAGGTGGCGCACGGCGAAGGTGATCCAGCTGCCATACATGCCGCCCAGCAGATCGCCCATGGCGGTGACGCAGACATGGCGGATGGCGCTGCGCTCGATCACGTCGGCCAGGGTGTGGGCGAAGTTCTCCAGGATGATGATGGCCGTGGCGCCCGAGTCCTTGAGCTGGTGCTCCAGCTCGCGCGGGGTGTACAGCGGATTGACGTTGACGCAGGTGTAGCCGGCGCGCAGCACGGCCGCCATGCTCACGGCGAACTGCGGCACATTGGGCAGCATGATGGCCACGCGCGCATCGGGCTCCAGACCCAGTCCCTGCAGCCAGGCGCCCAGGCGGGTGGACAGCTGGTCCAGCTCGCGGTAGCTCATCCAGCGGTCCATGCACACCGAGAAGGGCAGGTCCGCATGCTGGGTGAAGGCTTCCTCCAGCAGATGCGTGAGCGAGCGGTATTGCTCGGGATGCACCTCGTGGGGCACATCGGCGGGATAGTTCTTGAGCCAGGGCGCAGCGTCCATGCAGGGTACCTTGGGTTGCTGGTGAGACAGGGGAACGGCAAAGGGGCAGGCGCCGGTCGGCCGGCCACCGCTGCGGCTGATTCTGGTCAGGCGGGTGCTTTGCGGTCTACGCGGGGTTGTCCTAGGCAGGGGCCGGCGTCCCCGCGAAAGTGCGGCCGCTCTGTGCTACGTTGGCGTTTTTTTCAGGGAGGGCGGGCTGCCGTGAACGCACGCATTCTGCAAATGGTGGCGCTGGGCACGCTGGCCGGCGCCATGGCCTGGCTGGCATGGTGGTGGCCGGAATCGCGCGGGCTGGCGCTGGCAGGAGCGCTGCCGGGCCTGTGCTGGCCGGGCCTGCATCTGGGCCTGCAGATGGTGTTGATGCGCCGCGTGGTGCGCAAGGCCGGCGCACCCGTGCCCGCATGGCGCACGGTGGCGGCAGCCTGGCTCGCCGAGTGGGCATTGGCCGTGCAGGTGTTTGGCTGGCGCCTGCCCTTCCGGGTCCATGCCGAGGCCGACGGCTGGCCAGGTGACCCGGCCGCAGGACAAAACGCAAGCCCGGTCACAGGCCAGGTCGGCATGGTGCTGGTCCACGGTTTCTTCTGCAATCGCGCGGTCTGGGCGCCATGGCTGCGGCGGCTCAAGGAACGCGGCATTGCCTGCGCGGCCATGACGCTGGAGCCGGCGCACGGCGCATCCATCGACGCCATGGTGGCCGACCTCGATGCCTGCGCACGCCGCATGGCCCAGGCCACGGGGCAGGCGCCGCTGATCGTGGCCCACAGCATGGGCGGGCTGGTGGTGCGTGCCTGGCTGGGCCGGTTGTCCGCGCAGGAGCGCCGGCAACTGGCTGCCCATGTGGTGACCCTGGCCACGCCGCACCGCGGCACCTGGATGGCGCGCTTCGCCCATGGCCTGCCGGCGCTTCAGATGCGCGAGGACAGTCCCTGGCTGCAGCGCCTGGGGCCGCCGCCGCCCGAGGTGGCCTTCAGCTGCTGGTGGAGCTGTTGCGACAACATCGTCTTTCCCTTCCCCGTGGCCACGCTGCCAGGGCAGCACGCGCATCGCCTGGACGATGTGGCCCATGTGCAGCTGGTGTTCGACGAGCGCGTCTGGCGCTTTTGCCTGGAGCTGCGCGAGCGGCTTCAGGACGCGGAAGTCTGCAGGGCCACTTCACCGGGCAGCAGCGCATCGGCCGCGATGGTCGGCTGATCGCGCAGCTGGCGGTACAGCGGCTCGAAATCGGCGGCCGTGAGGTCGAACAGCTGCTGCAGGTCGTCGATCACGAAGTAGGTGTGCTGGTAGGTGTCGATCTTGTAGAGCGTGCGCATGGCGCGCTCCAGCGACAGCGGCAGGCGCTGCGGCTCGGGGCTGCGCACCGAGTAGTTGAGCTCACCCGAAGAACTCAGAATGCCCGCGCCGTAGGCGCGCAGGCCGCCCTGCTCGCGGATCAGCCCGAACTCGATGGTGTACCAGTACAGGCGCGACAGCATCTCGCAGGCGCCCAGCTCGGCGGCCTTGAGCCCGCCCTGGCCATAGGCCTGGATGTAGTCGGCGATGACGGGGTTGAACAGCAGCGGCACATGGCCGAAGAGGTCATGGAAGACATCGGGCTCGACGATGTACTCGAACTCCTCGGGCTTGCGGATCCAGTCCGTGACCGGGAATTTGCGGTTGGCCAGCAGCGAGAAGAAGGGCACCTCGGGAATCAGGCCCGGCACGCCGACGATCTCCCAGCCCGTGGCGCGGCGCAGGCGCTCGTTGACTTCCTCGAAGCGCGGAATGCGGTCCTTGGCGCCCAGCGAGGGCAGGGCGTCGATGAAGTGCTGGCTGGCCAGTCCCGGCAGCAGGGCGGACTGGCGTTCGTACAGGCGCCGGTAGGTGTCGTGGTCGGCCTCGGTGTAGGCGTCGTAGTCCTGCGCGCAGGTGTAGTCGTCGCTGGCGCGGCTGTAGTCGCCGCGCGGGGGGCGGTCGGCCTGGCCGTAGACCACGGGTGCCACACCGGGGGCGTGGGCGGGGGCGTGGGACGAGGTGGGGGTCGCTGCGGTGCTCATCATGGTGCTCTCCAGGGATCTTGTCATTGCTGCCCCGGGCCGGGGGCAGGCAAGGCACCTGCGCGGCTCAGAGCTGGCGGATTCGGGCGGCCTGCACCAGCAGGCCGTATTTGCTGTGCTCGGAGCGCACAAAGCGCGCGAACTCCTGCAGTTGAAGGTCTTCGGGCAGCACGCCCATGGCGGTCAGCGTTTCCTGCACCGGACTGCTGCGCATGGCCTTCGAGAACACGGCGGCATGGCGCTGGGCCAGGTCGGCGGGCCAGCCGGCAGGCGCGAACAGGCCGAACCAGTTGGCGAGGTTGAAGCCCGGTACCGTGTCGTTGAGGCTGGGCACCTCGGGCAGCAGCGGCACGCGTTCCAGCGTGGTCACGGCCAGGGCCTGCAGCCGGCCTGCACGGATGTGCGGCAGCGAGGACGCCAGGCTGTCGAACAGCAGATCGGCCGATCCGTCGAGCAGGGCCGACAGCGCCGGCTGCGTTCCGCCAAACGGCAGATGCAGCAGCGGCAGCCGCGTGAGCATCTGGTACATCTCGCCCGACAGGTGCCCGCTGCTGCCCGGCCCGCCCGAGGCATAGCGCAGCGGCTGGCGGTGCTTGGCAAGAAAGCGCTGCAGGTCCAGCGCCGTGCGTATGCGCCACTGGCGCGCCAGATCGCTGCGCATCACCAGCACATTGGGCATGCGCGCCACCAGCACCAGCGGCTGGAAGTCGCGCAGCGGGTCGTAGCCCAGCTGGGGCTGCAGCCAGGGCAGCACGGCGTGCGTGGCGGCCGCGCCCATCAGCAGCAAGCGGTCCTGGGCCGTGGCCTGGGCCACCATGTTCGAGCCCTTGGCGCCGCCTTCGCCCGGCACGTAAAGAATGTGGATGGCCCCCAGCTTCGCGGAGCTGGCCTCGACCAGAGGACGCGCCGTGCGGTCCAGGGGCCCGCCGGCTGCATAGGGAACGATCAGGGTCAGGGCGTCGGATTTCGCGTCGCGCGCCGGGGCTGTCAAGGCTGTCGAGGCTGTCGAGGCTGTCGAGGCTGTCGAGGCTGTCGGGGGCGGCTGGGGCTGTGCCGAAGCCGGCAGCCAGGGCAGGGCGGCCAGGGCCGCCAGCAGGCTGCGCCGCGCCATCCGGGCCGACGGCTGCGGGCCGGCTGCCGCAGGTGCACGTACTGGCGCAGATGCACGGGCATGGCGTGGCATGGCGCGGGTGGCGTCGTGGCGGGGCGTCATGGCGTGAAGCGAAATGGAGGCGATCCCCGCAGTATAGGCAGCGCCGACTGCCGCTGAGGCCGCACGCGCCCATGTCCTGCGCGCGCCGGGCCGTCTGTGCGCGGGCGGGGAACTGGGCCAGGTTCAGCGGGGCTTTCATGGGGGTCTCCGGCCTTTTTGTGCAGGACAGTGTTTCGGGCGCCCCAGGCATGGCCTGCGGGCTTGCGATCAGTGCTGTCACTGTAGGCGGGAGGGGCTTCAGCTTTTTGCCGTTTGCCCTTGGTGGGAAAATGCGGAATGCATGAAAATTGCGGAATTCTTTTGTTTATCGCAATTTAACTGGTTAATTCGGGTTAACCCTGAAGAAATCCGTACTTATTTACGAGTCCACCGCCATGAGCGCCACGCACACCATCGACAAACTGGATCGGGCCATTTTGCGCCGCCTGCAGGCCAACGGCCGGGAAACCTATGACGTCATCGGGGAGCAGGTCGGCCTGTCTCCCAGTGCCGTGCTGCGCCGGGTCAAGCGCCTGGAAGACAGCGGCGTGATCGACCGCTATGTGGCCCTGGTCCAGCCGGAGACCGTGGGCCTGGGGCTGACCGCCTATCTCAACGTGCGCCTGGAGAAGTACACCGAGACCAGCAAGCGCAACCCCATGGACGTGTTCCGCGCCAGCGTGCAGACTTGGCCCGAAGTGGTGGAGTGCGTGTCGCTGACCGGGGAGATGGACTATCTGATGCGTGTGGTCGTGGCCGACATGCAGCACTACACGCGCTTCGTCATGGACACCTTGCTCAAGCATCCCAGCGTGCAGGATTGCAAGACCAGCTTCGTGATGGACCGCGTCAAGGTGACCACGGCCGTGCCTTTGTAGCCTTCGGGCTCGACAGGCGCCAGGCCGTCGGGTGTTGCAGGGAGGGGGAATTGGTTTGCATGCCAAAACCTTACGGTTTTGTTGCATTGCAATATCTTCGTTGCTCGACCTCGGGTTTTTACCTATATTTGAGCCATGAATGCATCCAAAGACTGGTTGAAGGCGTCCTGGCAGGCCGGCCGGGACATGTTGCGTGCGAGCGCAGGCCAGCCGCACCGTCCCGATGGGCGCTCCGCGTCCATGGTGCCCATTCGTTCGCTGGGCCCGTCCCACCGCGAACGCGTGGTGGCGCATTTGCTCAAGCTCGATGAAGGCGACCGCTACCTGCGCTTCGGCTATGCCGCCAGCGACGAGCAGGTTCGCCGCTATGCGATGCAGCTTGATTTCGAGCGCGACGACATCTTCGGCATCTACAACCGCCGGCTCGAGCTGATCGCCATGGCGCATCTGGCCTTTGCCTCGCATCCCGAGCACAAGAGCTGCGCCGAATTCGGCGTTTCCGTGCTCAAGCAGGCACGCGGCCGCGGCTACGGCGGGCGCCTGTTCAACCGCGCGGTGATCCATGCACGCACCAAGGGCGTGTCCATGATGTTCATCCACGCGCTGTCGGAGAACACGGCCATGCTCAAGATTGCGCGCAAGGCCGGCGCCACCATCAAGCGCGATGGCTCCGAGTCCGAGGCCTACCTGCAGCTGCCGCCCGCCGGCATCGACACGCACATGGCGTCGCTGATGACCGAGCACATCGGCGAGGTGGACTACCAGCTCAAGAAGCAGGCCAAGCAGTTCTGGGATTTCCTGGCCGACGTGCAGGAAATCCGCCGTGGCGTGCAGGATGGCCGCCACCAGGCCGGCGAATAGGCGCAAAACGCCGCAAAGGGAATTGGCGCAGCGCATGCAGGGGTGACGGAGCAATCCGCTATCCTTGCGGCTTGTTTCACTACCGCACGTCCTGCACTCCAAGACAGTGTCCGACCCCCATCCTGCGCGCTCTTCCGAGAAGGAAAGCAAGCGAAGCTTCCTGCAAAAGGTGGCCGAGTTCATCCACCCGGCCCCTGACTCTCCTGACGAGCTGATCGAGACCCTGGCCGACGCCGAGGACAACCAGGTCATCGGCCCCGAGTCCCGCGTCATGCTCGAACGCGTGATACGCATGGCCGACATGACGGCCGGCGACGTCATGGTCGCAGCCCCTCGCATGGACCTGGTCAACATCGACGCTCCGTTCGATGAACTGCTGCACCAGGTCATCACCACTGCACATTCGCGTTTCCCGGTCTACCAGGGCGAGCGCGAGAACATCATCGGCATCCTTCTGGCCAAGGACCTGCTCAAGCTGCAGCGTTCACCGGACCTGAACATCCGCGCCCTGCTGCGCCCCGCCGCCTTCGTGCCGGAGAGCAAGGGCCTGAATGATCTGCTGCGCGAGTTCCGGGGCAACCGCAACCATCTGGCCGTGGTCATCGACGAGTTCGGCCGCGTGGCAGGCCTGGTGACCATCGAGGATGTGCTGGAGGAAATCGTCGGCGAGATCGAGGACGAGTTCGACATCCCCGAGGACGAGGGCGACATCTTCGCCCTGGCCGACAACAGCTACCGCGTGGCGGGCGACACCACCATCGAGCATGTGAACGAAGCCTTCGAGGTCGCCCTGCATGCCCGCGATCCCGAAGATGAGTTCGACACCATCGGAGGCCTGATCGCCCACGAAATGGGCCATGTGCCCAAGCGCGGCGAGCAGATCCATCTGGCCGGCCTGGAATTCACCGTGCTGCACACCAAGGGCGGCGCCGTGCGCTGGTTCAAGGTGGTGCGCGATCCCGCAGCCGACAGTCTGCTGCGCAGCTGAGGCTGCCCCTTTCTATCCCCACCGACATCTCTCCCGTACCTGGCCGATGCCCCTGTCCAGTTCTTCCGCTTTTTCGCAAGACGGCCGGCGCATGGGCCGGCTCGCCGTGGGCGTGCTGCTGCTGCTTGCGGGTGCAGCCCAGGCCCTGTCGCTGGCCTGGCCCTGGGCGCGCGGCCAGGGCGACGGGCCGCTGAGCCTGGTCGGCGGCTATGGCCGCCCGCTGTGGTGGCTGCAGATTCTGTCGCTGGCCGTGCTGGCACGCGCCCTGCAGACGGCACAGCGCCCGGCCCAGGCGGCGGGGCGGGCCATGCTCTATGCCACCGCCTGGCTGGTGGCCACCTTCTGGTGGCTGTTCATCTCCATGCATGTCTATGGCGGCCTGCCTGCGCCGCTGGCCGTTGCCGCCGTGCTGGCGCTTGCGGCCTTCCTGGGCAGCTACTACGCGGTGGCCGCCTGGGGCTGGCACAAGCTGCGCCCCACCAGCACGGCGGGCGGCGCCTTGCTTTTCGCCGCCGCCTGGCTGTTGGCCGAATTGGCGCGTGGCTGGCTGTGGACCGGCTTTCCCTGGGGCGCGGGGGGCTATGCCCACGTCGAAGGGCCCCTGTCGGTGCTGCCGCGCTGGATCGGCGTCTACGGCACGGGGGCGGTGGCGTCCTGGCTGGCATATTGGCTGGCCGCCTTGGCGGCCGGTTCGCGGGGCGGACAAGCCCTTCGGCCTGCACGGTGCGCGGCCGTTGTGGCGGCCCTGGTTCTGGCCTGGGGCGGGCTGTGGTGGCTTCGCGATGCCGCCATCAATGCACCATCGGCCGAACGGCCAGCGCTGAGCGTGGCCATGCTGCAGGGCAATATCCCGCAGGATGAGAAGTTCGAGGCCGGCAGCGGCATTCCGTTGGCCCTGGGCTGGTACGGGCGGGAGCTGCGCGCGGCCACGGCGCAGCTGGTGGTCGCACCCGAGACGGCCGTGCCCCTGCTGCCCCAGCAGTTGCCCGAGGAATACCTGGACCTGCTGCGCGAACCATATCTGAAGAAGGATGGCCGGCAGGCGGCGCTGCTGGGCATCCCGCTGGGCTCGGAAGAGGCCGGCTATACGAACTCGGTCGTGGGCTGGCAGCCTGGCCAGATCCAGGACTACCAATACGACAAGCACCATCTGGTGCCCTTCGGGGAGTTCATCCCGCCGCTGTTTCGCTGGTTCACGCAGATGATGAACATACCGCTGGGCGACTTCAACCGCGGCGCGCTGGGCCAGCCTTCCATGGCCTGGGCTGGCGAGCGGCTGTCACCCAACATCTGCTACGAGGATTTGTTTGGCGAAGAGCTGGGTGCACATTTCGGCAATGCAGCGACGGCGCCCACGGTGCTGGTGAATTTCAGCAACATCGGCTGGTTTGGCGACAGCGTGGCGATCGACCAGCATCTGGCCATCAGCCGCATGCGGGCGCTGGAGTTCGAGCGCCCCATGCTGCGCGCCACCAATACCGGCGCCACGGTGGCCATCGACCACCGGGGCGTGGTGACGCACGCGCTGGTGCCTTACGAGCGCGCGGTGCTTGAGGCCAGTGTGCAGGGCCGCGAGGCCTTGACACCGTTTGCGCGCTGGGTGAATGCAGCAGGCCTGGTCCCGCTGTGCGCCGCTGCTGCGGCGGTGCTGCTGGTGGCCTGGATCGGCCGCCGCAGGGCCTCTGTTCAGGGGCTGTAGCCAAGTCCCGCGACCTGGGTCGGCGTGGCTTTTGTGGCAGAGTTTTGATGCGGCCTCGGGGTTTTGTTGCAGTCTGGCAACGTTCAGCCCCGATAATGCGCGGCTGCATGGTCCGCTGCGGGCCGCACCCATTCAGAGATAGAGGTGGCGTCAGTGCCGCCGTGGAGCAAGTTAGACAATGGCCGATTCTTTTTCGTATGAGCAACTGATCGCTTCGGGCGAAGGCAAGCTGTTTTCCGCAGACAGCGGGCGTCTGCCACTGCCTCCCATGCTGATGTTCGACCGCATCACGCACATCGACACGGATGGTGGCGCCCACGGCCTGGGCAAGATCGTCGCCGAACTCGACATCAAGCCTGATCTCTGGTTCTTCGACTGCCATTTCCGGGGCGACCCCGTCATGCCCGGCTGCCTGGGTCTGGACGCCATGTGGCAACTGATCGGCTTTTACCTGACCTGGCTGCGCCTTCCCGGCCGGGGCCGTGCGCTGGGCGCCGGCGAAGTCAAGTTCACGGGCGAAGTGGGTCCTGACGTCAAGCTCGTGACCTACGAAATCGACATCAAGCGCGTGATCAAGCGCAAGCTCAACATGGCCATCGGCGATGCACGCCTGCTGGCCGACGGCAAGGAAATCTACGTCGCCAATGACCTGCGCGTGGGCCTGTTCCTGCGCGAGGGTGAAGGCCAGGGAACGGCAGCATGACCAAACGTCGCGTAGTCATCACCGGCGCGGGCATTGTCTCGTGCATCGGCAACGACCTCGATACCGTGGAGACCTCGCTGCGCGAGGGGCGCACGGGCATCAAGGCCATGCCGAAGTTCACCGAACTGGGCATGCGCAGCCAGGTGGCCGGTGTGCCGGAGATCGACGTCGAGGCACGTATCGATCGCAAGCAGCTGCGCTTCATGGGCGATGCCGCTGCCTATGCGCAGATCGCGCTGGAAGATGCCATCGCCCAGGCCGGCCTGGCTCCCGAGCAGGTCAGCCATCCGCGTACCGGCCTGATCATGGGCTCGGGCGGCGGATCGCCGGCCAACCAGATCGAGGCGGCCGACACGCTGCGCGAAAAGGGCATTCGCCGCGTCGGGCCCTACCAGGTCACGCGCTGCATGAGCTCCACGGTGTCCGCCTGCCTGGCGACCAACTTCAAGGTCAAGGGCATCAACTATTCCATCACCTCGGCCTGTTCCACCTCGGCGCACTGCATCGGCGCAGCGGCGCAGCAGATCGCCTGGGGCATGCAGGACGTGATGTTTGCCGGCGGCGGCGAAGAGCTGTCCTGGGGCATGGCCCTGCTGTTCGACGGCATGGGCGCCATGTCCAGCAAGTACAACGACCAGCCCGAAAAGGCTTCGCGCGCCTATGACGCCCACCGCGACGGTTTCGTGATCGCAGGTGGCGGCGGCGCGGTGGTGCTGGAAAGCCTGGAGCACGCCCAGGCCCGGGGTGCGAACATCCTGGCCGAAGTCGTGGGCTTTGGCGCCACCAGCGATGGCGAGGACATGGTCGCGCCCTCGGGCGACGGCGCCATCGCCTGCATGCAGCAGGCCCTTGAAGGCCTCGAAGGCGGCGTGGACTACATCAACACCCACGGCACCTCCACGCCCGTGGGCGACATGCAGGAAGTGCGCGCCATGCGCGCGCTGTTCGGCGACCAGGTGCCGCCGTTCTCCTCCACCAAGTCGCTGACCGGCCACTCGCTGGGCGCCACCGGCGTGCAGGAAGCCATCTACTGCATGATCATGATGAATAAGGGCTTCATCGCGGGTTCGGTCAACGTGGACACGCCCGATCCCGCGCTGAACGACATGCCCCTGGTCACGCGCACACGCGATGCCCAGTTGAACACCGTGCTGTCCAACAGCTTCGGCTTCGGTGGCACGAACGCCTCGCTGGTGCTGCGCCGCTGGCAAGGCCAGTGAATACGCCCTGGTGTGTAAAAGGCGTGTCCTGAAGGAAAAAGCCCGCCTCCTGCGGGCTTTTTCACTGGTGAACGCCGACAATGCCAAGGTCGCGCGGGAGGCAGCACTGCAGGCTGCTGCCTGAACCCCGAACCAAGAACAATGAAATTTTGCAAGGTTGAACCATGATTCTTGTCACAGGCGGCGCCGGCTTCATCGGCGCCAATTTCGTGCTGGACTGGCTGGCTGCCGGCGATGAGCCGGTGCTCAACGTGGACAAGCTCACCTACGCGGGCAACCTCAAGAGCCTGGAGAGCCTGCAGGGCGATGCGCGCCATGTCTTCGTGCAGGCCGACATCGGCGATGGCGAAGTCCTGGCCCGCCTGCTGGCCGAGCACCAGCCGCGCGCCGTGGTCAACTTCGCGGCCGAAAGCCATGTGGACCGTTCCATCCACGGCCCCGAGGACTTCATCCAGACCAACGTGGTCGGCACCTTCCGCCTGCTCGAGGCCGTGCGCGGCTACTGGAGCGCGCTGGATGCCGAGGCCAGGGCGGCCTTCCGCTTCCTGCATGTCTCCACCGACGAGGTCTATGGCAGCCTGGCGCCAGCGGCACCGGCCTTCACCGAAGACCATAACTACGAACCCAACAGCCCGTACTCGGCCAGCAAGGCCGCCAGCGACCACCTGGTGCGCGCCTGGCATCACACCTACGGCCTGCCCGTGCTGACCACCAACTGCAGCAACAACTACGGCCCGCTGCATTTCCCCGAGAAGCTGATCCCCCTGATGATCGTCAACGCCCTGGCCGGCAAGCCTTTGCCCATCTATGGCGATGGCATGCAGGTGCGCGACTGGCTCTATGTGCGCGACCATTGCAGCGCCATCCGCCGCGTGCTGGAGGCCGGCAAGCTGGGCGAGACCTACAACGTGGGCGGCTGGAACGAAAAGCCCAACGTCGAGATCGTGAACACCGTCTGCGCGCTGCTCGACGAGCTGCGCCCCAAGGCCGATGGCACCAGCTACGCTGCCCAGATCACCTATGTGAAGGACCGCCCCGGTCACGACCGGCGCTATGCCATCGACGCGCGCAAGCTCGAGCGCGAACTGGGCTGGAAGCCCGCGGAGACCTTCGAGACCGGCATCCGCAAGACCGTGCAGTGGTACCTGGACAATCCCGAGTGGGTGGCCGATGTGCAGTCCGGCGCCTACCGCGAATGGGTCAGCCGCCAGTACACGGAGGGAGCCGGCGCATGAAGCTGCTGCTGCTGGGCCGCAATGGACAGGTGGGCTGGGAGCTGCAGCGCAGCCTGGCGCCGCTGGGCGAGTTGGTCGCGCTGGAGCGCCAGGGCGACGCCGGTGGCCAGGGCCTGTGCGGCGATCTCTCTCGCCTCGATGAACTCGCACGGACCGTGCGCGCTCTGCGTCCCGATGTCATCGTCAATGCCGCCGCCCACACGGCCGTGGACAAGGCCGAAAGCGAGCCGGAACAGGCGCGGCTGCTCAATGCGCTGGCTCCCCAGGTGCTGGCCCGCGAGGCGGCGCAGACCGGCGCGCTGCTGGTGCACTACAGCACGGACTACGTCTTCGATGGCAGCGGCAGCGCTGCGCGCACGGAGACCGAGGCCACGGCGCCGCTGTCCGTCTATGGCGGCAGCAAGCTCGAAGGCGAGCAGCTGATCCAGGCTTCGGGCTGCCGCCACCTGATCTTTCGCACCAGCTGGGTCTATGCGGCGCGCGGCGGCAACTTCGCCAAGACCATGCTGCGCCTGGCCCAGGAGCGCGAGGTGCTGAGCGTGATCGACGACCAATGGGGCGCGCCGACGGGGGCAGACCTGATCGCCGACGTGACGGCCCATGCCATCCGCCAGGTGCGGCGCCAGTCCGGCGGCGAAGGTCTGCACCATCTGGTGGCCGGTGGCGAGACCACCTGGCATGCCTACGCCAGCCATGTGATCGCCCGCGCCCGCGAACTCGCGCCCGACCGGCCCTGGAAGGTGCAGCGCATAGCTGCCGTGCCCACCAGCGCCTTTCCGACCCCGGCGCAGCGTCCGCACAATTCCCGCCTGAACACCGAGCGGCTGCAGCAGACCTTCGGCCTGCGCCTGCCGCACTGGCAGGCCGGCGTGGACCGCATGCTGCAGGAAATCATCTGAGCGCGGCTGCGCGCTTCAGCAGAACCCCAGGATCCAGGACATGAACCAGACACGCAAAGGCATCATCCTCGCGGGCGGCTCCGGCACCCGCCTGCACCCGGCCACGCTGGCCATCAGCAAGCAGCTGCTGCCGGTCTACGACAAGCCCATGATCTACTACCCGCTGAGCGCTCTCATGCTCGCGGGCATCCGCGAGATCCTCGTGATCAGCACCCCGCAGGACACGCCGCGCTTCGAGCAGTTGCTGGGCGATGGTTCGCAATGGGGCCTGAAGCTCGAATATGCAGTCCAGCCCAGCCCGGATGGCCTGGCCCAGGCCTTTTTGATCGCCGAAGACTTCCTGGCCGGCGCCCCCAGCGCCCTGGTGCTGGGCGACAACATCTACTACGGACACGATTTCCCCCGCCTGCTCGAACGCGCTGACGCGCGCAGCGAAGGCGCCACGGTGTTTGCCTACCATGTGCAGGACCCGGAACGCTATGGCGTGGCCGAGTTCGATGCCCAGGGCCGGGTTCTTTCCCTGGAGGAAAAGCCCAAGCAGCCCAGGAGCAACTACGCGGTCACGGGCCTGTATTTCTACGACAACCAGGTCGTTGAGCTGGCCAAGTCCATCAAGCCCTCGGCGCGCGGCGAGCTGGAAATCACCGACCTCAACCGCCTGTACCTGGACAAGGGCCAGCTCAATGTGGAGCTCATGGGCCGTGGCTATGCCTGGCTGGACACGGGCACGCACGACAGCCTGCTGGAGGCCGGCCAGTTCATCGCCACGCTGCAGCAGCGCCAGGGCCTGAAGGTGTCATGCCCCGAGGAGATCGCCTTCCGCCAGGGCTGGATAGACCGTGCCCAGCTCGAGACGCTGGGCCAGGCGCTGGCCAAGAACGGCTATGGCCAGTACCTGCTGCAGATCCTCAAGGAAAAGGTGCACGCATGAAGGCAACACCCCTGGCCATTCCCGAGGTGATGCTGATCGAGCCCAAGGTCTTTGGTGACGATCGCGGCTTCTTCCTCGAAAGCTTCAACCAGCAGGCCTTCAACCAGGCCACGGGCACGGACCACCAGTTCGTGCAGGACAACCACAGCCGCAGCAAGAAGGGCGTGCTGCGCGGCCTGCACTACCAGCTGCCTCCCCATGCCCAGGGCAAGCTGGTGCGCGTGGTGCGCGGCGCCGTGTTCGATGTGGCCGTGGACATCCGCAAGGGCTCGCCGACCTTCGGCCAATGGGTGGGCGCCGAGCTGACGGAAGACAACCACCGCCAGCTGTGGGTGCCCCCAGGCTTTGCCCACGGCTTCATGGTGCTCAGCGACAGCGCCGACTTCCTCTACAAGGCCACGGCCTTCTACGCGCCCCAGGCCGATCGCGGCATTGCCTGGGACGACCCGGCCATCGGCGTGCAGTGGCCGCAGCTCAATGTGGAGCTGTCGCTGTCGGACAAGGATCTCAAGCAGCCGCTGCTGGCGGATGCCGAGCTGGCCTGAGCCAGTTCACATCTGGTCCGGCAGCACCCCGCCCGGCACGGCTTCCTCCAGAAAGCCGGCGATCAGCCGGGCCTGGCGGCGTTCGCGCAGGCAGTACAGGTATTCGGGCAGGCGCGGCACGGGGCCTGCGAAGGGCAGGACGACGATGTCGGGGTGGGCCGAGGCTTCATGCCGGGCGAAGACGCTGATGCCCATGTCGCGGATCACGGCCTCGCGGATGGCTTCGCGGCTGGCGATTTCCATGACGTGGCGCGGTGCCAGGCCGGCGGCGGCCAGCATCTGTTCGGTGAGCTGGCGCGTCATGGAGCCGCGCTCGCGCAGGATCAGCGTGTCTTGCACCAGATCGGACGCCTGCACCATGGTGCGCTGCGCCAGCCGGTGGCTGCGGTGCACCAGCAGGGCCAGCGGGTCCTGGCCCAGTTCCACGCGCAGCAGGCGCGGATCACCTTCCAGGTGTGACGAGGTCGCCAGGTCCACCTGGTAGTCCACCAGCGCCTGCACCATCTGGCGCGAGTTGCCGCCCACGATGGCCACTTCCACCCGCTCGAAGCGCCGCTGGTAGCGCTTGACGATGTCCAGCACGTAGTAGGGCGCCGTCGCACCGATGCGCAGCTGGCCCTGGCTGGCATCGCCCGAATGGCGCAGCGCCGACTCCAGCTGGATGGTCTGCAGCAGCAGTTGCTCGACCTGGGGCAGCAGGCGCAAGCCGGCATCGGTGATGGACAGCCGTCCGCCCTGGCGATGGAACAGCTCCACGCCGTAGTGCTCTTCCAGCGCGCGGATCTGGGTGGTCACGGTGGGCTGGCTCAGCGAAAGCTGGCGTGCCGCCTGCGTGATGCTGCCCAGGCGGGCCACCCAGAAGAAGGACTTGAGCTGCGTGACGAACATGGCGGGGTGTTGGGGTCAGGAATGCCTGGCGCCATTTCAACATGGCGCCGTGATGCGCAGGGCCGGCGTGGCCGGGTATGTCCCTGGAAACAACTCCTGCGCCTGAAGGCACACTTCTTGCATACCAGTTTGCGTGCCAGTTTGTGTGCCAGCTGATTCATGGGTCTCGGCTGGTCTTGTGTCAGTGATTGCTCGTGATCAAGGAGCGCAGCAATGGATATTCGCAATCCCTCGCCGGGTCTTTACAACGAAGACCTGGCGCCCACCAAGGACCGCCGCTGGGGCGCCTTCAGCATTTTCAACGTCTGGACTTCGGACGTGCACAGCCTCTGGGGCTACTACCTGGCGGCCAGCCTGTTTCTGCTGTGCGGCAGCTTCGTCAATTTTCTGATCGCCATCGGCATCAGCTCCCTGGTCATCTTCTTCTTGATGAACCTGGTGGGCTACGCGGGCGAGAAGACCGGCGTGCCCTATCCGGTGCTGGCGCGTGCGTCCTTCGGGGTATGGGGCGCGAATCTGGCTGCCCTGGTGCGAGCCATCGTGGCCTGCTTCTGGTACGGGGCGCAGACGGCGGCGGCCTCGGGCGCCATGGTGGCGCTGCTGGTGCGCAATGAGGCGTTGCTGTCCTTCCACCAGACCACGCACTGGCTGGGCCATTCGGGTCTGGAGGTGATCTGCTACGTGGTCATCTGGGCCTTGCAGCTGCTGATCATCCAAAGGGGCATGGAGACCGTGCGGCGATTCCAGGACTGGGCAGGGCCTGCCGTGTGGATCGCCATGCTGGTGCTGGCCATCGGCCTGTGCGTGAAGGCCGGCGGCTTCAGTTTCGACCACGGCATTCCCATGGATGTGCTGCTGGACAAGACCAAGGATGCGGGGGTGAGCGGCGCGCCGGGCAGCTTCTGGGCGCTGATGGCCGTGGGCGCGACCTGGATCACCTACTTTGCGGCGCTGTACCTGAACTTCTGCGATTTCTCGCGCTATGCGAAGAACAAGGAGGCGGTGGCCAAGGGCAACCTCTGGGGCCTGCCCGTGAACCTGATCGCTTTCTCGCTGGTGGCCGGCATCACCACGATTGCGGCCTTCAAGGTCTATGGCGAGGTGCTGCTGCACCCCGAGCAGATCTCGGCCAAGTTCGACAGCTGGGTGCTGGCCCTGCTGGCCGCCGTCACCTTTGCCGTGGCCACGCTGGGCATCAACGTGGTGGCCAACTTCGTCTCGGCGGCCTTCGATATTTCCAACGTGTTTCCCAAGCGCATCGACTTCAAGCGCGGCGGATACATCGCCGCACTGATCGCCCTGGCTCTCTACCCCTTTGCACCATGGGAGGGCGGCGCTGCCCACTTCGTGAACGCCATCGGCGCCACCATGGGGCCGCTGCTGGGCATCATCCTGGTGGACTACTACCTGGTGGCCAAGGGCAACATCAACGTGGCCGCGCTGTATGACGAACATGGCGAGTACCGCTACGAGGGCGGCTGGAACGTCAACGCGCTGATCGCCACCGGCATCGGCAGCGTGTTCTCCACCATCCTGCCCAACTTCACCAGCCTGCTGCCGGTCTGGTGGGGCACCTACGGCTGGTTCTTCGGCGTGCTGATCGGCGGCAGCGTGTACTGGGTGATGGCCACGCTGCGCCCGCGCCGCATTCCGGCCGCAGCCTGAGGAGGCCGCCATGTCCGAGCCGCAGGATGCGCCGGCCACCGGGCCGGCCTTGATTGCCGAGCGCGTGATGCGCTCCATCGTCGAGCGCAAGCTGCGCCCTGGCGAACGCCTGGGCGAAAAGGAACTGGCCGAGGTCTTCGGTGTGAGCCGCACCATGGTGCGCGAGGCGCTGATGCAGCTGCAGGCGCGCGGCTTCGTCGAGGTGCGCTCGCGCCAGGGCTGGTACGTGGTCGAGCCCTCGTTCGAGGAAGCCCAGGAAACCTATGCCGCGCGCCGCGTGCTGGAGTCCGGCATGCTGCGCGACGCGGGCCGGCCGCTGCAGGCGGCCATACGCACGCTGCGCGAGCATGTGGCCCAGGAGCGCGGCGCCATCGCCGAGGCCGACAACGCCGGCCAGCGCAGCGTGCTGCTGGCCGACTTCCACGTCTGCCTGGCCGAGCAACTGGGCAACCGCTTTCTCACGGCCATGATGGCCGACCTGTCGGCGCGCACCACCCTGGTGTCTGCGCTGTACCAGTCGCAGACCGAGGCCCAGCACTCCAATGCCGACCACGAGGCCATCGTCGATGCGCTGGCGGCCGGCGACATGGCGCGCGCCGAGCAGTTGATGCGCGAGCACATCGACGCGCTGGCCGCCAGGCTGGATCAGAACCTTGCCCACCGCGCGCGCCTGCAGGACCGGCTGCTGGATGCGCTGCAGCCGCAGACGGCCCAGGCTGAGCGCCCGGGCAGGGTAAAGCCGCGCCGCTGAAGAAGGCGGGAGCGGGGCGGGGGCGCCGCGGGGCGGAGGGCACCCAAATCCGCCAATACCCGCTTCGCCAAATTTCCGTTGTGTGACACGGACGTTTCACCTGCGCTTTCTACAGTGGGTGTCAGAGGTGGCGACCCTGCCGCCTGTCCACGAACCCACAACGGAACTGACACGCCATGCGCCACACCCTTGCCTCCCTGGGCCGCCGCCTTGCCATTGCCTCTGCGGTGCTGACCGTCGCCTCCTTCGCACCCCTGGCCCATGCGGCCAAGACCGAGCTGCTGGTCTACAGCGCCCTGGAGGCTGACCAGATCAAGGCCTACAAGAGCGGCTTCGAGAAGGCCCATCCCGAGATCGAACTCAAGTTCGTGCGTGACAGCACGGGCATCATCACGGCCCGCCTGCTGGCCGAAAAGGCCAATCCCCAGGCCGACGTGATCTGGGGCGTGGCCGCCACCTCGCTGATGCTGCTGGACAAGCAGGGCATGCTCCAGCCCTACGCGCCCAAGGGCCTGGACAAGGTGCGAGCCAACATGCGCGATCCGCGCGCCCAGCCGACCTGGGTGGGCATGGACCTGTGGTCCTCGGCCATCTGCTTCAACACCGTGGAGGCCGGCAAGCGCAAGCTGCCGGTGCCCGCCAGCTGGGCCGACCTGGTCAGGCCCGAGTTCAAGGGCACGATCACCATGCCCCACCCGGCCTCCAGCGGCACGGGCTACCTGATGGTCGCGGCCTGGCTGCAGATCATGGGCGAGGACAAGGGCTGGGCCTACATGGACGCCCTGCACCAGAACATGGGCGTGTACACGCACAGCGGCTCCAAGCCCTGCCGCCAGGCGGGGGCCGGCGAGTTTCCCGTGGGCCTGAGCTTCGAGTACCGCGCCAGCAAGACCAAGAAGGACGGTGCGCCCATCGACATCGTTTTCCCTCGGGAAGGCCTGGGCTGGGATGTGGAGGCCACGGCCATCCTCAAGACCAGCAAGAAGCAGGAAGCCGCCAAGGCCCTGGCCGACTGGGCCGTCACGCCCGAGGCCAACAAGCTCTACGCCGCCAACTTCGCCGTGCTGGCCTTGCCCGAGGCGCAGGAAAAGCTGGAGTTCATTCCTGCCGATCTCGAAAAGCGGCTGGCGAAGAACGACTTCGATTGGGCCGCGGCCAACCGCGAGCGCATCCTGGCCGAGTGGAGCCGCCGCTACGAAGCCAAGGCAGAGAAAAAGTAAGCCGGAGCCACGCCATGCTGCGCATAGACCATATCGCCAAGCGCTACCGCGAGCAGCAGGTGCTGCGCGGCATTGACCTGAACGTGGAGGCGGGCGAGTTCGTCAGCCTGCTCGGCCCTTCGGGCTGCGGCAAGACCACGCTGCTGCGCATCGTCTGCGGCATCGACATGCCTGACGAGGGCAGGGTGCTGTTCCAGGGCGATGACATCACGCGCTGGCCGGCCGCACGCCGTGGCTTCGGCGTGGTGTTCCAGAGCTATGCGCTGTTTCCCAATCTCACGGCCGCGCAGAACGTGGCCTTCGGGCTGAACGGGCAGCCTGCGGCGCAGGCGCGCGAGCGCGTGGCCGAGATGCTGTCCCTGGTGGGTCTGGGCGCGCAGGCCCAGCGCTACCCGGCCCAGCTGTCGGGCGGCCAGCAGCAGCGCGTGGCACTGGCCCGCGCGCTGGCGCCCCGGCCGCGCCTGCTGCTGCTCGACGAGCCGCTGTCCGCGCTCGATGCCCAGGTGCGCACCGAGCTGCGCAGCGAGATCCGCCAGCTGCAGCGCCAGCTGGGCATCGCCTCCATCATGGTCACGCACGACCAGGAAGAGGCCTTGTCCATGGCCGACCGCGTGGTGCTCATGCACCAGGGCCGCATCGAGCAGCAGGGTTCGCCCGAGCAGCTCTATGCCCAGCCCGTGAGCCAGTTCGCGGCCGGTTTCGTGGGCCGCATGAACCTGCTGCCGGCCACGGCCGAGGGGGCGGACCAGGTGCGCATCGGCGAAGCCAGCCTGCGCTGTGCGCTGGCCGGCTTCGAGCGTGGCGACGCGCTGCTGGTCGGCGTGCGTCCGGAAAGCGTGGTGCTGCACCCGGCCCAGCCCACGGCGTTGCCCAACCTGTTGCGCGCCCGCGTGGTGGAGACCTCCTTCCTCGGATCGATGGCCCTGGTGCGCCTGTACAGCCCCACGCTGCAGTGCCAGGTTGACGCCCAGTGGCCCCTGCGCCACGACGTGGGCCTGCCCGACTGGCTGCAGGGCGAGGTGCTGATGGAGTTGCCCGCCGCTGCGCTGCAGCCGTTGGCGGCGCCCGATGCGAGGAAGGCCGCATGAGCGCGCATCCCATGGACACGGCCGTTTCCGTGCCGGTGCCGGTGCCGGTGGACCGCTTCGCTTGCGCCCGCCGCAGCGCGCCTGCAGGGCCCGTGCGTCCGCAGGGGCGCAGCGCAGGCTGGGAGCGCTGGTGGCTGGGCGCCCTGGTGCTGGGCGCACTGGCCTGGCTGCTGGCCACCATCGCCCTGCCGGTGGCTAGCCTGCTGGGCAGGAGTTTCTGGGACGACACGGGCCGCTTCACGGGCCTGGCCCAGTTCATCACCTATGCGCGCATGCCGGGCGTGACGCAATCGCTGTTCAACAGCCTGTGGCTGTCGGCCGTGAGCAGCACGGTCTGCGTGCTGCTGGCCTATGCCTACGCCTATGGCGTGGTGCGCAGCTGCATGCCGCTGGCGCGCTGGTTCCGCGCGCTGGCCCTGGTGCCGCTGCTGGCGCCCTCGCTGCTCATGGCCATCAGCCTGATCTACCTGTTCGGCAGCCAGGGCCTGCTCAAGGGCTGGCTGCAGGGGGGCTCGGCCTACGGGCCCTTCGGCATCATCGTGGGCTCGGTGCTCTGGACCTTTCCGCATGCGCTGATGATTCTGTGCACCACGCTGGCCTCGGGCGATGCGCGCCTGTACGAGGCGGCCGCCACGCTGGGCGCCAGCCGCTGGCGCAGCTTCCGCCAGGTCACGCTGCCGGCCAGCCGCTACGGGCTGATGATTTCGTGGATCGTGGTTTTCGTGCTCGTGGTGACCGACTTCGGCGTGCCCAAGGTCATTGGCGGCAACACGGCCATGCTGGCCACCGACATCTACAAGCAGGTCATCGGCCAGCAAAACCTGTCCATGGGTGCGGTGGTGGCCATGCTGCTGCTGGTGCCGGCCGGCCTGGCCTTTGCGGCCGAGCGCCATCTGCGCGCGCGCCAGGCGGCCACCATGGGCGTGCGCTCCGTGCCGCTGGTGCCCCAGCCCCATGCGCCGCTGGACCGCGCGCTGTTCGCCTACTGCGCGCTGGTGGCGCTGGCGCTGCTGGCCGTCATGGGCACGGCCGTGCTGGCCTCCCTGGTCAGCTACTGGCCGTACAACCTCACGCTGACATTCAAGAACTACCGCTTCGACATGATGGACGGCGGCGGCTGGGCCAGCTATGGCAACTCGCTGTCCATGGCGCTGGCCACGGCCGTGCTGGGCGCGGTGCTGAGCTTTGTGACCGCCTACCTGGTGGCCAAGCCCGTGCGCTGGGCGCGCACGCGCCAGTGGCTGCATGCCGTGGCCACGCTGCCCATGGCCGTGCCGGGGCTGGCGCTGGGCCTGGGCTACATCCTGTTCTTCAATGCCCAGGGCAATCCGCTGCACTTCCTGTACGGCAGCATGGCCATCCTGGTGCTGTGTTCGGTGGCGCATTTCTTCTCGGTGGCGCACATCACGCAACTGGCCGCGCTGCAGCAGCTCGATGCCGAGTACGAGCGCGTGGCCGATTCCATGGGCGTGGCCTTCTGGACGCTGCTGTGGCGCGTGCACCTGCCGGTATGCCTGCCCGTGGTCATGCAGGTGGCCGGCTATTTCTTCGTCAACGCCATGACCACGGTGTCGGCCGTGGTGTTCCTGTACTCGCCCGAGACCACGCTGGCCTCGGTGGCCGTGCTGGCCATGGACGACGCGGGCGACACCGCGCCGGCCGCCGCCATGGCCACGCTGATCTTTGCCACGGCCGCTGCGGGCCGGCTGCTGATCGCGGCGCTGGATGCCTGGGTGCAGCGGCGCACGCAGCGCTGGCGCCAGCGCTGACTTTTTTCCTTTCCCTCTCCTCTGTTTTCTCCCATGAAGAACTACGACCTGATCGTGGTGGGGGCCGGCATTGTCGGCCTGGCCCACGCCTATGCGGCTGCGCGCCGTGGCCGCAGCGTGCTCGTCATCGAGCGCGATGCAGCCTGCATCTCCGCCTCCATCCGCAATTTCGGCTTTGTCACTGTCACGGGGCAGCAGGCGGGCGCCCACTGGCAGCGGGCCATGCGTTCGCGCGATACCTGGGCCGAGATCGCGCCGCAGGCCGGCATCGAGGTCGTGCACCGCGGCCTGTGGCTGACGGCGCGCCGGGCCAGCGCCGAGGCCGTGCTCCACGCCTTTCTGAGCACCTCCATGGGCGAGCGCTGCGAGCTGCTCACGCCGGCCCAGGCCGCCGAACGCCACCCGGCACTGCGCACCGAAGACCTCAGCGCCGTGCTCTACAGCCCGCATGAGCTGCGCGTGGAGTCGCGCACAGCCATTGCCAGGTTGGCGCAGTGGCTGGAGCAGGCCATGGGCGTGGATTTCCGCTTTGGCGAGGCCGTGCTCGAGGTGGCGGCACCCCGGGTGCGCAGCGCCCGCGCCAGCTACCACGGCGAACGCGTGGTGGTCTGCAACAACGCCGACCCGGGTGGCCTGTTCGCCGGCCTGTGGGCGCCGCACCGCATCCAGCTGTGCCAGCTGCAGATGCTGCGCGTGCGGCCGCAGCCGGGCTTGCAGCTCAAGGGCTCGGTCATGGGGGACCTGAGCATGGTCAGATACGAGGGCTACAGCGCCCTGCCCGAAGCCGCCGCGCTGCGCGCCGAGCTGGAGCGGGAGGAGGGCGAGAGCCTGGCCCACGGCATCCACCTGATCGCCGTGCAAAGCGCCGACGGCAGCCTGGTGGTGGGCGACTCCCACCACTACGGCGCAGCGCCCCCGCCCTTTGCCAGCGAAGCCGTGGACCGGCTGATGCTGCGCCACATGAACGAGGCCCTGCACCTGCGCGATGCGCAGGTGGTAGAGCGCTGGGTGGGCGTCTACCCGAGTGCGCAGGACGCGCCCTGCGTGGTGCATGCGCCCGACGAGGCCACGCGCGTGGTGGCGGTCACCGGAGGTTCCGGCGCGAGCACCGCCTTCGGGCTTGCCGAAGAGGTCTGGAGCGCGTGGTGAGCGGCAGCTGGCCTACTGTCCGAACATCACCCACAGCAGCGCCAGCACCATGATCGTGGCCAGCACGGCCAGCGTGATCTTGAGGGCGCTGTAGGGGCGCTCGCCCGCGATCTGGCCCGTGTAGCCGTTGGCGATGATCTGAAAGGTCCTGCTGCCGTAGGTGTAGCCCACCAGCCAGACCGGCACGAGGATGTGCTTGAAGGTGCGGCCCTGGTACTCGCGCTGCATCTGCAGGTTGCGGTAGGTGTCGCCGGGCACCTGGCGCGCGCACAGGGCGCGCAGCTGCTCGTCCATGTCCTGCACGTTGACCTGGGCGGCCTTGCCCAGGTCGATCTGGTAGCGCTCCACCGTCCAGCCGCGCACGAACTCGGGCGTGTAGGGCTTGAGGTCGGTGGTGGTGGGAAAGGGCTCCACCTGGCGCAGCAGGTTGGCGTGCACGCCCACGGTGCCGGGCACCAGCTCGTCGTCGAAGAAATGGGCGAGGCTGCCCGAGGCCGGCTCCCAGCGCACATGGCGCACCTGGCGCGTCTGCACGTTGCCGTTGCTGTCGCGGTAGGACTCGGTGGTGTAGTAGTAGAAGCCCGCCTCGGCCTGCCAGTCGGCGCTGGCGTGGGCGTCGAAGGTCCAGTAGGGCAGGTAGACGCCGTGCAGCGTGTCGGTCAGCGCGGCGGATTTCAGGCGGTTGGGCGCGAACCAGCGGCTGCCGTACCACTGGCGTATGCGGTCGCGGATCTGGCCGTCGCTGATCTTGAAGGGCAGGATGCTCTGCGGCGTGATGGCATCGCCCTGGCCCTCGTGGGCCACGATGGAGGGCGAGCCGCAGAAGTCGCAGCGCTGGGCCACGGTGCGGTTCACGAAGACCGAGATCGCACGGCAGTTCTGGCACTGGACCTCGTAGCGGTCCTCCGTGCCCCAGCCCCGGCCGGACTTGGGGTTGCGCAGCGCCTCGGCCAGGTCCTGCTCGACCACATCGCGGCCCAGTTCCTCGCGCGTTTCCTCGCTCCAGGGCACCGTGGTGCCGCAGTACGGGCACTTGAGCGCCTGGGCCTGGGCATTCCATTCGAGGTTGGCGCCGCATTCGGGGCAGGGGTGCTTGCGCACCATGGCCGGCGCGGCGGCAGCGGCCTCCCAGGAACCGGAGGCGGGGGAAGTCGAGGTGCTGGAGGAACTGGAGGAGGGCGCGCTCACGGCATCGGTCCTGGAAAACGGGACGCGGCGCCAGGCAGGGCCTGGCGCCGCAAGGGGTCAAACCACGGAAATGTCAGCCGCGCAGGAACTCATCGAGTGCGGCTTGCGCAATGCGCCACTGGCTGCCGATCTGGCGCGCCTTGAGGTTGCCGGCCTGGATCTCGGCCAGCACATCGGCCTCGCTCACACCCAGCACCTGGGCCGCCTGCGCCGGGGTCAGCACCTGCAGGCCACCGGCGGCGGGCGCTGCCGGCGCCTGGGCTGCCTGGGCGGCGGCAGGCGAGAACGGGTCGGAGGCCTGGCCGGCCGGTGCGCCGCCGGCGCCGCCGCCGTTTTGCATGCTCTTCATCATCTCCTGCGCCATGCCGAAGCCCATGGCCATGGTGGCGGGCAGGGTGGCTGCGGCAGCGCCTTCGCCGCCCGTGGTCATGGCCTGGCCCATCTGGTACTTGACGTAGTCGTTGAGGTTGCCGATGGCCGTCATGCTGGAGCGCTTGTCGATGGCCTGCTCCACCTCGGGCGGCACGGACACGTTCTCCAGCACGAAGCTGGTGATCTCCAGGCCGTACTTGTCCGTCATGGCCGGGTTGATCAGCGGCAGCAGCGCATCGCCCAGCTCGCCATAGCGCTGGGCCACGTCCAGCACGGGCACCCGGGCCTTGGCCAGCGACTCGGTGAACACGCTGATGATGCGCGAGCGCATGGTGTCGGCGAACTCGTCGATGCGGAAGTTCTGGTCCGTGCCCGCCACTTCCTTGAGGAACTTGGCCGGCTCGACGATGCGGAAGTCATAGGTGCCGAAGGCGCGCAGGCGCACGGCGCCGAAGTCCTGGTCGCGCACCATCACGGGGTTGGAGGTGCCCCACTTGTTGCCCGTGAACAGCCGCGTGTTGATGAAGTAGACATCGCACTTGAACGGCGAGTTGAAGCCGTACTTCCAGCCCTGGATGGTGGACAGGATGGGAATGTTCTGCGTGGTCAGCGTGTGCTTGCCGGGGCTGAACAGGTCGGCGTACTGGCCGGCCGAGACGAACTGCACCTGCTGCGACTCGCGCACGATGAGCTGGGCGCCGTTCTTGATTTCCTTGTCGTCGTCGGGCCAGCGGTAGGAGAGCGTGTCGCGCGAGTCATCGGTCCACTCGATGATCTCTATCAGTTGCTTGGTGATGATGTTCATCAGGTTCATGGCAGGCTCCGGGGCGGTGGTGGTCCACGACAAAAAAGGTCAATGGGCCATTCTAGGCGGCGTGCATGGCGGCGTGGCGAACGGCCACCGGCCGCTGCCCCGGTGAATTGTCAAAAAATGATCCGGATGCGTCGTGCAAGGCGGGCTTTCGGGGCTTCGCGCGCCACGGCCTTTGCCGGCATGTGTCGCCTGCTCCGTTTTTTGATGCAGATCGCCCTGTGGAGCGTCTGCCGTGGGGCCGCAGGCCCGCGCCACGGCGCAGGGCCGGGCGGCGCCTTAAAATCGTCGTTTGCGCGGCGCGAGCCGCCTCTCATTCACCGGCGCGGCCCCGGCCTGCGTGCGACGCCTGAAACAAGTCATGCTCACTTTCCAACAAATCATCCTCAAGCTGCAGTCCTACTGGGCCGACCAGGGCTGCGCGCTGCTCCAGCCCTATGACATGGAAGTGGGCGCGGGCACCTCGCATACCGCCACCTTCCTGCGCGCCCTGGGCCCCGAGCCCTGGAAGGCCGCCTACGTGCAGCCCAGCCGCCGCCCCAAGGACGGCCGCTACGGCGACAACCCCAACCGCCTGCAGCACTACTACCAGTTCCAGGTCGTGCTCAAGCCCGCGCCCGACAACATCCTGGAGCTGTACCTGGGCTCGCTCGAGGCCCTGGGCTTCGATCTCAAGAAGAACGACATCCGCTTTGTCGAGGACGACTGGGAAAACCCCACGCTGGGCGCCTGGGGCCTGGGCTGGGAAGTCTGGCTCAACGGCATGGAGGTGACCCAGTTCACCTACTTCCAGCAGGTCGGCGGCATCGACTGCAAGCCCGCCACCGGCGAGATCACCTATGGCCTGGAGCGCCTGGCCATGTACCTGCAGGGCGTGGACAACGTCTACAACCTGACCTGGACCGACGGCCTGAGCTACGGCGACGTCTACCACCAGAACGAGGTGGAGCAGTCCACCTACAACTTCGAGCACTCGGACGCCGACTTCCTGTTCACCGCCTTCAGCGCCCACGAAAAGCAGGCCAACCACCTGATCGGCGAACAGCTGGCGCTGCCGGCCTACGAGCAGGTGCTCAAGGCCGCCCACACCTTCAACCTGCTCGATGCGCGCGGCGCCATCAGCGTGACGGAGCGTGCCGCCTACATCGGCCGCATCCGCAACCTGGCCCGCGCCGTGGCCAAGGCCTATATGGACAGCCGTGCGCGCCTGGGCTTCCCCATGGCGCCCAAGGCCCATGCCGACGAAGTGCTGGCCGAGCTGGCCAAGGCCGCCGAACAACAGGGCAAGAAGGCCGCCTGAGGCGGACACCGCTGCACCGAGAGAACACCAGACCATGAACGCATCGAATCTTCTTGTTGAACTGTTTGTCGAAGAGCTGCCCCCGAAGGCGCTGCAAAAGCTGGGCGACGCCTTTGCCGGCGTGCTGTTCGAGCAGCTCAAGGCCCAGGGCCTGCTGGCCTCCAGCGAAGCGCGCCTGACGGCCTATGCCTCGCCGCGCCGCCTGGCCGCCCACATCACCGAAGTGCTGCCCCAGGCCGAGGACAAGGCCGTGTCGCAAAAGCTCATGCCCGTCTCCGTGGGCCTGGACGCCGACGGCAAGCCCACGCCCGCACTGATCAAGAAGCTGGCCGCCCTGGGCGCCGGCGAAGAAGCCGTTGCCAGCCTGACCCGCCAGGGCGAAGGCAAGGCCGAAGCCCTGTTCCACGCCTCCACCGTGCGCGGCGTGATGCTGGCCGACGGCGTGCAAAAGGCGCTGGACGAAGCCATTGCCCGGCTGCCCATCCCCAAGGTCATGCGCTACCAACTGGCCGACGGCTGGAGCAGCGTCCATTTCGTGCGCCCGGCCCACGGCCTGGTGGTGCTGCACGGCACCGAGGTGCTGATCGGCGTCAAGGCCCTGGGCCTGACGGCCGGCACGGCCACGCATGGCCACCGCTTCGAGGCGGCGGTCGATCCCGTGGTCATCCGCTCCGCCGATGACTACGCCGCGCAGCTGCGCGAGGAAGGCGCCGTCATCGCCAGCTTCGCCGAGCGCCGTGCCGAGATCGCGCGCCAGCTGCAGGCCGCTGCCGAGCGCGTGGGCGGCGGTGTCCGTCCCATCGAGGACGAGGCCCTGCTGGACGAAGTCACGGCCCTGGTCGAGCGCCCCAATGTGCTGGTCTGCGAGTTCGAGAAGGAATTCCTCGACGTGCCGCAGGAATGCCTGATCCTCACCATGAAGGCCAACCAGAAGTACTTCCCGCTGCTGGACGCCGCCGGCAAGCTGACCCACCAGTTCCTGGTGGTCAGCAACATCAGCCCCCAGGATGCCAGCGCCGTCATCGGCGGCAACGAACGCGTGGTGCGCCCGCGTCTGGCCGACGCCAAGTTCTTCTTCGACCAGGACCGCAAGAAGACCCTGGCCTCGCGCGTGGACGGGCTGGGCAAGGTGGTCTACCACAACAAGCTCGGCACCCAGGGCGAGCGCGTGGAGCGCGTGCGCTCCATCGCCAAGAGCATTGCCCGCCAGCTGGGCGACACGGGCCTGGCCCAGCAGGCCGACCTGGCCGCGCAACTGGCCAAGACCGACCTCGTGACCGACATGGTGGGCGAGTTTCCCGAACTGCAGGGCACCATGGGCCGCTACTACGCGCTCAACGACGGCCTGGACGTGGCCGTGGCCGATGCCATCGAGGACCACTACAAGCCCCGCTTTGCGGGCGACGAACTGCCGCGCGGCAACGCCGGCGTGGTCGTGGCCCTGGCCGACAAGCTGGAAACCCTGGTCGGCATGTTCGGCATCGGCAACCTGCCCACGGGCGACCGCGACCCCTTCGCGCTGCGCCGCCACGCCCTGGGCGTGATCCGCATGCTGGTCGAGAAGGACCTGGCGCTGGACCTGGAAACCCTGCTGGTCAGCGTGCTGCCCGCCTTCGGCGACAAGATCGAGGACGCCACGCCCCAGCTGGCCGATTTCATCTACGACCGCCTGGCCGGCAACCTGCGCGAGCAGGGTTTCTCGGCCCAGGAAGTGGACTCGGTGCTGGCCCTGCGCCCGCAGCGCCTGTCCGACGTGCAAAAGCGCCTGGAAGCCGTGCGCGCCTTCGGCGAGCTGCCCGAGGCACCGGCCCTGGCCGCCGCCAACAAGCGCGTGGGCAACATCCTCAAGAAGGCCGACCAGGCCGTGCAGGCCCAGGTCGACGCGGCCGTGCTGGCCGAGGTGGCAGAGAAGGACCTGTACGCAGCCCTGCAATCGGTGGCGCCCAAGGCGCAGCAGCAGTTTGCTGCCGGCGACTACACGGCCAGCCTGCAGACTCTGGCCGCGCTGCGCGCCCCGGTCGATGCCTTCTTCGAGCATGTGATGGTCAACGCCGAAGACCCGGCGCTCAAGGCCAACCGCCTGGGCCTGCTGGCCACGTTGCACGAAGCCATGAACCGCGTGGCGGACCTTTCGCGACTGGCGTGAATGGAGCCCCCCCTGAGGCGCTTCGCGCCTTCCCCCCGTGGCACGGCGCCTCTCTACTTGCTTCGCAAGGGAGGGGGACGACACCCTCGGTGCGGGGCGGCGCGGCCGGCCTAGGCCCTTCCTCGGTGTCCCTCGTCTTGGGACGCGCGCAATTGAGTTCTGACATTCTTGGGACCCGACCATGAAAATTGCGATCCTGGACCGTGACGGAACCCTCAACCAGATCGGTGAAGAGGGCTTCATCGGCTCGGCCGAGGCCTGGAGGGCCCAGCGCGGTGCGCTGGAAGCCGTGGCGCGCCTGAACCGGGCGGGCTGGCATGTGGTGGTCGCCACCAACCAGCCAGGCCTGGGCCGGGGCCTGTTCGACGTGACCGAGCTCAATGCCGTGCACGCGCGCATGCACCGCGAAATGGCGGCGGCAGGCGCGCGCGTCGATGCGGTTTTCTACTGCCCCCATGCCCCGGACGAGGAATGCCATTGCCGCAAGCCCGGCACGGCGCTGTTCGAGCAGATTGCCGAGCGCTTCGGCGTCGAGGGGCAGCAGCTGTGGGTCATAGGTTCCTGCGTGGCCCACCTGCAGGCCGGAGCGGCCATGGGCGCACGCCTGCACCTGGTCTGCACGGGCGCCAGCGCCGGAGTGTCTCTGGACGGCGAACTTCCGCCCGGATTGCCTGCCGGCACCCGGCGCCATGCCAGCCTGGCCGCGCTGGCCGATGCGCTGGTTCCGGCAGATGCCGCACCCGCTCCCTGAACGCCTGAACGGCGCTTTGTCCATGCGCCGCCGGCCTGCTGTCCTGCGCACAATGCTATCTTTGTGAATTCCGATTCCTGAGGGCGCAAGGCCCGGGCCAGCCGCCCGGCCGCTGCGCCGCTTTCTGCACCACACTGCCGCCATGTCCCTGATCCGCTCCACCCTCCACATGCTCTGGATGGGCATCACCGTGATCCCCTACACCCTGGCCGTGCTGCTCACGCGCTGGCTGGGCGGCGGGCCGCGCCGTGTCTATGCCGTGGCGCGCGCCTGGCTCAAGCTGTCGGTGGACAGCGCCCGCGTGATCATGGGCGTGCGCCACCGCGTGCAGGGCATGGAGAACCTGCCCACCGACCCCAAGCAGGGCGTGGTGCTGCTGGTCAAGCACCAGTCCACCTACGAAACCTTCCTCATGCCGGCGATCATGCCGCGCCCGCTGGCCTATGTGTTCAAGAAGGAACTGCTCATGGTGCCCTTCTTCGGCTGGTCCATCGGCAGCATGGACATGATCCATATCGACCGAAAGCACGGGTCGCGCGCATTCCACAAGGTCGTGGAGCAGGGCCGGCGCCTGCTGGCCCAGGGCACCTGGGTCATCATGTTCCCCGAAGGCACGCGCATCCCGCGCGGCGAACGCGGCGAGTACAAGACCGGCGCCACGCGCCTGGCCATCATGACCGGCGTGCCCGTGGTGCCCATTGCCGTCACCTCGGCCAAGTGCTGGCCGCGCAAGGCCTTCATCAAGACGCCGGGCGTGGTCGATGTCTCCATCGGCAAGCCCATCCCTTCCGTGGGCCGCAAGCACGAGGAGCTGATGGTGGAAGTCGAAAACTGGATCGAATCCGAGATGCAGCGCCTCGACCCCGAGGCCTACCGCGCCTGAGGCAGGAATCGGCATGGCGGACACGGCACAGCGTTCCTGGGACTGGTTGGTGCCGTCCGCCGTGGAAAGACAGGACGGCGGGCTGAGGCCGCGCCGTGAGCGATCCGCTCAACCCGAAGCGCCGCAGGCTTTGCCTGCACCTGCACCTGCACCTGCACCCACCCCGCCCGCCGGCTCCGCGCACAGTTCCTTCGTTCATCCGCAAGCCAACCAGCAGGCGGTTCTCCAGGGGCAGGTGCTGCACTATCGGTTGCAGCGGTCGCGCCGGCGCACCATAGGCTTCACCATCGGCGCACAGGGGCTGGTGGTCAGCGCGCCCGCATGGGTGAGCATGACGGCCATCGGGCAGGCACTGGATGCGAAGTCGGGCTGGATACTGCGCAAGCTCCAGGAGGCCGGGCAGCGCCAGCGGGCCCAGCAGTCGGCACGCATCCGGTGGGAGCACGGCGGCGAGATCGACTATCTGGGGCGTCCCCTGGCACTGCTTCTCACCGGTGGCGAAGCCCAGCCGCTGCGCACCCGCCAGGTCCACCGCGAACAGGCGGCCGACGGCAGCCAGTCCCTGCACCTGCCCCTGGCGCCAGACGCATCAGCTGCCGAGGTGCGTGCCTGCGTGCAGGCCTGGATGCTGCGCGAGGCCCGCTCCTGGTTCACGGCCAGCCTGCAGCGCCATGCGCCGCTGCTGGGCGTGCAATGGACCAGCCTGCGCCTGACCAGCGCGCGCACGCGCTGGGGCAGCGCCAACACCGCAGGGGCCATCCGCCTGAACTGGCGGCTCATGCAGCACACGCCCGAGGTCATCGACTACGTAGTCGTGCACGAGCTGTCCCACCTGCGCCACATGGACCACAGCCCGCGCTTCTGGGCCACGGTGGCCAGCGTGATGCCGGGCTGGGAGGCGCAGCGCCAGGTGCTGCGCGACAGGCTGCTGCCGCCCTGGGAATAGGCGACTCGGGCACCGGCGAGGCGGCGCCGGTCGGGCTGGACGGTTATTCTTGCCGGGCACACAACCGCGTCCTATCAAGAAAGCCCATCTATGTCCGCAAACGCTCCCGTTCCCGCAGCCATTCCCCTGACCGTCCAGCCCGCACAGGGCTATGCCGGCGACATTCCTCCCGAACTTGCTTGGCAATGGCTGCAATCCGGCGAAGCCGCGCTGGTGGACGTGCGCACCGATGCCGAGCGCGAGTGGGTGGGCCGCGTACCCGGCGCCGTGGCCGTGGCCTGGAAGCAGTGGCCGTCCATGGCCATGAACCCCGATTTCGACAGCCAGCTGCGCGCCGCCGTGCCTGAGGGCGGCAAGGTGGTCCTGCTGTGCCGCAGCGGCGTGCGCTCGGTGGCCGCTGCCCAGCGCGCAGCGCAACTGGGCATCGAGGCCTACAACATCCTCGAAGGCTTCGAGGGCGATGTGGACGCCAGCGGCCAGCGCGGCCATGTCGGCGGCTGGCGCCTGCGCGGCCTGCCCTGGCGCCAGTAAGCCGGCGCCGACCTGGCGTCGCTCAGCGCTGCGGCTGCGCGAACCCCAGCGCCGCCGCCCGGGCGGCCACCATGTCCACCAGGGCCTGGGCCGGTCCTGACAGCGTGGCCTGCGAGCGCATGGCCAGCAGCAGCCGGCGCCGGGTGTTGAGCGCCCCCAGCGGGCGCAGCCGCAGTGCCCGCGCGGCCAGGTGCGGCGCGGTGGCCGCGCGCGGCAGGATGGCCAGGCCCAGGCCCACCGAGACCATGTGGCACATGGCATCGAAGCTGCGCACCTGGATGCGGATCCGCACGGGCCGGTTGATGGATTCGGCCTCGGCCGCAATGCGCCGCATCAGCGAGGTGGAGCGGGCCAGGCTCACGAAGTCGTGGTCCAGCACGGTGGCCAGGGGCACGGGGGAGTCGTCGTCCGTGTCCAGCGCATGGCCGCGCGGCATGACCAGCACCAGCTCGTCCACATCGCAGACCTGGGTGCTCAGCCCTTCCAGGGGCGTGTTCTCCCCGATGATGGCCAGCTCGGCCACGCCGCTGAGCACGGCGCGCACGGACTCCTCGCTCAGCGCGTCTTCCAGGTCCACCGAGACACCCGGGTGGGCCGCCATGAAGTCGGCCAGCAGCCGGGGCAGAAAGCCTGCGAACGCCGAGTTGTTGGCCCACAGGCGCAACTGGCCCGTGGCGCCGCTGCGAAAGTCGTCCATGGCCAGGGCCAGATGTTCCAGCCGGGCCACCACGTCCACGGCATGGTGGTACATGCTCTGGCCGGCGGGCGTGGGCGTGACGCCGCGCTTGCTGCGCACCAGCAGGGTCACGCCGCAGTGCTGCTCCAGCTCGGCCACGCGCTTGCTGGCGGCTGCCAGTGACAGCCCCAGCGTGCGCGAGCCCGCCGTCAGGCTGCCGGCATCGACCACGGCCACATACAGGCGCAGCGTCAGCAGATCGAATCGGTGCAGGTTGATCATTCGCATCCTCCACCAGAGACGAAGGATGGATCAACGAGATACGGCTGTTCGACCGCGAGCAGGCCCGCAAGAATGCGCCGGTACAAAGAGAACATGGAGACAAGCATGAATCGACGCATTGTGCTGCAGGCCGCCGGCCTGGCAGCGGCAGCCCTGCTGGGCGCAGGAACCGTCCAGGCCCAGGCCTTTCCAGCCAAGTCCATCACCCTCGTGGTCCCCAATCCGCCCGGCGGCGTGGTGGACACGGCGGCACGCCTGGCGTCCGATCCGATGTCGCGCCTGCTGGGGCAGTCGGTCGTGGTGGACAACCGGGGCGGCGCCAGCGGCAACATTGCCTACCAGATGGTGGCCAGGGCACCCAAGGACGGCTACACGCTGCTGGCTTCGTATTCGGCCTACCACGTGGGCAATCCGGCGCTGTTTCCCAAGCTGCCCTGGGCCCAGTCCGAGCTGGTGCCCGTGGGACTGATCGTGGCCGCTACCAATGTGATCGCCGTCCATCCTTCGGTGCCGGCGAACAGTCTGCAGGAATTCATTGCCTACCTGCGCAAGAACCCGGGCAAGGTCAACTATGCGTCGCAGGGCAATGGCTCGCTGTCGCACGTGGGCACGGCCGTGTTCGCCCAGGTGACCCAGACCCAGATCACCCACGTGCCCTACAAGGGCTCCGGCCCCGCCATCCAGGACGTGCTGGGCGGCCAGGTGCAGATGTTCATCACCACGCCGCCTTCGGTGCTGGGCCATGTGCAGACGGGCAAGCTCAGGGCCCTGGCCGTGACCAGCAAGACGCGCCATCCCATGCTGCCCGATGTGCCCACCACCGCAGAAGCGGGCCTGCCGGGCTTCGAGCTGGAGGCCTGGGTCGGCCTGTTCGCGCCTGCGGGCACGCCGCCCGACGCCATCGCCAGGCTGTCGGACGCGCTCAAGACCTCCCTGGAGTCGCCTGACGTGCAAAAGCGCGCGGCCCTGCAGGGCGTGGAGCCGCGATTCCTCGGCCCGCAGGCGCTGGCCGCCCTGGTCCAGCGCGAGACGGACCACTGGGGCAAGGTCATCAAGGCCAACCACATCACGATGGATTGACATGACAGCCAAAACCCATTTCCGTATCGGGCAGATCGTGCCCAGCTCCAACACCACGATGGAGACCGAGATCCCCGCCATCCTGCGGGCCCGCGAGGCCCTGGCGCCCGAGCGTTTCACCTTTCACTCCAGCCGCATGCGCATGAAGCATGTGACCAAGGAGGAGCTGGCTGCCATGGACGGCGACAGCGACCGCTGCGCGCTGGAACTGTCGGATGCGCGTGTCGATGTGCTCGGCTATGCCTGCCTGGTGGCCATCATGAGCATGGGGCGCGGCTACCACCGTGTCTCCGAGACGCGCCTGCACCAGCGCACCGTGGACAACGGCGGCCCCGCGCCTGTGGTCACCAGCGCCGGCGCCCTGGTCGATGGCCTGCACGCCATCGGCGCGAAGAAGGTGGCGCTGCTGGCGCCCTATATGAAGCCGCTGACGCAGCTGGTCATCGACTACATAGAGAACGAAGGCATCGAAGTGGTGGACAGCATCTCGCTGGAGATTGCCGACAACCTGCAGGTGGGCGCCCAGGATGCGCGCGCACCCATCGAGATCACGCGGCGCCTGAACACGGCCAATGCCGACGCGGTCATCGCCTCGGCCTGCGTGCAGATGCCCTCGCTGGCCTCGGTGCAGCCCATCGAGGAACGCGTGGGCCTGCCGGTACTGTCTTCCTCGGTGGCCACGACGTTCATGATGCTCAAGCGCCTGGGCTTGCCGACAGCCGTTCCGGGGTTCGGTGCGCTGTTGAGCGGTAAATACTGAATCTTTCCTTGAGAAAGGCCGCTATTGCGGCCTTTCTCGGAGCGGGGTAGGTCTAATTCGCGGCATCCAGAACTGGCATGAGCCAGGTCAGAGACACCGAGCAAGGGCCGCCCCGCCGCGAGGGTGTCGTCCCCCTCAGGGGGAAGCGGCGACGCCGCTCAGGGGGCTTAGATTACCGGAATGCGCAGCTTCTGGCCGGGGTAGATCTTGTCGGGGTGGCTCAGCATGGGCTTGTTGGCCTCGAAGATCACCGGGTACTTGTTGGCATCGCCATAGAACTTCTTGGCAATGGCCGACAGCGTGTCGCCGCGCACCACGTCGTGGTACTGGGCTTCGGGCTCGGGGTTGGTCACCGTCATCTGGTTGTCCACGGACTGCACGCTGGAGACGTTGCCGCAGCACAGCGTCACCTTTTCCTTGGCCGCCTGGGTAGGTGCCGTGCCCAGCACCGTGACCTTGCCCTGCGAGCCGTCGAACTGCACCTTCACGTCACTGACGCCCAGGTTCTGCGTGCCGATATAGGTCTCGATGGCCTTGGCCGCCTTGGCATTCAGGTCTTGCGCAGGCTCGGCTGCCTGTGCGGCGCTGCCGCCGAACAGCTTTTCGCCGGCTTCCTTGATGAAACTGAAAAGTCCCATGGGTGACTCCTGTTGGTGGGTGGAAAAACGGAAAGGCCAATGTAACGCCTAACAGTGGCAGCGCGCGCTGCCGGGCAGGAGCGCTCCCGGATTTTTGACATTTGCGCCATTCTTGCGTTCACGTCCTCATTCAGTTGTCGTCCATGGCTGACGCTATCCTCCGGAAAACTCCGATAATCCCGCCCATGACTTTTTTGGCCATAGACATCGGCAACACCCGCTTGAAATGGGCGATGTACGACGCGCATCGGCCTGGCGCTGCCCTGTTGGCGCACGGCGCCGAGTTCCTTGAGCACATCGAGCACCTGGCCGAAGGGCCGTGGAGCGACCTGCCCACGCCCACGCGCATGCTGGGCTGCGTGGTGGCTGGCGACACGGCGCGACGGCGCGTGCACGACCAGATCGACATGATGCTGGGCTGGGATTTCGAGCCGCAGTGGGCCGTGCCCAGCGCAGCCGAGGCCGGCGTCACCAATGGCTACGATTTTCCGTCGCGCCTGGGTGCGGACCGCTGGGTGGCCATGATCGGTGCGCGCCAGCACATCCTGCAGCGCGGCCCCGAGCGGCCCCTGATCGTGGTCATGGTCGGCACGGCCGTCACCGTGGACGCGCTGGACCAGCATGGCCACTTCATGGGCGGGCTGATTCTTCCGGGCCACGGCATCATGCTGCGCGCCCTGGAAAGCGGCACGGCCGGCCTGCACGTGCCCACGGGTGCGGTCACGCCATTCCCCACCAACACCAGCGACGCGCTGACCAGTGGCGGCACCTACGCCATCGCCGGGGCCGTGGAGCGCATGTACCAGCATCTGTACATGCACTGCAGCATGGAGCCCGCCTGCGTCATGGCCGGCGGTGCAGGCTGGAAGATGGTGCCCAGCATGACGCGGCCCTTCGAGCTGGTGGACAACCTCATCTTCGAAGGCCTGCTGGTCATGGCGCAGCGCCGCTGGGGCGATGCCAGCGGCCTGCCTGCCGACGCGGTCAAAGCGGCCTGAAGCCACTTCGATCGTGCGGCGCAGCATCGCGCCGTTATATCCGTTGCGTAACAGTTGATGACAGCGCTGGTGCCGGGTGCGGGGACGGCCGTGGACCCCACATCCGGAGCCTTTCGCGGGGGATGCGGCGACAGTGGATAATCCGCGGCAATGTCTTCCACCAATCACGTCATGGAACCGATTGCCGGTGTCGAAGCCCCGATCAAGGGGCGGCTGGGCGAACGCCTGCTTTCCGCCGGCAAGCTGAACGAGCGCGATCTGCAAAACGCCCTGCAGGCGCAGCAGGAGTTGGGCGGCTACCTGGGCCAGGTGCTGGTACAGCTGGGTGTGGTGGCGGAAACCGACGTGGCCCAGGCGCTGGCCGAGCAGCTGCAGATGCGCTGGCTGCGTGCGGAAGAGTTTCCCGACCTGCTGCCCGACGTGCCTGGCCTGCTGGCCAGTTTTCTGGATGCGCAGTGCGTCTGCCCCATTTCACTGCAGGACGGCGTGCTCGAAGTGGCCATGTCCGTGCCTCAGGACCCCTTCATCACCAAGGCGCTGCGCCTGGCCACGGGGCTGCAGATCAAGCCCGTGCTGGCGCTGGAGGCCGACATCCGCAAGGCACTGTCCGAAGCAGGCCAGGAACCCGAAGGGGAAGAAGGCCAGTACTGGGAATCGGACGCCACGGGTGGCGACTTCGTCGAACATCTGAAGGACCTGGCCAGCGAGGCGCCCGTCATCCGCCTGGTCACAGGCATCATTTCCCGCGCCATCGAGCTGCACGCCTCCGACATCCACCTCGAGCCCTTTGAAGCCGGCCTGCAGGTGCGCTATCGCATGGACGGCGTGATCCACGCGGCCGAACTCGTGCCGCCGCGCCTGAGCGCCGCCGTCGGCTCGCGCGTCAAGCTGCTGGCCCATCTGGACATTGCCGAGCGCCGCCTGCCGCAGGACGGCCGCATCAAGACCCGCGCCAAGGGCCGCGAACTGGACCTGCGCGTCTCCACCGCGCCCACGGTGCATGGCGAGAGCATTGTCATGCGGGTGCTGGACCGCGCCAGCGTGAGGCTGCGCCTGGAAAGCATGGGCTTCGAGGCGGACACGCTCGAGAAATTCAACACGCTGCTGGCCAAGCCGCACGGCATTGTGCTGGTCACGGGCCCCACGGGCTCTGGCAAGACCACCACGCTGTATGCAGCCCTGTCCAAGATCGACGCGGTTTCCAACAAGATCATCACCGTCGAGGACCCGGTCGAATACCAGCTCGACGGCATCAACCAGATCCAGGTCCATCCCCAGATCGACCTGACCTTCGCCAACGCCCTGCGCTCCATCCTGCGCCAGGACCCGGACATCATCATGATCGGCGAAATGCGTGACGGAGAAACCGCGCAGATCGCCGTGCAGTCCGCCCTGACAGGTCACCTGGTGCTGTCCACGCTGCACACCAACACCGCCGCAGGCGCCGTCACCCGCATGCGCGACATGGGGGTGGAGAGCTACCTGATTACCTCATCGGTCAACGGCGTGCTGGCCCAGCGGCTGGTGCGCACGCTGTGCTCGCGCTGCAAGCAGCCCGACACACTGCCGACGGCCGCCATCGAGGGCAGCGGCCTCAAGCGCTTTCTGCGCGAGGGCTCGCCCATCTACCGCGCCGTCGGCTGCGAGCACTGCCGCGGCACGGGCTACAAGGGGCGTACCGGCATCCACGAACTCATGGTCATCGACGAGCCGCTGCGCCGCGCCATCATCGAAGGCCAGGATGCCAACGCCCTGCATGCCATGGCCGCCAAGAGCGGCATGCTGAGCCTCTATGACGACGGCCTGCGCAAGGTGGCTTCGGGCGTCACCACGCTCGACGAAGTGCTGCGCGTGACCCAGGACCAAAGCGATGCCTGATTACAGCTGGGAGGCCGTGGACAGCCGCGGTCAGATGGTCAAGGGCACTTTTTCCGCTGCGGCCGTGGCCGAGGTGGTGGTGCACCTGCGCAAGAGCCGCCTGTCGCCCATCAAGGTCGAGGAAGCCGCAAGCCTGGGCAATGTGCCGCTGGCGGCGCGTGCGCTCAAGAAAGGCCGCATCAAGGCCGACGACATCCAGGGCATGACCACCGAGCTGGCCATCATGATGCGGGCCGGCCTGTCGCTGGACAACGCGCTCAAGGTCCTGGTCGAGATGAGCCACAAGGTGCAGATGCAGGCCATGCTCCAGTCCGTGCTCGACAGCGTCAAGGCCGGCATGCCGCTGAGCCAGGCACTGGGCAAGCACCACGACCTGTTCGGCGACTTCTATATCAACATGGTGCGCTCAGGCGAAGCCAGCGGCCAGATGTCGGGCGTGCTCAACCGGCTGGTGGAACACATGGCGCGCCAGCGTGCCCTGCGCGACAGCGTGGTCTCGGCCACCATCTATCCGGCCATCCTGCTGGGCGTGGCCGTGCTGTCCCTGGTGGCCATGCTGGGCTTCGTGGTCCCGCAGTTCGAGCAACTCTTCAACGACATGGGCGACGCGCTGCCCCTTCCCACGCAATTCGTGATGGGGCTGGGCCATGCGTTTCGCAGCTACGGCTGGGCGGTGTTCATCGTGCTGGGCGCGCTGGGCTGGGTCTTCGCCCGCTGGGCCAAGAGTCCCAAAGGCCGTCAGACTTGGCAATCGTGGCTGCTGGGCCTGCCGGGCCTGGGTGGCGTGGTACGCAAGTACCAGCTCACCTTGTTCAGCCGCTCGCTGGGCACGCTGCTGGGCAACGGCGTCACGCTGCTGACCGCACTGCGCATTGCCAGCGACACGGTCTCCAACGTCGCCATCCGCGAGCGCCTGGAAAAAATGGGCCCCATGGTCAAGGAAGGTCATCGCATGGCCCATGCCGCCCAGAAAACCGGAGAATTCGAGCCCCTGGCCCTGAATCTGGTGCGGGTCGGCGAAGAAACCGGCCGCCTGGGCGACATGATGCTGGAGCTGTCCAACATATTGAACCGCGAGGTCGAAAACGCGATCAAACGCCTCCTGACCATGTTGGAGCCGGCGCTGATCCTGGTCCTCGGTATCCTTATCGCCTCCATCATCGTGTCGATCCTGCTCGGAATCCTGTCCGTCAACGATCTGGCCGTCTGATGAATCTGAATTGACTGAAAGGTATGTAGAAGATGATGCGCATGCAAAAGCAACTGTCCTCCCGCGCCCGCAAGCGTGGCTTCACGCTGATCGAACTGCTGGTCGTGTTGGCCATCCTGACCCTGCTGGCCGGCCTGGTCGGCCCCAAGGTGCTGAACCAGTTGGGTGGAGCAAAGACCAAGACGGCCGGCGTGCAGATCGCCGACATCGAAAAGGCGCTGGAGCTGTACAAGCTCGACGTGGGCCGCTATCCCACCTCGCAGCAGGGCCTGGACGCGCTGGTCAAGCAGCCTGCCGGCGTTGCCGGCTGGGCGGGCCCCTACCTCAAGGGCGGCGTGCCGAATGATCCCTGGAACAACGCCTACCGCTACACGTATCCTGCTGCCAATGGCGACCTCGAGATCCTCTCGCTGGGTGCTGACGGTGCCCCGGGCGGGGAAGGTGAAGCAGCCGACGTGCGCAACACCAAGTAAGGGCTCTTGAACACTGCTGTAGCCACCGTTGCCGCACCGTTTTGCCAAGGATGAGTCTTGAAGCGCGCCCAGGGTTTCACGCTGATCGAGCTGCTGGTGGTGTTCGCCATTCTTGGCGCCATCATCGGCATCGTGCCGCCTGCCATGGGCAAGCTGCGCGATGCCGTGGACTATCGGCAGACGGTGCAGGACGTGACGGCCCTGCTGCGCAAGGCGCGCCAGCAGGCCACGCTGCAGGGCATGCCTGTGGCATTCGCGGTCAATACGAATAGCCGCCAGTACGGCATCGCCGGCCAAGCCACGGCCAAGCTGCCCGACAGCCTGACGGTGCAACTGACCACGGCAGCCGGCATGGCGCTGGCTGATGGCAGCCAGACCATCGTCTTTCTGCCCGAAGGCGGCGCCACGGGGGGCAGCATTTCGCTCGCCCGCGCGCAAAGCGGCGGTGGCGTGCGTCTGCGTGTGGACTGGCTGTCCGGCCAAGTCACCAAAGAGGCCCTGTAATGCGTCGGCGCGCCGCTTCCCGCCCCAGGGTGCGGGGCATGACCTTGCTGGAGCTGTTGGTGGCGCTGTCCATCATGGCTATCTCGCTGGCGCTCATTTATCGGGCCGTTAGTGGTTCCGCGCGCGGTGTTTCCAAACTGGAGCAGAACCAGGGCGTGGCCCTGCTGGCCGATTCGCTGATGGACGCCTTTCCCATGGTCGATCCTGGTGGCACCCAGGCCTCAGGGCAGGATGGTGTCTACGCCTGGCAGGTGGCTTCCGCGCCGTTCTCCGTGGGCGGCCTGCCCGAAACCGCGGTTCCCCTGCATGCCTTGCGCATCACGATCTCCGTTGAAAACCGCAGTTGGGTCTTCGAGACCCTGCGCCCGCAGCGCCCTTTGCAGCAAGGCGAGGTGACGCGATGACCGGGCGCGCGCCATCTTCGGGCAGGCAAAAGGGCTTCACGCTGGTGGAACTGCTAGTGGTCATGGCCCTGCTGTCCCTGCTCATGCTCGGGCTGGCCTCGGCCATGTCCACGGTCTCGCAGACACAGGAGCGTGTTGATGCGCGACTGGAACGCATGGACCACCAGCGTGTGTCCATTGCCTTCCTGCGCTCGGTTCTTGGCCAGGTCTCTGCCGTGCGCCGGCAGGTGGGCCTGCGCAAGCAAGGCGAGAGCGAGCTGTTTTTCGAAGGCGGCCCGCAGGGCATGCGCTGGCTGGGCATCATGCCCGCCCGCTTTGGCATGGGCGGTCGTACCCACTTCCAGCTTTCCGTCGAAGGCGATGCGCTGGTGCTACGCTTCGCGCCCTGGCAGGGTCCCGATGTCATGCCCGACTGGGGGCAAAGCCAGTCCTATGTGATCGATCGCGGTGTCACAGCTTTTGCCTTGCGTTACCAGAACGCCAAGCTGGGCGTGGCACATTGGCAGCCGCAATGGGGGCCCGAAAAGGACAACGAAAAGGAACTGCCGTCTGCCGTGGATGTTCAAGTGCAGACTTCGGCGGGAGCTTGGCCCCTGACGGTCGTGGCCATGCGCGCAACGGCTTCTACCAGCCCGGATGCAGGCGCCAGGGCAGTCTTCGGGGGGAGCCGCTCATGACCGGCCATTCATCATTTCCTGTTGAACGGGGCATGGCGCTGGTGCTGGTCTTGTGGATCGTTGCGGCCCTGGCTGTCTTCGCCAGCAGTCTCGGCGGCGTGGTCCGGCAGGAAGCTGCCGTGGGAGGCGTGAGCCGAAATCTCGCAACTGGGCGGGCTGCTGGTGAAGCAGCCATCTATCTCGCACTACAGCGCATGGCCACCAGGCCCGAGGCGCTGCGGGAGCCTGTTCTTGAACCCGTTACATTACCGGGTGGTCAGATCGTCGAGGTGGAAGTCGTTCCCTGGAGCGGCCTGGTGGATATCAACGGTGCGACGCCGGAGCTGCTTGCAGTGCTCTTTCAGCATGCGGCCGGCCTGTCGCAGGGGGCCGCCATGGCGATGGCCCAGACCGTCCGGCAAGCCCGGGATGCAATGCGCCAGCAGTCAGGTTCTGCGGCGGGGGGGTGGGAGGCGCCAGAGGATCTGCTGCAAGTGCCTGGCATGACCTACGGCATCTATGCGAGCATCCGCGATTTCGTGGTCGCCGACTCCGGGAACCGCCAGGGCATCAATCCCAACGCTGCGCCCCAGCCCTTGAGAGGGTGGCTGGAAAGTGCCGGTGGTGCGGTCCCCGCTCAGCAAGGCTTGTCCGGCACACGTTATGCCATCACTGCGAGAGTGCTCTTCGAGGGGGCGGGGATGGTCGCTGTCCGGCGAATGGTGAATGTTCGCTCGGGAGCCGGTGTGGGACGCCTGCCATGGAGTGTGTTGTCCGCCTCCCAATCCTGGATTGGAAAGATTTGAGTGGATTGCGATGATCAGGCAAATGATGAACCAAGGGGCCTGCGTGGACAGGCCGTGTTGCGAATGGATGGGAGCCCATGGCACTGAGTACTGACACAAAGCTGTTCGGACTGGACCTCAGTGCGGCGGCTGGGCAATTGCGTGCTGCATGGGGCCAACTGATGGGCCTGCCGCTGCTGCGCCGCAGCCTTCCCGCTGCCTTGGTGCGTGTCGTGAAGGCTGATGGAGGGCTCGCCCATGCGTGGGTGCGTGCAGGCCAGTGGCATTGGGCCGTTGAACGCGAGGCAAGCGGACGCAAGCCTTCAGGCTCGGCCGTGCTGATGGGCGGTGATCAACTGCTGCTGCGCACCTTGCGTATGCCTTCGCTGTCTGCTCAGGCATTGCACGGTGCGGTGGCGCTGGATGTGCAGACCATGTCGCCGTTTCCCGCGCTCGAGACGCTCTGGGCCTATGTGGTGGCCACGGACCCCGCAGGAGGGCAGCGTGTGGAGCTGGTGATCACGTCGAATGCGCTGGTGCAGCAAGCCCTGCGGGATGCCGCTGGCCAGTTGGCCGGACAGGCGCAGCCGGAGATCTGGGCCAGCACATCGGCCATGCCTGTGCTGCTCGCAGGCTTTGGCGAGGGGCCGCGGCTGGCCCGTGAATCCCGGCAACGCCGATGGATTGGTGCCGGCCTTGCGGCCATCGTGGCGGCAGGCCTGGCCCTGGCCATCACGCCGACTGCCAAGCTGTATCTGCAAGCCGTCGACGCCAGCAGGAAATTCGACCAGATCGTGCGCGAGACACGGGAGGTGACGGCCCAGCGCCAGGGCCTGGTGACCGGGGTCGAGGAGATTGCCGCGCTTCAGAAGCTGCAGCGCGAGCAGATCAATCACCTGCAGGTCATGGCAGCGCTCACACAATTGTTTCCCGATGACACGGCTGTACAGCGGGTATCGTTCAGTGGATCCAAGCTGGCGATCCAAGGCCTCAGCAGCAATGCATCCAACGTGGTGCAGCTCATGTCCAAGGCTCCGGGCTTTTTGGAGGTGCGCATGCCCTCAGCCGTGACGAGGGCGTCGGGATCCAACAAGGAAAGCTACACCGTCGAGGCCGTGCTGGACCCCAAGGTCTTTGGCGTCCTGGCTTCGCCTGAAGCAGAAGCACAGGCAGCTCCTGACGCTACCAGCGAAACGCCTGAAACCCCTGCTGCGGCAGAAAAGAAAGGCACACCATGATCAATCCAACGCCCGGTCTGTCGGGGCGGCAAATCCTGCTGCTGACGCTGTCGGCGGCTGTATTGGTGCTTCCCCTGGTGCTGGTGGCCTTGTGGGTATACGGAAAGCACCAATGGGCCGATGGGCAGCTCGCATCGCTGGAGCCGCGCTATGCGCGCGTGCTGGGCATGCAGCAGCAGCAGACCGAGATCCAGGAGGCTCTGGAGCAACTGCAGGGCATAAGGGCCCAGCATGTATATCCCGGGGATAGTGACAGCACCCAGACCGGCAACGGCGTGCAGCAGCAACTGCGTTCCGTGATGGACCGCGCGGGCCTGTCGGTGACCAGCAGCCAAGTCAAGGCGACGTCGGAAGAGGGACCCTACGAGCGTATCTCCGTTTCCATGACCGCCGAAGGGCCATGGCCTGCCGTCCAGATGGCGCTGGCATCCGTGCGCGCCATACAGCCGACGATCTGGGTGGATGACCTGCAGGTCAACCTTCGCGGCAGTTTGCAAAACACCAATCCCCAACTGGCGCCCGATCTCAGCGCCCAGTTCACCGTCAGCATCTTCCGGAGCAAGGTGTCATGATGCAGCGCAATTTACTGGGCGCCGCCGAGGGCGTGATGCTGCTGGCGCTGTGCGGCGCATTGGCATGGTCATGGCTGACTCCGCAATTGCACCTGCGCCAGACCGGCTGGACACCGCCTGAGCCACTGAAATCCAACCTTCAGGCGCTGATGCCGCCCCCGGCTGCAGCTCCCGGCAGGGGGGAGGAGGAGCGCTGGCTGTTGACCATGCAGGAGCGCCCCCTGTTTTCCATGAGCCGCAAGCCGCCACCACCCGTCAAGAAGGTGGAGGCTCCGCCGCCCGAGCCGCCGGACGTGTGGAAAGACGCCAGTGTGCTGGGCACTTTCCAGGGGCAGGCATCGGGCGCCATCGTGCGCCTGGAAGGCAAGGACCAACGCCTGATGCTCAATCAGAGCCTGGGTGGCTGGAAGCTCGTTGGTATCCAGGGGCGCTATATCGAGCTTGAACGCGCGGGCACCAGGCGCACCATAGACCTCAAACGAGCCGCGCTTGACAAGGGGCCGAATCTACCAGCAGGTGCCCGTGCGCCGACTCAGCGGCCGTCCGAGCCGGTGCCCGCGCAAGCGGCTCCGGAGCCTGCCGCAGCCGATGCTCCGGCACCGCCGCAGCGCACATCCAGGGCTGTATTCGGCGGATCCAGGGCACAGCGTGCCGACAAACCATGAACAGATGGGTTAAGAACACCATGAAATTTCCCAACCGCCCCGTGCGCACCGTGCTGGCGTTGGCTGTCTGCCAACTGCTGCTGGCTTGCGCGCAACCCAATAGAAACAACTTCGTCAGCCACTTCAGTGAAGCAAGCTCTGCGCAGGATTTTTCCTTTGCTGCAGACGAGGCAGATGGCTCCGTGAAAACGGGCAAGAAGAAGAGCGAGTCCGACGAGTCCCAGCCCCGGGTGATCGAAGGCACCGGAAAGCTGCTGGGCAAGGCCCAGGATGCGCCTGCCGTCAAGGGGGACTCCATCAAGCTCAGCTTCGAGGAAGCCCCCCTGGCCCAGGTCGTGCGAACCATACTGGGCGACCTGCTGTCGGTCGACTATGTGCTGCACCCGCCCATCTCCGGCACGGTCACGATGAGCACGCAGAGTGCCGTCTCGGCGGATCAGGCGCTCAATCTTCTCGAAACCGCACTGCAGGCCAACGGCATGGCCATGGTGCGCGATGTGCGGGGCACTTACCACGTGGGCCGCATCGATGCACTCAAGAGCATTGGCGCGAGCGTGCGCCAGGCAAGCGTCGGCACTCAGATGGCTCCCGGCTACGGCACCATCCTCGTGCCGCTCCAGTACATCGGCGCCAATGAAATGGCGGCCATCCTGCGTCCCATGGTTCCCTCCGACGCCATCGTGCGCGTGGACAACGTGCGCAACTTGCTGGTCATGGCGGGCTCGCGCGCCCAGGCCGAAGGCTGGCTCGACATGGTTCGCACTTTCGACATCAACCTGCTTGAAGGCATGTCGGTGGGTGTGTTCCCACTCAAGTATGTCTCGGTGCAGGAGGTGAGCGCGGCCCTGCAGCTGGTCGGCGGTGGGGGCGCCGCCGCAGGTGCCCAGGGTGCCGTGGCTCCGGCAGGTGCCGCCGCCGTGCGCTCTGGTACGGTGCCCGGTACGGCAGCGGCCGGGGCCGCCAGCGCGGTCGCTGGCCTGGGTGAAGGCAACCCGCTATTTGGCGCTTTGCGCATCATGCCCATAGAGCGGCTCAATAGCATCCTCGTCATCACGCCGCGTGCAGCCTATCTGGAGGAGGCTCGCCGCTGGATTGCCAAGCTGGACCAGCCTGGCAGCGGTGGCAGTCAGGCACAACTGAACATCTACCGCGTGCAAAACGGCAATGCCCGGCATCTGGCGGGTGTGCTGTCCGGTATCTTCGGTGGTTCCACGGGCGGCACCGGCACCAACAGCGGCGTCGCGCCGGGTCTGGGCACCTCGACCAACACGGGGTTCGGCAACAGCAGCTTTGGCAACAGTAGCTTCGGCAACAGTAGCTTCGGCAACAGTAGCTTCGGCAACAGTAGCTTCGGCAACAGCGGGTTCGGCAACAGCGGGTTCGGCAACAGCGGCTTTGGCAATAGTGGATTCAACTCGGGCACTGGACTGCGCACGGGCAGCACGGGTTTCGGGCAATCGGGCGTTGGCTCACAAACCGGCATCAACCAGGGCACGGGTTCCACCGTGGCCAACCTGGGCACCGTGCGGGTCATGGCCGATGAGCTCAACAATTCGGTGCTGGTCTGGAGTACTCCCGCTGAATACGAACGCATCGAGGCTGCACTCAAGCGGCTGGATCTGCCCCCCACGCAAGTTTTGATCGAAGCCAGCATCGTTGAGGTTACGCTCAACGATGGCCTGGAGTATGGGCTTCAGTGGGCTTTTAGTGGAGATGTGGGCAACAAGGGGTACTCGGGCTCGGGGCTGATCTCTACTGAATCGAAGCGAACCACAGCTGATATCGCCGCTGCCATTGGGCAAGGTTTCAACTACACGTTGAAGAATTCGGCGGGAACGATCAAGGCAGCACTCAACGCGCTCTCCACCAAGACCAACGTTAAGGTCGTGGCCAGCCCCTCGTTGATGGTGCTGGACAACCACACTGCAGCGATTTCGGTCGGTACACAACAACCTTATCGCTCGGGGGAGATTTCCACGACGACTGTTGGCAGCAGCAATGCTGTCAGCTACCAGTACAAGGATACGGGCGTGAACCTGCAGGTCACGCCCTCGGTCAACGCCGGCAACATCGTCACCATGACCGTCAACCAGATGGTGACCGATGTGGGAGCAAAAGACGAAATCACCCAACAGGTCACCTTCCTGCAGCGGCAGTTGTCCAGCCGAGTGTCTGTGCGCTCGGGGGAGTCCATCGTTATGGGAGGATTGATTCAGGAGAACACTTCCGACGGCCGCAGCGGCATTCCCGTGTTGCATGAGCTGCCGGTGGTTGGGAACCTTTTTGGTTCAACCAACAATTCAATGCGGCGCACCGAACTGCTGGTGATCATCACCCCCCGTGTAGTACGCACCGATGTGGATGTGCGTGACGTCAGCGAAGATCTGCGAGAGCACATGCGCTCCCTGTCTCCGCTCCTTAGAACTCCTGCACAACAAAACAGCTCCAAGCTACCGGCCCTGCCGGAACGCGCCCAGTGAAGCCTCTTGCGCTGGGTCAAACCTGCGATTTATTTGATGGAATTCTGCACAAAATGAAATTTTCCTCTACCAAGCTGTCTCCCCTGCTGCTCGTGGCTGTGTCTGCCACCATCGTGGGTTGCGCCCAGATGCCCGGCCGCTCCACCGAAGATGTGATCACCCAACGGTCCAACGCGTTCTGGGATGCCCGCATGAAGAACAATGCGGCCGAGGCCTACAAGTTCACGCCACCGTCCTATAGGCAACTCAAGGACGTGGAGCGTTTTCGGGCCGACTATGCAGGCATTCCCATGGTCGACAAGCGTGAGGTGGTCTCGGTGATCTGCGAAGAGGCAGACGGCCGGTGTGTGCTCAAGCAGAAATTCGATGTCGAGCCTCCCATGATGCGTGGCACCAAGGTACCGGTCTATTCTGATGAAGTGTGGATCCGCGAAGATGGTCAGTGGTGGATTTTCAAGAAGTGAGCGCATGCGCACTTGATTTGGGGGGCCCTTTGTCAATCTGTGCAATGGCGACTGGATGACATAGGGCTTTTGCTCATTCAGTGCAAGACAAGGCCTACGGCTACCGACGCAATCGCCGGTAGTCATAGGCCTTGTCCTTTTTATATATGCACCCTGTCTTGTCCCAGGGAAGAGGTGGCGGCCATGCGAGCGGCGGACCGCTTGCCAAGCCGGAGCGGCTTGTGGCTCTGTGGCAACAACGCATGATGTAAAAAGCCGGAGTCTCGAAGTGGCCCATGGTTTGCGTTGCAACTTTTCAGTTACCATCGTCGGGCTTTCCATGGAGGTGCGGCGAGGGCGCAGCTTCTACCGTGGTAAACAGGGTCGCTTGCAGCCGTTTGTCGTTTTTTTGAAACGCTGGGCAAGAAATTGTGCACGGCGAATGGTGTCTTGGCGAGGTTCACTATGCTAGGATTCCCGGGCGATCAATCGTGGTGGTAGTTATCAAACTCCCCTTCCTTTTCTTACTGGAGAAACTTGTATGAAGAAAAATGTTCTGGCCCTGAGCATTGCCACCATGATCGGTGGTCTGGGCTTTGCCGGTGCGGCCTCCGCTGCCCTGGCTGTGAACGAAAGCGGCACTGGCCACATCCTGGTCGTTCCCTACTACACCGCCCAAAACGGCAACTCCACGGTGTTCCACCTGACCAACACCGACCTGGTGAACGGTAAGGCTGTGAAGGTTCGCTTCCGTGGCGCTTCCAACTCCGACGACGTGCTGGACTTCCAAGTGTTCCTGTCGCCTGGCGACGTGTGGACCGCTGCTGTGTCCGCTGACGCCAACGGCCTGGCGCAACTGGTGACCGGTGACAACACCTGCACGGTGCCCGCCATCACTCCTGGTACACCTGTTCCTTTCATCAAGGACCGTCTGAGCCTGGCTTCGTGGACCGACACGCAAAAGAACGCTCAGACCCGCGAAGGCTATATTGAAATCCTCAATATGGCTGACATCGATGGCTTGAAGCGCTACGAGTCCAGCGGCAAGCGTAAGATTGACGGTGCTGCATATGCGGATGGATCTTCCGCTTCGGCCCTGTACACTGCTATCAAGCACGTGAGCGGTAAGGCTCCTTGCACCGCATCCGTCCTGGCTGGCTTGGATGACATCAACCCTGCTCAGAACGCTGCTGTTAACGCAGCTGGCGCACAGACCTACGGCCTGATCGCTCCTACAGACGGTCTGGCTGGTTCCTGGTACGTGATCAACGTGCCTGATTCCACCACGTACTCGGGTTCTGCCACTGCTATCAAGTCTGATGCTGTTGCCCTGAACAACCTGTACTCGCCTCAGCTGGCAAAGCCTGCAGTACTGCCTTCGGCAGACCCGCTGCTGCTCGGCAAGCTGATCGAAGCACAGCACTACGACGTGCCTGACCTGTCCACACCGCTGGAAGGCGCTGTGACGGTTGCGGGTGCCAATGCGCAAGCGATTGCTCTGACCTCCGCTCTGGCTCGCACCACGGTGTCCAATCAGTACGTTACCGACAAGACCATTTCGGCTACGACTGACTGGGTGTTCTCGATGCCCACCCGTCGCTACATGGTTGCAGCTAACTACGCTGCGCCCGTGGGCAAGCCTTTCGGTGTCGCTCTGGCCGCTGGTGGTCTGGCGGCTGCAGCCGCAGGCCCGGCTAACTTCGACACCAACGTTGCCGAGACCGACAAGGTCTACCGCGTGTTCAACACGGATGTCAAGCCTGCTGCTGGTACCGAATTCCTGTTCACGTTCAGCTCTGCTCTGTCCACGGTGAACGAAGCTGGCCAGATCTGCGCAACGGCTGATGGTCAAACGTTCTATGACCGCGAAGAAACCAGCAAGAAGGACGGCGCCGTGTTCTCGCCCGGCACCACCACCAAGCTGGCAGTTTGCGGTGAAGTGAGCGTGGTGAGCTTCGGTGGTTCTTCCGTGCTGGGCGCTGCTGTGTCGCAGAAGAATGCCGTGACTCCCTACACCGATGGCTGGGGCACCGTGTCCTTCAACAAGACCGTTCCGGTGCTGGGCGCTGCCTTCCAAAAGGGTACCAACCCCTCTGCCAAGGCCAACATGGTCGGCAACTATGGCGTGACTTGGCCTCACGTCTACCTGAAGTAATTCGGGTTCATGAGCCCGGTCTTTCGGGCTCATCTATAAAAGCGGGGGTAACCCCGCTTTTTTTATTGGTTTTTTGGAAAGATGGATATGACAATGCAGTTCCCCTTCTCCCGCCACGTCCTGCGCCACAGCCTCCTGGGCCTGGCACTGTGTGCTCCGGTGCTGGCTCTGGCCGCGCAACCAGCGGCGGCTGCTTCGCCCGCGGTGCTGGCTTCCGGTGCTGGTGTGAGCGTGACGGTGGATGATCTGCAGGCCGATGCGCAGCGCATTCCTCCCGAGGTGCGTTCGGGCCTGTTGGCTCGCCCCCAGAATGTGAGCCAAATCGCCGACAACCTGCTGGTGCGCCGCGTGATGGCGCAAAAGGCCCAGGCACAAGGTCTCGGCAATTCCGCCAGCGCACAGGCTGCGCTGAACGTGGCGCGTGACAAGATCCTGTCCGATGCTTGGTTGGCCAAGATCGATGCGGACAACACGCCTTCGGCCGCAGTTGCCGAAAGCCAGGCGCACAATATCTACAAGGCCCACCCCGAGCGCTTCGCGGTGGAAGAGCAGGTGCATGTACGCCATATCCTGATTGCCGGCACGGAAGATGCAGCGCGTACGCAGGCCGAAAAGCTGGTTGCCGACCTGCGCGGTGGCGCCGACTTTGCGGCGCTGGCCAAGGAGCGTTCTGCCGACAAGGGTTCTGCCGCGCGCGGTGGCGACCTGGGCTTCTTCGGCAAGGACAAGATGGTGCCCGAGTTCGAGCAGGCCGCCTTTGCGCTCAAGAAGAACGAGATCAGTGGCCCTGTGCAGAGCAAGTTCGGCTTCCATGTGCTGCAGTTGCTGGACCGCAAACCTGCAGGCCAGCAAGCCTTCGCCGAAGTGCGTGATGCCCTGGTCAAGGAAGTGATCGAACAGGCCCAGGCTGAAGGCCGTGTGGCTGCAGCCAATGCCATCCGCAAGGAGTTCAAGGTGGACGAGGCCGCTGTGCAGGCGTACTCGCAAAGCCAGGCCGCCCAGCCAAAGGCCCAATAAGAAGGTGCATCTTCTGACAGACGTAGCGGGCCGCTTGGCTTAGACTCTCGCCTGTTTTTTTCGCGGCCTGCCTGTCTGAGGCAGGCCGTTTTGCTGTGGTGTCCGGCGTGGTGTCGGGCCGGTGGCTGCAACCGATGGAGTGGCATGCGGACCTTGTGCGATGAATGGAGCGCCTTGTGGCGCTCGCGCCAGTTGATGTGGGTGTTGACGCGGCGCGAGGTCGCGGCACGCTACCAGGGCACGGCAATGGGCGTGGTGTGGCTGTACCTGCAGCCGCTGTGCACGGTGGCTGCCTACTACCTGGTGTTCGACGTGGTGTTTCGCATGCGGCTGGGCGATGGCGCTCCCACGCGCGCCGTCGGCGCCTTCCTGGTGGTGGGGGCCTTGCCGTGGATGGCCATGTGCGATGCGATATCGCGCGGCATGAACAGCCTGATCGACGCAGGCGGGCTACTGCAAAAGAATGCCTTGCCTACGGTGCTGTTTCCCGTGCGGGCCGTTCTGGCCAGCCAGATCATCTTTGCACCGCTGCTGCTGCTGGTGGCCTTGGCCTATGCGCCGCTGCACGGATTCCAGTGGCCAGTAGCCAGCGTGCTTGCGCTGCTGCTGGCGCAGTTGTGCCTGAGCCTGCTGCTGGGCTATGCGCTGGCCATCCTGGCCGCAGCCCTGCGCGATACGGTGCAGTTGGTGGGTTTCCTGCTGTCCGTGGGCATTTATCTGTCGCCCATCCTGTTTCCGCTGACCTTGTTTCCCGAGCAGTGGCGCTGGCTGCTGTGGCTCAATCCCGTGACGGCGCTGGTGCTGGGTTACCAGTCGGCCTTGCTGCAGGGGATGTGGCCGCAGTGGCAGGTCTGGGTGGCGTTGCTGGCCTGGATGCTGCTGCTGGCCGTGGTGCTTTCGATCCTGGTCAAGCGCAGCCGGGATGAACTGGTGGATTGGCTATGAACGCAGCGATGGAATACAAGGGATCGCAGGACGTGGCATTGCGCGTCGAGGGCGTTGGCAAGGAGTACAAGCTTTACGATTCACCGGGTCGCCGCGCACGTGCGCTGCTGACGGGCAAGGCTCTGCACCGCAGCCACTGGGCACTGCGCGATGTGTCCTTCGCCCTGCACCGCGGCGAATGCTTGGGTGTTATCGGTGACAACGGCGCCGGCAAGAGTACGTTGCTCAAGCTGCTGGCCGGCACGCTTCACCCGTCCACCGGCAGCATTTCGCGCGACGGGCGCGTGACGGCGATCCTGGAGCTGGGAGCGGGCTTCCATCCAGAGTTCAGCGGGCGCGACAACCTGTATTTCGGTGGCAGCCTGATTGGCATTGATGCAGCACAGATGCGCACGCTAGAGGCGGAGATCGTTGCTTTTGCCGAGTTGGGCGAAGCATTGGATCGCCCCGTCAAGACTTACTCGTCGGGTATGACGGTGCGGCTGGCCTTTGCGCTGGTGACGGCTGTGCGGCCCGACGTACTGATCATCGACGAGGCGCTGGCTGTAGGTGATCAGAGCTTCCAGAAGAAGTGTATAGAGCGCATTCTGGATTTCCGGCGCAGCGGTTGCACAATTTTGTTCTGTTCACACAGCCCTTATCACATCCGCCACCTGTGTGATCGTGCGCTGTGGCTGGTCAAGGGGCAGGTGCATGCACTGGGCGAAACCGAGAGCGTGCTGGCCGCCTATGAAGCCGCAAGTCGTGCGGGTGAGGAGCCAGGACAATCTTCCGGGGAACACCCGCAGGCCTTGCCGCAGCAGCAGGCACAGGCGGATGCTGCGCTTTCAAACAAGCCGCATGCCAGCGATGCCGCTCATCTGTTGTCGGTGGACATGCCTGGGCTTGATGCTGCACAGGCCTCGGCCGACGGACTGCCGATCCTGCGTGGTCATGACCTGGAGTTGCGCTTCCGAGCCCATGTGCCGAATGAGGCGGCGCCCAGCTTTGGCTTCATGTTGGAGCAGCTCAATGGTGTGGGCATCACCTCAGTGGCCATGCATACGGAGGGCGTGAAGCCTGTGCGGCAGGCAGACGGCAGCTGGGGCATGGACTTGCGCTTTCCCGAGCTGCCGCTGCATACAGGCGACTACGTGGTCAGCGCCTATCTGTTTGATGAGACGGGTCTGATGGTCATGGATGAGTGGCTGCGTTTTCGGTCCCTGCGCTTTATCTCTGACCAGCCGCTGCCGGGTATCGTGCATTTGCCGCACCGCTGGGAGGCGCCTTGAAAGCCATGGTGCGGCGCCTGTGGTGCGAGGGCAGGGACCTTTTGGAACTGGTGCTGATTCCCGGGCTGGCTGCCGTGCTGCCTTGGACATTTTGCTTTCGGATTTTCCGGCGTTTGGCGCGATGGCAATGGCTGTATCGTGAAGCCTGCGAGGCAGACTGGCGGCAGGCCCATGCCAAGGGGTTTGCGCAGGATCGGCTCCATTGGTTATGGGAGCGCAAGCTGGTGCAACTGGTGGACCATGCGGACCATTACTTGCATCGCACGCGTTCCGATGCCTGGATGCGCCGCCACTTGCAGGTCCGTGGCGATTGGATGGAACATGGAAGGCCTTCATTTCTGTTCACGTTCCATTGGGGTGCGGGCATGTGGGGCCTGCGCCATGCGCGGCAAGCGGGTCTGAGCGTGCACGCGCTCTCCGCCCCGGCTGAGAATGCAAGCTTCCATGGCAGATGGGTGCTCATGCGCTACGTGAAGGCGCGATTGCGTTCCGTGGAGCAGGCTCTCGAACAACCCCTGGTGTTTGTGCCAAGGGGATTGCGCCAGGTCAAGGACGCGCTTGCGCGCAATGAACAGATTCTGGCCTTGCTCGATGTGCCCCAGGACGGCTCTGGCAAGGGGCAGGTGTTTGGGCTGCTGGGCGAACAGGTGTTGCTGTCGATGGCCATACCAGAGATGGCAGCGCGCCAGCCGCAGGCTTATGCGGTCTATGCAACTGGGCTGGATGTGGCCACCGGCCAGAGATTTCTGGAAATCGTGTGCTTCGGACCCGGTGCTGGCGCGCAGGATATGACATTGGAAATGCTCGCTCAGCTGGAGGCGCTGATCTGGAAGAGCCCGGCAGCGTGGCATCTCTGGGGACAATGGCCGCGCTTTTGCGCCCGGCAATGATGTTGAACTGAAGGAGGAATATGGCGGATCGATTGAGCTTGTGGGGGCGCCGTTGGCAGGAGCGACTGTTCGGCTTGGCTCCGTGGGATGCAGGCAAGATCACGGATGAGTGGTTTCGCGCACATTTCGACTATGCGGCCGACGTGGTGCATAGCTGGCTGGGGCAGGAGTTGGACATGTCCAAGGCGCGGCTGTTGAACTTCGGCTGCGGCGACGGCATCACAGACTTGGCCTTGGTGCTGCGCCATGGGGCCACCCGTATCCACGGCATTGACATCCGCCAGGAGTACACCAAGTTGCCACGCATCGCTCGCGAGCAACTGGGGATGTCGCGAGTGCCTTCGGCGCTCAGCTTTGAGACTATCGTGCCCAACGAGCCGCTGGCCACGCGGCATGCGGGCTACGACGGGATGCTTACATGGTCTACCTTCGAGCATGTGCAACGCGACAAGGTGCTGCCCATTCTGGCCGATCTGCATGCCTGTCTACGCCCAGGCGGGGTGTTCTTTTTGCAGATCGAGCCGCTCTTCTATTCACCATGGGGATCTCATCTGCGGCGCTACGACGATGTGCCCTGGCACCACTTGCTGGCGTCGGAGGAGGAACTGTGGCGCATCATCGAAAAGCATGAGGGCCCGCTGGACGCCGCCGAGGTGGACTTCGGCTTTGCCGATTTCGGTGTCGATGGCTACAAGCGCTTTGTCTTCAAGGAGTACCAGGCGCTGAACCGGTTTACTGCAGACGAACTGGTCAATATCGCAAGGCAGGCCGGCTTTGAAGTGTTGCGCGAGGAGCGGCGCCAGGTGGACATGCCCATTCCCGAGGCGCTGGCGGGGCGCTATCCCGAGGAGTGGTTGCGCAACAACGAGATTTTGCTGCTGTTGGGCAAGACCTGACGAAGTCATGCAGGGGCCGGCCCCCACGATCTCTTCACCCGTGCGGTCTGCATATTCCAATGGCTTTGATGCACTGTGCATAGCCGCTGCATCTGCAGTCATTTACAGCCATCATTTCCATATCACGGGCACCATACCGCCATCGTGGCTGCATGCGGACATGGTGGGCGGCGTGGCAGTGATGACTTTCTTCACGATCAGCGGCTTTCTTGTCACGCTGAGCTGGCTGCGTGATCCGCGTGCGGCGGCCTTCATGACCAAGCGTCTGTTGCGGGTGTGGCCGGGCATGCTGGTGGCTGTTGTGGTTGGCGTGCTGCTGTTCGGTCCGGCCTTTACTTCATTGCCGCTGAAGGAGTTCTGGCTTCATCCGCAGACCCTGGATCACTGGCGCAATCTGCTGCTGATCAAGGACTACGCCTTCATGCCGGACGTGTTTGCTTCCAATCCGCTGCCAGGGTTGATGAACGGCCCTTTGTAGACCATCCCCATCGAGCTGATGTGCTGCGTGGTGCTTGCTGCACTGGGCATATTGGGCGTGCTGCAGTCCAGGCTTCTTGCCAGCTTGGCCGCAGCAGGATATCTGGTCTTTTTCCTGACACGGCGCAATGCCGCTTTGGCTGGAACCATGTTTCATTGGTTCGAGTATCCGGCCTATTTCGCCTATGGCTCGCTGATCGCGCTATTGCAGCCTGCCTTTGCTGCCCATAGTCGAAACTTGCTGTTGATCCTGGCGCCTGTGGCTGGGGTGCTTTTCTTTGGCTTGAAGCTGGAGCACTCTGCCGGCCTGCTGCTGCTGCCGCCGCTGCTCATCTATTTGGGTTCCATGCGTTCTAGGGTGTTTTCCGGGTTGCATCGACTCGGAGATCCTTCTTATGGTGTCTACGTGCTGGGTTGTCCCATCCAGCAGGCAGTTCAGGCACTGTGGCCTCAGCTGCCATTCCACTCCAGTCTGGCGCTTGCATGGCTGCTTGCGCTGGCTGCTGGCTATGCCTCCTGGCACTTGGTCGAGTCGCCGATGCTGCGGCTCAAACACTTGGTGTACCGCACCTAGAAGGGAGTGTCATGCGCAGCGTTGAAGAGAGGGGGAACCGCTTTGACATGCTGCGCTTGACGGCGGCGCTTGCAGTGTTTGTTGCGCACGGAGAGTTTCTTTACCGCCTGCGTCTTGCCGAACCCTTTGCCGGCCACAGCCTGGGGTCGCTTGCGGTCTATGTATTCTTCTTCATGAGCGGGTATCTGGTATGCCAGAGCTGGATGCGCGAGCCGGTCTGGCATGCCTTCTGGTTGAGGCGGCTGATGCGGATTTTTCCAGGCCTGATCATGGCCGTGGTTTTCTCGGTTTTCGTCATCGGCTGGGCGATGACCTCGCTTGATTCGCTGCAGTACTGGCAGTCACCGCAAACCTGGAGTCATCTGATCAACAACATGACAGGGCAGGCCACGGTTCAGATACTGCCGGGCATATTCGAATCCAATCCCTTTGCCTATACGGTCAACGGGTCCCTGTGGACGTTGCGGTATGAGCTGGCGATGTACCTTGTGCTGGCCACCTTGGCATGGCTTGCAAGAGGCAAGCGCTGGATCCATCCCCTCATGGCTGGCGTACTGGCGATCTTGTGGCAGATGGCCAGAGTCAAGGGGTGGGACCAGGGCCTGGATGCCATCCACACCCCGCTGGTCGATATGTTCCGCTGGCGGGACTTCTGCGGATTTGGTGTTCCCTTCTTTCTGGGAAGCACGATGGCTGCCTATGGCATACGCCATCGCACATGGATGGCTGCAGCCGCGCTGGTGCTGGCTGTATGCGCATTGCTCACCGCCAGCACCTGGATGCGCCAGGTGGCAGTATGGGGATTGGTGGCCTGCGCAAGTTTTTATCTTGCCCATGCAGGCCATGTGGCCGCAAGCCACCGTTGGCGCACCGATCTTTCTTATGGCGTCTACATCTACGCCTTCCCCGTCCAGCAGGCCATGACGGCCATTTGCCTGCGTGAGGGCTGGTCATTGAGCATCTGCATGCTGCTGTCGCTTGCCTTGACATTGGGCCTGGCCTTGATGTCATGGTATGGCGTGGAGCGGCCCTGCATCCGGATGGCGCAGCGATGGCTGGCGTTGCCTGGGCGGCACCTAGGCCTGCAGCCAATTCTTGACCCGGCGCTGCCAGTGCGCGGGAATACGCCTGGCCACGCCGCGCAGGATGGGTAGCGTGCGCAGTTTGGCCAGCAGGATCAAGGCCCCCGATCTTGCAGCATGGTCCTGGCGTTGCAGGCGATGTGTGGCCAGGAAAGCCGAATCCAGTGGCTGGAGCAGGGCCTGATCGCGCGGCTGCAGCCCCTGGAGATAGCCGTCGCCATAGAAAGTGGCTCCCGGCTGGGCGGACGCACTCCCTGCTGCGGCGGGTTGCTGCGGTGGCTGCCCTTCAATGAAGTGGCGTTCGCGTATTTGCGCGAAGAAGTCCAGCCATTGGACGGCGTTGGCGTCCCAGGGCATGACCCAGGACCAGTCGCGGCCCGCCAGCCTTTCGGGAAAGGCTCCTATGTCGGGCGCGACGATCGGCAGCCCGGCGGCCAGGCAGGCGCTCAGGGTGTAGCTGTAGGTCTCCGGCCATTGGGCAGGGAACCAGGCCAAGTCGGGCTGCAACCACTGCAGCAGAGCAGGCAGTTCTTCTTCCTTGTAGCCGCCGTGCACGGTCAGGCGTGCGCGCGGCTGGGTCTGCAGGCTGCGGTAGCCATAGCCGAGCAGATGGAATTCCACAGGAGCTCCCCGCTTGGCGGCTTCGATCGCCACGGCTTCCAATACGTCGGCGCCCTTGATGGCGCTCATGGCTCCCAGTACGACGATCTTGAGCGGGGCCGTCGCAGCCAGCGGGTGTGCCACCGGGGCCGGCAACTGTGCCGGCATGTCGGTGTGGGCAACGGCCTGGACGCGTGCCCCGGGCACGAAGCCGGCGATCCGGCTGGCTGTGTCCTGGCTGGGGGCCAGCACATGGCGCGCGTTGTTCAGCAGCAGCGCATTGCGGTGGCGCCACTGGGCCACGGTGCCGGCATAGGGGGCTGTGTCCGTTGGTTCGCAGCAGCCGCATTCGCCCGCGCGGGGCGGCACGATGTAGCGGTTGTCGATGCCGGTCAGCGAGATATTCTTGCAGTAGGTGTAGAAATCATGGGCCGTGAAGTCATGGGCCGTTCCCAGGCGTGCGGGCAGGTCCAGGATGGCTTCGCTGTGGCCCAGGAGATGCTGGTAGTGCACGTGCACCACGCCCAGCTGGCGCAGGGCCTGCACCAGCTCCTCCATCTGGTCGTTGATGCGGAAGGCGAGCTCGAAGGCTTCCTTCTCTTCGGCACGGCGCAGGACCACGACTCCACCTGCGGCTGGGGACAGCATGAGGAACAGTGCCTTGCCTTGCAGGAACTGCGCCAGTTCGCGGACATGGCGCACGGTGCCGCCCGCCCGATCGTGGAGCACGGCCAGCACCACGGGCTGCTGCGCTGCCTCGGCCTGCAGGCGTGCCACATCCAGCGCCAGGCGTGCCGTGCGCGCAGGGTCGGCCTGGACGAAGGCCATGACATCGGCTTCGTAGCGCGGATGCAGCCTGCGCAGGGTTTCCATGGCGGCACGTTCACGCGGGCTCTTGCTTTCTCCGAAGCTCACGCCGCCTGTGTGCAGCACGAAGGTGTCCAGCAGATGCAGGTTGCGCCAGCCAGCGGCTGCGGCACGCTGGCAGAAGTCGTTTTCCTCGCCATAGCCCTTGCCGAAGTGCTCGGTGTCGAACAGGCCGACGGCGTTCAGGCTGTCGCGGCGGATGTACATGCAAAAGCCCACGCCGGTCGGCACGTCCACCACCTGGCCGGGGTTGGTGCGCGCGCACAGTGCGTCGATGGCGGCCGTGTCCATGCCGGGCGGCAGGTCGTTGCCCTCGCAAAAGCGCGGGTAGCTGCAGATGGTGGCGTTGTTGGAAAACGGCGTGACGGAGGCGATGCGTGCATCGCCGTAGGCAGCCTGGCGGATGCGGTCCAGCCAGTCATTGGCAACCACGGTGTCGCTGTTGAGCAGCAGCACGTCATGGGCGGTGTTCAGCGCCATGCCGCGGTTGACGGTGCCGACGAAGCCGAGGTTCTCCTCGTTCTCCAGCAAAGTGATGCGGGGCTCCTGCGCAGCCTTCTCGCGCAGCCAGGCCGTGACTTCGGGCTCCGGGCTGGCATCGTTGATGACCACGAGTTGCCAGTGCGTGCGGCAGGGGCTGGCCAGAACGGATTCGATGCAGTTGCGCGTGTCGTCCAGGCCGCAGTACACGGGAACAATCACATCTACGGGGAGGTCGGGAATCGTCTGTGGTACGGGTGTACGGACAGCCGCCGCTACCGGTTTGCGGCCCAAAAGTCGATCAAGGCGCATCTTTGCGTGGACGAGCGGGCGCGTTGCCCGGAATATGGTGGAGTTTTCGATACTGTGCAGATGCTGCACAAGCTGCGCAAAGTCACGCTGTACCCGACTGGCTTCCTGCTGCCAGCGTGCGCGCTCTTGGCTTTGTGCTTGGTGGCTTTCGTCGAGCAGGGCGTTGCGGTGTTTGAGCTGACCTATAGTTTGGTCGCGGTGCTGGATATCTTTCTCCAACTCGGAGCGTTGATGGTTCCATCGGTCCTGTGCGGCGGCTGCCTGCTCAAGCTGGCTCTGCAATGGCCGAACCACCTGCGAGAGTGCCAGATAGTCTGCGGACATGGGCCAGCCCAGTTCTATCTCAAGCGAGGCTCCTGGATGCGTTTCAAGGATAGAAGAGGGAATGGGCAGTTCGAACCAGGGATCGTCACCGGTCAGCAGCAGCATCAACGAGAAGGCTGCGGGAGGGCAGAGCGCATTCCATGCGATCTGTTGATGGGGGCGCTGCCCCAGTAGTGCTGATTCAGTATCCTTCGGTACCCATTGCCAAGCTGTGCCATTGTGGGTATCCACCAGCGAAATCCGGTGCAAATGCACAAAGCCAGGACGGTCAGCAGGGTCCAGTCGAAGATGACTTACAGCCGCCCCGTCAGATGGCAACTGGAAACGCAGGGTCTGGCGGGCTTGGCCGATGCTTCCTGTAGTCGATAGCTTGTTGTGTTCCTCATACCGGCCATCGCGGGCGATATAGAGCTGTGCCGTGAACAGTGCATGTCCCTGTGGGTAGTTCAGGGGAGGTTCGATGGGTTGCGCCTGGGCTGCTGGCGCCGCACTGGCGATGAACTGGTAGGCCAGTGCATCGGGTGTGGCCAGCAGGTGGCGGGCAACGGCAGGGGGCAGGCTGTCGTAGGCGACGCGGAATTCGGATTCGGGGAGCGCCCGTTCGATGGTGTCGATGTCGTCCACCTGCCAGCCTTGTTCGGCCAGAAAGCGCGACAGCGAGCGCCGCGTGAAAAAACGCAGGTGGGTGCGGTCCAGCAGGCCTTCTTCGCGGTAGCGGAATTCGCCATGCAGCAGTTCTGCCACCAGGCCGCTGTAGCCTGCATTGGGCACAGAGATCAGCAGACGGCCTTCGGGCGTCAGCCGCTTGCGGCATGCAGCCAGGATGCGCTCGGGCTGGCGAAGGTGCTCCAGCACGTCGGCGCAGACGATGTAGTCATAGCGTGCTTCGCCGAAGAGCTGGTCCAGGTCGCAGTCTTCCAGGTCGGCCACATGGACATGGCGGTAGAAGGGCGCTGCATGGCGTGCCTCTTCCTGGCTCAGGGTGACGCCGTCGCAGACGCATTGCTTGTGCTCGGCGAGAAAGGCGCCCAGCGCGCCGCTGCCGCAACCCAGATCCAGTATGTGCGCCTGGGCCCGGACATGGCCGGCCAGCACGGACAGCGACGTGCGCTCGTTCAGATCGACGGTGCGCAGGTAGACGTGGGGATCGGGAATGGGTGTGGTCATAGGAAAAGGGGTGCCGGGCAATCTCTCCGCTGGGAGCAGGTGCCGCGGCCGTATTCATTCATGCCAGACGGCCTTGGCCAGTCCGCAGCGGGCAGCAAGCTGCGCCCACGTCAGGGCGCAAAAAATCCCGGAAGTCCGGGCGGCAGATTGTCGCGCATCATAATCCCGGCCACTGCAGTGACTGCATGGCATGGCCGGGTAATGACATATTGCGCGGCTGTTGCATTTTTTTGCATTACGGCATGGCCGCTGACGCTTGACAAAGGCTGCCGGCGGAATACTCTGTGCCGCCGTTTCTGCGGCGCGTGATTCCCGTGCGGGAATTTGAAGATTTGAAGGGCGGCATTGATGGGTTCATCGTTGGTCGTGTCGGTGGTGAGCCACGGACATGGCGCTCATATCCAGAGGCTGCTTGAGTGCCTGGCTTCGGCGCGCCTTGCGCCGGTGTCCCGTGTGGTGTTGACGCTCAACATTCCCGAGGCGGAGCCCCAGGCGCCCGTGGCCGGCTGGCCCTTTGCTCTGGAGATCCGGCGCAATGCGCAGCCTCTGGGGTTCGGCTGCAACCACAACCGGGCGCTGGCGAGCGCACGGGAGCCGTTTGTCTGCGTGATCAATCCCGATGTGTTCTGGAGCGAGCAGGAGGAGCCGTTGCAAGACCTTCTGGCGCTGGTGGCCCGTCCGGGACTGGCCCTGGCCTATCCCCCGCAGATCGGTGAAGACGGCGCGCTGCAGGATTTCGAACGGGAGCTGCCATCGCTGTGGAATTTGCTGCGGCGCAAGCTGCGCGGGCGCGTGGAGCGGCGTGTGGAATGGGTGAATGCGGCCTGCCTGGTGCTGGGCCGGGACAGTTGGCTGCGGCTGCGTGGGTTTGACGAAGGTTTCTATATGTATTGTGAGGATGTGGATCTGTGCCTTCGCCTGCGGGTGCTGGGCGGAGAACTCAGGCGCGGCGGTTTGCCTGTGGTCCATGCGGGCCAGAGGGCGAGCCGGCGCAGCCTGCGCCACGGCGCATGGCACGTGGCCAGCCTGCTGCGGCTGTGGAGCCGGCCGGCTTACCGCAAGGCCAGGGCCCTGCCGCAGGCAGCGCTCTCGCTGCGCAGCCTGCGTGGAGAACCATCGTGATCTGGATGTCGGTACTGGCCTTCATGGTCTCCTTCATCGGCTGTGCGCTGCTGCTGCGCTGGGCCCGGCGGTCCGCAACGTCCTCCTACGGATACGACAAGCCGCAGCGTTTCCACATGGGCGAGGTGCCCCGGCTGGGGGGCGTGCCCATGTACCTCGGGCTGGCTGTCTCCTGGGGTGTGGGCACTTGGCTGAGCATGCGCGGAGATCCTTCCTCGCTGCGCATGCAGCTGTGGGTGGTTGTGTGCCTGGCCGCCATGCTGCCGGCCGTGGTCGGCGGCGTCATCGAGGATGTCTCGCAGCGCCTGAGCGTGCGCTACCGCCTGGTGCTGACCCTGCTCAGCGCCGTGCTGGCCGTGTTGTTATGCGGCCTCTCCGTGCCCCGCCTCGGCTGGCCCTGGCTGGAACAGGCACTGGGTCCGGCCATGCCCTGGCTGGGCATGGGCCTGGCGGTGCTGGCGCTGACGGGCCTGCCCCACGCCTTCAATATCATCGACGGATACAACGGGCTGGCTGGCATGGTGGCCACCATCATCTGCCTGGCGCTGGCCCATGTGGCCTTGCAGGTGGGCGACCGCACGCTGGCGGCCATGCTGGTGACGCTGGCCGCCGCCACCTGCGGCTTCTTGGTCTGGAACTACCCGCGCGGCATGATGTTTGCCGGCGATGGCGGAGCCTATGTCTGGGGCCTGGCGATTGCCCTGGCCAGCATCGCCCTGGTGCAGCGCAATTCCGCAGTCTCTCCATGGTTTCCCATGCTGCTGCTGATCTATCCGGTCTGGGAGACGGTGTTCTCCATCTACCGCAAGCTGATGCGCGGCATGTCGCCGGGCATGGCGGATGCCCTGCATTTCCACCAGCTTATCTATCGGCGCATGGTGCGCGGTGTGTTCGACGATGATCTGGCGCGGCGCATGCTTCGCCGCAATAACCGGACTTCGCCCTATCTGTGGGCCTTCACGCTGCTGACCGTGGTGCCGGCATTGCTGTTCTGGAGCAATACGCCCGTTCTGGTGGGTTTTTGCCTGCTGTTCGTGGTCAGCTACGTGGTGGCCTATCTAGCCATCGTGCGCTTCAAGCTGCCGGGCTGGATGCAGAACAATGGATGATGGCCGGGCGCCATGGGCGTTCCGTCATCCGGGCATGCAACACTGCGGCGCAGTTGCGGCACAATGCCCGCCTTGTTGTTGACTACTTCCACGCCCCAGGGCTAGCACCATGAACGATATCCTCTCGATTGCCCCCCGCGACAAGGCCGAAATCCTCGCCCAGGCCCTGCCCTACATCCGCAAGTTCCATGGCAAGACCATGGTCATCAAGTATGGCGGCAACGCCATGACCGATCCGGCCCTGCAGGCCGACTTCGCGGAAGACGTGGTGCTGCTGAAGTTGGTGGGCATGAATCCGGTGGTGGTGCATGGCGGCGGGCCGCAAATCGAGACGGCTCTCAACCGCCTGGGCAAGAAGGGCGAGTTCATCCAGGGCATGCGCGTGACCGACGCGGAAACCATGGAAGTCGTGGAATGGGTGCTGGCCGGCGAGGTGCAGCAGGACATCGTGGGCCTGATCCACCAGGCCGGTGGCAAGGCCGTGGGCCTGACAGGGCGCGATGGCGGCCTGATCCGCGCACGCAAGCTCAAGATGGTCGACAACAAGGATCCGAACATCGAGTACGACGTGGGCCAGGTGGGCGACATCGTCTCCATCGACCCCAGCGTGGTGCGCGCGCTGCAGGATGACGCCTTCATCCCAGTGATCAGCCCCATCGGCTTTGGCGAGGAAAACGAGAGCTACAACATCAACGCCGACGTGGTCGCCAGCAAGCTGGCCACGGTGCTGCAGGCCGAAAAGCTGGTGCTGCTGACCAACACCCCCGGCGTGCTGGACAAGGCCGGCAGCCTGCTGACCGACCTCACGGCGCGCGAGATCGACGCCCTGTTCGCTGACGGCACCATCTCGGGCGGCATGCTGCCCAAGATCAGCGGCGCCCTGGATGCCGCCAAGGCCGGCGTCAACGCCGTGCACATCATCGATGGCCGCGTGCCGCATGCCATGCTGCTGGAAATCCTGACCGACCAGGCCTACGGCACCATGATCCGCAGCCATTGAGGCCCGATGGCGCGGACTTTGCGGTTCGCGTTACCATCGCGCATGGCCCGGGCGTGGTCTGACGGCCTGGGCCGGTCTGCTGCAAGCCGCCTTTGGGCGGCTTTTGTTTTTTAGGTTTGATATGCGTTTGCTTCTTGTGGAAGACGATGTGATGGTGGCCAGTGGCATCAAGCTGGGGCTGTCCGATGCGGGGTATGCCGTTGACTGGGTCGGCAGTGCCGAGCGCGCCCTGGAGGTGCTGGCCCAGGAAGCCTTCGACCTGGCCGTGATCGACATCGGCCTGCCCGGTATCGACGGGCTGGAGCTCACGCGCCGCCTGCGCAGCAGCGCGGTGGAGAGCTCGGCCATGCCCGTGCTGATTCTGACGGCGCGCGATGCGCTGCAGGACCGCGTGCAGGGCCTGGACCAGGGCGCCGACGACTACATGGTCAAGCCCTTCGAGCTTCCTGAACTGCTGGCCCGGCTGCGCGCGCTGCTGCGCCGATCACAGGCAGCCACATCGGCCGTCCTCAGCTTCGGTCCCATCGAGCTGGACACGGCAGGCCGCCGCGCCGGCGCGCGCCAGCCTGCACAAGACGATGAGAGCGAGGGAAAGCTGCTGCCCATCGACCTGGGCCCGCGCGAATGGACCGTGCTGGAATACCTGCTGATCCACGCGCCCAAGCCGGCCAGCAAGGACAAGCTGCTGCAGGCGCTCACGGGCTGGGACCGAGAGATCACGCCCAATGCGGTCGAGGTCTATGTCTCTCGCCTGCGCAGCAAGCTGGAGCCGCACGGCGTGGCCCTGCGCTCCATCCGGGGCTTCGGCTATCGGCTGGAACTCTCGCATACCGTTGCCTGATGCGGACATGGCGCATGGCCCCAGGCGCTGACCGCCCATGACAGCCAATCTGCGACTTCGCCTGCTGGTGCTGCTGGTGGTGCCGCTGACGCTGCTGGCGCTGATGGGCGGCTGGTTCGGCTACCGCTCGGCAGACGAGGCCTCCACCCAGCATGACCAGCGCCTTTTGCGCCTGCTGCCTGCGCTGGCCGACTCCGTGCTGGCACCGTCGATTGCCGAGGGAACGCCGCCGCTGGTTGCGCTGACGCCCGCCATCGAGGAAGTCTTGCGCCAGCGCGGCAACGACGTCGGATATGCCGTGGGCGACCTGCAGGGCCATGTCGTTGCCGGCGACACCTGGATCCGCTTCGATGTGCCTTCCACGCCGCTGGCCGAGTTCCACAGCCAGGAGCATGACGGCCTGACCTACCGCGTGGCCGTCATGCGCGCCGAAACCTATGGCGCCGGTGAAATGGTGCTCGTGCTGGCCGACGGTGGCGACGTACGCCAGCAATGGGTGCGCCAGTTGCTGCTGCATGTGCTGCTGCCCAGCGTGTTGCTGATCGCGGGCGCTGGCATCGCCATCTACTGGTCGGTCAGCCGGGCCTTCCGGCCGCTGTTGACCCTGACCCAGGCTGTGGAGCGGCGCTCGCCGCGCGACCTCAGTCCCATCTCGGAGCACAGCTCGCCGGCCGAGGTCCGCCCGCTGGTGCGCTCGCTCAACCGATTGTTTGCACTGGTCAACGCCCAGGCCGAAGGCCAGCGGCGCTTTGTGGCCGATGCCGCCCATCAATTGCGCACGCCTCTGGCGGCCTTGCAAGCCCAGGTCGAGGCCTGGGCGCTGAGCGCGCAGGCTGCCCAGGCCGAAGCGAGGCGCAAGGGCACCGAGGCCCAGGTGGTGCTCAGCGTGACGCAGATCGAGCAATTGCGCGACGCCACGCGGCGCACCTCGCAGCTGGCACGCCAGTTGCTGGCGCTGTCACGTGCCGACGCCCGCAATGCCGAAGTCCAGCCGCTGCAGCAGGTGGACCTCAAGGACCTGTGCGAAAGCATGCTGGAAATGTTCTTCGACCAGGCCAGCGCCAAGGGGCTGGACTTCGGCCTTGACGTTGCTCCGGCCAGTGTCTGGGGTCACAGCTGGCTGCTGCGCGAACTGGTGTCCAATCTCGTGGACAACGCCATCAAGTACACGCCGCCCGGCGGTAGCGTCACGCTGCGCTGCGGCATGTACCATGGCGCGGGGCAGTCTGCGGATGAGCCGCCAGGGTGGGCCTTCCTGGAGATCGAGGACGATGGCCCCGGCGTGCCCGAGGCCGAGCGCTCGCAGATCACGCAGCGCTTTTACCGCGCCCAGGGTGCGTCAGGCGATGGAACGGGGCTGGGATTGGCGATTGCCGATGAAATCGCCCTGTTGCACCAGGGCACTCTGGCCTTTGGCGCCGGCGCGCAGGGCAAGGGCCTGCTGGTACGCTTGGAGCTTCCATTGCAAATGCCGGCCGTGCTCTCGGAAACAGTAGCAGCGCAGCCAACAGGGACGCGATCCTGACGGTTGCGCTCATGGGGACAGCTTTGTGCGGAGTTGCCGCCGAGGGCTGTGAGAGAATTACTTACAAATAGTTGATCTGCTTATGTCCGAGTCTGAAGTCCTGTCGCCTTTATCCGCTCCTGGCGCTGATGTCGTTTCCGACGAAGCCGCCTCCGCTTCCGCCCCCACGCCTGCGCGCAAACGCCCCAAACCCGGGGAGCGGCGCGAGCAGATCCTTCAGGCGCTTGCGGCCATGCTGGAAAAGCCCGGCGCAGAACGCATCACCACGGCAGCGCTGGCCGCTCACCTGGGCGTCAGCGAGGCGGCCCTGTACCGCCACTTCGCCAGCAAGGCACAGATGTTCGAAGGCCTGATCGAGTTCATCGAGCAATCCGTCTTCACGCTGGTGCAGCAGATCGTCGGGCGGGATGTGCCGGAGGAAGAGCGTCCCGCAGTGGATGGCATGCGCCAGGCCAGCCGCGTGATCTCGCTGGTGCTGCAGTTCGGCGAGCGCAACCCCGGCATGGTGCGCGTCATGGTGGGCGATGCCATCGTCTTCGAGCACGAGCGCCTGCAGGCCCGCATGAACCAGTTCTTCGACCGCATCGAATCCACGTTGCGCCAGTGCCTGCGCCCCGCCGCCGGTGCGCTGGGCTCCTCCGCCCCGACGGTCGATGCCCAGGTCGCCGCCAGCGTGCTGACGTCGTTCGCGCTGGGCCGCCTGCAGCGCTACGCACGCTCGGGTTTCCGCCGCCTGCCGACCGAGCATCTGGAAGCCAGCCTGGCCTTGATGGTCTGAACACGGCCCAGCGGACCCTAGGGTCCGCTTTGCAGCAAAGCCACCCGCTTGCGCCGGTGGCTTTTTTGCGACCAGGGCCTTGCTTCTTCGCGGTGGCAGTGCTCAGCCGGCAAGATTGCGCCGTCGCCTGGCCGGTGCTGTCACGCCCAGCGCCGCAACGATGCGCCCCACCTGGCCTTCCGTAATCCCATGCTCGGCAGCCAGTTGCCGGGCCGTCTTGTCCGTGGCGTAGTCTGCGGCGATACGCTGGTTGCGTAGTGCCTGCAGTGCGCGCGCTGCCCTGGGCAGTTGGAAGTGGGGCAGGCCTCCATACTCACGGGCGAGCTGGAGCAAGGCTTTCACGCCTATGGTGGCCGCATAGGGATGCTCGGGTGTGACCTTGTCCGGCGTGGGAACGTAGATGCGCAGCCCACCCCAGCGCTGCACCAAGGCCATCGTGGGCTGCAGTCCGATCAGGCGCTCGAAGTCCTGCAGCAGGGGCGGGAGCAGATCACTGCAAGTGCCATGGCGCGGGTCAATGGCAGCTGCTGCGGGCGTGGGTATGCCGATGGTGGGGGGCAGGGCAGCAGGCCGAAAGCCCTGGAAGACAGGTGCCGGATGGTGTTCGGAATGCATTTTGGCTGTACGCTCTTGGTTCAAAAGGAAACGGTTCAATTTGAACCACATTCTTGGTCCATAACGAACCACTGTCAAGATTCGCCATGCCTGCAAAACCTGTGACTGATACGCTTACATCCAACGTTGATGAGGTACTGGCGCGCATGGCTGAAGCCTTGGGACCCGACTGGATGGCCGGCATGGAGGTTCAGCCTGAAACGGTGAGGACATGGCGCAAGCGCGGCGAAGTGCCCGCACGGCAACTGTTGCGGGCCTCGCAGCGAGCGGGCCGGCCGCTGGAGTATTTCAACGGCACGGGCGCGGCGAAGCCTGTCGCTCGGCATGGTGGGGCGGCCGAAGACGAGTTCACACAGATCGAGATGCTCGATGCGCACGTCAGCGCAGGGCATGGGGCGGTCAATGGCCCCGACGAGGTGATAGGCCGCTTCGCCTTCCGTTCGTCCTGGCTGCAGTCCAAGGGACTGGGCAGGCACAACGCCAAGATCGTGCGTGCCCGTGGAAGATCCATGGCGGACCGCATCAACGACGGCGACATCCTGCTGGTCAACACCTCGGTCGATACGCTGACCCAGGATGGTGTCTATGTGATCGAGCTGGAGGGTGAGAACTACGTCAAGCTGCTGGAGCGCGACTTCAGCACGGGCGGTGTGCGCATCGTCAGCTACAACCCCGCCTATCCGCCCCAGGTTCTGGAAGGCGAAGCGGCCAACCGGCTGCGCATCTGCGGCCGGGTCCTCTGGCACGGCGGAGAACTCTAGCCCCCGGGCCGCGCCGCCCGGCATCGCTCCAGAGACTTTGCCGCAGGCCTGAGGCCAGCCTGCGCGCTTCCGTCTTCTCCCAGCCTTTCTCGTCCTCCTCTTTCGTGCATCCGTGCCTGCCGGAGCGGCAGGACGTTTGCGCTTGCCTGGCCGTTGGGATGTGCCGGGCCAAGGCACATGTGCCTGGCATCCAGGTCCGCTGCGCCTGAGAAGGCGCGCGCCTGTGGACGCTGAAACCGGGCCTGCATATGCAGGCCTTATTCATTTTTGCCTACCTCGGCACAGTCACTCCATCGCAACGACGCATCTTTTTCTGCGTCCCCCAACGGAGTGACCCATGTACGCCATCGCACAACTGTTCCTGCTCTTTGCCGCTCATCTGCGGCCCATCGTGGCCGAGGCTGCGGCGAGCGTGGCAGCGGCCTTTCCGGTGCTGCGCCCATGAATGCACTGGCCCAGCATCGCAACGCCATCGTGTCCGTCCTGGCCTCGGTGCCGCAGATCGGCGTTGTGCAGGACCGCGAACGCCATGCCGCCAGCGATGCCGAGCTGGCCGCCCTGTTCACGTATACGCTGCCTGCAGCAGGCACGGCCCATGTCCGCGGCTGGTGGCTGCGCAGAAGCAGCACGGTCGAGCACGGCAGCAGCACGGCCCGCACGGTAAGCGTGCACCAATGGACGCTGCATGGCTACCTGGCCATCGCCGACGCCCAGGCCAGCGAGTTGCTGCTGGACGACCTGGTCGAGCAGTTCCGCGCCCTGGTGCGAGCCGATCCGACCCTGGGTGGCGTGTGCCAGCCCGGTCCTCTGGCAGGCAGCGACGACAGCACCGATGGCGTGCAGGTCATGCGTGCCGAGCCGGTGGATTTCGCGGGAGTGCGTTGCCACTCCGTTGTCCTGCAACTCAGAACCTGGAGCTACCTGTGACCTGCACACCACCGAACCGGGCCTAGACCGGACACCTCGCAACTTTCCCGCAACCCCTGTGGTCCGCGGCGCTGGAGAACGGCGCCCAAGGCCGCGAAACCTCTCCTCATCTCTTCAAAGGATTTTCCAAATGGCAGCAAAGATCATGCGCAAGATGGCCCTCCTGGCCCTGGTTGAAACCGTTGTCGGCACGGCCGTCGTACCGCTGGCGGCCAATGCCATGCTGGTCAGCGACGTGACCCTCACCCCCATCGAGGGCGACGTGGTCGAGCGCAACAACATCCGTCCCTTCTTCGGCTCCAGCGGCAGCACCCTGGTCACCGAATACCAGAAGGTGGCGTTCTCCGTGGAATTCGCGGGTGTGGCCGCAGCGGGCGAGCGTCCCGGCGTGACCGACCTGTTGCGTGCGTGTGCCGCCAGCGCCAGCACCGAGACTGGCGTGAAGACAGTCTTCTCTCCCGTGACCGACGGCATCCAGAGCGTGACCATCTACGGCAACGTGGACGGCACCCTCTACAAGATGCATGGCGCACGCGGCGAGGTGGAGTTCAGCACCGATGCCAAGGCCATTCCCAAGTGGAAGTTCGAGTTCACGGGCTCCTTCGTCCCCGCCGTGGATGAGGCCCTGCCGGCAGTGGACTACAGCGACTTCGTCGCTCCCCTGGGCGTCAACAAGACCAACACCCAACTGACCCTCGACGGCCTGGCGGTGGCCTGCAGCGCCTTCAGCTTCAAGTGCGGCAACCAGGTGGTCAAGCGCGACCTGATGAACGTGGACACCGTGGAAATCACGGACCGAAAGTCCACGGGCAGCGTCACCTTCGAGAACACCAGCGTGGCCACCAAGGACTGGATCGGCCTGGCGCGCGCCAGCGCCATCGTGCCCGTCACGCTCAAGCATGGCCCCGGCGCAACCAACACCGTCAGTTTCAAGAGCGCGCGCGCCCAGATCGGCAAGCCGACCTACAGCGACAGCGATGGCGTGCAGATGATCACGATCCCCCTGTCGTTCATTCCCTCCGACGCGGGCAACGACGAGTGGTCCATCGAGATCTGACGCCGTACCTCCCTGCCTGACAACTACACATCCAAGGATCACCATGGCCGTCAAGATTTCCGGGCTCAAGCCCACCATCTCCGTTCCCGCAACGCTGTACCTGCCCGTCGATGAGGGCAGGTTCGGAGCCCATCACTTTGCCGTTGTGTTCAAGCGCCTGGGCAAGGCGCGGCGCGACGAGATCAATGAACTCATCGTCGTCGGCAAGCCCGCCACGCAGCCCGATGGCTCGCAGGAGGTACGGCGCATGACCATCCCTGAACTGCTCGACGAAGTGGTTGTGGGCTGGGAGGGGATGCTGGGCGACGAAGGAACACCCGTGCCCTACAGCCGCGACGAACGCCTGGCGGCCGAGGAGGCCTACCCGGGACTGGAGCAGGCCATGGCCGTAGCCTGGTTCGACGGACTCAACGTGCACCAGCGGGATGCCGCCACAAAAAACTCCGTGGCGCTGTCCGGCATCACCTCGGCCTCGACGGCGCAGACCGCTATCTCGTAGACGACGAGTTGCGTGCCCAGTGCGCGCAGATGGGGATCGACCCCGACCGGATGGTGCCCGGCGATCTGCAACGGCAGCACCCCGAGGACTACGAACTGTGGCCGGAGCATGCGATGGCCTGGAGCGTGTACCTCGGCTGCTCCACCCAGTGGCGCAGGACGGCCACGCCCTGGGGCCAGTGGCACTGGGACGGGCTGGATTACGCCGGGGTCGAGATCGTGATGCGCCGCTACGCGGTGCCCGCCGCGCAGCGCGGCGAGGTCTTCGCGCAATTGCAGGTACTGGAGGCGCAGGCGCTGCGCCAGCTCAACCGGGGCTGAGGCATAGGGGCCTCGGCTCCGGCCTTTCAAGACAAACACAAGCGGTCAAGCATACCGAACAGAGATCAGCATGAGTACAGCGGTCAAAAGCATAGGCATCGCCGAGACGCCCAGCCTGAGCGAGCTGCGTGCGCAGAATGCCCAGTTCTCCCAGGAGCTCGACAAACTCCACGGCAAGCTGCAGCAGGCGTATGCCGGCATGTCACAGTTCGCAGGTGCCTCAACGGACACGGCGCTTGTGTCGGCGCGTGCCAGCGTCGATATCGAGAGCCTGTCTACTTCCATGGGCAAGATTGCAGGCCGCGCCAATGCCATGCTGGAAGTGGCGGGTTCGGCGGCCAAGGTGGGAGAGGCGCTCTACACGGCCAGTGCCCAGACAGAGAATCTGCGTACACGGCTGGACCTTGCCACCGGCGGCAAGGGCGCGCAGGAACTGGCCTATGTCACGGCCCTGGCCGATCGGCTGGGCCTGCAGCTCAACGCCACCGGCCAGGCCTACGCCGACTTCGCCACCAAGGCGCGAGGTACGGCGCTGGAGGGCGCGCAGGTGCAGACCATCTTCACGGGGATTGCCTCGGCCAACGCGGCCATGGGCCTTTCCGTGGAGCAGGGCAATGCCTCGTTGGCAGCCGTACTCGACCTGATGGGCAAGGGGACGATAGGCGCGTCGGACTTCAGCGAGAAACTGGGACATATCCCGGATGCGGCGCTGGTCGGCGCTCAGGCCCTGGGTGTGACACAGGAGCGGTTCTCCCAGATGCTGCAGACCGGCGAGGTCGTGACGCAGGACTTTCTGCCCCGTTTCTCGCAGGCGCTGCAAAGCTCCCTGGGAGAGGGGACGGACAAGGCGGCGGACAGGCTGGATGCCGGCACCCAACGCATGGCCAACGCCTGGGACAAGCTCAAGTCCGCCGTGGGAGATTCCGGCATCAGCCAGATGATCTCCTTTGGCATGAATGCAGCGGCCAACGACATGAACGCCTTTTCGGAGTCCATGTCGCGGGCGCGTGACAACGGGTCGGGCTTCCTGGGCCAGATCAGCAGCGGCCTGGGCAACATCGCCGGGCGCGCGGTGGGCTTGCAATACATCAGCACGGCCTTCCAGTCGAATGCGGAAAAGGCAGCCTATCTGGCCAAGGAGCTTCCGCGCGCCAGGGCTGAACTGGAGATGCTGCAGGCCAAGGGGGCAGCCACATCGCGCAATGTATGGGTGCGCACGGCCCATGACGATGCCCAGCGCCTGGTCGAAAAATTGCAGCAGGTGCAGCGCGAATTGATGGCGGCACAGGGTCAGCGCAATGCAGGCGGCGGCCGTGGGTTCATCAATCCGCCGCTGGTGCGACAGCCACAGCCGCAGGAGCAAAGCAAGAAAACCGACGCGCCTGCGCAGAAGAAAGAGCCGCCTGCGGTACCCCGCACCGTCAGCTACGCACCACCGGCCGTGCCAGCCAGAACGCAGCAGGACAATGAGGAGCTCAAGCGCGATCAGGAACTGCAGAAAAGGCAGCAGGAGGTGGCGCAGCTCGTCACGGAGCACCAGACCAAGGCCGGACTGGCCGAAAAGAACCTGGAACTCGCCCGGCAGGAGACCCTCGCGATCGGTTTGACTGGCGATGCGTTGGGACAGCTGCGGCAGGAGCAGGTCGAAAAGACCATCGCGGAACTGCAAGACAACGCAGCCAAGCAAGAGAGCGTCCGATGCTCGAAGGACGTCGCCGAGGCCGTGGGCAAAGAGGCCGATGCCACGCGCGAACTCGCCAGGGTCAAGGGCTACAACGACTCGGCACGCATGGTGGCCGAGTATGCGCAAAGCGTGAAGGAGGCCAACGAGGCGACCCAGTTCGAGCAGTCCCTGGCCGCCATGTCGCAGCGCGATCGGGAGATTGCCCTGGCGCAGTACAGGATCGAGATAGATCTCCAGAAAAAGCTGCAGGACATCGCGGCCAAGAATCCCACGGATGCCGCTGCCGCCCAGAAGCTCAAGGAAGACGCCACGGCCGCTGCGAACCAGGCCAAGGCCAATGTCGCCGAGCGCACCCGCATGCAGGAAACCCAGAAGTCCGTTGACCAGATGGACGAGATGTTCCGCAAGGGCTTCGCAGACATGCTGGCCAACGGTACGGAAGGCTGGCGCACGTTCACCAAGAACCTGAGCGCGACGTTCAAGGCCACGGTGGCCGATGAGATGTACAAGGCGTTCGCGCGGCCGCTTGTCATGCCTGTGATAGCGCAACTGCAAGGATTCATCGGCAACCTTGGCGCGGCGCTGGGGCTCGGCGGGGCGGGTTCAGGCGGCTTGCTCGGGTTGGCCGGCAACGCAGGCAACTTTTTGTCTCTGGCTGGCAGCGGCGGAATGCTGGGCAGTCTGGCGGGAACCGTTGGGGGATGGCTTGGCTTCGGCGGTTCGACAGCAGCTGCATCAGGTCTTGGGTTGACCGCTGGAGGCGGTTTAGGCCTTACGGCTGGAGGCGGGCTGGGCTTGACTGCCTCCGGGGCAGGTGCGAGCTCCATCGGCGCTGGGCTGGGCTCCGGAACCGCGGGTAGCGCAATGGGGTTGGGTGCTGCGATGCCATGGATCGCTGGGGGCTTGGCACTGTATTCGCTGCTCAGCAGCGATGTTTTCGGCTCCCGCGGCCCCAACCACGCCGGCGCTGCCTACAGCACCGCTGGCGTCGGCAACGACAAGGCCGCCGAACAGCTGTTCGGCCGTGCGGCCGGAGACTGGTATGACGACCTGACGCAGCGCCACAGCGATGCCGTCGAAAAGCAGCTCAAGACCAGCCTGGACGGCCTTGCCTCGGTCTATGGGTCCCTCAGCAAATACGCGACGGGTAGCGCGCGCGGCATTGACCTGGTCGGCGGCTTTGCCGCCAACGGAAAGTACACCGACGAGGACGCCTACGGCTACGCCAAGATCATCGACAAGACGACCGGCATGATCCTGGCCGGCTTCGAGAACCGCTCGCTGGGCAACAACCCGGAAGAGGCCTACAAGGCCTTCCTGGGCCAGACCGGTTCCCTGCTGGTGTCCGAACTCAAGAAGGCGGACCTGCCCAGCTGGATGCGCACCACGCTGGACTCGCTGGGCGAAGCACCCAATGTCGAGGCGTTGCAGGCCGCCTTCCAGACCATCGACCTGATCGGCCGCTCCTTCGAGGAACTGGGCAAGAAGATCACGGGCTTTGCCGACCTTACCGACCTGGCCTTAGAGTCCCTGATCAAGGCTTCGGGCGGCATCGAGGCGCTGAATGCCAACGCGGGCAGCTTCTACCAGAACTTCTACAGCGAGGATGAGCGCAAGACCATCGCCAAGCGCGAGATGGGCAGCAAGCTCAAGGACTTGGGCGTGGACATCGACCTGGACGCCGATGACGCCCAGGCCCGGTTCCGCAAGCTGGTGGAAGACAAGCTCAAGGCAGCCAACTCCGAGGAGGCGAATGCCAAGGTATTGAAGGACGCCATCTCCAAGGTCCAGGGCACGCAAGGCCTCAAGGACATGGCCAAGACTGGCGCCTTCAAGGACTGGGCCAGCACCACTCTGGGAGAAGGTTCGGGCGATATCGGAAAACTCGCGGCCGACCTTGAAAATCTGGCAAACACCAGCGCGTCGCTGGCCGACTTCACTGCCGGTATGGACAAGCTGATCGGCAATATCGGCGGCACCGGCAAATCTTCGGCCGAGACCGCTGCCGAGCTGCTCAAGCTCAACGACACGTTCAAGGCCGTTACCAAGACATCCGAGGATGCTGCGGCGGCTTCGGCCAAACAGGCGGAGGAAGCCAAGCGCAAGCAGGAGGAGCAGGCGCAGGAGGCGAAGAAGAAGAACGAGGCCGATACGGATGCGGCGTGGAGCCTGCTGCAGCGTTCCGTCGATGCAGAGCGCTCGGCCATACAGGCACGCATCGATGTCGCACAGGAGCGCGTGGATACCGAGCGCGCCCTAATGGACACCTTGCGCGGGCATGTCGTCGAACTGCGCGGCCAGATCGAGAGCACCCAGGCCATGGCCTTGGCCAGAGCCAACGAGGTCATTGACCAGGCACTGGCTGCGTACCGGCGCACGGGCTATCTGCCCGAATCGGCTGACATCGGCGAGGCCGTCTCAGCTGCGCGCGGCGGTATTTCCTCGGGCAACTTCCGCTCGCGCCTGGACTATGAGGCCGCGCAGTTGATCCTGGCCAACAAGCTCGAAGTACTGCATGACGCGGCGGGCGAGCAGCTGTCTGCCGATGAATTGATTCTGGAGCAGGAAAAAAGCCAGGTCGATGCGTTGGAGCGGCTGCTCAAGACCGAGAAGGAGGCGCTGGACATAGCGCGTGGCATCGACACGCGGCTGCTGTCGTCCGATCTCGCATGGGCGGAATTCCGCGCGGCACTGCTCAAGGAAGGAGCTGGTACCGGAGGTGGTGCTGGTTCTGGCGGAAGCGGTTCCGGTGGTGGCAGCGGGGGCGCGGAACTTGGTCCGGGGCCAGGTCCTGGGAGTGGAGGCGGCAGCTCCGCCGTGTACAGCAAGTACAAGATGCCTATTGCTGTGCTCGGTGATGGCTTCGCGATCTACGACTACGAAACGGATCCCGAGAGAGTCAAGAAGCTCGATGCGCTCTCGCCAACCTTCCATAAGTACGACGGCACCGGAGACCTGGTGGGACTGGCCAATGACATCAAGGCCCAGGGGGGCACGGCGTTGGATCTTGCCTATCTGTATGGCTACTCGGAGCGCGACGTGCTGGCGGCGTTGGACCAGTTCGGCATTCCGCGCTTCGCCTCGGGTGGCGAGCACTTCGGCGGCCTGCGCCTGGTCGGGGAAAACGGCCCCGAGCTCGAGTTCACCGGACCTTCACGGATCCACAGCGCCCAGCAGACGCGGCGCCTGCTGGAGGGCATGCAGGGCGGCGACCTGCACAGGGCCCTCGAGTCCCTGCAGCGTCTGACCTATGACCTGGGGCGCCAGCAGATCGTGCTGCTGCAAAGCCTCGAAAAGATGGCTCGCAAGAGCGACGCCATCGGCGTCAAGCAAAGGGAGACCGCATGAACGACGAATTCACACGCGGCATGGGATTTGTGCCGCCCCTGCCGATCACGCTCGACAACATGAGCACGAACGTCGCCGCAAGCGGCCTGCAGCCCTGGTCCGCCAGCAAAGCCTATGCGCTGAACGACGAGATCATCGACGCCTCGCGCGTGATCTGGCGCAGCATGGCCGGCAGCAATACCGGCAATGACCCCACCAGTTCGGAAGGCAAGTGGCAAAGGCTCGGTGTGGAAAACCGGCTGCGCATGTTCGATGCCAGCCTGGGCTCGTACACCGAGGCCGACGACCTCATCGAGGTCACCATCAAGCCCGGCCGCGTGGTCACGGACATCGAGCTACTGGGCCTGCAGGCGCACACGGTCGAGGTGGTGATGACCGACCCCGTGGCCGGCGAGGTGTTCCACAGCGGGCAGCGCCTGGTGCTGCGCCCTTCGGGCAATTCGCACTGGGGCTACTTCTTCAACCCCATAGAGCGCGAACGAAAGCTGTCCATCTCGGGACTGCCGGCCTACACGCAGGCCAGCATCACGATACGCATCGCCAACCTGGGGGCCAAGGCGCGCTGCGCCGAAGTCGTCATCGGCCGTGCCGTCTGGCTGGGCAACACGCAGTGGAGGCCCTCGGTCAGCTTCGACGACTGGAGCCTCAAGAAGCGCGACGACTGGGGCGGCTGGATGGCCGAGCCCGGCGCCTACAGCGACCGCTTGAAGCTGCAGGTCCTCGTTCACGGCACGCAGTACGAGCGCGTGCGCAACGAAATCCTGGCGTATCGCGCCAGACCGGTCGTCTGGATAGGTGCGCGTGGCTACGGCGTGCTCACCACCTACGGCTACATCACGGGTTTCGACCAGGTTCTGGTGGCCCATGGCTTCTCCGATTGCAACCTAACCATTGAAGGACTGGAAGACGATGAACTTCACACCCCCACCTAGTGCACCCGAGGAATCGGTGGCGATCCCGAATCGTCGCACGGACCCGCAGGACGTCTTCGACGTCAAGACGGATGTCTATCTGAACTGGCTGACGGGCTTTCGTAACTGGACAGCAGGCCTGGTGACGTGGCTCACGACGTTTCTGACGGAAATGGCCCAGGCCATGCTGACGGTCGAGGGCAACAAGAACGCTGCGCAGGCCGCCGCCTCCGCCGCCGCGACCAGCGCCCAGAACGCTGCCATTGTCGCCGGTGCCTCCCGATGGGCGCCGGGCAGCTACGCCCAGGGCGACGCCGTGTGGTCGCCCCAGTCGCTGCTGACCTATCGGCGCGTACCAGCCGGCACCACGGCCAGCGCGCTCGACCCGGCCCAGGATCCCGCGGGCTGGCGGCTGTCCGGTTCACCGCAGTCCATGCCGCAGCAGGAGCTGACAACGGCAGGGCCCCATCACCTGATCGTCGGCATGCACTACATCGTCCTGCACCCGCAGTGCGAATGCCTGATGCCGGCCGGGTCCGCGCCACAGGAGCAACTGCGCGTCACCAACCGCTCCGGTGCGCTGACGCCCGTGCTCAGACGCAACGGGGGCAAGTTTTCCGGAATCGAGGACGACCTGGCGCTGGACTCGCGCTATGCCGACCGCGTATTTACTCAAACCGCAACCCTGGGGTGGATCTGATGCTTTCCTTCAACAATATCTATGGACAACCTGCTGCGCTGATGCGTCGGCGTATTTGGAGGGGAGAGGAGCGTAAGGTTCCAGGGGTTTCGGTGAGAATCGTCAATGCATTCAAGCCCGTGCGAAGTGTTTCTCCAGTAAATATTTCTGTGAGTATGGGTTTATACAGTAGTCAGCAGTACTTTCTTGTGCGAGGTGCCACGCTCTATACAAGCCCCGATTTGAAGGTGCTTACTCAACGCCTGTTGGTGAATGGTGAAAATGCCAATATCGTATCCATGGCACATAATAATGATACGGTCATTATTGGGGCCAGGTATTGGACAGGGTTTTCTTGGGGGTATGTAAGCTATGCCAGTGTTGATGGCGGCATCACCTTTAAGAACATAACCGCCACTCCTAACTATGTCAGGGCGGGTAGCTATTTTTATGCTATTTCCTCTAGCATGGCCCGTTCAGCGACAGGTCTGGATACCGTTTGGAGTGCTACGGCAATGCCGCCATCATCGGCAGGATGGAGCCATGTTCTGCACAATGGGAGTATCTATCTTTCATTGAGTTATATTAATAACTCCTTCTATGAATTGGCTTATTCAGAGAACGGCTCTGCTTTCAATCTTTCCACCAATTTTGCAAGCGTGCGCTCAAAAATTCCTTCCGGTATGTATTTCAAGGAGGCAGCGGTGGTTGGGAGGAAGTTCGTGCTAGTGGGCGTAGCTGGAAAAATCATCCATACTATTGCGACGGAAGATGGTATTAATTTTGAGCAATTTGATCAGTATCTTGAGACTGGTGTAGACGGAGAGGCATTTCGTGGGTGGAATATACAGTCAACGAGCACAGGCGATGCAATATATATGCGTGGGACGACCAGTGATATCGCTGGTGTTGGTCGCGTGAGGGTTTTTTCCTGTATGGATGGCAGGAATTGGCGTGTCCTGCCCTCTCTGGTTGCAAGTAGCTCATTTACTGATCCGACAAACGGATTTTTTGCGCTGGCCCCCGGCCAAGGTATCTATGTGACCCCGTGGCCCGATGCAGACCATGCATTCATCTCCGACACCGTCAACGACCGCGACTTCTATTACGAACTGGGTGCCGCATGAACTACGAATTCAACCTCTGGGGCTGGTACGCAGGCATGTCCACCACGCCCGGCGCGCGCACGACGACACTGCCGCCCGACAACATGCAGACGCACGAGATAGCGGGCCGCCCGCGCAGCAACTTCACGGGCCTAGCCTGGGTCGAACTGCCTTATGAGGCCCCGCCTGAGCCGGTGCCCGAACCCGCGATGCCGGAGATCGTCATCACCGGCATCGCGGCCGACAAGGAGGACTTTGTACATACTCCCGACTTCACCGATGCGACGGTGCCGGTGGGCGCCACGCTGGCCTTCTCTGCCGAGCTGCGGGCAGGCGCGCAGGTGTTGGCCAAGGATGACAGCTTTCGACTGCCCATCCGGTCGCGCGATGGCCGCGAGCGCGTGGTGCTGGCCTCCATGGCCAAGGGCTTCATCCGTTTCTCTGTCCACTTCGAAGACAGTCGGGTCTGGGAAGTGACCGAAGCCATGGTCAATTCCGACCTTCCTCCCGAACGCCACATGCGCTTCAAGGGCATCAAGGTATTTGCCGTGGAGGCATGACTTGCTCTGAGGCGTGACAACCAACCAAGCCGGCACCTGCCGGCTTTTTTGCGCCTGCCCACAAGCTAGGTGTTTTCCCCCGCATGTCTTCGCCGCGACAAGCTTTCCATGCAAAATAGCACGAACGTTCGTTTTAACAAGAATTTCGCATGTCCAGCGTTTCCGCCCCACGCCGCACCGCTCGCTCTCCGACCAACTCCAATGCCGATCCCAAGGCCGGCTCTTCCGTGCACGAAGCGGCTGCGCCCGCGCCGCGCCGCGCGCTGCACAAGGGTCAGCAGACCAAGGCCACCATTGTGGAGGCTGCCCTCAACCTGGCCACGCACATCGGCCTTGAGGGCCTGTCTATCGGCGCTCTGGCCGAGCTGACGGGCATGAGCAAGTCGGGCGTGTTCGCGCATTTTGGCTCGCGCGAGGAGCTGCAGATTTCCGTGGTGCATGAATACCACGACCGTTTCGAGCAGGAAGTGTTCTTCCCGGCGCTTCAGGCACCGCGCGGCGTGGCGCGTCTGCGGGCGCTGTTCGACAACTGGATGAAGCGCACTTCGATCGAGCTGGACTCGGGCTGCATCTATATCAGCGGCGCCGTGGAGTTCGACGACCGCACGGGGCCGGTGCGCGATGCGCTGACGGCCTCGGTCCAGACTTGGCACGCAGCCATGCGCCGCACCATCGTGCAGTGCCGCGAATGCGGCGACCTGCGTGCCGACCTGGACGAGAACCAGCTGCTGTTCGAGATCCACGGCCTGATCCTGGCCCTGCATTACGAGGCGCGCTTCCTGCGCAACGAAGGCTCCATGCAGCGCGCCATCGACGGCTTCGAGAGCATTCTGGCGCGCTACGCCAGCCCGACCTGATTTTTCAGTTTCACCGTTTTCACCGCATCCACTGCAAACCCCGCCAACACAGGAGAAGACAAATGCCCAGCTACAACCCGCCCCTGCGCGACATGCAATTCCTCATGCACGAGGTGTTCAAGGTCACGGATGACTACCGGCAGATGACGGCGCATGCCGAGGTCGATGCCGACACCATCAACGCCGTGCTGGAAGAGGCGGGCAAGTTCGCGGCCAATGTGACGTTTCCGCTGAACATCAGCGGCGATGCCGAGGGCTGCGTGCTGAACAAGGAAACCCACGAGGTCACCACGCCCAAGGGCTTCAAGGAGGCCTACCAGAAGTACGTGGAAGGCGGCTGGCCTTCGCTGTCCTGCGACACGGCCTATGGCGGCCAGGGCCTGCCCTTTGCGGTGAACTCGGCGCTGTACGAGATGCTCAACAGCGCCAACCAGGCCTGGACCATGTACCCCGGGCTGTCGCACGGCGCCTACGAGGCCCTGCATGTGCATGGCACGGAAGAGCAAAAGAAGCTGTACCTGCCCAAGCTGACCAGCGGCGAGTGGACCGGCACCATGTGCCTGACCGAGCCCCATTGCGGCACCGACCTGGGACTGCTGCGCACCAAGGCCGAGCCCGTGGCCGGCGCGCCCGAGGGCACCTACAAGATCACCGGCAACAAGATCTTCATCAGCGCTGGCGAGCACGATTTCACAGAGAACATCGTCCATCTGGTGCTGGCCCGCCTGCCCGATGCGCCCCCGGGCTCCAAGGGCATCAGCCTGTTCGTGGTGCCCAAGTTCGTGGTCAAGGCCGATGGCTCGCTGGGCGAGCGCAACCCCATCTTCTGCGGCGCACTGGAGCACAAGATGGGCATCCATGGCAATGCCACGGCTCAGATCAATATCGACGGCGCCATCGGCACCCTGGTGGGCCAGCCGAACAAGGGTCTGCAGGCCATGTTCGTGATGATGAATGCCGCCCGCCTGGGCGTGGGCAACCAGTCGCTGGGCCTGACCGAGGTGGCCTACCAGAACGCCCTGGCCTATGCCAAGGACCGCCTGCAGATGCGCAGCCTGTCGGGCACCAAGGCCAAGGACAAGCCGGCCGACCCCATCATCGTCCACCCCGACGTGCGCCGCATGCTGCTGACGGCCAAGGCCTATGCCGAAGGCGGCCGCGCGCTGGTGACCTACTGCGCCTTCCTGATCGACAAGGAGTTCAACCACCCAGACGAAAAGGTGCGCAAGGACAGCGCCGAGCTGGTGGCGCTGCTGACCCCCATCGTCAAGGCCTTCATCACCGACAACGGCTGGACGGCCACCACCATGAGCCAGCAGGTCTATGGCGGCCATGGCTTCATCACCGAATGGGGCATGGAGCAGTTCGTGCGCGATGCGCGCATCAACATGATCTATGAAGGCACGAACGGCATCCAGGCGCTGGACCTGCTGGGCCGCAAGGTGCTGGGCAACCAGGGCGCATCGCTCAAGAAGTTCGGCAAGCTGGTGGCGCAACTGGTGGAGGAAGAGGGCGTCAACGAGAAGATGGCCGAGTTCATCAATCCCATCGCCTACCTGGGCGACCAGATGACCAAGTTCACCACCGAGATCGGCTTCAAGGGCATGCAAAACCCCGACGAGGTGGGCGCCGCCTCTGTGGACTACCTGCGTGTGGCGGGCCACCTGGTGTTCGGCTACTTCTTCGCCCGCATGGCCCAGGTGGCGCTGCGTGAAATCGCCAAGGGCAACACCGACCCGTTCTACCAGGCCAAGCTGCAGACCGCGCGTTTCTACTTCGCCAAGCTGTTCCCCGAGACCGCGACGCTGATGCGCACGGCCCGCGCGGGCAGCAAGTCCCTGATGGACACGGACGCGGCGCTGGCCTGAACGGCTTCACTCCAACATGGGAGCACGGGCTGTGCGCATCAGCGTGGTCTGTGCGCCTTTCTAGGCGAAAGGGGTTTGAAATGAAGGCATATCAAGCACTGGCAGCAATGGTGCTGGGCCTCACGGCCGTCGCGGCGCAGGCGCAGATGACGCCCGTGGGCCTGTGGAAGAGCGTGGACGACAAGAGCGGCGAAGCCAAGTCCGAGATCCGCGTGGCCGAGAACGACGGCGTGGTCACGGGCCGCATCGAGCAGATCCTGCGCAAGGGCGCCGATCCGGCCGCCACCTGCACCGAGTGTTCTGACGACCGCAAGGGCCAGCCGCTCAAGGGGCTGGAGATCATCCGCGGCGCCAAGAAGGCCGAGGGCAAGGACGTCTGGGAAGGCGGCAAGATCCTCGACCCCGAAAACGGCAAGACCTACACCCTGCGCCTGACGCCCATCGAAGGCGGCGCCAAGCTCGAGGTGCGCGGCTCCATCGGCCCCTTTGGCCGCACCCAGACCTGGGTGCGCGTGCAGTAAACCATTCCGGAAGGCGGCCGCAGCGGCCACCTCCCTCCCACTTGTGGAACATCCATGTCCCGATTCAATGTGAAGAAAGTCGCCGTGCTCGGCGCTGGCGTGATGGGTGCGCAGATCGCGGCCCATCTGGTCAATGTCAAGGTGCCCGTGGTGCTGTTCGACCTGCCTGCCAAGGAAGGCCCGAAAAGCGGCATCGCCGAGCGCGCCATCGCCAACCTCAAGAAGCTCAAGCCTTCGCCCATCGGCGTGGCCGAGGACGCGGACCTGATCCAGCCCGCCAACTACGAGGAGCACCTCAAGCTGCTCAAGGGCTGCGACCTGATCATCGAGGCCATTGCCGAGCGCATGGACTGGAAGCTCGATCTGTACACCAAGATCGCGCCCCATGTGGCCAAGCACGCCATCGTGGCGTCCAACACCTCGGGCCTGTCCATCACCAAGCTGTCCGAGGCGCTGCCCGACGCGATCAAGCCGCGCTTTTGCGGCATCCACTTCTTCAACCCGCCGCGCTACATGCCGCTGGTGGAGCTGATCGCCACGCCGACCACGCAGCCCGTGGTGCTGGACCAGCTCGAAGCCTTCGTCACCAGCGGCCTGGGCAAGGGCGTGGTGCGCGCCAAGGACACGCCCAACTTCATCGCCAACCGCATCGGCATCGCCGGCATGCTGGCCACCATGAAGGAGGTCGAGAACTTCGGACTGACCTTCGACGTGGTTGATGACCTCACCGGCAAGAAGCTGGGCCGCGCATCCAGCGGTACCTTCCGCACGGCCGACGTGGTGGGCCTGGACACCATGGCCCATGTGATCAAGACGCTGCAGGACAACCTCAGCGCCGAGACCGATCCCTTCTACGCCAGCTTCGGCACGCCGCCCGTGCTGGCCAAGCTGATCGAGTTGGGCAACCTCGGCCAGAAGGCGAAGAAGGGCTTCTACAAGAAGGTCGGCCGCGACATCCTGCAGTTCGAGCTGGACAGCGAGGACTACGTGCCCGCAGGCGGCAAGGCCGACGAGGTCTATGGCCGCATGCTCAAGAAGCCCGCAGCCGAGCGCCTGAAGCTGCTGCGCAATGCCGAGGGCGCGCAGGGCCGCTTCCTGTGGGCCATCCTGCGCAACAGCTTCCACTACGCGGCCATCCACCTGGAGAGCATTGCGGAGTCCGCCCGCGACGTGGACCAGGCCATGCGCTGGGGCTTCGGCATGAAGCAGGGCCCGTTCGAGCTGTGGCAGGAAGCCGGCTGGCTGGAAGTGGCGAAGATGGTCCAGGAGGACATCGATGCCGGCAAGGCATTGAGCAAGGCACCTCTGCCCAAGTGGGTCTTCGAAGGCCCCGTGGCCGAGGCCGGCGGCGTGCACACGGCGCAGGGCTCGTGGAGCCCTGCCAAGGGCCAGTTCGTGCCCCGCCGCGTGCTGCCCGTCTACGAGCGCCAGATCTTCCCCGAAAAGCTGCTGGGCGAAGACAGCCTGCCCGACTGGAAGACGGCCGGCACCACGATCGCCGAATCCAAGGCGCTGCGCACCTGGACGCTGGACGGCCGGATCCTGATCGCCAGCATCAAGAACAAGATGCACGCCATCAGCCCCGAAGTCATGGAAGCGCTGATGGAGGCCGTGGACGTGGCCGAGACCGACTTCCAGGGCATGGTCATCTGGTCGGGCGATGCGCCGTTCAGCGTGGGCGCCGACCTGGAAGCCACCATGCCGGCCTTCGTGATCGGTGGCGCCGACGCCATCGAAAGCGTGGAGCAGGAGCTGCAAAACCTGATGCTGCGCATCCGCTACGCCCAGGTGCCCGTGGTTGCGGCCATCCATGGCATGGCGCTGGGCGGCGGCTGCGAGCTGGCCGTGTACAGCGCACGCCGCGTGGCGCACATGGAAAGCTACATCGGCCTGGTGGAAGTCGGCGTGGGCCTGGTGCCCGGCGCGGGCGGCCTGACCTACATCGCGCGCCGCGCGGCAGAGAACGCCGCCACCAGCACGGGCAAGGACCTGCTGCCCTTCCTGACCGAAGGCTTCACGGCCGCGGCCATGGCCAAGGTGGGCACCAGCGCCATCGAGTCGCGCAAGCTGGGCTACCTGCTGGACAGCGACCTCATCGTGCCGCACAAGGACGAGCTGCTCTTCGTCGCCATCAACGAGGCCAAGTCCATGGCCGCAGGCGGCTGGCGTGCGCCGCTGCCGCGCAGCTTCCCCGTGGCGGGACGCAGCGGCGTGGCCACCATCAAGGGCTCGCTGGTCAACATGCGTGACGGCGGCTTCATCAGCGAGTTCGACCAGCATGTGGCCAGCCTGATCGCCAACGTGGTCTGCGGCGGCGACGTGGATGCGGGCACCCTGGTGGACGAGGCCTATCTGATGAAGCTCGAACGCAAGGCGTTCTGCCACCTGATCGGCCATCCCAAGACGCATGAACGCATTCTCGGAATGCTGAACACCGGCAAGCCCGTCCGCAATTGATATGCCCCCCCTGAGTCGCTTCGCGCCTTCCCCCCAGGGGGACGACAGCCTCGCGGCGGGGCGGCCCTTGCTTGCTGTCCCTGACTTGGGACATGCGTGCGTTGCGGGCCGCGAATAACTGAGATCTAGGAGCAATCTCCATGAAACAAATCCAAGACGCCTACATCGTCGCCGCCACGCGCACGCCCATCGGCAAGTCGCACAAGGGCTTTTTCCGCAACTACCGTCCCGACGACCTGCTGGCGACCACGCTGAAGGCCGCGCTGGCCCAGGTGCCGGGGCTGGACCCGGCTGCCATCGAGGACATCATCTGCGGCTGCGCCATCCCCGAGGCCCAGCAGGGCCTGAACGTGGCGCGCATCAGCGCCGTGCTGGCGGGGCTGCCCACCAGCGTGGGTGGCATCACCGTGAACCGCTTCTGCGCCTCGGGCCTGTCGGCCGTGGCCATGGCGGCGGACCGCATCCGCGTGGGCGAGGCCGACGTGATGATCGCGGCCGGCGTCGAGAGCATGAGCATGGTGCCCATGATGGGCAACGCGCCCTCGCTGTCGCCGTCCATCTTCGAACGCGACGGCGACGTGGGCATTGCCTACGGCATGGGCCTGACGGCCGAGAAGGTGGCCCAGCAGTGGAAGGTCTCGCGCGATGCGCAGGACGCCTTTGCGCTGGAGTCGCACCGCCGTGCCCTGGCCGCGCAGCAGGCCGGCGAGTTCAAGGACGAGATCACGCCCATCGAGGTCACTGACCGGAGCCTGGACCTGGCCAAGGGCGAGCCCGTGGTGCGCACGCGCACCGTGGAGCTGGACGAGGGCGCACGCCCCGACACCAGCCTCGAAGGCCTGGGCAAGCTGCGCACCGTGTTCGCGGCGCGCGGCTCGGTGACGGCCGGCAACAGCTCGCAGACCAGCGATGGCGCAGGCGCGCTCATCCTGGCCAGCGGCGCCGCCGTGCAGCGCTTCGGCCTCACGCCGCTGGCGCGCTTCGTGAGCTATGCCAGCAAGGGCGTGCCGCCAGCCATCATGGGCATCGGTCCTATCGAGGCCATCCCGGCCGCGCTGCGCTATGCGGGCCTCAAGCAGGACGACATCGACTGGTTCGAACTCAACGAAGCCTTTGCCGCCCAGTCGCTGGCCGTGGTCAACACGCTGGGCCTGGACCCCGCCAAGGTCAATCCCATGGGCGGCGCGATTGCCCTGGGCCACCCGCTGGGTGCCACAGGCGCCATCCGCTCGGCTACCGTGGTGCATGCGTTGCGCCGCAAGCAATTGCGCTACGGCATGGTGACGATGTGCGTCGGAATGGGCCAGGGCGCCGCCGGCATCTTCGAGCGGGTCTGACCGTTGCTCAAGGCCCCGTTCGCGGGGCTTTGTCTTTTTCGCTCATCCCATTTTTTCCCATCCATGCGAGCCGGCACAGAAACGGCACTGACCAGGAGACAGCCATGGAACAACACCAACTCAGCAGCGATGGCGCCACGCTGGCGCTGCGCGTCTACACGCCCGCTGGCCCGCCACGCGCCAGCGTGGTCATCGGCGGGGCCATGGGGGTGCGCCAGGCCTTCTACGAGGCCTTTGCCACCTGGCTTGCGGGCCAGGGCTATCGGGTGACCAGCTTTGACTACCGGGGCCATGGCGATTCCCTGCAAGGCTCTTTGCGCCAGGTGCGTGCCGACCTGTGCGACTGGGCGCGCGACTACGAGGCGGTCATCGCCCATGCCAAGGCGCAGCTGCCGGACCAGCCGCTGTTCCTGATCGGCCACAGCCTGGGCGCCCAGCTGCCTGGCCTGCTGCGCTCCCCGCAGCTGGTGGACGGCCTTTTGAGCATTGCGGCCGGCAGCGGCTACTGGCGCGACAATGCGCCCCGCCTCAAGCGCATGGTTCCCTATTTCTGGCATGTGCTGGTGCCCGTGGCCACGCGCCTGTGCGGCTACTTTCCGGGCCGGCGCCTGCGCAAGGTGGGCGACCTGCCGGCCGGCGTCATGCTGCAGTGGCGCCGCTGGTGCCTGAATCCGCGCTACAGCGTGGGTGCCGAGGGCGAGGCCGCCGCGCGCAGCTACGCCGCCGTGCGCTTTCCGGTGATGGCGCTGTCCATGAGCGACGACGAACTCATGACCTGGCGTGGCACCGAGCACCTGTTCGCGCTCTACGCCAATGCCCCCAGCCGCATCGAGCGCATCGAACCCAAGGCCCTGCAGTTGCGGCGCATAGGGCATTTCGGCTTCTTCCGCGCCGATATGCGCGACGCGCTCTGGGGCCGGGCCGTGGACGTGTTCTCGGGCTGGACCAAGGCGCCGGCCGCCGCGGCCCACCCGCGCTTTCCCTCACCCGCAGAGTCGCCGGCTTGACGGACGCGGGCGCCGCTTGCCATCACACTCGTTTGCCATGAGCACAGACATCCATCCTCTCGACCAGGCCGTGGCGCTCACGCCCACCGGCGCCGTGGGCCACTACCAGGGCCAGACCACGCAGGACTACTGGAACATGGTGGGCCCGTACGGCGGCATCACCGCCGCCGCGCTGGTGCGGGCCATCCAGCAGCATCCGCTGTGTCTGGGCGATCCGCTGTCCATCACCGTCAACTACGCGGCCGCGCTGGGCGCGGGGCGCTTCGACATCGAGGCCCGCCCCGTTCGCACCAACCGCTCCACCCAGCACTGGCTGCTGACCATCACCCAGCCCGACCAGGATGGCGATGCCCAGGTCGTCACCACGGCCACGGCCGTCACGGCCGTGCGGCGCAGCACCTGGGGCGGTACCGACCTGGCCATGCCCGAGGTGCCGTCGCCTGCCGCCGTGCCGCGCGTGCCGCCGCTGGGCGGCGTGGAGTGGCTCAACCGCTACGACATGCGCTTTCTCGACGGCATCATTCCCCAGACCTGGGATGGCCGCGAGACCGACAGCCTCACGCGCCTGTGGGTGCGCGACGAGCCGCCGCGCGCACTGGATTTTTGCGCGCTGGCCGGCCTGGCTGACGTATTCTTCCCGCGCGTGTGGCTGCGCCGCGCACAGCGCACCCCGGCGGGCACGGTGTCCATCACCGTCTACTTCCATGCGGGGCGCGAGGAACTGGCTGCCGCAGGCACGGGCCACCTGCTGGCCCAGGCGCGCGGCCAGGAATTTCGCAACGGCTTCTTCGACCAGAGCGCCCAGCTGTGGAGCGAGGCCGGCGTGATGCTGGCGAGCAGCCACCAGATCGTGTATTTCAAGGAATAAGCAAGGCAAGACCATCATGAGCGAAACCACCCAGGACATCCTCGTGCACACCGAAGCCGGTGTCTGCACCATCACCTTCAACCGCGCAGACAAGAAGAACTCCATCACCGAGGCCATGTACGCCAGCATGGCCGATGCGCTGGCCCAGGCCGGCGAAGACGCCGCCGTGCGCTGCGTGGTCTTCCAGGGCGACATGGCCATCTTCAGCGCGGGCAACGACATTGCCGACTTCCTCAAGCAGTCGGCCGGCGGCGCCGCCAGGCCGGAGGGCGAGCAGCGCCCTGTCTGGCGCTTCCTGCACAACATCGCCGCCTTTCCCAAGCCCGTGATCGCCGCCGTCTGCGGCCCGGCCGTGGGCATCGGCACCACCTTGCTGCTGCACTGCGACCTGGTCTATGCGGGCGACAACGCGGCCTTCTCGCTGCCCTTCGTGAACCTGGGCCTGTGCCCCGAAGCGGCCTCCAGCCTGCTGCTGCCCCAGATGCTCGGCTACCACCGCGCGGCCGAGGCCCTGCTGCTGGGCGAGCCCTTCCTGGCCGAGGCCGCCCTGGAAGTGGGCCTGGTCAACCGCGTCGTGCCGCCCAGCGAATGCAATGCGCTGGCCCAGGCCCAGGCCAGGAAGCTGGCGGCCAAGCCGCTGTCGGCCCTGATCGAGACCAAGCGCCTCATGAAGGCCGGCCAGTCCGGCCTGGTGCGCGAGCGCATGGCCGAGGAGGGCGCGAGCTTCGGCAAGCTGATGGGCGGGCCTGCTGCCAAGGAGGCGTTCACCGCGTTCATGGAGAAGCGCAAGCCGGACTTCAGCCAGTGCTGAAATCCACGAAGGCCTCCGAGGCCTCCGAGGCGCCCGTGCAGTTCGAGCCCGAGTTCATCGCCGGGCTGCGCGAAGTGTTCGAGCGCCAGATCGCCTTCAACCAGGTGCTGGGCCTGCGCATCACCGAAGTGCTGCCCGAGCGGGTTGAAGGCCGCATCACCATGCGGGCCGAGCTCATAGGCCACGCCGCCTACCAGCGCATCCACGGCGGCGTGATCAGCGCCGGCCTGGACTCCATGGGCGGCTTGGCCGTCATGGCGGCCATCGGCGCCAAGCACATGGACGACGCACCGCTGCAGCGCCTGCACCGCTTCTCGCGCCTGGGCACCATCGACCTGCGCGTGGACTACCTGCGCCCCGGCATAGGCAGCGAATTCATCCTGCGCGCCGAGGTGCTGCGGCTGGGTTCGCGCGTGGCCAACACGCGCATGGAATTCCTGGGGGCCGATGGCAGCTTGCTGTCCACGGGGACGGCGGCGTACATCGTTTCTTGAAGCATGGCCCGCTGACTGCGGGCCTTCTTTTTGTGTTTCTTCACCCCCAGTGCGCGCGCCACACGGCCCAGGCCGTGCCTGCGCCATAGGCGGCCATGGCCACGGCCACGAGGATGAACAGCGACTGGGCGCTGCCCAGGCCGCTGGACATGAGCCAGCCGCCGCCCACCACCACGATCAGCAGGCGCACGGTGCCGGCCAGCACGGGCGCCCAGACGCGGCCTGCGCCCAGGGACGCGAAGTACAGCACCAGTCCCAGGCCGAACAGCCCGAAGGCCGGGCCCACGGTGCGCAGGTAGAGGTCGGCGTAGGCGCGCACGGCCGGGTCGCCGGTGAAAATGCCCGACCACAGCTGCGGCCAGACCATGACCACCAGCCCCAGCACGCCCAGCAGGGCCGCAGCCATGGCGCCGCCCGACCAGGCCACGCGGCGCGCACGGGCCACCTGGCCGGCGCCCATGGCCATGCCCACCATGGGCACGGCGGCCATGCCGACGCCGAAGGCCATGGGGATCAGCAGGAACTCCAGCCGCTGGCCAATGCCGTAGCCGGCCAGTGCCAGCGGGCCCAGGCGGGCGACCATGCCTGTCAGCAGCAGCGCGGCCAGCGCCGTTTGCACGGGGGACAGGCAGGCGAGGGCCCCCACGCGCAGGATGTCGCGGAACATGGGCCAGGCTAGGCGGGGCCTGCGCCAGTCCAGTTGCAGGCGCTGCTGGCCCCATTGCAGATAGGCCAGGAAGACTGCGACGGCCAGTGCCATGGCCACGATGTTGCCCACGGCCACGCCCGGCATGCCCCAGCGCGGCATGGGTCCCAGGCCCAGCCCCAGCGTGCCGCCGACAGCGATCTGCACCAGCGAGGCCGCAAAGATCACGGCCGACGGCATGCGCATATTGCCCGTGCCCCGCACCACCGATGCCAGCGTATTGCACAGCCACACCAGGATGGCGCCGCTGAACAGCACGGCGCCAAAGCCTGTGGCCGCTGCCAGCACCTCGCCGCGCCCGCCCAGCCAGCTGTAGAAGGTGGCGCCGCAGAGCACGAAGATGAGCGAGTACAGCAGGCCTGCGATGGTGCCGATGACGATGGAGTGCAGGGCCAGTGCCGAGGCACGCGCGCCGTCGCCCGCGCCCAGCGCGCGGCTGATGGCCGAGGACACGCCGCTGCCCATGGCGCCGTTGCTCATCATCTGCGTGAGCATGGCCAGCGGAAACACCAGGGCCATGGCCGCCAGCGACACGGTTCCCAGCTGCCCTACGTAGTAGGTCTCGGCCACGGCGACCAGCACCGACATGCTCAGCGCCACCATGTTGGGCACGGCCAGGCGCATCAGGGTGGAGGCGATGGGGCCACTGACCAACGGATGCGCGGACCCGCTGGCCGCAGCGCCAGGGGCTGCGGAGGACAGGGCGGCGCTCATTCCGCGCTCTCCTGCGTGGCGGTTTCCAGCACGGGCAGCATGCCCAGCACCAGGCTTTCCAGCGCGCCGATCTGCTCGCTGCCGCATAGCTCGCGCACGCGCAGCTGGGCCTGGCGCCACAGGGCGGCAGCCTCGCGGATGCGGGCGCGGCCTTCGGGCGTGACCACCACGCAGCGGCTGCGCGCATCCGCGCCGGGAACCAGGTCGATGAAGCCGGCCTGCTGCAGCGTGCGCAGGTTGCGCGTCATCGTCGTGCGGTCGGTGTGCAACTGCTCGGCCAGGGCCGAGACGGTGGGCGGGCCGTCGGGCGCATTGCGCGCCTGCACCAGCAGGCTGAACTGCGTGCCGCGCAGGCCGCTGGGCGCGAGCGTGTCGTCATAGAGCTGGGAGATCTTGCGCGACAGGCTGCGCACCATGAAGCAGGTGCAGACCGGACTGGCGGCGCTTGAGGTGGAGGAGGTCATGGGGCGTGGGGCAGGTGGCCTGTAATGGAAATGAGTGTAGATGCACCTATTGATTTGCGCATGTCCGCTGCGCGACCTGCGCATGCGCGGTGTGTGATCGAGAAAGGCTTGCAAGCACATGAAACGGGAGAACTATCTGGTTACTTTTCTTGCGAGATGCCGGCATTTGTTGCCAGTTCGTGTGCGTAGCATCGGATTTTTCCGAAGGAGACCCACCCATGGCTGTTCAGAACCCGTTCTTTGGCAAGCGCGACAACGATGCTTTCACCTCCCGCAACACCCTGGGCAGCGGCATAGGCGCCACCGGTACGGGCGGCAGCCCCTCCGGTGCCGTCACGCCCAGCTCCAGCGTGACAAGTCCGTCGACCGCCCAGCGCCAGGCATCGGCCGTGGCGCAGGACTCCCAGGGCAGCAAGCTCACCGTAGGCCCCAATATCAAGCTCAAGGGCGTGGAGATCACCGACTGCGACACGCTGGTCGTCGAAGGCACGGTGGAGGCCACCATGGACTCGCGCGTGATCCAGATCGCCGAGCAGGGTGCCTTCCACGGCACGGCCGAAATCGACATCGCCGAGATCCATGGCGTGTTCGACGGCACGCTGACCGTGCGCGAGAAGCTGGTCATCTACGGCACGGGCAAGGTCAGCGGCAAGATCCGCTACGGCAAGGTGGTGATCGAAGAGGGCGGCGAGCTCACGGGCCAGATCGAGGCCGGTTCCTCGCCGCGTTCATCTTCGGGTTCGGCCGTGGCGTCCAGCGCCTCCAGCCTGTCCTCTTCCTCGTCGGCCGCCTCCAGCGACAGCGCCGCCAGCAGTTCCGCGGCCCTGGCTGCGGCCACCGCAGCCGCCTCGCTGCAGCCGCGCGTCACGCCCTCGCTGGCCTGAGCCACCCCTGCGCCGGAAATGAAAAAGCGACCTGCGAAGGTCGCTTTTTCATGGCTGCAGAGGCGGGGCGGGTTCAGCCGGCCTGCTGCTGCTTGCGTTCTGCATTGCGCTCGGCCGCTGCGCGCCAGGAACGCACCTGGTCGTTGTCCGGCAGCGACTGGGGCTTGCCCTGGCCGTCGATGGCCACGTAGGTCAGCAGGGCTTCGGTCACCTTGACGAAGCGGCCCTGGTCGGCAAAGCGCTCGGCATAGACCTCGACATCGACCGTGACCGAGGTGCGGCCCACGCGCTGCACGCTGGAGTAGAACGACAGGATGTCGCCCACACGCACGGGCTGCTTGAAGATGAACTCGTTCACGGCCACGGTGACCATGCGGCTCTGGCCCAGGCGCGAGGGCAGCACCGAACCTGCCAAGTCAACCTGCGCCATGACCCAGCCGCCGAAGATGTCGCCATTGGCGTTGACATCGGCAGGCATGGGAATGACCTTGAGAACCAGCTCCTTGTCTGCGGGCAAGGGATGGGGCGGGAGGTCTGGGCGGGGTGGCATGGGCACAATCGGGTCAATATAACAACCGAGAATTGTCTTTCATGCGACGCGAGAGCGCTTCCCCTACGGATTTACCCTTAGTCCCAACCCCGGCACCGTCGCGGGACTGGAACGCGCTGCGGCGCCTGCTGCCCTACCTGTGGCAATACAAGTGGCGCGTGCTGGCGGCGCTGGGCTTCATGATCGGGGCCAAGCTCGCCAACGTGGGCGTGCCGGTGTTGTTGAAGCACCTGGTCGATGAGCTGGATCTGAAGGCCGGCGACGCCCGGGCCGTGCTCGTCGTGCCCGTGGCCCTGCTGCTGGCCTACGGGCTGCTGCGCTTTTCCAGCTCGCTGTTCACCGAGCTGCGCGACCTGGTCTTTGCCAAGGCCACGCAGGGCGCCTCGCGGGCGATTGCGCTGTCCACCTTCGAGCACCTGCATGCGCTGAGCCTGCGCTTTCACCTGGAGCGCCAGACCGGCGGCATGACGCGCGACATCGAGCGCGGCGTGCGCAGCACCGAGTCGCTGATCTCGTATTCGCTCTACAGCATCCTGCCCACCTTCATCGAGATGGCGCTGGTGCTGGGCATCCTGGCGCTGCGCTTCGACATCTGGTTCGCGGTCATCACGCTGGCGGCGCTGGTGTTCTACATCACGTTCACGGTCACGGTGACCGAGTGGCGCACGCGCTTTCGGCGCGAGGCCAATGCCCAGGAGTCGGCGGCGCACACCAAGGCCATCGACTCGCTGCTGAACTACGAGACCGTCAAGTACTTCGGCAACGAGGGCTTCGAGGCGCGGCGCTATGACGAGAACCTGGAGGCGCTGCGCCGCGTGCGTCTCAAGAGCCAGACCACGCTGAGCATGCTCAACTGCGGGCAGCAGCTGATCATCGCCACGGCCCTGGTCGCCATCCTCTGGCGCGCCACGCAGGGCGTGGTGGATGGCCGCCTGTCGCTGGGCGACCTGGTCATGGTCAACGCCTTCATGATCCAGCTCTACATTCCACTGGGCTTTCTGGGCGTGATCTACCGCGAGATCAAGCAGAGCCTGACCGACCTGGAGCGCATGTTCACCCTCATGGACAAGGAACGCGAGGTGGCCGACGCGCCCGGCGCCCAGCCGCTGCAGACCCATGGCGCACCGCCCGAGCTGCGCTTCGAGCATGTGGACTTCGCCTATGACCCCGAGCGGCCCATCCTCAAGGACGTGAGCTTCACCATTCCCGCCGGCAAGACCGTGGCCGTGGTCGGCCCTTCGGGCTCGGGCAAGAGCACGCTGGCGCGGCTGATCTTCCGCTTCTACGACGTGCAGTCCGGCCATGTGCGCATCGCCGGGCACGACCTGCGCGAGCTGACCCAGGACAGCGTGCGCGGCGCCGTGGGCATCGTGCCGCAGGACACGGTGCTGTTCAATGACACGGTGGAATACAACATCGCCTACGGCCGCCCTGGCGCCAGCCGCGAGCAGGTGGTGGCGGCCGCGCGCGCCGCGCGCATCCACGACTTCATCGAGGCCACGCCCCAGGGCTATGCCACGCGCGTGGGCGAGCGCGGCCTCAAGCTGTCGGGCGGCGAAAAGCAGCGGGTGGCGATTGCGCGCACCCTGCTCAAGGACCCGCCCATCCTGATCTTCGATGAGGCGACGTCGGCGCTGGACTCGGCCAACGAGCGCGCCATCCAGGCCGAGCTGCAAAGCGCCGCGCGCAACAAGACGGCGCTGGTGATTGCCCACCGCCTGTCCACCGTGGTCGATGCGCACGAGATCCTGGTCATGGACGCGGGCCGCATCGTCGAGCGCGGCACCCACGGCCAGCTGGTCGCGGCGGGCGGGCGCTATGCGGACATGTGGGCGCTGCAGCAAAGCGGGGAGCCCGCCGTGCTGTAGCGCGGGGCGGCCGAGGGACCGGGCGGCCGGGTGCCTGGACGGCTTCAGGGCTTGAGGTGCGTGACCAGGAACTGCTCCATGGCTTCGTAGAACTCGAACTTGTTCTCGTCGTTGTGAAAGCCGTGGCCCTCGTTTTCCTTGACCATGTACTGCACCTCGACGCCGCGCTCGCGCAGCGCCTTCACCACCTGGTCGCTCTCGTCCTTGTTCACGCGCGGATCGCGCGCGCCCTGGGCGATGAACAGCGGCGCCTTGATGCGGTCCACATGCAGGGCCGGCGAGGTGGCGGCCAGGCGCTCCCTGTCGCGCTCGGGATCGCCCACCATGGCGTGCATCTGGTCCAGCAGCGGCTTCCAGTAGGGTGGAATGGTCTTCATGAAGGTGAACAGGTTGGACACGCCCACATAGTCCACGGCCGCCGCATACAGGTCGGGCGTGAAGGCCACGCCGGCCAGCGTGGCATAGCCGCCATAGCTGCCGCCGTAGATGCCGATGCGCGCAGGGTCGGCAATGCCCTGGTCGATCAGCCAGTGCACGCCGTCCGTGATGTCGTCCTGCATCTTCAGGCCCCATTGGCCGAATCCCGCTTCCCAGAACGCGCGGCCATAGCCCGTGGAGCCCCGGAAGTTCACCTGCAGCACGCAGAACCCTCGGTTGGCGAGGAACTGCACCTCGGGGTTGTAGCCCCAGCCGTCGCGGGCCCAGGGGCCGCCGTGCGGGTTGATGATGCAGGCCAGGTTCCGGGGCTCGCGGCCGGCCGGCAGGGTCAGGTAGCCGTGGATGGTCAGGCCGTCGCGGCTGGTGTAGCTGACGGGCTGCACGCGCGACATGGCGGACTCGGGAATGGCCGGGTTGATGTCGGCCAGCTTGGTCAGCGCATCGGCGGCCGCGTCGTAGATGTAGCGCGCGCCCGGCGTGCGGTCGTTGAATGCGGCGACGATGAACTTGTCCTCGGCGCGGTTGGCGCCCTGGATGGCGAAGTCGTAGCCCGGCAACTGCGCAGCCAGCCGGCCGTACAGGGCTTCGGTCTCGGCATCGAAGAAGCGGTACTGCGGCTTGTCGGTCTGGTAGGCGGCCAGGGTCAGCACGCAGCGCTTGCGCGAATAGGCCGCCGCGCCCAGATCGACTTCTTCGGGCACGAAGATTTCTTCTTCCTCGTCGGGCCGGGCCGGGTCGATGACCACCAGGGCCAGCTTGTCGCGGCCCCGGTTGGACAGGGCGTAGAGCTTTTGGTCGTCGAAGGTGAAGAAGGCCGGGCTGACGCTGGTGCGGTAGTCGGTGGTGATCAGGGGCTGGAACTCGCCGGCCTCGTCGTCGCGGTAGAGCAGGGCGCTATTCAGGCCGTCGCTGGCCACGGCGGCCCGCACGCGGCCTGCGTGGTCGGTCTGCCAGCCGACGATGTTGCCGGGGTTCTGCGCCACCAGTTGCGCCGCGCCCGTGTGCACGTTCACGCGGTATACGTCGAAGACCTCGGCATCGCGCTGGTTGTGGCTGATCAGCACATGGTCGGGGTCGTCTTCCAGGTCGTCCTCGATGCTGGCGCGCACGCCGTCCCAGGGCGTCAGGTCGGTGGCTTCGCCGCTGCGCGCGTTGACCGCCAGCACATGGAAGTTCTCGTCGCCGCCGAAGTCCTTCTGGTAGAGCACTACATCCGGGCCCTTCCAGAAGAAGTTGCTGATGTCGCGCTCGGTCTCGGCCGTGATGCGGCGCGGCTCGCCCACAGGGGTGCTGCCCTCCAGCGCCTGCACATGGATGTTCATGCGCGCCGGATGGCCGTCCACGCTGACGGGCTGCATGAAGCCCAGCATGCTTCCGTCATCGGCCAGGCGGAAGAAGCCGCGTTCCGGATTGCGGAAGAAGTCCTTGATCGGATAGGCCTGCGGAGCCTGCGCATCGGCGCTGGCATCCCGTGCCAGGTTGAGGATGTGGGCGGCCATGGCGGGGTGTCGGGAAAACGTCGGCAAGGGTGACCTCCTGGGTTGCAGCGGCAGGGGAAAAAGGGAGCCGGCCATGATGCCATGGCGATGTATACAAACAGGCGGGTCACTGTCTTTTCTGGGATTGGTTGTATACATTTGATTGGTGTTTTCCCGTGTTTTTGCGGAAAAATGCACCATGAATCGCCTTGGATGTATACATTCACGCCATTCCATCCAGACAAAGCCCCATGAGCCCCCAGCTTGCCCCCGCCGCCTCCGAAGCGGAGAGCCACTCCCAGGTCATCAAGGCCCAGCTGCAACTGCGCGAGATGATTCTTGCGGGCGAACTGCCCGCAGGCGAGCGCATCGCCGAGCTCACCGTGGTGCAGCGCCTGGGCATCTCGCGCACGCCGGTGCGCGCCGCGCTGATGCGGCTGGAGCAGGAAGGCCTGCTCGAAGCCATGGCCGGCGGGCGCGGCTACCGCGTGCGGCTGTTCTCCGAAGCCGATGTGGCCGATGCCATCGAGCTGCGCGGCACGCTGGAAGGCCTGGCCGCGCGCTGGGCGGCCGAGCGCGGCGTGGCCGAGCCGCTGCTGGCCCAGGCCGGCCGCTGCCTGGACGCCATCGACCGTGTGCTGGAGACGCCCGACTGGGGCGACGAGGCCTTCTCGCGCTATGTGGCGCTGAACTCCGAATTCCACGACCTGCTGCACTCCATGGCCGGCAGCAGCGTCATGCAGCGCGAGCTGGAGCGCGTGGTGCGCATGCCCTTCGCCTCGCCTTCGGGCTTTGTGCTGGCGCGGGCCGAATCCCCGCGTGCGCGCCACAGCCTGATGGTGGCCCAGGACCAGCACCGCCAGGTGCTGGACGCCATTGCCGCGCGCGAGGGCGCGCGGGCCGAGGCGCTGATGAAAGAGCACTCGCGCATTGCGCGCCGCAACCTGCGCGAAGCCGTGAGCGAGCCCGGCAGCCATGCGGTTCCTGGCGTGCAGTTGATCCGAGCCTGATTCGAGTCTGACCCGCGCTTGATCTGCGCTTGATCTGCCCTTGATGTGCGCCGGCGGCCTCGGCCGCCTGCGCCCCAGCCACCGCAGCGCCAAGGACTGCGGACCCCACCCATAAAGGAGACCCCCATGAGCACATTTCCCAAGAACACCTGGTACGTGGCCGCCACGTCCGACGAGATCCAGGACAAGCCGCTGGGCCGGAGCATCTGCGGCGAGCGCATCGCGTTCTACCGCGCGCAGCACGGCATTGCCGCCGTGGAGGATTTCTGCCCGCACCGCGGCGCGCCCCTGTCGCTGGGCTTTGTCTGCGAGGGCAAGCTGGTCTGCGGCTACCACGGGCTGGAGATGGGCTGCGACGGCAAGACCATTGCCATGCCGGGCCAGCGCGTGCGCGGCTTCCCCGAGATCCGCAGCTATCCCGTCGAGGAGCGCCATGGCTTCATCTGGGTCTGGCCCGGCGACAAGGCGCTGGCCGATGCCGCGCTCATCCCGAAGCTGCCCTGGCACGACAACCCCGAATGGGCCTATGGCGGCGGCATGTTCCACATCCAGGCCGACTACCGGCTGATGATCGACAACCTCATGGACCTGACGCACGAGACCTATGTGCACGCCAGCTCCATCGGCCAGGCCGAGATCGACGAGACGCCCTGCAAGACCGAGACGCGCGGCGAGGGCGCCGATGTCGAGGTGGTCACCAGCCGCTTCATGAACGACATTACCGCGCCCCCGTTCTGGAAGATGGCGCTGCGCAGCAACGGCCTGGCCGACGATGTGCCCGTGGACCGCTGGCAGGTCTGCCGCTTCACCCCGCCCAGCCATGTGCTGATCGAGGTCGGCGTGGCCCACGCAGGCCACGGCGGCTACGACGCGCCCGACGAGCACAAGGTCTACAGCATGGTGGTGGACTTCATCACGCCGGAGACCGAGGAGTCCATGTGGTACTTCTGGGGCATGGCGCGCCGCTTCAATCCGGGCGATGCCGAAGTCACCGACCGCATACGCGAGGGCCAGCACAAGATCTTCAGCGAAGACCTGCAGATGCTGGAGCTGCAGCAGCGCAACCTCAGTGCCCACCCCGACCGCAAGCTGCTCAAGCTCAACATCGATGCGGGCGGCGTGCAGTCGCGCAAGGTCATCGACAAATGGATTGCGCAGGAACAGCAGGCGGCGGCGGTGGCCGCAGCAGCGGCCCAGCCTGCCGCCGCGGTGGCCTGAGGCCGGCCATGGCCCGGCGCGCATCCAGGACCGGCGCCGGGGATGGGGTAATCTCGGCGGGCTTCAACCCCAGGGCCGCAAGGCCTGCCGCCACCGATGGTCCACTCCGCCTCCGATCCGCTTTCCATCGACCTCTACGACCAGCCGGGCCACCTGATCCGGCGCGCGCAGCAGATCGCGGCGCAGCTGTTCCGCGACGTGCTGGGGCCGGACGTGACGCCCGTGCAGTACGCCATCCTGCGCATGCTGCAGGAAAAACCGGGTATCGACCAGGTAACGCTGGCGCGGCTGGTGGCGCTGGACAACTCCACCACGGCCGACATCGCGGCGCGACTGGAGGCCAAGGGCTGGGTGCTGCGCGAGATCCTGCCCCGGCGCCAGCGGCGCCTGACGCTCACGGCCGAGGGCGAGGCCATGCTGGGCGGCTTCGTGCCGAATGTGCACGAACTGCACAACCGCATGCTGGCCGCGCTGGAGCCCGAGGAGCAGGCCGAGTTCAAGCGCCTGCTGCGCAAGTTCGTGCAGTTGCACGACGCACGCGACGCCCTCGACGCTTCCTCATCCGACTGACAGCGGCCCGGCCGCCTCCGCGTCCGAGACTGCGCGGCCCCGCCTGATCGGGGAAATCCCGGTATCTGGCGCCGATTTTCATTCAGTAAACTGAATCACATTCAGCATACGTAATGATGTGTTGAGAACACAAGAAAGCTCCCACAGAGCTTCAACCCAAGGAGACCCACGATGACTGCCTCTACCCCTGTTCCATGGCTGCAGCGGCCTTGCGCCGCCGCATCGTCCAACTGCCCGTTGCGGGAGCTGCGGCCATGAGCGCCGACCTGCGTGCAAGCGTCGACCAGCGGCCCATGACGCGCTTCCAGTGGTCGGTCATAGCCCTGTGCATGGTGCTCAACATGATCGACGGCTTCGACGTCCTGGTCATGGCGTTCACGGCCTCTGCCGTGTCGGCGCACTGGCAGCTCAGCGGCGCCCAGCTGGGCTTTCTGCTCAGTGCAGGCCTGTTCGGCATGGCGGGCGGATCGCTGTTGATCGCGCCCTGGGCCGACCGGCTGGGCCGCCGGCCGCTGATCCTGGCCTGCCTGGCCCTCTCGGGCGTGGGCATGCTGGGCTCGGCCTTCAGCCAGAGCGCCACGCAGCTGGCGGCGCTGCGCGTGCTCACGGGCCTGGGCGTGGGCGGCATCCTGGCCTGCAGCAACGTGATCGCCAGCGAATACGCCTCGCAGCGCTGGCGCAGCCTGGCCGTCACGCTGCAGTCCACGGGCTATGCGCTGGGAGCCAGCATTGGCGGCTCCATCGCGGTGTGGCTGCTGGGGCGCCATGACTGGCGCGCGGTCTTCCTGTTCGGCGGCTGCGTGACGCTGGGCGTGCTGGTCCTGGCCTGGTGGCGACTGCCCGAGTCCATGGACTTCCTGCTGGCGCGGCGCCCGGCCGGCGCGCTGCAGCGGCTCAACGCCCTGGTCGGGCGGCTGGGCCTGCCCGCATTGGCTGCGCTGCCGCCTGCCGCGCCTGCATCGGCGGGGCCGGCGCGGCGGGGCCCGCTGCAGCTGTTCGCACCGGGCCTGCGCCGGCCCACGCTGCTGGTCTGGCTGTCGTTCTTCGCGGTGATGTTCGGCTTTTACTTCGTCATGAGCTGGACGCCCAAGCTGCTGGCCGCCTCGGGCCTCACGCCCGAGCAGGGCGTGACCGGCGGTGTGCTGCTGAGCCTGGGCGGCATCCTGGGCGCCACCTTGCTGGGCCTGCTGGCGGCGCGCTATCCCGTGCACCGCGCGCTGGCCGGCTTCATGCTGGCCACGGCCGTGCTGCTGTGCTTCATCGTGAGCAATCCGGGCTCGCTGCTGCTGTCGTATGCGCTGGCTTTTCTGATCGGCGTCTTCGTCAACGGCTGCGTGGCCGGGCTCTATGCCATCGCGCCCATGGTCTATGGCGGCGAGGTGCGCGTGACCGGCGTGGGCTGGGGCATAGGCATAGGGCGCATCGGCGCCATCGTCTCGCCCATGGTCGCGGGCTCGCTGCTGGACGCCGCGTGGTCGCCCAGCCAGCTCTATGTGGGCTATGGCCTGGCCTTCGTGTTCGCGGCCTGCATCGTGTCGCTGCACCGGCTGCAGGGGCCCGAAGCCGGCAGGCCCGCAGCCACGGGCCGCACGCTGTCGGCGCATTGAGCGCGACTTGCAGACAAGAAGGAGAACCCATGACCGAATGCACCACCATTGCACCTGCCTCCACGCCTGCCTTCCCGCTGGACCAGTGGTATGTCGCCGGCTTTGCCTGGGAGCTGCAGGACGCGCCACTGGCACGCACCCTGCTGGGCCGGCCCGTCGTGCTGTTTCGCACGCCCGATGGCAGCGTCGCCGCGCTGGAGGACCGCTGCTGCCACCGCGAGCTGCCGCTGTCCTGCGGCACGGTGGAGGCGCGCGGCCTGCGCTGCGGCTACCACGGCCTGCTGTTCGACCGCGCCGGCCAGTGCCTGGAGATTCCGGGCCAGCAGCGCATACCGCCCAAGGCCTGCGTCAAGTCCTTCGACCTGCGCGAGCGTGACCAGATCCTCTGGATCTGGATGGGCGCCACGCCCGATTCCGTGCCCGCGCAGGAGCCGCCCGCCTATCCCGTGCACGGCGATGCGCGCTACCGCTTCGGCGGCGATGTCTACCACTACGACGCGCCCTACCAGCTCATCCACGACAACCTGCTGGACCTCAGCCACCTGGGCTATGTGCACCTCAAGACCATTGGCGGCAACGCCGGCGTCCACATGAATGCCGAACTCAAGGTCCGCCAGGAGGGCGACAGCGTCACCGTGCTGCGCTGGATGCCCGACTCCGACCCGCCGCCCACCTATGCGGCGGCCTGGCCGTTCGCGGGCCGCATCGACCGCTGGCAGGAGGTGGAGTTCCACCCCTCGCACGTGTGCATCTGGACCGGCGCCATGGACGCAGGCAGCGGCCGGCTCGACGATCCGCAGCGCGAGGGCTTTCACATGCGGGGATTTCACGGCGTGACGCCGGAGACCGAGCATTCGGCCCACTACTTCTGGACCATTGCCACCAACCCGCATCCCGACATGCAGGACACCACGCGCCTGGTGATCGACCAGACGGCTGCCACCTTCGAGGAGGACAAGGTCGTCATCGAGGCCCAGTTCCGCAACCAGCAGCGCTTTGGCGCGCGCCCCGTCATCGATATCCACGTGGACGCCGGCCCCAACCGCGCGCGCCGCGTGATCAGCCGGCTGCGCGAGGCCAGCGCCCGGGCGCTGGCGGCGGCCTGATTTTTCCGAACCCATCCCTTTCCGCGATTTCTTCCCATGCAAGCCAACCCCATCCTCCAGGTGCGCGTCGCGCGCAAATGCGCCGAGGCGCAGGACATCTGCAGCCTTGAACTCGTGCCGCTGGACGGCGAAAGCCTGCCCGCCTTCACGGCCGGCTCGCACATCGACCTGCACCTGCCCGGCGGCCTGGTGCGCCAGTACTCGCTGTGCAACGACCCGCAGGACACTGGCCGCTACGTGGTCGGCGTGCTGCGCGAGGCCGCCTCGCGCGGCGGCTCGGCCGCCGTGCACGAACAGGTGCAGGAAGGCCAGCAGATCGCCATCGGCGCGCCGCGCAACCACTTCGCGCTGCATGCGGGTGGCCCTGCGCGGCACCTGCTGCTGGCCGGCGGCATAGGCATCACGCCCGTGCTGGCCATGGCGCGCCAGCTGGCGCGCGAGGGTGCAGACTTCGAACTGCACTACTGCGCGCGTTCGCGCGAGCGCATGGCCTTCACGGCCCTGCTGCAGTCCATGCCCTGGGCCGACCGCGTGCACCTGCATGTGGATGGCGAGGGCGCGCTCGACATGGCGCAGCTGCTGGGCGCCCCGCAGGCGGGCCTGCACCTGTATGTCTGTGGCCCACGCGGCTTCATGGACGCGGCCCTGGGCATGGCTCGCGCATCGGGCTGGAGCGAGGACCGCCTGCACTACGAATTCTTTGCAGGCGAGGCCGTGCAGCGCGAGGGCGATGCCGGGTTCGAGATCGAGATCGCCAGCACCGGCCAGGTGGTGCGCGTGGCGCCCGAGCAGACCGTGGTCCAGGCGCTGGCCGGCATCGGCGTGGAGGTGCAGACCTCGTGCGAGCAGGGTGTGTGCGGCACCTGCCTCACGCGTGTGCTCTCGGGCGAGCCCGAGCACCGCGACATGTACCTGACCGAGGACGAGCAGGCCGCCTGCGACCAGTTCCTGCCCTGCTGCTCGCGCGCGAAATCCGCCCGGCTGGTGCTGGACCTGTAGCGCTGGACCCGGCCGGCGCACAATGAGGTTTTCCCCCAAGGCCCGCCCTGTGGCGGCGGGCGCCGCCTTCCTGCCATGCAACCTGCCCTGCTCGTCCTCAACTTCAATACCGAGGCCCATCTGCGCCAGATGGCCCAGGCCTTTCCCTCCTTCGACCTGCTCTACGCGCCCGACGCCGCCCAGTGCGAGGCCGCCATCGCCGAGCACGGCACGCGCATACAGGCCGTGCTGACCATAGGCTCCATCGGCCTGTCGGCCGCGCAGATGCAGCGCATGCCCGCCCTCAGGCTGGTCTGCGCGCTGGGCGCGGGCTACGAGAACATCGATGTCGCCCATGCGCAGGCCCACGGCATTGCCGTGGGCAACGGCGCAGGCACCAATGACGACTGCGTGGCCGACCATGCCATGGGCCTGCTGATCGCCTCCGTGCGCGGCCTGGTGCGCCTGGACCGCGCCACGCGCGACGGCGTCTGGCGCACCGCCATGCCGCTGCCGCCCAATGTCTCGCACAAGCGCCTGGGCATCCTGGGCATGGGCGCCATCGGCGCCAAGATCGCCCAGCGCGCGCTGGGCTTCGAGATGGAAATCGGCTACCACAACCGCAGCCCGCGCAGCGGGCTGCCCCACCGCTACTTCGGCGACCTGCTGTCCCTGGCGCTGTGGGCCGATGTGCTGGTGGTCGCCACGCCGGGCGGCCCGGGTACGCGCCATCTCGTCAACGCCCAGGTGCTGGACGCACTGGGCCCGCAGGGCCACCTGGTCAATATCGCGCGCGGCAGCGTGGTCGATACCGCCGCCCTGGCCGCCGCCCTGCGCGAAGGCCGCCTCGCCGGCGCGGGCCTGGATGTCTACGAAAGCGAACCCGCGCCACCGGCCGAACTGCTGGACCTGGACGCCGTGGTGCTCACGCCCCATGTGGGCGGCTGGTCGCCCGAAGCCGTGCAGGCCTCGGTGGACCGCTTCATCGCCAACATGCGCTGCCACCTGGAAGGCCGCCCGCTGGTCTCGCCGGTCACGGCCTGAGGCCGGATTCAGCCCTGTGCCATCCCGGCAGCTGCTGCCAAGTGCAGCAGCCCCATGACCAGGCAGATGGCCGAGGACACATGCCAGAAGCGGTCGCTGTTGTCCGGAAAGCGTGGTTTCAACCACGGATAGGCCACGGCCCGCGCCACCAGCACCAGGCCGGCCCCGACCAGCACCGGACGCATGAAGGGCAGGGGGCCCAGCAGGCCCGCGCCTGCCAGCGCATACCCTGCCAGCAGCGACAGCACCACGCCGATGGCCGCCGACACCAGCGGCGGATACCAGTGCCCGGCCTCGGCCATGCGCGCCATGCGCTCGCCGGCACCCATGAGCCGCAGCCCACGTCCCCCCCAGACGATGCAGGCGAAGTGGGCCAGCGCGGCCGCCGTGTCGAACAGGGCGGCGGCCAGGGCCAGCAGTTGCACGCCCTTCACGGCAGGGCTTCCCACACGCCGGTGTGCTGATGCTTCTTCATGGTGTATTCCTTGGGATTTGCTGCAATGGTCGGCCACTGTAGTGCTTAAACTCCGGGCAGAAAACTCGCCTTGTGCTCAGGTTTTGCCGCATGCCCTCCCATACCTCCGCTACCACTGAATCCCAGAGAAGAAGACAGCCCTTGCAGGCCCGTGCGCAGCGCACGCTGCAGGCCATTGTTCAGGCAGCAGCTCAGATTCTGGTCAAGGAGGGCGAAGCCGCACTCACCACCAATCGCATTGCCGAGCGCGCAGGCGTCTCTATCGGCACGCTCTACCAGTACTTCCCCGACAAGCAGGCCGTCTTGCGCGCCATGGTCGATGGCCAGCGCCGTGCGGCCGTCGCGGCCATCGAGGCCTGGCTGGAGCAGGCGTCGGAGCAGGGCCTGCCGCGCGAGGCCGTGGCGCGCGGCGTGGTCGCCTGCATCGTCGAGGGCTTTGCGGGCCGTACGCCTGCGCGGCGCAAGCTGGCGCGCTTTGCCTGGCGCCAGGATGGTGACGAGCGCATTGCCCTGTCCATGCGCGAGACCGCCGAGCGTATGGCCGCCCACCTGCAGCGCTGGGGCGGCCCCTCGCTGTCCTATGCGCGCCTTTACGTGGCCACGCGGGCCGTGCTGGGCACGGTGCGCTTTGCCTCGCTGGAGGCTTCGCCGCTGATCGCCTCGGGCGCACTGGAGGAGCTGCTGTGCGAGATGGGGGCAGATATGTTGCTGGGTGGCGCGACGGACGCGGGAGCCGCTGCCCGTGCCCCTGCCCCATAGGCAGCAGGGGCTGTGCCTGTGCCATTTCGCTGGACCGGCTTCGCAGCAAGGCATGCCTTGATGGGCGGGCTGAAGTCCTGGTCGTCCTTGCGAAGCAGGATGGCGAAAAAAAGGCCCCGCAGAGCGGGGCCTTTTGCTTCTACCGGAGTGTGCGATCAACCGATAGCATTCTAACGAGTTCGCGCGGCAATGGCTTTCTCCGCCACATCCACCAGGTCGGCGCCGACCTGCTGCTTCCACTTGTCGTAGACGGGGCGCGTGGCCTTGACGAAGGCTTCGCGCTCGGCCGGCGTGAGCTGGGTCACGGTCACGCCGTTGGCGGCCAGGTCCTTGAGCAGGGGCTTGTCGGCCTCGATCATGCCCTTGCGCGCGATCACGACCTGCTCCTTGGCCGCGTCCACGGCGGCCTGACGCACGATGTCCTGGTCTTCCTTGGTCCAGGTGGCCCAGATGTCCTTGTTGACCACGAAGATCAGCGGATCGTTGATGTAGCCCCACAGCGTCAGATGCTTCTGGCCCACGGACTGCAGCTTGGCGGCCATGTAGACCGAGACGGGGTTTTCCTGGCCGTCCACGGCGCCGCTGGCCATGGCGGGCTGGGCATCGGCCCAGCTCATCTGCGTGGGGTTGGCGCCCAGCGCGGTGAAGGTGTCCAGGAACAGCGGCGAGCCCACGACGCGGATCTTCAGGCCCTTGAGGTCGGCAGGGGTCTTGATGGCGTGCTTGGAGTTGCTGATCTCGCGGTAGCCGTTCTCGCCCCAGGCCAGCGGCACCACGCCGGCCTTGTCCAGGCGCTGGAACAGGCGCTTGCCGGGCTCGCCATGCGTGAGCGCGTCGGCGGCCGCGTAGTCGGGCATCAGGAAGGGCAGGGCGAACAGGTTCAGCTCCTTGATCTGGGGCGACCAGTTCAGCGTGGAGCCCACGGCCATGTCGATCACGCCCTGGCGCAGCGCGCTGAATTCGCGCGTCTGGTCGCCCTGGATCAGGGACACGCCCGGGTAGAGCTTGATGTTGATGCGGCCGTTGGTGCGCTCGCGCACCTTGTTGGCCCAGATCTCGCCGCCCTTGCCCCAGGGAAAGGCCGTGCCCAGCACCAGCGACATGCGGTACTCGCTCTTGTACTTGGCCGGTGTCTGCGCCATTGCGGGAGCGGACGAAAGGGCCAGGGCCGCCGCTGCGGCCAGGCCGCTGGCGAGGAAAGTGCGAAGTTTCATTGCGAAGGTCTCCTTGTTGAATTTTTGGGAAATCAGTAGCCCAGGCGTGCTGGGAGCCAGAGAGCCAGCTGCGGGAAGGCGATCACGGCGATCATCACCAGGAACATGGCCAGCAGCATGGGGCCGACCCAGCGCACGGTGGACTCCATGCGCACGCCCGCGATGCGGCAGGACACCATCAGGTTCACGGCCAGCGGAGGCGTGAACTGGCCCAGCGCCACCTTGAGCGTGAGGATGACGCCGAACCACACCGGGTCCCAGTGGTAGTGCTGCATGATCGGCAGCAGCAGCGGCACGAAGATCAGGAAGATGGAGATGCCGTCCAGGAACATGCCCACGGTGATCAGCAGCAGGATCAGCAGCGCCATCACGCCGTACTCGCCCAGGCCCGATTCCACGATGGCCTTGGCCACCGGATCGATCACGCCCAGCGTGGACAGCGAGAACGCGAAGATGCCGGCCAGCGACACCACCAGCAGGATCACGGCCGACAGCTCGCCGGCCTCGCGCAGGATGGGATACAGGTCGCGCAGCGTGATGGTGCGGTGGATCACCATGCCCACGAACAGGCCGTAGAACACGGCCACCACGGCGGCCTCGGTAGGGGTGAACCAGCCGGCGCGCATGCCGCCCAGGATCAGCACCGGGGCGGCCAGGCCCCAGGAGGCCTCGCGCAGGCTGCGCCAGAACGGCGGGCGCGGCATGGACGATTCCAGCGCACCCATCCTGTGCCTGCGCGACATCCACACGGCCGGAACGATCAGCGCCACGCCGGCCAGGATGCCGGGGATCATGCCGGCCGCAAACAGCGCCGGCACCGAGGCGCCGGGCACCAGCACCGAGTAGATGATGAAGGCCACGGACGGCGGGATCAGGATGTCGGTGGCCGCGGCCGCGCCCACCACGCTGGCCGAGAAGCTGCCGGGATAGCCGGCGCGGCTCATGGCCGCGATCATCACGCCGCCCACGGCGGCGGCATTGGCCGGGCCCGAGCCCGAGATGCCGCCCAGGAACATGGCCACGGCAATCGCCACCAGGGGCAGCATGCCGGGGCCACGGCCCACGATGGCCACGGCGAAGTTCACCAGGCGCAGCGCCACGCCCGAGCGGTCGAAGATCGAGCCCACGAGCACGAACATCGGAATCGCCAGCAGCGGGTACTTGCCCAGGCCGGCATAGAAGTTCTGCGGCACGGCCAGCAGGCCGAACCACTGCGTGTCGGGGCTGGCCAGCGCGATGGCGGCCGCACCTGCAAGGCCCAGGGCCGCGCCGATGGGCACGCCCAGGAGCATCAGGCCCAGGAAGGCGATGAAGAGCAGGGTCGCGATCATGGCGCCTTCTCCTCGTCCACGAAGGCGCCGGGGCGCCCCTGGCGCAGGAACAGTTGCAGCGCGCGCAGCGTGATCAGCGCCGAGCAGATGGGCAGCCACATCGAATACCACCACTGCGGCACGCCGATGCCGGGCGAGGTTTCCTCGAAACGGTAGTCGTCCCAGACCACGCGCACGCTCAGTGCGGCGATCACCGCGAACAGCAGGGCCACCATCAGCGTGCCGAAGCGCGCCAGGCGCTTCCTGCGCAGGGCGCTGCCGCCTTCGGCGAAGTATTCGATGCGGATGTGGGCGTTGCGCGCCACGGCCGCCGAGCCCGCGACCATGGCCAGCAGGATCATCAGGAAGACCGAGATTTCCTCGGTCCACGCGAAGGACGAGGAGGTGAAGTAGCGCACCAGCACATTGGCGAAGGTGATCAGGGCCAGCAGGGCCATGATGACCACGGTGAGCCAGTCCTCGATGCGCAGCGAACGCGGCTCGTCCGGCTGGGAAGGCGTCTCAGCGGCGCCGTTTTCGGTGGGAGGGGATGACATGGACGCGGGGAGTCAGAAAATTACACATGGCGGGGCAGATGCAGTCACTGAGCTTCCTCGGCGTCGTGTGCCGGGGGCCGTGAGGAAAAAATGTCACATTGGGTAAATGCGGCGCAGCGCCATTATGTGCGCATACGAGCGCCGCATCAGATGGCGGTTTCCTCAGTGTGGCGGCCCATGCGGGACGTTGATACGGGCATGCCCCGGCGTGGAGGCACCGACGAAGGGTCGCCCCGCACCGAGGGTGCCGTCCCCCTCCCGGAGAGAGAGGGGGAAGCGGCGTAGCCGCTCAGGGGGTGCCTTCCATCACAGCGGATAATGGCGGGCATGGAAACCAAATGGCTAGAAGATTTCGTCAGCCTGGCTGAAACACGCAGTTTCAGCCGCTCCGCCCAACTGCGGCATGTGACGCAACCTGCGTTCTCGCGCCGCATCCAGGCACTGGAGGCCTGGGCCGGCACCGACCTTGTGGACCGCAGCTCCTACCCGACCCGGCTCACGCCGGCCGGCAAGACCATGTATGACCAGGCGCTGGAGATGCTGCAGTCGCTGCAGAGCACGCGCACCATGCTGCGGGCCCATGTCAGCGCGGGCAAGGGCATGGTGGGGTTTGCCGTGCCGCACACGCTGGCCTTCACCTTCTTCCCGAACTGGGTCTCCAGCGTGCAGGCCAAGTTCGGGCCGTTCCGCAGCCGGCTGTTCGCGCTCAACGTGCACGACGCCGTGATGCGCCTGGTCGAGGGCGGCTGCGACCTGCTGATCGCCTACTTCCATCCGTCCCAGCCCTTCCAGCTTGACCCGGCGCGCTACGAGATGGTCAGCCTGGGCCATGAGGTGCTCGCCCCCTACGCCAGGCCCGACGCCGACGGCCTGCCGCTGCACCAGCTGCCGGGCCGCCAGGGCCAGCCGCTGCCCTACCTGGGCTATGCGCCGGGCGCCTACCTGGGCCGCGTGACGGAACTCATCCTCAAGGAAGCGGCCGAGGCCGTGCACCTGGAGCGCGTCTACGAGACCGACATGGCCGAAGGCCTCAAGGCCATGGCGCTGGAAGGCCATGGCGTGGCCTTTTTGCCATTCAGCGCCGTGCGCAACGAGCTGGAGGCCGGCCGCCTGGTCAGCGCCGCACCTGCCGGTGACGACGGTTTCCGCATGGACATGGAAGTGCGCGCCTACCGCGAAAAACCCACCAGCAAGGATGCGCCCCAGGGCGTGGCCGGCGCGCTGTGGAACTTCCTGCTGGAGCAGGGCGAGACCATCGGCTGACACGCCAGGCGGCACACATGAAGACAAAGGGGCTCTCGAGCCCCTTTTTGCTGCACGCTGGTGCACGGCAAAGCCCGTCAAGAGACCGACTTGGTGCATGGGTTATGCCTAGGGTAAACACCTATTGTGCATGGCATGCATAAGGGTTTCTGCAAACGGCATTGGCTGTGCTGCCACGCCTGGCATTAGAGTGCGCGCACAGCAGCCACGCCGTGTGCAGGCCCGCAGGCGCGCTGGATCGGGCAAAAAACGCGTGCCATGGCACGGCAGTTGCTTACCTGAATCTGGCTGACGTGCTGGAAAGCCCTAGCACGTGTCGGTGCTCCAGCACCGTGCGTGATTGCACAATATGTGTCACATCGTTGATAGTTCGAGCCAGCCCACAAGGCGACTTGACCGTTCTCAAGACCGTTTTCGTTCTCATCTCAGGAGACCCGTATGAAGAAGCATTTGTTGGCCATCGCCGTGACCGCCCTGGCTGCAGGCAGCGCTTTTGCGCAGGCTGGCGACACCCTGGCCAAGATCAAGTCCTCCGGCGCCGTGACGCTGGGCGTGCGTGAATCCTCCGGCCTGGGCTACACGCTGGGCAATGGCAAGTACGTGGGCTTCCACACCGAGATGGGCGAGCGCGTGCTGGCCGACATCCAGAAGCAGCTGGGCCTGGCCAAGCTGGACATCAAGTACCAGCCCGTCACCTCGCAGAACCGCATCCCCCTGGTGACCAATGGCACCGTGGACATCGAGTGCGGCTCCACCACCAACAGCCAGGCCCGCCAAAAGGATGTGGCCTTCGCCGTGACCACCTATGTGGAAGAAGTGCGCATCGCCGTCAAGGGCAACTCCGGCATCACCGGCATCAAGGACCTGAACGGCAAGACCATCGTCACGACGACGGGCACCACCTCGGTGCAGACCCTGCGCAAGAACAAGCGCGCCGACGGCCTGACCTTCAAGGAAGTCATGGGCAAGGACCACGCCGACAGCTTCCTGATGCTGGAAACCGGCCGTGCCGACGCCTTCATCATGGACGGCTCCATCCTGGCCGCCAACATCTCCAAGTCCAAGGCACCTGCCGACTACAAGATCGTCGGCGAAACCCTGTCGGTCGAGCCCATCGCCTGCATGCTGCGCAAGGACGACCCCGCCTTCAAGAAGGCCGTGGACGACTCCATCAAGCGCCAGATCGCCGACGGCTCGCTGGCCAAGCTCTATGACAAGTGGTTCATGCAGCCGATTCCCCCGGCCAACGTGAAGGTCGGCCTGCCGCTGTCCGACGCCACCAAGGACGCATGGGCCAACCCCAACGACAAGCCCATGGAGTCGTACGAAGTCAAGTAAGCACCAGCTGAATGCCGCCCCTTCTGCCATGCGGTTGGAAGGGGCGTTTTTTGTTGCGGCGCCGTTTTTGCCGGTAGTGCATTTTTCAAGAATCTGAATAAAGAGGTGCTCCTATGAGTTGGGATTGGCAGGTGTTCTGCCAGGACACCATTACCCAAGAGGTCGGTCAAAGCTGCTTCGGCAAGAACGGCGACATCACCTACCTCGACTGGATGCTGTCGGCCTGGGGCTGGACCATTTCCGTGTCGCTGCTGTCGCTGTTGATCGCATTGATCGTCGGCTCGCTGATCGGCACGCTGCGCACGCTGCCCGACCGGCCGTGGATCGTGCGGCTGGGCAATGCCTGGGTCGAACTGTTCCGCAATATTCCGCTGCTGGTCCACATCTTCATGTGGTACCACGTGGTGCCGTCCATCTTCCCTGCGCTGAAGTCCCTGCCGGGCTTCGTGCTCGTGGTGCTGGCGCTGGGCTTCTTCACCTCGGCGCGTATCGCCGAGCAGGTGCGTTCCGGCATCCAGGCGCTGCCGCGCGGCCAGCGGTACGCGGGCATGGCGCTGGGTTTCACCACGTTCCAGTACTACCGCTACGTGCTGCTGCCCATGGCGTTTCGCATCATCATTCCGCCGCTGACCAGCGAGACCATGAACGTGTTCAAGAACTCGTCCGTGGCGTTTGCCGTGTCCGTGGCCGAACTGACCATGTTCGCCATGCAGGCGCAGGAAGAGACTTCGCGCGGCATCGAGATCTACCTGGCCGTCACCGGCCTGTACGTGGTCTCCGCCTTTGCCATCAACCGCATCATGGCCTTCATCGAGAAGCGCTCGCGCGTCCCGGGCCTGATCGCTGCCAGCGGCGGAGGACACTGACATGAACCTGCAAATCGACTGGTCGTTCTTCACCTGGGACCTGTTCAGCAACTTCGTGCTGAAGGGCCTGTACTTCAGCCTGACGCTGACCGTCATCGCCACCATCGGCGGTGTGCTCTTCGGCACGCTGCTGGCGCTGATGCGCCTGTCGGGCAAGAAATGGCTCGATGTGCCCGCCACGCTCTACGTCAACGGCATGCGCTCCGTGCCGCTGGTGATGGTGATCCTGTGGTTCTTCCTGCTGATGCCGCTGATCATCGGTCGGCCCATCGGCGCCGAGGTCTCGGCCATCATCACCTTCATCGCCTTCGAGGCGGCCTACTTCAGCGAGATCATGCGCGCGGGCATCCAGTCCATTCCGCGCGGCCAGGTCTTCGCGGGCCAGGCCATGGGCATGACCTATGGGCAGAACATGCGCCTCGTGGTGCTGCCCCAGGCCTTCCGCAACATGCTGCCCGTGCTGCTGACGCAGACCATCATCCTGTTCCAGGACACCTCGCTGGTCTATGCCATCGGTGCCTACGACATGCTCAAGGGCTTCGAAGTGGCCGGCAAGAACTACGGCCGTCCCATCGAATCCTATCTGGCCGCTGGCGTGACCTACTTCGTGCTGTGCTATTCGCTGTCCTGGGCAGTGAAGCGCCTGCACAAAAAGATTGCCATCATTCGATGACACACCACCCCCTGAGTCGCTTCGCGCCTTCCCCCTTGAAGGGGGACGACGGCCTTGGCTGCGGGGCGGCACTTGCTGGCCGTCCCGCCCCCATGACCGCGCCCCTTGTCGGCGCGGCGATGGACAACTGACACGAGTCGGAGTGAACCAATGATTGAACTCAAGAACGTTTCCAAGTGGTACGGCAGCTTTCAAGTGCTGACCGACTGCTCCACCAACATCCAGAAGGGTGAGGTCGTGGTGGTCTGCGGCCCGTCGGGCTCGGGCAAGTCCACGCTGATCAAGACCATCAACGCGCTGGAGCCCTTCCAGAAGGGCGAGATCTTCGTGGACGGCGTGGCCGTGCACGATCCCAAGACCAACCTGCCCAAGCTGCGCAGCCGCGTGGGCATGGTGTTCCAGCACTTCGAGCTGTTCCCGCACCTGTCGGTGACCGAGAACCTGACCATTGCCCAGGTCAAGGTGCTGGGCCGCAGCGCGGACGACGCCAGGAAGCGCGGCCTCAAGATGCTGGACCGCGTGGGCCTGACGGCGCACAAGGACAAGTTCCCGGGCCAGCTGTCGGGCGGCCAGCAGCAGCGCGTGGCCATTGCGCGCGCGCTGTCCATGGACCCCATCGTGATGCTGTTCGACGAACCCACCTCCGCGCTGGACCCCGAAATGGTCGGCGAAGTGCTGGACGTGATGATCGGCCTGGCCAACGAAGGCATGACCATGATGTGCGTGACCCACGAAATGGGCTTTGCGCGCAAGGTGGCCAGCCGCGTGATCTTCATGGACGTGGGCGGCAAGATCCTGGAGGACTGCTCCAAGGACGAATTCTTCGGCAACCCGGAAGCGCGCCAGCCCCGGACCAAGGAATTCCTCAACAAGATCCTGCAGCACTGAACCGGTGCGGCCCTTGCGGGCACGGCAATCAAGGGGCGCTTCGGCGCCCCTTTTTTTTGTGGCCGCGGCGAGACGATGATGAGAATCGTTCTCGATACAATCGCCGGCTCAGCTGTTTGCACCGTGCTCCAGATCCCGCCCCCATTTCCCCGCCACCGGACAACTTCCACGTCCGCCGTGCCATGCCTGCCATGAAGCGCGACGACGCCCCGGGAGAGCCCGGTGGCCATTCCCGCAGTCTCTACACCCGCTGGCGCAAGCCGCTGCAGCGCATGCTGGCGCGGTACTTCAAGAGCCCGGCCGATATCGAGGATGCCTCCCAGGAAGTCTTCGTGCGCATGCTGTCGGCCGACAAGCGCCTGCCCGTGGACGAAGAGCGGCCCTATCTGCATCAGGTCGTGCGCAGCGTGGCGGCCTTCGCGCACCGCACGGCGCCGCAGCAGGCCGGTGTGCGGCTGGTGTCCGTGGAGGATTGCCGCGACGAGGTCGAGGCCCTGCCGGCCCGCGACGGAGCCGACCATGCGCTGGACGATGAGCGCCGCCAGCGCCTGGCCCGGCTGCGCGATGCCCTGAACGAGCTGCCCGAGCGCCAGCGCCAGGCCTTCGTGCTGCACCGCGTGCAGGAACTGACGCTGGAGCAGACGGCCGAGCGCATGGACATCACCGTGCGCATGGTCTCGCGCCACCTGAGCCGGGCACTGTCCTATTGCGAGATCCGCGTACGCTACGCCAGCGCCGAGCAAATGCGTGCCCTGCTGCGCGCAGACGAGCAGCGGCCGGGCGCCGCAGAGAACACACGATGAGCAACGAACTTCCCCCGGGCGTTTCGCCGCAGGAGCTGGTGGGGCTGCATGACAGGGCGGCCGACTGGTTCGTGCGCCGCCAGCAGCCGGACTGGACGGGCGCCGATGAGCGCGCGCTGGATGCGTGGCTGGGCGCCCACCCGCTGCACCGCAGCATCTTCGAAGGCATGTCGCGCCACTGGCATGGCGCGCCACAGCTCAGGGAATTGTTTCCCGATGAGTTCGGCGCAGCGGTGCCGCCCGCCGCGCCTGCCGTCTGCGCTGCACCAGCGGCCGCGCCGCCGCGCCAGCGCGTTCTTGCCCGCTGGCCCGGCCGCCCTGCGGCGGCCCTGTCCGTGCTGGCGGTGGTCTCGCTGCTGGCCTGGGGTGGCTGGTACCGCTGGGACCACACGCCAGGCTATACGCTGCAGGCCCGCACGGCGCCCGGGCAGACGCAGAGCATCGAGCTGCCCGATGGCTCGCGCGTGGCCCTCAACGTGGACAGCGAACTCCAGGTGCGCTACTACCCGCGCCGCCGCGAGGTGGTGCTGGATCGGGGCGAGGCCTTCTTCGAGGTCACGCCCGGCCCGGACAGGCCCTTCACTGTGGACTCCGGCGCCAGCCGCGTCCGGGTGGTGGGCACCGCGTTCAATGTGCGCGCCGGGCCGCCGCGGCTGGTGGTGAAGGTGCTGGAGGGCAAGGTGCAGCTGCGGCCCGAGCGTGACCGGGCTGGGGGCGATGTCCTGCTGCTGGCGGCAGGCGCGGGCGTGGCTGTGGACGGCGCCGGCCGGCACAGCACCGTGGTGGCCGATGCGGACAGCGTGGGCGACTGGCGCACGGGCCAGGTGCGCTTCAGCGGCACGCCGCTGGCGGAGGTGGCGCAGGAGCTGTCGCGCTATCTGGGTGCGCCCGTGGAGCTGGGCGACGAGTCGCTGGGCCGCCTGCGTGTCTCGGGCCTGCTGGCCACGGCCGCGCCCGAGCGCTTTGTGCGCGCGCTGCCGGCCTTGATTGCGGTACGCGTGCAGCCTCGCAGCGGCGGAGGTTGGCTGATCGTGCGGGGATGAATCGAAGGTTTGGAAACAATTTGTTTCAATCTGATGACCAACCCCAGGTTCCAGCTTTGCACCGGTTTTGGCTTCTATAGGGGCAGGGGCGTGGATTTTCCAGGCCCGCACGGCTGCCAGCCAAGGACCACCGAGGGCGCTCGTCCCTCACGCCCCAGCCAACGGCCGCAACACCTGACGCGCATGCGCGGGTGGGCTGGCATGGCTTGTCCGGCGCGGTTCCTGATCGCCCGCGACGGCTGCCTGCGGCCTGCCCGTCGCGTGCCCGTGCAACGGCACAGCAACGGAGAGGCAATGAGAGCGCAAGAAGCAGCAGGCAGGGAATTCGCAGGCAGGGGCACACATGCCCGACGCAGGAACATGAAGGAGCAGGGCGCCGGCCCGCAGGCCAGTCCGCGCCTGCTGGCGTGGCTGGTGGCCGGTGCCGTGGCCGGCATGGGCGCCGCGCCGTCCGCCCGTGCGCAACAGCTTCAGCAGCCGGCCGCCTCTTCACCGATGCCGTCATCCGGACAGCGGCTGGCCTTTGACCAGCCGGCCCAGCCGCTGATCAACGCGCTGCGCGCCTTTGGCCGCCAGACCCAGTTCCAGGTGCTGTACGACGAAGCCGTGCTGGTCGGCCGCCAGGCGCCGGCCCTCCGGGGCAGCTTCACGCCGCAGGAGGCCATGGACCGGCTGTTGGCCGGCACCGGCGTGACCGCGCACAGCACCGAGCAGGGCACGTTCACGCTGCGAAAGGCGCCTGCGCCTGAGCCTGCGCCGCAGGCGTCGGCGGGCACCACGCTGTCCACGGTCAACGTGACATCGCAGCGCATGGCCGCGCCGGGCAGCTACGTGGGCAGCGGCAGGAGCGCCAGCACCAAGCTGGACACGCCGCTGATCGAGACGCCGCGCTCCATCTCCATCGTCACCCAGGAACAGCTGCAGAACCAGGCGCCCAAGAGCATCGAGCAGGCCCTGTCGTACACGGCCGGCGTGTCCACCGAAGTCACGGGCGCGGACCTGCGCATGACGGGCGCCATCATCCGGGGTTTCAGCGATGGCAGCTCCTACTACAAGGACGGCCTGCGGCAGTTCTCGGCCGGCACCTATGGTTCGTGGAACGACGAGATCGACGAGCTGGACAGCATCGAGGTCATCAAGGGCCCGGCCTCCGTGCTCTTTGGCCAGGGGCGGCCGGGCGGCGTGATCAACGTGGTCTCCAAGAAACCCGAGGCCGACCATGTGAACAGCGTGGGCCTGTCCTATGGCCGCTACCAGCGCGCCCAGGCCACGGCCGATCTGGGCGGCGCGCTGGATGCCTCGGGCGACCTGCTGTACCGGCTCAACCTCAAGGCGCGTGACAGCGACGGACGCACCGTGGGCTCGCGCGATGACCGCATCTCCATCGCGCCCTCGCTGCGCTGGAACCTCTCCGGCCGCACCCACCTGACCGTGCTGGGCAGCTACTCGCGCGAGCGCGGCACGCCCAAGTCCTGGTGGCCCAGCCTGTTCACCTACCCGCAGATCAAGGACCTGCCTGCGCACCTGACGGCCGGCGACCCGTCCTTCGACCGCTTCGACCGCGACACGCGATCGCTGGGCTACGAGTTCTCGCACCAGACCGACAGCGGCTGGCAGCTCACGCAGAACCTGCGCTACTCCACCATCGACATCGATTACCGCCATATCTACGCCATGGACGTGCTGGCCGACGGCCGAAGCGTCTCGCGCGCCAGCCTGGCCCAGCGCACCAAGGGCCGCACGCTGGCGCTGGACACCCGCCTGCACAAGGACCTGCGATGGGGCGGGCTGCAGCACCGGCTGGCCTTCGGCATGGACCATGTGAAGTACAGGGAGCGCGGCGGCCTGGGCTTTGGCTGGGATGTGCCCGACCTGGACATGCTCGACCCCGCCTATGGCCAGTCCATCGCCTATCCAGAGCTGGAGGACAGCCGCACGGACCTGCGCCAGACCGGCATCTACACGCTCAACCAGTTCAAGTGGGACCGCTGGGTGGCCAATCTCAGCCTGCGCCATGACCAGGCGCGCACCACGCAGAACAGCAGCACCCAGCCGCGCATGAGCGACAGCGCCACCACCGGCAGCGCGGGCCTGCTCTACCTGTTCGACAGCGGCTGGGCGCCCTATGCGAGCTATGCGACCTCCTTCGATCCGGTCACGGGCCTGCAGTACGACGGCAATCCGTTCGAGCCCCGGCGCGGCAAGCAGTACGAGGCGGGCGTGAAGTACCAGCCTCCGGGAAGCACCTCGCTGATCACGGCCTCGGTCTTCGACCTGCGCCAGACCAACGTCACCACGCTGGACCCCGACCACCCGCGCTTCAGCATCCAGACGGGCGAGGTGCGCTCCACGGGGCTGGAGCTGGAAGGCCGCTTCGCGCTCACGCGCGAGCTGAACGCGCTGGCCAGCTACACCTACCTGGACCCGCGCACCACGCAGAGCAACCGGCCCGCCGAAATCGGCCGCCAGACCATACAGACCACACGCCACATGGCCAGCCTGTGGCTGGACTACCGCCCGCGCGCGGTGCCGGGCCTGATGGTGGCCGGCGGCCTGCGCTACAAGGGTCGCTCTCCCTACAACGTGGCGGCGGACGGCACGCTGAACATCAACGACTCCGCCACGCTGGCCGACCTGGCGCTGGCCTACGAGACGCCGCAGTACCGCATCGCGCTGAACATCAACAACCTGTTCAACCGCAAGTACTTCGCAGGCATCTTCCGCGGCGTGGATCGCGAGGCCACGCTGAGCTTCAAGTACTACTGGTCTATGTAGAAGACCTGCGCGCGGGTGGCTTGCGCGCGGCGCGAGCCGGCCCGCGCGGCTCGGGCGTCCTGATCAGCTGGTGGTTGAACTCCCTCCACAGCGCGTCGCGCCGGGCCAGCGCCTCGGACACATCGGCATGGCGCAACTGGGCCACGGCCGAGACCAGGGCATTGCACAGGTAGAAGGCGGCCGTGTAGGAGTGAAAGGGCGAGGCATTGGCCGTGCGCACCTGCAGCCAGTGGTGGGCCACGGTGGCCAGGGGAGCCGTGGGGCTGTCGGTGATGGCCAGCACCCGGGCGCCGGCTTCCGAAAATCGCTGCGCCACCTCGTAGGTGCCGCGTGAATACTGGCTCACGCTGAAGGCCAGCAGCGTGTCGGTGGGGCCTACCCACAGCAGCTGGTCGGCCGGTGCGATGGCGCCTGCATCCAGCTGCTGCACGCCGGGGCGGCACATGTTCAGGTGCAGGGCCAGCCAGGCGGAAACCGGCGAGCTGTTGAGCTGCGCCAGCACGAACACCCGGCCCTCGTCCTGCGCGAGCTGCCGGGCCATGGCCTCGAAGGCCGCCATGTCCAGCCCCTCGCGCGTGGACTGGATGTTGTGCTGGTCGTGCAGCAGTGCATCGTCCACGCACTCGCTCAGGCTGCGCTGCGCGCCCAGCAGCACGGGCGCGCGCTGGGCAGCCGTCTGCAGCAGCGCCGTCACCTCGCCGCGCGCCTCGCGCTGGGCCTCGGCATAGCTGGCATAGCCGAGCTTGGCGAACAGGCGCACCACGGTCGAGGCGCTGGTGCCTGTGCGCGCTGCCAGGGCGGTGGCCGATTCCAGCAGCGCATGCGGGTAGTCGCTGCCCAGGGTCTGGGCCAGCGTCTGCTCGCTGGCCGTCAGTTCCGCGCCCTGCTGCGCCAGGCGCTGCGGCAGCAGCAGCGCGGCTTTTTGCAATGGTGATTTCATGTTTTTCTTGTATATGCAACGTGTGTTGCAAAATAGGGGGTCGCGTGCAACACTGCATGCACTCTGGAGATTCCACCATGCACGATACCCTCGAACAAAGCCGCGTGCAGCAGCGCGCGAGACTGCTGGACTGGCTGGGCGGCCAGCAGCAGGCCATGCAAGATCTGTTGCACAGGATTGTCGATATCGACAGCGGCAGCCGCGATGAAGCCGGCATCCTGGCCGTGGCCCAGGCCCTGCGCGAGCGGCTGGAGGCGGCCGGCGTGGCCGTGCGCTTCGAGGACGTTCCCGGCTACGGCGTGCTGCTGCATGCCGACGTGCCCGGGCCCGGCGAGGGCGCGCCCATCTATCTGATGGGCCACATGGACACGGTCTTTCCGGCCGGCACCGTGGCGCGCCGCCCCTTCCGCGTGGAAGAAGGCCGGGCCTACGGTCCCGGCGTGGCCGACATGAAGTCGGGCCTGGTGCTCAACGTCTTCGTGGCCGAGGCCTTTGCGCGCTGCGGCGGCCTGGGCGCGCCGCTCAAGCTGTTCTTCTCGTGCGACGAGGAGATCGGCTCGCCCGCCACGCGCCAGACCATCATGGATACGGTGCGCGGTGCGCGCGCCGTCTTCAACGCCGAGCCGGGCCGCGTCAGCGGCAACCTGGTGACCAGCCGCAAGGGATCGATGGCCGTGGAGTTCGAGGTGCAGGGCGTGGCCGCCCACGCCGGCATCAACCACGCGGCCGGCGCCAGCGCGCTGGAAGCCATGGCGCGCAAGCTGCTGGCCCTGCATGCGCTGACCGATCCCGCCACGGGCACGACCACCAATGTGGGCGTGCTGCAGGGCGGCATCGTGCCGAACATGGTGGCGCCCCATGCCAAGGCCGAGCTCGATGTGCGCTACACGGCCCAGACCGATCCCGATGCGCTGATGGAGCGCATCCGCGCCATCGTGGAGGAAGAATCCGTGCCCCGCACCCAGGGCCGCGTCACCGCCGTGCGCCGCACCCTGCCCATGGCGCCCACGCCCGATGCGCTGCTGCAGCTGTACCGTCGCGGCGCGCAGTCGCTGGGCTTCGACGTGCAGGGCGAGTTCACGGGCGGCGCGGCCGACAGCGGCCTCACGGCCTCGGTGGGCGTGCCCACGCTGTGCGCCACCGGCCCCGTGGGCGGCCATCCCCATACCGAGCGCGAGTACTGCGAGCTGGCCACCTTCGTGCCGCGCGCCCAGGCCGTGGCCCTCGCCATCTTCGACCATCCTTGACTCCGCTGATACCCATGAAAAACCTGTCCGTGAATGCATCCTTCCCCACCCGCCGCAAGCTGCTGGGCGCAGGCCTTGGCCTGGCGGGCCTGTCCGCGCTGGCGCCGCTGGCCGCACGCGCCGATGACAAGTACCCCTCGCGCCCGATCACGCTGGTCGTGCCGTTTCCGCCCGGCGGCTCGGTGGACATCATGGGCCGCCAGTACGCCGAGCCCCTGTCGCGCATCCTGGGCGTGCCCATCGTGGTGGAGAACCGTCCCGGCGCGGGCGGCTCGGTCGCCACGCAGTACGTGTCGCGCGCCAAGCCGGACGGCTACACCCTGGTCGTGTCCTCGCAAAGCAGCCACCTGGCCAATCCGCTGACCCAGCCCAAGATCGGCTACGACCCCATCAAGGACTTCGAGAACATCGCCATCCTGGGCCGCCAGCCCAATGCGCTGATGGTGCACTCCAGCCTGCCCGTGAAGAACTTCCAGGAGTTCATCGAGTACGTGAAAAAGCGTCCCGGCCAGGTCAACTACGGCAGCGCCGGCATCGGCAGCATGGGCCAGCTCAACGTGGAAATGCTCAAGGCCGCCACGGGCATCTTCGCCACCCACATTCCCTACCGCGGCGGCTCGCCGCTGGTCACGGCGGCCATCGGCAACGAGGTGCAGTTCATCCTCGACAACCTGGTCTTCATGCTGCCCCATGTGCAGTCGGGCAAGGTGCGCGCCCTGGTCGTGGCCTCGGAGCAGCGCCTGCCCATGCTGCCCGACGTGCCCACCATGGCCGAGGTCGGCTATCCCCAGCTCAACATGAGTTCCTGGACCGGCATCGCGGCGCCTGCGGGCACGCCCGACGCCATCGTGCAGACGCTGCACAAGGCCGTGCGCCAGGCCGCCACCGCGCCTGCCATGGTGGCCAGCCTCAAGGAGCGCGGCGTGGTCGCGCCCGAGGAGATGAGCCCTGCCGCGTTCGAGAAGATGATGGCCGAGCGCCTGAAGCTCTTCGGCGAGGTGGTGCGCAAGGCCCATATCGTGGCCGAGTAAGCAGGGCACGCCCAGGGCGCCCCCAGGGCGCCCCGGATGGCCGGACGCAGCCGACGTATTTCCATAAGGAGGAGACATGAGCATGACCCCTATCGCCCGCCAGGCTGCCAGCCACCCTTCCCGCCGCCGTGTCCTTGGCGCGGGGCTGGGCCTGGGGATGCTGGCGCCGCTTGCGGCGCTGGCCGCCGAAGGCAAGGCCACCGGCTACCCCACGCGCCAGATCAGCTTCATCGTGCCGTTCCCACCGGGCGGTTCGGTGGATGCCATGGCACGCCAGTATGCCGAGCCCATGGCACGCTTCCTGGGCGTGCCCATCGTCGTGGAGAACCGGCCCGGCGCGGGCGGCTCGGTGGCCGCGCTGGCCGTGGCGCGCGCCAAGCCGGACGGCTACACCCTGGTCGTGTCCTCGCAGAGCAGCCACCTGGCCAATCCTCTGACCCAGCCCAAGGTGGGCTACGACCCCATCAAGGATTTCGAGAACATCGCCATCCTGGGCCGCCTGCCCAATGTGCTGGTCGTGCCCGCCAGCCTGCCCATCCGCAGCTTTGCGGAGTTCATCGCCTATGCCAAAAAGCACCCTGGCCAGCTCAACTACGGCAGCGGCGGCACGGGCAGCATGGGCCAGCTCAACATGGAGATGTTCAAGGCCGATGCGGGCCTGGACATCACCCATGTTCCCTACCGGGGCGGCACGCTGCTGGTCACCTCGGTGCTGGCGGGCGAGGTGCAGGTGTTCCTGGACAACCTCATCTCCATGCTGCCCCACATCCAGGCAGGCAAGGTCCGTGCACTGGCCGTGGCCTCCGAGCAGCGCGTGGCGCAGCTGCCCGATGTGCCCACTCTGGCCGAGGTGGGCTACCCGCAGCTGAACATGAGCTCATGGACCGGCCTGGCCGCGCCGGCCGGCACGCCCGCGCCCGTGGTGCAGGCCCTCTTCAAGGCCGTGCGCCAGGCCGCCACGGCGCCGGCCATGGCGTCTAGCCTGCAGGACCGGGGTGTGACCCCGCCCGAGGAAATGAGCCCCGCCGCCTTCGAGGCCATGATGTCCGAGCGCCTCAAGCGCTTTGGCGAGGTGGTGCGCAGGACGGGCATCGTGGCCGAGTGAGCTGCTAGTCCAACTGCACACCCACCTCGCGCACCAGCCGCCCCCAGTCCGCCAGGTCCTGGCGCAGCGTGTCGGCGAATTGCGCGGGCGTGGTCCGGGGCAGGTCGGTCAGGTTGAGCTCGCCCAGCTTTTTGGCCGTGGCCGGGTCCTGCAGCAACTGGTTGATGGCGGCGTTGAGCTTGTCCACGATGGGCTGCGGCGTTTTGGCGGGCGCGAAGACGCCGTACCAGGAATAGTTGTGGAACGGGTAGCCCGCCTCGGTCAGGCTGGGCAGGTCCGGCTGGCTGGGAATGCGCTTGTCGCCGCTGTGCGCAATGGCGCGCACGCGGCCCGCACGCACCAGCTCCACGGTGGAAGAGGTGTCCGCAAACGCCGCTTGCACCTGCCCGCCCAGCAGGCCCTGCACGCAGGGGCTGCTGCCCTTGTAGGGCACATGCTGCATCTGCAGGCCGGCCTGCTTGAGCAGGAATTCCATGGTCAGGTGCCCGCCCGAGCCCTGGCCCCAGGAGCAGTAGCTGAGCTGGCCGGGCCGTGCGCTTGCATAGGCCACGAACTCCTTGAGCGAATGCACGGGCAGATCGCGCGAGACCAGCAGCAGATTGCCGGCGCGCCCTATCTGCGCAATGGGCGTGAAGTCCTTCACCGGGTCATAGGGCACCTTGCGGTAGAGGCTGGGATTCACGGCCATGGACGCCGTGTAGGTGAACAGCAGCCGGTAGCCGTCCGGCGCACTGCGCGCGGCCTGCTCCACGCCGACCAGGCCGTTGGCGCCAGGCCGGTTGTCCACCACGAAGGGCTGCCTGAGCAGCCGGGTCAGGCCTTCGGCAAACACCCGCGCGATGGTGTCCGTGCCGCCGGCGGCGGCCGTGGGCACGATCAGCGTGACGGGGCGGGCGGGGTAGTTGCCGGCATCCTGCGCCGGCTGGGCGTGGCCCGTGCAGGCCATGGCCAGCAGCAGTGCCAGGGCCATGCCGTGCTTCTTCATCGTCTTCATGCACTTGTCTCCTTGTGTCGCCTTGAGTCGCCTTGCCTGTGCGCGGCCCCGTCAGCGCAGCCCCAGGCGCGCCTGCGTGCCCTGCTCGATAATGTCGGCCCCCACGCGGTAGAGGTTGCGCGAGACATAGCTGTCCACCTCGCGCGCACGCTCGCGCAGCCAGGCGGCCTTGAGGTTGCGGGCCTGGCCGATCTCGGGCGCGTCGCCGGCCGCCGTGGCCAGCACGTCGATCACATGCAGGGCCAACTGCCACTGGCCCGCGTCGGCCAGCGCCTGGGCGCTGGCCACCAGGCCGGGCTTGTCGGTGATGGCCTGGGCAATGGCAGCGCCCGCAGCCTCGGGCGGGGCCGGGTGCAGCGTGGTCGGGTTGCGGTCCCACCAGCCGTTTTCCGAACGGTAGATGTCGCGCACGATGTAGCTGGGGTCGCCATAGGTGGGCTTCATCCACTCCACGCCGAACAGTTCCTGCGGATAGTCCATGGCCGCGAGCACCTGCTGCTCGTTCAGGCCCTCGTTCATCAGGCGCACGACTTCGGCGCGCAGCCAGCGCAGCGCCTGTGCGGTGTGCAGCAGCACCTGCTGCACGGCCTGCTCGCCCTCGATCACGGGACCGAACTCGCGCACGGCCTTGAGCGGGCGCAGCGCGGCCATGGCCTGCAGCGTGTCGGCCCAGCGCACGGTGTCGCGCAGCGTGCGAAACGGCGTGCCGATGTTGGGGATGGAGTCCAGCAGCGCCGCGCCGCCGTACAGCACGCGCTGGCCGGGGCTCCACAGCGCGATGGCGTCGTCGGTCTCGGACGGCGCCCAGAACAGCTCGATGCGGCTGTCCCCGCTGCCTATCTCCAGCCGCGTGTCGAAGGTTTCGGTGGGCTCGTGCATGTCCAGCCGGTGCTCGAAAAAGCCCGCGCTGCGGTTGAACTGGATCTCGGCCATGCGGTGCTGCAGCGCCCGGGTCTCGCGGTAGCGCGCCTGGCGGCGCGGCAGGTTGCGGTGCGCGATGAGGCGCGGCACAGGCTCTCCGCGCGCGGCCGCATGCTCCAGCCAGGCGGGCACGCCCGCGTTGTAGCCGATGTGGCCGTGGCTGTAGCACAGCGCATGCACGGGCGCATCGCTGAGCTGGCGCAGGCTGGCGATCATGTCCTGGCTGACCTTGCCGCCGGGGCCGGCGTCGATCACCACCAGGCCCGCGTCGGTCTCGGCCACGAAGGACTGGCCCTGGCCGCGCAGTATGTGCAGGCCCGGCGCCACGGTTTCGCTGCCGGTGCCCACCAGCAAGAAGGGCTTGTCGTCGTCTCTGGCGTTCATGGGGTCTCCGGGTCTGGTTCGATGGGGGGCAGGGCGTAGCGGCCGTCCAGCAGTTCGGGCCGTGGCATGTAGGCGCGCAGGCACAGGTAAAAGCCTTCGCGCGGCGCGGGCAGCCAGTTGGCGCGGTGGTCTTCGCTGGCCGGCGGCGCGTGGCTGATGTGGATAGTCAACCCGCCATCGCCATCGTCATCGCCATCAGCGTCGGGGCGCAGGCCCGGCGTGCGGTCGCCGATGGCATGGCGGTCGATGGGGTTGTCCACCAGCATGCAGTCGTGGGCGCCGTAGAGGGTCAGGGACCAGAAGGCCTGCACGGGCGGCAGCGCGCCTGGGGCAAAGCGCAGCCGGTAGCGGCGGCTGCCGTGCAGGGGCTGGCCCCGGGCGTCATGCCAGGCCAGCGGGTAGATGGCCTCGCGGCTTTCCAGCATGCCGATGTACTTGAGCGCAATCTCGGCGCGGGCCTGGAAGTCGTCGCCAAAACTGCCTTCGACCAGGGCGGGGAGTTCCCAGCCCGAGTCCAGGCGCCGGCCCGTGCTGGCCGCGCGCAGCCGGGGCAGCACGCTGTCCAGTGCGCGCTGCAGTGCGGCTTGCTGTTGCGCATCGGGTGCGCCCAGCCCGGCGCCCAGGCCCACGGCCGCAAAGCGCGCGACCCGTGCGGCATGCCCCGCCGGCGGCGGGTTGTCGCGCAAGGCGGCATTCACCTGGGCTGCATAGTGCTCGGCATTTGGCGGGGCCTGGGGATCGCAGTCCGGGTCGAAGGCGCGGGCCTGCGAGGGCGTGCCCGCCTGCCAGTCGGCCAGCGGGCGCACCGCAAAGCCGTCCTGCAGCGCGTGCACGGCGGGCAGGTCGTGCTCGCCATCGACCAGGATGCGGCCTATCACCCACAGCCAGGGCGTGGGCGCGGCAATGTGTGCGCCGGGCGCATCGAACGGTGGCGGCAGCGCCCCCTGCCAGCCGGGCGGCGTGACCAGGAAGGAGCGCGCAGCCGTGCCCGTCAGGCGCTGGCCCAGGTGGGCGAAGGGGTTGGTGAAGAAGTCCAGCAGGCCCAGCACGTAGTAGCGGCCCGCCGTGTCGGGCACGTCGATCACCAGCGGCCCGGCGCCCAGGTCCAGCCAGGCGTTGGTGTAGAGCGTGTCGTTGTTGGGCGTGACCACGCGGCTGGTGCCGGCGCGCAGCAGCTGGCGCGCATGCACGAACTGGTTGCACCAGCGCAGCGGTGCGGGCGCAGCCTCGCCGGCCGCATTGCGCCGGGGCGAGGTGGCCGCGCGCATGCGGCGCATCTCGTACAGCGGGCAGGTGTGGATGACGGCCTCTTCGGCCAGGGTGCTCAGGTCCATGGCGTGTCTCATGCGGCCACGGGCTGCAGGGGCGGAACAGGCCATTGGTGCGCGCCTGCCTGCGGGTGGTACATGCGCAGGATGAGGTAGAAGCGCCCGTGCGGCGTGGGCAGCCAGTTGGCTGCGCCCTGTGCCGGCCGGGCATGGCCCAGGTCGATCTGCAGGCTGCCGTCGGCCTCGCGCAGCAATCCCGGCGTGCGGTCGCCGATGGAGTGGCGGCCGATCTCGTTGCCGTAGAGAAAGCGGTCGGCGTCGTACAGCGTGACGGACCAGAAGGCGTCGGCCGGCGGCATGTCGGCGGCATCGAAGCGCAGCACATAGCGCTGGCTGCCGTCCAGCGGCTGCAGGCCTGCGTCGTGGTGGGCGGCCGCGTAGATGGCCTCGCTGGTGGCCAGCGCGCCCAGGCCCAGGTAGGCGGTGCGTGCGCGGCCGAGGTACTCGCTGCCGTAGCGGCCGGTGGACGGCGTCATGGTCCAGGGACGGGGACGGCGGTTGCGCCCCATGGCGGCCACGGTGCGCACGCCGTCGGCAAAGCCCTCGGTCAGGCCTTCGCGCACGGGCTCCTCCAGCTGCTCCCACGCCATGTGGGCGCTGGCCACCAGGCCGGCCTGGCCGAACCAGGCCAGCAGTCCCTGGTCCTCCTTGCGTCCGGGCGCCTCGGCCAGTGCATGGCAGAGGTTGGTGAAAAAGCGCGGCGCAACCTCGGCCGCAGGCTCCTGGTTCTCGAAGGCGGCCGCCATGGCGTCCACGGGCGGGCCGACCCAGTTCGTGACGGCGGCCGGGCGGCCTCCTTTCGGCACGCCCGGCGCGGGCTCCAGCCGGATGTCGGCCTGCAGTGCGCGGGCTGCAGGCCAGTCGGGCGCATCGCCCACCACGGTGCGGCCGATCAGCCAGACCAGGTTGCTGGGGCAGTGCACCAGACGGTGGCCGGCCAGGTGTTCCGGCACCTGGCCGCCCGGCCCGACCAGGACCACGGTCTCGCCTTCGGGCGCGCAGTTGCGCGGTCCCAGGTTCTCGAAATTCTCGGTATAGGCGTCGTACAGGGCCAGCACGAAATAGCGGCCCGGATGCGCGGCGCTGGAGGGCACGGTCAGCAGGCGCGGGCCGTCGGCCAGGTGGATCCAGGCCAGCGAGTACAGCAGGTCGTTGGCGGGCGTGACCACGTCGCGGTCCTCATGGGTGGAGGGGCGCTGGCTGTGGTGCAGCGTGTCGAAGTCGCCGCGCATGTCCAGGCCCAAACCGGTGGCGCGTGCGGCGCCGGCATCGGTCTGCAGGCGGCAGGTGCGGTAGGTCTCTATCAGCGGATAGCCGTAGACAAAGGCGGCCAGGCCGATGGAGCGCGCCAGGGCGCGGCGGACTTCGGGCAGGGAGGGAGGGGTCGGGTTCATGTCCATTGTTTTCTTCAGGGCAGGAGGGGGGTCAGTCGAGGGTCACGCCCGTGGAGCGCGCCAGGTCCAGCGCCACGGGCAAGAAGGCGGCGTAGGCGGCGCTGGCCTCGGCCGGGCTGTTGCCCTGGGCCTCCAGGCCCAGCGCCTCGACACGCTGGCGCACCTGGGGCTCGCGCATCACGGCGGCGACCTCGCGGCCCAGGCGTTCGACGATGGCGTCGGGCGTGCGCGCGGGCGCCATCAGCGAGATCGATCCCGTGATGGCATACACGGGCTCGCGGTAGCCCTGCTCGGCAAAGGTGGGCACATCGGGCAGGGCCTTGCTGCGGCGCGGTCCGGCCACGGCCAGGGCGCGCAGCTTGCCGGCGTCGATGAAGGGCTTGAGCGTGGCGGCCGAGCCCAGCGTCATCTGGATCACGCCGCTGATCAGGTCGATGGACATGGGCCCCTCGCCCTTGTAGGCCACGTGCAGCGACTGCAGGCCGTAGGCCTTGTCCATGAAGACCTGGACCTGGTGCGGCTGCGTGCCCGCCCCCCAGGAACCCATGGCGTACTTGCCCGGCGACTGGCGCACGGCCTCGACCAGGCCCTTGAAGTCCCTGGCCGGCACGGCCGGGTTGACGGCCATCACCATGGAGGGCGAGACCACGTCCGAGACCATGCGCAGCTCTGTGCGCGGGTCGTAGGGCAGCTTCTTGTAGAGCACCAGGTTGGCCGTGATGGGCCCGGGCACGGTCAGCAGCAGGGTGTGGCCGTCGGGCACGCTCTTGGCCACATGCTCGGTGCCGATGATGCCGCCCGCGCCGCTGCGGTTGTCCACCACCACGGGCTGGCCCAGGCGCTTGGTCAGGCCCTCGGCCAGGATGCGCGCCACGGTGTCGGTGGAGCCGCCTGCCTGGTATTGCACGACGATGCGAACGGGCCGGGCGGGATAGCCGTCCTGGGCCGGCGCGGCGCTGCAGGCCAGGGCAAGGCAGGTCAGTGCGGCGGTGCGCAGCAGGGGTGTGTTCATGGTGGCCTCCGGGTGGGAGATGGAATGGGCATTGGCTTTCATGCAGCCTCCCTGCCGATGACCAGCGCATCGACGGCCACGCAGCCGCCGTCCTCGCGCGGGCGGGCGATCAGGGGGTTGATCTCGGCGCTTTCCAGCGTGGCGCCTGCGCGCTGCGCAAAGCCGGCCAGGGCGCACAGCGTGTCGGCAATGCTGTCCAGGTCCACGCGGGGGCGGCCGCGCGCGCCGTCCAGCACGGCAAAGGCCCGCAGCTCGCGCACCATGGCCAGCGCGTCGTCGCGCGTGATGGGCAGCAGGCGCAGCGAGACATCGCGCAGGATCTCGGCATGGATGCCGCCCAGCCCGAACATCAGCACCGGGCCGAACACCGGGTCGCGGTGCACGCCGGCGATGCACTCCACGCCGCCCTGCACCATGGGGGCGGCCAGCGCGCCGTCGATGTGCGCATCGGGCCGGGCCTGGCGCGCATTGGCCAGGATGCGGTCGAAGGCGGCCTGGGCGCCGGCCGCATCCGCCAGGTTCAGTGCCACGCCGCCCACGTCGGATTTGTGGGCGATGGCATCGCTGCAGACCTTGAGGGCAATGCGTCCGCCCATCTCCTGCGCGGCCTGCACGGCCTGCGCTGCCTCGGCCGCCGTGCGCACCAGCCGGTGCGGCACCACGGGCACGCCGGCCTCGGCCAGCAGGGCCATGCTGCGCTGCTCCGACAGCGTGTCCGCCGGCAGGTGCAGTGCGCTGCCTGCATCGGCCATCGCGGGCAGCGCCTGCGGTGTTTCATGCAGGCGGGCCAGCGCGCCAATGCAGCGTATGGCTGCGCCCGGGTCGGCGAACACCAGGCAGCCCAGCGCCTCCAGCGCATCGCGGCGCTCGGGCGGGCACAGCGTGCTGACGGCCAGCAGGGTGTCGGGATGGTGGGTGCGCAGCGTCTGCACCAGGCTCTGCAGCACGGGCCAGAAGGCGTCGGACAGGCCGCCTGCCGCGAAGAAGCCCAGCCAGCTGTCGAACTGCCGGTCGGCCAGCATCAGGCGGGCGCTGCGTTCCAGCAGCGTCATGTCGTTGGTGACCTGGCCCGTGATGTCCACGGGGTTGCGCGGCGCGGCAAACGGCACCCATTCGCGCAGCTGGCGCTGGGCCGCGTCGGACAGCGGTGCCACGTCCAGGCCGGCTGCGCTGGCGTCGTCGGCCATCATGGCGCCCACGCCGCCCGAGACCGTGAACAGTCCGATGGACCGCCCCTTGGGGGCCTGCGCGATGGAGGCGCTGGCCGCCAGCGCGAAGAAGTCGGTGATGGAATGCGCGCGCAGCACACCGTAGCGGCGGAACACCGCGTCATAGACGGCATCGTTGCCCGCCAGCGAGGCCGTGTGCGATGCGGCGGCGGCCGCGCCCAGGGCGCTGGTGCCCACCTTGCACATGACCACGGGCTTGCCGCGCTCCTGCGCCAGGGCCAGGGCCGCGCGCAGCCGGGGGCCGTCGCGGCAGCCTTCCATGTAGGCCATGATCACGTCGGTCTCGGGGTCCTGGGCCAGCCAGGCCAGGCCATCGGCCAGCTGCACATCGGCCTCGTTGCCCGTGGTGGCCCACAGCGACAGGCCCAGCCCGCGCTCGCGCGCCAGGCTGTAGGCATAGGCCCCGAAGGCGCCCGACTGGCTGACCATGCCGATGCGCCCGGGCCGCACCAGCCCGCCGCCCGGCGCGGGCGAGAACGTGGCGTAGACCTGGTGGCCGGGGCGCATGAAGCCCAGGCAGTTCGGGCCGATGAGGCGTATGCCCGCCTCCTGCGCGCGCCGCGCCAGCGCCTGCTGGGCGGCCGTGCCGTCGGAGCCGGTCTCGGCATAGCCCGAGGAAAACAGCACCATGGACTGCACGCGCGCGGCGGCCGCATCCTCCAGCACGCCGGCCACCTGCGACTGCGGCACGGCGACGATGGCCAGGTCCACCGGCGCGCCGATGGCGGCCAGCCGCTCGTGCGCGGGCAGGCCCTGCACGCGGCTGGCGCGCGGGTTCACCGCATACAGCGCGCCGCCGTAGCCGAAGCGCAGCAGGTAGTCCAGCGGAATGCCGCCGATCTTGCTGGCCTGGTCCGAGGCGCCGACCACGGCGATGGAGCGCGGCGCGAACAGCGCGTCGAGCCGGGAAGTGTCGAAGCAATGGCTGTCGGTCATGGGTGTCCCTCAGAAGTTGTGGCGCACACCCAGCGCCAGGGACCGCACGCCGTCGCCGCTGTGGGCGGCCACCGGCACGTTGGCAATGGCGGCCGAGGCATTGGCCGCGTTGCCCAGCTGCAGCCAGCGCGCGTAGAGCACGGTGCGCTTGCTCAGCGCGTAGTCGTAGCCCAGCGTCCAGGTGTTCTGGGCGCGGTCCGTGCCGCCCACCTCGCGCCGCGCCACCGAGACCAGCAGCTTGGAGCGCGCATCCACGCTCCAATCGGCGCCCAGCTGCGCCAGCTTCGCCTTGGGTGTGCCGGCGCGGTCCACGCGGTTGATGACGTAGTTGCCCGTCAGGCGCAGCCCATTCAGGGCTTCCCAGCTGGCCGACAGTGCCTGGTACTGGCTGGTGGCGGGCGCGGCCACGGGTGCGGCGGCGCTGCCTTCCACGGACTTCTGGAAGCTGTAGGCCAGGAACCAGGGCTTCTGGTTCCAGCCCAGCGTGGCGCCGTAGAGGCGGCCGTTGCTGCTGTTCGGCGAAGCCGCTTCGCCAAAGGAATAGGCCAGGTCCGCCAGCCAGGGCTGGCCTGCCGACGTGCGGTAGCGCACCAGGTTGTTGGCCCGTGCCGCAAACGGCCGCAGGCCGGCCTGGGCATCGGTGGCCGACACCAGGTTCAGCGAGGAAAACAGCGCGTTCATGCCCAGCGGATCGGCGCGGAACAGCGCGCCGAACATGGGCGTGTACATGCGGCCCATCTCCACCGCGCCCCAGCCGCTGTTCAGCCCCACCCAGGCCTGGCGCGTGAAGGCCAGGCCCGGGCCGGGAATGGTGCCCTGGCCCGTGTCCGGCGCCACGCCGGCCTCCAGCATGAACTGGGCACGCAGGCCGCCGCCCAGGTCCTCGCTGCCGCGAAAGCCGATGCGCGATGCCGCGCTGCCCCCGTCCTCCAGCCGGCTCAGGCGCGTGGCGCCCGACCTTGCGCTGTTGATGTGGACGTCGACGATGCCGAACATCTCCACGCTGCCCTGGGCCCACGCGGACGTGCCCAGGGCCGCCATGCCGCCGGCGGCCAGCCAATGCTTGTGCTTCACGAACTTGTCTCCTTGGTAGCGCCCCGGATGCTTTGCCCGGTGGCTTGCTTGCTACTATCCCGAGCGACAGGGGATGCACTCTGTCAAGCCATTGACAAATGGCGGTACATGGGCACCGGACTAACCCGGGGCCTTCGACATCGTGAGAGAACCATGCGCTCCAAGCCTGCTCCCGTGGCCGACCCTTCGGCGCTGATCCGCCGCGCCCTGGGCCTGTGCCGCATGCTGCGCAACTGGCCGCCCGAGGTGCTCGATGAGCTGACGGCGCTGTCCCGCCTGGGCCGCTACGAGCGCCACCAGCAGGTGCGCGCCGCCGACCCCAAGCGGCGCGAGGTGCTGGTGGTGGCTTCGGGCTGCGTGGAAGTGGGCGGCGTGGACGCCACGGGCTCGCGCTTCGTGCTGTCCATGCACAGCGCGGGCGACATCGTGGGCCTGGCGCGGCTGCTGGAGCACACGCAATTCGTCTACGACTACCACGCTCACCAGCCCACCGTGCTGGTGGAGATCCCCGGCGAGTCCTTCTTGGCCCTGCTCGATGCCCATCCGCTGCTGTGGAAGGACATCTGCCTGCTGGTGCTGGCACGCATGCACGAGCTGATCGTCGTCCAGCAGCGCCACGCCTTCAGCAACATCGACAACCGCGTGGCCGAGCTGCTGGCGCGGCTGGCCCCCACGCATGGCCAGCCCGCGCCCGACGGGCAGGGCGTGGTGCTGCGCATCTCGCAGAGCGACCTGGCCGCCATGCTGTCGGTCTCGCGCCAGACCATCAACAAGGAGCTGCGCCTGCTGGAGCAGCGCGGCCTGCTGCAGGCCGCCTATGGGCGGCTGACGCTGGTCGATCTTGCCGGCCTGGGGCGCGCGGCCGCAGCCGGCCCGGCAATGGGACAATAGCGCACCATGACCGCCTCCACCGACTCCCTCACGATCACCCGTCCCGATGACTGGCACCTGCACGTGCGCGATGGCGAAGCCATGCGCAGCGTGGTGCCGCATACGGCCGCGCAGTTTGCGCGCGCCATCATCATGCCCAACCTCAAGCCGCCGGTGACCACCGCCGAGCAGGCGCTGGAGTACAAGCAGCGCATCCTCTCGGCCGTGCCCGAGGGCATGGCCTTCGAGCCGCTGATGACGCTGTACCTCACCGACAACCTGCCGCCCGAGGAAATCGTGCGCGCCAAGGCGGCCGGCGTCGTGGCCTGCAAGCTCTACCCGGCTGGCGCCACCACCAACAGCGACCACGGCGTCACCGACCTGCGCAAGATCTACCCCACTTTGGAAGCCATGCAGCGCGAAGGCCTGCTGCTGCTGGTGCACGGCGAAGTCACCAGCAGCGACATCGACCTGTTCGACCGCGAGGCCGCCTTCATCGACCAGCACCTCATCCCGCTGCGCCGCGACTTCCCCGAACTCAAGATCGTCTTCGAGCACATCACCACGCGCGAAGCCGCCCAGTACGTGACCGAGGCCGACCGTTTCGTGGGCGCCACCATCACGCCCCAGCATCTGCTGTTCAACCGCAATGCCATCTTTACGGGCGGCATCCGTCCCCACTACTACTGCCTGCCCGTGCTCAAGCGCGAGACGCACCGCCTGGCACTGGTGGAGGCGGCCACCAGCGGCCTGCCCAAGTTCTTCCTGGGCACGGACAGCGCGCCGCACGCGGCCCATCTCAAGGAACACGCCACGGGCTGCGCGGGCTGCTACAGCGCCCATGCCGCCATCGAGATGTATGCCGAGGCCTTCGACAATGCCGGCGCGCTGGACAAGCTCGAAGCCTTCGCCAGCTTCAACGGCCCGGACTTCTACAGCCTGCCGCGCAACACCGGCAAGATCACCCTGGTGCGCGAGAGCTGGACGCCGCCGGACAGCTTCGCCTTCGGCGAGGCGCAACTGAAGCCGCTGCGCTCCGGCGAAGCCCTGCCCTGGAAGCTGGTTTAAGCTGGCGGGACTGCCACCCGCCAGAGGATTGCCATGCCTGAGCCGCAACCGCGCATCGCCCTGCTGATCGACGCCGACAACGCGCCGGCCGAGATGATCGACGAGATCCTGACCGAGCTGTCGACCTTCGGCGTCATCGACATCCGCCGCGCCTACGGCAACTGGACCAAGCATTCGCTCAGCGGCTGGCAGCGCAAGCTGCTCGATTTCGCACTGCGGCCCATGCAGCAGTTCGACTACTCCAAGCACAAGAACGCCACCGACATGGCGATGACCGTGGACGCCATGGAGCTGCTCTACACCGAGCGGCCCGACGCCTTCGGCATCGTCTCCTCCGACGCCGACTTCACCCCGCTGGTGATGCACCTGCGCTCCAAGGGCGCGGCCGTCTACGGCTTCGGCATGGCGCAGACACCCCAGCCCTTCGTCAATGCCTGCTCGCGCTTCCTGTACCTGGAAGCGCTGGGCGAGGCGGCGCCAGCCAACGGCAATGGCCAGGACGCCGCGCATGAGGCAGGCCAGGCGGCGGTGCCGCCCGTGGCTGCATCGGCCGCCGCCGCGCCCCAGCCGCCCAACGGTGCCGGCAAGGAACGCGCGCCGGCCCAGGCCGAGCAGGCACCTGCCTCCTTGTCTGCTCCCGAGCCGCAGCGCCCCTGCCTGCGCGTTCCTTCGCAGGAGCTGCGCCAGGACACGCGCCTGCTGAACATGCTGCGCAGCGCCGTCAACGCCACGCAGGACGAAAGCGGCTGGGCCCATGTGGGCGCCGTGGGCGCGCAGATCGGCAACAAGGCCTCGTTCGATGCGCGCAACTACGGCTATGCCACGCTCACCAAGCTGCTGGCGGCCACGCAGGCCTTCGAGATGCGCGACGAGGGCACCTCGCGCGTGGCCGTGCGTGACAAGCGTCTGGCCAAGGCGCAGTCCAGGCCGTCCGGCAATTGACGTTTCCCATCGACTGGAATGCGCCCTGGCTGCAGGGGCTGCAAACGCAGGGCAGGGCGGCCTGCCAGCGGGTGGCGCAGGGCCGGCCGGTCTGGCAGGCCCTGCAGTCACTGGCCGACGCACAGGCGCTGCCCTGGCGCTTTGTGCCCCAGCACGACCTGCCCGAAGGCATGGCCTACGAGCAATTCATCTTCGAGACGCGCTGCATTCCCACGCGCGACAACCTGCATGACTTCTTCAACGGCCTGATCTGGCTGCGCTGGCCCGCGCTCAAGCAGCGCTGCAATGCCCTGCAGGCCGGCGCCATTGCCCAGGCGGGCGTGGGCGCGCAGCGCGGGCCGCTGCGCGATGCCGTCACCGTGCTGGACGAGAACGGCGCCCTGCTGCTGGCGCCGGCCGCGCTGTGCGAGGCGCTGCGCCACCGGCGCTGGCACCAGCTCTTCGTGGAGCAGCGCGCACTATGGCGCCAGGCCAGGCTGCTGCCCATAGGCCATGCGCTGCTGGAAAAGCTGGTGCAGCCGCGCAAGCCCATCACGGCCCATGTGCTGTGCGTGCACACGGATGGTGCAGGCGTCACGCCGGCTTCTGGCGCAGCGGATATCGACGCCTGGCTGGCCGCCAGCGCCTGGCTGGAGCCGGACACGCTGGCGGCCAAGCCTTTTGCGCCCTTGCCGGTGCTGGGCGTGCCCGGCTGGTGGCGCGAAAACGAGAACTTTTCCTTCTATGATGACTCTCTCGTGTTCCGGGCGCCCCGTTCCGTACAAGCATCACAACAAGGAATGACAACGGCGCAGGACCCGGCTTGAAAACAGCCGGTGCGGCCCTCACTTTTCAACGCTGCAGGGCCCAGATCCTTACCCCTTTCCCCACTTTGTGGAGAACCCACTGATGAAACGCATCGCACTTTTTCTATTGACCAACGTCGCCGTCGTGGTGGTGCTGGGCATCGTCGCCAGCCTGCTGGGCGTCAACCGCTTCCTGACCTCCAATGGCCTGAACCTCGGGGCCCTGCTGGGCTTCGCCTTCATCATGGGCTTTGGCGGCGCCATCATCTCGCTGCTGATCTCCAAGCCGCTGGCCAAGTGGAGCTCGGGCGTGCACGTGATCAACGAGCCGCGCAACGCCGATGAGGCCTGGATCGTCAACACCGTGCGCGGCTTCGCCGACCGTGCTGGCATCGGCATGCCCGAAGTCGGCATCTACGAGGGCGAGCCCAATGCCTTCGCCACCGGCGCCTTCAAGAACTCGGCCCTGGTGGCCGTGTCCACGGGCCTGCTGGAAGGCATGACGCGCGAAGAGGTGGAGGCCGTGATCGGCCACGAGGTCGCCCACATCGCCAATGGCGACATGGTGACCATGACCCTGATCCAGGGCGTGATGAACACCTTCGTGGTCTTCCTGTCGCGCGTCATCGGCTATGCCGTGGACAGCTTCCTGCGCAAGAACGACGAAAGCAGCTCGGGCCCCGGCATCGGCTACTACGTGACCACCATCGTGCTGGACATCGTGCTGGGCTTCCTGGCCGCCATCATCGTGGCCTGGTTCTCGCGCCAGCGCGAATTCCGCGCCGACGCGGGTGCCGCCCAGCTCATGGGCCGCAAGCAGCCCATGATGAACGCCCTGGCCCGCCTGGGCGGCATGCACCCCGGCGAGCTGCCCAAGAGCGTGGCCGCCATGGGCATTGCCGGTGGCATCGGCAAGCTGTTCTCGACCCACCCGCCGATCGAAGAGCGCATTGCCGCGCTGCAAAACGCGCAGAACCTCTGATTCAGGATCAGGTTCGACACGCTGGAGCCTGTCCAGTGGGGCCCGGTCATTGACTGGGCTCCGCTTCCCGAAGCCCCATCAGAAATGCTTGTCCGGTACTCCATTTTTGCGAATGTAGTAACGTACAAGCATTTTCTTTGACGGAGGTGCGTCATGCAGATTTCGACCTTCAGCAGCCGTGAATTCAACCAGCATGTTTCCGCTGCCAAGAAAGCGGCCAGTGGTGATGACGTGGTCTACATCCTGGACCGGGGGCAACCTGCCCACGTGCTGATGAGCATTGAGAAATTCCGTGAACTGTCGGGGCAGACCCGGAACATTCTTCAATTGCTGGCCATGCCCGAGGCCGCCGATATCGATTTCGACATTGAGCGCGCGAAGGATTTGCCGCGCGCCGTGGACCTGTCCTGATGTATCTGGTGGACTCCAACGTCGTTTCCGAACTGCGCAAGGCATCGTCGGGCCGCGCGAACGATGGCGTTGTGGCCTGGGCGCAATCGGTCGCGGCCGAGTCCCTTTTCATCAGCGCGATCACGCTGATGGAGCTGGAGAAAGGCGTGCAGTTGAAAGCCCGGCAAGACCCGATTGCCGGGCAGGTGCTGCGCCGCTGGCTGGTGGAGCGCGTGTTCACGGCCTTTCAGGGGCGTGTACTGTCAGTGGATGCGATGGTGGCCATGGAAAACGCGGCCTACCACGTGCCTGCGCCGCAGCCGCTGGCCGACAGCCTGATCGCGGCCACGGCGAAGGTGCATGGCTTGTGCGTGGTCACCCGCAACATCAAGGACTTCGAGCCGTTCCAAGTTCATGGAGTGCGCGTCTTGAACCCTTGGATGTAGGGCCCGTCTCAACCCCACGTACAGCCAGACTTGATCTTTACCCAGGCTTCACAAGCCCCTGTCAACAACCGGCAGGGGCTTTTTCGTTGTATCTGCATGGCCGTACTAAGCGCGGCCAGGAGTGCATCGTGAAGCCTGTATTCATTCAAACGCCGGGCCGTCGCCTGGTTCCGGCCCTGGTCCTGGCTGCCGCTGCGGTGGCGTTGACCGGCTGCGTGGTGGCGCCTGCCTATCCCGTAGGTCCTTCGGGCGAGGTGGTCTATGCGCCCATGGCGCCGCCGCCGGTGCAGACCGAGGTCATTCCGGTCGCTCCCTCGCCGGTTCATGTCTGGATCGGCGGCTCCTGGGGCTGGGGTGGCGGCCGTTATGCCTGGCGTCCTGGTTATTGGGCGGCGCCGCCGCATCCCGGCTATGCCTGGCGCCCGCACCGCTGGGACCATGGGCCGCGCGGCTGGTACCAGCGTCCCGGCGGCTGGTATCGCCGCTGAGTCAGGTGGCGGCGGCGTCGGCGCTGCCACCCTGGCCGGCCTTGGCCAGCAGGAAGTCGATGCAGGTGCGCACGGCCCGCGTCTGGTGGCGGTCGGGCAGGTACAGCAGGTACATGTGGGTGCCGAAGATGCTCAGGCGGTACTCCTGCAGGGTCAGTACCACCTCGCCGCTGGCCACCTTGTCCTGCACCACGTAGTCGGGCACCAGGCCCACGCCCAGGCCCGCCAGAATGCCCTGGCGCAGGAAGGGGAAGTGCTCGGAGATCATGGTCGGCGCCAGCAGCACCTCCTGGCGGTCCGTTCCCTGGTAGGCCGACAGGCGCAGCTGGCGGCCCATCACGCCGGCCGTGATCAGCGGGCTGTTGCGCAGCTCGTACAGCGTGCTGGGCAGGCCGTGCTGCTGCGCATACTCGCGTGAGGCGCAGGCCACGTAGTGCACATTGCCCAGGCTGCGCGCAATCACCGACAGCGGCGGCTCCTGGATCACGCGGATGGCGATGTCCACCTCGTCGCGCAAATGGTCGGCCCGGTTCTCGAACAGCACATCCAGCACGATGGCCGGATACAGCCGCTTGAACTCGATCAGCCAGTCGCTCATCACGATCTGCCCATAGCCGCTGGGCACGCTCAGCCCCACGCGCCCTGCCATCCCCTGGCCCAGCGACGTGATCGTCTCGCGCGCCGACATCATCTCGTTCTGGATCGCGCGGCCATGCTCGTACATCCGCATCCCCACCTCGGTCGGCTCCACGCGCCGCGTGGTGCGCCGCACCAGCTGCACCCCCACCGATTTTTCGAGCTGCGTCAGGTGATAGCTCACATTGGCCCGCGTCATCTTCAGCTTGCGCGCCGCCTGGCTCAGATTGCCGCTATCGATGATTTCCACCAGCAGGGTCAGCGAGTTCAGATCCATTCAGTTCACCAAGCAAAACAGCGAGATCGAGCGCAAGAGCAGAGGGCATAAAACTGGCGCAACCCAAAGCGAGGGACACCGAGGAAGGGCCGTCCCGCACCGAGGGTGTCGTCCCCCTCCCCCGCGAAGCGGGTAGAGAGGGGGAAGCGGCGTAAGCCGCTCAGGGGGTTGTCAAATACGTTTTTACAGTCTGTCAATCATTCATGGGATTGTAAAGAACCATTGTCGTAGCAAGAATGGATGTTTTGAGTGGAAAACCCAAGTTCGGAGACATGCAGATGAGCGAACAAGCCCAGGCTTCCGTGGTCCAGACCCGCCTTGACGGCGCCGTGCTGGTGGTCAGCATCAACAACCCCCCCGTGAATGCCCTGGGCCAGGCCGTGCGCGCCGGCCTGCTGGCCGCCGTGGAGCAGGCCGAATCGGATGCCGCCGTCAAGGCCGTGCTCATCGTGGGTGAGGGCAAGGCCTTCATCGCCGGAGCAGACATCCGCGAATTCGGCAAGCCCGCCATGCCGCCCTCGCTGCCCGAGGTGCTCAATCGTCTCGAAGCCTCCGACAAGATCGTGGTCGCCGCCATCCATGGCCCGGCCCTGGGCGGCGGCCTGGAAGTGGCCATGTCGGCCCACTACCGCCTGGCTTTGCCGGCTGCCAAGCTCGGCCTGCCCGAAGTCAACCTGGGCCTGCTGCCCGGCGCCGGCGGCACGCAGCGCGCGCCGCGCCTGATGGGCGTGAAGGCGGCCGCCGACCTCATGCTCAGCGGCAAGCACCTGTCGGCCAAGGCCGCGCTGGCCGCCGGCCTGGTGGACAAGCTGGTGGACGGCACCGACGCCACGGCCGCAGGCCTGGCCTACGCCAACGAGCTGCTGGCAACCAATACCGCGCCGCGCCGCACGCGTGACATCGAGATTGCCGACAAGGCTGCTGCCCTGGCCGAACTCGACGCGCTGGCCGCCGAGACCGCCAAGAAGAGCCGCGGCCTGTTCTCGCCGCTGAAGATCGTGGAATGCGTGCGCGCCGCCGTGGAGCTGCCCTTCGACGAAGGCATCGCCAAGGAGCGTGCCCTGTTCGTGGAATGCCTGAACAGCCCGCAGCGCGCCGGCCTGATCCATGCCTTCTTCGCCGAGCGCGAAACCGCCAAGATTCCCGAAGCCAAGGCCGCTGCGCCGCGCCACTTTGCCAAGATCGCCGTCATCGGCGGCGGCACCATGGGCGCCGGCATCACGGTGTCCGCGCTGGACGCGGGCCTCACGGTGACCATGATCGAGCGCGACGCCGACTCCATCGCGCGCGGCCAGGCCAATGTGGAGAAGGTCTACAACGGCCTGATCGCCAAGGGCCGCATGACCGAGGAGGCCAAGGCCGCCGTCATGGCGCGCTACACGCCCAGCACCTCCTATGACGACATCAAGGATGTGGACCTGGTGATCGAGGCCGTGTTCGAGGACCTCGAGGTCAAGAAGGCCGTGTTCAAGGAACTGGACCGCGTCTGCAAGCCGGGCGCCGTGCTGGCCACCAACACCTCCTACCTGGACATCGACGCCATTGCCGCCGCCACCTCGCGCCCGCAGGACGTGATCGGCCTGCACTTCTTCAGCCCCGCCAACATCATGAAGCTGCTGGAGATCGTGGTGCCCGCCAAGGTGGCGCCCGATGTGGTGACCACGGCCTTCGAGCTGGCCAAGCGCATGAAGAAGGTGCCCGTGCGTGCCGGCGTCTGCGACGGCTTCATCGGCAACCGCATCCTGGCCGTCTACAAGCAGGCTGCCGACTACATCATGGAAGACGGCGCCAGCCCCTACGAGATCGACGAGGCCGTGCGCGGCTTCGGCTACCCGATGGGCCCGTTCCAGGTCACCGACCTGGCCGGCGGCGACATCGGCTGGGCCACGCGCAAGCGGCGCGATGCCACGCGCGATCCCAAGGCCCGCTACGTCGAAGTGGCCGACCGCGTCTGCGAGCGCGGCTGGTTCGGCCAGAAGACGGGCCGTGGCTTCTACCTCTACCCGCAGGGCGCACGCGTCGGCCAGCCCGACCCCGAAGTGCTGGCCATCGTCGATGCCGAGCGCGCCAAGAAGGGCGTGACGCCGCGCCAATTCACCCCTGAGGAAATCATGCGCCGCTACATGGCCGCCATGGTCAACGAAGGCGCCAAGGTGGTGGAGGAGGGCATTGCCCTGCGCCCGCTGGACGTGGACGTGACCTTCCTGTCCGGCTACGGCTTCCCGCGCTTTCGTGGCGGCCCCATGAAGTGGGCCGACATGCAAGGTCTGGACAAGGTGCTGGCCGACATCCGCGAATTCGCCAAGGAAGACGCGCTGTTCTGGAAGCCCGCTCCCCTGCTCGAAAAGCTCGTGGCAGAAGGCCGCGATTTCGAAAGTCTGAACAAGGCAGCGTAACTGATCACCCCCTGAGCCGCTGCGCGGCTTCCCCCTCTCTCGCTACGCGGGAGGGGGACGACACCCTCGGTGTGGGGTGGCGCGGCCGGCGTAGGCCCTTCCTCGGTGTCCCCGACTGGGCCGCGCCGGCAACAAGTAATAGAAATTCCCAAGAGACAAGCAAGGACCGACCATGCGCGAAGCCGTCATCGTTTCCACTGCCCGCACGCCCCTGACCAAGTCGCACCGCGGCGAGTTCAACGTCACGCCCGCCGCCCAGCTGGCGGCCTTCTCGGTCAAGGCCGCGGTCGAGCGCTCGGGCATCGACCCGGCCATGATCGAGGACCTGATCCTGGGCTGCGGCAACCCCGACGGCTTCCAGGGCCGCAACCTGGGCCGCCAGACCGTGCTGCGCGCCGAGCTGCCCCTGTCCATCGCGGGCACGACCATCACGCGCTTTTGCGCCTCGGGCCTGCAGTCCATCGCCATCGCGGCGGGCCGCATCGTGGCTGAGGGCGTGGACGCCATGCTGGCCGGCGGCATCGAGACCATCTCGGGCATCCGTCCCGGCAACAACCTGCCCACCGACATGGACCCCTGGCTGCTCGAGCACAAGCCCACGCTGTACATGGCCATGATCGACACGGCCGACATCGTGGCGCGCCGCTACGGCATCAGCCGCGAGGACCAGGACGCCTTCTCGCTGCAAAGCCAGCAGCGCACGGCCGCCGCCCAGGCCGCCGACCTGTTCAAGGACGAAATCATTGCCTGCGCCACGCGCATGGCCGAGAAGAACAAGGACACGGGCGAGATCACCTACCGCGACGTGGTCGCCACCAAGGACAACTGCAACCGCGCCTCCACCACGTTGGAAGGCCTGGCCAAGCTGGAACCCGTCAAGGGCCCGGACCAGTTCATCACGGCCGGCAATGCCTCGCAGCTGTCCGATGGATCGTCGGCCTGCGTGCTGATGGAGGCCAGGCAGGCCGAGCGCCTGGGCCTGTCCCCGCTGGGCGCCTTCCGCGGCTTTGCCGTGGCCGGCTGCGAGCCTGACGAAATGGGCATCGGCCCCGTCTTCGCGGTCCCCAAGCTGCTGGCACGCCACGGCCTCAAGGTCGAGGACATCGACCTGTGGGAACTCAACGAGGCCTTCGCCTCACAGGCCCTGTACTGCCAGCGCAAGCTGGGCATTCCCAACGAGCGCCTGAACGTCAACGGCGGCGCCATCTCCATCGGCCATCCCTTCGGCATGACGGGTGCGCGCCTGGCCGGCCACATCCTGCTGGAAGGCCGGCGCCGCAAGGCCCGGGACGCGTCAGTCAAGTGGGGCGTGGTCACCATGTGCATCGCTGGTGGCATGGGCGCCGCAGGCCTGTTCGAAATTTATTGAATAAGCACCCCCTGAGCGGCTGGCGCCGCTTCCCCCTCTCTCGCTTCGCGGGAGGGGAACGACGCCCTTGCTGCGGGGCGGCCCTTGCTCGGCGTCCCTCGCTTAGGGCACGCCAATTTCAGGGCTGCAAACGGCTTACAACGCCACGGATTACTGGGGAATAGCAATGGATTTGCAATTTACGACTGAAGAACTGGCCTTCCGCGACGAGGTTCGCGGCTTCCTCAAGGACAAGCTGCCCGAGGACCTGTCGCACAAGGTCAAGAACGGCCTGCAGCTGAGCAAGCAGGACATGGAGCGCTGGCACGCCATCCTCAACGAGCGCGGCTGGCTGGCCAACCACTGGCCCGAGCAGCACGGCGGCCCGGGCTGGAGCGCGGTGCAGAAATTCATCTTCGAGCATGAATGCGCGCTGGCAGGCACGCCGCGCATCGTGCCCTTCGGGCTGAGCATGCTGGGCCCCGTCCTGATCAAGTACGGCAACGAGGCGCAGAAGGCCCACTGGCTGCCGCGCATCCTCAATGGCGCCGACTGGTGGTGCCAGGGCTATTCGGAGCCGGGTTCGGGTTCGGACCTGGCCTCGGTCAAGACGTCGGCCGTGCGCGATGGAGATCACTACATCGTCAACGGCCAGAAGACCTGGACCACGCTGGGCCAGCACGCCAACATGATCTTCTGCCTGGTGCGCACCAACCGCGAGGCCAAGGCGCAGCAGGGCATCAGCTTCCTGCTGGTGGACATGAACTCGCCCGGCGTGGAAGTGCGCCCCATCATCACGCTGGACGGCGAGCACGAGGTCAACGAAGTCTTCTTCACCGACGTCAGGGTGCCCGTGGAAAACCTGGTCGGCGAGGAGAACAAGGGCTGGACCTACGCCAAGTACCTGCTGACCTACGAGCGCACCAACATCGCGGGCGTGGGCTTCTCGGTGGCCGGCCTGGAAAAGCTCAAGGCCGTCGCCGGCCGCATGCTGCGCAACGGCAAGCCGCTGACGCAGGACCCGCTGTTCGCGGCCCGCCTGGCCAAGGTCGAGATCGACCTGGAGAACATGAAGACCACCAACCTGCGCGTGATCGCCGCCGTGGCCGGCGGCGGCGTGCCGGGCGCCGAAAGCTCCATGCTCAAGATCCGCGGCACCGAGATCCGCCAGGAAATCCTGTCCCTGGTGCGCCGCGCCATGGGACCCTACGCCGCGCCCTTCATCGAAGAGGCCCTGCAGGCCGGCTACGACCAGCCCGCCATCGGCGACGCGGCTGCCGCCACGGCCGCCGCCGCGTACTTCAACTACCGCAAGCTGTCGATCTTCGGCGGCTCCAACGAAATCCAGAAGAACATCATCTCCAAGATGATCTTGGGCCTGTGATCGGCAGCAAGGAAAACGGAACATGAACTTCGAACACACCGAAGACCGCCGCATGCTGGCGGACAGCCTCAACCGCTTCGTCTCCGAGCAGTACGCCATCGAGGCGCGCAACCACGTCGCCTATGGCGAGGAAGGCCACAGCCCGCTGCTGTACGGGCAGTTCGCGGACATCGGCGCCATCGGCGCGCTGTTCCCCGAGGACGCTGGCGGCTTCGGCGGCCAGGGCTTCGACATCAGCGTGGTCTTCGAATGCCTGGGCCGCGGCCTGGTGGCCGAGCCGCTGCTGGGCGCCCTGGTCGTGGGCCAGGCCCTGATCGCGGCCGGCAGCGATGCGCAAAAGGAACAGCTGGCAGCCATCATCGGCGGCACGTCCATCGCGGCCCTGGCCCATGACGAGCCCGGCAGCCACTACGAGCTCAACAACGTCGCCACCACGGCCGTGCGCAGCGGCGACGGCTGGGTGCTGAACGGCGCCAAGGGCGTGGTCGCCTTCGGCGAGAAGGCCGACCTGCTGCTGGTCTCGGCCCGCACCTCGGGCAGCCAGTACGACGAGGCCGGCATCAGCCTGTTCCTGGTCCCCGGCAATGCCGCAGGCATCCAAAAGCGCGGCTACAACCGCATCGAAGGCGGCCGCGCGGCCGAGCTGGTGCTGGACAAGGTGCAGGTCGGCGCAGACGCCCTGCTGGGCGAAGAAGGCCGGGGCCTGTCCCTGCTGGAACGTGTCAGCGGCTACGCCGTGCTGGCGCTGACCGCCGAGGCCGTGGGCGCCATGGACGTGGCCAAGGACCAGACGCTGGAGTACCTGCGCACGCGCAAGCAGTTCGGCGTGCCCATCGGCAGCTTCCAGGCCCTGCAGCACCGCATGGCCGACCTGCTGCTGGAAGTGGAGCAGGCGCGCTCGGCCGTGATCAACGCGGCCGCCGCCATTGCGGACGAAGACCGCGTGGCGCGCGAGAAGGCCCTGTCGGCCGCCAAGTACAGCATCGGCCGCATCGGCACCCTGGTGGCCGAGGAAAGCATCCAGATGCATGGCGGCATCGGCATGACCTGGGAGTTGCCCCTGGCCCACTACGCCAAGCGCCTGGTCATGATCGACCACCAGTTCGGCGACGAGGACCACCATCTGTCGCGTTACATCGCACTCGGCTCGCAACACTGAGCCAAGGAAAGCCGCCATGACCGAAGCGAACCAAGTCCTGCTGACCCGCCGCGAAGGCGCCGTGCTGGTGCTGTCCAACAACAACGTGGCCGCGCGCAATGCGCTGTCGCCCGAGTTCTACGCGGCCGTCTCGGCGGCGCTCAAGAGCGCGGCGACCGACCCCACCGTGGGCGCCGTGGTGCTCACGGGCGAGGGCGGCCACTTCTGCGCGGGCGGCGACCTGCGCCAGCTGGCCAAGCGCCGCGAGCTGCCTGTGCAGGAGCGACGTGCCAAGCTCGAAGGACTGCATGACCTGATCCGCAGCGTGCGCGACTTTCCCAAGCCCGTGATCGCCGCCGTCGAAGGCGCGGCGGCCGGCGCGGGCCTGTCGCTGGCCCTGGCCTGCGACATGCTGGTGGCGGCGAAGAACGCCGTGTTCTCGGTCGCCTACGTCAAGGTCGGCCTCACGCCCGATGGCGGCGCCACCGCCTTCCTGGCCGAGTTCGTCTCGCGCCAGGTGCTGACCGAGCTGTGCCTGACCGGCGAGCGCATCAGCGGCGAGCGCCTGCATGCCCTGGGCCCCGTCAACCGCCTTTCCGAACCGGGCCAGGCCCAGGCCGACGCCGTGGCGCTGGCCGCCCAGGTGGCCACCGGCCCCGACCAGGCCATGGCCCTGATCAAGGACCTGTGCCGCCAGGCGCCGCGCAACACGCTGGAAGAGCAGCTGGAGCTGGAGGCGCAGTACATGGTGCGCTCGCAGGAGAGCGAGGAATCGCGCGAAGGCATTGGCGCCTTCCTCGAAAAGCGCAGCGCCGACTTCACCAAGCTGCGCGGCTGAAATGAAGCACCCCCTGAGCGGCTGCGCCGCTTCCCCCTCTCTCGCTACGCGGGAGGGGGACGGCGCCCTCGCTGCGGGGCGGCCCTTGCTAGGCGCCCCGGGTTTGGGCCACGCCAGTTGCAAGGGTTATGAGCCGTATGGACGTTGTTGAATAGAGGAATCTCAAGGAGACAAGATGGCAAGCAAGGAAAAATCGGGCGACATCGACTTCCCGCTGGAGGGCGTGCGCGTGCTCGACCTCTCGCGCGTGTTCGCGGGGCCGCTGTGCGGCATGGTGCTGGCCGACTTCGGCGCCGAAGTGGTCAAGGTCGAGCACCCGGGCCGCGGCGACGACACGCGCGACTGGGGCCTGCGCATCGGCAAGACCGAGACCACCTACTACAACAGCATGAACCGCAACAAGCGGTCCATCACGCTGGACCTGCAGACCCCCGAGGGCGTGAAGATCGTCCACGACCTGCTGCCCCAGTTCGACGTGGTCATCCACAACTTCAAGACCGGCGGTGCCGAGAAGCTGGGCCTGGGCTACGAACAGCTCAAGGCCATCAAGCCCGGCATCATCTACTGCGCCGTGGCCGGCTATGACAGCAGCGGCCCCGAGGCCAAGCGCCCCGGCTACGACCTGGTCATCCAGGGCGAGGCCGGCCTCATGGCGCTCAACGGCGAGGCCGGCACGCCGCCGCTCAAGTTCGGCGTGGCCGTGGTCGATCTCATGACCGGCATGTACGCGGCCCAGGCCATCCTGGCCGCGCTGTTCCGCCGCGAGCGCACGGGCAAGGGCCGCCTCATCGAGATGGCGCTGTACGACAGCGGCATCATGATCACCGGCTACTACGGCCTGGATGCCATGCAGCTCGGCCATGACCCCGAGCGCTACGGCAATGCCCACCCCTCCATCGTTCCCTACGGCATGTATGAGGCGGCCGACGGCCCGCTGATCATCGCCGTGGGCAACAACGCCCAGTTCGACAAGTTCTGCCGCCAGGTGGTGATGCGCCCCGACATCGTCGAGGACGAGCGTTTCTCCACCAACGTCAACCGCGCCAAGAACCGCCTGGAGCTGGGCCCCATGCTCAAGGAACTGATCCGCTCCTTCCCGCGCGATCTGCTGCTGGAGCGCCTGACGGCCGCCGGCATCCCCTGCGGCCGCGTGGCCGGCCTGCACGAGGCCCTGACCAGCGAGCGCACGCGCCGTGGCGGCCTGCTGCGTGACATGCCCCACCCCGTGGTCGGCACCACGCCCGTGTTCGCGCCGCCCTACCGCCTGGACGGCCAGCGCCTGCCCATACGCCATGCACCGCCCACGCTGGGCGAGGGCACGCGCGAGGTGCTGCACCGGCTGCTGAGCATGAGCGACGAGCAGCTGCAGCAGCTGCAGTCCAAGGGCGTGCTGACCCTGCCCGAGACCCCCGCGCAACAGGGATAAGAGGACCGACCACGCGACTGATTCCACGGGGGCCATTGATGCCCGGCTCCCGACCCGCCAGGTTTGCATGCCGCACCAAGACGGCACCCATAGACAGCAACACCCAGGAGACAAAGCCATGAGCAACCAAGTCACACGCCGCGACATTCTTCAAGGGCTGGCCGCCATCGGCGGCACCAGCCTGCTGGCCACGGGCGCCACCAGCGCCCTCGCACAGGCCGGCAAGCCGGCCGCGTGGCCCACCAAGCCCATCCGCGTGGTCGTGCCCTTCAACGCGGGCGGCGCCACCGACATCATTGCGCGCACCATCGGCGAGGCCCTGGCCAGGCGCGTGGGCCAGCCCGTGGTCATCGACAACCGCGCGGGCGCGGCCGGCATCCTGGGCACGGACGCCGTGGTCAAGGCGCCCGCCGACGGCCACACCCTGCTGGTCTCGCTCAGCACCTCCATGCTGATCAACCAGTTCCTCTACACCAAGCTGCCCTACAACCCGCAAAAGGACATCGCCCTGGTCACCCAGATCGCGGCGGCGCCCGTCACCCTGGTGGTCCATCCCTCGGTGCCGGCCAACAACATGAAGGAACTGCTGGCCTACGTGAAGGCCAACAAGGGCAAGCTCTCGTACGGCTCCTGGGGCGTGGGCTCGTATGCCCACCTGGCCGGTGCCTACATGAGCAAGACCATGGACGCCGACATGACCCACGCCGCCTACAAGGGCGAGGCGCCCATGATCCAGGAGCTGATCGGCGGCCAGCTGCAGATGTGCTTTTCCAGCGCGCTCAACACCAAGCCCTTCATCGACTCGGGCAAGCTCAAGGCCATCGGCGTCACCGGCAAGGAGCGCATGGAAATCCTGCCCAAGCTGCCCACCATCCATGAACAGGGCGTCACCGACGACGCCTACGCCATCTACGGCTGGGTGGCCATGGGCGCGCCGGCCGGCGTGCCCAAGGAGATCGTGGACCAGCTCTACGGCCACCTGCGCGAAATCGCCAAGGACCCCAAGGTGCTGGAGCGCACCGTGGGCGCAGGCTTCATGCCGCTGATGAACAGCCCGCAGGCCTTCCGCGAGAACTACCAGCGCGACATGCCCATCTGGAAGGCGCTGGTGGAGGAAGCTGGCGCAAAGCTTGATTGATTTTTCCGGCCCGCGGCAGCGGGCCGCCACCGACGACTGCTGAGACAGCTTTGAGAGGAGACTTCATGTACACGCGCAATCCCGCATCCCCGGCACGCCCCACGCGGCGCAGCGTTCTGGCCCTGGCCGCAGCCCCGCTGCTGGCCGGCCTGGCCGGCGGCGCCCTGGCCGAGACCGGCTGGCCCAGCAAGATGCTGCGGCTGGTCGTTCCCTTCCCGGCGGGCGGCCCCACCGACACGGCATCGCGCATCGTGGGCCAGAAGCTGGGCGAGCGCCTCAAGCAGACCGTGGTGGTGGAAAACCGCCCTGGCGCCTCGGGCTCCATCGCGGCCGTGCAGGTCGCCAAGAGCCCGGCCGACGGCTACACGCTGATGATGCTGGCCACGCCCACGCTGCTGGCGCCGCACCTGTACAAGAAGGCCGGCTACGACACCGTCAAGGACTTCACGCCCGTGGCCACGGTCTATGACCTGCCCATCGTCATCGTGGTCAACCCCACGCTGCTGCCCGACGTCACCGACCTCAAGAGCCTGATCGCCCACGCCAAGGCGCAGAAGGTCGCGCTCAACTACACCAGCTCGGGCGCCGGCAGCTTCGGCCACCTGAGCATGGAGCTGCTCAAGCAGATGGCCGGCTTCGACATGCAGCACGTGCCCTACAAGGGCGGCGTGCCCGCCATCACCGACACCATCGGCGGCCAGGTGCCCATCATGTATGCCGACCTCGTGGCCGCGCTGCCCCACATCCAGGCCGGCAAGCTGCGCGCCATCGCCGTGGGATCGCCCCAGCGCGTGGCCATGCTGCCCGACACCAAGACCATTGCCGAGCAGGGCATCAAGGGCTACGACGCCGTCTCCTGGGGCGGCCTGCTGGCGCCCAAGGGTAGCCCCAAGGCCGTGGTCGACCGCATCGCCAGCGAAGTGCAGCAGATCCTGGCCGACAAGGACATCCAGGAAAAGCTGCTCAACGCAGGCGCCATCGCCGCCTTCCAGAACCCCGCCCAGCTGGGCCAGCGCATCCAGCAGGACTACACGCGCTGGGGCCAGCTGATCCGCGACAAGGGCATTGCAGTGGAGTGACAACGACATGAAGACACGCATCACCGAACTCTTTGGCATCGAGCATCCCATCATCCAGGGGGGCATGCACCATGTGGGCCTGGCCGAGCTGGCCGCCGCCGTCTCCAACGCGGGCGGCCTGGGGCTGATCACGGGCCTGACCCAGCGCACGCCCGAGCTGCTGGCGCGCGAGATCGCGCGCTGCCGCGAGATGACGGACAAGCCCTTCGGCGTCAACCTGACCTTCCTGCCCTCGGTCAACCCGCCCGACTACCCGGGCTACGTCAAGGCCATCATCGAAGGCGGCGTCAAGGTCGTGGAGACGGCGGGCAACAACCCGCAGAAATGGCTGCCCGCGCTCAAGGAAGCCGGCATCAAGGTCATCCACAAGTGCACCTCGGTGCGCCATGCGCTCAAGGCCGAGGCCATCGGCTGCGACGCCATCAGCGTGGACGGCTTCGAATGCGGCGGCCATCCGGGCGAGGACGACATCCCCAATTTCATCCTGCTGCCGCGCGCGGCCGAAGAACTGAAGATTCCCTTCGTCGCCTCGGGCGGCATGGCCGACGGCCGCTCGCTGGTGGCTGCGCTGGCGCTGGGCGCCGAGGGCATCAACATGGGCACGCGCTTCATCGCCACCCAGGAAGCGCCCGTGCACGACAACGTCAAGCAGGCCATCGTCGCGGCCAGCGAGCTGGACACGCGCCTGGTCATGCGCCCGCTGCGCAACACCGAGCGCGTGCTGACCAACCCGGCCACCGAGCGCCTGCTGCAAAAGGAGCGCGAGCTGGGCGCGGCCATCACCTTTGCCGACATCGCGCCCGAGGTGGCCGGCGTCTATCCGCGCATCATGCATGACGGCGACATGGACGCAGGCGTCTGGTCCTGTGGCATGGTGGCCGGCCTGATCCACGACGTGCCCACGGTCCAGCAGCTGATCTCCGGCATCATGGACCAGGCCCATGCACTGATCAACGAGCGGTTGGCCGGCCTGGCCCGCTGACCGCCCATCTTCACAGGACTTACGCAAGCAGGATGCGACAACGTGCTGCGCCCCATGGCAAGCCGCATGCCTTGTTCCTTCTTGCGTAGGTAGTACTTCAAAAACCAGGAAAGAGCTTTCTCATGAAAATCCTTGTACCCGTCAAACGTGTCGTGGACTACAACGTGAAGGTCCGCGTGAAGTCGGACGGCACGGGCGTGGACATCGCCAACGTCAAGATGAGCATGAACCCCTTTGACGAAATCGCCGTCGAAGAAGCCGTTCGCCTCAAGGAAAAGGGCGTGGTCACCGAAGTCATCGCCGTCTCCTGCGGCGTGGCCCAGTGCCAGGAAACCCTGCGCACGGCCATGGCCATCGGTGCCGACCGCGGCATCCTGGTGGAGACCACCGAGGAGCTGCAGCCCCTGGCCGTCGCCAAGCTGCTCAAGGCGTTGGTGGACAAGGAGCAGCCCGGCCTGATCATCCTGGGCAAGCAGGCCATCGACGACGATGCCAACCAGACCGGCCAGATGCTGGCGGCCCTGGCCGACCTGCCGCAAGCCACTTTCGCCTCCAAGGTCGAAGTCGCTGGCGACAAGGTGAATGTCACGCGTGAAGTGGACGGCGGCCTGGAAACCCTGGCCCTGAGCCTGCCGGCCGTCATCACCACCGATCTGCGCCTGAACGAGCCGCGCTACGTCACGCTGCCCAACATCATGAAGGCCAAGAAAAAGCAGCTGGACACGGTCAAGCCTGAAGAGCTGGGCGTCGATGTCGCCCCGCGCCTGAAGACGCTCAAGGTGGCCGAGCCCGCCAAGCGCGGCGCTGGCGTGAAGGTGCCCGATGTGGCGACCCTGGTCAGCAAGCTCAAGAACGAAGCCAAAGTGATCTAAGGAAGACAGCGACATGACATCCCTCGTTATTGCAGAACACGACAACGCTTCCATCAAGAGCGCCACGCTGAACACCGTCACTGCGGCCCTGGCCTGCGGCGGCGACGTGCATGTGCTGGTGGCGGGCGAGAATGCCGGCGCCGCTGCGCAGGCTGCGGCCCAGATCGCTGGCGTTGCCAAGGTCATCCACGCCGACGGCGCCAGCCTGAAGGACGGCCTGGCCGAGAACATCGCAGCGCAAGTGCTGGCGATTGCTTCGAACTACAGCCACATCCTGTTCCCCGCCACCGCCAGCGGCAAGAACGCCGCGCCGCGCGTGGCCGCCAAGCTGGACGTGGCCCAGATCAGCGACATCACCAAGGTGGACAGCGCCGACACCTTCGAGCGCCCCATCTACGCGGGCAACGCCATTGCCACGGTTCAAAGCAGCGACAAGATCAAGGTCATCACCGTGCGCGGCACGGGCTTTGACGCAGCGGCCACCACGGGCGGCAGCGCCCAGGTGGAGCAGCTGGCGGCCGCTGGCGACAGCGGCAAGAGCAGCTTCGTGGGCCGTGAAGTGACCAAGAGCGACCGCCCCGAGCTGACGGCCGCCAAGATCATCGTCTCCGGCGGCCGCGCGCTGGGCAGCAGCGAGAAATTCAACGAGGTCATGACCCCGCTGGCCGACAAGCTGGGCGCCGCCATCGGCGCCAGCCGCGCAGCGGTGGACGCAGGCTATGCGCCCAATGACCTGCAGGTCGGCCAGACCGGCAAGATCGTGGCGCCCCAGCTGTACATTGCGGCCGGTATTTCCGGCGCCATCCAGCACTTGGCCGGCATGAAGGACTCCAAGGTGATCGTGGCGATCAACAAGGACCCCGAGGCACCGATCTTCTCGGTGGCCGACTACGGCCTGGAAGCCGACCTGTTCCAGGCCGTGCCCGAGCTGGTGCAGTCGCTGTAAGAATGCAAGGCGCCGCACCGGGAGGCGGTGCCAACGGGCCCGGTGAAGTATCCGGGCCCTGGCCAGAGCGGCACACAAGGCATGTGCCCCGGCCCCACCTGGTTCAGAGATGCAGGAGACAGACATGCAGATTTCCATTGGCCGCCGCAGCCTTGCGCTTGCGGCTGTTGTCTTTGTGGCCACCACGGGCGCCAGCGCACCGGCATGGGCCCAGGCCAGCGACTTTCCCACGCGCCCGATCACGCTGATCGTGCCCTTCCCCGCAGGCGGCTCCACCGACCGCCACATGCGCACCCTGGCCGACATCGCGGGCAAGCAGCTGGGCCAGGCCATCATCGTGGAGAACAAGCCCGGCGCGGGCGGCACGCTGGGCCCGGGCAACATGTCCCGCACGGCCAAGCCCGATGGCTACACCATCACCCAGTTCCCCATGTCCATGCTGCGCATGGCGCACATGCAGAAGACGGCCTGGAACCCGGTCACGGACTTCACCTACATCATCGGCGTCTCGGGCTACACCTTCGGCTTCACGGTGCGCTCGGACTCGCCCTACAAGAGCTTCAACGAATACATTGCCGCCGCGCGCAAGAGCCCCGGCAAGATCGAGTACGGCTCCACCGGCATAGGCTCCTCGCCCCACCTGCTGATGGAGGAGCTGGCCGAGAACGCCAAGGTCACGCTCAACCACGTGCCCTTCAAGGGCAACGCCGACCTGCAGCAGGCCCTGCTGGGCGGCCACGTGGCCGCGCAAAGCGATGCCTCGGGCTGGGACACCTATGTGGATGGCGGCCAGATGCGCCTGCTCATGACCTTCGGCGAAAAGCGCACCCAGCGCTGGCCCGACGTGCCCACGGCCAAGGAGCTGGGCTATGGCGTGGTCTCCACCTCGCCCTACGGACTGGCCGGCCCCAAGGGCATGGACCCGGCCGTGGTGCGCAAGCTGCACGACGCCTTCAAGAAAGCCATGGATGACCCGCGCCACATCGAGGTGCTCAAGCAGCTGAACCAGGACGCCTGGTACCGCTCCGGCGCCGACTATGCGCAGTGGGTGCGCGAGGCGTATGCCAAGGACAAGGTCCTGATCGACCGCCTGGGCCTGGCCGCCAAGTAGGCCTGTCCTCCAATGCGCCCGCAGGGCCAGGGGGCTGGCGGGCGCAGTCCGCTTGAGATTCGTGAATTCGTGAAACGGAGTCCCTCATGACTGTTACCCTGCCTTCGCCCGATGCGCCCTTCACCACGCTGGCCGAGCTGATCCGCGGCCACGCGCGCCAGCAGCCTGCCCATGCCGCGCTGCGCGACGACCAGCAGACGCTGAGCTACGCGCAGCTCGACGCCCTCATGGACCGCGTGGCTGCCGCGCTGCAGCGCGACGGCGTGCAGCCTGGCCAGGCGATTGCCATCTGCGCGTTGAACTCGGTGCGCTATGCCGCGCTGTTCCTGGGTGCCTTGCGCGCGGGCGTGGTGGTTGCGCCGCTGGCGCCGTCCTCCACGGCCGACAGCCTGGCCTCCATGCTGCGCGATGCCCAGGCGCACCACCTGTTCCTCGACAAGGCGGCCCAGGACCTGGTGCCTGCCGACGGCGCCCTGCAATGCATCTCGCTGGACGGCGCCGCGCCCGGCCGTGCCTTTGACGACTGGCTGGCGCCCGAAGGCGCGCAGCCCGCGCCCGTGAGCGTGGAGCCGGCCGCGCCGTTCAACATCATCTATTCCTCGGGCACCACGGGCACCCCCAAGGGCATCGTGCAGTCGCACGGCATGCGCTGGGCCCACATCAACCGGGGCAGCGTCTACGGCTATGGCCCCGAGGGCACGACGCTGCTGGCCACGCCGCTGTACTCCAACACCACGCTGGTGGTGTTCTTCCCCACGCTGGGCAGCGGCGGCTGCGTGGTACTGATGCCCAAATTCGACGCGGCCCGCTACCTGCAGCTGGCCCAGCAGCACCGCGTCACCCACACCATGCTGGTGCCCGTGCAGTACCAGCGCATCATGGCGCTGCCGCAGTTCGGCGAGCATGACCTGTCCAGCTTCCGCGCCAAGTTCTGCACCAGCGCGCCGTTCCGGGCCGAGCTCAAGGCCGACGTGGTGGCGCGCTGGCCCGGCAGCCTGACCGAGTTCTACGGCATGACCGAAGGCGGCGGCACCTGCATCCTCGAAGCCCATCTGCACCCGGACAAGCTGCACACCGTGGGCAGGCCCGCCGAGGGCCATGACATCCGCCTCATCGACGAGGACGGCCGCGAGGTCGCCCCGGGCGAGGATGGCGAGGTCGTGGGCCACTCTGCCAGCATGATGACCGGCTACCACGGCCAGCCCGCCAAGACGCGCGAAGCCGAATGGTTCGACCCCACGGGCAAGCGCTTCATCCGCACGGGCGACGTGGGCCGCTTCGATGCCGATGGATTCCTCACCCTGTTCGATCGCCGCAAGGACATGATCATCAGCGGCGGCTTCAACATCTACCCCAGCGACCTGGAGACCCAGCTGCGCGCCCACCCGGCCGTGGACGACGTGGCCGTGGTCGGCGTGCCCTCCGAGCAATGGGGCGAGACGCCCGTGGCCTACGTGGTGTCGCGCGCGGGGCAGCCGGCCCTGCCCGAGGACATCATGGGCTGGTACAACCAGCGGGCCGGCAAGACCCAGCGCCTGGCGGACCTGCGCTTCATTGCCGAGCTGCCGCGCAGCGCCATCGGCAAGGTGCTCAAGCGCGAGCTGCGCGACCAGTACGCGACGGGGCGCTGAACCGGCGGATGCTTTCTCCAAACGATGTCCACCACGATGTCCACCAAGAGGTACACCCCATGAGCAACGACACCACGATGTCCGAGGTCCGCCGCCAGGTGACGGCCGAGGAATGGCAGACCCGCATCGAGCTGGCCGCCGCCTACCGGCTGGTCGCCCACTTCGGCTGGGACGACCTGATCTTCACCCACATCTCGGCGCGCGTGCCGGGCCAGCCCGACCAGTTCCTGATCAACCCCTACGGCATGCTGTTCGACGAGATCACCGCGTCCAGCCTGGTCAAGGTGGACCACGAGGGCCGGCCGCTGATGGAGACCGAGTACGACGTCAACCCGGCCGGCTTCGTCATCCACAGCGCCATCCACGACGGCCGTCCCGAGGTGCAGTGCGTGCTGCACACGCACACGCGCTACGGCGTGGCCGTCTCGGCGCAGAAGGAAGGGCTGCTGCCCATCTCCCAGCAGTCCATCTTCCCGCTGGCGCGCCTGGCCTACCACGACTACGAAGGCGTGGCCCTGCGCGACGACGAGAAGCCGCGCCTGGTCGATGACCTGGGCGCCAGCAACTTCCTCATCCTGCGCAACCACGGCCTGCTGACCTGCGGCCGCAACGTGGCCGAGGCCGTGCTGGCCATGTACACGCTGGAGTCGGCCTGCCGCATCCAGATCCTGGCGCAGTCGGGCGGCGGCGAGCTCACGCGCATCCCGCAGGACATCATTGCCGACGCGGTCAACCAGTCGCGCCAGGTCACCAAGGGCAAGGGCGCAGGCCTGGCCTGGCCCGGCCTGCTGCGCCGTCTGGACCGCATAGACCCTTCTTACAAGGACTGAAGGAAACCATGGGAATTCTGGTCAATATCCACCCGAGCATGGGCGCGCCCATCGTCGACTCGCTGCGCGCGCTGGCGCCCGGCGTGCAGGTCTGGGGCCACCGCGAAGAGGCGCCGGCCGATGCGGTCGAGGCCATGCTTGCCTGGAGCCTCAAGCCGGGCGTGCTGCCGGCCTATCCGGGCCTGAAGCTGCTGTGCGCGCCCAGCGCGGGCGTGGACAAGCTGCTGGCCGTGCCCGACCTGCCGGCCGGCCTGCCCGTGGCGCGCACGGTCGATCCGCAGCAGCATGTGGAGATCGCCCAGTACGTGGTCGGCACCGCGCTGCGCCACACGCGCGAGCTGGACCTGTTCGCGCGCCAGCAGCAGGCCGGCGACTGGCTGCGCCGCCCCGTGCGCGCCAGCGCAGACTGCCGCGTGGGCATCCTGGGCCTGGGCGAGGTCGGCCGCTTCGTGGCCGGCGCCCTGCAGGCCATCGGCTACCCCGTCGCAGGCTGGAGCCGCAGCGCCAAGAGCATTGCAGGCCTGGCCACGCACAGCGGTGCCGAAGGTCTGAAGCAACTGCTGTCCACCAGCGACATCCTGGTCTGCGCCTTGCCGCTCACGCCCGAGACGCGCGACCTGCTGGACCGCCGCACCCTGTCCCTGCTGCCGCGCGGTGCCTACTTCATCAACGTGGGGCGCGGCGAGCAGGTGGTGGAAGACGACCTGCTGGCCCTGCTCGACGAAGGCCACCTGGCCGGCGCCGCGCTGGACGTGCTGCGCGACGAACCGCCCCAGCCCGGCAACAAGGTCTGGGGCCATCCCAAGGCCTTTGTCACCCCGCACATCGCGGCCCAGGCCTCGGCCGACACCGTGGCCCGCCAGTGCCTGGAGAACCTGCGCCGCCTGCGCGCGGGCGAGCCGCTGCTCAACCTTGTGGATGTGGCGCGGGGGTATTGAGCCTTGTTTTCCATCCGACGCTGCGCTGTTGCGTGGCGTTTTTTCATCGCCGGGCCGCCCCAAGATGAAAAGCGGCCCCCTTGGGGGGCAGCGGACCTTGCGCAGCAAGGGTAGCGTGGGGGCCATTTTTCAACTTAGAAGAATCCAGAGACACCATGCCTTCGACTTCCCGCCGCAGCTTTTTGCAATCTACCGCTGCCGCCGCTGCAGCAGCCACCACCGTGCTGGCCCCCTCGGCCTGGGCCCAGAGCCCCTGGCCCTCCAAGCCCATCCGCATCATCGTTCCGTACACGGCAGGCGGCTTCACCGACCAGATGGCGCGCCTGCTGCAGGTCGGCCTGCAAAAGGCCCTGGGCCAGCCCGTCATCGTGGAGAACAAGCCCGGCGCCAACAGCATCATCGGCGTCGACCAGATCGCCAAGGCCGCGCCGGACGGGCACACCTTCGGCGTGGTCATCGCGGCCTATGCGGCCAACACCACGCTCTATCCCAAGCTGCCCTACAACCCGAAGAAGGACCTGGTCGGCGTCTCGCTGATGGGCGTCTCGCCCCTGGTCGCTGCCGTGGCCATGAATGCGCCCTTCAAGACCACGCCCGAGCTGATCGCCTATGCCAAGGCCAATCCCGGCAAGGTGGGCTTCGGCTCCTCGGGCAGCGGCTCCAGCGCCCACCTGACCACCGAGCTGATGAAGCTGCTCACCAGGACGGACATGGTCCACGTGCCCTACAAGGGCGCCGCGCCCGCGCTGGCCGACCTCATGGGCGGCCAGATCCCGCTGTTCCTGGACCCGCCGCCCAACCTCATCCAGCCCGCCAAGGCCGGCCGCATCCGCCTCATCGGCGTGGCCAGCGACAAGCGCCTGGCCGCGCTGCCCGACGTGCCCACCTTCGTGGAGCAGGGCTACGACGGCCTGCTGGGCAGCACCTGGGCGGCCATGATCGCGCCGGCCGGCGTGCCGCGCGAGATCGTGCAGCGCATGTCCGCCGAGGTGTCGCGCATCATCCGCAGTGCCGAGGTGTCGCAGCGGCTGGAGCAGGTGATGGGGACGTTTGCGGAGGGGTCCACGCCTGAGGAGTGCGATCGGTTCATTGCTGCCGAGACGGAGAAGTGGGGGAGGGTGATTCGGGAGGCGAAGGTGACGGTGGACTGAGTCTTTCTTGTTCTCGGGTCTGTTTTTTGACCCGGCAGGGGCAAAAACAATCAGGCAGCCCCCACCCTCCACCGCCTCCTCGGCGCCCTCAACGCATGCCTTTCCCGATAGGCAGCAGGCGCCATCCCCACATACCGCAAGAACACCCGCCGAAACGCCGAGGCATCCCCATACCCGCAGGCCAGCGCCACGGACGGTACGCTCTCCAGCGTGATCTCCAGCAGCACCCGGGCCCGTGCGCAGCGCAGGCGGTGCAGGTGGTCCAGCGGGCTGTGGCCCAGCTCCTGCTGGAAGTGGCGCAGCAGGGTGCGCGGGCTGGTGGATGCCGCGTGCGCGAGGGCCTGCAGGTCATAGGGCTGCTCTACGCGCGCCTCCAGCCAGGCGATGGCATGGGCCAGCACGCTGTTGCGCGTGGCGGGAATGCGGCGGTCCTGCAGGGCGGCCCGGGTGGCGCGTTCGCGCTGGGCATCGGGCTGCAGCACGGCGGCCAGCGCTGCGGCCAGGTCGTCGCCGAAGGCATGGCGTGTGAGCGCGACGGCCATGGGCGCCAGGGCCTCGGGGTGGGAGGCGCTGAGCCAGGGCCTGTCGTCCACGAAGGGCTGGCCCTCGGCCAGTTCGATGCCCGGGAAGTCCAGGCCGAAGCCGCCCATGAAATACCAGGGCAGGGCCACAAGCCGGCCCTGGCAGCGGCCGCCCGCTGCCGCAAACCAGGCGGCGCTGCCCAGCGTGCAGACGGCAAGGCCCTGGTCGAAGGCCGTGGTGATGCGGCGCACGAGGGCCGGATGCGCGGCGACGATGTCGCGGATGGAGGGAATGTCAGGGCAGTGCAGCGCGCTCACGAAGACGGCCTGCGCGGGCCCTTCGGCTGCCGCGCCTTCGTCCGCGTGCGGCATGGTGGGCAGGGGCCGGCCCTGGCCGTCGACCCAGCGCCAGCCAAAGCGCGGCGTTCGCCGGCCCAGGCGCAGGCTGGCGACCAGGTTGGCGCTGCGCAGCATCTCCACCAGGTGCGCGGCGTGGCCGATGGCGCTGTGCTCCAGGCAGGGCAGCTCGATGACAAAGGTCCGGGGCATGGCGATTCTGGCTCCTCGAATGGCGATTTTGACGTGCCCGTCATACGTGCTTCACTTTTAGCATGGCTGCTTGTGCCACTTTCCAGGACCACGAAGATGCTCCACACCAGCGCCGAGACAAAGCCTTCCTCCTTCCCGCGCACAGGCCTGCGCTCCATCGCCCTGGCCGGGCTGCTGACCTGCGGCCTGCCACTGGCGGCCAGCGCCCAGGGGCTCGATGCACAGGGCCTGGCGGCCCTGGATGCCGCCATCCAGCCGCTGGCGCCCAAGATGGTGGAGTGGCGCCGCGACATCCACCAGCACCCCGAACTGTCGGGCCAGGAAGAACGCACGGCCAAGGTGGTGGCCGATCATCTGCGCCGCCTCGGCATGGAGGTGCAGACCGGCGTGGGCGGCACGGGCGTGGTGGGCGTGCTGCGCGGCGGCCGGCCGGGCAAGACCGTGGCGCTGCGTGCCGACATGGACGCGCTGCCCGTGGCCGAGAAGACCGGCCTGCCCTTTGCCTCCAAGGCCAAGGCCCAGTACATGGGCAAGGAGGTTTCGGTCATGCATGCCTGCGGGCACGATGCCCACGTGGCTATGCTCATGGGCGCGGCCGAGGCGCTGGCCGGCATGCGCGCCAAGCTGCCCGGCACGGTGAAGTTCATCTTCCAGCCCGCCGAGGAAGGCGCTCCCGTGGAGGCCGATGCCCACGGCCATGTGCCCAGCTTCGGCGCCAAGGCCATGGTGGAGGCCGGTGTGCTCAAGGACGTGCAGGCCATCTACGGCCTGCACATCACGTCCAACCTGCCGTCGGGCATGGTGGGCTACCGCAGCGGGCCGCTGATGGCGGGTTCGGACAGCCTCAGCATCCAGGTCGAGGGCCGGGGCGGCCATGGCTCGTCGCCGTGGAATGCGGTCGATCCCATCGTCGCTGCCAGCCAGGTGGTGCTGGGCCTGCAGACCGTGGTCAGCCGCCAGCTCAACATCAGCCTGGAGCCGGCCGTGCTGACGATCGGCTCCATCCAGGGCGGCACGCGCTACAACATCATCCCGGACAACGTGGAGATGCAGGGCACGCTGCGCACCTTCGACGAGGACATGCGCCAGGAGGCACACAAGCGCATCACCGCCACGGCCGAGCAGATCGCGGCATCCAGCGGCGCCAAGGCCAAGGTGCGTTTCGGTCCCGTGGCCTATCCGGTGACCACCAACCCCGCCGCACTGACCGAGGCCTCTCTGCCCGCGCTCAAGCTGGCCATGGGCGGCAAGGCCATGGTGATTCCCAAGGTCAGCGGCTCCGAGGATTTCTCGGAGTTCCAGAAGGTGGTTCCGGGCTTCTTCTACTTCCTGGGCGCACCGCCGGCCGGCCAGGATTTCGCGAAGGCGCCGTCCAACCACTCGCCGCTGTTCGATATCGACGAGAAGCAACTGCCCACGGGTGCGCGCTCACTGGCCGCGCTGGCCGTGGACTATCTGCAGCGCAACCCATAGTTATTCGACTCGCCCTGAGCGGCGGAAGCCGCTTCCCGTTGCACGGTGCCCCTGGCTTGAGATCGAGTCCGTGCGAACCGCGTCGGCTCTATTTGGCGCTGGCGATTGCCGATGGGCCTTTCCACCACCGGGCGATGGCAAGGCGGAACGGCAGCAGCAGCGCCACGCCCAGCACCAGCTTCACGCCCAGGTCGCCCAGGGCCCAGGTCACCCAGGGCTCGGCGGCGCCTGCGAAGGCGATGCTCCAGAACAGGAAGGTGTCCAGGCAGGCGGCCAGCAGCGTGGCCACCAGGGGGGCACGCCACCAGCGGCCCGCACGCAGGCGGTGGAACACGCCGATGTCCAGCCACTGCGAGGCAATGAAGGCTGCGCCCGAGGCCAGCGCGATGCGCGGCGGCGCCAGCACCAGCGAGGCGGCCACGGCCACGGCAAAGCCCACCCAGGCCACGCGCCGGGCCTGCTGCGGGCCGAAGCTGCGGTTGACCAGCTCGCTCACCAGGAAGGCGAACGGATAGGTGATGGCGCCCCAGGTCAGCCAGTCGTTGATGGCGTACTGCACCAGGATGTTGGACGACAGCACCACCACGCCCATGGCCGCAATGGCGGCCAGCAGCTGGGTGCGCGAGGGGGCGACGAAACGCGGCGGACGCGGTGTCATGCTGCGCCACCGGAGCCGCGTGCCCCCGACGAGGGCAGGGGCAGCCCGAGGATGGCGCAGGCCACGGCCTCGCCCACCTTCACGCCATCCACGCCGGCCGACAGGATGCCGCCCGCGTAGCTGGCGCCTTCGCCGGCCGGGTACAGGCCGCGCGTGTTCAGGCTGTGGAAGTCCGCGCCGCGCTCGATCTTCACGGGCGAGGAGGTGCGCGTTTCCACGCCGGTGAGCACGGCATCGTGCATGTCGTAGCCGCGGATCTTCTTGCCGAAGGCGGGCAGCGCCTCGCGCATGGCCTCGATGGCATAGGCGGGCAGCACGTGGTGCAGGTTGGTCAGCGTGATGCCGGGCTTGTAGGAGGGCTCGACCTCGCCCAGCGCGGCCGATTCCTTGCCCGCGATGAAGTCGCCCACCAGCTGGCCCGGCGCGTTGTAGTTGCGCCCGCCCAGCAGGTAGGCCTTGGTCTCCAGCTGGCGCTGCAGCACGATGCCCGACAGCGGGTGCAGCTCGCCGTCCTTGAGGTTTTCCACGCCATGGGTCTTGCCGTCGAAGGCCCAGGCAAAGCTCTTGGCATCGCGCGGGTAGTCGGAGGGGTCGATGGCGCAGACCATGCCGGCGTTGGCATTGCGCTCGGCGCGCGAGTACTGGCTCATGCCGTTGGTGACCACGCGCTCGGGCTCGCTGGTGGCCGCCACCACGGTGCCGCCCGGGCACATGCAAAAGCTGTAGACCGCGCGCCCGTTGCTGGCGTGGTGCACCAGCTTGTAGTCGGCCGCACCCAGCAGCGGGTGGCCGGCATGCCTGCCCCAGCGCGCGCGGTCGATCACGCTTTGCGGATGCTCGATGCGAAAGCCCACCGAGAACGGCTTGGCCTCCATGTGCACGCCGCGCTCGTAGAACATGGCGAAGGTGTCGCGCGAGCTGTGGCCCAGGGCCATCACGGCATGGTCGGTCTCCAGCCACTGGCGCTCGCCGCTGTCCTGGTCCAGCACTTCCAGGGCGGTGAGACGGCGGTCCTTGCCCTCGCCCTCGATGCGCATGTCACACACGCGCTGGCCGAAGCGGATCTCGCCGCCCAGGCGGATGATCTCCTCGCGTATTCCCTCGACCACCTTCACCAGCTTGAAGGTGCCGATGTGCGGATGCGCGGCATAGAGGATCTCGGGCGGCGCGCCGTGGGTGACGAATTCCTGCATCACCTTGCGGCCCAGGTGGCGCGGGTCCTTGATCTGGCTGTAGAGCTTGCCGTCGGAGAAGGTGCCTGCGCCGCCTTCGCCGAACTGCACATTGGACTCGGGCACCAGCTCGCGCTTGCGCCACAGGCCCCAGGTGTCCTGGGTGCGCTCGCGCACCGAGCGGCCGCGCTCGATCACGATGGGCCTGAAGCCCATCTGCGCCAGCACCAGGGCCGCAAAAATGCCGCAGGGCCCGAAGCCCACCACCACGGGCCGGCGCTGCAGGTCGGCAGGCGCCTGGCCCACGGCATGCCAGCGCATGTCGGGCGTGGGGTTCACATGGGCATGGCTGGAGAACTGTTCCAGCAGCGCGGCTTCCTGGCTCTCGTCGGCCAGCGTCAGGTCGACGATGTAGACGGCCAGCAGCTCGGACTTGCGCGCATCGAAGCTGCGCTTGTGCACATGCACGGAGGCAATGGCCTCCTCGGCAATGCCCAGCTGGCGCGCGGCCAGGGCGCGCAGCGGCTCCAGGGGCAGGTATTCGGTGTGGCTGTCGGGGTGGTATTGCACCGCCGACAGGGGCAGTTTCAGTTCAGAGACGCGGATCATGGCTTGTACCTATCAAGCAGAGGGCCGGCGATGGTAAGCCAAAGCGCCAGGCGGCACATTCCGCCATGGCCACGCCCTTGGAGCACGCTCGGGTTCGCAGGTGGCGCACAGGTTTCCGGCCGGCACGCCTGGAATGCGGGAAGACCTGTGGCGGGAAGCATCCGGCCGACGGGCGCATGGCCCGGGTAACTGCACTGGCGTGATTGGCGTTATCGCCCTGGCCAATCGGGCGACGGAAAAAACGAATGCCATATTAATGGCATGCTAATCAATTAGGAGTGGTCTGATTTTTTCCAGAAAAATTAGATATTTCCTAGGATGAAAATCCCATTGTCAAAAAAAGTGTATTGGCGATAGCGGTGATTTCGCTGATCATCTGCTCCCGCTGTCAGTGGGCTATGTGCATAGCCATTGGCAGTGGAGATTTTGAAAGAGAGGGTTGCCGGCAAAGGATGCCATGTGCCGGCAATGGAGTTCAACCAGATGGACAGGCTGGCTACAGTACCCGGTGCCTGGGCGCGGCTGGCTATGCAATATGAAGAAATCAATGAGAGGCGCCGCGCTTTGCGGTGCGCTGGGCGTCATTGCCTGCGGTTGGGGGACAGTGGGGGAAGTCCGGTCGGAGGTAGTTTCCAGGGTCACGGCCCTGCCAGATTCCGCCACGCGGGTGAACATGGGTGATGGTGGCCGCGTGCAGGTCACGCCGGCCCAGGTCACGGACGGTGTTTCATACAACGGCTTCAGCCAGTTCGATGTGGGCAAGGCTGGACTTACCTTCTTGAATGAGGGCGTCAAGGCGCGAACCATCGTGGCCGAGGTGTTCTCCGCTGCGCCCTCGCATATCACAGGAACCATCGATGTCAATGGCCCCCGCGCCAATCTGATTTTTGCGAATCAGAACGGCATACGCGTCAATGGAGGCAGCTTCGTCAATTTCGGCAGCGTTGCCCTGACCACGGGCGCCGTGACACTGCGCGATCAATTGCAGCCTTCGGGCTATGTCCAGCGGCTGGTGGATGTCCATACGAAGCAAGGCGAGATCGTGATTGGCGAGCAGGGGGTCACCGGCAATCTGATCCGTCTGGAGATGATTGCCAAGAGCATTGCCCTGCAGGGTGCCGTCACCAACGAGTTCTCATCGTCAAGCGCCCTGGTCCGCATGGTGGCCGGGGAATCCACGGCCCAGTTCGATACGGCGGCGTCGCCAACGGACAACTTGACGCCATGGGTCTACTACGAGGGCGGGAAGGCGCGCAGCACCGCATTGGCTGTGGACCTGAATGCGGATTCCAAGGTCACCTCCGGGCGTATCGAGATTCTGGTGACCGACCAGGGCGCCGGTGTGCGCAACCAGGGGCAGATGGTGGCCTCGGCCGGGGATTTCCGGCTGACCAGCACGGGACAGCTGGAGCAGATCGGCGGCAAGGTGCAGGCCCAGGGGCAGGTGGACATACGCTCCCGGGATATCGCGCTCGTTTCGCGCGGCGACGAGACCAGCTTGCTGGCGGCCGGCAGCCGTGTTCGCCTCCAGGCCGAAGGGGCCATCCGCAACCTGGGCGGCGAGATATCCGGCCAGCAAGGCGTGGGCGAGGCAGAGGATGCCCATGCCGTCGTGCTCAAGGCCGGTGGCGGCATAGAGCACAGGACGCCCGTGGGGGCCGCGAAAACCGCGCTGATCTTCGGCAAGGAAGGCTCCGTGCTGCTGGACAGCGGGCAGGGCGTGGATTCCATCAACGCACGCATCGTATCCAACAGCGATCTGGTCATTCGGGGAGCTGCGGATGTGCGCAACGAAAGCGTGCACATCGCCGGTGCCGGCCTGGAAGATTGGGCATCGCACAGCGTCTTCAAGCGCAGGAAAGGCTACAGCGTGGACATGGGCGAGCTGGCCGATCCTGCCAACCAGGCCTACTGGGTGGCGCAAGGCAATGTGCAGGTCAAGGCGCGCAACTTCTCCAACCTGGGCGGCCATGTGTTCTCCAATCAGGGCGGCATCAAGATAGAGGCGCAAGAAAGCGTCGTGACCAAGGCGCACAGCATTGGCGGATTCGAATACCGGCAAAGCTGCTTCCTGTTCGTCTGCAGGCGCACAGCCTCCTCCAACGAGGCGCTGGTGGGCGGGCAGATCATGGGCGCCGAATCGGTCGATATACGTGCTGGCGGGCAGATCCTCAACGATGCCGGCCAGGTCTACGCAGGCAAGGGCATGACCCTGGAGGCTCCCGAGATCATCGCGCGAGGGCGCCCCGTGCATACCGTCATCCTGCGTGACAAGGGCCTCAAGGCCCTGTTCGGCGACACCTGGGCCAGGATCTATGCCACCGACCAGGGCGGCAGCTACACCGTCCAGCAAGGACGGCTGGTTCTCAAGGGGCTGGCATACCAGGACGGCGGGGTGTTGCAAGCCTCCGAAGGCGTGGACGGCGCCATCGAGGTGATTCGCAAGCCTTCCCGCGATGCGGTGCGCATCGAGGACCACCTCGGCATCTTCTGGTGGTGAACCGCATGAGCCACTGGATCTCCGCCGCGGGCATCTGCGCGCTGGCCCTCAGCCCGATGCTCGTCCATGCACAGCCCGTGTCTGCGCGCGACCCTAACGACCAGATCATCCGCGAGCAGCAGGAAAAACTGCGCGAGGAAATGCTGCGCCGCTCCGCACCCGCCAGCATTGAATTCGAGCAACCCGCTGCCGCAGCCGCAGGCATGGACGACCGATTCCCCGAAGGCCTGCAGCCCCAGGGACCGGCCTTTCCCATTCATACCATCAGGCAAGACGGCATGGCGTTGCTGCCGGAGGCTGTCTTTGCCAGGGTCACCGCGCCCTTTGTCGGCCGCTCGATCGGGGTCGAACACATCAACGTGCTGCTGGAGCGGGTCAACCGGGCCCTGATCGCTGCGGGCTACACCACCTCGCGTGCCTACGTGGGCAACCAGAGCCTGCAGGAGGGCGTGCTGTCCCTCACCATCGTGCCGGGCCGCATCGAGCAATTGCTTTTCAACGGCACCCCCGTCGGTCCTGGCGACGATCAGGCTCCGGGCGTGCATCTGGCCCTTGCCATGAAGCAGGGCGACGTGCTGCGCCTGCGCGACATCGAGCAGTCGGTGGACCAGTTCAACCGCCTCAGGCGCAACAACGTGCAGGTGCAGATCCGCCCGGGCACGCAGCCGGGCGGCTCCATCGTCGAGTTCGTCAATCAGGCGGGCCAGGCCGCGCGCTACAACGTCTCGCTGGACAACCAGGGCGCGGCCGCCACCGGCCGCCTTCGCGTGCAGCTGGGCCTGGACGCCGGCAATGTGCTGGGCCTGATGGAGTCGCTGGGCGCCGGCCTGACCACCAGCACGGAAACCAACGCCCTGTATGGCACCTTCTCCATGCCCCTGGGCTATGCCACGCTGTCGGCAATGGCTTCCGTCTCGGAGTACCAGAACCTCATCGGCGACACCGCGCTGGTCCACGGCACATCGAAGACCTACACGCTGTCGCTGAGCCGCCTGTTGCAGCGCGACCAGAACAGCAAGACGGCCATGGACCTGAGCTTCTCGCACCGCAAGTCCGAGCGTTCCGTCAACAACATCTCGCTCAGCCCGCAGACCCAGGCCGTGCTGCGCCTGGGCATCAACCGCCTCACGCGCTTTCAAGCCGGCGAGGGGCTGGGCCAGTGGACGGTCGATGCGGGCATCTCGCGCGGCATGCCCTGGCTGGACACCAACCGCGACCCGGCCGACCTGCCCCGGGAGGCCGCCCGCTACCGGTTCACCAAGCTGGAGCTGTCGGCATCGGTGGAGCGGCCGTTGGGCAGCCTCCTGACCTGGCGCTCGCGTGCGTTGGGCCAATGGAGCCGGCATCCGTTGTACTCGTCCGAGCAGATCTTCGCCGGAGGCGTGGGCAGCGTGCGCGGATTTCCCGAATCGGCCGTTGGCGGCGACAAGGGCATGGTCTGGCGCAATGAATGGGCGTTGCAGCGGCCGCCCCAGATCCTGGGCGGGCAGATCCGCTACGAGCCTTACCTGTTTGTGGATGCGGCGCGGCTGTCCACCGTTGCAGACAGCCGCTCACATGCCCTGGCCAGCGCGGGAGGCGGGCTGCGCATCGCCTTCGCGGGCGGCTTCGCCGAGCTGATCGCGGGCAAGCCGTTGCGCACACCCAGTGAAATGCCCAAGCCCGGCTGGCGTGTCAATGCCAGCCTGGCCTACCAGTTCTAGCGCTGTACCGCCCGCACAGGCGCACCGGCAGCAAGACAGCAGCAACACAGAGACAGACAAGACAGAGCAATGAAGAGGGAGCCCAGCATGCATGCACCGACCATGAGCCAGCACAACCAACAGTCCTCCCCTGTGCCCGAGGAACCGAGAACCGCGCACCGCGCCCCTCGGTGGGCCCGGCGCACAGCGGCGTTCATGGCCGCTGTTTTCTGGCTGACTCAACTGCAACTGGTCATGGTTGGCACCGCGCAGGCCCAGCCGCAGCCGCCGGCCGGGGCCATCGCAGGTCCCTTCGGCGGGCCCATTGCCGACCCGCGCGCGCCGATGGCCTTCCAGCCGGGCATCCAGTCGCTGCCGGGTGGTGGTGCCCTGGTCAACATCACGGCGCCCAATGCGGCCGGAACCTCGCTCAACCAGTACGAGCGCTTCGATGTGCCAACGTCCGGTGTCGTTCTCAACAACAGCCTCATCGGTGGCACGCCGTTGCTGGGCGGCACGGCGGCTGCCAATCCCAATCTGTCTGGCGGGCGCGCGGCCAACACCATCGTCAACGAGGTCACCGTCACCGGAACACCCAGCCAGATGCGGGGCACGGTGGAAGTCTTCGGAACGCCCGCCACCGTCATCATCGCCAATCCCAACGGCATCACCTGCGATGGCTGTGGCGTGGTCAATACGCCCAGGCTTACCCTGAGCACGGGCCGGCCCACCTGGCTGGATGCCGGGGGGCTGGGCAGCACGTTCCAGGATGCCAAAAAACAGGGCTTCGACGTGACCGGTGGCCGCATCGAAGTGCGCGGCTCGGGCATCGAAGGCACGGTGGGACAGCTGGACCTGATCGGCGAGACGCTGAGCATCGACGCTCCCCTGCGCGCCCACTACCTGAACCAGGACATCTCCAGCATCAACCTGACGGCAGGCAAGACGCCCGCCATGCCGGGATCCGCGCGTGCCGCTTCCGAATCGCCGCAGTCCCCGCAGACCCCGGCTCCGGTGCAGTCGGGCCGGGCTCTGGCCATCGATGCCACGGCCCTCGGTGCCATGACCGCAGGCCAGATCCGTGTCATCTCCACCGATGCCGGCATGGGCGTCAACCTGCAGGGCCCGCTTCTGGCCTACCAGCGCGACGTGGAGATCCAGAGCGCCGGCCGCGTCAGCACGGGTTCCCTGGCATCGGCACGGGACATCCGCATCGACAGCGATGGCTATGTCAGCGTTGCTGGAGAAGTCTCTGCGGGCAAGCAACTGCAGGTCAGCGGCCGCGATGGCATGCAGTTCAACGGACCCGTTCAGGCGCAGGGCGACATCCGGCTGCAAAGCGCGCAGGGCGGCATCGCCGTGAGCGGCGATCTCGTGACCGCCGGCAGCCTGCAGGCGCGTGCGGGTGGCGACCTGCAGATGGGTTCTGGCGCAAGCACCGTGCAGGTTGCGGGCGCCACCACACTGGGTGGCAAAAACGTCCACCAGACCGGCAAGCTGCTGGTGGGTGGCGACCTGGCCATCGACGCGGGCGAAGGTGCGTCGCTGGGCGGCGTCACCGCAGTCGCGGGCAGCCTGGACATGCGGGCCGGCCAAGGTGCGTTGCTGTCGGGGCAGTTGCAGGTCAACCGCAGCGCCAAGGTTTCGGCCGATACCATCGACGTCACGGGACGCAGCGTCGTTGGCGAGAACTTCCAGCTCGACGGTGTTCGATCGGTTGACCTCATCGGCAGTGCCCACGTGGGCCAGTCGCTGAGCATGGAGGCGGGCACCGTGGGCATCAACGGTGACATCTCGGCCGGCGAGACCAATGTGGACGCCAGCAGGGTCGATCTCGGCAGCGCGGAAAAAGGCCTGTCCATCGGCGGCGACCTGAACCTGCGCGTCGGCGACTCCCTGCATGCGCGTGGCGATGTCAGTGTCACGGGCAGCGCGAATCTTTCCAGCGGGGGCGACGCCCGGTTCGACGGCGCCATCACTGCCGGGCGCGACCTGGGCCTGAGCGCAGGTGGCGACCTGACCATGGCCGGCCCGGTCACATCGGGCGGCAAGGCCAGCTTCAATGCCGCAGGCAATCTCACGGCGCACGGCGACATCCTTGCGGGCGGCGGCATCACGGGCAAGGCGGGCGGGGACATCCGCCTGGGCGGGCAGGTGGGCTCGGCCGGTTCCCAGCAATGGAGTGCGGGCGGCGACTTCTCCGCCGACAAGGGCATGGAGGCTGCGGGCCTGTCCGTCGAGGGCCGCAATATCCGCATCGCCGGCGATGTGCTGTCCCAGGGCGCCGTCAACATGAAGGCAGGCCAGAAGCTCCAGCTGGGAGGCGACTTGCGCTCGGCAGGCAGCACCACCCTGAGCGCCGGCGCCGAAGGCATCACCGCCAAGTCCATCCTCACCAACGAAGACCTCGACATCCGCAGCCAGGGCAACATCGCCCTGGAGCAGGCGCAGGCCGCGCGCGACGTGCGCCTGGAATCCTCGACGGGCAGCATTGCAACGGGCAACCTGCTGGCCGGGCGCGATGCCGGCGTGACTGCGGCGGGCAATGTGCTCGTCGATGGAACACTGCATGCCGGGCGCGATGCGCGCATTGCCGCCAAGGGTGATGCCACCGTGCGCGGCGATGCCTATGCCGGGCGCGACGTGGCGCTGTCAGGCAGCTCCATCAGCCTGGACAAGGGCCTGCAGGCCGGCGGCGATCTGCGCTTGGAAGCGGGTGACGGCGGCATCGCCAGCCGGGGCCAACTGGTCGCCAACCGGGGCATCACCGCCCTGTCCGCAGGCCAGATCGACGTCCAGGGGCCCGTGCTTTCCGGCGAGAACCTGCAACTGCGCGCAGGCCGTGACATCACGGTGGCGGGCGACATCGCGGCCATGGGTACCATGGACATCCGGTCGGCACAGGCCCTCAAGGCCGAACGCCTGCAGGCCGGCGCCGATCTTGACGTTGCGGCCGCATCCGTCCACACCCGCAGCGTGCTGGCGCAGGGCCAGGCCACGCTGCGCGCCGACGATGCCTTGCGCATCCAGGGCGACTTGATGGGCGCCGGCATCGACGCCACGGCGCGCACGGGCGCCATCTCGGTCACCGGCACGGTGGCCACGCCGGGGGCGCTGAGCCTCAAGGCCGGCACCGATGCCGAGGCCGGCAAGGTGGTGGCCGGCACGGCCGACGGCCAGGCTGCCGTGATCGACGCGGGCGGCAACATCCGCCTGCAAAGCCTGGAGACCGGCGGCGCCTACCAGGCCCGCGCGGGAGGCAGCCACGAGGTGGCAGGCGCGGCCACCGTCCAGGGACCGGTCGACATCGCCGCTGGCGCGGACATCACCGTGGGTGCAGATGCAGCCTTCGGCCAGGGCTTGGCCGCGAATGCCGGCGGACGCATTGCCGTGGCCGGCGACACCCTGGTGCTGGGCGATGCACGCCTGCAAAGCGGTGCGGGCCAAAGCTACGGCGAGACTTCGGGCGGCAAGGCGGGCGGGCAGATGCGCGTCACCGGCAGGCTGGATGCCAGCGCCGGCCAGGGCTTCGCCGTGGGCAAGGAGCTGCGCGTCAACGACGGCATGGACATCGAGGCCAAGGCCGGTGCCATCGACGTGGGCGGCGGCCTCGCCACGCTGGGCGATGCGCGCCTGCAGGGCTCGGACGGCGTGCGCGTGGGCGGCGACCTGCAACTGCGCAAGGGTGAGCTTGCCAGCTCCGGCGGCGCCATTGCCATCGCAGGCAAGGTCTCTGCCGAACAGGACCTGGGACTGAAGTCCCGGGGTGACATTGCCATTGGCGGTGCCACCGTCGCGCAAGGCCGGCTCACCGCCCGCAGCGAGGCTGGCAGCATCAGCTTTGGCGGCAACCTCGACGTGGCCGGCGACTTCGACGCCCATGCGGCGCAGAACCTGGGCTTTGAAGGCAACAGCCTCTTCCTGGGCGAGGCCCGGCTCAAGGCGGACAACGGTGCCATCCGCAACCGGGGCGACATGACCTTCGCCAAGGCGGTGGACATCGACACCGGCGGCGATCTCTCCAACGAAGGCCTGATCCAGTCGCAGCAGGACATCTCCATCCGTGCGCGCAACATCGACAGCAACCTGGCCAGGGCCGGCGGCATCGTCACACCGGGCAAGCTCACCGTCCAGGCTGGGGGCGCCACGCGCCTGGGCAGCCAGGGCAAATTCAGCGCCGGGCAGGACATGGCGCTGCAGGCGGCAGGCGGCACCAGTAGCCAGGGCACCATCCAGGCGGGCGGCAACCTCACGCACGGCGGCACTCTGTCGAGCAGCGGCAGCGTCGTGGCCGACGACATCACCATCAACGGCGCGCTGGGCAACCAGGGCGGCAGCGTCTATGCCCAGGGCAGCCTGGGCGTCTCGGGCAGCACCAGCAACAGCGGCAACATTGCCGCCAGCACCATCACCATGGCCGCCGTGGACAACAGCGGCCAGATCGGTGCGCAGGGCATCTCCCTGGGCGCCACCGGCAACTCGGGCAGCATCTCCGGCTCCAGCGTGGGCATAGATGGCAGCCTGAGCAACAGCGGCAGCATAGGTGCCAGCGGCTCGCTCGACGTCTATGGCGGCTCCATCTCCAACAGCGGCTCCCTGGCGGGCGGCGACGTCACCCTCAGCGGCAGCAGCATAGGCAACGATGGACAGATCCAGTCCTCGGGCTCCCTCAGCATCTCGGGCGGCAGCTTCGACAACGGGCTGACCGAATCGCGCAGCTGTGTCTCGGCCAGCGGCTGCGGCGCGGGCTCCGCCCCCGAAGACTGGCGCTACAGCCAGGACCCGGGCACCGTGCATGCGGGCGGTGCGCTCACTGTCAACGTCGGCAGCATGACCAACAAGGGCGTGGTCAGCGCAGGCAGCAGCGTCAATATCCAGGGCAGCCTCAACAACACGCGCAGCGTCAACGACCCCTACACTTCCGCAGGCGCCAGTGGTGGCGCCAGCACCGGCATCATCTCGGCCGGGGGCGACCTCACCATCTCGGGCCCCTCCGTGCAGAACGCGGGCGGGCAGATGCAGGCAGGCGGCGCCGTCAACATCACATCGGCCGGTGCCTTCAGCAATGGCGCCCCGGCCGAAGGGGTGACCGGCCAGATCCAGGGCAGCAGCGTCACCATCAACGCCGCCAGCATCGACAACCAGGGCACGCTGCTGGCCAAGAGCGGCGATGCGAAGCTCACCGCCAGCTCCGGCGGCATTGCCAACACCGGCACGGTGGCCGCCAGCGGCGGCCTGCAACTGCAGGCCAGCGGCGCGGTCAGCAACGGCGACGGTGCCAACCTGCTGGGCCAGGACATCCGCATCAAGGGCTCGGGCTTCAGCAACCAGGGCACGGTCTATGGCCAGGGCGGCGCGCCCGGCGAGATCGACATCAACACCACGGGCGGCTTCAGCAACAGCGGCGGCACCCTTGTCGCGGGCGGCAAGCTCAACATCCAGTCCGGCGGCTACAGCAACAGCGGCGGCACCGTGGGCAGCCTGGGCGACGCCACCCTCACCATGGCCGGCGCCTATGGAGCCACCGGCAACGAACTGCTGGCCCTGGGCCACCTTCAGCTCAACGTGGGCGGCATCAACGTGGGCGCCTCGGAAAGCTGGTCCTATGGCGGCAACTCCGTGGCCTGGACCGGCACCCTGCACAACCAGGGCAGCGTCGCCATCGCCGGCAGCGCCAAAGGCAGCATCCACAACGAAGCCACGGGCACCCGCAGCGGCAGTGGCGAGCCCGACGTGCGCGACGGCACCTATGAGGTGCCCGAATACCCGGCCGCGCTGGCCGAGCTCAAGGAAGTGCGCGTCGTCGGCTACACCGACGTGGCGCAGCGTGCGCAGCTGTACATCGGCGGCGGTTTCGACGGCTCGCTGGTCAATGAGGCCTCGGACGCCAGCGTGGGTGGCGGCAGCATCGAGCAGCGCAAGAAGAACCAGACCATCACCTGGGAGGGCAAGAACGCCGACGGGGACATCGTCACCGTCGAAGGCCTGGCCCGCAGCGTGCCGCGCCTGAACACTGGCAGCGGCAGCTCCACCATCACTCTGGTCGGGCCCGATACCGGCACCATCGTCGGCGATGCCATCACCATCAATGGCGGCACCATCACCGTACGGCCCGGCATTGATCCCGCCACGGGCCTGCCTCTGGTCGTGGAAGCCCGCAACCGCGAGGTCAAGCCCGGCGACGTGGCCAAGGGCCCCGACGGACAGGCCGTCAAGGGCGACGTCAAGACCGGCGATGCCGACAAGGCCGACGCGCCCAGGGAATTCAAGGTCCTGGGCGGCGACCCCGGCACCATAGGCGCCGGCGACACCAAGGGCCAGGGCAGCGACATCAAGGGCCCGGGCGACGAAGGCTTGCCGCCCCGGACCTCCAGGCCGCTGGACCTCTCGCGCCCTGAACTGGCCACGCCCGAAGGCGGCGTGGCCGCCCTGCTGGGTGGCGGCAAGAGCGTGGCCTGGCCCGACTGGAAGCAGATGCAGATCGTGCCCGGCGGCATCAGCGCCAACGACCTGGAACTCAACCTCAACGGACAGTTCATCAACCGGGGCCAGCTCGAAGTCACCAACAACCTGGCCATACGCGCCGCCGAAGGCATAGACAACTTCGGCGCCAGCATTCGCGCGGGCGGCTACACCAGCCTCAGCGGCGGCGGCCTCGACAACCGGGACGGCAAGATAGAGACCGGCACCCTGCTGACCTCCCTCAAGGGCGACATCGACAACAGCCGCGGCAGCATCGTCGCGCATGACGGCGGCTACCTGCAGGCCAGCGGCAATATCGCCGCCACCGATGGCCGCTTCGTCAGCGACGCGGGCAAGATCGTGCTGGACGCGGGCGGCAACATCGACCTGGTCGCCAGCAAGGTCGAGGGCAAGAAGGGCGCGGGCCTGTATGCCGACGGCGACATCCGCCTGGGCGCCGCCGCCAAGGCCGAAAGCACGCACACCAAAGAGGACCAGATCCTCGTCACCCAGCACTACGACGCGGACAACAACCTCACCGACCCAGAGATCCGCATCAAGATCGGCGAAACCCAGCGGCGCACCGACACCCTGACCCACACCGGCACCACCATCGACGGCGGCGAAGGCAGCGTCACGCTGCGGGCCAAGGGCGACGTGGTGGCCCTGGGCTCGCACATCAAGGCCGGTGAGGACGTTCTGGTGCAAGGCGCCAGCGTGCGCGTCGAAGCCCTGGTGGACAAGTCCAGCAGCCTGGAGGAAGAGCACCGCAAGAACTACGACCATGCGCTGTTCCAACGCAGCGAATCCCTGTCGGGCGGTGAGATCGAGGCAGGCCGCAACCTGAGCATCGTGGCGAACGGCAAGGCCGACGCAGGCAAGGGCGACATCACCCTCAAGGGCGCCACCGTCACCGCTAAGGGCGACGCCAGCCTCATCGCCAGCCGCGACGTCAACCTGCAGGACAAGCAGACCGAGCACGGCCGCTTCGAGGAAACCTACAGCAAGAAAAGCGGCTTCCTGAGCAAGAAGAGCACGCACACCGTGGAGGAAGGCGCCAGCAGCCTCAGCGAAGGCAGCGTGCTCAGTGCCAACAACATCTACCTGCAGGCCGGGCGCGACATCAGTGTGACCGGCTCGCACGTGGTGGGCCAGGGCGACGTGGGCCTGGTGGCCGGGCGCGACGTGCAACTGCTGGCGGGCCAGGACAGCGCCGCCGCCACCAGCCACAGCCAGACCAAGAAATCGGGCCTGTTCAGCGGCGGCGGCTTCGGCATCACGCTGGGCTCCAAGTCCGTCACCATCGACCGCAGCAACGAAAGCGTGCGCGCGGCCGGCTCCAGCGTGCAGGCGCAGGGCGGCAACGCCTCCATCGTGGCCGGCAACCAGTACCGCCAGACGGGCTCGGCCGTGCTGGCGCAGGGCGATGTGAACATCGTCGGCAAGAGCGTTGAGATCAACGAGGCGCGCGAGCTCGAGCGCGACAAGTTCGAGATGCGGGCCAAACAGAGCGGGCTGAGCGTCAGCATCAGCAACCCCGTGGTCAATGTCGTGCAAGGCGGCGAGACGGTCGCCCGCATTGCCGGGGCCACCGGCAACACCAGCGATGCCCGCATGCAGGCCCTGGGTGCGGCCGCTGCCGGCATGGCGGCCTATGAAACCTATGGCAAAGCCAGCCAGCTCATCGCAGACCCCAGCAGTGCCACCAGCGTAGGCATCAGCCTCAGCCTGGGCAAAAGCTCCAGCCGCAGCACCAGCGAGTACCAGGTCAACAGCGCCGTAGGCTCCCTGGTCAAGGCCGACGGCAACGTCAGCATCACGGCCACCCAGGGTGACGTCCACGTGCGCGGCAGCAGCGTGGAAGCCGGCAAGGACGTACGCCTGGCTGCGGACAAGGGCAACATCGTCCTGGAAGCGGCAGAAAACCGCTTTGCCGAGCAAAACAGCCAAAGCAGCAGCTCGGCCAGCGTGGGCGTGGCCTTCACGCTGGGCAGCAAGAACGGCTTCAGCGTCAATGTGGGGCTCAGCCAGGGCAAGGGCAGTGGCAGCGGTGAAAGCCTCAGCCACACCAACACCCACATCAAGGCAGGCGGCACGGCCAGCGTGCAAAGCGGCGGCGACACCACGCTCAAGGGCGCCACCATCGTGGCCGACACGGTCAAGGCCGACATAGGCGGCAACCTCGCCATCGAAAGCCTGCAGGACAAGAGCACCTACAACGAGAAAAGCAGCAGCGCAGGCCTCAACGTCAGCCTGTGCGTGCCTCCCCTGTGCTACGGCGCCTCCAGCGTGGGCGGCAGCGCCGGGCGAACGCGCATCGACAGCGACTACCAGAGCGTGGTCGAGCAAAGCGGCATCCGCGCTGGCGACGGTGGCTTTGACGTCAAGGTCAAGGGCGACAACACGCTCAAGGGCGGCGCCATCACCAGCACCCAGGTGGCGATGGACGACGGCAAGAACCGCTTTGAAACCGGCGGCAAGCTGACCACCAGCGACATTGAAAACCATGCGGAATATGACGCCAGCGGCTGGAGCGCAGGCGGCAGCGTGGGCTTCCAGGCAGGTGACCAGAGCACAGCCAAGACGGAAGAACAAAAAAAGGCCGCACTCGACACAGGTAAAGGCCTGACGGGCGGCAGTGCCGGCGTGGGCAGCGACAGCGGCAATGCCAGCAGCACCACCAAGGCAGGCATCAGCGGCGTGGCGGGTGACAGCGGCGCGCGCACGGGGGACAAGGAGACGGGCCTCAAGCCCATCTTCGACAAGGACAAGGTGCGCGAGAACGTCAATGCGCAGATCGAGATCACGCGGGAGTTTGGTTCACGTGCGAGCAAGGCGGTGGGGGACTTTGCCGACAGCAAGCTCAAGGAGGCGATGGCCAACGGTGATGAGGCGGAAATCGAGAAATGGAAAGAAGGTGGGGCCGGCCGAGTCGCGCTGCACGCATTGGTTGGTGCAGCGGGCGGGGGATTGGCAGGAGCTGCCGGCGCGGGCCTGAGCCAGGTGGCTGTTGCGCATCTGGACGAAACCTTGAAGGAGTTGGGCGTTGACGAAGGTGCGCGAAACACCCTGGTCGCCGTGGCTGGAACGGCCGTGGGGGCCGTGGCCGGTGGAGCAGCAGGGGCAGCGGCTTCGACCAATGCCACGCTGAACAACTTCCTCAACCACAAGGAGCTCACGGAACGGGCTAAGAGTGAGAGCGCCTGCCAGAAGGGCGACAAGGCGGCGTGCGGCGAGGTAAGCAAGCTGGACGCGCGTTCTGCTAAACGCAATGAAGATATCCGTAAAGGTTTGGCTCCAGCGACGGTGGATCAGAACCTGGAGATTCAAGAAGACCTTGGCACAGTGGTGACAGAGCTTGCCAAGTACAAGGATCAGCTATACCAGCAATTGGGGGCCACTGCAGATCCTCAGCGCAGAGCTGACCTGATGGGGCAGATCAGCGCAGCAGACAACAATATCAAGCAGCTGGCTGTGTTGGGTCAGGATAATTTGCTGTACTTGTATGGCAAAACCGATGATCCAAAGTATTGGAGTGCGTACAAGCAACTGCAGGCGGCATCAAACGGAAATGAGTTTGCTGATGTTCTGATGAGCGGTACTGCCCTTATCGGAAAATTGAGAAGAACATCTGTTACCAACGGAACGGAAGGTACTGGAAATCTAGGAGGAAATGGGCAGGCTCGTAATCCTTTACTGGACGATGCACTTCCAAGAAATGGAGATCGGGCAGTATATGGTCAAGGTGAAGGAACTGTGACATGTGGGCATAACTCATGTGGTATGGTTTTAGATACCCTAGGCAAACCGGTCGATGTTCCGGGAATTATTCAGAGATTCCCTGCCGAAACAAATGGTATTAAGCCGGAGGTGGCTGCAACTATCTTGCGGGCTAATGGCGTGGATGCCGTCTCATGGGGTAATAGAAACACTGATGATTTGGCAAAATACACAGCTAACGGAACTCCAGTTATTGTTAGAATCGCAAATAATGAAACAGGATTCTCGCATTTTGTTGTTGTAGATGGTGTGACTACTACAAATACCGGGCAAAAGGTGGTGGCAATACGAGATCCTTTGTCATCTGGAAAGCAATATTTCAGCCCAATTGATAGTTTTAATAAGGTATTTTCTGGCGATGTTATTGTTCCTAGGAAAAGGTGATTTAAATGATTTTAAATATTGAATTTGAGAAAAATTTTTTTACAGAGAGCATCGTTAAGAATAAATTTATTCCATGTATTTGTAGAATAAAAGGGCGGATTTTTACCGTGGAATTCTCCAGGCCGTTGATGGCGGCTATTGGATCTATCCAAGATTTTAATCTGCAAGATATATGTGATAGATATTCTGCGTCTGCAGGTGGTGAATATACTCACTATTGTTTTGGTGAGATTAGTTTGAATTATTTATTTGATAATTCATTTGAGGTCATTGATATGAAATTCTTTGATGAAATATATGGCTGGATAAACATTGTTGAGAATTCTATGTTGGCTGAAAAAAATAAAGAAGAAGATAGATATTATCCAGATTGGGCTAGGGAGTTAGATAAAGATAGGAGTTAATTATTTTATGGATATTCCGATTGCATGAAATTTTTGGAGAATTTCTCTTTGATAAATTATGAGGCTATGTATTAAATTTGAGAAAAATGGTTGGTTTGAGTATTTTATTAAAAATAAAAATATTCCTTGCATTTGTAAAATAAAAGGCAATGATTTTTCTGTGGAATTTTTTTCTCCATTGCCTGAGGCAGTAGGCACTGTGAAAGATTTCTCTAAAGAGGAAATAAATCTTAGAGCTCCATCATATGGAGGTGGGGTACATACACATAATTCTTTTGCGGAGATTAGTTTGATAGAGGTATCGCAAGATATTTATGAAATATCTGATCTTAGATTTTTTTATCAAACATCTGGATGGCACCAAATATTGGAGAATTTTTCTTTGGTGGAGGTTGTTGATGAGGATTTGCCAGATTGGGTCAAAGATTTGGATAAAGGCAAGATTTGATTTAATTTGCTTTGAGTAAATTCGAATTAATCTCATGAAAGACGACCGTTCTTTTTTGATCCTATGTCTTTCCGTTGCGCTGGCCGGTTGCGCCATCGAACCTCGCCGCAACTACACGCCACAGCCCAAAGACGCCACATTGCATCTCCGCTCCACAGGCATGCCCATGTCGGCAAGCTTCTCCATCAGTTCCGCCACCACGGCGTGCGAAGGCTTTGAATTCGCAGGATCTGTCCGCGATGGAGGCGAGGGCGTGCTGCTGCCCTGGATTGCTGCGTTGAGCAACAAGCTCAGCGGCGTACCAACCGTGCGAGAGGCTGCAGTGCCTGCAGATGCGCCAGTGCAGGTCAAAGGCTTTTCCTCCTGGCAAGACCAGTACAGCAGAGGTTCCTGTGGGCCGGTAACCAAGCGGTTCACTCCCACTGCTGATGGCGTCTACCGTGTGGATTTTGTCTGGGCTGGCATGCGCAAGTGCGGGTTGCGTATCGTGGATATCAGCAGGCCTGATGAGCCCAGGGAAGTACCTGCCACGCCGCTGATCTGTCCTCGTCCGCCTGGGCTGTAGGCCGTATAGAGTATTCACAGGTCAGGACTTCCGTTTATATCACCCGCGTTCTGCTTGTCTTGCTGTTCCTGTGTGCTGTAAATCTAAGTGCTTCTGGTTTGTTTGTAGGGTGGAAGTGGAATAAGCAGGCGGCAAGAAACTCAGCTATATCAATGCCCATATCAGCACGAGTGATATAGCCATTATCCTGGACTGTGCGTGAAACACAATGAGGATTGAAAGTAAAAAGCCACGTTGGAAAACGTGCAAAAAATTCTCTCAGGTCAGGTCGTTGATTCAAAGGTGGTTTAATGAAGTTGCATATAAGATTCCCCCAGAATTTGATAACTGTAGATTTGCTTAAGCAAAAACAGATTCCCTGTCTCGTCAGAATATCCAATGAATTCGAGGTTATTTTCTTTGATACTGTTCCTGATGTGAGTGGCATCGTTTATGGATGGGATAGAGATGAATTGGAGCGAAGAGCTGTGGCATCTGGAGGTGGGGAATATACCCATAGTGCACGAAGCCTCATAACTTTAATGAGAGAAGAGAATGATATTTATCAGATTGTGGATTTGAAGATGTTCTACAGATCATTCGGGTGGTGTGCTGTCGTAAAGAATGGTCAGTATGCTGATCCTGGAAAGTTTTGGGATGACGATATTCTCTAGAAGTATAGAGTCATGAGAGCTGACAATTTCCCTGGTACGCTTCATTTTGAAATTTAAAGCCGTGTTTTATGCTCGCGAAAGGAATTTTCACCGAAAGGAGTTGTTGAGACTGAATCGCTGTTTAAGATTTTTGATTGATAAAATATAAATGGAGGATTTATGTTTTTCTGGAAAATAAAAGAACTAAAGAATGCCTTAATTCGTCGAGAGCTATCAGAAGGACAGGTATTTGGTTATGTCCTGATTTTCGTTTTATTGAACGCTGTTGCTGTGGAAGTTACTCGCTATAGTTCTCCTGAATACGTGGGAGTCTGGGACTATATCAACTCTTTTTTTGGTATTTCTATTGTTTTATGGGGGGCTATATTTTCTTATCGTGCCAATGGGGGGGCTTCTGGTGTGGATTTTGCTGCGAGATTTCTCAGCATCAGTCTTGTGGTGTTGATTAGACATATGTTTTTTATTTTTCCCATTGCATTGATTTTCTATGTGTATATTTTTTATTCATCGCAAAAAGGGGTAAATACGGAGCAAGTGATTATAAAAGAAGAGGTCGGGGTTGGAGTTGTTTTGTTTGTAATTTGGTATATTAATATATATCAGTCAGTTATCAAGAACATCCGCGAGGTGGCAAGAGCTTGAAATGATTTGAAAATGGGAGTGCTGATCGATGTTTGATTCAGATATTTTTGGCCCCATCGCTATGGGAGTTTTGTATTATTCATGGGTCCACGGATTTCGTGTGGCTTCGGAATATATGGATATCGTCCACAATTCTTCGGGCTGGAAATGCGTGTTGGTCGGTGTGATGGCTGGATTATTGCCGGGAGCCATTGTGCTTTGTATTTTTCTCTTGATTAGTTCAAAAGGAAATTCTGGCTTCCTGAATTTTTTGGTGCTCTCATGTATCTGGTTTTATTTGAGAGCGGCAATGCTCACGGCCACCAAGAAAAGTAGTGCTTCACCAACCAAGTGACTTGCGTAGTGTTTGTGCGGAAGCCCAAGGGGTCCCGGGGGCGGCATTACGAGCTTCTTCGTTTGCTGCGGGCTCGTGTATCTGCGGCTTCAGCCAGAGGCCTGCAGGCGCTACCGCGTGCAGTTCGAGCGGGAGGACCGGGTCTGCGATGCCCGCTTGCTGGCCGTGACCGCTGCCGGTAGTACCTCCGAGGCGGCCGTGCGCTGGTGTCTCTTACAGCCGGTGGCTGTGCACCGAGGGCTTTATGGGCATCGGCATGAACGAGGTCATCGGCTACCGCGAGTTTGCGCGTTGACCCCAAGGGCGTTGTCATGCCTTCGCCCAGGTGAATCGAAAACAGTGCACACGCTTGGTATGAAGTTTGCTTACCTGCTGAGTCGCTCGGTGCTGGACGGACGTCCCGAACCCCGTGGCTGCATCTGCGCGAAGTGGTGGTGGAACGGATGTAAGCTCGCGGCAAGCCTGCGGGCGGGTGCTGCCCCAGGTGAACAAGATCAACGCATTCCACGCACCACAAGGAGACATTTCATGAAGCAACCCCCTTCCAGGCAACGCCTGCCTGCATGGCAGTGGATCGGCCTTGCGGCCGCCACGCCGCTGTTCCTCGCATCGTGCGGAGGCGGCGGCAATGGCGGATCGGGCCAGGACGACCTGGCCGCCTGTGCCATCACCTCGGGCGATGGCAGCGTGGTCGTGGGCTCGGGCCTGCCCGGTGATCCGGCCGCCCCCGAACCCTCGTCGGGCTACCGCCTGGGCAAGAAGGCCCTGCACACCTCCAAGTACATGGTGGTCACGGCCAACCCGCTGGCGTCCAAGGCCGGTTGCGAGGTGCTCAAGTCCGGCGGCTCGGCCGTGGATGCGGCCGTGGCCGTGCAGATGGTGCTGGGCCTGGTGGAGCCGCAGTCCAGCGGCATCGGCGGTGGCGCCTTCATGCTCTACCGCGATGCAGCCACGGGCAAGGTCGTGGCCTATGACGGCCGAGAGACCGCGCCGGCCGCCGCCACGGAAAACTACCTGCGCTACGTGGACGACACCGCCGACCAGACCGCGCCCAAGCCCTCGGCGCGCGCCAGTGGCCGCTCCATCGGCACGCCGGGCGTGCTGCGCATGCTGGAACTCGCGCACAAGGACTACGGCAAGACCGCGTGGCCCCAGCTGTTCAATTCGGGCATCGACCTGGCCAGCAAGGGCTTTCCCATCAGCGGCCGCATGGCTGCGGCGCTGGACGGCTCCAAGGTGGAACTGGCGCGCGACGCCGATGCCGCCAAGCTGTACTTCGATGCCCAGGGCAAGCCGCTGGCGCTGGGCGCCAAGTTCGTCAACCAGCCCTATGCCGACACGCTGCGCAGCATCGCCAATGGCGGCGCCGACGCCTTCTACCGTGGCGACCTGGCCCAGGCCATCGTCAGCAAGGTGGGCGTGACGCAGACCGTCTCGGACGGCGCACCCATCACCCCCGGCAAGACCACGCTGCAGGATCTGGCCAGCTACGAGGCCAAGCGCCGCGAGGCCGTCTGCACCACCTACCGCGCGCGCTACATGGTCTGTAGCATGCCGCCGCCGTCGTCCGGCGGCATCGCCGTGGCACAGGCCATGGGCATTCTGGAAAACTTCGACCTCAAGGCCTATGCGCCCACGGCCATCGATGGCGAGGGCGGCAAGCCTTCGGTGATGGGCGTGCACCTGGTCAGCGAAGCCCTGCGCCTGGCCTATGCCGACCGTGACAAATACGTGGCCGACACCGACTTCGTGCCCCTGCCCGGCGGCTCGCCGGCCCTGATGCTGGACAAGAGCTACCTGCGCCAGCGCGCCGCCCTCATCTCCACGACCAAGAGCATGGGCACGGCCCAGGCAGGCAACTTCGGCACGCCTTCGCAGGGCGTGGTCGACGTCAAGGAGGCCGGCACCACGCACATGAGCATCGTCGATGCCAAGGGCAACGCACTGAGCATGACGACCACGGTGGAGTCCAGCATGGGGTCCTTCCACGTCACGCGCGGCTTCGTGCTCAACAACCAGCTGACCGACTTCGCTGCCATCCCCAGCACCGCCGACGGCCCGGTCGCCAACCGCGTGCAGCCGGGCAAGCGCCCGCGCAGCTCCATGGCGCCCACGCTGGTGTTCGACCTGAAGACCGACGGCACCGCCGGCGACTTCAAGATGGCCACCGGCTCGCCGGGCGGCAGCACCATCATCCAGTACGTGACCAAGACCCTGGTCGGCGCGCTGGACTGGGGTCTGGATGCGCAGCAGGCCACGTCGATGGTGGACTTCGGCGCGGCCAACAGCCCGACCACCAACGTGGGCGGCGAGCACCCCAACATCAACACGGCCAATGGCGGCAACGACGATCCGCTGGTCAGCGGCCTGCGTGCCCTGGGCCATGTGGTGTCCATCAGTGCGCAGTCCAGCGGCATCGGCACCATCTTGCGGGTGCAGCGCAATGGGCAGGCGCAGCTGGAAGGTGGGGCTGATCCACGCCGTGAAGGGCTTGTTCTGGGCGATACCGTTCGCTGATTTCGGTCTGATGATTGACTGAGGAAGGCGCTGCTGGCGGGATGCTGGTGGCGCCTTTTTTGCTGGTTTGCTGGTGGGTCTTTTTTTGACCCTGCCGGGTGGTTGTTTTTCGAGGCCGTGGTTCGGCCCGGCGGCCGACCCGCTTTCTTGTCGCGCGACAAGAAAGCGGGGCAAAGAAGCGCGCCCCAAACTGCCCACGACCCTTCGCTTCGCTGCGGGCGACCTGCGTTGGGCGGGATGCGGGGTGTGCCGCAGAACTCACTCCTTGCGCCTGCGGCGCAATCCGTTCAAACAACTGCGGCAAGCTAGACAACGAAGCAGCCCTGTCCTTCGGCAGGGCTGCCACCCCGCATCCCGCCCAACGCAGGCGTGGGCAGAAGGGGGAGGCTGGGGAACAGCCAACAGCCAACAGCCAACAGCCAACAGCCAACAGCCAACAGCCAACAGCCAACAGCCAACAGCCAACAGCCAACAGCCAACAGCCAACAGCCAACAGCCAACAGCCAACAGCCAACAGCCAACAGCCGGCGCCATCGCTCCGCTCGGCTTCAAACCGGGGCCGAGCGAAGCGAAGGCCCGCACCACCTCCCGTATGTCAGCGCCTGCGGCGTGGTGGTTGCGGGGTTGCAGTCCTGCCGAAGGACAGGACTGCTTCGTGACCTGACTCGCTGCGGTTGTCTGAGCGGCGCGCGAAGCGCAAAGCGAGTTCCGCAGCGAACCCCGCAACCGCCACGACGCAGGTTGCCCCGGAGCGAAGCGCAGGGGTCGCGGGCATTTGGGTGTACGTGTCAAGGACATGGGTAACAACTCAGCTCACAGACATGGGTAACACTTCAAGCTCACATAGTCCTTCTGCGGTCCTCGCACATCCTCTTCGTTGAAGCAGCCCAGTCGCACCGGCCCCAGATACACATCCCACTGGCCAGCGGCCACCTCCTGCATCCCGATCCACTGCCCCGCCAGCAGGTAGCCTATGTAGACCCGCAGCGCTCGCCAGTAGATCAAGCCGTTGTGGCTGACCCGAACCCTTTCCCAATGCTTCGGGTACTGCAGCTCGGGTAGCTTTGAGGGGTATGGCCTGGTCGAGTCGCTGTAATGCTGGGCCGGCATGCTTTGCTGCAAGGCCTCATGCGGGCGCTGCTGGTTGTAGTGCTCCACAAAGGCATCGAGCTGCATCTGCAATGCCGCTTTGTCCGCCGCAGGCTCTTTGCCCAGGGCATGCTTGAGCGTGCGGTGCATCCGCTCGTGGCGACCGTTTTGCTGTGGCTTGCCCCTCTCGATGCGCTCCGGCCTGATGCCCAGCCTTATCCACCATATCGCCAGGCGTGACAGGCCCGCCACGCCAGTAGTCGCGAACGGCGGACCGTTGTCACTGCGTATGCGCTCGGGCAGTCCGTATTGCCGAAACACCTGTTCGAAGCTGCGTTTGGCATCCTCGTAGTTGGGGCTGTCGTAGACATGCACGGCCAGCAAATAACGGCTGGCGTGGTCCATGATGGTCAATGGATAGCACCAGTGACCATCGGCTGTCTTGAACTGGCCTTTGTAGTCTGCACTCCACACCCCATTGGGCTGCTTGCTCGTTCGCAAGGGCTGGGCCGTAGGCACCGAGCGTCTGCGTACACGCCTGCTGCAAACAAGCCCCTCAGCCTTCAGCACGTTGTAGATGGTGGTTTTGCTGGGTGTCTCCTGTGGGCCCCAGCGCTGCAGGAGCAAAGCGTGCAGCTTCTTGGGCCCCATCTGTGACCTTTGCTGCGTGCGCAGCTCAATGATGGCCCGGCGCTGTGCATAGCTGATCGCCTGATTGTTCCCGTGGGGCCTGCGACTGCGTTCTTGCAATCCATCCATGCCCAGTTGGCGGTAACGCTCAACCCACTTGTAGGCCGTCTTGCGGCTGATGCCGTAGCGCCTGCACAGCTCGCTCAGCGGCGCACCACCGCGCAGGTGGTCGGCTATGAAGAGCAGTTTCTCGTCCATGGGTGCGCACTCCTTCCAGGGCATGGTGATCGCTCCTTGGCTGCTGTTGGCTCCAGCTGCCAAGCTTGGATCTGTTACCCATGTCCTTGTACTGATGTGTCACCTATGAGTGTGAGTCGTACCGGGCGCGTTTCTTTGCCTACTTTCTTATCGCGCGATAAGAAAGTAGGTCGGCCGCCGGGCCGAAACCCGGCCTCGAAAAACAACCACCCGGCAGGGACAAAAAAGCATCCCTGAATGGCAGTCACTCTGAGGGCACACGCCCCATGACTGTCGCCTCAAAGACATGCCCCACCCACCCCAATGCGCAAAAAGACACCCCACCACCCCCCGCAAACCAAGCAACCACGCCACCCCCTGCTATAGAGCCATCAGTCCCGCACCCACGCTGCGCGTTTTCCCCACAAGCCCCAACGCTACGGGCTTGCCCGAATCCATGGTTGGCATGCATCCATCTAAATTGAACAGCAGCAAGTTCGATGGTCGTGAGCCTCTGAGGAAGATGGAAATGCAAAGACGAGTGTTTGGCGCATGGATGTGCGCATCGGTCCTGATGACGGGCGCAGCATGGGCGCAGGACAGCTATCCCAGCCGCCCCATCAGCCTGGTCGTGCCCTACGGCGCGGGCGGCGTGACCGATGTGGTGGCGCGTGCGCTGGCCCAGGGCATGGGCAAGCAGCTGGGGCAGACCGTGGTGATCGAGAACAAGCCCGGCGCAGGCGCGTCCATGGGCGTGATGGACATGCGATCGGCCAAGCCGGACGGCTATCGCCTGACGCTGGCGCCCGTGAGCATCTTCCGCCAGCCGCACATCCAGAAGGTGCAGTACGACCCGGTGCGCGATCTCAGCTACATCGCCACCTACATGACCTATGACTTCGTGCTGGCCGTGCCCCAGGACTCGCCGTTCAAGACGGTGCAGGACCTGGTCGAGTTCGCCAAGAAGAATCCGGGTGCCGTGGACTACGGCACGCCGGGCAAGTTCACGGCCAACCACGTGGTGATGGCGCTGCTGGAGCAGGCCACGGGCGCACGCTTCACGCATGCGCCCTTCAAGGGCGATGCCGAGGCGCTGAACTCGCTGATGGCCGGCCACATCAAGTCCGGCGTGTACGCCAACACGGTGCTGCCGTACCTGAGCTCGGGCAAGCTGCGCGCGCTGGCCTCGGCCTCCGAGGTGCGGCCCGAGGCCTTTGCCAACGTGCCCACGTTCCGCGAGGCCGGTTATGCCTTCGATGTGCCCTCGCCCTTGGGCATTGCCGGGCCGCGCGGCCTGCCGCCCGAGATCGTGCGCAAGCTCGAAGCCGCCATCAAGGCCGCCATGGACGACCCGGCCTTCCGCCAGGTCGTCGGCAACTACGGCGTGCGCACGCAGTTCCGCGGCAGCCAGGAGTACACGGCGTTCGCCAGGAAGGCGTTCGAGGACGAGAAGAAGATCGTGCAGAACATAGGCCTGGAGGATTGAGGCCGCTACGCGGGCGGCAGCCCGGCCATGGCACGCAGGTCCACCAGCCGGTCGTACTCGGCCGCCGTGACCAGCCCCAGCGCCACGGCTGCCTCGCGCGGCGCAATGCCGCGCGCCATGGCCTCGCGCGTGATGCGTGCCACGGCGTCATAGCCCAGTACCGGGTTGAGCGCGGTGGCCTGCAGCAGCGAGTGGCTGACCTGCTGCTCCAGCCGCTCCGTATGTGCCTCCAGGCCGGCCACCAGTTTCTCGGCAAACACGCGGATGGCGTCGCCCAGCGCGCGCATGGCGCGCAGCAGGTGGTGGATCAGCACGGGCTTGGCCACGTTGAGCTCGAAGTGCCCGGCCGAGCCCGCCAGCGTGACGGTGAGGTGGTGGCCCATGGCCTGGTAGGCGGCCTGCACCACGACCTCGGCCACGGTCGGGTTGCGCTTGCCCGGCATGATGGAGGAGCTCAGCCCATCGTCGGGAAACACCAGCTCCCCCAGGCCGCAGCGCGGGCCTGAACCCAGCAGGCGGATGTCGTTGGCCATCTTGGCCAGCGAACCGGCCACCACATTGAGTGCGCCCGAGACCTCGATGAGCGCATCGTGCGCGGCCATGCCTTCGAACTTGCAGGGGTTGGGTGTGACCGCCAGGCCCGTGAGCGCCTGTGTCTCCTCGCAGAAGACCCGGTCGAATCCGGCCGGCGCGTTGAGCCCCGTGCCGGCCGCCGTGCCGCCCTGGGCCAGGCTCCACAGACGAGGTTGCGTGTCCCGCAGCCGGTCCATGCCGTGGCCCACCTGGTGGGCGAATGTCTCGAAGCTCTGGCCCAGCGTCATGGGCACGGCGTCCATCAGGTGCGTGCGCGCCACCTTGAGCACGCCGGCAAAGGCCAGGGCGCGTTCCTGCAGGCGCTGCTGCAGCTGTTCCAGGGCGGGCAGCAGGTGGTCGCGCAGCTCCAGCGCCGTGGCCAGGTGCATCACCGTGGGAAAGCTGTCGTTGGACGACTGCGAGGCATTGGCATGGTCGTTGGGGTGGACCGGGCTGCGCGTGCCCGGGGGCTGGCCCAGCATCTGGTTGGCGCGGTTGGCGATGACCTCGTTGGCATTCATGTTGGTCTGCGTGCCCGAGCCCGTCTGCCAGATGGTCAGCGGGAAATGCGCGTCCAGCAGGCCGTCGCGCAGTTCGGCGGCCGCGGCCTCGATGGCCGCGCCGCGCTCGTCGTCCAGCACGCCCAGGCGCCGGTTGGCACGCGCTGCCGCCAGCTTCTGCAGCCCGAATGCGCGGTACAGGCCCTGCGGAAAACGCTCCTCGCCAATGGTGAACAGCTCCAGCGCGCGCTGGGTCTGCGCGCCCCAGAGTCGGTCGGCAGGGATGTGGACGGGGCCGAAGGCATCGTGCTCGATGCGGGTATGAGCTTGGGTCGGTGCCTGGGCCTGGGTGCGTGTCTGGTCCATGGGCTCAGTCCAGCGAGATCTTCGCGTCGGCCGCCACCTTGCGCCAGCGCTCCACCTCGGCGGCCGTGTGGCGGGCCAGGGCTTCGGGGGCGTATTGATCTGCGGGCAGCAGGCGTATGCCCTGGGCGGCCATCCTGTCTGTCCAGGCCTTGTCGGCCAGGGCCTTGGTATAGGCCTGGTAGACCTTTTGCACCACGTCGCGCGGCGTGCCCTTGGGCGCGTAGATGCCGTACCAGGTGGCGGTCTCGAAGCCCGGCAGCAGCTTCTGGCCCAGGGCGGCGGCGCCCGGGAACTGGGGCATGGGCTTGTCCGAGGTGAGGGCGATGGCGCGGATGCGCTCGCCGGCCAGCTGGGGCAGGGCGGTGTTGGTCTGGTCGAACATGGCATCGACCTGGCCCGAGATCACATCGGTCATGGCCGGTGCCGCGCCCTTGTAGGCCACCTGGGTGATCTCCATCTGCGCGCGGCTGGCGAACAGCGCCGCCACCAGGTGCGAGGTCGATCCCACGCCCGCGTTGCCGAAGTTCAGCCGGCCCGGGTTCTGCTTGCCGAAGGCCACCAGCTCCTCGGCTGTCTTGTACGGGGAGTTCTTGCCCACCAGAAGCACCAGCGGCGTGTCGGGGAAGCGGAGCACCGCCTCGAAGTCCTTGACCGGGTCATAGGCCAGCTTCTTGTACAGCGACGGCGCCGCGCCCATGTAGCCCATGTGGCCGACCAGGAAGCTGTAGCCGTCGGGCGCCGAGCGCGCCGCCTTGGCCGCGCCGATGGTGCCGCCCGCACCCGGAACGTTCTCGATGATGATCTGCTGGCCCAGCTGGGTGCTGGTGCGCTGGGCGATGTCGCGCGCCATGGCGTCCGTGGGGCCGCCGGCCGCGAAGGGCACGATCCAGGTCAGCGGCTTGGCGGGGTAGCCGCCCTGGGCGTGCGCGGCCAGGGCGAAGGTGGTGGCGGCCAGGGCAAGGGCCAGGCGTGGCAGGCGGGGAAGATGGAAAGGCATGGTGTTGTCTCCTGTAGTGCTGTGTTCTGTCCTGGGCCGGGATGTCAGCGGCCGCTGGCTGTATGGGCGCGCGACAGCGCAAGGGCGCGGTCCACCATCTGCGGGGCCTCGCCCAGGTAGTTGCGCGGGTCGGTGAGGCGCTGCAGCGCCGCGCGGTCGAAATGGGCCGTGACTTCGGGCAGGCGGGCCAGCGCATCGGCCAGCGTGCCGCCCTCGGCGTTGACGCTGCGGCAGGCGGCATAGACGATGTCGTGCGCCTGCTGGCGGCCCGTGTGCGGGGCCAGGCCCATCATCACGGCCTCGGCCACGATCAGACCGTCGGTCATGTCCAGGTTGCGGGCCATGCGTTCGGGATCGACGATGAGGCCGCCCAGCATGAAGCGCGCCTGGTGCAGGGCGCCGGCCGAGAGCACGAAGCTCTCGGGCAGGGCCACCCATTCGGCGTGCCAGGGGCCGGTGGCGCGCTCCAGGTCCTGGACCATGGCGTCCAGCATCAGGCCCGCATGCTGGCGCACGGCCTTGGAGGCGGCCAGCATCAGCTCGCTGGAGATGGCGTTGCGCTTTTGCGGCATGGTGCTGCTGGCGCCGCGCCCGGTGACGAAGGGCTCGAACACCTCGCCGAACTCGGTGGAGGACAGCAGCATCACGTCGTAGGCGATCTTGCCCAGCGAGCCGGTGACCAGTGCCAGGAAATTCACGGCCTCGGCCAGGCCGTCGCGCGCCACATGCCAGGTGGTGGCGGGCACGCCCAGGCCCAGTTCTTCCATGAGCAATTGCTGCACTTCCAGGCCCCGGCCGCTCAGCGAGGCCAGCGTGCCTGCCGCCCCCGCGAACTGGCCCACCAGCACGCGCGGGCGCAGTTCCTTCAGGCGCTGGGCATGGCGGTCGAACATGGCCAGCCAGATGGCGGCCTTGTAGCCGAAGGTGATGGGCAGGGCGTGCTGCAGGTGCGTGCGGCCGGCCATGGGCGTGTCGCGGTGGCGTTCTGCCAGGTCGGCCAGGATGGTGCGCAGCGCGGCGATGTCGGCATCGACCAGGTCCAGCGCATCGCGCACCTGCAGCACGGTGGCCGTGTCCATGATGTCCTGGGTGGTGGCGCCCCAGTGGATGTAGCGGCCTGCGTCGCCGCACTGTTTCACCAGCTGGTGCACCAGCGGCAGGATGGGGTAGCCGACAATGTCGGTTTCCTTGCGCAGCAGCTCGAAGTCCAGCGCTTCGAGGCTGCAGCGCTGCGCGATCTCGTGTGCGGCCTCGGCCGGAATCACGCCGCAGCGGCCCTGGGCGCGTGCCAGCGCGACCTCGACCTCGATGTAGCGCGACACCAGCGCGCTGTCGGCGAAGATGGCGCGCATGGCGGGGGTGCCGAAGGCGTCGCGGAACAGCAGCGAATCGATGGCGGTGCTGGCGGTGAAGGACGAAAGGGTCATGGTGCGTAATTGCGATTAAGTTCGGACATATCGATATTTTTATTTATGTACGTACATTACGAACATCCGGGTTTGCCTGGGGGGAAGGCCTGCGCCCATGGCTGAGACACGCTATGCCCAGGTGGCGCGCGACCTGTCCGAGCGCATTGCCTCGGGCGAATACGCCGTGGGCGCCCTGCTGCCTACCGAGCTGGAGCTGTGCGACCGCTATGGCGTGAGCCGCCACACCGTGCGCGCGGCGATTGCCGAGCTGCAGCAGTCGGGGCTGGTCTCGCGGCGCAAGAAGGTCGGCACGCGCGTGGAGGCGGCGCAGCCCCATGCGCACTACCGCCAGGCGCTGACCTCGCTGGAGGACTTGGTGCAGTTCGGCGCCACCCATGTGCGCGAAGTGCGGCGCATCGAGGAGGTGGTGCTGGACCAGGACCTGGCCGCCGAACTGGACTGCCCGGCCGGCAGCCGCTGGCTGGCCATCTGCAGCCTGCGCCGCGACGGCGCCGCGCCGCACCTGCCCATTGCCTGGACCGTGGTCTATGTGGATGCGCAGCGCTTTGACACGCAGGAGCTGGCCGAGCGCGTGCGCGCCGCGCCCGAGTTGCTGGTCAGCAGCCTGCTGGAGCAGCAGTACGGCCTGCGCATCGCGCGGGTGCGGCAGGCCGTGGTGGGAGCGCTCATTCCGGATGCGCTGTCGGAAGAATTGCAGGCCCCGGCCGGGTCAGCGGCGCTGAAGATCGTGCGCCGCTACCTGGATACCGATGGGGAGTTGATGGACCTCAGTGTGACCTTGCACCCGGCCAGCCGCTACACATTGCATACGCAGCTGGACCGGGATCTGGCGAGCGTCTAGCCGTTGGCGTTGGCAGCTTCCGAGCCCTGCTCTGCGAGGAAGCCGCCGCTCTGGTGCGACCACAGCTTGGCGTAGATGCCGCCCAGCTCCAGCAGTTGCTGGTGCGTGCCCTGCTCGACGATCTGGCCCTGGTCCATGACGATGAGCCGGTCCATGGCCGCGATGGTCGACAGGCGGTGGGCGATGGCGATCACGGTCTTGCCGTGCATGAGGCTGTCCAGGCTTTGCTGGATGGCGGCCTCGACCTCGCTGTCCAGCGCGCTGGTGGCCTCGTCCAGCAGCAGGATGGGCGCGTCCTTGAGCATCACGCGCGCAATCGCCACGCGCTGGCGCTGGCCACCCGACAGCTTGACGCCGCGCTCGCCCACCTGGGCGTCGTAGCCGCTGCGGCCCTTGAGGTCGGTCAGCGTGGCGATGAAGTCCGAGGCCTCGGCCTTGTCCGCGGCGGCCAGCATCTCCTGCTCGGTCGCATCGGGGCGGCCGTAGAGGATGTTGTCGCGCATGGAGCGGTGCAGCAGCGAGGTGTCCTGCGTCACCATGCCCACGGCGCCGCGCAGGCTGTCCTGCGTGACGGTGCGGATGTCCTGCCCGTCGATGGTGATGCGCCCGCCCTGGGGTTCATGGAAGCGCAGCAGCAGGTTCACCAGCGTGGACTTGCCCGCGCCCGAGCGGCCGATCAGGCCGATGCGCTCGCCCGCGCGAATGTGCAGGTTCAGGTGGTCGATCACCTGCTTGCCGCCGTCCTTGTAGGCAAAGCTCAGGTCCTCGAAGGCGATGGCGCCGTGCGTGACCTGCAGCGGCCTGGCGTCGGGCGCGTCCACGATGGTGCGCGGCTTGGTCAGCGTGAGGATGCCGTCCTGGATGGTGCCCACGTTCTCGAACAGGCCCGTCATCTGCCACATCACCCAGTGCGAATAGCCCATCAGCCGCAGCGCCATGGCAATCACCGCTGCCACCACGCCCGCGCTGGCCTGGCCGGCAGACCACAGGTACAGCGCCGTGCCCGTGGAGCCCACCAGCAGCAGGGTGATCATCAGGTGGTTGGTGATCTCGAACAGGCTGACCAGCCGCATCTGCGCATAGCCGGTGGACTTGAAGGCGTCCATGGCGTTGCGCGCGTACTCTGCCTCGCGGCGCGTGTGGGCGAACAGCTTGACGGTGGCGATGTTGGTATAGGCATCGGTCACGCGGCCCGTCATCATGGAGCGCGCGTCGGCCTGCTCCTTGCCGATCTTGCCCAGGCGCGGAACAAAGTAGAAGCAGGCGCCGATATAGGCCAGCAGCCACAGCGCGAACGGAATCATCAGCCGCCACTCGAAGCTGGCCGCCAGCACCAGGATGCCGATCATGTAGACGCTCACGCCCACCAGCACATCGACCACCATGAACACCACTTCGCGCACCGACAGCGCCGTCTGCATGATCTTGGTGGTGATGCGGCCCGCGAACTCGTCCGCATAGAACGACATGCTCTGGCCCAGCATCAGCCGGTGGAACACCCAGCGCAGGCGCATGGGGAAATTGATGGCCAGCACCTGGTGCATCACTGCCGTGTGAAAGGCCAGCAGCAGCACGCTGGACAAGAGGATGGCGGCAATGCCCCAGACCGTGCCGCGCTGCTGCTCCCAGAAGCCTGCCGGCGACACGGTGGAAAGCCAGTCCACCACATGGCCCATCAGGGCGAACAGCGCCGCCTCGTAGATGGCCAGCAGCGCCGAGGTGCAGGTCAGCAGCGCGATCCAGCCGCGCATGCCTTGCGTGCAGGCCCAGATGAAGGCGAAAAAGCCCTTGGGCGGGACCGTGGGCTCGACGCTGGGATAGGGCGGAACGCGTTTTTCAAAGAAACCGAACAAGATTTTTTTACTCCTTGGTCAGACCATCGTAGGCCAGAGTCGGGTTTGCCCGATGCGCGTTCAGCATGACCTTTGGGCGCAACATGTTTTGTAAGAGATCTCCACACAACTGTCATACGCGTGGGTTCGCGCCCGGATTTCAGTGCAGGGGAAACACGGCGCCGTGGGGAAGATTGTCCGCGTCCGGGGCCGCTTCGTTGTGCGCGAATGGGGAATGCAGCATGCCGCTGGCGGCAACAAAAAAGGCCTCTTGCGAGGCCTTGTGTTTCATGCCGCAGTGCAGTGCACTGCAGCGGGCGGGGCTTGCCGCCGGTCAGGCAGGCAGGAAGCCTTCCACCGACAGGTAGCGCTCGCCCGTGTCGTAGTTGAAGCCCAGCACCTTGGCGCCTGCGGGCAGCTCGGGCAGCTTCTGCGCGATGGCGGCCAGGGTGGCGCCCGAGGAGATGCCGACCAGGATGCCTTCCTCGCGGGCCGAACGGCGTGCGTACTCGCGCGCGGGTTCGGCCTCGACCTGGATCACGCCGTCCAGCAGGCTGGTGTCCAGGTTCTTGGGCACGAAGCCTGCGCCAATGCCCTGGATGGGGTGGGGCGAGGGCTGGCCGCCCGAGATCACGGGCGAGGCGGCAGGCTCCACGGCGAAGACCTTGAGCTGGGGGAATTGGGCCTTGAGCACCCGCGCCACGCCGGTCAGGTGGCCGCCCGTGCCCACGCCGGTGATCAGCACATCCAGGCCTTCGGGGAAGTCGGCCAGGATTTCCTGGGCGGTGGTGCGCACATGCACATCGATGTTGGCGGGGTTCTCGAACTGCTGCGGAATCCAGGCGCCGGGCGTCTGGCTGGCCAGCTCCTGGGCGCGGGCGATGGCGCCCTTCATGCCCTTTTCCTTGGGCGTGAGGTCGAAGCTGGCGCCGTAGGCCAGCATCAGGCGGCGGCGCTCGATGCTCATGCTCTCGGGCATGACCAGCACCAGCTTGTAGCCCTTGACGGCGGCCACCAGGGCCAGGCCCACGCCGGTGTTGCCGCTGGTGGGCTCGATGATGGTGCCGCCGGGCTTCAGGGCGCCGGATTTTTCGGCGTCCTCGACCATGGCCAGGGCGATGCGGTCCTTGATGGAGCCGCCGGGGTTGCCGCGCTCGGACTTGATCCACACATTGGCACCGGCGCCGAACAGGCGGTTGATGCGCACGTGGGGCGTGTTGCCAATCGTTTGCAGGATGTTGTCAGCTCTCATCGGACCTCCGCGATTTTGGGGTGGTGGTTGGACAGTCGGGGTGTTGCGCAGCCAGCGTGCGCGGTCACGGAGCATTGTGCACGCAGGCGTTCCATGCATGGGCTATATCGATATGGCCTGGACGGCTAACATCGCCGCATGAATCTACGGTTCCTGGAAACCTTTGTGCTGCTGGCCGAACTGCGCAATTTCCGCATGACGGCCGAGCGGCTGTACACCACGCAGGCCGCCGTCTCCAGCCGCATCGCCACGCTGGAGCAGGAGTTCGGCGTGCGCCTGTTCGACCGTGGCGTGCGCGAGGTCACGCTCACAGCCGACGGCGCCAAGGCCCTGGTCCATGCCGAGCGCATGCTGCGCCTCATGCGCGAGATGCGCGAGGACATGCTGGACAAGCAGGCCTATGCGGGCGTGATCCGCATCGGCGCCATCGAGTCCATCGTGCACAGCTGGTTTCCCCATTTCCTGGCGCTGCTGCAGCAGCGCTATCCGCGCCTGCAGGTGGAGATTGCCTGCGACACCACGCTGCACATGTCCGAGCAATTGGTGAAGGGCCAGGTGGACCTGTCGCTGCAGGCCAAGCCCGTGACGGCGGCCGGCGTGGGCCATCTGTCGCTGGGTGAATTTCCCATGGCGTGGGTGGGCAGCCCCAAGCTGGGCATCGGCGACGAGACCCTGAGCCTGGCCGAGCTGGGGGCCTTTCCCATCATGTGCTTTGCGCGCGGCTCCGAGCCCTATGCGGTGATCGAGCAGCTGTTCTCCACCGAAAGCAGTGCCTCGGTGCACCTGAACTGCATTGCCTCGGTGGCCACCATGATCCGCGTGGTCTGCGACGGCCTGGGCGTGGCCGCCGTGCCGCCGGCCATCATCCAGCGCGAGCTGGCCGAGCAGCGCCTGCGCCTGCTGCGCGTGGACCGTGAGTTCCCCTCGCTGCCGCTGGTGGCCTGCTACCGCAATGACCACCAGAACCCGCTGACCGAAGTGGTGGCGCGCGCGGCCGAGGAGACCGCCGCCGCCTTTGCGCTGAACCACGGCCAGGCCGTGGCGCGGCTGCCGGGCAGCGGCCTGGGCGGCTAGGCCCGAGGCCGTCTGGTCGATCAGCCCTGCGCCGAAGCCAGCAGCTGCTCCACGGCCAGGGCCACGGACAGCAGTCGCCGGTCCTGCCCGCCGAGGCCGGCCAGGCTCAGGCCCACGGGCGCCTCGCCTGCGCGGTGGCAGGGCAGGGAGATGGCGCAGCCGTCGAGGAAGTTGATCAGCGTGGGGTTGCGCAGGATCAGGCCGTTGGCGCCGAAGTAGGCCTCGTCGCTCTGCGTGAGGTCGGCGATCTTCGGGGCGACCACGGGCACGGTGGGCATGACGATCAGGTCATGGTCGGCCATCTGCGTGCTCACGGCGGCAATCCACTGCCTGCGGCGTGCCAGCAGGTCGATGTAGTCGGCCGCGCTGATGTCCTTGCCGCGCAGGATGCGCGTGCCCACGCGCGGGTCGTACTCGGACAGGCGCGTGGCGATGTGCTGGCGGTGCCAGGCCCAGGCCTCGGCGGCCGTGAAGCCGCCCTTGGAATTGATGTCGGCCAGCTCGCCGAAGGGCGCGACCACGGCATGGGTGATGTGGGCGCCCGCCTGCGACAGCCGGGCCAGCGTGCGCTCCCAGGCCGCGGCCACGGTGGCGTCCATGCCGTCCAGCACCACGTTGGTGGGTGCCAGCAGGCGCAGGCCCTGCAGCGGCGCGGCATGCAGTTCGCCCAGCGGCTCGCCGGAGAGGATGGCGTCCAGCGTGGCGCAGCAGCGCACGCTGGGGGCCAGCGGGCCGATGGAGTCCAGGTTGGCCGACAGCGGCAGCACGCCTTCCATGCTCACGCGGCGCGCCGTGGGCTTGAAGCCCGTGAGCCCGCACAGCGCCGAAGGAATGCGCACCGAGCCGCCCGTGTCCGAGCCGATGGCCGCCATGGCCATGCCGTCGGTGACCGAGATGGCCGCGCCCGAGGACGAGCCACCCGGGATGCGGCCGCCGTCCTCGTCACGCTGCCAGGGATTGCGCGGCGTGCCGTAGTGCGGGTTGATGCCCAGGCCCGAGTAGGCGAACTCGGTCATGTTGGTCGTGCCCACGATGACGGCGCCGGCCTGGCGCAGGCGCTGCACCACTTCGGCCGTGCGCTGCGCGGGCGGTGCGTCGGCCAGCAGGCGCGAGCCGCCCAGCGTGGGAAAGCCGGCGATGTCGAACAGGTCCTTGACCGAGACCGGCAGGCCCTCGATGGGCGAGCGCGCCAGGCCGGCCGCACGCAGCACGTCGCTGGCGCGGGCCTCGGCCAGGGCCGCGCCCTGGAACACGCGCGTGAACACCTTGGGGCCTTCCCCCGACATGGTGCGGGCCAGGGCCTGCTCGGTCAGCTGCACCGAGGTGGTTTCGCCGCCATGCAGGCGCTGTGATGCCAGTTCCAGGCTGGGCAGGGGGAGGGCTTGGGTCATGTGGGAAGTCCTGTGGGTGAAGGCGGGCGTGGGCGGATCGGAGTCGCGGCTCAGGCCACGACGTCCAGCAGTTCGCTGCGGTAGCTGTGGCGGATGGAACGCTGGCTGCGGGGATCGTACAGCTCCATGGAGAACTGCGTCGAGGGGCGGATGCCGCCGATGGCGCCCACCGTGCCGCAGGTCATGCCGCAGCCTGCGGGCAGCAGATCCTTGCCGCCCGTGAAGCCTGCGATCAGGTCCTGGGGCGTGCGCAGGCTGGCCAGCGTGCCTTCCTGGTAGAGCACCTCGCGGCCGTCTTCCACGATCCACGAGCGCACGACCAGCTCATCCCAGTGGCCGGCCACGTCGGCAAAGCGCCAGGCCTGGGTGGCCACGGGCTTGACGCAGGCCTGCTTGGAAAAGGCCACGCTGTAGGCTTCCAGCTTGCGGTCCGTGTGGTCGGAGGCCAGGCTCACGAACATCTCGCCTTCGTGCGTGAACACGAAGACCTCGACCTCGCCCGAGGAGTCCGGGCCCAGCACCTGCAGCGCGCTGTGCTGGCTCAGCTGGTTGCTGGAGATGCGGTAGTACAGCGGCACGGCGCTGGGGCGCGGGATGCCGATGGCGGCCAGCTCCTCGATGTGGTGCTCGATGGCATCGCGGTCGCGGCCGGCCCAGCCGGCGACGATGAGGGTGTCGAATTCAGGGGCGAAGGTCTGGCCTTCGGGGGTGGTGAACTGCAGTTGCATGGCAGGCGATCCAGGGGGAATTCGGGGCCGCGGGCCCCGGTGAGAAAACGCGGAAGTCAGGCTGTGGCGTGCGGAGGGCGTGGAGCGGCACCGCACGCGCAGGCCTCACTGCTTCCTGACGAAGAGCACGACCAGGAAGGCCGCCAGGAATTCGAGGGCTGCCACGAAGTACAGGCCCGAGGACAGCGATCCCGTGCTGGTCTTGAGCGCGCCGATCATGTAGGGCGCCACGAAGCCGGCCAGGTTGCCGATGGAGTTGATCAGTGCAATGCCGCCGGCCGCCGCCGTGCCGGCCAGGAAGGCGGCAGGAATCGACCAGAACACGGGAAAGGCCGCGAGGATGCCGATGGAGGCCAGCGTCAGCGCGCACAGGGCGAGCACGGCGTTGTGCAGGAACAGGCCCGTGAGGATCAGGCCCGCCGCCGCGATCAGCGCGGACAGGGCGCAGTGCATGCGGCGCTCGCCGGTCTTGTCCGAATGCATGCCGTTCCAGACCATGGCCAGCGTGCCGGCCAGGAAGGGAATGGCCGAGATCAGGCCGATCTGCAGCGTGTTCTGGATGCCGATCTCCTTGATGATGGACGGCGACCAGAACGCGATGGTGGCGTTGCCGCTGACGATGCAGAAATACACGGCGGCGCACAGCCACACGCGGTAGTTGCGGCAGGCATCCAGGAAGGACACATGCTTGTGGCCGCCCTGGTTCTCGGCCTCCACGTCGGCGGTCACGGCGCGCTGCTCGGCCGCGCTCAGCCACCTGGCGTTGGCGGGCTTTTCGGGCAGGTACAGCAGCACGAAGAAGCCGGCGATCACCGAGGGAATGCCTTCCAGGATGAACAGCCACTGCCAGTTGGACAGATGGCCCACGCCCTGCATGCCATTCATGATGGCGCCCGCAATCGGGCCGCCCACGGCGCCCGCAATGGCGAACGAGGTCATGAACAGGCCGTTGACGCGCGCCCGGTGGCGGGCCGGGAACCAGTAGGTCAGGTACAGCACCACGCCGGGGAAGAAGCCGGCCTCCACCACGCCCAGCACGAAGCGCAGCACGTAGAACATGGTGGGCGTGGTCACGTAGGCCATGGCCATGGAGGCCGCGCCCCACAGGATGGTGATGCGCGCCAGCGTCTTGCGTGCGCCGATCTTCTCCAGCAGCAGGTTGCTGGGCACCTCGAACAGGAAGTAGCCGATGAAGAAGATGCCTGCGCCCAGGCCGTAGATGGCCTCGCTGAACTGCAGGTCGTCCAGCATCTGCAGCTTGGCGAAACCGACGTTGACGCGGTCTATCCAGGCCAGGATGAAGAGCAGGACCAGAAAAGGGATCAGGCGCCAGGCGATCTTGCGGTAGGTGGCGTCCATGTCGAGGGACGCGGCCTCGCCGGCGCCTGTGCTCTGTGCGAGGGGATGTGCGGCGGATGCCGGGCTGCTCATGGGGTGTCTCCTGTCTTCGAAAGTGCAGCGGGCACACGGGCCAGGCCGCTGGGACCGGGCCCGTGTGTCGTGGGAACCTCAGGCGTCTGGCGCTTGCAGCGGTTCCTTTGGCGGCAGTATCGAAAGGCAGGACAGGGCTGTCCAACAAGAAATTATGAGCAGGCCTGAATGCAAATTCTTATGGGCAGCAATGGTGCGGGCGCCGCACCGGCATGCGGCATGCGTGCACCATTTGCGCTCGGGAAAACCCTGATTTTTTCAGGCGGTGGCGGCGGCACGCGGCGCACGCAAGGGCTGCTTCCACAGCTCGGCCAGCAGCAGGCCGCCGATGGTCAGCACGCCGCCCACGGCGTGGTAGGCCGCCAGGGGCTCGCCCAATGCCATGAAGGCGATCACGGCCGTGAAGATGGGTACCAGGTTGAAGAACATGCTGGAGCGGCCCGGCCCGATGCGCGCCACCGACATCATCCACAGCAGCGGCGCGGCGATGGAGGCCATGATGCCCGCAAAGCCCACCAGCGGCAGGTTGGCCGCGTTCAGCCCCGTGCGCGGCGCCATCAGGAACAGCGGCAGCTGCGCGATCACGGCCACCAGGATCTGCAGGTACAGCAGTTGCACCGTGGCCAGGCGCGGCATGGGCCAGCGCTTGAGCAGGATGTTGTAGACGGCATAGGCCAGCATGGCCACGAACATCAGCGCGTCACCGCCATTGAGGCCCTGGGTGAGCAAGGTGGCAGGCTGCCCCGAAGACACCACCAGGGCCACGCCCGCAATCGCCAGCACGCAGCCCAGCACGGCGCCCCGGCTCAGCGCCTGGCCCAGCATGGCGGTGGACAGGCCCAGCACCATCATGGGCGTGAGCGAGCCGATCAGGCCCATGTGCGTGGCCGATGTCATATGGGCCGCGTAATAGGCCAGGCTCTGGTAGATCACCATGCCCAGCATTCCCAGCACGATGAGGCGCGGAAGCAGTGGCCGGATGTCGGCGCGCTGGCGCCAGATGGACGGCAGCAGGAAAGGCGTGAACAGCACGGCCGCCACCAGCCAGCGGTAGAAACCGATCTCGGCCGCGCCGATGCTGTCGGCCGCCATCTTGCTGACCACGGTATTGACCGACCAGATGAGCACGGCGATCAAAGGGAAAAGGTAAGACCCCATTGGAAGACTCCTAAGACTGGTCCTATGATCGTTCTGTCCGACTTGGAGTGCATCCCTGGTTTCGGACAATCGATAGCGCAACCCGGACCATCCGCCATGCCCCGTCCCAGCAAGCCCATGCGCATCCAGAACGTCGAGGATGTGCCGGGCGAGTACTACTTCCGCTACGACGAATTCGGCGCCGACACCGAGGTGCCGCCGCACAGCCACAGCTGGGGTCACCTGAACTACACGCCCCACGGCAGCATGTGCATGGACACGGCAGGCCAGCGCTGGGTCTCGCCGCCGCAGTACGGCGTCTGGGTGCCGCCCGGCGTGGTGCACAGCTGCCATGTGGCGCACGCCGTGGTCTACCGCTCGGTCTACCTGGCGCCTGCGCTGTGCAGGGAGCTGCCGGCGCAGCCATGCTCCATGCGCATCGGCGCCATCGTCAAGGCCATCCTGGCCGACTTTGCCGTGCGCGACGTGCACATTCCCGCCACCGACGCCGACCTGCGCCTGGCCCGTGTGCTCTACGACCAGTTGCGGGCCGTCCCCGTGGAGCCCGGCTATCTGCCGGCCGCCGAACACCCGGCCCTGGTCGAAGTGCTGACCCGCATGCGCGCTGCGCCCGAGGACCACCGCAGCCTGGCCCAATGGGCCGCCAGCGTGCACATGACCGAACGCACCCTGGCGCGCCACTGCCAGCGCGAGCTGGGCATGGGCCTGGGCGAATGGCGCCAGCGCATGCGCTACCTGCTGGCCATCGATGCGCTGGAGGCCGGCCTGAGCGTGCAGCAGATCGCCTATGACCTGGGCTACAGCACGCCCTCGGCCTTCATCGCCATGTTCCAGCGCGAGGCCGGGACCTCACCCGAACAATTCCGCCGCGAGTTCTGCATGCCTCCGTGAGGCTGTTGCGCCATCTGTCTGCAGCCCGGCCCAAGCCGCGAGATAATGCCGCCCGTGAAGCACGCCAGACCGCCGCTGGTGCAATCGTGGAAACACGGCACTGGAGGAACGTCCGGACTGCACAGGGCAGCGTAGCAGCTAACGGCTGTCCACCGTGAGGTGAGGATCAGAGCAACAGAGACGAGTCGGGGACATGTGCCGCCAACTTGGTGTTCTATGGGGTGCCGGCGCAAGCTGGCGACGGATGGCGCAAGCCAGACGCCCAGGCGAAAGCCTGGGCCCCATAGCCACCCGGGGACGCGGAACGCGTCCCCGGGTGAAACGGGCAATCTCTACGCGCAGCAATACCAAGTAGGCACACGTTGACGGGGCCCCCGGAGTGTGCGGGTAGGTAGCACCGAGCCGGGCGGCGACGCCCGGCCCAGATTAATGGCGGTCACATGCGGGCAACCGCGTGCACAGAATCCGGCTTATCGGCGCGCTTCACACTTTCTTCCATGCCCCGCCACCGGCGGGGCATTTTCATGGGCGGTTCAGAACTGGTATTTGGCCGTCAGCAGCAGCCTGCGCGGCACGCCGAAATAGTTGCCGCCGTTGTTCGTGCCCAGGGTCTCGAAGTAGCGGCGGTCGAACAGGTTGCTGACGTTCATCTGCAGGTCCAGCTGCCGGTTCACCCGATAGCCGATGACCAGGTCGGCCACGGCATGGGCGGACTGGCGGATTGCATAGCCTTCGGCGCTGGTCAGCGACTCGGACGTGGTGCGGCTCTGGTAGCGCAGGCCGCCGCCCACGCGCCATGCGCCCAGCTCGCCGCCCAGGTGGTACATGGCCGACAGCTTGAGCTGGTGGCGCGGCGTGTAGCTGGCATAGGGCGCGCCCTTGGCGCCTTCGGTGCTGTCGCTGGCGATCTCGGCCTGGGTGAAGGTATAGCCAAGGCCGGCGTTCAGGCGCGGCAGGATCTCGCCGCTGATGTCCACGTCCAGCCCCTTGCTCCTGACCTTGCCGACGGAGCGGTAGCAATTGGTCTTCACCGTGCAGGAGTTGATGTCCGCGATGGCCTGGGGCAGGTTGTCCTGCGTGGTGTTGAACACGGCAACGGCCAGGTTCACGCGCTCGTCCAGGTAGCTGCCCTTGAGGCCCAGCTCGAAATTGCGGCCCTCCACCGGCGCCAGCATGCTGCCCGAGACATCCAGAAAATCCTGCGGCCGGAAGATGCTGGTGTAGCTGGCATAGGCCGAGTAGGTCTTGTTGATGTCATAGGTCAGCGCCGCATAGGGCGTGGCATGGGCTTTCTCGCTGAATTCGCGCTCCCGGCTCCAGCTGCCCTGGCGCTGGACGTTGGTGAAGTCGTACCAGTCAAGGCGCGCGCCGGCGATCAGGTTCAGTGGCTCGGCCAGCAGGAAGCGGCCCGTGGCGTAGGCCGAGGTCAGCGTGGTCTTCTGGCGGCGCGTCCACAGGTCTTCGGCCAGCAGGCCGGAGCGGTCCAGCGAGTCGGGGTTCCAGGTATAGGGATCGACGCCATTGGCGATCAGCCATTCCCCCGTGGGCGACAGGTAGCTGTAGCCCTGGTCGCTCCAGCGGATGGTGCGTCGGCTGAGGCCGAAGGCCAGGTCATGCTCGCGGCCGAACAGGCGCACGGGGCCCTGGGCCGAGGCATCGAGGCTGAGCTGGCGCTTGTCGTAGTCGTACAGGCCGCCGGCCACGTCGTAGCGCGTGCGGCCCTGTTCGTCCTGGCCGCCCGAGACCAGGTAGGCGCCGTCCAGCGCGGACTGGGCCTGCAGGGCGCGCGCAGCCAGCCTGGCCTTCCAGCCGTTGTCGAAGCGGTGCTCCAGGTCGGCGAACAGGCTGACCTCCTTCTTGTCCCATTTGCTCCAGGAGGGCGAGAAACGCCTGGATCGCGCAATGTCGAGGAAGGATCCATCGAAGCCCATGGGCACGCCCATCCATTGCGAGCCGGGGTTGTCTTCGTTCACATAGGAGCCGCCCACGCTCAGCGTGGTGTCGCGCCCCAGGTCGAACTCGGCGGTGCCGTACAGCAGCTGGCGGCGGCTGCTATAGCCATCGATGAAGTGGTCACGCGACTGGGCCGAGGCCACCACACGCCCGCGCGCCGAGCCGTCCTCGTTGAGGGCGCCGCCCACATCGACCTCGCCCACGGCCTGGTTCCAGCTGCCGCCGCGCAGGGTGACCGAGCGCTGGGTGGTGCGCGGCGCGCGCTTGCGCACGAAGTTGATGGTGCCCGAAGGGTCGCCCACGCCCGTCATCAGCCCCGTGGGGCCGCGCACCACTTCCACGTGGTCGTACATGGCCATGGTGTCGTAGGTGGAGGTGTCGGTTTCATACGAGACGGGCACGCCGTCCTGCAGGAACGAACCGATCACGAAGCCGCGCGAGAAATAGCGCGCCCGGTCGTCGCTCCAGCGGTTGATGGTGATGCCGGTGGCGCTGTTGGCCACGTCGTCGATGGACAGCATGCCCTGGTCGTCCATCTTCTGGCGCGTGACCACGGTGAGGGACTGGGGCGTCTCGCGGATGGACAGCGGCAGCTTGGTCGAGGTGCTCATCAGCCCCGTGGTGTAGGAGCCCGAGCCCTCGGTGGTCGTGGTCTCGCCCACGGCGGACACCGTGACTTCGGGCAGGGCCACGGTGCCGGCGGGCTTTTCCACCACCAGCGTGCCCTCGCTCACATGGCCTTTCAGCCCGCTGCCGCGCAGCAGCCGGGCCACGGCGGCGGCGGTGCTCAGGCGCCCTTCCACGGCGGGCGCGCGGCGGACCTGCACCAGTTCAGGCGCAGCCAGCAGTTGCAGGCCGGCCTGGCGGGCCAGTTGGGCCAGCGCCTGGTCCAGCGGCTGGGCGGGAATGTGGAAGTCGGTGCTGGCGGCCGTGGCTGTGGCCTGTGCCGCCTGGGCCAGTGCGGCTGGAGACAGCTGCAGGGCCAGCAGCGCGATGCCCGCGGCAACGGCATGGTGGCGGGCAAGGCTGCAGGCAAGGCGGGAAGGCTTGGAGGGGAATGAAGACATGGAAGGTCCCGTGGCGGATCTGGGCAATGGCGATTCCCGGGCTGCGAATGCGTCGCGTTCCCGGGTCCTCATGCCTATACGAACGGGCGCAGGCATTCCCTCATGCCTGGTGCGCATGCGACGTGCATTCCGGGGCTATGGGCGCATCAGCTGCGGCGGCGGATGACCAGGGTGCGCCCGCTTCCCGGGCCCTGTTCCTCTTCCTGCACGCTGACCGGCAGGGTGCGCGGGAGCATGCGCAGCCAGCCCTGGGCCGCCGCAATGCGCACGCGCCCCAGCACGGGCAGGGCGGCGGCGTCGGGCTCCACGCGCAGTGGCTGCAGGCTGTAGCGCTCCAGGCGGCGGGCGACCTCGGCCAGCGGCGTGTTCTGGAAGTCCAGCCAGCCCTCGCGCCAGGCGGCCACTGCCGCAACCGTTTGCACGGCGGCCGTCTGGCCTGGCGCCAGGCGCAGCATCTGGCCTGCGCCCAGTGCATGCCGGGCGCCGCTGCCGTCGCGCACCTGCACGCGGCCCGCATCGACGGCGACCAGCACCGCATCGTCCTCCAGCGCCACCTCGAAGCGCGTGCCCAGCACGGTGACCTGTACGTCCGCTGCCTGGACCACGAAGGGCCGTTCCGTGTCGCGCGCCACGGCGAAGAAGGCGCTGCCGGCCAGCAGCCGCACCTGGCGGCGCGTGGCGTAGAAGTCCACCTCGGCACGGCTGGCGGCGTCCAGCGTCAGGGTGCTGCCGTCGGGCAGGGGCTGGTTCAGCAGGCGGCCGGTGGCCGTGGCCAGTCGCACCTGGTACTGCGGCATCCACTGGCGCCAGGCCAGCCACAATGCCGGGCTGCCGACACCCAGGCCCGCCATCCCCAGCAGGGTGGACAGGGCGCGGCGGCGGCCCGTGCGTGGTGCGGGTGCGGCGGTTTCTCCGCGCCAGCGGCGCAGCGAGGCTTCCACGCTGTCCATGGCGCGCATGACCTCGCGTTCCACGGTTTTGACCGAGACGCCGTGGCGCTCGGCCAGTTCGGCATGCGAGGCGCCCTCGATGCGGTCGGCCAGGAAGATGTCGCGGCAGCGCGCCGGCAGCTGCGCCAGGGCGCCTTCGACCCCGGCCAGGGCCTGGCGGTAGGAATGGGTGTCGGCCACATCGGGGCTGAGGGGGGAGGGCGGCTCGCCTTCCCTCGCGCTGGTGTCAAAGCGCTCGGCCGTGCGCTGGCCATGGCGCAGGTGGTCGATGGCGATGTTCTCCATCACCGCGTAGAGATAGGCGCGGCTGGCGCCTAGCGGACTGTCCGGCGCGGCGGGCGCATCGCTTTCGCCGCGCTGGCGTTCGGCCAGGCGTATCCAGGCGTCATGCACCAGGTCACGCGCGGCCTGCGGGCCGGCGCGGCGCGCCACGAAGCGCACCAGCTCGTGGTAGCTGTCCTGGAAGGTGCTCAGCAGGGAAGAAGAGGAAGAGGCGGGCGCAGGCATGCGGGAGGCCCGAAGGCAGCACGGGAATCCCGCATTCTATGAAATGATTCTCATTTGCCGAATGTGCTGCCCGCCGCGCACCCGGCAATGCCGGCCTAGAACCGCTCCCAGGGCATCAGGTAGCGCCACTGGCCTTCGGGCACCTTGGCCAGAGAGAGGCGGCCAATGCGCAGGCGGCGCAGGCTGACCACGCGCAGGCCCACTTCGGTGCACATGGCGTCGATCTCGTCGGGGGCGATGCCCTTGAGCGCAAAGCGCAGGTGGTTCTCGTTCTGCCAGCTCACGCGGCAGGGCGGCAGCTGGCGCTTGCCGATCGGCAGGCCGGCCTTCATCAGCTCCAGGCCGTCCTCGTGGATCTGGCCCTCGACGCCGACGATGCATTCCTGCTCCAGCCACATGCCTTCCTCCCCCAGCTTGCGCGCCACGCGCTTGTCCTGGGTGTAGACGATGAGGCCGCTGGCCGGCAGCGGCAGGGGCAGGAAGGATTCCAGGTTCTTGAAGTGCTGGGCCAGCACCAGCAGCGGCATGGGCGTGTCCACCTGGGCCATGCTGGCTTCGCCCAGCAGGGAGTGGGCGCTGCGCACCCGGCCATAGGGCCGGCCCTGGGTATAGCCCGCAGGCTTGTTCATCAGCAGGGTGACGGGCGGCACGGCCTCGGGCTGGGCGCCGCTGCGCAGCGTGACCTGCTGCTCGGGGCGCACGCGCGTCTCGGGCAGTTGCACGACCTTGCCGTCCACCTGGACGTTGCCGGCGGTGATATGCAGCTCGGCCTCGCGGCGCGAGCATTGTTCCTGTTCGGCCAGGCGCTTGGCCAGGCGAACGCTTTCAGATTCAGACATGCGCGCAGCTTAACCAGATACCAGGCCCCGCGCGCGTCGTCGGTCATTGCCGGTCATTGCTGGTCATTGCCGCCCGCACAGCGCACGGATGCGCTCCACATGCGCCAGCAGCGAGCGCTCGGCAATCGGCCACAGCTGCGGCGGGGCGTCGTCATAGGCCAGCCGCACCCAGTCCTGCACGCTGCCGTCGGGCTGTCTTTGCATGGCGGCCAGCACCTTGGCCTCGCGCGCCAGCCGGTGGGCCTTCAGCTTGGCGATCGCCTGGCGCGCAAAGCCCAGCACATAGCCATGGGCCGGCAGGATGAAGCGCGCATCGTGCGCGGCGCACAGCGCGTCCAGCCTGTCCAGCGAATCGATGTACTCGCGCATGTTGCCGTCGGGCGGATCGATGATGGTGGTGCTGCCGTTGAGGATGTGGTCGCCGCTGAACAGCAGGGCATCTTCCTCCAGCAGAAAGCACACGTGGTTGGCCGCATGGCCCGGCGTGAACACGGCCTGCAGCGTGTGGGTGACGGTGCCTTGCGCATCCTGCACGGCGATGCGCTGGCCATCTGCCAGCACGTGGTCTGGCGTGAAGCGGCTGGCCGGCCGGGCCGTGGGTGCCGAAGGCAGGCCGCCGATGGCCGGGCGTGGCTTGCCGGCCTGCACCGCCAGCGCCTGCAGCAGGGCAGCGCCCGGCGAATGGTCGGCATGGGAGTGGGTGCATAGGATGTGGCGTATGTCGCCGCCGGCCGCCTCGAACAGGCGCTGCACATGCGCGGCGTCGGCCGGGCCGGGATCGATGCAGATGTAGCCCGTGGCGGCATCGCCCACCAGATAGCTGTTGGTGCCGGGGCCGGTCATCACGCCGGGGTTGGGGGCCGTCAGGCGCAGCAGGTTCTTGCGCAGGGGCACGGCGCGCTCGCTCTGCCAGTCCAGCGTGTGCAGGATCTGGCCGTCCGGGCAGACCATTTCCAGCTCGCCGAAGGGGGCCTCGTCCTCCATGTGGCGGGCTTCCTTGCCATCGAGAAAGCCGGTGCGCGGGCAGCACTGCCACAGCGGCCGCTCGCCTTGCAGGGCGGCGAACACGGCATCGGTGCCCGCGAAGCGGCTGAGCCGGTCCAGCGTGCGGATGGTGGGAAAGATCATGGGAAAGCTGCCGGCGCGGTGGCGCTCCAGCGCTTGCTGGGGGCTCACCCAGATGGGCTCGAACTGTTCCGATCCGTCGGCGTCAGGCTCCTGGCCTTCGGGCATGCGCGCCACGAAGAAAGGCACATCGAAGCGCCGGGGCAGGTCGCGGTCGGCCGTCCAGTGGGCCAGGTACCACAGCGCATCCACGGCCAGGCGCAGGCCGCGTGCCTCGCACTGGGGAACCAGGGGAGCATTGCGGTCCAGCGTGGCCAGCTCGGCGGCCGATACCGGTCGGCCCTGGGCATCGTGGGCCAGCAAAATGCCGAGCTCCTCGAAAGTCTCGCGCAGGCCGGCGATGGCCTGGGTGACGCGCAGGCCATGGCCGGCCTGCGCGGGGCGGGTGCTGGCGCAGGCATGGGCGGCGTCGGCGGCGTCCTGGGCCTCGATGCCGCCGCCCGGGAAGACATAGGCGCTGGGCACGAAGCTGGCCTTGGGCGAGCGCCTTGTCATGAGCACTTCCAGTCCGCTGCCATCGGCGCGGTCGCGCATCAGCAAAACGGTGGAGGCCTTGAGCGTGTCTACGGGCTGGCGCTGGGGGTGCAGGAGCTGGCTGGGGCGGGTCATGGGGGCATTATGCGGATGGACCTGCATCGTGCTGTTGCGCCGGAGACGCAGGCGGCTGGATGGCGCTCTGCACCAGGGCATGCCCCGGATTGCGCCATGAGGCTGCCGTGCAGGGGATAATCGCGGGATGCAGATCCGCTTTACCAAGATGCAGGGCGCTGGCAACGATTTCGTGGTCCTTGACGAAACCGCCGGCCCGCTGGGCCTGAGCGCAGCCCAGTACCGCTTTCTGGCCCACCGCCAATTCGGCGTGGGCGCCGACCAGATCCTCACGGTGCGGCCCTCGCCCGCCGAAGGCATCGACTTCGAATACGTGATCCACAACGCCGACGGCGGCGAGGTCGAGCAGTGCGGCAACGGCGCGCGCTGCTTTGCCCGCTATGTGCACGACAAGGGACTGACGGACAAGTCCGTCATCCGCGTGCAGACGCTGGCCGGCCTCATCGCCCCCGAGCTGCATGCCGATGGCCGCGTCACCGTGGACATGGGCCAGCCCGTGCTGGAGCCCGCCCTGGTGCCCTTCGATGGTGCAGGCCTGGTTCCCCGCCCGCTGGGTGCGGCGCAGCAATGGCCCCTGCAACTGGGCGACGAAGCCACGGTCTGGATCGCCCCCGTTTCCATGGGCAACCCGCATGCGGTGCAGCTGGTGGACGATGTGGACCATGCGCCCGTGGCCACCTGGGGCCCGCTGATCGAGCGCCATGCGCGCTTTCCCCAGCGCGTCAATGCGGGATTCATGCAGATCGTCGATCGCGGCCAGATCCGGCTGCGTGTGTACGAGCGCGGTGCCGGCGAGACGCTGGCCTGCGGCACGGGCGCCTGCGCGGCCGTGGTGGCCGGCATCCGCTGGGGGCTGCTCGACGCGCGCGTCGATGTGCACACCCGCGGCGGCCGGCTGACCATCGAGTGGGACGGCGGCGCAGTGCGCATGACCGGCCCCGCAGAGTTTGTTTTTGAAGGACAGATCGAGGTTCCCGACCAGCCATGAACAGCACTACCGATATCGCCGTCACCGAAGAGACGATTGCCGACTACCTGCTGAACCATCCGGAATTCTTCGAGCGCCACGCCGAGATGCTCGCGCGCGTGCAGCTGGTCAGCAGCCACAGCCCGCGCACCGTCAGCCTGCAGGAACGCCAGGCCGAGATGCTGCGCGAGAAGATCAAGGGCCTGGAGCACCGCATCATGGACATGATGCGGCACAGCAGCGAGAACGCCTCCATCGCCGACAAGCTGCACGCCTGGAGCTGCGCCCTGGCCAAGGTCCAGGACCTGCGCGAACTGCCCCATGCGCTGACGGCCAGCCTGCAGCATGTCTTCGAGGTGCCCCAGGTGGCCCTGCGCCTGTGGAACGTCTCCGGCGCGCAGACCAGCAGCATCTACACCATGGGCGTCAGCGACGATGCCAAGTCCTTCGCTGCCTCGCTGACCATGCCGTTTTGCGGCCCCAACATGGGCTTCGAGCCCGGCGGCTGGCTGGTCGATCCCGACGCGGCCCAGTCCCTGGCCCTGCTCACCCTGCACGATGGCGACCCCGGCAACCCGGCCCATGCCTTCGGCATGCTGGTCCTGGGCTCGCCCGATCCGCTGCGCTTCGAGGCAACCATGGGCACGGAATTCCTCTCGCGCATCGCGGCCCTGGCCAGCGCGGCCCTCTCGCGCATGCGGCCCGTGGCGCTGACCCTGGCGCGCGGCTGATCGGCTGAAAGCCCATGCCGGGGGCATCGGACAGGGACGGGCTCCCGGAAGGCGGCCTTCCGGCAGAGGATCTGGAGGCGGAGGACCTGGCGCTGCTCCCCTCCGCCGTCCATGCCTATCTGGAGCATGTGCGCGTGCAAAAGCGCCTGGCCGACCGCACCTGCGAGCTCTATGCGCTGGACATGGGCCGGCTGTGCGTCATGGCCCGCGACGCCGGCCTGGAACTGCTGGCGCTGCAGCCCGCCCATATCCGCCGCTTCGTGGCCCGGATGCATTCCCGGGGCCGCAGCCCGCGCGGCATTGCGCTCATCCTGTCCGGCTGGCGCAGCTTCTTCCGCTGGGCGGCCCAGCAGTCGCTGGTGCCTTTCAATCCTGTGGAGGGCGTGCGCGGCCCCAAGGCCCCCAAACCCCTGCCCAAGGCATTGGGCGTGGATGACGCCGTGCAGCTGGCCGCCTTCAGCAACGCCGATGCCGACCCCTGGATCGAGGCGCGCGACGCCGCCATCACCGAATTGCTGTACAGCTGCGGCCTGCGCGTGGGCGAACTGGTGGGGCTGGACGTGGCCCCCGGCCAGGACACGCAGCGCCAGGGCCGTGGCTGGATAGACCTGCAGTCCGCCGACGCCCACGTGCAGGGCAAGGGCGGCAAGCGCCGCACCGTGCCCGTGGGAGCGGCCGCGCTGCAGGCGCTGCAGCGCTGGCTGGACCTTCGGGAAACGGGTCTTGCGGGTGCGGCCGCGCAGGCTGCGCAACACGAACCCGCCCTTTTCATCGGCCGGCGCGGCGAGCGCCTGGGCGCGCAGTCGGTCTGGGCGCGGCTGCGCCAGCGCGGGCAGCAGGCCGGCCTGTCGGCCAGTGTCCATCCCCATGTGCTGCGGCATTCGTTCGCCAGCCACATGCTGCAGTCCAGTGGCGATCTGCGCGCCGTGCAGGAGCTGCTGGGCCACGCCAGCATCTCGACCACGCAGATTTACACGCGCCTGGATTTCCAGCATCTGGCCCAGGCCTACGAGAGCGCCCACCCGCGCGCGCGCCGCAAGAGCGGCGACAGCAGGCAAGTCGGCGAAATCGGCGAAACCCCTGAAAAGGACAACCTCGAATAAAAAAGGCCAAGCCCTCTGGCAAAACAGCACTTGACAGGCTCGCTAAACTTATTCGGAACGTCTTTTCGACAAGGCCCGTCCATGGTGGACGGGCCTTGCCGCTTCCCTTTGCTGAATTTTCTGAAAGCAATCCCATGGCACTGATTCCCGTCACCATCCTTACCGGCTTCCTGGGCTCGGGCAAGACCACGCTGCTCAAGCGCGTGCTCAGCGAGTCCCACGGCATGAAGATCGCCGTGATCGAGAACGAGTTCGGCGAGGAAAACATCGACACCGACATTCTCAAGACGGAGTCCAAGGAGCAGATCCTGCAGATGAGCAACGGCTGCATCTGCTGCACCATCCGCGAAGACCTGCGCGAGACCCTGCAGCTGCTGGCCTCCAAGCGCCGCAAGGGCCTGGTGGAGTTCGACCGCATCGTGATCGAGACCACGGGCCTGGCCGATCCCGGCCCCGTCGCCCAGACCTTCTTCATGGACGACGAGATCGCCGAGACCTATCTCATCGACTCCATCCTGACCCTGGTCGACGCCAAGCACGCCAACCAGCAGCTGGACGACCGCCAGGAAGCGCGCCGCCAGGTCGGCTTTGCCGACCAGCTCTTCCTGTCCAAGACCGATCTGGTCAGCGAGGACGAGAAGAACGCGCTCATCCACCGCCTCAAGCACATGAACCCGCGCGCGCCCATCCGCGCCGTGCATTTCGGCGAAGTGCCCCTGAACGAAGTCTTCGACCTGCGTGGCTTCAACCTCAATGCCAAGCTGGACATCGATCCCGACTTCCTCAAGGAAGACGATCACGACCACGGCCATGATCACAAGCACGAGCATGGCGAGCACTGCAGCCATGACCACGAGCACGACGAGAACTGCGGGCACGACCACGCCCACAGCCACGCCCATGATCACGAGCACGGCGAACACTGCAATCATCCTCACCACCATCACCACGATGACGACGTCAAGAGCTTCGTCTACCGTGCCGACCGGGCGTTCGACCCGGCCCGCCTGGAGGACTTCCTGGGCGCCATCGTCAACATCTATGGCCCGCGCATGCTGCGCTACAAGGGCGTGCTGAACATGCAGGGCACGGAGCGCAAGGTCATCTTCCAGGGGGTGCACCAGCTCATGGGCAGCGACCTGGGACCGCAATGGGCCGAAGACGAAAAGCGCCAGAGCAAGATGGTCTTCATCGGCATCGACCTGCCCCAGGACATCTTCCTGCAGGGCCTGGAGCAGTGCCTGGTCTGAGCCGTCTGTGAACTTTTGTGAGGAATCACATGGTTTTTTGCTGACATCTGATTGACGCAGGAGCCGCCCGCATCTGCAGGCGGCTCCTCTGCTTTCATGTGGGGTATGTGCAACGGCTTGCGCTCCTGTAGAGCATCGATACAATCGCGCCCCTGAAGAGAGCCCCCAAGCCCAATGGACTGCCCCGCAGGGGTCGCCCATACCGTGAGGAGACAGCAAGTGAGCGCCGAATCCAGCAAGAAGCCGTCAGTGGCCGCCCAGGCCCCGGCTGCAAGCCAGAAGGCCGCGGTCCGCACTGCGGTCGGCGTCGTCGACCTGGCCTCCCGCGCCGGCTGGAAAAGGGCTCTTTGCACGCACGGCCGCCGCACGGCCTGGATTGCCGCACCCCGCCGCAAGGGGAAGCCGGCAGGTTCCGCAACTGCGGCGATCGGCTGTCCTACATGGCATTCGACCCGGGCGCCTCGATTGACAGTACCATCCATGGCCCCGTCCGATGCCCCCGGCTCGGACTAAGTTAGCGAAACCAACACTATGCCTACCACTACGCAAACGCCTTCGTCGGGATCGACGAAACGAGACCCCAAGCTGGCCAATGCCTGGAAGACCAAGTCGGCGGAGGAGCTGACGGATGCCGAAGTGCTGGCCATGTCCGATGACGACTACATGAATGAGAAGCAGATGGCGTTTTTCCGCCTGAAGCTGCTCACTCTCAAGCACGACATGCACACCAACGCGGGCGAGACGGCAGAAAACCTGCGCGAGGACACCGTGGTGGTTCCCGATCCGGCCGACCGCGCCACCATCGAGGAAGAGCACGCGCTGGAACTGCGCACCCGCGATCGCGAGCGCAAGCTGCTCAAGAAGATCGAGCAATCCATTGCACGCATCGACGCAGGCGACTACGGCTACTGCGACGAAACCGGCGAGCCCATCGGCGTGGGCCGCCTGCTGGCCCGTCCCACGGCCACGCTGTCGCTGGAGGCCCAGCAGCGACGCGAGCTCAAGCAGAAGATGTACGGAGATTGAGTTGCGGCAACGGCCTTCGGAACGGTGGTGCTAATCTGATTCGCCATGGCAAAAGAAGAGAGCAGCAAATCGGGAGGGTTGTTGTCCAAGGTGGTGCGCTTTGTGCGCCACCCGACGGTCAATTGGTCCGATCTCGACGGCCTCGACGCTGACCAGGAGAGCCAGTACAGCAAGCAGGCGCTCAAGGAAATGATCGAGCGCAAGCGCCGCAACGACTTCGTACGCAAGCGCGAATTCGACCAGCTGCGCCGCCTGCGCCAGGCCGAGTTGCAACAGGCCTCCCGGCCGGGCAGCGCATCTGTCGGTGTCGGCGTGCCCGGACCGGCTGCACAGGGCTCGCAATTCCTCAGCAGCCTGCTGAGCTCCAAATCCTCCGGCGAGCGCGCCGTCACGCTCAAGAAGATCGACGAGATCGAGGCCCAGATGTCCCAGCAATGGTGGCGGGGCAAGCAGGCGGCCGACGCCACCACCATTCCCATGGCGCTGCCCGCTGGCGGCAACCCCGCGCCGGCGTCGTTTCGCAAGCAGCCGCCGCCGGGCCAGATCCCCATGCTCAGCGACGTGGTGCCTGCGGCCATTGCCTCGGCCGGCGATGTGGCGGCCTTTGCCACCACCTTGCCCATGAGCCTGGCACCTGCGCCGCAGGTGCCGTCCGTCTCCACGGCTCCCCTCATGGATTCCATGCCCATGGCCCGCCCCCTGCGGCCATTGGAGGGAGCGACCGATTTCCTGCCCGCCTTCGCGGCCACCGAGGTCTCTGCCCCGCAGCCCATGGACATGGTGCCGCCATCCTTCGTGGTGTTCGAGCACGATCCCGACCTCGAAGAGCCGGCCATCCTCTTTGCCAATGGCGACGTGGACGGCGCCGAGCAGGGCATGCTGGAGCTGATCGAGCGGCGCGATGTGCCTGCGCAGCTGCCGGTCTGGCTGGCCTTGCTGGACCTGTACCGCGCGGCCGATCGCCCGCTGCAGTTCGACAAGGCCGGCATTGAATTCGCGGCGCGCTTCGGCCGCTCCGCTCCCCAGTGGTTCGCGATGCCGCAGCAGCGCACCGCCGCGATGGCGCCCCTTCCCGGCGCAGCGGCAGGGCGCGGCTGGCGCTGGAGCGCTCCCGCCCAGGTCACGCCCAGCGCCGTCACGGCGCTGAAGGCCTCCCAGGCCAAGGCCGCCGGTCCCTGGACCCTGGACTGGGCTGCCGTGACCCACATCGACGAGGCGGCAGCCACCGCCTTGGAGGCGCTGCTTCAGCAATGGGCCGATTCCCAGGGCGTATTCGTGCTGCTCAACGCGGACCGGCTGCAGGCGCTGCTGGGCGCGCTGGCTCCCTCGGGCGACTCCGCTGTGGATACGCTGTGGTGGCGCCTGCGCATGGCCGTGCTGCGCCTGATGAACCGGCAGGATGATTTCGAGCTGGTGGCCCTGGACTACTGCGTGACCTACGAAGTCTCGCCACCTGCCTGGGCGGACCCGGTCTGCCAGTGCCTGACGCAAGCCGTCGAGTCCGGCGGTGCACAAGCCCCTGTGCAGCCGGGCGCTGCCGCCCCGGCGGATACCGTGCGATTTGCGCTGTCCGGCACCATCGAAGGCGATGCCTCCACCTGGCTGGACCCGGTGCAGGAAGGCGCCAGCCTGGGCGAGCCGGTGTTCATCGACTGCACCCAGCTGGTGCGCATGGACTTTGCGGCGGCCGGCTCCGTGCTCAACTGGGCGGCCCACATGCAGTCGCTGGGCCATGTGCTGCAGTTCGGCCAGCTGCACCAGCTGGTGGCCGTATTCTTCAATGTGATCGGCATCCAGGAGCATGCGCAGGTAACGCCGAGACGGGACTGACCTGCCGAGCGGCGGCATTCTTTGGAGGGGCTCTTGAGAAGACGGGAGCCGCCCTCATCTGGCACCGCTATGGAACAGTATCACGGCACCACCATCATCAGCGTGCGCCGGCAGACCCCCGAAGGCGTGCAGGTCGCCATCGGTGGCGATGGCCAGGTCACATTGGGCAACATCGTCGTCAAGGGTACGGCGCGCAAGGTGCGCAAGCTCTACCACGGCAAGGTGCTGGCCGGCTTTGCCGGCGCCACGGCCGACGCCTTCACGCTGTTCGAGCGCTTCGAGGCCAAGCTGGAAAAGCACCAGGGCCATCTGACGCGCGCGGCCATCGAGCTGACCAAGGACTGGCGCACCGACCGCGTGCTGCGCCGGCTGGAGGCCATGCTGGCCGTGGCCGATGCATCGGCCTCGCTGATCATCACCGGCAACGGCGATGTGCTGGAGCCCGAGCAGGGCATCGTGGCCATCGGATCGGGTGGCGCCTACGCGCACTCGGCGGCCAAGGCGCTGCTGACCAACACCGAGCTGTCGGCCGAGGAGATCGTGCGCAAGTCGCTGGCGATTGCCGGCGAGCTGTGCATCTACACCAACATGCACCATACGGTCGAGACGCTCTGAGACCCTCGCGGCGCGGGCGGTTCTCGCCCGGCCATTGAAACGGATAGCCGCCAGCGGCCAGGTAACGGAAGCGGGGCTGGCGGCGCAATGCTTCGAATACACACCATGTCCTCTGCCATGACCCCCCAGGAGATCGTCTCCGAACTGGACCGCCACATCGTCGGCCAGGCTGGCGCCAAGCGCGCCGTGGCCATCGCGCTGCGCAACCGCTGGCGCCGCCAGAACGTGGCCGACGGCCTGCGCCAGGAGATCACGCCCAAGAACATCCTCATGATCGGCCCCACCGGCGTGGGCAAGACCGAGATCGCGCGCCGCCTGGCGCGGCTGGCCGATGCGCCCTTCATCAAGGTCGAGGCCACCAAGTTCACCGAAGTGGGCTACGTGGGCAAGGACGTGGACGCCATCATCCGCGATCTGGCCGAGGTCGCCGTCAAGCAGACGCGCGAGGCCGACATGAAGAAGCTGCGCCTGCGCGCCGAAGACGCTGCAGAGGACCGCATCCTCGACGTGCTCGTGCCCCAGGCCCGCAGCGGCGAGGTGGCTGCCGACAGCACGGCCCGCCAGGTTTTCCGCAAGAAGCTGCGCGAAGGCCAGCTCGACGACAAGGAAATCGATATCGACGTGGCCGACGCGCCGCCCCAGGTGCAGATCATGGGCCCGCAGGGCATGGAGGAGATGGCCGAGCAGCTGCGCGGCATGTTCAGCCACATGGGCCAGGAAAAGCGCAAGACGCGCAAGCTGCGCATTGCCGAGGCCATGAAGCTGCTGACCGACGAGGAAGCGGCCAAGCTCGTCAACGAGGAAGACGTGCGCACGCGCGCCATTGCCAATGCGGAGCAAAACGGCATCGTCTTCATCGACGAGATCGACAAGGTCGCCACGCGCCAGGAAAGCAGCGGCTCCGACATTTCGCGCCAGGGCGTGCAGCGCGACCTGCTGCCCCTGGTCGAGGGCACCAGCGTCTCCACCAAGTACGGCGTGGTCAAGACCGACCACATCCTGTTCATCGCCTCCGGCGCCTTCCACCTGTCCAAGCCCAGCGACCTCATCCCCGAGCTGCAGGGCCGCTTTCCGATCCGCGTGGAGCTGGACTCGCTGTCGGTCCAGGACTTCGAGGCCATCCTCACCCAGACCCATGCCTCCCTGGTCAAGCAGTACCAGGCGCTGCTGGCCACCGAAGGCGTCACGCTGGAGTTCACGCCCGAAGGCATCACCCGGCTGGCCGGCATCGCCTTCGAGGTCAACGAGCGCACCGAGAACATCGGCGCGCGCCGCCTGTCCACCGTGCTGGAGCGGCTGCTGGACGAGGTCAGCTTCGATGCGGCCAAGCTTTCGGGGCAGACCGTCACCATCGACGCGGCCTACGTGGACCAGCGCCTGCAGTCCCTGAGCCAGGACGAAGACCTGTCTCGCTTCATCCTCTGAAGCCTGCCCCGGCGGCCGAGCAGCCGCCATCGAAGTGACTGCCCGCATTGCCGGGCAGTCACTTTTTGTAGGAGGCCGGCCCGAGTTGCACCCGGTCGCCAGCGAATTGAATCGTTGCAATTGCCTGCCGGGATTGAGAGTTCACTTGCAATCACTCCCCTAAGTGCTTGTAAAGTCTCGGTTTTTTGTCATCACTCACATTGCATTCGATCTCTAAGTTGTTGATTTCATTGCAAATAATTGTCCATTCCCGGGTTGTGAAACACCAAATTGCTGCTACAGTGCAAAAAAGTGCAATTAAGTGGTGAAAGTTGCCTTTGTGCCCCGATTTCCGGGACGCGATGGCTCCAACCGACCGGGGTGACTGACCGTGTTTCAAGGGGCGTCCTCGCTGAATCTCGATGGCAAGGGGCGGCTGTCTGTGCCGACCCGGCATCGTGACGCCCTCTTGGCCATGGCGCAGGGCCAGGTCACCCTCACCAAACACCCCCATGGTTGCCTGATGCTGTTCCCGCGCACGGAGTGGCTGCAGTTCCGCGAGCGGATCGCGCAGCTGCCCATGTCGGCGCAGTGGTGGAAGCGCATCTTCCTGGGCAACGCCATGGACGTGGACATGGATGCCACCGGCCGTGTGCTGGTGTCGCCCGAGTTGCGCGACGCCGTGGGTCTGACCAAGGAGGTCGTGCTGCTGGGCATGGGCAACCATTTCGAGCTGTGGGACAAGGCCACTTATGAGGCACATGAAGCGAAGGCCATGCAGGAAGAGATGCCTGCGGCCTTCCAGGATTTTGCTTTCTAGGAAAGAGGCGTTCTCTTGAATCAGCCGTTGCAACACATCACCGTTTTGCTCGACGAGGCCGTCGATGCGCTGCTGGGCGGCGCCGCGCAGCCCGTTGCCGGGCAATGGGTGGACGCGACGTTCGGGCGAGGCGGGCATTCCCGGCGCATCCTCCAGCGGCTAGGGCCGGGCGGGACCTTGCTGGCGTTCGACAAGGACCCGGACGCGATCGAAGAGGCAGCGCGCATCACCGATGCGCGTTTTTCGATTCGGCACGAAGGGTTTCGCCACCTGGGCGAGTTGCCGGCCGGCAGCGTGCAGGGCGTGCTGATGGACCTGGGGGTGAGCTCTCCCCAGATCGACAACCCCGAGCGTGGCTTCAGCTTCCGCTTCGAGGGTCCGCTGGACATGCGCATGGACACCACGCGCGGTCAGAGCGTGGCGGACTGGCTGGCGGAAGCCGATGCCCAGCAGATTGCGGAGGTGATACGTGACTACGGCGAAGAACGGTTTGCTGGCCCCATTGCAAAGGCGATTGTTGCTCGGCGCGAAAGCCAGGGGCCCCTTCGCAACACCGCGGAGCTTGCCGAGCTCGTGGCTGGCGCGGTCCGGACCCGCGAGGCTGGGCAGAACCCAGCGACACGCACATTCCAGGCTCTTCGGATTTTCATCAATGCCGAGCTTGAAGAACTCGAACAGGCGCTAGAGGCCAGCCTGCGCGTGCTCGCGCCGGGCGGGCGCCTGGTGGTGATCAGCTTCCACTCGCTGGAAGACCGCATCGTCAAGCAGTTCATTGCCAGGCATTCCAAGGAAGTCTATGACCGGCGCGCACCCTTTGCCGCGCCCACACCCATGCGCCTTGAAGCCCTGGGCCGCATCAAGCCCAGCGAGGCCGAGGTCGTCGCCAATGCGCGTTCGCGCTCGGCCGTGATGCGCGTGGCCCGCCGCACCGAGGTGCCTGCATGAAGCGCACGCACCGTCTGGCGCAAGAGGAGGGCGTGGCATGCTGCGCCTGAACCTCGTGCTGCTGCTGGCGGTGATGGCCAGCGCCATCTTCCTGGTGCACAACCAGTACGAGTCGCGCCGGCTGTTCACCGAACTGGACCGCGCCGTGGCCGAATCGCGCCGCCTGGCCACCGAGCAGCAGCGCCTGCAGGTGGAAAAGCGCGCCCAGGCCACGCCGCAGCGCATCGAGGTCATGGCGCGCGAGCGCCTGCAGATGAAGCCGGCGACGCCGGCCATCGCCCAGTACGTCAATGACGATGCGCGCACGGGAGTGGCTCCATGACGCGCAGCGTGCTCTACACCTCCAGCCCCTTGCTGGCGTCCAAGACACCCCTGTGGCGCAGCAAGATGATCGTGGCCATGCTGGGCCTGGGCTTTGTCGGCCTGGGTGCACGCGCGGCCTATGTGCAGGTGTTCGGCAACGACTTCTTCCAGCGCCAGGGCCAGGTGCGCTTTGCGCGCACGCTGGAGTTGCCGGCCAACCGCGGCCGCCTGCTGGACCGCAATGGACTGATCCTGGCCTCCAGCGTTCCCGCCGCCAGCATCTGGGCCATTCCCGAAGATGTCGAGCAGGACGACCCCGAGGTCAAGGCCAAGCTCAAGCAGCTGGCCGCGCTCATGGAGATGCCGCTGCCCGCGCTGATGGAAAAGCTGGCCGACGAGGACAAGACCTTCGTCTGGATCAAGCGCCAGCTCGACTGGGACGTGGGCCAGCAGATCCATGCCCTCAACATCAAGGGCATCTACCAGCGCAAGGAATACAAGCGCCAGTACCCGGAAGGCGAATCGGCTGCCCACATCGTGGGCTTCACCAATGTGGAAGACCATGGCCAGGAAGGCATGGAGCTGGCCTTCGACAAGGAGCTGGGTGGCAAGCCCGGCTCGCGCCGCGTGATCAAGGACCGCCTGGGCCGCGTGGTCGAGGGCGTGGGCGAGGAAGTGCCGCCTCAGGACGGCCGAGACATCCAGCTGTCCGTGGACAGCAAGGTCCAGTACTTCGCCTACCAGAAGCTCAAGGAGCAGGTCATCGCGCACAAGGCCAAGGCGGGCAGCGTGGTGGTCATGGATGCGCACACCGGCGAATTGCTGGCCCTGGCCAACTACCCCAGCTACGTGCCCGACAAGCGCAAGAACCTGACGGGCGAGCAGCTGCGCAACCGCGCCATCACCGACACCTTCGAGCCCGGCTCGACCATGAAGCCCATCACCATCGGCCTGGCGCTGGAGTCGGGCCGCTTCAAGCCGGAAACGCCCATCGACACCACGCCGGGCCGCGTCAACGTCACGGGCTCGACGATTTCCGACACCCACAACTACGGCCTGCTCACCGTGGCCGGCGTGATCCAGAAGTCCAGTAACGTGGGCACGACCAAGATCGCGCTGCAGATGCCGGCCAAGGAAATGTGGGAAACCTTCTCGGCCGTGGGCTTCGGCCAGAAGCCGCAGATCTCCTTCCCCGGCGCCGCCAGCGGTCGCCTGCGTCCCTACAAGACCTGGAGGCCGGTGGAGCAGGCCACCATGGGCTATGGCTACGGCCTGTCCGCCAGCCTGCTGCAGATGACGCGCAGCTACACCGTCTTTGCCAACGGCGGGCGCGTGATCCCGGCCACCATGGTCAAGACCGACGAGCCGCCCGTGGGCGTGCCCGTGTTCTCTCCGCGCACGGCCAACGAGGTGCGCAAGATGCTGGCCCTGGCGGCCGGCCCCGGCGGCACGGGCCAGCGCGCCCAGACCATCGGCTACTCGGTGGGCGGCAAGTCGGGCACGGCCCGCAAGCAGCAGGGCAAGGGCTATGCCGCCGGCAAGTACCGCGCCTGGTTCACGGGCATGGCGCCCATCGAGAACCCGCGCATCATCGTCGCCGTGATGGTGGACGAGCCCAGTGCCGGCACCATCTACGGCGGCACCGTGGCGGCACCCGTGTTCAGCGAAGTGGTGCAGCAGACGCTGCGCCTGATGGGCGTGCAGCCCGATATGGAAGTCAAGCCCTTGATCGTCGCCAACCCCGTGGAGGAGCCCTCGCTATGAGTTCCTCCCAAGCCCTGCGGGTGCTGTCCACGGCCACCGAGGCTGTCCAATGGCTGGCCGCCCGCCTGCAAGGCAGCGGCACGCTGCAGACCGACAGCCGCAAGGTCCGGCCCGGCGATGCCTTCATTGCCTGGCCCGGCGCGGCCACCGATGGCCGCGCCCATGTGGCCTCGGCCCTGGAGCGCGGCGCCGTGGCCTGCCTGGTCGAAGCGCAGGGCGTCGAGCCCTTCGGTTTTTCCGGCGAGCACATCGCGGCCTTGCCTGGCCTCAAGGCCGCCACGGGCCTGATCGCCGACCAGTGGTTCCAGCATCCCAGCGCCCGGATCGACGTGCTGGCCGTCACCGGCACCAACGGAAAGACCACCACGGCCTGGTGGCTGGCGCATGCGCTGGCCCAGGTGAAGCTGCAGGAACGCAGCGGCTGCGCCCTGGTGGGCACGCTGGGCGTGGGCATCCCGCCCGCCCTGGAATCCACGGGCATGACCACGCCCGACCCGGTGCGGCTGCAACGCGCATTCCGCGAGTACGCCGATGCGGGCCTGGCGGCCTGCGCCATCGAGGCCTCGTCCATCGGCATCGTCGAGCACCGGCTGGACGGCACGCGCATCCGCGTGGCGATGTTCACCAATTTCACGCAGGACCATCTCGACTACCACGGCAGCATGCAGGCCTACTGGGATGCCAAGGCCGCGCTGTTCGACTGGCCCGGCCTGCAGGCCGCCGTCGTCAATGTGGACGACGCGCACGGCGCGCGCCTGTGGGCCACGCTGCAGTCGCGCGCATCCTCTGCCGCGCTCGATGTCTGGAGCATTTCCATCGAGGGCGCGGCGCGCCTGCAGGCCAAGGACATCGCGCTGGGCGCCGAGGGCCTGAGCTTCACCGTGATCGAGGCCGGCCACAGCCTGCGCATGCACACGCGCATGGTGGGCCAGTACAACGTATCCAACCTGCTGGGTGTGCTGGCAGCGCTGCGCTGCCTGGGCCTGAGCCTGGACCAGGCCGTCGCTGCCTGCGCCCACCTGGAGCCCGTGCCCGGCCGCATGCAGCAGATCGTCCAGCCCGGCCAGCCGCTGGTGGCCGTGGACTACGCCCACACGCCTGACGCGCTGGACAAGGCCCTGCGCGCCTTGCGCCCGGCCGCCGAGCAGCGCCAGGGCCGGCTGTGGTGCGTGTTCGGTTGCGGTGGAGACCGCGATGCCACCAAGCGGCCGCTCATGGGGCAGGCCGCCCAGAAGAATGCCGACTGCGTGCTGGTCACCAGCGACAACCCGCGCAGCGAAGTGCCCGACCGCATCATCGACCAGATCCTGGCCGGCATGCAGCCGGGCGAGAACCTGCAGTCCCAGGCCGATCGCGCGGCGGCCATCGCCCAGGCGATCGCGCACGCCAGCGAACGCGACGTGGTGCTGATCGCCGGCAAGGGACATGAGGACTACCAGGAGACGGCAGGCCAGCGCCATCCGTTCTCCGACATGGCCGAGGCGCGCAAGGCGCTGGCGGCCCGTGAAGGAAAGAAGCGGTCATGATGACCTTGCAACAAGCGCTGGAGCTGATCCAGTCGCATATCCCCCAGGCACGGCTGGTCGGCAACGGCCAGACCGTGCTCACGCGCGTGCACACCGACACCCGCACGCTGCAGGCCGGGGATCTGTTCGTCGCCTTGAAGGGCGAGCGTTTCGATGCCAACCAGTTCCTGGTCCAGGCCCGCGAGGCCGGTGCCGCCGCAGCCCTGGCCCATGGCGGCCTGGAGGCTGCAGGCCTGTCCGGCATCGAAGTGCCCGATTCGCTGGCCGCCCTGGGCGCGCTGGCCACGGCCTGGCGCGCGCGCTTTGCGCTGCCGCTGATCGCCGTCACCGGCAGCAACGGCAAGACCACGGTCACGCAGATGGTGGCCTCCATCCTGCGTGCCCATGCGGGCGAGGCGGCGCTGGCCACGCGCGGCAACTTCAACAACTCCATCGGCCTGCCGCTGAGCCTGATGCGCATGACCGGCCAGCACCGCGTGGCCGTGCTGGAGATGGGCATGAACCATCCCGGCGAGATTGCCGAGCTGGCCGCCATCGGCCAACCCACGGTGGCCCTGGTCAACAACGCCCAGCGCGAGCACCAGGAATTCATGCACACGGTCGAGGCCGTGGCGCGCGAAAACGGCAGCGTGCTGCTGGCCCTGCCCGCCGACGGCGTGGCCGTGTTCCCCGCAGGCGACACCTACACGCCGCTGTGGCGTGAGCTGGCGGGCGCCCGCCAATGCCTGTTGTTCGGCGAGTCTGGCGACGGCGCCCATATCCACGCGCGTGACGCGCTGTGGCTGGGCGATGCCTGGCAGTTCACCCTGGCCACGCCCGAGGGCGAGGCGCCGGTGCGCCTGCACATCGCCGGCCGCCACAACGTGCGCAATGCGCTGGCCGCAGCGGCCTGCGCCCAGGCGGCCGGCGTGCCGCTGGCCGACATCGCACGCGGCCTGAGCGTGTTCGAGCCCGTGCAGGGCCGCTCGCGCGCGCTGAGCGTTTCGGTGCAAGGCCGCCCAGTCACCGTGATCGACGACAGCTACAACGCCAATCCCGATTCGGTGGCCGCGGCCATCGAGGTGCTGCGCGAACTGCCCGCTCCCCAACTGCTGGTGCTGGGCGACATGGGCGAGGTCGGCGACCAGGGGCCGCAATTCCATGCCGAGGCGGGCGCGCTGGCGCGCAGCCTGGGCATTGCCCGGCTGTTCACGCTGGGCGCGCAAAGCACATCCGCCGCCACCGCATTCGGTGCAGGTGCCCGGCATTTCGAAGACATGGCCTCGCTGCAACAGGCAGCCTGTGCCGCGCTGCCCGAGGTGGGTAGCATTCTGGTCAAGGGTTCGAGGTTCATGAAGATGGAGCAGGTGGTTCAGGCGGTCGAGGCGGCCGGCAAGGATGACGGTTGCAAGAAGGAGGCCGCATGCTGCTGATGCTGTCCCAATGGCTGCAGGGCCTGTCCCCCGAGTTCGGCTTTCTGCGCGTCTTCCAGTACCTCACGATGCGCGCCGTGATGGCCGCGCTCACGGCCCTGGTCATCGGCCTGCTGGCCGGGCCGCGCCTGATCCGCATGCTGACCTCGCTCAAGATCGGCCAGCCCGTGCGCGGCTACGGCATGGAAACCCATCTGGCCAAGAGCGGCACGCCCACCATGGGCGGGGCGCTGATCCTGCTGTCCATCGCCGTGTCCACGCTGCTGTGGTTCGACCTGTCCAACCGCTTCGTCTGGATCGTGCTGCTGGTCACCCTGGGCTTCGGCACCATCGGTTGGGTCGATGACTGGCGCAAGGTGGTCAACAAGGACCCCGAGGGCATGCGCTCGGGCGAGAAGTATTTCTGGCAGTCCGTCATCGGACTGCTGGCCGCGCTCTACCTGGTGTTCTGCATTTCGGAGAACACCAATGCCCAGGTCTTCGAGCTGTTCGTGACCTGGGTGCAGTCGGGCTTTTCGCTGGACCTGCCGCCCAAGGCCGGCCTGCTTGTTCCCTTCTTCAAGGAAGTCAGCTACCCGCTGGGCGTGCTCGGCTTCGTGGTCATGACCTACCTGGTCATCGTGGGCGCCAGCAATGCGGTGAACCTGACCGATGGCCTGGACGGCCTGGCCATCATGCCTGTGATCATGGTGGGCTCGGCCCTGGGCATCTTTGCCTATGTGACCGGCAACGCCGGCTACGCCAAGTACCTGCTGTTCCCGCACATTCCGGGCTCGGGCGAGCTGCTGGTGTATTGCGCGGCCATGGCCGGAGCGGGTCTGGCCTTTCTGTGGTTCAACGCCCATCCGGCCCAGGTCTTCATGGGCGACGTGGGCGCGCTGGCGCTGGGCGCTTCGCTGGGCACCATCGCCGTGATCGTTCGCCAGGAAATCGTGCTGGCCATCATGGGCGGCATCTTCGTGGTCGAGGCGCTGTCGGTGATGCTGCAGGTCACCTGGTTCAAGTTCACCAAGAAGCGCTATGGCGAAGGCCGTCGCCTGCTCAAGATGGCGCCGCTGCACCACCATTTCGAGAAGAGCGGCTGGAAGGAAACCCAGGTCGTGATCCGCTTCTGGATCATCACCATGCTGCTGTGCCTGCTGGGCCTGTCCACGCTGAAGCTGAGGTGAGTCCATGAACACCGAAGACTTCAAGACCGAACCTCCTGCGCTGCCGGCTGGCGAGCCCGCTGTCCCGGCGCTGCATGCCGAACTGGCCAAGGGGGCCGACTTTGCCTCGGAGTCTGCCGGCGAGCGGGCGGACGAGCCGGTCGCGGATCCGGTCCTGGACGATTCGCCGGTTGCGGCGCCGCAAGGCGCAGAGCAGCCGCTGGCTGCGGAGCCTTCGCAGGCGCTTGGGCTTGAGGCAGCCCCGGCCCCTGCGGCGATGACCGAGCCTGTGCCCGACATCTCCACGCTGACGGCAGCCAGGGATGCCGCTGCCTTCGTGGCCCAGATCTTTGCCGACCCCAGCATCTCGGATTCCTCCGACGCCGAGGTCACCCCGGTCGCCACCGAAGAGGTGGTTGAAGCCGAACAGGTACTGCCACCCGTGGCTGCCGGCTGGCCCGGCGAGCAGGCCCAGCACCTGCAGGGCCAGCGCGTGCTCATCCTGGGCCTGGGCGCCTCGGGCCTGGCCATGGCGCGCTGGTGCGTGCGCTGCGGCGCCGAAGTCATCGTGGCCGATACGCGCCAGGCGCCGCCCCAGCTGCAACAGCTGTCCGCCGAACTGCCCCAGGCGCGCTTCGTGCCCGGAGATTTCACGGCCCAGCTGGTGGACGGCCAGAGCCTGGGGCTGGTCTACCGCTCGCCCGGCCTGAGCCCGGCCGCCGTGGCGCCCGTGGTCGACACGGCCCGGGCCCAGGGCCTGCCCGTGGGCGGCGAACTCGATCTCTTCGCCATGGCGCTCAAGGCCCTGGCCGCAGCCCATGGCTACCGTCCCACCGTGCTGGGCATTACCGGAACCAATGGCAAGACCACGGTCACCTCGCTGACCGGGCAACTGCTGGAGCATGCCGGCCTGCGCGTGGCGGTGGCGGGCAATATCGGCCCCACGCTGCTGGACACGCTGACCCAGGCCATCGATGCCGAAACGCTGCCCCAGGCCTGGGTGCTGGAGCTGTCCAGCTTCCAGCTCGACGGCGTGCAGATGTTCGAGCCCACGGCCGCCGCCGTCCTCAATATCACCCAGGACCACCTGGACTGGCACGGCAGCCTGCGCGCCTATGCCGATGCCAAGGCCTGTATCTTCGGCAGCAGCGGCATCATGGTGCTCAACCGCGAGGACCCCGAGGTCATGCGCATGCTGCCGGCACCCGTGGTGCCGCCGGGCAAGCGCCAAAAGCCCCAGCAGCGCGCCCACATCACCTTCGGCGGCGACATGCCGCGCCGCCCCGGCGACTTCGGTCTGGAAGTGGTCAGCGGCATGACGTGGCTGGTGCGCGCCCATGAGGCCGACGAAACCGCCAAGGGCAAGAACGCCGAAGACCTGTACATCCAGCGCCTGATGCCCGCCGACGCGCTGCGCATCCGCGGCCGGCACAACGCCATCAATGCCCTGTCCGCCCTGGCCCTGGCCAGCGCGGGCGGCTGCACGCTGGCGCCCCTGCTCTACGGCCTGCGCGAGTACCGGGGCGAGCCGCACCGCGTCCAGCCCATCGGCCGCGTCAACGGCGTGGAGTACTACGACGACAGCAAGGGCACGAACGTGGGCGCCACCGTGGCCGCGCTGTCGGGCCTGGGGCCTGACCACCGCATCGTGGTCATCCTGGGCGGTGACGGCAAGGGCCAGGATTTCTCTCCGCTGGCCGCACCTGTGTCGCGCCACGTGCGCGCCGCCGTGCTGATCGGCCGCGACGCGGGCCGCATCCGCGCTGCGCTGCAGGACTGCGGCGTGCCCCTGGTCGATGCCACCACCATGGCCGATGCCGTGGAGTTGGCCGCCTCGCGCGCCCATGAAGGCGACGCCGTGCTGCTGTCGCCCGCCTGCGCCAGCCTGGACATGTTCCGCAACTACGAGGACCGGGCCCACCAGTTCGTCGATGCCGTGCGCGCGCTGGCGCTGGATGCCGGGCATGAACTCGGAGGTGCTGCATGAGCGCGATGAACGCCATGAACCAGGCCCTGGGCCGCATGCGCTCCTGGTTCGGAGGCGCGCAGGAAAAGGCCATCGACGTGCTGCCCGTGCGCCTGGGCGGTCCCCAGTACCACCGGCCCACGCAGACGCCGGCCAGCGTGCTCGGCCTGGACCAGGCCCTGATCTGGGTGGTCATAGGCCTGCTGGCCTGGAGCCTGGTCATGGTGTATTCGGCATCGATCGCCATGCCGGACAATCCGCGCTTCGGCAAGATCGCGCCCACCCATTTCCTGATGCGCCATGCCATGTCCATAGGCATGGCCTTCGTCGGCGCGCTGCTGGCCTTCCAGGTGTCCATGGCCACCTGGGAGCGCATGGCGCGCAAGCTCTTCCTGGTGTCCCTGGTCCTGCTGGTGGCCGTGCTGATCCCGCACGTGGGCACCGTGGTCAACGGCGCGCGGCGCTGGCTGTCCCTGGGCATCATGAACTTCCAGCCGTCCGAGCTGGCCAAGTTCGCCGTGCTCATCTATGCGGCCGACTACATGGTGCGCAAGATGGAGGTCAAGGAGCGCTTCTTCCGCGCCGTGCTGCCCATGGGGCTGGCCGTGGTGCTGGTCGGGGTGCTGCTGCTGGCCGAGCCCGACATGGGCGCCTTCATGGTGATCGTGGTGATCGCCATGGGCATCCTGTTCCTGGGCGGCGTGAACGCGCGCATGTTCTTCCTGATCGCGGCCCTGGTGGTGCTGGCCTTCGTGCTCATCATCGCCACCTCCGAATGGCGGCGCGAGCGCATCTTTGCCTACCTCAATCCCTGGGATGAAAAGCATGCCCTGGGCAAGGGCTACCAGCTGTCGCATGCGTTGATCGCCATCGGGCGCGGCGAGATCTTCGGCGTGGGCCTGGGCCGCAGCGTCGAAAAGCTGCACTGGCTGCCCGAGGCGCACACCGACTTTCTGCTGGCCGTGATCGGCGAGGAATTCGGCCTGGTCGGCGTGCTCCTGATCGCCGTCACCTTCCTGTGGCTCACGCGCCGCATCATGCTCATAGGGCGGCAGGCCATTGCGCTGGACCGGGTGTTCTCCGGCCTGGTGGCCGAGGGCATTGCGATCTGGATGGGCTTCCAGGCCTTCATCAACATGGGCGTGAACCTGGGCGCGCTGCCGACCAAGGGACTGACGCTGCCCCTGATGAGCTTCGGCGGGTCGGCCATCCTCATGAATCTGATAGCGATAGCGGTGGTGTTAAGGGTGGACTACGAGAACAAGTTGCTGATGAAGGGAGGGCATGCATGACGCAGTCCACCTCTCAAGGCACGCAACGCCAGCGCACGGCCCTGATCATGGCCGGCGGCACGGGCGGCCATATCTTCCCGGGCCTGGCCGTGGCCCAGGCGCTGCGCGAGCGCGGCTGGAACGTGCGCTGGCTGGGCGCCCCCGGCTCCATGGAGTCGCGCATCGTGCCGGCCCAGGGCTTCCCGCTGGAGACCATCGAGTTCTCGGGCGTGCGCGGCAAGGGCATCATGACCCTGGCCTTTTTGCCCATGCGCCTGCTGCGTGCCTTCTGGCAGGCGCTGGCCGTGGTGCGCCGCGTCAAGCCCGACGTGGTCGTGGGCCTGGGCGGCTACATCAGCTTCCCCGGTGGAATGATGGCCGTGCTGGCCGGCAAGCCCCTGGTGCTGCATGAGCAGAACTCCGTGGCCGGCATGGCCAACAAGGTGCTGGCCAGCGTCTCCCACCGCATCTTCACCGCCTTCCCCAACGTGTTCCCCAAGGGCCGCTGGGTCGGCAACCCCTTGCGCCAGGCCTTCACCGAGCAGCCCGCGCCCGAGCAGCGCTTTGCGGGCCGCAGCGGTCCGCTGCGCCTGCTGGTGGTGGGCGGCAGCCTGGGCGCCAAGGCGCTCAACGAGATCGTGCCGCAGGCGCTGGCCCTGATTCCGGCCGATGTGCGCCCCGTCGTGCTCCACCAAAGCGGCGCCGCACAGATCGACGCCCTGCGCGCCAACTACGCGGCGGCAGGCGTGCAGGCCGAGCTGACGCCCTTCATCGACGATACGGCGCGCGCCTTTGCCGAGGCCGATGTCATCGTCTGCCGCGCCGGTGCCAGCACGGTCACCGAGATCGCGGCCGTGGGCGCAGCCGCCATCTATGTGCCTTTCCCGGCCGCCGTGGACGACCACCAGACCGCGAACGCGCGTTTCCTGGTCGATGCCGGTGGTGGATGGTTGATGCAACAAAGCGCACTGACTGCCCAAAGCCTGGCCGAAATGCTACAAAATATGCAGCGTGCGACGCTGCTGGAGCGCGCTGGAAAAGCCAAGAAAATGCAAAAGACCGAAGCCACCGCCGAGGTGGTCGCCGCCTGTGAGGAACTGGCCGCATGAAGCACGCCATTCATCACATCCATTTCGTCGGCATCGGCGGCGCCGGAATGAGCGGCATCGCCGAGGTGCTGCACAACCTGGGTTACGCCGTCTCGGGCTCGGACCTGTCCGACAGCGCCACGCTGCGCCGGCTCGCAGGCCTGGGCATTGCCACCCACGTCGGCCATGCCGCCGCGCACATCGAAGGGGCTGACGCCGTCGTCACCTCCACCGCCGTGCAGTCCGACAACCCCGAGGTGGTCGCTGCGCGCACGCACAAGATCCCCGTCGTGCCGCGTGCACTCATGCTGGCCGAGCTGATGCGCTTCAAGCAGGGCATCGCCATCGCAGGAGCCCACGGCAAGACCACGACCACCAGCCTGGTGACCAGCGTGCTGGCCGAGGCCGGGCTGGACCCGACCTTCGTCATCGGCGGCAAGCTCAACAGCGCGGGCGCCAACGCCAAGCTGGGCCAGGGCGACTACATCGTGGTCGAGGCGGACGAGTCCGACGCCTCCTTCCTGAACCTGCTGCCCGTGATGGCCGTCGTCACCAACATCGACGCCGACCACATGGAAACCTACGGCCATGACTTCGGCCGGCTCAAGGGCGCCTTCGTCGACTTTCTGCACCGCATGCCGTTCTACGGCCGCGCCATCGTCTGCGTGGACAGCCCGGCCGTGCGCGAGATCCTGTCCCAGGTGGCCCGCCCCGTGACCACCTACGGCTTTGCCGAGGACGCCCAGGTGCGCGCCCTCAACGTGCGCGCCGAGGCCGGCCGCATGCATTTCACGGTGCGCCGCAGCAACGGCCAAAGCTATCCCGACCTGGACGTGGTGCTGAGCCTGCCGGGCGAGCACAACGTGCTCAACGCGCTGTCGGCCGTGGCCGTCGCCATGGAGCTGGAGATTGCCGACGAGGCGCTGCTGCGCGCCTTCGAAAGCTTCAAGGGCGTGGGCCGGCGCTTCCAGCGCTATGGCGAACTCCCTGCAGCGGACGGTGGCATCTTCACCGTCATCGACGACTACGGGCACCACCCTGTCGAGATGGCGGCCACGCTGGCTGCTGCGCGCGGCGCCTTCCCGGGCCGCCGCCTGGTGCTGGCCTTCCAGCCGCACCGCTACAGCCGCACGCGCGATTGCTTCGAGGATTTCGTCAAGGTCATCGGCCTGGCCGATGCCGTGCTGCTGACCGAGGTCTATGCGGCCGGCGAGGCGCCGGTGGTGGCGGCCGATGGCCGCTCGTTGGCGCGCGCCCTGCGCGTGGCCGGCCGGGTCGAGCCGGTCTTTGTGGAAGACGTTGCCGAGCTGCCGGCGGCCCTGGCCGCCCACGCCCGCGATGGCGACGTGCTGTTGTGCATGGGGGCCGGCTCGATTGGCGCCGTGCCCGGAAAGTTGGTTGAAATGCTTCAGAAACAAGAGCTGCAGGCGCAGCAGGGAGCTGCGCAATGAGCAGCTTCGGCACCCAGATCGATGTCAAGGCCCTGGGCAAGGTGGCCGTGCTGTTGGGCGGCCGCTCGGCCGAGCGCGAGGTCTCGCTGATGTCGGGCACGGGCGTGCTCAAGGCCCTGCTGTCGCAGGGCGTGGATGCCCATGCCTTCGACCCCGCCGAGCGGGACCTGGGCGAGTTGAAGAAGGACGGTTTCGACCGCTGCTTCATCGCGCTGCATGGCCGCTACGGTGAGGACGGCACGGTGCAGGGCGCGCTGGAGCTGCTGGGCATCCCGTACACGGGCCCCGGCGTGATGGCATCCAGCATCGCCATGGACAAGATCATGACCAAGCGCATCTGGCGCTTCGAGGGTCTGCCCACACCCGACTGGCGGCTGGTCGCCAGCGCCGACGAGACCCGCGCCGCGCTGCAGGCGCTGGGCGCGCCCATGATCGTCAAGCCCTCGCGCGAGGGCTCGACCATCGGCCTGACCAAGGTCTGGACAGCCGAGGAATGCGAGCAGGCCTATGTGCTGGCCTCCCGGTACGACCCCGAAGTGCTCTGCGAAGAGTTCATCGAAGGCGACGAGACCACCTGCCCCGTGCTCGGAACCGGCGAGGGCGCCCACGCCCTGCCCGTGATCCGCATCGTCGCGCCCGAAGGCAACTACGACTACCAGAACAAGTACTTCACCGACGACACCCAGTACCACTGCCCCAGCGGCCTGCCTGCCGAGGAAGAGGCCGAGATCCGGCGCATCGTCGTGCGGGCCTTCCGCACGCTGGGCTGCCGCGGCTGGTCGCGCGCCGACATCATGATCCGCGCCAGCGACCGCAAGCCCTTCCTGCTGGAGATCAACACCTCGCCGGGCATGACGGGCCACTCGCTGGTGCCCATGTCGGCCCGCGCCATCGGCGTGAGCTACGAAAACCTGTGCCTGGGCATCCTGGCCAGCGCCGCGCTGGACGCGCAACCGGAGCAGGAGCACGCATGAGCTACTCCCTGCCGGCCCCCTTCGACGTCAAGCTCATGAACGTGACCGCCACGGTCCTGTTCGTGGGCGTGGCTGCGCTGGGGCTGGCAGCGGTGAGCTGGTGGGCGCTGCGCCATCCGGCCTTCAACATCGGCCGCATCGTGGTCGAGGGCGAGCTGGTGCACAACAACGCGGTGACGCTGCGCGCCAATGTGGCGCCGGTGCTCACGGGCAACTTTTTCACCGTGGATCTCAAGGCCGCCAAGGCGGCGTTCGAGCAGGTGCCCTGGGTGCGCGAGGCGCAGGTGCGCCGCGACTATCCCAACAGCCTGCGCGTCATCCTGCACGAGCATGTGGCCGAGGCCTTCTGGGGGCCTGATTCGGGCACCGGCCTGGTCAACAGCTTCGGCGAGGTCTTCGAGGCCAACCTGGGCGAGCTGGACCGCGACGGCCTGCCGCGCCTGCAGGGCCCCGAGGACAGCGCCCCGCAGATGCTGCAGATGTACCGGCTGCTGGTGCCGGCGCTGGGGCCGCTGGATGTGGAGATCGACGGGCTGACGCTCAATGCGCGCGGCAGCTGGCAGCTCAGGCTGGCCAACGACGCACAGATCGAACTGGGTGGCGGCAGCGTGGAGGCCGTGCTGCAGCGCGTGCAGCGCTTCGTGCGCACGCTGCCCCAGATCACGACCCAATACAAGCGCAAGGCCGACGCCATCGAGTCGGCCGACCTGCGCTACGAAGACGGATATGCGCTGAGGCTGCGCGGTGTGACCACCGGCACGGCCAAGGCGCCGGCTGCAGTGCGTCCCCGACGCTGAAGACGAGGGAGGACAGACCTATGTACATGCACACCAAGCAGCGACACAGCGACAGGACAGAACCAACCGGGGGCGGATGCTGATATGGCAAGAGAATACAAAGATGTGATCGTCGGACTGGACATCGGCACGGCCAAGGTCATGGTCGTGGTCGCCGAGGTCCTGTACAACGGCGAACTCAAGCTCGCAGGCCTCGGCGTGGCCCCGAGCAACGGACTCAAGCGGGGCGTGGTGGTCAACATCGACGCCACGGTGCAGAGCATCCAGCAGGCGCTGAAGGAGGCCGAGCTGATGGCCGACTGCAAGATCCAGCGCGTGTGCACCGGCATCACCGGCAGCCACATCCGCGGCCTGAACTCCAGCGGCATGGTGGCCATCAAGGACAAGGAAGTCACGGCCACCGACGTGGCGCGGGTGATGGAGACGGCCAAGGCCATCAACATCTCCTCGGACCAGCGGCTGCTGCTGGTCGAGCCGCAGGAATTCGTGATCGACGGCCAGGAAGTGCGCGAGCCCATCGGCATGAGCGGCATCCGCCTGGAGGCCAAGATCCACATCGTCACGGGCGCGCAGAGCGCGGCCGAGAACATCATCAAGTGCGTGCGCCGCTGCGGCCTGGAGGTCGAGCAGCTGCTGCTCAACCCGCTGGCATCGAGCCAGGCCGTGCTCACCGATGACGAGCGCGAGCTGGGCGTGGCCGTGGTCGATATCGGCGCGGGCGCCACCGACGTGGCCATCTTCACGGGCGGTGCCATCCGGCACACGGCCGTGATTCCCATCGCGGGCGACCTGATCACCAGCGACATCGCCATGGCGCTGCGCACGCCCACCAAGGACGCCGAGGACATCAAGGTCGAAAGCGGCTATGCCAAGCAGCTGCTGGCCGACCCCGACGCCCAGGTCGAAGTGCCGGGCCTGGGCGACCGCAGCCCGCGCATGATCAGCAAGCAGGCGCTGGCCGGCGTGATCGAGCCGCGCGTGGAAGAGATCTTTTCTTTGGTGCAGCAGGTGGTGCGCGATTCAGGCTACGAGGAAGTGCTGTCCTCGGGCATCGTGCTGACCGGCGGCAGCGCCGTCATGCCGGGCATGGTGGAACTGGGCGAGGACATCTTCCTCAAGCCCGTGCGCCGCGGCATCCCCAAGTATTCGAGCGCATTGGCTGACATGGTGGCTCAACCCCGCGCCGCCACCGTGATGGGATTGCTCGAAGAGGCCCGCCTGGCTCGCCTGCGCGGTTTCAAGGTGGCACAAAAGAGTGGGTCGATGAAGACCGCTTTTGGCCGTTTCAAAGACTTCATCGTGGGGAACTTTTGATATGTGCTTTCATCGACTGCGCATTACCGGCCCGCCCACCGGCTTCCGAATACCGGACAGAAGACAGAATTTTCCCCAGACGGTGGTGACCACTTACAGAGAGCTACAGGAGAACCAACATGCCCATCGACATGATTGAAGTTGAAGAATTCAACCAGGGTACGCAGATCAAGGTGATCGGCGTTGGCGGCGGCGGCGGCAATGCCGTCGAGCACATGATTGCGCGCAACGTGCAGGGCGTGGAGTTCGTCTGCGCCAACACCGACGCGCAGGCGCTGCTGCGCAGCAGCGCCCACCGCACCATCCAGCTCGGTGGCAGCGGCCTGGGTGCGGGCAGCAAGCCCGACAAGGGCCGCGAAGCCGCCGAGCTGGCCGAGGACGACATCCGCACTGCCATCGAAGGCGCGCACATGCTGTTCATCACAGCCGGCATGGGCGGCGGCACGGGCACGGGCGCTGCGCCCGTGATCGCGCGCGTGGCCAAGGAAATGGGCATCCTCACCGTGGGCGTGGTCACCAAGCCCTTCGAGTGGGAAGGAGGCCGACGCATGGCCAACGCCGACAGCGGCCTGAGCGAACTCGAAGCCAACGTCGATTCGCTGATCGTCGTGCTCAACGAGAAGCTGCTGGACGTGCTGGGCGACGACATCTCGCAGGACGAGGCCTTTGCCCATGCCAACGACGTTCTCAAGAACGCCGTGGGCGGCATTGCCGAAATCATCAACGAGTACGGCCATGTGAACGTCGACTTCGAAGACGTGCGCACCGTCATGGGCGAACCCGGCAAGGCCATGATGGGCACGGCCAAGGCCGCTGGCCCCGACCGCGCGCGCATCGCTGCCGAGCAGGCCGTGGCCTGCCCGCTGCTGGAGGGCATCGACCTGTCGGGCGCCAAGGGCGTGCTGGTGCTGGTCACGGCCGCCAAGGGCAGCCTCAAGCTGTCCGAGTCGCGCCTGGCCATGAGCACCATCAATGCCTACGCCTCGCCCGATGCGCATGTGATCTACGGCGCTGCCTACGACGACAGCCTGGGTGACGAAATCCGCGTCACCGTGGTGGCCACCGGCCTGTCGCGCCCCAGCGCACGCCGCCAGAACATGCAGGTGGTGCAGGGCGGCCTGCGCACCGGTACCGACAACATGAGCTACCAGCTGCCTTCGGCCTCCATGGGTGCCGCAACGGCAGCCGGCGGCCTGGTCGGCGGTGCCGCTGGCGGCGCCGACTATGCCAACAACATGTCGGTGCCCAGCGTCTGGCGTACCAACCGCACGCAGGCCGCTGCCCGCGTCGATGCCCTGGCCTCCGGCGGCATGGACGATCTGGAAATCCCGGCCTTCCTGCGCAAGCAGGCTGACTGAGCAGCGGCCGATACGGTCGCTGCATGGTTGTGATAGCGAATGCCGTGCCAGGGCCATGCCCTGCGCACGGCTGCCGCACTTTAAAATAGCCGGATGCTCCAACAACGCACCATCAAGACGATCACCCGTGCCGTGGGCGTGGGTCTGCACAGCGGCCAGCGCGTCGAATTGACGCTGCGTCCCGCGCAGCCCGACACCGGCATCGTGTTCCGTCGCGTGGACCTGCCGGAGCCCGTGGACATCCCGATATCCGCCGAAGCCGTCACCGACACGCGCATGGCCTCGACCATCGGCACGGGCGGCGCCAAGGTGCATACCGTGGAGCACCTGATGTCGGCCATCGCCGGCCTCGGGCTCGACAACATCTACATAGACATCACCGCCGAGGAAGTGCCCATCCTCGACGGCTCCTCCGCCTCCTTCGTATTCCTGCTGCAAAGCGCGGGCATCGAGCTGCAGAAGGCGCCCAAGCGCTTCATCCGCGTCATCCGCCCCGTCGAGGTGCGCGAGGGCGAGGGCCAGAACCTCAAGTGGGCACGCTTCGACCCGTACCACGGCTTCAAGCTGCGCTTCGAGATCGACTTCGCCCATCCTGCCGTGGACTCCACCGGCCAGTGCGTGGAGTTCGACATGGGCGAGGACAACTACACGCGCGACATCGCACGCGCGCGCACCTTCGGCTTCACCAAGGACGTGGAAATGCTGCGCAGCCACGGCCTGGCGCTGGGCGGCGGCATGGACAACGCCATCGTCATGGACGACTACAAGGTGCTCAACAGCGACGGCCTGCGCTATGACGACGAGTTCGCCAAGCACAAGATCCTGGACGCCATCGGCGACCTGTACCTGATCGGCAGGCCCCTGCTGGCCGCCTACAGCGCCTTCCGCTCGGGCCACGGCATGAACAACCAGCTGCTGCGTGCCCTGCTGGCCCAGCCCGACGCCTGGGAACTGGTCAGCTTCGACAGCGAGCGCCAGGCGCCCAAGGGCTTCGCCCAGCCCGCGCGGGCCTGGTGAGGCGGGCGCCGCCATGCTGATCTTCCGCTGGCTGGCCACCGTGCTGCTGCTGGCATCAGCCGTGTCCTTTGCGTTCTACCTGGGCACGGGCCAGCCCCGCTACAAGCGCTGGGGCTTCATCATCCTCAAGTGGACCGTGATTGCCGGCGTGACCTTCTTCGCCGTGCTGTTCTTTGGACGCATCGTCTGAGATAGAAGCACCCCCTGAGGCGCTGCGCGCCTTCCCCCTCTCTACTTGCTTCGCAAGGGAGGGGGACGATGCCATCGCCGCGAGGCGGCTCTTGCTCGGCATCTCTCGCTTTGGGTGCCGCCAGTTTTTTGCAACGGGGCGACACAGGGAGCTTAGTAGACCCTGCCGCCCTTATAGACCGCATGCTGGCGGCGCTGCAGCTGCGTGACCTCGGCCATCTTCGTCATGGCGGCGCCTGCATGGGCGTGGGTGATGGCCAGGCCCAGGGCGTCGGCGGCATCGGTGCCGGGTAGGCCGGGCAGTTGCAGCAGGCGGCGCACCATTTCCTGGATCTGGCTCTTGGCCGCGCGGCCATGGCCGGTCATGGCCTTCTTCATCTGCAGTGCCGTGTACTCGGCCACCGGCAGGCCGGCGTTGACCAGGGCCGTGAGCGCGGCGCCGCGTGCCTGGCCCAGCAGCAGGGTGGACTGGGGATTGACGTTGACGAAGACGATTTCCACGGCCGAGGTGTCGGGCTGGTAGCGGCTGGCGACTTCCGAGATGCCGTCGAACAGCAGCTTGAGCCGGCCCGGCAGGTCGCCGAGCGCGATGCCCGTGGTGCGGATGGTGCCGCTGGCCACATAGGCCAGGCGGTGGCCGTCGACGTCGATCACGCCGAATCCCGTGGTCTGCAGACCGGGGTCGATTCCAAGGATGCGCATGGGGTGAATGTAGCTGTTCAGGGGACGACGGCGCTGGGCATTCTCTGCATGACCGTGCGCGTGCGCTGCAGCAGATAGCCGGAGTTGGGCAGCTTCTCGAAGCGCTTGGGCTGGGGCAGCATCACGGCCAGGCGCGCGGCCTCGGCGGCGCTGAGCTGGGAGGCGCTCTTGCGAAAGTAGTGGCGAGCGGCCGCCTCGGCGCCGAACACGCCCTGGCCCCATTCCACGCTGTTGAGGTAGATCTCCAGGATGCGCTGCTTGCTCAGCATCAGTTCCAGCAGTTGGGTCAGCACCAGTTCCTGCCCCTTGCGCAGCAGGCTGCGTTCGCCCGACAGCAGCAGGTTCTTGGCCAGCTGCTGCGTGATGGTGGAGCCGCCATAGATCTTGGGCGCCTTGCCGTTGTCGGCCTTCATGGCCCGGGCTTCGGCGCGCTGGTTGCGCTGCCAGGCTTTCTCGATGGCTTCCCATTGCACCCCGTGGTGTTCGGTGAAGCTGTCGTCTTCGGAGGCAATGACGGCGCGCTTGAGCGTGGGCGCGATGCGGTCATAGGGCAGCCATTGCTGGCTCCAGTGCAGGCCTTCGGAGCTGCGCAGCATCTGCCAGGCTTCGGAGCGCTGGAAGGCTGTGGACTCGGGATCGACCACCACCATCAGCGCAATGCGCAGCACGAAGAACAGCTGCAGCAGCAGGCCGGCGCACAGCACCAGCAGCAGGGCGCGTGCCAGGGATTTCATGAAGCGCTCAGCCGCCTTGAGCAATATGGGCGCGCAGCTCGTTCAGCACCTGGGCCGAGGGCGGGCGCACGCCGCGCCACAGCGCAAACGATTCGGCCGCCTGCTCCACCAGCATGCCCAGCCCGTCGCGGGCCGTGGCGCCGTGCTGTTCGGCCCACTGCATGAAGCCCTGGGCCGCGGGGCCGTACATCATGTCGTAGGCCAAGCTGCCAGTGCGCAGCACGCGGGCCGGCACGGGCACCTCGGCACCGGCCAGGCTGCTGGCGGTGGCGTTGATGACCACGTCGAAATCCTCATCCACGGCCTGCTGCTCCAGCGCCACCAGTTCCACGCCATGTTGCGCGGCAATGGCGGCATGGCGCTGCACCAGGGCCTGGGCGCGCTCGAAGGTGCGGTTGACCACGGCGATGCGGCGCGGGCGCTCGGCAAGCAGCGAGCCCAGTGCGCCGGCTGCGGCGCCACCCGCGCCCAGCAGCAGCAGGTCGCGTCCGGCCAGCGGCACGCCTGCATTGCGCACGATGTCGGCCACCAGGCCCAGGCCGTCGGTGTTGTCGGCATGGACGCCGTCCGCCGCCAGCACCAGGGTGTTGGCGGCGCCGGCCAGTTGCACGCGCTCGCTGGAGGTGGTGGCCAGCTGTGCGGCTTCCAGCTTGAAGGGTACGGTGACATTGCAGCCGCGTCCGCCTGCCGTGACGAAGGCGCGCACGGCCTCGGCAAAGCCATCCAGCTCCACATGCTGGCGCTCGTAGTGCAGGTCCTGCCCGCACAGTTCGGCAAAGCGGGCATGGATCCAGGGCGAACGGCTGTGCGCGACGGGGTTGCCCATGACGCAGTAGCGGTCGGAGGAGGTGGCGGCAACGGAAGTCATGTCGAAAAAATGGAGTGCGAAGAGGGCGGGGCGCTACTGGGCTACTGGACCGTGGTCTGCAGCGTCTGCTCACGCGTGAACTTGAAGCGCGAGACCACGGCGATCTGGTCGGCCTTGGCGCGCATGGCGGGGCCGAAGTGGCCGAAGGGGCCGGCCGCACGCGCGATGGCTTCGGCGCGGGTGTCCAGCAGGCGGTTGCCCGAGCCCTGCACGATCTCGGTGGACAGCACGCGGCCGTCGTGGTTGACGGTGAGGATCATGACCAGCTCGCCATAGAGCTTCTTGCCGGCCTGCTCGGGAAAGTTCTCCGTGCCCTTGTCCTCGACCTTGCGGCGCAGGCCGTCGTAGTAGATGGCGTAGACGGCCTCGCGCGTGGACGGGCTGATATAGCGCTTCTTGGGGCGGGCGTTTTCTTCGTTGATGCGTTTTTCGATCTCGGCCAGCAGCTTGACCAGCTGCTGGCGCTTTTCCTGCTGGGCCTGCTGCTCCTTGGTCTGCTTTGCCGCCTCGCGCGGGTCCAGCGGCGGCAGGGCCGCGACCTGCTTGCGCAACTGCGTCAGCAAGACGGTCTGCTGCTCCTGCATGGAGTCGATCTGGCGCTGGCGTTCCTCGAAGTCGTCGCCCACGGCGGTGAGCGCCGAGTAGGGCATGGGGCTGGAGGCCCGGCCCTTGTCGGCTTCGCCGCCGCCGGCCAGCGAGGTCTGCGCGATGGCCTGCGCCTTGTCGGGCTGCTCGTTGGCGCGGGCATTGACCAGGATGACTTCCAGCGGCGTGTCCTGGAACACGCGGTCGAAGCGTTCTGGATCGATGAACCGGAACGAGAGCAACCCGGCATGCAGGGCAATGGAGACACCCAGTGCCAACTGCAGCGTACTCAGGGAACGGAAGGCGGTAGGCAGTTTCACGTCAGATCTAAGGCAGTGGCTTGGATGCGAGGCAGGGGCGCGGGCAGATCAGGGCTGGGCAGGATCGGCCGCGGGCGTGCCGTCGGTCTCGTTCATGTCCACGGCGATGGCGATGGGGCCGGCCACGGCCTCCTCGTCGTCCTCCGCTCCATCGTCGGCAGCGGCGGCGTCGCTGTCCAGGCGCTCGATCAGCGTGCCCGAGACATCGAGCGCGATCTCGTCGATCTCGCCCAGGCGCACGCGCACATGGGCACCGCGCGGCAGGCCGGTGACGCCCAGCACGGGGAAGACCAGCGGCAGGTCGTCGGCGCGCACCAGCAGGCCGCCGCCCATGCCTTCCTTGATGACGGTGGCCGTCAGCTCGGTGATGGCGTTCTGCTGCAGGTACTTGAGCGTCCAGAAGCGCTCCATGCCTGCCTGGTAGCCGTTGTAGGCGCTGTAGGCGCCGTCAAAGCTGCTGATGATGCCGAACAGCTCGGCATCCTTGGGCTTGAACGGCGCCGCCAGTGCGGCGGTCTTGCCGTGGCGCGCGCAGGCAATGATCTGCCACTGGTTGACCAGGTCCACATAGCGGCGCAGCGGCGAGGTGGCCCAGGCATAGCTCTTGACGCCGATGCCCGCATGGGGAAGCGCCTTGGTGGACATGCGCACCTTGATGCCGGGGGCCAGGCTGGCCTGGCTGCGGTAGATGCCGGGCACGCCCAGATCGGCCATCCAGCCGCCCCAGGTGCTGTTGGCCACGATGGCGGCCTCTGCCACGATCAGGTCCAGCGGTGCGCCGCGCTTGCGCACGGTGATCTCGACCTGCTCGTTGCCGCGGGGCTCGGCGCTGCCGTTGCCCACCAAGCGGAAGTTGTAGTCGGGACGGTTGAAGTTCTCGGGCTTGCCCCGCACCAGTTCGCGCCCGGCCTTCAGGTGCCTGGCCCAGCGCTGCAGGAACGTCAGTTCGGCGCGCTTGCCCTGCAGCACTTCGGGCGTGCCCTCGACCTCGATGGACGGGTCGGCCAGCCACTGCTCGGTGACGATGTGGTCCAGCTTGTCATGGCGGAAGTTGACCTGCACGGGCACGCGTTCCAGGCGCGTCTCGCTGGCCGTGGTTTCCAGCGTGGTCTCGTCCACGGTGACGTACAGCGACACGGCGGGGTTGGCGCGGCCTTCGTCCAGCGTGTAGATCTGCACCACCTCGTCGGGCAGCATGGTGATCTTGTAGCCGGGCATGTAGACGGTGGACAGGCGCGAGCGGCCGAGCTGGTCCAGCGGCGTGCCCGGCACGATGGCCAGGCCGGGGGCCGCGATGTGGATGCCCACGGTGACCGTGCCCGTGCCCAGGCCGCGCACCGACAGCGCGTCGTCGATCTCGGTGGTGGCCGAGTCGTCGATGGAAAACGCCTGGACATCGGCCAGCGGCAGCTCTGCCGGAGGCTGGGGCGCCTCCAGCGGCGGAAATTGCGTGCCCTTGGGGAAGTGGTCGAAGAGGAAGCGCTTCCAGTGGAATTCGTAGGCCGATTCAATGGCGCCGGCCCTGTGCAGCAGATCCAGCGGTGCCAGGCGCGTGGCGCGGCTGGCCTCGACCACGGCCTTGTATTCGGCGGCGTTCTTGTCGGGGCGGAACAGGATCTTGTAGAGCTGTTCGCGTATGGGGCCGGGGCATTCGCCGGCGCCCAGCTGCTCGGCCCAGGCCGTGATCTGGGCCTGGATCTGCTTTTTCTTCTCTATGCCGGCCAGCGCCTGTTGCAGGATTTCGGCCGGCGCCTTTTTGAAGCGGCCCTTGCCGGCGCGGCGAAAGTAGTGCGGCGCCTCGTAGATGCGAAACAGCGCGCCGGCCTGCTGGGCCAGCGTGGCATTGTCCGAGAAATAGTCGCGTGCCAGGTCGGCGAAGCCGAATTCCTCCTCGGGGGCGAATTCCCAGGCCAGGTCCAGATCGATCTCGGCGGCCATTGCCTGGCCCTGGGCGATCAGCTCGGCAGGCGCCGGCTTGTCGAACTTGAGCAGGATGTTGGCGGACTTGACCTTGACCCGTTTGCCCGAGTCCAGTTCCACCTGGGCGGAGGTGTCGGCTTCGGAGAGGATGCGGCCGGCCAGGAACTTGCCGGCTTCTTCAAACAATGCGTGCATAGCCCGATATTCTCCCACGCTGCGGCTGGCAGCTGCCGCGCAGGCGTGTGCGGCATCAGGCCAGATTCAGGAACTCGTCGAGCTGGGGCAGGTACTCCTCGAAGTTGCTCAGCGCGTGATCGCCGCCTTCCTGGATGATCTGCAGCGCATGCGGGTAGCGCGCGCTCATCTCGCGCCAGTCCAGAACTTCGTCGCCCTCGGCCGCCAGCAGCATCTCGGGCGCGGCCGGTGTCATGGAGCGCGTGTCCAGCGCGCGCAGCTCTTCCATGTACTCGCGGCGAAAGAAAAAGCGTTCCTCGGGGTTGTGCCAGGACGTCTGCTCGCCAATGTACTTTTCAAGATCGCGCGCCGGGTTCACGGCCGGGTTGATCATCACGCTGCGGCAGCGCGCCAGCTGGGCCACCCAGCTGGCGTAGTAGCCGCCCAGCGAGGAGCCGATCACGGCCATGGTCTCTCGCGGCCAGCTGCCTATGCCGTCGGCAATCAGGGCGGCCGCCTCGCGCGGGGATGGCGGCAATTGCGGGCTCCACCAGCGCACATGGGGATGGCGCGTGGCCACACGTTCGGCCATGCGCCGGGCCTTGGTGGATTGGGGTGAGGAGCGAAAGCCGTGCAGATACAGCAAATGGGTGGTGGTCATGGCGGGCGCTCTCCTTTGCGTTGCTGGGGCCGGGCGCCGGATGCGGCCCGGACGGCTCATGGCCCATTGTGGCCGCTGCGGCGGGTGGCGCCCAGCAGGGAAGGCCCGGGCCGACAGCTGGATGACAACCGCCTCCGTGGGCAACCCTGCGCCGGGCTAGGCCGCATGCGCCACGGGATAATGGCGGCCCGTGCCCGCGACCGACCATCCCCGTGACCGAATTCGACAAGCCCTCCCTCTGGCAACGTGTTGCCCCGCTGCTGCGGGGCTTTGACTTCTGGTTGCTGCTGTTCGTGGGCATGCTGGCGTCGGCGGGGCTGATCGCCATGTACTCCTCGGGCTTCGACCACGGCACGCGCTTCACCGACCACGGGCGCAACATGCTGATCGCGGCGGCCATCCTCTTTGTCGTGGCCCAGATTCCCCCCCAGCAGCTCATGAAGGTGGCCGTGCCGCTGTACATGCTGGGCGTGGCGCTGCTGGTGGCGGTGGCGCTGTTCGGCATCACCAAGAAGGGGGCTCAGCGCTGGGTCAACGTGGGTGTGGTGATCCAGCCCAGCGAGCTGCTGAAGATCGCCACGCCGCTGATGCTGGCCTGGTGGTTCCAGCGCCGCGAGGGCCAGCTGCGCGGCACGGACTTCGTGATCGCCATGGTGCTGCTCATGGTGCCTGTCGGGCTGATCATGAAGCAGCCCGACCTGGGGACCTCGCTGCTGGTGATGGCGGCCGGCCTGTCGGTGATCTTCTTCGCGGGCCTGCCCTGGAAACTCATCGTTCCGCCCGTGCTGGCCGGTGTGATCGGCATCACCCTCATCGTCTGGTACGAACCCCAGCTGTGCGCCGACGGCGTGCGCTGGCCCGTGCTGCATGAATACCAGCAGACCCGGGTCTGCACCCTGCTGGACCCCACGCGCGACCCCCTGGGCAAGGGGTTCCACATCATCCAGGGCATGATCGCCATCGGCTCCGGTGGCGTCTGGGGCAAGGGATTCATGGCAGGCACGCAAACCCACCTGGAGTTCATTCCCGAGCGCACGACCGACTTCATCTTCGCCGCCTATTCCGAGGAGTTCGGCCTGGTCGGCAACCTGTTCATCATCGTCTCCTTCCTGCTGCTGGTCTGGCGCGGGCTGGCCATCGCCATCCAGGCCAACACGCTGTTCGCGCGGCTCATGGCGGCGGCCGTGGCCATGATCTTCTTCACCTATGCCTTCGTGAACATGGGCATGGTCAGCGGCATCCTGCCCGTGGTCGGCGTGCCGCTTCCCTTCATCAGCTACGGCGGCACGGCCATGGTCACGCTGGGGCTGGCGCTGGGGGTGCTGATGTCGGTGGCGCGTTCGCAGCGGCAACTGCCGGGCGAGGGCGGCGGCCCACTCTGAACACCAGTTTGCGGCGCCCAAGGCGCCTGCAAATGTCAAATAGTCTGGATGCCTGCTGCCGGAAAGCTCCGTTTCTTTCCATGATTTGGCGAGCAAGCCAAGCCTGCATGAGACTGGCATGCTCCTGTTTCCATAACATCTGCGGGATGACCGTGCACTTGCCACAGACGCCGAGGCGCGCTACAAAGCAAGCGCGGACATGGGCCAGCATGTTCGCCATCCACGCGGATGCATGCCTACGGAATGCCGCTCAGCCTGGTGGGGCGGCATTCCGTTCTTTTTTGCAGGCCCATGAGCCGTTGGCTGCCCCCGTTGCACGGCGAGGGCATGGCCGGCTCTCTACAATGGGCGAATGATCTCCCGCGAACCCACCATTGAACGCCTGGCCACAGCGCGCCAGTTGCTGCTTGAGCCCTTCGGGCTCGATGAAACCCATCTCGCGCGCGCACTGGCCGAGATCCGCAGCCACCAGGTCGACGACGCCGACCTCTACTTCCAGTACACCCGCGCCGAAGGCTGGAGCCTGGAAGAGGGCATCGTCAAAACCGGCAGCTTCAGCATCGACCAGGGTGTGGGCGTGCGGGCGGTCAGCGGCGAGAAGACGGCCTTTGCCTATTCCGACGATATTTCCGAAGCCTCCCTGCTGGATGCGGCACGCACCGTGCGCTCCATCTCGGGCGCGGCCCAGAGCAAGCGCGTGCGCGCCAACGCGTCCAAGATCGCGCAAAGCCGCTCGCTGTATCCGGGGCTGGATCCCATTGCCACGCTGGACAGCACGGCCAAGGTCGAGCTGCTGGGCAAGGTCGAAACCCTGGCCCGCGCCAAGGACCCGCGTGTCGTCCAGGTCATGGCCGGCCTGGCCAGCGAGTACGACGTGGTGCTGGTCGCCCGCGCCGATGGCACGTTGGCTGCCGACGTGCGGCCGCTGGTGCGTCTTTCCGTCACCGTGATCGCCGAGCAAAAGGGTCGGCGTGAGGTGGGCTCTGCCGGCGGCGGTGGCCGTTTTGGCCTGGCCTATTTCAGCGATGAGCAGATCACGCAATATGTGGACGAAGCCGTGAGCGCGGCCCTCACCAACCTGCAGTCGCGCCCCGCGCCGGCAGGCGAAATGACCGTGGTGCTTGGCCCCGGCTGGCCCGGCGTGCTGCTGCACGAAGCCGTGGGCCATGGCCTGGAAGGCGACTTCAACCGCAAGGGCGCCAGCGCCTTCAGCGGCCGCATCGGCCAGCGCGTGGCGGCCAAGGGCGTCACCGTGCTGGACGACGGCACGCTGGCCGATCGCCGCGGTTCGCTCAACGTCGATGACGAGGGCTGCACCAGCCAGAGCAATGTGCTGATCGAGGACGGCATCCTCAAGGGCTACATCCAGGACGCAATGAACGCCCGCCTGATGGGCGTCAAGCCCACGGGCAACGGCCGCCGCGAAAGCTATGCCCACATCCCCATGCCGCGCATGACCAACACCTACATGCTAGGTGGCGACAAGGATCCGCAGGAAATCGTGGCCTCGATCAAGAAGGGCCTGTACGCCACCAACTTCGGCGGCGGTCAGGTCGACATCACCAGCGGCAAGTTCGTGTTCTCCGCCAGCGAGGCCTATTGGGTCGAGAACGGCAAGATCCAGTACCCCGTCAAGGGCGCGACCATCGTGGGCAGCGGCCCGGAATCGCTCAAGCACATCACCATGATCGGCAACGACATGCGCCTGGACAGCGGTGTGGGTACCTGCGGCAAGGAAGGCCAGAGCGTGCCCGTGGGCGTGGGTCAGCCTACGCTGCGCATCGACGGCCTGACGGTGGGCGGCACGGCCTGACCGTCGCATGCCCGCGCCCTGCATGGCAGGGGGCGGGTCCTCTGTCCTGCCTGACGCGGCCCGCCGCGCTCCGTGGGCGCCGCCCGGCGCCGATTCCATGACCCAGCTTTCCTTTCCTTCCCGGCCAGGCCTGCAGACTTCTGCCCATCCCCTGCGCAGCCTGCCGGAACACTGGCGCACCTGGGCCGGCGAGTCGCGGCTGAACCGCGTCTGGCTGAACGAGTTGATCGTGGGCGATCTGCAGCCCATGCACCAGCAACTGGCCTTGCTGGCCGTTGCGCTGGACGAGGCCGTGCGCGTGCGCTATGCGGGCAGTGCACGCCCTGCCGTGGAAGAGGCCATACAGCAACTCGACCTGGCCGTGCTGGACCACCAGCACTTCCTCACCACGCTGGGGGCGGTATGGCACGCCCTCTACGAATTTCCCGCCTACCAGCGCCTGCTCAAGGGATTCAGGGAGGTCGTGCACGCCTGGCAGCAGTCCGTGCTGGTGGGCGATGCCCAGGAGCCCGAGCATTTCCGCCGCTGCGAGCGTCTGGGCTGGCGCCTGCTGGGCGATGCATGCCTGTTGATAGACATGTTTGCGGAATCCGCCGCTGTGGCCGGCGGGTTCGATGCCGCCGCAATGCAGCCTTGGTACCGGACGCGTCGCTGGCGTCCCTGGAGCGCCCTGCGCCGAGCACTGCGCAGGCTGCGCGACTCCTTGCTGCGGCGTTGAGGCGGGCCTGCCGCGATGCGCGGAAGCGTCATTTTCTGGGGTTTGCACGTTTTCAAAGGTGAATGCAAGAAAACTGCATGCCATCGTATTTTTATCCGTGTTGACGAAATATTTTTGCGTTGAACGGTTAAAAAAGCAGTTTAAGTGCGTGAAGGATTTTTAGGTTTCTCTCTGTGACACTGTGAAGTGCGCCCCCCGTGCTGCCATGGCCATGTTGCACTGCGAAAAATGACTGTGCTACATTCAGTTCCCATGCAAGCCCGTACCTCCTTCTACTTTTACTTTTGGTTCTCCTCCCCGGCGGAAGAGAGGTAAGCGCGCGCACCCGAACAAACCTCCCTCAGAACCGCCGAAGCTGCAGAGCCCGGCGGTTTTTTGTTTTTCCCCTCCCGATTCTTCGCTCCGTTTTCCACGATCCATCTTTCCTCACGAAAGCAAGCAATGACTGCTCATCAAGCTTCCCTCGCCGATTCCTGGTATCGCGGCGGTTCCCAAAAGACTGGCCAAACCGACGACGCACGTATCAAGGACATCACCGTGTTGCCCCCTCCCGAGCACCTCATTCGCTTCTTCCCCATCCGCGGTACGGCCGTCGAAACCCTGATCGGCGATACCCGCCGCACCATCCACAACATCATGGCTGGCGAGGATGACCGCCTGCTGGTCATCGTCGGCCCCTGCTCCATCCACGATCCGGCGGCCGCCATCGAGTACGCGCGCCGCCTGGCGCCCATACGCGAGCAGTACAAGGACACGCTGGAGATCGTGATGCGCGTGTACTTCGAAAAGCCGCGCACCACCGTGGGCTGGAAGGGGCTGATCAACGATCCCTACCTGGACCAGAGCTACCGCATCGACGAGGGCCTGCGCATTGCACGGCAACTGCTGATCGACATCAACCGCCTGGGCGTGCCGGCCGCCAGCGAGTTCCTGGACGTGATCTCTCCCCAGTACATCGCCGATCTGATCAGCTGGGGCGCCATCGGTGCGCGCACCACGGAAAGCCAGGTCCACCGTGAACTGGCCTCGGGCATCTCGGCGCCCATCGGCTTCAAGAACGGCACGGACGGCAACATCCGCATCGCCACCGACGCCATCCAGTCGGCCAGCCGTGGCCACCACTTCCTGTCGGTGCACAAGAATGGCCAGGTTGCCATCGTGAACACGGCGGGCAACCAGGATTGCCACGTCATCCTGCGCGGCGGCAAGACTCCCAACTACGACGCCGCCAACGTGGCCGCTGCCTGCGAGGACCTCGAAAAGGCGGGCCTGACGCCCACGCTGATGGTCGACTGCAGTCACGCCAACAGCTCCAAGCAGCATGAGCGCCAGAAGGACGTGGCCCGCGACATCGCCGGACAGATCAGCGGCGGCTCGCGCAGCGTGTTCGGCGTGATGATCGAAGGCCATCTCGTGGGCGGCGCCCAGAAGTTCACGCCCGGCAAGGACGAAGTGGCTGCCCTGACCTACGGCCAGAGCATTACCGACGCCTGCCTGGGCTGGGATGATTCCCTGGCCACGCTGGCCGAGCTGTCCGACGCCGTGCGGCAGCGCCGCGTCAAGCAGACCGAGGCGGCAGCAGCCTTGGTGGCTGCCTGAGGCGCAAAAGAAAACGGGGCGTCTGCGCCCCGTTTTTCGTGCCTGGCCGCTCCGTGGTCAGTGGGACGATGTGGCGTCCGGCGGAGTCAGACCGCACTGGTTCAGCGTGTCGTCTATGCCCTGCAGCAGGGCCAACAACTGGCGCTTGTCGAATTCCACGGGCTGGCTCCACTCATGTTCGGCCAGCGGATGCACGTGGCTTTGGCAGGGCAGCTGGCCGCCGGCCTCGATCACGGCACGCAGCCGGGGCAGGAAAACCCACTGCAGCCATTGCTGCAGCTTGAGCGTGTCGTACATGAAGGGCATGGTCGACGCCATGGCCTCGGGGCTTGGCGCCACGGCCGACCAGAGGCTCTGGCCGCGCAGCTCATCTTCGAGCTGCTGCAGCTGGTCAAGCAGTTTCTGGTGTGTGGTGTCGGTCGTCATGCGATGCGGTTGATGAAGATTCGGGGTCCAATCTGCAGGCGATTGTACGTTTGCACCTTGAAGCGGGCGCCGTACCGCCATGAAACACCTGCTGCTGGCAGTGCCAGCCCCAGGCTGCGGCGCTTGCGCCATGTCAGCTTGCCCGGGGTGTGGAAAAGGCGCTTGCGGTTAAGCTCGCGGTATGAGTAACGGCCCTGTCCGCGCGAGCAGGCACGGGGTTGTATCCAGTAATGACGAGAGGAGTTCCATGCGCAGCGAAGTGATTGTGGTGTTGGATGCCGGAAAAGAGTACCGCACGGACACCAACGGGCTCACCCCCATGAGTTCCGACGAAGGACGGCATTGGCTGGACCAGCAGTTCATCTCCATGGACTGCGAACCCCTGCGTGCCAGCGGCAAGGTACTGCTGGCCGACAAGCTGGTGGTGGTGGCGCGCGCGGCGCGTTCGCGTGCCGGGCTGTTCGACGACGAGCAGTGGCGCAACAGCTATGCCGTTGCAGCCCAGGCCGTGCTGTCCAAGCCGCTGATCCGTGTCGACGTGCCCGCCATGTCCATCAGCTACTGACGGCTGACAGGCGAAGGCACATGAAAGAAGCCCGGGCATGTCCCGGGCTTCTTTCATTGGGGGGCTTGCTTGCGCTTTGTTCAGCCTGCGGCCTGCAGGGCAGCCAGCAGCTTGGGATGTATGCCGCCGAAGCCGCCGTTGCTCATGCACACCACCTGGTCGCCCGGCCGGGCTGCTGCGAGGATCTGTCCGATCAGCGTGTCCATGTCGCCTGCCACCTGCGCCTTGCGGCCAGGGCCCACGCCCAGGGGATGCAGCGCCTCGGCGGCGTCCCAGTCCAGGCCGGCCGTGTGGCAGAACACCAGATCGGCGCTTTCCAGGGACCAGGGCAGTTGCGACTTCATGGTGCCCAGCTTCATGGTGTTGCTGCGCGGCTCGAACACCGCAAGGATGCGTGCCTGGCTGCCGAGTTTGCGGCGCAGGCCGTCCAGCGTGGTGCGTATGGCCGTGGGGTGGTGGGCGAAGTCGTCGTAGACGGATACGCCGCCCGCCATGCCGCGCAGCTCCATGCGTCGCTTGACGTTCTGAAAGCGCGCCAGCGCCTCGCAGGCCTGTGCCGGCGTCACGCCCACGTGCTCGGCTGCCGCAATGGCGGCCAGCGCATTGAGCTGGTTGTGTTCCCCGGTCAGCGCCCATTCCAGGCGGGCCACCTTGCGGCCACGGTGCAGCACGTCGAAGGCGCTCGGATCGCCCTCTGCGCTGAAGTCGCTGACCACCGCCCCGAAGCTGGAAACCTCGCTCCAGCAGCCCTGGTGCAGCACGCGGGTGATGCTTTCCTCGATGCCGTTGACAACAAGCCGGCCCGAAGCGGGGACGGTGCGCACCAGATGGTGGAACTGGCGTTCGATGGCACCGAGATCCTCGAAGATGTCGGCGTGATCGAACTCCAGGTTGTTGAGCACGGCCGTGCGCGGGCGGTAGTGCACGAACTTGCTGCGCTTGTCGAAGAAGGCCGTGTCGTATTCATCGGCCTCGATGACGAAGACGGGCTCCGCGCCGGCCGGGCCCTCGCCTGGCGTCGGGCGCCTGGATGCACCCAGGCGGGCCGAGACGCCGAAGTCCAGCGGCACGCCGCCGACCAGAAAGCCCGGGGCCAGGCCTGCGCATTCGAGAATCCAGGCCAGCATCGACGTCGTGGTCGTCTTGCCATGCGTGCCGGCCACGGCCAGCACATGGCGCGGGCAGGATGGATGGTGCAGCACATGTTCGCAAAGCCATTGCGGCCCGCTGGTGTAGGGAGCGCCGCTTTCGAGGATTGCCTCCATCAGCGGGAACTTGGGGCTGCCGTCGGGCAAGCGCGCGCGGCTGACCACGTTGCCTACGACATACATGTCGGGTTGCAGGGTCATCTGGTCGGCGCCGTAGCCCTCGATCAGCTCGATGCCCAGTGCACGCAGCTGATCGCTCATCGGCGGGTAGACGCCGGCGTCGCAGCCTGTGACGCGGTGCCCAGCCTCGCGCGCCAGCGCGGCCAGTCCGCCCATGAAGGTGCCGCAGATGCCCAGAATATGTATGTGCATGGCCGGGCATTCTACGGTTGCCGCCATGTCCGGGATGGCTGGCCTGCAAAAACAGGAGCTTGCGGCCCAGCAGGCACCGGGTCCCGGAAACACAAGGTTGCGAAATCGCCGGTGCAAGGCGCTGGCAGGAACATGCAAAGCCCGTCAGCGGCCGGCGTTGCCGCGGCTTGGGTCACAATGGCCCGGGGCCATCCGCAGGGAAGGCCTCTTATATATATGTAGGGATACAGCGGATCGTAAAGCCATGGACCAAGCCACTGCCGAAATTGCCCAGACTGCGGCCCGCCTCGTGGTCGAGGAAGGTCTGGAATGGGGGCCTGCCAAGCACCGCGCTGTGCGCCAGCTGGGACTGCCCTCGCGCACTGCGCTGCCGGGCAATGACCTGGTGGAAGAGGCTGTGCGCGAATACATCGCCCTGTTCTGCGCCGACACCCAGCCCCAGGAACTGCAGGCCCTGCGCGAGCTGGCTCTGCAATGGATGGATCGCCTGGCCGAGTTCCGTCCCCACCTGGCCGGCGCCGTCTGGCGCGGCACGGCCACGCGCCTGTCCGATATTTATCTGCAACTGTTTTGCGACGACCCCAAATCGGCAGAGATCGCACTGATCAACCAGCATGTGAACTACGAACCCAGCACCGTGACGGGATTCACCGGCCAGAGCGTGGAGGCGCTGAGCATCCATGCCTTCTGCCGCCCGCTGAACGAGGATGTGGGTGTGCACCTGCTGGTCCATGATCTTGACGATCTGCGCGGCGCGCTCAAGCCCGATGGACAGGGGCGCAGCCCGCGTGGCAGCGCAGAGGCATTGCGCAAGCTGTTGAACCAGGACGAAGGGGAGGCCGACCGTGGCTGATTCCGTGGATGCAGGTCAAAACACATCTTCCCGCCGCCGCTGGCTGATGGGCGGCGTTGCCGCCGCTGCGGGACTGGGTGGCGCCGGATTGGCCTGGTGGCGATTTCAGCCCCATGCCATGGAGTCCAGCGCCGAAGAGCAGCTGTGGCAGCAGCGTTTCATCACGCCGGATGGCTCGGCCATGACGCTGTCGCGCTGGCGTGGCAAGCCGGTGCTGGTCAATTTCTGGGCCACCTGGTGCCCGCCGTGCGTGCGCGAACTGCCCATGCTGGATGCCTTCTCGGCACGCCAAGACCAGCATGGCATTCAGGTCATTGGCCTGGCCGTGGACAAGCCCGAGGCAGTGCAGCGCTTTCTGGGCCGCACACCCCTGCGTTTCCCCGTGGCGCTGGCGGTGGAAGGCGGTCTGGGCCTGACCCGCTCGCTCGGCAATCTGCAGGGCGGACTGCCCTTCACCGTGCTGCTCGGCGAGGATGGCCTGGTGCGGCAACGTAAAATAGGTGAGCTTACTACCGAAGATCTGGCTTCCTGGAGCGCAAAAGGCTGATTTCCGCAGCGACCGAGCCTGTGCAGGCTCAGGAAATCCCCCGAATTCCATGGCGACGTTGATGAAAAATATGCCTCAAAGCACGCAGAAGGGCGAAATTGGAGTAAATTCGCGCCCTATTTAGTTGTTAGCCGCTGGAGCTCCCATGGATTTGCGAAAACTCAAGACCCTCATTGATCTGGTGTCCGAATCGAACGTGTCGGAACTGGAGATCACCGAAGCAGAGGGCAAGGTCCGGATCGTCAAGAGCGAAGGCGCCGTGGTGCAGCACTACGTGGCTGCGCCCATGCAGGCTCCGATAGCTGCGCCCGTGGCAGCACCTGTGGCCGCTCCTGCAGCAGCGCCCGTGGCAGCCCCTGCCGAGGCAGCCGTCGCGGGACATGTGGTGAAGTCGCCCATGGTCGGCACCTTCTACCGCGCATCCAGCCCTGGCGGCAAGCCTTTCGTGGAAGTGGGCAACCAGGTCAAGGAAGGCGAGACCATCTGCATCATCGAAGCGATGAAGATTCTCAACGAGATCGAGGCCGACAAGAGCGGCACCATTACCCGCATCCTGGGTGAAAACGGCCAGGCCGTCGAGTACGGCCAGCCCCTGTTCGTGATCGAGTAACCTGCAGGCGAGCGATGCCGCAAGCGGCACGACGCCCTGGCGCGAACGCATGCCGCGACGCGACAGAGCAATTGGCTCAACTGACGGCTTCGGCCTGCGTACCGCCGCAGGCACCAAGCCGCGAGGACCTTCATGTTTAAGAAAATTTTGGTTGCCAACCGGGGCGAGATCGCCCTGCGCATCCAGCGCGCCTGCCGTGAACTGGGCATCAAGGCGGTGATGGTGTATTCCGAGGCCGACCGTGACGCAAAGTACGTCAAGCTGGCCGACGAGGCCGTGTGCATCGGCCCCGCTCCTTCGCCGCTGAGCTACCTCAACATGCCGGCCATCATCTCGGCCGCCGAGGTGACCGACGCCGAGGCGATCCACCCTGGCTACGGCTTTCTCAGCGAGAACGCCGACTTTGCCGAGCGCGTGGAAAAGAGCGGCTTCACCTTCATCGGCCCCACGCCCGACAACATCCGCACCATGGGTGACAAGGTCTCGGCCAAGCAGGCCATGATCAAGGCGGGCGTGCCCTGCGTGCCGGGCTCGGACGGCGAACTGCCCGACGATCCGGTGCAGATCCGTCGCATCGCCAAGGCCGTGGGCTATCCGGTGATCATCAAGGCCGCAGGCGGCGGCGGTGGCCGTGGCATGCGCGTGGTGCATACCGAGGCGGCGCTGATCAATGCCGTGCAGATGACCAAGGCCGAGGCCGGTGCGGCCTTCGGCAATCCGGCCGTCTACATGGAGAAGTTCCTGCAGAACCCGCGCCATGTGGAAATCCAGATCCTGGCCGACAACCATCGCAATGCCGTCTACCTGGGCGAGCGCGACTGCTCCATGCAGCGCCGCCACCAGAAGGTCATCGAGGAAGCGCCGGCTCCCGGCATTCCCCGTCGCCTGGTCGAGAAGATCGGCGAGCGCTGCGCTGCAGCCTGCAAGAAGCTGGGCTACCGTGGCGCAGGCACCTTCGAGTTCCTCTACGAAAACGGCGAGTTCTACTTCATCGAGATGAACACGCGCGTGCAGGTGGAGCATCCGGTGACGGAACTGATCACGGGCGTGGACATCGTTCGCACCCAGATCATGGTGGCCGCAGGCGAGAAGCTGCCTTTCACCCAGCGCCAGATCAATGCCCAGCTCAAGGGCCATGCGATCGAATGCCGCGTGAATGCCGAGGACCCCTACAACTTCATGCCTTCGCCAGGCCGCATCACCATGTGGCATGCGCCCGGTGGCCCGGGCGTGCGCGTGGACTCGCACGTCTACAACAACTACTTCGTGCCGCCGAACTACGACTCCATGATCGGCAAGATCATCGTTCACGGCGACACGCGCGAGCAGGCGCTGGCACGCATGCGCACTGCGCTGCTGGAGACCGTGGTCGAAGGCATCAAGACCAACATCCCGCTGCACCAGGACCTGATGGTGGACGCCAAGTTCATGGAAGGCGGCACCAACATCCACTACCTGGAAGAGTGGCTGGCGCACCGCAACGCCAACAAGCGTTGAGCGGGTCACCCGATCGACCATGCATGCCGGCCCCCGGCGACGGCGGCCGGCATTTTTCATTGATTGCTTAGAAAAGGATGGGCCCATGTTCGAGTTGAGCCTGCTGTGCCCGGAAGACCGGGTCGAAACCATCAGCGATGCACTGGATGCGCTGGACGCCCTGAGCGTATCGGTCGAGGACGCCGACGCGCAGACCGAGGCCGAGCAGGCCCTGTTCGGCGAGCCCGGCATGCCGCCACCCAAGGACGGCTGGCAGCGCAGCCGCCTGGTGGCGCTGTTCCCCACGCAGCAAGCGGCCGAAGAGGCACGTGATCTGCTGCTGCCCCAGGACTTCTTCGAGGGCTGCAGCATCATCGCCGTCAAGCAGGTGCCCGAGCAGGACTGGGTGCGCCTGACGCAGTCGCAGTTCGCCCCCGTGGACATCACCCCCGAATTCTGGATTGTTCCCACCTGGCACGAGCTGCCGCCGCAGGCGCGCGTGAGCATCCGCCTGGACCCGGGCCTGGCCTTCGGCACGGGTACGCACCCGACCACGCGCATGTGCCTGCGCTGGATCGCACGCCAGCCCGAGGGCAGCCTGGGGCGCACGCTGGACTACGGCTGCGGCTCCGGCATCCTGGCCATCGGTGCGGCCAAGTTCGGTGCCACCGACATCGACGCGGTGGACATCGACCCGGCTGCCGTGGAGTCCACGCGCTACAACGCCGATGCCAACGCCGTGCAGTTGAAGGCCGGCCTGCCCGATGCCGTGACGGGTGAATACAGCACCGTGCTGGCCAACATCCTGGCCACGCCGCTCAAGGTGCTGGCGCCGCTGCTGTGCGCCCGCGTGGCGGAGGGTGGAAGCCTGGTGCTGGCCGGCATCCTGGAGCGCCAGGCCGACGAACTCAAGCAGGCCTACGCGCCGTACCTGGCACTCGAAGTCGCCGACAGCGAAGATGGCTGGATCCTGATGACCGCGCGCCGCGCGGCCTGATTTGCGCCACGAGTCCCTGCGCGGCTGCCGCCTTCATGGCGCGGGCCGCGAGCAGCTGCCTACAATCGATCGCTGATGAGCCAAGTCACCCGCTGTCCTGCCTGTGGAACCCGCTTCAAAGTGGTGGCCGACCAGCTGCGAATTTCGCAGGGGTGGGTGCGCTGCGGCGTCTGCCATGAAGTGTTCGATGCCTCCGAGGATCTGCAGCCCCTGCCGGCCACGCCTGCGCATGCCGCCGGCAATCCCGTGGCGGGCGGGGCATCGCTCGATGGGCCGGAATTCGAGGACGATGACATCCGCGAATTCCGGGAGTCCATGTGGCTGCCGACGGCGCCCGTGGGGCTGCCTGGGCGGGGTGCTCCGGCACCGGCTGCAGCCACGGCAACTGCTGCAAGCACGGCGCCTGCTGCCAGGGTCGAGCCTTCGTCTGCCGTGCCGCCTGCCGAAGCTGCGGCTCCGCAGGCGCCCGCGTCCGCGTCCCCGGCACCGCCTGCGCAGACCCCTTCGGCTTTTGCCGCCGACGATCCGGGCCGCGAGCTGCCTGGCGCGTCGCTGGTGGACGAGATCCTGGCGGCGTCCGTGGCTGCACCAGCGGCGCAGCCCCAGCCTGACGCGCGGCATGGGCCGGCGGTGGCGTCCCCGCCCGGCCTGGAGCCCGAACCCGAGCCCGAGCCTGAACCCCAGCCCGAGCCTGAACACAAGCCTGTTTCCGCGCCATCGCCGCACAAGGTGGATGGTGCCGTGCCGTCCCAGAAAGCCGATGCGCCTTCGCTGTCCGTCCCGACGGGCCTGGTCCGTGAATCGGAGCGGCAGGCGCAGGTATCCGTGCCTTCGCCGGAGTTCTCCCGCTGGCCCGACAGCGACGGCGAGGGTGGCAGCGACGACCAGCCTGCGCTGCCCGAGGCCGAGCCCGGCTTTGTGCGTCAGGCGCGGCGCAAGGCCTTCTGGCGCCGGCCTGCCGTACGCGTGGCCCTTGTGCTGGGCTGCCTGCTGGGCGCGGGCGCTTTGGCAGGCCAGGTGATGTGGGGCCAGCGCGATGCGCTGGCCGTGCAGCATCCTTCGCTGGCGCCCACGCTGCAGACCCTGTGCGCCATGGCGGGCTGCGAGCTGCAGCCGCGCCGACAGATCGGCGATGTGGTGATCGGCAGTTCGGGTTTTCGGCAGCTGCCGCGCAACGGCCAGTACCAATGGAGCCTGAGCCTGGAGAACCGTTCCGACTTCCCCGTGGCCATGCCCGCTGTCGAACTCACGCTCACCGATGCGCAGGACAAGCTGCTGCTGCGGCGCGTGATCCGGCTCGACCAGTTCGGTGCCCCCGCGCAGATCGAGGGCCATGGCGAATGGAGCGTGACCGCCCCGGTCGAAGTGCAGGGCCTGGAGTCCGCCGTTGCCGGTTACCGCGCCCTGGTTTTTTATCCCTGATTCCCCTGACTCTTCAAGAAAGCCGAGACACACCATGGCCGCTCTCATCTGCGGATCGCTTGCGTTCGACAACATCATGACCTTCGACGGAAGGTTTGCCGACCAGATCCTGCCTGACCAGTTGCACATCCTCAATGTGTCCTTCCTGGTGCCCACGCTGCGCCGCGATTTCGGCGGGTGCGCGGGCAACATCGCCTATGCGCTGAGGCTGCTGGGGGGCGATGCCTGGCCCATGGCCATGGTGGGCAGTGACGGTGCCGACTATGTGCAGCGCCTGCAGGAGCTGGGCGTGCACACGGCGCACATCGGCCAGTTGCAGGACACGCACACGGCCCAGTGCATGATCATGACCGACCGCGACAACAACCAGATCACGGCCTTCCACCCGGGCGCCATGATGCAGGCCCACGGCAACCGCATCACGCCCGAACTCAGGGAGCAGGTGCGCGTGGGCATCATCGCTCCCGATGGCCGCGAGGCCATGATCGAGCATGCCCAGCAGTTCAAGGCTGCAGGCATTCCCTTCGTCTTCGATCCGGGCCAGGGCCTGCCCATGTTCGACGGGCAGGATCTGCGCCGCTTCATCGAGCAGGCCGACTGGGTGGCCGTGAACGACTATGAAGCCCGCATGCTCAGCGAGCGCACGGGCTGGAGCCTGGAGCAGATTTCAGGGCAGGTGCAGGGCCTGGTGGTGACGCTGGGCGCGCAAGGCTGCGAGGTCTGGGTGCAAGGCACCAAGACCCCGGTGGCGCCTGTGCAGCCCGCTGCCGTGGTTGACCCCACGGGCTGTGGCGACGCGTGGCGTGGCGCCCTGCTTTTCGGCCTGGAGCGTGGCTGGGATCTGGTGCGTTGTGCAGAACTGGGCAACCGCCTGGGTGCGCTCAAGATTGCCAGCCGCGGCCCGCAGAACTACGTGCTGGACTTCGCCAAGCCCTGAGGCGGTGATCGCCGGGTGGCGGTACAGCCGCCATCGTCGCAATGAAAAAAGCCCGACTCGAAAGAGCCGGGCTTTTTGCTTTGAGACCGGAGAAGTCTCAGGGCTTGCTGCCTGTGGGGAAGGGCCATGCGGCTTGGGGTGCCAGGCGGGTTTGCGCGATGGGCGCGGGTGCGGCAGCGGGAGCTGCAGGCGCGGCAGCGGCGGGAGCTGCTGCGGCCTTCTTGGGAGCAGCGGCCTTCTTCGGCGCTGCAGCCTTCTTGGCGGGAGCGGCAGGAGCTGCTGCAGCCTTGGCGGGTGCTGCTGCGGGCTTGGCAGCCGGTGCAGCGGCGGGCTTCTTGGCCGCAGGAGCTGCAGCCTTCTTGGCGGGAGCTGCGGCCTTCTTGGCGGCAGGAGCAGCAGCCTTCTTGGCAGGCGCGGCAGCCTTCTTTGCAGCAGGAGCAGCAGCCTTCTTGGCGGGCGCTGCGGCCTTCTTGGCAGCAGGCGCAGCAGCCTTCTTGGCAGGAGCTGCGGCCTTCTTGGCAGCAGGAGCAGCAGCCTTCTTGGCGGGAGCAGCGGCCTTCTTTGCAGCAGGAGCAGCAGCCTTCTTGGCAGGAGCGGCGGCCTTCTTTGCAGCAGGCGCAGCGGCCTTCTTGGCGGGAGCGGCGGCCTTCTTGGCAGCAGGAGCAGCAGCCTTCTTGGCGGGAGCAGCGGCCTTCTTTGCAGCAGGAGCAGCAGCCTTCTTGGCGGGAGCAGCGGCCTTCTTTGCAGCAGGCGCAGCAGCCTTCTTGGCAGGAGCGGCGGCCTTCTTGGCAGCAGGAGCAGCAGCCTTCTTGGCGGGAGCAGCGGCCTTCTTCGCAGCAGGCGCAGCAGCCTTCTTGGCAGCAGGAGCAGCAGCCTTCTTGGCGGGAGCGGCAGCCTTCTTTGCAGCAGGAGCCGCAGCCTTCTTGGCGGGCGCTGCCTTGGCAGTAGTGGCCGTGGCTTTCTTCACGGCTTCAGCCTTGGGGGCGGCCGCCTTTTTGGCGGTGGTCTTCTTGTCGGTGGGGGCCTTGGTAGAGGCCGTCTTCTTCGCAGTTGCCATCATCTTCTCCTTCGTTGATTTGCACAAAACACTTCGGGGTACGGGGCTCCGAAGCGATTCAATGCGATGTGGAGTGACGCATCGCAATGAACACGGAGACGCCCCACGCCGCAACACCATCGGTATTGCAAAAGCGTGAAGCGCGTCATGGTTCGCATTGTGCCTGCAGAGAAGCGATTAATCCCAGGAAAGTGCGCCTCCGGTTTGATACTCGATGACGCGTGTCTCAAAGAAGTTACGTTCCTTCTTCAAATCGATCATCTCGCTCATCCAGGGGAACGGGTTTTCCTCGTTGGGGAACAGGGCCTCCAGGCCGATCTGCGTGGCGCGGCGGTTGGCGATGTAGCGCAGGTAGCCCTTGAACATCGATGCGTTCATGCCCAGCACGCCGCGCGGCATGGTGTCCTCTGCGTAGCGGTATTCCAGCTCGACGGCCTTGACGAAAAGCGCCGTGATTTCTTCCTTGAATTCGGGTGTCCACAGCTGCGGATTTTCGAGCTTGAGCTGGTTGATCAGGTCGATGCCGAAGTTGCAGTGCATGGACTCGTCGCGCAGGATGTACTGGTACTGCTCGGCAGCGCCGGTCATCTTGTTCTGACGGCCCAGGGCCAGGATCTGCGTGAAGCCCACGTAGAAGAACAGGCCCTCCATCAGGCAGGCGAAAACGATGAGCGACTTCAGCAGCGTCTGGTCGGTCTCGAAGGTGCCGGTCTTGAAGCTGGGGTCCATGATCGCCTCGATGAAGGGGATCAGGAATTCGTCCTTGTCGCGGATGGAGGGAACCTCGAGATAGGCGTTGAAGATCTCGCCTTCATCCAGGCCCAGCGACTCCACGATGTACTGGTAGGCGTGGGTGTGGATGGCTTCCTCGAAGGCCTGGCGCAGCAGGAACTGGCGGCACTCGGGTGCGGTGATGTGGCGGTAGGTGCCCAGCACGATGTTGTTGGCAGCCAGCGAGTCGGCCGTCACGAAGAAGCCCAGGTTGCGCTTGACGATACGGCGCTCGTCCTCGGTCAGGCCGTTGGGGTCCTTCCACAGGGCGATGTCGCGGTTCATGTTCACTTCCTGCGGCATCCAGTGGTTGGCGCAGGTGGCCAGGTACTTTTCCCAGGCCCACTTGTACTTGAAGGGCACCAGCTGGTTGACGTCGGTCTTGGCGTTGATGATTCGCTTGTCGGCGGCGTTGACGCGCTGGTGTGTGCCGGTGGCGGGGGCAGCTCCTGCGCCGGTCGGCGTGTTCGAGAGGGTGGCGTCGTCGTCAAAGGTCAGCATTGCAATTTTCTCCGGCATGCCCTGAGGCATATGTTCAGTTCATTCGGTGCGAAAGAGGCCTCTCTTTCTGCTCCGGTCAATGTAGGACCATGGGTGGCCTGGCATGTTGAGCAGGCCCAAGGTCCATGGCGAAGATCCTGCGCATGGCGCTGGCTGGCGGGCAGGGCGCGGGGCCTGCGCCGTGGCGAGGCCCCGCGCTGCGCGGCTTACTGGCAGGCTTCGCAGCCGGGATCGTCGATGGCGCAGAACTTGATGTCCGTCGCCGGGGCCTGGGCGCGTGCGGCGGCTGCCGCGGCTTCCAGGGCGCTGGAGGTGCTCACGGCAGCGGGCTGGGCGGCAGCCGTGGGCACTGCGTTGAGCACGCGGCTTTGCACCGTGGACTTCTCGATGTTGGTGGCGCTGGTGGTGCGCAGGTAGTAGGTGGTCTTCAGGCCACGCAGCCAGGCCAGCTTGTAGGTGTCGTCCAGCTTCTTGCCCGAGGCGCCGGCCATGTAGATGTTCAGGCTCTGGGCCTGGTCGATCCACTTCTGGCGGCGTGCAGCGGCCTCAACCAGCCAGGTGGGCTCGACCTCGAAGGCGGTGGCGTACAGGTTCTTGACGTCCTGGGGCACGCGGTCGATGGGGCGCAGCGAGCCGTCGAAATGCTTGAGGTCCATGACCATCACGTCGTCCCACAGGCCCAGGCGCTTCAGGTCGCGCACCAGGTACTGGTTGATGACGGTGAACTCGCCGGACAGGTTGGACTTGACCGACAGGTTGCCGAACGAAGGCTCGATGGAGGCATCGACGCCGACGATGTTGGAGATGGTCGCCGTGGGCGCGATGGCCACGCAGTTGGAGTTGCGCATGCCGTGCTGGCCGATCTTGGCGCGCAGCGCATCCCAGTCCAGGCGCGAGGAACGGTCCACTTCCACGTAGCCGCCGCGGGCCTTCTCCAGCAGGTTCAGCGTGTCCAGCGGCAGGATGCCCTGGTCCCACAGCGAGCCCTTGTAGCTGGAGTACTGGCCGCGTTCCCTGGCCAGTTCGGTGGAGGCCCAGTAGGCGTAGTAGCAGATGGCTTCCATCGACTGGTCGGCGAACTCGACGGCCGCGTCGCTGGCGTAGGCGATGCGCATTTCATAGAGCGCATCCTGGAAGCCCATCAGGCCCAGGCCCACGGGGCGATGGCGCAGGTTGGAGTCCTTGGCCTTCTGCACGGCGTAGTAGTTGATGTCGATCACGTTGTCCAGCATGCGCATGGCCGTGGTGATGGTCTTGCGCAGCTTGCCGTGGTCGATGGCGCCGTTGGTGATGTGGCGCGCCAGGTTGACCGAGCCCAGGTTGCAGACGGCAGTCTCGGTGTCGCTGGTGTTCAGCGTGATCTCGGTGCACAGGTTGGACGAGTGCACCACGCCGGCGTGCTGCTGGGGCGAGCGCACGTTGCAGGGGTCCTTGAAGGTGACCCAGGGGTGGCCGGTCTCGAACAGCATGGACAGCATCTTGCGCCACAGGTCCACGGCCGGGATGCGCTTGAACAGCTTGAGCTCGCCGGTGTCGGCCTTGGTTTCGTAGGCCGTGTAGGCACGCTCGAAGGCTGCGCCGAAGAGGTCGTGCAGGTCGCCGACATCGGAGGGCGAGAACAGGGTCCACTGGCCCTTTTCCATGACGCGCTTCATGAACAGGTCGGGAATCCAGTTCGCCGTGTTCATGTCGTGCGTGCGGCGGCGGTCGTCGCCCGTGTTCTTGCGCAGCTCGAGGAATTCCTCGATGTCCAGGTGCCAGGTCTCCAGGTACGTGCAGACGGCGCCCTTGCGCTTGCCGCCCTGGTTCACGGCCACGGCCGTGTCGTTGACCACCTTGAGGAAGGGCACCACGCCCTGCGACTCGCCGTTCGTGCCCTTGATGCGCGAACCCAGGGCGCGCACGCGCGTCCAGTCGTTGCCCAGGCCGCCGGCGAACTTGGACAGCAGGGCGTTTTCCTTGATCGACTCATAGATGCCGTCCAGATCGTCGGGCACCGTGGTCAGGTAGCACGAAGACAGCTGCGAGCGCAGCGTGCCGCTGTTGAACAGCGTGGGCGTGCTGCTCATGAAGTCGAAGGAAGACAGCAGTTCGTAGAACTCGATGGCGCGCGCGTTGCGGTCCTCTTCCTGCAGCGCCAGGCCCATGGCCACGCGCATGAAGAAGGACTGGGGCAGCTCGATGCGCGTCTTGCGCACGTGCAGGAAGTAGCGGTCGTACAGGGTCTGCAGGCCCAGGTAGTCGAACTGCTGGTCGCGCTCGGCCTTGAGGGCGGCAGCCAGGCGGGGCAGGTCGTAGTTCAGCAGCTCGGGGTTGAGCAGCTCGTTGTCCACGCCCTTCTGGATGAAGCCGGGGAAGTAGGCGGCGTAGGCCGACTGGATGTCGGCAGGCTGCACGTCGTGGCCCATGACCTCGCGCACGATGGTGTGCAGCAGCAGGCGGGCGGTGACGTAGGTGTAGTCGGGGTCCTTTTCGATCAGCGTGCGCGCGGCCAGGATGGAGGCCTTGAAGACTTCTTCGATCGGCACGCCGTCGTACAGGTTGCGCAGCGTCTCGGCAACGATGGGCGCGGCCTGGATGTCGGCATTGAGGTTGCGGCAGGAGGCCTCGATCAAGGCCAGCAGGCGGGCCTGGTCCAGAGGAACGCGCTGGCCGTTGTCGGTCACATGCAGCACGGGGGCGGGCGCGGCCGCAGCGGCGGCAGCGGCCTCGGCGGCCTTCTTCTGCTCGGCACGTTCCTGGTTGCGGCGGTCGCGGTACAGCACATAGGCGCGCGCCACGTCGTGGTGGCCGCCGCGCATCAGGCCCAGCTCGACCTGGTCCTGCACGTCTTCAATATGGAAGGTGCCGCCGCCCGGACGCGAGCGCAGCAGGGCGCGCACCACGGCCTGGGTGAGCTCGTCCACGGTCTCGCGCACGCTGGCGGAGGCAGCGCCCTGGGCGCCGCGCACGGCCAGGAAGGCCTTGGTCAGCGCGACGGCGATCTTTTGCGGGGTGAAGGGCACCACGTCGCCGCTGCGGCGGATGATCTGGTAGCCGTCCTGCACGGACAGGTGATGGGCGGAGGAAGGATTGGCAGCATCACCGTGCGCAGCGGGAGCCAAAGAATTCAGTGCTTCTTGCATGAGTTTCCTCAACGGGTGTTTGTGGATAGAACGGACGCGGACCTGCACTGGGGGCAGGCTTGCTGGGAGATGGAATCGATGGCCGGATGTGCACACCGTTTTCACAGGGTGTGCACAGCTTGTGAACACTAGATATGGTGTCCGGCGTGCTCTCAGGCACTACCTGTAGTGTATCGCCGTCTCATGTACACGGGGTACTCACGGCCGGAAAACCGCTGTTTGCGCTGCGCCAAAACAGTGCCCAGCATGCAAGCCCATAGCAGCAGATCACCGCTGCGCGGTGGCTGGCGGGCGATGGCCTGTCGCAAGCCGCTACAGCCTTGCCGCTGCGCCGGTCGGACCGCCGAAAGCCCCATGAACAGTGGGGCTGCGACACATGCGTGAATTTGTAAAAAAAGATCAGGCCGGCCCGGCGTGCGCCTGCGCGCCACATGGGTTGCTTTCTGGATTGACAGCGCACTTTTCCTGGGCCTGTGGACAAGCCGGCCTGCGTGCAAGGCCTGGCGGAGTCCGGCAGGAGGGTGTGTGCTTACGTGGAGGGCTGGCCGGCGCGGGGCGGCAACTGCCAGTTCGCCGTGGCCTGGTGACGGGACAGCAGCCCGCGCAGCCGGGGCCAGTCGAAGCCGGGGCCGGGATCGCGTTTGCGGCCGGGCGCAATGTGCTCATGGCCTGCGAGATGGGCGACGGGGTAGCGTGCGGCGATGGCTTCGCACAGGTTCTCCAGGGCCGCATATTGCGCCGGCTCGAACGGCAGTCCCTCCAGGCCCTCCAGCTCTATGCCGATGGAGTCGTCGTTGCAGCGATCCTTGCCGCGCCAGCTGGAGGCGCCCGCATGCCAGGCGCGCGCGTCACAGTCCACAAATTGCCAGACCTCGCCCAGGCGCGTGACGAAGAAATGGGCCGACACCTCCAGGCCGCGTATGCCCTGGTAGTAAGGATGGGCGTCCCAGTCGAGCTGGTTGGTGAACAGTTGCTGGACCGCCCCCGTGCCGTACTCGCCGGGGGGCAGGCTGATGGAGTGCACGACGACCAGATCGACCAGGGCCTGGGCCGGGCGCTCGCCGAAGTTGGGCGAGGGCAGGTGGCGTGCCTGTTGCAGCCAGCCGCCTTGCCAGGTCCAGGCCGGGCCCATGGTCGTGGTCGTGGTCGTGGTCGTGGTGGCTTGTGCCTGCGGATCAGGCTTCGCCATGGCCGCCTCCGTCCGCCTCGGCGCTGGCGTCGCCGGGCAGGGCGATGTTCAGCCGGTCGATGCGGTAGCGGATCTGGCGCAGGCTCAGCCCCAGGCGCGCGGCCGTGGCCGTGCGGTTGAAGCCGTTTTCCTGCAGCGCCTGCACCAGGATGCCGCGCTCGCGCTCGTCCAGCCAGGCCTGCAGGTCGCGGGGCAGCTCCATGTCGGCAGGCTCCGGCGGCGGTGCGGCGCCGTCGTGCGCCTGGGTCTGCGCCGATGCGGGTGGAGCCGGCGGAGTGCCGCAGGGCAGCTGCATCTCGGGGTCTATGCGCAGCGGCCCTTCCTCGCCCAGCGTGATGGCGCGGTGCAGCAGGTTCTCCAGTTCACGCACATTGCCGGGCAGGGGCAGGCGGGCGATCTGCTCCAGGGAACGCTCGTCGATCTCGGGCATGGGCAGGCCCGACTCCTGCGACAGCCGTGCCAGCAATGCACGGCACAGCGCGGGCAGGTCCTCGCGGCGCTCGCGCAGCGGCGGAAGAAGTACTTCGATGACGTTGAGGCGGTAGTACAGGTCCTGGCGAAAACGTCCTGCCTGCACGTCGGCGGCCAGGTCGCGGTGGGTGGCGCTGACGATGCGCACGTCGGCTGCTTCCTCCTGCGCCGAGCCCAGGGGGCGCACGCGGCGTTCCTGGATGGCGCGCAGCAGCTTGGCCTGCATGGGCAGCGGCAGGTCGCCGATTTCGTCGAGGAACAGGGTGCCGCCGCGTGCCGCCTGGAAGTAGCCGTCGCGGTCCTGGGTGGCTCCGGTATAGGAGCCCTTGCGGGCGCCGAAGAACTCGGCTTCCAGCAGGTTTTCGGGGATGGCGCCGCAGTTCACGGCCACCATGGGGCCGTGGGCGCGCTGGCTGCAGGCGTGCAGGGCGCGCGCCACCAGCTCCTTGCCCGTGCCCGACTCGCCGTGCACCAGCACCGGCGCCATGCCGCGCGCCACCTTGGCAATGCGCTGCTTGACGGCCTGCATGGCGGGCGACTCCCCAACCATGGCGTCGAGCGCCCCGCCGCCGCTGAGCACGGGGCTTGCGGCCGACGCCGCCGAGGGGCTGCGCGCCGGCATCACGCCGGGGGGCGGCACGCCGCCCACGCCCTGGGCGGCCGAGGCCACGACCAGGCGGAACTGCTTGAGGTCCACGGGCTTGGTCAGATAGTCGAAGGCGCCCGAGCGCAGGGCTTCGACGGCATTTTCGGCCGAGCCGTAGGCGGTCATGACCACGCAGCGTTCTCGCCGCTGCTGGTTGCGCAGGTCCTGCAGCAGCTCCATTCCCATGCCGTCGGGCAGGCGCATGTCGGTGATGACCACGTCGAAGCGCTGGGTCTGCAGCTGTTCGCGCGCCTCGCCCACGCTGGCGGCGGTTTCCACGCGGTAGCCTTCGCGCAGCAGGGTCAGTTCATAGAGGGTGCGCAGATCCGGCTCGTCGTCCACGACAAGAATCGATGCGGCAGCGGGCAGGGAGTTCAAGGGCATCACACCACAATCTGGTCAAACAGGGAGGCCGGCAGAGCCGATGCGGCGCCGGCGCGGAACACGATGCTGAAGGCATTGCCCTCGACAGGGCCGTGCGGCGCGGGCCGCGACAGCCGCTGGTAGCTGATGCCTGCATCGTAGCGCTGGCACAGCTCGCGGCAGATGTACAGGCCCAGGCCGCTGGAGCGGCTTTCCGACGAGAAGAAGGGCTCGAACAGATGGCGCTGCACCGTGGGCTCCAGTGCGGCGCCGTCGCTCCAGACCTGCAGCCAGATCTGGCCTGCGGCCGGCGCGCCGGTCAGCACCTGCAGCGTATGCGGCTGCTGGGCGTTGCTGCGGTAGCGCTGGGCGTTGTCCAGCAGGTTCACCAGGATGCGGCGCAGGTGCTCGCCGTCGAACACCACGGTCCTTGCGCGCGCGTCCAGCAGCAGCTGGATGCTGCGCGCAGGCTGGCCCTGGGCCTGCCACTCCTGGCAGGCCTGGGCCACATGCTGGTCCAGGTCCAGCAGGCCGGCGTGGGCCTCGCCAATGTGCTGCTGGGCCCGCGCGATGTTGAGCACGTCCTCGACGGTGCGCGCCAGCCGCTCGGCGTTCTGGCCCACGATGCGGCACAGCTGCTGCTGGGCCGGGTTCTGCGCCAGATCTTCTGCCAGCAGGGCGTTGGCCTGGGTGATGGCGGCCAGCGGATTGCGGATCTCATGGGCCACGGCGGCGGACATGCGGCCCATGGAGGCCAGCTTTTCCGTGCGCAGCCGCGCCTCCAATTCGCGCAGGTCGTGCAGAAAGACCACGCACAGCTGCTGCAGCAGCGCGGGCTCGGCGGCATCGGTGGCGTCGGACGGGGTGGCGACCTCGGTCAGCCAGGTTCGCAGATGCAGTCCCGTCATGCCTTCCTGGCCGATGGACTGCAGATGGATGGCGGCCGATATCGGCAGGTTCTGGGCAAAGCTCTGGGCCACGGCATCCTGCAGCCGCTGCCAGCCGGCGTGTTCCTTGAGGGCGAAGGGCAGGGCATGCGCGTCGGCCAGTCCCAGCAGGTGCAGCGCGGCCGGGTTGGCCTGCTGCACGCGGAATTGGGGATCAACCACCAGCACGCCTTCGCCCAGGTGGCGGATCACCAGGGCATTGACCTGCTCCTGGGCCTGGGCCTTGCGGCTGCTGTGCTGTGCCAGGTGCCGCTCGCGCCGCACGCGGCGCGCCAGCTCGTGCGTCAGATAGGCCACGGCGAAATAGCCTGCGCAGGCAAAGCTGGCCTGGTAGTAGGCCTGGGTACTTTCTATGCGGCCCGCCAGGTCCTGCCATGCGACCCAGCCCAGGGTCAACAGCGTGACGCTGGCCGTGGTGGCCAGCGCCAGCGTCAGATTGCCCAGCACGGCCGAAATCAGGATGGGGATGGCCAGCAGGGCCGAGTAGTTGAGCGGGCCTGTCTGCAACACCTGCAGCAGGCAGATGGCCGCGATGTCCACGCCGATCACGGGCAGCCAGTGCACGCCGGCGCGGGCAGAGGGCGGCTGCTCGCGTGCGGTCAGCCGCACCAGCAGCGTCAGCCCCAGGTAGCCCAGGCAGACCAGCCAGACCAGGGGATTGCCGCCGGGCTGCACGCTGAGCAGCGCCAACTGCAGCAGCAGCAGCGCAGTGGCGATGAGAACGCGGCCCGTCAGAAATCCCTGCCACAGCCGGACGAAGGGGGCGTTGGCGTCGTGCGGCGACTGCGCCGTGGCCTCGTCGATGGTGGGCGGCGGGGAGCGGGCGGCGTCCTGCATGCTCAGCGCCGTTGCGCCAGGGCCCGGTGCTCGGCGCTGCAATAGCTGCGGCCTGCGGCCTCGATGGCTTCGCTGCGCGGCAGGTGCAGGCCGCAGTGCGCGCATTCGACCATGTCCTGTGGAGCCGCCAGCGGCGCGTTGGCCGGGTTGGCCGGGTTGCGCGGCGCAGCCGCCTGGCGCCGCTCACGGGCCTCGGTGCGGCGCTGGCTGCGCCAGACGCCGACGGCAATGACGATGACGATCAGGACCAGCAGGTACTTCATGCGGCGCGCTCCAGCAGCACTTCCATCACGAAGCGTGATCCCGCATAGGCCAGCAGCAGCAGCGCGGCGCCTGCGTAGAGCACGCGCACGGCGCTGCGGCCACGCCAGCCAAAGCGCGCACGGCCGATCAGCAGCACGGCAAAGGTCAGCCACGACAGCAGCGAGAACACCGACTTGTGGTTCCAGACCCAGGCCTTGCCGTAGAGCTGTTCGCCGAACAGCCAGCCTGCGGCCAGCGTGGCCGTGAGCAGCACAAAGCCTGCGGACACGAAGCGGAAGGTCAGGCGCTCCAGCGTGAGAAGGGGCAGGCCGCTGTCATGCCCGCCGCCGCCCAGCCGCATGTGCTGCTCGGCGCGTGTCATCAGCGAGGCATGGACCACGGCGGCGGCGAACAGTCCGTAGGAGGCAATGCCCAGCGCCAGGTGCAGCGGCAGCCAGGGCGAGGCGTTGACATGCAGGGGCGTTCCCGGAAACAGCGCGGCCAGGAGCACGGCGGCCGTGCCCAGCGCTGACAGCGCCAATTGCGCGCGCATCTTGGGGAACAACTGCTGTTCGACCCCATAGACGGTGAGCACCAGCCAGGCCGTCATGGACAGTGCTGGCGCGAACCCGAAGTGCGGCTGTTCCCCGAGCAGGCCCCAGGCCAGGGCCAGGGCGTGGAGCACCCAGGCCAGGCGCAATGCGGCGCGGGCGCCAGCATGGCTGATGCGTCGGGCACCGGCAGCCGGCACGGCATAGGCCACGGCTGCGGCAAGCGCCAGCATCCAGCCCAGGGGCGATGCGTTGGCGGAAATCAGGGGGACGGAGAGCATCTTTCTATGATAGCTGTGGCTTTCCTGCCGCCGGTTGTGCAGGCTCAGAATCCGGGCGCCGTGCCGTGGTTCGGAGCGCATTTTCTTCAGGGCTCGATGGCTGCCTCGATGCGATTGCGCCCCAGGGCCTTGGCCTGGTAGAGCAGGCCGTCCACCTTCTGCAGCCAGGTTTCCAAAGGCGCGGCAGACGGCTGCCGCACGGTGAGTACGCCGCAACTGACGGTGAGCAGCGGCGCCGTGGGAGAGGCGGCGTGGGCGATGGACAGGCGCAGCACTTCCTGGCGGAAATTCTCGGCCATGACCTGGGCGTCGCTTTCGCCGGGGAGGATGAGCGCGAATTCCTCGCCGCCAAAGCGCGCTGCCAGGTCGTAGGGCCGGCGCGCATGGCGCTGCAGCGTGGCGGCCACTGCCTTGAGCGCCTCGTCCCCCTGCACATGGCCATAGCAGTCGTTGTATTGCTTGAAGTGGTCTATATCAATAAGAGCCAGGCCCACGGACTCGCCCGTGCGCAGGCTGCGGCGGTGGGAGCGCTCCAGCATGTCGTCGAAGTGGCGGCGGTTGGCCAGCCCTGTCAGCCCGTCCACCATGGCCAGGCGCTCCAGGGCCTGGCGCTGCAGGGCCAGGCGTATCTGGTTGCGCACGCGCACCTCGACCACGGCGGGACGTATGGGCTTGGAGACATAGTCGGCCGCGCCCAGGCGCAGGCCGTATTCCTCGGCCTGGGCATTGCTCTGGCCGGTGATGAAGATGACGGCGATATGGGCGGTGCGCTCCTGGGCGCGCAACGCACCCAGCACCTCGTAGCCGTTCATGCCGGGCATGGCCAGGTCCAGCAGGATCAGCTGCAGCCGGTGGGCTTCGCGCTGGGCGATCACCAGCGCACCCGGGCCGTCCTTGGCCAGCAGCACACGGTAGTGGGGGCTCAGCAGCTCGGCCAGCATGCTGCGGTTCAGCCGTTCGTCGTCAACGATGAGGACCGTGGGCAGTTCCGGCCCGGTCAAGGCTTCAAACATCTGCAGCTCCCGGTAGGACCGTCCGGTTCACGGCCATGCTCCGCGCCAGCTGTTCGAGCGCCTGCAGCGCCGCCTCGGTTTCCAGGGACTCGGTGCAGCGCTGGATGCGCTGCAGCACGGACGCATGGCACCCGTCGACCAGGGGCCGCAGCCGATCCAGTTCGGCCATGGCGGCATAGTCGCTGTCGGCAATCTGCAGCCGCAGCCGAGCCAGGGTGGACGAGACTTCTTCCGCGGTCATCGGCTGCCGCTGCGGGAGGGGCGCGGCAGTGGTCACGGCGGTCACGGCGGCCGCGGACGCCACGGCCACTACGGCCGTCTGCCCGGACCGCCGGGCGATTTCCGCCAGCAGGCCCTGCAGTCCATCGGCCAGCGCCTGGACCAGGGATTGCAGATCGCCGCCGGGCCGGGCGTTGCCGCCATTGCCGTCGCCTGACAGGCAGGCTTGCGCACCGGTCTCGGCCATGGCCGACCATTGCTCCAGCAGGTCCGCGCCCAGGTAGCCCAGACTGCCCTTGAAGGTGTGCACCAGCGATGCCACGGTGTCCCAATGGCCGCTGCGCACGGCATCGCGCAGCCGTTGCGGCGCATCGGCAAAGTCCTGGGCAAAGCCTTCGATGGCGTGGAGCATGCGCGGCGATTGGCCGGCAAGGCGTTGCCGCAGCCGTGCCGGATCCCAGGCCTGGGCAGGGCTTGACGGCGTCGGCTGCAAGGGCGCGGCCGGCGCAAGCGCTGCCGTTGGAGGAGGGCCCGCGCGCAGGCAGCGCTGCAGTGTCTCGTACAGCAGCACATCGTCAACGGGTTTGGTCAGATGGGCATTCATGCCTGCGGCCTCGATCCGGGCGCGCTCCTCGACATAGGCCTGCGCAGTCAGCGCGATCACCGGAAGATGCCGCAGCGCGCTGCGCGTGCGGATGGTGCGCGTGACACTGAGGCCGTCCATGCCGGGCATGTGCACGTCCATGAGCACGGCATCGAAAGGCTGGGTGTCCAGCAGCTGCAGCGCCTGCAGACCGTCCTGCGCAGTCTGTACCGATATGCCGGCCTGCTCCAGCAGCTCGGTGGCCACCTCGCGGTTGAGTACGTTGTCATCCACCACCAGCACCCTGCGCCCAGGCAGGCCCGGGTAGCGCTGCTGTGGCGAGGGGCCGGCCGCCGGGCTTTCCGGCGGGGGCGATTCGGGGTCCCGCAGTGCCTCCCGGATGCACGAGCGCAGTGCCGATGCGGTCAAGGGCTTGATCAGCAGGCCCCGCGGGCCCAACTGCGCGGCCTGCAGCTGCACTTCGTCGCGCCCGAAGGCCGTGACCATGAGCGCAGCCGGGGTCTTGGCCAGGTCCTGCTGCTCGCGCATGCGGCGTGCCAGGTCCAGCCCGTCCATGCCGGGCATGCGCCAGTCCAGCAGGGCCAGGCCGTAGGGGGATTCCTGGCGTGCGGCCTCTTGCAGCATGTGCAGCGCCTGCATGCCGTCCGCCGCCGTATCGCAGCGCATGCCCAGTTTGCGCACCATGGCGGCCAGGGCCTCGCGCGCGCTGGCGTTGTCATCGACGATGAGAACGCCGGTGCTGCCCAGGTTGTCGTGGCCGTCCAGCGGCGCATCCGTGGCAGGCCGGACCTTGGCCGTGAAGCGGAAGTTGCTGCCCTGGCCGGGCTGGCTGCAGACGCTGATCTCGCCGCCCATGAGCTGCACCAGCCTGTGGCAGATGGCCAGGCCCAGGCCGGTGCCGCCGTGGCGGCGCGTGGTCTGGATGTCGGCCTGGGTGAAAGGCTGGAACAGCCGTTCGGCCCGCGATGCATCCAGGCCTATGCCGGTGTCGCGCACGTTCACGCACAGGTGGTGCAGGGGCGCTGCCGTGGCGTGCGCGCCGGCCTCCACCGGCGCGCACGCCAGCGGCGGCTCCAGATGCAGGGAGATCACCACCTCGCCATGCTCGGTGAACTTGATGGCATTGCCGACCAGGTTGGTCAGCACCTGGCCCAGGCGCAGCGGGTCGCCGCGCAACCGGGGCGGCAGGTGCGGGTCCAGCGCATAGACCACTTCCAGCCCCTTTTCCTCTGCGCGCAGCGCCGTGGAGGCCGAGACGGTCTCCAGCACATCGTCAAGGGCGAAATCCACTTCCTCCAGCGCCAGCATGCCCGCCTCTATCTTGGAAAAGTCGAGGACGTCGTTGATCACGGCCAGCAGGGCGCTGGCCGAGCGCTCCACCTTCTCCAGGTAGCCGCGCTGGCGTGATGTCAGCGCGGTCTGCTGTACCAGGCGCGTCATGCCGATGACGGTGTTCATGGGGGTGCGGATTTCGTGGCTCATGATGGCCAGGAAATCCGACTTGGCCCGTTCGGCCGCTTCTGCGGCCTCCTTGGCCTGCTGCAGCGCCTGCTCGGCCTCGCGCTCGCGGGTGATGTCCAGCATGATGCCGTCCCAGACCATGCCCTCGTGGCTGCTCCGGGGGGCCGATCGGCAGCGCAGCCAGCGGATCTCTCCATCGGGCCTGATCACGCGAAAGCGGCAGTCGAAGACCCGCAGCGTATCGACCGAGCACTGCAGCATCTGCTGGTAGTGCGGCAGGTCCTCGGGATGGATGGCATTCAGGTAGGCCTGACGGTCGGCCATGATGGCGTGGGCCGGCACGCCGATCAGGTTCTCTATGCCGGCACTGATGTAGCTGAGCCGCAGTTGCGCCAGGCCGCCTTCCAGGCGGTAGATGGCGCCGCTGGGCAGGTTGTCGGCCAGGGCTTCGAGGCGCATGCGTGCGTCCTCGCGTTCGGACAGGTCCTGCAGCGTGCCGCTGAGCGCGACGATGCGGCCTTGCTCGTCGCGCAGGGCGCGGCCCATGAGGCGGGCCGCGAACCTCCGTCCGTCCGGGCAGTGGTGCACGACATCGAGGCTGTAGGACTGGCCGGTGCCGATGCACAGCTGCACGGCAGCGGTGAGCCGGGCAAGATCCTGCGGTCCGAGCATGGCGCGCAGGGCATGGCGCGTCAGCGGCGGACCCTGGGGGTCCAGGCCGTTCATCACATACATCATCTCCGAGGCCTGGAAGTGCTCGGTGTCCAGCTCCCATGTCCAGCTGCCCAGGCGCGCCAGCTGTTCGGCCTGGCGCAGCACGTCGTAGCTTTTTTGCAGCTGGGACTCGGTCTGGCGCATGAGGGTGATGTCGCGCGCAATGCCCAGCACGCCCACGGTCCGGCCCTCGTCATTGCGGTAAGGAATTTTGGTGGACTGGAAGAGGCGGCGCTGCCCGTTGACCAGCAAATGATCCTCCGACACCACGGGGGCGTCGCTGTCCAGCACCCGGCGGTCGCTGTGGGTGAAGCTGCTGTCGGGGAACAGTTCCTGGTCGGTCTTGCCCACGATGTCTTCGGGCGTGCGCCCGGAAAAGCGCGCGGCGGCGGGGTTGACGAAGGTGTAGCGGCCCTGCCGGTCCTTGGCGAAGACCAGGTCGGGCGTTTCGTGCATCACGGCTTCCAGCAGGCGCGTCGAATCCTGCCACGGCCCAGTGCTTTTTCGCAGGAGCGGCTCCAGCTGCGCATCGGGCTGGCCGATCGGCTCGTCCTGGCCGGTGCGCTCGCTGAGCTCGTGCCAGGTGGTGAAGAAAAGCCGCCTGCCCGCCAGCGACTGGCAATAGATATGGAGCTCGGCGGGGAAGCTGGTGCCGTCGCGGCGGATCAGTCGGCCGCAGAGATGGGCCTGGCTGTCCACGGCCATGTCCTGCCAGGGACCGCGCCGCAGTCCGTCCGCGTCGGGCCACACGTCCATGATGCCCAGCCCCAGCATGGCGGCCTTGTGATGGCCCAGGCTGGCGCAGGCATGGGCATTGGCATCGAGCAGGCAGCCCTGCTCGTCAAACAGAAGAAAACCGTCGGGCACACGGTCCAGGAACTGGCCATACGGCGTATCGGGCATGAAGACTCCTAGGCGGTAGCAAGCCGGCACTGCACAGGGCGATAGCCATAATCTATGGAAACAGTGTGGATGTTACTGCCGGCCGGTGCCCGCTGCGCGGCAGGGAAGGCCGGTACTTACCCCTGCAGGGGCAGCGGGTAGAATCGTCGGGATCTGCAGGGTCCGTGCCGCGACCCGGCCCCGCCTGGCCCCATTCGGCAACCTGGCCCCGGCTGGCTCGCTGCAGCACACCTTTTCCTTTCCGACGACTCCAGTTCCTCCCCGCTTATGGCCTCCGCTCTGACCGACAAACTTTCGCGACTCGTCAAGGAGATGCGCGGCCAGGCCCGCATCACCGAATCCAACGTACAGGACATGCTGCGCGAAGTGCGCATGGCCCTGCTCGAGGCCGACGTGGCCCTGCCCGTGGTGCGCGACTTCGTTGCGCGCGTCAAGGAAAAGGCGCTGGGCCAGGAGGTGCTGGGCTCCCTGCAGCCCGGCCAGCTGCTGGTGTCCATCGTCAACAAGGAACTCGCCGCCACCATGGGCGAGGGCGTGGCCGACATCAATCTCAACGCCCAGCCGCCTGCCGTCATCCTCATGGCCGGCCTGCAGGGCGCCGGCAAGACCACGACCACGGCCAAGCTGGCCAAGCACTTGATTGAAAAGCGCAAGAAAAAGGTGCTGACCGTGTCGGGCGACGTGTACCGCCCGGCCGCCATCGAGCAGCTCAAGACCGTGACCGGCCAGGCTGGCGCCGAGTGGTTCCCCTCCACGCCAGACCAGAAGCCCCACGACATTGCCGTGGCCGCGCTGGACTACGCCAAGCGCCACTTCTTTGACGTGCTGCTGGTCGATACGGCCGGCCGCCTGGCCATCGACGAGCTGCTGATGGCTGAGATCAAGGATCTGCACGCCACGCTCAAGCCGGTCGAGACCCTGTTCGTCGTCGATGCCATGCAGGGCCAGGATGCGATCAACACGGCCAAGGCCTTCAAGGAGGCCCTGCCCCTGACCGGCATCGTGCTCACCAAGCTCGATGGTGACTCGCGCGGCGGCGCGGCGCTGTCGGTGCGCCAGATCACGGGCGCGCCCATCAAGTTCGCCGGCGTGTCCGAGAAGATCGACGGCCTGGAAGTCTTCGACGCCGACCGCCACGCGCAGCGCGTGCTGGGCATGGGCGACATCGTGGCCCTGGTCGAGCAGGTCACCAAGGGCGTGGACATGGAGGCCGCCCAGAAGCTGGCCGAGAAGGTCAAGAGCGGTGACGGCTTCGACCTCAACGACTTCCTGGCCCAGATCCAGCAGATGAAGCAGATGGGCGGCCTGTCCAACCTCATGGACAAGCTGCCGGCACAGCTCACCGCCAAGGCCGGCCAGGTGGACATGGACAAGGCCGAGCGCGAGATCCGCCGCAAGGAAGGCATCATCTGCTCGATGACCGCCAAGGAGCGCAAGAAGCCCGAGATCATCAAGGCCACGCGCAAGAAGCGCATTGCCGACGGCGCGGGCGTGCAGGTCCAGGAAGTCAACCGCCTGCTCAAGGAGTTCGAGCAGATGCAGGAGATGATGAAGAAGATGAAGGGCGGCGGCCTCATGAAGATGATGAAGCGCATGGGCGGCATGAAGGCCATGAAGGGAATGATGGGCGGTGGCGGCGGCATGCCCAAGCTGCCGTTCTGAGCGGGCCGGGCCCCGCCGATGGACAGTCAAGCCGCAGCACAGCCTGCGGCTTTTCTTTGGCCGCTGCGGGGCTTTGTGAGAACATGCGGCGCCATGAAGGCTGGCGTTTCGACTTCCCTTGCGGCTTCCCGCGTGACTGCATCGCGGCTGTCTCGCCGTGGCTGGGGCCTGCTGGCGGCGGCTGCGCTGCTGGCCGGCTGCTCGTCTGCTCCCCGCAAGGGCGCGGGTCCCGGGCCTGCTCCTTCGCCGCAGGCCCTGAACCTGGATGGCGAGTTGCGCGAGGCCCTGCTGGCGCGCACCATGCTCGTGGTCAACACGCCGTATACCTACGGCGGCAATTCGCCCGACGGCGGTTTCGACTGCAGCGGCCTGATCCAGTGGGCCGTGGGCGGCATTACCGAAAGCCGCCTGCCGCGCACCACGGCCCAGTGGGCGCAGTTCAGCAATCCCGTGGGCAGCCGCAGCTTGCAGCGCGGCGACTTCGTGTTCTTCAACACCCTGGGCTCGCGCTATTCGCACATGGGCATCTTTGTGGGCAACGGCCAGTTCGTGCATGCGCCGTCCAGCGGCGGCACGGTGCAGCGCGTGCGCATGGACAACCCCTATTTCGCCAGGCGCTTCACCGAAGCGCGCAGCATCTTCGCCTGAGCGCCTGCCAGGCAAGGCGCCGGGCTTGGCGCCGGCTCTTGAATCGATGGTCCAATGAGAGCTCCATAGAAATCCAGGGTTTCGGAATGGATAACAAGCTCGAATTCGCACAGCGCCTGCGCCAGGCCATCGAGGCTGCGGGTCTGGAGCCGCGGCCCAGCGTGCTGCTGAATCTGTTCAATTCCAGTTACTGGGGTCGGCCGATTTCGTTCCAGGCGGTTGCGCGCTGGCTCAACGGCGAGGCCGTGCCCGAGCAGGACAAGCTGGTGCTGCTGGCCGAGCTGCTCAGGATCGAGCCCGAAGTGCTGCGCTTTGGCGACCCTGCCCAGCGGTCACTGCCGCCTCAGCACGAATGCCAGGAACCGGGCGTGGGCTATCTTGAACGCGAAACCTTCGACGCCTTTCTGAGGCTGCCCGCGCCGCAACGCCAGGTGGTGCGGGAGGTGATCCTGACCTTCGCCAAGGTGCACGGCGAAGGCTGAGGGCCGGGCCACCGGGCAGCCGTCACCGCACCGCCTGCGGCTGCCAGGGCATGGCATGCCAGGGATGGCGCGGATCGGCCACCCATTGCTGCACCTCCTCGGGCGTCACGCTGCGGCCCAGCACGTCGGCCCGGCCACGGGCCAGCCATTGGCTGCGGCCCCGCGCATAGGCCTGGCCGAAGGCCTGCCAGCTGTCAAAGCAATCCCGCGCGCGGCATGCGTTCAGGTGAAGGATCTGCTGGTGCAGGGCCTCGTCCAGCCAGCCCAGCAGCCAGGCACATCGCACGTGGAAGGCCACGCGCGCGCAGGCAAAGGCCATGGCGGCATGGGGATCGTCACCGGCCTGCAGGCGCTGCAGGTCCAGCGTGAACCAGCGCTGGCGCAGGCCGTCGGGCAACTGGCGTGCGATCTGGGCATCGTCCAGGTCGGTGCGCAGGCCCAGGTGGTGCAGCACCATGGGGCGCAGCTGGGTGGTCAGGGCGTCGTCGGCACCATGGAGCTGCCGGTCTGCAAAGCCGCCCTGGATGGCGTGAAAGGCCATGGGATGGGCCAGGGCCAGGGCCCAGTCCAGCGCCGCATCGCCGCTGCGGTAGCTGCTGAAGTCGCCGCGCTGGCGCGCCGCACGCCTGCGGCGCAGGCCGGCGCGCACTGCCCACCAGACCAATGCAGACAGCACAACAAGAGTGAAGGCGTTCATCGCGGATTTCCTGTCCTGCCCGGCGATCCTGCCCGGCGCCGCGCCAGCTCCAGCGACTGCTGCAGGGCCGCGCTGCGCGGCATGCGCTCGAAGGCGGGCACGGGCACGGTGTCGCGGCGTGCCGCGACCAGCCATTGCATCAGGGGCGACCGGATATCCAGCTGCTCCAGCAGCGCCGGGTGGGCCTGGAGCAGCCACAATTGCTCGGCTTCGGTGTGCAGCTCGCTGGCCGCGCACCAGGCGCCGGTGTGGCCCGAGGCCAGCAGATGCGCCGGACGGCGCACGATGCCCATGGCCAGGGCATCCGTCGGCGCCTCGCCATCGGCATCGAGGTGGTTGAGCAGGGCCAGCACGTCGGCCAGGTAGCGCGCAATCGGCGGGCGGTTCTGCTTGCCCTTGATCTGGTCGATGCGCAGCCGCCCATCGTCCCGCACCTGGGCGCTGACGGTGATGCGCGGCTGGGCCGTGCCCGTGCGGTAGCTGAACAGGCGCAGCCGGCCCTGCTCGCAGGCTTCGGCGTAGTGCTCGCCGTAGCCGCCGCGCAGCGCGCCGCGCGCGCTGAACTGGCCCAGGCAGTGCCGCATCATCTGGCTTTCATAGGCCATTTCGGCGCGCAGGTCCGGGCTTTGGGAATCGAATTCCACGAACACGCCCAACTGGCCCCGCAGCAGCGGACGCACGGCGCCGGGCCGGTGCTCGGCCCAGCCGCTTTCGCTTTTTCTGGCGAAGGCCAGGTGCTCCAGCGTCCAGCGCGCCAGGGCCTGCGGGCAGTTGATGCGCTGCAGCTTGCCCTGAAGCGCCGTGCCGCGCCGGGTGGACAGGAACTCCAGCAGCCGGCTTTCCAGCGCTAGCAGCGGGGCGCTGTCAGGCTCCACCCACCACAGCGGTGCGCTGGCGCCGGCCGCAGGGCTGTCCTGTAGCGGTGGCTGGCGGGCCGCATGTGCGCGCAGGCGCTCCAGCGCCCAGGCGGCAGGCTCGGTGCGCCTGTGCAGGCGCAGCAGTTCGGCCTGCGTGGAGATGGGCTGAACGGCCGGCGGATCGGCGTCGAGGTTGCCGATCACGTGGCGGTAGAAGTGGTTGGCCAGCCAGGCCGCGATCTCCTGACTGTCGCCGCGCGCCGCGCTGCGCTCGCGGATGCGCTGCTTGATGTCCGGCGCATTGACTACGTCGCGCGGGCGGTAGGCGCTGGCTGCCGTGGCGGCTCCCGGGTTCACCACAGCTTCCACCAGGGCTTGCTGTCCGAGTGCAGCTTGAGGCAGCGCTGGAGGCCGTCCCTGGCCATCTTGTGCTCGGCCTCGCTGTCATCGGGGGTGAGCTTGGCGATGGCCTCGCGGTGCAGGGCCACGGCCTGATCGATGGGGCCGCAGCTTTCCATGGCGCAGGCCAGGCGGCGCAGCGTGTAGCACTCGCCCAGGGCGCGCACTTCGGGCAGCAGGGCCTCCAGGCGGGGGCGCACCACGTCGCCATGGCTTTCGGAGAAGAAGTCGAGCAGGGACATCAGGGCCGCCAGGTAGTCGCGCCGCTGTTCGCGCTGCTCGTCTGCGTCCAGTTCCTCGAACCACTGGTCCAGGCGTTCCAGCCAGATGCCGATCTCGCCCGCGCGGCCGAGCTGGTAGAGCGCCAGCGCCACGCTGGGGAAGTAGTCGGTGGGGCAGTGGCGGCTGTAGCCGTAGTCCTGGGTGAAGTGCCACAGCTGCTCTGCCGCCGTGACGATGCCGGGTCGGTCGTCACGGCGGATGGCACACCACAGCAGGCCGTCATGGTGCTCGGCGAAGGGGCTGCTGGACAGTCCCTTGTGGTGCAGGGCTGCAGCCTCTTCATAGCGCTGCTGCGAGCGGTACTTGATGGCAAGGTTGTTGCAGAGCATGGAGTAGACGTGCAGGTGCGCGTCCTTGTACCTGCCCTGGCCGCTGGCCCAGAAGGCTTCGAAGCGGGCCAGGCCCTCTTCGTAGTAACGCTGCACCAGCGGCTCGCGCACCTCGTCGTCCGGCACCTGCCGGCCTTCGCCCATGAGGGAGGCCAGGTCGTCCTCGTCATCCAGCGTCACGCCCACCGCATAGCACCAGTGGGCGCCGAAGCCCTGGGGAAAGGGCCGCTGCAGCGCCTGTGCGGCCGGCAGCGCGGCAAAGCGCGCGGCCCAGAGCATGGGCAGCAGTTCGGAGTTGGCGTGCCGGGGCTGCTCGCCCACGCCGCGCTCGAGCAGCGGCAGGGCCTGTTCCCATTGGTGGTTCCTGGCCAGGCGCCAGCCGTCGATCATGTCCAGCAGCGGATGGCCGGGCGCCTGGGTGCGCGCCAGGGCCAGGTAGTCGTCGGCGCTTCGCGCAGCAGCCGGGCTGTCTTCCAGGATCTCCTGCATGTCGGAGTCCAGGCCGGCCCAGGCCAGGATCAGCGCCCAGGCGGGGGCGTGGGCGGTGTCGCTGTCCACCATGCGCAGTGCCAGCTCATAGCCCTGGCGGGCCGATCCGGGGCGGCTGTGCAGCACGCTCTCCAGCGCCAGGTCCGCCGCATCGGCCAGGCGGCCCGCCTCTTGCAGCCATTGCAGCACCAGGCCGCTGAAGGCGTCGTCGGAGTCGTCCACCAGGCCGAAGCGGCCCAGCTCGGCCAGCTGCAGCGCGGCCTCTGGCTGGCCCATGGCATGGCAGGCCATGGCCTGCAGCCGTGCCTCATGGACCTTGCGGTGCGCGCGCACCGCCTGCGATGCGGCGGGGCTTTCCGTGCGGGCCAGGTGCTGCTGCGCCGCCATCAGCACGGCCGGAACGCTTTGCGGGGCCAGCGGCAGCACTTCGCGCGCAAGGTGCAGCCAGTCGTCGAAGTCCACGTTCTGGTCGGCGTCTGCCAGGGCCAACTGCGCCGTGGCGGCCTGCACATGGCGCACGGTGGCCGGCACATCGCCGCGCAGGCGGGCCAGCTCGGCCTTGCGCAGGCTGGCACGCGCGTCGCGGCGCGCGGGGGATGCCTCGCCGTCGGGGTCGCTGCGCTCGTGGCTGCGCTGCAGGTCCACGCCTTGCTCGGCCAGTTCCCAGGCCTGGGCCTCGCGGGCCAGGTAGTGCCAGCCATTCCAGTAGCGATAGGGCTCGCCGGTGTGCGGCAGCCGGCCCATGAGATCGGCGGCAGGCGCGAGCAGGGCCACGCCGCCTTCGCGGTCAAAGCGCAGCCGGCTCTGGATGTCGCTGAGCGCCAGGCTGGCCGTGGCCAGCAGGTGGTTGTCACCCTGCAGGTGCTGCAGCGTGGCATCGCGGTGCTCGCGCAGCAGGGCGTTGGCGGTCTCGGGCCGTTCCAGGTCGAGCCAGAGATCGTGCAGACGCTCCAGTTCGCTCACCGTGGCCGGCGCGAAGCGCTGCTGCGAGAGCAGCTCCATGACGGCCGCCTGGCGTTCGGCCGGGGCGATGGGGCTGGTTTCATCTTCCTGTTGCAGCAGGTCGTGCGCCTGGTCCATGAAGGCATGCAGGGCTTCGCCCTCAAGGATGGCCTGGGCGTTGGCGGGCTGGGAGGTGTTCATGGAATCGATAGCAAGCAAGCGAAGCTGGAAAAGCCATGCAGGCCGACAGACCTCAGGGCGGCAACCCGCGATGCTAGCGGGCCGGCCCGCGCCAGGCCAGTGTGGCCGGGATGTTTTCACGTCCTGTTACATGCAAAAAGCCCGGCATTGCCGGGCTTTCGTTACGCAAGAGGTCGCTGGGCCACCGGGGCCGCAGGGATCGGGTTGGGATCAGTGGCGCACCACGACTTCGCCGCGCAGCGTGAAGGTGCGTGCCTCGGTGATCTTCACATCGATCATCTGGCCGATCAGGCGTTCGTTGCCCGGGAAGTTGACCACGCGGTTGCACTCGGTGCGGCCCATGAGTTCGCTGCCATCGCGCTTGGACAGTCCTTCCACCAGCAGGCGCTGCACCGTGCCCACGCGCTCGTCGCTGATGTCCTTGATGTTGTTGTTGATCACGGCCTGCAGCTCCTGCAGGCGGCGCAGCTTGACCTCGTGGGGCGTGTCGTCGTGCAGGTTGGCGGCCGGCGTGCCGGGGCGGGGGCTGAAGATGAAGCTGAAGCTGTTGTCAAAGCGCACGTCGTGGATGAGCTTCATCATCTTCTGGAAGTCTTCCTCGGTCTCGCCGGGGAAGCCCACGATGAAGTCGCTGCTCATGGCCATCTCGGGCCGGATGGCGCGCAGCTTGCGGATGGTGCTCTTGTATTCCATGGCCGTGTAGCCGCGCTTCATGGCCATCAGGATCTTGTCGCTGCCGTGCTGCACGGGCAGGTGCAGGTGGCTGACCAGCTTGGGCAGCCGAGCGTAGGCCTCGATCAGGCGCGGCGTGAATTCGTTGGGATGGCTGGTGGTGTAGCGGATGCGCTCGATGCCGGGGATCTCGGACACGTATTCCAGCAGCAGGGCAAAGTCGGCGATCTCGGCCGTGTCACCCATCTTGCCCAGGTAGGCGTTCACGTTCTGGCCCAGCAGCGTGACCTCCTTCACGCCCTGGTCGGCCAGGCCCGCGACCTCGACCAGCACGTCCTCGAACGGGCGGCTGACTTCCTCGCCGCGCGTATAGGGCACGACGCAGTAGCTGCAGTACTTGGAGCAGCCTTCCATGATGGAGACAAAGGCCGAGGAGCCTTCCACGCGCGCCGGTGGCAGGTGGTCGAATTTCTCGATCTCGGGAAAGCTGATATCGACCTGGGGCTTGTGCCTGGCGGCGCGTGCATTGAGCAGCTCGGGCAGGCGGTGCAGGGTCTGCGGGCCGAAGACCACGTCCACATAGGGCGCGCGCTTGATGATTTCCTCGCCCTCCTGGCTGGCCACGCAGCCGCCCACGCCGATGAGCACGCCGCGTTCCTTCAGGTGCTTGTAGCGGCCCAGGTCGCTGAACACCTTCTCCTGTGCCTTCTCGCGCACCGAGCAGGTGTTGAACAGGATCAGGTCGGCCTGCTCCGGGTCGTTGGTGGACTCGTAGCCCTGGGCTGCGCCCAGCACATCGGCCATCTTGTCCGAGTCGTACTCGTTCATCTGGCAGCCGAAGGTTTTGATAAAGACTTTCTTGGACATGGTGGGGTTCCGTCAGGCAGCCGCCGCACTGCAAGCGGCGGTCTGCAAAAAAAGAAGATGGCCGGGCCAGGGCGGGCGCTGTGCTCCCTGGCCCGAGCCGCTGCGCCCCGCAAGCTGCGGGCCGCATCCATCGTGTGCGTGCGGTGTGCGCCGGCCTCAGTTGAAGAAGCGGTGCAGCATCGACTTGGGCTTGTAGTGCTTGTCGGCCTCGGCCTTGGTCAGGATCCAGGCCTGGTGCAGCCACTGCGTCTGCGGCTCGATCACATAGCCCACCACGAGCTTGCTGCCCTGGTAGTTGATGGCCTGCACCAGCGTGCGCTCGGGGCTGAACAGGCGAAAGCCCGGGCTGGTGCGAATGGTCTTGCCGTCGATTTCGACCACGGGAAACTGCGCGGTCACGACCAGCTCGCCGAACTGGGCCTGCGGCGGGAAGTTGCGTGTCTCGTTGGAGGGCAGGCCCTGCGCGGCCGCGCCCAGGCTGGCGCAGGCCAGGCCGGCGAGCAGGGCGCCGGCGCACAGGCGGCGGACGGCGGAGAAATGGGGCTTGCAGCGGTTCATGGTGTACATCCAGGGGCTGAACCCGCGATTCTACGAACTTGCCGCTGCGCGGGCGCGGCACTCGGGCATTGGGTCAGGCGCGGCCCGGCGCATACAGCACGGCCTTGGGCGGCCGGCACAGGCCCCAGAAGCGCAGGCCGGTCAGCTCGGCCATCTGCACACCCATGGCCGTGGGGGCGGAGATGGTGGCCAGGGCGGCGATGCCGACCCTGGCGCATTTGCGCACCAGCTCATGGCTGCCCCGGCTGGAGAGCACGACAAAGCCGGCCTCGCCCAGGCGGCCGGTGCGCGAGAGGCGGCCGACCAGCTTGTCCAGCGCGTTGTGGCGGCCCACGTCCTCGAGCACATCCGTCAGTTGCCCGTCCAGCCCTGCCCAGCCTGCGGCATGCACGGCGCCGGCTTCGGCGTTGAGCCGCTGCAGCGGCGGCAGGGCATCGATGGCAGCGCACACCGTGGTGGCATCGACACGGGCGATCCAGTCGTGCGCGGGCAGGGGGTCGAAGGACAGGTCCAGCGCCGCGAAGCTGTCCACGCCGCAGACGCCGCAGCCTGTGCGCCCGCTCATGCTGCGGCGCCGGTCCTTGAGGCGCGTGAAGCAGCGCGAGGCCACGTCCAGCTGCACCTCGATGCCGTCCATGCCGGACGGAAGGCCTGCCGCTTCGGCGGCCACGGCCCGCACCTCGATGCCGTAGCAGTCGGCGCCGCTGTCCAGGATGCCCTCGGTGAGCGCAAAACCCAGCGCAAAGTCTTCCAGGTCCGAGGGCGTACCCATCATCACGGCATGCGAGATGCCATTGAACACCAGGGCGATGGGGACTTCGCTGGCCAGCACCTGGGGTTCGGGCTGGAGGCTGACGGCGCCGCCATCGGCGATCCGGTGGCGCACCACCGCATGCGTGCGCAGTGCGGCAATGGCGGGCGCGATGGCGCAGGCAGCATCTGCCGGGCCCGAGTCCGGGGCGGGTGCGGGAGCGTGTTCGGTGGTGGCGTTCATGGCGTGGGCCGCGCAGGCGGCCTGCGCATGATATCGGTGCCGCCGCGCAGCTTCAGTCCAGCAATGCCATGCCCTTGATCTGGGCGAAGACATGCATGCCCGGCGCAATGCCCAGCTGCCGGGCGGAATGCAGGGTGATGCGCGCCAGCAGGCGGGATGGGCCCAGCTGCAGCGAGACCATGACCTGGCCCGGGCCGTCCTCGCGCAGATCCTGCACGGTGGCCGCCAGGATGTTGAGGATGCTGCTGTCTTGTGGGTGCTGCAGGCTCAGGCTCACATCGCGCGCTTGCACGCGCAGCTGCACGCTCTCGCCGATGGGGCGCGGGCGGGCCATGACAAGGCGAAGGCGCCCGCCGTCGAAGGACAGCGTGCTCAGGTGGGTATCCGGATCGTGCTGCCGGATCTGCGCACTGAGCATGGCCGCTGCCGTGTCGCCCATGCTCAGCGGCAGGTCCAGCCGTGCCAGCAGTTCGCTGGTGGCGCCGGCCGCGACGATGCCGCCTGCCTTGAGCAGCACCAGGTGCTGGGCCAGGCGCGCTACCTCGTCGATGGAGTGGCTGACATAGACCACGGGAATGTCGAGTTCACGGCGCAGCTGGTCCAGGTAGGGCAGGACCTCGGCCTTGCGCTGGGCGTCCAGCGCGGCCAGGGGCTCGTCCATCAGCAGCACCCGCGGGCTGGTGGCCAGCGCCCGCGCAATGGCCACGCGCTGGCGCTCGCCGCCCGACAGGGTGGAGGGCATGCGGTCCATCAGGTGGCCTATGCCCAGCAGTGACACGGCCTGGTCCTGGGACACCTTGCGCCGCGCGGCGGGCGTGCGCCGCATGCCGTAGTCGATGTTGCGCTGCACGCTCAGGTGCGGGAACAGGCTGGCCTCCTGGAACACATAGCCCAGGGCGCGGCGGTGCGTGGGCAGCCACTGGCTGGCCGCATCGTCCTGCCAGACCTCGCCATTGACGACGACACGGCCCCGTGCGCGCTCCAGCCCCGCCAGCGCGCGCAAGCAGGTGGTCTTGCCGCAGCCCGAAGGGCCGAACAGGGCCGTGACGCCGCGCCCGGGCAGCTGCAGCAGCACATCGAGGCGGAAGTCGGCACGCTCCAGCGCCAGCGCAGCAAGGATTTGCGAAGGGCTCGCGGCGGGCGGGGCGCCGGCCGAAGCAACGGGAGAGAAGTCAGTCATCATGCGCGGCGCTCCTCGCGCGGCTGCAACAGGTGCAGGGCCAGCAGCACCAGGAAGGAGAACACCACCATGCCGCCGGCCAGCCAGTGGGCGTGGGCGTACTCCATGGCTTCCACATGGTCGTAGATCTGCACCGAGACCACGCGCGTCACGCCGGGGATATTGCCGCCCAGCATCAGCACCACGCCGAACTCGCCCACGGTGTGCGCGAAGGTCAGCACGGCTGCGGTGATGAAGCCCGGCCGCGCCAACGGCAGCGCCACGGTGAAGAAGCGGTCCAGTGGCCCCGCGCCCAGGCTGGCCGCGGCCTCCATGGGGCGCGTGCCCAGCGACTCGAAGGCGCGCTGCAGCGGCTGCACCGTGAACGGCAGGGAATAGACCAGGGACCCGATGACCAGGCCTGGAAAGGTGAAGGGCAGGGTGCCCAGCCCCAGCGCCTGCGTCAACTGGCCCACGGGGCCATTGGGCCCCATGGTCACCAGCAGGTAGAAGCCGATCACCGTGGGTGGCAGCACCAGGGGCAGCGCCACCACGGCGCCAATCGGGCCGCGCCAGCGCGAGCGCGTATGGGCCAGCCACCAGGCCAGCGGCGTGCACAGCGCCAGCAGCAGTACCGTGGTCACGCTGGCAAGTTTCAGCGTCAGACGTATGGCGGCGTAGTCGTCGGCGGTAAGAATCATGCTGGAAGAATTCAGTGGTTCGCAGCGCTGGCGTCGTCCCCCTACCGCGCAGCGGGAGGGGGGAAGGCGCGTCAGCGCCTCAGGGGGAGCCTAGAGCCCGTAGCCGTAGGAGCGAATGATGGCACGCGCTTTATCAGCACGCAGGTACTTCATCAGCTCGGTGGCGGCTTCGTTGTCCTTGCCGCTGTTGAGCACGATGGCGTCCTGGCGGATGGATTCGTGCATGGCGGCGGGCACCTGCCAGGCCGAGCCTTCGCGCAGCTTGCCGTTTTCCATCACCTGCGACAGGGCCACGAAGCCCAGCTGGGCATTGCCCGTGGCCGCGAACTGGTAGGTCTGGGCGATGTTCTCGCCCATGACGATGCGCGGCTGCACCTGGGCCGTGATGCCCAGCTTGTCCAGCACTTCCATGGCGGCCGTGCCGTAGGGCGCGAGCTTGGGGTTGGCCACGGCGATGTGCCTGTAGTCGCCGGTCTTGAGGACCTCGCCCTTGTCGTCCACATAGCCGGGCTTGGGGCTCCACAGCACGAGCTGGCCGATGGCGTAGGTGAAGCGCGAATCGGGCAGGCCACGGCCTTCCTTGGCGATCTTTCCGGGCGTGGTGTCGTCGGCGGCCAGCAGGATCTGGAAGGGCGCGCCGTTGACGATCTGCGCATAGAACTTGCCCGTGGCGCCGAAGGACAGCAGGGCCTTGTGGCCGGTGTCCTTCTCGAACTCGGCGGCGATCTTCTGCATGGGCGCCGTGAAGTTGGCGGCAACGGCCACCGACACTTCGGCAGCCTGCGCAGCGACACCGCCCAACAGGGCAAGGGCGGCAAAGGCGGTGGCACGCAGGGGCTGGTTCACGTTCATGGGTCTCTCGCTATTCCGTTGGTGAATAGCGCAGTGTAACGACCTGAAAATGCGCATGCAGGGTGCAGGCGTTTTGCTTGGCGGGAAATAACGCTTGGCGGGCATGATGTCGCGCATGACTGCCGACGCTCCTGCTTCACCCTCCGATCTGGCGCCCGCGCTGGGCCATGACCTGGCTGACCGCCGCCTCGCCATCCTGCGCCATATCGCAGCAGGGCATTCGATTTCACAAGCGGCGCGCGAGGCCGGCGTCAGCTACAAGGCGGCATGGCAGGCGCTGGATGTGCTGACCAATCTCGCGGGCTGTGCCCTGGTGGAGCGCTCGGTCGGCGGCGCCGGCGGCGGCGGCGCGCGCATCACCGCAGCCGGGCAGTCCCTGCTGGCCATGGCCGATGCGCTGGAGCAGGCCCGTGCACAGGTGCTGCAGCGCTTTGGCGGGCCGGCCGGCGTTTCCTCGGCGGCTCCCGGACTGGGGCTGGGCCTGCGCACCAGCATGCGCAATCTGTGGCCTTGCCGGGTCGGGGCCCTGCAGGCGCAGGGTGTCCAGGTCCGCGTCTGGATGCTGCCCGATGGCGGTGGCGATGCACCAGGCATTGCCGCACGCATCACCGCCGAAAGCGCCCAGTTGCTGGGCCTGGCCCCTGGCCTGCCCGTGATGGCGCTGTGCAAGGCCACTGCCGTCCAGGTGCTGCCAGTGGCGCCGCTGGCCGGTGCGCAGGGCCTGGCCAATGCCTGGCCTGCCAAGGTGCAACGCCTGGCCCGTGCCGAGGGGGACGGACCGCGCGAAGTGGTGGCCAGGCTGCCCTGGGGCGGCAGCGGCGTGGGGTATGCGGCGCAGCAGGCGCAAGGCGAGCCCTGGACGCTGCGCACAGGACGCAAGGTCTGGCTGTCGGTGCCGGAGTCCGCCGTGGTGCTGGCCGTGGCCGACTGACACGACTGACCTGACAGGGTCGATTGAGCTGACTGTGCCGATTGGGCGTCGAGAAGGCCGCAGCGCGTTGCGCGTGCGCTGCAGTGGCTGCAGATTCGGACGGGTCTTATGGCGCATCCCGGGCGGGATACGAAAAATTGTGCCGCAGCGCAACCTGCGCGCTCCGGTGGCGCAGGCTTTCCCGGCGACCGATCCATCGAAACCTCCCTGGCCCCATGACCATCCTGAAATTGCGCAGGCAAGAGAAAGTGGCGTTCTACACCGCCTTGCTGTGTTCGTCCGTCGCGGCGTTCATCTTCTTCGCGTCCCAGGACGTGGCGGACAGTCTGGAGCAGCGGCTGGGTGCGCTGGCCATCTGCATCGTCATCGGCGCCGTGGTGACCCTGTTCAATCACTGGTGGTTCAGAGTCTGGGGCTGGCACCTGGTGCCGGTCACCCTGCTCCTGTTCTATGGCGGCACGCTGGTCGCAGGCTGGCTGTTTGGCGGTCGATGATCGCGATGGCGCCGAAGGGGAACCTGCCGCAATGCTTTGCGTCGAAGAGCCTTTGCGACTGCCTCCCAGGCCTCACACGGCCTTGCCCCTGCCATGAAGACCACCCTGTCCGCCGCCCTGATCTGCCTGTTCCTGTCTGCCCCGGCCCTGGCCCGTCCGCTGGACCCGGCGCCGCTGGATGCCTCGCAGTTCAACCTGGGACTGGTCGGCCTTGCCGGCGAGATTTCGCCAGCGGAGCGGCACCTGGAGGCCATGCTCAGGCGGCCCGAGGCCAATGCCGTCCTGCTGTCGGTGATCGACGATCCGCGCCGATCTCCCGTGGCCAAGCTCTATGCGCTGTGCGGGCTCAAGCGCATGGGCAGCGGCGGCTACGAGGCAGCGCTGGTCAAGCTGCGCGGCTTCGAGGGCCAGGTTTCCGTGATGCTGGGCGACCAGATGTTCCAGGAAGACATCCGAGAGGCGGCAGACCGCATCGAAAACCTGGAATGCAGCGAGGGCGGCTGAGCCCCGGGCCGGCCGGTCCCGGGACAAAAAAAGAGCTGCCATCGGCAGCTCTTTGCATGGCAGGGCCGTTGCCCGCACCGCTCAGGACAGCTCGCGCCCCTTGAGTTCGGGGATCAGAAAGGCCGTGGCCAGCATGTCCAGCACATAGATGGCCGCCAGCAGGGCGATCGCCACCTGGAACGAATAGCTCATGGCCAGCGCACCGATCACCACCGGGCCCAGTCCGCCCACGGCGCGGCCGATGTTGAACAGCACGTTCTGCGCGGTGGCGCGCGCCTCGGTGGGATAGGCCTCGCTCATCACGGCGCCGTAGCCGCCCATCATTCCGTTGACGAACAGGCCCATGAGGGCGCCTGCCCAGAGCATGGCCGCAGGGTCGGACAGCTGTGAATAGAGCACGACCATGATGACCGAGCCCAGCTGGAAGATCAGGAAGCTGGGCTTGCGGCCGATGCGGTCGGCCAGCTGGCCGAAGACCCAGATGCCGACCATCATTCCCACCACGGTCACGGCAGTCCATATCGAGGACTTGGTCAGGCTGAAGCCCAGTTGCTTGGACAGGAAGCTGGGCATCCAGATCATGATGCCGTAGTAGCCGAAGTTCTGGACCGAGGTCAGCACGATCACACCCAGGCTGACCTTGGCCGTGGCGCGGTCCTTCACCAGCAGCTTCAGGCTTTGCAGCACCGGCACGCGGGCCGACGGCGTGGCGGACTGCTGGCGCTTCACGAAGACCTCGGGCTCGTGCAGCTTGTTGCGGATCACCCAGGCCACCACGGCCGGGATCACGCCCACCAGGAACATGCCGCGCCAGCCGATGAGGGGCAGCAGCAGCGGCGTCAGCAGCGCCGCACCCAGCACACCCATTTGCCAGCCCAGGGCCACGTAGGACGAGACGCGCGCGCGGTGGCGGGCAGGCCAGGCCTCGGCAGCCAGTGCCATGCCGATGCCGAACTCGCCGCCCAGGCCGATGCCCGCAATCGTGCGGTAGGCCAGCAGGTCCCAGTAGCCCTGCGCGAAGGCGCACAGGCCCGTGAAGACTGCGAACAGCATGATGGTCCAGGTCAGCACGCGGATGCGCCCGTAGCGGTCGCTGAGCAGGCCGAAGAAGATGCCGCCGAACACGGCACCGATCAGCGTCCAGGTCACCAGCGAGCCGGCCTGGCCCGGCGTGAGGTGCAGGTCGGCCGAGATGGCCGACAGCATGAAGCCCAGGATCAGCAGGTCGAAGCCGTCCATGGCATAGCCGACGGCCGAGCCGGCCAGGGCCTTCCAGCTGTAGCCATTGACCTGGGTGGCATGGGCGCCGGCATGCGTGTCTGTGCTGGCGCCGGCAGCATTGGCTGCGAGCGCCCCGGAGGAAGTGGTGGTCACGTGAAGATCCTTGAAAGCCAGGACGGCGCGCGCTCTCACTGGGGTGTGGCACCGCGCAAAACGCCTGCGCCGCCGGCTGAGCCGGCGTGCGGGCACGCTGCGCGTGTGCTGCATCCTGGGAAGGCGATGGGCACGGGAGTCCTGGTGGGAAAACAAGCTGGGCGGCCGGCATGCCGGAGCATGGCAGGGGCTGCGCGCAAAGACAGAGCGCAAGGTGCAGCGCCAAAAGACCGCTTCTGCAAAAAGCGAAAGCCCTGAATCGGCTGGGCGATCAGGGCTTGGAGGCTGCGGGCAGGCCCGGTGAAAAGGGCGCTCCCATGCGGGCGGGCGCAATGGTAAGGGAAGTGGCCGGACAAGGCAAGTAGGGCAGTCTTGCCAGACAGCTTCTACGGCATGGACGGCTGGTACTGCCCGGCGGGCGCGGGACGGATTCGGGTGTTGCGCGGATGCAGCAGCCCCTGTGCTGCCGATGGCCCAGACAATTGAAGAAACGATAATGAGAACAAATCGCATTCGCTTTCTCTTCGTGCCCTTCGACCCATCGGAGGGCATGGCGAGGAAGTTTTTTTATTGCCGTATTGCTGTTCTCCCGGAGCATTTCATGCCACTGCATCGCCTTCAACCCGGCCATCGCCCTGCGCCTCTTGCGCTGGCCATCTCCCTTGCCATCGGCGCCCTGTCCGCTCAGGCTCAGGCATTGCCGGACACGCAGAACCCGGCCACGCTGCCCACGGTCAACGTGATCTCCAACCAGTTGGGCGAGGTGACCGAAGGCTCGGGCTCCTATACGCCGGGCACCATTGCCACAGCCACGCGCATGGTGCTGACGCCGCGCGAGACGCCGCAGTCCATCAGCGTGGTCACACGCCAGAAGATGGATGACTTCAACCTCACCTCCATCGACCAGGTGATGGAGCACACGCCCGGCATCAGCATCGTCACCTATGACAGCGAGCGCACCGAGTACTACGCCCGCGGCTTCGCCATCCAGAACTTCCAGTACGACGGCATTCCGATGATGCGCGACTCCGCGTACTCGGCCGGCAACACCCTCAGCGACATGGCGATCTATGACCGCGTCGAGGTGCTCAAGGGCGCAACCGGCCTGCTCACGGGCAGCGGCACTCCGGGCGCGACCATCAACCTGATCCGCAAGAAGCCCACGCGTGATTTCCGCGGGCATGCGTCCATCTCTGCGGGCAGCTGGAGCAACTACCGCACCGAGGTGGATGTGGGCGGCGCACTCAATGCAAGCGGCAGCGTGCGCGCGCGTGGCGTGGCCGCCTACCAGGACAAGGACTCGTTCATGGACCGCTATTCGCGCAAGACCGCGACGCTGTACGGCATTGTGGAAATGGACCTGACGCCACGCACTTTGCTGACGCTGGGCGGCGATGCGCAGAACAACCGTCCGGTCAACTCCACCTGGGGCGGCATTCCGCTGCTCAATGCCGATGGCCAATTCAATGACATGCCTCGCTCGCACAACAACGGCACGCGCTGGAGCCGTTGGGACCAGTACACGCGCACGGCCTTTGCCACGCTGGAGCACAGCTTCGGCAACGGCTGGGTGGCCAAGGCGCAGTTCAACCACCAGATCAACGGCTACAACGCCAACCTGGGCGCGGCGGCTGCGGGCTTTCCCAACCCGGCCGACGGCTCCGGCGTGTCGCTGTGGCGCGGCCAGTACATAGGCCGCACCACCAGCAATGCGCTCGATGCCTACGCCAGCGGGCCCTTCTCGCTGGGCGGGCGCGAGCACGAACTGGTGCTGGGCGCCAGCGTAGCGAGGCGCCACTGGAAGAACGATGGCTACTGGCAGCTGCCCGCCGACTATGTGTCCACGGTCAATGACTACTACCACTGGAATGGCGATTCGCGCCTGCCGGTGTGGGGCGCCTCACCCGACTACGTGAACAGCGAAGTGACCAAGGAGCAGGGCTTGTACACGGCGGCGCGCTGGAACCTGGCGGCCGACCTCAAGCTGATCACGGGCGGGCGCTGGTCCAACTATCGCAACCAGGTGCAGGGTCAGCGCGAGACCGGCGTTTTCGTGCCCTATGTGGGCGCGATCTACGACCTCAATGGCAACTATTCGGTCTACGCCAGCTACACCAGCATCTTCAGCCCGCAGTCCAAGCAAAACGAGAGCGGCAAGGCGCTGGACCCGCTGCGCGGCAACAACGCCGAGGTCGGCGTCAAGGCGGCCTTCATGGACGGCCGCCTCAATGCATCGGCGGCGCTGTTCCAGCTTCAGCAAGACAACTTCGGTATCGAGACCGGCGGCCTGACGCCCGGCGGCGCCACGGCCTACCGGGCCGTCGATGGCGTCAGGACGCGCGGCTTCGAGGCGGAGATATCCGGCCAGATCACGCCCGCCTGGCAACTGCAGGCCGGTTTCTCGCATGCCATTTCGCGCGACCAAGGCAAGCGCGTGGCCACGCTCACGCCCTCCAACCAGTTCAGCCTGCACACCAGCTACAGGCTGGACGGCCCGCTTTCCGGCCTGACGGTGGGCGGCGGCGCGCGCTGGCAGGACAAGACCTGGGGCGACATCTCCACGCCATCGGGCGGCACGGCCGTTCACACCGTCAAGGGCTACTGGCTGCTGGACATGATGGCGCGCTACGAGTTCAGCAAACAGCTGTCGGCCACCGTCAACGTGCGCAACCTGCTGGACAAGAAGTACTACACCATTTTCAGCTACTACAGCACCTACACCTGGGGCGAGCCACGCTCGGTGAATGTCAGCCTGAACTACAAGTTCTGAGGCCGGGCCCGCGCTGCGCCAGCGCGGGGTCTTTGGCCCTGGCGCCAAGGGCGCCGTGCTAGGCTGGCACCCGCTGCGGCCCGTGCGCCGCAAGCGCTCCCATTGCCGTCCGTTCACTGCCCGTTGGCCGCCCGGGTCCGTCTATGACCTTGCGGTGCAGTGCGGCGATATCTCGCAGGTTTTGCCAATAAAAACAATTCTCATTACAGTTTGGCATTCCGAGTTCTCCAACCTCCGATCCTTTCTGCCATGCATCCCATCCTGATTGCAGCCGCCCTCGCTTTGGGCGCGGCCGCCCCGATGAGCCAGGCCGCAGCCGCCGGCACCGTTCAACAGCCCGTGAAGAAGAACCTCTCCGTTGCAGAGGTGGTCAAGCATTACGGCACCCTGGTGCACGCCAATTACTCGGATTCCATCAGCTCGGCCAAGACCATGCAGAAAGCCATCGGGGCCTTTCTCGCATCACCCAGCGAACAGGGCCTGAACAATGCGCGCAAGGCCTGGCTGGATGCACGCGAGTACTACGGCCAGACCGAGGCCTTCCGCTTCTACGCCGGTCCCATCGACAACGATGAAGGACCCGAAGGCCAGATCAACGCCTGGCCCATGGACGAGTCCTATGTGGACTATGTGGAAGGCAACCCCAATGCCGGCATCATCAACAACCGCAAGGAAGCCATCACCAAGAAGCGCCTGGCCGAACTCAACGAGCATGACGGCGAGGAGAACGTTTCCACCGGCTGGCACGCCATCGAGTTCATGCTCTGGGGCCAGGACCTGAATGACAAGGGACCGGGCGCGCGTCCCTACACCGACTTCGTCGATGGCAAGAAATCCAATGCCGACCGCCGCCGTGAGTACCTGAAGGTGGTGACCGAGTTGCTGATCGAGGATCTGCAGTCGGTGGCCGACCAGTGGAAGCCCGGCTCGGCCAAGAATTTCCGCGCCCAGTTCGAGAAAAAGCCCGACGACGCGCTGCGCCGCATCTTCGTGGGCCTGGGTTCGCTGTCGCGCGGCGAGCTGGCCGGCGAGCGCCTGGAAGTGGCCCTGGCCAGCCGCGACCAGGAAGACGAGCACTCCTGCTTCTCGGACAACACGCACCGCGATGCCGTGACCAATGCCCAGGGCATCCTCAACGTCTGGCAGGGCAGCTACAAGCGCCTGGACGGCAGCGAGCTGCAAGGCCCGGGCATCAGGGACTGGGTGGCTTCCAAGGACAGCGCGCTGGCCGACAGGACCACGCGCCAGATCACGCAGTCGGTGCAGGCGGCCCAGGCCATTCCCGCGCCGTTCGACCAGGCCATCCAGGGCGCGCGCGACTCGGCCTCGCGCGCCAAGATCCAGGCCACCATCGACAGCCTGGTCCAGCAGAGCAAGGACCTGGTGGAGGCGGCCAATGCCGTCGGCATCACCCAGCTCAACCTGGTGGACCCCAAGGCCAACTAAAAGAACATTCACCCCAAGCGTCCAACCCCTCTCACGCCCATGCGCCAAGGCCGCCGCCCCCGAAAGGGTTCGGCGGCCATGGCATTTGCAGGGTCGCCCTCACCATGAAATTTTCCCCATTGCTGCTGGCCGCAGCCTGCCTGAGTCTGCTGGGTTGCTCGGCGCAACAGCAGGAGTCCAAGGCTGCCGCGCCGCCAGAGCCGACCCCCGCGTCCACGCCTGCGGCGCAACTGCTGTTCGCGGCGCCGGGCGAGCCGCTGCCCCCGGGCGGCCAGACCACGGTCCACGCCACGGGCCGCAACGCTTTCTCGCTGCCCGCAGCCAACCTGGACGATGCCGAGCGCACGCGCTTCGTCATCGGCAACTCCTTCTTCAAGCGCAACTGGGTGCAGGCGCCGGCCTCCACCACGGCGCGCGATGGCCTGGGCCCGCACTTCCTGGCGCGCTCCTGCGGCGGCTGCCATGTGCAGGACGGCCGCGCCCAGCCGCCCGACTTCCACAACCCGCTCAAGCCCCAGCCGTTCGCGGGCCTGCTCATGCGGCTGTCCATTCCGGGTGAAGGCCCGCACGGCAGCCCGGTGCCGGACCCGGTCTATGGCGACCAGTTCAATACCGAGGGCGTGCTGGGCGTCAAGGGCGAGGGCCAGCTGCGCATCCGCTATGAACAGGTGCATGGCCGCTTTACCGACGGCACGGCCTACACGCTGGAAAAGCCGGTCTACGAGCTGGCTGCGCTCAACTACGGCCCCCTCGCTGCCAACCTGATGACCAGCCCGCGCATTGCGCCCCAGGTCATCGGCCTGGGCCTGCTGGAGCACATCCCGGAGTCCGAGATCCTGGCCAACGCTGCCGCCCAGGCGGCCCTGGGCGGCCCCATCAAGGGCCAGCCCAACTATGTCTGGGATGCCTACGGCGAACGCATGATGCTGGGCCGCTTCGGCTGGAAGGCCAACGTGGCCTCCATTGCCCACCAGACGGCTTCGGCCTTCCTGGGCGATATCGGCATCACATCGAAGCGTTTCCCGCACCAGACCTGCACGCCCGCGCAAAAGGACTGCCTGGCCGCGCCCAACGGCAACGGCGCCGAAGGCGTGGAGATCGAGGACCGCGTGCTGGACGACGTGATCTTCTACCAGGCCACGCTGGCGCCGCCTGCACGGCGCAACGCCAGCGACCCTGCCGTGCGCCGTGGCGAGGCACTGTTCCACCAGGCCCAATGTGCACAGTGCCACCGGCCCTCGTACAAGACCGGCGGCGCGCTGTTCCCCGCGCTGTCTCCGGCGCTCAGCAGCCAGGCGCTGTCGGGCCAGACCATTGCGCCCTACACCGACCTGCTGCTGCACGACATGGGCGAGGCCCTGGCCGATGGCCGGCCCGACTTCAAGGCCTCAGGCCGCCAGTGGCGCACGCCGCCGCTGTGGGGCATAGGCCTGCTGCCCGATGTCAACAACCACCAGCGCCTGCTGCACGACGGCCGTGCGCGCGGCGTGCTGGAAGCCATCCTCTGGCACGGCGGCGAGGCCGAAGCCGCGCGCGAACAGGTGCGCCAGTTCAGCGCCGAAGACCGTGAAGCCCTGGTCAAATTTGTGGAGTCCCTCTGATGCAAGACATGCGCATGACCCCTCGCCAAATCCTTTGTGCCGCCGCGCTGGCGCTGCTGGCCACCACCTCGGCCCAGGCCCAGGAAGTGGAGGCCAACATGGCCATCCCCTTCTACAACACGGCCCATGCCGTGCAGGGGCTGTATGGCCAATGGTTTTCGCCCCAGGCCAAGGCCGCGCAGGCATCCGCCCAGGCGCTGAGCCAGGCGCTGCGCGCGCACTGCGCAGCACCTGCGGCACCTGCGGGATCGGCCGCTGCCACGCTGCAGACGGCGCGCCAGGCCTATGTGCAATCGTCGCGGCAGTGGAGCAGCCTCTCGGCCGTGGCCCTGGGGCCGCTGGTGGAGCGCCGCTCGGCACGCCTGGTGGACTTCCGCCCCATGCGCCCGGCCCTGCTCAAGAAGGCCATACAGTCGGCCCCCGCCGATCTGGCCGCCATGGAGCGCATCGGCGCACCCGCCAAGGGATACCCGGCGCTCGAGAACCTGCTGTGGACCCAGCCCGTGGAGCCGCAGACGCCGGCCTGCGCCTATGCCACCCTGGTGGCCGAGGAAATCGGCGCCGAGATGGGCATCCTCCGCAATGGCTTTGCCAAGCTTGCCGCCCAGGATTGGTCCGAGGATGGCGATGCCACCACCGAAGCCATGGCCGAGTTCATCAACCAGTGGGTGGGCGGCCTGGAGCGCCTGCGCTGGGCGGACATGGAAAAGCCCTTGCGCAGTGCGGGCAGTGCAGGCAGCAAGCCCCCCGCCTGGGAGCACCTGGCCAGCGGCAGCACCGTCGAGGTCTGGCGCGCGCACTGGCAGGGCCTGCGCACGCTGGCCGTGAGCGTGGACCGCAAGGTGCCCCGGCCCGGCGTGGACATCGTGCCCATCGAGTCCTACCTGCGCGGCCGTGGCCTCAACCCGCTGGCCGACCGCTGGCTCAAGGCCGTCAACGAGGCCGATGCCGGCATGCGCGCCCTGACCGAGCCGAGTGCCAAGGCCGTCGATGCCGCGACCAAGCCGCTGTCGCGCCTCAAGCGCCTCATGGAAGGCGAGGTGGCGCCTGCGCTGGAAGTCAACATCGGGTTCTCGGATGCCGACGGGGATTGAGCAGGCGCTGAATCGCCGCCGCTGGCTGCAGGGCATGGGGCTGCTGGCTGCCATGCCGCTGGCAACCTCCCATGCGGCCAGGCCGTCTGGACCGGCACGGTCGCTGGCTGCGGCCTGGATGCAGGGCGAGCAGATGCGTGTCGGCATCGTGCAGGCCCGTGCGCAGGTGGACAGGCCGCTGCAGGTGCTGCAGGCCCTGGATGTGCCCACGCGCGCCCATGGCATGGCCGCGCTGCGCGACGGCTCCGTGGTCTTCGCCAGCCGCCGCCCCGGCGACTGGCTGGTGCGCCTGAAGCCCGGACAGGCCGCCGAGGATGCGCAATGGCAGTGGATAGAGCCCGACCGCTTCTTCAACGGCCATGTCATCGAAAGTGCCGATGGCCGCCATCTCTACACCACCGAGACCGACCTGGAAGATGCCCAGGGCCTGATCGGCGTGCGCGATGCCATCACCTTGGAGAAGATCGCCGAATGGCGCACGGGCGGCATGGACCCGCACCAGCTGCTGCTGGACGCCGACGGCACGCTTATGGTCGCCAACGGCGGCATTCCCACGCAGTCCGAGACCGGCCGGCGCAAGCTGCAGCTGGACCACATGGACTCGTCCATCGCGCGGCTGTTGCCGGCAGAAGGCGGCGCCCGTGCCGGCCTGTGGAAGCTGGACGACAGCCGCCTGAGCCTGCGCCACCTGGCCTGGGGCCCGCAGGTCGCCCACGCGCCCGCGCGCCGCTGGCTGGGCATTGCGCTGCAGGCCGAGCACCGCGACACCGAAGCGCGCGCCGCCGCGCCCGTGCTGGCCCTGTTCGATGGCCACCGTTTGCATGCCGTGCCCCTGCCCGAAGGGCGCGAGCCCCTGGCCGGCTATGGCGGCGACATCGGTTGCGACGGCCAGCTCTTCGCCGTCAGTTGCCCGCGCGTGAACACCGTCACCTGGTGGCAGGTGCCCGGCAACGGCCAGGCCAGCGGACGCTGGCTGCGTGGCGACGCCATGCCAGGCGTGTACTGCGTGGCCAACGCAAGCGTCTCGCTCGATGCCAACGGCCGGCCCCTGCCTGCCGAGCCCGCGCTGTGGATGGGCGGTGCGCGCCAGGCCCAGCTGCGACAACGCGGCCAGGTGTTGCGCACGGTGGCGGTGCCTGGAATGGCGCTGGACAACCACTGGATTGAGCTGAAGAGCCGCCGCTAGCAGCCGGGGGAGGGCGCCGAGCAGGGTGCGCTCCCGGCGTGCCCGCGCTCTGTTCGTCGGGCAAGAAAAAAGGGTCTACGCTTGCACGTAGACCCTTTTCTTTGTTTGGTGGCGCTTCACGGACTCGAACCGCGGACCTGTGGATTATGATTCCATCGCTCTAACCGACTGAGCTAAAGCGCCGTAAGACCTAAATTATATGCAGAATTTTTGGTCGATCCGGGAAGTTGTGCAAATTTCTCGAAATTTCTTTGCGAGAGGCCTGCAGTGCCTTGCCGGAAGACGCGCATTGTAGCGTGTCTTTCAGCAGGTTCAGAGATGTTTGAAGTTTGCGGGGCGCTTGTTGACGAAGGCGTCCATGCCTTCCTTCTGGTCCTGCGTGGCGAACAGCGCGTGGAACAGGCGGCGCTCGAACATGACGCCGTCAGCCAGCGAGCCCTCGAAGGCGCGGTTCACCGATTCCTTGGCCGCCATGACGGCGATCTGCGAGAAGCCGCTGATGATGATGGCGGCGCCCAGGGCTTCGTCCATGAGCTTGTCGAAGGGCACGACGCGGCTGACCAGACCGGCGCGCTCGGCCTCGGTGGCGTCCATCATGCGGGCCGTGAGGGCCATGTCCATGGCCTTGGATTTGCCCACGGCGCGCGGCAGGCGCTGCGTGCCGCCGGCGCCGGGGATGACGCCCAGCTTGATTTCCGGCTGGCCGAACTTCGCATTGTCGGCGGCGATGATGAAGTCGCACATCATCGCCAGCTCGCAGCCGCCGCCCAGGGCAAAGCCGCTGACGGCGGCGATCACGGGCTTGCGGATGCTGCGGATGGTCTCCCAGTTGCGCGTGATGTAGTCGCCCTTGTAGGCGTCGGCAAAGCTGTACTTGGCCATGGCGCCGATATCGGCGCCGGCCGCAAAGGCTTTCTCGCTGCCGGTGATGATCATGCAGCCGATGGCCTCGTCGGCATCGAAGGCCTGCAGGGCCTGGCCCAGCTCGTTCATGAGCTGGTCGTTGAGCGCGTTGAGCTGCTTGGGGCGGTTGAGCGTGATGATGCCGACCTTGTCGGCTTCGACGCGAACTTCAATCATTTCGTAGGCCAAGGGAGTCTCCTGCTGGGGTTGTCGTCGTGATGCTCAAGAATAACCGGCCAGGGGCGCGGGTGCGCGTGTGTGCATGCGCGCGCCTGCACCGCGTTTCACGGCGTGCCGGGAGCCTGCGGGCTGTCGGCGCGGCCGCCCAGCCAGCGTCCCACGGCCTCTTCGTCGGTGATTTCCAGGGCGAGGTTGTTGGGAGACGGGGGCTGTGTAGCGCTGGAGATGGCAGCTTTTGCATCGCCGTTGTCCGTTTTCTCGACCATGGCGGCCTCGCTCAGCAGGGCCGAGCCCCAGGGCAGGGTGAAGGCCAGGATCTGGCGGTCGCGGGCCACCCAGGCCACGATCTCCAGCGCCGTGCCTGCGTACAGCGCCACATCGTCCAGGCGGGTGATGCGCCAGCGTGCGGGCTGTGCATCCTCGGCCCCGGTGGGCAGCTCGATGGCCAGCCATTCGTCGCCGGCCATGAAGCCTGCGCGCTCGGCCAGGCTGCCGCGCAGCACGGTCTTGACGGTGATGCCCTGGCTTTCCTGTACGCGCAGGCCCAGCCGCTGGGCAGTCTGCGCCGGTTCGGCCTTGGCCTGCACGCCCTGGGCGGCCAGCAGCTCGGCCAGCGGCAGGTCGTCGGTGCCGTGCACCCATTGCGTGATCTCGGGGGCGAAGCTGCGCCCGCCCAGCTCCTGCAGCACGGCCAGCACATCGGCCTCGCGCATGGGGCCGCCCTGGCAGCGCTGCCACAGCGCGCGCATCACGTCGTCCAGCGTGCTGCGGCCTTCGCGGCGCAGTTGCAGGTCCAGGGCCAGCGCGACCAGGCAGCCCTTGGTGTAGTAGCTGACGGTCTGGTTGGGCGTGTTCTCGTCCTGGCGGTAGTACTTGACCCAGGCGTCATAGCTGGCCTGGGCCACGGACTGCAGGCGGCGGCCCGGTGTCTGCAGCACCTGGTTGATGGTGCGCGTGACCAGCTTGAGGTACTGGGCGTTGTCGATCAGGCCGGCGCGGCGCAGCAGCAGGTCGTCGTAGTAGCTGGTGAAGCCTTCGAAGAACCACAGCAGCTCGGTGTAGTTCTCCTGCCCGTAGTCGTAGCGTGCGAATTCTGCGGGGCGCAGGCGCTTGACGTTCCAGGTGTGGAAGTACTCGTGGCTGATCAGGCCGAGCAAGGTGGTGTAGCCCTCGGCGGCCTTGCGCTCGCCCACGCGCGGCAGGTCGCGCCGGCCGCAGATCAGGGCCGTGGAATTGCGGTGCTCCAGGCCCCCATAGCCGTCATCGACCACGTTGAGCATGAACACGTAGCGCTGCATGGGCGCGGGCGTGGCCTGCTCGCCCGTACCGTGCCAGAAGGCCAGCACGGTCTCGCAGATCCTGCGTGCATCGGCAATCAGGCGCGCGCCGTCGAAGCTGGGCGCGGCGCCCGCCACGATGAAGCTGTGCGGCACGCCCGCGGCCACGAAGTCGCCACGCCAGAAGCTGCCCATCTCCACGGGGCAGTCCACCAGTTCGTCGTAGTGGGCAGCGCGGTACAGGCCCCAGCCGCGCGCATCGGCGTCCACGGCGTCCAGGCCGGTGGCCACCTGCCACGATGCCGTGGCGTCCGATGCAAGCAGCTGCAGCGTATGCGGCGTGTCTTCCTGGCCGTGCACGCGCAGGCACAGGCTGGTGCCGTTGAAGAAGCCGCGGCGGCGGTCCAGCCAGGCCGTGCGCACCGAGCTGTCGTAGGCGCAGAACTGGTAGCTGAGCACCAGGGGCACGCCGGCTGCGCAGTCGGCCTGCCAGAGGTTCTTGCCCTGCTGGGCCAGCGCGACGGGACGGCCGTCCTGCTCGGCAGACAGGTCCTGGAGGTTCTTGGAGAACTCCCGCACCAGATAGCTGCCGGGAATCCAGACCGGCAGCGACAGGGTCTGGCCGGCGGCCGGGCGGGCGATGTGCAGCTGCACGCTGAACAGGTGCGCGTCCACATCAAGGGCCTGCACGCGGTAGTGGATGTCCGCTGCGGCAGTGGCAGCGGCGGTGGCGGCGAGGGGAGAGGTCATTCGGGCTCCTGCAGGTGTGGCCTGGAGGCTGCCCGGGCCCGCTGCGGCGGGCTGGAGCCGGGAAGCTCCGGCCAAGGGGAATCAGAGGGGCGGGCCCGGCATAGGGCCCGCGAGGTGGCGATCAGCGCGCGGCTGCGGCTGCGGCCAGGTTCTTCTCGACTTCCTGGGCGCTGATGGCGCCAGGCACTCGGGTGTTGTTGGTGAAGATGACGGTGGGCGTTCCCGTGATCTTGTACTTGCGGCCGAAGGCCAGGTTGCGCTGCACGGCCGAGGTGTCGCATTGGGCAGCGGCCGGCACCTTGTCGCGCAGCATGTGGTCGGCCCATGCACCGGCCTGGTCCTTGGCGCACCAGATGTTGCGCGATTTCTCGGCCGAATCGGGGCTCAGGATGGGGTACAGGAACAGGTAGATGGTGACGTTGTCCACGTTCTGCAGGTCGCGTTCGAAGCGCTTGCAGTAGCCGCAGTTGGGGTCCTCGAACACGGCCATCTTGCGTTCGCCCTTGCCGTGGACGATGGTCACGGCGTCCTTGAGCGGCAACTGCTTGAAGTCCACCGCCGTCAGCTGGTTCATGCGGTCTTCGGTGAGGTTGCGGCGTGCCTTGGTGTCGATCAGCTCGCCCTGGATCAGGTAGTTGCCCTTGGCGTCCGTGTAGAACAGATCCGTGCCGATGCGCACCTCGAACAGGCCGGACATGGGCGTGGGGCGGATTTCGTCGATCTTTTCGAGCTGGGGAATGCGCTCGGTCAGCGTCTTGCGCAGGTTGGCGTCCTGGGCGTGAACACCGAGGCTCCAGGTCAGGCTGGCAGCCGTCAGCAGGCAGGCGAAGAGTTTCATGGCAATGCGGAGGTGGGCGGGGCCGCATTCAGGCCGGCCGCGCCGTGGTTGAGGGGGATTGCGCGGCGCGGTGCGCCACGGAGCAGGGGTACGAGTCGCAAAACGGCAAAGGGTTCAACGGCACGGGATCGGCTTGGCTCCAGGCTCAGGCGCCGCTGCGCGGGTCCAGGCCCATGGCCTGGCGCGCCATCCAGTCCTTGAGCGGGCCGAAGCGCTCGAAGCCCTTCATGCCCCAGTTGCGCAGCATCTGCACCGGCACCTCCGGTCGGCTGAACAACTGCTGCAGCCCGTCCATGGCCAGGCCCATGGGCGCCAGCGCGGCCTTGCGCTCGCGTTCGTAGCGGCGCAACAGGCGCAGATCGCCCGTGCTGCGCCAGTAGCCGCGCTCCTGCAGCACGCGGGCCAGGGCCTGCACATCGCCCAGGCCCAGGTTCAGGCCCTGGCCTGCCAGCGGGTGCACGTTGTGGGCCGCGTCGCCCACCAGCACCCAGCTGCGGGCCGAACGTGCATCGCCGTCAGGCATGGAGCCGCACCAGTGGTCGGCCACGGCCTGCTGCAGCGGCCAGGCCATGCGCGGTGCGCTCAGCTCCAGCCGGCCCAGTGCGCCCTGGCTGATGGCTTCCAGCCGCGCCGTGAAATCCTGCGTGTCGGCGGCCAGCCAGCCATCGGCCAGCTCGCGCGCAATGGACCAGACCACGGCCACGCTGTGGCCTTGGGGGCCTTCCAGCGGAAGCAGGGCCAGGATGCCTTCGGGCGTGAACCACTGGCGCGCCACCTGGCCGTGCGGCAGCTCGCAGTGCAGCCGGGTGGCGATGGCGTGCTGTGCATAGGGCGTGACGGCGAAGTCCACGCCGAACTCGCTGCGCGTGCGGCTGGCACGGCCTTCGCAGATGGCCGTCAGCGGCGCGACCACGGGCTGGTGCACCACCTCGACCATGGGCTGGTAGCGCACGGCCTCGGCCAGGCGCTGCTCCAGCGCGGGCACATCGACGATCCAGGTCAGGGCGTCGACGTCCTGGCGGGCAGCGTCGAACAGCACATGGCCGTCCAGGTCGCCAAAGACTTCCATCTGCGTCACGGGCGTGGCGTGCTCGTCGTCCGGCCAGCAGCGCAGGCTGTCCAGCAGGCCGCGTGCGCTGGCATTGAGCGCGTAGGCGCGCACATCGGGCGCGTTGCCGGTGGGAGCGGCCACCACCAGGGCCACGCGCAGCCGTTCCCGGGCCAGCAGGAGAGCCAGGGTCCGGCCTGCGATGCCGGCCCCGCGTATACATACATCAAAGGTTTGCGCCATGGCCGGCATTGTAGGAGTCCGGGCCATGCCGGGGATTCCAACTGGCGCAAACTCCGGCTTTGGCGTGATGTGCCGCAGCCTGCGTCGCCATCTGGCATATTGCCGCCCATCGCATGGCGCCATTCGCGCCATGGATGGCATACACACTCCAGATTTCCCCAAAAAGAGCTATCCGATGTTTGACCAAGAAAGAGACGTGCAGGGCCGCATTGCCCAGTTGTGGGTATATCCCGTCAAATCCTGCGCGGGCATCGCGCTGCAAAGCAGCGGCGTCGGCGCCACGGGCCTGGCCTGGGACCGCCATTGGATGGTGGTCGATGCCAACGGCGAATTCCTGACCCAGCGCGACCATCCGCGCATGGCCTGGATACGCCCCGAGCTGGAGGCCGGCCACCTGGTTCTGCATTTCCCCCAGCTCCCGCCCCTGCGCATCCCGCTGCAGGCCACGGGCCCGGTGCGCCAGGCGCGCGTCTGGTCGGATGGGGTCCAGGCCTGGGACATGGGGCCGGAGGCAGCGCGCTGGCTGACCCAGGCCCTGGGCGCGGATTGCGCCCTGGTGCGTTTCGACCCGGCCGCGCCGCGCCGCACCAGCGAGCGCTGGACAGGCGGCGAGGCCGCGCCCGTGCACTTTGCGGACGGCTACCCGCTGCTGGTGCTGAGCCAGGCGGCCGTGGATGAGCTCAACCAGCGCCTGCAGGCCGCCGGCCAGCCCGCCGTCGATGCCCGCCGCTTCCGACCGAACATCGTGATCGAGGGCCTCGAGGCCCACGACGAGGACCGGGTCGACGGGTTCGACGTGCTCGATGCCCGGGGCCTGCGGCTGCGCATGGCCAAGCCCTGCACACGCTGCCCCATTCCCGACATCGACCCCGTCACGGCCGTGCAGGGCACCGCCGTGGGTGATGCCATCCGTACCTACCGCCAGGACGACCGTGTCGATGGTGCCATCACCTTCGGCATGAATGCCGTGCTGGAAGGCCTGCACGACGGGGCTGAACTGGCTGTTGGCCAGTCCGTGGCCGGCGACTGGCAGTTCGCCTGAAACGACAGGAAATGCCCGGTTGACTAAAATACGGGGTTTGTCCCCAGAATCCCTGTAGAAAGCCCTGCCATGAGCCTCAAATGCGGCATCGTGGGCCTGCCCAATGTGGGCAAGTCCACTCTCTTCAACGCGCTGACGAAGGCCGGCATCGCCGCCGAGAACTATCCCTTCTGCACCATCGAGCCGAACACCGGCGTGGTGGAAGTGCCCGATCCGCGCCTGCAGAAGCTGGCCGACATCATCACGCCCGAGCGCATCGTCCCGGCCATCGTCGAATTCGTGGACATCGCCGGCCTGGTGGCCGGCGCCTCCAAGGGTGAAGGCCTGGGCAACCAGTTCCTGGCCCACATCCGCGAAACCGACGCCATCGTCAACGTGGTGCGCTGCTTCGAAGACCCGAACGTCATCCACGTGGCCAACAAGGTGGACCCCATCGCCGACATCGAGGTCATCCAGACCGAGCTGTGCCTGGCCGACCTGGCCACCGTCGAGAAGGCGCTGAACCGCTACAGCAAGGCCGCCAAGTCGGGCAACGACAAGGAAGCCGCCAAGCTGGTGGCGCTGCTGACCCCCATCCAGGCTGCCCTGGACCAGGGCAAGCCCGCACGCACGGTTCCCGTCTCCAAGGAAGACGCGCCCCTGCTCAAGCAGTTCTGCCTGATCACCGCCAAGCCCGCCATGTTCGTGGGCAACGTCAGCGAAGACGGCTTCGAGAACAACCCGCTGCTCGACAGCCTCAAGGCCTATGCCGAGGCGCAGGGCGCTCCCGTCGTGGCCATCTGCGCCAAGATCGAGGCTGAAATGGCCGAGATGAGCGACGAGGACCGCGACATGTTCCTGCAGGAACTGGGCCTGGAAGAACCGGGCCTGAACCGCCTGATCCGCGCCGGCTTCGGCCTGCTGGGCCTGCAGACCTACTTCACGGCCGGCGTCAAGGAAGTGCGCGCCTGGACCATCAAGGTCGGCGACACCGCCCCCCAGGCCGCAGGCGTCATCCACGGCGACTTCGAGCGCGGCTTCATCCGCGCCCAGACCATCGCCTTCGACGACTTCATCGCCTTCAAGGGCGAGCAGGGCGCCAAGGACGCGGGCAAGATGCGCGCCGAAGGCAAGGAATATGTCGTCAAGGATGGCGACGTGATGAACTTCCTGTTCAACGTCTGAGGCAACGGATGCCGCGGCAGAACTGCTGAAAAGCAGTTCTCGCCCACCTCAGGAAACCGCGCTTTTGCGCGGTTTTTTCATGTCTGGATCGATTCAGTCCCACGCACCGAACGTCCATGGACAATGGCGTCTTTCCATTGGGGAAAGAGAGACCTTGAAATGGACCGCCCGCATTTCAGATTCCATCCCGGTGCCTATGAAACCGTCTTCGAGCAGGAAGAGGGGGTGTGCTCATGCTGCGGAAAGAGGCGCAGCCTCAAGTACGAAGGCCCGTTCTACAGCCAGCAAAGCCCCGACTACCTGTGTCCCTGGTGCATTGCCAGCGGGCAGTCTTGCGAGACATACGACGGCGAACTTGTGGGATACACCGATATCGAAGGCGTGTCGCCTGATCCGGCAGACCCGGAGCCCGCCATTGCCAGGGAGCTGCTGCTGGAAGTAGCGCTGCGCACGCCCGGCTACAGGGCCTGGCAGCAGCCCGTGTGGCTCACGCACTGCAACGAGCCCTGTGTCTTCCTGGGTCACGCCGACAGGCAGGCCGTCGAGCCTTTCCTTGCTGAAGTCCTGCCCGACATGGAAGGCATCTACAAAAAGGATGCCCAGTGGATGCTGGAGCGGATGTCCAAGGACGGCATGATTTCAGGCTGCCTTTTCCGGTGCGTGCGTTGCGGCGAGCATAGGCTGCATATGGATGTGGGATGAACCCGATGATTGACTACGAAACGCTCTCCACCCAGACCGGCATTGCCTTGCCGCCACTGTTGAAGGAATTTCTGGCATCGGGAAAGACCCACTACGGCCCGGATTGGGCTGATACCTGGCGCCAGCGCTGCCTGCAGGACCCGCCCTTGTTCATGAGTTGGCAGGACTTCGAATGGATAGACGCCGAAGCCAGCCGGGAAATCATTGAGGGCTGGCTCAATCCTTCCGCGCAGAACGGCAGGCGCTTTTTGCCATTCGCCCAGTCGGGCGCCGGCGATGCCTGGTGCCTGACGCCGCTGGACACGCATGGCGTGGGCGTGGCGCTGGTGTTGCACGATGACGAGGCCAGCAGCCTTTCGCACGCCTGCTTCGATGACTTTGTCTGCGCGGGATTTCTGCAGGCCTTTGCGGACCTGAGCGATCAGCTGGATGAATTCTCGGAGCCGGAGGCTTTGCAATTGTTGCGGGCCGATGTCGCACAGACCACGCGCTTCATGACGCAGGAGTTGGGTGGCTATCTGCAGGATTTCTGCCGGCGTCCCTTGGAGATCAGGCCTTGGCGCGACGGGCCCCGGGCGCGTGTTCGCCAGGTGGCTTCATTGATTTCACAAGATGAACTGGCGGCCGAACTGGACCGGCTGCCCGCCGTGGACCTTTCCTTTCCCGTCGTGGCGCGCTGGGAAGTGTGTTCATCGGACGAGGGCAGCACGCAGCCCGGCCTGGTGCAAGAGCCCGCAAAGATCGACTGGCGCACCCTTGCCGCCGATCCCCTGCAGAAGATGGCGGCCATCAGGGCCTGCCAGAGTGAGCATGGCTGCAGCCTGGGACAGGCCAAGGCCATGGTGGACCAGCACCTCGGCGGCCGTGTGAACGCGCACGCCTGACCGTGGGCAGACCGGCGCCTTCAACCCACCATAGTCATCCATCCCGCCAACCGACCGCCTCCACCCTCCAGTTCCGCAGCCCCTCCCATCCGTGCCGAACTCTTCTTCGGGAATGCAAGGCAGATGCTCCGGGGGGGCTGGACATTGAGCTTCCGATCGTGCCGGATCGCTCTGCAGAGGCCCAGGCTGTTTCGGAGCGAGCGCCGTAAGATGACCCGTCGTCACCCGACAGGGTGAAAAGACAGGCCCGAGCAAGGTAACGCCAGCAAGAAAGGAATCACGTCCTATGGATAAGCAGGCGCTTGGCGAACGCGATATCTGTACCAAGCTCATCACGCAGGCTATGGAAAAGGCTGGATGTGACGCACGGACCGAGGTGCGCGAAGAATTCTCTCCGGCCGCACTCAGGGCCACCAGCGGGGGCGCAGTATGAGCACCCACCTGCCCGCCGACTATCCGGCGCTGCTGGCCGATATCAAGCAGCGTGTCCGCCATGCCCAGACGCGGGCCATGCTGGCGGTCAATGCCGAATTGATCCGCCTGTATTGGGATATCGGGGCACTGATCGACCAGCGCCAGAAACGGGAAGGCTGGGGTGCCGCAGTCATCCCTCGGCTGGCCAAGGATCTGCACAACGAACTGCCGGAGGAAAAAGGTTTTTCCGAGCGCAACATCAAGCGCATGCTGGCTTTTTATCGCGAGTATCCCTCTCTGGCTGCCACAGCCGGGAGCACAGAGAAAGTGCCACAGGCCGTGGCACAACTTGCCCCCAGCGAAAAAGTGCCACAGGCTGTGGCACAAAGCCGCCTGGCGCCGGGGGTGGCGGCAGATGGAGCACAGGTGTTTGCTCCTGATGTTCTGCTGTCCCTGCCGTGGGGCCACCATGCCGAGCTGATCGCCAAGGTCAAGGAGCCGGGCGCACGCCATTGGTACATGTGCGCAGCCATCGAAAACGGATGGAGCCGCAGTGTCCTGCTGATGCAGATCGAGACAGCCGCGCACCTGCGACAAGGCAGAGCTGCCAGCAACTTCGCCTTGCGCCTGCCTCCGCCGGATTCCGACCTGGTACAGCAAACGCTCAAGGACCCTTACCTGTTCGACTTCCTGACGCTGGAATCAGGTTTCCATGAGCGTGAGTTGGAAACCGGTCTGATCACCCATCTGGAAAAATTTCTCCTGGAGCTGGGCCAGGGCTTCGCCTTTGTGGGGCGCCAATACCACCTGGACCTTGGCGGAGACGATTTCTACATAGACCTGCTGTTCTACCATCTCAAGCTGCGTTGCTACGTGGTCATCGACCTCAAGCGGGGCGATTTCAAGCCGGAATACGCGGGCAAGATGAACTTCTACTGCAACGTTGTGGACGACAGGTTGCGACACGCAACCGACCAACCCACCATCGGTTTGATCCTGTGCCAGAAACCCAATCACGTGCTGGCCGAGTATGCGCTGCGCGGCGTGGACAAGCCCATCGGCGTTTCCGGTTTCGAGCTCACCCGTGCCTTGCCGGAAACCCTGCAAAGCAGCCTGCCAAGCATCGAACAGATCGAGCGCGAGCTGGGAGGCGGGCATGAATGAGCACACCGCTGAACTGCTGGAAAAGTACCTGCGACAGCTCGAACGCCGCGGGTAGTCATGCGATAGAAAAACACGCCAGCGCTCAACAGGTTGAATTTGACCGTCCGATGGCCCGTGGCGGTCTGCTGTGCCGGGCTCGAAGCCGCCCCTTCAACCCACCATAATCACCCATCCCGCCAACCGACCTCCCTCACCTTCGTGCCCCACCCCACCAGTCCCGCAGCCTCTCCCATCCATGCCGAACTCGTTGCCGTGCTGGCGGCGGTGACCCAGGGCACGCCGCGCGTGCTGACCACGGCGGACGGGCAGTTGCTGCCGGCGGGGCCGTTCGAGGTGGGGCACCGTTCGCTGCAGGCCGGCCTGCGCGCCTGGGTGGAGGAGCAGACCCATCACCCGCTGGGCTACATGGAGCAGCTCTACACCTTTGCCGATGGCGATCGCACCGATGCCAGCGGGGCGCGCGTGATCTCGGTCAGCTACCTGGGGCTGACGCGCGAGTCTGCCGACCGCAGCGCGGGGCAGGCCGTCTGGCAGGACTGGTACCGCTACTTTCCCTGGGAAGACTGGCGCGGCGGCGAGCCGGCCCTGCTGCGCTCCCACATCGCTCCGCGCCTGCATGCCTGGATGGCCGAGGCGCGCGGCGCCCAGCGTGCGCTGCGGCGCCAGCGCGCGGACATCGCCTTCGGCCTGGACGGCGGGCCCTGGAACGAGGACATGGTGCTGCAGCGCTACGAGCTGCTGTACGAGGCCGGACTGGTGCAGGAGGCGGCCCACCGCGTCCATGGCGCGGCCGCCATGCTGCCTGGCGAGGCCATGCACCACGACCACCGCCGCATCCTGGCCACGGGCATGGCGCGGCTGCGCGCCAAGATCAAGTACCGGCCCGTGGTGTTCGAGCTGATGCCGCCCGAGTTCACGCTGCTGCAGCTGCAGCAGACGGTGGAGGCCTTGGCCGGGCGCGGGCTGCACAAGCAGAACTTCCGCCGCCTGATCGAGCAGCAGGATCTGGTCGAGGAGACCGGCCAGCTCACGGTGGGCTCGGCGGGCCGGCCGGCCAAGCTGTTCCGCTTTCGCAGCGATGTGCTGCTGGAGCGGGCCATCTCCGGCAGCAAGCTGCCGCTGGCCAAGGGCATCGACGGTTCCCCCTGAGCTGCACGGCACTTGCCCGATTGTGACAATGGCTTGACAGCACTTATGCTCGTATCTAGCATAAGTTCCTCGCTCAAGCCCGCAAGGCCGCGCGCCACATTTTTTTGACCTACATATACTCAAAATGAGCATTAATATTGCCAATGCCCTCAGTGCCCGCCTGCCTGTGCCGCCGCTGCCCGACCTGATGCTGGAGCCGCTGGTGCGCTCGGCCCTGCTGGAGGACCTGGGCCGCGCGGGCGACCTGACAACGGATGCCATTGTTCCTGCCGACGCACAGGCCGAACTGCGCCTGGTGGCGCGCCAGGAGGGCGTGCTGGCCGGGCTGGACATGGCGCGGCTGGCGTTCCGTGCGCTGGATGCGCAGTCGCGTTTCGAGCCGGTGCTGCGCGATGGCAGCGAACTGGCGCCCGGCCAGGAGATCGCGCGCATCCACGGCAGCGCGCGCGCCATCCTCACCGCCGAGCGCGTGGCGCTCAACTACCTGTGCCACCTGAGCGGCGTGGCCACGGCCACGGCATCGATCGCGCGGGCCATCGCCGACACGGGCGCACGCGTGACCTGCACGCGCAAGACCATGCCGGGCCTGCGCGCGCTGCAGAAGTACGCGGTGCGCGTGGGGGGCGGCAGCAACCACCGCTTCGGCCTGGACGATGCCGTGCTGATCAAGGACAACCACATCGCGCTGGCCGGCGGCGTGGCCGAAGCCCTGGCCCGGGCGCGCGCAGGCGTGGGCCACATGGTGCAGATCCAGCTGGAGGTGGACACGCTGGAGCAGCTGGAGGTGGCGCTGTCGCTGGGCGTGGAAGTGGTGCTGCTGGACAACATGGACCTGAACACGCTGCGCACGGCCGTCTCCATGGCGCGCGGGCGCGCGGTGACCGAAGCCTCGGGCCGCATCACGCCCGAGACGGCGCGCGCCGTGGCCGAGACCGGCGTGGACCAGATCGCCGTGGGCTGGATCACGCACAGCGCCCGGGTTCTCGACATCGGCCTTGACACCTGAAATGAGGCACCCCCTGAGCCGCTGCGCGGCTTCCCCCGTGTGCACGGCGCCCTCTCTCGCTGCGCGGGAGGGGGGCGTCCGGGCAACCGGCGACACCCTGGCTGCGGGGCGGCGCGGCCGGCTCAGGCCCTTGCTCGGTGTCCCTGAGTTGGGCTGCGCCGGTTTTTTGCAGCTAGCCCAGTGGAGCAGTTGCCATGTTTTTTGAAGGGTGTACCTTGAAGCGACGGAGACTCTGGACGCTGGCGGCCTGCGCGCTGCTGGCGGGCGCATCGGGGCTGTGGCTGGCGGCGCCGGGCAAGGCCGGCACGCGCCTGGAGCGGCCCATCACCATCGTCGTGACGTTTCCGCCGGGCGGCGGCACGGACCTGCTGGCGCGGCGCCTGGGCGAGCAGCTGCAGCAGCGCCTGGGCCAGACCGTGGTGGTGGAGAACCGTCCCGGCGCCAGCGGCAACATCGGCGCCCATGCCGTGGCCCAGGCCGCAGCGGACGGCAGCACCTTGCTGATGGCCAACAGCTCGTTCGCCATCAACCCCGGTGTCTACGAACGCCTGGATTTCGACCCGCGCAAGGACTTCACGGCGGTGTTCAACGCCGGCTCCATCGCCTCGGTGCTGGTCGTGCCTGCGGACAGCGCGCTGCAGACGCTGGAGGATGCGCTGGCCCAGGCGCGCCAGGAACGGCCGCTGCTGTTCGCCTCCTGCGGCAACGGCACGCCCCAGCACCTGGCCGGCGAGATGCTGGCCCGGGAGGCGAAGCGATTTGTCCAGCATGTGCCCTACAAGGGCTGCGGCCCGGCCATCACGGCCGTGGCGGCAGGCCAGGTGGCGGCGGGCATGGTCACGGCCAGCAGTGCTGCGGCCATGATCGCTGCAGGCCGCGTGCGCGCCCTGGCCGTCACGGCGCCGCAGCGACTGCCGCAGCTGGCCGGCGTTCCCACGGTGGCCGAGCGCGGCCTGCCGGGCTTTGCGGTGGAGCAGTGGCACGGCCTGCTGGCACCTGCCGCCACGCCCCGGGCCACGGTGCAGGCATTGCATGACACGCTGGAGCAGGCGCTGGCCGATCCCACCGTCAGCGCTGGCTTGCGCGACCAGGGCTACACCCTGGCGCGGCAGACACCGGGCCAATTCCAGGCGCTGATCGCGGCGGACATCGACCGCTATGCGGCCGTGTCCCGGGCGCTGGGCCTGAAGGCCGATTGAGAGCCAGAGAAGAGCCAGAGAAGGGCCGATTGGCGACTTACTGCATGAACCAGCCGTGGCTGACCACCAGCGACTGGCCGGTCAGCGCATTGCTGGGGAAGCCCGCGAACAGCAGGGCCACGCGGGCCACGTCCTCGGTGGTGGTGAACTCGCCGTCCACGGTTTCCTTGAGCATCACGTTCTTGATGACCTCGTCCTCGCTGATGCCCAGCGTGCGGGCCTGCTCGGGAATCTGCTTGTCCACCAGCGGCGTGCGCACGAAGCCCGGGCAGATCACATTGGCGCGCACGCCGTGCTTGGCGCCTTCCTTGGCCACGGTCTTGGCCAGCCCGATCAGGCCGTGCTTGGCCGTGACATAGGGCGCCTTGAGCAGCGATGCCTCCTTGGAGTGCACCGATCCCATGTAGATAACGCTGCCGCCGCGGCCCTGCGCATACATGTGCCTGAGGCAGGCGCGCGTGGTGAGGAAGGCGCCGTCCAGGTGGATGGCCAGCATCTTCTTCCAGTCGGCAAAGCTGAATTCCTCCACCGGATGCACGATCTGTATCCCGGCATTGCTGACCAGGATGTCGATGCCGCCGAAGGCCCGGGCGGCCTCCTCGACCGAGGCGTTGACCTGGGCCTCGTCGGTCACGTCCACGGCCACGCCCATGGCCTGGGCACCCGTGGCGCGCAGCTCGGCCGCCGTGGCGTCGGCTGCCTCCTTGTTGAGGTCGGCAATGACGATGCGCGCGCCTTCGCTGGCGAACAGCGTGGCGATCTCCTTGCCGATGCCGCTGGCCGAGCCGGTGATGAAGGCGACCTTGTCCTTGAGTTGCATGGTGAGTCTTTCCTGGAGAGTGGATGAAACAGGCCGGTGCCCATCTTCGGCGCGGCCGGCCGCGTGCCCTTGTCGGCGCAGGGACTAGTCTGGCGCCGGTTTCTTAGACGAAACTGAGTCGGCAGGCCAGGCTGCCTAGAGCGTGTTATGCACTTTTAAGTACCCGCGTTGGCTCTGCGCGCTGGTGATCGCAAGGCGCAGCGCGCCGCCAAGGCTCATGCCTTGGCAAGCGCTGCAACGCCGCGAGCGCCTGCGCGCAGAGCCAACCCGAAGGGAAAGCCGGGAAAGGGGCCCGGCCCTTCGTTGCAGCCCGCTTGCGGTGTGGCAACCGCGGCGCGTGCTACGCCTCGTTCCGGACCCCTTTCCCGGCTTTCGCGGGCACGTAAAAGTGCATAACACGCTCTAGTGTTGGCAGCCCGCAAGTCATGCCCGTGACGGCCGGCCCTTCAGTGCGCGGCGGCCTCGCGGTGCCGAGGCTGCTGGAACAGCTCGCAGACCAGCTCGCGCAGCCAGCGCTTGGCCGGTTCCTGCTCGAAGCGCCAGCTCCAGTGCAGCGACACGTCGAAGCGGTGATCGGGCAGGTCGGCATCGCGCACCGCATAGCCGCCGCGCTCGACAAAGCCGGACGCGATCTCGGCCGGCATGATCACCGCCAGGTCGGTCTTGCCCACGATGGAGGGCACGGCCATGAAGTGTGCGGCCGACAGGCGGATGCGCTCATCGAGCCGCAGCGCCTGCAGGATGCGCAGGGTTTCCGAGTGCGAGCGCACCGCGGCAAAGTCCAGCTGGCGCAGCGTGGCCAGCGCCAGTGGCGCGTCTTCGGGCAGGTGCGCCAGCGCGGGGTGGCCGCTGCGCAGCAGCACGCCGTAGTGGTCGGACAGCAGCACGGTCTGCCGGGTCCGCGTGCCACCCGGCAGAAAGCCGATGGCGATGTCCAGCGTGCCCCGGTCCAGCGCATCGGCAATGCCGTCCAGCGGCATGGGCAGGGTCTCCAGCTGCACATGCGGGGCGCGCTGGTGCAGCGCCTGCATCAGCGGCGGCAGAAAGCGCGCCTCGCCGATGTCGCTCAGGTGGATGCGAAAGCGCTGGCGCGCCTGCAGCGGCTCGAAGCTCTGGGCCTCGGACATGGCGACTTCCAGCACCTCCAGCGCCTGGCGCACGGCCAGCGCCAGGCGCTCGGCACGCGGCGTGGGGCGCACGCCTGCGTGCGCGCGCTCGAACAGCGGATTGCCCAGCAGCAGGCGCAGCCGCGTCACGGCCTGGCTGGCGGCGGGCTGGGACATGCCCAGCTCCTCGGCCGCGCGGCTGACGCTGCAGTGGCGGTACACGGCGTCGAAGACGCGCAGCAGGTTGAGGTCCAGGTTCTTGATATCCATTTGGTGAATATCTCTTAGATAGTTTATTCAATTGCTGGAAATCATAAGCGCCTGCACCATGGGCACCGACTTCCATGGCCACCGCGCGGCACGCACCGGGCGGCCGGCCCATTCCCCAGGAGACCCCATCTTGCAAGCACCCACCACTCCCCGCAGCCAGCCCGCCCAGACTTCCCCCTCCACCGCGACCTACACCGTGCGCCATGCCGTGATCGCCATGCTGCGCGAGCTGGGCATGACGCGCATCTTCGGCAACCCGGGCTCGACCGAGCTGCCGCTGTTCCGCGACTACCCCGAAGACTTCTCCTATGTGCTGGGCCTGCAGGAAACCGTGGTCGTGGGCATGGCCGACGGCCACGCCCAGGCCACGCGCAATGCCAGCTTCGTGAACCTGCACTCGGCCGCGGGCGTGGGCCACGCCATGGCCAACATCTTCACGGCCTTCAAGAACCGCACGCCCCTGGTGATCACGGCGGGCCAGCAGGCGCGCTCGCTGCTGCAGTTCGACCCCTTCCTGCACTCCAGCCAGGCCGCCGAGCTGCCCAAGCCCTATGTGAAGTGGAGCTGCGAGCCCGCGCGCGCCGAAGACGTGCCCCAGGCGCTGGCGCGCGCCTACTACATCGCCATGCAGGAGCCGCGCGGCCCCGTGCTGGTCTCCATTCCCGCCGATGACTGGGACAAGCCGGCCGAGCCCGTCACGCTGCGCCATGTGGGCTTCGAGACGCGGCCCGATCCGCGCACGCTGGACCTCATCGGCCAGGCGCTGGACGCCGCGCGTGCCCCGGCCCTGGTCGTGGGCGCGGCCGTGGACCGGGCCCAGGGCTGGGATGCCGTGGTCGCGCTGGCCGAGCGCCACCAGGCCCGCGTCTTCGTGGCCCCCATGAGCGGGCGCTGCAGCTTCCCCGAGGACCATCCGCTGTTCGCCGGCTTCCTGCCCGCCATGCGCGAGCGCATCGTGCAGCTGCTGTCCGGCCATGACGTGGTCTTCGCCGTGGGCGCGGCCGCCTTCACCTACCACGTGGAAGGCGAGGGCCCGCACATCCCCGAAGGCACGGCGCTCTACCAGTTGATCGAGGACCCGGCCATTGCCGCCTGGGCCCCCGTGGGCACGGCTGCCGTGGGCAATGTGCGCATGGGCGTGGAGGAGCTGCTGCAGCGCCCCGCACCCGCACCGCGCCAGGCGCCCGCACCCCGGCCCGCAGCGCCCGTGCCGGCCGCGCCCGCCGCAGGCGAGCGCATGTCGGTGGCCTTTGCCATGCACACGCTGGCCCAGGTGCGAGACCGCCACAGCATCGTGGTGGAAGAGGCGCCCAGCTCGCGCTCCACCATCCAGACCTACCTGCCCATCTTCCATTCGGGCACCTTCTACACCATGTGCAGCGGCGGCCTGGGCCACAGCATGCCGGCCGCCGTGGGCGTGGCGCTGGCGCAGCCCGAGGCCAAGGTGGTCGCCGTCATCGGCGACGGCTCGGCCATGTACGCCATCCAGGCCCTCTGGAGTGCAGCCCAGCTGCGCCTGCCCATCAGCTTCGTGATCCTCAAGAACCGCCGCTATGCGGCGCTGCAGGACTTCGCCCATGTCTTCGGCTACCGCGAGGGCGAGAAGGTCGAGGGCACGGAACTGCCCGACATCGACTTCGTGGCACTCGCCCGTGGCCAGGGCTGCGACGGCGTGCATGTGGAGAACGCGGCCGAGCTGGCCGATGTGCTGGCCCGCGCGCTGGCCCATCCCAAGCCCATCGTGGTCGAGGTCGAGGTCGCCTGAGCGCAGGCCCCGGGACAGGAGACAAAGCCATGGAAAACACAAGAAGCATAGGCATCCTCGGCGCAGGCGCCATGGGCACCCTGTTTGGGGCGCGGCTGGCCCGCATCGGCCTGGACGTGACCCTGGTCGATGTGAACGACGAGCTGCTGCAGGCCCTGAACCGCGATGGCGCGCGCTGCCACACCGATGAGGGGCTGCTGCAGGCCCGCGTGCAGGCCGCGCGGGCCGAGCAGCTCACGGCGGGGCCCGCGCTGTGGCTGGTCTTCACCAAGTCGGCCCATACGCGCGCTGCACTGCAGGGCATCGCCCACCTCATCGGGCCGGACACGCATTTCCTGAGCCTGCAAAACGGCATAGGCCATGCCGATGTGTTGCGTGAAATGGTGCCGCTCGAACGCATCGCCGTGGGCGTGACCACCTGGCCTGCGCGCGTGATGTCGCCGGGCGAGGTCAGCTCCATGGGGCAGGGCGGTATCCGCTTCATGCCTTGCGATGGCCAGCGCAGCGCGGTCTTCGACCTGCTGGCGGACGACCTCAACCGCGCAGGCATGCATTGCCGCATCGACCCGCAGGTGCAGGAAGCCATCTGGGAAAAGCTGGCCTTCAATGCCGCCTTCAACGGCGTGTGTGCCGTGACGCGCCAGACCGTGGACGGACTGGCCAATCCGCAGGGCGAGGCCCTGCTGCAGCGCGTGCTGGACGAGGTGCTGTCCGTCGCCCATGCCCATGGCGTCGCCGCCAGCGCCGAGCGCGTGGGCGCGGCCGTGCGCGATGCGCTGGACCACCACCGGGGCCACCAGCCCTCGATGCTGCAGGACCTGCTGGCCGGCCGTGCCACCGAGACGGGCGCCATCCACGGCGCCGTGCTGCAGGTGGCCGACCGCCTGGGCATTGCCGTGCCCGTGACGCGCACGCTGCATGCACTGGTCAGCCTGTCGGAGAACGCGGGCGCCGTCGCACCGCGCTGAACGCGCTCAAGGCAAAACGAGCCACTACAAGAAGGAGACAAGATGCTGCGCAGACAAGCACTCAAGGCCGCACTGGCCATAGGCGCCCCGCCCCTGCTGGGCATGGGCACGGCACACGCCCAGACCGGCAAGCCCGTCGAATGGGTGGTGGGCTCTGCCGCAGGCGGCGGCTCGGACGCCGTGGCGCGCACCGTGGGCGAGTCCTTTGGCAAGGCCCTGGGCCGCACCGTGGTCGTCATGAACAAGCCCGGGGCCGGCACCAACATCGCCGCCGAATACGCGGCGCGCACGCGCGAACTGGGCAGCCTGGTCTTCACGGCCGACTTCGCCACGCTGGCGGCCAACCCCCACCTGTTTCGCAAGCTGGCCTACAACGCCGAGAAGGACTTCGTGCCCATCGGCCTGCTGGCGCGCTTTCCGCTGTTCCTCGTGGTCGGCAACCAGCTGCCGGTGCACAACCTGCAGGAGTTCACGCAGTGGGTGAAGGCCCAGCCAGGCCCCGTCAGCTACGGCAGCCCGGGGTTGGGCACGCCCCACCACCTGGCCACCGAACTGCTGTCGCAGCGCCTGGGCCTGAAGATGTCCCATGTGCCCTATCGCGGCGCGGGGCCGGCCCTGATCGACGTGATCGGCGGCCAGATCCCCTTCATGCTGGCCGACAGCGCGGCGGCGGCCCAGCACATTGCGGCCGGCAAGCTGCGCGTCATCGGCGTGGCCAGCGCCGAGCGGCTCAAGAGCCACCCGGGCGTGCCCACGCTGGCCGAGCAGGGCGTGAAGGACTTCGAGGCCCATGCCTGGCAGGGCCTGGTCGCACCCGCAGGCACGGACGACGCCACCGTACAGGCCTGGTCCGTGGCGCTGCAGCAGGCGCTGCGCTCGCCTGCCGTGCTGGCGCGTTTCGAGGCGCTGTCACTGGAGCCGCTGCCCGGCACGCCCGCCCAGATGCGTGACTACTGGCGCAGCGAAAGCCGGCGCTGGGGCCAAGTCATCGAGTCGGCGGGCATACGGCTGGATTGATCTTTGCGCCGTTGCGCCGCTGCTGCTTCAGGCGCCCTCACCGTTTTCAAGAACTCATAACCCAAGGAGACATAGCTCATGCACAAGACAAATCCCTTCAGCCGCTGGCGCCGCCTGGGCCTGCTGGCCCTGCTGGGCGCGACGGCCTCGGTCCCTGCGCTGGCGCAGAAGGCCGGCGACAAATGGCCCGAGCGCCCCGTGCGCCTGGTGGTGAACTTCGCGCCCGGCGGCGCGGCCGATGTGCTGGCGCGCGCCATCACGCCCACCATGTCCCAGGTGCTGGGCCAGTCGGTGGTGGTGGACAACAAGCCCGGCGCGGGCGGCAACATCGGCATCAGCGAAACCGTGCGCGCGCCCAAGGATGGCTACACGCTGCTGCTCAGCTCGGGCGGGGCCATCACCATCAACCCGATGATCTACAGCAAGCTGGCCTTCAATCCCGAAAAGGACTTGACGCCCGTGGCTGCCGTGGCGCGCGTGCATGTGTTCCTGGAGACCAATCCCGCCGTGCCCGCCACCAACGTGGCCGAGTTCATCAAGCACCTGAAGGCCAACCCCGGCAAGCTGTCCTACGGCTCGCCGGGCCAGGGCAGCTCGCCGCACCTGGCCGGCGAGATGTTCAAGCGCATGGCCGGTGTCGATGCCGTGCACGCCCCCTACAAGGGCGCGGGCCCGGCGCTCAGCGACGTGCTCAGCGGGCAGCTGCAGTTCTGGTTCGACCCGGGTCCGGGCCTCAAGCAGGTCGAGGCCGGCAAGCTGCGCCTGCTGGCCATCGGCAGCCCGCACCGCTCGCCGCAGTACCCCAACGTGCCCACGCTGGCCGAAAGCGGCCTGCCGGGCTTTGATGCGGACACGCTGTTCGGCATCTACGCGCCCACGGGCACGCCCGAATCGGTGATCGAGGCCGTTCGCACTGCCGTGGCCAAGGCGCTGGAGCAAAAGAACGTCAACGACGTCATCCTCACCCTGGGCGCCACGCCCGCGCCCCTGAGCCGCAAGGCCTTCATCGACCGCCACGCCACCGAGCGCGAGCGCTTCGGCGAACTGGTGAAAGCCATCGGCCTGAAAGTGGACTGAGCTTTCCCGCAGGCCATCGCCCGCAAGCCGCCCGCTCCGCGCTGGCGGCTTTTTGCTTTCCGGGCTGGGCCGGGCCAGGCCAGGCCGAGGGGCCCTTGTGCCGGCCATCTTCTATACGAAGGTATATCCCGCATCCACCAATGAACAGGCCAGCCTTCCCAACAAAGGCTGGCCGCAGGCACTTTCGCCTTTGATAATTCCGGGCACATATTGCACTGCAGCAAACAGGGCTCCCGGCCTGCACGGGGACTGCGCCACCCACACGCAAAGGAGTACCCCATGGACCCCGATCCTGATTCCGATCCCGATCCTGCCAGGCGCTGCCGCGCCGCCTCTTTCCGCCTTTCCCTTCTTCCATTTCTTGATCTGCCCGGACCCGGGCGGAGGCCTGTGATCGCCTGAAGGGGCGAGAGGTCTGCGCGGGTCCATGGCACCCGGAGACCTCAGGATGACCCGCTTTCTCGCTTCTGAACGACCAGGCCGACCCCATGGCCTGCACCAGCGCCATCCCTTGCTGGCGGCCGCCTGGCCTGTGGGCGGGCTGCTGATCAGCGTGGCCATGGCCGCCTGCAACGGCCCGGCCGAAACCCCGGCTGCAGCAGCAACCCCCGCCACCGCCGCCCCGCAGCCGGCTCCCGTGCGCCGCGAAGGCAACCTCATCGTGGTGCCCGAAGGCTCGCCGCTGCGCGAGCGCTTGCAGGTGGCCGAGATCGCCCTGCAGCCGCTGCAGACCCGCCTGTCGGCCCCCGCCACCATCGAGGCCGAGCCTGAAAAGCTGGTCCGCATCACGCCGCCCGTGGCGGGCCGCCTGGTGCGCCTGCACCACCAGCTGGGCGATGCGGTGAAGGCCGGCGATGCGCTGATCACCATGGACTCCTCCGAGATCTCCAGCGTGCGTGCCGAGCACGCCAAGGCCCAGGCCGCGCTGCTGCACGCGCGCCAGGAGTTCGACCGCCAGAAGGTGCTGTTCGATGCCGAGATCGCCGCGCGCAAGGACTACGAGGCCGCGCAGCAGTCGCTGGCCGCAGCAGGTGCCGATGCTCGCGCCGCCTCCGATCATCTGTCCCAGCTGGGTGCGGCCGTGCAGGAAGGCTCGCGCGGCAGCTACGTGGTCAAGTCGCCCATCAGCGGCCGCGTGGTCGAGATGGCAGGCTCGCAGGGCGGCTACTGGAACGATGTGAATGCCTCCGTCATGACCGTGGCCGACCTGCGCAAGGTCTGGCTCAGCGCCAGCGTCAGCGAGCGCGACCTGGCCCATGTGGATGTGGGCCAGCAGGCCCACATCGCGCTGGCCGCCTATCCCGACCTGCAACTGCAGGGCCGCGTGCAGTACGTGGGCGAGCTGGTGGACACCGCCACGCGCAGCGTCAAGGTGCGCGTGGCCGTGGACAACCCCGAAGGGCGGCTGCGCCCCGGCATGTTTGCGCGCGTGGGCTTCGACGACCCGGCGCGCCAGGCCGTGATGGTGCCGGCCGCAGCCCTGCTGCAGGGCCAGGTCAGCACGCGCGTCTTCGTGGACAAGGGCGGCTGGCGCTTCGAGCCGCGTGACGTGCAGGTCGGCGCGCAGCAGGACGGCCAGGCCGAGATCCTCTCGGGCCTGGCGGCCGGCGAGCGCGTGGTGGTCAACGGGGGAGTGCTGCTGCAATGATCGAGCGCATCGTCAACATCGGCTTTTCGCGCCGCGGCGTGGTGTGGCTGGTCTTTTGCTTCGCGGCCCTGTATGGCGTGTTCAGCTGGAAGCAGCTGCCGCTGGAGGCCTATCCCGACATTGCCGACGTGACCTCGCAGATCGTCACCCAGGTGCCAGGCCTTGCGGCCGAGGAGATAGAGCAGCAGATCACCATCCCGCTGGAGCGCGCCCTGCTGGCCACGCCCGGCATGCACGTGCTGCGCTCGCGCAGCCTGTTCGCGCTGTCGCTGATCACCGTGGTCTTCGAGGACGGCGTGGACGGCTACTGGGCGCGCCAGCGCCTGAAGGAGCGCATCGACGAGGTCACGCTGCCCTATGGTGCCCGCGCCGGGCTGGACCCCTACAGCTCGCCCACGGGCGAGGTCTACCGCTACACGCTGGAAAGCCCGGTGCGCAGCCTGCGCGAGCTGTCCGAGCTGCAGCAGTGGGTGGTGATCCCGCGCCTGAAGAAGGCCCAGTCCGTGGTGGACGTGACCAACTTCGGCGGCCTGACCACGCAGTTCATGCTGGAGCTGGACCCCGCGCGGCTGCTGCAGTACGGGCTGGCGCTGTCCCAGGTGGTCGAGGCCATCAATGCCAACAACGCCAGCGGCGGCGGCAGCGTCATCGACCGGGGCGATGTCTCCTATGTGGTGCGCGGCGTGGGCCTGCTGGGCTCGCTGGACGACATGGGCAACGTGGTCGTCAAGACCACGGACAGCGGCACGCCCGTGCTGGTCAAGGACCTGGGGCGGCTGACCTACGGCAACGTGGAGCGGCGCGGCATCCTGGGCAAGGACGGCAACTCCGACACCCTGCAGGGCATCGTGCTGCTGCTCAAGGGCTCCAACCCCTCGCAGGCGCTGGAGGGCATCCACGCCGCCGTGGAGGAGCTCAACGGCAAGCTGCTGCCGCCCGACGTGAAGGTCGTGCCCTACCTGGACCGCACCACGCTGATCGAACGCACCACCCACACCGTGGGCAAGACCCTGGCCGAAGGCCTGATCGTCGTCACCCTGGTGCTGCTGGTCTTCCTGGGCAGCCCGCGCGCGGCGCTGATCGTGGCGCTGACCATTCCCATGGCGCTGCTGCTGGCCTTCATCTTCATGCACCACGCGAAGATTCCGGCCAACCTGCTGTCGCTGGGCGCCATCGACTTCGGCATCCTGGTGGACGGGGCCGTGGTCGTGGTCGAGAACATCCTGCGGCGCCGCGAGGCCGACCAGAACCGGCCGCTCACGCCCAGGGACGCCATCACGGCCACGCTGCAGGTGGCGCGGCCCATCTTCTTCGGCATGTGCGTGATCGCGGCCGCCTACCTGCCGCTGTTCGCCTTCGAGCGCATCGAGTACAAGCTGTTCTCGCCCATGGCCAGCGCCGTGGGCGCGGCCCTGGTGGGGGCGCTGGCCGTGGCCCTGCTGCTCACGCCGGCCCTGGCCTGGCTGGCCTTCCGCAGGCCGCGCAGGATCTTCCACAACCCCGTCCTGCACCGGCTGGGCGTGGGCTATGACCGCTTCCTGGGCGCGGCCGTGGGCCGCGTGCGCTGGCTGGCGGGGGCCGTGGCGGCCTCGCTGCTGGCGCTGGGCGTGCTGGCCGGCACCATGGGCCGCGACTTCCTGCCGTACCTGGACGAAGGCTCCATCTGGCTGCAGGTGCAGATGCCGCCCGGCATCACGCTGGACAAGGCGCGCGACATGGCCGACGCGCTGCGCAGCGCCGCACTGGAGTTCCCCGAGGTCTCCTACATCGTCACCCAGACCGGGCGCAACGATGACGGCACCGACTACTGGACGCCCTCGCACATCGAGGCCAGCGTGGGCCTGCATCCCTATGGCGAATGGAAGTCGGGCCTGACCAAGCAGCAGCTGATCGCGAAGATGGCCGCGCGCTTCGACCAGTTGCCCGGCTACTCCGTGGGCTTCATGCAGCCCATGATCGACGGCGTGCAGGACAAGCTGTCGGGCGCGCACAGCGACCTCACGGTGAAGGTCTTCGGCCAGGACCTGGCCGAAGACCGGCGCGTGGCCGATGCCCTGGTGGCCGTGCTGGAGAAAGTGCCCGGCGCGGCCGATGTGGCCGTGGACGTGGAGCCGCCGCTGCCCAACCTGCGCATTGCGCTGGACCGCGCCGCTGCCGCGCGCTACGGCATCAATGCCTCCGACGTGGCGCAGCTCATCTCCACCGGCGTGGGCGGGGCCTCCATCGGCCAGCTGTACGTGGGCGAGCGCAGCTACGACATGGCCGTGCGCTTCACGCCCGACACGCGCAGCAGCCCCGAGGCCATCGGCGCGCTGCGCCTGTCGGCCGCCAATGGCGCCCAGGTGCCGCTGGCCGACGTGGCGCGCATCACCACCACCGTGGGCCAGAGCGTCATCGTGCGCGAGGGCGGCGAGCGCCACATCCTCGTCAAGCTCAATGTGCGCGGCCGCGACCTGGCGGGCTTCCTCAAGGATGCGCACACCGCCATCGACCAGCACCTGGACTACGACCGCCAGAAGCTGCACATCGAGTGGGGCGGCCAGTTCGAGAACCTGCAGCGTGCCGAGGCGCGGCTACTCATGATCCTGCCGCTGACGCTGGGCATCATGCTGGTGCTGCTGTTCGGCGAGTTCGGCAACCTGCGCCAGCCGCTGCTGGTGCTGGGCGTGGTGCCGCTGGCCATGATCGGCGGCTTTGCGGGCCTGCACCTGCGCGGCATGACGCTCAACGTCTCCAGCGCCGTGGGCTTCATCGCGCTGTTCGGCGTGGCCGTGCTCTCGGGCGTGCTCATGGTCTCGCAGATCAACCGCCTGCGCCGCGAGGACGGCCTGGGCCTGCGCGAAGCCGTGCTCGAGGGTGCCTCCAGCCGCATGCGCCCCGTGCTGATGACGGCCACCGTCGCCGCCTTCGGTCTCACGCCGGCCATGCTGGCCACGGGCCTGGGCAGCGACGTGCAGCGGCCCCTGGCCACCGTCGTGGTCTGCGGCCTGTTCAGCGCCACCTTGCTGACCCTGCTGCTGCTGCCCAACCTCTACTACGTGATCGAGGCCCGTGCCGTCCGCGCGGCCGAGCGCCGCCAGCGCCGCGCCGCTGAACGCGGTGAGAGCGGCGATCCGGATGCCGCCGAGCACGAGGGCGGGCATCGCACCGCAACGAGCCAACCCCATTGATGCGAGTCGCCATGCAAACGACCCCTTTCTTCCCCAGGCAGGCCCTGGCCCTGCTGCTGTGCCTTGGCGCCGCAGCCCAGGCGCAGACGGCGCCGTCCGCCGGCCTGCGCTTTTCCGACTACCTCAACGCCGTGGAGCAGCACAGCCCGCTGCTGCGCTCGGAGGAGCAGGGCGTGGAATCCGCGCGTGCCGGCATCGGCATCGCCGGCATACGCCCCGACCCCAGCCTCACGTTGGGCGCCTCGCGCGAGCAGGTGCGCACCGGCCAGCCCCGGCCCACCACGCGCAACTACGAGATCAGCATGGAGCTGGAGACGGGCGGCAAGCGCGCCGCGCGCATCCAGTCCGCACGCAGCCAGGTGCGCCTGTCCGAGGCCGGCCTTGAAGGCGTGCGCAGCCAGCTGTTCTCCGATGCCGCCCAGGACTACACCCAGGCCTGCCGCGACTCGCTGGCGCTGGAGCGCAAGCAGCAGACGCTGAAGGCGCTGGGCGACGTGGTGCAGGCCAACGAGCTGCGGCGCAAGGCCGGCGACATCGGCGGCGTGGAATGGCTGCAGTCGCGCGTGGAGCGCGACCGCTTCCAGGCCGAGGTGGTGCAGGCGCGCGCCGAGGCGCAGACCGCGCGGCTGGCGCTGTCCGTCCCGCTGGGGCGCCGCCTGTCCGAAGTCTTTGCCAGCGACACGCTGCAATGCGGCTTCATGGAATTGGCCGAAGACTCGGGACCGGAGGATGCCGATGCCCTGGTCGCCCAGGCCCTGCAGTCGCGCGCCGAGGTGCGCATCGCCCAGGCGGCGCTGGAGCATGCGCGAGACAACGCGGGCCTGGCCCGGGCCAACCGCTGGGTCAATCCCACGCTGGCCGTGGGCATGGCCGCCGTGCCCGCCACGGCCGGTGGCACGGACGCCCAGGGCAATCCCTTCGATGGCGGCGGGCGCTCGCGCACGCTGTCGGTCTCGGTCAGCGTGCCGCTGCCGCTGTCGCGCCTGGACCGGGGCGACCTGGTGCAGGCCGAGGCGGCCGTCACCCAGGCCATGCTGGCCCTGCAGCAGGCCCAGAACCGGGCCGAGGCCGATGTGCGCGCCGCCCGCTTTCGCCTGAGCGCCGCGCGCGAGAACGTGCAGCGCTACCGCGACGGCGTGCTGCGCGATGCGCAGCGCGTGCTCGATGGCATGCGCCTGTCCTACCGGCATGGCGAGGCTTCGCTGCTGGAGCTGCTGTCCGCCCAGCGCTCGGCCGACGAGGCCTACCTGGGATCGCTGGAGGCCGAGACCGAGCTGGCCAAGGCCACGGTGGAGCTGCAGCTGAGCGTGGGCCGCCGGCCAGTGTTGTGAACCCCCTGAGCCGCTGCGCGGCTTCCCCCTCTCTCGCTGCGCGGGAGGGGGACGACACCTTCGGTGCGGGGCGTCCCTTCCTCGGTGTCCCTTGTTTTGGGTCGCGCCAGTATCGTACGGTTCGGGTATAGCTTGCATTCAGGTGCAGCGGCTTCTTGAATGAGAATTGGCAGCTGACAGTCCATTCCTTTTCCCTGCACGCCATGACCACCGCTCTGCGCCGCTTTCCCCATTGGCCCCGGGCCCTGATCCTGGCGGCCATGGGCGTCGCCATGGCCGCGATCTTCGCGCTGGACACGCTGACCGACTACGCCGTGGCGGCCGCCGTGTTCCACACCGCCATCATCCTGGTGGCGGTGCGCTGGTTCAACCCGCGCGTGGTCATCGGCCTCACGGCGCTGTGCATCGTGCTGACCCTGGCCAGCTTTGCGCTCACGCCTGCCGGTGCCTATCGCACCGGACTGATCAACATGGTGATCAGCATCCTGGCCATTGCCATCACGGCCTATCTGGGCCTGAAGATGGTGGCGGCCCAGAACGCGGCCCATGCGGCGCGCACCCAGCTGCTGCGCATCACCCAGGCCACCAGCCTGGGGCAGTTGACGGCCTCCATCGCCCATGAGGTCAACCAGCCGCTGGCGGCCATCGTCACCAGCGGAAATGCCTGCCAGCGCTGGCTGGCCCAGGAGCCGCCCAACCTCGCCAAGGCCGGCCAGGCGCTGGAGCGCATCCTGGGCGATGCGCAGCGCGCCAGCGATGTCATCGCCCGCATCCGCAGCATGGCGCGCGGCGAGGCGCCCAGCCGGCAGTCCTTCGACCTCAACGAGGCCGTGCGCGAAATGGCCCGCCTGTCCGTCGCAGAGCTGGACCGGCGCGGCGTGGCCCTGGACCTGCAGCTGGCGACCGCGCTGCAGCCGGCCTGGGCCGACCGCGTGCAGATCCAGCAGGTGCTGGCCAACCTGCTGCTCAATGCCATGGACGCCATGCAGCACACACCGGCCGCGCAGCGGCGCATCGCCATCGCCACGCAGGCCCTGGGCCAGCAGCTGGTGCTGACCGTGGCCGATGCGGGCGAAGGCCTGTCGCCGCTGGCCCGCACCCACCTGTTCGATGCCTTCTGGACCACCAAGCCCGATGGCATGGGCCTGGGCCTGAACATCTGCCGCCACATGGCCGAGGCCAACGGCGGCCGCATCTGGGCCACGGACCGCGAGGACGGGCGCGGGGGCACGGCTTTTCACGTCACCATCGCCTGCGCCCCGGCCACGGGCGCCAGGCCTTCCACGGGATTGCGCCATGGCTGAACCCTCCACCGCCGAAGCCGAGGCACTGGTCTACATCGTCGATGACGACCCCTCGGTGCGCGCAGCCATCGAGGACCTGCTGGCCTCGGTGGGCCTGTGCGTGCGCGCCTTCGGCGCCACGCGCGAGTTTCTGGACCACTGGCAGCGGCAGCCGCCGCAGGGGCCGGCCTGCCTGGTGCTGGACATCCGCATGCCGGGGCAAAGCGGCATGGACTTCCGGCGCCAGATGCTGGAGCTGGGCCTGAAGCTGCCCACCATCTTCATCACCGGCCATGGCGACATTCCCATGAGCGTGGAGGCCATGAAGACCGGCGCCATCGAGTTCCTGACCAAGCCCTTCCGCGACCAGGACCTGCTCGACGCCATCCAGCAGGGCATTGCCCTGGACCGCCAGCGCCGTGCGCTGGACGCCGGCGAACAGGCGCTGCGCGCCTGCTGGCAGTCGCTGTCGCCCGGCGAGCAGGAAGTGGTCGTGGGCGTGGTGCGCGGCCTGCTGAACAAGCAGATCGCGGCAGACCTGGGCGTGAGCGAAATCACGGTCAAGGTGCGCCGCAGCCAGGCCATGCGCAAGATGCAGGTGCGCACGCTGGCCGACCTGGTGCGTGCGCTGGAGCGGCTGGATATCCGCTGAGGTGTCCTGGCAGGCCGGGCGCAGGCCAGGGCAGGCCTGCCGCAACGCTTCAGTGGGCGTGGCCGTGCGCCGGTGCCTGCGCAGGCCCGCTGGCGGCACTGGTTGCACTGGCGGCGTCCAGCGCCAGGAAGTGGTGGACCACGGGCCGCCCGGGGCCCATGTGAAAGCGCAGCGCCTGGGCCTGCAGATCGGCATCGGCCCTGGACACGCGCTGGTGCTGGCGCAGATGCTCGGCCCAGGACTCCACCAGGAACCACTCGATCACCCGGCCCGGCTCGCCCGTGTGCTCGGCGATGCCCCAGGCATAGGCGCCGTCGCGCCGCCGCTCGCGCGCCACATGCTGCATGGCCTCGATGAAGGCTGGCAGGTCGTCGCGGCGCACCTGGTACTCCACCTGGATCATCACCGGGCCACGGTCATGGGCCACCGGTTCGGCCAGCAGCGGCTCGGGCCAGTGGTTGGAGGCCTGCAGGTCCGCCTCGCCCGTGGGCAGCTTGATGCGGTGGAACACCAGCGAGATGGCCACCAGGCCCGCCGCGCCGATCAGCAGCGCCGTGGGAATGCCCACGCCCTGCGCGAACAGCCCCCAGGCCAGGCTGCCGCCCGCCATGGCGCCGTTGAACACCATCAGGTAGATGGCCAGCCCGCGGCCGCGCACCCAGTTGGGCAGCACCGCCTGGGCCACGCCGTTGAGCGTGGTCAGCGCAATGATCCAGCCCAGGCCCAGCACCAGCATCAGCAGCACGGCGGCCCATTGCGGCGGCGCGGTGGACAGCGCGGCCATCACGGCGGCGCTGAGCACGGAGGACAGCAGCACCAGGCCATCGGCATCCAGCCTTTTGCGCAGGCGCGGCAGCACCAGCGCTCCCAGGATGGCGCCTGCGCCCACGGCGCCCAGCATCACGCCGTAAAAGCCTGCCGAGCCGCCCAGCATGCGCCGCGCCACCAGCGGCAGCAGGGCCCAGACCGAGCTGGCGAAGAGGAAGAACACGGCGGCGCGCAGCAGCACCACATGCAGCTCGCGGCTGGAGCGGGCATAGCGCAGGCCTGCGCGGAAGGCGCCGAAGAACTGCTCATTCAGGGCCGAGGCCTCGGCCTTGGGGCGCTTCCACCAGACCAGCGCGGCGATCACGAACACATAGCTGGCCACGTCCGCGCCATAGGCCGCCGCCGCGCCGAAGCTGGCCAGCAGCAGGCCGCCGGCCGCAGGGCCCAGGGCGCGTGCGATGTTGATGCCCAGCGAGTTCAGCGCCACCGCGTTCTTGAGGTCGCTGCGCGGCACCAGCTCGGGCACGATGGACTGCCAGGTCGGCCCCATCAGCGCCGCGCCTATGCCGCCCACGAAGGTCAGCGCCACCAGGTACTCCACGGTCAGCGTGTTGGTGCGTGCCAGCAGCAGCAGGCTGGCGCTGACGGCGGCCAGCAGGATCTGGATGCCGATCAGGAAACGCCGGCGGTCCAGGATGTCGGACAGCACGCCGGCCGGAATCGCCAGCAGGAAGATGGGCAGCGTGGCCGCCGTCTGGATCAGGGCCACGGCGGCCGGGCTGGCCGACAGCTCGGTCACCATCCAGGAGCTGGCCACATCGCGCATGAAGCTGCCGATATTGCCCAGCACCGTGGCCGCCCACAGCACGGCGAACACGGGCTGTCGCAGCGGCGCGAAGCTGCCGGAGGAACTGCCGGCAACAGCTGGGGCAGACGGCTTGGAATCGATGGACATGGCCTTGCTCCTCAGGCCATCCAGCAGGAGCAGCCCAGCGCGCCGAAGAAGCTTCGGGGGTCCGAGGTCGGCACGTTCGAGGCCCATGCGTCGGCATGGCTGTGGCCGTGCATGCCGCAGCTGGTGCCGCAGCCGCAGGCTGCCGCCAGGCTGCGGTAGCGCGCGGGGTTGAGCGAGTTCCTGCCCGCGCCCTCGGGCTCGCCCCAGGCGCCGTAGCCGCCAAAGCGCCGCACGGGAGACCAGTCGGGCATGGCCGGCGGCAGCGGGTTGTCGTCATGCGGCTGGAAGGGGCCTGCGCCATAGACCACGCGGCCGCCCACCACGGTGAGCTCGGAGGTGAGAAAGGAGATCTCGTCCTCGGGCACGGCGAAATAGTCCTTGCTGGGCACGATCATGTCGGCCAGCTGGCCCACCTGGATGCGGCCGCGCAGGCCTTCCTCGTTGGAGAACCAGGCCACGTTCTCGGTCCACATGCGCAACGCGGTCTCGCGGTCCAGCAGGTTGCGCTGGGGGTACATCTGCAGGCCGCCCACGGTCTTGCCCGTCACCATCCACGACAGCGACACCCAGGGGTTGTAGGAGGCCACGCGCGTGGCGTCCGTGCCGGCCGAGGTCTTCACGCCGCGCTCCAGGATCTTCTTGACGGGCGGCGTGGCCTCGGTGGCGCGTGCGCCGTAGCGCTCGGTGAAATATTCGCCCTGGTAGGCCATGCGGTGCTGCACGGCCACGCCGCCGCCCAGGGCCGCAATGCGGTCGATGGACTTGTCCGAAATGGTCTCGGCATGGTCGAAGAACCAGTTCAGGCCGTCGATGGGCGTGTCGCGGTGCACCTTCTCGAACACATCGAGCGCGCGCGAGATGGTCTCGTCATAGGTGGCGTGCAGGCGCCACGGCCATTGGTTCTGCACCAGCACGCGCACCACTTCCTCCAGGTCGCCCTCCATGCTGGGCGGCATGTCGGGGCGCGGCTGGCGGAAGTCCTCGAAGTCGGCGGCCGAGTACACCAGCATCTCGCCCGCGCCGTTGTGGCGGAAATAGTCGTTGCCCTGCTTGTATTTCACGCTCTGCGTCCAGTTGAGGAAGTCGGCCTTCTCCTCCTTGGGCTTTTGCGTGAACAGGTTGTAGGCCAGGCGCACGGTGATCTGGTTGGCGTCGCTGAGCTTCTGGATCACGTCGTAGTCGTCGGGGTAGTTCTGAAAGCCCCCGCCCGCATCGATGACGCCGGTCACGCCCAGGCGGTTGAGTTCGCGCATGAAGTGGCGCGTGGAGTTGACCTGGTAGTCCAGCGGCAGCTTGGGACCCTTGGCCAGCGTGGCATAGAGGATGGTGGCGTTGGGCTTGGCCAGCAGCAGGCCCGTGGGGTTGCCGTTGGCATCGCGCGTGATCTCGCCGCCGGCGGGCTCGGGCGTGTCGCGGGTGTAGCCCACGGCGCGCAGGGCGGCCGCGTTGAGCAGGGCGCGGTCATACAGGTGCAGCAGGAACACCGGCGTGTCGGGCGCGATGGCGTTGATCTCCTCGATGGTGGGCAGGCGCTTTTCCACGAACTGGTGTTCGGTGAAACCGCCGACCACGCGCACCCACTGCGGCGCGGGCGTGTTGGCCACCTGGCGCTTGAGCATGTCCAGCGCATCGGCCAGCGAGCGCACGCCGTCCCAGCGCAGCTCCAGGTTGAAGTTCAGGCCGCCACGGATCACGTGCGTATGGTTGTCGAACAGGCCGGGCAGCACGCTGCGGCGCTGCAGATCGATGCGGCGCGTGCCGCTGCCGGCCAGGGCCAGCACCTCGGCGTCCGTGCCCACGGCGATGAACCGGCCGTCCTTCACGGCCACGGCGGTGGCCGTGGGCTGGGCCTTGTTCAGGGTGGTGAAGCGGCCGTTGTGGAAGACGACTTCGGGCGTGGAATCGGACATGGAGGCTCCTTGGCGAGCGTTGGTGGTGCAACCCAGCAGTCCACCCATGGCAAGGGTGGCTGCGGAGCCCAGGACTTTTCTGCGCGTGGTCATGGTGCAGTTTTCTTGAAGGTTTGGGGAGAGGTCAGCCGTGCTGCCGATCGGCATCGGTGCTCTTGCGACCGGGCAACTCGCCCAGCACATGCTCGGTGGCCTGCGTCTTGCTGCAGGCGCTGCGCAGGTCCATGCCCTGCAGCAGGTGCCGGCCCACGGGCACGATCTGCTCGCCGGCCAGGATGCCCAGCAGGCCGACCAGGGCTACCAGCGGCGGTGCGGGCGAGCGCACCTGCAGCAGGCTGTAGGGCCTGTACGTCCTCATTTGGGGTCGCGAAGCTGTATGCCGGCCCGCCAATCAAGGCGCGCGACGCCGTGCGTGTGCTCACACGCACAAGGAGCGCAACGCCGAGTGGCGGGCCGGCATGCAGCTTCCCTTCGGGTTGCCCGGCTCCAGGGCCGTCTGCGGCGTTGCACGTGCTTGCAAGGCAGGGGCCTTGCTGCGCACGTGCGCCTTGCATACGACCCTGGAGCCGGGCAACGCGATCCCCAAATGAGGGCGTACAGGCCCTGGCCCACGCCGACCAGCAGGCCGGCCCCAAGGGAAAGTGCATAGAGCTTCATGGCGAGACTCCTTTGGCGGGCCGGCGGCGGCGCTGGTGCTCAGGCCTTGGCGGGGTTGGGTCCCACGGTCTCGCCATGCTGCACGCGCTCGGCGGCCTTGTGCACCATGGTGTAGGCATAGTCCACGCCCATGCCGTAGGCGCCGGAATGCTCGCGCACGATGTCCATCACCGCGTCATAGGTCTCGCGGCGGGCCCAGTCGCGCTGCCATTCCAGCAGCACCTGCTGCCAGGTCACGGGCACCACGCCGGCCTGCACCATGCGGTCCATGGCGTAGTTGTGGGCGTCCAGCGACGTGCCGCCCGAGGCGTCGGCCACCATGTAGATCTCGTAGTCCGTGTCATGCAGGGCCGACAGGGCGAAGGTGGTGTTGCACACCTCGGTCCACAGGCCGGAGACCACGATCTTCTTGCGGCCCTGGGCGGCGTTGGCGGCCAGCGCATCCCGCACGTTCTGGTCGTCCCAGGAATTCATGGAGCTGCGCTCCAGCAGCCTGTGCTCGGGGAACACGGCCAGCAGTTCGGGATAGGTGTGGCCGGAGAAGCTGCCCGTCTCCACCGTGGTGATGGTGGCGGGAATGTCGAAGGCCTTGGCCGCCTTGGCCAGGCCCACCACATTGTTCTTGAGCACCTGGCGGTCGATGGACTGCACGCCGAAGGCCATCTGGGGCTGCTGGTCGATGAAGATGATCTGGCTGTTGGCGGGGGTCAGGACTTCGAGGTACTTGCGGTCGGTCATGGTGATCTCCTGTGAGGCAGTGGGTTGGGTGAAGGAAGGGACAGCGGAAATTCGGAAAGACAGTTGGGGCAGGTGGGCCCCGGCCGGAGCCGGGGCGGCAAGGGCGCTTCAGCGCGCCGTGTCGACGAGCACCAGCTCGGCGTCGGTCAGGGCCGTGACGCGCAGGGTCTCGACGTCGCTGATGGCGGCGCCGTCGCGCTCCTGCAGCGTCACGCCGTCGATCTGCACCGAGCCGCTGGCCGGCACCAGGTAGCCCAGGCGGTCGCGGCCGATGCGGTACTCCGTGCTCTCGCCGGCCTTGAGCGTGGCGCCCAGCACCCGGGCGGCGGTGCGGATGGGCAGGGCGTCCTCGTCACCGGGCAGGCCGCTGGCCAGGGCCACGAAGCTGCCCGAGCGCTCGCCCTTGGGGAAGGGCTTGGCACCCCAGGACGGGGGCTGCTGGCCGCGCTCGTCGGGCATGATCCAGATCTGGAAGATCCGCGTCGTGCCCTTTTCCTGGTTGTATTCCGAGTGGCGGATGCCGGTGCCCGCGCTCATTACCTGCACATCGCCGGCTTCGGTGCGGCCCTTGTTGCCCAGGCTGTCCTGGTGGGTGATGGCGCCTTCACGGACATAGGTGATGATTTCCATGTTGGCGTGGGCATGGGGCGGGAAACCCGTGCCGGCGGCGATGGTGTCGTCGTTCCACACCCGCAGCGCGCCCCAGCCCATGCGGGCCGGATCGTGGTAGCCGGCGAAGGAAAAGTGGTGCTTGGCATCGAGCCAGCCGTGGTTGGCACCGCCAAGGGCTTGGAAGGGACGGCGTTCGATCATGGTGTTCTCCTGCTGCGTTGTGTGTTGCGATGGATGAACTTTATGTTTTGCCGATCAAGAAGAGAATAGAAAATATGCAAAGACATCTATTCCAAAACTTTCATGCCAAGACTTCCTGACCTCGAAGCCTGGGCCGTCTTCGCCAAGGTGGCCGAGACAGGCTCCTTCGCCAAGGCCGCCGCCGAGCTGGGCGTCTCCCAGCCCACCATCTCCAAGGCCATCACGCGGCTGGAGACGCGGCTCAGGACCAGCCTGTTGCACCGCACCTCGCGGCGCATGTCGCTGACGGCCGGCGGCCAGGCCTCTCTGGAGCGGGCCGCGCGCATCCTGGCCGAGGGCGAGGCCGTGGAGGCCGAGATCAGCGAGCAGTCCAAGAGCCTGCGCGGCCCCATCCGCATTGCGGCGCCCATGTCGTTCGGCATCTCGCACCTGGCGCCGGCCGTGCCCGCCTTCATGGCCGAGCATCCCGAGGTCACGCTGGACCTGCACTTCAGCGACGAGCTGATCGACGTCGTGGCCCAGGGCTTCGACATCGCGCTGCGCATCTCCTCGCTGCCCGACTCCAGCCTGCTGGCGCGGCGCCTGTGCACGGTGCGCCTGCTGCTGGTGGGATCACCCGAATACTTCGAGCGCCACGGCCGCCCCACCCATCCGCGCGAGCTGGCGCAGCACCGGGCGCTGCGCTATGTGCACAGCCGCCTGGGCGAGGCCTGGCGCTTCGTGCATGCGCGCCGCGGCGAGTTCGCCCAGGTCGTGCCCACGGCCATGCGCGTGAACAATGCCGAGGGCCTGGCGCCGGCCCTGCGCGCCGGGCTGGGCCTGGCCCTGCAGCCCGAATTCCTGGCCTGGGAAGATTTGCAATCGGGTGCGCTGCAGACCTGCATGGACGACTGGCAGGTGCCCTCCATCGCCCTGCACATCGTCACGCCGCCGGGGCGCGCCCGGCCGGCGCGCGTGCAGGCGCTCATTGATTTCCTGGCCGCGCATTTCGCGCTGGCGCCCTGGGCGCGTGAGCCGCAGGCGTAGATCGCAAAAAGGGGAGGGCTTCGGTGGGGGGCTTCGGCCTCAGCTGGCCCAGGAGGCCGGCAGCAGCTGCAGCAGCACCACCGTCATCACCACATAGCGCAGGAACTTGCCGATGGCCATGTAGAACACGCAGGGCCAGAACGGCAGGCGCAGCCAGCCGGCCACGGCGCACAGCGGATCGCCCACCACGGGCAGCCAGCTCAGCAGGCAGGCCTTGGCGCCCAGGCGGCGCAGCCAGACGCGGGCGCGGCGCTCGTGGCGTGACAGATTGCGCGGCGGCTTGGCCCGTTCAGGCGGCAGCCCGGCCAGCCGCCGCTCGCGTGCCGCGCGCCAGGCCTTGTGCGCGCCCAGGCCCATCCACCAGCTGATGGCCCCGCCCAGCGTATTGCCGGCCGTGGCCACGAAAACCGTCTGCCAGAACAGGTCGGGATTGAGCTGGAGCAGGCCGACCACCGCAGGCTCCGAGCCCAGCGGCAGCAGCGTGGCCGAGATCAGGGCCACGATGAACACGGTGCTGAGGCCGAACTGCGGCAGCGCCAGCCAGCCCAGCAATTGATGCATCCAGACTTCCATAGGTGCTGCCAAGTGTAGGTCTGCGCTGGCTGACGCCTTGTCGGCCTGAAGCTATCGTGGGGCCTGGTCCGGAACCACAAAGAACAGGGGGCGTCATGCAGACAGGGCGGATTGCAGGATGGGCGGGATGGGCGGCATTGGGAATGGCAGCAGCCGGCCTGGCCGGCTGCGCCGCGTTGCAGCCATCGCCAGGCAAGGACACCACCGTGGTGGCACAGGCCGCTGCCCAGGCGCCACCGACCCAGGAGGCCGCACCGACCTCGGCCTGGGGCAAGGCGCTGCAGGCCAAGGGCTGCACCCTGCCGGACCCGGCCGTGGCCGACAGGCTGGAGCAGCTGCAGCGCGAGCTGGAGCCTCTGGGCCTGAAGCCGCGTCTGCAAGGCTGCGTGAGCCTGGCCGGTCCCGAGCCCCGCCCGGCCCTGGTGCTGGACGCCTGGGTGACCGACGGGCGCAAGGCCATGGCCGTGGTGCGCGGCCCGCTGGCCGACGGCGAGGCGCTGGACCTGGGGCTTGAGGCTGGGCTGCAGACAGCTGGGCTGCAGGCAGCCGGGCCGCAGAAAGCCGGGCCGCAGAAAGCCGGGCTGCAGAAGGTCGGCCTGCGTCCCATGCCCGACGACCAGGTCTCTCCCGACGTGCAATTCAACCGCCGCTGGTGGCAGGGCCGGCTCGGCGCCTACGGGCTGCAGGCCGTTCCGGGCCAGGTGCGCACCTTCGTTCCCACACCATGAAACCGCTGCGCTGTCTTGTTTTCGCCGCTTGGCCGCCTTGACGGCCCGGTTTTAGCCCTGCTGAAAATTTGGGCAGGTACAATCTTGGTCCTTTGTTGCCGCCCGTTTTGTGATCGGCGCGCGCGTTTTCTCCGGCTTTCCCGATGTCCTCCCTTCCCCTGTCCATAGGCCCCCATGCCCTGGCCAACCGCCTGTTCGTCGCCCCCATGGCGGGGGTGACGGATCGGCCGTTCCGCCAGCTGTGCAAGGCCCTGGGTGCGGGCTATGCGGTCAGCGAGATGGTGACTTCGCGCAAGGACCTGTGGAACAGCCTCAAGACCTCGCGCCGCGCCAACCATGAAGGCGAGCCCGGACCCATCGCGGTGCAGATCGCGGGCACGGACGCCGAGATGATGGCCGAGGCCGCGCGCTACAACCTGGACCGTGGCGCCCAGATCATCGACATCAACATGGGCTGCCCGGCCAAGAAGGTCTGCAACAAATGGGCCGGCTCGGCCCTGATGCAGAACGAGGCCCTGGCCGTGGAGATTGCCCAGGCTGTGGTAGAGGCCTGCGCCCCGCACGGCGTGCCCGTCACGCTGAAGATGCGCACCGGCTGGTGCGACGCGCACAGGAACGCCGTGGTGCTGGCCCGCCGCTTCGAGGAGGTGGGCATACAGATGCTCACCGTGCACGGCCGCACGCGCGAGCAGGGTTACAAGGGCTTTGCCGAGTACGACACCATCGCTGCCGTCAAGGCGGCGGTGCGCGTGCCCGTGGTGGCCAATGGCGACATCACCGGCCCCGAGAAGGCACGCGACGTGCTCGCCTACACGGGCGCCGATGCCGTGATGATCGGCCGCGCCGCCCAGGGCCGGCCATGGATCTTCCGCGAGATCGCGCACTTCCTGGCCACGGGCGAGCACATGGCCCCGCCCCTGGTGGCCGAGCTGCGCCGGCTGCTGCTGGAGCATCTGCAGGACCACTACAGCCTGTACGGCGAAGGCACCGGCGTGCGCAGTGCGCGCAAGCACATCGCCTGGTACCTGCGCAGCCTGCCGGGCGGCGAGGCATTCAGACAACACATCAACACCATCGAGGACTGCGCGGTGCAATGGCAGGCCGTGGCCGACTATCTGGACGCCCTGGGCGCGCAGATGGACCGGATACCAGCCGCCATCGATGCCGGCGCCACAAGCGCCGAATTCGCAGAGCCCGCAGGAATGACAGTATGAGCAACCAGAACATCGAACAATGCGTGCGTGAAAGCCTGGAGGGGTACTTCCGCGATCTCGACGGCGAAAAGCCCAATGGCATGTACGACATGCTGATCCACCTGGTCGAAAAGCCGCTGCTGGAAGTGGTGATGAGCCAGGCCGACAACAACCAGTCCCGCGCCGCCGACTGGCTGGGCCTGAACCGCAACACGCTGCGCAAGAAGCTGCTTGAGCACGACATGCTCTGAGCGGCACGAATTCCCCTTTTTTCAAACTCCCTGCACCGACGCCCATGAACGCCCTGCTCTCCGTCTCTGACAAGACCGGTATTGTCGAATTCGCCCAAGGCCTGCACGCCCTGGGCATCAAGCTGCTGTCCACCGGCGGCACCGCCAAGCTGCTGGCCGAGGCCGGCCTGCCCGTGACCGAGGTCGCCGAAGTCACCCAGTTCCCCGAGATGCTGGACGGCCGCGTCAAGACCCTGCACCCCAAGGTCCACGGCGGCCTGCTGGCGCGCCGCGAGCTGCCCGCCCACATGGCGGCCCTCAAGGAGCACGGCATCGACACCATCGACCTGCTGGTGGTGAACCTCTACCCCTTCGAGGCCACCGTGGCCAAGGCCGGCTGCACGCTGGCCGACGCCATCGAGAACATCGACATCGGCGGCCCTGCCATGGTGCGCTCTGCCGCCAAGAACTGGGCCGACGTGGGCGTGATCACCGATGCCGGCCAGTACGAGGCCGTGCTGGCCGAACTCAAGGCCAACGGAAAGCTCTCCGACAAGCTGCGCTTTGCGCTGTCCGTGGCCGCCTTCAACCGCATCGCCCAGTACGACGGCGCCATCAGCGACTACCTGTCCAGCGTGAAGTTCGAGGACGACAAGCTCTCCGAAGCCTACGTGCCAGAGCGCAGCGCCTTCCCCGGCCAGAGCAACGGCCACTTCACCAAGGTGCAGGACCTGCGCTACGGCGAAAACAGCCACCAGCAGGCCGCTCTGTACCGCGACCTGTATCCGGCCCCCGGCTCCCTGGTCACGGGCGAGCAGCTGCAGGGCAAGGAGCTGTCGTACAACAACATCGCCGACGCCGATGCCGCCTGGGAATGCGTCAAGAGCTTCGAGCAGCCTGCCTGCGTGATCGTCAAGCACGCCAACCCCTGCGGCGTGGCCGTGGGCAAGGACGCGCACGAAGCCTATGCCAAGGCCTTCCAGACCGACCCCACCAGCGCCTTCGGCGGCATCATCGCCTTCAACCGCACGGTGGACAAGGCGGCGGCCGAGGCCGTGGTCAAGCAATTCGTCGAGGTGCTGATGGCCCCCGACTTCACGGCCGAGGCGCTGGAAATCTTCAAGCCCAAGGTCAATGTGCGCCTCATGAAGATCGCCCTGCCGGCCGGCGGCGAGCGCGCCTGGGACCAGGGCCGCAACGCCGTGGACGCCAAGCGCGTCGGATCGGGCCTGCTGCTGCAGACCGCCGACAACCATGAGCTGGCCCTGGCCGACCTCAAGGTCGTCACCGTCAAGCAGCCTACGCCCGAAGAACTGCAGGACCTGCTGTTCGCCTGGAAGGTCGCCAAGTACGTCAAGAGCAATGCCATCGTGTTCTGCAAGAACGGCATGACCATGGGCGTGGGCGCAGGCCAGATGAGCCGCCTGGACTCGGCGCGCATCGCCTCCATCAAGGCCGAGGCCGCCAAGCTGAGCCTGCAGGGCACGGTCGTGGCCAGCGATGCCTTCTTCCCCTTCCGCGACGGCCTGGACGTGGTCGTTGACGCAGGCGCCACCTGCGTGGCCCAGCCCGGCGGCTCCATGCGCGACCAGGAAGTCATTGACGCCGCCAACGAGCGCGGCGTGGCCATGGTCTTCACCGGCGTGCGCCACTTCCGCCACTGATGGCCGGCCAACTGCCTCCTGGCGCAGACGACGAGGGCGACGACGCCCCCCAGCGGCCCCGCTGGCTGGGCTGGGCGCTCGTGGTCTTCATGCTGCTGGTGGCGCTGGGTGTCTTCAACATCGGCTGGCGCATCATGCGCGGGCCGGCTGTCGGGGCCACCACGGCGGCGGCCGCAGCTGCCGTGACAGCCGACGCGCAGCTGGCCGCCGGCAAGGCCCTGGTGGAAGGCAATGACTGCCTGCGCTGCCACGGCCTGGTGCGCCACTACGTGGGCCCGTCCTTCCAGCAGATCGCCGGCCGCTACCGGGGCCGCGAAGATGCCGCCGACTACCTGGCGCGCAAGATCCGCGAGGGCGGGGCCGGCGAATGGGGCCGCGCCATCATGCCGCGCCACCCGCACATCGATACGGCGCAATCCCTGCAGATGGCGGCCTGGCTGCTGTCCCTCCCTTCTCCCGAACCCGGGAAATCCTGACCATGTCCCGCCTGTTCACCGCCCCCGACGGCCGGCCGCGCTGCCACTGGTGCGCGGCCACGGACAGCTACCTGGCCTACCACGACCGTGAATGGGGCTTTCCCGTCACCGACGACCGGCGCCTGTTCGAGAAGCTCAGCCTCGAAGGCTTCCAGTCCGGCCTGAGCTGGCTGACCATCCTCAACAAGCGCGAGAACTTCCGCGCGGCCTTTGCGGGCTTCGACTTCCACCAGGTCGCGCGCTTCACCGAGGACGACGTGCTGCGGCTGCTGGGCGATGCGGGCATCGTGCGGCATCGCGGCAAGATCGAGGCCGTGATCAACAACGCGCAGCGGGCGCTGGAGATGGTGGAGGCGCAAGGCTCGCTGTCGGCCTTCTTCTGGCGCCATGCGCCTGCACCCGTGACCGGTGGCGGGCCCGTGTCCGAGACGGCCGAGTCCCGGGCGCTGTCCAAGGAGCTGAAGAAGCTCGGTTGGAAGTTCGTGGGGCCTACGACTGTCTACTCGTTCATGCAGGCCATGGGCCTGGTCAACGACCATGCGCAGGGCTGTGCCGTGCGCGATGAGGCCGAACAGGCGCGCCAGGCTTTTCTTCGGCCCTGACGCGAAAAGAGCCCGCAAGGGCGGGCTCGATCGGCAGGTACGGGCCAGCGTCAGAGCGTCTTGAACACTTCGCGCGCGGCTTCGATGGTTTTGTCGATGTCCGCGTCCGTGTGCGCGGCGCTCACGAAGCCGGCCTCGTACAGGGCGGGTGCGAAGTAGTGGCCGCGCTCCAGCATGCCGTGGAAGAAGCGGTTGAAGCGTGCGCCATCGGTCTTCATGACCTCGGTCCAGGTGCTGGGCAGCTCGGGCAGCAGGTAGAAGCCGAACAGGCCGCCCTGGTGGTCCACGCTGAAGGGCACGCCGGCGGCGTCGGCCTCGGCCTTGAAGCCGGCCATCAGGCGGCCGGTCTTCGCGTGCAGGGCGTCGTGGAAGCCCGGCTCGCTGATCAGCTCCAGCGTCTTGAGGCCGCAGGCCGTGGCAATGGGGTTGCCCGACAGGGTGCCTGCCTGGTAGACCGGGCCCAGGGGCGAGAGCTTTTCCATGATCTCGCGGCGCGCGCCGAAGGCCGCCATGGGCATGCCGCCGCCGATGACCTTGCCCAGCACGGTGATGTCGGGCGCAAAGCCTTCGATCTGCTGGGCGTACAGGCTCTGGGCACTGCCCAGGGCCACGCGAAATCCGGTCATCACCTCGTCGTAGACCATCAGCGCGCCATGCTCGCGCGTGAGTTCGCGGATGCGGCGCGTGAAGGGCACGCTGGCGCGCACGAAGTTCATGTTGCCTGCAATGGGCTCCATGATCACGCAGGCGATCTGGTCGCCGAACTGGGCGAAGGCCTCCTCGAGCTGGCCCACGTCGTTGTATTCCAGCACCACGGTGTCCTTGACCACGTCCTGCGGCACGCCGGCCGAGGAGGAGGCGCCAAAGGTCGCCAGGCCCGAGCCGGCCTTGACCAGCAGGGCGTCGGCATGGCCGTGGTAGCAGCCGTTGAACTTGATGATCTTGTTGCGGCCCGTGAAGCCGCGCGCCAGGCGCAGCGCGCTCATGCCGGCCTCGGTGCCCGAGCTGACCATGCGCACCATGTCCATGGAGGGCATGAGCGAGAGGATCTTCTCGGCCAGCACGACCTCGCGCTCCGTGGGGGCGCCGAAGGAGAAGCCTTCCAGCGCGGCGGCCTGCACGGCGGCCATCACCTCGGGGTGGCCGTGGCCCAGGATCATCGGACCCCAGGAGCCGATGTAGTCGGTGAACTGCTGGGCGTTCTCGTCCCAGAAATGCGCGCCCTGGGCACGGCGCACGAAGCGCGGCGTGCCGCCCACGGCGTTGAAGGCGCGCACGGGTGAATTCACGCCGCCGGGGATCACGGCCTTGGCGCGTTCGAACAGGGGAATATTCAGGTCAGTGGTCATAGTGCAGGAGTCTGCCATGTGCGGGGGACAAGCCAGAGGTGCCAAGCCAAGGGCCTGTGCCGGCCGCGCAGCCGCTCAGGCGGTGGCCTGCCTCAATGCTTGGTGTCATGAGGGGGCATCACGAAGCCTTCGATGGCCTGGGTGTCGGGGTCCAGTTCGGCGAGGGGCTCGGCGGCGGCCTCGGCATCTTCATCCTCGGGCTCGGGCTGGGCCCAGAACATGCGGTCCGGGATGTAGTGGCCCATGCCGGGGCGAAAGCCGCTGTCCAGGCTGCGGTCCAGGTACTCCAGCGCCTCCTGCGTGGCCAGCCCCAGGTCGTTGCCGCTGGCCACCAGGGCCGTCAGCGCGGCCGACAGGGTGTCGCCCGAGCCGGTGAAGGTGGCGTCGAACATCTCGTACTTGCTGTTGCCCAGCACCGACTGCGCCGTGGCCAGCACGTTGTCCACGAACTGGTCGGGCAGGGGAATGCCGGTGACCAGCACGTAGGGCACTTCCAGGGCCTCGGCCGCCATGGCGATGTCGCGCGCCGTGGGGCTGCGGCTGTTGGTCCAGTCGGGCAGCAGCCAGCGCGACAGCGTACTGTGGCTTCCAACCAACACAGACGTTTGCGGAAGAACAAGTTCCTTGAGGGCGTCCATGTACTGGTCGAGCGGGTCTTCCTCCCACCACGACAGGTCGGGCATGTAACAGACGATGGGGATGTCGGGGTAGTCGGAGGCGATCTCGGCAATCGCTGCCAGGTTGCCCGGGCTGCCCACGAAACCGACCTTGATGGCGGACACGGGAATGTCCTCCAGCACGGCGCGCGCCTGCTCGGCCACGGCCTCGTCGTCAAAGGGAAAATGCTCGAAGATCTTGGCCGAATCGCGTGCGTAGGCACCCGTGACCACGGGCAGCGGATGGCCGCCGACCGAGGCGATGGTGGCGATATCGGCCGACAGGCCGCCCGCCCCGCTGGGGTCGCTGGCGTTGAAGACCAGCACGCAGACGGGCGCGGTTTCGTCCATCGGCTCGGTGTCGGGACTGGGGGAGTTGGAGGGGTTCAATGCCATGGCTCAGCCCAGTGTGCGCCCCGCCAGCGAAGGCCGTGGCGGGTGGTTGTGACTAGATACAATCGTTGCATTCTATGTGAAGGCCCTTTAAGCTGTGACCGACCCCAAAACTTGGATGTGCTTGATCTGCGGGTGGATCTATGACGAGGCGCAAGGCTGCCCCGAGCATGGCATCGCACCCCAGACGCGTTGGGAAGACGTGCCCATGAACTGGACCTGTCCCGAGTGCGGAGCACGTAAAGAAGACTTTGAGATGGTCGAAATCTGAGCGCGGGACCACCCGCGCCGACTCATACATTTCCGGGAGGTTTCTCAGTGACGACATCGGGCGCACCCTTGCGCGTACTCGTGGTGGATGACAGCAATACCATCCGCCGCAGCGCAGAAATCTTCCTCAAGCAGGGCGGGCACGAAGTGCTCCTGGCCGACGACGGCTTCGACGCACTGTCCAAGGTCAACGACTACCAGCCCCAGCTGATCTTCTGCGACATCCTCATGCCCAAGCTGGACGGCTACCAGACCTGCGCCATCATCAAGCGCAACGCGCGCTTTGCTGACACGCCTGTGGTCATGCTCTCGTCCAAGGACGGCGTATTCGACAAGGCGCGCGGGCGCATGGTGGGCTGCCAGGACTACCTCACGAAACCCTTCACCAAAGACCAGCTGCTGCAGGCCGTGGAGCAGTTCGGCAAGCAAACCATAGGAGCACTTTGATGCCCATCCGCAAAGTCCTGGTCGTGGACGACTCCAAGACCGAACTGATGTTTCTGTCCGACATGCTGCAAAAGCAGGGCCTGCAGGTACGCACGGCCGAGAATGGCGAAGAGGCCATGCGCAGCCTGGCCGAAGACCGTCCCGACCTGATCCTGATGGACGTGGTCATGCCCGGCCAGAACGGCTTTCAACTGACGCGTGCCATCACGCGCGACCCGCTGTACGCCGACCTGCCCATCATCATGTGCACCAGCAAGAACCAGGAGACCGACCGGGTCTGGGGCATGCGCCAGGGTGCGCGGGACTACATCACCAAGCCTGTGGATGCCGATGAGCTGCAGGCCAAGATCGCGGCGCTGAACTGATCTGGTGCGCTGCCCATGGCGAACCGTGAAGCACTGCGCGATCTGCAGTCCCGTCTGGCTGGCCGCCTTCAGGCCGCACGCAGCGAAGGCGTCAAGGTGGCGGCCTGGCTGGCCGTCCAGGCCGGCGGGCGCAACTACCTGATGCCGCTGGGCCAGTCCGGCGAGATCTTTCCCTGGGCCGGCGTGCAGCCTGTGCCCTATACAAAGCCCTGGTTCCTGGGCATTGCCAACCTGCGCGGCACCCTGGCCGGCGTGATCGACCTGGCCAGCCTGCTGGGCCACGGCGTGACACGCAGCGAACCGGCGCTGGCCGAGTCCAGCCTGCTGGCGTTCAATGCCGCGCTGGAAGTGAATGCGGCCCTGCTCGTGGACCGCCTGCAGGGCCTGCGCAGCGCCGACGCATTCGTGCGCACCGAGCCTGCGCCCGAGCACTCTCCCGCCTTTTTCGGCCCCGTGCATATCGATGAAGCGGGCCACCGCTGGCAGGAGCTGCAACTGCAGCGCCTGTCCCAAACCTCCGAGTTTCTGAGCATTCGCGCCTGAGTTTCTGAAGGTCGTCCCATGTCATTCTTGCAACGTCTTGCAAATCGCTTCCAACGCAAGCCGGCCGACGCCGGCTCCGGTGCGGACAACAGCATGCTCGGAGACACCGTCTCCCAGGATATGTACGCACTCGATGCGTCACTGACCGTGCAGGGCGCCCCCGACGCCATGCCGGGCCGCGACGGCGGCGCAGCCGTTGACCACGACATGGTGGCCCTGCCGCTGCTGGGCCGCGCGCCTGCCGCGCGCCACCAGCGCACGCTGTCCACCTTGCTGGGTGTGTCGGTGCTGGCCCTGGTGCTGGCGGCGGCCTGGGCCCTGCGCCAGGCCGACGGCTCGGCGCAGCAGCTGGCCGCCACCGGCCAGGCGCTGATGCAGTCGCAGCGTCTGGCCAAGTCGGTCTCGCAGGCGCTGACGGGCGCGGCATCCTCCTTTGTGGACGTGCAGGACAGCTCCGGCGTGCTGGCGCGCAACGTGCGCGCCATTGCCTCGGGCGACGACTCCATGGGCGTGCGCCCGCTGGGCGGCGCCTATGCCGATGAACTGGCCCAGATCACGCCGCTGATGGAGCGCGCCGAGCAAAGCGCCAAGGTGGTGATGGACCAAAAGCAGATCCTGACCCAGGTCGGCGACGCGCTGCGCACCATCAACCGGCAGTCCTCGGACCTGCTGGAGATCGCCGAAACCATCTCCTCGCTGAAGCTGCAGCAGGGCGCCAGCCCGGCGGAAATCTCCGCTGCCGGCCAGCTCGTGATGCTGACCCAGCGTATCGGCAAGTCGGCCAACGAATTCCAGACCGCCGAAGGCGTGAGCCCCGAGGCCGTGTTCCTGCTGGGCAAGGACTTGAACTCGTTCAAGGAAATCTCCGAAAGCCTGCTGAGCGGCAGCAGCGAGCTGCGCCTGCCTCCCACGCGCGACGCCCAGACCCGCGAGCAGATCGAGGCGCTGATCAAGCTCTACGAAGAGACCCGCAGCGAGGCCAGCGCCATTTTGGGCAACCTGCAGGGCCTGGTGTCCGCCCGCGAAGCCCAGACCGCCATCAACGCCGACAGCGAACCGCTGCGCCGCCATCTGGAAGACCTGCAGAACAAGCTGCAAAGCGGCGCCGGCATCGGCTCGCTGCCCATGGGCCTGCTGGCGCTGGCCACCGTGCTGGTGCTGCTGTGCGGCGTGGGCCTGTCCCGCGTGCAGCTGCTCGACAGCCGTCTGCGCCAGGAAGCGGCCGAACGCCGCCAGGAAGAGTCCCGCGTGCAGGAGCATGAAGCCAAGCGCATCAACGATGCCAACCAGGCCGCGATTTTGCGCTTGATGAACGAACTGCAATCGGTGGCCGAAGGCGATCTGACGCAGGAAGCGACCGTGACCGAGGACATCACCGGCGCCATTGCCGACTCGGTGAACTACACGGTGGAAGAGCTGCGCGCCCTGGTGGGCAGCGTGCAGAACACGGCAACGCGCGTGGCACAGACCACGGCCGAGGTGGATGCCAACTCCACCGAGCTGCTGGCCGCGTCGACCGAACAGCTGCGCGAGATCCGCGAAACCGGCCGCTCCGTGCTGGACATGGCAGGCCGCATCAACGAGGTCTCGACCCAGGCGCAGGAATCTGCCCAGGTGGCGCGCCAGTCGCTGGAAGCTGCGGACCTGGGCCTGAAGGCCGTGCAGAACGCCATCGGCGGCATGAACTCCATCCGCGACCAGATCCAGGAAACCTCCAAGCGCATCAAGCGGCTGGGCGAATCCTCGCAGGAGATCGGTGAAATCACCGAGCTGATTTCCGACATTACCGAGCAGACCAACGTGCTGGCGCTGAACGCCGCCATCCAGGCCGCATCGGCCGGTGAAGCCGGTCGCGGCTTCTCGGTGGTGGCCGAAGAAGTGCAGCGCCTGGCTGAGCGCTCGGCAGATGCGACGCGCCAGATCGCGGCGCTGGTGAAGGCGATTCAGACCGACACCCAGGATGCCGTGGCCGCCATGGAGCGCTCCACCCAGGGTGTGGTCGAGGGGGCGCGACTGTCCGACTCCGCAGGTACCGCGCTGACCGAGATCGATACCGTGTCGCGCCACCTGGCCGAGCTGATCGAGCTGATCTCCTCGTCCACCTCGCGCGAGGCCGTCCTGGCCAACGACGTGGCCGAGAACATCCAGCACATTTTCGCGGTGACGGAGCAGACGGGCGAAGGCACGCGCACCACGGCGCAGCAGGTGCGCGAACTCTCGCACATGGCCGAGGAACTGCGCCAGTCGGTGGCGCGTTTCAAGATTGCCTGACCCGGTCCAACATAGCTATGCACAGGCCCTAGGGGCTTGGGGAACTGTCCATGTCAGTGGTTGACGAATCGCAAACGGGCGCGGCGCAGGCCGCGCACACCGAACAGGACCTGGGCCCGCTGGCCTGGGTGCTCGATGAGCTGCGCAAGTCGCTGGAAGGCGCGAGCAAGGCCGTGGCGCGTTTCGTGCGCGATGCCGATGCGGCGCGCGCCTCGGACCTTGAGGAGCTTGACACCTCGGCCCTGCGCATCGCCCGCCAGCAGTTGCACCAGGCCTGCGGCGCCCTCGAAATGGTGGGCCTGGGCTCTCCGGCCCTGGTGCTGCGCGGCATGGAAAGCGCCGTGCAGCGCTTCGTGCAGCGCCCCGAGCTGTGCACCGACCAGGCCGCCGCCACGCTGGAGCGCGCCAGCTTTGCCCTGATCGAATACCTGGAAACCGTGCTGGCCGGCAAGACCGTCTCGGCCGTGGCCCTGTTTCCCCAATACCGTGACACCCAGGCGCTGGCCGGCAACGACAAGGTGCATCCGGCCGACCTGTGGCCTGCCGAGCGCCGCGCGCGCGAGCCCGAATGGGCGCGCCAGGCCGAGCCGCTGGCCTACGGGCCCGATGCCCGCGCCCTGCTCGACGGCGTGGTGCTGCGCATGGTCAAGAGCGATGACCGCGAGGCCGCCGCCCAGATGCGTGACCTGTGCCTGCGCTTTGCCGTGGCCCAGACCGAGGATGTCACTGCACGCAGCTTCTGGAAGGTGGCCGCTGGCTTCTTCGACGCGCAGTCGCGCGGCCTGATCGTTGTCGACCTCTATGTGAAACGCATGGCCTCGCGCGTGCTGCTGCAGTACGCTGCCATGGCCAAGGGCGACCGCACGCCGCCTGCGCGCCTGCTGCAGGACCTGCTGTTCTTCTGCGCCCAGGCGCGCCCGGCCGAGCAGGCCGGCGCCGCCCTGCAGGCCGTGCGCCAGGCCTATGGCATGCAGGCCCAGCCGCAGGTGGACTACCAGCAGACCCGCTTTGGCCGCTACGACCCGGCCGTGCTGGTGCAGGCGCGCAAGCGCATCACCACGGCGGCGGAGACCTGGTCCGCCCTGGCAGGCGGCGACCGTGCGCGCACCAAGATCGTGGTGGACCAGTTCGCCCAGGTGGCCGAATCCCTGGTCAAGCTGCACCCGGCCAGCCATGGCCTGGCGCGCATGCTGATCAAGGTGGCCGAAACCGTGGCCCGCATCGGCGAGCCGCCGCCGGCGGAACTGGCCATGGAAGTGGCCACCTCCGTGCTCTATCTGCAGGCGGCCTTTGCCACCATGGACATGGGCGACGAGGAACTGGCCGAGCAATCCGCCAACCTGGTACAGCGCCTGGAGGAATCCCTGCAGGGCGCGCCCGCCCGGCCGCTGGAGCCGTGGATGGAGGAGCTGTACCGCCAGGCCAGCGACCACCAGACCATGGGCTCGGTCGTGGGCGAATTGCGTGCCACGCTGGCCGAGGCCGAGCGGCACCTGGACCAGTATTTCCGCAACCCCGCCGATGCCACCGTGCTGGCGCCGGTGTCTGGCCAGATGGCGCAGATGCGCGGCGTGCTGTCCGTGCTGGGCCTGGACCAGGCCACCCAGGCCATGCAGCGCATGCGCGAAACCGTGGAGCGGCTGGTATTGGGCGAGATCGCCGAGTCAGAACGTGCCCAGGTCTTCGACAAGCTGGGCAACAGCCTGGGCGCCATGGGTTTCCTGATCGACATGCTGAGCTACCAGCGCAGCATGGCGCGCAAGCTCTTTGTCTATGACGAGGCCGAAGGCGGCCTGCGCATCCTGATGGGCCGCCGTGGCCACCGCGCCGACGACGCGGGCAAGGCGCCCGAGCAGCTGCCGGCCCTGGACACCGCCGCCGTGCCGCCGCAGCGCGAAGCCGTTGCCGTGGCCCAGCCGCTGCCCGTGCCCCAGATCCAGCCCGCCGAGACTGCGCAGGACCTGCCTGCCGAACCCGCTGCGGCAGCACCGTCGGTGCCGGCGCCGCCGCCACCCTCCGTGGACCTTGTGCCCGAGCCCCTGCCGCAGGCGACTGCCGCCGGGCAGCAAGCGCTGGCCGACGATGCCGAACTGGCGCAATTCGCCAAGGCGCTCGAGATACCCGCCGAAGCGGCCCAAGCAGCTGACGTGGCTGAAGCGGCCGAACCGGTGCCCGGCCCTGCTGCCGCTTCCGCCACGGCTCAGCCCGAACCCCTGCCTGAACCCGTTCCCCCGCTGGCCGGTCTGACCGTCTCGGAAGATGATTCCGACGACGAAATCCTGAGCATCTTCCTGGAAGAGGCCCGCGAGGTCGTGGACAACGGCCTGCAGGCGCTGCGCACCCTGGCCGATGAGCCCGGCAACCTCAGCGAACAGACCACGCTGCGTCGCGCCTTCCATACGCTCAAGGGCAGCTCGCGCATGGTCGGCCTGGATGAATTCGGCGAAGCCGGCTGGGCCATGGAGCAAATGCTCAATGCCTGGCTGGCCGAGCAAAAGCCCATGCCCCAGCCCATGCAGGAGCTGGCCAGCGACGCGCTGCGCGCCTTTGGCGCCTGGGCTTCGGCCATTGAGCGCCAGCAGGCCGATGCCTGGCTGGCCACGCACTTCCGCGCCGCAGCCGATGCCATGCGCCTGGAAGGCGTGCGCGCCGACGTGGCCCTGGTGCCGCGCGCCGACCGCCGCACGCAGGCCGAGCCTGCCGCGGTCGAGGCGCCGGTGGAGCCCTTCGCCGCAGTGGAGCAGCAGCTGCAGGCCGAGCAGCGGGAAGCCCCCGAGCCGGCCGTGCCCGCCGAGACCACCGGGACCGCCGGTGACCTGGACATTGCGCTGGACTTCGGTCTGCTGGACCTGGACCCCCAGCCTGCGGCGGCTGTGCCCGAACAGTCGCAGGGTTCAACGCAGCCGGAGACCGCCGAGGCACCCGCCGCGCTGGCCACCGACGCGGTGGAGGAGCTGGACTTCGCCGCCTTCGAGGCGGCCATGCGCGACAGCGAGCAGGAAGCCCTGGCCGTTGTCTCGGGCGACCAGCCCGCGCTGCCCGGCACAGAGACCGTGCCCGAGGCACATGCCGACGCGCTGCCCGAGCTGCAAGCAGAAGCAGAAGCAGGCGCAGAAGCTGTAGCCGAAGCCGAAGCCGAAGCCGAAGTTGAAGCCGAAGAGCAGGCTCCGCACGCCGCCGTGCCGCTGGCGCCTTTCGAGGGGCTGGATCTGGACCTGACTCCGGCAGCCGCACCTGCCGAGGCCATCGAAGCCGTAGAAGCTTCCGAGGCGGAAACCCCGCAGGAGCTGCATGCCGAATCCGTGGCCGATGAGGCGCCTGCGGTGGCTGAGGAGTCCGGCGCACAGGAGCCGTCCGGCGTCGATGCCGATGGCTTCAAGGTCGTGGACGGCCTGCGCATCAGCGCGCCGCTGTACAACGTCTATCTCAACGAGGCCGACGAATGGTCGCGCCGCCTGGACCTGTCGCTGCAGCAATGGGCGACCGAGCCCGGCGAGCCCGTGCCCGATGACGCCATCGCCTTCGCGCATTCGCTGGCCGGCAGCTCGGCCACCGTGGGCTTCAAGGCCTTGTCGGACCTGGCGCGCCTGCTGGAGCATGCGCTGGCCCATCTGCAGCCGCAGCGCTGCGGCACGCCTGAGCAGGTCGCCGCCTGCATTGCGGCCTCCGACGAGGTGCAGCGCCTGCTGCACCAGTTCGCGGCCGGCTTCCTCAAGACACCCCAGCCGGGCGTGGAAGAAGCCCTGCAGGCACTGCTGGCGCTGGATATCGAAGTCGCGGACGCTCCGGACAGCCGGCTCGATGCGCTGCTGCCGGAGCCGTTGCCGCAGCCTGGCACGGATGCCGTGCTCGACGCCGGCGCCCATGCGCAGGCCCAGGCACAGGACGTGGCGCCGCTGGCCTATTCCATGCGCCCCCTGGTCAACGACGCACGCCAGGAAGCCGAGCTGCAGCGCCGCATCGATGAGGCCATCGCCCATGCGGTGGCCGTGGGCAACGACCTGGACGACGACATCGACGCCCTGGACGAGGTGGACCCCGACCTGTTCCCCATCTTCGAGGAAGAGGCCATCGAGCTGCTGCCCCGCCTGGGCGCTGCGCTGCGTCGCTGGCATGGCCGGCCTTCCCTGGACGAGGCGCGCCACGAAACGCTGCGCGCCCTGCACACCCTCAAGGGCAGTGCCCGGCTGGCTGGCGCCATGCGCCTGGGCGAAATGGCCCACCGGCTGGAATCCGCCGTGGAGCGGGTCGACAGCGAATCTCCCACGGCCGAGCAGATCGAGCCCTTGCTGGGCAACTTCGACGCATTGCAGGCCGGCTTCGACGTGCTGCGCGTTGCGGGCGAACAGGTGCAGGATGGGCCGCTGGGCCTGGCCGATGGGCCGGACCAGGCCGAGCCTGCCGCCTCTGCGGTGTCTTCTGACGCCACGGCCTCCGACGCCTCGGGCGCTGGCGCATCCCCGGCGCCGGCCGACGCACAGCCGGCTCCTGTCACCGCGCCGCTGCGTGCGGGCGCCCACCAGACGGTGCGCGTGCGCGCCCAGTTGCTGGACCGCCTGATCAGCCAGGCCGGCGAGGTGCTGATTGCGCGCTCGCGTGTCGATGCGCGCCTGGCCCAGGCCCGTGGCTCGCTGGACGAGCTGGCCGGCAACCTGGAGCGCCTGCGCATGCAGCTGCGCGACATCGAGGTCCAGGCCGAGAGCCAGATGCAGTCGCGCCTGGCCCTGTCCAAGGACTCGGCGGCCGGCTTCGACCCGCTGGAGTTCGACCGCTTCACGCGGGTGCAGGAACTCACGCGCATGATGGCCGAGTCGGTCAACGACGTGGCCACCGTGCAGCGCAACCTGCAGCGCGACATGGCGGGCGCCGAGGACGACCTGGTCGCCCAGGGCCGCCAGGCGCGCGAACTGCAGCGCGACCTGCTGCGCACGCGCATGGTGGAGTTCGACTCCCTGGCCGAGCGCCTGTATGCCGTGGTCCGCCAGACCTCCAAGGAAATGGGCAAGCAGGTGCGGCTGAACATCCTCGGCGGCACCATTGAAATGGACCGGGGCATGCTGGACCGCATGATGCCGGCCTTCGAACACCTGCTGCGCAACTGCGTGGCCCACGGCATCGAGCCGCCCGAGCAGCGCACCGCTGCCGGCAAGCCGGCCATGGGCACCATCGAAATCATCCTGAGCCAGGAGCGCAACGACGTGGCGCTGTCGGTGGAGGACGATGGCGCCGGCCTGAACCTGCAGCGCATCCGCGACAAGGCCGTGGCCCAGGGCCTGTGGCCCGAGGACCAGACGCTGACCGAGCAGGACGCCGGCCGCCTGATCTTCGAGCCCGGCTTCACCACCGCCACCGAGGTGACCGGCGTGGCCGGCCGGGGCATCGGCATGGACGTGGTGCGCTCCGAGGTCAACGCGCTGGGCGGCCGCATCGAGACCCACAGCGAAGCGGGCCGGGGCAGTGCCTTCCGCCTCGTGCTGCCGCTGACCACGGCCGTCACCCAGGTGGTCATGCTGCGCGCGGGCAGGCTGCTGGTCGGCGTGCCGGCCAGCCTGGTGGAAATCGTGCGCCGTGCGCCCTTGGATCTGCTGCAGCAGGCCTATGCCAGCCACGGCTTTGAAGATGGCGGCGAGACCTTGCCCTTCTACTGGGCGGGCGCGCTGTGGCAGTCCTCCCTGCGCAGCGAGGAAACCGTGGGCCGCACCCGGCCCGTGGTCATCCTGCGCAGCGCGTCGCAGCGCATTGCGCTGCACGTGGACGAAGTGCTGGGCAACCAGGAAGTGGTGATCAAGAACCTCGGCCCCCAACTGGCCCGCCTGCCCGGCCTGACCGGCATGTCGGTGCTGGCCTCGGGCGCCGTGGTGCAGATCTACAACCCTGTGGCGTTGGCCAACGTCTATGGCGACGAGGTGCGCGCCCGGACCGAAGAGGCCGAGCGTGCCGCCGGCCAGGGCGACGGCGAAGCCGTGCCGGCCAGCGCGGGACCGGTCTCGGTGCCGCTGGTGCTGGTGGTGGACGACTCCATCACCGTGCGCCGCGTCACCCAGCGCCTGCTGCAGCGCGAAGGCTACCGCGTGGCCCTGGCGGCCGACGGCCTGCAGGCCATGGAACGCCTGGCCGAGGAGCGCCCGACCCTGGTGCTGTCCGACATCGAGATGCCGCGCATGGACGGTTTCGACCTGCTGCGCAACATCCGCGCCGACGAGGCCCTGCGCGACCTGCCCGTGGTCATGATCACCTCGCGCATCGCCCAGAAGCACCGCGAGATGGCGCGCCAGCTGGGCGCCAACCACTACCTGGGCAAGCCCTACTCGGACGAGGAGCTGCTGGGCCTGATCCAGCACTATTCCCTGCAAGGGAACAGCACCCAGCCTGCGCCGCTGTCACTGCAGACGGAGACGCAGGTGCTGGGCGAAGAGGCCTGAGCCTCGGCGGCCAGCCCTCGCCCCGCAAAAAAGGAGCAGCCAGCGCTGCTCCTTTTTTCTTGGCTCCGGTGTCTTTGCACCGGCTTCCTTCAGCCCGCCTGCTTGACCACGCTATAGCGGGCCAGCGTGCGCTCGCGCGCGGCTGCGTGGTCCACCACGGGATGGGGATAGTCCGTGCCCAGCACCACGCCGGCCTCGGCCAGCTCCAGCGGCCGGGCCTGCCAGGGCGCGTGGCGCAGCGCGGCGGGCAGGCGGGCCAGCTCGGGCACGTAGCGCTCGATGAAGCGCGCGTCGGCATCGAACTTCTGGCTTTGCGTGATGGGGTTGAAGATGCGGAACCAGGGCTGGGCGTCGCAGCCCGTGGAGGCCGCCCACTGCCAGCCGCCGTTGTTGGCCGCCAGGTCGAAGTCGTTGAGCTGGCGAGCAAACCAGGCTTCGCCCCGGCGCCAGTCTATGCCCAGATCCTTGACCAGGAAGCTGGCCGCCACCATGCGCAGCCGGTTGTGCATGTAGCCCGTGGTGTTGAGCTGGCGCATGGCGGCATCGACCAGCGGATAGCCGGTGCGGCCCTCGCACCAGGCGGCGTACAGCGCATCGGCCTCGGGGCCGGTATCCCACACGATGGCGTCGTAGGCGGGCTTGAAGCTGGCGTGCACCACGTGCGGATGGTGGGCCAGGATCTGGAAATAGAAGTCGCGCCAGATCAGCTCGGACAGCCAGGTGGCGGCGCCCTCGGCATCATGGGGCTGGCTCTGCGTCTGCTCCCAGGCCAGCCTTGCCAGGCGGCGGATGGAGACCGTGCCGAAGCGCAGGTGCACGCTCAGGTAGCTGGGGCCCTTGACGGCGGGAAAGTCGCGCGCCTGCCTGTAGCGCGGCAGGCGCGGCAGGAAGTCGGCCAGCAGTTCCTCGGCGCCGGCGCAGCCCGTGGGCAGGCGCAGGCCGTCCAGCGTGCCGGCTTCGAAGCCCAGGTCGGCTGCGGTGGGCACGGGGCGGCGCTCGCCTTCGGGGCGTGGCGCCAGGCGCTCGGGCAGGTCGCGCTCGCAGGGATAGGCGGACAGGAAGAACGGCGTGACCTGGCGCAGCCAGGCGTTCTTGTACGGCGTGAACACCGAGAACGGCGCGCCGGCCTGGGTCAGCACCTCGTCGCGCGCAAAGACCATGTGGTCCTTGAAGCTGTGCAGGGCCACGCCCTCGGCGGCCAGGGCCTGGCGCACGCGGGCGTCGCGGGCCAGGGCGTCGGGCTCGTCGTCCCAGTTGCAGAACACGGCCTGGGCGCCGAGCTGCCGGGCCAGGGCCGGGATCTGCTCAGCGGGCCGGCCGCGGCGCACGATGAGGCCGGTGTCGGCGCGGCCCGAGGCCTCGCGCAGCGCATCGTCCAGGCCCGCCAGGCTCTGGCAGATGAACTCCACGCGCCGGTCGGCACGGGGCAGGGGGGCGAGGATGTCGTCGTCGAAGATGAACACGCAATGTACCTGCCGGCACTGGCGCAGCGCATGGTAGAGGGCGGCATGGTCAGCCAGGCGCAGGTCGCGCCGCAGCCAGACCAAGCCCACAGGGTAAGAAGGTGGCATGGATCGCCGGTAAAATCCGTGGTTATGTCTGCTGAAACTGCGCCTATCAATCTGACGCACCACTTCCTGATTGCCATGCCTGGCCTGGAAGACGAAGCGTTCTCGCGCAGTGTGATCTACCTGTGCGAACACAGCGAGCGCGGTGCGCTCGGTCTGATTATCAACAAGCCCTCGCAGCTTACGCTGGAAGGCTTGCTGGAAAAGGTGGATCTGGCCCTGGGCCGCGAGGACCTTCGCGGCAACCGTGTCTTCAACGGCGGACCCGTGCAGACCGATCGCGGCTTCGTGCTGCACGACCCCATGGTCATCGAAGGCGCGCCCGACGACGAGTCCGCCTACGCCTCGACCATGACCATCCCCGGCGGCCTGGAGATGACCACCTCCAAGGACGTGCTCGAAGCCCTGTCCGACGGCGCAGGCCCCAAGCGCCTGCTGGTCACCCTGGGCTACGCGTCCTGGGGCGAGGGCCAGCTGGAGTCGGAGCTGGCCGAAAACGCCTGGCTCACGGTGGGCGCCGACGCCAACGTCATCTTCGATACCCCGGTCGACGACCGCTATGACCGCGCCCTGGGCCTGCTGGGCCTGCAGCGCTGGATGATCTCGCCCGAAGCGGGGCGCGCATGAGCCTGCCCGCTCCCGAGTCCCAGGCAGCAGCGGCAGCCGGCACGGCCGTGCCGCCCACCGTTCCCTCCCATTTCCAGAGTTTCGTGGCCTTCGATTTCGGGGCCAAGCGCACGGGCTGCGCCGTGGGCACGCGCCTGCTGCGCTCGGCCAACCCGCTGCCCACCATCCGCGCCGAGGCCGGCGAGGCCCGCCTGGCCCAGGCCGGCGAGCGCATCAAGGAGTGGCAGCCCGATGCCCTGGTCATCGGCGTGCCCTACCACCCCGACGGCAACGCGCATGAGAACACGGCGCGGGCGAAGAAGTTCGGCCGCCAGCTCAAGAGCCGCTTCGGCCTGCCTGTCTACGAGGTGGACGAGCGCTACAGCACCACCGAGGCCCTGGCCGGTGGCGCAAGGGATGCCGATGCGGCCTCGGCCTGCATCATTCTTGAACAGTTTTTGAGGAGTCTTCCATGAGTGAATCCATTGCGGGAGCCGGCAGCCTGGTGCTGGACGCCGAGGCCCTGTACCGCGAACTGCTGCGCGGCGTGCGCAGCCTCATGGGGCCTGAAACCCGCCTGGCCGGCATCACCTCGGGCGGCGCCTGGCTGGTGGAGCGGCTGCACAAGGACCTGAACCTGCCCGGCAACCCCAGCGTGCTGTCCTCGGCCCTGCACCGCGACGACTTCGCGCAGCGCGGCATGGCCACCAGCGCCCAGACGCAGATCGACTTTGACGTCAACGGCGCCGACATCCTGGTGCTGGACGACGTGCTCTACACCGGCCGCACCGTGCGCGCCGTGCTCAACGAACTCTATGACTACGGCCGCCCGGCCTGCGTGCGCCTGGCGGTGCTGGTGGACCGGGGCGGGCGCGAGCTGCCCTTCCAGGCCGACTTCGCCGCCGCGCGCATCGCGCTGCCGGCCGACCGCCTGCTGTCGCTGGCGCGCGATGACGCCGGCGTCTTCCAATTCCGCATCCAAGAGGCCTGACCGTGCTGTACAAGCGCAATCCCCAGCTCAACAAGAACGGCGAACTGATCCACCTGCTGTCCACCGAAGGACTGTCCAAGGACATCCTGACCCACATCCTGGACACGGCGGCCAACTTCGTCAGCGTCAATGACCGCGAGGTCAAGAAGGTGCCGCTGCTGCGCGGCAAGAGCGTGTTCAACCTGTTCTTCGAGAACAGCACGCGCACGCGCACCACGTTCGAGATCGCGGCCAAGCGCCTGTCGGCTGACGTGTTCAACCTGGACATTGCGCGCAGCTCGGCCAGCAAGGGCGAGTCGCTGCTGGACACCATCGCCAACCTCTCGGCCATGGCCGCCGACATCTTCGTCGTGCGCCACAGCGAGTCGGGTGCGCCCTACCTCATCGCCCAGCATGTGGCGCCCCATGTCCACGTGGTCAATGCCGGCGACGGCCGCCACGCCCACCCCACGCAGGGGCTGCTGGACATGTACACCATCCGCCACTACAAGAAGGACTTCGCCAACCTGCGCGTGGCCATCGTGGGCGATGTGCTGCATTCGCGGGTGGCGCGCTCCGACATCCATGCGCTGACCACGCTGGGCGCGGCCGAAGTGCGCGTCGTCGGCCCGCGCACCCTGGTGCCGCCGGACCTGGCGCAGATGGGCGTGCGCGTCTTCCACACGCTGGAAGAGGGCATCCGGGACTGCGACGTGATCATCATGCTGCGCCTGCAGAACGAGCGCATGAGCGGCGCCCTGCTGCCGTCCAGCCAGGAATACTTCAAGAGCTTCGGCCTCACGGCCGAGAAGCTGCGCCTGGCCAAGCCGGACGCCATCGTCATGCACCCGGGACCCATCAACCGCGGCGTGGAGATCGACTCCGAAGTGGTCGATGGCCCGCAGGCCGTGATCCTGTCGCAGGTGTCCTTCGGCATCGCGGTCCGCATGGCCGTCATGTCCATCGTCGCCGGCAACGAGGCTTGAAATGAAGCACCCCCTGAGCGACTGCGTCGCTTCCCCCTCTCTCGCTACGCGGGAGGGGGGCGTACGGGCAGCCGGCGACGCCCTCGCTGCAGGGCGGCCTTTGCTCGGCGTCCCTGAGATGGGCCATGCTTTTTCCATGCCCGGTGTCCTGGACTGAGTCCAGGCGCTTTTTGTGAATGCAAATGTTTTTGATCGCCGCAGGCCGCAGCCCATGCGCCGCCTGCGGTCTACGGGGTAGCAAACCATGAAGATACTCATCCGCAACGGCCGAGTGATGGACCCGGCACGGGGCCTGGACCAGCAGGCCGACGTGGCCATCGACGGCGGCAAGGTGCTGGCCATCGGCAAGGCGCCCGAGGGATTTGCCGCAGAACGCGAGATCGATGCCGCCGGCTGCTGGGTGCTGCCGGGCCTGGTCGATCTGGCCGTGCGCCTGCGCGAGCCCGGCCACGAGCACGAAGGCATGCTGCAGTCCGAGATGGCCGCCTCGGTGGCCGGTGGCGTGACCAGCCTGGTCTGCCCGCCTGATACCGATCCCGTGCTCGACGAGCAGGGCCTGGTGGAGATGCTCAAGTTCCGCGCCGAGAAGCTGCACCAGTCGCGCCTGTTCCCGCTGGGCGCGCTGACGCTGGGCCTCAAGGGCGAGGTGCTGACCGAAATGGCCGAGCTGACCGAGTCCGGCTGCATCGGCTTCGGCCAGGCCGAGGTGCCCATGACCAGCACCCAGACCCTGCAGCGCGCCCTGGCGTATGCGGCCACCTACGGCTACACCGTGTGGCTGCGCCCGCAGGAGCTGTACCTGGGCAAGGGCGTGGCCGCCAGCGGCCCGCTGGCCACGCGCATGGGCCTGTCCGGCGTGCCCGTGGCGGCCGAGACGATTGCCCTGCACACCATCTTCGAGCTGATGCGCGGCACCCAGGCGCGCGTGCACCTGTGCCGCCTGTCCAGCGCCGCAGGCGTGGAACTGGTGCGCCGTGCCAAGGCCGAAGGCCTGCAGGTCACGGCCGACGTGTCCATCAACTCGCTGCACCTGACCGATACCGACATCGGCTACTTCGACAGCAGCGCCCGCGTCACGCCGCCGCTGCGCCAGCAGCGCGACCGCGATGCGCTGTCTGCCGCGCTGGCCGATGGCACCATCGACGCCCTGGTCTCCGACCACACGCCCGTCGATGAGGATGCCAAGGTCCTGCCCTTTGCCGAGGCCGAGCCCGGCGCCACGGGCGTGGAGCTGCTGCTGTCGCTGGCCGTCAAGTGGTCGCAGGACGGTGGCGTGCCTTTGAACCGTGCCCTGGCCGCCATCACGGCATCGCCCGTGCAGGTGCTGGGCTCGTCTCTGGGCGAGCTGCAGGGGCAGCTGGGCCGGCTGGCCGAGGGCGGCGTGGCCGACCTGTGCATCGTCGATCCGCAGGCGGCCTGGACGGTCAAGCCCCAGGAGCTGGCCAGCCAGGGCAAGAGCACGCCCTTCGGCGGCTACGAACTGCCGGCCCGCGTGCGCTGCACGCTGGTCGACGGCCATATCGCTTACGAACGCCGCTGAAATGAAGCGCCCCCTGAGCCGCTTCGCGACTTCCCCCTCTCACTCGCTACGCGAGGGAGGGGGGCGACACCCTCGGTGCGGGGCGGCGCGGCCGGCTTAGGCCCTTCCTCGGTGTCCCTGAGATGGAGCGTGCCTGTTTCACGGGCATGGGCGTTGCCAAACGCTCTGAATGGCTGAAATGAAACGCTTGCGTAATGGAGGGCGCGCCACGCTGCGCGCAGCGCGCCTGTTCGGCCATGTGTGCAAGGGGCTGTGGATCGTGGCCCTGCGCTTTCCGCAGCTGCCCGAGGAGCGCCAGCACGCCCATGTGCAGGCCTGGGCCCTGCAGTTGCTGGCCCATGCGGGCGTGCGCCTGGAGATCCAGGGCGAGCCGCCGAGCCAGGGCCCCGTGCTCATGGTCAGCAACCATATTTCCTGGCTCGACATTCCCGTGCTGCATGCGGCGCGGCATTGCCGCTTCATCTCCAAGTCCGACGTCAAGGGCTGGCCGCTGATCGGCACGCTGGCCACGGCGGCGGGCACGCTGTACATCGAGCGCACCTCGCGCCGCGATGCCCGGCGCATGGTGCAGAGCATGGAGGAATCCCTGCAGCGCCGCGAGATCCTGGCCATCTTCCCCGAAGGTACGACGGGCGACGGCCGCAAGCTGCTGCCCTTCCATGCCAATTTGCTGCAGGCGGCCGTGCAGATCGGTGCGCCCGTGCTGCCCGTGGGCCTGCGCTTCATCGACGGCGCCACCGGGCAGATCAGCCACGCGCCCAGCTACGAGGGCGATGAAACCCTGCTGGGCTCCATCTGGCGCACGCTGTGTGCCGACGATCTGGTCGCCGCCGTCCACTATGGCCAACCGCAGACGGCCGATGGCCGCGACCGCCGCGTCTGGGCCCAGGACCTGCATGCCGAGGTGGACCGGCTGCGCCAGGCCTGAACCTTGCCAGCGACATGACTGACACTCTCACGCTCCGGCCCGCGCGGCCTGATGACACCGCTGCCCTGAACGCCGTTCTCTGGGCCACCTACGAGAGCACCTGGAAGCCCCAGCTGACGGCGGACAAGGATGCGCGGTTCCGCGCCTCGGGCCGCACCGCGCAGTACGTGCAGTCGCGCGGCCATCTGTTCTGGGTGGCCGAGTGCGATGGCGTGGTGGCAGGCTTCGTGGATCGCGTGGATGACTTCATCGGCGCCCTGCATGTGCTGCCGGCCTGGCAGGGGCGCGGCGTGGGCCGTGCGCTGCTGGCCCACGCGGAGCAGGCCATGCGCGCCGACGGCCACGCCCAGGTGCGGCTGGAGACCGACAGCTTCAACACCCAGGCCCTGGGCTTTTACACGGCGCAGGGATATGCCACGCTGGACACCTATCCCGACGAGGAATGGGACTGCGGCCTGACCACGGTGCTTATGGGCAAGCCGCTGGCCTGAAGGCCAGGGCGGAGCAGGCCTGCCCTCAGTTGCTGTAGGGCTGTCGCTCCAGCACCAGGTTGGCGAAGTCCTCCACCAGGTCGGCGCCCAGTTCCTCGATGGCGTCGTCCTCCTCGTCAAAGGCCCAGACCACGCGGATGTCCGTGCCCTTTTGCCCGGCCTGGTCCAGCAGCGCGAACAACGAGCGCAGGCCCATGGTGGAGGCGCTGTTGATGTACTGCAGCTTCATCTCGGCCACGAAGCGAGGAGGCTGGCTGGCCTCGAAATACCGGCCCAGCATGGACAGGATGGGGTTGAAGAAGGGCAGGGGGTTTTCGGGATAGCACTCGCCTTCGATGCGCAGAAGCTGCTCGGCCGGCGAGAAGACCACTTCGGGCGTGACGGAGGTGCGTTCGGATTTCAATGCTTGCATGGCGGCAGGTCGGTTCGTTGAAGGACGCCCGGCGTTCAGATCAGCGCCTTGACGTGGAATACGGCATGGGGCGCGGTCTCGGCGGCGTCCTCTCCCGTGGCGATGTGGTACTGCAGCGGTGCCGAGGCATCGCGCGCAATGGTCAGCCAGCCCAGGCCCGCGCCCCGGCTGATGTCGTCGCTGGTGCCGTGGTCCGTGTTGTGCAGCTGGGCCTTGTAGGCGGCCTTGATCTCGGCCAGGCTCATGGCGCGCACGGCATCCAGCTTGGCGGCCAGGCGCGGCACATGCTCGCTGCGCACGGCATTGCTGCAGGCGATCCAGAAGCGGGCCGGCGCCGGCTCGGCGCCCGCCTCCTGGGCGCAGGCCAGCGCATCGATGCGGCCCACGCCGATGGCGCCCTGTGGCACGGGCGCGCTGAGCGCCTGGCGGGGGCCGGTGTCGGCCGCAGGCAGGGGCGCTGCGTAGTGCAGCACGTTCTGCGCCATCTCGATGAAGGTGGAAAACAGCTTGCGCTTGGCGCTGCTCGATCCGTCCTCGTTGGCCAGGCGGCTCTTGAGCGTGTCGGCCGCCGCCTGGATCACATTGGGGTTGAAGGTGCCCGCGTAGTACAGCAGCAGGCCGTTGTGCTCGGCCTGGGCGCGCAGCTGAGCGAATTCGGCCGGGCTCATGGCTGGCCTTGCACGCAGGTGGCGGGCTGCAGGGCCTGGTTGCGCCAGACCAGCAGAGACACATCGTCGCGCCGGCGCTGCGTGCCCTGCCACTGGGCGAAGGCCTGCCGGAACTCGGCGCAGGCCTGGGCGGCGGGGCGGTCCTGCTGCTCGTGCAGGAAGCGCGCCAGGCGCTTTCTGCCATGGGCGATCTGGCGCGGGCCGCCCAATTGGTCGATGACGCCATCGGTGGCCACCATCAGCAGCGAGCCGGGCGCGACCTCCAGCACCTGCGTGCTCCAGGCCGCGTCGTCGGGCGTGGTCGCATAGCCTATGCCCAGCTTGTCGCCGGCATGGATCTGGACCTGGGCCGCCTCCTGCACGCCGGGCGGCGCCACCAGCAGGTCCAGCCGGGCCGATGCAAAGCGCAGTTGCGTGCCGCAGGGCGACTGCAGGAACAGCGCGGCGTCCAGGCCGTCGCTGGAGGTCTTCTCCGCCGGCAGGCCGTCGGCGGGGGCCGCTGGTGCGCCCCAGGCCGGCTGGGCGTCGCGGGTGCGCTGCTGCAGCACGCGCTTGATGTAGCGGTTCATCTGGCCCAGCAGGGCGCCGGGGTCGATGGCGGCGCCGGTGCTGGTGCCGGTGCCGGTGCCAGTGCCAGTGCCAGTGCCAGTGCCAGTGCCAGTGCCGAGACCTGCAGGCGCCACGGCCTGTTCGAGGAAGGACAGCGCAATCAGCGTCATGAAGGCGCCCGGCACGCCGTGGCCCGTGCAGTCGAACATGCAGCCCAGCAGGCCCTGCGGTGTGGCACGGAAGAAATACGCATCGCCGCCCACCACGTCGCGCGGCTCCCACAGCAGGCCGTGGTCGGCCAGCTGGCTGGCCAGCACGCGGTCGGACTCGACCAGGTGCGAGCGCTGGATCAGGCTGGCGTAGTCGATGCTGGCCATGAGCTGGCGCGTCTTGTCGGCCTCGATGTCGGACATGGCGGCCATCAGCGCGTGGCCCGTGCCTATGCCTGCATAGCGGCCTTCCTCGACGGTGATGAAGCCGTCCTTGAGCACGCGGCTGCCGCTGGCCAGCGCCTGCTGCACCAGCTGGTCGATGGGCAGGCCGGCCGCCACCACCATGGGCGCGGTGTCGGTGAATACCAGGCAGCTGCGGCGGCCGAACACGTCGCGCGCAAAGGGCCGCGCGTACTGCTCCATGAAGCGCTGGCGGTTGATCAGGCCCAGCGGCCGGTCGTCGGCCACCACGGCCAGGGTTTCGAGCAGGGGCTGCTCGCTGAACAGCCGGTGCACGTCCTCGTTGCTGGTGTCGGGGGGAATCGGCGCCGTGGGCTGGCTGAGCTGGCCTGCGCGGGCCAGCAGGCGTGGCGCGGCGGGCGCAGGGGCAAGCGCCGGAACCGGTGTCGGAGCAGATGCAGCGTGCTGCGTGGAGGAGGGGTCCAGAGCAAACATGGGTGGCCTTGAATTGTCACAAGATGTGACAGATTCTGGGTTTCACCCATGACCGTCGGATGACAAAGGCCTGGACGGCGCGGCGGCGGCCGCCTGCTCAGGCCGCTGCGGTCTGCGCAGTGCCCTGTCTCTCGCGCGGGAAGGCGACCACGTGATTCATGTCCAGCCGTATGCCCACCCACTCGCCCACCGCATGGTCGTGGTGGCTGGGCACATGGGCCAGCACGCTGTGGCCGCTGGCCAGCTCCAGCGTGTAGAGGAACTCCGAGCCGCGAAACGCCTTGCGCAGGATGCGCGCCTGCACGGGCGAGGCATCGTCGTGCACCACATCGTCGGCGCGCAGCAGCACATCGCACTCGCCGTCCGCAAACTGCGCAGGCAGCGGGCAGGTGGCCGGATCGACCAGATCGCCCAGCGCCGTGCGCGCCACCACGCCGCCGGCACCGCTGGGCGCCAGCGTGGCCGGCACGAAGACGCCGTGGCCGATGAAGTCCGCCACGAAGCGCGTGGCCGGCCGGTGGTACAGCGAATAGGCGTCGTCCCACTGCTGCAGCTGCCCCTGGTGGACCACGCCGATCATGTCGCCGATGGCAAACGCCTCCAGCTGGTCGTGCGTGACGAACAGGGCCGTGGCGCCTGCTGCCTTGAGGATGCCGCGCACCTCATGCGCCAGGCGCTCGCGCAGGTCCACGTCGAGGTTGGAAAACGGCTCGTCCAGCAGCATCAGCTGTGGGCTGGGCGCCAGCGCGCGGGCCAGCGCCACGCGCTGCTGCTGGCCGCCTGACAGCTCGTGCGGAAACCTTCCTGCACTGCCGGCCAGGCCCACCAGCTCCAGCACCTCGGCCACGCGCTCGGCCTGGCGCGCCTTGGGCAGATGGTGGATGCCGAAGGCCACGTTGCGTCCCACGTTCAGATGGGGGAACAGCGCATAGTCCTGGAACACCATGCCGATGCGCCGCTGCTCGGGAGGGAGCGAGAAATCCGCGCTGCCCACGAGCTGGCCGTCGATGCGGATCTCGCCGCCGCTCACGGGCTCCAGGCCCGCCACGGCACGCAGCAGCGTGGTCTTGCCGCAGCCCGAGGGGCCGATGAGCACGCCGATGTCGCCAGCGGCCAGATTCAGCGTGACGCCCTGCACGGCAGGCCTGTCGCGGCCCGGGTAGCGCACCTCGAGTTGGGAGACGGTCAAAAACATGCGGCGATTGTAGAACCGCGCAAATGAATAGAATTCGCATTTGCATTGGCGGGCCAGGGGCATGCCCGGAGCCCGCCGACTCCAGCAGCCCGCAGGCACGTCCGGTCTCGGCGGCACCTCGGCCCACAGGCCGGTGGCTGCCGCGGATCCCGGCCCGTTCCATAGCCCGGCAGCCAGATCCTCCCCCTCATCCTCTAGCCGAGACCTCCGCTTTGCGCCGTCTGTCGTCCGTACTCCGCTCCCTTCCCCTGCTCCTGCTGGCCCTGGTGCTGATGCTGCCCGTGCTGGCCGTGCTCGGCTCCTGGCTGCCTCTGGGGCAGGGCGATGCCCTGGCCGGCTCCATCCTGCGCGAGATGGCGGCCACCGTGCTGCCCGGCTACCTGTGGACCACGGTCTGGCTGGGCCTGCTGGTGGCGCTGGGCGCGGCCATCGTGGGCACGGGCACGGCGGCGGCCGTGACGCTGTTCGACTTCCGCGGCCGGCGCCAACTGGAATGGCTGCTGCTGCTGCCGCTGGCCATGCCGGCCTATGTCACGGCCTATGCCTATACCGACTTCCTGCAGTTCAGCGGCCCGCTGCAGACCTGGCTGCGCGACACCTATGGCCTGGAAGGCCGGCTCTTGCCCGAGGTGCGCAGCCTGGGCGGCGCGGTCTGGGTCTTCATCTTCTCGCTCTACCCGTATGTCTACCTGCTGGCGCGCACCGCGCTGGGCGAACGCGCCGCGCACCTGATGGAGGCCGCGCGCCTGATGGGTGCGCCGCTGTCGCGGCGCATCTGGTCGGTGGCGCTGCCGCTGGCGCGCCCGGCCGTGGCCGCTGGCGTGGCCCTGGTGGTGATGGAGACGCTGGCCGACTTCGGCGTGGTCAGCTATTTCGGCATACAGACCTTCACCACGGGCATCTACAAGGCCTGGCTGTCCATGGACAACCGCATTGCCGCTGCGCAGCTGGCCACCTTCCTGCTGGTGCTGGTGGTGCTGCTGCAGCAGCTGGAGCTGCGCGCCCAGCGGCGCATGCGCTTCGTCACCGGCAGCACGGGCCGCGCCAGCTCGGCCGAGGCGCAGCCGCTGCGCCTGCGCGGCTGGCGCTGCGCGCTGGCCTGGCTGGTGTGCCTGCTGCCCGTGCTCATGGGCTTTGTGGCGCCCGTGTTCTTCATGCTGCGCCCGCTGGCGGCCGACTGGTCGGTGCTGCCCTGGGACCGCTTCCTCGACTGGGCGCTCAACAGCGTGCGCCTGGGCGCCATCACCTCGGTGCTGGCCGTCATCATCGCCGTGGCCCTGGCGTTTGCCGTGCGCCGCCACAAGGAGTCGGCCGTCACGCGCGGCGTGGTGCAACTGGCCAGCCTGGGTTATGCGGTGCCGGGCGCCGTGGTCGTCGTCGGCCTGCTGCTGCCCGTGGGCTGGGTGCAGCAGGTGCGGCCCGAATGGGGCTTTGCCGGCCTGGTCACGGCCACCGCCGTGGGCATTGTCTGGGCCTACCTGGTGCGCTTTTGCGCCGTGGCCCTGCAGTCCATGCAAAGCGGCTATGCGCGCATCGCGCCCAGCCTGGACGACTCGGCCCGCATGCTGGGCACGGGCGCCTGGGGCATGCTGTCGCGCGTGCACTGGCCGCTGCTCAGGCGCTCCACGGCAGCGGCGGCGCTGCTGGTCTTCGTCGATGTGATGAAGGAGCTGCCCGCCACCATGGTGCTGCGCCCCTTCAACAGCGACACCCTGGCCGTCGTGGCCTACCAGCTCGCGCGCGACGAACGCCTGGGCGAGGCCGCCCTGCCGTCGCTGGCCCTGGTGCTGGTGGGCCTGATCCCCGTGATCATGCTCAGCCGCACGCTGCGCGCCGAGCGCCCGGGCACGGCCCGCTGAGCCTGGGCTGCCGGGCGCTGCAAAGCGCGGCCCGGCAAACCCCGCTACGCTCGCGCCATGCACGCCAGAGTCCTGCGCTATCTCGACGAAGTAGTCCGCCGCGGTTCCATCCGCAAGGCGGCCGAACATCTGCACGTGGCCCCCACGGCCGTCAACCGCCAGATCCTCGACCTGGAGGCCGAGCTGGGCACGCCCCTGTTCGAGCGCATCCACAAGCGCCTGCGCCTCACCCCGACGGGCGAGATGGTGCTGGCCCATGTGCGCGCCACGCTGCGCGAGCATGCGGCGCTGCGCGAGCGCATTGCCGAACTGCAGGGCGCGCGCAGCGGCGAGATCACCGTGGCCGCGACCACGGGGCTGGCCGGCTCGCTGCTGCCCTCGCTGGTGCATGAGTTCCGCCAGCGCCACCCGGGCATCGTGGTGCGCATCATCGACCTGCCCCTGAGCGACATCGCGGCCGCCGTGGAAGGCGGCGACGCCGACCTGGGCCTGGCCTACGACCTGTCCGAACGCCCCGCGCTGCGCGCGCTGGCCACCAGCGAATGGCAGATCGGCGCCATCGTGCCGCCCCGGCATGCGCTGGCGCGCCAATCGTCGGTGCTGCTCAGCGAGTGCATAGGCCATCCGCTCATCCTGCCCGCGCAGCCGCTGTCCATCCGCAGCCTGCTGGACGAAGCCTTTGCGCGCAACGCCATCGAGGTCACGCCCGTGGCCGAGTCCACCTCCATGGCGCTGATCCAGCGCCTGGTCATGCTGGGCGAGGGCATCGCCCTGCTCAACCCGCTGGACGTGATGGAGGAGCGCAGCCGCAATGCCCTGGTCTTCGTGCCTTTGCGCGATGCGCATCTGCGGCGGCAGACGCTGGTGCTGACCGGCCGGGCCAGGGGGCAGTTGAGCGCGGCGGGCGAGCTGATGGCCCAGTCCATCGGCCAGGCGCTGGCAAGGCTGTTTGCCGGGGGGCGGTGAGTCTTAGGCACTTGTCCACTTTTTGTGGACACATCGGGCGGAATTCAGCGCTATCGGCAATGGCTTGTCCTTCCTAGACTGGCGGCTTTTCCATTTCGAAGAAGAGAACGCCATGACCTTGATCGCACTGAACGCCGATGTACTCGTCACCATGGATGCGCAGCGCCGCGAGATCCGCGACGGCGCCCTGGTGGCCGACGGCCCGGCCGTGCAATGGGTGGGCGCCACGGCCGATCTGCCGCCGCAGTACCGCCGCATGGTGGACGACGGCACGGCTCAGGTGCTGGACATGCGCGGCCGCGTGGTGATGCCGGGCCTGGTCAACACGCACCACCACATGTACCAGAGCCTCACGCGCGCCGTGCCTGCCGCGCAGGATGCGGAGCTGTTCTCGTGGCTCACCAACCTGTACATGCTGTGGTCGCACCTCACGCCGGAGATGATCCACGTCTCCACCCAGACCGCCATGGCCGAGCTGATGCTGTCGGGCTGCACCACCACCAGCGACCACCTGTACCTGTATCCGAATGGCGCTCGGCTGGACGACTCCATCGCCGCGGCGCAGCAGATGGGCATGCGCTTTCATGCGGCGCGCGGCTCCATGAGCCTGGGCCGCAGCAAGGGCGGCCTGCCGCCCGACGCGGTGGTGGAGGAAGAGGAAGCCATCCTGCGCGACAGCCTGCGCCTGATCCAGCAGTACCACGACAGCGCACGCCACTCCATGCTGCGCGTGGTGCTGGCGCCATGCTCGCCGTTCTCGGTGACGCGCGAGCTGATGCGCGAGTCCGCCGTGCTGGCGCGTGCGCACGGCGTGTCGCTGCACACCCACCTGGCCGAGAACGACAACGACGTCGCCTTCTCGCGCGAGAAATTCGGCCTCACCCCCGCGCAGTACGCCGAAAGCCTGGGCTGGGTCGGCCCCGATGTCTGGCATGCCCACTGCGTCAAGCTCGATGCCGAGGGCATTGCGCTGTTCGCGCGCACGGGCACGGGCGTGGCGCATTGCCCGTGCTCCAACATGCGCCTGGCCTCGGGCATCGCACCCGTGCGCACCATGCGCGATGCGGGCGTGCCCGTGGGCCTGGGCGTGGACGGCAGCGCCTCCAACGACGGCGCCCACATGCTGGGCGAGGCGCGCCAGGCCCTGCTGCTGCAGCGCGTGGGCCACGGCCCTGCCGCCATGGGCGCGCGCGAGGCGCTGGAGATCGCCACGCTGGGCGGCGCGCGCGTGCTGGGGCGCGACGACATCGGCGCGCTGGCGCCGGGCATGTCGGCCGACTTCGTGGCCTTCGACATGGCGGGCGTGGGCTACGCGGGCGCAGGCCATGACCCCGTGGCCGCGCTGGTGTTCTGCACGCCCACCGACGTGTCCACCAGCGTCATCAACGGCCGTGTCGTGGTCCGCGACGGGCTGCTGCTCACCGCCGACCTGCCGCGCGTGCTGACCCGCCACCGCGAGCTGGCCCGCACGCTGTTCGAGCGCGCAGCGGGCCACTGACATATCCCTGCAGCGCGGCAGGCCGGCACCCAGGCCATCGCGGGTGCCGACCTGCCGCGCTGCGCCATTCCCCCGAAGCATCTCCAGGAGGCTCGAAGACCCGGACAGCACTTTCAGGACCCCCACCCTTTTCCGGCACCACTGCCCCGACATACATACAAGCGCCTCTGAAGAGGCCAACGGCCAGGACACAAGGAGACAAGACAATGGAACAACTGCTTTACAAGGTGGAAGACCGACCGCCAATGCTCATCACCACGGTCCTTCTGTCGCTGCAGCACCTGCTGGCGGCGCTGGGCGGTATCATCGCCGTGCCCCTGGTCTTCGGCGGGGCGCTCAAGCTGCCGGCCGACCAGATCGTGGCGCTGGTGAATGCAGCGCTGCTGGGCTCGGGCGTGGTCACCATCGTCCAGTGCAGAGGGGTGGGGCCCGTGGGCATACGGCTGCCCTGCGTCATGGGCACCAGCTTCGCCTTCGTGGGCGCGGGCATCAGCGTGGGGCTGGAGCATGGTGTGGCCGGCATCCTGGGCTCCTCGCTGGTAGGGTCGCTGGTGATGATCGTGGGCAGCTACTTCATGCCCGTGATCCGCCGCTTCTTCCCGCACACCGTGACCAGCGTGGTCGTGACCATGATCGGCCTGTCGCTGACCCCCGTCGCCGTGGACTGGGCTGCGGGCGGCGTGGGCCGCAGCGACTACGGCGCGATCGGCCACCTGGCCATCGCCGGCTTCGTGCTGGTGCTGGTGATCGGCTTCGTGCAGTGGGGCAGGGGCATCGTCTCTGCCTCGGCCGTGGTGCTGGGCATCGCCTGCGGCTATGTGCTGTGCCTGGCGCTGGGCCTGATCGACTTCACCCAGGTGAGCGAGGCCGCGGTCTTCGCCATCCCGCAGCCGCTGACCTTCGGCATGACGTTCCCGGTGGCCGGCATCGTCGCCATGTCCATCGCTTTTCTGGTGACCATCGTCGAGACCACGGGCACCTTCATGGCCCTGGGCGCGGCCACGCAGACGCGCATCGACGGCAAGCGCCTGTCCAGCGGCATGCTGTGCGACGGCGTGGGCTCGGCCTTCGCCGCCGTGATGTCCAGCCCTCCGCTGTCCACCTTCGCCCAGAACGTGGGCGTGGTCTCGCTGACCGGCGTGGCCAGCCGCCACGTGGTCATGCTGACGGGCGTCATGCTGCTGCTGGCAGGCCTCTTTCCTGTGCTGGGCGCACTGGTGGTGACGATTCCGCAGCCCGTGCTCGGCGGCGCGGGGCTGATGATGTTTGCCATGATCATTTCTGCCGGCATCCGCATGCTCAGCGGCGCCGAGCACTCGCGGCGCGCCAGCCTGATCATCGCGGTCTCGCTGGGCTGCGGCCTGGCGGTCACGGTGCGCCCGGACCTGCTGGCCCGCATGCCTGCCTTCGGGCGCGAAGTCTTAGGTTCGGGCATTACCGTCGGCGCCCTGGTCGCGGTGGGGCTGAACCTGCTGCTGCCCGGCCGCGAGGTCGATGCCCATCCCGAGGAAGCCGTGGCCTGAGGCGCATTTTCATGGGCCTACACTGCGGCCCATGAACACCACCGCCCCCCGCACCGACATCACCATCTACCACAACAACCGCTGCAGCAACTCGCGCGGCGCGCTGGCCCTGCTGCGCGACAACGGCATAGAGCCGACCATCGTCGACTACATCGCCCAGCCCCTGGACGCTGAGCAACTGCAGGCCCTGGTCCGGCAGCTGGGCATGCCCGTGCGCGAGCTGCTGCGCAGCAAGGAAGCCGTCTTCGCCGAGTTGGGCCTGGGCGATGCATTGGCCAGCGATGCGCAGTTGCTCGCCGCCGTGGCCGAGCACCCGGTGCTGCTCAACCGCCCCATCGTCGTCACGCCCAAGGGCGCGGCGCTGTGCCGCCCGCCGGAGAAGGTGCTGGCGCTGATCTGAGCGGCGGCGCCGCAGGCTGTGCCTGTGACTCAGGGCCGCGGCGCGGCCAGCAGGCCCAGCACCTGCTCGAAGGCCACCCCTATCGCCAGCAGGCGGCGGTCGCTGCCTTCGGGGCCGTCCAGCTCGATGCCCACCGGCAGCCCCTGTGGCGTCAGGCCGGCCGGCAGCGAAAGGCCAGGCAGACCGGCATTGCTGGCCGGATCGGTATTGCGCAGAAAGGCCTCGAAGGTGCTGACCGCCTCCCCGCCCCGTATCGACACCGTCGAAGAACCGTTCACCTCGTCCAGCGGCACGGCCGCAAGCCGGGTGGTGGGGAACAGCAACGCATCGACCCGGTGAGTGGCAAAGGCCGTGGCGTAGTACTGCTGCAGCCGGGGCCGCCAGACCGTCATGGCCTCTGCGTACTGGTCTGCGGCCTCGTCCGCGAGCACGGCCTGGTACATGTCACGCACATCGGGACTGGCAATGCGCGTGGCGATGTCGGCCACGGTACGGACCGGCGCTTCGTTGGCGTCCAGCCACGCGGGCAGGTCGTCCACCGATTCATGCAGGGCCAGCGGTGCGCCGATATGGCTGTTGATGTCCAGAAGGTCGGGCATGGCTATATCCACCCAGTCCACGCCAGCGGCCTGGAGCCGCAGCAGCGCTGCGCGCGCCACGGCCTCGACCTCCGGCTCCAGGCCTTCCCACAGGGGGGAGGGCAGGCCAACGCGCAGGCCCCGCAGGTCCAGGGTCACCAGGGGGGCGCTGTCCGTGATCACCTGGTCCAGCAGGGCGATGTCGGCCACGCTGCGCGCCATGGGACCCACGGTATCGCGCGTGTGGCTGATGGGGACGACCGCATTCGGGTCGTGGTAGCGCCGGCTGGCGCCGCCGTTGCCCACCGAGGGGCGAAAGCCCGCAATGCCGGTCAGCGCCGCAGGAATGCGCGTAGAGCCTCCGGTATCCGTGCCCAGCCCTGCAGGCACGATGCGCGCGGCAATGGCGGCGGCCGTGCCGCCCGACGAGCCGCCCGGAATGCGGGACGGGTCGTAGGGGTTGCGCACAGGCCCCGCATGCGGCGCGAGATTCGTGCTGGTGATGCCGAAGGCCAGCTCATGCATGTTGGCCTTGCCCAGGACGATGGCCCCCGCATCCAGCAGGCGCTGCACAGAGGGCGCGTTGTCCCGGGGGATGAAGTGTTCCAGCGCCGGTGTTCCTGCCGTGTTCGGCAGGCCTCGCGTGTTGATGTTGTCCTTCACTACGATGGGAAGGCCAGCCAGCGGCAATTGCGCCCGGGCGTCGGCGGGCAGTGCGTCGATGCGCCGCGCAGCCGCCAGCGCGCCCTGCACATCCAGCGCCGTCAGCGCATTGAGCCCCGACATGGCCTGCGCATGCGCGAGCAGTGTGGCCAAATAGTCGCTCGCCGCAAGCCGGCCCTGCTGTATGGCCGCAATGGCTTCGATGGACGTGAGGGCACGCTGTGTCTGGGCGCTCGGGGGCAGGTACGGCTGCTGCAGGGTTGTCCTGGTCATGGCGGATGTCATGGCAGGGCCATGGGGGCGGGGATTGGCGCAAAGCGCTTCTGGCACGCGTAGTACACCACCGATGTCAGTATCAGCCCGACGATCCAGGAAATGTCCGCGCCGTCCAGCATCTTCGCAACGGGGCCGGTGTACAGATCGGTGGCAACAAAAGGCAGTTGCACGGCAATGCCAAAGGCGTACGAAAAGATGGCCACGCCGTTGAAGCGCCCATAGATGCCGCCGTCCTGGCGGAAGAAGGAATCCACGTCGTACTGGCCGTGGCGGACGAGGTAGTAGTCCACCAGATTCACCGCAGTCCAGGGCACCATTACGCACAACAGCAACAAAATGAAGTGGGTGTAGGTGGCCAGGAAGTTGTCCTGGCCGGCCAGCGCAATCGTCAAGGCGATGCCGAACAGCAGGCAGGCACAGGCCGCGCGCGCCGCCGCCTTGGCCGACCAGGAAGGCCGCAGCGTCTGCACGATGGTGATCGTGGACAGCGCGCCGCAGTACAGGTTCATGGCGTTGGTGGCCGCGATGCCCAGCGTCAGCACGCTGATCACCAGCGGACTGATGCCCTGCGTCAGCGTGCTCAGGCTTTTTACGATGTCATCGCCCTCCACCGTCAGGCCCACGAGCGCGCCCAGCACCATCGGAAAGATCGAGCCCAGGGTGCAGCCGCCATAGCTGGCCCAGAAGGCCACGCGCGGGCCGGTGTCCGCCGGCAGGTAGCGCGAGTAGTCGGACACATAGGGCGCATAGGCGATCTGCCACAGCGCGGCGATGGACATGCTGCCCAGAAATCCCGTCAGGCTGGGTGCGTTCTTCGACAGCAGATCGGCCGGCAGCCCGTGCACGAAGATGATCCAGGCGAAGGCCAGCACCAACACCGCGCCTGCGCACCAGGTCAGCAGCCGCGTGTAGACGTGGATCAGCCGGTAGCCAAAGATGGTGGCCACCAGGCTCAGCAGGCCCACCGCGACCACGCCCTGGTTGACCGTCACGGCACTGCTCAGACTGTGCAGCGACTGTCCGCCCAGCACGAGGTTGGAGGCGAAGAAGCCCACATACATGACCACCACCAGGCCCACCACCAGCAAAGAGCCCAGCGAGCCGAACTGCCCGCGCGTCTGCACCATCTGGGGCACCCCCAGCTGAGGGCCCTGCGCCGCATGCAGCGCCATGAATACCGCGCCGACCAGATTGCCGACGACTATGGCCAGCGTGCCCCACCAGAACGGCTGCTTGAACACCGTGACGACCAGCGCCCCGGTGACCACGGTCAGCAGCATGACGTTGGTGCCGAACCAGATGGTGAACAGGTCGCTGGCCTTGCCATGCCGTTCATGGGCGGGAATGGGTTGGATGGTGCTGTCTTCCAGCCGCAGGGTGTTGTCGTTGTGTTCCATGGTGTCTCCTCCAGATAGTGGAGTTGCGGTTGCGTGACGTCCGTGTGCCTGTGCATTGGCACGTTGGGTGCGTCCGATGTTTTATGTAGGTGGAAAATCGCGGCATCTGCCGCTGCGGTCACTGTGGATGGCGGCTGTCCTCCGCTTGTGGCCGGGCCGGGTCCTGGGTGGCACCGTCAACGTGCGTCAGGTGGGCCGTCAGGCGGGCCAGCATGGCGTCACAGGCCTGCAGTTGTTCCACGGTGATGAACTCATCGGGCTTGTGCCCCTGGTCCATGCTGGCCGGCCCGCACACCACCGTGGGGATGCCCGCCTGGTCGAACAGTCCGCCTTCCGTACCGAAGGCCACCGTGCCGAAATCCCTGCGCCCGCTCAGCAGGGTCAGCAGTTGCGCAGCCTCGCTCTCGGGCGGTGTGGCCAGTCCCGGGTAGGCGCTCAGCGGCTGCAAGCGGATGCCGGTGCCGGGCTGCACCGCTTGCATGAGTGGTTGCAGATCGGTCTCGGCATAGTCCTGCAGTTCGTACGCCACTTCATGCGCGTCGAAGCCCGGCAGGGCGCGAACCTCGAAATCGAACTCGCACTCGGCAGGCACGATGTTCAGCGCGCGGCCGCCCTGGATGACGCCGACCTGCACCGTCGAGAACGGCGGATCGAAGCGCGGGTCGTGGTGCTCGGGCCGCGACAGCCTTGCGGCGATCTCGTCCAGCTTGCGGATCACGCGCGCCGCGTATCCGATGGCATTGACGCCGCGCGGCGCATGGGCCGAATGGCAGGCCGCGCCCTGGATGCGGCATCGCATCGCCAGCTTGCCCTTGTGTCCCAGCACCGGCTGCAGTTCCGTAGGCTCGCCGATCAGGCACAGGCGTGGCCTGTGGGGGCGGTTTTGCAGTTCCGACAGCAGGGACCGCACGCCCAGGCAGCCCACCTCCTCGTCGTAGGAAAAAGCCAGGTGCACGGGCATGGAAAGGGGCTGGCGCAGGAAAAGCGGCACTGCGGCCAGCACCGAGGCGATGAACCCCTTCATGTCGGCCGTGCCCCGGCCATACAGGCGGCCATGGGCCTCGGTGAGGCGGAAAGGCTCCATGGTCCAGGCCTGCCCGTCCACGGGAACCACGTCCGTATGCCCGGACAGGACGATGCCGCCACGGTCACGTGGGCCGATGGTGGCGAACAGATTGGCCTTGGTGCCCTCGGCGTTGTGCAGCAGCTCGCTTTGCACCCCCAGGTCGGCCAGGTAGCGCTGGATGAAGCCGATCAGTGCCAGATTGGAGTCCCGGCTGACGGTCGGAAATCCGACCAGTGACCTGAGCAGGTCGCGGCTTGTCGGCTTATTCATCGCCAGGCACTCCATAGCGGGGTGCGGCCGTGGGGTCCAGAGCGCGCGTCAGGTAGTCCTGCATCTGCGGCCGATACGCCTGCCAGAGCGCGTCGAGCCGGGCTATGGGGTCTTCGTCCGCCCAATCCACCCGCAGGTCGATGCTGGGCCAACTGGCTTCGCCGGCCACCTTGAGCGCGGCCGAATGCACAGGGCCGGCTTCACCCCCCGCAGCCATGGCGGCATGCATGGCTGCCAGCAGACGGTCGGCCAGTACGCCCTGCGCGTGTTCGAAGGCGTGGACCATCGCGTCGATCACCGCCTCGCGGGCCAGCAGGTTGCCTGCGGCCACGCATTGATCGCCGGCCACGGCCCTGTGCAGGCCCAGTGCCTGCCCGCCGCTGAAAAACGCCGTGCGGCCCTGCCGGTCGATGACCGTCACCTGCCGGTATTCGCTACCCGGGTCCGTGCCAAGTGCCTGGCCCAGTGCCTGTGCGGGCTCGCACGCGCCATCTTCGAGAAAAGCCAGGATGCGTGGACCCAGTGCGGGCAGGGTGATGTTCTGGGTGGAAACGGCTCCTGTCCCGGCCTGGACCCAGGGGCAGCGTGCACCCACCGCGATGCTGGACGAACTGATGGCGATGCCCAATTGGCCGCTTTGCGCGCAGCGCCCGATGATGGAGAAGGTCATGTCCTGCTCCTCACTGCGCGCCGGGCTGCCAGCCCTCGGGGATGACCGCGATCACGTCGATCTCCATCAGCCACTGCGGCTGTCCCAGGGCCGAGATGCACAGCCCCGTGGAGATGGGAAACACGCCCTTGAGCCACTTGCCCACTTCCCGGTAGACGGGCTCGCGGTAGCGCGGGTCGATGATGTAGGTGGTGGTCTTGACGATGTGCGACAGGTCGCTGCCCGCTTCCTCCAGCAGCTGCTTGACGTTCTTCATCGCCTGCTCGGCCTGCTTTTGCGGATCGCCCAGGCCGACCAGGTTGCCCTCGAAATCGGTGCCGATCTGGCCGCGCACATAGACGGTGTTGCCGGCGCGCACGGCCTGGCACAGGTCGTTGTCCAGCGACTGGTTGGGATAGGTGTCCTTGGTGTTGAACATCCGGATGCGCGTGTGGGTAGGGGGCTGTGTGTGGGCGGGCATCATTGCGCTCCAGTGGGATGGGCGGTCTGGGTGGGCGCCCCGTGCAAGGGCGTGCGATGGGCTGCATCGCGGTAGGCGAGGTACTGGCGCTGTATGGCGATGTGGTCTGCGATATGCCGGGCGTCGTGCCAGACGCCCCAGATGAAGCTGGAGCCGCGCCGCGACAGCCAGGGCAGGCCCAGGAAATAGATGCCGGGCTCGGACGAAACCCCGCGCTGGTGTCGCGGCTTGCCGTTGGCATCGAAGGCATCGACCTGCAGCCAGCGGTAGTCCACCGCGTAGCCGGTCGCCCAGACGATGGAGGACACGCCGGCCTGCACCAGGTCCAGCGACGCCAGCGGCTGCGTGACGCAGGGCGGATCGGGCAGCATGCGCCGGGCCTCTGGCTCCTCTGGAAGGTCCAGGCCGTTGCGTGCCACATAGGCGTCCGCTGCGTCCAGCAGCGACAGGTAGTTCTCGTCGCCGCGCGTCAGATGGGTGATCAGGTCTGGCGCGAAGGACACGACACCATCATCGAAGACCCGGGTCACGCCCACCAGCGTGATCCCTTCATGGGCGAGGCGGCGAAAATCGATGGTCTGGCCGCCGCGCGCCCCGCTGACGGCAATAGTCACATGCTCCTTGCCCGGTGCGGCCGTCTCCTTGTCCCATTCGCCGAGCACGCCCAGCCACCAGCAGAAATCGCGGTTGCGGTAAGAGCGCGGTGGCCGGTCATGCGGGCCCACCGACAGATAGACCTTGCGGCCGGCGCGCTGCAGTTCATCGGCGATCTGCACGCCCGATGAACCAGCTCCCACCACCAGCACGGCGCCTTCGGGCAATTGCCCGGGGTGGCGATAGTGCGCGGAATGGATTTGTGTGAACCGCTTGTCTTCACGGGCTATCGCGGGGATCACCGGGCGCTGGAACGGCCCGGTTGCCACTACCACGCGGCGAGCGTGGACCAGGCCCTCGGAGGTCTCTGCGGTAAAACCTTCGATGCCCGTATTGCGTACCACCCGGGTCACTTCCACGCCGGTGCGTATGGGGGCGCCGAACTTTCTGGCATAGGCCTCGAAATACTTGGCCACCCGGTCCTTGGGTGCGAAGGCATCCGCGTCCAGATCGTCGAACTCCAAGCCGGGAAAGCGGTCATGCCAGGCGGGGCCGTTGGCCACCAGCGAATCCCAGCGGCCCGTGCGCCAGCGTTCGGCAATGCGCTCGCGCTCCAAGACCAGGTGGGGCACGCCGATGCGGCCCAGATGCTCGCTCATGGCCACGCCGGCCTGGCCCGCGCCGACCACCAGCGTGTCGATGGAAATGGGATTGGCTGTCATGGGGCGCTGTCTCCCCGTGCCTTGTTCGGGGCCTGGGCAAAGTGCCCCTGGTCTGCTGTCTGCATGTCGTCCTCCGTGGGTCAGATGGGTCTGTCTGGGGAGGAAATTTAGGGAGAAAGTGGTTATTTATAAAGAATATTAATAAGATGCATTGCATAGTTTTGTTTTATGTAGAGCCTTCGTTGCCGCTGGAGCCAAGCCCGTGGAAAACCTATCGCTGCGGTACTCGCTTCGCCAGCTGCGCTACTTCGTCGCCACGGCCCAGGCGCTGTCTTTCACTGCCGCATCGCGGATGCTGCATGTCTCGCAGCCGTCGATCTCCACGGCGATCGCCGAGCTGGAGGAATCCTTTGGTGTGCAGCTGTTCATTCGCCACCATGCGGCCGGGCTGTCCTTGACCCAGGCTGGGCGCGAAATACTGGGCATGGCCCGAAGCCTGCTCAAGAACGCGGAAGAATTGCAAGGCGTTGCGCGCAGCCTAGATTCGGGTATGTCGGGCAGCATTGCGCTGGGCTGCCTCACTTCGCTGGCCCCGCCGCTGCTGGCCGGGCTCATCAGCCGTTTCGTGGCGGAGCATGCGGGCATCACCTTCCGCACGGCCGAAGCCCACCAGGAGGACTTGTTCACCAGCCTGCGCGACGGCACGCTGGACCTGGCCCTCACCTATGACATAGACCTCACCGACGACATCGCCTTCCAGCCGCTGCGCACGCTGCCTCCCTACGCCATCCTGCCGGCGCGGCACCGACTGGCCCGCCAGCGCGCCGTCACGCTCAAGAGCCTGCTTGCAGAGCCCTATGTCATGCTCGACCTGCCCCACAGCCGGGAGTATTTCGCGCGGCTGTTCGACGCCGTGGGCGAGCGGCCCGTGCCTGCCTTCCGCTCCGCCCAGCCCGAGGTCGTGCGCGGCATGGTGGCCAATGGACTGGGATTCAGCATCCTGAACTTTCCCCTGCAGTCCACGCGCACGGTGGATGGAGCGGATTTCATCATCCGACCCTTCAAGGACGAGGTGGCGGTTGTCACCCTGGGCATTGCTCAGTCCCGCAGCCTCAAGCCCAGGCAGGTCGTGCAGCGCTTTGCTGGGTTTTGCGCAGAATGGATGGGTGAGGGCCAGCGCTTCTAAGCCTCGCCTAAGTCTGCCCCTTCAGACTTCTCACCAACGCAGCAAGGAACGCTGCTTTTGAGGAAAGGTCTGCCATGAACAAGATTCTGTCGACTCCCCGCCGTCTGGTGCTGGCCCTGGTGGCCGCAGGTGCCATCGGCGCCCTGGGCGCCACAGGCGCCGGTCTGGTTGGTGTGGTGCATGGCGATGCGCGTGCCGCCACGTCGCTGTTTGCGCCTGCAGCACAGCCTGCTTCTGCCGCTTCTCCTGCTTCTCCCGCCGGCGCCGTGGCGGCGCCCAACTTTGCCGACATCACGGCGCGCAATGGCGCGGCCGTGGTCAACATCAGCGTGGTCGGCAGCTCGCGTGCCATGGGCGAGGACGGCGACGAGGCCGCAGCGCGCCAGGGGCAGCAGGGCGTGCCGGGCATGGACCCCAACGATCCGTTCTTTGAATTCTTCCGCCGCTTCGGCGTGCCCGGCATGCCGGGCATGGGCCAGGGCCAGCCCCAGCGCGATGTGCCCACGCGCGGCGAAGGCTCGGGCTTCATCGTCTCCAGCGACGGCCTGATCCTGACCAACGCCCACGTGGTGCGCGGCGCCAAGGAAGTGACCGTCAAGCTGACCGACCGGCGCGAGTTCAGCGCCAAGGTGCTGGGCGCCGATCCCAAGACCGACGTGGCCGTGCTGCGCATCGAGGCGAAGAACCTGCCCACGGTATCGCTGGGCAAGACGGCCGATCTGCGCGTGGGCGACTGGGTGCTGGCCATCGGCTCGCCCTTCGGCTTCGAGAGCAGCGTGACGGCCGGTGTGGTCAGCGCCAAGGGCCGCACCCTGCCGGACGACAGCTTCGTGCCTTTCCTGCAGACCGACGTGGCCATCAACCCCGGCAACTCGGGCGGCCCGCTGTTCAATGCGCGCGGCGAGGTGGTGGGCATCAACAGCCAGATCTACTCGCGTTCGGGCGGCTACCAGGGCGTGTCCTTCGCCATTCCCATCGAGGTGGCCACGCGCGTGCAGCAGCAGATCGTGGCCACGGGCAAGGTGCAGCATGCGCGGCTGGGCGTGGCCGTGCAGGAGGTGAACCAGGCCTTTGCCGATTCCTTCAAGCTCGACCGTCCCGAAGGCGCCCTGGTGTCCAGCGTGGACAAGAACGGCCCTGCCGCCAAGGCGGGACTGGAGCCCGGCGACGTGGTGCGCAAGATCGATGGCCAGCCCATCGTGGGCTCGGGTGATCTGCCGGCCTTTGTGGGCCAGGCGCTGCCGGGCCAGAAGGTCACGCTGGAGATATGGCGCAACGGCGAGGCCCGCACGCTCAGCGCCGTGCTGGGCGATGCCAGCGACAAGGCTGCCAAGGTGGCCAAGGACAAGCCCGACGCCGGCAAGGGCAAGCTGGGCCTGGCCCTGCGCCCGCTGCAGCCCGAGGAAAAGCAGCAGATCGGCGTGAAGGACGGCCTGGTCGTTGCCGACGCCGCAGGCCCGGCGGCCGAGGCCGGCATCACGCAGGGCGATGTGCTGCTGTCCATCAATGGCTCGCCTGCCGGAGATATCGAGGCCGTGCGCGCCGCCATGGCCAAGGCCGGCAAGACCGTGGCCGTGCTGATTTGGCGCGATGGCAACAGGATATTTGTTCCCGTACGTCTCGGGTAAGCGAAAGGAGGTAAGGGACTGAAAAGCACCTGCACACTGAATTGATCGCACAGCCCCGGCACGAATGTGCCGGGGCTTATTGCATGGGGAATTCAACCGGCCAGTGGCTGGCGATTCCTGCATTCGTGCGGCAATGTGATGGTTGTATTCTGTGAATTCGCGTCCTTTTGCGTTAGCGGTGTTTCAAATTGTGACGATTTGAGATAGAGCGAATACGCTTAGACTGCCGGCCCATCCAGGCGGGCGTGCACCGTTCTGGTTTCAGGAAGAAGCGCCCGCAAGGGCCCATGGCAAAACAGGAAGGGCATGCTTTGAAGCAGGACTACAGCTTGCAGGCGGCGGGTTTGGGCGCATCGTTCGGCGCGCGCGTCATCCTGGCTGAGGTGGACTTCACGCTGCCCACCCACGGCATCACGGCCCTGCTGGGCCCCAGCGGCTCGGGCAAGTCCACGCTGCTGCGCACGCTGGCCGATCTCAATGCCGCCAATCCGCGCTTTCGCCGCTGGGGCAGCGTGCGCTACGCGGGCCAGGAGTGGACCGGCGCCATGCAGGCGCCGCGCCTGGTGCAGCAGCAGGCCCGGCTGATGATGGCCAGCACCTTCGACGCCATCGTCGAGCTGGCCCGGCCCCGCCTCAAGCTCGTGCCGCATGCGCTGCGCGACTGGTGCCGCGCGCAGGTGCAGGCCTTCGGCTTTCCCGAGCTTGCGCTGATGTTCGACCAGCCGGCGCTGCAGCTGTCCCCCGTGCAGCAGCGTGCCGTGGCCATCCTGCGCGAGGCGCTGGCCGAGCCGGCCCTGCTGATGGTGGACGAGCCCACGGCAGAGCTTGAGGGCTACGAGGCCTTCGTGCTGCTGGAGCTGCTGCGCCAGGTGGCCCAGCGCACGGCCGTGCTGATGAGCACGCACCACCAGCAGCACGCACAGGCCGTGGCGCAGGACATGCTGCTGCTGGCCGGCGGCCGCATTGCCGAGGCGCAATCCATGGAAGCCTTCCAGCGTGCGCCGCTGTCGCTGGCGGGCCAGCAGTTCCTGCGCACCGGCAGCTGTGCCGTGGCCTCGCCCGATGCGCGGGCCGAAGACCTGGAGGAGGGCGTGCCCCTGCCTCCTCCGCTGCCTGCAGCGGCCGTGGCCGCGATCTCCGAATTCCTGTCGGACGCAGTGGCCGCCGAGCCTGCATCCGAACCCATGCCTGCATCTGCGCCCGCGCCTGCACCTGAGCCCGTACCCGTGCCTGCGCCGGTACCCGCACCCGCACCGACACCCGCTGCCGCTGCAGCAGCCCGGCCGCGCGCCGTCAATCCCTCCGTGCTGGTGGACTGGCAGCCGCTGGTGGCCGACCCGCAGGCCGTGCCGGCCAGCCGTGGCCCCAGCGGCTTTGCCTGGCTGGTGCCGGGCCGGTTGGCGGGCGCGCCGCAACCGGGCGTGGTGCAGTCCATGGACTTCGACCTGAAGGCCCTGCGCGGCTGCGGCGTCACCGTGCTGATCACGCTGACCGAAAACGACCTGCCGCAGGAGCCGCTGCAGCGCCATGGCCTGCGCAACCTGCACCTGCCGGTGCGGGACCACGAATCACCGTCGGTGGCCCAGATCCAGATGCTGCTGGCGCGCATGTCGGCCATGCTGCGCGCGGGCGAGGTGCTGGCCGTGCACTGCCTGGCCGGCCTGGGCCGCACGGGCACGGTGCTGGCCGCATGGCTGGTGCGCGAGGGCCTCACCGCCGACGAGGCGCTGCGCCGCGTGCGCCTCATCGATGCCCAGTACGTGCAGTCCCAGGCCCAGGAGGACCTGCTGTATGCGTACGAAGTGGCACTGCTGCTGAAGATGGGCTGACCGATCACATCCATTCACAAAAAAGGAAAGCTGCAATGAGCCTGGATAACGTTTTGAGCGAGGTGGCCGGTTCGGTGCCCGAATGTCTGGCCATCGGCTATGTGGATGCCGCCTCCGGCATGCTGCTGGCCATCCGCACGGTGGACTCGCATCCGCGCGAAGTCATCGATCTCGTGGCCGCTGCCACGGCCGACCTGTTCAACGGCCCCAACGTCTCGATGATCGAGAGCCTGTTCAAGAAATCGCGCGGCCTCAAGGACGACGGCCACCACTACTTCCAGGAACTCATCGTCAACAGCGACAACCTCATCCACGTCTTCCTGCGCGGCAAGCTCATGCCCGACTACGTGGCCGTCTTCGTCTGCCGGCGCACGGCCAACCTGGGCATGGCGCTGACCAAGGCCCGCATGGCCATGCCGAAGATTGAAGCGGCGGTGTGACCGCCGCTCACCCCCTGAGTCGCTGCGCGCCTTCCCCCTCTCTAATCGCTTCGCGAAGGAGGGGGACGACAGCCTCGCGGCGGGGCGGCGCGGCCGGCTTAGGCCCTTGCTCGCTGTCCCTGACGTTTGAGCGCGCCAGTTTCGGGCGGCATGTGCCTCAGAACTGAGCCAGCCGTCCAGGGAGCTATTCTTCTGCCATGCGCTTACTGCTTGTCGAAGATGACGCCATGATCGGCGAGGCCGTGCAGACCCTGCTGCGCGGCGAGGGCCATGCGGTGGACTGGGTCCGTGACGGCCTGCAGGCCGATGCGGCCCTGTGCCCCGGCCCGGGTGGCGGCCATGGCTATGACATGGTGCTGCTGGACCTGGGCCTGCCGGGGCAGGACGGTTTGCAGGTGCTGCGCCGCCTGCGCGGGCGCCGCGACCGCACGCCGGTGCTGGTGGCCACGGCGCGCGATGCCGTGCGCGACCGCATTGCCGGGCTGGATGCGGGGGCCGACGACTACGTGGTCAAACCCTATGACCTGGACGAGCTGCTCGCGCGGCTGCGTGCGCTGGCGCGCCGGGCGTCGGGCGCAATGGATCCGCTGTACGAGCGCGAAGGCGTGCGGCTCAATCCCGCCACGCGCGAGGCCAGTGTCGAGGGGCGCGACGTGGTGCTCTCGGGCCGCGAATGGGCGGTGCTGGAGACGCTGCTGGCGCGCCCGGGCAGCACGCTGTCGCGCCAGCAGATCGAGGACAAGCTCTACGGCTGGGGCGACGAGGTCAGCAGCAACGCCATCGAGGTCTACATCCACGGCCTGCGCAAGAAGCTGGGCGCGGGGCTGATCCTCAATGTGCGCGGCGTGGGCTACATGGTGCCCAAGCCATGACGGCGCCGGCTTCCTCTGTCATCGCCCGGCTGCGCGGCCGCCTGCCCGGCGCACTGGGCACGCGGCTGCTCCTGTTCCTGGGCGCGGCCATCGTGCTCACGGCGCTGCTGCAGGGCCTGCTGGCCTACCGCAACGCGCTGCTGCAGACCGACACCCTGTTCGACTACCAGATGCAGCAGACCGCCTTTGCGCTGCGCGCCGGCCTGCCGGTGGATGCGCGCGGCAGGCCCCAGGGCACGCCGCCCGAGGATGAGAACCACGAATTCATCGTCCAGGTCTGGACCAACGAGGGCCTGCGCATTTTCGAGTCCGCGCTGGGTGCGGCATTGCCGCAGATGGCCGTGCTGGGCTTTGCCGATGTGCCCGCGCGCGGCACCGTCTACCGCGTGTTCTCGCTGCAGACGCGCTCGCAGGTGATCCAGGTGGCGCAGGACATGCGCGTGCGCCGCACGCTGGCGCGCGATGCCGCCTGGCAAAGCCTGCTGCCCATCGCCTTGCTGGCGCCCGTGCTGGCGCTGGCCGTGTGGTGGGTGGTGCGCAGTTCGCTGGCGCCCGTGCAGCGCGTGCGCCGCGAGCTGGCCGCGCGCCGCCCGCAGGACCTGGCCCCCGTGCCTGCCGAGGGCCTGCCCGACGAGGTGCGGCCCCTGGTGGCCGAGCTCAACGCGCTGCTGCAGCGCGTGGGCCAGGCCTTCGAGGCGCAGCAGCACTTCGTGGCCGACGCCGCGCACGAGCTGCGCTCTCCGCTGGCCGCGCTCAAGCTGCAACTGGTGGCCTTGCAGCGCGCGCCCGATGCGGCCGCGCATGACGAGGCCGTGCAGCGTCTTTCGGCCGGCATAGACCGGGCCACACGGCTCGTCGAACAATTGTTGACATTGGCGCGGCAGGAAGCCCAAGGCACGGTACAAGGCGCGGCCCCAGGCCCGCAAGGCATGCAGGGACAGCACGGCGCTGCCACGGCCGCACCTGCGGACGTGGACCTGCGCGAGGTGGTGGAGCAGGCCCTGGCGGACCAGGCCGTGGCGGCCCAGCAGCACGGCCTGGACATGGGCCTGAGCGAGTCCCCGCATCTGCGGCAGTCCTTTGCCGTGGCGGGCGACGCACAGGCCTTGCAGATGCTGGTGCGCAACCTGCTGGACAACGCCATCAAGTACGTGCCGCAAGGCGGCCGCGTCGATGTGGGCTGGCGCAGCGATGCCCAGAGCCGCGCGCTGGTGGTCGAGGACTCGGGCCCCGGCATTGCCGAAAGCGAGCGCGAACTGGTGCTGCGGCGCTTTGTGCGTGGGCCCTCTGCGGCTTCAGCGGCTTCTGCGGGCCAGCAGGCGCAGGGCAGCGGACTGGGCCTGGCCATCGTGCAGACCATTGCCCAGCGGCATGGAGCACGCCTGCTGCTCGACCGCTCGCCCACGCTGGGCGGCCTGCGCGTGCAGGTGATATGGCCGCCTGTGTCGGCCTGCTGACAGCGGCGCGTGGCGCGCAGGCTTGTCGGCCTGCAGCGCGGCCGGGATGCTTCCCGCCTGCGTCTGGCCGGGTCACAATCCCCAAATTGGTGCCGGCCCGCCTGCCTTCCCATTCCCTCATCAGGCGCGCGGGCAGTCTGCTTCCGTCGTCATTTCGAGAGGTATTTCATGGAGTCCCTTGTCCAGCGCCTGTCCCAGTCCGTGACCCAGGCGCATTCTCTGGAAGAGTTGACGCGGCCCCTGCTGCAAATGCTCGAAGAGAGTACGCATCTGGAGTCCACCTATCTCACCACCATCAACGAAGAACAGGGCCAGCAGCGCGTGCTGTACGCGCGCAACGCGAGCGAGATGCAGATTCCCGAAGGCCTGGTCGTCCCCTGGGGCGACACGCTGTGCAAGCGCGCCCTGGACGAAGGCCGCATGTACACGCCCGATGTCGGTGCCTGCTGGGGCGACTCCGAGGCCGCGCGTGAACTGGGCATTCGCACCTACGCCAGCGCCCCGGTACGCTTTTCCGACGGCCAGCTCTACGGCACGCTGTGCGCGGCCAGCAAGACCTCCCAGGCGTTGAGCACCGAGGCCCAGGGCCTGCTGCGCCTGTTCGCCAACCTCATCGCCGAGCGCGTGGAGCGCGAGCAGCTCATCACCAGCCTGAGCAAGGCCAACCAGGAGCTGGCGGCACTGGCCTTGCTGGACCCGCTGACCGGCCTGCCCAACCGGCGCTGCCTCACCGACGAGCTGGGCCGGCTGATTGCACGCTGCGCACGCAGCCAGGAATGCGTGGTGGTGGGCTTCATCGACCTGGACCGCTTCAAGAACGTGAACGACGAGCACGGCCACGAGGCCGGCGACGCACTGCTGCGCGCCATGGGAGAGCGCCTGTCCTCCCATCTGCGCAGCGCCGACATGCTGGCGCGCTTCGGCGGTGACGAGTTCGTCTTCATCGGCGTGGGCCCGCTGTTCGGCAGCGAGGCCGACGCCGTATCGCGCGACCTGCAGCAGCGCCTGTCGGAGGCCTCGGTCATGAAGGTCGAGCTGCCCGATGGCAAGACGCTGGACTACGGCGGCGCCAGCGTGGGCGTGGTCTGCCTGCGGCCGGACTCCATTGACGCCGACGACGCGCTGCAAAAGGCCGATGCGGCCATGTACCGCGTCAAGATGGCGCGCAGCCGCGGCGCCAGGGGCACCGCGCTGCATTGAGCCAGCCGCAGGCACTGGCCCGGCGGCCAGGGCCTGTTGCTGCCTTGCTCTGGCCTGTCTGGCGGCTTCTCGCGCGCGCTCTTCGCTCTTGTTTCTTTCCGTCTCAGCCTGCTGCCAGCATGGGCTGCCTGCGCTGCAGCTCCACGGCGGCATGCTGATGGCCGCTTGCCGCCTCCAGCTTGAAGGCGCCCACCGTGCGCACCAGATCGCCGGCCTGGCCGCGCAGGCTGGAGGCCGCGGCGGCCATCTCCTCCACCAGTGCCGAGTTCTGCTGGGTGGCCTGGTCCATCTGCGTGACCGCCTGGCCGATCTGGGCCACGCCCGAGCTTTGCTCGGAACTGGCGGCGCTGATCTCGCCCATCAGGTCCGTCACGCGGCGTATGGCGTCCACCACCTCGGCCATGGTCGTGCCGGCCTGGTCGGCCAGCGCGCTGCCGTTGTGCACGCGGCTGGTGCTGTCGGTGATGAGCTGCTTGATCTGCTTGGCGGCCTCGGCGCTGCGGCTGGCCAGGCCGCGCACCTCGGTGGCCACCACGGCAAAGCCCCGGCCCTGTTCGCCGGCGCGTGCCGCTTCCACGGCCGCGTTCAGCGCCAGGATGTTGGTCTGGAAGGCAATGCCATCGATCACGTTGATGATGTCGGCGATCTGCCGGCTCGACTCGCTGATGCCGCGCATGGTATCGACCACCTGCCGCACGACTTCGCCGCCCTGCTCGGCCACGGTGGAGGCGCCCAGGGCCAGCTGGTTGGCCATCTGCGCGTTGTCGGCGTTCTGGCGCACGGTGGAGCTGAGCTGCTCCATGGAGGCTGCCGTCTGCTGCAGCGCGCTGGCCTGGCTTTCGGTGCGCGAGGACAGGTCCTGGTTGGCCTGCGCGATCTGCCCGCTGGCCGCCGCCACGCTGACCGATCCCTGGTGCACCTGGCGCACCACGCCGCGCAGCCCCTCCTGCATGGTCTGCAGCGCGCGCAGCAGCATGGACACCTCGTCCTTGCCGCGCACATCGATGTGCCGCGTCAGGTCTCCCGCCGCCACGGCATCGGCCGTATGGATGGCCTGTCGCAGCGACCGCGCCATGTTGCGGATGATGGACCAGCCCAGCAGCACTCCCAGCAGCACGCCCCCGATGATGGAGCCCACGGCCACCGCAAAAATCACCTGGTACAGCGATTGCGCGGCCTCGTATTCCTCCTTGGCGACGCGGGTCTGCAGCGCGGTCAGCTGCACGATCACATCACGCAGCGGCGCGTACAGCGCCTCGTCCTTGTCGATCAGCAGCTGCCGGGCCAGCTCCAGGTCACCGGACAGCAGCGCCTGCTGGGCCGGCTTCAGAAAGCCCTGCAGGAACAGCGCGCGCACGGCCTCGAAGCGGTCGGCCAGCTGCGCCTCTTCCTCTGTCATCCGGGTCTGGCGGAACGAGGCCCAGGCCTTGTTCACGTCGTTGATGTTGGTCTGTATCTCCTGCTGCTTTTGCTGCGTGTATTCGGGCAGGTGCACGGCAATGGCGCCCGAGACCGCATTGCGGTTGCGCAGCAGCAGGCGCTGCACTTCCAGCAGATCGCCCAGTGCGACCAGGCGCTCTTCATAGACCACCTTGAATCGGCGGTTGGACTCGCTGATTCCATAAAGCCCGAAAGCGCCGATCACGATCATGAGCAGTGAGAGAAAACCAATCAAGGCGGTCAGGCGAGTCGATAACTTGAAATTATTCATACTGCGTCCTTTGCATGCATTGCGGATGGTTGGTGGGTACTCGCGTTGTCAGGCCGCCCCGTGATGGCTCACATTTCTCGCAAAAAGAACTCGGTCGTGAAAATGAGATTTCATTCACGGTAAATGCCCGGTCTGCACAAAGGCTCACAGGCACCCGGAAACGGCGATGCTGGCTTGCCGATGGCCTGCGTGGCCAATGGCGATCCATGTTGTATTAGTTTGTAAACTATTTGTTACAAACTATAGTATGAATCGGATGGGACAGGCAATACCAGCTTTTCAGGTATTCGCCCTGGCCTGATAGGGGTTCTCTGCCCATTGCTGCGGCAGGAAGAGACGGCCTGTGCCCGGGGCCGTCCCTGGCCGGCGCCGCGCGCCGGACGGGCCCGCCTAGAATCCGCGTTTGCGCGTGGCCGCTGGCACGCTTTCACGAAAGAGATCCATGAAACCCAAAACACTGGCCGGTGCGCTGGCCGCCCTCTGCGTGGCTGCGGCCGGACTGCTCTATGCATCGCCCTATATCGCCCTGCACCAGATCGGCAAGGCCGTGGAGCGCCGCGACGCCCAGGCCCTTTCCGGCTACGTGGACTTCCCTGCGCTGCGCGAAAGCATCAAGGGCCAGATGATGGCCAGGCTGCAATCCCAGATGGGCGGCTCGGGCGACAGAGCCTCCAACCCCCTGGCCGGCTTTGGCCAGCAACTGGCCCAGGGCCTGGTCAGCCAGTTCACCGAGGCGCTGGTCTCGCCCGACGGCGTCATGCTCATGCTGGAAAAAGGCAAGCCCGGCAAACCCACGGACGTGGCCGCCGCAGGCGTGGGCGTGGACACCCAGGGCGGGCCGCCGCGCAAGGACTACTCCGTGGAGTACCAGGGCTGGTCCAAGGTCTTCGTGCACCCGCGCGGCGAGCCGGGCGGCTTCATTTTCAGGCGGGAAGGCCTGATGGGATGGAAGCTGGTGGCCGTGAAGATGGATTGAGGGGCGCGGGCAGGCGCCAGCACCCTGGCGCCTCAGCCTTGATGCAGCACCTTCATCACATGGCGCTTGCCCAGTCGCAGCGCGCGGGCATCGGCCTCTGGCTGCGTGTCGCAGGGCTGGTCATCTGTGATGGCCTCCAGGGCCTTGCCGCTGGCCACCTCCAGCAAGGTGGCGCGCGGCAGCCAGGCGCCTGGCGAGGCATCGCTGGGAAGTGACGCGGGCGTGATCCGCACGCCCATGTAGAGAAGGCTGTCCATGGCCTGCCGTATCCGTTCGGATCAGCCTGCCAGGGGCGGGCGGGGCAGGGCCAGCCACTGCTGGACGGCGGGGTGCTGCCACTGCCGGCGCGCATAGGCGGCCAGCGGCGCGGGCACGGCATCGCCGTTGAGCACCAGGCGATTGAGCATCAGCGCCAGATCCACATCGGCAATCGACCATGGGCCGGCGATGTGGTCATCTTCCGCGCGGATGAAGGCACCGGCCACCGAAAACAGCTTGCGCGCCGCCGCCTGACCCGCATCCGACAGCGGCGTGGGCGTGGGGCGGTAGAACACCACCTCGGTGCTGCGCTCCGAGCGCAAGGCCATCAGATCGCTGCGCAGCCAGGCCTGGACCTGGCGCACACGGGCGCGCGCCTGCGCATCCTGGGGGTAGAGCGGTGCGCCGCCAAAGCGGTCCTGCAAGTACTCGCAAATCGCCGAAGACTCCGACAGGCTGAAATCGCCGTCCACCAGCGTGGGCACCCGTGCCGTGAGCGATGCCGCCACATAGTCCGCCCCGGTGTTCTGTCCCGCCGAAAGGTCCAGCGTGCGCAGCTCGAAGTCAATCCCCTTGACCTTCAGCGACACGAACACGGACAGAGCATAGGGAGAGGCGAATTGCGAATCGGCGTACAGCAGCATGAGGGCCTTCCAGGGGGACTGCATCGGTGATTGGGGCACTGATGGTAGCTGAGCACTCGGGGCCTATGGCCCGAGTAGGCAGTCTGCCTCACCTTGTGACTCCGATTGTCCAAGTCAGCCTCGCCGACTGGCCCACGCCATGAACTTTGCCAACCGGTGGGCACTGTACATGGATCGGCAGGATCGGTCAGAAGGTTAAGGGTCCTCTGCACAGATCAAAAACGATCTGCTACGCACCATTCATCACAACACTGTCCAGACAGCCAGTCGCCTGTAAGTCGTTGCGATTGCAACGATAGATAGTTCATGCCTGAAGTTGGCTGTCACAGAAAAAGTCGATTTTTGCAGAGGATTTCTAAGAAAATTCTTAAACTATCGATAGCCTGTTTACACGCATTTATTGCATCTATAGAATTTCCCTATAACATTGGGCCAGCCCCTAAAAATCAGTAGCCGTACGCTGACTCCAGCTGCGCCGGTCCGCTCTTGGCGGATGGTCACGCCAGAACAATGCCGCCCACCTTTGGAGTTGGGTTTTTGGTGCTTTTGATTATCCAGTTCTCAGCTTTTCCCAAGCTGGAGTTTTAGGATTCAATTGATTGGACCACGTTCCCTCTCGAAGGCTGCTTGGCGCAAGTTGAGCAACTCGCCTGTATTAAATCAATAGGCGATATTTCTATGGTTCTTAATATTTCTGGGGGAGAATTATGAAAAGTTTACTTGTTTTTTTCTTTGTAATATTGAGTGCGATTTTTCCTGATACCGTCCTGGCGAATGAAGAGGTCGTGCAGGTAAAAATATCCACTCATTTCAAGGGTGAGGTGGTTAAAAGGAGTGCCGTCGTGGGTTTGGGTGATTCAATAAAGCTCACATCCAGTCAAGAAGGAATGATTGTTGCTATAGAATATGTGATAAAAAATATTCAAGTGAATAATTTGAAGAAATATAGCTTATCTGCGACTTTATACTCTGGTGTAGAGGGTGGTGAAACTTGGTTGTCCAAGCGCGATATTTTTGCAGTTGTGGAAAAATCAGTTCCTGCCTTTTTCAGACTTGACGAAGCATCTGACGAGATGCAGGTGGAGGTAACCATAGCTGACATCCAGGACGAAGAGGGATACTTGAAAAATATGCCTAGAAAAACCTGCGATTTGAGCTTGGAAAGTCCTATTGTCCTGAAATCTCAGAGTGCATCAGGAACGTATGGCTGCTGCGATATTCGTTGCCAATCTCTTAATGGAACCTGTTGTGGCGTAATTATGTGCTGTCTCAGGGATCCCGATAGCTATCCAGTTTGGCAAAATGATATTGCGCATGATTGCTGCTGTTATCCACCTCAATATTAAGCAAAGATAGCATAAGGAACTCATTTACCGTCCAGCACGAGCGCCCCGAACCAACCCTCGCCGCCCGCCTGTACCAAGAGTTCCAGCGCTTGAACTTCACCGAATGGCCCACAAAGCCGGCCAGGACCAACGGACCCTGAAGCAGTCCGAGTCCGGCGACCTTGTCCCTGACGCCACGGCGTTGCAGCAACTGCACCTTGCTGGAGTCGATATTGGCTAGGTGCTGTTGTCTCTGCGCTCCGCCACGCCCGACGCCGATGTGCAGACGCGGCTTGCGCGTGGCGAGGCCTTTGTGGGTCGGTGTGGCGTGGCAGGCCTCGCAGGCGCAGGACACGCGGCTGGGCGAAGTGCGCGAGGCCGTGCTGCGGCTGGAGAACGTGGTCGTTCAGGGCTGATCCGCACCCGGTTCACCCCGGGCGGCCCATGCCGCCTTCAAAGACATCGCGCACGTCACGAAGGGTCTGCGAGCCCCATTCATCACGGTGCTCGCCATGCAGGGCGGCCGCCACGTAAACGATCTCCGACAACTGCGAGATGCGTGCCGCCATGCCGTGCGCCACGATATGGCTCTCCGTGTTCTGGTAGTCGCCCATTTGCATCAGCACCTGCGCCAACTGCTGGACCTCGTAGTTGGCCTCGCGGGCCAGTTCGCGCCACTGCGATGGCGTTGCACCGGTGTCCAGCCTCGCTTGCAATTCGTACAGCGTGGTGCGCGGAAACACGATCCCGTCCACCGGCGTCTCTGATATCTGAGCCAGCGCCTGGGCCGCTACTGCCAGCAGGCGGGTGCGTGGGCCTGACTCCGCATCGCCGGGCACCAGCCGCGCCGAATTGATGCAGGCGGCCACGTCAAACGCCGTGTTCTGCAGATCGCACGTCGAGCCGGGCTGCGCCGCGTGGCGTGCCACATCGCTGGCGATGCGCAGCAGGCGGTCGGACTCCCCGCTGTGCCGGTGCTTCTCGTCGGTCATCGCGGCCTGCGTGAGTGCTTCAGCGGCCTGCAGGAACAGCGCGCGGTCCGCCTTGGCGAGCTTCTTGCGCGACGGTTTGGCGGCGGAGTGCTTCATGGACCTCCTTCGTGCAACGTACAGGCGCGCAAAGGAGCCGCCTGAGGGGTCAGGTAGTATTTGAAGTCAAGGTCTACAAGGTACATCGACTATTGCACGGAAATCCGTGGTCGTCAACAAGATGAATGCAGAAATCCGTGTAATTTTTGGTGAACGCCTTCGTCAGGAGCGCGAGCGTCTCGGCCTGTCTCAAGCGGACATGGCCAAGCTGGGCGGCACCAAAATGCGCACTTATCAGGACTGGGAGCGTGACGTGGCAACCGTCAGCGCCGAGTTTCTTGCACGGATTTCTGCGCATGGCCTGGACATTTCCTTTGTGCTGACCGGCCTCCGCTCGTTTGATCCGAACGCCATCCAGCATGAGCGCCCCGAACCCACCCTTGCCGCCCGCCTGCAACAGGAACGCCAGCGCCTGAACCTCAGCGAAGCCGAACTCGCCCGCAAGGCCGGCCAAGCCAAACAGGTCCTGCAGCAATTCGAGTCCGGCGCCCTCGTCCCCGACGCCACGGCACTGCAGCAATTGCACCTTGCCGGCGTCGATATCGGCTACGTGCTGCTGTCCCTGCGCTCCCATGCGCCCGACGCCGATGTACAGGCACTGCTGGCGCATTACGGCAAGGCGACGGACGCTGGGCGCGCGCTGGTGCGAGGGGTGGCGGAGCTGGCCGGGCGGGGGTGAGGCTCACCCTCCACAGGGTTCAGTGTCTTGTCGCCCGGCCCAGCGACGTGCGCGGCTTGCCGTGCAGAAGGCGCCGCAGGACATAGGGCAGGCGCCAGGCGGGCCGCAGCGATGGGCCTGTGCGCTCGACAAAAAGCAAAACGGCAGCAACAGCCATGGCCGGCAGGTGCCAGGCCGCGGGAAAGGCAAAGGGCGCCAGCATCCACGGCCAGCATGCCGTGGCGCATGCCACGCCGGTTCGCAGTCCGTGCTGCAGGCTGTCCCGGTTGGCCGTGGGGCCGCTGGCGGCCACGGGGTACAGCCTGTGGCAGGCATTGTGGGCGCGTGTTCCTGCGGGCGATGAACTCCACAGGACCGCCACGGCAATGCAGGCAAGAATGAGCGCGGGATGCGCTGCTGCGTGCAAGAGGGCGGCAAGCGGCACCATGACCAGCCCGGCTGCCATCCACACCAGCGCATAGCCCGTAAGCAGCAGGCCCGCCGCCGGCAGGCGCCGGCGGGCCACGCTCGATCGCATGGCGTGGCGCACCTGCCGCAGTGCCAGCAGCGGCATCATGGCCAGGACCATGGCCAGCCATGCCACACCGAGGATGCCGAGCGTGTGCCCGTCCAGCACCAGCGACGACAGGTCGGCCAGCGTGACCGAGGACAGCGAGCCGCACAGCGACAGGCCGGGCGTGGCAGGCGGGCTGATGGCCAGGCTGATGAAGCCTGCCCCCGACACGGCCATCAGTGCTGGCGCGGGAGCGGTCCGCAGGTCTCTCAGCAGCGCGTCCATACACGAGCCTTAGCGGGTGGCGTCCTGTGCGACCACGCTCACGCGGTCCACGGTGATTTCGCGCCCGGGATCGGCTTCGGGCTGTTCGATGGCCACGTTCAACTGGTCCAGACTGCCGCCTGCGTCCAGGATGGCCTGCGTGGCATCGGTGATGTCGATGGTGGCGCCCAGTCCGTTGCCTCCATGCGGTCCGTCGCTGGCCGAGGCCTTGGCCAATCCGAACAGGGCGACGGTGTCTGCATGCCGTGCCGCCGCCCCGGGCGAGCCGATGGAGACCGTCAGCACGCCGCTGGGCGCATTGCCGCGAATGCCTTCCAGGTGAAGAAAGTAGCGCTGTGGCCGCGGCAGCGCGGCGCCTGCCTGCAGCAACTCGACCTTTGCGGCACCGGGGTCCGCGATCGATACGGTGGTCAGCCGCGGCGTGCGGCCCACGATGACCCGCTCCGCATTGGAGCCCAGTACACGCGGCGCGGGCGGCGGGACCGTCGAGAATTCTGCGGGCATGTCGATCTCCTGCGGTGTGAGGCCTGCCGTGCTGGCCGTGAGCGTGGTGGCGCCCGTGCCGCTGGTCAGATTGTCATAGTCAGGGGCCAGCGCACCGCCAGGCAGGGTTTCACCCGGATCATAGGAGGCCAGCTTTCCTTCGGTGTCCGGCATGACGAAGCCGCGGCCGGCAGGTCCGTTGCTCCAGGCGGCGCTGTTGTCCTGGATGTTGCCGGGCTGGGTCAGCCAGGCGGCCCAAAGCCGGTCCACATTGCAATGGTGCACCCAGAAAATCGGGTCCAGGGCGGCATAGTCGGGGTCTGACATGAATCCATAGGGCTCCTGCAGTCCGCCGACCATGATGTGAACCAGATTGTGCGGATTGGATTCAATGGCGCCAGTGTCGCTGCCGTCATGGGAAAAGGCGGTGATGCCACCGCCGTATTCCAAGGTGCCGGGAGCGCTGGTGAAGCGGTGGTAGTCCTGGCAACCCAGCGTGATATCACGGGGAATGTCAGGCGTTGGTCCCAGGCGCTTTGACCCATTGCGCCTGGCCTTGGCCAGGAAATTGGGAGAACCATCCGGCAATTTCTCTTCCAGGAAAGCCTGGGGTATGTTGCGTGCGGCCTGATTGCTGGAATTCAGGTAGTTCCAATAGGGAAGCGCCCAGTCCGCAGGACCGCCAAGCTCCTTGACGGTCTTCGCCACAATGGCTTCGAATGCGGCGAGATAGCCGCGATGCCAGGGAAGAAAGTACCAGGTGCCATGCTGGCATTGGTCCCACATCTCCTCGGTTTCGGAGGTGGGTGGCAAGGGGTCCTTGGCCGAAAGCACGCCGGCACTGATCCAGCCGCTCTTGTTGATGCCATGAATGGCGGCAAGATATCTCCAGCTGGTCCTGTCCGTAATGGGAAGAGAGTAAAGGTGCCCCACGGCTTTGGAATACCAGATTAGCGTTTCATTCCAGACAGTTCCACCTTGATTGACATCACGACGAATTCCAGTCATTGCGTTCTCCTCCATGAAAGTTGGAGACTGGAGTGTATGAAGGCGGATTTTATTTTGCAAGGAATTGTTTTTTTATTGTGTAGGGTAGGGCATTCCAATTGATATTGAGATCGCATTCACATTGTGATCATCTCAATGGGATTGAATTGAGGATTTACAGTATTGACCCATGGTAGGCATTGAGTCAGCTGACGGCGACGATTTTTTGTGTTGGAGCCGGGTTCTGGGTTCTTGCCATGGAGCTATCAAGGAAATGCATTGAGGGACGGCAGAGAGCGGTAAGCCCGGTTGCTCGCTTCGCGGTCGGTGAAATGAAAAAAGCCACCCGAAGGTGGCTTTTGTTTTCAGCCCTGGCGGCGGCGCATTCTTGCGATGCCGAACATGGCCAGAAGGGACGACAGCGCGATGATGCCCCATTCAGACAGGGTGGGAATCGCCGCAGTGCTGGCGGGTGCTGCCAGCAGTGCAAAGCCTCCCGGATCCTGGATGGATTGGTTGGCTATGCCGTCGTTGTCGCCGAGCCCGCCGTCGGTCAGCGTCAACGTGGCGCTCAGCCGGTCCGATGCCAGCACAGCACGGTTGGCAGGCAGTTGGTACCAGTGTGGTTGAGCACATGCTGCGCCTTGGCAGTTGAAACCATCAGGGCTGGGGCCGTACTTCATGTATACCGCGCCTGCAGGCACCGGTGTGCTGAAGTTCAGGGTGACGGTTGCATCGCTGCCCAGGTTGCCGCTGCTGAGATTCAGCGAGAGCAGTCCAGAGGGGAAAGTCACGCCTTGCGGAGCGGTCGCGGGTGGCGTGGTGCTGAAGCTGGCGTTGCTCACCTGCCAACCGTTGGCTGTCTGCAGTGCGACCATTGCCTTGCTGCCTCCAGCGGTGGACCAGGGGGCTTCGCAGCTGTTGGCGCTGCCGCCGTTCAAGCCCTGGCACTGCCAGGTGTATTTGCCACTGGCGCTGGAGATCGCCGTAGCCGTGCCCGCGCTGCACAGCCCCGCTGCAGGGGCCAATGCCGTGGCTTGGCCCGCCGCCGTGCCACAAGCGCCAGCGACTGGCACCTGTACATCAACGTTGTGCACGGTTCCTGTCGCGAAGCCCCCTGCAATGGGCTTGGCTGCTGCGGTGCTCTCGATGCCGGTGCCGCTGCTGTTGAGGTCCAGGCGCAGGCTGCCCGTGCCGCTGATGGCAGTGACGGGTACAGTCCATGTGATGCCGTTGTCGGCACTGGATGGCGTGCCCATCGTGCCGGTGGCGGTGCCTGTAGTGGTCAGCGCGAAATCGGTGCCATCCACTCCGTTGACCGCTTCGCTGAAGGTCACTGCGAAATTGATGCTTGTGGCGCTGGCTGATGGTGTGCCCTGCGGGGCAATCGATGCCACCGAGGGTCCACCCGGCGTGGCACTGGCGACGACGTTGCCGAGGAAGTCACCCCAGATCCATAAAGAAGAGGCGCCGGCTGCGGCAGATATCGTCTTGGTTTCCGTATCGGTGGCGACATCAATGACATGGACTGTGCCATTCGCTGTTACAGCATACAGCGCCGCATCGTTTGCCGAGATACCAAGGCCCGTGATACCTGAGACCTCACCGCTCAGTGTGAGCGTTTTCTGTGTTGAAGTGTTGGCAGTGTCAACGACGTGCAGTACATTGTTGTTTCCGCCAACATATAGTTTGCTGCCATTCTTTCGAACTGCTACTGCCTTGGCGGGGCCATTAATACCGCTTATTGTGATCTGAGTAACCGTGTTGTCTGCCAAATCGATGAGGCCAACCGTGTTGCCAGCATTGCTCGACGTATATAGTTTTCCGGCTCCTGTCGGGTCATAAGCCAAGCCAAATCCCGAATTTGAGACGTTTTCCAGTGTGGATAACGTGTTGGTGGCAGTATCCAGTTTTTTGATCTCACCAGTGTCTCCACACCGCACATAAAGTGAGGCACCGTCTTGGCTTAGTGCAGAGGAGATTGTCCAGCATCCCGTATTTAAGCTGGCAGTGATTTGTTTGGAGTTGGCGTCTATAATATGCAGCTTACTATTGACGTAATCACTGACGTAGGCGATGGCACCATTTGCAGAAAAGGTGATGGAGACAGATGATCCAGTGTTGTCGATAACTGCTTTTAGGGAGTTGTTTGTTGTGTCAATAACTCCCAGTTTGTTGTTGGATCTGTATTGCCCGAACCACGACTCATTGTTGGCGCCTGGTCGCAATGCAAGAGTGTAGATGTTATCATTTAACGTTGCGTCCATGCTTGCTGGACTTAATGTGGTGGCGAGTTCTCCAGTCGCGGTATTGATGACCGAAATTGTTCTGCTGTTTGAATTGGGAATATAGGCGTAATCGGCGGCGCTTACGGCACAGGCAATGAGTGAGAGCGAAGCGGCGGCGAGGACGTGCTGCAAAGAACGGCGCTGAATCATGTGTGGACACCTTTGAGGAAAACCCCTGAAAGCTTGCAATGCACGCCTTGAGGATTGGGGAGGCTGGAAAGAAGACTTGCTTAGACCGGAGGTTTGGGCCTTGGTCTCATAGTGAGACTTTTGCTACAAATTAGAACAAAAAGAAACATTCTGAATCTGAGCAAGTCTGAGCAGATCGCGTTACCAGGCGCGTCTTCAGAAGGTGCTGGGGTAGGAGAGAGTTGCGGAACGCCACTACACATTAGTTCTTCCGCCACTGATCTTTAGTTTTTTCGGGGCGCGCCCGCGCTGCCCAGCGGCGAAGCGAGGCCTGCAGGAGCACACAGAACTTTCGGCGAAAGGGTGGCGCTGAATCACCATGCAGCCTTGCGGGCTGTGTCCTAACGTCGCATTGAGGGCGCCCCTGGCCGTGGGGCTGAGCGCACCCAAAATCAGCCAGCCGTGCAGAATGACTGCCCTAGATCAGGCGCGAACGAGACCGAAGCCTCGGCTGGTGACCTCTGTGGAGTCGAAGGGAGGGAAGCTCCGCCTTCGTGGCACGATGGCGGGCCAGCCCTAGAGGGGAGCTTGACCAGGTCGGGCGCGGATGAGGAGCGAAGCCTCTGGCGATGACCTGTGCGGGGTGGTTTCGAGTACTCGGCCGACCTGCCTCACTGGCGCGATGAGGGGTGAGCATCTTTTGGATGGCTCAAATCGAGCCTGAGTGACGCGCCCCGGGACTTCGCGGCCACCATGCCGCCCGCTACAGGGAGGCTTATGCGAGACACCAGGGGCGCTTAGCGCTCCGTAGAAAGGCTTGCCCTCGCACAAGGACAGTTGTCGGCCAGAAGCTGCCGTTGGCAATGACTGCTTGGCTGACCGCTTTATTAGTCAACACCGCAGCAGCCTATGAGTCGGCATCGCGGTGAAGAGTGTCAAACGTTTGCCTAGCTTCCCGAAAGTGGTCTGCATTCTCGACGATCCACGTCCACAGCGGCACCATGCGCAGGAGCAACTCCATGCCGGTTTCCGACAGCTCGTATTCCACCCTGGGCGGCACCTCTTCGAAGTCATGGCGCAGCACTAAGCCATCACGCTCCAACTGCCGCAGTGTCAGCGTCAGCATGCGCTGGGTGACGCCGTGCATACGCCTGCCAATCTCCGCGTGGCGCAGCCTGCCATACACCCCCAGCGTATGAAGAATGCCAAGCGACCAGCGGTTTCCGGCATGCGCAAGCACCTCGCGTCGCACCCCATCGTCATCGTCTCGCAGGCCATCGCAAACGTTCTGCGCGTATTGAAGAATTTCGTCTCGGTTCACTGTGGTTTGCTCTCGGTATCACGCGTGTGCCTTCTTACATCATCTTCGGTGCGTGGCTAGACTGCCAGAACTCTCTCAATCTCCTGTCCACACGATGAACCAATTAGACCCTAGCGCGACGTCTCGAAGCATCCTCGTCCTCGGTGCCGGCGAACTCGGCCTGCCGGTGCTTCGCAACCTCGCACGTCGCGCCAAGAGCGTGGCTGGTAGCAAGATCAGCGTGCTGCTGCGCGCCAGCGCCGTGGATTCCTCCGCGTCTGCCAAGCAGCGGGATATCGCGGAGATTCGTAGCCTCGGCATCGAGATCGTCCTGGGCGACCTGGTGAAAAGCTCCATCGATGAGCTTGCCGTGGTTTTCGCACGCTATGACACGGTGATCGGGTGCGCTGGCTATGCAGCCGGCATCAACACACCGATGAAGCTGGCGCGGGCCGCGCTGCAGTCAGGCATTCCCCGGTACTTCCCCTGGCAGTTCGGGGTCGACTTCGACGTGATCGGCCGGGGCGGCCCGCAGGACATCTTCGACGCACAGCTCGACGTGCGTGAGCTGCTGCGCAGCCAGATTCAGACGGAGTGGGTCATCATCTCCACCGGCATGTTCATGAGCTACCTGTTCGAGCCCGAGTTCGGCGTCGTCGACCTGCACAACGATGCGGTCCACGCCCTGGGAAGCCTTGATACTGCAGTGACGTTGACCACTCCCGACGACATCGGCGCGCTGACGGCCGAAGTGGTGTTCGCCCAACCGCGCATCCGCAACGAGATTGTGTATCTGGCAGGCGACACCGTGACTTACGGCGAGGTGGCGGACAAGCTGGAGGCGGGCCTTGGCCGCTCTTTCACCAGGTCGGTATGGACCGAGCAGTACCTGCTGGATGAACTGGCGCGCGACCCGCAAAACATGATGAGCAAGTACCGTGCAGCCTTTGCCCAGGGGCGCGGCATGTCGTGGGCCAAGAGCGGCACGTTCAACCAACGCCGCTCCATTCCGGTAACGGACGTGTCGTCGTGGATTAATGCAAACCTGGCATCTCGCCGCGACAAATGATGGGTTTTAAGGCGAGCGTTTCTGGCTTCTCAGTTGGCAACGGAATCTGTCCGCAATCAGCGACGACTGCTCGAAAGCCGACTCCCGCAAACTGAAACTGAGCGACAGCAACGGGTTGTGAATTCAACCGGTCGATGCAACACAATGACTGCACCTGGCGCAAGGAGTGCTGGCCATGAAGCAACGACCTCGGATCTACTACACCGAAGCACAGAAGGCGATGATGTGGGATCGCTGGAGCAAGGGCGATACCCTGCACCAGATCGGCAAGCTGTTCGATCGGCCGCATACCTCCATTCAGAACATCCTGGCCGCAACCGGCGGAATCCGCCCGCCAGCGCGCCATCGATCACGATTGGCACTGACTCTCGCTGAGCGCGAGGAGATCTCGCGGGCATTGGCTGCGGGCGAATCCATCCACTGCGTTGCCGCGCGCTTGGGGCGAGCTGCATCCACTGTCAGCCGTGAGCTTCACCGCAACGGTGGCAAGAGTTGCTACAGGGCTGCGCGCGCCGATGAAGCAGCCTGGGAGCGTGCGCACCGCCCCAAGCCTTGCAAGCTGGCGAGCAATCCAGCCCTGGCGCAGATCGTGGCTGGCAAACTGCAGCATCGATGGTCGCCTGAGCAGATCGCCGGTTGGCTCAAACGGACCTACCCAGAGCAAAGGAGCATGCAGGTGTCCCACGAAGCCATCTATCGCACGCTCTTTGTCCAGACGCGGGGCGCTTTGAAGAAGGAGCTTCTGGAGCATTTGCGGCGCACCAGAGGCATGCGTCGTTCACGGCACTACACGCAAAAGACCAGTATCCATGGCCGAATCGTCGGTGCCGTCCCCATCAGCGAACGTCCGGCCTGTATAGAAGATCGGGCCGTGCCAGGGCATTGGGAAGGAGACTTGCTGTTCGGCGATGCTCATAGCCAGATCGCGACCTTGGTGGAGCGACACACGCGCTATGTGATGCTGGTCAAGCTGGTGGACAAAGACTCGTACACCGTGGCTGCGGCCCTAGCCAGACATGCCAGGAGCCTGCCGCATGAGCTCTACCGCTCCTTGACCTGGGATCGCGGCTCGGAAATGGCGGGGCACAAGCGCTTCACGTTGGCGACCGACATCCAGGTCTACTTCTGCGACCCGCACCATCCATGGCAACGGGGCACCAACGAGAACACGAACGGGTTACTCAGGCAGTACCTTCCCAAAGGCCTGGATCTGTCGGGCTACTCACAGGAGAGCTTGGATGCGATTGCAAGGCAGTTGAACCAGCGTCCCAGGAAGACGCTGGGGTTCAGAACACCTGCTGAAATGTTTGATGAGTGTGTTGCGTTGACCGGTTGAATCCACCGTCGGTAGCTGCCAAACGAGAGCCCCTGGCAACCCGCTACGCCGCCGCACATCGGCCCTGAGCGCTTGCGCCTCGGCCGATAGCTCGCTCCTCAGCCTTACTGGTCTAAAAAACTAAAGTCCAGTGGCGCGTTTTCCGTACAGACGAAAGTCCAGTGGCGCATCTCTCTAAAGATCGATGGCTCATGGCTTGCGAGGACGTGAGAAATCAACGAGTTATCTGCGTGACGCGCTGCGTGTTCAGTGGCGTTCCGCAAGAATTCTTCCAGTTGTGTGTTTGTGCTACAGGGGCAGGGTCCTGCGGCCATTGAGTCCTCACGCTGCGGCAGTCGGGCAAAGGCTCCATCCAATTCATGCTGGCGAAGGTGTGCCTCGTGTATCCACTGGAATCTCGTCAAAAACCAGCCGTCCTGGGCTGGTTCCAGAAAGTGATGAAAGCAAGAAGTGCGAAGACTGAGATAAGCAGTCCTACCGCCGCCATGTGGGAGATCCCTGCCATCGTGCTGACCAGCATGGCGCCAAGTGCTGCGCCGGACATCTGTATGAAGCCCAACATGGCGGAGGCTGCACCTGCTTGAGCTCCAAATGGAGAAAGCGCCTGTGCTGTACTGAGAGGATTGGCAACGCCCATTCCCATGAGGAAGACACAGAGCGCGAACGTGAACGCTGTGAGGCTGGATGGGTATCGAACCGAGGCCAGGTAGATCATCACGCCTCCAACCAAGGCCAAGACGATTCCGGCTTGGATGACTCGAGCTGCACCCCAGCGATGTGAAAGTCTTGGTACAGCGAGGCCTGCAGCAAAAACAACGGGCACCGTGGCTGCAAAAAAGAGCCCCATCTCCAGCGCGCTCAACTTGATGGCGCCCATCAGCACTGATGGAGCAGCAGCGAAGAATCCATAAAGCCCGCCTGTGAGACACATGACAGCGACGACTGGACGGAGGAAGCGTGGATCGATCAGAAGGCTGGCATAGATCCTGAGTATGGGGCCAACGGCAAGCGGCATCCGCCGCGACGCGACGTGTGTTTCTGGAAGTCGGAAGGCGTACCACATTGAAAGTGCAAGCCCGAAGGCACTGACCGTCAGGAAGGTCATGCGCCAGCCAATCATTTTCTCAGTCATGCCGCCCAGCAGCGGAGAGAACCCCGGGGCCGCGGCCATAGCCACGATCACCATCGCAAGAACGCGTGCCAGAGTTTCGCCTTCATACATATCTCTTGCGATCGCGCGTGCAAGTACGGACGCGGCGCATACGCCTGCAGCCTGTATTGCTCGGCCGACAATCAGTTCGGCTGGAGCCGCCGGCTGGGCACACACCACCCCGCCGGCCGCGAAGACCAGCAAGCCCCCTATGACCAGTTTGCGACGCCCGAAGCGATCAGACAGAGGTCCCACGAAGAGTTGCCCCGCCGCGAAAACTACGAAGAAGACACTGAGTGTCAGGCCGAGCTGGGCATCTGACGCACCCAGGGTTTTAGACATCGCCGGAAACGACGGCAGGATGATGTTGGTTGACAAAGCGCCTATCGCCGCGAGCGCAGCCAACAGAAGAACTACGCCACGGTTCGCTGTGCCTGCTTGATTTTCCGCCGGCACTGGAGCCCGACTGCTTGGCTTCATTCCGGCATCACCATGCGGATTTCGCGAGTCCCGATCTCTGCGCCGGTCTCTGCGTCGATCGCAATCGGCTTCAGATCGTTGCCCGTCTCGGCATCCAGAAACCGAACCAGCTTGCCTTCGCCACGGTGCTTTCGGCCCCAGGCAGCAATCATGAAGAGAACGGGCAAGTAGTCCCTCCCAGCTTCGGTCAGGACGTATTCCTCGCGAGGTGGCCGCTCCGAATACTGCCGCTTTTCCAGCAGTTGCTCATCCGTGAGCGTCGCCAAACGCTTCGTCAGCATCGTGGGAGCGATGCCAAGGCTTTTCCTGAACTGATCGAAGCGCGTCAGCCCAGCGTTCGCATCCCGCAGGATCAACATAGTCCACGCATCGCCCAGGAAGGCCAGGCTGCGCGCGATGGGGCAAGTGCTTTCAGAAGTTTTTTTCGAGTCCATATCATTTCAGTATTGACTAAGTACTGAAACGATACTAACATGCGCCCATCGTTCAGTCCAGCACCCACGCCCGAAAGGAGTCATGCGCGCAGAGAGCCCAGCCTCATCTTGAGAGGTAACGGTTGTGAGCCATGCCTTGGCTGATGAAGGCTTGTTCATGGTCGCGCTGCCAACCCCGATAGCAAATAGCCCAAAGCCCTTCTGCACGCACGTTCAGCCGGGCAAAGTTTTCAAGAATTTCCATCATCTACGGAGAAGCTACCCATGAAGAAGACAGTCCTAATCACCGGCGCATCCTCGGGCTTCGGCCTGCTGCTCGCCAACAGCCTGCACAACCAGGGCTTCGAAGTCATCGGCACCAGCCGTGAACCTGAAAAGCACGAAGGGAAGGTTCCCTTCAAGCTGCTGCGTCTGGACATCAGCGACGACAACTCCATCAACGCGTTCGCTGAAGAGCTGTTCCGCAGCGTCAGGCAGCTGGATGTATTGGTGAACAATGCCGGCTACATGGTGACGGGGCTGGCAGAAGAGACTCCCGTCGAATTGGGACGTCAGCAGTTCGAAACCAACTTCTGGGGCACGATCAAAGTGACGAATGCCTTGCTGCCCCGGCTGCGGGCGCAAAAGCATGGGCAGATCATCACAATCAGCTCCATCGTCGGCTTGATCGGCCCGCCGAATCTCTCGTACTACACGGCTTCAAAGCACGCAGTCCAGGGGTATTTCAAATCTCTGCGCTTCGAGCTGGATCCGTTCAACATCCAAGTCAGCATGGTGGAGCCAGTGTGGTTCAAGACCAACCTCGCTCATAACTCCGTGTCTCAATCAAGCGGGCGTATTGCTGATTACAACGCCTACCGCAAGCAAGCAGATGCTGCGACACAGAAGGGGATCGATGAGGCGGAGGCGCCCGACGCCGTCGTCAAAACGATTACCAAGCTGATCGATACCAAGAAGCCAAAGTTCAGTAATCCCGTTGGAAAGATGACAGGAATGATCCTGTTCCTGCAGAGCTATGCGCCCAAGATGTTCGAAGGGGCAATATTGAAGAGTGTGAAAACAGCTTGAATCTCAGCATCATTTATCTTTGAGAGGAGCCGAAATGAAATACTACCTGTGCAAATTTGTCCCGCCTCGCGCGAATTTCCTGGGCACCATGTCCGGCGAAGAAAAAACATGGATGATGCAGCATGGCGAATATATGAACGGTCTTCTCGAGCAAGGTGTGATCGTAGCGCACGGGCCTGTGATTGACGATGGTGATGGCTACGGCGTGTCTCTTTACCAGATCGCCGACAACCAAGAGATCGGTTCGTTTACATCCGAAGATCCCATCGTGAAGAATGGGATTGGCCACTATGAGCACTACACGATGGCCAGCTTGACTTCCCGCAGCTGAACGCATCTTTCTCCGCAGCAGCGTCTCTCTGCGCTGACTTGTCTTATTAACCAGGCTGTCATAAAAATGGTGGATATCAATTGGGGAAGTTGAAATGACTAGCTCTCTTAGAGTGGCTAACACCACTTCGTCACAGGCCCCCGCAGAGCAGTTATGCTCGCTGCCCTCATGGCACGACGACCTGTAAGCAAAGAACTGTGGCGACAGCTACAACCCCTCATCCCTGCCTTCGTACCTTCCGCCAAAGGCGGTGCGCGCAAGCTCGCAGTCAGCGATGAAGCCGCCCTCAACGGCATCCTGTTTGTGTTGCAAACAGGCATTCCGTGGGAAGACCTTCCCCAATCCCTTGGGTACGGCAGCGGCATGACTTGCTGGCGCCGCCTGCGCGACTGGAACGCTGCTGGTGTCTGGGAGCAGCTGCACCAGGCCATGTTGACTCGCTTGCGTGAACATGACCAGATTGATTGGAGCCGGGCTAGCATTGATGGCTCCTCGGTACCAAGCCCCCGGGGGGCCAGGAAACGGGCCCCAACCCCACGGACAGAGGCAAGCTCGGCTCCAAGCGGCACATCGTCGTAGATGCCAGAGGCATCCCGCTGGTGATCTTGGTCAGCGGCGCGAACCGGCACGACTCCAAGATGTTCGAGAGGTGCGTGGACGCGATTCCTGCGATTGCAGGCTTGGGAGGGCGCCCCCGCAAAAGACCATCGAAGTTGCACGCCGACAAGGGCTATGACTACAAGCGTTGCCGTGCGCACTTGAGACAACGGGGCATCGCCAGCCGCATTGCCAGGCGAGGCGTTGAGAGTAGCGAGCGACTGGGCAAGCATCGCTGGGTGGTGGAGCGGACCCATGGATGGTTTGCAGGCTTTGGCAAGTTGCGAATCCGCTTTGAAAGACGACTGGATATCCACGAAGCGCTGCTAAAACTGGCAGCGGCGATCATCTGTGCACGCTTCGTGGATCGGTGGTGTTAGCCACTCTAAGTGATTTGCCCTGCCTGAGCAGGCCCTGCGGTGGCGCTGGAGAAGGTTCGGCGCTGATGCGGGTACGCGCGCTTAGCTCGGGCCAAACGAAACGAAAACGGCCCCTTCGATTCCCATAAGGGCGCCGAGGGGGCTGTCGTCGTTTCCGTGTTGAGAGCCCACTGCGCGGGCATGCAATCCAGCTCTTGAGACCGTATTCATGTCCCACTTATGGCCCAGACACCCACTCAATGAGCTGTAAGTGGTTGTCGCCATTGGAAAATTGATGGTCCCTCCGACAGGAATCGAACCTGTATCTGGCGCTTAGGAGGCGCCCGTTCTATCCATTGAACTACGGAGAGGAGCAAACGGCGATTGTAAACCCATGGCGGGTCCGCCCCGCGCAGCGCCGGCAGGGCGGCTGCGCAGGGGTGGGGCGTCAGTCCTTGCGCACGGTGTAGATCAGGTCCAGCGCGCTGGTTTCCCCGGTCTGGCCGCGCAGGGTGAGGCGGCGCGAGAGGTCGTAGAAGATGTACAGCGTGCCCATGGCGCCCGAGAGGCTTTGCTCGTAGGTGACATAGAGGTCGCTGGACAGGCGCTTGCCCAGGGTGAGGGCGGCGCCGGTGGAGCCTTCGCCGCCCGGTCCCTTGAAGCCGATCTCGTCCAGGCCCAGGTTGCTGGCGATCTTGCCGCTGTTGTTGCGCCCGCCGCTGAGCAGGGACAGCGCGGCCTGCTGGAGCAGGGCGCTTTCGGCGCCGCCCGTGGCGGGGTCGCGGCCCATGACCACCCAGGAGAGCTTTTCGGCATCGGGCATTTCGGGGTCGGAGTACAGGCGCACGCGCGGGGCGTTGGCCGTGCCCTGCACCTGCACGCCTGCGCGCACGGCGATGTTCGGGCGCAGCGCCAGGATGTCCAGCGAGGGGTTGGCGTAGGGGCCGTTGAAGCGGATGAGGCCGGTCTCCACGTCCAGCGACTGGCCCCAGGCGCGGTAGCGGCCCTGCACGGTGCGGATCTCGCCGGTAATGCGCGGCGGGCCGCCCGCCACGGTGGGGCCTTGCACTTCCAGCGCGCCTTCCAGGCGGGTGGTGATGCCGTAGCCCTGCAGCGCGAAGTCGCGGCCCAGGTCAAGCTTGACGAGGATGTCGGGCAGCTTGATGGTTTCCGCGCGGGCCTGGGCCTTGCGGTCGGCCTGCTGCTGCTTGCGCGCCGCTTCCTGCTCGGCCTTGCGCGAGGCGGCCGAGTGCACGACCACGTCGGAGTCCAGCGAGGGCGCGGATTCCTCGGGCAGGATGATGGTGGCGCGGTCGGTGGTGAGGTCGCCGCGCAGCGTGAACTGGCCTTGCTCCAGCCTGGCCTGCAGGCCGCCCGAGACGCTGACCTGGCGGTCCGCGCGCACCAGCACCTGCAGCCTGGTGGCCTGGGCGCGCAGGTCCATGCTCAGGCCGGAGTTGCTGCCATCGGCGTTGGGCGGGTCCCAGCGCACGAAGCCCGAGCCCGTGAGTTCGCCGCCTTCGCGCGGTGCCGTGGTGAGGTTGCCGCTGTAGCCCAGGATGCGCGCATTGCTGCCGCGCCCGCCCTGCATGCGCAGCTCGGTCAGGTCCAGGCGGTTGCCTTGCAGGCGCGCGCGCAGCACGCCGTTTTGCAGGTCGATGCCGTCCAGCGCGGACAGGATGCTCAGGCCGTCGGCCGAGAGATTGCCCTGCCACTGCGGGTTCTGGCGGTCGCCGCTGATCTCGGCCTTGGCCTGCAGCGAGCCGGTGACGCGCCAGCCGGGCGGGGCGAACAGCGCCCAGATGCCGATGTCGGGCATGCGGGCGTCGATCTGGCCGGACAGAGGGGCCTTCTCGGGCCAGGTCCAGGTGCCGTCCTGCTGGGCCAGGCGCGTGCCCAGCTGCGCGGTCAGGGTGCCGGCGCGTTCGCTGTCCCAGTCGAGCTTGGCCTGCACGTCGTCGCCCTGGGCGCGCACGCTCAGGCGGGCCTGCTTGATGTGGGCGCGCATGCCGGCGCCGCGCACGGTATGCGTGCGCACTTCGCCGGGCTTGCTGGAGCGCGGCCCCGTGGTGTGGATGACGGTGGTGCCCGAGCCGTCTTCCACGGCCAGGCGCAGGTCGCCGGCTGCACGCTCGACCAGCAGTTCGGCCTTGAGCGCGGGGCCCGTCGTGTCGATGTCCCAGCGGGCGTTGAAGCTCAGGTCGCCGCTCAGGCCCATGGCGGCCAGCGGGGGCTCCTCGGCCATGGACAGGGCATCGACCCAGGCCAGCGGCAATGCCTGGGCGCGGCCTGTGCTGCGCAGGGCCCAGCGGCCGTCGCCGCCCTGGCTGGCGCGGGTGTCGTCCCAGGCCAGCAGCACGGGCTGGGGCGCTTGGGCATTGGTGCGGCGCTGGGGCAGGGTGGGCGGCGTGACCTGCAGGCTGCCGGCCGATGCCGTGAAGGCAGTGGACAGCACGGTGCGGCCCGTGGTGCGCTGGGCGATCCGTACGGGCTGGTTGCCTGCCAGTTGCAGCTGCCATGGGCCGGGCAGGTCCTGGCCCGGACTCAGCCGGGCCTGCAGCTTGTCGATGCTGGCCTGCCAGTCCAGGGGTGCGGCACCGCGCGCCGTGGCAAGGCCTGCCTGCAGGGCCGTGTCGATCTGCGCGGTCTGCGTGCCGCGCTTCGCCTGGCCGGCCAGGGTGAGGCTGGCCTGCTCGGGCGAGCCCTTAAGGGCCAGGCGCAGCTCGGGCAGCTCCAGCGCCTGCTCGGGCGGCGTGTTGGCGGGCAGGTAGCGCAGCTTGGCGGCCTGCAGGTCGGCCTGCAGCTGCAGGCCGCTGGCGGGCAGGGGGTCGCCCACGGCGGCCTTCATGCGCTTTTGCAGTGCGCCCCATCCGCCGCGCCAGCTGGCGTCCAGCTGGGCCTGGCCTTCGATCAGGGCGCCGGCCAGCGGGTCCTTCATGCCGGGCAGCTTGCGCAGCCACTGCGTGAGGGCGGTGAGTGACGACAGCTTGAGCTGGCTGCTGCCCTGGCCTGCGGCAGGGCTGATGTGGCCGTCCAGCGAGAGTTCGGCGCCGGGCAGCTGGGCCTTCAGCACGGTCTGCAGCTTTTGCTGTTCGGTGTCGAACTGCAGGCTGCGGCTGCGCACCGAGGCCTGCAGCGCATCAAGCTGCAGGTTCTCCAGCGACAGCACGGGCTGGGCCCAGCGGCCTTTGGTGGCGAGTTTTTCTATGCGCAGGGGCTGGCGCTTGGCGCCTGCGGGCGCTGCTGCGGCCTGGATGTCCACGCTGAAGTCCACCTGCTGCTCTGCCGTGGTGCTGGCGCGCAGCTCGCCCTGCAGCGGTGCGGCTTCCAGGAGGCTGTAGAGCGCGGCGGGGTCCAGGCGCTGGACCTTGGCCTGGCCTTCGAAGACCTTGGTGGCGGGCTCGAAGCGGCCCTGGGCGTCGATGCTGCCCGAGCCTATGGCGATCTGCGCCTGCTCCAGCAGCCACTGCTGGCCGTCATAGCGCACTGCGGCCTCGATCTGGTCCAGCGGCAGACGCTGGCGGTCCCAGGGGCCGGGCATGGCGTTGTTCAGGCGTGTCGTCAGCTGCCAGGCGGTGGTGGCGATGGCCGAGCCTGGTGCCTGGTCCGATGGCTGTTCCGTGGCGGGTGCCTGGGCTGTATCAGCTGCCTTGCCATCCGGCCCGGCCTGCAATTCGCCGCTGATGCGGGTGCGCGGTCCCTGGGGCCAGAAGGCGGCGATGTCGATCTGGCTGAGCTGGGCGCGCGCGGTCTGCAGCGGCTGGGGCTGCCAGGGCCGGATGCTGGCCTCGATGTCCGCATGCATGGGTTCGGACACGGGGGCGGCTTCCTTGCGCTCCCTGGCCTTGCCGTTCTTGCCATCGGCCCTGGCGGATTTCTGTACGGCGGCAGGGGCAGGCGTTTCCTCGGACACCGTCCCGGGCTTGGCATCAACCTGGAGCTTGATGCCCAGTTGCGCAGCGGCGGTGGCCAGGGTGCCGTCGATCTGTGCCTTGGCCTGCACGGCCAGCGGTGCAGGTTTGGGGGCCTTGGCTGCGGAGGCCTCGTCGTCCGAAGCCAGGGCAGGCGCCTGCAGGTCGCCCTGCAGCTCGGCCTGGATGGCCATGGGCGCGCGGGCCTGCAGGCGCAGCCTGGCCTGGTAGCTGCCATCGGCCCATTGCAGGTCGCGCACGTCCAGCTGGTGCTCGCTACCGTCGTAGGCGTAGTGGCCTTGCAGGCCCAGTACTTCGGCCTGGGGCGGGCCTTGCCAGACGATGCGCTCCACATGGAAGGGCACGTCGATCTTCACGGGCAGCACGAGCTGCTGCAGCGGCTCGACGGGTTTCTTGTCCTCGGGGTCGGGCGTGCTGGCAATGTTCAGCTCGGCGATGCGCACTTCGCCCAGGCGCACGGTGCGCGACAGCAGGGGACGCAATTGCCAGCCGATGGTGGCGTCGCGCAGCTCCACCTTCATGGTGGGGTTTTGCCATTGCAGCCAGCCGATGCGCCCGCCCTGGCGCAGGGTGCCGGTGACTTCCTTGGCCTGCAGGCTCTGGCCTGCGGGCAGCCAGCCGGCCACGCGCTGCAGGGTGTAGGCCAGCGAATCGGCACGGCCGCTCCACCACCAGGCGGAACCCAGCAGGGCGGCCAGCAGCAGGACCAGGACCAGGAAGAACCAGAGCAGGTAGCGCAGCCAGCGGCGGCGGGGCGCAGGCGACGGAGGGGACGCCTGGGGGCTTTGGTCTGGCGCGGCGGAGGAGGCAGGGGTATTCAAGCGGGAATCCACCATGGTCAGAAGTTGAAGCCCAGGCGCAGGTGCAGGCGCAGCTGCTTTTCCTGGGCGCCCCAGGCGATGTCGGCCTGCACGGGGCCCACGGGGCTGCGCCAGCGCAGGCCGGTGCCCACGCCCACGCGCATGTACATGGAGTCGGGCGCATCGCCCACGGTGCCGGCGTCCAGGAAGACGGCATGCTCCCAGTCCTGCGTGTTGCCCTTGATGACGATGGGCCGCTGCCACTCGATGCTGCCCACGGCCATGTAGCGCCCGCCGATGACCTTGCCGCTGTCGGTGCGCGCACCGATGCTCTGGTACCCGTAGCCGCGCACGGTGTTGTCGCCGCCGGTGATGAACAGCTGGGTGACGGGCAGGTCGGCATCCTTGCGGGCCAGCAGGGCACCGCCGGAGGCGCGCAGCGCCAGGCGGCTGCGGCGCTTGGTCTCGGGATCGACCTCGCCGATGGGAATCAGGCTGAGCCAGCGGCCCGAGACACGGCCGAACGGTGTGCGCTGGGGCGTGAGCGTGGTGCCCGCGCCGACTTCCCAGGCGAAGCCGAAGCCCGAGGAGGGCGCCAGCGTGCTGTCGAAGTAGCGGCCCGTCCAGCCGTAGTTGGCCGTGACCGACGAGCTGGACGGGGGCGCGCCCTCGCCCTGGGTCTTGGCGTAGTCGTACTGCAGGTAGTAGTTGCGGTCGATGTGGTCTTCGGACTTGGTGCGGCCGGCGCGCAGCTGCAGGCTGTTGACATCGAAGTCGCCCGAGGGCGCGCGCTCGGCCTTGGCCGTGGTGAACCAGCGCCACAGGGTTTCATCGGGCAGGGCGGTCCACTGCGTGGAGATCAGCGGGTTCTTGCGGTCGAAGCGCATGCGCGTGACGGCGCGCCAGCCCAGCCAGGGCAGGCGGTTGTGGATGTGGTCCACGCTCAGGCGCGGGCCGGTGTCGGTGCTCATGCCCACGCCGAAGACCCATTTCTGCATCTGGGCCTCGCGCACCTGGGCGATGACGGGCGTGGTGACCTGGGCGCCCTTGCGCTTGATGGCTTCCTCGTCCTCGGCGGCGCTGTCTCCCTGCTGGGGCACGTTGGCCAGCGTGAGGAAGACGGAGTCGTAGTAGCCGCTGCTGGCCAGGCGCAGCTGGGCATCGACCAGGGCGGTCTGGTCGTATTCCTCGCCCTCGGGCAGGCGTGCGATGCGGGCTGTCCCCACGGGGTCGTAGCGCTGGGCGCCTTCGATGCGCAGCGGGCCGAAGGTGTAGGCCGGGCCGGGCGCATAGGCCACGCTGACGTCGGCCTCGTGCGTGTCGGCGTCGACGTCGGCCAGGCTGGAGTCGATGCGCGCCAGCGGGTAGCGGCGCGACTGCAGCGTGCGCAGGCCCTGGCTCTTGGCCTGGCTCCAGCTGGCCTGGCTGAAGCGCTGGCCGGGCTGCAGCGGCCATTGGCTTTCGATGGTGGCGCGCTGCGAGGCGCCTTCGGGATCGTCGGCGTTGACGCCCGCAAAACGCACCTGGCTGCGCGCAATGGTGGCGGGCTCGCCCGGGTCCACCTTGACGGTGACCTCCAGCGGGGCCTCGTCGGATTCGGGCGTTTCCTTGATCTCCACCGTGACCGTGGGGCTGAAGTAGCCCAGCGTGCCGATCAGGTCGCGCACGTTGGCGTCGGTGGCGCCCAGCAGCCGCGTGAGTTCGCGCCGCTGCAGGTCGCTCTGGTAGCGGTAGCGGCGCAGTTCGAGGTGCTTTTCCAGCAGCTCGCGCACTTCCTTGGGCGCATCGACGACAAGGGAGAAGGCCGGGTCGCCGGTCGCTGCAATCAGCGACGGGTCCGTGTCCTTGTCATCATTCTTGGACGGCAGGAGGCTGCAGCCGCCGAGCATCAGGGCTGCACTCAACAGAAACAAAAACGCCGGCCCTCGGGCCGGCGCTGTCGCGGGGGGGAGCTTGGGCATCGGCCTATTTTGACAGCAGGCGCATGGCGTCTTCCAGACCTTTGAGTGTCAAAGGGTACATGCGGTTGCCCGTGAGCTGCTGGATGATGCTGATGCTCTGGCGGTACTGCCAGACGCCGGGCGGCTCGGGGTTGATCCAGGCAAAGCGCGGGAAGGCATGCGTCAGGCGCTGCAGCCATTCGGCGCCGGGCTCCTCGTTCATGTACTCCACGCTGCCGCCGGGCTGCAGGATCTCGTAGGGGCTCATGGTGGCGTCGCCCACGAAGATCAGCTTGTAGTCCTTGTTGTACTTGCGGATGATGTCCCAGGTCGGAAACTTCTCGGCGAAGCGGCGGCGGTTGTTCTTCCACATGAAGTCGTAGACGCAGTTGTGGAAGTAGTAGAACTCCAGGTGCTTGAACTCGCTCTTGACGGCGGAGAACAGCTCCTCCACGCGCTGCACGTGCTCGTCCATGGTGCCGCCCACGTCCATGAGCAGCAGCACCTTCACGTTGTTGTGGCGCTCCGGGATCATCTTGATGTCCAGGTAGCCCGCGTTGGCGGCCGTGCTGCGGATGGTGTCGGGCAGGTCCAGCTCCAGGTCGCTGCCTTCGCGTGCGAACTTGCGCAGCCGGCGCAGCGCCACCTTGATGTTGCGCGTGCCCAGCTCCTGCGTGTCGTCGTAGTCGCGGTAGGCACGCTGCTCCCAGACCTTGACGGCGCTCTTGTTGCGGCCCGGCCCGCCGATGCGCACGCCGGCCGGGTTGTAGCCGCCGTGGCCGAAGGGGCTGGTGCCGCCCGTGCCTATCCACTTGTTGCCGCCTTCGTGGCGCTCCTTTTGCTCCTCCAGGCGCTTCTTGAGCGTGTCCATCAGCTCGTCCCAGCCCATGGCTTCGATGGCGGCCTTCTGCTCGGGCGAGAGTTCGCGCTCCAGCAGCTTCTTCAGCCAGTCCTGGGGAATTTCGCGCGTGAGGTCGGCCACCATCTCCACGCCCTTGAAGTAGGCGGCGAAGGCGCGGTCGTACTTGTCGTAGTGCTTCTCGTCCTTGACCAGCACGGTGCGGCCCAGGTGGTAGAAGTCGTCCAGGCTCCAGGCGTCCTCGCTCCTGGGGCCGACCACGCCGGCCTGCAGCGCCTCCAGCAGGGTCAGGAACTCCTTGACCGAGACGGGCAGCTTGGCCGCGCGCATGGTGTAGAAGAAGTCGATCAGCATGGCATCTCCCGGGGGCCCGGCGTACGCGCCCTCATGTGCGCGCCACGGCGGTGCTGCCGTCCGAATGGCGCTGCAACTGGTCCAGCAACTGGGCGCGCGACTCGGGCCATTCGCCGCTGCGCAGGCTGTACATCACGGTGTCGCGGATGGTGCCGTCGCGGCGCAGCGCGTGGCCGCGGATCACGCCGTCCTTCCTGGCACCCAGGCGCTCGATGGCGCGCTGGCTGGCGAAGTTGAAGCAGTCCGTGCGCCAGCCCACCACATGGCAGGCCAGCGTGTCGAAGGCATGGCCCATGAGCATGAGCTTGGCCGAGGTGTTGACATGGGTGCGCTGCACGCTGCGCGCGTACCAGGTGTAGCCGATCTCCACGCGGCGCACCTCGGGCAGGATGTCGTGGTAGCTGCTGGTGCCCAGCACGCGGCCGCTGTCGTCGTCGAGCACGGCAAACGCGAAGCGCTTGCCCTGGCTGCGCTGCTCCAGCGCGGCCTCGATATAGGCGCGCACGTCGTCGGGCTCGGGCGCGGAGGTCACGCGGATGCGCCACAGCTGGCCGTCCTGCACGGCCTCGCGCAGCCCGGCTTCATGGGCGAGGGCCAGGGGCTCCAGCCGCACGCCGTTGAAGCGCATGACCACGGGCTGCACGAAGCCCTGGTGCGCCACGGCGCCAGCCACGGGGATGGTGGTGACCTGGCCGGTGATGGCCGGCACGCGCGATTCTGCGCCGGCGTGGTCGGGGCCTTCGGTGTCGGGCTTGGAATCCGGCATGGCTGGCCTCAGCGGTTGCGCTGGTTCATGAAGACCAGCTTCTCGAACAGGCTCACATCCTGCTCGTTCTTGAGCAGGGCGCCCACCAGCGGCGGCACGGAGACCTTGCCCTCGGCGGTCTGCAGCGATTCCACGGGAATGTCCTCGGCCACCAGCAGCTTGAGCCAGTCGATCAGCTCGCTGGTGGAGGGCTTCTTCTTGAGGCCGGGCAGGTTGCGCACGTCGTAGAACACCTTCATCGCGGCGGCCAGCAGCTCGCCCTGCAGCTTGGGGAAGTGCACGGCCACGATCTGGCGCATGGTGTCGGCGTCGGGGAACTTGATGTAGTGGAAGAAGCAGCGGCGCAGGAAGGCGTCGGGCAGCTCCTTTTCGTTGTTGGAGGTGATGAACACCAGCGGCCGGTGCTTGGCGCGGATCATCTCGCGCGTCTCGTAGCAGTAGAACTCCATGCGGTCGATCTCGCGCAGCAGGTCGTTCGGGAATTCGATGTCGGCCTTGTCGATCTCGTCGATCAGCAGGGCCACGGGCCGGTCTGCCGTGAAGGCCTGCCACAGCACGCCCTTGACGATGTAGTTGTGGATGTCCTTGACGCGCTCGCCGCCGTCGATGTCGGACAGTTGCGAGTCGCGCAGGCGGCTGACGGCGTCGTATTCATACAGGCCCTGCTGGGCCTTGGTGGTGGACTTGATGTGCCACTGCAGCAGCGGCATGTCCAGCGCGGCGGCCACTTCCTCGGCCAGCATGGTCTTGCCCGTGCCGGGCTCTCCCTTGACCAGCAGCGGGCGCTGCAAGGTGGCTGCGGCATTCACCGCGAGCATCAAATCTTGGGTGGCGACGTAGTTCTCGGAACCTTGAAATTTCATGGGCGGTATCAGCGTAAGTATTGATGGGGACGCTTGACGGTGACTGCCATAATCGTTCGCGCTACCCGCTCAGCAGTAGGCATCCGTCAGAACTCTTGAAGGATTGTGCGCGCAAAATGATAAAAACTTTGACCACGGTATTGGCGCTGGCTGTCGCATCTGTGACCTCTGTGGCACAGGCCCAGCAAAGCAAAGGTGACGCAAAGGCAGGGGAGGGGAAGATCGCCATGTGCATTGGCTGCCATGGCATCCAGGGCTACCAGGCCAGCTTCCCCGAGGTGTACAAGGTCCCCAAGATTTCCGGCCAGGGCGCACCCTACATCGTGGCCGCGCTGCAGGCCTACCAGAAGGGCGAACGCAAGCATCCCACCATGCGCGGCATTGCCGATCCGCTGACCGAGCAGGACATGGCCGACGTGGCGGCCTACTACGCCGAGCATGGCGTGGCCAAGGCCGCCGACGCCAAGGTCCGCGAGCCCAGCACCCAGGTCGCCGCGCTGCTGCAAAAGGGCGCCTGCGTATCCTGCCACGGCCAGGGCTTTTCCAAACCCATCGATCCCAGCTACCCCAAGGTGGCCGGCCAGTACGCGGACTATCTGTACTCCGCCCTCAAGTCCTACAAGACCGAAGGCAACCCCCATATCGGCCGCAGCAACGGCGTGATGGCCGGCATTGCCAAGCAGTTCACCAACAGCGAACTCAAGGCGCTGGCCAACTACATCGGCAGCCTCGATGGCGAGCTGCAGACCCTGCCCCAGCCCCATTTCCGCCTGGGCCACAAATCGCAGTGAATCGCGCGCAGCCCCATACCCCATAGCAAAAGCCCGCAATCGCGGGCTTTGTCTTGAGGGTGATGCACAGAGGCGCTATGCGCCGCCCGTGGCCTTGGCGCCGTCACTCGTGGCGCGGCGCTGGACTGCGGCGATATAGGCTTCGCCATCGGGCGGGCGGCCCGAACGCTGGCTTTCCCAGAGCATCTGCCCCAGGCATTCCATGGTGGCGTGGTGGGCGTCGTGCAGCGAGTCCAGGCGGCGGCTGAGCAGCTCCACGGCCTGGCGTATGCCGCGCGGCTGGTCGATGCTGCACTGCTCGCTGATGGACAGATGCATGGACAGATGCAAAAACGGATTGGTCACGCCGGGCGTGGCATCGTAGTCGCGCAGCAGGGCGGCGTCCACGTCGGCAAGGTCATCGAAATACTCGGGATGCTCGGCGATCCAGAGGCTGGCCAGCGTCTCTATGGCCTCCATCGGCGCGCCGCTCAGCATCTTGGTGCGCACGCCGCAGAAAAAGCGCCGCACATCGGCTTGGGTGGGGTTGAACATGGTGGCGCGCAGCGTAGCACGCGGCCCTTTTGGGCGGGCACGCAAGGACTTTGCCCAGGGCCCGCCGCAAGAAGAGGTCAGAGCACCTCGAAGACCCTGCCGGTCTGGGCGCCTTCCACGCTGCGCTGGTAGGCCAGGGCCACGCGGGCGGCGGGCACGGTCTCGAAGCCGGGGAAGACCGAGCCATAGGCATCGGCCGATTCGGTCAGCAGGGTGGGGCTCACGGCGTTGATGCGCAGGCCGCGCTGCAGTTCGACCGCGGCGCCGGTGACGAAGCCGTGCAGCGCGGCATTCACCGTCGATGCATTGGCGCCGTGGCGGATGGGCTCGGTGGCGGCGACGCCGCTGGTCAGCGTGATGGAGCCGCCGTCGCGCAGCCAGCGCTGGCCCAGCAGGGCGAGCCGCACCTGGCCCAGCAGCTTGTCCTGCAGGCCGGAGTTGAACTGCTCGGCCGTCATCTCGGACAGCGGGCCGAAGTGCAGCTTTCCGGCCGTGCTGACGATGGCGTCCACCTGACCGGCGGCTTCGAACATTTTCTGCAGCGTCTCGGGCTGGGTGAAGTCGGCGCGCAGATCGCCGCTGTTGCGGCCCACGGTGACGATGTCATGGCGCGGGGCCAGCAGGGCGTGTACGGCGCGGCCGATGGTGCCGGAGGCACCGATGAGAAGGATCTTCATGCGGTTTTCTTTCTGAGGGGGGTGAACAGGCCTCCAGTGTTTTGCAAATCATGGATGGCATAAAGTAGCCGGATCTTTTTGTACTCCTAAGCATTGGTTGGCAATCCATGGACAAGCTGCGCAATATGGAGGTCTTCATGGCCGTGGTCGAGGACGGCAGCTTTGCCCAGGCCGCGCGGCGCCTGGACATCTCGGCCGTGATGGTGGGCAAGCATGTGCAGCAGCTGGAAGCCCATCTGGGCGCGCGCCTGCTGCAGCGCACCACGCGGCGCCACAGCCTGACCGAGGTGGGGCGCAGCTTCTACGAGGACAGCCGCCAGGTCTTCGAGCAGTTGCGCTGGGCCGAGTCGGCCGTGGAGCGCAGCCGCAGCGCGCCCCAGGGCCTGCTGCGCATCAGCGCGCCGACCACGCTGGGCAACCATGTGATCGCGCCGCTGGTGGCCGACTACCAGCTGGCCCATCCGCTGGTGCGCGTGGACCTGCAGCTGAGCGACAGCATGGCCGACCTGGTGGGCGAGAACATCGACGTGGCCGTGCGCATCGGCCCCGTGGGCGGCGAAGGCCTGGTGGCGCGGCCGCTGCAGCCCTATCGCATGGTGATCGCGGCGGCGCCTTCGTACCTGCGGCGGCGCGGTCATCCGCGTGGCGTGGGCGATCTGGCGCGCCATGACTGCCTGAGCTACGCGGTCTGGCAGCGCCGCTCGGAATGGATTCTGCGCGGCGACGGCTCGGCGCCGGTGCAGTGGCCCGAAGACGCCCGCCTGCGCTGCAACAGCGGCGACGGGCTGCGCCATGCGGCGCTGCGCGGCCTGGGCCTGATCCTGCAGCCCGAGGTGCTGCTGGCCGCCGACATGGCCGCGGGCCGGCTGGTGCCCGTGCTGCAGGACTGCGTGCCACTGCCGCGCCCGGTGCACCTGGTCTATCTGCCGGACCGCCGCCAACTGCCCAAGCTGGCGCAGTTCGTGGACCACATGGTGCAGGCGCTGGGCGCGTCCTGAGGCCCGGTTTTCAGGGGGCGGGCGGGGGCGGGGTTTCCTGCGGCGCCTGGTCCTTCTCCTGCTGCGCCTGGGCCTCCTGCCGCTCCTTGGCCATCTGCTCGACCAGCTGCTGGCGGCCCTGCTTGGCCACGGCAATGAGCTGGGCCTGGTCCTTGTGGTGGGGGTACATGCGCTCGATCAGCTGCAGGTTGTGCTCCCGAAAGCGCGCGGTGGTGCGCCGGGCCTCGGCAGGGCTGTGGCCAGCGAGCTCCAGCACGGTGCGCGCCGAGACGAGGCTGGACTCGAAGACTTCGCGCTCGACATGGTGCACGCCCAGGTCGCGCAACTGGTACCAGTGGGCCATGTCGCGCGCGCGGGCCACGATCTCCAGGTGCGGAAAGCGCTTGCGCACGCGGGCGGCGATCTTCAGCGATTGCTCGGAAGAGTCCACGGCAATGACCAGCACCCGCGCCTTGTCCGCGCCGGCAATGCGCAGCAGGTCCATGCGGGTGGCATCGCCGAAGAACACGCGGTAGCCGAAGGTGTGTGCCACTTCCAGCATCTCCACGCTGTGGTCGAGGATGGTGGCCGGCACGCCCTGGGTCAGCAGCACGCGCGCCACGATCTGGCCGTAGCGGCCAAAGCCCGCAATGATGATCTGCGCGTCCTGCGGCTCCGAGATTTCATGGGCCCTGGCAGCCTGGCCCGCGCCGTCGACCTGGCAATCCTTCATGTCGGCAAAGCGCTTGAGCAGCAGCTTGTCCATCAGCACCAGCACCAGCGGGCCGATCAGCATGGACAGGGCCACGGCGGCCACCAGCATGGACGAGATGCTGTGGTGGAACACCTTGTACTGCGCCGCCGTCTGGAACACCACGAAGGCGAACTCGCCGCCCTGGGCCAGCAGCAGGGTGAACACCGGGCGCTCGCGCCAGGGCAGCTTCAGCACGCGGGCCAGGGTGTAGAGCACGGCGCCCTTGAGCGCCAGAAAGCCCAGCACCATGGCCGCCATGGCCCAGGGCGCGCGCAGCAGCACGCCGAAATCGATGCTCATGCCTACGGCCATGAAGAACAGGCCCAGCAGCAGGCCTTTGAAGGGCTCGATGTTGGTCTCCAGCTCGCTGCGGTACTCGCTGTCTGCCAGCAGCACGCCGGCCAGGAAGGCTCCCAGCGCCATGGACAGGCCCACCTGCACCATCAGCATGGCAATGCCCACCACCAGCAGCAGCGAGGTGGCCGTGAAGATCTCGGGCGTGCGGCTGCGGGCGATCCAGCGCAGCAGGGGGCGCAGCAGCAGGCGGCCGCCCACCACCACGGCGGCGATGGTGCCCACGGTCTTGAGCACCTGCAGCCACAGGTGGCTGTCTGTGTGCGTGGCATTGGCGGCCTTGACCGCGCCCAGGATGGGGATCAGCGCCAGGATGGGAATGGCGGCCACGTCCTGGAACAGCAGGATGGAAAAGCCGGCCTGGCCGCTGGGCGTGCGCATGAGGTTGCGCTCGGCCATGACCTGCAGGCAGATGGCCGTGGACGACAGGGCCAGGCCCATGCCCGCGATCAGGCTCACGCGCCAGGAAAAGCCGAAGGCCCAGGCCGCCAGGAACAGCACGCCCGTGCAGGCCAGCATCTGCGCGAGCCCCCATCCCAGGATGGGCCGGCGCAGCTCCCACAGGCGGCTGGGCTGCAGCTCCAGCCCGATCACGAACAGCATCAGCACCACGCCGAACTCGGCAAAGTGAAGAATGTCATCCACATTGCTGACAAGCGACAGTCCCCAGGGGCCCATGGCAATGCCGGCACCCAGGTAGCCAATGATGGCGCCCAGGCCCAGGGCACGCGCAATGGGCACGGCCAGCACGGCGGCGGTGAGATAGAGAAAGCCGTAGGTCAGCCAGATGGGGGCGCTGTGTTCCATGGAAGCTAGGGATCTTGGAGTTGGTGTTTACCCTGGGGTGATTGATTGTGTCACTCTCACAGCTGGGTCAGCTTTTTGACAGGGTTGAAAATGCCCCCCACGCTCCCTTTGCTGCGCTAGGTCCGCTGCCCCTGGCCGGGCGCCCCCCGAGGGGGCCGTTTTCATCTTGGGGCGGCCCGGCGATGAAAAATGCCACCGAATGCTTCACCGCCCCATCCGGCTTTGCCGCGGCAGTGCGCCAGATCGGCTGCACGGTTTTAAGATGCCGGCCTGCTCCGTATTTTTAAGGTGTTTGGCATGGATTGGCACACTTGGATCGCCTACTTTGTGGCCTGCTGGATCATTGCGGTCTCCCCGGGCTCGGGCGCCGTGCTGTCCATGAGCCATGGCCTGTCGTATGGCGTGCGCAAGAGCAGCGCCACCATCTTCGGGCTGCAGCTGGGGCTGCTGACCATCTTGCTGATCGCCGGCGCGGGCGTGGGCTCGCTGCTGCTGGCCTCCGAATGGGCGTTCAACGCCGTCAAGATCGTCGGCGCCTGCTATCTGATCTACCTGGGCATCAGCCAATGGCGCTCGGGTGCCGCACCCCTGGCCACCCAGGAATCCATGCCCGAGCTCAGCGTGCGCCGCCGCGTGCTCACGGGCTTCCTGACCAACGCCACCAACCCCAAGGGCATCATCTTCATGGTGGCTGTGCTGCCCCAGTTCATGACCACCAGCCGCCCGCTGTGGCTGCAGTTGCTGATCCTGGCCGCCACCATGCTGGCCGTGGACACCATGGTCATGCACGGCTATGCGGCCAGCGCCAGCGCGCTGCGCGGCTTCATGCGCAGCGCGCGTGCCGTGCGCAGCCAGAACCGGGTCTTCGGCGCGCTGCTGATGGCCGTGGGCACGGGGCTGTTCTTCGTGCAGCGCGCCTCGCGCTGAGCCCCTCCCTGGGCTAACCCAAGGGTCTGTTGACGTTAATTTGCGGTCGCGAAGCAGCCTGCCAGCGTGCCAATCAAGGCGCGCGACGCCGTGCGTGTGCCTACACGCACAAGGAGTGCAACGCCGAGTGGCGCGCTGGCAGGCTGCTTCCCTTCGGGTTGCGCGGTTGCGGGGCCGTCTGCCGCGTTGCTCACACTCGCAAGGCATGGGCCTTGCTGCGCATGAGCGCCTTGCATACAACCCCGCAACCGCGCAACGCGACCCACAAATTAACGTCAACAGACCCTAGCTGTCGCGCGCCCGACATGGAGCGCGCGGCACCGGCCCCTACCATTTGGGGCATGAAAACCTTCCATTCCTATTCCGAAGTGCGTGCCTGCGTGGGGCAGGAAGTCGCCGTCAGCGACTGGATCACCATCACCCAGCAGCAGGTGCAGCTGTTCGCCGATGCCACGGGCGACCAGCAATGGATCCATGTGGACCCCGAGCGTGCGTCCAAGGGCCCCTTCGGCGCGCCGATCGCGCATGGCTTTCTGACGCTGTCGCTGATTCCCCAGTTTTTCCAGAGCTGCTTTCACATCGAAGGCGCGCAAATGGGCGTGAACTACGGCCTCAACCGCGTGCGCTTCACCTCTCCCGTGCCCGTGGGCAGCCGCCTGCGCGCGCGCCTGACGCTGCAGGCCGCCGAGCCCATCGAGCCCGGCGGGCTGCAGATGACCTGGCTGGTGACCGTGGAGCGCGAAGGCGCCGACAAGCCCGCCTGCGTGGCCGAGTCCGTGGCCCGCAGCTACGGTGCCAAGGCCTGAATGAAAACTGACCCCCACGCTACCCTTGCTGCGCAAGGCCCGCTGCCCCCCCAAGGGGGCGCTTTTCATCTTGGGGCGGCCCGGCGATGAAAAAAGCCCGCAGGCGGCACCTGCGGGCTGGCTGCGTGGTGGCAGCGGTTGCGGGGTCTGGGGCTCAGGCGCCGAAGTTCAGCTGGCCCGAACGCTCGGCAGCGGCGGCCTCGCGGCGCACTTCCTCGCGGCTCACGCCAGCGGTGGCAGTGTTCTGGATGGGCAGGTAGCCTTCGGCGACGGAGGGCATGGTGCCATTGGCCTGGGCGGCCTTCAGGTCGGCCATGACCTGGGCACGTGTCAGCGTGCTCTGGGTCTTCACTTCGGGCGGGTAGCTGCTGTTGTCGGCGTAGTCGAAGCCGGCGGCCTGGGCGGCGAAGGCGGAAACGGTGAGGGCGGCCAGGACGGCAAAACGGCGGGTGTTCTTCATGATTCAAGTCCTTTGTTTTGTTTCTGGGACAGGGCGTTCCTTGCGGAAATCGCTTGGTAACGTAGAGCCCATGACTCAAATGTAGGACGGTGTGGAATCGGGATAAACCCTTGGATTGGCAATGCGCTTTTTCAGCGGTTGAAACAATCGGCGGGGAACTTTCCGCCGACCCAGGCCGGTCGCTCAGGCCGCGCCGGGCGCGCCCTCGGCCAGTGCGGCGCCGGCAAACTGCTGCTGGCGCCAGGCTTCAAACACCGTCACGGCCACGGCGTTGGACAGGTTCAGGCTGCGCTGCTGCGGCAGCATGGGCAGGCGCAGGCGCTGCTGCGGCGGGAACTGCTCGCGCACCTCGGCGGGCAGGCCCTTGCTTTCGGAGCCGAACACCAGCCAGTCGCCGGGCTGGAAGCCGATGGCGTGGGCGGGGCTGCTGCTGTGCGTGGTCATGGCGAACATGCGCTGGCGGTCCGGCCGGCAGTCCTGCAGGAAGGCCTGCCAGTCGGCGTGGCGGCGCACGGGCGCGTACTCGTGGTAGTCGAGGCCGGCGCGGCGCATCAGGCGGTCTTCCATGGAAAAGCCTAGCGGCTCGATCAGGTGCAGGCTGCAGCCGGTGTTGGCGGCCAGACGGATCACATTGCCGGTATTGGGCGGGATCTCCGGCGCGACGAGAACGATATGGAACATGGCCCGTATTGTCTCGCGGCGGCAGATGCCCCCGGGCCCCGGTCCCCTGCGGTCAGGGCGTGCGCGCCAGCACCAGGGCGCTGACCTCGGCCGCGCCTGCGCGGCGCAGGCAGGTGGCCAGCGCGTGCAGGCTGGCGCCCGTGGTCATCACATCGTCGATCAACAGGATCTTGCGGCCGCACACGTGGGCCAGCTGCGCAGGTGGCACGGCAAAGACCGTGCGCAGCTGGCGCAGGCGCAGGGCGCGCGGCAGGTCATGCTGGGCCTGTGCCGTGTGGGCGCGCTGCACGGCCTGGTGCCGCAGCTTGCCCCGGGTGGATGCGCTGCAGAGCGCGCGGGCCAGCACCAGGGTCTGGTGAAAGCCGCGCTCTCGCAGGCGCTGCGGCGACAGCGGCATGGGCAGCAGCAGGTCGCATTGCTGCAGTTGCTCGCGCGCCTGAGGCAACTCCAGCAGCAGATCGGCCAGGCTGCGTGCCAGGCCGGTATCTCCCCGGAACTTGAAGTCGCCGATCACCGTGTGCCACGGGTAGGCATAGTCCAGCGCGGCCAGGCAGTGCGTCAGCGGCGGCGGCTTGATCAGGCAGGCGCCGCAGGTGCGGGGACCATCGGCGCCGGTGCGGGCCGGCAGCGGCATGGCGCAGCGCCCGCATCGCGCCATGGGTCCGGCCCAGCGTGCGCGGCAGTCCTGGCACAGGCGCCGCGCAGGCCAGCGGTGGCAGACGGCGCATTGGCTGGGCAGCAGGCCGGGCAGGCCGGCATGCCAGCGCGAAAGCCATGACGCAGGCAGGTTGGGCATGGAGTCAATATACTCGCGCCGCGTCCGCCACCCCTTTGCTCCGGGGCCGGGCGCCTGTCTTTTGAGGAGCACGGATTCCCCGCCCAGCCATGTCCCACGAATTGCCTCCCACCATCGATCCGGCCGCCGCATTGCGCTGGCAGCAGGGCGCGCCTGCGGCCTCGCCGTGGCTGCATGAGGAGGTGGCGCGCCGCATGCAGGAGCGGCTGGACTGGATCGTCAAGCCGCCCCAGCGCTGGTGCCACTGGCAGCCCGTGCGCGGCGGCCTGCAGGCCCATGCGCTGCTGCGCCAGCGCTATGCGCAGTCCGAATGCCTGGTCTATGAAGCCTCGCCGCTGCATGAGGCCGCCGCCCGCGAGCAGCTGGGCGCGCGCTGGTGGCAGCCCGCGCGCTGGACCGGGGGCGCCACGCGCTTCGGCGAGCCCGAGCCCGCCGGCGTGGACATGCTGTGGGCCAACATGGCCCTGCACCAGCAGGCCGACCCGCAGGCGCTGATCACGCGCTGGCACCAGGCGCTGTCCGTGGACGGCTATGTGATGTTCTCCTGCCTGGGGCCCGATACGCTGCGCGAGCTGCATGCCCTCTACGCCCAGCTCGGCTGGCCGCCCGCCGGCCAGGCCTTCACCGACATGCATGACTGGGGCGACATGCTGGTGCACGCAGGCTTCAGCGAGCCGGTGATGGACATGGAGCACATCACGCTGACCTTTGCCACGCCCGAGCGGCTGCTGCAGGAGCTGCGCGAGCTGGGCCGCAACTTCCATCCGCAACGCTTTGCCGCGCTGCGCGGCCGCCGCTGGCAGCAGCGCCTGCACGACGCCTTGCGCGAACGGCTGGCCGGCCCCGACGGACAGCTGGCGCTGACCTTCGAGATCGTCTACGGCCATGCCTACAAGCCGCAGCCGCGCGTGCGCCTGGAGTCCAGCAGCGCCGTGTCGCTGGAGGACATGCGCAGCATGCTGCGCCAGCCACGCAACACGGGTTTGCGATAGCCTGAATGTCGCTTTCCGGTCATTGATCGAAAACAAAAACGTCTACACTTTTCCCGAGCTGACAGAGACAACAGCTTTTCCCTGGGCTCGCTCTCCCGGGCCGGGAAAAGACCAGCGGTCCGCAGGCCGAAAGGGGAGACGATTTGGTGTTTCGCTTTGCCACGGGAACGAGAACGGGCCGGCGCATTCAAGAGTGGCCCGCCCGCAAGTTTGATCATCACCGGCTGCAGCAGTGCCTGCTCCTCTGGGAGCGGGCACTGGTCTTTCTGTCACTGTGTTCCCTGCTGCCCGCACTGCTGGGCCGCATGCGCTGCCTCTTTCCATCCGCTCCCGGCCCGCACGGCACACACGGCACACACGGCACACACGGCACACACGGCACACACGGCACACATGCCCTGAAGGGCCGGCGCGCGCGCATCCTCCCATCCACTTTGCTGCTGTCCCCCGAGTTCATGCGCCTGCAGGCGCAGGCGGGGATGGCGGCCCGCCCCCATCCTGGTCCCACGTCCGAGCTGCCGTTGATGCCGGCTGGCACGCTATTGGTGATTGCGCGCAGGCACATCTGCGGCGCTTTCATGCATGCTCGGACAGTTGAGGCCGGGAGTTGCCCTTTGGGCAGGCGTTGAACGGTCTGGCTGCGCGGCCCCCACGCCGGCGCAGCGGAGCGAGTGGATAACCCGAGGCTTAGATGTAAGTGAAAACTATGAAAAGCATTTCCACCAGGCTGGTTCTCTGGGGCTTGATGAGTGTGGCAGGGGCAGGCTCCCTTGCACATGCGGCGACAGATCTGCCAGGCGGCCCGGCCGTCAATCAGCTCAACCTTCATCCGGCGGTCACGCGCATCGCGCACGAGCAGCATTACCTGCACTGGATGATGCTGATCATCTGCACGGTGATCTTCATCGGCGTGTTCGCCGTGATGTTCTATTCGATCTGGAAGCACCGCAAATCGCGCGGCGCCAAGGCCGCGAACTTCCACGAATCGGCCACGGTCGAGGTGGTCTGGACCGTCGTGCCCTTCATCATCGTCGTGCTCATGGCGCTGCCTGCCACCAAGGTGCTGGTGGCGCAGAAGGACACCACCAACGCCGATGTCACGATCAAGGCCACGGGCTACCAGTGGAAATGGGGCTACGACTACATCAACGGCGAAGGCGAGGGCCTGAGCTTCATCTCCACGCTGGACAGCAGCCACCGCGTGCTGTCCGACAGCGGCGATGTGTCCAAGGCACCCAACGACTACCTGCTCAAGGTGGACAACCCGCTGGTCGTGCCCGTGGACCGCAAGGTGCGCATCATCACCACGGCCAACGACGTGATCCACTCCTTCATGGTCCCGTCCTTCGGCATCAAGCAGGATGCGATTCCGGGCTTCGTGCGCGACACCTGGTTCCGCGCCGAGAAGACCGGCGACTACTACGGCCAGTGCGCCGAGCTGTGCGGCAAGGAGCATGCCTACATGCCCATCCACGTGAAGGTGCTGTCCAATGACGGCTACAAGGCCTGGGTGGACGAGCAAAAGAAGATCGCCGCCGCCAAGAAGGACGACCCCAGCAAGGTCTGGTCCCTGCAAGACCTGATCGCACGCGGCGAGAAGGTCTATGCGGCCAACTGCGCGGCCTGCCACCAGGCCAACGGCAAGGGCGCCGGTCCCATCAAGGCGCTGGACGGCAGCCCCGTGGTCCTGGGTCCCACGGCCGAGATGATGCATGTGGTGCTGGAAGGCCGTGCCAACGGCGCCATGCCCGCCTGGAAGCAGCTGAGCGATACCGAGCTGGCCGCCGTGGTCACCTTTGCCAAGAACCACTGGTCCAACAAGACCGGCCAGCTGGTGCAGCCGGCCGAGTTCGTGGCCGCCCGCACAGGCAAGTTCCCTGCGCAGTGAGCACGCAAGACAGATGAGCGATTGGAGATAACAGCATGAGCGCCGTACTTCCCCCCATCCACAGCCCTGCGGGCGAGGGCCACGAACATGCGCATGAGCACGAGCATGGACACGGGCATGACGACCATCACCACCACGCCACGCCCACGGGCTGGCGGCGCTGGATGTTCGCCACCAACCACAAGGACATCGGCACGCTGTACCTGCTGTTCTCGTTCACCATGCTGATGGTGGGCGGGGTGCTGGCGCTGCTGATCCGCGCCGAGCTGTTCCAGCCCGGGCTGCAGATCGTCAACCCCGAGCTGTTCAACCAGCTGACCACCATGCACGGCCTGATCATGGTGTTCGGCGCCATCATGCCGGCCTTCGTGGGCTTTGCGAACTGGATGCTGCCGCTGCAGATCGGCGCCTCCGACATGGCCTTCGCGCGCATGAACAACTTCAGCTTCTGGCTGCTGATCCCGGCCGGCCTGATGCTGGTGGGCTCGTTCTTCATGCCCGGCGGCGCACCCGCCGCAGGCTGGACGCTGTATGCGCCGCTGACGCTGCAGATGGGGCCGTCCATGGACACCTCCATCCTGGCCATGCACATCATGGGCGCCAGCTCCATCATGGGCGCCATCAACATCATCGTCACCGTGCTCAACATGCGCGCGCCCGGCATGACGCTGATGAAGATGCCCATGTTCGCCTGGACCTGGCTGATCACGGCCTACCTGCTGATCGCCGTCATGCCCGTGCTGGCCGGCGCCATCACCATGACGCTGACGGACCGCCATTTCGGCACCAGCTTCTTCAACCCCGCAGGCGGCGGCGATCCGGTGATGTACCAGCACATCTTCTGGTTCTTCGGCCACCCCGAGGTCTACATCATGATCCTGCCGGCCTTCGGCATCATCAGCCAGATCGTGCCGGCCTTCAGCCGCAAGAAGCTGTTCGGCTATGCGTCCATGGTGTATGCGACCTCGTCCATCGCCATCCTGTCCTTCATCGTGTGGGCGCACCACATGTTCACGACCGGCATGCCCGTCACGGGCCAGCTGTTCTTCATGTACGCCACCATGCTGATCTCGGTGCCCACGGCCGTGAAGATCTTCAACTGGGTGGCCACCATGTGGCGTGGCTCCATGACCTTCGAGACGCCCATGCTGTTCTCGGTGGGCTTCATCTTCGTGTTCACCATGGGCGGCTTCACGGGCCTGATCCTGTCGATGGCGCCCATCGACATCCAGCTGCAGGACACCTACTACGTGGTGGCCCACTTCCACTACGTGCTGGTGGCCGGATCGCTGTTCTCCATGTTCGCGGCCTACTACTACTGGGCGCCCAAGTGGACGGGCGTGATGTATTCGGAGACGCGCGGCCAGATCCACTTCTGGGGCTCGCTGATCTTCTTCAACATCACCTTCTTCCCCATGCACTTCCTGGGCCTGGCGGGCATGCCGCGCCGCTATGCCGACTACCCCATGCAGTTCGCCGACTTCAACATGGTGGCCTCGCTGGGCGCGCTGGGCTTCGGCCTGATGCAGGTGTATTTCTTCCTCTTCGTCGTCGTGCCCGCCATGCGCGGCAAGGGCGAGAAGGCGCCGCAAAAGCCCTGGGAGGCTGCCGAAGGCCTGGAGTGGGAAGTGCCCTCGCCGGCGCCGTTCCATACCTTCGAGACGCCGCCCAAGCTGGATGCGACAGCGACCCGCGTCATAGGCTGAAATGAACCACCGCCTGGGTCGCTTCGCGCCTTCCCCCTTCCTCGGTGCCCCTGGGGTGGGGCGCGACAGTCTCAGAGATTGCCAGTAGTCATGGAGATCAGAAAAATGGATGCACAGCAACGAAAAGCCAACGTGCGGCTGGCGCTGATCCTGGTATCGGTGGCGCTGGTCTTTCTGGCCGGCTTCGTGATCAAGATCACCGTGCTCCATTGAGCGCTTGAAGGCAACAGGAGGGCAATCCGTGAGCGTGCGCAGTGAAAACGCGAAGATGGTGGGCAAGCTGGCCGTGGTGGCGCTGGGCATGTTTGCATTCGGCTACGTGCTGATCCCCATCTACAAGCACATCTGCGAGCTCACGGGCATCAACATCCTGTCGCTGTCCGAGCGGCAGGTGCCGGGCAACGGCACGGCCGGGCGCGATGTGAAGCTGCCGGCCAACTCGCAGGTGGACAAGAGCCGCACCATCACCGTGGAGTTCGACGCCAATGCGCGCGGGCCCTGGGACTTCAAGCCGGCGCAGCGCTCCATGCAGGTCCATCCGGGCGAGCTGGCCACGGTCATGTACGAATTCCAGAATGTGCAGAACCGCCGCATGGCGGCCCAGGCGATACCGAGCTATGCGCCACGCCAGGCGGCTGCGCATTTCAACAAGCTCGAGTGCTTCTGCTTTTCGCAGTACACGCTGGAGCCAGGGGAAAAGCGCGAGTGGCCGGTGGCCTTCGTGATCGATCCGCGCATCTCCAAGGACGTGACCACGATCACGCTGTCCTATACCTTCTTCGAGGTGGGCGGCAGGACGCCGGCCGCGCCCACGGGCGATGCGCCGGTGGCCGCAGGGCCGAAGCAGGAGCCGGCCTCATGAATGCGCCGCAACCCGGGGACAAGCGCCGCCCGCCCAGCGTGTGGCGCACGGTACGCGCCGTGGCCTGGTCCCTGTTCGGCGTGCGCAGGGCTAGCGAGTACCAGCAGGACGGGGAGCGCATCACGCCGCTGCATGTGATTGCAGTGGGGCTGGCGGCCATCTTCCTGCTGGTGCTGGGATTGATCGCGCTGGTCAAGCTCGTGGTCTGAGCGGCGCGGCCATCGGGGACAGAGAGTGATAGACGGGAAACACAGAACCAAGAATGTCAGGAGCTGAGCAATGAGTGCAACCACCCACGGCAAAACGCCTTACTACTACGTGCCGGCAGAGTCCAGCCATCCCGTCATGGCGGCGGCGGGGCTGTTCTTCGTGATCCTGGGCGCGGGCAACTGGATCAACGGCCATGAATGGGGCATGTACAGCCTGGGCCTGGGCCTGGTCTGGTGGCTGGCCGTGCTCTTTTTCTGGTTCCGGGAGGCCGCGCATGAAAGCGAGTCGGGCAAGTACGGTCGCAAGATCGACCTGTCCTTCCGCTGGAGCATGAGCTGGTTCATCTTCTCCGAGGTGATGTTCTTCGGCGCCTTCTTCACCGCCCTGTGGTGGGCGCGCTCGCACTCGGTGCCCGCGCTGGGCAGCCTGGACAACGCCTTGCTGTGGCCCGACTTCAAGGCCGTCTGGCCCAGCATGGCAGCCGGCGCCACGGCCTCGCCGGCCAACAGTGTCGAGCCTTTCCAGACCGTGGGCCCGTTCTGGCTGCCCACCATCAACACGGCGCTGCTGCTGACTTCGGGCGTGACGCTGACCATTGCCCACCATGCGCTGCAGGCCGGCCACCGCGCCCGCACCATCGCCTTCATGTGGATGACGGTGATCCTGGGCTTCGTCTTCCTGTGCGTGCAGGGCTACGAGTACTACCACCTGTACACGGATCTGAACCTCAAGCTGTCCTCGGGCGTGTTCGGCTCGACCTTCTTCCTGCTCACGGGATTCCACGGCTTCCACGTCTTCGTGGGCATGCTGATGCTGTTCTTCATCACCATGCGCCTGCATGCCGGGCACTTCACGGCCGAGCGGCATTTCGGCTTCGAGGGCGCGGCATGGTACTGGCACTTCGTGGACGTGGTGTGGCTGTTCCTCTACGTGCTGGTCTACTGGATGTAATCTGTATCCGGCCCCATGCAAAAAGAAGCGCCAGGGCGCTTCTTTTTGTTTGTGGGGGCAGGGGGCTTGTCTATTGCCCGGCGGTCCAGCCGGTGGGATGGATGTAGCCCAGCTTGGCCGCCAGCAGCACGCACAGGAACAGCGCGATGGACAGGCCCACGCGCAGCGCCAGTGCACGGAACATGGCGCGGCTGCGGCGCCTGTCGTCGCCCGCTCCCTGCTGGTCTTCGGGATTGCGGCGCATCATGAAGAACAGGGCGCTGCCCAGACTGGCGACAATGGCCAGCAGGGCGAGAACGATCACGAATTTCATGGGTGGATTATCCGGTGCGTGTTTCCAGAATGCCAGAGCGCTGGCGGTTTGTACTGATCACCTTGGCCGCGCTGATCGGCGTGGCCGTCACGCTGTCCCTGGGCCGCTGGCAGCTGCAGCGCGCGGCCTACAAGCAGGAACTGTTCGACGCCGTGCAGCGCCAGCAGGGCCTGCCGCCGTGGAGCAACGCCCAGCTGGCAGCCGTGCAGCCCGGTGCGGTGCCGAACCCCGAAGCCGCGCCCTGGCTGCACCGTCCCGTGCAATTGCAGGGCCACTGGATTGCGGGGCAGACGCTGTACCTGGACAACCGCCAGATGCAGGGCCAGCCGGGCTTCTTCGTGCTCACGCCGCTGCGGCTGGCTGCGCCGCATGAGGACGTGGTGATTGCCGTGCAGCGCGGCTGGGTGCCGCGCAACTTCCTGGACCGCACGGCCCTGCCCGAGGTGCAGACGCCCGAAGGGCTGGTGACCGTTGAGGGGCGCATGGAGGCCGCGCCGTCCCGGCTCTACGAATTCGGCCGTGCAGGGGCAGACCCTGATGGGCAAAAGTCGCGCATCCGACAGAATGTGGACATTGCCGAATGGGCCGTGGCCTCCGGGCTGCCGCTGCGCGAATGGAGCCTGCTGCAGACCGGCGAAGCCAGCGAAGGCCTGCGGCGCGACTGGCCCGTTGTGACGGCCGGTGTCGAGAAACACCATGGCTATGCGTTCCAATGGTTTGGACTTGCGGCCCTGATCACGCTTTTGTATGTCTGGTTCCAAATCGTCCGACGCTTTGTCCGCCCGCGCCATGCCCGCTCCTGAGACTCCCCTGGAGATGACTGTCCATGGCCTGCCACCCTTGCAGCCGGGCCTTGCCGGCGCGCAACGCACGCGCAGCGGCCGCTGGAAGATGCTGGCCGTGTTCGCGGTCTGCGCCGCGCCCGTGGTGGCCTCCTATTTCACCTACTACGTGCTGCGGCCTGGCCAGCAGCGCAGCTTTGGCGAGCTGATCGCGGACCAGCCAGCCTTGCCACCGGCCACGGCCACCACGCTGGACGGCGCCCCTGTACCGCTGCAGTCGCTCAAGGGCCAATGGCTGCTGCTGAGCGTGGCGGGCGGGGCTTGCGGCAGCGCCTGCGAAAGCCATCTCTATCTGCAGCGCCAGCTGCGCGAAACCCTGGGCCGCGAAAAGGACCGGCTGGACCGGGTCTGGCTCATCTCCGACGACGCTCCCGTGCCTGCCCACCTGCGCCCCGCGCTGGCCCAGGCCACGGTGCTGCGCGTGCCCGAGGCCGTGCTGCGCGGCTGGCTGCAGCCTGCGCCCGGCCATGCGCTGCAGGACCACCTGTACGTGGTGGACCCGCAGGGTCACTGGATGATGCGCATGCCCGCCGGGCTGGGCATGGCCGACGCCGGCAAGGCCAAGCGCGACCTGGACCGGCTGCTGCGAGCATCGGCCTCGTGGGACACGGCGGGACGCCCCGGCGACGGCGACTGAGGCCTGCGCCAAGGAACCGAGCCGGCAGCCAGGCCGTCTCATGGAGGCAGGCAGGCCCCGCAGCGCCGGGGTCTTGCGGTTATGGGTTATGGTTTGCGGCTGTGCGAAAGCGCCTTCAGCAGACGCTTTCGCCTTTTCCCTTTCCAGCCCGGGCGGCGCGCAGGCTTTGCGGCCACGCAGCCTGCGGCAACTACCTTGTTGAGGAAGCATGAACAAACGGACAGCGCTGCGCTTTCTGGGCGTGACCGCCATGGCATGGGGCGCCCTGGCGCTGAGCGGATGCTCGCGCGAGGCCAAGACCAGTTTCCAGGGCGTCGATGTCACGGGCGCCGAATACGCCAAGGACATTCCCCTGCGCGATGTGGACGGCAAGCAGCGCAGCATCAAGGACTTTGCGGGCAAGGTCGTCGTGGTCTTCTTCGGCTACACGCAATGCCCCGACGTCTGCCCCACCACGCTGCAGGAGCTGGTCGAGGTCAAGCAGCAGCTGGGCGCCGATGGCGACAGGCTGCAGGGCGTCTTCGTCACCCTGGACCCCGAGCGCGACACGCCCGAGGTGCTCAAGGCCTACCTGGGCAACTTCGACCCCGGCTTCGTCGGCCTGCACGGCACGCCCGAGGAGACGGCGGCCGTGGCCAAGGATTTCAAGCTCTTCTACAAGAAGGTGCCCGGCAAGACCGAAGGCACCTACACGCTGGACCATTCGGCCGGCAGCTATGTCTACGACACGGCCGGCCGCCTGCGCGTGTACGAGCGCTACGGCGGCGGCCCGCAGGTGCTGGGCGCCGACGTCAAGGCCCTGCTGCAGGAAAAGCGTTCCTGATCCTGCGCGCGCCGCAGCCAGTGTGACCGCCGTCACATTGGCTGCGTTTAGGCGCGATGCGGCACACCATCCCTGATGTGCATCGCCGCAGGACTGCTTAGAGTGGGCCCCGCCTGGAGCGTCATGCCGACGCCCCGCCCATCTCCAAGAGACCTGATCCATGCGGCGAAACGTGTACGTCACCCAGCGTGAGTACCCTTTGAACGAAGGAGAGACGCTTCTTTCCGTCACCGACCTGAAGGGGCGCATCGTCTATGCCAACGATGCCTTCATCCGCGTCAGCGGCTTCGAGGCCGCCGAGCTCTACGGCAAGGCCCACAGCATCGTGCGCCATCCGGACATGCCGGCCGCCGCCTTTGCCGACATGTGGACCACCATCCAGCGAGGGCTGCCCTGGAGCGCCCTGGTCAAGAACCGGCGCAAGAACGGCGACCACTACTGGGTGCGCGCCAACGCCAGTCCCATACGGCATGCGGGCACCGTGGTCGGCTACCTGTCCGTGCGCACCCGGCCGCAGCCGTGCGAGGTGCAGCAGCATGCGGCGCTCTATGAACAGATCAATGCCGGCGTGCGCTCGCTGGGCCTGCACCGGGGCTTTCCGGTGGGGCGCGGCGCCGCGGGCGCGCTGCAGCGCTGGTGGCGCTTCAGGCCGCTGGCCTGGCGGGCGCAGGCCATGGTGGCGGGACTGTGGCTGCTGGGATCGGCCGGGCTGTGGTTGCCGTCGCTGCAGGCCTGGGCCTCGGCTTTGCCCCTGTCCCTGACGCTGGCCGAGATCTGGCCCGCCTGGCTGATCTGGAGCCTGGCTTGCGTGGCGGCCGGGCAGTGGCTGCGCACCAGGCTGCTCATGCCCCTGGCTGCCCTGCGCGGACAGGCCCAGGCCGTGGCCAGCGGGCAGCAGACGGGGGAAATGTTCACGCAGCGCACGGACGAGATCGGCGCCATCGGCGGCGCCGTGCGACAGACCGGACTCAACCTGGTCTCCCTGGTGGACGACATCCAGGGCAAGAGCGACCAGGTGCGCCGCTGCGCGCTGGCCGTGCAGAAGGGCAGCACCGAACTGAGCGACCGCACCGAGGCTGCCGCCGCCAGCCTGGAGCAATCGGCCCAGGCCATGCAGGCCCTGGCCTGCGCCATAGAGCGCAGCAGCGCCCAGGCCGGCGAGGCCGCCCGCCGCGCGCGGCATGGCGTGGACATGGCTGGGCAGAGCAGCCGCATGGTCGCGCAACTCGACCAGGGCATGCGCGGCGTGGCCCGGACCAGCGACCAGGTCGGGGAGATCAGCTCGCTCATCGACGGCATTGCCTTTCAGACCAATCTGCTGGCGCTCAACGCCGCCGTGGAGGCCGCGCGCGCCGGCGAGCACGGCAAGGGCTTTGCCGTGGTGGCCGACGAGGTGCGCGGCCTGTCCCAGCGCAGCGCCCACGCTGCGCGCCAGATCAAGGCATTGATCGAGGCATCGCAGCAGCAGGTGGCGCAAAGCTGCGCCATGGCGCGCGAAATGGGCGAGGCCATGCTCGCCGTGCAGGCCGACATGCGCGAGCAACTGCTGCTGGCCGAAGGCATGCAGGCCGCCAGCCAGGCCCAGGCCGGTGGCGTGCAACAGGTGCAGGCCGCCGTGCAGCAGCTCGAACAGATGACCCAGCACAACGCCACGCTGGCGCGCGACACCATCGGGCACGCGCAGCAGCTGGCCGGGCAGGCTCAGGCGCTGGAGGCTGCGGCATCGGTCTTCCACGGCAAGGGGCCGTCCGCATGATGGCGTCGGCCTGGAGCGCGCAAGCCGGCCATCTGATCGGGCCGTGCGAGGCGCTGGATGAGGAGCTCAAGCGCGTGGCCATGGAGGCCGCGCCCGACGGCATCGTGCTCGTGGATCGCAAGGGCCGCATCCTGCTGGCCAATCCCGCCATGCAGGCCATGAGCGGCTATGGCGCCTCCGAGCTGCTGGGCCGTCCGCTGCAGATGCTGCTGCCGCCCGAGGCGCATGCGGCCCATGGGCCGCAGCTGCAGTCCTACTTCGCCCAGCCCGCGCGCCGGCCCATGGGGCAGGGGCGGGACCTGTGGCTGCTGCGCAAGGACGGCAAGCGCCTGTCCGTGGACATCGCCCTGGGCCATTCCCCGCACGGCGGGGGCGTGGCCGTGGCCTTTGTGCGCGACCTGTCGCAGCTGCGCCAGATGGAGGCCTGCATGCACTACCACGCCACGCACGACACGCTCACCGGCCTGCTCAACCGCTGGCAGTTCGGGTTGCAGCTGGAGCAGGCGATCTCGCAGGCGCAGGCGCAAGTGGGTTCGGGCTCGGGCTCGGGCACCGGGCTCGCGTCCTTTGCGCTGCTGCTGCTCGACCTCGACAACTTCAAGGCCATCAACGACGGCTATGGCCACGACGTGGGCGACCAGGTGCTCAAGGAAGTGGCGCGCCGCCTGCAGGCCGCGCTGGGCACTTCGGCCACGCTGGCGCGCATGGGCGGTGACGAGTTCACCGCCGTGCTGCATCCCTGCAACGGGCCGGACCTGCGCCGGCGCGTCGACGCGCTGCTGGGCGAGCTGTGCCGGCCCTGCGCCATTGGCCACTACGCGCTGAACTTCGGCGCCAGCGTGGGCGTGGCCTTCTACCCGCAGGACGCGGGCGATGCGGCCACCCTCATGCGCTATGCCGACATGGCCATGTACGACGCCAAGCAGCGCGGCCGTGCCTCCTACGCCTGCTATGCCAGCGCCATGGGCGAGGCCATGGCCGAGAAAGTGCTGCTGCACGAACGCCTCAAGCGCGCCCTGGACCGGGGTCTGCTGAGCCTGCATTTCCAGCCCCAGGTGCAGGTGATGGGCGGCCAGGTCCAGGGCGTGGAGGCCCTGCTGCGCTGGAACGACGAGCAGATGGGCTGGGTCTCGCCGGAGCGCTTCGTGCCCGTGGCCGAGTCCACGGGCCTGATCCTCGCTCTGGGCGAATGGGTGATCGATGCGGCCTGCCGCCAGGCCGGCGACTGGCTGCGCGCAGGCATGCCGCTGCGCGTGGCGGTCAACCTCTCGGCCCAGCAACTGCGCCAGGCCGACCTGCAGCAGCGCCTCATGGGCAGCCTGGCCCGGCATGGCGTGCCGCCGCACCTGCTGGAGCTGGAAGTCACCGAGTCCGCCGCCATGACCGACCCGCAGCAGGCGCGCGAACTGCTGGGCAGCCTGCTTGCCGCAGGCGTCTGCGTGGTGCTGGATGATTTCGGCACCGGCTACTCCTCGCTGGCCCACCTGCGCGATCTGCCCGTCTCGCGCGTGAAGATAGACCGCACCTTCATCGGCCCCATGCTCGACAGCCCGGCCGACGCCAAGATCGTCAAGGCCGTGATCGCGCTGGCCCGCACCCTGGGCCTGCAGGTGGTGGCCGAAGGTGTGGAAACCGCCGAGCAGCTGCGCCTGCTGCGCATCCTGGACTGCGACGCCTACCAGGGCTGGCTCTTCGCCCGCGCCATGCCGGCGGAGCAGATTCCCGCGCTGATTCACAAGCCCGTGGCGACCTTGCTGGCGCAGCAGGAGGAAGAGGCGCTTGAGCATCAAACTGCGGACTGTTGCGATGGGAAGGGAGCGATGGTGAGCAGGGACGGCGGTTCTGCCAAACCTGGCGCTTGATGTTGCAACAGGTCGGCAAGCCTACCGGTCCGCCCGATCAACCGCCACGCCTCTCGCACCCCACCTCCCTCACCCCACCTCCCTCACCCCACCTCCCTCACCCCACCTCCCTCACCCCACCTCCCTCACCCCACCTCCACTGATCCTCGACAACACCGCAGGCTGCAGCACGCAATGCCATCGATCCGGCCGCTCCAGCGCGCCCAGTTGCACCAGGCGCACAAGGCTGCGTGCGATGGTTTCGCGCGTGGTGGCCAGCAGGGCGGCCAGTGCGCCCTGGCTGGGCAGGCGCACGAGCAGGCTTGACTGCAGCGCGGCCAGTTGCATCAGGGTGGCGGCCAGCTGGCGCAGCACGCCGGGGATGCGGACGATGTGGGCCCATTCCGCCAGCAGGGCGTTGTTGCAGGTGTAGCTGGTGGCCAGCGCGCGCACGAAGGCGGCATCGACCAGGCCGCGGCGCGTGATGGTGGCGATGTCCACGCAGCAGATGCGCCCCGGGCCCAGGGCCTCGAAGTGCATGGCCGAGGGCTGCTGCAGCCAGCCCGGGCTGCCCAGCGCGTGGCCGTTGCCGAACAGTGCCACGGGCCGCTGCACGCCGTCGCCGCCACGGCGGATAGCCAGGACGAAACCGAGCTTGATCACCTGGAATTCATGGGCAACGCAGCCTTGCGCCTGGAGCTTCTGGCCCTTGGCCAGGCCGCGTTCGCGGATGTGCGGCAGCCATTGCAGGAAGGCGGGTTCGGGCAGTTGCCCCAGCAGGCAGTGCGACGAACGCATGCATTCGCTGCAGCGTACGGCTGAAGGCGCAAAGGACGACGATGGCATGGCACGGACGGTTCGAAGGCGCCGCAAGCCAGGGCAGGAGGCGCCCTGGCGCTGGCAGGGACCCGGGCGTGCGGCCAGGGCGAAGCCGTGCAGGCTAGCGGGCCCTGCGGCTGAATGCAACGCGATGTAACCGTTTTCGCGCCAGATGGCGTCAATCCGCCGCTGTTCCTTGACCTGGGTCAGACGGCTGCCGTGCTGCTGGCGCTGCTGGCATGGTCGGCACCGCTGGCCGTTTCGCTGCCGTGGGCGCGGGCGGCTTCGCGCATGCGTGCCAGCTCGCGTGCGGGCAGGGGGATGTCGCCGCTGGCGACCTTCATCAGCAGGCAGTGCAGCATTTCGGTGGACAGTCCGTGCAGCACCAGGCGGTGGCCGGCGCGCAGGGTGGACAGGGGCACCAGCGGGTGCTTGTTGTTGAGCATGACCAGGTGCTCGGGCGAGGCGAGGATCTTGGCCGCATAGATGGCCACGGTCTCGTCCAGCTGCAGCGAGTTGCTGGCGCGCCAGAAGTCGTTGTCGGTCAGCAGCAGCTGGTAGACGGGCGTGTAGACCTCGATGGCGCTTTGCAGGTCCAGCAGGTTCAGGCGCCCGCGCGGCATGTCCTCCAGGCGCAGGGGCGGGTTGCGCAGCATGGAGAAGTCGGGCTCGGCCACGGGCTGCAGTTCCTGGCCTGCGGCGCGCAGCGCGTTGTTCAGGCGGATGACGAAGTTGAACAGGTTCAGGTCGTGCCTGAGGAACAGGTCGTCCCTGATGTCGTCGATGCTGCCTGGCTCCAGCGGTGTGGTGGACACGGGCGTGGGCGCATTGGCCGCGACAAAGGCCAGGATCTGCGAGCCCAGGTGGAAGTGGCGCAGGATGAGCCAGTTGGCCTCGGGCGAGACGAAGCGGTTCATGCTGAAGGCCAGCAGCCGGTGCAGCAGCCTGGAGTGCGCCCAGTTGCGCGGCAGCAGCACCTTGAGGATCTGGATGAGGACGATGCTGGTGCGCGCCAGCGGCCGCAGAAAGGGCAGCAGGTACTGGCGCGAGCCGCTGCTGCAGTCGCGCAGCCAGGCGGCCTTGACGTCGTCGGGCAGCGGCGTGCTCTGGTCCAGGTACAGGGCACGCCAGGGGCTGGGGTCGCGCTCGTCGTGGGGCTGGTCGATGAAGTCTGGCGGTGGCATCAGTGCTCCTCGGTCAGGACATGCTCGAACTGCATCAGGTACAGCGCCGCCGTGTGGCGCGCGGTGCGCACGATGGCCTGCGCCGCCGTGCCCCCGCTGCCGTCTGTGCCGTCCAGCGCCATCACCATCTGCACGGCCATGAGCCAGCGCTCCAGGTGGTGTTCGTCGTTGGCTCCGTGGTATTCCAGGAAGCGGAAGGCATCGGGCGGCAGCGGCAGGCTGGCGCGCAGCAGCGGCAGCAGGCTGGGCACGATGCGCTGGCCCGTGCCTTCGATGATGTAGATGGCGCCCAGCAGGCCCACGGGATTGGGCGTGGCTGCCAGGCCGTGCAGATAGGCGTTGAGCGCCTCGCCGCCGGGGTTGCGGCGCAGGCGGGTGAGGTCGGTCTCGGTGCCGCCGGCCTTGAGGTAGTCCTCGTGCAGGATGCGGAAGTCGTTCTGCTCCTCGCCCGCATGCACGTCGATCAGCGCGGCCAGCGCCGCGTGCTCGCCGGTCAGCGAGGCCGCGCCCTCGCGCATCCACAGGCTGCCCTCGCGCACCTGGGGAACCCAGTGGCTCATCCAGCGCACGTAGTCCGCCGTCTGCAGCCTGCCTGTGCGTATCCGCTGCAGCAGCGGCGTGCGCCACACGCGCGAGCGGTAGTCCTGCCAGAGGCTGGCCAGCTCGGTCAGCAGCGGCGCCAGCGTGGCCGGGGCCTGGTTCGGGTCGTGGGGCGGGGCGATGGTGGAGACATCGGGCAGCAGGTCCGGGGCAGCGGGAGCTTCGGCGGTGGCACTGCGTGCTGCGGCGGTAGCCGGGGTGGCGGTGGGCGCCTGGGCCGCATCCTCCACTTCCAGCAGCATGTAGCCGGCCGTGAAGCGGCCCGATTCGGGAATGAAGCACAGCACGGTGTCGCCGTGCTTCAGGCGTGCCGATTCCGTGCGCAGGAACTCGGACAGCATCACGAAGATGGAGGCCGCGCCCGTGTTGCCGCGCCAGGCCAGGTTGCTCCACCAGCGTTCGCGCGGGATGCCGAGCTGGGCCTTTCCCAGCAACTCGTCCACCACGGGGATGAAGCGCTCCGACGAGTAGTGGCACAGGAAGTGGTCTATGCCGCGCCCGGGCACCCAGCCCGTGTGCGCCAGGTGGGCGTATTCGTGGATGCAGACATCGAACAGGTGCGGCAGCAGGCGGATGTCCTGGCGCAGCGACAGCGCGCCTGCGGCCTCGGCCTCGCCCCAGGCGGCAAAGTCCAGGTGGCTGGTGGCGCGGTCGGGCGTCAGGCCCAGCTGCATGCAGACCGGGTAGTCGCCCGCAAAGCTGCGCAGGTGCGTCCAGCGCAGCTTCAGGCGCAGGCCGGGCGCGTCGGGCAGGGCCTGCGGGCCGCCCAGCAGCACGGCGCCTGCGCCATCGGACAGCATCCAGCGCAGGAAGTGGGCGTCGAAATCCGTGTTGTATCCCTGTGCCGCGAAGCGCGAGCGCTTGAACAGGCGCGAGGGCATTTCGCTGGCCACGGCCAGGGCCAGCGAGTCGGGCGCGCGGTCCACGGCCTGGGCCGCCGCCTGCAGCGCGCCCACGCTGGCGGCGCAGACGCCGTGCACGGACAGGGTCTCCATGGGCGGCGCGGCCATCTCTCCCTGGATCATGCTGGCAAAGCCTGGCATGAGCGCATCGCCGCCCGAGGAACCGCTGGCCAGGAAGCCCACATCGCCCAGCGCGCGCCCGGCCTGCGCCAGGCAGTCCTGGATGGCCTGGGCGGCCATGGCCGTGTTGCTGTGCACGGTGCGGCCTTCGGCGTCGATGGCGTAGTGGCGCTGGACAATGCCGTTCTCGGCCAGGATGCGGCGCTTGAGGCGCTCGGACAGGCGGTTGAGCGGCGCCACGTAGGCATCCATGCCTGCGTTGTCCACGGGTTCACCGGGCAGGAACATGCCTGCGGCATGCAGATAGACGTTGGAATAGGCGACGGGCATGGGTTCAGGGTCGTATCAGTCGTATGTTCCGGGAGGCATTTGCGCACGCGTGCGCGCCGGCGGCCAGACCGTGCCGAGCACGAAGACGCGGGCCATGTAGGGTAGCAGTCCGCCCTCGTTGAGCGCGGGGGCCACGCGCTGGCGGTAGTGCTCGCTGTGCAGGCGCGTGAGCTCGGACCAGTGGGCCTGGGGCCGCTCGTGGTGGGCCGTGTGCAGGCCGATGTTGAACAGCAGCGGATTGACCCAGCCCTCGAAATTGCGCGCGTAGTTCAGTGGCGTGGCGCTGTCCAGCCGCTGGCCGCGCGTCAGCGGCCGGCCATCGGCATGGGCGTGCTGCAGGTAGTTGGTGGCCAGCAGCCAGTGCAGGCCATGCAGCTGGGGAACGATCACCAGCAGCAAGGCCTTTTGCCAATCCAGCGACAGCAGCAGCGCCCAGCTGCCCAGCCACAACAGGTACTGGCCCATGCAGTAGCGAAAGGCGCCGGGCCAATGCCGCCGCAGCTGGCCCAGCCAGCGCAGGAACAGCGGGTACAGCACCCAGCCGGCCTGCAGCGGGTGGAGCAGGTAGCCCAGCAGATGGTTGTGGTCGCCGCCGAAGCGGTAGGTGCGTGCCATGTCGCGCGGGCCGTGGCGGAAGCGGTGGTGGTTGGCCACATGGGCGGGCCAGAACACGAAGGTCGGGTGGCCTTGCAGCAGGGTCAGCCAGTAGTCGGTGAAGCGGTTGGCCCAGCGCCCGCGCCACATGCGCAAATGCGTGTGGTTGTGGTGGATGACGCCCACGCCCAGCGTGAGGAACAGCTCGATCCCGTAGAGCCACAGGTTCCAGCCGTGCTGCCACTGCCACCACACGATCAGCGGCAGCGCCACCAGATAGGCCAGCGACTGCAGGTCGCGCCAGTGGCGCAGCCGGGGCAGCCGGGGCTGGACGTGGCGAGCAGGCGGTCGGCTCATTCCGTCCTGGGCCGGGCCGTGGCGGGCAGGGCCACGCGCGTGCGCATCAGCCGGTCCATGAAGGCCAGCGCAAAGCCATAGTTGCCGTTGGGCCGGGCATGGTGCAGATGGTGGCGCCGGCTGGCGGCCAGCGCATGCGTGTCGGACACCCCGGGAAAGAAGTCGTAGTTGGAGTGGCCTATGACGTTCAGCAGCAGGCTGAGCACCGGCACCGAGGCCAGCGACCAGAAACTGAAGTCGTGCACCACCATGGGCAGCAGGATGACGTTGCCCAGCATCAGCGCCTCGATGGGATGGAAGCTGTAGGTGGACCACGGCGTGGTGACGATGGAGCGGTGGTGGTCGCCATGAAAGCGCCCCAGCAGCCGCGTGTGCAGCAGGCGGTGGTTGATCCAGAAATGCACATCGTTCCAGATCAGCAGCACCACGACTTCGATGGCAATGCGCCAGGGGCCTGCATCGGGCTCCAGCCGCGCCCACCCCAATTGCAGAAGGCCCCAGGGCACGATCATGCCGATGCCGAAGATCAGCACCGAATGCAGCGACTGGCGCCATTCGCGCTGCAACTGGTCGGGCTTGAGCGGGCGCGTGTCCAGCACGCGGCCCACGCCGCGCCGCTGCAGCCAGCGCGTGAGCGCCGACATGCCCCAGCCGCCGGCCAGGTAGAGCACGCCAAAGAAGGCCAGGCCCCAGGCCATGACCTGCCAGGCATTGAGTTCGGTAAAGGCTTGGGCTGCGGTCATGGGGGTGTCAAAGAGGGCACGTCACTGGGCGCATCATTGTGCGCGTATGCCCTGTTCGCGGATGATGCGGCCCAGCGTCGCCACGTCCTGGCGCATGCGCAGGGCCAGGCCTTCGGGCGAGCTGCCCACGGCCTGCCAGCCCTGGGCGGCCAGGCGCGCGCGCATCTCGGGCGAGCGCACGATCTCGCTCACGGCCTCGGCCAGCTTGTGCACATGGGCGGCGGGCATGGCCTTGGGCGCGGCCACGGCGTTCCAGATCTCCAGGTCGAAATCGCCCACGCCCAGCTCCTTGAGGCTGGGCAGGCCCGGCGCCAGCGGGCTGCGCGTGGCCGAGGTCACGGCCACGCCGCGCAGCTTGCCGGCCTGGACCTGGGCCATGGCCAGCGCGGGCGGCAGCATGGACAGCTGCAGGTCGCCGCCCTGGATGGCGTTGAACACCTGCGGGTAGCCGGGATAGGGAATGTGCTCGGGCCTGAGCGCGGAGCGGCTCTTGAGCAGCTCCATGCCCAGGTGGCCCACGGTGCCCACGCCGGGCGAGCCGTAGCTCCAGCGGCTGCCGGCCTGGGCAGCGGCCTCCAGGAAGGCCCGACCCTCGGGCGCGCCGGCCGGCGCCACCAGCACCAGGGGCGCCACGCCGATCAGGCTGACGGGCTGCAGGTCCTTGACGGGGTCGTAGCGCACGGCGGGGTTGAGCAGGCGGGCAATCGTCAGGTTGCCGTTGATCATCACGCTGAAGGTATGGCCATCGCGCGCACGGGCCACCTGCTCGCCTGCAATGTTGCCGCCTGCGCCCACCTTGTTCTCGACGATGACGGGCTGGCCCAGGCGCTTTTCCAGCGGCTCGGCCAGTGCGCGCGCCGTGAGGTCCGGGGAAGATCCTGCGGGAAAGCCGACGATCAGGTGCAGCGGCTTGCTGGGCCAGTTGTCGCCCGCCACGGCAGCGCAAGGCAGCAGGGCCGAAGCCAGGGCGGTGGCCAAGGCATTGGCGAAGAGGCGGCGTAGTGGCGAGATGGCGCGGGCGGGCATGGGTGCGTGGGGGCCGCAAAGGCTGCGGGCAATAAAAAACCCGGAGATTATCCGGGTTTGTCTTGAAGCAGCCTGTCAGCCCAGGCCGTCAGGCCGTCAGGCCGTCAGGCCATCAGGCGAACTCGGCCAGGGCCTTCTTCATCTTCTTCATGGCAGCCACCTCGATCTGGCGAATGCGCTCGGCGCTCACGCCATACACGGCGGCCAGCTCATGCAGCGTCATGCCGCCCGAGCCGTCATCGTTGACCTTGAGCCAGCGCTCCTCGACGATGCGGCGGCTGCGGTCGTCCAGCGAATCCAGCGCCATGGCAATGCCGTCGGTGGCCAGGTGGTCACGCTGGCGCGACTCGATCATGGCCGTGGGCTCATGTGCGCCGTCGGCCAGATAGGCGATGGGGCCGAAGGCCTGCTCGCCATCATCGCTGGGCGAGGGGTCCAGCAGCACGTCGCCACCGGCCAGGCGCGTTTCCATCTCCATGACTTCTTCGCGCTTGACGTTGAGCTTCTCGGCCATGGCGTCGATCTCGCCGGAGGTCAGCGTGTCGCGCAGCATGGCGCCGTCCTCGGCCATGGCGGCGTCGGACTTCAGGCCCTGCTTCATGGAGCGCAGGTTGAAGAACAGCTTGCGCTGGGCCTTGGTCGTGGCGACCTTGACCATGCGCCAGTTCTTGAGGATGTACTCGTGGATCTCGGCCTTGATCCAGTGCATGGCGTAGCTCACCAGGCGCACGTTCTGATCGGGATCGAAGCGCTTGACGGCCTTCATCAGGCCGACATTGCCTTCCTGGATCAGGTCGCCGTGGGGCAGGCCATAACCCAGGTACTGGCGCGAGATGGACACCACCAGGCGCAGGTGGGACATCACCAGACGCCCTGCGGCGTCCAGGTCACTGTGTTCCTTGAGCTTGCGGGCGTAGTCCTGCTCTTCCTCGAGGGTGAGCATGGGCAGGCGGTTGACCGCGGAAATGTAGGCATCCAGATTGCCCAGAGGCGGCACCAGGGCCCAGGGGTTAGCGGGCGCCAAGGTGGTCGCAATGGAGCCGGAGGCGTTTGTCATTGCAGAGTTCCTTTCTTCCATTCCTTCATATTAGCACTCGTTAGGATTGAGTGCTAAAGCCGAAGTTCCGCGGGTTTTTCAGTCGGTTGCAGAAATCTTCGGCACTGCAAAAGTCGCTTCTGGCTAGTCTGAGCGATTTTTGGAAACCCTGCTTGCCGGCGGGAGGCATGTGTCGGCCCCCGCCGGGTTTTGACCCCTTTGCGCCCGGCTCCGCCGGCGACCGGGCGAACGGCACGAAAGATCCAGGTTCGTGCAGTCGCGGTGCCCAGCGGCTATTTGAACCGTGGCTGCACGATGATCTTCACCGCCGACTCGTTGTTGTGGATCAGCGTGTCAAAGCCCTGGGCCACCAGGTCATCGAGCTGGATGCGCTGGGTGATGAAGGGCTCGAGGTTGATCTTGCCCTCCTCGACCAGCTTGATGGTTTCCTGGTGGTCGTTGCAGTAGGCGATGGTGCCGCGCACGTCCAGCTCCTTCATGACCACGCTGTGCACGTTGATGGTGGCCGGATGGCTCCAGATGGACACGATCACCACCACGCCCGTGGCCTTCGTCGCGGCCACCAGCGTGTCCAGCACCTTGTTCACGCTGGAGCATTCGAACGACACATCCACGCCCTTGCCGCCGGTGAGCTTCATCACCTCGGCCACCACGTCCACCTCGGAGGGGTCCAGGATGTGATCGGCCACGCCCGATTCACGCGCCTTTTGCTTGCGCTTGGCACTGAGCTCGGTGATGACGACGGTCAGGCCCTTGGCCTTGAGGATGGCCGACAGCAGCAGACCGATGGGGCCGGCGCCGCCCACCAGTGCCACATCGCCGGCCTTCGCTCCGCTGCGGGTGTAGGCATGGTGGCCCACGGACAGCGGCTCGATCAGCGCGGCCTGGTCCAGTGGAATGGCATCGGAGATGGGATGCACCCAGCGGCGCTTGACGGCAATCCGCTCGGACAGCCCGCCACCGCGCCCGCCCAGGCCGATGAAGTTCATGTCCTTGGACAGGTGGTAGTTGTCGCCCGGCCCCGTGGGCACATCGTCGGCCACGATGTAGGGCTCCACCACCACATGCTGGCCGACCTGGATATCGTCCACCCCTGCGCCCACGGCGTACACCACGCCCGAGAACTCATGCCCCATGGTGATGGGTGCGGACTCGCCCGAGATGGGATGCGGGTGGCCGCAGGGCGGGATGAAGATCGGCCCTTCCATGAACTCATGCAGATCCGTGCCGCAGATGCCGCACCAGGCCACTTCGATGCCCACGGTGCCGGGCTCCACCACGGGTTCGGGGATGTCCTCGATGCGGATGTCGCCCCGGTCGTGGAAACGTGCTGCTTTCATGATTGAACTTTCTGTTTTGCAAGGCTGGGTTGGCGGGCGGCACAGCCGCCCCATGGCGATTATTCGGCCTTACCGCAGGTGATGAACTTGCTGCAGGTCATAGACACGCACCGGCAGGCCTTCCTGCCGCGCCTTGAGCTGCAGCGCCAGGTACAGCGAGTAGTGGCGCGACTGGTGCAGGTTGCCGCCGTGGAACCACAGCGCCTCTTGCTGCGTGGGCTTCCACATGTTGCGCTGCTCGCCCTCCCACGGTCCCGGGTCCTTGGTGGTGTCCGAGCCCAGGCCCCAGACCTTGCCTACCTTGTCCGCCACCTCCTGGCTGATCAGGTCGGCCACCCAGCCGTTCATGGAGCCATAGCCGGTCGCGTAGACCACCAGGTCCGCCGGCAGCTCAGTGCCATCGGCCAGCACCACCGCGTTTTCCGACAGGTGGCTGATCTGCTTGCCCGCCTGCAGCTTGATGCTGCCGTCGATCACCAGATCGCAGGCCCCCACGTCGATGTAGTAGCCCGAGGCGCGGCGCAGGTACTTCATGAAAAGGCCCGAGTCGTCATCCCCGAAGTCCAGCATGAAGCCGGTCGCCTCCAGCTGGCGGTAGAACTGAGCGTCGCGCTCGCGGATGCGGTTGTACACCGGCACCTGGAAGTCGGCCATGATGCGGTAGGGCAGCGAGGCAAAGATCAGGTCCGCCTTCCTGGTCGTCACGCCGCTGGCCACGGCGCGCTCCGAGTAAAGGTCGCCCAGGCCGATGTCCATCAGCGAATCGGAGCGCACGATATGCGTGGACGAGCGCTGCACCATGGTCACATCGGCGCCGTGCTCCCACAGGGCCGCGCAGATGTCGTGGGCGGAATTGTTGGCGCCGATCACCACCACCTTCTTGCCCGCGTAGGCGTCCGGGCCATGGTGCTGGGACGAGTGCTGCTGCTCGCCCTTGAAGATGTCCTGGCCCTTGATCTTGGGCACATTCGCCTTGCCCGACATGCCGGTGGCGAACACCACATGCCTGGGGCGCAGCACCTGCGTCTCGCCATTGCGCTCCAAGGTGACTTCCCATTCCTGCCGGTCCTCATCGAAGCGGGCGTTCAGGCAGTTGGTGGACGGCCAGTAGTTGACCTCCATCACCTTGGTGTACATCTCCAGCCAGTCGCCGATCTTGTCCTTGGGCGCGAACACGGGCCAGTTGTCCGGGAAAGGCATGTACGGCAGGTGGTCGTACCAGACCGGGTCGTGCAGGCACAGCGATTTATAGCGGTTGCGCCACTGGTCGCCAGGGCGCGCCTGGCGGTCGATGACGATGTGCGATACCCCCAGCTGGCGCAGCCGCGCGCCCAGCGCAATGCCGCCCTGGCCGCCGCCGATGACGAGCACGAAAGGCTGCCTGTCGCGGCCCAGTTCCTGGGCCTCCTGCTGGCGGCGCTCCAGCCAGGTCTGGCGGCCACGCCGGATGCCGTGCTCGGCCCCCATCGGGCGGCGCGTGCCCATGGGTTCCTCATGGCCCTTGAGCTCCTGGGCGGCCGTCAGCAGCGTCCAGATACGCCCGTCCCTGATGCGGACATGGCCGCCGCCGCGCGCATGGCGCGTGTCGATCACGATCCAGGCGGACACCACGCCATCGGCCTCCTCCACCGACTCGCGCTCGTCCAGCGAAAAGCGCACGGGCGCCGCGGCGTCCAGCTGCGCAGCCAGCATGTCGGCGATCTGGCTGCGCCCTTCCATGGTCTTGATGTTCCAGGTCAGCAGCACCAGGTCGCGCCAGTAGCATTCGTCGGCGAACAGGCGGCTGGCGGCCGCGAAGTCGCGGTCTCCCAGGGCATGGTTGAGTTGGTCAAGCATCGCCTTGGCGCGGGCGTTGGGCGTCGTATCGGTCATGGTTGTCTCCTTGATGCGGTCATGCCCGCTGGTTTTTCTTCGGGCAGGCGCTCTTACGCAATCACCATGCCAGGCAGGCCCGGCGGCAGGATGCGCCAGGCAAATCAAGGGGTTGCCTGCGCGCCTCCGGTACAAACCCTGCGCCTTGCACCCCGCTGCCCGGCGTTGCCGCCCGCGACAGGTGGGGCAGCCCTGCGACACCTGTCGCACCAGGCGTGCTGCAGCGCAGCAGGGGCAGTGGGTAAGTCTTGATTGGCGCCGCGCCGCACAGGGCACAGAATCGTCTGCGGCACGTTCAAAGCCCGCATCGACTCCACGCCATGCCCCTGCAGTCCTACGCCTCGCACATCCAGGAAATCGAAGCCTTCGGCCTGGGCTACTCCCACCGCGGGCAGGAGCGCGACCGCGCCGTGCTGCGCAGCTGGCGCCGCTGCATCGACTCCCACCGGCTCGACCCGGCGCATACCAGCGAAGCCCACATCGTCACCGAAGGCCAGCTGCGCGCGCACCGCGAGGAGTCCGAGCCGCTGATCCACATCGCCCGCCATGCGCTGGAGCGGCTGTACCAGCAGCTCAAGGGACTGGACTACGTGCTGCTGCTGGCGGACCGGCATGGCGTGGCCGTGGACTTTCTGGGGCATGAGGCCGACAAGGGCGACCTGCGCCGCGCGGGCCTGTATCTGGGCGCGCAATGGCGCGAGGACCACTCGGGCACCTCGGCCGTGGGTGCCTGCCTTGAGACGGGCGAGGCGCTGACGGTGCACCAGAGCGACCATTTCGACTTCACCCACACCGGCCTGTCCTGCACGGCCGCGCCCATCTACGACATGCGCGGCGAACTCGCGGCGGTGCTGGACCTGTCGCTGCTGCGCTCACCTGCCGAGCGGGCCAGCCAGAACCTGGCGCTCAACCTCGTCATGGCCGCGGCGCGGCGCGTGGAGCAGGCCAACCTGATGGCGCAGTCCGGCCAGGACTGGGTGGTGCGCCTGGCCCAGTCGCCCGATTTCCTCGACGTCGATCCCGACGCCTCCATCAGCGTCGATGCACGTGGCCGCATCCGCGCCATGACCCACGCGGGCGCGCGGCTGTTGGCAGCGGCCGCGCAACTGGACTGGCGCCAGCGCAAGAGCCTCATCGGCCAGCCGCTGGAGCGTTTCTTCGACGTGGACCTGCGCCACCTGTCCGAGCTGCGCCGCAATCGCCCGGCGCAGGAGCGCATCATCCGTGCCCGCGACGGCAGCATCCTCTTCGCCCATGCCATGGAGCCGCAGCGCCGGACACGCCGCCTGCAAGCGCAGGCAAGGCCGGCGCAGCCCCCGCTGCCTGCTGCGCTGCAGGCGCTGGACACGGGTGATGCCGCACTGCAGACGCTGCTGCGCAAGGCCGCGCGGCTCGCACCTCAAGAGCTGCCCGTGCTGGTGCAGGGAGAGACCGGTGCGGGCAAGGAATACCTGGCCCGCGCGCTGCATGCATCCAGCGGCCGCAGCGGCGCCTTCATTGCCATCAACTGCGCAGCCATTCCCGAGGCACTGCTGGAGAGCGAGCTGTTCGGCTACCTGCCCGGCACCTGGACCGGCGGCGCCAGCAAGGGCCGCGAAGGGCTGATTGCTGCGGCACACGAGGGCACGCTGTTCCTTGACGAGATCGGCGACATGCCCCTGGCCCTGCAGGCCAAGCTGCTGCGGGTGCTGTCCGAATCCGAAATCACTCCCTTGGGGGCGCGCGTGCCACGGGCGGTGGCGGTGCGCTTCATCTCGGCCTCGCACCAGCCGCTGGCCGAGCTGGTGCGGCGTGGCAGCTTCCGGGAAGACCTGCTGTACCGCCTCAACGCGGCCGAGCTTCGCCTGCCTGCGCTGCGCCAGCGCAGCGACCTGCAGACCATTGCCGACCAGATGCTGGCCACCCTGGGCAGCCACCTGCACCTGGGCGACGCAGCCCGCGCCGTGCTGGCCGCGCACGCCTGGCCCGGCAACCTGCGCGAGCTGCACAACGCGCTGCGCTACGCCGCAGCCCTGTGCGGCCACGATGGCGACGGCACCATCGAGCCCGACCACCTGCCTGACCATCTGCACGATGCGCTGCACCGCGCACCAGCGCGCACCGCCTTGGCTGGCAATGCCGGCGAGCCCGCCGCACAGGCGCTGGAACAGCTGCTTGCGCAATGCCAGGGCAATGTCTCCGAGGCGGCGCGCCAGCTCGGCGTCAGCCGCTCCACCATCCACCGGCGCATCCAGCAGCTGCAGCTGGGCGTGCGGCATGCCCATTGGCGCGGGACATAGCACGGCCTTCGCCCCAGGGCCCATGCGATGTCCATGGCGGCTGGCCGCGGCGATCGGCCCGTCGGTCGCAGCGCCAGGTCAGTCGCAGTGCAAGTCCAATCGCAGTGCAATTTCAGTCGCAGCGTGCGGTCATGCCGCCGTCCACGACAAGATCGGTTCCCGTCACGAAGCGGGCCTCGTCGCTGGCCAGGTACAGGGCGGCACTGGCGGTATCGCGGCCATCGCCCATGAAGCCCAGCGGGATGCGCCTGACCCGCGAGGCCAGCAGCGTCTCCACATCGCCGCCTGTGCGCTGCCTGGCCAGCCGCGCTTCCACCATGGGGGTGTGCAGCTGGCCCGGCACCACCGTGTTCACGCGAATGCCGTCAGGCGCATGCTGCACGGCCACCACGCGGGACAGGTGGATCACGCCGGCCTTGCTGGCCGCATAGGCGACCTGCGCGCTGCCGGTCCAGCGCAGGCCCGAGGTGGACGCCACGTTGACGATGGCGCCGCTGCCGCGTTCGACCATGTGCGGGAGCACATGCTTGCAGGTCAGAAAGACGCTCTTGAGGTTGATGTCGATCTGGCTGTCCCAGTCCTGCTCGCTCAGCTGAATGGGGCCGCCGGCTGCGGAGCCGCCCACGTTGTTGATCAGGATGTCCGGGACGCCCCAGGCCTGCAGGCAGGCCTGGACCATGGCCTTGACGCTGGACGAGTCGGTGACATCGCAGATGCAGGTCGTGATGGACGCTGCCGCCTCGCCGGCCAGGGACAGCGTTTCGTCAAGCCGCGCCTGGTCACGGTCCACCGCCAGCACCTTCGCGCCTTCCTCCGCCAGGCGCACGGCCATGGCCCTGCCGTTGCCCCAGCCTGCTGCCACGCATCCGGCCCCCGTAACGATGGCTATCTTGGACTTGAACCTGCTCATTGGCTTTCCTCATGTGACACGGTGGAGCCGCTGTGGCAAGCGGCGATGCAGGCCAGTTTGCGATCGATGCCGGCAAAGTTAAACTGGATGGCGCCTATACCAGCTATGTTGAATACCTATGGATCTGCGCCAACTGGAGTACTTCGTCGCCGTGGTGGAGCACGGCAGCATCAGCCGCGCGGCCGTGGCGCTGAATTTGGCGCAGCCGAGCGTGAGCCGCCAGATCGCACTGCTGGAAGAGGAGCTGGGGCAGCGGCTGCTGGACAGGACAGGGCGCGGCGTGGCAGCAACCGCGGCCGGGGAGACACTGCTGTCGCATGCACGCACGATGCTCAACTCGGCCAGCCAGGCGCTGTCCGATCTCAAGGAAATGCATGCCGAGCCCGTCGGCAGCGTGGTCGTGGGCCTGCCCCACCGGGTGGCGGCAAGCCTGGCCGTGCCGCTGATACGGGAGTTCCGGCGCCGGCTGCCGCATGCACTGCTTTCGGTGGTGGAGGGGCTGAGCCTGTCCTTGCGTGAGGGAATGATTGCGGGCCGCATCGACCTGGGTCTGATGTTCGACCCCGCTCCGACGCCCCTGCTGTCCTACGAACCCCTGATGCGCGAGTCCATGCTGCTGGTGGCTCCCAAGGGCTACCGGTTGCCTTCGCGCATCGGCCTTTCGGCCCTGGCGGACTTTCCGCTGGTGCTGCCGGGCACCCATAACCCGATACGCAGCCTCGTGGACGCCGTCCTGCTGCCGCGCAAGATCCGGCTGAACGTGGTGGCCGAGGTGGGGGCCGTGCACACGGCGCTGTCCGTGGTGGAGGAGGGACTGGCTTGCTCCATTCTTCCGGACAGTGCGTTGAATCTGGCCGGTGCCCGCACTGGCATACAGTCTGCGCCCATCGGCCCGCCGGCCATACGCAACCAGCTCGTGCTGGCCATGCCCAGGGCGCGTCCCGCGAACCGGCTGATCGCGGAAACCGCCAAGTTGCTGCGCGAGCTTGACTTTCGCAAGGGCGCCCGCGCCGTGTAGGGCATGCCTCCCGGATCGGAAGCGGCAGGTCAGTCGATGCGGATGCCCGCTTCCCTGACGGCCTTGCCGATCTTGTTCAGGTCGTCAGCGATCAATTTCCGGAACTGCGCAGGACTGGACTTCGCGGGGACAAAGGACAGTTCGGCGAACCTGGATTTCAGCGACGGCGCCTCCACGGCCTTTGAAATTTCGGTGTTCAACCTGTGGGTGATGTCTGCGGGCAGGCCGGCCGGGCCCCAGATTCCGTACCAGGACAGGAGCTCGAACCCGGCAATGGTGCCCTCCGCCAGCGTCGGCACATCGGGCAGCGACGGGACGCGGGTCTTGCTGGTGACGGCAAGGGGCCGCAGACGGCCGGCCTGCACGAAGGGCATGACACCCGGCATGGGCGAGATGGCCGCGGAGACATGGCCGCCGATCACGTCCGTCAATTGGGGAACGGCACCCTTGTAGGCGACGATGTCCATCTGCAGGCCAAGGGCCCGGTTCAGCATCTCTTCGCTCAGGTGGCTGGTGGTACCCAGGCCGGAAGTCGCCCAGGTGTACTTGCCTGGATGGGCCCTGGCCAGTTGCACGAACTCTGCCACGGTCCTGACGGGCAACTCGTTGGTGACCGCCACGATCAGCGGCACGTACCCGATTTGCCCCACGGGCGTGAAGTCACGCTCGGCGTCATAGGTTTTCTTGGAACTGACCAGCGGCAGGTAGGCATGGCTGGAGGCATTGAAGATGAGCGTGTATCCGTCAGGCTTGGCCTTCTTGACCTGCAGGGTTCCCAACAGGCCGGAAGCCCCCGGAACGTTCTCGATCACGATGGCCTGGCCCAGCTGCCTTTGCAGTTGGTCGGCCACCAGGCGGCCCACGGTGTCGATCGAGCCACCCGGCGTGTACGGAATCACCATGCGGATCGGCTTGCCCGGATAGTCTTGCGCGCCCACCAGGGTGCAGGTGGCCCAGGCAGCACAGGTCATGGCGATCTTCCAGGTTTTCCTGATGGCGGCTGCGGGCGTGTGGATGGTCATCGTTGTCTCCTGAGCACTGTTTCTGTCCGGCGCATCCCCGAAGGGGCCGGGTGTCTTGCGGGCAAGGGCTGGCCTAGGCGGCGTACACGCGGCGCGTGAATGCCGCAATGGCGTCTGCCATGGCAAGGGGCTGCTCGGGCGCCAGGGCGTGGCCCGCGTCGGCAATCACCTGTTCCGTCACCCGCTCGCCCAGGCAGGACTTCATCACATGGGGGATCACGACCGCGTCATGTTCGGCCCGAAGGTCCAGTATGGGAACGGTCGTTCCTGCGCTGAAGTAGTCATCGACGGGCGTGACGCGCCGTGCATGGCCTTGCGCTTCATGGGCCTGGGCGTTCCACCCGTCCAGCCAGGCGCTGGGGTCATGTCCCGGGGCAAAGAAGGCGCGGCGCAGGCAGTCCAGGCGCTGCTCCCTGGACAGCCGTGCATCGCCCGCGCCGTCGATTGCGTCCCGCAGGCGGCCATACGGCATTTCGTCCGATCCCGGCGGCAGCTTGCCTGCCGAGGCGGCGGCCATGACGACGCCGCGCACCAGGTCCGGCCTGTCGGCCGCCAGCATGCGCGCCGGCTGGCTGCCCCAGGCATGACCCACGACCACGACAGGGCCGGTGGCTTCGTGGTCGATGACGGCCGCGACGTCGGCTGCGAAGTCATGCAGCGTCAGCCCCTGCATGGGGCCACGGCTTTGGCCTATGCCCCGAGGCTCGGGGCGCAGTACCCGCAGCCCTTGCGCCTGCAGATGGCGGGCAACGACGTCGTAGTCCCGGCCGGAACGGGCCAGCGATGGCAGCATGCAGACGACCGGCCCTGCGCCCTGGTCCGCATACTCGATTTGAATCTCGTCCTTCGCAGCCTGCGGGCGGTAGCGCACGAGCCGGCGAGTGACGCCGGTTGTCTCCAGATGGGTGTTTGTCATGCCGCCAGTCTGGGTTTCGGGCGCCATTGCGATAAGGCAATGCAGCCTATATCAGCTATGTTTTTTCCCTATGCAAAGCGGGCCGCCCGCAGGTGCGTGGAACGGCGGGCAAACCTCACCGTTTCTCCAGCAGGCTCTGAATCTGGCGGCCCAGCTGCAGCAACGCCGGGTGCAGCTCCTGCACGATGGCTGGCACAGGCTCCGTCGTGGACACGCTGCAGTTCAGGACATAGATGGCATCGGGTGTCACCAGCGGCGTGGCCAGTGCAACCACTTCCGGCTGCCACGATGCAGCGCAGAAGCCTTGGCTTTTCACGGACCTGATGGCCGCCTGGATCTGTTTTTCCAGGTCGCGCCATTGGGCGCCTCTCTTGAGCCTGAAGCTGTCGAACAGTGCCTTGCGCCTGGCAGGCGGCGCCACGGCAAGGTAGGCACGGCCCAGCGACGTCAGCTCCATGGGCACGCGCTGACCCGACACCACATGCCTGAGCACAATCCGGCGGTTGTAGCGGATCGATTCCAGATAGACCATCTCGTCCCTGTCGGGACAGGCCAGGCCCACGTTGATCCTGCGTGTCTCGGCGAGGGTGCGCATCAGGGGGGCCGCCATCGACAGCACTGTCGATCCGGTACGCATGGCGTGCGCCAGGCTCAGGACAGCGGGAGCCAGGCGAAAGGCGCGGCTTTGGTGATCGGCCTGCAGTATGCCGCAGCCCACCAGGGTCTGCGTCAGCCGGCTCACGGTGGCCTTGGACAGTCCGGTGCGTTCCACCAGGTCGCCGTTGCCCAGCAGTTCCGACCCGGGCCTGAACGCACGGAGTATTTCGATGCCTCTTTCCAGGGAGCGGTTGCTCGGGGACTGACCGGGCTTGTCATGGAGTATGGGGGATCGCCTGTGGGTCATGTTGCTGCCGCCTGCGGGAGGACCGGTTCATCCTCGGTTGAAAGCCTGGTTCTTGCTGCACAGGCGCGGGCGCCTGATGGCGTGGAGTATTCCACCGAAAGGATGGCAGATGAAAACGCAAGTCCTGGCGCGCTCGCTGTGCGGTTTCACTGGTTGGAACATGGGGGATCACAACTGCGGTGCGTTTCCCTAAGCTTTCACCAATCCGTCGCCAGCGTCATCGCAACGCTTGCGCATGGAACGGACCTCTGCCCATAGAACCAGGAGACACACCATGCTTCGTTTCGCCGCCCGCCGTTGCGCCAGGGCCATTGCGCTCATTGCCGTGCTCGCGACTGCCTGCAACGCAGTCTTTGCAGCCTTCCCGGAAAAGCCCGTGCGCCTCGTCGTGCCCTTCGCGCCCGGTGGCGGAACCGACCTGATCGCACGCACGCTGGGGGCCGAGATGGCCAAGGACCTGGGCCAGCCCGTCATCGTGGACAACAAGCCCGGTGCCGGCACGATCATCGGCACCGACAACGTTGCCAAGAGCGCGCCGGACGGCTACTCCGTGGTCGTGGCTTCCTTCGCGCACGCCGTCAATCCGGCGCTGCAGGCCAAGCTGCCGTACGGGAGCAACAAGGCCTTCGCGCCGGTGATCCTGATCGGCCGCGGCCCCAACGTGCTGGTGGTGCCCGCCGCCAGCCCGTACAAGACGGTGGCGGACGTGATGGCCGCCGCCAAGGCCAGTCCCGACAAGCTGACCTATGCCTCGCAGGGCGCAGGAACGTCGGCGCATCTGGCGGGTGAGCTGTTTGCCAACCTGGCCAAGGTCAGGATCACCCATGTGCCCTACCGTGGCGCAGGCCCGGCACTCACCGATCTGATGGGTGGCCAGGTGGACATGATGTTTGCCACCGCGGCGGCGGTATCCACCTTCATCGACAACGGCAAGCTGCGCGTGCTGGGTGTGACCACGGCCGAGCCGTCTGCGGCCTTCAAGGATGCGCCGCCCATCGCCGTCACCGTCCCGGGCTACCGCGTCGAGAGCTGGTACGGCCTGTACGTGCCGGCCGCCACGCCCGCTGCCGTGATCGAGCGCCTGAACACTGCGGCCCGCAAGGCGGCCCGTTCGCCGGACTTTGTTCGCAAGCTGGAACACGAAGGCCTGGTGGTCAATGCCGGGCCGGCGGCGGAACTGGACACCTATGTGCAGGCCGAGGAAAAGCGCTGGGCCCAGATCGTCAGGCAAAACAACATCCATCCCGATTGATCGCATTGCCCGCGATCACCTTGAGAGCACGCCATGAACTACGAACTGATCCAACTGAATGTCGCCAATGCGGTGGCGACCGTGACCCTGAACCGCCCTGACAAGCGCAACGCCATGAGCGATGACATGCGCACCGAGTTCATCGATGCCCTGGAGCGCGTGGCGGCAGACAAGGCCATCAAGGCCCTGGTGCTGACAGGCGCGGGCAAGGGCTTTTGCGCCGGCGGGGACATTGCCGGAATGCAAAGGCGCATGAACGCGCCTGCGGGCGAGGTGGGCTTCAACGGCTGGCAGCGCCAGCAGCGCGTGCACCACGTCCAGGCCCTGTTGCACACCATGCCCAAGCCCGTGATCGCCGCCGTCAACGGCGCAGCGTCTGGCCTGGGCGCGGACACGGCGCTGGCCTGTGATTTCGTCATTGCCAGCGAGTGGGCCAGCTTCGCGTGGAGCTATGTGCTGCGCGGCATCATCCCCGACGGCGGCGGCATGTACTTCCTGCCGCGCCGCGTGGGCCTGGCCAAGGCCAAGGAGCTGATCTTCACGGGCCGCCAGGTCAAGCTGCCGGAAGCCCTGGCCCTGGGCATCGTGGACCGCCAGGCCAGCGCCGAGACCTTGGTGGCAGACGCCCAGGCCTGGGCGCGCGAGCTGTCCTCGGCTTCTTCCACCGCGCTGGCATTGACCAAGACCATCCTGAACCAGAGCTTCGAGCTGTCTTCGCACGATGTCTTCGCACAGGGAAGCCAGGCCCAGGGCATCTGCTACACCAGCAGTGAACACCGCGCATCGGTGGAGGCCTTCCTGGCCAAGACGGCCGGCAAGGAGTGATGCCATGAGCGAAGCCATTGCCAAGCTGCTGTCGCCGCGCAGCGTCGCCGTCATAGGCGCCTCTGCCGACCTGAAAAAGACCACGGGCCGCCCGGTGGCCTACCTGCAAAAGCACGGGTTTGCCGGCCGCATTCTTCCCGTCAATCCGCGCGTGGAGCGCATCGGCGATTTGCCTTGCTATCCCGATGTGGCCTCGTTGCCTGAAGTGCCCGATGTGGCCGTGGTGCTGCTGGGCGCCGAGCGTGCGCACCAGGCCGTCAGGGAACTGTCGGCGCTGGGCTGCGCGGCAGCCATCGTGCTGGCCAGCGGCTATACGGAAACGGGCGAGGACGGGGCGCACCGCCAGCGGCAACTGATCGAGGCGGCGGGCAGCATGCGCCTGCTGGGACCCAACACCATCGGGCTGGTCAACCTGACCGACCGGATCGTGCTGTCGCCTTCTGGGGCGCTGGAGATGGATGAGTTCCCCGCGGGCGGCATTGGCGTCGTCTCGCAAAGCGGCGGCATCCTGGGCTCGCTGCTGTCGCGCGCGGCCGCGCGTGGTATCGGGCTGTCCAAGCTCATTTCCACCAGCAATGAAGTGGATCTGGAACTGGCCGACTTCATCGATCACCTGGCCGATGACCCGGCCACCAAGGTGATCGCGCTGTATGTGGAGACGGTGCGCCATCCCGCCAGGTTCCGTGCCGCCTGCCTGAAGGCCGCGCGTGCCGGCAAGCCCGTGGTGGCCTTCAAGATCGGCCGCTCCGAGGCCGGCGCCAAGGCCGCCGTATCGCACACGGGCGCCATGGCCGGGGCGGATCGCATGTACGACGCGCTGTTCCGCCAGGTCGGCGTGATCCGTGCGCACAGCTTTGCCGACCTGCTGGACGTGCCCGCTGCGCTGGCCACGGGCCGCAGGCTGCGCGGCAGGCGTATCGCCATCCTGACGTCCACCGGCGGTGCGGGCACCCTGGTGTCGGACGATCTGGGCGTGGCCGGATTCGACACGCCTGCGCCGGACGAGGCGACAGCCGATGCACTGCGCGCGCTGCAGACCGGCAGCGAAGCCGTGCTGGACCGCAATCCCATCGACGTGACCCTGGCGGGCCTGCGTCCCGACCTGCTGCGCGGCGCCATCAATGCCCTGCTGGCAAGCCCCAGCTACGACGCGCTGGTGATCATCGTCGGCTCCTCCAGCCTGGCCATGCCCGAGCTGCTGGCCGGTGCCATTCAGGACTGCCTGCCCCACTCCGACAAGCCGGTGCTGGCCTACGTCAGCCCGCATGCGCCGGAAATCGGCGCGCTGCTCACGCAACGCGGCGTGCCGGCCTTCGCTGCGGCGGAAAGCTGCACGGCCGCGCTGGCGGGCATGCTGCGCGTCAACGGCTTCCAGGGTGCGCCTTCCGAGCTGGTCGTCGGCAAGCACACCCTGCAGGAACTGGACCTGCCCGTCGGCTGCCTCGATGAAGCGCAGGCCAAGGCCGTTTTCCGCCGTTTCGGCGTGCCATGCGCGGCCGAGCGCGTGGTGCATACCGCCGAAGAGGCCGAAGCCGCCGCGCGAGAACTGGGCGGCCGGGTGGTGCTCAAGATCCTTTCGTCCCGGATCACGCACAAGAGCGATGTGGGCGGTGTCGCCGTCGGCCTGACGACGCAGACCATAGGTGCCCGGTTGGGTGCGATGGTGGCCGACGTGCAGGCCAGGGCGGGCGTGCGCCCGGACCGGTTCCTGGTGCAGCAGATGGTGGCCGGCGGCACCGAGCTGATCCTGGGCCTGCACAAGGATGCGCTGGGCACCGCCGTGATGCTGGGCATGGGGGGCGTTGCGGCCGAATTGTTCCAGGACACCACGCTGCGCCTGCTGCCCGACGATGGGACACAACTGGGTGTGCTGAGCCGCTCAGAAGCGCTGGACATGGCCAGGGAGCTCAAGACCTGGCCGCTGCTGGACGGCTTTCGCGGCCGCCCCAAGGCGGATGTCGATGCCCTGGCCGATGCCATCGTCGCGTTCTCTGCGATGGCCGCCCAACTGGGCGACCGCGTGATCGAGGCGGAGATCAACCCGGTGTTCGTGCTGCCGCAGGGCCAGGGCGTGTGCGCTGCGGATGGTGTGCTGGTTCTGGCCTGAGGGGCCGGCCACTGCACATTTGTGCCAAAAAAGTGAGACTGCCCCGGCCAGTGTTCATCCAGGAGACCACGCATGCATGCGACCGAAGTGTTCGGACAATTTGCCTCTCGATACCAACGCACCGAGCTTCCCGACACCGTCATCCACCACGCCAAGCGGGCCGTGATCGACTGGTATGCCTCCTTGTTCCCGGGCCTGGGCTGCGCGCCTCTTGCACAGTTGGAACAGGTGCTTGCCGAGGATCTGGACCGTGGGTCCTGCCGGCTTGGAAACGGCCGCATGGCCACGGCGCGGGCGGCGGCACTTTTCAACGGCTCGGCGGCCCATGCCGCCGAGGTGGACGACAGCTTCCGCGATGCCATGTACCACCCCGGGGCAGCAACCATTGCAGCGGCGTTGGCGGCAAGCCAGCAGGCAGGGGCCAGTGGCCTGGAATTCCTGCGTGCCGTGGTGCTGGGCTATGAGGTCTCCACCCGCATCGGAGTGACCCTGGGCCGGGCCCACTACCGCTTCTGGCACAACACCGGCACCGTGGGCGTCTTCGGGGCAGCGGCGGCCGCAGGGTATGCGCTGCGGCTGGATGCAGGGCCATTCGCCCATGCACTGGCCACGGCGGCCACCTTCTCTGCGGGTCTGCAGCAGGCATTTCGCATGGATTCGATGTCCAAGCCCCTGCATGCCGGGCGCGCAGCGGAGGCCGGCCTGCTGGCTGCGCAACTCGCGCACAGGGGGGTGACGGGATCGCTGGATGTGCTGGAGGGGGAGTCGGGCCTGGGCCGCGCTGTCAGCGACGGACCGGACTGGTCAGGCATCGGGGACACGCTGGGCAGGGACTTCCACATCACCCGGCTCACCTTCAAGAACCATGTCGGCTGCGGCCATACCTTTGCGGCCATCGACGCCGCGCTGGCTCTGCGCAGCCAGCATGCCCTGCGGGCGGACGACATCTGCAGCGTGGCCGTGGCCACCTATGGCCCGGCCCTGGATATCGCCTGCTACACCGATCCCGTGACCGAAAACGAAGCGCGCTTCAGTCTCCGGTTCGTGGTGGCGACGGCCTTGGTCCATGGCAGCGTGCGAATGTCCGCTTACACCCCCGAGCGCCTGGCCGATCCCGCCGTGCGCGCGATGCTCGAGCGCGTCCAGGTCTCGGTGGACCCGCAAATCGATAGGGCCTTCCCGGGAAAGAGATCGGCGCGCCTGGAAATCGTTGCCAGGGATGGACGCCGCCATGTCTGGTTGCAGCCCGATCGCAAGGGCGATCCCGAACTGCCGTTGTCGGATGGGGAGCTGGAGGACAAGTTCATGGAGCTTGCCGCTCCCGTCGCCGGCGCGGGACGTGCCCGGCAGCTGCTGTCAAACATCTGGGGGCTTGAGCGGGCGAGCTGCCTGCGGGGTCTTGCGGTCTGACAAGGCGCAAGCCCGGGGGCGGCTCACGATGCAGACTGCCGGCGCTGGATGCTGCGGATGTCGAAGGCGCCGCCGGTCTGGGCCTGGTCGCTGGTGGTGACGGCCCGCTTGCCGAGCAGGGGGAAGACCAGCTCGGCAAAGCGGATGGACTCCTCCAGGTGCGGGTAGCCCGAGAGCACGAAGCTGTCCGCACCCAGCGCGGCGTATTCGCGCAGGCGCTCGGCCACGGTGGCCGCGTCGCCGACCAGGGCCGTGCCCGCGCCGCCGCGCACCAGGCCCACGCCGGCCCAGAGGTTGGGCGCCACCTCCAGCCGGTCGCGCCGCCCGCCGTGCAGCGCGGCCATGCGCGACTGGCCCACGGAGTCCATGCGCGCATAGCCGGCCTGGGCGCGGGCGATGTCCTCGTCGGTGAGCTTGCTGATCAGGCGCTCGGCATCGGCCCAGGCCTCCTCGTTGGTCTCGCGCACGATGACGTGCAGCCGCACGCCCAGGCGGACCTGGCGGCCCTGCTGCGCGGCGCGGCGGCGGATGTCGGCGAACTTTTCGGCCACGGCGGCGGGGGGCTCGCCCCAGGTGAGGTAGGCGTCCACCTGGCGCGAGGCCAGGTCGTGGGCGGCGTCCGAGGAGCCGCCGAAGTACAGCGGCGGATGCGGCTTTTGCACCGGGGGAAAGAAGTTGCGGCCCTGCTTGACCTTGAAGTATTTGCCGTCGAAATCCACGGCCTCGCCGGCCAGCAGGCGGCGCCAGATGGTCAGGAATTCATCGGCGTAGGCATAGCGTTCGTCGTGGGCCAGGAAGATGCCGTCGGCCTCCAGCTCGGTGGCATCGCCCCCGGGCACCACGTTGAGCAGCAGGCGCCCGCCAAGGGCCTGGTCCAGCGTGGCGGCCTGGCGCGCGCTGGACACGGGCGCGCCCAGCGAGGTGCGCAGGGCCACCAGCAGCTTGATGCGCTGCGTGACGGGCACCAGGCTGGAGGCGACCACCCAGGGGTCCAGGCAGGAGCTGCCGGTGGGGATCAGCAGGCCGTCGTAGCCCAGCTCCTCGGCCGTGACGGCGATCTGGCGCATGTAGGCGTTGGTGGGGGCGCGGCCGAAGTCGGAGGTGCCGAGGTAGCGCGTGTCGCCCGAGGTGGGCAGGAACCAGAAGATGTCTGGCGATGCGTGGGGGTCTTGGCTCATGGGATCTCCGGGGACGATGGAAAAGACGGTGGCGCGGCCTCGCCCGGCACCTGGCCCAGGCGCTGCAGCCGCGCGCGCACCACGCTGCGGCTGATGCCCAGCTGGCGCGCGGTCTGCACCTGGTTGCCGCGGTTGCGCTGCCAGGCCTTGAGCAGCAGGGCGCCCAGCACGTGCTGCTCCAGGCCTTCGGCATGCACGTCGCACAGGCTGTCCAGCGCTTCGCCCAGGGCCAGTTCGGCGGCGGCGGCCTGGGCGCCGTGTTCGGCCTCGCGTGTGGGGACGGGATCGGGCTCGCCCTGGCTGCTGGCGATGTGCAGGTCGCCCGCGCCGATGTGCATGCCCTGGGTCAGCAGCAGGCTGCGGTGGATGACGTTCTCCAGCTCGCGGCTGTTGCCGGGCCAGTCGTGCTCCAGCAGCTTGCGCTGCGCGTCCTGGCTCAGTGCCATGGGCGCGTAGCGCATGCGCTGGCAGTAGCTTGCGATGAAGTGGCGCGCCAGCGGCAGGATGTCGGCCGGGCGCTGGCGCAGCGGCAGCACGGTGAGGGTGACGACATCGAGCAGGTAGTACAGGTCTTCGCGAAAGCGCCGCGCCGCCACCTTGGTGTGCAGCGGCGCGCTGCTGGCTGCGAGCACGCGCACATCGGCTGGCGTGCGCTGGCTGGCGCCGATGCGGGTGACCGCCTTGTCCTGCAGCACGCGCACCAGCTTGCTCTGGATGTGCAGGGGCAGGTCGTCGATCTCGTCCAGCAGCAGGGTGCCGCCGTGGGCGTCCTCGAAGCGGCCGGGCAGGTTGCCGAAGGCACCCGTCAGCGCACCGCTTTCGTGGCCGAAGAGCTCGGCGTTGATCAGGGCCTCGGACAGCGCGCCGCAGTTGACGGCGACAAAGGGGCCGTGGCGGCGCGGGCTCAGGCGGTGGATGTGGCGGGCCACCATTTCCTTGTCGGCGCCGCTGTCGCCCAGGATGAGGACGCCGGCCTCGCTGGCGGCCACCTGTCCCATGGTCTTGAGCAGGGCCTGCGAGGCCGGGTCTTGCAGTATCCACGGCGCGGGCGCGGCGCCGTCATCGTGCGCGGCAGAGGCTGCGGGCGCGGGCGCAGGTACGGGCGCAGGTGTTGCCGAGGACTTGCCGGGCGGCCAGGTGGGCAGACGGGTGTTCATGGCGCGGCGTCACGAATAGAAGCTGGGCTGCGGATGGGTTCCGTTGAGCACCCAGTCGCCCAGCTCCTGCAGCTTGTAGTGCAGCGGGTCGTGCAGCGTCTGCGTGCGCAGGTTGCGCCAGAAGCGGTCAAAGCGCAGCGCCGCGTGCGTGGCGCGCGCGCCCGTGGCCTCGAAGATGCGGCTGGACAGGTCCAGCCCCGAGCGCGTGGTGGCAATCTTGGCGGCCGTCACGGCCACGGCGACTTCGCCGCGCTCGTGGGCGGTCAGCGCCGGGCCCCGGCGCCAGGCGGCGTCAAAGCGCTGCGCGGCCTGCAGGGTCAGCAGGCGCGCGCCTTCCAGCGCGGCCCATAGCTCGCCATACAGCGCCTGGATGTGGGGGTCTGCGCCGGCCGCATCGGCAGGGGACTTGAACCAGGGCCGCGCCTCGTTCAGCGTGTAGCCGCGCGCCTGCTCCAGCGCACCCTGGGCAATGCCCAGGAACAGATGGGCCAGGATGAGCTGGGCCAGCAGCGGGCGCAGCGCGGCATGCGGCGTGGACAGCGGGCCGGGGTCGAGCAGCAGCTCTGCCGCCTCCACGCGCACGCGCTCGAACAGGGCCGAGCCGCTGTCGGTCTGGCGCTGCCCCATGTTGTCCCAGTCGCGCAGCAAGGTGATGCCCGTGCGCTCCGTGGGCACCACGCCGATCAGCAGCTGGCCGCTGTCGGCATCGATGGCCGAGGCCACCAGCATCTGCGAGTCCAGCGCGCCCGAGGTGAAGCTCTTCTTGCCCGAGAACTCCCAGTGGCCGGGCTGGCGCGTGGCCGTGGTGCGGCGGTCCAGAGGGTTCAGCGTATTGCCCCAGAACCAGCGGTGGCGTGCCGTCTGCAGCAGCCAGGGCCGCCACTGGGCGGGCTGGCCGAACAGCTGCACGGTGGCCAGGTGCAGGTGCTGGAAGCCGTAGACATGGGCCAGCGAGCCGTCTGCCGTGGCCAGGATGCGCACCGTCTCCAGCGTCTGCACCCAGTCCGCGCCCAGGCCGCCCAGCTCGCGCGGAATGCTCAGTGCCAGCAGGCCGCTGGCGCGCAGCGCATCGCGCTCGGCCTTGGGCGTGCCGCCTGCGGCATCGCGCCGGGCCGCCGTGGCGGCAAGGCGCTGCGCCAGATCCTGCGCAGTGGCTATCGGGTCCGCAGGGACGGCCTGTGCCTGGCTCACGCGGGCTGCCCGGCCAGGGCCAGGTCGGCGGCTTCGGGAACGGGCGGCTGTGCCTCGGCCTGGGCCTGGGCCTGCACCAGCTGCTGCAGCGCACCGCGCAGCACCGGGGCCGACAGCTGCACGGTCAGCTCGATGCGCTGGCGCAGCGATTCGCTGTGGACCTGGCCGTCCTGGATGTCCTCGGGCGTGGAGTACACGCCAATGGGCAGGGTGAGGGCCGAGAAAAAGCCGAACAGCGGGCGCAGCTGGTGGTCCAGGATGAGGGCGTGGCGCGGGCTGCCGCCGGTGGCGGCCAGCAGCACGGGCGTGCCCTGCAGCGCGTCCAGGTCGATGAGGTCGAACAGGTGCTTGAGCAGGCCGGGCAGGCTGGCGCGGAAGACCGGCGCGCCGACGATGAGGAAGTCGGCCTGCTCGATGGCTTCGATGGCCTGCAGTGTGGCCGGCGGCAGGTCGTTCTTGGACAGGGCCGCGCCCAGGTGGGGCTGCAGGTCCAGCAGGTCGATGACGTGTGCCTGCAGCGGCAGCTCCTGGCCCAGGCGGGCATGCAGGGCGTCCAGCAGGACACGGGTGCGGGAGGGGCGGCTCAGGCTGCCATTGACGATGACAGTCTTCAGCGATCGGCTCATGGAAAATCCTTGGCGTGGGTTCCAGGAGGCAGCGCGGCATGCGGTTTGCGAAGACTGCCAGCCCGGACGAGGTGGGATGGATGTCTTCATTACAGGGCCGAACGCCGGTATGGCGAAAGAAACTTAACGCATTTGCTTATCGGTTTGGGTGCCTTGGCAAGTGCTTGTTTCTGAAAGGGATTTTGTGGCGCATGGCATGTGCCAATGCGTTCTGGCGATATGGGCACGGCCGCTGCGCCCGTCCCTGCGCAGCGCGGCCGCGCAAGGGCCTTCAGCCCGCCACGCCCGTCACGCCCGTCACGCCCACGTGCCAGTAGTAGATGGGGTCGGCGCCGTTGAGCAGGATGTCGCCCGCCGAGCGGGCCTTGTACAGCACGGGGTTGTGTGAGGCCAGGGTGCGCGCATTGCGCCAGTGGCGGTCCAGTGCCAGGTCTTCGGACAGGGCGCTGGAGCCGCCCACCTCGAACAGCCGCGCGGCCGCCTGCAGCACGGGATCGACCACGGCCACCTGGGCCTGGGCCGTGCGCAGCTCCAGGGCATGCAGCTGCTGCAGCGGCACCTCGCGCCCGGCCTCGCGCTCACGCGCGATGCGGCCCAGCTCGGCGGCCACGTCGGCCACGGCCAGGCCTGCGATGTAGGCCGTGCCGGCCAGTTGGCCGACGATGTGCTGCACCAGCGGATCGTCCTTGGGCAGGGTGGCGCTGCCGTGGCTGAACACGCGGCGGCGCGCCTGCACATAGGCGATGGCATCGCGCTGCAAGGCCCGGGCAATGCCGGCCAGGGTGGCCAGGTGGGCCAGCTGGAAATAGGCCACCAGGGGCGTGGGCTGGGCGCGCGGGAAGCGGATCACGGCGTCGTCGGGCACGCGCACCTGGCTGAGCACGGTGGTGCCCGAGCCGGTCAGGCGCTGGCCAAAGCCGCGCCAGTCATCGAAGCGCTGCACGCCGGCCTCCGAGGTGGGCACGACGGCGTGCACGGTCTGGTCTTCCTTGCCCGGCTCCACCGCGCGCGCCACCACGGTCACCCAGTCGGCATACAGGGTGCCCGTGCTGTAGAACTTGCGCCCGTCCAGCCGCCACCAGCCGGGCTGCGCATCGGGCACCAGGGTGGTCTGCAGCGTGCCCAGGGCGCCCGTGCCCACCTCGGTGGTGGCATTGCCGAACACGGCGCCGCGCGCGGCCAGCGGCAGCCAGCGGGCCTGGGTGGCGGCATCGCGGTCGATGAGCACGCGGTCCAGAAAGCCGAAGTGCGGGCGCAGGATCTGGGCGACGTTGGAGTCGGCCTCGGCCAGTTCGGTCCACAGCGCGAACAGCTGCTCCACGCTGGCGCCGGCCCCGCCAAGGCGACGCGGCACGCGCAGCGCGGTGAAGCCGCTGTCACGCAGCCAGGCGATGGGTTCATGGGCCAGGCTGCGCGTGCGTTCGCGCTCGGCCGCACCCTGGGCGATGCGGTCGAACACGGGGCGAAAGCGCGCCTGCAGGGATGGCAGCGAGGGCGCGTCGGGATCGGCCGGGCCGTCTGTGGTTGGGCCGGGCGCCGCGTAGGCCGCAGGCTCGGTGGCGCAGGGGAGGGTGGTGGTCATGGCTTTGCAAATTCAAAGGCCCGCCAACCCGGCCTGCCTGCAAGGCAGGGCCGGGCCACGGGCCGGTGGGGAGGGTGGCTAAGGACTTCAACGCCGCCAGCGCGCGGCGGCGTGGCTGGCGGGCAGGCGGTCGCCCTGGCCGAACAGGCGCTGGCGCAGTGTGGCGTCGTCGCCGTAGCTGGTGCGGTAGCGGCCCCGGTTCTGCAGCTCGGGCACGACCAGACGGGCGAAGTCTTCCCAGGTCTCGGGCGCGACGATGCGCGTCAGGTTGAAGCCGTCGATCTCGCCCACGTCGATCCAGCGCTCCAGCTCGTCGGCCACCTGGGACGGGTCGCCCACGATGGTGGCGTAGCGGCTGCCCAGCGTGAACTGCTCCAGCAGCTTGCGCCGCGTGGTCCAGCCCTGCTTCTGCGCGGCCTGGGCCGCCGACTGGATGGCGTTGGTGTTGCCGAAGGAGATGGGGTCGTCCAGCCCGTACTGCGCAAAGTCCACGCCGGTGCTGGCGGCAAAGTGGGCCAGCCCGCTTTCCGCGCTGGCGTGGGCCAGGTAGTCGGCGTATTTCTCGCGGGCCTCGGCCTCGGTGCGGCCGGGCACCACGGCCACGCCGGCGTAGATCTTGATGTCCTCGGGGCGCCGGCCCGCGTCCACGGCGGCCTGGCGCAGCTGGCGCGAGGCCTCGCGCGCGGCCTCGGGCGTGCGCGCGCCGATGAAGATGCCCTCGGCATGCCGGCCTGCAAAGCGCAGCCCGCGCGGCGAGGTGCCGGCCTGGAACAGCACGGGCGTGCGCTGGGGCGAGGGCGCGCTCATGTGGATGGCGTTGGCACGGTAGAACGGCCCCTCGTGCACCACCGGGTGCACCTTGCCGGGCAGGGCGTGGATGCGCCGCGCCTTGTCGGCGATCACGGCACCCTCTTCCCAGCTGCCTTCCCAGAGCTTGTAGGAAAGCTCCAGGAAGTCGTCGGCGCGGTCGTAGCGGCTGTCGTGCTCGGCCAGGCCGTCCTGGCCCAGTCCGCGCGCGCCGCTGTCCACATAGCCGGTGACGATGTTCCAGCCGATGCGGCCATTGGTCAGCTGGTCCAGCGTGGTCACGTCGCGCGCGAAGGTATAGGGCTGGTGCGCGCCCACGGTGGCCGTGAGGCCGAAACCGATGTGCCGCGTCACCGCCGCCATGGCCGAGACCAGCAGCCAGGGGTTGTTGACGGGCAGCTGTATGCCTTCGCGCAGGGTCAGGTCCACGCCGCCCTGGTAGACGTCGTAGTAGCCGACCACGTCGGCGATGAAGATGCCGTCGAACAGGCCTTCCTCCAGCACCCTGGCGATGTGGGTCCAGTAGGCCAGCGTGCCGTACTCGGTGGAGCGGTCGCGCGGATGGGTCCACAGGCCGTGGTGTATGTGGCCCACGCAGTTCATGTTGAAGGCGTTGACGTGGATGTGGCGCTTGGCTTGCGTCATGGGGCGGGTCCTGCAGTCCGTTGCGTCAGTTCTTCAACCAGGCCAGGCGGTAGAGCTTCTGGTCGTTCAGGTAGAAGGCGTGGATGGTCTTGCGCACCACGTCGGAGTTTTTGTAGATGTCCAGGAAGCGGGCGATGCGCGGGTCGGCCGCGCGGTCACTGCGGGCCACGAACTGGATGGCCCAGGAGTCGTCCTCGTAGCTGGTGTAGGCCAGGCCCTTGCTGGCATCGAAGGCCTTGGAGGCGATGATGAAATACGGAAAGCCCTGGGCCAGGTCCACGTCGGGCGTGGTGCGGGCCAGCTGCGGGCCCTCGATCTCCACGAACTGCAGCTTCCTGGGGTTGGAGACTATGTCCGCCTGGGTGCCCAGCAGCCCGGTGTCGGGGCGCAGCGTGATCAGGCCCGCGTGCTGCAGCAGGCGCAGGCCGCGGCCCACGTTGACGGGGTCGCTGGCAATGGCCACCTTGGCGCCCGTGGGCAGGTCGGCCAGGGATTTGTGGCGCGTGGAGTACAGGCCCAGATAGGACAGGATGCCCGCCTGCACGCTGGTGAACTTGAAGCCCTTGCTGCGCGCTGCATTGGCCAGGTAGTTGCTGTTCTGGTAGTAGTTGAGGTCGATATCACCCGCGTCCAGCGCCACGTTGGGCGTGGCCCAGTCGGTGAATTCCACCACCTGCACGTCCAGGCCCTGCTTCTTGGCCTCCTTGGCGGCGGCTTCCACCGAGTCCGCGAAGATGCCCGGCACCACGCCGATCTTCAGGGGCGCGGCCAGGGCGCTGCCCGCGAGCAGGGCAGCGCCCAGGAAGGCGGCCAGCCGGGGCCAGAGGGTGGGGGAGGTCGTTGTCATCATTGCATTCCTGTGTCGTTGATAAAGGTCAGAGCGCGCCATGGCGCGGCGGGCGTATGCCGTTGAGCACGTAGTTGCCCACGGCGTGGTATTTCCAGCGCACGGGGTCGTGCAGGGTGTGGGTGCGCGCGTTGCGCCAGAAGCGGTCCAGGCCCTGGCCCGCCAGGGTGGAGGCCGTGCCCGCCAGCTCGAACAGCTTGCTGCCCGCCAGCAGGCTGGCGCTGGTGCTCAGCGCCTTGGCCTGGGCCACGGCCACCGAGGCGGCGGCCACGCTGTCGTCCGTGGGCGCGCGCTGGGCGGCGTCCACGGCCAGGGCCGCGCGGGCCACCAGGGCATCGGCGGCGCGCAGGCGCACGTGGACATTGCCCAGTTGCTGCAGCAGCAGCGGGTCCTGCGTGGCGCTGGCCACGCCCGCGTCCACCCAGGGCCGCGCATGCTCGCGGATGAAGGGCAGGGCGGCCTGCAGCGCGCCGTGGCCAATGCCCGCGTCCAGGGCGGCATGGATGATCTGGGCGAAGGGGCCGATGGTGGTGGGCCGCTCGAAGGAACTGGTGAAGGGCACCACCCATTCGGGCTCCACGCGCACGCGGTCGAACTGCACGGAGCCGCTGCCCGTCACGCGCTGGCCGAAGCCGTCCCAGTCGTCGGTGACGGTGACGCCGGCCGCATCGCGCGGGATGAAGACCAGATACATGCGCTCGCCGTGCCCCGGCGCCTCTTCCTGCGCGCTGACCAGGGTGGGAATCCAGTGCGCGAACAGGGCGCCCGTGCAATAGAACTTGCGCCCCTGCACGAACCAGCCGCCGCTGTCGCGCAGCAGCCGGGTGCGGCGCTGGAAGTCGCGGTGGCCGATCTCGGCCAGCGCATTGCCCAGGCGTTCGCCGCGCAGCACACGGTCATAGAAGAAGGCCTTTTGCGCGGGCGATCCGCCCACGCGCAGCACTTCCAGCGAGTAGTAGTGGTTCTGCGGAATGTGGCCGAAGTTGCCATCGGCCGCCGCAATCAGGGCAATGGCCCGCGTCAGCGTGGCCGTGGACACGCCCGCGCCGCCGTACTCCCGGGGAATGGTGATGCCCCACAGGCCGCTCTGGCTGAACTGCTCCACCTCCTGCCAGGGCAGCAGGCGGTCGCGGTCGCGCGCCAGCGCGCCGGGGGCGATGAGGGCGGCAAAACTGCGGGCCGCTTCCAGCGCCTCGGCCTCGCTGCCGATGATGTGGGCGGGCCGGGCCGGAGGCGCTGCGGGAGCGGGCTGGCTGCCCGGCGTGGAGGCCAGGGCCTGCAGCTCTTGGGTCGATGTCTGTGTCATGGCGGTCAGTTCCACTGGTGGCGGCGCGGCAGGGCGCCGTTGAGCAGGTAGTTGCCCAGCAGGTGGTATTTCCAGCGCACGGGGTCGTGCAGCGTGTGCACGCGGGCGTTGCGCCAGTGGCGGTCCAGGTGGTGGGCGGCGCGGCTGGCCGAGGAGCCGGCCAGCGCGAACAGGTGCTCGCCGGCCTGCAGCGCGGCCTCGGTGGTGAGGATCTTGGCCTCGGCCACGGCCACCGAGGCCTGGGCGCTGGCCTGCTCGTCCACCGCGCCACCCGCCGCTGCAGCCAGCGCATCCAGCGTGCGCGCGGCCTCCAGCAGCACGGCATAGGCCGCATCCACCTCGATCTGCAGCTGGCCGACCTCGTGGATGAGGTGGGGATCGTCGCTGGCGCGCGCCACGCCCGAGTCCATCCAGGGCCGGCTCTTGTCGCGCACGAAGTCCACCGCGTCGCGCAGCGCGCCCTGGGCAATGCCCGCGTCGATGGAGGCCTGGATCAGCTGCGACACCGGGCCGGACAGCGAGGGCGTGGCCTCGAACTGCCAGGCAGGCACCACGTCCTCGGGATGTACCTGCACCTGGTCCAGCTGCACGCTGCCGCTGGCCGTGGTGCGCTGGCCGAAGGAGTCCCAGTCGTCGAACACGGTCACGCCCGGCGCATCGCGCCGCACCCAGACCTGCACGATGCGGCCCTCCTCGTCCTGGGCACGGAAGGGCACCCAGTGCGCGAAGGCCGAGCCCGTGGAGTAAAAGCGCGTGCCGCTGACGCGCAGGCCGCCTGCGGCATCGCGTGACAGGCGCGCCGTGGCCTCCAGCACATGGGCCGCGCGCCCCTTGCGTTCCGGCCCGGCATTGCCCAGGCGGTGGCCGGCCAGCACGTCGGCGAACCAGCGGCGCTTCTGGGGCTCGCTGCCCATGTCCCGCAGGTTCTGCAGCACGGCGAAATGGTTCTGCGGAATCTGGCCCAGCGAAGGGTCGGCCGCGCACAGCGTGACGAAGACCTGGGCCAGCGTCTCGTACGAGGCGCCCAGGCCGCCGTAGGCGCGGGGCACGGTGATGGCGCCCAGCCCGCTGGCCGTGTGGCGCTCGATTTCCTGCCAGGGCAGGCGCCGCTCATGGTCGCGGGCGGCTGCGTCCGCGCGCCATTCATCGGCCAGGGCCTGGGCGGCCTGCAGGGCCTCGGCCTCGCTGGCGATGCGGTGCGGAGTGGAGGGCGGCAGGGGCAGGCGCCGCAGCGCCCCGCCCGGGGTGTGGTGTGTGTTGCCGGGCAAGGCTGCGCCCAGGGCATCCGGTGTGGTCATTCCGTGCCTCGTTGCTGAGTCGGTGGGGAGAGGGCCGCCAGGCGGCGGCCCCGGAGGGAAAGGCGTGGTGCCTGTTTTCAGCGTCAGCGGCTGCGCAGCCGGCGCACGTAGCGGTCGCCCAGCACCTGGACCACGGTGACCAGCGCGATCAGCACGGCAATCACCAGCAGCATCACCTGGGTGTCAAAGCGCTGGTAGCCGTAGCGGATGGCCAGGTCGCCCAGGCCGCCTGCGCCCACGGCGCCGGCCATGGCCGAGGAGCTGATCAGCGCCACCAGGGTGATGGTGAAGCCGCCCACGATGCCGGGCAGGGCCTCGGGCAGGTAGACGTGGCGCACGATGTCCCACTTGCGGCAGCCCATGGCCTGGGCGGCTTCGATGAGGCCGGGATCGACCTCGCGCAGGCTGACCTCGACGATGCGCGCGAAGAACGGCGTGGCGCTGATGGCCAGCGGCACGATGGCCGCCCACACGCCGATGGTGGTGCCCGTCACCAGCCGCGTGAACGGGATCAGCGCCACCAGCAGCACGATGAAGGGCGTGGCACGGAAGCCGTTGATCACGCTGCCCAGCGCACGGTGCGTGCGCGGCGAGGCCAGGAAGCCGCCGGGCGCGGTGACGATGAGCAGCACCGCCAGCGGAATGCCCGCCGCCAGCGCGATGCCGCCCGAGACGCCGACCATCATCAGCGTGTCGGCCAGCGCGTTGCCGTAGCGCTCAATGGGAATGGACAGATTCAGCGACATATCCGAGATCCTTGATGTCATGCGCAATGGCCGCCGGGCCCTGCGTCAATGTGTGCCAGTCATGCGCGGCCGTGCCGCCGCCCAGCGCGATCAGCAGCTGCCCCTGGGCATGGCCCTGGATGCGGTCCACGCCGCCATGCAGCAGGCGCACCCGGCCGCCCAGGGCCTGGGCGATGCGCGGGAAGTCGGGCTCCAGCCCGTCCTCGCCGCGGTAGGCCAGCTGCAGGATGCGTTCGTGGCGGCCTGCGGGCGCGGTGCTCAGCAGGCGCTGGCGCAGGTCGTCGGGCAGGCCATGCTGCAGCGGTGCCAGCAGGGCGCGCGTGGCCGGGTGCTGCGGGTTGCCGAAGACCTTCCAGACCTCGCCCAGCTCGGCGATGCGGCCCTGCTCCAGCACCAGCACGCGGTCGGCGATCTCGCGGATCACGCTCATCTCGTGCGTGATCAGGATGATGGTGATGCCCAGCTTGCGGTTGATGGTGCGCAGCAGCTCCAGGATAGACTGCGTGGTCTCGGGGTCCAGGGCCGAGGTGGCCTCGTCGCACAGCAGGATCTCGGGGTCGGTGGCCAGGGCGCGGGCAATGCCCACGCGCTGCTTTTGCCCGCCCGACAGCCGGCTCGGATAGGTGTCTGCCTTCTCCTGCAGGCCCACCAGGGCCAGCAGCTCTTTCACCCGCGCATCGATGCGTGCGCGCGGCAGGCCCGCCACCTGCAGGGGCAGGGCCACGTTGTCATGCACCGTCTTGGCCGACAGCAGGTTGAAGTGCTGGAAGATCATGCCGATGCGCCGGCGCAGCTGCACCAGTTGCGATTCGTCCAGCGTGCCGATGTCCACGCCATCGACCCGCACCTGGCCGCTGCTGGGCTGCTCCAGCCGGTTGATGGTGCGCAGCAGGCTGGACTTGCCCGCGCCGCTGCGCCCGATGATGCCGAAGATGCTGCCCGGGGCGATCTCCAGGCTGATCGCGTCCAGCGCCTGTACGGGCCCGGCCGAAGACTGGTAGGTCTTGGCCACGCCGCTGAAGGCCACGGCGCCGGGTCCACGGATGGATTCCCGCGTGGTGCCGGCCGCTGCCGATGAGCGCCTGCCCGCGTCATGGGCCGGCCTGTCCGCCTCGTGGGCCGGCCTGTCCGCCAGGGGCTGCCTGGCTGCAATGCTGGTTGACATGGCTGAAGTCCTCCCCGCGCCGCTCAGGGCTTGACCCAGGCCAGGTTGTACAGGCGCTTGTCGTTGGAGAAGGCGCGCTGGGCCTCGGCCTTCACCGCATCGGAGTTCTGGTAGATGCGGATGAACTTCTGCACCACGGGGTCCTGCGTGCGGTTGGCCTTGACCACGAACTGGATGGAAAAGCGCGCATCCTCGATGCCCGAATATGCAAGCCCGCTGGACGGATCGAAGGCCTTGGCCGCCACGATGAAGTGCGGGTAGCCCTGGGCGATGTCCACGTCGCCCGTGATGCGCACCAGCTGCGGCCCCTCGACCTCGACGAAGCTGAGCTTCTTGGGGTTCTCGACGATGTCATTCAGGCTGCCCAGGTAGCCCACGCCGGGCTTGAGCTTGACCAGCCCCACCTTCTGCAGCAAGAGCAGGCCGCGCCCCTGGTTCACGGGGTCGTTGGCAATGCCCACCTTGCCGCCCTGCGGCACCTGGGCGATGGCCTTGTGCTTGAGCGAGTACAGGCCCACGTTGGCCAGGATGCCCGTGCCCGCGCTGGCCAGCTTGTAGCCGTTCTTCTGGATGGCGTTGTCCAGGAAGGGCTGGTGCTGGAAGTAGTTGATGTCCAGGTCGCCCGAGTCCACGGCCACGTTGGGCGTGGTCCAGTCGGTGAACTCCACCACCTGCACATCGATGCCCTGGGCCTTGGCCTCCCTGGCGGCCACGGCCACCGAGTCGGCGTAGGCGCCGGGCACCACGCCGATGCGCAGCTTGTCGGCAGCATGGGCGGAGAACAGGGCCAGGGCGGCCAGCGGGGCGATCAGGGCACGGGAAAGCTTCATCGGGATCTCCGGAAAAAAAAGGTTCGAAAAAGACAGGAAGGGGCCGCGTCACGGCTTGCGCCACGGCAGGCTGTACAGCCTGTCGTTGGCGGCGAATGACTTGTGGATCTGCGCCTGCACGGCGCCCGAGGTCTGGTAGATGCGCACGAACTGCGCAATGCGCGGGTCCCGGGCGTTGTCCTGGCGCGAGACGAAGCGGATGGCGTAGTACAGGTCGTCAATGCCCGAATACAGCAGCGCATTGCCGGCCACCTGCGGCCGCCCGGCGTTGACGAAGTGGGCCGGGTAGCCCTGGGCCAGGTCCACATCGTCCAGCGCGCGCACCAGCTGCGGCCCCTCGATCTCGACAAAGCGCAGCCTGCGCGTGTTGGACACGATGTCGTCCAGCCCCGCGCGCGGGCCCTTGCCTTCGCGCAGCTGGATCAGGCCGGCCTTCTCCAGCAGCAGCAGGCCGCGCCCCTGGTTGACGGGGTCGTTGGCCACGCCGACGCGCGCTCCCTCCTTCAGGTCGGCAAAGCGCTGGGTCTTGAGCGAGTACAGGCCGATGTTGGGCAGCAGGCCCGTGGCCACGCTGGTGAAGGCATAGCCGCGCTCGCGGATGGCGTTGTCCAGGAAGGCCTGGTGCTGGAAGTAGTTGAGGTCGATGTCGCCGGCCGCCAGCGCCGTGTTGGGCGTGGTCCAGTCGGTGAACTCGATGACCTGCACGTCCAGCCCCTGGGCGCGCGCCTCCTTGGCGGCGACCTCCACGGAGTCGGCCAGCGAGCCGGGCGTGACGCCTATCTTCAGCGCGGCGGCCGCCGCAAGGCCGGGCAGCGCCAGCGTGGCGGCGAGCGACCAGAGCAATGTGTTTCTGCGCGTGGGCAAGGCGTGGTTCCTCCAGCTCGGCCAGGCCCGGCGCCGGCGCCCACATGGCGCCTGCCGGCATGGCCTCTGAAGGCATTGCAACACCCGGCCCCGGCGCGCACCACGACGGAATTCACATTTCCTTATAGCGAGCCATGCGCGGCGCAAGGCATTGATCGCAAAGGAAATTTTGCACAAGCAAGATTGAGCTTATGCCCGCGCGAAATATGGCACCGTGCCGGCTGCGCAGGCTTGCGGCAGCCAGGGCGGCCTGCCGCGCTCCCAGGCTCAAGCGGCCTGTTGCGCCTTCATCCTCGTCCAGGCCTTGAAGAGGATGGACTGCAGGCTGGCACGCTCGCCCTCGTCCAGGTAGTCGACCAGCGACTCGCACATGCGCCAGAAGGCCGGCAGCGCGCGGGCCAGCACCTCGCGGCCCTGGTCGGTGAGCGCCAGGTCGAAGCTGCGGCGGTCTTCCTGGCTCAGGCTGCGCGCCAGCAGCGAGCGCTTTTCCAGCCAGTCCAGCAGGCCCGTCACCGACGAGCGCGTCACGCCGACGTAGCTGGCGATGTAGGAGGGTGTGACCACCGTGTCGCCCAGCAGCCCGCGCTCGGCCAGGCCGAAGATCATGAGCACGTCGAGCTTGCTCTCGGACAGGCCGAACGCCTGCAGCGATGCGTTGGCGCGCTGCTCCACATCGTCGGCCAGCCACAGCAGCAGCAGGCCCAGGCCGGCGGCCTGCGTGTCGGTGCCGGGCTGCGCGGTCTGGGCCATCAGGGCCAGGTGCGGGCGCAGCGCTTCGGGGGCGTTGGCGAGGGGGGTGGATTCGGGGGCCGGTGCGGCAGCGGTCTTGCGCGGACTCATGGGAGTGGATGGAAGCGGGTGAAGGCGGGTGAAACCGGGTTGAAGCCGGGAGAAGAAAGGGCGGTTGATTTTACGGCTTTCATATATTACGCTTTATGTATAGTACGTTAAGCGTATTATTTGGCAGCACACAAATATGCAAGGACATCCCATGCCCATCAAAGTTCTGGAACTCCACCATGTCGGATTCGGCGTCAACCACGCCCAGGCCGACGCCATGCTCGACTTCTACCGCGAAGTGCTGAACCTGCCCCAGGACGCCGCGCGCTGGAAGATCCCCGGCATCTACGGCTCCTGGATCAACCTGCCCAACGGCAGCCAGTTGCACATCCTCGGCAGCGAGGGGCCGTCGCGCTATGCGCAGGGCCCGGGCAAGGACCCCGTGTCCAACCACATCGCGCTGGCCGTGGACGACATCCTCGGCGCCGAGCAGGAGCTGCAGGCGCGCGGCGTCGATTACTTCACGCTGGACAACGTGGCATCGCCCAGCCTCAAGCAGCTGTTCCTGCGCGACCCGGCCGGCAACCTGGTGGAACTGCACCAGTCCAATGCGCGCGCCCCCGGCATCGCCCAGGCCGAGCAGGACGCGGCGCGCGCCGGCAACGAGTGACGCGACGCCCTCCCTTTTTCCCTTCCCCTCCGGAATCCCATGTACTTTGAAATGCAATCGCTCAACAGCGAGCAGCGCAGCAACATCCTGCACTCCCTGGTTCTGCCCCGTCCCATCGCCTGGATCAGCTCGGTGGACGGGGACGGCACGGTCAACGTCGCGCCGTTTTCCTTCTTCAACGCCATGTCGGGCGATCCGCCGCTGCTGTGCGTGTGCATCGGCTCGCGCCAGGGCGTGCTCAAGGACACGGCGCGCAACATCGCGGCCACGGGCGAGTTCGTGGTGAACCTGGTGTCCGAGCCGCTGGCGCGCCGCATGGCGGTGACGGCCATAGAGTTCGGCGCGCAGGTGGACGAGTCGGCCCAGGCCGGCCTGGTCCTGGGCGATGCACGGCGGGTGAAGGCGCCGCGCATCGTGGACAGCCCTGCGTCCTTCGAGTGCCGCGTGCGCCAGATCATCGATATCGACGGCGTGCGCAGCCTGGTGCTGGCCGACGTGCTGGCCGCCCATGTCATGGATGCGGCCGTGGTCGATGGCGAGCTCATGTACTTCGACCCCGCGCCCATGGAGCTGATCGCGCGGCTGCAGAACCCCGGCTGGTATGGCCGCGTGGGCGATGCCTTCCAGATGCCCACGCCCTCGGTGGCGCAGTGGGATGCCATGCAGCGCCAGGGCGTGTCCGACGGCTACCTGGCCTGGGCCGACGATGGTGCCGCTGCGCGCTGAAGGGCCGCCCATGCTTGCGCAACACACCATAGACAGCCTGGCGGCCGAGCTGCACGCCAGCGAAAAAAGCCGGGTCCAGGTCCGGCACTTTTCCCGCCGCCATCCGGACATGACGGTGCAGGACGGCTACGCCATCTCGCGCGCCTGGATGCGGCTCAAGCGCGCCGAGGGCCGCACGGTCAGGGGCCACAAGATCGGCCTGACCTCGCGTGCCATGCAGCAGGCCGTGCAGGTCACCGAGCCCGACTACGGCACCCTGCTGGACGACATGTTCTTCGAGCCCGGCGGCGACATTCCCTTTGCGCGCTTCATCGCTCCGCGCGTGGAGGTGGAGCTGGCCTTCGTGCTGGGCCGCACGCTCAAGGGGCCGGGCGTCACCCTGTGCGATGTGCTGGCCGCCACCGACTGGGTGGTGCCCGCCGTGGAAATCATCGACGCCCGCATCGAGCAAAAGGACCGCGATACCCAGGCCATGCGCACGGTGCGCGACACCATCGCCGACAACGCGGCCAATGCCGGCATCGTCATGGGCGGGCGGCCCGTGCGCCCAGACGCGGTGGATCTGCGCTGGGTGTCGGCGCTGCTGCAGCGCAACGGCGTGATCGAGGAGTCCGGCGTGGCGGCCGCCGTGCTCAACCATCCGGCCACGGGCGTGGCCTGGCTGGCCAACCGGCTCGCGCAATGGGATGAGCAGCTGGACGCAGGCCAGGTGGTGCTGGCCGGCTCGTTCACGCGGCCCGTCACGGCCCAGGCCGGCGACAGCTTCCATGTGGACTACGGGCCGCTGGGCTCCATTGCCTGGCGCTTTGCCTGAGCTTCGTCCGCAGTGTGGCGATGGTGTCGCCTGCGGCACAGTCCGCAGGCCCGGCGCGTCGCCGACAATGCAGCGGCGCCGCCCGCCACCGGTGCGCGGGCGGCGGCTGCAACACATGCACTACAGGATGGACAAGCAATGGAGATGAAGAACGCAAAGACGGCCGTGGTCACGGGCGGAGGAACCGGCGTGGGCAAGGCCGTGGCGCTGGCCCTGGCGGGCGCCGGCTACCAGGTGGTGGTGGCGGGCCGCCGCCAGGCACCGCTGGATGAGACCTGCGCCGAGGCCCAGGCAAAGTACGGCGCGGGCGAGCGCATGCTGGGCATTGCCACCGATGTCAGCGACCCGGCTGCCGTGGAGCAGCTGTTCGCGCGCACGGTGCAGCGCTTCGGTCGCGTGGACCTGCTGTTCAACAACGCGGGCCGGGGCAATCCGCCCGGCTCCTTCCTGGACTGGACGCCCGAGCAGTGGCGCGAGGTGGTCGATGTCAACCTCAACGGCATGTTCTATTGCCTGCAGCAGGCGTTTCGCACCATGCGCGACCAGTCGCCGCGCGGCGGCCGCATCATCAACAACGGCTCCATCTCCGCGCATGCGCCGCGCCCCAATTCCAGCGCCTACACGGCCACCAAGCATGCCGTCATGGGCCTGACCAAGACGGCTGCGCTGGACGGCCGTGCCTACGACATCGCCGTGGGCCAGATCGACATCGGCAATGCCATGACCGAGCTGGCATCGCGCATGGCCAAGGGCGTGCCCCAGGCCAATGGCGAGATCGCGGTGGAGCCGCTGATCGACGCGGATGTGGTGGGCCAGTCCGTGCTCTACATGGCCAGCCTGCCGCTGGAGGCCAACGTGCTGTTCCACACGGTGATGGCCACCAAGATGCCCTTCGTGGGCCGGGGCTGAACCGGCAAAGGCAGGCCCTCAGGCCTGCACGCGGCGGCTCGCCGTCTCGGACGGGAGCTCGCCGAAGCGGCTGCGGTACTGGGCCGCGAAGTGGCCCAGGTGCAGGAAGCCGTATTTCTGCGCCACGTCGCGCACGCCGGAGCCGGCTGCGGCGCCCGGGCCCTTGGCTGCCTGGAGTTCGGCGCGCACCCGGTCCAGCCGCAGCTGGCGCAGGAAATCCATGGGCCCCATGCCTGCGTGCTGGCGGAAGGCGGCCTGCAGCGTGCGCGCGCTGCAGCCGGCCTCGCGGCAGACATCGGCCAGCGACAGGGGCTGGTCGGCATGGGCCTGCATGTACTCCTGGGCCTTGCGCACGCCGCGCGGCAGCAGGCTGCGCCGGCTGTCCCCGGCCAGTGCGCGGCTGTGGCTGTGCGTGGCCGACATCAGCAGGCTGGTCAGCAGGTATTCCTCCGCATGCCGGGCCAGCGCCTGTGTGGCCTGCAGGGCGTTGCCCGCATCCAGCGTGTGCCGCAGGCAGTCGATGAAATGCACCAGCGGTGCCAGCGCCGGCTGGTCCAGCGGCACGCCCAGATCGAACACCAGGGGCCGGCCTGCGGGCGCCTGCAGCAGCGCCTCCAGCCGCGCCACCAGGGCCGGGCGGGCCATGCGCACGATCAGGTGCGGGCTGTCGTCGGCCCAGCGCATGGACAGCGGCTCGGTCGGCGAGGGCAGGGAGGCCAGGCGCGGCGTGGCATCCACCTGCTGCGCGCCGCAGCGGATCTCGGCACTGCCGCGCAGGGGAATCTGCAGCAGGAAGAAGTCCCGCAGGTAGCCGGGCTCGATGTGCACGCCGGGACCGTACTGCACATAGTTCAAGCTGACGTTGCGGGAAAGCGGCGCGCTGTGGTGGCAGGCGTCCAGCTCGGCGCGCGGGCGCAGCATGCCCAGGCCATGCGGACAGAAGACGCGCGCCACGCTTTCGCGGGCCTCGTCCATGTCGTGGCTCTCGAAAAGCCGGTAGCGCTGCAGCGGCAGCGGTGTGTGCATGGCGTGTTCCATAGGCTGGGCAGAACGTAGCAAAAACCACCCGCTCCCACAATTCGGACCATTCCCCGGGAGCCGATTTCTGCGCGCCAGGGACAGTGCCTGCGCTTGCCGGATGCCTGCGCGGCCCGGCCCCCCGTAACGTGTGCTGCACAGGCCAGCCCGGCCTGGCATCCACACGGGAGAACAAGCGTCATGTTCAAGGGACTCGAAGGCAAAAGCGCCATCGTCACCGGCGGCTCCACCCTGATAGGCGCCGGCGTGGTGCGTGCGCTGCACGCGGCCGGCGTGAAGGTGGTCATTGCCGACATCGATGCCGACAACGGCCAGGTGCTGGCCGATGCGCTGGGCGAGGGCGCGCTTTTCGTGCGCACCGACATCACCGACGACGCCCAGGTCGCCGCCTGCGTGCAGCAGGCATGCAGCCGGCACGGCGGCGTGCACATCCTGGTCAACCTGGCCTGCTCCTATGTGGATGAGGGCCTGCAGTCGCCGCGCGCCGACTGGCTGGCCTCGTTCAACGTGAACGTGGCCAGCGCCGTGGCCATGCTGCAGGCCGTGCACCCGCACATGGCGGCCGCCGGTGGCGGGGCCGTGGTGAACTTCACCAGCATCTCTTCGGAAGCGGCGCAGACGGGTCGCTGGCTCTACCCGGCCAGCAAGGCGGCCATGAAGCAGCTCACGCGCAGCATGGCCATGGACCTGGCGGCCGATGGCATCCGCGTCAACAGCGTCTGCCCGGGCTGGACCTGGTCGGCGGTGATGGACCGGCTCAGTGGCGGCGATCGCGCCAAGACCGACCGCGTGGCCGCGCCCTTTCACCTGCTGGGCCGCGTGGGCGATCCGCACGAGGTGGCGCAGGTGGTGCTGTTCCTGTGCTCGGACCATGCCAGCTTCGTGACCGGCGCCGACTACGCGGTGGACGGCGGCTACGGCGCCATGGGGCCCGAGCGCGCCGTGGCCGCCATTCCCCAATTGATGGACTAGTACGCAGTACGGACACGGAGCCGCAAGGAGACAGCCATGAAGAAAATCGCCATCGTCGGAGCCGGCCAGTCGGGCCTGCAACTGGGCCTGGGCCTGCTGGCCGCGGGCCATCAGGTCACGATACTGAGCAACCGCACGGCGCAGGACATCGCCCAGGGTCGGGTCATGTCCAGCCAGTGCATGTTCGACAGCGCGCTGCAGATAGAGCACGGCCTGGGCCTGGACCACTGGTCGCGCGAATGCCCGGTGGTCGAGGGCATCGGCCTGTGCGTGCCGCACCCTGGGCAACACGGCGAGAAGGCGGCCGACAAGGCCATCGACTGGGCGGCGCGGCTGAACGCGGGCGCGCAGTCCGTGGACCAGCGCCTGAAGATCCCCGCATGGATGGACGATTTCCGCCGCCAGGGCGGCGAGCTGGTGCTCAAGGACGCGGGCATCGCCGAGCTGGAGGAATGCACGCGCAGCCATGACCTGACCCTGGTTGCCAGCGGCAAGGGCGAGATATCGAGGCTGTTCGAGCGCGATGCCCACCGCTCGCGCTTCGACCAGCCCCAGCGCGCGCTGGCGCTGACCTATGTGACGGGCATGAAGCCGCGCGAGCCGTTCTCCGCCGTGTCCTTCAACCTTGTGCCGGGCGTGGGCGAGTATTTCGTGTTCCCGGCGCTGACGACCACGGGCCCCTGCGAGATCATGGTGTTCGAAGGCGTGCCCGGCGGCCCCATGGACTGCTGGGGCGATGTGAAGACACCGGAGCAGCACCTGGAGCGCAGCCGCTGGATCCTCGACACCTTCGTGCCCTGGGAGGCCGAACGCTGCCGCGACATTGCGCTGACCGATGACAACGGTATCCTCGCGGGCCGCTTCGCCCCCACGGTGCGCAAGCCCGTGGCCACGCTGCCGTCGGGGCGCAAGGTGCTGGGCATGGGCGACGTGGTGGTGCTCAACGACCCCATCACGGGCCAGGGCTCCAACAACGCGGCCAAGTGCGCCGACACCTATCTGCGCAGCATCCTGGCGCGCGGCAATGGCGACGGAAATGGCGCATTCGACGCCGCCTGGATGCAGCAGACCTTCGACCGCTACTGGTTCGGCTATGCGCAATGGGTCACGCAGTGGACCAACATGCTGCTGGCGCCACCGCCACCCCATGTGCTCAAGCTGCTGGCCAGCGCGGGCACGCTGGCACCGCTGGCCAGCGCCTTTGCCAACGGCTTCGATGACCCGCGCACCTTCTTCCCCTGGTTCGCGGACGCGGGCGAGGCAGACCACTACATCGACAGCTGCGCGGCCATCGCCGCCATGGCAGCCGTCCCCGCCTAGCCGCAGAGGCCGCCATGAGCACATGCGAAACCCCGGCCCCCGCCACGGCCTGCTCCTTCGATCCGCGCGAGCTGCGCAAGGCCTTCGGCCAGTTCACCACGGGCGTGACCGTCATCACCACGCGCGCGCCGGACGGGCGGCGCGTGGGCATGACGGCCAACTCGTTCTCCTCGGTCTCGCTGGACCCGCCGCTGGTGCTGTGGAGCCTGGCGCGCCAGGCGCCCAGCGTCTGCGATTTCCAGGGTGCCAGCCACTTCGCCATCCACGTGCTGGCTGCGGGCCAGCACCTTCTGTCGCGGCGCTTTTCCACGCCGCAGCAAGACAAGTTCGTCGGCCTGGACTGCGCTGAAGGCCCGGCCGGCGTGCCCCTGATCGATGGCGTGCTGGCCCGCTTCGTCTGCCGCAACGTCCGGCAATACGATGGCGGCGACCACCTCATCTTCATCGGCCAGGTCGAGCGCTGCGAACGCTTCGACGGCGAGCCCCTGGCCTTTCACGCGGGCTACTATCAGGTGACGGTGCGGCACCCCGAATGCGTATGACGGGTCATGAAAAAAGCGGCACCGCAGCTTTCCCCACCCTTTGAAACGGAGACAACCCCATGCAGCAGAAAGAACCCCCGGCCAGCCGCCATGTGCGCATCAACGCGCTGGACGGCAGCGGCAGCTTCAACGCCTACCTGGCCGTGCCGGCCTCGGGCAGCGGCCCCGGCCTGGTGCTGGCGCAGGAGATCTTCGGCGTCAACGCCACCATGCGCGAGGTGGCCGACTACTACGCCGAAGAAGGCTACGTGGTGCTGGTGCCCGACCTGTTCTGGCGCCAGCAGCCCGATGTGGAGCTGGGCTACACGCCGGCGGACTGGGAGCGCGCCTTCGGCTTCTACAAGGGATTCGACGAGGCCCTGGGCGTGCAGGACATCCAGGCCTGCCTGAACGCCTTGCGCCAGCGCCCCGAGGTCACGGACGGCAAGGCCGGCGTGCTGGGCTTTTGCCTGGGCGGCAAGCTGGCCTACCTGGCCGCCTGCCGCACCGATGCCGATGCGGTGGTCGGCTACTACGGCGTGGGCATCGAGGCGGCGCTGGACGAGGCCGAGCGCATCCGCTGCCCGCTCACCCTGCATGTGGCCGAGCTTGACGCCTTCTGCCCGCCCGAGGCGCGCCAGCGCATCGTCCAGGCGCTGGGCGGGCGTCCCGGCGTGGCCGTGCATGTCTATCCGGGCGTGGACCATGCCTTCGCGCGCAAGGGCGGCGACCATTTCCACCGGGCCTCGGCGCTGATGGCGCACGAGCGCAGCATTGCCACGCTCAAGTCCGCCATCGGCCCGCATTTCGACCTGGCCGCGCTGTGGGACAAGCACTGCGAGTACGAATTCGCCACGCGCAACGTGGACGACACCATGGCCACCATGGTGGCCGAGCCCTATGTGAACCACATCCCCACCATGACCGGCGGCGTGGGCTTCAGCAACCTGCACGCGTTCTATACGAACCACTTCGTCAACAGCAATCCGCCCGACACGTCGCTGACCCCGATTTCACGCACCGTGGGGGCCTCGCAGGTGGTGGACGAGATGCTGTTCTGCTTCACGCACACCACCGAGATCCCGTGGATGCTGCCCGGCGTGCGGCCCACGGGGCGGCGCGTGGAGATCCCGCTGCTGGCCGTGGTCAAGTTCCGGGGCGACAAGCTCTACCACGAGCACATCTACTGGGACCAGGCCAGCGTGCTGGTGCAGGTGGGCCTGCTGGACCCGGCGCTGCTGCCCGTGGCGGGTGTGGAGACGGCCCGCAAGCTGCTGGACGAGACCCTGCCTTCCAACGAACTGCTCAAGCGTTGAGCGCTGCGCGGGCGCACGGGTTTCACCCTGCGCCCGCTGGCGGCCTGCAGGCCGCCAGGGCTCTCAGGGTTGCCACCAATGTTGATATGTCAACATTGGTGGATCATGTGGCCATCGCAATCGCCATCGCCGCCCGATTCCCTCCGCCCAATGCCCCGCCCACGCACATCCACGATCCCTGCCGCCGATGCCGCCACCGGCCCTGCACCGGACACGCAGGTCTGCAGCCAGACGCTGGCGCTGGAGGACTTCATCACCTTCCGCCTGGGCGCGCTGTCCAATGCGCTGCAGACCCAGGTGACGCGCCACTACATCGCGCCGGCATCGCCCGTGGGGCTGACCGAGTGGCGGCTCATGGGCCAGATCCAGCGCCATGGCGAGCTGCATGCCAGCGCGCTGTCGCGCCTGAGCCTGATGGACAAGGCCCAGATCAGCCGCGCGCTGCAGCCGCTGATCGACCGGGGCTGGGTGCTGCGCCGCGCCGATCCGCAGCACGCGCGGCGCCACCTGCTGCAGCTGAGCGAAGCAGGGCAGGCGCTCTTCGACGAGGTGCTGTCCCGCGCACGCCCCTACCAAGCGGCCCTGCTCAATGCCCTGACGGCCGATGAGCGCGCCATGCTGGAGCGCATCCTGGACAAGCTGGGCCGTGCCTCCCAAGCGCTGGACCAGGGGCTGGACCAGGGGCTGGATGCCTGATTTACCCACAAGCCACTGCACAACCCATCTCAAGACCCACCTCAGAACCCACCCCACGAGCCACACCATGAATTGCTCCATGCACCCTGATGAGCGGGCCGCCCGCATCGAACTGGCCGCCTGCTACCGCGTCTTCGCCATGCTGGGCTGGGACGAACTGATCTACAACCACATCACGGTGCGCCTGCCCGACAGCGTGACGGGCGGTGAAAAGCAGTTCCTGATCAATCCCTTCGGCCTGCATTACGAAGAGGTCACGGCCAGCAACCTGGTGCGCATCAATGTGCGCGGCGAGGTGCTGGACGGCTCGCGGCATCCGGTGAATCCGGCCGGCTTCGTCGTGCATGCGGCCATCCACGACGGACTGCCGGGCGCCCACTGCGTGATGCACACGCACACCACCTCGGGCATGGGCGTGGCCTGCCTGGAGCAGGGCCTGTCGCAAAGCAACTTCTACAGTGCCCAACTGCACGGCATGGTGGCCTACCATGACTTCGAGGGCATCACCATCCATGCCGACGAAGGGCCGCGCCTGCTGGCCAGCATCGGCCACCGCAAGGCCGTGATCCTGCGCAACCATGGCCTGCTCAGCTGGGGCAGCGACCTGCCCCAGGCCTTCGTGGTGCTGTGGACGCTGCAGCGCGCCTGCGACGTGCAGATGGCCACCCTGTCGATGGGTGCGCCGCGCATGGTCTCCGACGCCATGGCCCAGCGCTGCAACGAGGACTCGCTGACCTTCAACGCCAGCCACGGCGGTGCCCGCGATGTGTTCGACCACCTGGTGCGCCGTGTGAACCGGCGCGACAGCAGCTATCTCGATCTTTGAACCCGGAGCTTCCCGCGCATGACCATGGAACAGACAAGCATTTCATTCGACAAGGCCTGCATCTTCGGCGCCGGTGCCATCGGCGGCTGGATGGGCGCGGCCCTGGCCCGCGCCGGCTGCCAGCTCAGCGCCGTGGCGCGCGGCGCCGCGCTGCAGGCCCTGCGCACCCAGGGCCTGACCCTCGTGCACGGCGAGCAGCGCGAGCACTTCGCGCTGCGTGCCGAACAGGACCCGGCCGCCCTGGGCGTGCAGGACCTGGTCATCATCTCCGTCAAGGCGCCGGGCATGCCCGATGTGGCCGAGCGCATCGCCCCGCTGATCGGCCCGCAGACCGTGGTGCTCACGGCCATGAACGGCGTGCCCTGGTGGTTCCTGCACGGCGGTGTCGATGCCAGCGTGCGCGGCAGGCAGCTGAAAGCCGTGGACCCTGAAGGCCGCATTGCGCAAGCCATCCCGCTGGGCCAGGTGCTGGGTTCGGTGGTCCATGCCAGCTGCTCCAACGATGCGCCCGGCGTGGTGCGCCGGCACTTCGGCAACAGCCTGATCCTGGGCGAGCCCCTGGCCACAGGACCCGGCCAGCCGCCCACGCCGCGCCTGGCGGCACTGGCCCAACTGCTGCAGCGTGGCGGCACCGAGGCCAAGGTCTCCGACAACATCCAGCGCGACGCCTGGTACAAGCTCTGGGGCAACATGACCGTCAACCCCGTCAGCGCGCTGACGGGCGCCACCTCGGACCGCATCCTGGGCGACGACCTGGTGCGTGGCCTGATCACGCGCGTGATGCTGGAGGCCAAGGAGATCGGCGCGCGCATCGGCCTGCCCATCAACGAATCGCCCGAGGACCGCCATGCGGTCACGCTCAAGCTGGGCGCCTTCAAGACCTCCATGCTGCAGGACGTGGAAGCCGGCAAGCCCGTGGAGCTCGATGCCCTGGTGGGCGCGGTGCGCGAAATGGGCCAGCTGTGCGGCGTGGACACCCCGTTCACCGATGCGCTGCTGGGCCTGGCGCGGTTGCAGGCACGGCAAAAGGGGCTGATGGCCTGACGCCGCAAGGGCCAGTACCGGCCTGCAGCGCGCAACCGTAGACTACGCCTCCATGACTTCCGCCAAGAACCCCGCCTCGCCCTGGTCCACGCTGTGCGTGGTGGCCACCACCGTCCCCAGCGCCGAGGAGGCCGCCCATCTGGCGCGCAGCCTGGTGCAGCAGCAGGCCGCGGCCTGCGTGCAGGTGGAGCCCATCACCTCGCACTACGTGTGGGAGGGCGAGATGCACGCCACGCCCGAGTGGCGGCTGGTCTGCAAGACCCTGCCCGACGTGCTGGAGCGCCTGGCCCGGCTGCTGCGCGCCGGCCACAGCTACAGCGTGCCGCAGATCACCATGCGCACCGAGCGCTGCATGGCCGACTATGCGCAGTGGCTGCGTTCCCAGGTCTCGACCCGGGACGTGGCGAACACTGCAGAAAGGGTCGCCGCGCCCCGCATCACTGCGGCGTGACGTTGGCGGCCTTGATCACGGGCACCCAGGTCGCTGTCTCCTTGCGGATCAGCTCGCCGAAGGCGCTGCCCGTGACCACCCAGGGCTCGATCCCCTGCAGGTCCAGCTGCCTGACCACGGCCGGCGTGTTGAAGATCTCCTGAATATCCTTTTCCAGCTGCTTGAGCACGGCCGGTGGCGTCTTCTTTGGCGCCATCACGCCGTACCAAGACGAGATGGCAATGCCCGGCACGCCCGCCTGGGCCAGCGTGGGCACCTCGGGCAGGTACTTGCTGCGCGCCGGGTCGGTCACGGCCAGCGCGCGCAGCTTGCCCGACTGCACATGCGGCAGCAGCGCGGGCACATTGCCCACGATCATCGGCACCGTACCGCCCAGCACATCGTTGAGGCCGGGCGCCGTGCCCTTGTAGGCCACGTGCAGGATGTCGGCACCGGTCTGCTGCTTGAACAGCTCGCCGGCCAGATGCAGGCTGGAGCCCACGCCGGGCGAGGCATAGCTGATGGTGGCCGGCCTGGTCTTGGACAGGGCCACCAGCTCCTGCACCGTTTTGGCGGGCACGCCGGGGTGCACGGCGATCACATTGGCCGCCTTGGCCAGCGAGGCCACGGGCGCGAAGTCCGTCTCCACGCTGTAGCCGGGCCTGGCCAGCAGCGTGGGATTGATGGTCAGGTTGCCCTGGGGCACGACCAGCAGCGTATGGCCGTCCGGCGCGGCACGCTTGACCATGTCGATGCCGATATTGCCGTTGGCCCCGGGCTTGTTCTCCACCACCGAGGTCTGGTTATAGCGCTCGGCCAATCCCGTGGACAGCAGGCGGGCCAGCGCATCGACCGGGCCGCCGGGCGGGAAGGGCGCGACGATGGTGAAAGGCTTGGCAGCCAGCTGCTGCTGGGCGGCGGCATCCTGGGCCAGGGCGCTCTGGCATGCGGCTGCTGCCAGCAGGGCGGCAGCGCCGAGCAAGGTGGGGGCTTTCATGGGGAACTCCGGGAAACAAGGCAAGGCAGGTACAAGCAAAAGAAATGCCTGAGGGCTATCGATTGTTTCTTGTATAAAACAACGTTCTTCTTATAAATCAATGCAAAGCATAAAACCTGCGGCTTGATTCGAATCAAGGGAAAACCCTTGCCTGCATGCCTGGGCCTTCGCTGCGCTCGCATGCCCATGAAAAAAGGAGCGCAGAGCGCTCCTTTGGGTGGTGGTGTGCCGGGTGGCCTCAGGACAGCAGCGCCTGCGCGAATTCCCTGGCGTTGAAGGTCTCCAGGTCCTCGACCTTTTCGCCCACGCCGATGAAGTACACGGGGATCGGCCGTTCCTGGGCAATGGCGGCCAGCACGCCGCCCTTGGCCGTGCCGTCGAGCTTGGTGACGATCAGGCCCGTGAGCTGCAGTGCATCGTCGAAGGCGCGCACCTGGGCCAGCGCGTTCTGGCCGGTGTTGCCGTCGATGACCAGCAGCACCTCGTGCGGTGCCGTGGCATCGGCCTTGGTGACCACGCGGCGGATCTTGCGCAGCTCTTCCATCAGGTGCAGCTGGGTGGGCAGGCGGCCCGCCGTGTCCACCAGCACCACATCCTTCTTGCGGGCGCGGCCGGCGGTGACGGCATCAAAGCTCACGGCTGCAGGATCACCGCCTTCCTGGCTGACGATCTCCACCGTGTTGCGGTTGGCCCAGACGCCGAGCTGCTCGCGCGCGGCGGCGCGGAAGGTGTCGGCGGCAGCCAGCAGCACGCTCTGGCCTTCGTCGGCCAGATGCTTGGTCAGCTTGCCGATGGAGGTGGTCTTGCCTGCGCCGTTGACGCCAGCGACCATGACCACGGTAGGCTGGTGCTCGCCGATGATCAGCGGCTTTTCCAGCGGGCGCAGCAGGTCGGCCAGTGCATCGGCCAGCAACGCCTTGACGGCGGCGGGGTCGGTGGCCTTGGCTTCCTTGACGCGGCGGCGCAGGTCGGTGAGCAGGTGCTCGGTGGCCTTGACGCCGGTGTCGGCCATCAGCAGGGCGTCTTCCAGCTCTTCGTACAGCGCATCGTTGATCTGCGTGCCGGTGAAGACCGTAGCGATGCTGCTGCCGGTCTTGCGCAGTCCGGCCTTGAGGCGCTGCATCCAGTTCTGGCGGCTGGCGCCTTCGGCTTCGGGCTTGGCCGTGGGCTCGGGTGCGGCAATGAAGTCGGCAGGCGCGAGCGTGGAAGCAGCAGCAGTGGGTGCAGTGGGTGCGGCAGGCGGGGCGGCATCGCCCTTGCCGCCGCCGAAGGGCTTGCGCCACCAGGCGCTGCCGGTGTCGGCTGTGGCCGGTGGGGCAGGTGTGCCAGGGGGCAGGTCTGGGGCGCGGTCCTGCGGCGGGGTTGCGGGAATGCCGGCCTCTTCAGGCGCGGCGCTGCTGTCCGCCGGGGAAATCTCGGCGGAGGAGGGGGTGGGCTTTTTCTTGAAAAAACTGAACATCGGCAGGTTCTTAGAATCACAGCATTCTATGAAACATGCACTCACCCTCCTGGGCTTAATGGCCTGCATGGGCACCGGGGCTGCTTTGGCAGCCCCGGATGCATCCTCTTCCTCCCCTTCGTCACTGCTGCAGACGGTGGCCAGCCAGGCCGCAGGCGGCCAGCGGTCCGCCACAGCAGCGCAGCAATTCACCCTGAAGAACGGCATGCAGCTCATCGTGCAGCCCGACCGGCGCGCGCCCACGGCCGTGCACATGGTCTGGGTGCGCGTGGGCGCCATCGACGAGGTGGACGGCACCTCGGGCGTGGCCCACGCGCTCGAGCACATGATGTTCAAGGGCTCGCGCAAGGTGGCGCCCGGCGAGTTCTCACGCCGGGTGGCGGCCCTGGGCGGCCAGGAGAACGCTTTCACCAGCCGCGACTACACGGGCTACTACCAGCAGATCCCGTCCAGCCGGCTGGAGGAAGTGATGAAGCTCGAATCCGACCGCTTCGCCAACAACCACTGGCCCGACAGCGAGTTCAAGAAGGAGATCGAGGTCATCAAGGAAGAGCGCCGCATGCGCACCGAGGACCAGCCGCGCGCCGTGCTCATGGAGCAACTGATGGCGGCGACCTTCATGGCCTCGCCCTACCACCGGCCCGTGATCGGCTGGATGAGCGATCTGGACGCCCTGACGCCCGGCGACGTGCGCGATTTCCACAGCCGCTGGTATGTGCCCGGCAATGCCACCGTCGTCATTGCCGGTGATGTGGACGTTGCCAAGGTCCGCGCCTGGGCAGAGAAGTACTACGGCAGCATTCCCGCACGCGCCGTGCCGGTGCGCAAGCCGCGCACCGAGCCTGCGCAGATCGGCATCCGCCGCATCGAGGTCAAGCAGCCGGCCGAGCAGGCCCTGGTGGCCCTGGCCTTCCGTGCGCCCTCGCTGACGCGTGTCAGCGATCTGCAGGCCGATGACCGCGATGCGCTGGCGCTGCTGGTGCTCTCGGCCGTGCTCGACGGCTATGACGGCGCCCGCCTGGAGCGGGCCCTGGTCCAGGGCGAAGGCCGCGTGGCCGACGGCGCGGGCAGCTCCATGTCGCTCATGAGCCGCGGCCCCGGCCTGTTCATGCTGACGGGCGTGCCCGCCACCGGCAAGACTGCGGCCGAGGTCGAGGCCGCGCTGCGCGCCGAAGTGGCCAAGGTCGCCAGGGATGGTGTGGAGCCCGCCGAGCTGGAGCGCGTGAAGACGCAATGGATGGCCTCCAATGTCTATGAGCGCGACTCGGTCATGGGCCAGGCCCAGAGCCTGGGCAATTACTGGATACAGGGCATGCCGCTGGATGCGGAAGACCAGTTGCTGGCCCAGCTTCGCACCATCACGCCCGATGACGTCAAGCGCGTGGCGGCCAAGTACTTTGGCGATGACCAGCTCACGGTGGGCACCCTGGTGCCGCAGCCCCTGCCTGAAGGCGGCAAGCCCCGCCGCACCGACGCGGGTGCAGGCATTGGCGGACCCCTGCATTGATGCCCCCGAAGCACGCTGGAGTGAAGATGAAGAACATGAAAAAGATGGTGGCCAGCTCCGTGCTGGCAAGCGTGGGCCTGGGCTTTGGCGCCACGTCCGCATGGGCCTTGCTGCCCATCCAGCACTGGACCCAGCCCAGCGGGGCGCAGGTCTGGCTGGTGGACAGCCCGGGCATTCCCATGGTCGATGTGCAGATGGATTTCGACGCCGGCAGCCGGCGCGATCCCGCCAACCAGGTCGGCCTGGCCAGCGCCGTGGCGCTGATGGCGTCCAAGGGCGTCACGGCCCAGGGCAGCGCGCCTGCTCTCGATGAAAACGGCCTGGGCCAGGCCTGGGCCGATCTGGGTGCCAGCTTTGGCGCCCAGGCGGGCCGCGACAGCTTCAGCTATGGGCTGCGCTCCCTGACCGAGCCTGCGCTGCTGCAGCGCGCCGTGGCCCTGGCCGCGCGCCAGATCGCCAGCCCCAGCTGGCCGCAGGATGTGTGGCTGCGCGAGCGCGAGCGCTGGACTGCGGCCATCAAGGAATCGGACACGCGCCCCGGAACGGTGGCCGGCAAGGCCCTGAGCCAGGGCGTGTTCGGCACCCACCCCTACGGTGCGCGTGCCACGGCCGAGAGCCTGTCGCGCATCGACCTGTCGGACATGCAGTCCTTCCACCGCCGGCTGATCGCCGCCTGCCGTGCCAAGGTCAGCATCGTCGGCGCCGTCAGCCGCGAGCAGGCCGACCAGCTGGTGCAGCAATTGCTGGCTCCGCTGCAGGCGGCCCAGGGCCAGGACGCCAGTGCCTGCGCTCCGCTGCCCGACGTGCCCAAGGTGCAGGCGCTCAAGGCGCCGGTCAACGAGAACATCCCCTTCGCCTCGGCCCAGGCGCAGGTGCTGATCGCCCAGCCCGGCATTGCACGCAACAGCCCGGACTTCATGGCCGTGCTCGTGGGCAACCACATCCTGGGCGGCGGCGGCTTCACCTCGCGGCTGACCGAGGAAGTGCGCGAAAAGCGCGGCCTGAGCTACAGCGTCTACAGCGACTTCTCGCCAGGCCTGGACGCGGGGGCCTTCACGATCGCCCTGCAGACACGCCCCGACCAGGCGGCCGAGGCCTTGAAGGTGTCGCAGGACACGCTGCGCCGCTTTGTCGCCGACGGCCCGACCGAGAAGGAGCTCAAGGCTGCCAAGGACAATCTGATCGGCGGCTTTGCGCTGCGCATAGACAGCAACCGCAAGCTGCTGGGCAATGTGGCCAACATCGCGTGGAACGGCCTGCCGCTGGACTATCTGGAGCACTGGACCGAGCGCGTGCAGGCGCTGACCGTGCGTGATGTGCGCGAGGCCATGCAGCGCATGCTGCAGCCCGATCGCATGGTGACCGTCGTCGTGGGAGGCAAGCAATGAGCCGCAACAGCATCAAACTGCATACCCCTGCCGGCAAGCGCTGGCTGGAAAAGGCCACGGCCGAGGCCGCGGCGCCCAAGGCGCCTGCCGCAGCACCGGCCGCAAAGGCAAAGGCGGGCAAGCCGGCACCCTCGGGTGCGGGCGAGGTCCGCATCATCGGCGGCCAGTGGCGCCGCACGCGTCTGCCCGTGGCGCAGCGCCCGGGCCTGCGCCCCACGCCGGACCGCGTGCGCGAGACCCTGTTCAACTGGCTGGGCCAGGACCTGACGGGCTGGCACTGCCTGGACGCCTTCGCGGGCACGGGTGCGCTGGGCTTCGAGGCCGCATCGCGCGGCGCGACCAGCGTGCTGATGAACGAGCAGGACGCCGCCCTGGTGCTGCAGTTGCAGCGCCTGCGCGAGCGCCTGGACGCCCAGTCCGTGCGCGTGCTGCGCGGCGATGGCATCGGCTGCCTGCGCCAGGTGGCGCCGGGCACGCTGGACCTGGTGCTGATCGATCCGCCCTTCGACCATGCCGAACTTTTCGAGCCTGCGCTGAAGGCCGCTGCGCTGGCCGTCTCCGCCCAGGGCTATGTCTATCTGGAGGCGCCCCAGGCCTGGACCGAGGAGCAACTGGCCGATGCTGGCGGCCTGCAGCTGTTCCGCCATCTCAAGGCGGGTGCCGTCCACGCCCATCTGCTGCGCAAGGCCGCGCAGGACGAGTAGGCTGGCGCCGCAGCCGTGTTCCAGCGCAGGAATGCGGCTGTCGCGCAGCCGACGGGCCATGCTGCAGTGCAATGCATAATGCGCCATCCGTGCCGGACCAGGGCACGCGCAGCCAAGGAAAGTGAACGCCATGAGCCACGACGTGATTGCCGTCTACCCCGGAACCTTCGATCCGATCACGCTGGGCCACGAAGACGTGGTGCGCCGTGCGACCCAGCTGTTCAGCCACGTCATCGTGGCCGTGGCGGCCGGCCACCACAAGAAGACCATGTTCAATCTCGAGGAACGCATGGAGATGGTGCGCGAGGCCGTGTCCATCTATCCCCATGTCCAGGTCGAGAGCTTTCATGGCCTGCTGCGCGACTTCGTGGTCGAGCGCGGCGGCAAGGCCATGGTGCGCGGCCTGCGTGCGGTCACCGACTTCGACTACGAGTTTCAGCTTGCCGGCATGAACCGCACGCTGATGCCCGAGGTGGAGACCGTCTTCCTCACGCCCAGCGACCGCTACCAGTTCATCAGCAGCACCTTCGTGCGCGAGATCGCCACGCTGGATGGCGAGATCGACAAGTTCGTCTCGCCCAACGTGCGCACGCGACTGCTTGAGAAGGTGCAGGCCAATCGCGCTCCTTGAGAGAGGGAGGCCGGCCAGGCACCTTGGCCCGCCCCCATGACGAGTTCACGATATCAGGCGCTCTGCGTGGCGGCACTTGCATTCACGGCCGCATGCACGAATTCCAGCTTGCGCCGCGCGCCCATTGAAAGAGCGAACGGATAGGCATCCCCGTGGCCCAGGCTGCGGTTGAGGCTGTTGGTCAGCAGCGTCAGCGGCACCCACTGGTCCAGCATGGTGCCGAAGTCCGGCCGGGCAGGGACCGCGAACGGGTCCTGCACGCACAGCGCGGCCGGCGTTCCCATGCCCGCCGCCGTGCCTGCGCCTCCTGGCAAGGTGATGCAGGTGCCATAGCTGGCCGCAGTCTCCAGCAGATCCACCATGTGAAGGTAGTGGGCCCAGCTTTCGGCCCAGTCTTCCCACGGGTGGGAGGTGGCATAGGCGCTGACGAAGTTGTCGCGCCACTGCCCATCCAGCGGGCTGCGTGCGTAGTAGTTCTGCAGGGCCTGGGCATAGTCCTGGCGCTCGTCGCCGAACAGGCGGCGGAATTCCTCGAGACGGCCCGCGCCCACCACCAGCCTGTCCCAGAAGAAGTGGCCGGACTCATGGCGCAGATGGCCCACCAGCGTCCGGTAGGGCTCATGCAGCGCCTGGCGGCGCCGGGCACGCTCGGCATCGTCGGCCTCCACCACGTTCAGCGTGATGGTGCCGTTGGCATGGCCGGTCATCACCGGCGCCTGCCCGGGCAGGTCGGCCAGCAGCTCGAAGCGCGGCCCGTCCTCTCCAGGCCTGGGGCCCAGGCCCAGGCGGGCCAGCGTATAGAACAGCTGGCGCTTGGCCGCCTCGATCTTGGTCCAGCGCAAGGCATTGGCCGGGTCTGACAGATCGGGCAGCCAGCGTGTCTGGCGGCAGGATTCGCACAGCGCGTGGGGGTCGTCGGCGGGCAGGGCGAAGTTGCACTGGCCCACAGGTCCCCGGTGGCTGCACATCTTGTAGAGGCGGCCTGGCGGCTTGCCTGCGCCCAGGGAGGACAGGCTCTCCCACAGCGCGCTGTCCCGCGCGCCGGAAACCGGTCGCAGGCAGGCCACATGCAGTCGCTCTGGCAGGAAGGCCAGGGTGGCGCCGCAGTGCACGCATTGAACGCTGTCGAAGAAAACCGGGTGGCCGCAGGCATCGCAGTTGAAAACTCGCATGTCGGTCACTTTACGCCGTATGCCCTGGCGCCATGAAAAATGATTCCCATGTCGCCCTGGCGCTGCAAGGTCAGATTCCCCCAACGGTGGTTTTCACCGGGGTGGCCCTGCAATGAAAAAAGGCCGGATGACACCGGCCTTTCGATGGCCCCATGGGGGCCTGCATCAGGGGCGAACCACGATGCTGTTGCGCACTTCGCGCACGTTCTTGGTGGTGCGTGCGATCTCGGCAGCGCGGGCCTTTTCCGACTCCGACTTGGCAAAGCCCGACAGTTGCACCGTGCCGTTCAGGGTCTCGACGCTGATGGAGGTGGCCGAGACGCTCTTGTCCTCTGCCATCTTGGCCTTCACGGCAGTGGTGATGCCGGCGTCATCCACATACGAACCCACGGTCTGCTGGTCGCGGGCTACGGAGCAGGCGGTGGTGCCGAGCACGGTGGCGCCGGCGACGAGAGCGAAAGCGATGGCACGGGTGTACTTTTGCATGGTCAGTTCTTTCTTGGACAAGAAATTGAGGGAAACGGTAGTCGAGGGAACTCGGGGGGCTGGGCTGCAGCTCACTTGCGCGAGCGGGAACTCATGAAGAACGCGGTGGCCAGGGCTGCGCCCGTGGCTGCTGCCAGCAGCATGGAGCGGCCAGGCTGCTCGATGACGTAGCGCGTGGTGGCTTCCGTGGCAGATTGCAGCTGGCGGCGGGCGCGGTCGGAGCTGTCGGCGCAGAAGTTGATTCCGCGCGTGGCCAGTTCCTGGGCACGTGCCGCGAGGTCGTCGATGACGGGATTCAGTTCACGCTCGATGGACTTCACGCCTTCCTCGGCCTTGTCCAGAGCATTTGCTGCAGTGCGGCGCGTGGTGTTGACGGCTTCCTTGGCAGTGTCTGCTACGTCCTGGGCAACGTCCTTGGCGGTATCGGCGGCTTTGTTCACGGCTTTCTCGGCTTGGCTCATTGGTTCTATCTCCTCAAAACTTGCATGAATGGGAAAGGCGGTGGGGCTGCCGGGCTGGCTGCCCGCCGGAGGCGGGCTTGGGGCTGGCAGGTGGCTGAAGGCGGCGCCGCCGCTACTTCTTGATCAGGCTCATCACAAAGGTGACTACAGCCATGATCACGAAAATATAGAACAGGATCTTGGCGATGCCTACAGCACCTGCCGCAATTCCGCCAAAGCCGAAGATGGCGGCGACGAGAGCGATCACGAAAAACACGATGGCGTAGTGCAGCATGTAGAACTCCTTGGTTGTTCGTTGCCAAGAAACGGCATCTGGCTGTCAGGAGCCGAGTGCTGTTCCCATGCGATTGACTGTACCGAGCCGCCCGAGGCCGGATTGACGGTGCCCGGCGTGGCATGGCGTCAGGGTTAGGCAGGGGGTGGGTGTAGGAAAAGCGCCGGCCCGCAGTGCCCATCAAGAAAAACCCCTGCCAGGGCGGTGCCGGGCAGGGGTTGTGCGTGCAGGCGATGCGTCGTGGTCAGGTGGATGCCGGGCTCAGCGGAATGACGGCGGAGATGGCCGTGCCCTTGCCCAGTTCGGAGGAGACGGTCAGCCGCCCGCCTGCCGCCTCCACGCGATGGCGCATGCCGGCCAGCCCGTGGGAGTTGGGGCGCATGGCCGAGGTCTCGAAGCCCTCGCCATCGTCCTGGATCTGCACCGTCACATAGGTCGGGTAGTTGTGCACGGAGACCAGTACGTGGCTGGCCTTGGCGTATTTGCCGATATTGGTCAGCGACTCCTGCACGATGCGGTAGACCGTGAGCTGGGTCGACTCCGGCAGTTCCACCTGCTCCAGGTTCGCTGTGACCTCGATGCCGCTGCGTTCGCCGAATTCGCGTGCCAGGATTTCCAGCGCCGTGGTCAGGCCCAGGTTGGACAGTGACGAAGGACGCAGGTCCTCGATGATGCGGCGCTTGAGGGCAATGCCGCTGTTGAGCGTCTCCACCAGATGGCTGACGCGCTCTCCCACGTCGGGGGCGCTGAGGTCGATCTTGGATTTGAGCCGGGCCACATCGAGCTTGGCCGCCGTCAGCAGCGAGCCCAGTTCATCGTGCAGCTCGCGCGCCAGGTGGCCGCGCTCATCCTCGCGCACCTGCTGCAAGTGGTTGGCCAGCTCCGTCAGCGTGGCCGTGCGTTCGCGCACCAGGGCTTCAAGGCGGTTGCGCTCGTCACGCTGGATTTCCTGCTCGCGCTGATGGGCCTGCTGCAGCGCGTGGGCCTGGCGCAGGTACATGAAAAAGCCCAGCACGCCCAGCGCGGTCACCGTGGCAATGCCTATGCGCGACAGCGACAGCGTGTGCTCGATATCCTGCAGGTTCTTGGCCGAGCGCTCGTCTATGCCTGACAGCAGCTTGCCGGTGTAGTCCCGGATGGCGTCCATGTTCTCCATGCCCACGTCCGTGAACATGACGAAGCGCCAGGCTTCCTCGTTGCCCTGGCGGTACAGGCGCAGGCTCAACTCCATCTCGCTCATCTTGCGCTCGACCTGGCGGGCCAGCGGCGTGAAGATGGCCAGTTCCTGGGGGTCGTAGATGAAGATCTGGCGCAACTCGTCCATGTTGTAGTTGATGGCCGTGATCGCCTTGCTGTAGGGCTCCAGGTAGCGCTCCTCCCCCGTGAGCAGGTAGCCGCGCAGGCCGGTCTCGGCATCGAGCATCAACCGCAGCAGTTGGCTGATTTCCGAGCGGGTCGCCTGGGTCTGGGTCATGGCCTCCAGCGCCTTGGTCGAGCGCTTGTAGCTGGCCTCGTTAATGCTGACAAGCAGCACGGCCGCAACGATGGCAAATGCCAGGCTGATCGCAATTCTTCGGAAATTTATCCAACGCATAAGCATCCTCTCACCTACAAGATCTTCGCCGATATTCTGCATAATTCGTGTTATCGGCAGCCGGAGCAGTTCCTGCCCCGGCCGTTACCATATATTGTTTGCACGACCGGCGTTCCTGCTGGTCCCCCGAAAAAGAGGTATTCATGATCAGAATCGGCATTGTGGACGACCATGCAATTGTGCGCTCGGGTCTGCGTCAGTTTCTCTCGGAACATGTGGACCTGCGTGTAGTCGGTGAGGCCGCCAATGGCCGTGAGGCCATCGACCTGGTCCGAGCCCACGAGATCGACGTGCTGCTGATGGACCTGTCCATGCCCGGGCAAAGCGGCATCGATGCGCTGGCCATGCTGCGGGCCAAGGCCCCGGACATGGGCATCCTGATCCTGAGCGGATATCCCGAGGAGCACTACGCGATCAACCTGATCCGCCAGGGCGCCAGCGGCTACCTGAACAAGGAATGCGATCCCCAGGAGATTGCCGAGGCCATCCGCACCGTGGCCCTGGGCCGCCGCTATCTGACGCCCGCCGTGGCCGACCTGCTGGCCCAGCAGCTCAACCGCAAGGATGACGCGCCAGCGCATGAACAGCTGTCCGAGCGTGAGTTCCAGGTCTTCCTCAAACTCGCGCGCGGCGAAACGGCAGGTGATATTGCGAAATCGCTCTCGCTGAGCGTGAAGACGGTCAGTACCTATCGCACGCGGCTTATGGAGAAAATGGGATTGTCATCCAACAGCGATCTCACGTATTACGCGCTGAAAAACCGGCTGATCGACTGATTTCCAGTCAATAGAAAATACGGGCTGCACGATTATCAAGTCGTGCAGCCTTTTTCTTTGATGGAGAGTAAAAATGCCGTGTTTTGGGTTCAGGCTGTTTTGAGTTGATTGAGCGATGCGGCGTCGATATTCATGCAATAGTCCATGAGTGCATCGATCTCATTGGACTTGTCGAAGACCGCATCCACGCCGAGCTGGGCGCAGCGGCTGCGAATGTCAGGGGTGGCGTAGTTGCTGAGCACCACGATCTTCTGGTGCGGCTGGCGCTCGCGGCAGGCGGTGAGCACACCCAGGCCGCTGCCCTGGCGCAGGAACAGGTCGACGATGGCCAGATCCCATGCGTCGGGGTTCTGCTGAAGCCAGTCCGTCCCCGCGCTTTCCGTCTCGGCGATGCCCACGGCCTCGACATCGGCGAGTTCCTCGAGCGTGGCGATCAGGTTCTCGCGGATCGTAGGGTTGTCTTCAACAAGATAGGTGCGCAATTTCACGGCTGTATCCAATAGGGACGCGGATGGCAATCGGAGTCCGGCGGAACCCGGCCTTCATTGTCCTGCGCGACAGCGGGCGATTGTGCCAGTGGGGGATCGGCCTGGAAGTCAGCCGATTCCTACGCCTTGTTGCCGCAAACGGGACAGTCCGGCACACGGGTGGTTTGCATGCTACTCCAATCGAGGCTGCGGCTGTCGAACATGGTCAGGCGGTTTGTTGCAAGCGTGCCAAAACCCGCGATCAGCTTGAGGGCTTCGGCCGCCTGCAGCGTGCCCATGACGCCGACCACGGGGGCGAAGACGCCCATGGTCGAGCACTGCACTTCCTCGAACTGCGCCTCCGGCGGGAATACGCAGGCATAGCAGGCGCAGTTCTCGTCGCGTGGGTCCATCACCATGAGCTGGCCATCCAGGCGGATGGCCGCCCCCGCCACCAGGGGCACCTTGTGCCGCACGCAGGCCGCGTTGATCATGTGGCGCGTGCGGTAGTTGTCCGTGCAGTCCAGCACCACCGTGGCTTGGGGCACGAGCTCGTCGAGCAGGGCATCGTCTGCGCGCTGCTGGCGGCAATCGATGCGGATGCCGGGGTTGATGGCATGCACGGCCGTGCGTATGGATTGCACCTTGGGCTGGCCCACGCGGTCCGTGGTGTGGGCGATCTGGCGCTGCAGGTTGGTCATGTCCACGGCATCGTCGTCCACCAGGGTGATGCGGCCGATGCCGGCCGAGCCCAGGTACAGCGAGGCAGGCGCGCCCAGGCCGCCTGCGCCGATGATGAGCACATGCGCTGCCAGGATGCGCTCCTGGCCTTCGATGCCGATCTCGTCCAGCAGGATGTGGCGCGAGTAGCGCAGCAGTTGATCGTCGTTCATTCGCGTCTCCAGACGTGAAAAAGCCGGGCGCGGGCCCGGCTTGGTGGGAGCGCGGACCCGGTCCGCGCTCTTCAGTTTTCCTTCTTTTCGGGCTCGCGCTCGGTCAGGGTCTTGCTGACCATGACGGGCTGGCCCTTGAGGCGGTTGAGCGCCTGCTGCAGCTGGAAGTCCTTTTCGGTGCCGAACTCGGGCAGGCGGCGCTCGGCCAGGGGTTTCTTGGCCTCTTCCTCCAGGCGCTTGCGGGCTTCCTCGCGGGCCTTCTCGCGCACTTCGTCCTTGACTTCGGCGCCCTGTCCGCTGGACAGGTGCTTTTCCAGGTCGGCCTCGCGCATGCGCAGGGCAGCGAACAGATCGCCTTCAGGGGTCTCGTCCACCATCACGTCAGGAACGATGCCCTTGGCCTGGATGGATTTGCCGCTGGGCGTGTAGTAGCGGGCCGTGGTCAGCTTCAGGCCCGTGTCGGGACCCAGCGGGCGAACGGTCTGCACCGAGCCCTTGCCGAAGGTCTGGCTGCCCATGATGACCGCACGCTTGTGGTCCTGCAGGGCGCCGGCCACGATTTCGCTGGCCGATGCCGAGCCTTCGTTGACCAGAACCACCAGCGGCAGCTTCTTGAGCGAGGCGGGCAGGCGCTGCAGCGGGTCTCCCATGCCGCGGCGGGCATAGAAGCTGGGCGAGGCCTTGTAGGTTTCCTTGCTCTCTGCCAGTTGGCCGTTGGTGGACACCACGGTCACATCGGGCGGCAGGAAGGCTGCCGAGATGGCGACGGCCGCGTCCAGCAGGCCGCCCGGGTCGTTGCGCAGGTCCAGAACCAGGCCCTTCATGTTGGGTTCCTGCTTGTACAGCTCTTCGACCTTGCGCACGAAGTCGTCCACCGTGCGTTCCTGGAACTGGCTCAGGCGGATCCAGCCGTAGCCGGGCTCGATGACCTTGCCCTTGACGGATTGCGTCTTGATTTCCTCGCGCGTGATGGTCACGGGGAAGCTGCGGCTTTCATCCTTGCGCAGGATGGTCAACTGCACCTTGGTGTTGGGCTCGCCGCGCATGCGCTTGACGGCGTCGTTGAGCGACAGGCCCTTGACGGCCGTGTCGTCGATCTTGGTGATCAGGTCGCCGGTCTTCAGGCCCGCGCGGAAGGCGGGGGAGCCTTCGATGGGCGAGACAACCTTGATCAGGCCGTCTTCCTGCGTGATCTCGATGCCTACGCCGACGAAGCGGCCCGAGGTGCCTTCGCGGAATTCCTTGTAGGACTTCTTGTCGAAGTACTGCGAATGCGGATCGAGGCTGGACACCATGCCGGAGATGGCATCGGTGATCAGCTTCTTGTCATCGACCGACTCGACATAGTCGGTCTTGATCAGGCCGAAGACGGCGGACAGCTGCTGGATCTCTTCCAGCGGCAGCGGGGTCATGGCACCGCGGGCCACGGTCTGCAAGGAAACCGTGGTCAGTGCTCCGGCGATTACGCCTACGGAAACCCAGCCGGCAATTTTGATTTTCTGGCCCATATCACCCCTTTAACCGCGTCAATATACACCCGCTTGGAAAGGCAAGCGCCCGCGTGGTTCCCTAAAAACGGCGCAGCAAGCGCAATTTCCGTAGCAGGCGCTCACCTCAGGCGGGTCAGGCTCAAGCCTTGCCCTGTGCGGCCACGGCGGCAGCCGCCTTGGCGGCAGCCTCGGCATCGCCCAGGTAGTAGTGGCGAATGGGCTTGAGATCGGCATCCAGCTCGTAGACCAGCGGAATGCCGTTGGGCACGTTGACGCCGACGATGGCGTCATCCGAGATGCCGTCCAGGTACTTGATCAGCGCGCGGATGGAGTTGCCATGCGCGGCAACCACGACGCGCTTGCCGGACAGGATGGCGGGCGCGATGGACTCGTTCCAGAACGGCAGCACGCGCGCGACCGTGTCCTTCAGGCATTCGGTCAGCGGCACCTGGCTGGGGTCCAGCTGGGCGTAGCGCACGTCGCTGCGCTCGCTGCGCGGGTCCTGGGGCTCCAGGGCCGGCGGGGGAGTGTCGTAGCTGCGGCGCCAGACCAGCACCTGGGCGTCGCCGTATTGCTTGGCCATGTCGGCCTTGTTCAGTCCCTGCAGGCCGCCGTAGTGGCGCTCGTTCAGGCGCCAGCTGTGCTGCACGGGCAGCCAGGTGCGGTCCATTTCGTCCAGCGTGTGCCACAGCGTGCGCGTGGCGCGCTTGAGCACGCTGGTGAAGGCCAGGTCGAAGTCGTAGCCTTCGGCCTTGAGCAGGCGGCCGGCGTTCTTGGCCTGTTCGACGCCGGTGGCGGTCAGGTCCACATCGGTCCAGCCGGTGAAGCGGTTTTCGAGGTTCCAGGTGGATTCACCGTGGCGGATCAGCACGAGCTTGTACATGGCGGCTTTCTAAGTCTCTCGATGCGACAAAGCTGGGCTGTCGCGGGGGCAAAAGCCAGCATTCTAGAATTGACAGGTTTGCCAACCCAAGGAATGACGTGAAATTCATCATCGATAACTGGTATTTGATCCTGATCGCGCTGGCTTCCGGCGTGATGCTGCTGCTGCCCCTGGTGCGCGGCGCAGGCGGCGGCTCGCTGACGGCGGCGCAGGCCGTGCAACTGATCAACCGCCAAAAGGCCGTGGTCATCGATGTCTCCGAGCCCGAGGAGTACGCGGCCGCCCATGCCAATGGCGCCAAGAATGTGCCGCTGGGCCAGTTCGAGGAAAAGCTGCCTGCCACCGTGAAGAACAAGGCCCTGCCGCTGGTGCTGATCTGCACCAAGGGCAACCGCGCCTCGCGTGCCGAAGGCATTGCGAAGAAGCTGGGCTACGAAAAGGCCCAGGCCCTGGCCGGTGGCCTGAAGGCCTGGCGTGATGCCGGCATGCCGGTTGAAAAGGCCTGAAGCGCCTCCAGTTGATCACGATGGAAGCCGCTGCGCCGCGTCCCCGGCGCCTGCAGCCGGCAAGCCGCCCACTCGAAGAAAGTCGCATATGCAAGCCGTGAAGATGTACACCACCGCTGTCTGCCCCTATTGCATCCGGGCCAAGCAGATCCTCAAGTCCAAGGGCGTGGAGCAGATCGAAGAGATCCGCATCGATACCGACCCTGCCGCGCGTGACGTGATGATGCAGAGCACGGGCCGCCGTACGGTGCCCCAGATCTTCATCGGCGACCACCATGTGGGCGGCTGCGACGACCTGATGGCGCTGGACGCCGACGGTGGCCTGGTGCCCATGCTGCAAAGCTGAAACACGGGCACTGCATAATGCAGGCCCAGGTGCCCGCTGCGCAACCTATTGGCAGCGGGCATTTTGTTGGTGATTTTTTTGATGCCCTGGCCGCCGTGCCAGGGTTTTTTGCCCAGAAAGACTGATTCCATGGCCGAACAGGACACTCCCGTCTTCCAGATCCAGCGCGTCTACCTCAAGGACCTGTCGCTGGAGCAGCCCAATTCGCCCGCCATCCTGCTGGAGCAGGAGCAGCCCAGCGTGGACATCCAGCTCGGCGTCGAGGCGACTCCCGTGGCCGAAGGCATCTACGAAGTGGCCGTGACGGCCACCGTGCAGACCAAGATCCAGGACAAGACCGTGTTCCTGGTCGAGGCCAAGCAGGCCGGCATCTTCGAGATCCGCAACGTGCCCGAAGACCAGATGGGTGGCGTGATCGGCATTGCCTGCCCCCAGATCATCTATCCCTACCTGCGCGGCAACGTGGCCGACGTGGTCACACGCGCCGGCTTCCCGCCCGTGCACCTGGCCGAGATCAACTTCCAGGCCATGTACGAGCAGCAGCAGGCAGCCGCCCAGGCGGACGGCAACTCGCTGCCGCAGTAAGCCGGTCCCATCCCGGCCGATGAGACTTGCGCCCAGGCGCGTCGCATCGCTGTGGTACAAGAAAAGAGGCCCGAGGGCCTCTTTTTTTCATCAACGTCGCTTCTTCAACGTCGGGCAGATATGAACATTGTGGTGATTGGTGCAGGCGCCTGGGGCACGGCGCTGGCAATGAGCGCGGCCTCGCGCGATGACGGACGTGTCGTGACGCTGTGGGCGCGCGACGCTGCCCAGGCGCAGGCCATGCGGGACAGCGGCGAGAACGCGCGCTACCTGCCGGGCGTGGCGCTGCCTGCCGCGCTGCAGGTGGTGCATGGCGAGATCGACGGCCATCTGGCTGCGGCAGACCTGATCGTGATCGGCACGCCCATGGCGGCCTTGCGCGAATGGCTGGGCCGCCTGCGCAATGTGCGGGCGCCCGTGGTGTGGCTGTGCAAGGGCTTCGAGGCCGTGCCCGCAGGCGCGTCGGCCGCCGCCCATGGACTGATGGCGCACGAGGTCTGCGCCGAGGTGGCGCCCGATCTGCTGTGCGGCGTGCTCAGCGGCCCCAGCTTTGCGGCCGAGGTGGCGCGCCACCAGCCCACGGCCCTGGTGGCGGCCAGCCGGCATGCCGAGGTCAATGACGCCCTGGTCGCGGCCTTCCATGGCGATGCCATGCGCGTCTACGCCAACGCCGACATCGTGGGCGTGGAAGTGGGCGGCGCCGTGAAGAACGTGCTGGCCATTGCCACCGGCCTGTGCGACGGCCTGCAGCTGGGCCTGAACGCCCGCGCCGCGCTGATCACGCGCGGCCTGGCCGAGATGACGCGACTGGGCCTGGCCCTGGGCGCACGGGTGGAGACCTTCATGGGCCTGTCCGGCCTGGGCGATCTGGTGCTGACGGCCACGGGCGACCTGTCGCGCAATCGCAAGGTGGGCCTGCTGCTGGCCCAGGGCCGCACGCTGGAGCAGGCCGTGGCCTCGCTGGGCCATGTGGCCGAGGGCGTGTACAGCGCACGCACCGTGCTGGCGCGCGCGCGGCTGTTGAATGTGGAGATGCCGATCACCGAAACCGTGGTCGAGCTGCTGGACGGCCGGCTGCAGGCGGCCGAGGCCGTGCAGCACCTGATGGCGCGCGATCCACGCGGCGAGTGATTCTTCGGTGTCCATGAAAAATGGCCCACACGCTCCCCTTGCTGCGCAAGGTCCACTGCCCCCCGAGGGGGCCGCTTTTCATCTTGGGGCGGCCCGGCGATGAAAAAGCCCCGGAGCTGGAAGGCCCCGGGGCTTTTTTGCGTCAGAAATCCTGGTGCCTGGCGCGCTACATGCCCAGTTACAGGCCCAGTTACAGGCCCAGCTCCAGACCCAGCAGTTCCTCCACCGTCTGGCGGCGGCGGATGAGGCGGGTGCTGTCGCCATCGACCAGCACCTCGGCGGCCAGCGGGCGCGTGTTGTAGTTGCTGGACATGGAGCTGCCATAGGCGCCCGTGTCATGGATGACCAGCAGGTCGCCCACCGAGGCGCCTGCCAGCGCGCGCGGCAGCACCACGCCGCCGTCGCCCTGGGTGAACACGTCGCCCGATTCGCACAGCGGGCCGGCGACCACGGCATCGCGCAGGGGCATGGCCTGGCCGTCGCGGCGCAGCACTTCCATGCCGTGCCAGCTGCCGTACATGGAGGGGCGCATCAGCTCGTTGAAGCCCGTATCGACCAGCACGAAATGGTTGCTGCCCGCATTCTTGGTGGCGCGCACCTGGCCCAGCAGCACGCCCGACTCGGCCACCAGGAAGCGGCCGGGTTCGATCTCCAGGCCCAGCGCGTGGCCCACGATGGCCTCGGCGTCCTTGCGTGCCGCATCCCACAGGCCGTGGTAGTGGGCGGTGTCGATGGTGGCGTCGCCATCGCGGTAGGGAATGGACAGGCCGCCGCCGGCCGAGATGGCCTGCAGGTCATGGCCTGCCTGGCGGGTGGCGCGCACCAGCTCGACCATGGCGCCGCAGACCTGCTGCAGGTGGCCGTAGTCCACGCCCGAGCCGATGTGCATGTGCAGGCCGGCCAGCTTCAGGCCGCCGTCGCGGATGGCCTGCAGCGCCGCCAGCAGGTCGCTGTGCCAGATGCCGTGCTTGCTGTGCTCGCCGCCCGTGTTGGTCTTGTTGCTGTGGCCGTGGCCGAAGCCGGGGTTGATGCGCAGCCACACGGGATGGCCGGGCGAGGCCTGGGCCAGCTGGTGCAGCATGTCGATGGAGCCGGCGTTCACGGGCACCTTGTGCTCGGCCACGCAGGCCAGCGTGGCCTCGTCCATCACGTCGGCGGTGAACACGATGTCGCTGTGCAGGTCGTCGCCATGGCCGGCCGCGTAGCCGGCGGCCAGCGCGCGCAGGATTTCGCCGCGCGAGACCGCATCCACCTTCACGCCCTGCTCGCGCATCAGCCGCAGGATGTGGATGTTGGAGCAGGCCTTCTGCGCAAAGCGGATGGTGTCGAAGGCCTTGAGCTGGGCGATGCGCGCGCGGATGGTGGCGGCGTCATAGACCCACAGCGGCGTGCCGTGCTGGTCGGCCAGAGCCCAGAGCTGGGCGGGCGAGAAGGGATTGGACATGGTGTCTCTTTCAGGGGAACTGCCGCGCATCATGGCGGATGGGGGTCATTCAGTCCAATGCTTGTTCTTATGGTGTCCATTTGATTTGGATATGCTCTGCCCATGCAAGACCCCGCGCTGCCACACACGTCCCCCGAGCCCCGCATCTCCCATCGCCACCTGGAGGTGTTTCGCGCGCTCATGCTCAGCGGCAGCGCCACTGGCGCGGCGCAGATGCTGTACAGCTCCCAGCCCACCGTCAGCCGCGAATTGGCGCGGATGGAGAGCCTGCTGGGCTATGCGCTGTTCGAGCGCGCCCAGGGCCGGCTGCGGCCCACGGCACGCGCCCTGTCGCTGTGGGCCGAGGTGCAGCGCAGCTGGCAGGGGCTGGATCGGGTGGTGGAGCATGCGCTGGCCCTGGGGCGTCCGCACCAGGCGCGCATCAACGTGCTGTGCCTGCCCGCCCTCAGCCATGCGCTGCTGCCTGCAGCGCTGGCGCGCCTGCATGCGGAGCACGGCCCCGTGGCCGTCAGCGTGGCCACGCAGGAGGCGCCGCTGCTGCAGGAGTGGATGGCCGCCCAGCGCTACGACCTGGGCCTGGCCGAACTGGCCGAGGCGCCGCCCGGCACGCGTGCTCTGGCTTTGCCCGCCATGGACGAGGTGGCCGTGCTGCCGGCAGGGCATGCGCTGGCGGCCCGCCCGGTGCTGGAGGCGGGCGACTTTGCGGGGGAGGGCTTCATCAGCCTGGCGCGAGACGACCCCTATCGCCAGCAGATCGATGCCGTGTTCGAGCAGGCCGGCGTGCAGCGCCAGCTGCACCTGGAGACCCACAGCGCCGTGGCGGTCTGCGCCATGGTCCAGCATGGTCTGGGCGTGGCCATCGTCAATCCGCTGACGGCGCGAGTCTGCGCCGGGCCGCAGCTGGTGGTGCGGCCGCTGGCGTTTTCCATTCCCTTCCAGGTCCATGCGCTGCTGCCGCTGCACCGGCCTGCCGTGGCCGAGGTGAAGTGGCTGGTGGACGCGCTCGCCGCCGAGGTGGCCGCGGTCGCTTGAAGTGGGGTGGGCGACTTCAGCGCGCCGCGTCCTTCAGGCTGGCTGCGTTGTCTGCCGCCGGCTCGGGCGGCAGGCCCCACTCCATCCAGTCGTCGCCAAAGACCTCCACCGGGTGCTGTGTGCGGTCCGATCCGTTGCCGCAGGCCAGCTCGTCGCGGGCGCAGTAGCGGTCGCAACCCCAGCAGGTGCGCTCGGGATGGGCGGGGTGGATGGGGAATTTCCTGGCCATGGCATCCAGCTTGGACCGCCATGGCCGCCAGGGTTTTGCGCTGGATCAGAATTCCAGGTTGTCGATCAGGCGCGTCTTGCCCAGGCGCGCGGCGCCCAGGGCCACCAATGGTGCACCGGCCAGTTGCGCGCCCTCGGCCGGCGGCTGCAGGTCACGGCGCAGGCGCACGGTCAGGTAATCGGGCTCCCAGCCCTGTGCGGCCAGGGACTGCATGGCCCATGCCTCCAGTTCGGCCAGCGGCGCCTGGCCTGCGCGCGTGGCGTCGGCCAGTTGCTTGAGTGCCTGCGACAGCGCCATGGCCTGCTGGCGTTCATCGGGGCTCAGGTAGCCGTTGCGCGAACTCAGCGCCAGGCCGTCGTCGGCGCGCGCCGTGTCGCCGGCCACGATGTTCACGGGCAGGGCGAACTGCTCGACCATGCGGCGGATCACCAGCAGCTGCTGGTAGTCCTTCTTGCCGAACACGGCCGTGCCGCCGCCGCTGGCGAAGAACACGGCCGAGAACAGCTTCATCACCACGGTGCACACGCCCGTGAAGAAGCCGGGGCGGAAATGGCCTTCGAGGATGTCGGCCAGCTGCGCGTCGGGCTGGATCTTGAAGGTCTGCGGCTCGGGGTAGAGATCGGCTTCGCGCGGGGCGAACAGCAGGTCGCAGCCTTCGCTCTCCAGCTTGGCGCAGTCCTGCGCCCAGGTGCGCGGATAGCTGTCGAAATCCTCGTGCGGCAGGAACTGCAGGCGGTTCACGAAGATGCTGGCCACGACGATGTCGCCGTGCTGGCGCGCGGCGCGCACCAGGGACAGGTGGCCATCGTGCAGGTTGCCCATGGTGGGCACGAAGGCAGGGCGGCCCTTGCTGGCCAGGATGGCGCGCAGGTCGGCGATGGAGTGGACGATTTGCATGGGGAAGCGGGGAAGCGGGAAAACGGGGGAACGGGGGAACGGGAAGCGGGAAGCGGAAAAACGGACCGTGCAGCCTGCCGGACTACCAGGCGTGCTTGCTGTCGTCGGGGAAGCTGCCGTTCTTCACGGCATGCACATAGGCCTCGAAGGCGCCCTTGACGCTGCCCGCATCGGCCATGAAGTTGTGCACGAAGCGGGCCATCTTGCCCAGGTTCACGCCCAGCATGTCGTGCAGCACCAGGACCTGGCCGGCCGTGCCGCTGCCCGCGCCGATGCCGATGGTGTGGCAGTGCGGCAGCTCGGCCGTGAGTTCGCGCGACAGCTGTGCCGGCACCATCTCCAGCACCAGCATGGAGGCGCCTGCATCCTGCAGCTCCAGCGCATGGCGGCGCAGCGTGGCCGCGCCCTCGTCGCTCTTGCCCTGGACGCGGTAGCCGCCCAGTGCATGCACGGTCTGCGGCGTCAGGCCCAGGTGGGCGCAGACGGGCACGCCGCGCTCGACCAGGAACTGCACGGTGGGCGCGGTCCAGCCGCCGCCTTCGAGCTTGACCATGTGGGCGCCGGCCTGCATCAGCTCGCAGGCGCTGCGCATGGCCTGCTCGCGGCTTTCGGCATAGCTGCCATAGGGCATGTCGGCGATCAGCCAGGCCGTGCCCTGCACGCGGTGCAGGCCGCGCGCCACGCTGGCCGTGTGGTAGCACATGTCCTGCAGCGACACGCCCACGGTGCTGTGCAGGCCCTGGCAGACCATGCCCAGCGAATCGCCGACCAGGATGCACTCCACGCCGGCCGCATCGGCCACGGCCGCGAAGGTGGCGTCGTAGGCGGTGACCATGGTGATCTTCTCGCCGGCCTCGCGCATCTGCGCCAGGCGCGGAAGGCTCACGGGGCGGCGCTGGGGCAGCGGCGAGGCGGGAGGGATGGTGCCGTAGGGCGTGCCGGCGGTGACGGGGGCTTGGGTCATGGGGCGCTCGGAGGGGGATGGAATTGCCGCGAGTCTATGCGATGCGCGCCGGGGGCACCTGTCCCTGAGCTGTCCTTTGCTTTTCCGTCACCTTTCGGGCAGGCCACGCCATCGGCGCCACAGCGGAGACAGCAGGGCCACGAGCAGGGCCGTGCTGGCTGCCACGGCAGGCGCGCCCATCAGCAGGTCCAGCCAGTGCTGGGTATCCGTCCAAGGGCCTGCGCTGCCGGTGGGGCGTGGCAACAGCAGTCTGGACCACTCAGACCAGGCGGCGGCGAGCCATATCAGGGCCAGCGACATGCCCAGGGCCAGCAGCACCGCGCCGGCCCAGGGGCGCTTGAGCACACGGATGCGCAGCCAGGCGACCGATATCAGCGCGGCCGGAAACAGCCCCAGCACATAGAGGTTGGTGATTCCCAGCATCCCGGCCAGCACGCTGCCAAGCAAGGTCAGGACCAGGCATGCGCCCCAGGCCACCAGCTGCATGGCGGGCATCAGGCGCACCAGCACCAGGGCCAAGGCGAGGAAAAAGCCAACGCTGGCGGCCGCAAGCAACTGGGACATCCTTGGCCATTCGTCGTCGCGGGACCTGTCAGCGCGCCGCAGATGGCTTTCCTGGTAGGCCGGCAGGGCCAGGCCGTAGCGCGGGTGCTGCCATTGCACATGCTGCGGCGGGCTCCACCGGCTGTCGAACCTCTCCAGCAGCATGAGCCACTCACGGTTGCTCTGGGCCAGATAGGTACCGAAGCATTTGCGCGGATCCGGCTCCAGATCCAAAGGCCTGCTGCGACCCAGGGGTGGTTTGCAGTTGGAGTTCTGCGCTCTGGATACCTTCTCGCCAGTCTCTGGTTGCGGGTTCGCTGCCAGGTAGGCGCGCCATTCCTGGGCCAGGGGGGATTGCAGCGCGCTGCGGTAGCTGGCCAGCAGGTGCTCCGCCTGGTCCTGGGCGGAGCTGGCAGACTGGCGCACATAGCCTCTGGCCTGCAATGGCTGGCCGTAGCGCTCCAGCGTCTGGGCAATCGCGCCCTGGTCTCCGCGCATCAACCAGACCAGGGCCTGGATGCCCGGGTACTTCGCCGGATCGACCTCTTCCTCGCGCAGCACACGTATCCATTCCACGAGCATGGCCGCCTGGCGTGGCGCGGCAAGCGCCTCCAGGGCTGCGACTTGCTCGACAGTCTGGATCTGTGCACTGACATCCGTGTCCGACCATTGGCGCTGCATCCGCATTTCATAGATGGGCGAAAAGGCGATCGCAGGCGCGAACAATAGCGATAGGAACAAGGCTCCCCACAGGTACTCCCACCACAGGCCCCAGCGGCCCACGGGGGCGTGTTCGCGCCAGCGGTTGTGGATGCGCACGCGCAGCAACCACCACAGCGCCAGGCCGACCGCCACGATCCAGGCCACGACGGAGCCGATGTCCAGCGCCAATTGCTCGGGCGTTTGCTGTGCCGTGGACGCAACGCCGGGCAGGGAGCCCATCCAGCGCGCGGGTTCGGCCATCCATTGCATCCAGATGCCCAGCACCAGCACGCACCACAGCAGCGCCAGCGGCAGATACCAGTGCAGCCGCAACTGCCACAGCAGGGGGCAGCGCATCAGCACCCATTGGTCCCAGCGGTTCGTCATATCGGAAAAACGTGGCATGGCTCAGTCCCTCACGAACAGGCGGCGGGTGGATGCGGTGATGTCGCGGAAATAGCGCACGGGCATCTGTGCCTGCACGGCCTGCGCCAGGAACTGCGCTGCCGTGAAGGGCACGTGAAAACTCACGATGTGGGTCTGGCCGCTGAGCTGGTGCGTATGGGATGGCAGCCGGTCCAGCCAGGGTTTCAGTTGCGCCATGGCCCAGCCGGTCTCGAACTCGATGGCGCAGCCTTGCATGGCGGCAAAGCTCTGCTGAACGCTGCGCGGCTGGCCTTGCTCCAGGAACAGCACCTGGTCGGCCACCTTTTCCACCTCGTACAGCTGCTGTGAACTCAGCACCAGGGCCATGGGTTGCCAGGGCGAGCGCGCCAGCGACTGCAGATCTGTCAGCAGGGTCTGCTGGGCGTTGATGTCCAGATTGGCCAGCGGCTCGTCCAGCAGCAGCACGCGCGGCCGGCAGAGCAGGGCGCGCGCCAGCTCGAAGCGCATCTTGTAGCCCGAGGACAGCTGTTTCCACTGGTGGCCCCGGAAGGCGCGCAGCCCCAGCTGCGCGATGACCAGCTGTACCAGGCAGATGTTGCGTGGGCCCACGGCGCCATGGCTGCGCGCGGCGAATTGCAGATGGTCCATCAGGCGCCCGCCCCAGACGGCCGGGCGCTGGGGGATATAGGCGAGCTGGGTGCGCAGCAGGTAGGCATTGGCGGCAGGAACACCCCAGTCCAGCTGCCCTGCGTCGGGCGCCAGATCGGCGGCCAGCAGGCGCAGCAAGGTGGTCTTGCCGTTGCCGTTCTCGCCCACCAGTCCCAGGATGGTGCCGGGCTCCACGGCCACATCCACCGGCCCCAGCGCAAAGCCGCCGCGCCGGTAGCGCTTGACCAGTTGCCGTCCCAGTATGCGGTGCGCACGGTATGCACGGTGCGCGCTGGGAGGTGCGGAATCGGCCTGCAGCGCCTGGCCCGGGGCATGGGCGGCATGCAGGGCGTCGAAAACCTGCTGCACCAGCGCGTGGCGGGGCTCTGCGCCGGAATCGGCCGCGAGGCCATCCCAGGCGTCCAGCGCAGTCAGCAGGCTCTGCTGCACGGCGGTTTCGGCCGGCAGGGCGGCGTCTATGAGTGCACGCCACGCGCCATGCCATTGCTGGCTGGCGATCGCCTGTTCCACGGATTGCGCCCAGGCCGCCACGGTGGCCTGCGGGCGCGCGGGTGGTCGTGCCGATTCGATGCTCGATTCCATGAAGCCCTCCCTTTTTTCTGTGCTGCGCGGTGCGGCCATCCGGGGAGCCGGACAGTGCGATTCCCGGCGCGCGACGAGTCTATGCGATCCCGCTATGCTGTACTTCCCGCGACGGACGACAGGGCCCGCACAGGCCCTGCGGATGCGCTTCAACGGTGTTGCACCATGTCCGGTTCCTTACAGACATCTCCGCTTCTTCCCGCCGTGGCCTGGCAGGGCCTGCGCCAGGTCCATGTGCTGCAAAGCCTGTCCGACGAGCGCCTGGCCGAACTGGCGGCGCAATGCCGCTGGCAGCAACTGGCCACGCACCAGAGGCTGGAGGGCGCCTATGCCGACCAGCGCATGTACATGCTCGTCCACGGCAGCCTGCGCGTCAGCAGCTATGCCGCGAACGGACGCGGGCTGACGCTCGGTGAAATTGCCACAGGCATGTTCGTCGGCGGCCAGATGCAGCAGCAGCAAAACGAATGCGGGGGCATACCACTGGTCGTCGAGGCGGGAGAACCCAGCCTGGTGGCCTCGCTCGCGCCCGAGGATGTGGAAGCACTGCTGATGAGCGAGCCCCTGGTGCTGCGCGCCTTCATCGTGCGGCTCAGCAGCCTGGCCGTGACGCTGGCGCGGCGCATGGTCAATCTGGGAACCCTCAGCGTGCGCAGCCGACTGCATGCCCTGCTGCTGGAGCGCGCCGAACTGGCCGGGGAGGAGCAGGGGCAGGCCCTGCTCGCCCCCGCGCCCCGGCAGACCGATCTGGCCCTGATGCTGGGCTCCAGCCGCGAGGAAGTGGCGCGCGAGATGTCGCGCCTGGTGCGCCTGGGCCTGCTGCGGCGCGAAGGCCGCAACCTGCGCATCTGCCATGTCGAAGGCCTGCGCGTGCTGCTCGAGGAAGCGCGCTGAGCCTTGTCTGCCGCGGCTGTTTCAAGCCGCGAAAAACACTGTTTCAGGAACGCGTGAATTCGCCTTCTGTCGAGGGGAACACGGGGGAAAAGGCGGCACGTTGGCCAGCCCGGATGCGAAAACACGTGAGAAAACGCACAGACGAAGAATGCTGCAGCGCCGCATAGAACGTCCATGCCGTGAGGAAATGAATGCCGAGCGGCCTTTTGAAAGGATCTGACATGCGTACCCTCTCCGCTGCACTGGCCGCCCTGACCCTGGGCCTCGCCGGCACTGCAATGGCCCAAGAAGCCGTTTCCCCCTCGTCCTCCGCCACCGCAGGCCTGAGCCGCGCCGAAGTGCTGGCCGACCTCGAGATGTGGCACCAGGCAGGCATGACCTACCTGCCCTCGCCCTCGGCTGACCGCGAAATCGGCTACAACTCGGCCGAATACCAGCGCGGCCTGGCCCGCTACCAGCAACTGCGCAGCGGCCCCGCCTACCGCGAGGCCGTGGCCCGCCTGGAAGGCCAGCACACCGTCACCCAGAAGTGATGTGAATGGATATGGGTCCGGCATGGTGCCGGGCCTGTTGGTGGAAAGCGTCCTTTCGGGACGCTTGGTTTGGCGCCCTTCGGGGCGCTTTTTTGTTTCCCTCGCTCTACACTGGGCGGCCCCGTGTCAGTGGCTGCTATCGATAGCGAAGCTGCTGATGCAAGTACAGCAATGCGTTGACGGCCGTTTTGTGAAGTTTCTGATCGATTTTCCCAACCCCCATGACGGCTCGGCCGCCCGGCTGCGCCATGGCTTCGGGCCGCCGCTGCGCAGCCTGGCAGCCCATGCGCCCGAGCAGGTGCGCGGTGTGCTTGACGCCGTGCAGCAGGCCGCCCAGGCCGGCCTGTGGTGCCTGGGCTGGGTGCGCTACGAGGCGGCGGCGGCGTTTGACGCGGCCTACGCCGGCGCCCTGCATGCCACGCCGCCAGGCGAGCCGCTGGCCTGGTTTGCCGTCTTCGACGGCCCCCGGCCCTGGCCTGAAGACGCGGACGCGGTCGAGACCGGCCCTCAGGTGCAATCTCAGGTGCAATGGCAGTCCGGCCTGGAGCGTGCCGATTTCGATGCCGCCATTGCGCGCATCCACGAGGCGATTGCGGCCGGTGACTGCTATCAGATCAATTACACGGCCCAGTTCATGGGCCGGCTGCTGGGCGACATCCCATCGCTGTTCGCCGCGCTGCGACGCGCCCAGCCCGGCGGCTACGTGGCCTGCATGGACAGCGGCGACGAGCAGGTGCTGTCCGTCTCGCCCGAGCTGTTCTTCGACTGGGATGGCGAGCGCATCCTCACGCGCCCCATGAAGGGCACGGCGCCCCGTGGCGCCACGCCTGCACAGGACGAGGCGAATGTCCAGGCCATGCGGTCCTCGCCCAAGGAGCGGGCCGAGAACGTGATGATCGTGGACCTGCTGCGCAACGATGTCTCGCGCATTGCCGAGCCTTTCAGCGTCCAGGTGCCGCGCCTGTTCCATGCCGAACCCCTGCCCACCGTGTGGCAGATGACGTCCGACGTGCAGGCGCGCACGCGGCCCGGCACCGGCCTGGCGGACGTGTTTGCGGCGCTGTTTCCCTGCGGCTCCATCACGGGCGCGCCCAAGCGCCAGGCCATGCGGCTCATCCACGAGCTGGAATCGGGTCCGCGCGGCGTGTACTGCGGCGCCGTGGGCGTGGTGCGGCCCGGCATCGCAGCGGGGCGCGTGCACGCCACCTTCAATGTGCCCATACGCACGGTGGTGGCGCGTGGCACGCAACTGCGCTGCGGCATCGGCAGCGGCATCACCTCGGGCGCCGAGGCGCCTGCCGAATGGCAGGAATGGCGCCACAAGAGGGCTTTTCTGGACAAGGTGTGAAAGGGCGTGCAGCCATGGCGGATACGGACTTGGATTTCGACATTCTGGAAACCCTGGCCCTGCGGGATGGCGGTTTCATCCACCTGCAGCGCCATGTGACGCGCATGCAGGACGCGGCGCGGCATTTCGGCCGGCCCTGCACGGATGCCGTGCTGGAGCAGGCATTGCAGCAGCTGCGCCAGGCGCATGCCAGCGGCCACTGGCGCGTGCGCCTGGCGCTGGATGCCGCGGGGCGGATACAGACCCAGGCGGCGCCGCTGCCGCCTTCCGCCACGCCTGTTCGGCTGGCGCTGGCCGACCGGCCCATCGCCAATGCGGTGGCGCATGGCGACTGGGTGCGCTTCAAGACCTCGCGCCGCGCGCACTACGACAGCCTGCAGCCCACCGATGCCTCGGTGTTCGACACCGTGCTCCACAACGAGGACGGCGAGATCACCGAGGGCACGCGCGGCAACATCGCCGTGCTGCTGGCGGGCCGCTGGGTGACCCCGCCGCTGTCCAGCGGCCTGCTGCCCGGCGTGGGCCGCGCTGTGGCGCTGGACGAGGGCCGCGTGGTGGAGCACCCGGTGCGGCTGGACGATCTGCCGCGCGTGCAGGGCTGGGCCTTCGTCAACAGCCTGCGCGGTTGGCTGCCGGCAGTTCTGCGCTGAATTGCAGGCTAGGGCCACGGGTGGAACTCATGGTTTTCAGGGATGGATTCCACAAGGTAATGTCAGACAATCGTTGCATATTGTTGAGCAATATCATTTTGATTGTTGGCTGATGCCTGCCTCCCCTGAGATCGATCCATGCATGAATTCCATATTTCCCGCCGCGCGCTGATCAGCGCCGCGGCTGTCCTGGCGGCGGGCCCGCTGTGCGCCCAGACCACCTATCCCAACAAGCCCATTCGCGTCGTCGTCGGCTACGCGGCAGGCGGCTCGGTCGACCTGGTGGGGCGCGTGGTGGGTGACATCCTGGCCAAGCACCTCAATGCGACCGTCGTGGTCGACAACGTGCCCGGTGCCGCCGGCGTGGTGGCCGCGCAGCGCGTGGTCGGTGCCAAGGCCGACGGCTATACCCTGCTCGCAGGCTCCAGCAACGAATTGGCGGGCACGAAGTTCGTCAACGCCGCGCAGAAGTACGACCCGGCCACGGACCTGACCGGCATCGCGCTGACCGGCGTGCTGCCCAACCTGTGGGTGGCCGGCACCAAGATGCCGGCCAAGACCCTCGACGAGTTCATCGCCCTGGCCAAGGCCCATCCCGGCAAGTACAGCTACGGCAGCCCGGGCATCGGGTCCACGCCGCATTTCTCGGGCGAGCTGATCAAGAAGATGGCCGGGGTGGACATCGTCCATGTGCCCTACAAGGGCTCGGCCGCGATGACCAGCGACCTGGCGGGCGGCAACCTGGACTTCGCCATCGTCTCTCCCTCGGTGGCGGCTCCGTTCATCCAGAGCGGCAAGATCAAGGCCCTGGGCGTGACCACGGCCCACCGCATCGCCATGATGAAGGACGTGCCCGCACTGGGCGAGAACGCAGCGCTTAAGGGCTACGCGCTGAGCGGCTGGTTCGGGCTGGCGGGGCCCAAGGACCTGCCTGCCGATGTGGTGGCCAGCCTGCAGAAGGCCTTGAAGGCGGGCCTGGCCGATCCTGCGATGCGCGCGCGCCTGGAAGGGGCGGGCATCATTGCCCCCACGGGCGACGAAAACCTGGCCCAGATCATCCGTACTGACATGGGCAAGTACGCCGAACTGGTCAAGTTCGCCAGGATCACGCCGGAAAACTGAAGCACGGCCGGCTGCCATGAAAAACGCCTCGTTCCCCGAGGCGTTTTTTCATTCGGGCCTGTGCCGGGCATGCAGGGCCAGCAGCCCCTCGAGCGCATCGCGCAGCGGCTGCAGAGACGGGCCGGCAGGCGCCAGCCGTTGCAGCGCGCAGGCCGCTGCCTCCAGCGTGGACAGCTGGCCCGGCGCATGGGCCTTGCGCAGGACGCCGTAGCGCGAGGCGGGCAGGTCGCCCTGCAGTGCCAGGCGCGGCAGGCCCTGCAGACCGGGGTTGAGGTAGAGCATCTTGCGGCTCTTGCGCCAGGTGGCGTCCAGCACCACCAGGCGCAGGTCCTCGGGGCATGGCGCGGGCTGCGGCCAGGGCGCTTGCCTGGCCAGGCCCAGCTGGTCGCCGTGCGGTGTTTCCGGATAGAGCAGTACGGCCTGTCGCGGGGCGTCGCCCGACTGCCAGGGCGCGTGCAGCAGTGCCTGCAACTGCGCTGGCTCGAAGGCCTCGCCCACCGCCAGGCGGCTGGCGGGCAGGCACAGGTGCAGCAGCCGGCCCGTGCCCTTGGCCTGCAGTTCTTCCTCGGGATGCTGGAGCACCAGCAGCTGCACCGCATGCGGCACCGGCTGCACCAGGGGGCACAGGCAGGTGCGCTCAGGGCGCAGGCATTGTGCGCAGCGTGCGCGGGTGCTCACGGCGGACAAGGCCTGGCGCCTGCCTTACAGGCGACCCTTGTAGTAGCTGGGCTTGTCCATGTCGGCGATTTCCACGCTGAGCTGGACCATCATGCCGGCCGGCTGGGGCGTGAGGCGGCGCAGCACCGCGGCAATGCCTTCGGACAGTTCCTTCTTGGCCGTGTCGGTACGGCCCGCCAGCAGGCGCAGCTGCACGTGGACGAAGCCGCGATTGGCCGGTGCCGAGCCGATCTCGAACTGGCTGACCGGCAGCAGGCGGGCCTTGACGTCGGCCTCGTCCAGGATGCTGGGGTGGCCGCAGACGAAGGCGTTGAGTTCGGTCAGCAGTTGCTGGCCGGGCAGGCCGGCGAGGTTGTCGGTGTATTCGACGTAGAGATGGGGCATGGATGTCTCCGTTCCGGTGGTGAAGAGGGATTCAGGGCAGGGGTGGGGCCAGGCGCGAGACCTCGTCCAGCGCCGTCAGCAGCAGCTGCACGTCGATGCGCGTGTGGGAGGCCGACAGCGCGATGCGCAGCCGCGCCGTGCCTTCGGGCACGGTGGGCGGGCGGATGGCGGGCACCCACAGGCCGCGCTCGCGCAGGCCTTCCATCACGGCCAGGGCCGTGGCGTTGGAGCCTATGACCAGGGCCTGCACGGCGGTGCGCGAAGGCAGCAACTGCCAGCCCGTGCGCGCCAGCAGCGGCGTGAGGCCGGCGCGCAGCTCGGCAATGCGTTCGGCCAGGGACTCGCGGCGCTCGTCCTCGGCCTCGATCAGGGCCACGCTGGCCTGCAGCGCGCTGGCCAGCATGGGCGGCGCGGCCGTGGCGAAGATGTAGCTGCGCGTCTTTTGCAGCAGCCACTCGACCAGCATGTCGCTGCCCGCGACAAAGGCGCCGGCCACGCCAGCGGCCTTGCCCAGCGTGGCCATGTAGAGCACGCGCGGCGAGGCGTTTGCGCCCGTCAGTCCCGCCTCGGCCAGGCTGCCCCGGCCTTGTGGGCCGAGCACGCCGAAGCCATGCGCGTCGTCGAGCAGCAGCAGCGCGTCGTACTGCTCGCACAGCGCCAGCAGGCCGCGGATGTCGGCCACGTTGCCATCCATGCTGAACACGGCATCGCTGATGACCAGCTTGCGCCGGGCCGTGCTGGCGGCCAGTTGCGCGGCCAGGTCGCCCAGGTCGGCATGGGCATAGCGGTGGACCTGGGCGCGCGACAGGCGTGCGCCGTCGATCAGGCAGGCGTGGTTGAGCGCATCGGAGAACAGGGCATCGCCCGCGCCCACCAGGGCCGGCACGATGCCGGCATTGGTGGCGTAGCCCGCATAGAAGTAGAGCGCGCGCGGCAGCTGCACGAAGTGCGCCAGCTGTTCCTCCAGCGCGGCGTTGGCCGTGCTGTGGCCGCTGACCAGGGGCGAGCCGCCCGAGCCCACGCCAAAGGCCTGGGCGCCCGCGCAGGCGGCGCGCACCAGGGTGGGGTGGCCGGCCAGGCCCAGGTAGTCGTTGCTGCAAAAGGCCAGCATGGGGTGGCCGTCCACCTCCATGTGGGCGCCGCTGGCGGCGCCCTGCAGCGGCGCCGTGGCGCGGCGGCGGCGGCGCAGGTGGGCTGCGTCGAGCTCGGCGATGCGCGCGGGGATGTCGTCCAGCCAGGAGCCGCTCATTGCCATTGCTCCGGCAGGGTGTAGGTGGTGGCGCGCGGGTCGGGGTGCTGCTGGAAGGGGATGTCGGCCAGCAGCGGCGCCTGCAGTTGCCGGTCCAGGTGCTGGCGCAGCCAGGCCATGTTTTCCTCGGGCACCAGCATGGCGGGGTCCACGCGGCTGGCAATCCAGCCGGCCAGGCGCAGGCCGCGCGCGCGGATGGCCTCGGCCGTGAGGGCGGCGTGGTTCAGGCAGCCCAGCCGAAGGCCCACGACCATGACCACGGGCAGGTCCAGCGCGCAGGCCAGGTCGGCGCCCGAGAGCTGGTCGGACAGCGGCACGAGAAAGCCGCCCGCGCCTTCCACCACCACGGCGTCGGCCTGTTCGGCCAGGCGCCGGTAGCTGTCCACGATGTGTGCGATCTCTATGGAGCGGCCCGCGCGCTGCGCGGCGATGTGCGGCGACATGGGATCGGGCAGCAGCACGGGGTTGTCGAGTTCGGGCGGCACGGCCAGGGTGGAGGCGGCGCGCAGCGCCAGCGTGTCCTCGTTGGCCCAGCCGCCCTGGCCGTCGGGCTCGGCGCCTGCGGCCACGGCCTTCATGCCCACCACGCGGGCATGGTGGCGGGCCAGCGCATGCAGCAGCCCGCAGGAGGCCAGGGTCTTGCCCACGCCCGTGTCGGTGCCGGTGACAAAGCAGCCAATGGTGCGGTGGGCGTTCACGAATGGTTCTCCTGGGCCAGGGTGTCTTCAAGGGCCGCCAGCGCGCTGGCCGCCAGGTGCAGCACGGCTTCTTCGTCCAGCAAATAGGGAGGCATGGCGTAGAGGGTGTTGCTGATAGGGCGCAGCAGCAGCCCGCGCTCCAGCGCGGCTGCGCTGTAGCGGCGCGAGAAGTCGGGCAGCGAGGTCTGCACATCCCAGGCCCAGATCATTCCCTGGCGCCGTGCGTGGCGCACGCGGGCGTGCTGGTTCAAAGGGGCGAAGGCGCCGTCCAGCGTTTGCGCCAGCGCGAGGTTGGCGTTGATGGCATCGGTCTGCTCGAACAGCTCCAGCGTGGCCAGGGCCGCACGGCAGGCCAGCGGGTTGCCGGTGTACGAGTGCGAGTGCAGGAAGCCGCGCGCCACGGAATCGTCGTAGAAGGCGGCGTAGACGGCCTCGGTGGTCAGCACGGCCGACAGGGCCAGCGTGCCGCCCGTCAGGCCCTTGGACAGGCAGATGAAGTCCGGCCGTATGCCGGCCTGCTGGTGGGCGAACATGCTGCCCGTGCGGCCGAAGCCCACGGCGATCTCGTCCACCACCAGGTGCACCTCGTAGCGGTCGCACAGGGCGCGCGCCAGGCGCAGGTATTCGGGGTCGTGCATGGCCATGCCGGCCGCGCACTGCACCAGCGGCTCGACGATGAGTGCGGCCGTGGTCTCGTGGTGCTGCTCCAGCCACTGGCGCAGGCCTTCGGCGGCGCGCCGTGCCACATCGACCGGGCTTTCGCCGCTTTGCGCGCCGCGTGCATCGGGGCTGGGCACGGTGTCGGCCAGGCGCACCAGGGGGGCATAGGCTTCGCGGAAGATGGGAATATCGGTCACGGCCAGCGCGCCCACGGTTTCGCCGTGGTAGCCGCCGGCCAGGCCGGCAAAGCGGCTCTTGGCGGGGCGGCCCAGGTTGCGCCAGTAGTGCGCGCTCATCTTGAGGGCGATCTCGGTGGCCGATGCGCCGTCGCTGCCGTAGAAGGCATGGCCCAGGCCGGTGAGCGTGGCCAGTCGTTCGGACAGCTCCACCACGGGCGCGTGCGTGAAGCCGGCCAGCATCACATGGTCCAGCCGGGCGAGCTGGTCGGTGAGCGCGGCCTGGATGTGCGGATGGCTGTGGCCGAAGAGGTTGACCCACCAGGAGCTGACGCCATCCAGGTAGCGGCGTCCTTCGGTGTCGTGGAGCCAGGGGCCCTGGGCACGCGCGATGGCGATGGGGGGCGCGGCCTCGTGCCGCTTCATCTGGGTGCAGGGGTGCCACACAGCCGCAAGGCTGCGGGCGGCAAGCGATTGAGTCATCGCGCGATTGTCACACCGCAGCGCAGCTCACAGCTGCTGCGTGGGCACGTGGTGGCGCAGCTCGACCTGGCGGTTGGCATCGTCCACGAAGACCAGCTGGGGCCGGTGCTCGGCCACGTCGGTCTCATGCACCTGGGCAAAGGACGCAATGATCAGCAGATCACCCACGGCAGCACGGCGCGCGGCCGAGCCGTTGACCGAGATCATGCCGCTGCCGCGCTGGCCCTTGATGGCATAGGTGACGAAGCGCTCGCCGTTGTCGATGTTCCAGATGTGCACCTGCTCGTTCTCGACGATGTTGGCGGCGTCCAGCAGGTCCTCGTCGATCGCGCAGGAGCCTTCATAGTGCAGCTCGCATTGCGTGGTCTTGACGCGGTGGATCTTGGATTTGAGCAGGGTGCGGAACATGTTTTGTCTCTCGAGGGGGCGCTTGGGCGCGATCTTGACGGTGGCGGATACTGGCAAAAAAAGCCACCAAGTCTATCTGCGAACCGCCAAACCCATGATGGCCGTGGAGTTGCTCTTCGGGGGCGGCTCTCTGGCAGGTCTGGCTTGAGGTCAGCCCAGATCCAGCACGCAGCCATCGCCGATGCTGTCGCGCCATACGCGGATGCGGCTGGGGGCGGGCTGCAGGTCGGCCAGGGAATCGGCAATGAACAGGCACAGGTTTTCCAGCGTGGGCTTGCCCAGGCCGGGGATTTCGTCGAGGAAGCGGTGGTCCAGCGCGTCGCCCAGGGTCTTCAGGCGCGAGCGCAGGTAGCCCAGGTCGATCACCATGCCGTTGTCCGGGTTGCGCGGGCCGGTGACGCTGACTTCGGCGTAGTAGGTGTGGCCGTGGATGCGGCGGCTGCTCTCGGTCTCGATGGCGCGCTCCAGCGTGTGGGCGGCGTCGAAGAAAAAGCGCTGGTGAACGGTGAACTGCATGGCAAAAATCAGCGGATGCCGGTGAGCTTGTGGGTCTGCAGGCTCAGGCGCCAGGCCGGGTGCTGCAGGCATTGCGCTATGCAGGCGGCCGTGTTGTCGGCCTGCAGGACGTTGTCCATGGGCTGCAGGAAATAGTGGTCGAAACGGGTGCCGGCCTCGATGGCCTGCAGATCGAAGCCGGGCTGCGGCCAGACCAGCTTGAGCTCCTGGCCGCTGCGCTGCACCCAGTCGGCGCCCGCCTTGGGGCTGATGCACAGCCAGTCGATGCCCTCGGGCGCGGCCACGGTGCCGTTGCTTTCCACGGAAATGCGAAAGCCGCGCGCATGTAGGGCCGCGATCAGGGGCGCGTCCACCTGCAGCAGGGGCTCTCCCCCGGTCAGCACCACCATGCGGTGCCGGCTGTCGCCGGCCGGCCACTGGGACAGGATGCGTTCTGCCAGGGCGTCGGCCGTGGCGAACTTGCCGCCCAGCGTGCCGTCGGTGCCCACGAAGTCGGTGTCGCAGAACTGGCAGATGGCGCTGGCGCGGTCCTGCTCGCGGCCGGTCCAGAGGTTGCAGCCTGCAAAGCGGCAGAACACGGCCGGCGTGCCGGCCTGGCCGCCCTCGCCCTGCAGGGTGTAGAAGATTTCTTTGACGCTGTAAGTCATGGTGCATGGAGGCCGGTGGTGCCGGCCTGTCGGTGTGCGCGTGCCTGTGTCCGTGCCCGCTAGACGGGCGTATAGGCCAGGCGCACGTAGATGGGCGCAAAGGCTTCGGCCTGGGTGATCTCGATCAGCGTTTCCTTGGCCAGCTCCAGCAGGGCGATGAAGGTCACGACCAGCACGGTCGAGCCTTTCTCTGGCTGGAACAGGGTCTCGAACTCGACGAAGCGCCGGCCCTGCAGGGCCTTGAGCACCTGACTCATGTATTCGCGCACCGAGAGTTCCTCGCGCGTGATCTTGTGGCTTTGCACAAGCTTGGCACGCTTGAGAATGTCGCGCCAGGCCGATTGCAGCTCGGCCACGTCCACATCGGGGAAACGCGGCTGCAGGTTCTGCTCGATATGGACCTGGGCCCGGAGGAAGTCGCGCCCGTAGTGCGGCACCTGGCCCAGCTGTTGGGCAGCGAGCTTGATCTGCTCGTACTCCAGCAGGCGGCGCACCAGTTCGGCGCGCGGGTCCTCGGCTTCCTCGCCATCGTCCTGCTTCTTGGGCGGCAGCAGCATGCGCGACTTGATCTCGATAAGCATGGCCGCCATCAGCAGGTACTCGGCCGCCAGCTCGAGGTTGCGGCTGCGGATTTCGTCGACATAGCGCATGTACTGGCGCGTCACGTCCAGCATGGGAATGTCGAGGATGTTGAAGTTCTGCTTGCGGATCAGGTACAGCAACAGGTCCAGCGGCCCTTCGAAGGCTTCGAGGAAGACCTCCAGCGCATCGGGCGGGATGTACAGGTCCTGCGGCAGGGCGAACAGCGGCTCGCCGTACAGGCGCGCCAAAGCCACCTGGTCGATCACGACCGGTGAATCGTCGCCAGGAGCGGGGGATGCGGCGCCGGCGCCCGCAGGCGCCAGTGCGGACTCAGCCTCGGCCATGCCTTGCTGCGCAGGCATCAGCTGCATGCGCACGGTGCCACAGCGAAACAGGCTGATGTGTCATTGCAGCCGAAATCAGGAGTTCGTCTGGTAGACGTAGGGCTTCTGGTCCACGCGGCCGGCGCGCAGGTCTTCCCAGACTTCGTGGTTCACGTCCTTGTCCCACAGCAGCGAGCGGCCGGCCAGCTGCTGGCTGGGCAGCTCGGGCTTTTGCTTCTTCAGCTCGTTGATGAAGTTCGTGGCGTCGGAACGGTAATCGGGGCGGCGAAAGAATGACATAGTCTGATAACCTCTTGAATCGCGTGATTTTACCGGGACACCGCCGATGAACCTAGTCTCCCGTCTTCTGGGCGTTGCCGTGGCCGTGATGGGCATGCTTGGGCTGCCCGGCTGCGATCCCCAAAACATCAAGGAACTCGAAGAAGGCCTGTCCACCGAGGCCGACGTCCGCGCCCGCTTTGGCGAGCCCGAACGCATCTGGACCGAGCCGGACGGCTCGCGCACCTTCGAGTACAACCGCCAGCCCGCCGGCAGCCGCAACTACATGATCACCATCGGCACCGATGGCCGCATGAGCGCGCTGCGCCAGGTGCTGGCGCCGCACAACTTCGAGAAAATCCGCCCCGGCATGGACGAGGAGCAGGTGCGCCGCATGCTGGGCAAGCCTGCCAAGGTCACCACCTACCAGCTCAAGCAGGAAACCGACTGGGACTGGAACTACATCGATCCCCCCACGCGCGACATGGAGTTCACCGTGACCTTCGGCCCCGACGGCCGCGTGCTGCGCAGCGCCGGCCGCGAGAAACTGCACGGCGGAGCCTGACAACAGGCCCTTGCAAGCTCCTGCAAGCCCCTGCGGCGCGCTGTACCCTGCACGCCACAGCGCGCCGGGGCAACAGTCTCTAGAATCCGGGTTTGTACCTATGACACCCCATGGGTACGGTGAAGGCCCCGAACCGGGGCCTTTGCGACGATAGATCTGTCATCACCCCGACAATGTCCACGCCCTCCCTACCCGCTGCCGCGCCCGCTGCGCCTGTTTCGGCCACCGCTTCGCTGCGCCATGGCCTCTTCGAGGATGTCCAGGCCCTCTTCACCGGAACCCTGTTCGTGGGCATCGCCATGATGATGTTCGCCCAGGCGGGGCTTTTGACGGGCAGCACGGCGGGCCTGGCCTTCGTGTTGCACTACGCCACGGGCTGGCCGTTCGGCCTCATCTTCTTCGCGATCAATATCCCGTTCTACTGGTTTGCCTGGACGCGCGTGGGCCGCACCTTCACGGTCAAGACCTTCATCTGCGTGGGCGCGCTGTCGCTGATCACAGAAATGGGGCCGCGCCTCATCCACATAGACTACCTGCACCCGGCCTTTGCCGCCATTGCGGGCGGCCTGCTCATGGGCTCGGGCCTGCTGTTCCTGGCGCGCCACCGCTCCAGCCTGGGCGGCGCCACCATCGCCTCGCTCTACCTGCAGGACCGGTACGGCATCCGCGCCGGCAAGGTGCAGATGGCCATCGACTGCTGCGTGGTGCTGCTGGCGCTGTGGGTCGTGCCCTTCGAGCGCGTGGCCTGGTCGGTGCTGGCGGCCGTGATCATGGGCGTGTTCCTGGCCGTGAGCCACCGGCCCGGGCGCTACGCCGGGCAGTAGCCTCAGGGCGTCAGGGGCTGCCCATCGGGCGTGCGGTAGCGGACCGTGATGCCGCTGTTGTCTGCGGCTGCCCCGTCATCGCTCATCGCATCGACGGCCTTGCCCACTCCCTTGCCGACGATTTTTGCCGTGCCCACGGCCGCATCCGCGGCCAGCCCCACGGCCGAGGCCGTGACGCTGACCGCCGTGGCCGTCACGGCCACCACGGTGCAGCCGGACAGCAGGGCGGTGGCGCAGAGGCAAAGAAAAGCCCCCAGGGCCGGGGACCGTGAGGGCTTGCGGGACTTTGCAGACTTCATGATTGTCGTCCAACACACTGTGCGCAATCTTTGAAACCGGCAGAGCCCAAGTCAGGGACGCCGAGGAAGGGCCGCCCCGCACCGAGGGTGTCGCCGGGTGCCCGTATGCCCCCCTTCAGGGGGAAGGCGCGAAGCGACTCAGGGGGCATTTCAATGTATACGCATGCCAGGTGTGGCACCGGGGAAGGGCTCCAGCACGTAGATGCCGGGGTTGGCCTTCTCATCGGCGTGGCTGGCGGCCAGCACCATGCCTTCGGAGATGCCGAACTTCATCTTGCGCGGTGCCAGGTTGGCCACCATCACGGTGAGCTTGCCCTGCAGCTGCTCGGGCTGGTACATGCTGGAGATGCCGGAGAACACGTTGCGTGTCTTGCCTTCGCCCACGTCCAGCGTGAGCTGCAGCAGCTTGGTCGAGCCTTCCACGGGCTTGCATTCCACGATCTTGGCGATGCGCAGGTCCACCTTGGCGAAGTCGTCGATGCTGATGGTTTCGGCAATTTCCTCGCCGCCGGGCAGGACCTTCTCGACCACGGGCTCGGGGGCCTCGAACAGGGCCTCCAGCTGCTTGACGTCCACGCGCTGCATCAGGTGCTTGTACAGGCCGATGGCATGGCCGGCGCCCAGCAGGTTCTGTGCGTCGGCGAACTGCAGCGGCGCCACGTTCAGGAAGCCTTCCACCTGTTCGGCCACGGCCGGCAGGATGGGCTTCAGGTAGATGGTCAGCAGGCGGAAGGCCTCGATGCAGGTGGTGCACACGTCCTGCAGGCGGGCGTCCATGCCTTCCTGCTTGGCCAGCTCCCAGGGCTTGTTGGCGTCCACGTATTCGTTGACGCGGTCGCACAGCTGCATGATCTCGCGCACGGCGCGGGCCGTGTCGCGGTTCTCGAAGGCCTGGACAACGGCCTCGCTCTGGCCGCGCAGCTGGGCCAGCAGGGCCTGGCCGTCTTCGCTGACCGTGCCCAGCTTGCCGTCGAAGCGCTTGGCGATGAAGCCGGCCGCGCGCGAGGCGATGTTCACGTACTTGCCGATCAGGTCGGAGTTGACGCGGGCCATGAAGTCATCGGGGTTGAAGTCGATGTCTTCATTCTTGCCGTTGAGCTTGGCGCCCAGGTAGTAGCGCAGCCACTCGGGGTTCATCTGCAGGCCCAGGTACTTGAGCGGGTCCAGGCCGGTGCCGCGGCTCTTGCTCATCTTCTCGCCGTTGTTCACGGTCATGAAGCCGTGCACGCAGATCTTGGTGGGCGTCTTGCGGCCGCTGAACTTGAGCATGGCGGGCCAGAACAGCGTGTGGAAGGTGATGATGTCCTTGCCGATGAAGTGGTACTGCTCCAGCGCGGGGTCGGCCATGTAGGCCTCGTAGTCCTCGCCACGGCGGTCCAGCAGGTTCTTGAGCGAGGCCAGGTAGCCCACGGGCGCGTCCAGCCAGACGTAGAAGTACTTGCCCGGCGCATCGGGGATCTCGATGCCGAAGTAGGGCGCGTCGCGCGAGATGTCCCAGTCGCCCAGGCCCTCGCTGGTCGTGCCGTCCGGGTTGGTGCGCACGCTGAACCATTCCTTGATCTTGTTGGCCACCTCGGGCTGCACGTGCTGGCCGTCCTGGGTCCATTCGGTCAGGAATTCCACGCAGCGCGGGTCCGACAGCTTGAAGAAGAAATGCTCCGAGCTCTTGAGCACGGGCTTGGCGCCGGACAGCGCCGAGTAGGGGTTGATCAGGTCGGTGGGCGCGTAGACGGCGCTGCAGACCTCGCAGTTGTCGCCGTACTGGTCCTTGGCGTGGCAGCGCGGGCATTCGCCCTTGATGAAGCGGTCGGGCAGGAACATGTTCTTCTCGGGGTCGAAGAACTGCTCGATGGTGCGCGTCTCGATGAAGCCGGCAGCCTTCAGGTCCCTGTAGATCTGCTGGGCCAGCGCGTGGTTCTCGGGCGCATCGGTGTTGTGCCAGTTGTCGAAGGCGATGTGGAAGCCGTCCAGGTACTGCTTGCGGCCTGCGGCGATGTCGGCCACGAACTGCTGGGGCGTCTTGCCGGCCTTCTCGGCCGCAATCATGATGGGCGCGCCGTGGGCGTCATCGGCACCCACGAAGTTGACCGCGTTGCCCTGCATTCGCTGCGCACGCACCCAGGTGTCGGCCTGGATGTATTCCATGATGTGGCCGATGTGGAAGTTGCCGTTGGCGTACGGCAGGGCGGTGGTGACGAAGAGTTTGCGTGCGGTCATGGATGGCGGCTTTCTCGGGGGAACCTGACATTCTAGAAGGGCTGGGCGGTTGTGGGGCGGCGATGGCTTTTCCGTGCAGGCGGACATACGGGGAGTTGTTGAGGGCCTTCGCTGCGCCAGGCCTGTTGGCTGCAGGCATCAGTTGGCGACCAGCGGGCGCTGCCAGCCCAGGAACTGCTCGATATCGCTGCGCCGCGCCAGCGCGTCGCGCCGGCCCAGGGCCATGAGTTCGCGGGTGAAGCTGCGCTCGAACAGCAGGTAGCTGGCCAGGGCGGCGCCGCGCGGGTCGCTGGCGTCCTGGCGCACGCCCAGGGCGCCCAGCAGGGTGCGCATGGGCAGCGGCAGCTGGCCCACATGGCGCGCGGCGATGGCGTCTATGCGTTCGGACGGCGAGATGACCAGCAACTGCAGCGGGCGCAGCCGGCTGCGTTCGCGGTCGGCGGGCGGGATCAGGGCCAGGGTCTGGTTGATGCGCTCGGCGCGCTCCACGTCCAGGGACAGGGCGTCCAGGAAGATGCTCGACAGCGTGTGGCCCGCGATGTGGGCCAGCGACGGGTAGCTTGCGCCTTCCGGCGGAGGCCTGGCCGGCGGCTCGGTGCGCCGGCCCGCGCCCACGACGAGGATGCGCTCTGCGCCCAGGTGGATGGCGGGCGCCAGCGGTGCGGTCTGGCGCATGGAGCCGTCGCCGAAGTATTCGGTGGCGCCGTCCAGCGGCAGCGGCGTGGCCGGAAAGATGAAGGGAATGGCCGAGGAGGCCAGCAGGTGCGCGTGCGTGATCTGGGCGGCGGCGGCCTTGCGCTGGTTGCGCACCCAGGGCTGGAGCCGGTCCTGCGCCTGGCAGAAGGTCACATGCTCGCTGGTGGTGTAGCTGGAGGCCGAGACCGCCAGCGCGCGCAGGTGGCCGTCCGCGATCAATTGCGGCAGGCGTTCCAGCGGAACCAGGCCACACGACAGCAGGCGGCACAGTGGCTGGTTGTCCAGCAGCGAGCGCGGGCGCATGCGGCCCCAGCGCGCCAGGGCCCAGCCCAGGGACAGCAGGGTCAGCCAGCGCGCGCCGCTGCGCAGCACGCTCAGCGAGTCGGACAGGTAGATGTCCTCGGGCCGCAGGTTGCGCCAGATGCGCGACATGCGGCGCACGGCCCGGTCGAAATGGTCGCTGCCGCAGGCCAGGGCCGCGGCGTTGATGGCGCCGGCCGAGGTGCCGACCAGGATGGGGAAGGGATTGGGGCCATGCTGCTGGCCGCAGGCGCGGCGTATTTCGGCAATGGCCTCCAGCACGCCGGCCTGGTAGGCGGCGCGGGCGCCCCCGCCGCTGAGCAGCAGTCCGGTGCTGGGGGGAGGGAGGCTGGAGTCGGGTGAGGGCGCGGCATCGGGCATGCCTGGAGTGTGCCGCGCGCCGGCCGTCATCAGATCAGGGGATGACCCCGAAGGGATCAGGCCTTGGCCAGCAGGGAGCCCAGGTCCTTGCCGGAGATCAGGGCGATGCCCTGCTGCTTGGCCCAGGCGGCTGCATTCTCGGCCGGCGGCTGCAGCGACAGGTAGCAGACCGTGGCCGCATCGCGCGCCTGGCCTGCGGCCAGCAGGGCGCGCAGCGGCTCCATGCCGTGCACGCCGGCCTTCCAGCGCCTGGCGCTGGCCACGGTGGTGCGGCCTTCGCGTTCCAGCACGAAGTCGGCGCCCTCCTTGTCGGACAGGCGGGTGACGGTGTAGCCCTCGGCCTGCCAGGCGCGATCGAGCCGATCGGCGAACTCGCGCCAGCTTTGCTGGGCGGCGATCTCCAGGGCCTGCTCCACCTTGGCGGGGCTGGGCGCGCGCAGCTGGCGCCAGGCGGCAACGCAGCCTATGCCGAAGAAGGGCAGGGCGGTGATGGCGGCGAACGGCGCGATGTCCTTGGGCAGCAGCGCCGTGGACACCAGGGTCACCAGCGCGGCCAGCGCGATGCTGATCCACCAGCGCGAGCGCAGCAGGATCGCGAACAGGGAGTTGTGGGCCATCTTGAATTTCACGGGGCGGATCTTTCGCGGAAAAAGGCGGGAACAGGGGCCGCAAAGGCAGCAAGGCCCGCATTGTCTCGCGTGAGCGAGGGGATGGTGCCTTGGATAGACTATCCGGCTCTAGGAGTAATCAAAGCAATGGCAGTCACAGAACAAGCGCTCTTGGCCGCGCTCTCCAGCGTGCTCGACCCCCACACCGGCAAGGACTATGTGAGCACCCGCGCCCTGCGCAACCTGCAGGTCACTGGGGCCGACGTGGCCTTCGACGTGGAGATGGGCTATCCGGCGCAAAGCCTGGTGCCGGCGCTGCGCGGCCAGTTCGTCGCGGCGGCCAAGACCGTCGAGGGCGTGGGCAATGTCTCGGTCAACATCACGTCCAAGGTCGCCGCGCATGCGGTGCAGCGCGGCGTGCAGTTGCTGCCGGGCGTCAAGAACATCATCGCCATCTCGTCCGGCAAGGGCGGCGTGGGCAAGAGCACGACCACGGCCAACCTGGCGCTGGCGCTGGCCGCCGAGGGCGCGCGCGTGGGCATCCTGGACGCCGACATCTACGGCCCCAGCCAGCCCATGATGATGGGCATCTCGGGCCGCCCCGAAAGCCCCGACGGCAAGACCATGGAGCCCATGGAAAGCCACGGCGTGCAGGTCATGTCCATCGGCTTCCTGGTCAACAACGACCAGGCCATGATCTGGCGCGGCCCCATGGCCACGCAGGCGCTGGAGCAGATGCTGCGCCAGACCAACTGGAAGGATCTGGACTACCTGCTGGTGGACATGCCGCCCGGCACCGGCGACATCCAGCTGACGCTGGCCCAGCGCGTGCCCATGACGGGCGCCGTGGTCGTCACCACGCCCCAGGACATCGCCCTGATCGACGCCAAGAAGGGCGTGAAGATGTTCGAGAAGGTGGGCGTGCCCATCCTGGGCCTGGTGGAGAACATGGCGGCCCACGTCTGCACCAACTGCGGCCATGTGGAGCACATCTTCGGCGCCGAGGGCGGCAAGCAGATGGCGGCCGAGTACGGCATCGACTACCTGGGCGCCCTGCCCCTGTCGCTGCAGATCCGCCTGCAGGCCGACAGCGGCAAGCCCACCGTGGTGGCCGAGCCCGACAGCGAAGCCGCGCAGATCTACAAGAAGGTGGCGCGCGACCTGGCCGTGAAGGTGGCGCTCAAGGCGCGCGATTTCACGAGCAAGTTCCCCACCATCACGGTGAGCCAGGGAACCTGAAATGCTGCGCCCCCTGAGCGGCTGCGCCGCTTCCCCCTCTCTCGCTGCGCGGGAGGGGGACGACGCCCTCGGGGCGGGGCGGCCCTTCCTCGGCGTCCCTGGGTTGGATTACGCCAGTTTTTCTCGCACTGTCCATGTCGATCTGATTTGTGCCGAAATCGGTGGCATGGTAATCGACTCAGGTTATTGCGCATGAACCTGCTGACCTCGATGCGGTATCTGGCGGCGCTCAACGAGCACCGCCATTTCGGCCGCGCGGCGCTGGCATGCCACATCACCCAGCCGGCGCTGTCCAATGCGTTGCGCGCGCTGGAGGAGGAGTTCGGCACGGTCATCGTGCGCCGGGGCCGCTCGTTCGCGGGCTTCACGCCCGAGGGCGATCAGGTGCTGGCCACCGCCCTGGCCATGCTGCGGGCCGAGGAAGGCCTGCGCCAGGAACTGAGCGCCGCCGCCGGCGCGCTGCGGGGGCAACTGCGCATGGCGGCCGTGCCCACGGCCATGCCCATGCTCACGCGCTTTGCGGCCCTGCTGCGCGAGCACCATCCGGGCATCACGCCCGTGGTGCTGTCCATGAGCTCGGCCGAGATCGAGAGCGGGCTCGAAGACCTGTCGCTGGACCTGGCCCTGGGCTACAGCGCGCGCATGCCGCCACGCGGCCCGCGCCTGCAGTCCTGGCCCCAGTACGAGGAGCACTACTACCTGCTGTGCCGCGAGTGTCGCGAGTGCCGCGATGGGCAGGGCGAGGGCCGGCCCTTTGCCTTTGGCGCCGACATCGCCTGGCGCGAAGTGGCCGGCATGCCGCTGTGCCTGCTCACCCCCGACATGCACAACCGCACGGTGATCGACGAGGCCTTCGCCGCCGTGGACATGGCCGTGCAGCCCGCCATGGAAACCAACTCCGTGCTGACCCTGGTGATGGCCGTGGCGCAAGGAACGGATGGCATGACCACCGTGCTGCCCGGCGCCATGGTGGCCACGGTGCGCCACATGCCGGGCCTGGTGGCGCGGCCGCTGCGCTCGCCCGAACTGGTCACCCCCATAGGCTTCATGGCCCAGCAGGGCGTGGCGCCCACGCGCGCGCTGCAGGCCGCGCTGCAACTGCAGGACGACGCCGGTTGGCGTGCGCAGTGCCTGCGGCATGCGGGGGCGCTGAAAGACTAGGCGGGCTGTGCAGTCTCTGGCGTGGCGTTCGGCGCGGCATTCAGTGCGGCGCGCACCACGTCGGGCGTGAAGGGCGCGGCATAGAAGCGCCGGCCGGTGGCGTCGAACAGCGCATTGGCCAGCGCGGCCGGGCCGGGGACCGAGGCTGATTCGCCTGCGCCCATGGGGGGCTCGTCCTGGCGTGGCATCAGCACCACTTCGATGGGGGGCAGGTCGCGGAAGCCGATGATGGGGTAGCTGCCCCATTCGCGGCTGGCCACGCCTTGCTCGTTGAAGGCGACCTTCTCCATCAGGCTGCGGCTCAGGGTCTGGATGACGTTGCCGTGGATCTGGTGGCGCACGCCGTCGGGGTTGACCATCATTCCCGTGTCCTGGCCCACGACCAGGCGCCGCACGGCGATGCGGCCGCTGGCGGGGTCCACGTCGATGTCGATGACCCAGGCGGCCCAGGCCGCGCCGAAGCCGGGAAAGCGGCTGTGGATGTAGCGCGCATAGGCCACGCCGCGCCCGTGCAGCAGACCGTCGGCGCCGGGGCGGCCCCGGCTTCCCGGCTGGTTTGGCTGCCAGCCTGCGTGGCGTGCCGTGGCCTCGATCAGCTCGACGGCGCGCGGGTCATCGAGGTGGCGAACACGGTAGTCCACGGGGTCGGCGCCGGCCGCATGGGCCAGCTCGTCGATCATGCAATCGTGGGCAAAGGAGTTGGGCAGGGCCGAGACGCCGCGCAGCCAGGACGAGCGCACGATGGGCGCCATGTCATGGCAGGTGATGCGCTGGCTGGCATAGCGGTAGGGCGGCACGGCCGTGCGGTCGCCCATCTCCAGCGTGCGCGGCTCGCCCGGGATGCGGCCCGTGAGCAGCAGGGCCAGCAGCGGCGCGTCGTTGGAGGGGTAGCGCACGGCAAAGTCATAGGCCAGCAGTTCGCCCCGGGCATCGATGGCCGCGCTCACGTCCATGAGCTGGGCCGTGCCCTTGGGCTCCCACTGGTGTTCCTGCTCGCGCGTGAGCTGCACGCGCACGGGCGCGCCCACGGCCATGGACAGCAGGGCGGCGTCGGCGCAGACATCGTCGGCGCAGTTGCGGCCGTAGCAGCCGGCCGCCTCCAGGCGCACGATCTCGATGCGGTCCTCGCCCAGTTGCAGCAGGCGGTCCAGGTCGGTGCGCAGCATGTGGGGGTTCTGCGTGCCGGCCCAGAGCTTGAGACGGCCCTCGCTGAAATCGGCCACGGCGCAGGACGGGCCGATGGAGGCATGCATCTGGTAGGGCCAGACGTAGCTGCGGCGCAGTTCGGTGGCCGCACCCGTGCCGACGCCCGCGAAGGCATCGTCCACAGTGCCCTGGTCCACCAGCGAGCGTTGCTGGGCGGGATTGGCTCGTATCGCCGCAGCCAGATCGGATAAGTCAGGCGCCGGCGGCACGGCCTGCCATTGCACGCGCAGCGCGCGCATGGCGGCAATGGCCTGTTCCTCGCGGTCGGCGACCACACCGACGAAGTCGCCTTCGGTGACCACCTGCACGTTGCCGGGCAGGTGGGCCACGGAGTCGCGCTCCACGGCCACCAGGCAGCGGCCGATGAAGCTGCCGCCGTCGCGGCCCGGGTGCGGAGGGCGGATGACGCGGCCATGGCGCATGCCGGGCACGCGCACATCATGGACAAAGCTCAGCTCGCCCGTGGCCTTGGCGGGGATGTCCACGCGCGCCGCGCCACGGCCGACCAGCCGGTATTCGCTGGCGGGCTTGAGCTTCACCTCCTGATCGGGCGGGGCCAGCGTCAGCTGCAGTTGCTGGCCGCGCAGCAGATCGCCATAGCCGAGTTCACGGGCATCACTGCCATCGGCAAAGCGCACCAGGCCTTCGCGCGCCTGGAGCCGGTCTGCCGCCACGCTCCATTGCTGCGCGGCCAGTGCCAGCAGTTGCTCGCGCGCCTGGGCGGCGGCGCGGCGCAGCGGCACGGCCGAGATCTGGATGCTGGCGCTGGCAATGGTCGGGCCCTGGTTGGGTGCGGCGGCCGTGTGGCCCAGCACCATGTCCAGGCGCTCCAGAGGCACTTCGAGTTCTTCCGCCACGATCTGCGCCAGCGCCGTGCGTATGCCCGTGCCCAGGTCCACATGGCCGTTGAAGGCCAGGGCGCGCCAGCCCTGGGGCGCGGCTTCGTCGGCCAGCACGGCCACGAAGACCTCGGGCGTGGATTGCACATAGTCGGAGGCCGTGCCGGGCTGGCCGGGCGCAGGGCGCGGCGGCGCCACGGGCTGGCGCACCACGAGCAGGGTGTCGGCGCGCGTGAGCAGCTGTGCGTGCAGGGCTTGGGGCTGGGGCAGGTTCATGGGGCGGTGTTCTTCGCGGGCACGCCTTCAGGCGTGCCCTGTGCATGTTATGCACTCCGGGGCCGGCTGCGCAGGGCCGGCTCCATAGGCGCGTTGGCGCGGTGGGATCAACCTGCGGCGAGGGCGTCGGTGTCGGCGATGGCCTGGCCCAGCGGCATCACGGCCGCGTACTTCTGGGCCATGTCGAACAGGTTGGCCTCGTGCGGGCCCAGGGCGCGGTCGCCGCAGCAGTCGGCCACCACCAGCGGGCGAAAGCCCGACTGCATGGCATCGACCACGCTGGCGCGCACGCAGCCGCTGGTCACGCAGCCGGCCACCAGCAGGGTCTGCACGCCGCGCTGGGCCAGCCAGGGTGCGAGCATGGTGCCGAAGAAGGCCGAGGGCGTGCTCTTGCGCACCACGTATTCGCCAGCGGCCGGGGCCAGCTGGGGCACGATGGCGCTGTTGGGGCTGTCTTCCTTCAGGGTCAGCATGCCGGGCACCTTCAGGCAGAAGATGTTGTGGTCGGCATCGTCGTCCGAGAACACGATGCGGCTGTGCGCCACGGGCCAGCCGCGCTCGCGCGCATGGGCCAGCAGGTGCTGCGTCTGCGCGATGGCTTCGGGAATGTTGCCGCCGCCGAAGACGGCCGGGTCGGCAAAGCCGTTGACGAAGTCGATGATGAGCAGGCCGAACGGGGCCTTGAGCGGCAGCGGTGTGCCGAAGCCCTGGCGTGCGTAGGCAGAGATGTCGCCCTGCACGCCCTCGGTGGGAACGCTCTGCGTGCTGGTGGTGGCGGTTGTCATGCGATGTCCTTTCCTTGCTTGGACCTTTTGGCGGCGCGCGCCAGTCCTTCCTCGTCCTGCACCACGCCGTCGATGACCGTGGGCTTGCCATCCAGCGCCACCGAGCAGTGGCGCATGGGGATGTCGATGTGGCAGGCCGTGGTGCGGCTGCCCCCGGCCTCGTTGTTGGGGCCCATGGACCACAGGAAGTTGCCCTCGAAGGCACGGGCGTCCATGCCGATGTGGGTTTCCTTGTTGTAGTGGGCCAGCATGGACCAGTGGGCGCGCGGCTGCAGCCCCCAGCCGATGTGGGAAACGGCATAGGCCTCGGGGTCCTCGTAGGAGGCCATGTACTCCTTGAGGATGTCGGCCTGCAGGCCGCCGCTGATGCGCGTGACGTAGCCCTTTTCGATGACGAGTTCGATGGGCTCGGTCACGTAGTCTTTCATGGGCAGCAGGATGTCGCCCCGGTCCAGCACCACGCGGCCGTTGCTCTCGCCCTCGTCGGGCCAGGTCAGCACGAAGCCGCTGGGCCAGTGGTCCCAGCGGCCGGGCTGGTCCACGAAGCCGTATTCGCAGATGGCCGGGAAGCTGCCCAGGCGGCAGCGCAGGTCGGTGCCCGCGGCCGAGGTGATGTGCATCTGCCCGGCCGCCTCGATCAGCTTGGATGCGGCCTGCACGCGCGCGCGGTCGCCCTCGGTGGGCACCAGGCGGCACAGCACCTCGGGCGGCTCCACGGCCAGCAGGATCTTGGTGCCGGTCTGCAGGATCTCGTGCTGCTCGGGCGAGAACAGCAGCGTCATCAGGTCCAGCACCAGGTCGCTGGCCTTGAGCGCGGCGATGGCGGCGGGGTTGCCGGTCAGTGGCGTGGTTCCCAGGTAGGCCAGCGAGTCGCGGCTCAGTGATTTTTCGGCATTGACGGGCGGCAGGTCCAGGCGGTTGACGCGCGCACCCATTTCGCTGGAGGCGGCAATGGCGCAGCGCAGCGTCTGCGGGTGCGTGTCGGCGCCCGTGAGCACGGTGACGGTCTGGCCGGCTTCGAGCCGGGACAGCGTGAGCACCTGCTTCCAGGCGTGGATCAGATCGATATCGCTGACGGACATGGTCGGCTCCTTGGTGTCGCGATGGATGGGAGTGGGCTGCGGTTGGACATTCAGTCCACCCGCGCGCCGAGGAAATCGCCCAAGGCCACGTAGAACCCGGCCTCGTTGTCCCAGGGGATCATGTGGCCGGCGTTGGGCACGCGCACATGCTCGGTCTGGGGTGCCAGGCCTTGCCACTCGGCCACGTCCTCGCTGCGCACCACGTCGCCGCGCTCGGCCGTGACCAGCAGCAGCGGGTGCTGGATGCGGGGCAGGTCGGCATGGATGTCGTCACGGCCGAAGTCCTCGAAGCTCTGCACGATGGCCGGCTCGTGGCAGGTGTGCAGCCACTGGGCGCGCAGCTGGCGCTGCTCTTCGGTCCAGGTGGGGCAGAAGGCGCGCATGGCCTCGGCATCCATGCCCAACGTGGCCTGGCGGATGGAGTCCACATACCAGGGCAGGGCGGCCGGGTAGGCGCGGCGGCCGGGGCCGGAGACCGGCGGATCGACGATGACCAGGCGCGTGAGCCCCACCGGCTGGCTGCGCGCGGCGCGCACGGCGATGCGCCCGCCCATGGAGTGGCCGACCAGCGCCCAGCGCTGCAGGCCCAGGGCCTGGGCGAAGGCGGCCACGTCGGCGGCCTGGGCATCGAGGCTGTAGTCCAGGCCCGGGCCGGAGGACGACAGGCCGCGCCCGCGCACGTCCAGCACATAGGTGTCGAACTGGCGGCCCAGGTGCTCGGCCACGAAGCCCCAGGTCACGGCCGGGCTGGTGATGCCGGGGATCAGGATGACGGCGTCGCGCTGCGCGCGTTCGCCCTCGGCGCCGCCGTAGCGCAGGTAGTGCTGGCGGATGCCGTTGGCATGGACGTTGCCGCCGTAGCGGAATGTGCTGGGGGTGCTGGAGGTGCTGGTCATGCGTGTGTTCCTCAGGCCTTGGCTGCGCTGTTGCCGGTGTCGTAGGGGTAGGCGCCCGACAGCAGCGCACCCGCGCCCGGCACCACGGGGTCCAGCCCCAGTTCCTTGAGGATGGCATAGGTGGTGGCGATGGAGGCGGTCAGCACGGGCTTGCCGGTCTGGGCCTCGACCTGGGCCACGGCCGGCAGCGAGGGCATCTGCACGCAGGCCGACAGCACGATCACGTCGGCGTCGGCGTAGTTCATGCCGGCCACGATGCCGGGCAGCTTGGCGGGGTCGTGGCGGCCCACGTCCAGGTTGTCGGGGATCTCCAGCGCGCGCCAGTCCACGATCTCGAAGCCTTCGGCGGCCACGTAGTCCATGACCAGCTGGGTCAGCGGAATCATGTAGGGCGCCACCAGAGCGATCTTCTTGGCGCCCATGACCTTGAGCGCTTCCACCAGCGCGCCGGCGCTGGTGATCACCGGGGCGGTGGCGCCATTGCTGGCCGTGCGCTCGGTCAGGCGCTGCTGCGAGACGCGGTGGTAGCCCTTGCCCATGGCCATGATGGCCACCAGGCAGGCATAGCCCAGCACGTCCACGCGCGCGTCGCTCAGCTCCAGCGCGCAGCGGTCGCTTTCGGCGTCCATGGCGGCCAGTTCCTCCTTCTGGACCTTCTTCATGCGCATGCGGCTGGAGTGGAAGGTGAAGCGGTCCTGCGGGCGCAGCGTGGAGTGGGCCTGCAGCATGGCCGGCACCTCGGTCTCCATGGTGGTGTTGGAGCTGGGGACGATCTGGCCGATGCGGAACGTTTTGGTCATGGACTTGCCTTTGCGAAGTTTCGAGGGTTTCTGATCAGAATCAACTGAGTGTGTACGCTTTATTCTTGCAAAAGACGTGCCGCCTTGCAAATGAGAATTTTCTCGGGGTTTGTACTTATTTGGTGCAGAAATTGCACCAAAAATGGCGAACTTCAATTTATTCTGCCGCCCTATGGTGCATGCGTCGATTTGAAAAATTCAAGCGCATACACCTGAATTAAGTGTTTTGTTGCCTGGCACGCTTCCTGCTCTACACCCTGCAAGGACGCGCCGAAGCAACGGTTGCCCCGTCTGGCTTTCAACATTCCTGCAAGGAGAAAACTGTGTCTCAATCCCCTCGAATCGCCGTTGTCGGCGCCGGTCTCGGCGGGGCTGCAGCTGCCAAGCTGCTGCTCCAGGAAGGCTTCAATGTCCGCGTCTATGAGCAGGCGCCCAGCTTCTCGCGCCTGGGAGCCGGCATCCACGTCGGGCCCAATGTGATGAAGATCCTGCGCCGCATCGGCATCGAGGACGCGCTCAACGAGCAGGGCTCGCATCCCGACTACTGGTACAGCCGCCACTGGCAGACGGGCGACGTGCTGGCCCAGATCCCGCTGGGCGACTACGCCGTCAAGGAATACGGCGCCAGCTACCTGACCGTGCACCGTGGCGACTTCCATGCGCTGCTGGTCGAGGCCCTGCCCGACAGCGTGATGGCCTACGGCAAGTTCCTGACCAAGGTGGAGGACCGCGGCAATGTGGTCGTCATGCACTTTGCCGACGGCACGACCGAGGAGGCGGACATCGTCATCGGCGCCGATGGCGTGAACTCCCGCATCCGCGAGGAACTGCTGGGCCCCGAGCTGCCCAAGTACGCGGGCTACCTGGCCCACCGCGCCGTGTTCCCCACGCCCGAGGTCAAGGCCGGCATGCTGCCCTTCGACGCCTGCGTGAAGTGGTGGAGCGATGACCGCCACATGATGACCTACTTCGTCACCGGCAAGGCCGACGAGCTGTACTACGTGACCGGCGTGCCCGTCGAGAAGTGGGACCTCAACGACCGCTGGCTGCCCAGCAGCAAGGAAGAGATGCGCGAGGCCTTCTCGGGCTGGCATCCCACCGTGCAGGCACTGATCGACGCCACCGTGGAAGTGACCAAGTGGTCGCTGCTCGAGCGCGATCCGCTGCCGCTGTGGAGCCGTGGCCGCCTGGTGCTGCTGGGCGATGCCTGCCACCCCATGAAGCCCCACATGGCCCAGGGCGCCGCCATGGCCATCGAGGACGGCGCCATGCTGGCGCGCTGCCTCAAGGAAGTCGGCGCGCACAACCATGAGCTGGCCTTCGCCCTGTACGAAGCCAACCGTGCCGAGCGCGCCAGCAAGGTGCAGCGCATCTCGCACGACAACACCTGGCTGCGCACCAACGAAGATCCGTCCTGGTGCTTCGGCTACGACGTGTTCAACGTGCCCCTGGTCGAGCCCAAGGTCAAGGCAGCGGCCTGATACTCGCTGCCTTGCCGGACGAGGGGAGGGGAGGGAATCCCCCCACTCCTGTCCGGCCGCAGAACGCCGACATCCTGAACCGCAGCCAAGTTGCAAGAGCCTCGTCCCATGGGAACCCCAGTCCATCCAAGCAGTACCCCCCACCCCATCCGCCTGCAGGTCAATGCACGCGCATGCGAGGTGCCGGCAGCGCCCGGGACGGCGCTGCTGCATGTGCTGCGCAATGACCTGGAGCTGAACGGGCCCAAGTACGGCTGCGGCCTGGGCGAATGCGGCGCCTGCACGGTGCTGATCGATGGCGTGGCCGCGCGTTCCTGCGTGATCCCCGTGCGGGCGGCCGTGGGCCGCGAGGTCACCACGCTGGAAGGCCTGGGCTCGCGCCAGTGCCCCGGCCCCACGCAGCAGGCCTTCATCGACTGCCAGGCGGCCCAGTGCGGCTACTGCCTCAACGGCATGATCATGACCGTGGAGGCCCTGCTGCGCCGCAACCCCAATCCCACCGAGCAGGAGCTGCGCAACGAGCTGCACCACAACCTGTGCCGCTGCGGCACGCATGTGGAAATCATGCAGGCCGCCCTGCGCGCCGTGCAGCTGCGGGCGCAACGCGCCGCGCTGCAGGCACCCTCCGGTTTTCCATCTTCCAGCGCGGGCGAGGTCCAGCCATGAGCCCGGCCGGCAACACACCCGCCCTGCCTTCCGACCTGCTGCACGGCCTGGCGCTGCGCCCGCCCGTCGCGGCCTGGGACGGTCTGCGCTACCGGGGCAGCGTGCCCCTGCATGCACGGCTGCAGGACGCCCAGGCCATGGCTGGCGTGGTGGCCGCGGTGCAGCGCGGGCATTTTCTGGGCGTGGTGGCCGTGGCGCCTGTCCATGCCCGGCAGGCCGCTGCCAGCCTGGCCCCTGCCTGGGATGACCGGCAGGAAGCCAGGGCCGCCAGCGCGCCCCGTGCTGCCGACAGAGCCGACAGAGCCGACAGAGCCGACAAGGCTGGCAAGGCCGACCTGCCCGATGCCGGCCGCTATGTCTGGCGCATGGCGGCGCCCGCGTCTTGCGAGGGTGCCGCACGCGCAGCCGTGTGGTGCCTGGACGGCCATGCCAGCGTCTGGCTGCCGCCCTGCGACGCGGATGTGCGGCAGATGATCGGCCGAGAACTGGCCGCATTGCTGCAATGCCCCGAGTCCGCGCTGCGGCTGTTCAGCCTGCCGGCCACGGCGGCCGGCACCCCGCATGTGCTGGATCTCATGGACGCAGCGGCCGATGCGGCCCTGCTGTCCCAGGCCGTGGGCCGGCCCGTCAGCGTGGCCTGCGAGGCCTGGACTGCTGCGGGCAGCGCAGACAGCCGGGAGCTGGTGCTGCGCGTGGATGCGCGGCCTTCGCAAGGGCTTGAGGCCGACACGGTGGTGCAGCCTCAGCCGGGCAATGCATCGCCGCAGCCAGACCTGCTGCTGTCCGACACGCCCTGGGCCGTGCGCCCCAGCATGGCGCGCCTGCTGAGCCAGCCCGAGCTGGCGCGCGCCGCAGCCCTGGCCACCGTGCTCGATGCCGGCGAAGTGCAAGAGCGCAGGCTGGCCGCCAGCCTGCGGCATGCCGGCGTCGATGATCTGAATGCCGCCCAGGTCTTTGCACGCGAAAGCCACTGGCATGAGCAGGCGCTGGACCAGGGCCGTGACCCGCTGCAATGGCGGCTGCAGCACCTGCCCGAAGGCCCGGTGCGCGATCTGGCCCGGCAGGTGGCCGAGCGTGCGCAGGCATCGCAGCAGGCGCCATCCCACCAGGGGGCCGACGGCCGCCTGCTGGGCCGGGGCTTTGCCACCGCCCAGCTGCAGACCCTGGATGCGCAGGGCGCCGACCTCCATGCCTGGAGCGCCTGGGTGGCCGAGGTGGCCGTGCACCCGCAAACGGGCGAGATCGAAGTGACCCGCGTCGTGGCCGGCCATGACAGCCGCAGCATGCAGGCGGCGCAGGCCGCCAGCACGCGGCCCGAGATCGTCCAGCAGGACCCGCAACTGCTGGCCGACGCGCGCCGGCTGCTGGGCGCGGCCCCCGCTTTTGACGACTGGGCAGGGTCCACAGCTTCCGCTGCTTCTTTCGATGTGATCGCCAAGCCCGGCTCCGGCCTGGCGCAGCGTGCGCCTGGCGATGTCGCGGTCGTCCGCCAGGGCAATCTGGCGCTGGATGGCGTGGCCACGCTGCCCGCCGCCGCCGCCATTGCCAACGCCATTCACCATGCGACAGGCGTGCGCCTGCGCGAAGTGCCCTTCCAGCCCGAGCAGCTGCGCCTGGCCCTGGCGGGCGAGGGTGCCGGCAGGCCCGGTGCGGCGCGGACCGGCCGTGGCTGGGGCTGGCTGGCCGCAGGCGCCGCAGGCCTTGCCGGCATGGCGGCCATGGCCTGGCCACTGAAGCCGGCCCTGCCGCTGACCGACGGGCCCGATGTGTCCCTGTACTCGCCGCAGGCCCTGGAGCGCGGCCGCCTGGTGGCGGCTGCGGGCGACTGCGTGGTCTGCCACACCGCCCCGGGCGGCGCGGCCAATGCCGGCGGCTTCGGGCTGGAGACGCCGTTCGGCACCATCTACTCCACCAACATCACGCCCGACAACGAAACCGGCATCGGCCGCTGGTCCTACGCGGCCTTCGAGCGCGCCATGCGCCACGGCATCCACCAGGATGGCAGGCAGCTGTACCCGGCCTTCCCGTATACGGCCTTCGCCAAGCTCAGCGATGGCGACCTGCAGGCCCTCTACGGCTACCTGATGTCCCAGCCTGCCGTGAAGGCCAAGGCGCCCGAGACGCAGCTGGCCTTCCCCTACAACCTGCGCCCGGCCATGGCGGGCTGGAACCTGCTGTTCCACGACGCCACGCCCTTCAAGGCCGACCCCGCGCGCAGCGCCGAATGGAACCGGGGCGCCTACCTGGTCGAAGGCGCGGGCCACTGCGCGGCCTGCCACTCGCCGCGCAATGCGCTGGGTGCGGAAAAGACCGGCATCCACTACCTGGGCGGCGGCGAGGCCGAAGGCTGGACGGCGCCCGCGCTCAATCAACTGGCCGGGGGCAAGCTGCCCTGGAGCCGCGAAGAGCTATACCAGTACCTGCGCACCGGCTTCTCGGCCCGCCACGGCGTGGCGGCCGGCCCCATGGCGCCCGTCATCCACGGCCTGGCCCAGTTGCCCGAAGCCGATGTGCGCGCCATGGCCACCTATCTGATGGAGTTGCCGGGCCAGGTCCCACAGGCACCACAGGCCGCCCAGGCCGCCCCGGCCATGCCGGCACCGGCGCCGGCCGCCGTGCAGGCGGCGGCGCCTGCGGCCCCACCTGCCAGGGTCCTGGACCGCCACGCCAATGGCGAGCGCATCTACCAGAACGCCTGCGCGGTCTGCCATGAGGCGGGCAGCGGTCCCACATTGTTCGGCGTCAAGCCGCAGCTGGCCCTGAACACCAACCTGCACGCGGCCAGCCCCGACAACCTGGTCCAGGTGATCCTGAACGGCATACAGGCGCCGGCCGACGATGCGCTGGGCTACATGCCCGGCTTCGGGGACAGCCTGGACGACAGGCAGATCGCGGACCTGCTCGGATATTTGCGCGAACGATTTGCACCGGAGGAAAAAGCTTGGCCAGACGACACGAAGACGATTAACCGGCTGCGCATGCAGGCACAGGCGCATGCGCACTGAGGGCGGCAATGGGCAGCAATGGGCGGCGGCATGGGCGATGCCGCGGATATGGACACCTTGCCCTGGAATCTCTCCAGGGCCTGGGTCCTGACATCTGATGCTGGGGACGGGTGATGGGCAACAACGGACGGCGCTGTCGATGTGCAGCCTGTCCGCAATGCGCCCATCGCCCGGATGCAGAGACCGACATCCTGAATTTTTTCATCGGGCCATGGAGATGGCGCCGAGGGAGCGGTTCGCTCCGGATGTGTGAAGGGTGGAAGGCACGGCAGGAGACGGCAACACAAGCTGAACGGCCTTGCCTGGGAAAAGACAGATTCAACAATTGCGATGGCTAGAAAAGGAGTCCCTGCATGTCATCTACATACATTTCGGTGGAAAAAGGCATCCAGACAGCGGGTGTCGGCAAGTTCCAATATCGGCTGTTCGTCATCTTCGGGCTGGTCTGGCTGGCCGACGCCATGCAGGTGCTGTCCATCGGCTTCAGCGCGCCGTCCATTGCCAAGACCTTCGGCAAGACCGTGCCCGAGGCGCTGCAGACCGGCACCTTCTTCTTCATCGGCATGCTGATCGGTGCCTTCGTCTTCGGCCGCCTGGCCGACCGCATCGGGCGCCGCCCGGTGCTGATGATGGCCGTGGTGATCGATGCCTTTGCGGGCGTGGCCTCGGCCTTTGCGCCCGAGTTCGCCTGGCTGCTGGTGCTGCGCTTCATCACCGGCATCGGCGTGGGCGGCACGCTGCCCGTGGACTACACCATGATGGCCGAGTTCCTGCCCAGCGACCGCCGCGGCCGCTGGCTGGTGCTGCTGGAATCGTTCTGGGCCGTGGGCACCATCTTCCTGGCCATCCTGGCGCTGGTGGCCGTGTCCTGGGGTGACGATGCCTGGCGCGTGATCTTCTTCGTGACCGGACTGCCGGCGCTGATCGGCGTGGTGCTGCGCTTCTACATCCCCGAGTCGCCCATGTTCCTCAACCGCAACGGCAAGTCCGAGGAAGCGCGCAAGGTGCTGCAGCGGGTGGCCAAGGTCAACGGCACCACGGCGGACATCCCCGCCCTGCAGCCTGAAAAGCAGGAGCGCAAGTCCATCCTCGCGCTGTTCAACGGCGGCCTGCGCCGCCGCAGCCTCTCGCTGTTCCTGGCCTGGGCGCTGATCTCCATCGCCTACTACGGTGTCTTCGTCTACCTGCCCGTCAAGCTCAGCAGCGAGGGCTTCGCCTTCATGCGCGGCCAGGTCTTCCTGGTGGTGCTGGCCCTGGTGCAACTGCCCGGCTTTGCGCTGTCGGCCTATGGCGTGGAGCGCTGGGGCCGCAAGCCCACGCTGATCGGCTTTTTGCTGCTCAGCGCCGTCGGCTGCATGTTCTACAGCCTGGGCTCGTCGCCCTTCGTGGTCATCGGCTCCACCCTGCTGATGAGCTTCTCGCTGCTGGGCACCTGGGGCGCGCTGTATGCGTTCACCCCCGAGGTCTACCCCACCGACCTGCGTGCCAGCGGCATGGGCATGGCCGGCGCCGTGGCGCGCTTCGGCGGCCTGTTCGCCCCGGCCATCATTGCGCCCATCATGGCCACCCACTTCACCCTGGCCCTGGCCGTGCTGTCCGCCATGCTGGTGGGCGGCGCCCTGTCGATCTGGGCCGTGGATGTGGAATCGCGCAACCGGGCGCTGGATTGACGCCGAGAAAGAACTTCGAATGGAAAAGGCCTGCGCAAGCAGGCCTTTTTTCATGGCAAATATTCCAATCCAGATTCAGATCATTCCTAGAGACGCGGCTGTTTCTATCCTCTATGGTATGAGCCGGATCGAGGCCGGCAATCACGTCAAAATCGCCAAGCCCGCTCTGTAAATCCCATGCTTGTCTGTCATTCGGCTTGAATTGCTGGAGACCTTGCCATGGGCCAGAAAACTCGGAGGGATGCATGAAAGTTATTGAGAACGGACTTCTTGTCGATAGAAATGTCGAGGTGAAAATATTTCCTTCCATACAGCATGGCGATTTGCTGAAGGTGAATTCCATTGTGCTTCACAGGACGAATTCACCAACGGCAGCCAGTGTGTTGAACAGCTACAAGGCCGGCCAGAAGACGGGAGCCCATTTTCTGGTGGGGAAAGATGGAAAAATCCATCAGACAGCCAATCTGAAGAGAGTTTGCTGGCATGTGGGAATATTGCAGGTTCGCTGCCTCAACGAAAGCAATTGCGAAACTGCCGATTTTGAGAATATCAATGCCCTGCTGCATCAAAAGGGGATGGGATTCGGGCAAAGAGTGAGGAAGGTCTCGGAGCATGAAAAGCAAAAGCCCTACCCTTTGAGGTATCCTGTCAATGCAGAGTCGCTTGGGATTGAGGTGGTAGGCATGTTTCAGCGCCATACCCAGGACTACGAAGTGCCGACACAGGCGCAGTTGTACCAGACGCAATGGCTGGTACGCCTGCTGGTGGGTATCTATGGGTTGAGGATTCTGAGCGATGTCTACGCCCACGGAGCCATTGCAAGAAAGCAGCCCGCAGAAGGAAGCCAGTTGCTGCGCTATATATTCAGTGGAGCCTGATTCATATGTTCTTGAAAAATAGCCGACGGATGAAAATGAAATCAATCAGAGTGCTCATTGTTGCTCTGGGGCTTCTCATGTTGATCGTCTCTTTCGGTGCTGCATCAAGGCAGAAGAATTCTGTGACGCTGATCGGTGGAATTCAGCGATCCATTGGAGAAGGGCAAACAATGGGCTGCGAGAAAATTACGCTGCGGCCCAAGGATGTCATCCGTTATTTCTCCACGGCAACCGAGGTTTCCTTCTCCACCTTCCACTATGAATCGATCATTCTGCCTTGCGCCTTCAGTGGGAAGCTGCGGCGCAATGGCGTGGTCTATGGGTGGAGCATCAATGCAGCAGGCGCCGGGTATCTCTATCCGGAAGATGGGCGTGAGAATCTGTTTTTTCTTTGCTACAGGTCGTGCGCAAAGGCACTGCCTGGGTTGATGGGGCTTTGACGGCGAGGGCCCAAGCCCTTTGAGATCGCCTGGCAGCCATCCTCATGAAAACAGGGGCTCTTCAATCCGCCTCGCCACCTTCCAGCATCTTCTTGAGCAAAAAATCCAGCGCCAGGCGCTCGGCCGGATTGAGCTTGCCGTAGGTGCTTTCGGTGATCTGCTTGGCGAAGGGCTCCATGTCGCGCACCAGGTCCTGGCCGGCCTCGGTGAGGTTGATGACGACCTTGCGGCGGTCGATGCGGTCATGGTCCACCTGCACCAGTTCGCGCTGCTTGAGCCGGTCCACCACGCCGCGGATGGTGGCCTGGTCGATCACGGTGGCCTTGACGATGTCGGCCAGCGAGCTGCCGCTGTTGTCGCGCACGGAGCACAGCACCACGAATTGCGCAGCGGTGAGCTGCGAGTCGGGAATGTATTGCTGGAAGAGTGCAGTGTGGCGCTGATAGACACGCCGCAGCAGGTGGCCGATCTGGTCTGAAAAATGATAGCCATCCTGTGGCGTCATGGCTGATGGCGGGTGGTTCATGGTGCGCGTGAGCTTATCAAAATTCACACCAAATACCGTGTGATTTGCGACAAGCCGGGCGCATTTGCCAAGTGGCGCAAACCCGCGCTGGCTGCGGCATCCGCAAGGCCCGGGCAGCAGGCGCAGCACTGCCCGGCGGCTCATTTGCCGATTGAATGGCGCAATCATCCGTTTGAATTTGACGGCTTGCCCGGCAAGGCTTGAAATGGGCATCAGAGACAAAGCGCCAGCGGACCGGACCGCGCCGCTCCCCACAACGAAAGCCAGCAGGGACACCCATGCCAGCCACACAAGGGAAGATCATTCCCATTGCCGTCCTCAATGCCGCTGTTGCCGGCAGCGCACTCGGCGCCCATGAGCGCGAGGCCGTCGAGCACGCCATTGCCGTCCACGCCCTGCGCCCCGGCCCCCTGATCGAGTTGCTGCACGCCGTGCAGGACATGCTGGGCCATATCCCCGAAGCCGCCGTGCCGCGCATCGCCGATGCGCTGAACCTCTCGCGTGCCGAGGTGCATGGCGTCATCTCCTACTACCCCCATTTCCGCAGCACGCCAGCGGGCCGCCATGTGCTGCAGGTCTGCCGCGCCGAGGCCTGCCAGTCGCGCGGTGCGGACGCGCTGCTGGCCCACGCAGGCCAGGCGCTGGGCTGCGGATCGAGTGGGCACGGGCATGGGCATGGAACCAGTGCCGATGGCGCCGTCACGCTGGAGCCGGTCTACTGCCTGGGCCTGTGCGCGTCATCGCCTGCCGTGATGCTCGATGGTCAGCCCCATGCGCATGTCACGGCCAACGGCCTGGATGCACTCATCGCGCAATGCCGCCAGCCGGAGCAGGCCGGCGAGCCGGTGGCCCAGCCTGCGCATGCAGGGGCAGGGGCAGAGGCAGGAGCAGGGGCAGGCCCCGGCGTGCGCGTCTATGTGCCCCGCGATGCCGCCGCGCTGGCCGTGGGCGCTGACGCCGTGGCCGGTGCCCTGCAGCGCGAGTGCGCGGCGCGCGGCCTTCAGGTGCAGATCGTGCGCAACGGCTCGCGCGGCCTGCTGTGGCTGGAAACCCTGGTGGAGGTCGAGACGCCCGAAGGCCGCGTGGCCTACGGCCCGGTCACGGCCGATGCGGTGCCGGGCCTGATCGATGCCGGAATGCTGCAGGGCGGCAGCCATGCGCTGTGCCATGGACTGACCGAGGCCATTGCCTACCTGGCGCGCCAGGAGCGCCTGACCTTTGCGCGCGTGGGCGTCATCGACCCGCTGGACCTGTCCGACTACGCAGCCCATGGCGGCTGGCAGGGGCTGGAGCGCGCGGCGCGCATGGAGCCCGCGGCCATCGTGCAGGAGGTGCTGGATTCGGGCCTGCGCGGCCGTGGCGGTGCGGCGTTTCCGGCCGGCATCAAGTGGAAGACCGTGGCCGCCGCAGCGGGGCCGCAAAAGTACATTGCCTGCAACGCCGACGAGGGCGACTCGGGCACCTTCGCCGACCGGCTGCTGATGGAGGGCGATCCCTACACGCTGATCGAAGGCATGGCCATCGCTGGCCTGGCCGTGGGCGCGACGCAGGGCCTGGTCTATGTGCGCAGCGAGTATCCGCATGCCATCGCCACCCTGCGCGAAGCCATTGCGCGCGCCGAGGCCGCAGGCTGGCTGGGCCGCAACGTGGCCGGCAGCGGGCGGGCCTTCCACATGGAGGTGCGCAAGGGCGCGGGCAGCTATGTCTGCGGCGAGGAAACGGCCATGCTGGAGAGCATCGAGGGGCGGCGCGGCATTGTGCGCGCCAAGCCGCCGCTGCCGGCCATAGCGGGGCTGTGGGGCCGGCCCACGGTGATCAACAACGTGATCACGCTGGCCACGGTGCCGCTGATCCTGGCGCGCGGCGCGGCCTTCTACCAGGGCTTCGGCATGGGCCGCTCGCGCGGCACCCTGCCGTTCCAGCTGGCCGGCAACATTGCGCGCGGCGGCCTGGTGGAAAAGGCCTTCGGCCTGAGCCTGCGCGAGCTGGTGGAAGACTTCGGCGGCGGCACGGCCACCGGCCGCGCCATCAAGGCCGTACAGGTAGGCGGCCCGCTGGGCAGCTATGTGGCGCCGGCCGACTGGGATGCGCCGCTGGACTACGAGGCCTATGCCGCCAAGGGCAACGTGGTGGGGCACGGCGGCATCGTCGTGCATGACGACACGGCCGACATGGCGCAGCTGGCGCGCTACGCCATGGAGTTCTGCGCCATCGAGTCCTGCGGCAAGTGCACGCCCTGCCGCATCGGCTCCACGCGCGGCGTGGAGGTCATCGACCGCATCGTGCGTGCCGGCGGCGACCCTGCCGCCCACGCCAGCCAGGTGGCCCTGCTGGAGAACCTGTGCGACACCATGCAGCACGGCTCCATGTGCGCCATGGGCGGGATGACGCCGTATCCCGTGCGCTCGGCGCTGAACCACTACCCCCAGGACTTCGGCATCGAGTCCACCACGGCCGCAACGGCTGCCTGACCGGAGAACACCATGCTCGACCATTTGAAGCAAGCCGACTGGGGCACGCCCGCCAGCCCGTCCGAACGCCTGATCACCCTGGAGATCGACGGACGCGAGGTCTGCGTTCCCGAGGGCACCTCGCTGATGCGCGCTGCCATGGAAGGCGGCGTCAGCGTGCCCAAGCTGTGCGCCACCGACAGCCTGGAGCCCTTCGGCTCCTGCCGCCTGTGCCTGGTGCAGATCGAAGGCCGCAAGGGCTTTCCGGCCTCGTGCACCACGCCGGCCGAGCCCGGCATGAAGGTGCGCACGCAAAGCCCGCAACTGCAGGAGCTGCGCCGCGGCGTGATGGAGCTGTACATCTCCGACCATCCGCTGGACTGCCTGACCTGCAGCGCCAACGGCGACTGCGAACTGCAGGACATGGCCGGCACGGTGGGCCTGCGCGAGGTGCGCTACGGCTTCGATGGCGCCAACCATTTCAAGGGCCAGGCGCGCGCCGAGGTCGATGACTCCAACCCGTACTTCAGCTACGACCCCAGCAAGTGCATCGTCTGCAACCGCTGCGTGCGCGCCTGCGAGGAGACGCAGGGCACCTTTGCGCTGACCATCTCGGGCCGAGGGTTCGACTCGCGCGTCACGGCGGGGCAGGGCGGCAGCTTCATGGACAGCGACTGCGTCAGCTGCGGCGCCTGCGTGCAGGCCTGCCCCACGGCCACGCTGCAGGAAAAGACCGTGACCGAGCTGGGCCAGGCCGGGCACAGCGCCATCACCACCTGCGCCTACTGCGGCGTGGGCTGCGGCTTCAAGGCCGAGATGAAGGGCGAGCAGGTCGTGCGCATGGTGCCCTGGAAGGACGGCCAGGCCAACGAGGGCCATGCCTGCGTCAAGGGCCGCTTTGCCTGGGGCTATGCCACGCACAAGGACCGCATCACCCGGCCCATGGTCCGCGCGAAGATCACCGACCCCTGGCGCGAAGTGAGCTGGGAAGAGGCCATTGCCCACACGGCCAGCGAGTTCCGCCGCATCCAGGCCAAGCACGGCAAGGATTCGATTGGCGGCATCACCTCCTCGCGCTGCACCAACGAAGAGGCCTACCTGGTGCAAAAGCTGGTGCGCACGGCCTTCGGCAACAACAACGTCGATACCTGCGCGCGCGTGTGCCACTCGCCCACGGGCTATGGCCTGGGCCAGACCTATGGCACCTCGGCCGGCACGCAGACCTTCAAGTCCATCGAGCACACGGACGTGGTCATGGTCATCGGCGCCAATCCCACGGCCGCGCACCCGGTGTTCGGCTCGCGCATGAAAAAGCGCCTGCGCGGCGACGGCCGGCGTGTGGGCGCCAAGCTCATCGTCATCGACCCGCGCGAGATCGAGCTCGTCAAGTCGCCCCACATCCGCGCCGACTACCACCTGCAACTGCGGCCCGGCACCAACGTGGCCATGATCACCTCGCTGGCCCATGTCATCGTCACCGAAGGCTGGCTGGCCGAGGACTACATCGCCGAGCGCTGCGATGCCAAGTCCTTCGCGCAGTGGAAGGAATTCGTGGCCCGGCCCGAGAACTCGCCCGAGGCCATGGCCGAGGTCACCGGGGTCGCTCCCGAACTCGTGCGCGGCGCCGCGCGCCTGTATGCGCTGGGCGCCGAGGACCACCCAGCGGGCCGCCCCGTCAACGCGGCCATCTACTACGGCCTGGGCGTGACCGAGCATGCGCAGGGCTCGACCATGGTCATGGGCATTGCCAACCTGGCCATGGCCACGGGCAACGTGGGCCGCGAGGGCGTGGGCGTGAACCCGCTGCGCGGCCAGAACAACGTGCAGGGCTCCTGCGACATGGGCTCCTTCCCGCATGAGCTGCCCGGCTACCGCCACATCTCGGACAGCACGGTGCGCGCCGAGTTCGAGGGGGCCTGGGGCGTGGCGCTCAGCCCCGAGCCCGGGCTGCGCATTCCCAACATGTTCGAGGCGGCCCTGGCCGGCAGCTTCATGGGCCTGTACTGCGAGGGCGAGGACATCGTGCAGTCCGACCCCAACACCCAGCATGTGACGGCCGCGCTCTCGGCCATGGAATGCGTGGTGGTGCAGGACATCTTCCTCAACGAAACCGCCAAGTACGCCCATGTCTTCCTGCCGGGCGCCTCTTTCCTCGAAAAGGACGGCACCTTCACCAATGCCGAGCGCCGCATCTCGCGCGTGCGCAAGGTCATGGCGCCGCTGGCCGGCCATGCCGACTGGGAAGTCACCCAGCTGCTGGCCAATGCGCTGGGCTATGCCATGCACTACACGCACCCGAGCGAGATCATGGCCGAGATCGCCGCGCTCACGCCCAGCTTCGCGGGCGTGAACTACGACAAGATCGACCGGCTGGGCAGCGTGCAATGGCCCTGCAATGACAGCACCGAAGAGGCCGGCACTTCCATCATGCACAGGGACCGCTTCGTGCGCGGCAAGGGCCGCTTCATCATCACCCAGTACGTGGCCACCGAAGAGAAGGTCACCCAGCGCTTTCCGCTGCTGCTGACCACGGGCCGCATCCTGTCGCAGTACAACGTGGGCGCCCAGACCCGGCGCACGCACAACAGTCACTGGCACAGCGAGGATCGGCTGGAAATCCATCCGCATGACGCCGAGGACCGCGGCATACGCGACGGAGACTGGGTCGGCATCGCCAGCCGCGCGGGCGAGACCGTGCTGCGCGCCACCGTCACCGAGCGCATACAGCCCGGCGTGGTCTACACCACCTTCCACTTTCCCGAATCGGGCGCCAACGTCATCACCACCGACAGCTCGGACTGGGCCACCAACTGCCCCGAATACAAGGTCACGGCCGTGCAGGTGCTGCCCGTCCCCCAGCACGCCCAGCCGTCCGACTGGCAGCGCGGCTTTGCGCGCATGCATGAAGAGCAGATCGGCCTGTTGCAAGCCGCGCAGGCAGGCAGCATGGCCGTGGCGGGAGGCAAGTGATGGACAGCGCGAACCTGGTCCGCATGGCCAACCGCATCGGCGAGTTCTTCGAGGCCATGCCCGAGCGCGACGAGGCCCTGCAGGGCATTGCCGAACACATCCGCAAATTCTGGGAGCCCCGCATGCGCGCCGAACTGGCCCGCGTGCTGGCCAGTCCCGACGAGGCCCAGGCGCTCAAGCCCATCGTGCGTGAGGCGCTGGTGCTGCATCCGCTGACCTTGCCGTCGGCGGCGCAGGCTTAGCCAAACTGCTTCTTCTTCGCCATCTCCCGCGCCAGCTCCACAAAGCCGGCAGCGGCCGGCGACAGGCGTTCCATGCTGCGCACGGCCAGCCCGGTGACGCGGCGCTGGCGGGGCGAGAGGCTGCGGTAGACCATGCCTTCGGGCGCCTGCTCGGGCACGGCCAGGCGTGCGGCAATGGCGATGGCGTGGCCCTGGGCCACGAAGCCCTGCATGGAGGACATCTGCTCGAAGTGGTAGATGGCCGCAGGCTGGGCGCCGGCCTCGGCCAGGAAGCGGTCGATGTGCGCGCCCGACCCGGCCGAGGTGCGCACAAAGGCCTCGCCCTGCAGGTCGGCGGCGCGGATGCTGCGCTGGGCCGCCAGCCGGTGCGCGGCGGGCAGCAGCGCCACCAGTTCGTCTTCCACCAGGGGCACGGTCTCGAAGCGCTCGTCGGGCAGCACGACGAAGCCGATCTCCACGCGCCGCTCCAGCAGCCACTTGACCACGGTGTCGTCGTTTTGCTCGTCGATCTGCACCAGCACGGCGGGCTGGCGGCGCCGGTACTCGGTGATCAGCGGGGGCAGCAGCCGCAGCGAAGAGGTGGCGCCGAACGAGGCCACGCGCAGCGTGCCGCGCGCCATGCCGCGCTCGGCATCGGCCTCCTGCCGCAAGGCCTCCTTTTGCTGGAGGATGTCGTTGGCGCGCTGCAGCAGCCGCGTGCCTGCGTCGGTCAGCGGGGAGTGGGGGCCTTCGCGCCGCACCAGCTGAACCTGCAGCTCGCCTTCCAGCGCGCGCAGGGCATGGCTGACGGCGCTCTGGGTAATGCCCAGCAGAGCGGCCGCGCGCGAGAAACTGCCGGCGCGGGCCAGCGCCGCGAACACTTCGAGCTGGGTGAAGGTCATGGGATCACGTTGTCCAGGTCATGAGCATTCGCTCATTTGTCTATGAATCGATATGAGCACATAGTACGCGCCATGAATTTTCAACGCTTCTTCGGTCCCCACCTGCGGCTTGTCGGCATGGCCCTGCTGTGGGGCGCTTCCTGGCCTGCGGGCCGCGTGGTGGCACAGAACATGCCGCCGCTGGCAGCCGCCAGCCTGCGCTTCCTGCTGGCCGCAGCCGTGCTGCTGCCCTGGCTGTACTGGGCCGGTGGCATGGCGGGCCTGCGGCAATGGAGTGCCAAACGCTGGCTGGGCATGGCGGCCGCCGGCGCCACGGGCGTGTTCGGCTATGCGGCCTTCTTCCTCATGGGGCTGCAGCATGTGCCGGCCGGCAAGGCGGCCCTGGTGATCACGCTCAACCCCGTGCTCACGCTGGCGCTGGCGGTCTGGCTGTTCGGCGAGCGGCTCAACCGCACCATTGCCCTGGGCATGGCCCTGGCGGCCTGCGGCGCCGTGGTGGTGATCTCGCATGGCCAGCCGCTGGCGCTGCTGCAGGGATCGGTGGGCGCCGGAGAGCTGCTGATCCTGGGCTGCGTGGTGTGCTGGGTGACCTACACCCTGATCGGCCGCTGGCTGCTCACGGGCGTGGATGCGCTGTCGGCCACGGCCGTGACCTCGACCATGGGCGCGGCCATGCTGCTGGTGGCCAGCCTGGTGGTCGAGGGGCCGGCCGGCCTACAGGCTGCCGTGCTTGGCAACGGCACTGCCTGGGGCGCGCTGGCCTTCCTGGCCTTCGGCGCCACGGCGCTTGCCTATGCCTGGTACTTCGACGGCGTCAAGGCGCTGGGCGCGGGCGCGGCCTCGGGCTACATCACCCTGGTGCCCGTGATCGGCGTGGCGCTGTCGGCGCTGTGGCTGGGCGAGAGCATCGATGCCAGCATCGTGCTGGGCGGCGGCATGGCCGTGGCCGGCACGGCGCTGATGAACTGGGGGCGCAGGCCTGCGGCTGGGGTGCACGTGGTTGCCAAGCGCACCGCAGTCCAGAGCTGAACGGACTCCGTCCGGATCAATCCAGCGAGGCGCCCGAGGTGCGCACGCGCTCGCCCTGCACCTGGTAGTCGCGCGCCAGGAAGTCGCGGTATTCGGCGGGGCTGGAGGCCACGGCCACGTAGGAGAACGCGTCCACCTGGGTCTTGCGGAATTCGGGCTCCAGCAGCACGCGGCGCACATCGGCGGCGATCTTCTCCACCTGGGGCGCCGGCGTTCCAGCCGGTGCCAGCAGGCCGATGTTGAAGACAGCCTGGATGTCGCGCACGCCGGCTTCCTTGAAGGTGGGCACATCCGGCAGGGCGATGCTGCGTGTCTCCGAGGACACGGCCAGGGCCTTGAGCTTGCCGGACTTGATGTGCTGCTCGATCACCGACACGCCCAGCACCGCTGCGTCGATCTGGCCGGCGATGACTTCGGGGATCAGCGGTGCGGCGCCCTTGTAGGGCACGTGCACCATCTCCAGCCCTTCCTGCTTGGCGAACATGGCCAGCGGCAGGTGCACGATGCCGCCCGCGCCCGATGAGCCATAGGTCAGCGGTTTGGTCTTGCCTGCCTGGCGTGCCTGAGCGATGAACTCCTGCAGCGTGCCGGCCTTGGAGCTCTGGGGCACGAAGAAGACCATGGGCACGCTGATCAGGCGGGAGATGGGGGCGAAGTCCTTTTGCGGGTTGTAGGGCAGCTTCCGGTACAGGTGCGGGTTCATGGTCAGCGACGCTTCGGTCGCGGCGAACAGCGTGTAGCCGTCGGGTGCGCTCTTGGCCACGTACTCGGCCCCGATGATCTCGTTGGCGCCTGTGCGGTTGAGGATGACCACGGGTTGCGACCAGACCTTGTTCAGGCGCGTGGCCAGCGCGCGTGCCAGGTTGTCCACGGGGCCGCCGGCCGCGTAGGGCACGACGATGTTCACCGGCTTGGAAGGAAAGGCTGCCGGAGCCTGGGCGTGGCCCAGGGCGGGCACGAGGGCCACGGTGGCGGTCAGCAGGGTTGCGGCGATGCGATGCAGGCTGGACATGGTGTGGGAAGCGGATACGGTGAAGCAGGCCGCACTCCAAGGGGCGGCCTGCTGTGGAACGGACGAAGCGAAAAAAATGGCAGGCCGGAAGGCCCCGGAAGGTGGCGGAGCCTCAGGCGCGCACACGCTCCATGCGTGTCAGCGGCAAGGACTCGCCTTCGCTGACTGCGGGCTGCAGCACGAAGTCGAAGCGCGTGCGGACGAAAGGCGCGTTCACGCCCAGCGACTCATAGCCGGCCGGCGCCACGCCGCGCTCCAGCTCGACGATCAGGCCGTCGCGCGTGGCGAAGGCGAAGTCGTCGTCCAGGTAGGTATCTCCGGGCAGGTTGACCTGGGTGGTCAGCGTGCGCATGCCGGGTGCAACCACGAGGAAGTGGATGTGGGCGGGTCGATGGCCGTGGCGTCCCAGCGCGTCGAACAGTTCCGAGGTGGGGCTGTTCGGCGGTATGGAGTAGCCGGGCGGCACATAGCTGCGAAAGCGGTAGCGGCCCTGGTCGTCAGCTTCTATGCGGCGGCGCAGCTCGTAGGGCTTCATGCCCGGGAAGAAGTGCGAGTAGCCGCCCTGGACATTGGCATGCCAGACATCGATGAGCGCATGCGGCAGAGGCTGGCCGTCAAGATCCAGCACCCGTCCTTCCATCACGAAGACCTCGCCCTGGGGTTCGCCCTCGTCCAGGCGCGCTTCCGCTTGCGACAGCGGTGCACCGGCCACGAACAGCGGGCCTTCGATGGCGCGCGGCGTGCCGCCCGCACGGCCGGCACGCGCATCGGCCTCGTCGCTGCGGATGTCCAGCAGCCGGTCGAAGCCCAGGCCTGCCGTGATCAGGCCCAGCTGGCCGCTGCTCCCCAGGCGGCCCAGCCAGTCCACGGCGGCCCAGAACTCGTCGGGCGTGACATCCATCTCGTCGATGGTGTGGAACAGGTCGCTGACGATGCGCTGGGTCAGCGCCCGCACGCGGTCGCTGCCAGGGGCGATCTGCTTGCTGTTGACCAGATTCAGCAGCTGGTCCTGGGACAGTTCGGACATGTTTGTCTCCTCGTGGTTTTATGGGATGTCCTGGAAAAGAGAAGCGCTCAGTCCATGCTGATGTTGCGCTCCGTGATCACCTTGGTCCAGCGCACGGACTCGGCCTGCAGGTGCTTTGCCGCCTCCTCGGGCGTGGAGCCCACGACTTCGGCGCCGATGGCCTTGAAGCGTTCGAGCACGTCGGGCTGCTTCATCTCGGCCACGAAGACCTGGTTGAGCTTCTTGACGATGGCCGGCGGCGTGCTGGCGGGCATGAAGACGGCGAACCAGGGCGAGACCTCGTAGCCCTTGATGCCGGCCTCTTCCATGGTGGGCACGTCGGGCATGCTGGACGAACGCTTGGCCGTGGTCACGGCCAGGGCGCGCAGCTTGCCCGACTGGATGTGCGGGCGCGCCGAGGTGATGGAGTCGAACATGTAGTTGACCTGTCCGCCCAGCAGGTCGGAGACGGCCGGGCCCGATCCCTTGTAGGGGATGTGCAGGATGTCCACGCCGGCCAGCGAGTTGAACACTTCGCCTGCCAGGTGGATGGAGGTGCCGTTGCCGGCCGAGGCATAGGTCAGCTTGCCGGGCGAGGCCTTGGCGGCGGCCACCACGTCGGCCACGCTCTTGACGTTGGGCTGGGTGGAGTTGGTGACCAGGATGTTGGGCACCACGGCCAGCACGCCCACGGGGGCGAAGTCCTTGATGGGGTCGTAGCTGAGCTTGCGGTACAGCGGCTTGTTGGTGGCCATGCCGATGGAGGTGATCATCAGCGTGTAGCCGTCGCCGGGCTGCTTGGCCACGAAGTCGGCGCCGATGTTGCCGCCGGCGCCGGGACGGTTCTCGATCACGAAGGGCTGGCCCAGCGTGCGGCCGGCCTTCTCGCCCAGGGTGCGCGCAATGGCGTCCATGGCGCCGCCCGGCGGGAAGGGCACGATCCAGCGGATGGGCTTGCTGGGCCAGTTGGCCTCGGGGGCCTGCGCATGGGCGGCGGGCATCACGGCGGACAGGCACAGGCCTGCGGCTGCGGCGGTCAGAAAACGGCGTTTCACATTCACTTCAGTTGTCTCCGAACAATTTGGTCTTGGTTTGGGCTGTGCTCAGGCGATGGCCGAGGGGTGCCTTGCCAGCGGCGTGACCTGGATGTCCATGTAGGGGAACAGCGGCAGGCCCTGCAGCAGCTCGTGCAGCTCGTCGTTGGAGGCCACGTCGAACACGCTGTAGTTGGCGTACTCGCCCACCACGCGCCAGATGTGGGGCCAGCGTCCGTCGTGCTGCAGCTGCTGCGAGTAGGCCTTCTCGCGGGCCTTGATCTCGGCTGCCACGTCGGCGGGCAGGTCGTGGGGGATCTTCACGTCCATGCGGACCAGGTAAAGCATGTTTGTCTCCAGGAGGAATGAAAGGAATTCAGGTCGCAGCCCCGGTCCGGGCCTGCCCCATGTCGAAGTGCTGCGGCTGGCTGCCGGCCAGCGCGCGGTCGAAACGCGCGAGTTGCTGCAGGTCGACCTCCACGCCCAGGCCGGGCCCGTCGGGCAGTTGCAGCTCGAAGTCGCGGATGGCCATGCGCTCGGTGACGATGTCGTCCACCAGCAGCTGGGGGCCGAACAGCTCGCAGTTGTAGTGCTGCCCGCCCAGCGTGGCAAAGACATGGGCCGAGGCGGCCGAGCCGATCGAGGTCTCCAGCATGGTGCCGCCGTACCAGCCGATATCGGCCGCCTGGGCAATGGCCGCCACCTTGCGCGTGCGCAGCAGGCCGCCGTGCTTGGCGACCTTGAGCGAGAACACATGGCTGGCCTGCTCGCGCGCCAGGCGCATGGCGTCGTAGGGCGTGCACACGCTCTCGTCGGCCATGACCAGGGCGCCGTGCAGCGTGGCGGTCAGCTCGCGCAGCGCGGGCACGTTCCAGCCGGCCACGGGCTGCTCGATCAGGGTCACGCCGGCATCGATCAATTGCGGCAGAAAGCGCCGCGCCGTGGCGCCGTCCCAGGCCTGGTTCACGTCCACCGTCAGCGTGGCGCGGCCCTGCAGGCCGCGCGCGATCTCGCTCACATGGGCCACATCGGCCTCGGGCGTGCGCGCGCCGATCTTCATCTTGAAGATGCGGTGGCGCTTTTGTTCCAGGCGCAGCTGGGCCTCGGCCAGGTCGCGCTCGATGTCGCCGCTGGCCAGCGTCCAGGCCAGGGGCAGGCTGTCGCGCTGCTTGCCGCCCAGCAACTGCCACACGGGCAACTGCAGGCTGCGCGCCACGGCGTCCAGCAGCGCGATCTCGACGGCGCTCTTGGCAAAGGCATTGCCCTTGCAGGCCAAGTCCATGCGCGAGAGGCAGGCCTCGAAGCGCGCGCCGTCCTGGCCGATCAGGCTGGGCGCCAGGTGGTTGGCGATGGCATGGTGGATGCTCTCGGGCGATTCCTCATTCCACGACGGGCCGCCGATGGTGGCGGCCTCGCCAAAGCCCGTGGCCCCGTTGCGCAGCCACAGCTGCACGATCACCGGGCTTTGCCGGCTGATGGAGCCGAATGACAGCTTGTGCGGGCGGATGGTGGGAATGTCGAGGATCCGCGCCTCGATGCGCTCGATCAGAAAACGGTCTTGCATGGCAATGGCTGGTGTCCTGGCTGGCGGCGGCTGCCGGCAATGGACACAAGCGTAAATCCATGCATTGTGTGGATCTATTGAATTATTTGTGAGAAATCATTCGATGGTGTCGATGTGTTGAATGCCTGCGCGGCAGGCAGGGGGCGCGGCGGCCTTGTGCTGCGCACGCCCTCTGGCGACGGGATCAGAAACTGCTGCGCAGCGTGACCATGATGCTGCGCGGCAGGCCGTAGTAGTTGCTGCGCGTGGCCGTGCCCACGCGCTCCCAGTAGACGCGGTCGAACAGGTTGTCGATGTTCACGGCCAGCTTGACCTGGGGGGTCAGCGGGTAGGCGGCATAGACGGACCAGACGCCGTAGCCGCCCGCGCGCCAGCGCACGGTGCCCAGGGTGTCGTAGAACTCGCTGACGGCGCGCACGCCCGCGCCCAGCTCCAGCCCCTGGGCCACGGGGCCGGCCACGCGGTAGCGCGCCCACAGGTTCACGCTGTGGCGCGGCGACATGGTGCTGAAGTCGGTGCCCGTCTGCGTGACGGTGCCCTGCAGGTATTTGGAGCGCATGTAGGCGTAGCTGGCCGCCACGTCCCAGCGCGATGACAGCGAGCCGACCACCTCGGCCTCGAAGCCTTCGGAGCGCACCTTGCCTGCGGGGATGACGAAGGCGGCATCGGCGGGGTCGGCCAGCGCGCGGTTGGTGTCCTGCATGCGGTAGACGGCGGCGGTGGCATTCAGGCGTCCGTCCAGCAGGCTGCCCTTGATGCCGGCCTCCACCTGCCGGCCCTCGCGCGGGGCGATCTGGCCGCCGCCGGCCAGGCGCCCGCTTTGCGGCTGGAAGATGCGCGACTGGCTGGCGTAGAGCGTCCAGCTGTCGTTCAGATCGAGGAGCACGGCGCCGAAGGGCGTGAACTGGCCATCGACCTCGTAGCCCGAGCGCGTGTTCTGCAGCCGGTCCGAGGTTTCTGTCTTCCACCAGCTCTTGCGCGCGCCCGACACCAGGGTGAGGGCCTGCGTGGGCTTGATGCGCAACTGGCCGTAGACGCCGCGCAGGCTGGTGCGCGTGATGTCGTCGGCAAAGGGCTTGAAGCTGGGCTCGGGGATGGAGGAGGGGTCGTAGTGGAACAGGTCGGCCGGCGTGTTCATGGCGCCGCGCAGCATGCGCAGGTGCATGTTGGAGCTGCGGTAGTCCGCGCCCGCGATGAAATGGTGCGTCTGCCCGGCCCATTGCCAGGGCGTGCTGTAGTAGATGTCGGCCGTGGTGTCGGCGTAGTCGCGGTCCACGGTCTGGGCCTGGGTAAAGCGGCTGATGCCGGTGTCCGATACGGCCGAGTAGCCGTTGATGTACTTGTCGCGCTGCTGGCGCAGCACACGGCGGGCGGCCAGCTTGAACAGGCCGCCGCCGTCGAGCCGCGTCTCCGACTCGATGAAGCCGGCCAGCGATTCGGGCGCGGCGCGGCCCCAGTCGGCGGCAATGGCCACGTCGCGCGGAATGGGGGCCAGCCTGCCGTCGGCGTGGGCGGGCAGGCCGGTGTCGTAGTTGCCCCGGCCGCGCTGCCAGGTGGCGCCCACCGAGACCGTGCTCTGGGAAGTGACGTCCAGCTCCACCGTGCCGTACAGGGCCTGCTTGTGGCCGTCCATGGCCATCACGGGGCTGCCGAAGTTCTCGTGCAGCGCCACCACCCGGCCACGCAGGCGGCCATCTTCGGACAGCGCTCCGGTGACATCCACCTCGGCCCGCTTGCGGCCCCGCGAGCCCAGGCCGATGGCGCCCTGGCCCTGGTAGTCCGGCAGGGCGCGCTTGCGCACCAGGTTGAGCATGACGCTGGGCTCGCCCGCGCCCGAGAACAGCCCGGCCGGCCCGCGCAGGGCCTCGACCCGGTCGAACAGGGCCAGGTCCAGCGTTTCCTGGGTGGCCGGGTTGCCGCTGACGGTGAGACCGTCCAACTGGTAGGTGGACGACTGGTAGCCGCGCGAGAGGATGTCGCTGCGCCCGCCCGGGCTGCTTTGCCGGCGCACGACGATGCCGGGCACCACCTTGGCGGCTTCGGTGAGCTCCACGAAGTTCTGGTCATCGAGTCGTGCGCGCGAGATCACGGACACGGACTGCGGCGTCTCCCGGGCCGTCAGCTCGATCTTGGTGGCCGCGCTGGCATAGGGCGCCCGGTAGCTGCCCGTGCCTTCCGTGCGGCCGTCGCGCAGGGCCGTGGCCGTCACCCGCACTTCGTCCAGCGCGGTCTGCGGGCGCGCCGGGGCGGGGCGCAGCAGCCAGCCGCCCTGGGGCTGGGCAGAGGCTTGCAGGCCGCTGCCGGCCAGCAGGCGCTGCAGTGCCTCGGCCGGCTCCAGGCGGCCCTGGACGGCGGGCGCGGACTTGCCTGCGAGCAGGGCGCTGTCGGCCGCGATGCTGGTGCCGGTGGCGCGCGCCAGGGCCTTGATGGCGTCGGCCAGTGGCTGGGCCGGCAGGTCGATGTCGGCAGGGGCGGCCAGGGCTGGCGTGCAGGCCAGTGCCGCCGCGCAGGCGAGCAGGGACAGGCAGGCGCGTGCCGGGCGGGAGGAAAGAGGGCGGGCGGGCATGGCGGGAACGTTCTCCTGGGTATCGGTTGTGCTCGCCTGTATGACGGGGCAGCCCGCCGGATCCCTGATGTGCGTTGGCCGCTTTTTTTCAGTTTTTCCGGATTTTTTCCGGCGCCGTGCTGCGCGGGGCCAGCCAGGTGGCGCCGTCGCGCTCCTGCACGCGCACGGCGGCGATGCGCGGCAGCGCGTCCAGGAAGCTCTCCACATCGGCGCGCTGCACGGCGGCCGTGATGCGCGGCCCGCCCGTGCCGTCGGCTACGGCCGCACGCACGGGCTGGCGGCGCCAGCGCGACAGCGTGGCCGCGATCTCGCCCAGCCCGGCGCTGTCGAAGACGATGAGGCCGCGTTCGATGGACGAGAAGCTGTCGCGCGCATCGCGCTGCACGCGGCGGGGGAGGGGGCTGGCGTGGGCGCCATCGGCACCGGGTGCGGCACCGGGGGCGGCACCGGCGCTTTCGTCCGGCAGTTCCCCCACTTCGCCAGCCTGCAGCAGCAAGAACGGTGCTCCTTCAGCACCTTTCACCGCCAAACGCACCGTGCCATGCTCCACGCTCACCCGCACCAGGCCCGGCAGCCGGTTGACGGTGAAGCGCGTGCCCAGCACGGTGATGCGCGCCTGGCCTGCGTCGATGGCGAAGTGGCGGTCTGCATCCCTGGCCACGTCGAACAGGGCCTCGCCCTGCTCCAGCACCACGGCGCGCCGGCGGCGCGTGTAGCGCGTGGCGATGCGGCTGGCCGGTCCCAGGGTCAGCACGCTGGCGTCGGGCAGGTTCAGCACGATGCGTTCGCCAATCGCACTGTCGCGGGCCAGGGCGAACACGGTGGTGTCCTGCCATTCAAGCCAGCCGCGCCATGCCAGCAGGCCCGCCGTGCCCAGGCCGGCAACGCCCAGCACGCCGCGGGTGATGATCGCGCGGCGCGCGTTGCTGCGTGTGTCGCGGCGCTGGCGTGCGGCGGTGTCCACCGCCGTGGCCAGGGCCTCGGTGCGGGGCGTGGAGTCGAAGTCCTGCCACAGCGCCTCGAAGGCGGCGTATTCGGCGGCGTGGCGCGGGTCGGCGTCCATCCAGCGGCGCCAGGCAGCGGCATCGGCGGCGCCCGGCCGCGCTCCCGCATCCCGGTGCATGCGTATGAACCAGCGCGCGGCTTCCTCGCGCGGCGTGCTCATGGCGCGAGCAGCTCGCGTGCGGCGCGCAGGTCCAGCAGGGCGCGCATCAGGTGGCGCTCCACCATGTTCAGGCTGATGCCCAGCATGGCGGCAATCTGGGGCTGGGAGTGGCCTTCCACCTTGCACAGCCAGAACACCTCGCGGCAGCGCGCAGGCAATCCCTGGATGACACGCTGCACGGCGCCCAGGCGCTGCTGCAGGTCGGCCAGCATCTCGGCCGAAGGCGCCGTGAAGGCTTCCTGCAAGGCGATTTCGTCCGCGCGTGCCACCGGGTGCTGCGCGGCGCCGGCCAGCTCGGGCAGGGGCACGAAGCGGCGCTCATGCGCCATCTGGTCGGCCAGCACGGTGCGCGCCACCACGCGCAGGTAGGCATGCGGCTGGGCGATGCCTTCGTGCCGGCCGCTGAGGGCGTAGCGCACGAAGGCGTCATGCAGCACATCCTGCGCGCGGTGGATGCAGCGCGTGCTGCGCCAGATGGCGGGCAGCAGGCTGCCATAGGCCCAGTGCAGGTCCAGGCCCAGCCAGGCGGCAGGAGTCGGATGGCGTGTCATACAAGCAAGCGGGGAGGAAAGGCAGGCGGGCAGGGCGGGACGAAGTGCTGGCATTCTAAATGAGACTTTTTCTCATTTGTTGCCGCCCGTTTACCACTTGTTCACCACCAGTTTGCCGGCCGCAGGCGCGCCGGCCGGCGGTGCCGCTACAGCAGCTCCGCCGGGCGCGTCTCCGATGCGCTGCGGCAGGGAAGGGTGATGCGAAACAGCGAGCCGCCCTCGGGCCGGTTGCTGGCCACGATGGTGCCGTCCATGGCGTCGATGATCTTGCGGCAGATGGCCAGCCCCAGGCCCGTGCCGCCCGAGCCGTTGCGGGTCTTGCTGGACTGCACGAAGGGCTGGAAGATCTTGTCCAGCTCCTGCGGCGGAATGCCCGGGCCCTGGTCGGAGAAGGCGATGCAGATGTCGCCCTGCCCGTCGATGCGGCCCTGCACATCGATGCGCCCGCCGATGGGCGAGAACTTGATGGCATTGGCCAGCACATTGCGCACCACCTGCTGGAAGCGCACGGGGTCGGCCTTGGCGATCAGCGGGGCGTCGTCGAGTTCGAGCCGCAGGTCGATGAGCTTGTGCTGCTGCTGCGGCTCCAGCTCGCGCACGACCGGCCGGATCAGGCTGCGCAGGTCCGTGCGCTCCAGGTGGATGGTTCCCACGGCGCTGTCCAGCTTGGCCACATCGAGCAGGTCATTGACCAGGGCCAGCATGCGCTGGCCCGCCGCATGGATGTCGTTGAACATGTCGGCCATGGCGGGATTGCCGCGCGAGCGCAGGCTGCCCAGCTCGGCAAAGCCCATGATGGACTGCAGCGGGGTGCGCAGCTCATGGCTCATGTTGGCGACGAATTCCGACTTCACGCGGAAGGCCTCCTCGGCCGCGTCGCGGGCCTCGCGCGTGGCATGCTCGGCCGCGCGGAATTCGCTCACATCCACAAAGATGCTGAGCACGCCGGTGGTCTGCCCCTGGGCATCCTTGACCGCCGCCTTGGAGATCTGCACGTCGCGGTAGCTGCCGTCCATGTGGGGCAGCCGGGCCTCCAGCACCATGCGCTGGCCCGAGCGCATCACGACCTGGTTGCTGCGTATCTGCAGCAGGGCATCGTCGCGCGAGTGCAGGCCCTTGATCTCGTGGCCGAGCACGGCATAGCGGCCGCGGCCGAAGAAGTCCTCCCAGGCCTTGTTGACCAGTACCACGCGGTGGTCCGCGTCGGTGACCAGCATGGGCAGGGGCGTGGTCTCGAACAGCAGGTGCTGGAAGGCCAGCTGGGTCTGCAGTTCCTGCTGCGCCTTCCAGCGGGCCGTCACGTCCACGGCGCTGCCCGCGAAGCCCACGAGCCGGCCGTCGCGCAGCAGGGGGACGACGGCGATGTCGCAGAGTATTTCCCGGTGGCCCGGCAGCTGGAACATGGCCTGGCAGTTGCGCGGCGCCAGCCGGGCCAGGGGATCGAGCAGGGCCTGGATCTGCGCGCGGTACGGGCCGTCCACGATGTTCTCCAGCGGCTGCCCTACGGCCTCGGAGCTGGGCTGGCCGGTCAGCTGTTCCCAGCGTGCGTTCACGAAGGTCAGCAGACCCTCGCTGTCAGTGCGAAAGATCAGCTCCTGCACGCTGCGCATGAGCACGGCCATCTCATGCTCGCTGCGCGCCAGGCGCGCCTGGGCCTGCTCCATGGCCTGCTGTGCCGTCTTCTGCTCCCTGCGCGTCTTGAGCACCGACCAGCTCAGGCCCAGCACCAGGGCCAGCAGGGCCACGCCGGCCACGAAGAAGGCGAAGGCGTCATCCCTCCAGCGCGCCACCAGGGCTGCGTAGGGCTCCTCCACCACCAGCAGCAGCGGCCAGTTGCGCACGGTGCGAAACGACACGATCTCATGGGAGCCGAGCATGCCCGCGCCGATGTAGGAGCCGAATTCGCTGTGCGGCAGCCATTGCCGGAACAGCGGTGTCTGCAGCACGGCGGTCGCCTGCACGCCCGTGCCCGCATTGGTGCTGGCCAGCGGCCGGCCGTCGTAGGTCAGCAGCACGGCCTCGTAGCTGAGGATCTCCAGCGTGGCCTGGTAGAAGTTGGCCACGGCGTCGGGGTTGATCAGGGCCACCAGCACGGCGGGCATGCCGTTGTCCTGGTGAAAGCCCAGCAGCTGCGGCAGAAACGATACGCCGCGCGGCGACGGGTGCGCGCGGGGCGCCAGGGCCGACAGGCCACGGCCGGGCACCAGCCGGCCCAGCAGGGGCTTGCCGGGCACGACGACGGCGCTCTTGTCGTGCAGCAGCTCCTGCATGTCGATCTGCTGGCCGGCCTCGCCCGCCTGGGTGCTGGCCAGGATGAGTCCCTTGTCGTCGAGCAGGGCCATGCTGCGCAGGTAGGGCAGCTGGGCGATCAGCTGGGCCATGGCGGCCTCGCGCGTGCTGCGCGTGCTGCCGGCGGCCAGGATGGCGGGGTGGTGCGCCAGGCTGGACAGGGCCATTTCGGTGTTCTCGAAGGTCTTGGCCGTCTGGTCCTCCAGCACGCGCGCCAGCAGTGCGGCCTGGGACTTGCTCTGGTCGGCCTCGGCGTGCAGCTGGCTCCAGACGAAGAGCACCAGCCCGGCAAGCACGCATAGGGCAAAGGTCAGCACCAGTGCCTTGATGTGGGCGCTGCGTCCGGCACCCAGGAAATGATGCGCGGTAGCTCGATCAGACATGATGAAGATGCTCCATCAGAAATTCCGGGGCGCGACGATGGCGGTCAACCCGTCGTGCGGCACAGGAACGGGCCGGGCCGGCGCGAACGCCTGCATCCAGTGCCAGCCGTCCGCCAGCCTGCGGCTGGACGGGCCGTCTGCCATGGACAGGTCCACGCGGCCGGTCTCCCGTGCGCGCATCATCATCAGTCGCTCCTTTCAAGGCTGGCCAGGATCTGCAGCAGCCGGGTCGGGCTGAAGGGCTTGACCAGGTATTCGTCGGCGCCCGCATTGAAGCCCGCCTCGCGGTCCTCTGCGCTGTCCCGGGCGGTGAGCAGCACCACCAGGGTATGCCGCAGATCGTAGGAGGTCTTGATGCGACAGCACACCTCCAGGCCGTCCAGCGTGCCGGGCATCATCATGTCCAGCAGCACGATATCGGGCTTGTTGCGCTGGGCCACGGCCCAGGCTTCGTCGGCGGTGGGCACCTCCATGACCTCGTAGGCGCCGGACTCCAGCGTCATGCGCAGCAGTTTGCGGATGTCGGCCTGGTCTTCGACGATCAGTATCTTCTTCATGGCGGACCTTTCACAACGCAGTTGAAGGGGGCTGCGTGAGGTTAAATCATAAATATCAAATTCATCAAATTTATATTGAATTTTTCAATCGTATTTGATGCAAAATTGCTGCCATGTCCGAGAACAGCACCCCATCAGGCCAAATTCCGCACTACACGACTGCCGAGGTGGCAAAGCTGCTGGGCATGGCCGTGCGATCGGTCCAGCTCATGGTCGATCGCGGCGAGCTCGAGGCCTGGAAGACGCCCGGAGGCCATCGCCGCATTACGCGCGCTTCCGTGGAGCGCTGGCGCAGCAGGCAGGGCGAGCGCGCAGCGCCCGGGGTGCCCGGCGCACCAGCGGTGGCACAGGCGCCGGCCCCTGCCCAGGCGGGTTCGGGCACCGGGCAGCGCGTGCTGCTGATCGAGGACTCCGTGCACTTCCAGAATCTGGTGCGCATGCTGGTGCAGCGTCACTTTCCCGACGTCCAGCTGCATGTGGCGAACGACGGGATCACGGGCATGGCGCTGTACGGCCAGATCCAGCCCGATGTGCTGCTGGTGGACATCCTGCTGCCCGACATCGACGGCGCCGCCCTGATCACCACCTTGCGCACCCATGAGCAGTTCGCGCGCTGCAAGCTGCTGGTGGTCACCTCGCTGGAGGCGTCAGAGCGCGAGGCCTATGCCTTCGCATTGGGCGGCGTGCGCGTGATCCACAAGCCCCAGCTGGTGCAGGAACTGCCCGAAGCGCTGGGCGGGCTGCTGGGCGGGCCGGCGGCGTGAACGCGCCCCTTCCTGCGGTCCTGCTGGTCGAGGACGATGCCTCGATTGCGCGGTTCGTTGCGCTGGCGCTGGAGGGCCTGCCCCTCACGCTGGTGTCCTGCACGAGTGCGGAGCAGGCCCAGCAACTGCTGCAAACCCAGCCCTTTGCCCTGCTGATCACCGATCTGATGCTGCCCGGCGCCTCCGGCGTGGAGCTGATCGAGTGGCTGCGCCGCTCGCCGCAGGCGGGCTGCTGCGCCGTGGTCTTCAGTGCCGGCGTGCGGGCCGATGTTGCGCTGCAGCTGGAGCAGTTGAAGGTGTGGCGCGTGCTGCTCAAGCCGGTGTCGGTGGCGCAACTGGTGGACTGCGTGGAGTCGGTGCTCCAGCAGCATGCGCCGCCTCCCCCTTGCAGGCAGGAGGCCGGGACGGGCGAGGGCGCCGATGCGCAGCCGGATGTGCGACCGGATGTGCAACCGGAGGCGCCGTCGGACGCGCTCGCCATCGCCAATTTCTTTGGTGGCGACGCAGGCCTGTTCCACAGCTACCGTGACATCTGCCTTGCACACTTGCCCGACGATATCGCCCGGATGGAGGTCCTTATCGCGGAGCAGAACGCCATGGCCCTGCGCAGGCAGGCGCACAGCCTGCAGAGCGTGTTGCGCCTGCTGGGACAGGAGCGGGCCAGCGGACTGACCAGGAGCCTGGAGCAGGCCTGCCTGGCCGGCGACTGGGCCGGTGTCACCGATGTCTGGCGGCCACTGGGCGCAGCCTTGCAGCAGCTGCTGGAAAGCGCAGGCCAGCGCGACCGGCGCGACTGAGCGTCGTGCCGGCCTGCCCCGGCTTCAGCCCGGCGGCCTGCGCCGCAGCCATCCATGCCAGATCCCTGCCGCCGTGGGAACGGCCAGGCAGACTCCGGCCAGCATGTCGCCAAGGCCGCCGTCGCTGAACAGGGCCGAGACCAGGCCGATGGCCGTCAGCACGCCCAGCGCGATGGGCCAGCCCCAGAGGGCGAGAAAGCCCCGGTGTTGCGCGCCGCTCATGCCGTGATCTCCTTGCCGCGCGGCGCGGGCTGCGGGGCCGGCACGCTCTTGCCCTTGTTGATCCACAGGTACAGGCCGGTGCCCAGCACGATGATGCTGGCGATGTCCAGCAGCGCCCAGAGGATCTGCATGGCCCGCCCGCCGTAGTCGCCGAAGTGCAGCGGCTGGGACACCAGCAGCGCCGTCAGATACCAGGGCAGGGCGGGCGCGGCCGTGACCTGGGCGGTCCTGGCGTCCACCAGCACGGGCAGGAACAGGCGCGAGGTCAGGGGCTCGTTGCCACGCAGGAAGAAGGTGTGGTGGTGCGGGCTGGAGAACGTGGTGCCGGGGAAGGCGATGAAGTACAGCCTGGTGCCTGGCACCTGCTGCTGGGCGGCCTGCAGCGATTGCTGCAGCGAGGCGCGCTCCGCCACCGGCACCGTGTCCTGGCCCTGGTAGGGCGCCAGCACGCTGCTGAGCTGGTCATGCTGCCAGTACTTGATCAGCAGGTCGGCCCAGGTATTGATCATGCCGGTGGCGCCCACCACGAACAGCCACACCAGGGTGACGATGCCCAGCAGGTTGTGCAGGTCCAGCCACTTCAGGCGGGGCTGGCGAGTGCGGCGCACGGTGCCGAAATCGAGCTTGCGCATGAAGGGCGCGTACAGCACCACGCCGCTGACGATGGCGATCAGCAGCAGCAGCCCCATGAAGCCCAGGAACAGCTTGCCCGGCAGCCCCGCGAACAGGTCCACGTGCAGCTTGAACATGACCCACATGAAGCCCTGGTCGAAGCGCGGCTGGGCCAGCAGCTCTGCCGTGCGCGCATCGATGACCACGGAGCGGAAATCGTCCGTGGGCGCCGGCGTGGGCGTCATGGTGACGAACCAGAGGTCGTCGGTGTCGTCGGACTTGGAGACGAACTGCACCACGCGGTCCGGGTGCTGGGCACGGGCCACCTCCAGCACCTTGTCCAGGCTGGCATGGGGCGTGCCCTGGGGCATGGGCGGGGCCTCCACCTCGGTGCCCAGCAGGTGGCCGATTTCGTGGTGGAAGATCAGCGGAAGGCCGGTCAGGCACAGCAGCAGCATGAAGACGGTGCAGACCAGGCTGCTCCATTTGTGCAACCAGGCCCAGGTCTTGATCGTGTGGCTTTGCATGGGGTGTTTTTTTCTCTGACAGAAGGGGGCCTGAGGCCCCCGCCATCACCGCGCCCCCCGGCGCCATGCCGGGGGCGGGGCGGTTGCCGGTTGCCGGGGGCTTAGAAGTCCACTTGTGCCGACAGCATCAGCGTGCGCGGCGCGCCCGTGGTGGTGTAGCCGGCGGCAGTCACCCAGTAGCTCTTGTTGCTGACGTTCTCCAGGCTGGCGCGCAGCACCACCGGCTTGCCGGCCACGTGGGTGCGCAGGCGTGCGCCCAGGTCCAGGCGTGTCCAGCCGGGCATGCGCAGGATGTTGGCCGCGTCGTAGTACATGGACGAGGTGTGGATCACGCGGCCGTTCAGGCTCAGGCCCTCCACCCAGGGGGTATCCCAGTCCAGGCCCAGGTTGAAGGTGCGATCGGGCACGCCGTTGGCATCGTTGCCCTGGTTCACGCCGCCTGCCGTGCGCGAGAGCCTGGCGTTGTTGAAGGCCGCGCTGGCCAGCAGGCGCAGGCCCTTGTGGATCTCGCCGTAGGCGGTCAGCTCCAGGCCGCGGTTGCGCGTCTCGCCGCCGAAGCTGTAGACATTGGTCACCGGGTCCGTCATGGAGCCCGGGCGCTGGATCTGGTAGAGCGCGGCCTGCGTGGTCATGCGGCCCCAGTCCACCTTCACGCCCACTTCGTACTGCTTGGACTTCTGCGGCGCGAACACCTGGCCGGCATTGGCCGTGTTGGGCCCGGCCGTGCCGCCTGCCGACAGGCCTGCCGTGTAGTTGGCGTAGACCGCGACATGGTTCTGCGGCTTGAACACCACGCCGGCCAGCGGCGTCACGGCGCTGGCCTTGTACAGCGTGGTGCCGCTGGCGTTCTTCTGGTCGATGGTCTGGTCGCGCAGGCCCACGGTCACCAGCAGGCGGTCGCTGAACAGCGCCATGGTGTCGGCCAGCGCCAGGCTGTGCTGCGTCAGCTCGGCGTTCTTGGTGGGCGCGCCGCGCACGAAGTCGATGGCCGGCAGGGGCGAGGGGTTGTAGATGTTGGAGGGGACGGCTTTGGAGGTCAGCTGGTAGAAGTAGCCGCTCTCGCGGTCCATGTAGTTGGCCGCGGCCACCACGGTGTGGCCGATGGCGCCGGTCTTGAAGCGCGTGCGCAGGCCCACGTCGGCCGAGGTGGTCTTGTTGAACTCGTCGTAGAAGCCGTTGCGCACCGTGAAGTTGCCCAGCGAGTCGATGCGCTGCACGGCCGTGGGGAAGCTCTGGTCGCTGGACACATCGCTGTAGCCCACGCCGCCGTAGACGGAGGTGTTGGCGTTGATGTCGTATTCCACGCGCGAGATCACGGTCTTGGCCTTGTCCAGCAGCTCCGTGCCCGGGTTGAAGTTGATGCGGCTGTCGGGCACGGCGGGCACCTGGGTGATGCCGGCCAGGAAGGCGCTTTGCGGGCGGAACTCCGTGGTCTTGCCGCTGGTGGTCAGCGCGTCCAGCGACCAGCGCAGGCCCTGGCCTTCGTAGTCCAGCCCCACCGAGGCCAGGCCCAGGCGCTGGCGGCCGCCGTCGATGTTGCCTTCGCCGTTGCGCCACACGCCGTTCACCCGCACGCCCCACTGGTTGTCTTCGCCAAAGCGGCGGCCCACGTCCAGGTGGGTGCCGAACTGGGCCTTGCCCATGTAGGTGGCGGTCAGGCGGTTCAGCGGCACGTCGCCCGCGCGCTTGGTCACCACGTTGATGCTGCCGCCGATGCTGCCGCTGGGACCCACGCCATTGGTCAGCGAGCCGGGGCCCTTGAGCACTTCCACGCGCTCGATCACCTCCAGCGGCAGTCGCGTGGAGGGCGACAGGCCGTACAGGCCGTTCACCGACACATCGCGCATGGACAGGGAAAAGCCCCGCACCTGGAAGTCATCGCCATAGCCGCCGCGCGCCTGCAGGGTGCGCACCGAGGCGTCGTTCATCACCACGTCGGCGATGGTCAGCGCCTGCTGGTTCTCGATCAGCTCCGAGGTGTAGTTGGTCGTGCTGAAGGGCACGTTCATCTGGTCGGTCTTGCCCAGGATGCCCAGGTCGCCGCCGCGCGCGATCTGGCCGCCGGCATAGGTCTTTTGCAGTCCGCCGATGGCCTCGGCCTGGTCGCTCACCGTCACCTCCTTGAGGGCCGGGCCCTCGGCCGTCTGGGCCGCCACGCCCACGGCGGCCAGGGCCAGGCCGGCGCCCAGGCATTGGCGGATCAGGCGCGTGAGGGGATGGGGAGCGAAGCGGAAGTCCGCAGGAGTGCTGTGGTGCGTCATGGCAGTCATGTGCAAAGGTTGGAAAAACCGTGAAGAAAAAGCCGGGGAAGGAGGGCAGGCCGGCCGTGGCCCTAGAAGCGCGCGCGCAGCGACACCGTCACGTTGCGCGGATCGCCGTAGTAGTTGTTGAAGTAGGTGCTGTTGGGCGAGAACTTGGCGTAGTAGCGCTTGTCCAGCAGGTTGCTCACGTTCAGCTGCAGCGAGTAGGTGTCGTCCAGGCGGTAGGCCAGCAGCGCGTCAAAAAGCGCATAGCCACCCTGGCGGGTGGTTGCATCGCCCACGCTGGCGTAGGCATCGCTTTGCAGCCGCACGCCGGCGCCTGCGGTCCATCCCTGCAAGGGCCCCTTGAAGCGGTGGCTGGCAAACAGGCGCAGCGCATGGCGCGGGTCCACGGGCCGCAGCGGCTGGCCCACGTTGGCCTCGGAGGCGTCGCGCAGGTACCTGGCCTGGGTGTAGGTGTAGCCGGCCAGCACCTGCCAGCCTGGCGCGGGCTCGCCGGACAGCTCCAGCTCCCAGCCCTGGCTGCGGCTCTTGCCGCCGGCCATGAAGCAGTGGCTGGTCGGGTAGTACGGCAGGCAGGGCATGGCCGATGCCGTGTCCTGCATGGCGCTGCCCACGCGCTGGATGCGGAACAACGACACGCTGGCCTGCAGCCGGCCGTCCATGAAACTGCCCTTGAGCCCGGCCTCCAGGTCCTCGCCCCGGGCGGGCGCCAGGATGCTGCCGTCGGCGGCCTTCTTGTCCTGGGGGCTGAAGATCTCGCTGTAGCTGGCATAGGCGTCGAGCGTGTCCGACAGCGCATGCACCAGGCCCGCATAGGGCGTCAGCTCGCGGCGCAGGCTGTAGCCGCTTTGGGCATTGCCGGGTTCGAGATAGCTCCACCAGCTCAGGCGCGCGCCGGCAATGGCGGTGAGCGAGTCGGTCAGCGACAGCCGGGCCCGCGCGAATCCGCCGTACTGGTGGATGTGGGACACGGGCGATGAATAGGCGTTGCCGTTGCCCTCGCTGTAGAACGGCTCCGGATAGCTGGTGTACGGATTCCAGCCGCGGATATCCACATTGCGCAGCGGGCTCACGCCCCAGTAGCCCGTGGCGCCCGTGCTGCGGATGCGCTGCAGGTCGGCGCCCAGCGACAGCTCGTGCCTGCGGCCCAGGGCCTCGAAGGGGCCGCTGGCCAGCAGGCTCAGCGCGTTCTGCGTGCTGCCGTCGCCGCCATAGATGGAGGTGCTCACGTCGAACAGGTAGGGATTGCTGTCGCTGGCCCTGGAAAACGAAGTCTGCTTGAACCCGTCCGACCGAAAGCGCGTGTGCGCCGCCTGGGCCTTCAGTTGCCAGCCGCTGTCCATCCGGTGCTCCAGCTCGGCAAAGGCCTGCTGGTTGTGGCGGTCCCAGGTATTCCAGGGCGTGCCCAGGTAGGTGCTGCGCGGCAGGCCGAGCTGGCTGCCGTCGGCGGCGGCAGGCAGGCCGCCCCAGGAGCCCGTGGCTTGCAGGTCCGTGTGCTGCAGGCCGGCCGTGAGCGTGGTGCGCGGCCCCAGGTCCGCCTCCAGCACGCCGTACAGGCCCAGGCGCTTTTCCTTGCGCGCGGTCTGGAACGATGCCTTGTCGTCCGCCAGCGCCACCAGCCGGCCGCGCAGCGTGCCGGCTGCGTTCAGCGGGCCGGACAGGTCGGCCTCCATGCGCTGGCGGTCCCAGGAACCCAGCGTCAGCGCGGCCGAGCCCTGCCATTGCGCCGTGGGCCGCTTGCGCACCATGTTCACCATGGCCGAGGGCGAGCCCGCGCCACGCAGCAGGCCCGTGGCGCCGCGCAGCACCTCCACGCGGTCCAGCATGGCCGTATCGGGCTGGATGAAGGTGGAGGCCGAGGCCACCTGGTTCACATTGAGCCCGTCCACCTGCAGCGAATCGATCTGGTAGCCGCGCGAGTAATAGGCGATGCGCTCGCTGTCGATGTACTCCACCGTCACGCCCGGCGTGTGCTGCAGCACGGCATGCAGGTCGGGCAGGGCCTGCTCGTCCAGCCACTGGCGCGTGAGCACGGTCACGGGCTGCGGGATGTCGCGCACCGACTGAAGCCCCTTGTAGCCCGTGACCAGGCTGGCCGCGTAGCTGTCCGATGCCTCGGTCGTGGCACTGGCCGGCGCCGTGGCCCGGACCGTGACCGTGCCCAGCGTCTGCCCGCCCGTGCCCGAGGCCGCCGCTGGCAGCGGCCGCAGCGTGTAGACGCCGCTGGACTCGCGCACGGCCTGCAGCGCCGTGCCCTGTAGCAGCCTGGCAAAACCGTCTTCCACGCCATAGCTGCCCTGCAGCCCCGGGGACTGCAGCAGGCCCAGCTGCGCGGCATCAAACGACAGCGCAACGCCAGCCTGGTTGGCGTACTGCGCGATCACATGCGTGAGAGGGCCGGCCGCAATCGAAAAGCTGCGCTGGCCGGCTTGGGCGGCCTGGGCGGACGGCGCCGCATGGACGCAGTCCGCTGCCGTGGCAACCAGCATCGCCACCCCCAGCACCGCTGCCACCCCAGCCATCCCCATGGACGCAGGCCAGCCCCGTGCGGCTGCAAGGCCGTCCTGGGGCTGGTGGGGGAGGGTGCGGGGCATAGGGCTGGGAAAAGTGGTGTGACTCCCCGTATGCCGAACAAGCCTTGCCGATCCTGCAAGTTCGGCTGGACTTTTTTTGCGCCGCCGCTGAGATTTTCTCCGTTACTTCCCGTTGATCACCAGGTGGAATAAGGCTGGATTGCTATGGTTTTATTTTTCGATCAATGCCTCAGGACACCACCACCGGCCTGGGCTGGCGCGTCCCCGCCAGCGCCAGGCCCGCGAACAGCATCAGCATCAGGCCGTAGGCATAGGTGACCGGCAACAGGCCGAAGCGCGCGGCGGCCATGCCCGCCGCGATGGCCGGCACGCTGAACGCCAGGTAGCTGGCGATGTAGATGGCCGAGATCAGGGCGCCGCGCTCGTGCGGTTCGGCCAGCGGGATCACGCTGCGCAACGCGCCCTGGAAGCCCACGCCGAAGCCCGCGCCCGCCACCACCGAGGCGCCCAGCACCAGGGGCAGGCTTTGCAGATGGGCGCCGACCAGCAGCAGGGCCACCCCGGCCAGCAGGCCGCTGCCGCCGAACTGCAGCATGGCGCGCGGCGCGCGGCTGCGCAGCGTCCAGATGGCGGCGGCGGCGCTCAGCGTGTTGATGCACACGGCAAAGCTGGCGGCGACCTCCGAGCCCGTGACCGAGCGGATCATCGACGGGCCCAGCGACAGGTAAAAGCCCCCCAGCGCCCACACCGTGATGCTCATGGGCAGCACGCGCATGAAGTCGGCCCGGGCCTGGCCCGGAATCCGCACGCGCGGGCGCATGGCGGCCAGTGCGCCGGGGCGGCGCGCGCCCGTCTCGGGCAGCACGGCCATGGCGGCGGCCACGGCCACGAAGATCAGCGCCATGAGCCAGAACACCAGGCCCAGCTGCTGGCGCCACAGCTGCGCGAACTCGCCCGCCACGACAATGCCCGCCGCCATGCCGACCATGGGCGCCATGGTGCTCACCAGCGTGCCGCGTTCGCGGTGCAGGTCCAGCAGCGCCGCGCCCATGGCCGCACTGGCCATGCCGGTCGCAAAGCCCTGCAGCACGCGCGCCAGCACCAGGGCCTGCACGTCGCCCGCGCGGGCGAACACCGCCAGCGAGACGATCTCCAGCACCAGCGCCGCCAGGATCACGGGCTTGCGGCCCAGGTGGTCCGACAGCGCGCCCGTGGTGAGCAGGGCCAGCAGCAGGCTCAGCGCATAGACCGCGAAGACCAGGGTCAGCATGCCGGAGGAAAAGCCCCAGTCCTGCTGGTAGAGCCGGTACAGCGGCGTGGGCGCGCTGGAGGCCGCGAAGAAGCTGCCCAGGCCGAAGGCCAGGACGGCCAGGCTGCGGCCGGGCCGGGCAGCGGGAGTGGAGTTGGATGGTTGCAGTACCGACATGGTTAAGAGCCCTGCTGCACAATTAATGCAAAGTTTTTGCGTTAGCGAATTCTGCGCTTGTGCGCTGCTAACGCAAATTTTTAGCTTTAATAACCATGAGCACGCAAGTCCCATCCCTTTCCAAAACAGGCGGTCCCGCCCGTCCCGGCGGACGCAGCGCGCGCATCCAGGCCACGGTCTACCAGACCGTCAAGGGCCTGCTGGAAACCATGCCGCGCGAGGAATTGAGCTTTCCGCTCATCGCCGCCCAGGCGGGCGTGACGCCGTCCACCCTCTACCGGCGCTGGGGCGACATACAGCAGCTGCTGGCCGATGTGGCCGTGGAAATCATCCGGCCCACGGCGCCGCCGCTGGACACGGGCACGCTGGAGGGCGACCTGCTGGCCTGGGCCGAGCAGTTCCTGGAGGAATCGGCCTCGCCGCTGGGCCGCACCATGCTGCGCGACATGGCCGCCGCAGCGGGCAACGAGCACACGCCCTGCGCCTGCGTGGAAATCCTGCGCGGGCAACTGGCGCAGATCGGCGAGCGCGCAGCGCGGCGTGGCGAGGCGATGCCCGCTGCGGACACCCTGATCGACGCGCTGGCCGCGCCCATCGTCTACCGCGTGCTGTTCGACCTGCCGCCGTCCCTGGAACACGTGCAGGCACGGGTGCGCGGCCTGCTGCAGGCTGAAACGGCCTAGCCCTTCAGCGCCCGCGCCAGCACCTCGAAGATCCGCGCATCCGAGCACTGCGCCACATTGAAGCGCAGGAAATCGCCTGCGCTCTGCGACTGGCTGAAGGCATTGCCGGGCGCCAGCACCACGCCATCCTCCAGGCAGGTGCGCGCAAGCGCCGTGGCATCCATGCCCCCGGGCAACTGGCACCACAGGAACATGCCGGCCTGCGGCACCAGCCAGGGCTTCATGCCCAGGGCCTGCAGCCGCGCGGCCGTGCGTTCCATCTCCTGCGCCAGCCGCAGCCGCACGGACTCCATGTGCCTGCGGTAGCCGCTGTCGGTCAGCGTGCGCAGCACGATGTCGGCGGCCATGCGCCCGCCGCCGAAGTTGGTGGCGATCTTCAGGTCCGCCAGGTCCTGCGTCCAGTCGGGCCGCGCCGCGATGAAGCCGCAGCGCAGCGAGGCCGACACCGTCTTGGAGAAGCTGCCGATCTGGATCACGCGCGACAGGCCGTCGAAGGCCGCCAGCCGGGGCGCCGCATGGGTCTCCAGGTCGCAGAAGATGTCGTCCTCCACGATCACCAGGTCCGAGCTGTCGGCCAGCTTCAGGATGCGGTGCGCCACCAGTGGCGACAGCGTGGCGCCCGTCGGGTTGTGGATGGCCGAATTGGTGATGTACAGGCGTGGCGAATGCGCCTGCAGCGCGTCGGCGAACCGGGCCACGTCGGGCCCCTGCGGCGTGTAGGGCACGCTCACGGCCTGCACGCGGTGCGCCTTGAGCAGCGCATGGAAATTGAAATAGCAGGGGTCGTCGATCAGCACCGTATCGCCGGGCTCCAGCAGGAAACGGCAGACCAGGTCGATGGAGTGCGTGCCCGACTCCGTCAGCAGGATCTGCTCGGGCGAGGTCTCCAGCCCCATGGCGGCCATGCGCCGCGCAAGCAGGCGGCGCAGTGCCGGGTGGCCCAGCGGCGTTGCGTACTCCGTCAGCTCCAGCGTGCCCGAGCGCGCCAGGGAGCGCAGCGCGCGGCGCACGCCTTCCTCGTACAGCCATGAAGGCGGCAGCCAGCCGCAGCCCGGCTTGAGCGCGTGGGCATCTGCCTGCAGCGACTGGCGGGCCAGCCACAGGGGGTCGACCTCCCTGTCCACGCGCGGCCCGATACCGCCCAGCGCCAGCGGCGCCACCGGCCCCGCCACATAAAAGCCCGAGCCCGGGCGCGAGGCGATCACCCCCTCGGCCGCCAGCCGCTCATAGGCCTCCACCACCGTGGACACCGACACCTGCATGGCCTGCGCCTGCGCGCGCACCGAGGGCAGGCGCGTGCCGGGCAGATAGGTGCGCGCGGCAATGCGCGATTGGATGTCCTCCATCACCGCCTGGATGCGTGTGCCGCTGCGCATGGCTGCTCTCTCTTCTGTAGTGGATTTGTGTGCATAACAGTTCTTTTGAATTGTATTGGACTGTCTATGGAAGATCCGGCCGTGCAATGGCCCACTGCCTGCTGCAAACCAAGGAGCTTTTTGATGGACAAGACAAGCAGCGGGTGGATCAACGGATTCATCGGCGTGGCGATCTTTGCGGGATCGCTGCCGGCCACCCGCGTGGCGGTCGCCGACCTGGACCCCACCTTCCTGACCTGTGCGCGCGCCAGCATCGCGGCATTGCTGGCCCTGGCCATGCTGCTGGCGCTGCGCCAGCCCCGGCCCGCGCGTGCCGACATGCCTTCGCTGGCGCTGAGCGCGCTGGGCGGCGTGGTGGGCTTTCCGCTGCTGACCGCGCTGGCGCTGCAGTACGTCACCTCGGCGCATTCCATCGTCTTCGTGGGCCTGCTGCCCCTGTCCACGGCCGTGTTCGCCGTGCTGCGCGGCGGCGAGCGGCCGCGCCCGGCGTTCTGGCTGTTCTCGCTGGCGGGCGCGGCCTTCGTGGCCGGCTATGCGGCCGTGGGCGGGGCCGGGGGCTCGCTGCGCGGCGACCTGCTGATGCTGGTTGCCATCATCGTCTGCGGCCTGGGCTATGCCGAGGGCGCGCGCCTGTCCCGCACGCTGGGCGGCTGGCAGGTCATCAGCTGGTCGCTGGTGCTGGCCCTGCCCGTCATGCTGCCGGCCGCCCTGCTCAGCATGCCGGCATCGCTGGCCGATGTGGGCCGGCCCGCATGGCTGGGCCTGGCCTATGTCTCGCTGTTCAGCATGCTCATCGGCTTTTTCTTCTGGTACCGGGGCCTGGCCCAGGGCGGCATTGCGGCCGTGGGCCAGATCCAGCTGCTGCAGCCCTTCATGGGCCTGGGCCTGGCGGCCCTGCTGCTGCACGAGCAGGTGAGCTGGGGCATGGTGCTGGTCACCATGGCCGCCGTGGTCTGCGTGGCCGGGGCGAAGAAGTACGCGCGCTGAGCCAGTCCGGCGTGGTGCAGGGCGTGGTGCGGGAGCGTGGTGCGGGGGGAGCGATGCAGGGCGGTCAGCGCCCGGCCTCGCGCATCACCTGCTGCGCGAACTCTGCGGCCGAACCCTCGAACGGCTGGTTGCTGGCCGCCTCCAGCCGGCTGCGGATGGCCGGCGCGCGCAGCGCCTGGGCCACCGCGGCATTGATGCGCTGGGCCAGCGCTGGCGCCATCTGCGGCGGCGCGAACAGGCCGAACAGCGAATCCAGGTTGGCCTGCGCATGGCCCAGCTGCGCCAGCGTGGGCACATCGGGCAGGGCCGCCAGCCGCTGCGGCGCGCCCACGGCCAGGGCCTTGAGGCGGCCCGCGCGCAGCGCCTGCAGCTGCAGCGGCGCCACATTGGTGGACAGCAGCTCGAAATGCCCGGCCAGCGCATCGTTGAGCTGCTGGCCCCCGCCCTTGTAGGGCACATGCACGATGGGAATGCGCGTGGCCTGCTCTATGCGCTGCAGGACGGCGTGGCCCGTCGTGCCCTCGCCCGTGGTGGCCCAGCGTATGCCGCCGGGCATGCCGCGCGCCTCGGCCAGCATGCCTTCGAAATCTGCGGCCTTCAGCGCCGGCGTGCCCACCAGCAGCATGGGCACGCGCATCACGCCAGCCACGGGCGTCACGGAGGCTGCGGCCAGGCCCACGGCGGTGGCGGCGGCAAAGACCAGGGTGCGGCCGTCGGGCGCGCTGCGCGCCAGCAGCTCCAGCGCCACGGTGCCGCTGGCGCCGGGGCGGTTGTCCACGATCACGGCCGTGCCCCATTGCTGCGCCAGTTGCTCGGCCAGGGCGCGGGCCACCATGTCGCTGACACCGCCTGCGGGGTAGGCCACCACGATCCGCACGCTGGCGCCCGGCCAGGCAGGCCGGGCCGGCCATGCCTGGGCGGGCCAGGCCAGCGCGCAGGCGCCCGCCGCCAGCAGGGCGCGCCGGCCGGTATCGGTGCCTTGCGGTGCCCGCATGCCTCAGCCGCCCGGCGCCTGGTGGCGCTGCGCCAGCTCGCGCGCCAGGGCGATGAAGGTGGCCGCGGGTCCTGCGCCGCCGGTTTCCGTGCCGGCCTCGCGGTGCACCAGGGTGAGCGGGGCGCTCAGCCGCACGGCGGGCTCGAAGGCGCGGTAGACCACCGCCTCGGGATGGGCGCCGCGCACCGAGGCCGGCACGATGGACAGGCCCACGCCCGCCGCCACCAGGTTCACATTGGTCATCATGCGTTCCACCTCGGCGGCCACCTCCACCTGTACCTTGTGCCGGGCGCACAGCGCCAGCAGGTTCGCGTACAGCCCCGGCGCGCCCGTGCGCCGCACAAGGATCAGGCGCTCGCCATCGAGCTGCCTGAGCGCCACGGGCCGCGATGCATCGCGCGCCAGCCGGTGGTCCACGGGAATGGCCAGCAGCGCGGGCTCCTGCAGCAGTGTCTCGAACGCCAGGCCTTCGGGCCTGGCCACCGGCACGCGCAGAAAGCCGCAGTGCATGCGCCCGGCCTGCACGGCCTCGGTGATCTCGGCGGCATTGTTCTCGCTCACATCCAGCGCAATGTCGGGATGGCGGCCACGGCACAGGCGCAGCACCTCGGGCGTGAAGGCATGGGCCGCCGCCGAGCTGGTGAAGCCCACATGGATGCGCCCGCGCTCGCCGCGCGCAAAGGCCTGCATGCGGTCGCGCATGGCGGTGAAGTCGGCCAGCAGCCGTGTGGCCTCGCCCTGCAGCTCCAGGCCCGCGTCGGTCAGGTCCACGCCCTTGGGGTGGCGCCGGAACAGGGCAATGCCCAGCTCCTCCTCCAGCGCGCGGATCTGCTGCGACAGCGGCGGCTGCTGCATGCCCAGCAGCTCGGCCGCGCGCGTGATGTGGCCGGTATCGGCCACGGCCAGGAAGTAACGGAGATGGCGCAGTTCCATATATGTGAAAAGTATCCAGCCGATATCCTAAAAATCTTTGAAATATTGGACAAGCCTCTACAAAATCCCATCCAGTCACCGATGAGACCGCTTGCCGCGGCGCGGCAGGTGACTTCCAACAAGAAGCCAAGACAGGAGACAAGGCATGCAAGCATCCGCGTATTTCCCCCTGCGTCCCGCCAGCGCCTCGCTGCTGGCTGCGCTCGCCCTGGCCGGTTGCGGCGGCGGCTCGGCCGTGCTGCACGGGCCGGTCACCTCCATCGAGACCGCGCCCAAGAGCACGGCCTGCCCTGCCGAGATTCCTGCGGGCGTCAGCTGCTGGGCCGGGCAGGACTCCAAGGGCGCCTACTACCTGATCGCCAAGCCCGCGCAGTGGAACGGCACCCTGGTGCTGCACGCCCACGGCGGCCCCGACCTGGCCGCGCCCACCGCCGCCCGTGCGGCCGAAGACCTGGTGCGCTGGTCCATCATGGTGCGCGCAGGCTACGCCTGGGCCGGCTCTACCTACCGCCAGGGCGGCGTGGAAGTGCGCGCCGCCGCAGAGGACACCGAGCGCCTGCGCGGCATCTTCCGCCAGCATGTGGCCAAGCCGCAGCGCACCATCCTGCACGGCCAGTCCTGGGGTGCGGGCGTGGCCGCCAAGGGCGCGGAAATGTTCAACGAGCAGACCGTGGGCGAGCGCCCCTACGACGGCGTGCTGCTGACCAGCGGCGTGCTGGGCGGCGGCACCCATGCCTATGACTTCCGCACCGATCTGCGCGTGGTCTACCAGTACCTGTGCGGCAACCACCCGCGCCCCAATGAGCCGCAGTACGCGCTCAACCTGGGCCTGCCCGCTGACGCCAAGATGCGCCAGGCCGACGTGGCCCTGCGCGTGAACGAATGCCTGGCGCTGGACAAGCCCGCCGCCCAGCGCACGGCCGCGCAGCAGGCGAAGATCGACACCATCACCAAGGTCATCAAGATCCCCGAAAGCGCCATCCAGTCGCACATGAACTGGGGCACCATGCACTTCCAGGACATCTCGGCCAAGCGCACGGGCGGCGCCAGCCCCTTCGGCAACGAGGGTGCGGTCTATGCCGGCTCGGCCGACGATGCCGCACTCAATGCCGGCGTGCTGCGCTACCGCGCCGACCCTGCGGCCTACCGCAAGTTCGCCGATGACACCGACCCCGTGGGCAGGATTGGCGTGCCGGTCCTCTCGGCCAAGTGGATCAGCGACCCTACGGCCTTCGTGGAGCTGGATGCGCGGTTCCGTGCGGTGATGCAGCAGGGCGGCAGTGGGGACCGGCTGGTGCAGACCTTTACGCGGCAGGGGACGCACAGCTATATCAGCGATGCGACCTATCCCACCTTGATGACTGCGTTGATGCAGTGGGTGGAGGCGGGGGTGAAGCCGACTGCTGCGGGGATTGCTGCTGCTTGTTCTGCTAATGAGGCCAAGTTTGGGGTGGGGTGCAGTTTTGATGCGGCTTATGTGCCGGCTGCGTTGGGGGCCCGGGTGCCTGAGAGGGCGCGGCCTTCTTTGCCGTGAGCTGGTTTTTTCCCTGCAACGGGTTAGTTTTTGACCCTGCCGGGTGGTTGTTTTTCGAGGCCGGGTCTCGGCCCGGCGGCCGACCTCCTTTTCTTTGATTCGTCACCGGTACGCCGGCCGAAGAAAAGGAGGCAAAAGAAAGACGACCCGGATGTCCGCGACCCCTTCGCTGCGCTGCGGGGCAACCTGCGTCGGGCCGCCTGCGGGGTTCGCCGCAGAACTCACTGCGCGCTGCGCGCTCCGTTCAGACAACTGCGGCGAGTCAGTTGACGAAGCAGTCCTGTCCTTCGGCAGGACTGCAACCCCGCAGGCGGCCCGACGCAGGCGCTGACATACGGGGAGTTTGCTCGGACCTTTGCTGCGCTCGGCCAGGGGTTTTTTTAGCGGGGCATGTTGGTTCTGGTGGCGGGGGCCAGTTGCGCCGCGAACTCGCGCGCGGCCGCACTGTAGCTGGCGCCTCGGCGCCACAGCAGGCCGGCGGTGCGGATGAGCTGGGGGGCGACCAGGTGGATGGCCACCATGTCCGTGGCCTGCTGGGCGGCGCGCTCGGGGACGATGGTGGCCATGTCGCCCCAGCGGCACAGCGCGATCAGCGATTCCACCGAGCCCATTTCCGCGCGCAGCAAGGGCGTGACGCCTGCGGTGCGCAGCCCGTCCTCGATCAGGCTGCGCGTGTAGAACGTGCGCGGCAGCAGAGCCAGGGGCACGCCGGTCAGCGACTTGACGGACAGCGTGCGGCGCCCGGCCAGCGGGTGCGATGGGTTGACCAGCAGCATCATGCGTTCGTCGAACAGCGGCAGCGCGTCCAGCTCGGCGCGCTGGGGCGGGTGAAAGCTCACGCCCAGGTCCAGGCTGCCGTCCAGCAATCCCTGCTCCACGGGCGGGGCCAGCAGCTCGATCACCACCACGTTGACCTTGGGATAGGCACGCATGAAAGCCGCCACGGCCGGGGCGACCAGGGTGTTGAGGAAGGTGGGAATCACGCCGATGGTTAGCGTGCCGGTCTGCAGCTCGCTGAGGTCGGCCAGCGCCATGCGCCCGGCCTCCACCTCATGCAGCGCGCGCTCCGCATAGTTGCGGAACACCACGCCGGCCTGCGACAGCTTCAGCCCCCGGCCAATGCGCTCGAACAGCGCCATGCCCAGCTCCTCTTCCAGCTGGCGCAGCCCATGCGAGAGCGTGGACTGCGTGACATAGAGGTTTCTGGCCGATGTCGTCAGGTGCTCGGTCTTGGCGATATCGACAAAGTAGCGCAGCTGGCGCAGTTCCATGGGTGAAGGCAAGGGGGTGTTCGGCGGGCCAGTTTCTCACAGAGATACGGGCGCGCCGCACAGTTCACTCGCCGTCGTCCTGGTCCACGAACTCCACCAGCTCCGGCAGCATCTCCAGCTGCTGGATAGCATCCTTGAGCCGCAGGCCAAAGCGTGATTCCGGCCGCCCGAAGGCGCCCTGCGCCAGCCGCAGCGCCGCTGTTGCCTTGATCCACTCCACCTCGAAGGCATAGCGGTCCGCATGCTGCTGGACACTCATGCGCTTGATGTGCTCCAGCGCCAGCTCCACGGCGCAGTCCACATCGACTTCGCTGTCGTCCCTGTCAGGATCGTCGACCATCAGTTCGATCAACTGCTGCAGCGTGCTGTGCACCAGGCCCAGCGAGGCGTGCATGGCCTGCCGCCAGGTGGGAAGAAAAGGTGGTTGGGGAGGGGCCGCCTGAGCGGCGGTGAGAGGGTGCATGTCTTGGTTCCTGTATGAATCAAGAGAACCACACGCCACCGTACGACGGGCAACGGGTGGACGGGATGTTCGTAACACGTATACAGACGTGCGGCCATCCTTGCGGGTAAGCCCATCCCGTCCAAAACCGTTGGAGACGGACGCGCGACGACGCATCTGCCCCAGGAATCTGGACATGACAAAGCCCCCTTCAAGGTGGGGGCCGCACCTCTGTATTGGTGTTACGACACACCAAGCCTTTCGGCCTGCCGCAAGTTTAACGGCTGCGTATCAAGAAACCAGGCCGAGCGCAGCGAAGGCCCGAGCAAGCTCCCCGTATGTCAGCGCCTGCGTCGGGCCGCCTGCGGGGTTGCAGTCCTGCCGAAGGACAGGACTGCTTCGTGATCTGACTCGCTGCGGTTGTCTGAGCGGAGTTCACGCAGTGAACGCAGCGAGTTCCGCAGCGAACCCCGCAGGTGGCCCGACGCAGGTTGCCCCGCAGCGAAGCGAAGGGGTCGCGGACATCCGGGTCGCCTTTGCTTTGCCTACTTTCCTTTGGCGAAACAAAGGAAAGTAGGTCGGCCGCCGGGCCGAAACCCGGCCTCGAAAAACAACCCCCCGGCAGGGACAAAAAACAGCACCTGACCAAGACCAGACCAGAACAGACCAGCTGTCACACCCCTGTAAACCCCCACCAACAAACTCCCCCCCTTCACCACCCCCACAAAAACCACATGCCACTGAGCAACCTCCCCACATTGCAATCCCTGCTCCTGTCCCGCCGCCTGGCGCTGAGCGTCCTGGCCAGCGCCGCGCTGGTGGCCGCCTGCGGTGGCAGCGACAGCAACGACAGCGCGACGCCCCCGGTGGCCAGCCAGCCCGCGACGGCCACGCTGGCCGTGCTGGAGACCACGGATCTGCACTTCAATGTGCGCAGCTATGACTATTTCAAGCTGGCCGAGGATGCCTCCTACGGCTTCGAGCGCACGGCCACGCTGGTGCGCGCGGCGCGCAAGGAGTTTGCCAATACGCTGCTGGTGGACAACGGCGACACCATCCAGGGCACGGCCCTGGCCGATTACGAGGCCGAGGTGGCCAAGATCCCCTGCACGCAGCAGCTGTCCATGTACAAGGCCATGGGCGCGCTGGGCTTCGATGCGGGCACGCTGGGCAACCATGAGTTCAACTACGGCCTGCCCTTCCTGAACCAGGTGCTGGGCGGCGGCCTGGACGTGGACGGCGTGGACAAGTCGGTCAAGTGCGCGGGCAATGGCTTTCCCATGGCGCTGTCGAATGTCTACAGCAGCAAGACCAAGCAGCCGCTGGTGCAGCCCTACGTGATTCTGGAGCGCAAGATCGCGGCCAAGGACAAGGATGGCAAGGCGGTGGAACTGCCCATCAAGATCGGCGTGATCGGCTTCACCACGCCGGGCATCATGAACTGGGACAAGCGCTATCTGGAGGGCAGGCTCTACACCGAAGGTGCCGTGGAGTCCGCCCAGAAGTACCTGCCCGAGATGCGCGCCAAGGGCGCCGACGTGGTGGTGGCCATGCTGCACGGCGGCCTGGACGGCGCGGCCTACTCGCCGACGATGGAAAACCCCGGCCTGCACCTGAGCAAGGTGGCCGGCATCGACGCCATGGTCATGGGCCACCAGCACGGCGTGTTCCCCGATACGGCGGCCACGCCGGCGTTCACGCAGGCGGGCGTGGACAACAAGGCGGGCACCATCAACGGCGTGCAGTCGGTGATGGCCAGTTCCTGGGGCAAGGCGCTGGGCGTGATCCAGCTGGCGCTGAAGTGGGACGGCAAGCAGTGGAGCGTGGACAAGAGCGCGGGCAAGAGCGAGCTGCGCAATATCCAGACCGGCAAGGACGCCGCAGGCAAGGCCACCTACGTGGCCGTGGACCCGACGGTGGCGCCGCTGATCGAGAGCCAGCACCAGGCCGCCATCCAGTACGTGAAGACGCCCATCGGCAGCACGGATTTCCGCATGAGCACGCTGTTCGCCGATGTGGGCGACCCGGGCGCCATCCAGATCGTCAACCAGGCGCAGCGCGACTATGTGGCCGACTATGTGAAGGCCAGCCTGCCGCAGTACGCGCAGCTGCCCGTGCTGTCGGTGAGCGCGCCGTTCAAGTCGGGCTTCCAGGGCGGCGCCGACTACACCGACGTGGCCGTGGGCCCGCTGGCCATCTACAACGCGGCCGACCTGTACCTGTACCCCAACACCGTGTATGCGGTGAAGGTGAATGGCGCCGACATCAAGGACTGGCTGGAGGCCGCTGCCAAGCGCTTCAACCAGATCGATCCGGCCAAGACGGGTGAGCAGCAGCTGATCAGCACCTTCCCGGGCTACAACTTCGACATGTTCACCACGGCCGATGTGCAGTACGAGATCGACGTGACCCAGCCCGTGGGCAGCCGCATCAAGAACCTGCAGTACCTGGGCAAGGCCATCGACCCCGCGCAGGAGTTCGTGATCGCCACGAACAACTACCGCGCCACCAGCGGCAAGAGCTTCATCGCCAAGCTCGACGGCTCCAGCGCCATCTGGGCCTCGCCGGACGCCAACCGCGACGTGGTGATCGGCTACGTGCGCAAGAAGGGCAGCATCACGCGCGCCGCCAATGGCGCGGCCAAGAGCTGGCGCTTCACCAAGGTGGCCACCTCGGCCAACGTGGTGTTCAGCTCCGGCGCCAACGCGCTGCCGGTGGCGCAGGCGGCGGGCCTGGCCAACATCTCGCTGGTGGCGGCCGATGACGGCTCGGGCAAGGGCACGTCCAAGTACCGCCTGGATCTGTCGAAGTAAGTTCCGGCAGGCAAGCAACAAAAAAGCCCCGTGCATCTGGCACGGGGCTTTTTTGCTTGTGCCGAACGGGCTTCAGCGCGCAGGCGGCATCTCGAACACCAGGCAGGTGGTGGTGGCGTGGGCGTAGAGCGTGCCATCGGGGCCGACCAGGCGCGCCTCGGCCGTGGCCAGTTGGCGGCCGCAGTGCAGCACGCGGCCTTCGGCGCGCACGCGCGGCACGCGCGGGGTCAGGGCCTTGACCAGGTTCACCCCCAGCTCGGCCGTGGTGTAGCCCCGGCCCGGCGGCATGCAGGTGTGGACGGCGCAGCCCAGCGCCGAGTCCAGCAAGGTGGCGAACCAGCCGCCGTGCACCGTGCCCATGGGGTTGAGGTGGTTGGCGCCGGGGCGGCCCTGGAAGACGGCGCTGCCTTCGCCCACGGAAATCAGCATGAAGTCCAGCGTGCGTGCAATGGGCGGGTAGGGCAGTTCGCCGCGCAGCATGGCTTGCATCAGCTCCAGCCCGCTGCGGCCTGCGACCTGGTCGGGGCGCGACACGCCTGCGCCGGGGCCGGCGTCCAGCCGGAGGGTGACCGCCTGTTCCTCGTCCAGCCAGGCTTGCAGGGCAGGGGAGATGGCACCGGTGGCGCTGGAGGTGGCGCCGGAGGTGAGGCTGTGGGCGGCCTGCTCCGGGGAGTGGGTGCGGGTGTCCATGGAATGTCTCTCTTTCATTGGGAAAAGTGCGGGCGCCAGGCTGTCTGGGATGGCGGCGTGGATATTATTGTATCTACAACAGTTGTATATGCAATAATCTGCGCCATGCCAGTGAATCCAGACATCCTCGCCGTGCCCCAGGGCTGCACCAACCACCGCGTGCGCCAGCTCATGCGCAGCGTGGGCCAGGTGTATGACGCCCATCTGAACGAGACGGGGCTGCGCATCACGCAGTACTCGCTGCTCAGCCATGTGCTGGCCGCCAGTCCGGTGCGGCCCTCGGACCTGGCGCGGCGCATGCGCATGGACGCCTCGACGCTGACGCGCAACCTCAAGCCGCTGATCGACGCCGGCTGGGTGCGCATGGGCCAGGGCGAGGACCAGCGCAGCCGCCTGGTGCACATCACCGACGCGGGCCAGGCCAAGCGCGAAGAGGCCAAGCAAAGCTGGAAGACCGCACAGAACGAGCTCAACGCCCGCGTGGGCTTGGAGCGCGTGGCGGCCCTGCATGCGCTGATCGACGAATGCCTGGTGCTGCTCGATGGCGGCAATGGCGATGGCAACGCTGCAGACGGCCCGCAGGCGTAGGCCCTACCGAATTCCCAACCCCCGAAGAGACTCCCATGCTCTCCAACTCCACGGCGCGCTGGCTGCAGCGGCGCGGCATCCACTACGGCTGGCTGGTCGCGGCCATCACTTTCCTCACCATGCTGACCATGTCGGCGGCGCTGGGCCTGCCGGGCGCCATGCTGCAGCCGCTGTCGCGCGAGTTCGGCTGGAGTACGGAGCAGATATCGAGCAGCCTGGCGCTGCGCTTTGCGCTGTTCGGCCTGCTGGGGCCGTTTGCGGCCGTGATGATGGAGCGCTTCGGCCTGCGTGCCGTGATGTGCATGGGCCTGGCCCTGGTGGGCGGCGCCATGGCGATGGTGACGCAGGCCACGCAGCTGTGGCATCTGTTTTTGCTGTGGAGCCTGCTGCTGGGCATGGGCACGGGCCTGACGGCGCTGGTGCTGGGCGCCGTGGTGGCCAACCGCTGGTTTGCGGCGCGGCGGGGCCTGGTCATCGGCGTGCTCACGGCCAGTGCGGCCACGGGGCAGCTGGCCTTCCTGCCGCTGGCCGCCTGGATGATCGAGCACTGGGGCTGGCGCTCGGCCACGGTGCCGGTGTTCGTGGCCAGCGCCTTGATTGCCGTGCTGGCTCTGCTGTTCGTGCGGGACCGGCCTTCGGACCTGGGCCTGGTGCCCTTTGGCGGCGATGCCTCGGCCCCGCCGCCACCGGCCATGGCCATGAACTTCGGCACGCCCTTCAAGGTGCTGGCCGAGGCCGCGCGCAACCGCACCTTCTGGCTGCTGGCGGGCACCTTCTTCATCTGCGGCCTGTCCACCAACGGCCTGGTGCAGACGCACTTCATCTCGCTGTGCGGCGACAACGGCATGGGCGCGGTGCCCGCCGCGTCGGTGCTGGCCATGATGGGGGCCTTCGACTTCGTGGGCACCGTGCTGTCGGGCTGGCTGTCGGACCGCTACGACAACCGCAAGCTGCTGTTCTGGTACTACGGGCTGCGCGGCCTGTCGCTGTTCTGGCTGCCGCATTCGGAGTTCACCTTCTATGGCCTGGGCCTGTTCGCCATGTTCTACGGGCTGGACTGGATCGCCACGGTGCCGCCCACGGTCAAGCTCACGGCCCAGCATTTCGGGCCGCAGAAGGTGGGGCTGGTGTTCGGCTGGATCTTCGCGGCCCACCAGCTGGGCGCGGCCACCGCTGCCTGGGGCGCGGGCCTGACGCGCACCCTGCTGCTGACCTATACGCCCGCGCTGTATGCGGCCGGCCTGGCCTGCCTGGTGGCGGCGGTGATGGCGCTGGTGATAGGTCGGGCGCGCAAGGCGGCGGCGGTGGCCGCGGCCTGAGCCCCATCACCGCTCACGCCATCCACGCCCTCAGTACAGCTGGCGCTTGCCCGGCTGCAGCAGGACGACCAGGGCGCCCGCGCCACCTTCGGCCGGGCGGGCCTGCACAAAGGCCAGCACTTCCTTTTTCTGCACCAGCCAGCGCAGCACGCGGCCCTTGAGCACGGGGGTCTTGCCCGGCGAGCCCAGGCCCTTGCCGTGCACCACGCGCACGCAGCGTATGCCGGTGCGGTGCGACAGGCGGATGAACTGGCCCAGCGCCTCGCGCGCCTCGTCCACGCGCAGGCCGTGCAGGTCCAGCTGGCGCTGGATGCTCCACTGGCCGGCGCGCAGCTTGTGGGTCACGTCCAGGCCGATGCCGGGGCGCCGGAAGCTGAGCTGGTCGTCGGTGTCCAGCAGGGTGCTGACGTCGAACTCGTCGCTCATGGCCTCCTGCAGCACGCGCTGCTCGTCCAGCTCCAGCTGCAGGGGCAGCGGCTCGGGGGGCTCGGGGGCATGGAGGTGGCGGGCGTGCGCGGACTTGAGCGCATGTACCGGGCCCACGGTGTTTTCGAACAGCTTTTGCTCGGCCAGGAGGCGGCGCGCCGTCTCGGCGCGCTGCTGCTGGAGCAGGGCCTCTTGGGCGGCGGCTTCGGCCAGTGCGCGGCGCACTGGCGCGAGGTCCTGCAGGCTGGTGGCTTTCAAAGTCATGGTGACGCCGGTTGTACCGCAATTTCGGCACCCCGGCGGCCATGGCGGGCCCAGCCGGGGTCCTACAGCATCCCCTGGCCCGCCATGGACAGCGCGGCGCCCGGCGCGACGATCACATGGTCCAGCACCTGGATGTCCATCAGGCCCAGGGCAGCCTGCAGGCTCTGCGTGACGGCCCTGTCCGCAGCGCTGGCCTGGACATGGCCGCTGGGGTGGTTGTGGGCCAGGATGACGGCACCCGCGTGGTGGTGCAGGGCGCGCAGCACCACTTCCCGGGGGTAGACGCTGGTGCGCGTGAGCGTGCCGCGGAACATCTCCTCCAGCGCGATCAGCCGGTGCTGGCTGTCCAGGAACAGCACGGCGAACACCTCGTGCTGGCGTGCCGCCAGGTGCAGCTGCAGGTAGCGCGCCACGGCCTCGGGCGAGGCCAGGGCAGGGCGCTCGCGCAGTTGCTCGGCCGTGGCGCGGCGCGCCAGTTCGAGCACGGCCAGGAGTTGTGCGCACTTGGAAGGCCCCAGCCCCTTGATGGCCTTCAGGTCGGCGTGCCCGGCCTGCAGCAGCCCGGACAGGCCGGGCCGGCCGGGCAGCTGCAGCAGTTCCTGGGCCAACTGCAGCACGCCCTTGCCGGCCATGCCGGTGCGCAGCACGATGGCCAGCAGTTCGATGTCGGAAAGCGCCGAGGGGCCGTGTGCCGCGAGCCTTTCGCGCGGCTGGGCCTGGGCGGGCAGGTCTTTGAGAGCCATGGTTCAGCCAGGTGAGGGGCGCCGCAGGGGCACCGTTGCACGGGGCGTGGGGACATGGATGTTTTTCTACAATACGGGCCAGTTTATCGGGACTTCCATGACCTCTAGCGCTTCTTTCCCGGCCCACCCCACGGTCCAGGCCGGCTCGTTCCTCACGCTGCACTACCGCCTGTCCGGGCCTGCAGGCGATGTGATCAACACCTTCAACGACAAGCCCGCCACGCTGTCCCTGGGCGCGGGCGAGCTGTCGCCCGCCGTCGAGCAGCGCCTGCTGGGCCTGGCCGAAGGCACGCGCACCACGTTCGAGATGCCGGCCGGCGAAGCCTTCGGCGAGCGCAACGGCGACATGATGCAGTGGGTGGCGCGCAAGCTGATGAACGAGCTGGGCGACCCGCACGAGCAGTACGCGCCCGGCGACGTGGTGCAGTTCCCCACGCCCGACGGCCTGGGCAGCTACGCGGGCGCCGTGGTGCAGGTGCGCGAGGACGGCGCCGTGCTGTTCGACTTCAACCACCCGCTGGCCGGCCAGCCGGTGACCTTCGAAGTGCAGATCATCGGGGTGCTCTGAGGTGCCGGATACGACCTCGCCCCAGGAAATCCTGCTGGCCGAGCCACGGGGCTTCTGTGCCGGCGTGGACCGCGCCATCGAGATCGTGGAGCGTGCGCTGGCCAAGTTCGGCGCGCCCATCTACGTGCGCCACGAGATCGTGCACAACACCTTCGTGGTCAACGATCTCAAGGCCAAGGGAGCGATCTTCATCGAGGAGCTGGACGACGTGCCGCCCGGCGCCACCCTGGTGTTCAGCGCCCACGGCGTGAGCCGGGCAGTGCAGGAGGAGGCGCGCAGGCGCGGTTTCTCCATCTTCGACGCCACCTGCCCGCTGGTGACCAAGGTGCATGTGGAAGTGGCCAAGCTGGCCAAGGAAGGCTACGAGTTCCTGATGATCGGCCACAAGGGGCATCCCGAGGTCGAGGGCACCATGGGCCAGCTGTCCGAGGGCATCCACCTGGTCGAGGACGAGGCCGATGTGGCCCGTGTCACCCCCCGCCAGACCGAGAAGCTGGCCGTGGTCACGCAGACCACGCTGTCGGTGGACGATGCCGCAGGCATCACGGCAGCCATCCGCGCGCGCTTTCCGCAGGTGCGCGAGCCCAAGCAGCAGGACATCTGCTACGCCACGCAAAACCGCCAGGACGCCGTCAAGGTGCTGGCGCCGCAGGTGGATGTGCTCATCGTCGTGGGCAGCCCCACCAGTTCCAACAGCAACCGCCTGCGCGAGCTGGCCGCGCGCCTGGGAACGCCCGCCTACATGGTGGACAACGCGGGCGAGCTGTGCGAGGAATGGTTTGCCAATGCCGGGCGCGTGGGCCTGACGGCCGGCGCCTCGGCGCCCGAGGTGCTGGTGGACGAGGTCATCCAGCGCCTGCGCCAGCTGGGCGCGCTGTCGGTGCGCAAGATGGATGGCATCGAGGAGACCGTGAAGTTCCCGCTGCCCAAGGGTCTGAAGATCGACGCGGCCACGGGCCTGGAGATCTCCGTGGGCAAGCAGCCCGAGACGGGCGGCTGAACCGCAGGCGCAGCGGACATTGGCCAAAAAGCAAACGGGCGCCTGGCGCCCGTTTTGCATGGTGGGGCCGAAAGCCTCAGCTCCACAGATCCAGCGGCGGATCGGAGGCCACGGCGCGCAGGATGTCGGTGCGGCTGATGAAGCCGGCCAGCAGGCCCTGCTCATCGGTCACGGGCAGGCCCGGCAGGCCGGTCTCCAGCAGCACGCCGGCCACGCGGCGCAGGTCGGTGGTGGTGGCCACCGTGGGTATGGGGGAGATCATGACCTCGTTCACGGGCCGGCGCGCCAGGGCAATGGCGTCCTTGATCGCACCGGGCTCGGGCAGCAGGTCCAGCGGCGCCATGTCGGCACGCAGCAGCAGGCCGACCACGCGGCCACCGGCATCCAGCACGGGGGCCTGGGCCACGCCGTGCTCGGCCAGCACGCGCCAGGCGTCGTTGACACCGGCCTCGGGCGACACCGTCACGGCCTCGTGGCTCATCACGTCGGCCACGGTCTGCAGGGGCTGGCGTGGCTGGCTGGGGCCTTTTTCCGTGGAAAGGTAGGCATCGACCGCGCCGCGGCTGCGCGGGGCGGGCTCCGGCGCGCCGGCAGGCTGGCCCGCGAGGTCGGCCAGGATGGCAGGGAACGAGGCGGCTGCATCGTCGGCCATCACATCGGCCGAGCGCGTGCGCAGGGCCTGCGGGCGTTGTACGCGGCGCACGGGCGCCACCTGGCCCAGCCGCTCGGCGGGACCGCGAAACATCTGTCCGTTGGGACCGAAGACAAAAAACATGGGTGCTCCCGGGTGCGCAAACCGCTGTGGGCGGCATATTGGAAGTATCGGCGCCGGCGCGGGATTTCTGTAGCGGCAAGACCCCCAACGCCCAGGGGCGGGCGCTGCCATGGCGATACCGCCTAAAATTGCCGGCTATGCTCGATATCCTTCTTCTTCGCAAAGACCTTGACTCGGCCGTCGCACGGCTGGAGACCCGCAAAAAGCCCCAGGCCTTCCTGAACGTGGAGGCCTTCCAGTCCCTGGAAGCAGAGCGCAAGTCCCTGCAGACACGGACCGAGGAGCTGCAGTCCAAGCGCAACCAGCTGTCCAAGCAGATCGGCATGCTGATGGGCAAGGGCGAGAAGGACGCTGCCGAGGCCGCCAAGGCCGAAGTCGGCAGCCTCAAGACCGAGCTGGAGCAGTCGGCCACGCGCCTGGAGCAGATCCAGGGCGAGCTGCACGCCATGCTGCTGGCCGTGCCCAACCTTCCGCACGACAGCGTGCCCGTCGGTGCGGACGAAAGCGGCAATGTGGAGGCGCGCCGCTGGGGCACGCCCAAGACCTTTGATTTCGAGGTCAAGGACCATGTGGACGTGGGCCAGCCGCTGGGCCTGGATTTCGACATGGGCGTCAAGCTGTCGGGCTCGCGCTTCACCGTGATGAAGGGCCCCATCGCCCGCCTGCACCGCGCCCTGGCGCAGTTCATGATCGACCTGCAGACCGACTCGCATGGCTACACCGAGTGCTATGTGCCCTACGCCGTCAATGCCGACTCGCTCAAGGGCACGGGCCAGTTGCCCAAGTTCGAGGGCGACCTGTTCGCCGCCAAGAAGGGCGGCCAGGACGGCGAGCCCGTGCCCGACAACGCGGCGCTCTACCTGATTCCCACGGCCGAGGTGCCGCTGACCAACTTCGTGCGCGACGTGGTCGTGGCCGAGGACCAGCTGCCCATCAAGCTCACGGCCCACAGCCCCTGCTTCCGCTCGGAGGCCGGCAGCTACGGCCGCGACACGCGCGGCATGATCCGCCAGCACCAGTTCGACAAGGTCGAGATGGTGCAGATCGTGCATCCGGAAAAGAGCTACGAGGCGCTGGAAGAGATGACCGGCCACGCCGAGGCCGTGCTGCAGAAGCTGGGCCTGCCCTACCGCGTGATGAGCCTGTGCACGGGCGACATGGGCTTTGGCTCGGCCAAGACCTATGACCTGGAAGTCTGGCTGCCTGCGCAGAACACTTACCGCGAGATCAGCTCGGTCTCCAACTGCGAGGCCTTCCAGGCGCGCCGCCTGCAGGCGCGCTTCAAGAATGCCCAGGGCAAGAACGAGCTGGTGCACACCCTCAACGGTTCCGGCCTGGCCGTGGGCCGCACGCTGGTGGCGGTGCTGGAGAACTACCAGAACGCCGACGGCTCGGTGACCATCCCCGAGGCGCTGCGCCCGTATATGGGTGGACAGACTTTGCTGAAGGCCTGAATTTTTAGGCTATAATTTCAGCTTCGACGCTGCGGAGAGGTGGCAGAGTGGTCGATTGTACCTGACTCGAAATCAGGCGTACGTGCGAACGTACCGAGGGTTCGAATCCCTCCCTCTCCGCCAGAAACATGAAACCCAGTGCTATGTGAATAGCACTGGGTTTTTCTGTTTCTGGCATTGCCTGGCGAGAGTACGGGCGATTGGGGCCGCCATAAAAAATGCCCGCGTTGGCGGGCCATGCTCAGATCTCGAGGGCCTTGCGGTCCTTGCCTTCGATCCAGCGCGGCGGCTTGCCCCGTCCCGTCCAGGTGGCTCCGGTGGCGGGGTCCCGGTATTTCGGCACGCCAATGTTGGCGGACTTGGATTTGCGGGCGCTGAAGATGTCGTCGTGGGTCAATCCGAACTCATGGACGAGTTCTCGGACCTTTGCGATGACTCCGCCTTTCTCCGCCTTCAGCGTTTCGGCAATCCGTGCCTCAAGCTCGCTCTTTTGCTTGAGCAGGGTTTTGTAATCTGCTGTCATATGTTCCTCATGGATAGTGTGCTACACAATGACGCATTTTATGGAGACAGGGTCGATGTCGCATGTGGGACATCGTCGGTGTTTGCACCTAGGTTTTTCAATATTTCGCCATTGTTCGGGATAGAGCGCGAGGCCTTTGTCTACGCCTCGACAAACTCCCGGTGGCTGCTGAAGTGCAGGATTTCGGAATCCTGCGCTCCGCCCTGTCTTTGAATGACGATGGTGCCATTGGCATGCAGATAGATTCGGATGCCCGGCGTGGTCTCCGAATCCCAGTAGCAGGGGCTTTTGTCGAGGTTTTTCCAGCCGTGCTCTGCGCACAGCGTGCGCTGGCGCATGCTGTTGAGCAATTGCCTGCGCGCGCCTGCGCCTTCGCAGATGCGCATCCACAGCAGCAGGAGCATGTCGTGCGCTTCCTGGCGGGATGAGCAGGGAGGCATGTGCTTCAACTGGCCCAGGAGGGTAAGGAACCGCTGTTCTATGCTGATGTTCAGTGCCATGCCCATCTCCTTTGTGCGTGGATATGCATCAAAGTGTAGGCAGCGCCGAAGGCTGCCGATATAGGGCGGATGACGACAGCGCCGGTGGCTTTTTTTCCTGCCGGTTTGCAGGATGGGTGCTTGGCCGGCTGTCGTGACAAAGGCCAGCGGCGTCAGTGCGATTGCATGCCCATGAGATTGCAGGACATGGCGCATTGCTGGCAGGCTGCCGCGCAGGTCTGGCAATGGTCGTGGGAATGCTTGCCGCATTCGTCGGCGCAGGCCTGGCAGATCCGGGCGCACAGGCGGCAGATGTCTGAGACATGCGGACTTTGGCGCGCCATTGAGGCCACGGCCAGTTCGCAGACCTGCGCGCATTCAAGATCCTGGGCAATGCAGGCGGCCATCATCTGGACGTCTGTTTCCTTCAGGCAGGCGGCGGCACAGGTATTGCAGGCAATGATGCAGGCCTGGCAGGCATCCATGCATGCCTTGTAGTCGATGGCCGGTGGGGTGGTATTCATGGGAGTTCTCCTGGAATGAGGGAGTGAAGTCGCGCAGGGCGTTCTTCCTTGGCCAGCTATCCGCACCAAAGAAAACGCCCCGCGAACGGGGCTGTGTCAAAGACCGCAAGGGTCGGGATTTACAGGTAGGGCACGCCGTAGTAATCGTTCACGCGGCGTCCATATTCATCGGTGTAGGCCGGTGCCGTGTCGCGCTCATAGCGGGGCGCGTTGTCCAGCTGCTCGCGCGTGAGCGACACCACGTAGCCGTTCATGTCGGGCTCGTACTTGAGGGATTCCCAGGGCAGCGGATAGCGGTCCGTGCCGATGCCCAGGAAGCCGCCGAATTCCATCACGGCGTAGCGCACCTTGCCGGACAGCTTGTCGATCATCAGCGTGTCTATGCTGCCCAGCTTGTCGCCCGCGGGGTTGTAGACATTGGTGCCGCTGACGGTTTCGGAAGAAATGACGCTCGATACGGTGTTGGGTGTGACCATGAGGCTCTCCATTGAGTGGGTTGGTGCTGGCACGCCGACGCTGTGCATCTGGCGGCTGGGCGATGCAGCATGGGAAAAGGCGCGGGAGGCGGCCCCTTCAAAGCCCGTGCATCGCCTGGCGAAGTCGAAGCCTGTGTGCTTCTGGGTTCCAGCTTAGGACCGCAATGAAGTGCTCCGGGTAGTCGGTGCGCCGCGACCGGCGTAGGAGGGTCCTTGGGTGCCGGAGGCCAGGTCCTACGAGCCCTTGTAGTCATGGTCTGCGCAGCTGCGGCCGTTTGCTGACGCGGCAGCGCAGCCTGGGCCGGCGTCGGCCTGGCGGGCACAGGCGTACAACGAAAACTGCAAGAGGGATGCTGCGGATGCAGTCCCGCGTCCACGGTCCATCCCCGAAGGAGATTCCCATGAATGCAAGTAACAAGCCATCCATCCCGCCGGTGTCTGCAGATGCGGTGGAGGACGAAGACCTGGCCGAACAGGCACGACCGGGCCACGGCGTACCTTCCCAGGACCCCGAGGCAGCTGCCCAGTACCAGCTGTCGCCGCAGGATGCGCAGCGCGAGTCACGCTCGGTGTTCATCGGCGGCGGCGTACTGGCCGGAGCCGCTGCCGGCGCTGCCGCCGGTGCGGTCATTGCAGGCCCGGTGGGCGTGGTGGTGGGCGGCACGGTAGGCAGCGTGGCCGGTGCGCTGGGCGGTGCGGCCGCAGGTGCCGTGGCGCCGGCAGAGAGTGCGCAAAAGCCAGTGGAAAAGCCCGTGCCACCCGGCAGCAAGTCTTCCGGGTGACACGGGCAGGCCGTTGCAGGCCATGTGTGGCGCGGCGGGCATGGACGGCGGCGGATGCATCCCGTATACAGGGGCCTGTCCACTTTCCTATCCACCCAGATGGCCAACGTTCTCATAGGCATCGTCGCCGCAATCCATGTCTACATCCTCGTGCTGGAGATGTTTCTCTGGGACCGGCCGGCTGGCAGGAAAGCCTTTGGGCTGACGCCGGAATTTGCGCAGCAGACCAGGACGCTGGCCGCCAACCAGGGGCTTTACAACGGCTTTCTCGCCGCAGGGCTGATCTGGGGGCTGGCGCAGGGCGCCGACGGCCTGGCGTTCAAGTACTTTTTTCTCCTGTGCGTGCTGGTGGCAGGCCTGTATGGCGCCGCCACCGCCAGCCGCAAGATCCTCTGGGTGCAGGCCGTGCCGGCCGCCGTTTCGCTGCTGGCCCTGTACCTGGGGCTGTGAGAACGCCCGGGCACCGGTGGGCGAAACCGCTGCAGCTGCTGCTGGACCGTGACCCCGGCGTGCGAGGCGCGGGCCGGCATAGCCGACATGGCCGGCGTCAGTCCACCAGCGCCTGTATGGCCTGCAATTGCGCCGCCAGCCCGGGCCGCGCGGCCGGAAAAGTCTCCTCGAAGGCGGCAGTGCCTATCGTGAAGCCCGCTGCGCCGCCGGCCAGCACGGCCGCGATGCGTTCACTGCGATCAATGGAGCCGGCCACGACCACGGGTTTGTCCACCGCATCGCAGACGGCCTTGATCAGGGCCGGCACGTCGCCGTGGAAGCGGTAGGCCAGCAGGTCCAGGCCATGCACGCCGTCCAGCCCCGCCATGCGGCGGGCGCTGGCCACGATGTCCTGTACCGGGCCTGAAAGCACGCTCGGATGCCCGCTCACCTTGCCGGGAAACGGGTAGTACGCAATGCCGCTGCCGCGCAGCACGGGCAGCACCGCCTCGGGCCGTGTGCCACCCATGAGCACGTCCACACCGAGCTCGACCGCCGCGCGGGCCGAGGCCACTTCGCTGGCCTCGTCCAGGCTGACAACCTCCAGATAGACCCTGGCGCCGCCCGCCCGGATGTCCCGGGCCAGGGCATGCAGCTCGGGCAGGGGCAGGCCGATGTCCTTGAAGCCCACATGGCGAACGCCCTGGGCCAGCACCTCGCGCAGCCGCTCGCGCGCATCGGCAATGGTCCTGTCCTGCTGTGTGAGCATGAAGATGAAGTCCGGGCGCTGCGTTCGTGCGCTGGCACCGGTACGGGTGGCCTGCACCATGGCTGCCGCCTGGCGCAGCGCGCAGGCCAGGCTGGCGTGGTCGGCGCGGCCCGTGCCCGCGATGTCGAAGGCCGTGCCATGGTCCACCGAGGTGCGCACAAAGGGCAGGCCCACGGTGATGTTCACGCCTTGCTCCACACCCAGGTATTTCACGGGAATCAGCCCCTGGTCATGGAACTGGGCGACCACCACGTCGAACTCGCCCCGGCGCGCCCGCATGAAGACCGTGTCGCCGGGCCAGGGGCCGCTGGCGTCGATGCCTTCGGCGCGCGCGGCGGCAATGGCGGGGATGATCACCGAGCGGTCCTCGTCCCCGAACAGACCGTTTTCACCGGCATGCGGATTGAGCCCTGCCACGGCCACCCGGGGCCGGGGGATGCCGAACGCGCGGCAGGCCTGGTGCGCGAGGCGAATGGCGCGCAGCTCGTTGTCCATGGTCACGGAGGCGATGGCCTGCTGCAGCGGCACATGTATGGAGACCAGCAGCACCCGCAGCTCATCATTGGCGAGCATCATGGCGAAGTCGCGGGTGCCGGAACGCTCGGCCAGCATCTCGGTATGGCCCGGATGCGGGCAGCCTGCCGCGCGCAGCGCTTCCTTGTGGATGGGGGCGGTCACCAGGCCCGAGACGTCGCCAGCCAGGGCCAGGTCGATGCCGCGCTGGATATAGGCATGGCAGGCCGCGCCGGCGCGTGCATCGACGCAGCCCCAGGGCAGGTCCGGCGGCAGGTCCTCGCCGGTCTGCAGCACGAAGAGCGTGGCGGGCGGCACCAGGGCAGGGACCTGGGCCGGTGTCTCGATGGCCCGGATCTGCGGATGGACGCCCAACCCATCGGCCGCCCGCTGCAGCCGGGCGATGTCGCCGATGACGAGAAACGGCGTGCAGGGCCGCGCAGGGTCCATTGCCAGCTTGACGATGATCTCGGGCCCGATGCCCAATGGATCGCCCATGGTGATGGCCAGGGGCACGCTGGCCGGAGTGCTGGCCGAGGGGTTGGCGGAGTTGGGGCTGGAGTGCTTCATGGTTCTTGCTGAAACCTCAATCGATGGGCTTACTTTGCATGAAGATGCTCCAGTAATAAATCGATATAGACTCATCATTCAATTGAGTAATGTTCAACTGAAAGTCCGCTGTTCCACCTGTCTAGAGCCGCCATTGCCATGCCCGCACCCGTCCACATGCCGCCGCTGTCTGCCTTGCGCGCCTTCGAGGCCACGGTGCGCCATGGCAGTGTCTCCAAGGCCGCGCGCGAGCTGCACCTGACCGATGGCGCCGTGAGCCGTGCCGTGCGCGACATGGAGGAGGCGCTGGGCTTTGCGCTGTTCCAGCGCAGCAACCGCAGCATCATTGCCACGCCCACGGCCCGCGTGCTGGCCGAGGAGGTGGCCCTGGCGCTGGAGCGCCTGCGCGGCGCGCTGGGCCGCGCGCGGCAGGCGGCAGGGCCGGACCGGCCGCTGGTGCTGTCGTGCGAGCCCACGTTTTTGATGCGCTGGCTGATTCCGCGTCTGGGTGGTTTGCAGGAAGCGATCGGCACGCAGCGCGAGCTGCGCCTGGTATCGGCCGGCGGCTCCGTGCCCTTTGCGCGCGAGGGCATTGATCTGGCCATACGCCGCGCGGATTTCGACATGGGCGCCGATGTGGTGGCCGAGCCCTTTGTGCAAGAGCGCGTGGGGCCCGTCTGCAAGCCCGCGCTTGCCAAGGCGCTGGCACGCTCAGGGCCGCTGGGCGGGGTGCTGCTGCATACGCAGTCGCGGCCGGACGCATGGCGGCATTGGAGCGAACTGACCGGCGTGCCGCTGCGGGCCGGTCGCGAGGTGCGCTTCGAGCATTTCTACCTGAGCCTGCAGGCCGCCGTGGCCGGGGCCGGCGTCGCCATCGGCCCGCTGGCACTGGTGGCCGATGACCTGGCCAGCGGCACGCTGTGCGCGCCGCGCGGCTTCGTGGCCGATGGCTCGCACTACGTGCTCATGTCGCCCCGGCCGGTGCAGGACGAGGCCAGCTTCGCCCTGGTGCTGGACTGGCTGCGCGCGCAGACCTTGCCGCTGGGCCTGGCGCATGCACAGGCACATGCACAGGCCCCGGCGGCCGGCTGAGCGTCGATCAACCGGGCTCCTGATCGTGCTCCGACAGCTCGCGCCAGTGCGTGCGTGTGAAGGCGTAGGCCGTGTCCAGCGCCGGTGACAGGGTGCGCGCGGCCATGCGCGCCATGCCGTAGCGGCCGCATCGGCGGGGATCGGCGGGCAGGGGCACTTCGGCCATGGCGCCGCTGGCGCGCTCCTTGCGGGTGATGGACAGCACGCCGAACAGCAAGGTGTCCGTGGCCAGGGTCACGCCGCGCAGCAGGTCCAGGTCGTTGCAGTGCAGGGTGAACAGCTTGTCGGGCTCGGCGCCTTCGCCCCACAGCTCGGCCAGCTGCCGCGCCATGGCCGTGCTCAACGTGGTGGTGGCCAGCGGGTAGCGGCGGATCTCGTCCATGCCGGGGTTTTGCAGCACGGGGTGGCCCGCGCGGCAGACCAGGCCGGCTGGCAGCTCGCCCAGCAGTTCCATCTCCACGTCATCGGCGGCGCGCAGCACGTAGGCGTCGCCGACGATGGCATCGATGGATTCGTTGCGCAGCAGCTGCAGCAATGCGCTGGTGGCACCCATTTCGGCGCGCACCTTCACGCGCGGATGCGCCTGCGCCATGTGGATCAGAAAGGGCTTGAGCAGCAGCGCCGCGGGCGCGGGCGCCACGCCAATGGCGAGCGCGCCTTCCTGGCCGCCGCGCAGCAGCTCCAGGTCACGCCGCAACTGGGTTTCCTCCAGCCGCATGCGGCGTGCGCGCTCGGCCACGAGCTCGCCAAACACCGTCAGCCGGGCGCGCCGCGCGCCCCGGTCGAACAGCTGCGCCCTGAGTTCATCTTCCAGCGCGCGGATGCTGCGGCTCAGCGCCGGCTGGGTGAGATGCACGGCGCGCGCTGCGTCGGAAAAGGTGCCGTGCTCGACGATGGCCAGCAGGTGCCGCAGCTTCTGTGTATCCATGCGGAGTCCTCATGGTTTGTTGGCAAATTTTTCATTTGAATTATAGGTAGGCGCTTCCTAAGATCGCATCCAGGGACATTGAAATGTTCTATAGAGCGGCCACAACCGCCAACTCTTTCATCGGAGCAAAAGGAGACAAACCATGCTCAAGCTGTTCATCGGCATAGGCATCCCGTACATCGCGGTGATCGGCCTGCTTCCCTGGGTCGCGTCCGTCGATCGCTTCGTGTTCGGCGTGCCCTTCATCTACCTGTGGATCTTCATGTGGTTCGTGCTGACGTCGCTGTGCATGCTCGTGTGCTGGCTGATGTTCGACCGCCACGAAGCCGACGACGCGCAGTCCGCCTGAAGGGAGCACCGCCATGACCACCGCAGTCTTTCTGGGCTTCATCGCGCTGTCCCTGTACCTGGCCATCCGCTCGCGCACGGGCAGGGGTGCACAAAGCGTGCATGACTTCTTCGTCGCCTCCCGCCAGTTCGGCGCCTACCTGGTGTTCTTCCTGGCCGCCGGCGAGATCTACAGCATCGGCACCATGGTCGGCTTTCCGGGCGGCATCTACGCCAAGGGGCCGACCTATGGCGTCTGGTTCCTGGGCTACATCCTGCTGGCCTATCCGCTGGGCTACTTCCTCGGCCCCATGATCTGGAAGGCGGGGCTGCGGCACAACGCCATCACGCTGCCGGACCTGTTCAAGGGCCACTTCGGCAGCCGTGCGCTGGAGCTGATCGTGGCCGGCTCGGCCATCCTGTTCCTGCTGCCCTGGGGCCAGCTGCAGTTCACGGGGCTGGTGGCCGCGCTCAAGGGCCTGGGATGGAATTTCCAGCCGCTGCACCTGCTGCTGATCTCTGCGGGCCTGGCCTTCACCTACATCGCCATCTCGGGGGTGCGCGCCTCGGCCTATATCGCCATCCTCAAGGACATCCTGATGGTGGTGGCCATCATCGCCACGGGCGTGGCCGTGGGCTGGCATGCGGGTGTGGGCGATGTGTTCACCGCCGCCAGTGCCAAGGTCAGCAACCACATGACCGATACGCAGCTGCGCTTTTCCATGAGCACCATGCTGTTCCAGGCGCTGGGCTTCTACATGATGCCGTTCGCCGTGCAGAACTTCTTCACGGCCAAGAGTTCGCACACCATCCGCCGCACCCAGATCGCCATGCCGCTGTACATGCTGATGTACCCGTTCCTGGTGCTGGCCTCGTACTACGCCATCAGCCAGAACCTGCAGCTGGCATCGCCCAACGAGGCCTTCTTCGCGGCTGCCGTGCGACTGCTGCCCGACTGGCTGCTGGGCCTGGTGGCCGCAGGCGCCGCGCTGTCGGGCCTGCTGGTGCTGGCGGGCATCTGCCTGGCCATCGGCCCCATCGTGGCCCGCAACCTGCTGCCCGGCCTGCCCGAGGCCAAGCAAAAGCAGGGCGCCAAGGTGGTGATCGTCATTTACCTGGTGCTGTCCATCGTGATGACGCTGCTCACGCCCAATCTGATGCTGACGCTGATCAACACCACCTACTACGGCGTGACGCAGTTCTTCCCCGGAATGATGGCCATCCTCTTCGGCTGGCGCATCCGGCCCATGGCCGTTGCCCTGGGCATTGCCTGCGGCCAGGCGCTGGCCATTGCGCTGTACATCCAGCAGCCGGATTTCGGCGGCATCAACCTGGGCTTCATCAGCCTGGCGCTGAACCTGCTGGTCACGGCCATCGTCCACTATCTGCCCGGTGCCGCGCGCGTCAAGGCCGCCTGAAAAAGACCACCACCATGAACCACGACGAGAACGCGCGCACGCAGGTCTTTGTGGCGCGCACCATCCTCACCATGAACCCGGCCCAGCCGCAGGCCACCCATGTGGCCGTGCAGGGCGGCCGCATCTTGGCCGTTGGCCAGGAGGCCGACATGGCTGCCTGGCCCGAGGCCGAGCGCATCGACCGCCTGCACGACAAGGTCCTCATGCCCGGCCTGATCGAGGCGCACAGCCACCTGATGGAAGGCGCCATGTGGGAGGCCGTGTACCTGGGCTACTTCGATCGGCGCGATCCCGAGGGCCGCCTGTGGCCCGGCCTGCGCACGCTGGATGCCGTGCTGGCGCGCCTGGCCGAGGCCGAGCGTGCCCTGCCCGATGCGCAGGCCACGCTGCTGGCCTGGGGCTTCGATCCCATCCTCTTCGGCAGCAGCCGGCTGTCGGTGCGCGAGCTGGACCGTGTCTCCGCCACGCGGCCCATCGTCATCCTGCACGCCAGCGTGCACCTGATGAATGTGAACTCGGCCATGCTGGCGCTGGCCGGCATCGACGAGGACACCGACATCGACGGCATCCACAAGGACGCCGAGGGCCAGCCCACGGGCGAGCTGCAGGAATTCGCCGCCATGTATCCGGTGCAGAAGGTGATCGGCAGCGCGCTGTCGCTGGCCGCCGCCGAGCAGCGCGAGGCGATCTGGAAGTTCGGCCGCGTGGCCCAGCTCGCGGGCGTGACCACCGCCACCGACCTGGTCAGCGATCTCTCGCCCCAGGGCCTGTCCGCGCTGCGCGAAGTCACGGGCGACGCGGCCTATCCGCTGCGCATCGTCCCGGCCTTCGCGCCGCAGCGCAACCCGGAAGGCGGTGCTGCGCGCGTGCATGCTGCAGCGGCGTCCTCGGCCAGCGACAAGCTGCAGTTCGGCCCCGTCAAGTTCATCGTGGACGGCTCCATCCAGGGCTTCACGGCGCGCCTGCGCGCTCCCGGCTATGCGGGCGGGCAGCCCAACGGCCTGTGGCTGATTCCCCCGTCGCAGCTGCCCGCGCTGTTCGAGCCCTTCCACCTGGCCGGTCTGCAACAGCACATCCACACCAACGGAGACGAGGCCACCGAGGTGGTGCTGGATGTGATCGAGGACCTGCTGGCCAGGCACCCGCGCGCCGACCATCGCCACACCCTGCAGCACTGCCAGCTGGCCAGCAGCGCCCAGCTGCAGCGCGCCGCGCGCCTGGGAATGTGTGTCAACTTCTTCTCCAACCATCTCTACTACTGGGGGGATGCCCACGCCGAGCAGACCGTGGGCATGCAGTGGGCCTCGCGCATGAATGCAGCGGGCACGGCGCGGCGCCTGGGCATGGATTTCGCCATGCATTCCGATGCGCCCATCACTCCCATCCACCCCCTGTTCACCGCATGGTGCGCCGTGCAGCGCGAAACCGCTTCAGGCCGCGTGCTGGGCGAGGCCGAGCGCCTGTCGGTGGACGACGCCCTGCATGCCATCACCATGGGCGCGGCCCGTACCCTGAAACTGGAGCGGCGCGTGGGCAGCATCGAGCCCGGCAAGCTGGCGGACTTCGCCGTGCTGGAGGACGATCCCCGCGCGGTGGCGCCAGCGGCGCTCAAGGACGTGAAGGTCTGGGGCACCGTGCTGGGCGGCCGCATCTTCCCCGCGCCCGGGTCAGCGCCATGAGCACGCCGGTCGCCGCGGCGCAGCGGGCGCCCGTTCCCATGGTCGTCGTGGGCGGTTATCTGGGCGCGGGCAAGACCACTTTGCTCAACCGGCTGCTGGAGCGTGCCGATGGCCTGCGCGTGGCCGTGCTGGTCAACGACTTCGGCGAGATCAACATCGACGCCGCCCTGATCCGCACGCGCAGCAGCGACGTGCTGCAGCTGGAAAACGGCTGCATCTGCTGCTCCATCGGAGGCCGGCTGGCTGAAGCCCTGGCCGCCGTGGGCGCGCGGCCTGACCGACCGGACCTGCTGGTCATCGAGGCCAGCGGCGTCTCCGACCCCGTGCGCATTGCCCAGGTTGGCATGCTCGACCCCGCACTGCAGCTCAACGCCATCCTGGTGGCGGTGGATGTCCAGGACGTCGATGAGCAACTGTGCGACCCGCTGGTCGGCGACATGGTCCGCCGCCAGATCTCGGGCGCGACGGCGCTGGTGCTGACCAAGGCCGATCTGGCCGGCGCATGTGCCACCGAAAAGGTGGCCGCGCGCGTGGCCGGCATGGCGCCCGGTGCCGTGGTGCTGGCTGCCCGACATGGCGAGATACCGCTGGCCGTGTTCATTGATGCGGCTGCCTCGCCACGCCGCCCGCAAGGCCTGCTGCAAGCGGGCGGCTCCTGGAAAAGCCAGGCCGGGAACATGGCCGGCATGGCCGAAGTGGGCAGCTTTTCCTACGCAACGCGCCGCTGCTTTGACCGGCAGCGGTTGCGGCAGGCGCTGCGTACGCTGCCTGTCCCCCTGTTGCGGGCCAAGGGCATCGTGCGGTTGGGCGGGCAGGACAGCGTCCAGGAAGTCCACGTGGTGGGTGGGCGCTTGCGCATTGCCAGCCTGCATGGGGCCAGGGTCTCGGAGTCCGTGTTTGTCTTCATTGGCTGTTTCACGGCGATGGGGCGGGAGGCGATACTCCGCTGTCTTGAGGGAGCCCTGGCCGCGCCATGAAGACAACTTTGGCGGTGTCGAAATTTTTGGAATTTTGGATTTCGGGCCAAAAAAACGTATTAGAATTTAGGTCTTCTAGGGGAGTCGCCAAGTTGGTAAAGGCACCGGATTTTGATTCCGGCATGCGAGGGTTCGAGTCCTTCCTCCCCTGCCAGATAGACAAAGGCCCTGACAGTTTTGCTGTCAGGGCTTTTTTGTTTTCGGGCTGCAGGCCAGGCTCAGGCCGCGGCCAAGTGTGAGTCGGCACTTGCCATGGCGGCGTTGAGCGTTGCGCGTATGCCCTGCGCATAGGGCGTCTTGGCGATGGGGCCCAGCAGGGCGTGCAGCGCGGAGTCCTCCATGATCAGCGGATCGGTCAGCAGGTAGTGCATCTCGGCCAGCTCGCGCATGAAGGGGTTGAACAGGCCGGCCAGGCGCAGCGCGGTCTTTCCTGCAACGCGCAGCTTCAACGGCCTGCCGGTCAGGCGTTCGATCTCCGAGACGACGTCGCGCTGCGTGATCGCCCCCGCGCCGGCGAGGTGCCAGACCTTGCCGAAAGCCTGCGGCGTGCCGATCAGGCGCGCCACGACGGGGCCCACATCGGGCACATAGACAAACTCATGCGGCCGGTCCAGCGGGCCGACCATGTCGGCCCGGCCGCCACGGGCCGCCGCCTCGAAGGCTCCGTGCAGCAGGCTGTTGTGCACGCCCGGGCCGTAGAAGTCGGGCAGGCGCAGTACGGCGGCCTCGATGCGGCCCTGTGCGTGGGCCTGCAGCAGCAGGTCTTCCTGCGCCTTGCGCATGCGGCCCTTGAAGGTATGCGGGTTGCGTGGATGGTCTTCCTTCACGGCATGGGCCTGCGCCTTTCCATAGGGATAGACGGTGCCGATCAGTACGATGCGGCGCACGCCGGCGGCAATGGCGCCGTCCAGCGTCCTGCGCATGAGCTCGGGATGCAATGCGAACTGCCAGTAGTTCACGCCCACCAGGTAGACCAGCGTGTCCACGCCGTGGGCGGCAGCCTCGACGGAGCCGTTGCTGTCCGGGTTCCAGGGGACGATCTCGGCCAGCGGGTCGGCGCCGAAGGTCTGGCGCAGGCTGGCTGCGTTGCGGCCGACCACGCGGTAGGCGCGGCCCTGCTGTCTGAGCGCGGCGGCCAGACTCTGGCCGATGGCGCCTGCGGCGCCGAAGAGTGCAATGGATGGCATGGGCTGGGTCCTGTGGTGACAGCCTCAGTGTCAGCAACCCGCTGCAAAAAGAAAATTGCCTAGAATTCTCTGGTGTCCATGCATAAATGAATGGATGAGTGATGTCGGAACCCCACTGGGAGTGGTATCGCAGCTTTTTGCAGGTGCTGGAGTCCGGGTCGCTGTCAGCGGCGGGCCGGGCCATGGGTGTGGCGCAGCCGACCGTGGGCCGCCACATCGACGGGCTGGAGTCGGCGCTGGGCCTGCAACTGTTCACCCGCTCATCCGATGGCTTCGCGCCCACGGAGGCGGCCTACGAGCTTCAGCCCTATGCAGCCAGCATGGCCGCGACGGCGGCCGCGCTGCGCCGCGTGGCGGCCAGCCATGGCTCGGGCGTGCGCGGCACGGTGCGGCTGACGGCCAGCGAGGTGGTGGGCGTGGAGGTGCTGCCGCCTGTGCTTGCGCAATTGCGCGCGGCACACCCTGAACTGGGCATCGAGCTGGTGCTGTCCAACGCGGTGGATGACCTGCTGCGCCGCGAGGCCGACGTGGCCGTGCGCATGTTCCGGCCTCAGCAGGAGGCGCTGGTGGCACGCCATATCGGCGCCATCGAGCTGGGGCTGCATGCCCATGAAAGCTATCTGTCCGCACGCGGCGTGCCGGAATCGCTGGAGGACCTGGCCGGGCATTCGCTCATCGGCTTCGACCATGAAAGCGCCCTGATCCGAAAGATGCAGCAGCAGTTTCCCATGCTCACGCGCGAAGGCATGGCGCTGCGCTCTGACAGCGACCTGGCCCAGCTGGGCGCCATCCGCGCGGGCTTTGGCATTGGCGTGTGCCAGTCGGCATTGGCGGCCCGGGAGCCGGACCTGGTGCGGGTGCTGCCCCAGGCGTTTTCATGGAAGCTCGATACCTGGGTGGCCATGCACGAGGACCTGCGCAAGAGCGAGCGCTGCGCCGTGGTCTTCAAGGCCGTGGCCCAGGCGCTGACGGCCTATGCCAGAGGCGGTGCCTGACGCCCGGCACCCAGGGGCACTTGTGCTTCAGCCGGCGTGCAGCAGGCAGGAGCGCGCGAGATGGCGCAGCGTGGACTTTCTGCGCTGGGTGGCGACAAAGGACTGGCAGTTGTGGGCGATGTAGGCGGCCATGACCACGGTCAGGCTGGCGATGGCCCACAGCGGAATGGGCAGCAGGGAATCGAGCAGCACCGCGCACACGGCCAGCATCGACAGGCAGGGCAGCAGCCGCAGCAGGGCGGCTTGCCGGGGTTGCTGATTGCGCAGCAGGGTGAGGACTTGGGTGGCGGTCAGCCTGCGGAATCTGCCGGCTTGCTTGCGAAAAACGTTCACGGCGCGGTAGGGCGTTGATGTGGATCAAAAATTTGTGTGCAAATGTATCATCTTGGTGCATGCCCATCAAGCGATGTGTGGCGCCATGACAAAGGCCCGCGCAGGGCGGGCCTCTTGCGGCAATGCCTGTGCAGGCGTCAGCGCATCTCGATCTCGATGGCGATCAGCACGAAGGCCGCCATCCACAGCGTCTCCACCACCAGCAGCGCAAAGGGTCGCCAGCCTGCCTGGGCCAGTTGCTGGAACGAGGTCTTCAGGCCCAGGGCCGCAATGGCCAGCACCAGGCAGTTGCGCGACAGGTCGCTCAACTGGTGCTGCAGGCCCGGCGGTACCCAGCCCAGCGAGTTGATGGCCACCAGCGCGACGAACACCCACAGGAACCAGGGCACCAGGCCCGGCTTCTTGCCGTGGTGCTGCTCGGCCGCTGCCTCGCGCTGGCGCTTGAACAGGGCCGAGACCATGACCACCACCACGGCCAGCATGGACACGCGGAACAGCTTGACGATGGTGGCGTAGTCGCCCGTGGCCTGGTCGATGGTGTAGCCCGCGCCCACCACCTGGGCCACGTCGTGGATGGTGCCGCCGATGAACAGGCCCGCCAGCTCGGGCGGCAGATGCAGGGCGCGCGCCACCAGCGGGTACAGCACCATGGCGGCCGTGGACAGCACGGTGACCGTGACCACCACGGTCAGCGTGAAGCGGTCGCTGTCCTTGTCGCGCGGCAGCACCGACGAGATGGCCAGCGCCGCCGAGGCGCCGCAGATGGCCACCGCGCCGCCCGACAGCACGCCCTGCGGGCGCGTCAGGCCCAGGCGCCGGCCCAGCAGCGTGCCGCACAGCAGCGTGGTGACCACGGCGGCGATAACGATCAGCGCCGTGGTCCAGCCCAGGCCCGCGATCTGCGTGGCCGTGATGCGCGCACCCAGCAGGCCCACGCCCAGGCGCAGCACGCCGCGCGCGCAGAACTCGATGCCGGGCTTGGCGCGCGCGTCCTGGCTCAGGAAGTGGAAGGCCACGCCGAAGAACAGCGCGAACAGCAGCTGCGGCCCGCCATGCAGCGTGGAGACGAAAGTCGCCGCCAGCGCGATCACGCCCGACAGGCCCGTGCCGGGCAGGAGCCTGAGCCACTGCAGCATGCGCGGCACGGGCGCCTGCGCAGCCACCTGTGCTTGGACCTGGCTCATGACTGCTCCTTGCCGCCCGCCGCGCTGGCCAGCACAGCCAGCGCGCAGGACGCAATGCGGCTGGCCACCGAGTCCGAACGGCTGGTCAGCACGATGGGCACGCGCATGCCCAGCACCAGGCCCGCGCATTCGGCGTCGGCCATGTAGACCAGCTGCTTGTAGATCATGTTGCCGGCCTCCAGGCTGGGCACCAACAGCACGTCGGGCTGGCCGGCCACATCGGAGACGATGCCCTTGTGATGCGCCGATCGCAGTGAGATGGCGTTGTCGTAGGCCAGCGGCCCGTCGAGGATGGCGCCGCTGATCTGCCCCCGGTCGGCCATCTTGCACAGCGCGGCCGCGTCGATGGTGCCGGGAATGGCGGGGTTGACCGTCTCCACCGCCGAGAGCACGGCCACGCGCGGCCGGGCAATGCCGATGGCACGGGCCAGGTCGATGGCGTTCTGCGCGATGTCGCGCTTGTCCATCAGCGTGGGGAAGATGTTGACCACGCAGTCGGTCATCAGCAGCGGGCGCTCGAAGCCCGGCAGGTCCATCACGAACACATGGCTGGCGCGGCGGCTGCCGCGCAGGCCGGCCTCACGCGCCACGGCGGCGCCCAGCAACTCGTCGCTGTGCAGGCTGCCCTTCATCAGCGCGCGGGCCTGGCCGCTGCCGCACAGCGCCGCCGCCTGGGCAGCCGCCGCGCGTGGATCGTCGGCGGTGGAGTGGATGGACGCGCCCGCCAGGTCCAGCCCGGCCGCCTGGGCCGCCGCTCGGATGCGTGCCTCGGGGCCGACCAGCAGCGGCGTGATCAGGCCCGCCTGCGCGGCCTGCATGGCGGCCTGCAGCGAGCCCGCATCACAGGGATAGGCCACGGCCACGGGAATGGGGCCTTGCGCCTTGGCCTGGTCGAGCAAGTGCTGGAGATGGGGACGGGGCGTGGCGGGCGCATCATCGGCGGCCACGGCAAGTGAAAGTGGGGGGACCATGAAAGCTCCTGCGGGAAAGTACAGGGCCCGGCGCGAGCAACGCAGGGAATCTGGGAATCGGCTTTCGAGGGCCTTGCGCTTCACCCAGGCGCATGAAACCGGCGCGGCCCATCCCAGGGACACCGAGGAAGGGCCGCCCCGCACCGAGGGTGTCGTCCCCCTCCCCCGCGCAGCGGGTAGAGAGGGGGAAGGCGCGTCAGCGCCTCAGGGGGTTAGACAAAGTCCTTGTACTTTTCGAGGAAGCGCACGGGCTTGGAGAGCGCATCGCGGCGGAACGGGTCGCCCAGTTCGCGCGTGCACATCACCTCGATCACGCAGGTCTTGCCGTGGTTCATCTGCAGGTCGATGGCCTTTTGCAGCGCCGGGCCCACGTCCTCGATCTGGTCGACCACGATGCTCTCGGCGCCCATGGCGCTGGCAATGGCCGCGAAGCTTTCGCTTTCCAGCTCGCCGGCCACGAAGCGGCGGTTGTAGAAGTCCACCTGGTTCTTCTTCTCCGCGCCCCACTGGCGGTTGTGGAAGACCACGGCCGTGACGGGAATGTCATGGCGCACGGCGGTCATGATCTCCACCATGCTCATGCCCCAGGCGCCGTCGCCGGCGTAGGCAATGGCCGGACGGTCGGGCGCCGCGCACTTGGCACCGATGATGGTGGGCAGGGCATAGCCGCAGTTGCCGAAGCTCATGGGCGCGAAGAAGCTGCGCGGCTCGTCGAAGCGCAGGTAGCTGTTGGCCACGGAGTTGATGTTGCCGATGTCGGTGGAGACCATCACGCGCGGCGGCATGGCCTTCTCCAGCTCGCGCAGCACCTGGCGCGGGTGCAGGTACTTGCCGCCCGTGGGCGTGCGCTCGCCCTTGGCCTCTTCGATCATGTCCAGGCTGTAGGGGTCGCGCTCATGCGTCCACTCGTCCAGCTCCTTCTCCCAGGCGGCCTTCTCGGTGGCGATGGTGTCGGCGCGCGCGGCCTTGGTGGCGTCGCAGGCCAGGGTCTGGCCCTGCAGGCGGCGGCCCAGCTCGCGTGCCACGGCCTTGGCGTCGCCGTGGATGCCCACCGAGATCTTCTTGACCAGGCCCAGGTTGGTGTGGTCGGCCTCGACCTGGATGATCTTGGCGTTCTTGGGCCAGTAGTCCATGCCGTGCTGGGGCAGGGTGCCGAAGGGGCCCATGCGCGAGCCCAGCGCGATCACCACGTCGGCCTGGGCGATGAGCTTCATCGCGGCCTTGGAGCCCTGGTAGCCCAGCGGGCCGGCCCACAGCGGGTGCTTGGCGGGGAAGGCGTCATTGCGCAGATAGCCCGTGACCACGGGTGCGCCCAGGCGCTCGGCCAGCTGCCGGCACTCCTCGACCGCATCGCCCATGACCACGCCGCCGCCGGCCAGGATCACGGGGAACTTGGCCGTGGCCAGCAGTTCCGTGGCGGCCTGCAGGCTGTTTTCGCCGCCCGAGCCGCGTTCCACGCGCATTGGCTTGGGGATTTCGCACTGCACTTCGCCATAGAAGTAGTCGCGCGGAATGTTCAGCTGGGTGGGGCCCATCTCGGAGATGGCGCGGTCAAAGCAGCGGGCCGTGAACTCGGCCATGCGCTTGGGGTTGCAGACATGGCCCTGGTACTTGGTGAACTCCTGGAACATGGGCAGCTGGTTGGCTTCCTGGAAGCCCCCCAGGCCCATGCCCATGGTGCCGGTCTCGGGCGTGATCATGACCACGGGGCTGTGGGCCCAGTAGGCGGCAGCAATGGCGGTCACGCAGTTGCTGATGCCGGGGCCGTTCTGGCCGATCACCACGCCGTGGCGGCCCGAGACGCGCGCATAGCCGTCGGCCATGTGGGCCGCGCCCTGCTCGTGCACCACGGGGATCAGGCGGATGCCGGCGGGCGCGAAGATGTCCATGGCATCCATGAAGGCCGAGCCCATGATGCCGAACATCTCCGTGACGCCGTTGGCCACGCAGGTCTCCACAAAGGCTTCGGAAGGGGTCATCTTCTGGACGCCTTCGACCACCGTACGATTGTTGGCTGCAGTCATGTTGTCTCCTTGAAAGTGGAACTTTAAGTTCCGAAAAAAGAAATTACGGCGCAAGTCTAGGTGTGATTTCGCCTTGATGTCAAACAAATTTCTTTTTTCGGAACAAATTGACTCGAAAAATTGAAAAACATATGATGGCCAACACCATGAACACCCGAGACCCTGTCCCTGCCCGTATTGATGGCGATACCCCCAACCTGCGGCTGTTCGCGCTGCTGGAGGCCATTGCGCAGAAGAACGAGCCCTTCACGCTGCAGACCATGGTCGAGGAGACAGGCCTGCCCAAGCCCACCATGCACCGCATGCTCCAGCAGCTCGAAGGCGCGGGCATCCTGCAGCGCGAGGGCAATGGCCGGCACTACGGCACGGGCCGGCGCCTGATGCGGCTGGCCGAAAGCGTGCTGCTCAACAACACCACGCATGGCGCGCGCCACGCGGTGCTGGCGCAACTGGTGCGCGACATCGGCGAGAGCTGCAACATCACCGCCTTCTCGGGCAGCGAGGTGCTCTACCTGGACCGCGTGGAGACGCCCGCGCCGCTGCGCTTTTATCTGCACCCGGGCTCGCGCGTGCCGGCCCATTGCTCGGCCACGGGCAAGCTGTTCCTGAGCCAGATGGCGCCCGCGCAGCGCAGGCGGCTGCTGTCGGCCGTGCCGCTGGAAGGCTTCACGGCCAATACGTTGACGGCCTTTGACGCGCTGGACGCCGAACTGGACCAGGTGCGCGCCCAGGGCCATGCCTTCGACAACGAGGAATTCCTGCCCGGCCTGCTGTGCCTGGGCGTGCTCGTGCCCTCCATCCAGGGCGGCCCCTCGAATATGGGGCTGGCCGTGCAGGCGCCCATCATGCGTTTCACGCGCGAACGGGCGCTGTCCTTTCTTCCCCAACTGCGCGCGGCGGCCGAGGCGATTGCGCGCATCAACGACGAAGTCCCCCCGGGAGCCCCTGACGATGACTGAGCTGACCCTGATGCATCCCACGCGCACGCTTGGCGTGCGCGAGACCTTCGGCCTGGACACCGACATGCAGGTGCAGGCCTTTGCCGAGCGCAGCGAGCATGTGCCGGCCGTGGACCCGGCCTACCGCTTCAACCCGCAGGCCACGCTGGCCATCCTGGCGGGCTTTGCGCACAACCGGCGCGTGGTCATCCAGGGGCTGCACGGCACGGGCAAGTCCACCCACATCGAGCAGGTGGCGGCGCGGCTGAACTGGCCCTGCGTGCGCGTCAACCTCGACGGCCACATCAGCCGGCTGGACCTGGTGGGCAAGGACGCCATCGTGCTGCAGGAGGGCCGCCAGGTCACGCAGTTCCAGGAAGGCATCCTGCCCTGGGCGCTGCAGCGGCCCGTGGCCCTGGTCTTCGATGAATACGACGCGGGCCGGCCCGACGTGATGTTCGTCATCCAGCGCGTGCTCGAACGCGAGGGCAGCTTCACCCTGCTGGACCAAAAGCGCGTGCTCCAGCCGCATGCGCAGTTCCGCCTCTTCGCCACCATGAACACCCTGGGCCAGGGCAACCTCAGCGGCCTGTACCACGGCACGCAGATGCTCAACCACGCCCAGCTCGACCGCTGGAACCTGGTCACCAGCCTGGACTACCTGGCACCGGCCGAGGAAGCCGCCATCGTGCTGGCGCGCGTGCCGCAGTTTGCCACGCCGCAGGGGCGCGAGCAGGTGGCCGCCATGGTGGCGCTGGCCGCGCTCACGCGCAAGGGCTTTGCCGTGGGCGACCTGTCGCTGCTGATGTCGCCGCGCACCGTCATCACCTGGGCCGAGAACGCGCAGATCTTCCATGACCTGCGGCTGGCCTTCGAGCTGTCCTTCCTCAACAAGTGCGAGCCGGCCGAGCGGGCCATCGTGGCCGAGTACTTCCAGCGCTGCTTCGGCCAGGAACTGGCGCTGCGCGACGAGCCCGCCCATGCCTGCTGAGGCATCCCCCTCGCTGGCGCGCATGGAGGCCTGGGGCGGCGCGCTGCTGCGCGCCATGGCGGGCGATGCCTCGCTGCAATGGAGTGGGCAGACGCTGTACCGGGGCACGGCGCCCGTGGTGCTGGCAGCGGCCCACCAATCCGATGTGCCGGCCCGATTGGCCGACCAGCGCGGCCTGCTCGACGGTGCCAGCCTGCGCCTGCGCCTGAGCGATGCCGCGCTGCACGCGCGCCACCTGCCCGGCGACCCAGTCGAGCGGCTGGTGTTCGAACTGCTGGAGCAGTTGCGCGTGGAAAGCCTGGCGCCCGAGGAATGGCCCGGTGCACGCGCCAACCTGCATGCGCGCTTTGTGCACTGGAGCCAGGCCTTTGCCGATTCGGGCCTGACCGAAAGCAGCCTGGGTATCCTGCTGTTCACCGTGGCGCTGACCGCCTGGAGCCGCCTGAGCGGCCATGAGCCGCCCGATGCCCTGGCCGACCTGGCCGAGGCCACGCGCGCCGGCCTGTCGGCGCAACTGGGCGCGCAGTGGGCCCTGCTGCGCCGCCACCGGCAGGACCAGCAGGCCTTCATTGCGCCGGCCCTGGCCATCAGCCGCTGGGTGGGCCAGGCCGTGCGGTCAGCCCAGGAAGAGGCGCCGCGCGGCGCTGGCGGGCCGCGCCGGCGGGGCAGCTTCGCGCTGCCGCTGCACTTTGAATCGCAAAGCCTGGATGCGCCGCCCGTGGCGCTCAGCGGCGACAGCCGCGCCTGGGCCGGCTCGGCCCACAGCTACCGCGTGTTCACGCGCGCCTATGACCGCGAGGCGCAGGCCACCGAGCTGATCCGCGCCGCGCAACTGGCCGAGTTCCGCGAGCAGATGGATGAGGAACTGGCGCGCAGCGGCTTGCATGCGGGCCTGCTGGCCCGCCACCTGCAGCAGCGCCTGGCCGTGCCGCGCCACGACGGCTGGCAGTTCGGCCTGGAGGATGGGCACCTGGATGCAAGCCGGCTGGCGCAACTGGTCAGCGATCCGCAGCAGCGCGCCATCTTCAGGAACGAGCTGCCGCGCCCCGTCAGCGATGCGGCCGTGGCCCTCCTGCTGGACTGCTCGGGCTCGATGAAGGCGCATGCGCGCCCGCTGTCCCTGCTGGTGGACCTGCTGGGCCGCGCGCTGTCCATGGCCGGCGTGCCGGTGGACGTGCTGGGCTTTTCCACCCAGGCCTGGAACGGCGGCCGCGCCCGCCGCGACTGGCAGCGCGCGGGCCAGCCCTACATCCCGGGCCGGCTCAACGAGCGGCTGCACATCGTCTTCAAGGATGCCGCCAAACCCTGGCGCCACGCCCGCCACGGCATTGCCGCGCTGCGCAGGCCCGACCTGTTTCGCGAGGGCGTGGACGGCGAGGCCGTGGAATGGGCCTGCGAGCGGCTGCTGGCGCGGCCCGCGCAGCGCCGCATCCTGCTCGTCATCTCGGACGGCTGCCCCATGGACACGGCCACGCACCAGGCCAACGACGAGCACTACCTGGACCAGCACCTGCGCCAGGTCATCGCCCGGCACGAGCGCGCGGGCGATGTGCAGATCCGCGCGCTGGGCGTGGGCCTGGACCTGGGCGTGTTCTACCGGCGCAGGCTGGCCGTGGACCTGCGCGAGCAGATCGATGAGGCCTTGCTGATGGACGTGGCGGAGTTGATCTGCCGGCCGTGATGCCGGCCTGCTAGCGGCGTCGCTCAGCGACCATTTCGTCCGGGCAGGACGGCAGATCTAGCGGATCTGCGCGACAAAGTCGCTCACCAACTGCGCAAATTCCACCGGCATTTCCACGGCACTCAAATGCGCGGCGGGCAGCGACACCAGCTGCGCGCCCGGAATCTGCGCCTGCATGTCTTCGGACAGGGAAGGGGGCGTGGCCTCGTCGCGGCTGCCTGCAATGACCAGCGTGGGGCAGGCGATGCGCCGGTTGCTCTCGCGCAGATCGATGCCGCCCACGGCCGCACAGGCCGCCGCATAGGGCGCGGCCGCCGTGGCCTCCAGCCCGGCGCGCAAGGCTGCCACTCGGGCGGCCTGCCCGGCGCGGAATTCGGGCGTGAACCAGCGCTGCATGGCGCCATCGGCAATCGCGGCCACGCCCTGGGCGCGCACCGTGGCAATGCGCGCCTGCCAGCCTGCGCGCGCGGCCTCGTCGTAGTAGCTGGCCGAATTGGCGACGGTGATGCTGCGCACCAGCGCCGGATGACGCGCTGCCAGGGCCTGGGCCGTCATGCCGCCCATGGACAGGCCCACGAAGTGCACCGGCCCCTGGCCCAGCGCCTCGATCACGCCAGCGGCGTCGTCTGCCAGGTCGTTCATGTCGAAGGCCTCGCCGATGGCGGGCGAGCGGCCATGGCCCCGGTGGTCGTAGCGCACCACGGTGAAGCGGTCTTGCAGGGCCTGGGCCACGCCGTCCCACATCTGGAGGTCACAACCGAGCGCGTGGCTCAGAACGAGGGCCGGGCCTTGGCCCTGCTGCACAACATGGAGTTTCGACATGGCGGTCACTGCTTGGGGAAAAGGTGATTATGGGATGGCCGGTGCAGGCTGGCGGATACGGATACCACGCATATCCGGCATCCGGCCAAGGCGCGGCGATGGCGGCGCTCAGGCCACCCTGTCCCAGAACTGCAGCTGTGCCGACCCCGGCGCGATCAGTTCCAGATAGTCCTGGCAGGCCGGATCGAACGGTCCCTGGCCCCACTTGCTGCACAGCTGGTGGGCGCGGCCGGCGCTATCGGCCAGCACCACGTCGGCATACAGGCCGGGGTCGTGGGCGCTGCGCATCACGCCATGGGCCGTGAAGCCGGGCTCATTCCGGTACAGGCCATCGGCCATGCGGTGCGCGGCGGTGGCCAAGGCATGGGAATCGGCGCCGGGGCGCAGCCGGAACAACGAGAACTCCATGCCCTGCGGCAGCCCACGTTCCCCGCCGTGGCTGAACACGCTGGCGCCCAGCAAGGGAGGATGCTCCACGCGCATCAGCCCGAAGTAGGCCGCGCAGGCAGCCGACCGGCCGGCCTGCGCCAGGGCGGCACGGGCAGCCTCCTGTGATTGCCAGGTGACGACATCCGCATAGCGCCCCTGGCCCAGCTGGACCAGATGGCGTGACAGGCATCCGCCCTGCACATCCAGGAACTGGTGCTGCATGGCGCTGGCGGCTTGCAGCAGGGTGTTTTCCGTCACACCGGGCAGCAGGCTGAACGCTGCCCATTCGATGACTTGCATGGCATTTCTCCGTGGATTGAACATGCCGCCCATGGTCCCTGCATCGCTGCCATTCAATGGCTGTCAATTGCGCCATGATGCCGGCCATGAAACCGCGCACGCTGCCCGCCCGTCTGTCCCGGCTTGACGCCCTTTCCCAGCGCCTGTCCGATGGCGCCGTGCACGGCGTGGCGGCGCTGTCCGAGGAACTGGGCGTCAGCCAGCGCACGCTGGCGCGCGACCTGTCGTTGCTCAGGCAGCAGGGCTGGGAGCTGGACAGCTCCTCGGGCAGGGGCGGTGGTGTCCGCGTGGTCCATCGCTGGCCCTCCGGCCGCGTGACCCTGCGGGGTGACGACGCACTGGAGCTGCTGATGTCCCTGGCGCTGTCGGAAGCCCTGGGCCTGTCGCTGGCGGGGCGTCATAGCGAACTGCGCCGCCAGTTCGCGCGCTGCTTTGCGCCGGCCGATCGCGCAGATATCGCGCAACTGCGCCAGCGCATCCGCGTGGCCTCGCCGGTGTCCGTCGAAGTCCAGGCTTCGCTGCGCGAGCGTGCGCAGGGCGTGGAGGCGCGCGCCAGCGTCTACCAGGCATTTGCACAGCAATGGATGCTGGCCTTGACCTACCTGGACGGACGCCAGCGCCGCAGCGAGCGCGTGGTGGAGCCGCAATGTCTGCTGCTGGCCTGGCCGTTCTGGTGCCTGCTGGCCTGGGACTGCGAGCGCGAGGGCGTGCGCACCTTCCGGCTGGACCGCATCGTGCAGGCGCGTCGCGGCGGACAGCGTTTTCAGGTGCGCGACCCGGCCCGGTTTTGGGCCGCCTGCGACGAGGTCGGCGTGGCCCTGTGACGGCCTGCCCCCATAATCCCCAGCCATGCAAGCCCTGCGCAACTCCGTCCCACTGGCCCGCCTGGTCATGGCGTGGTTCGCGCTGACGCTGGGCCTGGCCATTGCATCGCCCCTGGTGCACCCCCAGGCCATGGAGCTGGTCTGCACGGCTGGCGGCAGCGTCAGGCTGGTCGTGGTCAACGGTGAAGAAGGACAGGCGGTGTCTGCCCAGCATTCGCTGGACTGCCCTCTGTGCCTGGCGGTGACGCCGCCGCCGGCGCATATCCCTCCCTCCTGGGCGCAACTGCAGCCGATGGGCCGCGCGCTGCAGCCCATCGTCTCTGCCCGCATTGCCTCCCTGGTCGGCGCGCCGCTGCCGCCGCGCGGGCCTCCCTTGTTGATGTTGATCGCCTGAGCCCTTGGCTGCTTGCAGCGCTGTCCCGCGCTGTCTGGCCGCTGGCCTGTCTCAGAACATTGCCGCACCGGCCGGGCGCAGCCTTGGCGGCGCGGCTTCGCCAAGATTCCACGCAGGGATGCCATGTTCCGTTCCGATTGCCATGCGGCGCCGCAGCGCGCCGCCGATTTTTCTTCGACCCGCCCATCCGTTGCTTCCGTCGCCCTGTCTCGCCGTGCCTGCCTTGGCGGCGGCCTGGCCGCACTGGCGCTGCTGGCCGGCTGCAAGCCCGCCGCCGTACCGTTCAAGGGCATAGACCTGACCGGCGCCCAGTACGGCCGGGACTTCCGCCTGCGCGATGCCGATGGCCGCGAGCGCACGCTGGCCGACTTCAAGGGCCAGGCCCTGATGGTCTTTTTCGGCTTCACCCAATGCCCCGATGTCTGCCCCACGACGCTGACGCGCGCCCTGGAAATACGCCAGCTGCTGGGGCCCGATGGCCAGCGCCTGGCCGTGGCCTTCATCACTATCGACCCCGAGCGCGATACGCCCGAGGTGCTCAAGGCCTATGTGGGCGCCTTCGATCCCGGCTTTGTCGCGCTGCGCGGTGACGAGGCGCAGACGGCCGAGGTCGCCAGGGAATTCAAGGTCTTCTACAAGAAGGTGCCCACGGGTGCGTCCTACACCATGGACCACTCGGCCATCACCTATGTCTTCGATCCCGAGGGCCGGCTGCGCGTGGCGTTCCGCCATGAGCAGGACGCACAGGACTGCGCAGCCGACCTGCGGCAGATCCTGCAGGCTGCATGACGGCTCTGCACTTTCTCAGGTGGCCGGCGCAACAGGCCTTTGCGCAGCGGCCCCCGCCCTGGCCCAGGCAGCGACCATTCTTGCGGAGGTGAAGGTACGCCAGCGGCGCGAGCGCCGTTGCCATCGGTCAAAACCTTGTCTGGATCGTCCCGTCCTTGTGCTAAAAATGTGCGGCTCCATCCACCCGGACGCTCATCCAGCCAGACGGAAAGGGACACCCGGCGCCATGAAGACGCTTCTTTCTGACAAGGTGCTGCGGCGCCTGGTGCTTGGCAACCTGCTGGTCGCCGGCCTGCTGGGCCTGGCCACCTGGCTGAGCCTGCGCGCCAACCACCAGGCCGACCTGGACCTGGGCGTGGCTGTCACCCAGAACCAGGCCCGCAGCCTGAGCCTGGAGCTGACGGCTGAGATGCGGCTGGTGGACAACGCACTGGCCACCGTGGCAGGCCGCTACCGCAGCCGGGGCCTGGACGGCGACGATGTGGCGGCCCTCGCCCTCTATGAAATCCTGCAGGAGCAGCGTGCCCTGCTGCCCTTCGTCACCGCGCTGCGCGTGACCGACGCCAAGGGCCAGGTGCTGCTGACGGCCAACGAGGAAGAGCCCCCGTTTTCCGTGGCCGACCGCAGCTACTTCGAGCGCGCGCGCCACTCCGACCGCATGGTGATCTCCGATCCGCTGGTCAGCCATTCCTTCAACAAATGGGCCATCGTGATGGCACGCCGGCTGCAGTCCGGGGACGGGGATTTCAAGGGCATCGTCTATGCCGTGGTCTCGGCCACGCATTTCCAGTCGCTGTTTCGTCGCCAGGCCTTCGGGCCCGACAGCGCCATTGCGCTGCGCTCGGACAAGGACCTGCTGGTGGCCCGCTACTCGGCGGCCGATCCGTGGTCGGTGGCCGGCATTGGCGGCTCTGCGGTCTCCAGCGAGTACCACCATGCCCTGGCCGGCAACCGGGACAGCGGCTGGTACATCACGCCCACGGTGATGGACGACGTGGAGCGCATCACGGCCTACCAGCGGCTGGCCGGCTATCCCCTGACCGTCTTCACGGGCCTGGGCACACAAAGCTACCTGGCCGCATGGCGTGCATCGGCCTGGCGCGCCTGGGCACTCACGGGCCTCAGCATGGCACTGATCGCGCTGGGTTCGGTCAGCCTCTACCTGCTGCAGCAGCGCGAGCGCGTGGCGCGCATCCGGCTTGCCGAGCTGCTGCGCCAGCAGGAACTGTTCATGGACAACGACCTCATCGGCATCGCCCGCCTGCGCGAGCGCCGGCTGCTGTGGACCAACCAGGCCCTGCAGCGCATGCTCAAGCGCCCGGCCGGCGAGCTGCAGGGCACCTCGGCGCGCATCCTCTACCCGGATGAGGAAACCTATGAACGCTCCGGCGAGCTGGCCTATGGTGCACTGCGCTCCAGCGGCAAATGCCATGCCCAGATGCAGCTGAAGACCAGCGATGGCAGCCTGCTCTGGGTCGATGTCAGCGGCGCAGGCCTGGCCGACGGCGAATCGATCTGGGTCTTCGTGGACATAGACGCGCTCAAGCGTGACGAGCAAGCCGCACAGCACCAGGCGCTGCACGACGTGCTGACCGGCCTGGCCAACCGCCGCGCACTGCAGGCCCGGCTGCAGCGCGAACTGGCCCAGGCCTGCGGACCGGGGCAACTGGCCGTCTGCTTCATGGACCTGGACGGCTTCAAGCAGATCAACGATACCGAAGGCCACGATGCCGGCGACGAAGTGCTGCGCATCGTCGCCCGCCGCCTCACCACCCAGGCCCGCGAAACCGACTGCGTGGCCCGCATGGGTGGAGACGAATTCGTGCTGCTGCTGGGCGAACTGGCCTCGGCCAACGACGCCCTTCAGGCCATGCAGCGCTGCCTGGCCTCCATCTGCCAGCCCATCCGCCTGGAAAACGGTGCCACCGTCCAGGTCGGCGCCAGCATCGGCATCGCCCTCAATTCCGCCCGGGAAAACACCACCCAGCTGCTGCAGCGCGCCGACGAGGCCATGTATGCGGCCAAGCGCGCGGGCAAGGGGAGGGTGGTGGTGGCGGGCGGGTAGGGACTTGGGGGCTATGCCGCCGTTGTGATTGCGGCAGTTGTCTGGGCGGAGGAGGCCGTGGGCTCAACAAGGCAAGGCCTTGAATGCCGAACCAAAAGTCACCGCCGGGGCGGTCACCAAAGGCCGGGCGGCAGACCCGGCCTTTTCTTTTCTTGCTTTCGCTTTTCAGCGCTCGGCCTCTTCAATCCATATCCGGATCCTCGTCGCAGCCCGAGCCATTGACGGAGCACATGGAACCTATCTTGATTTTCCGCATGGGCTGCTTGGCCAGCCTTTCACAGCGCGACATTTGCTCGGCATACATATCGTCCATGTGCGTGCCGTCAATCATGATCACCCCATTGCGAATGATGGGCTTTGCCTGACCATCGGCAAGGGCGAAGGCCATTTTCCTGAGAAGAAAACCGGCATGGTGGCAAGGGCCGAGGGCCATGGCAATCCTGGCCATTTCAGGATCAGGAACGCGATTTTTGGCCAGCGTCAGGCTGTCCATCTTTTCCATGAAAGCCCCATCGTTCTGCGCGATCTGCCCCACCAGCTTGGTCATGCCCGCCTGATTGCGCTTTTTCACAAGATCCGCGATCTGGTCCTCCAGGCGTCTTGCCGCAGCGGCATCACCGAATGCAGCCAGAGAGGCAGATAGTGCATCGTTCTCGGCCGCCGATGCTCCGTTCGGCACACACAGTACAGCGCTCGCAGCCAGCAAGGCGGCCATGATCCGGCGAGTCCGGATTGGGCCTTGCGGTCGCAGGCGTCCTCCCAATGCAATGGTGTTCATGTTCTTTGAAGATGGATTGAAATGAAAAATCTCCATTGCACAGGTGCAGTGGAGAAGAATGGCTTGGGCGGGAATGGCCAAGCCGCCGAACTCTATCTCAATATGCGAATGGATAGCCAGGCATCAGCCAGTCAATTGCTTTGTCGCACCACCAGCTCATGACCCAGATCCAGGCTTGGCGATTCCCCGGCCTCTGCGCGCATCCATTGCAGCAGCATGCGCGCACCTTCGGTGCCCACGCGGCCAAGCGTGCGGGCAAGGGGCGGATTGTGGTGGCGGGTGGGGAGGGCTATGGAGGCCGTGGTGCCGGGGCAAGTGGGGCCGTGGGCTCAACAAGGCAAGACCTCGAATGCCGAGCCAAAAGACGACGCAAGGCCGTTGATGGCCCGTGTGCACACGCGTGCCCGGTTGAATGCGATGTCGCACAGCAGCGCGATGGCAAAGGCCAGATAGGCCATGTAGGCCAGGCCGATGTAGCTGCCAAACACAATGGTGTGCAGCCAGTCCTGTGCGAACAGATACAGCATGGCAGTCACCGCTGAGACGGTCACCAGCACGATGGCGGGCAGTGCCAGCTGCAGCCCCGCCCGCCTGCGTCGCGCCGTCACGCCCACCAGGGCCAGAAACACCAGCGCATTGGACGCAGTGAAGACCCTGAACTCCCGCACCAGGCTGGCCGTGGTCTGGTGGTAGGCCGACTCGATGAATTCCACCAGCCGGGCGCGCATCTGGATCAGCGATGCCAGCTGGGTGGCTTGGCGCTGCTGCATGTAGACGGCATTGCGCTTGCGGCATTCGCAGTCGGCGCGGCGCATGTCGGTCATGACCGAAGCCAGCTTGTCGGGAATGCCTGCCTCGATCTCGCGCCGCACTGCGGCGATCTCGCTATCTGTCCTGCCAAGCGCTTTCTGGGCCAGGTCCGCCATGCGCGAGCCTGTCAGCGTGTCCAGCTGGGTGCCCAGCCTGTGCTCGATCTCGATGCGGATGATCTCCTTGCCCAGGTTCTCGACCAGCAATGGCGAGGAAAACGAGAGCACGAAGGCCGATCCGAACAGAACCGTGCCCACGATGCCGAAAACCAGGATGAGAGCCCGCATATCGTCGCAGTGCAGTGGCTTGTCAGCGCTTTTGCGGCGCCATGCCCAGCGTGGCCAGCAGCCCCCTGCAGCCGTCCTCCACCAGGTCCAGCACGTCCTCGAAACCCCGGTCGCCGCCGTAATAGGGGTCGGGCACTTCGCGTGCGGAGTGCTCGGTGCAGAAGTCCGTCAGCCGCTGTACGCGGTGCCATTCGGACTCGGGGCAGATCCTGCGCGCGGCGGATTCGTTGGCGCCATCCATCACCAGCACCTGGTCGAATGCCGTGAAGTCCTCGGCCCGCAGCTGCCGCGCGCGCTGCTGCGAAAGGTCATAGCCGCGCCGCGCGGCATGGGCCTGGGAGCGGCGGTCGGGTGCCTCGCCCACGTGGTAGCCGTGCGTGCCTGCGGAGTCCACTTCGATGCGGCCCGCCAGGCCCGCGTCGGCCACCATTTTCTCGAGCACGCCGTGGGCCGTGGGGCTGCGGCAGATGTTGCCGGTGCAGACCATGAGGATTCTTTTCCTCTTGGTGGCTGGCCTGCGGTCAGCTGACTGTTCCCGAATCTGTTCCATAAATCTCCCTGTGGGTAACGGGCTTCACGACATCTGGATGGCCTGCGATGCCCAGGCGCTCGCCGGCATTTTCCACGCCCCGCACCTGATCTGCCGGGCCGCTTATGCTGCGCCCATGGTGGAACTGCTTTGTTTCTGGATGGCCCGGGTGGGTGCGGCCCTGCTGGAGTTGCGGTTGCTGCGCAGCAGCGACGGCGGCTTCAGGGTGATGCTCATCACGGCGGCCATCGTGGTCATCGTGTGCCTGGCGTTGCTGTCCTTGTACGCCTGAGCCCGCAGGTCGGGCACGGGCAGGCGCCCTGTCGGGCGGATTTCATGGTGCCGCGCCGCCGGCATGGGACGTGGCTGAACTCAATGCAGCGCCATCTTGCATGCCAGTGCGGATTCTTCGATCACGGCGGAATCGATGCATCAATCATGTGCGGCCCGGTGATCTTCTGCGACGGGATCCAGACCAGATAGGACCTCCACATGCCCCGATCATTGCAGTACACAAGGTACTCGCCTGGATCCAGGCGGCTCTCCCGGTATTGGAATTGCACGCAGCCGAGAGCTTGGTTCTTGCCCAGCGCGATGGTGATGTCTCGGCTGAAATCAGTTCTCCACGGACCGGGATAGCGCTCGGTGAGCGGCACACTTTTCGGCGCGGGTACAAGGAAGGCAACGGCCAAAAACGCTGCGGCGATCACTGCCGCTGCTCTCAGTTTGTTGTTCATCTCTGTCTTGATCGGGCCTCTGCAGTCAAACAATGCGCAAGGACATGCCCGCCTTTTTGGGCAGCAGGGAGGGTTCGAACCCATAGCGGCGATAGAACTCCGGCGTGCCGTGGTCGGCCATGAGGCTGACATAGGCCGTGGGCAGGGCATTGCCGTGGATGTACTGCATCAGGCGCTGCATGATGAGGTGTCCCAGGCCCTTTTTCTGGTGCTCGGGGATGACGGCGATGTCCACGATTTCGAAGAAGCACCCACCGTCTCCGATCACGCGGCCTATGCCAACCGGCGTTGCATCGGCATAGACGATCACGCTGAACAGGCCGTTTTTCAGGCCGATGGCGGCCGCCTCGGGCGACTTGCGGCTCAGGCCGGCAGCCAGCCGGATCTGGATGTAGTCCTGGACGGTGGGGACGTGGTCTTCAATGCGGTAGTTCATGGATGGTAAGGACGCCAGGGGCATATCGGAGGATCGGCAAAGCGCCATCATAGGCAGGCGTCTGTCCGATGCCCACGGCAGAGCCTTCGGCCAGGCTGGCCGTGGTCTGGTGGTAGGCCGACTCGATGAGTTCCACCAGCCGGGCGCGCATCTGGATCGGCGATGCCAGCTGGGTGGCCTGGCGTTGCTGCGCGTAGACGGCCTTGCGCTTGCGGCATTCGCAGTCGGCGCGGCGCATGTCGGTCATGACCGAAGCCAGCTTGTCGGGAATGCCGGCCTCGATCTCGCGCCGCACTGCGGCGATCTCTCTATCTGTCCTGCCCAGCGCCTTCTGGGCCAGGTCCGCCATGCGCGAGCCTGTCAGCGTATCCAGCTGGATGCCCAGCCTGCGCTCGATCTCGATGCAGATGATCTCCTTGCCCAGGCTCTCGGCCAGCAATGGCGAGGAAAACGACAGGGCGAAGGCTGCGCCGAACACAAGCGTGCCCAGGATGCCGAAGCAAAGAATGAGGGTTCGTGTGCCTGGCGTTGCTGCCCTTTTACGCCTGAGCCTGCCGGTCGGGCGTTGTCGGGCGGATTTCATGGTGCCGCGCCGTGGGCAGGTGCCGAATCCAATGCAGCGCCATCTTGCACGCCAGTGCGGATTCTTCGGTCACGGCGCAACAAAGGCATCAAGCATGTGCCCCGACTTTCCAGGCACGTAAAAGTGTATTGAACGCTCAAGGTATCAACGGGCGCCAGTCATTAATTGACTGATTTTTTATTGAGCAAATCAATTGTTATCTCTGGAATTTTCAGAATATATTTTGGCGTCTGTGCTTGAGTTAATAGATTTGGGTAATTGTTTTATTCAGGCTGTTTTATTGTTTTTATTAGATATCTGAAGGAAAAGTTGATGAAAATAAAAGCTCTTGCCGCCAGTGTGTGCCTTTCCTTCTCGGGCCTTGGCCTCGCATTGGCGGATACCCAGTACACCTATGCCGGCGTCAACTACAACGATGCCCATGCGCCTTACACCACCGCCATGGGCATCAGCGGCTCAATGGTCCTGCCTGCGTCCCTGCCGGCCAGCCAGACGGACATCGTCATCGGCCCGGGAACGTCCTACCCGATCAGCAGTTGGTCGTTCAGCGACGGCGTGAATACCTATACGCAGGCCAATGCACAGATCCTGGCTGGTATTTCGATCGGTGATCCGCCGCGCTTCAAGGTTTCTACCGATGGCAGCGGCAATATCACTGCCTGGAACCTGGCGATGGTTTCACCCGCTGCGCCCCATGTCCCAGGCCAGCCGGTGGACGCTTTCAATATCGCCTCAGGCTCGGGGGACATCGCTGGTGACCATTCGGACACCACATGCGTCTTGTTGAATGGCAATGTGTGCAGCCAGGTGCTTGATGGTGGTACAGGATTCACTTTTTCGCCTGCCCAAGGCAGCTGGAGCATGCAACCCTACATTCCCCCGCAGCCCGGCCCGGTGGCGGTGCCGCTGCTGGGGTGGCCTGCGCTGCTGGCGCTGATGGGCGGCGTGGCAGGTCTTGCAGCGTGGCAACGGCGCAGGGATGGTGTGGGAAGCTAGGCACGCAGGACCTTCCTGGGCGGCTGTGCTCCGCACGAATCTCAATGCAGCGCCACCATCAACTGCCCGTTCTCGCTGCGCACCGCATGCGCGCGTACGGAGTGTTCGGGCGCTTCCAGGCATTCGCCGGTGGCCAGGTCGAAGTGGTGCTTGTAGATGGGCGAGGCGACGACGACGCGCTCGCCCAGGCTGCCGACCAGGCCGCGCGCGAGCACGCTGGCGCCGCAGCGCGGGTCCACGTTGTCTATGGCGTAGAAGCGGTCGTCGCCGATGCGAAAGACCGCCACATGGCGGCCCTGGACGAGGGCGCAGACGCCCGTGTCGGGGACGATGTCCTGGGTGGCGCAAACGGGCAGCCAGTGTTCTTGGGAGGCATGTGCCATGGCGGGTCCTTGTCGCGGGTCTCTAGGGGGTGTCAGGCCGTGGCCTCGCTGCGCTCCTCGGCGCGCGCCGGGCGGATCTGGCCGCGCTCCTGCACGAAGACGATGTGCTCGTCGGGCTGGTCGCTGTTGATGAAGCTGCGAAAGCGCTGGCGCACTTCGGGCGTGGTGACGGCGGTCTTCCACTCGCACTGGTAGGTGTCCACCACATGCTGCATCTGGGCCTCGAGTTCGGCGCCCAGGCCCAGGCTGTCGTTGACCACCACGTCCTTGAGGTAGTCCAGGCCGCCTTCCAGGTTTTCGCGCCAGGTGCTGGTGCGCTGCAGGCGGTCGGCCGTGCGCACGTAGAACATCAGGAAGCGGTCGATGAGCTGCAGCAGCCTGTCCTTGGACAGGTCGGAGGCGATCAGCTCGGCATGGCGCGGCTTCATGCCGCCGTTGCCGCAGACGTAGAGGTTCCAGCCCTTGTCGGTGGCGATCACGCCCACGTCCTTGCCCTGGGCCTCGGCGCATTCGCGCGTGCAGCCCGAGACGCCGAACTTGATCTTGTGCGGCGCGCGCAGGCCCTTGTAGCGGTTTTCCAGCTGCACGGCCAGGCCCACGCTGTCGTCCACGCCGTAGCGGCACCAGGTGGAGCCCACGCAGCTTTTGACAGTGCGCAGCGACTTGCCGTAGGCATGGCCGGACTCGAAGCCGGCCGCGATCAGCTCCTCCCAGATCAGTGGCAACTGCTCCACGCGCGCGCCGAACAGGTCCACGCGGGCGCCGCCCGTGAGCTTGGTGTACAGGCCGTATTTCTTGGCCACCTGGCCGACGGCGATCAGGCCGTCCGGCGTGACTTCGCCGCCGGGCATGCGCGGCACCACGGAGTAGCTGCCGTCCTTCTGGATGTTGCCCAGGTAGTAGTCGTTGCTGTCCTGCAGGCTGGCCAGCTGGGGCTGCAGCACGAACTCGTTCCAGCACGAGGCCAGGATGCTGGCGGCCAGCGGCTTGCAGACATCGCAGCCCAGGCCCTTGCCGTGTCGGTGCAGCAGCTCGTCGAAGGTCTTGATGCCGCCCACACGCACCAAGTGGTACAGCTCCTGGCGCGAGTGCGGGAAATGCTCGCAGACATGGTTGTTGACGGCCATGCCGCGCCGGGCCATCTCGGCCTTCATGACCTGGGTGGCCAGCGGCACGCAGCCGCCGCAGGTGGCGCCGGCCTGGGTGCAGGACTTGAGCTCGGCCATGGTGCAGGCGCCTTCGCCCACAGCCGCGCAGATCTGCGCCTTGGTGACGTTGTTGCACGAGCAGATCTGCGCCGTGTCGGGCAGGGCGTCCACGCCCAGCCCGGGCCTGGCCTTGCCGTCGCTGGAGGGCAGGATGAGGAACTCGGGCTCTTCGGGCAGCGCGATGCTGTTGAGCGTCATCTGCAGCAGCGTGCCGTACTCATCGGCATTGCCCACCAGCACGGCGCCCAGCAGCTGGCGGCCGTCCTCGCTGACCACGATCTTCTTGTAGACCTGCTTGCGCTCGTCGATGAACTGGTAGTTGCGGCTGCGCGGCGTCTTGCCCTGTGCGTCGCCGATGCTGGCCACATCCACGCCCATGAGCTTGAGCTTGGTGCTGAGATCGGCCCCGCCGAAGGCGGCCTCGGCCTCGCCCGCAATGTGGCGTGCCGCCACGCGCGCCATGTCGTAGCCGGGTGCCACCAGGCCGAAGGTCTGCTCGCGCCAGGAGGCGCATTCGCCAATGGCGTAGACGCTGCGGTCGCTGGTGCGGCAATGGTCGTCCACGGCCACGCCGCCGCGCGGGCCTATGGCCAGGGCGCATTGGCGGGCGATCTCGTCGCGCGGGCGTATGCCGGCGGAGAAGACGATCATGTCCGTCTCCAGGTGCGTGCCGTCGGCAAACACCATGCGGTGGCGTGCCGTGGCGCCGTCGGTGATCTCCAGCGTATTGCGGCCCGTGTGCACCTGCACGCCCAGGTCCTCGATCTTGCTGCGCAGCACGCGGCCGCCGCCGTCGTCCACCTGTACGGCCATCAGGCGCGGGGCGAACTCGACCACATGGGTCTCCAGGCCCAGGTCGCGCAGGGCCTTGGCGCATTCCAGGCCCAGCAGGCCGCCGCCCACCACCACGCCGGTTCTGGAGCGCGCGGCCGATGCCTGCATGGCCTCCAGGTCCTCGATGGTGCGGTAGACAAAGCAGTGCGGCCGGTCGCGCCCCGGCACGGGCGGCACGAAGGGCGCCGAGCCCGTGGCCAGCACCAGCCTGTCGTAGGGGATGACTTCGCCATCGGCCGTGGTCACGGTGCGCTCGCGCCGCTCCACGGCTGCCGCCCTGGCCGCCAGGCGCAGCGTGAAGCCGCTGGCCTCGAAGAAGCCGGGCGCCACCAGGCTCAGGTCCTCGGCGCTCTTGCCGGAGAAGAATTCCGACAGGTGAACACGGTCGTAGGCGGCGCGCGGCTCCTCGCACAGCACAGTGACGTTCGCGTCTGCCACGCCCAGGGCATGCAGCTGCTCGAGAAATTTGTGGCCCACCATGCCGTGGCCGATCACAACGATGTTCATCTGGCGTCCTGCGTTGCGCATCCAGTGTTTTGCGGGCCGCAGGCCAGGGCCGGCGGGTCAGGGCTGCCAATGCAAGTGCCGTGCCAGCACCGCTGCGCGGTGCCTGCCCGTGGTGCACGCTGTCTGGTGCGCAGACAGCGTGCACCGCAATGCGCCCGCCGCACCGCGCAGGGGCGGGGTGCGCCGTGGTGGTGCGTCAAGTGCGATCAAGTGCGCCAGGTCCGCCAGGTGCGCCAGGAACGCTGGGTACGTCAGGCGCGAGGCAGTCCCTGCGCGCGGCTGCGCCAGGCCTCGGGCGCGCAACCGAATTGCGCAGCGAACCAGCGCGTGAAGGCGCTGTGGCTGGCATAGCCGAGCATGGCGGCGACCTGGCCCACGCTGTAGTGGGGATGGTCCAGGTAGCGCAGGGCCAGTTCGTGGCGCACTTCGGTCAGCAGCTCGCTGAAGCTCAGGCCTTCGCGGTCCAGTTCGCGCTGCAGCGTGCGCAGGCTGCGCCCCATGCCCTGCGCCACGCCTGCGCAGGTGGCGTTGCCCGAGGGCAGCAGCAGGTAGATGACCCGGCGCGCCTGATGGCCCACGGAGGCGGCACGGTGGGCCGGCATGGCCTCCACCAGCCGCAGCGCATAGCGCGCCAGCGCGGGGTCGGCCAGCGGGTTGGGCTCGTCCAGGTCGGCGGCGCGGCAGGCGATGCCGTTGAACTCGGCGCCGAACGTGATGCGGCAGCGGAACATGCGGCGGTGCTCGGACAGGTCGGCCGGTGGCGCGTGGCTGAAGCTGACGCCCTGCGGCCGCCAGCGCTCGCGCAGCAATGCCTCGCACATGCGCCACAGCACGCCGATGGCCAGTTCCACGGACTGGCGCATGGCGCCGTGCAGGACGAAGTCCTCGCGCAGGATGACGATGTCCCCTGCATCCTCCAGGTGGATCAGCAGCGATTCGTTGACCAGGTGCATGTGCGCGACCAGCGTGTCCAGCGCATGGCGCAGCGTGGGCTGGTGCTGCAGCAGCAGGCTCACGGCGCCGAAGCTCGACAGCTGGCGGTGCCGGGCCATGCGCAGGCCCAGGGACTCGCAGCCCGTGGACTGGGCCGCGTCTTCCAGCAGGCGCGCGACGATGGCCACGTCGATCAGCTGGTCCTGCTCGCGCAGCAGCGCGGGCCGCAGGCCGGCCTGGCGCAGTGCCTTGTCGGGGTCGCCGCCCAGTTCGCGCATGACGTCCGAAAAATGGGTCAAGGCCGCCGCGCGCACCATGGTGACCATGCTTGCCCTCCTGTCAGTCCGTGGCCTGGTGGCACGAAATGCAAAGAGGATGGCATGGCTTGCATAGTCCGCGGAACCGGGTTTTCCTACATTGCAGAGACCGGCCCCACGCCGGGCGGACCGTGCCGCCACGGGCCTTCACAACAATGACAGGAGACAGGCATGCGCATAGAGCCCATGACATGCGCCATCGGCGCCGAATTGCTCGGCGTGCGGCTGGCCGACGCGGTGCGCGACGACGCGCTTTTCTCGGAGATCCGGGCAGCGCTGCTGCGCCACAAGGTGCTTTTCCTGCGCGACCAGGGCCTGGCGCGCGCCGAGCACGTGGCCTTTGCGCGGCGCTTCGGCGAGCTGGAGGACCATCCGGTGGCCGGCAGCGACCCCGAGCATCCGGGCCTGGTGCGCATCTACAGGACGCCCGAGCAGCCCAACGACCGCTACGAGAATTCCTGGCACTGCGACGCCACCTGGCGCGAGGCGCCGCCCATGGGCTGCGTGCTGCACTGCGTGGAATGCCCGCCCGTGGGCGGCGACACCCTGTGGGCCAACATGGCGCTGGCCTACGAACGCCTGCCGGACGCCGTCAAGGCGCTGATCGCGCCGCTGCGCGCGCGCCACAGCATCGAATGCACGTTCGGTGCGGCCATGCCCATCGAAAGGCGGCTGGCGCTCAAGGCCCAGTACCCCGATGCCGAGCATCCCGTGGTCCGCACCCATCCCGAGACCGGCGAGAAGGTGCTGTTCGTGAACGGCTTCACCACGCATTTCACCAATTTCCATACGCCCGCCAATGTGCGCGTGGGCCAGGACTTCACGCAGGGCGCCTCCGGCCTGCTGCAGTACCTGATCGGCCAGGCTGCCATCCCCGAGTACCAGGTGCGCTGGCGCTGGCGGGCGGGCAGCGTGGCGATCTGGGACAACCGCGCCACCCAGCACTACGCGGCCATGGACTACCCGCCCAGCCACCGGAAGATGGAGCGCGCGGGCATCGTCGGCACGCCGACCTTCTGAACCACGATCACGACACAAGGAGACATGCCATGAACTTTCTCGACGGCCACCTGTTCCCCGAAAACCAGCAGCCCCTGATCATCACGGCCGCGCCCTATGCGCCCTCGTGGCTGCCCTCGGACTTTCCCGGCGAGATCGCCGTGACCATGGAAGAGCAGATCCAGAAGGCCGTGGACTGCTACAACGCCGGCGCCACCGTGCTGCACCTGCATGTGCGCGAGCTGGATGGCAAAGGCAGCAAGCGCCTGTCGAAGTTCAACGAGCTGATCGCCGGCGTGCGTGCGCGTGTGCCCGAGATGATCATCCAGGTGGGCGGATCGATCAGCTTTGCTCCCGAGACGGACGGCGCGGCCGCCAAGTGGCTGTCCGACGACACGCGCCACATGCTGGCCGAGCTGGAGCCCGTGCCCGACCAGGTCACGGTGACCGTCAATACCTCGCAGATGAATTTCCTGGAGCAGTTCGATGCGCGCGACATACGCGGCACCTCCATGGAGGACCCGGCCGTCTTCAATGCCTACAGGGAGATGACCGTGCCCGCCCAGCCCGGCTGGGCCGAGGAGCACATCCGGCGCCTGTCGGCCGCCGGCATCCAGAGCGCCTTCCAGTGCTACAACATCAACAGCTTCGAGTCGGTGGAGCGGCTCATGCGCCGCGGCATCTACAAGGGCCCGCTGGTGATGAACTGGGTGGCGATCGGCGGCGGCATGGACGCGCCCAGCATCTACAGCCTGGCCCACTTCGTGCGCGCCGTGCCCGACGGCGCCGTGCTCACCGTGGAAAGCTCGGTGCTCAACGTGCTGCCCGTGAACATGATGGGCATCGCCATGGGCCTGCATGTGCGCTGCGGCACCGAGGACAACCTCTGGAACCAGCGCCGCACGGCCAAGATGGGCACGGTGGCGCAGATCGAGCAGCTGGTGCGCATCGCAGGCGAGTTCGGCCGCCCCATTGCCACGGCGCAGCAGGCGCGGGAGATCTGCCGGATCGGCCAGTTCTACGGCACCGTGGACGAGACGCTGGCGGCCAACGGCTTCGCGCCCAACCGCAACGGCGCCCAGCAGGGATTTCTGCGCAAGGCCGCCTGAACCGGGAGCCCATGATGCAACGCATGCCCCTCTGGACGGCCATCGCCCTGGCCGCCTCGCTGCTGGCCGGTGGCGCCCACGCCTTCGGCGACAAGCCGGTCCGGCTCATCGTGCCGGCGCCGCCCGGCGGCACCATCGATGTGTTCGCGCGCATCATCAGCGACCAGCTGGCGCAGGAGATACGCCAGCCCGTCATCGTCGAGAACCGGCCCGGCGCTGGTGGCGCCATCGCCGTCAAGCACATGCTGTCCCAGCCGGCCGACGGCAGCACGCTGCTGGTGACGGTGACCAACATCCTCACCGAGGTGCCCCATGTGCTCAAGGTCGGCTTCGACCCCATGAGGGACGTGCGGCCCGTGGCGCAGATGGCGCGCTCGGTGATGCTGTTCATCGCCTCGCCGCAGTTTCCCGCGCGCGACGGGGCCGAGGCCATCGCCTACGTGAAGGCCCACCCGGGCACGCTGTCGTTCGCCTCGTACAGCCAGGGCACGGCCTCGCAGTACGCGGGCGCCATCCTCAACAGAAGGGCCCACCTGGACATGGAGCATGTGGCCTTCCCTGGCTCGGCCCCCGCGCTGGCCCAGGTCATGGGCAACCAGATCCCGCTGATGTTCGACGGATCGGTCACCTCCAAGCCGCTGATCGCGGGCGGCAAGGTCAGGCTGCTGGCCGTGGCCTACAAGAGCCGGCTGCCCGACTACCCGCAGGTGCCCACGCTGGCCGAGCTGGGCTACCCCGAGGTGGATTTCAGCAACTGGAGCGGCGTGTTCGCCTCGGCGCAGACGCCGCGCCCGCTGCTGGAGAAGATCCACGGCGCGCTGGCCCGGGTCAACGCCCGCAAGGCCGTGCGCGAACGCTATGCGGGCACGGGCTTCGAGCCCGTAGAAGGCGATCGCTCGCTGGAGCAGATGTCCACCGACCTGCGCACCGAGTTCGACCGCAATGCCGAGATCGTCCGGAACTTCGACATCCGGCTCAACTGATGCAGGGCGCCTCACGCAGGCGCTACACAAGGAGACTCCATGGCAAAGGCCATACGCTTTCATACCACCGGCGGCCCCGAGGTGCTCAGGCTGGAGCATGCCGAGGCCGGCGCGCCGGGACCCGGCCAGGCGCGCGTGCGCCACAGCTTCATCGCCGTCAACTTCATCGACATCTATTTCCGCACGGGCCGCTATCCGCTGGCCCTGCCCAACGGCCTGGGCTCGGACGCCGTGGGCGTGGTCGAGGCCGTGGGGGAGGGCGTGACCGAAGTGCGGCCCGGCGACCGCGTGGGCTACCTGATGGGCCCGCAGGGCGCCTACAGCGATGTGCGCGTGATGCCGGCCGATGTGCTGATCCCGCTGCCCGACGGCATCAGCGACCGCACGGCGGCCACGCTGATGATGAAGGGCATGACGGCGCAGTACCTGTTCCGCCAGGTCCATCCGCTGCAGGGGGGCGAAACCATCCTCTACCACGCGGCGGCCGGCGGCGTGGGGCTGATCGCCTGCCAGTGGGCGCGTGCCCTGGGCGTGACCATGATCGGCACGGTGAGCACCGACGAGAAGGCCGCCGCCGCGCGCGCCAACGGCTGCGCCCACGTCATCGTGACCTCGCGCGAGCGCATCGTGGACCGCGTGATGGAGATCACGGGCGGCAAGGGCGTGCCCGTGGTCTATGACTCGGTGGGCAAGGACACGCTCATGGATTCGCTGGACTGCCTGCAGCCGCGCGGCCGGCTGGTCAGCAACGGCACCTCGTCGGGCTCGGTGGTGGTGGACTCCCAGCTGCTGGCCGCCAAGGGTTCGATCTGGATGACGCGGCCCGCGATGGTGCACTACATCCAGCCGCGCGCCCACATGCTGGAGATGGCGCGCGAGCTGTTCGACCATGTGCTGGCCGGGCGCATCGCCAGCGAGCCCCAGCAAAGCTTTGCGCTGGCCGATGCGGCCCAGGCGCACCAGGCGCTGGAGTCGCGCCGCACCACGGGCGCGACGGTGCTGATTCCCTGAAATGGACCTGCCATGCAGACCCCTGCGCTCCATGCCATCGGCACCGCGGCCGCAGGCCGCAGGCCCGTCACCTGCGGCCTTATCCGCAGTGCCAGCCTGCATGGCTATGCCGACCTGGTGAAAAGCCTGGGCCATGATCCCGCCGTCCTTGTGCGCGCGGCGGGACTGTCGGCGCGCCTGCTCGACGACCCGGAGACGCTGATTCCCATCCATGCCGTGCGCGAGCTGCTGGAGGTGGCCGCGCGCACCACGGGAACGCAGGATTTCGCGCTGCGCCTGGCGGCGCGGCGCAGCCTGTCCCACCTGGGCCCCATCAGCCTTGTGCTGCAGCAAGAGCCCACGCCGCGCCAGGCGCTGGACACGCTGTGCCGCTACCTCAAGCTGCTGAGTGCAGGCATGTTCGTACGCATTGAGGACGCGGGCTCCGGGGTGCTGGTGCGCCAGGACCTGGTGCCCATCGCGGGCATGGCCATGCGCCAGTCCATGGAGCTGGCGGTGGGCGTGATGTTTCGCGTGCTGCGCGAGCTGATCGGTGCCCAGTGGCGCCCGCAGCAGGTCAGCTTCGTACACCGCGCACCGGCCGATGCATCGGCCCACCGTGCCTTCTTCGGCGTGACCCCTTTGTTTGACCAGCCTTTCAACGGCATGGTCTGCCGCCTGGCGGACCTGCAACTGCTGCGCGAATGCGGCCAGGCGCAGGGCTCGGGCGTTGCGCGCTTTGCGCGAAGCCATCTGGAGCAGGCGCTGCGCAGCCGGGGCGAAGGCATGCAGGCGGCCTGCAGGGAGCTGATCATTGCATTGCTGCCGGGCGGCCGCTGCACGGCCCAGCAGGTGGCGCGCCACCTGGGAATGGACCGCCGCACGCTGCACCGCCGCCTGCTTGCGGAGGGGCAGACTTTCTCTGCGCTGCTCGACACCCTCCGCAGGGAACTGGTGCTGCGCCATCTGCAAGACGGTGGCCAGCCCCTGGGCGAGGTGGCGGGCCTGCTGGGGTTTGCCGCGCCCAGCGGCTTTTGCCACTGGTTCCGGGCCGCTTTCGGCGCCAGCGTCTCGGACTGGCGCAGGCGGGGGCAGGGACGGGTTGGCGAGGCCTAGTGCGTCAGGCGGTCTTGCGCAGAAATCCCTGGTTGCCGCCGTTGCGGTTGGGCGCGAAGCCGTTGGCCGCCAATGTCTCTTCGGGGGTGTCGTAGAACACGCCAATCTTGCTGATGGCGCGCGCCTGTTGCGCCGTGGCGATGGGGCGGCCGAACTCGCGCGCGATGCGCACCAGCTGTTCGATCTGGGAGACCGTGCTGGCCTTGGCGCTGCGCGACTGGTTCCACAGGCAGTCCTCGGTGCCGCAGCGCACGTGCAGGCCCATGGCGATGCCCATCATGTTCACGGGCAGCACGTTGCGCACATTGCTTTCCACGGTGAGCACGGCGCCGTCGGGCACGGCGCGCACGAAGTGGGCCAGGCTGTAGATGCTGGGCGCGTCCATGCCGCCGCCGATCGCCACCCAGTTCATCACCAGCGGGCCCTTGTAGATGCCGCGGCGCATGAGCCGCTCCACCGACTCGAAGCTGTTGATGTTGTAGCACTGGAAGGCGCTCTGGATGCCGGCGGCGGACAGGCGCCGGATGTGCTCCTCGGCCCAGCCGGGCTGGGCGGGCACGGTCATCTCCTTGTAGGCGTCGAAGATGGCGGGATTCTCGCGCGAGGTGCCCCTGAAGTCCGCGTCCTCGGCCTGCTCCGTCACGTTCATCTGCGAGGTATTGACGGTCACCGTGACCTGGTCGGGCACGGGCTCCAGCTCGGCCAGCATGTGGCGCGTGTCATCGGACAGCCACTTGGCGGCCGCGCCGTCCGTCTCGGGAGCAAAGCTGATCGATCCGCCCACCTGGATGATCATCTCGGGCACACGCGCACGCACGCCGGCGATCAGCTCGTTGAACTTCGACAGGCGCTTGCTGCCTTTGCCATCCAGCTCGCGCACATGCAGGTGCAGCACGGTGGCGCCGGCGTTGTAGCAGTCCACGGCCTTCTGGATCTGCTCGTCCATGGTCACGGGAATGTCTTCGGGGAAATCGCCGGGCAGCCAGCCCGGCGCATAGGGGGCTGCCGTGATGATCAGGGGCTGCTGGTTTTCGGGGAACAGGTGGCCATCGAGAAAATTCATGGGACGCTCCGGTGGGTGGGGGTGAGGGGTAGGTGTGGGAAGAGTCTGTGCAGGGCCTCAGCGCGGGATGTCGCCGACGATGCCCGCGCGCTCCATGCGGCGGGGCGCCGGGTAGTAGTCGTTGAGCGCGTAGTGCTGGGTGCTGCGGTTGTCCCAGACGGCCACGTCGCCGGGCTTCCAGGACCAGCGCACCTGGTATTCGGGAATCGTGGCGCGGCTGATCAGGTAGTTCATCAGCAGCGCGGCGCCGGGCGCCTTGTCTATGCCGTGGCGCACGTTCTCGGGCGTGCTGTAGTTGACGAAGTGGGTGCTGAAGCCCGCGCCCACGAACAGCAGCTTCTCGCCGGTCTCGGGGTGGGTGCGCACCACGGGATGCTCCACGGGCGGGTGCTCGCTGGCCAGCCGAGCGCGCGCCTCGGGCGCCATCACGGCACCGAAGGTGTGCTCTATGCCGGCCTTGGCGCGCAGGCCGTCGATGCTGCGCTTGATGCTCTCGGGCAGCTCCTCGTAGGCCTTGACCATGTTGACCCAGATGGTGTCGCCGCCGATCGGCGGGCACTCTATGCAGCGCAGCACCGCGCCCATGGCCGGGTTGGGGCGCCACAGGCCATCGCAGTGCCAGGTGTTTTCGTAGCTGTGCGGATCGTCGCTGCGGTAGATGCGCACCAGGCCAGGGTGCTCGGGATCGCTGCCTGCCACGGGATGGTCCTCCAGTGGGCCGAAGCGGCTGGCAAAGGCCACATGTTCGGCGCGCGTGATGTCCTGGTCCCGGAAGAACAGCACGCGATGGGTCAGCAGCGCGGCGCGGATGTCCGCGAACAGTGCGGCGTCGCGTGCGGCATCGCCGAGATGGATGCCGGATATTTCGGCGCCGATGGCGGGGGTGATCTGTCGGATCTGCATGGTCGGTGTTTCCCTGGAAGTCAGTTCGCGGTGATCTGGTATTTCTTCACGATGCCGGCGTTGCGCTCGGACATCTGGCGTGTCTCGCGCTGCAGTGCGGCGGTGTCGGTGAGCACCTCGGGCTCCAGCCCCACGTCGGAGAGTTTTTGCTGCACGGCCGGCGCGCTGGCCGCTTTCCCGATGGCGGCGCGCAGGCGTTCCATGGTTTCGGGCGGCAGGCGGGCCGGCACGATCAGGCCCACCCAGCCGCGAAACTGCAGCTCGGGGTAGCCGAGTTCGGCGGTGGTCGGCACCTGGGGCAGGTGGCGCGAACGCCGGGGGCCGGAAAACGCGTAGGCACGCAGCTTGCCGGCCCTGATCAGGGGCACCGAGGTCAGCATGCCGTCGAACATGACGTCCACCTGGCCGCCCAGCAGGGCCTGCACGGCCGGCGACGAGCCCGCGTAGCCCACGTGCTGCAGGTCCAGGCCCGCCTTGTCGCTGAGGATCAGGCCGGCGTAGTGCGACACGGTGCCGGGGCTGTAGCTGGCAAAGCTGGTCTGGCCTTTGCGTGCCTTGAGCTGCGCGAGCAGCTCCTGCATGTCCTGGGCGGGCTGGCTGGCCCCGGCCACCAGCACCACGCCCGAGCGGGCCAGCGAGGCCAGGGGCACCAGGTCCTTGAGCGGATCGAACGGCATCTTGATCACATGGGGGATCTCGGCCAGCAGATTGCTTGCGCCCACCAGCAGCGTCTGCCCGTCGGCGGGCGCCTGCAGCAGGGTCTGCATGCCCAGCAGGCCGCCCGCGCCCGGGCGGTTGTCTATCACCACGGCCTGGCCTGTTTCAGACGCGAGCTGCTGGCCCACGACGCGCGCCACGATGTCCATGGTGCCGCCCGGCGGTGCGGGCACGATGAGCCTGAGCGGCTGGCGGCTCCAGGCCGTGCCGGCGATGGCGATGGCGCAGCCCGCGAGCAGCGTGGCGATGGCGTGGGGCAGTCTCATGTCCGTGTCTCCTTGTTCCGTGTTCTGGCATCCAGTATCGAAAGCCCGCTGTCCCGGGAATTGCCATTGGGGGACAGGCATTTGCCTTGTTGGGACAAATCCATGGCAACCCTGACCAGGGCAACCCGCGCATGTCGTGAATTGCAAAGCCGTTGGCATGAACTGCCAAGAAGCGGCGCGATGGCTTTCCTAGAGTCGATTCGTGGCGCAGGACCGCGCCAGCCCCCACGATGAACAGGAGACCCCCATGCCCCGACTTCACCCCCATCCCTGCGGCCTGCACGCGCTGGGCCTGCTGTGTCTGGCAGGCGCGGCCGCCGCCCAAGCGCCCACCTCGGTCACGCTGTTCGGCGTGATGGACGCCGGCATCAGCCGCTACAGCGTGCGCAGCGATTCCTGGGACGCGGGCCCCGCGCGCTCGGCGCGGCAAAGCACCTGGGCGCTGTCGCCCTCGGGCAACCTGGCCAGCCGCATCGGCATACGCGCCAGCGAAGACCTGGGCGGCGGCCTCATGGCCGGCCTGTGGCTGGAGGCGCCGGTGGCCAATGACACGGGCGGCGGCGCGCTCAACTTCGGGCGGCGCGCCACCATCAGCCTGTCCGGGCGCCTGGGCGAGCTGCGCATGGGGCGCGACCACACGCCTTCGTTTCTGAACGACTGGGCCTTCGACCCCTTCACCGTCAACGGCGTGGGCACCAACCTGATCGCCGTGGTCAACAGCAACCTGGCCATCGCCCGCGCGCTGGCCACGGGCGGCCTGCTGGGCGGCGGGCTGTCGGCGGGCACGGACACCTATCTGCGCGCAGGCAACTCCATCGGCTACTTCCTGCCGCCGGGCCTGGGCGGCGTCTACGGGCAGGCCATGTACGCCTTCCCCGAGAACAGCTCGAAGCGGGGGCGCTACGCGGGTGCCCGCATCGGCTGGGCCATGGGGGCGGCCGATGTGGCGCTGGGCTATGGCGAGAACACCCTGGGCACCTCGGGCGCCGGCGCGGAAAAGATCCGCTCGTTGAACCTGGGCGGCTCCTATGACTTCGGCCCCGTCAAGCTTTTTGGCGAATGGTCCGGCGTGCGCAACGAGCGGCGCGACGCCGGCACGCTGGCCGCCATCAACGACCGCTACCTGGGCGTGCTGGCCGGCGTGAACATCCCCGTGGGCCAGGGGGCGCTGCGCGCCTCCTATGCACGTGTGCAGTTCAGGAATGGCCAGGGCCTGGCCGACGGCGATTCCTCGGTGAACAAGCTCGCCCTGGGCTATGTGCACCCGCTGTCCAAACGCACGGCGCTGTACGCCACGGTGTCACGCATCAGCGTGGGCAACGGGCGCAACAACCCGGGCGTGATGGGCGTGACGCCGCTGGTGGTCAGCAACCCGGCCATCCTGCCCCAGCCCGGCTACCTGACCACGGGCGGCATGCAGCCGGCCGGCGCGCTCGGGCTGGACCTGGGCCTGCGGCTGATGTTCTGAACGGCCGCGCCAATAGTCCTGAGCGGCCGTGCCAATAGCCGTGGCGCCCGGGTGCCCATCTTCGCCTGCGCTAATCTGCGCGGCATGAATGGATCTTCTGCATGGACCTTGGGTTGGCGCACCCTGTGGCGCGACCTGCGCGCGGGCGAGTTGCGCCTGTTGATCGTCGCCGTGATGCTGGCCGTGGCCGCGCTCAGTTCGGTGGGCTTTTTTGCCGACCGGCTGCAGGCGGGGCTGCAGCGCGATGCGCGCCAGCTGCTGGGCGGCGACGTGGTCGTGGTCGGCGACAACCCCACGGCGCCGGCCTTTGCCGAGCGCGCACGCGCCGAAGGGCTGCAGGCCCTGGAGACATCCAGCTTCCCGACCATGGCGCGCGCCAGCGACGCGCAAGGCGGCATGAGCCGCCTGGTGGCGCTCAAGAGCGTGCCCGAAGGCTATCCGCTGCGCGGCAACCTGCGCGTGGCCGATGCCCCCGGCGCGGCCGACCGGGCCACGCGCGAGATACCGGCGCGGGGCGAGGCCTGGGTCGATGCGCCGCTGCTGGAGTCGCTGGGCATAGGCGTGGGGGACATGCTGCTGCTGGGCGACGCCCAACTGCGCGTGGCGCGCATCATCTCCATCGAGCCCGACCGGGGCGCGGGCTTCATGAACTTTGCGCCGCGCGTGATGATCACCTCCGCCGACCTTGCCGCCACAGGCCTGGTGCAGCCGGCCAGCCGCATCACCTACCGCCTGGCCGTGGCCGGCGCGGGTGATGGCTCCGAGGCGGCCGTGCAGCGCTACCGCGTCTGGGCCGAGCAGCAGGCCAAGGCGCCCGGCGTGCATGGCGTGCGCGTGGAGTCGCTGGACAGCGGCCGCCCCGAGATGCGCCAGACGCTGGACCGCGCCGAGAAATTCCTGAGCCTGGTCGCCCTGCTGGCGGCGCTGCTGTCGGCCGTGGCCGTGGCCCTGGCTGCGCGCGGCTTTGCCAACAGCCACCTCGACGCCTCGGCCATGCTGCGCGTGCTCGGCCAGAGCCAGCGGCGCATTGCAGGGGCCTATACGGTGGAGTTCGTGCTGGTCGGCCTGGCCTCCAGCGCCGCTGGCGTGCTGCTGGGCTGGGCCATCCACCATGTCTTCGTGCTGCTGCTGGCCGGGCTGGTGGAAACCGCCTTGCCCGCACCGGGCCTGTGGCCTGCCGCCTTCGGCGTGGGCATGGGGCTGACCCTGCTGCTGGCCTTTGGCCTGCCGCCCGTGCTGCAGCTGGCGCGCGTGCCGCCGCTGCGCGTCATGCGCCGCGACCTGGGCGCGCTCAAGCCTGCCTCGGTGGTGGTGCTGGCCGTGGGCGTGGCCGGTTTTGCGGCCTTGCTGCTGGCGGCCAGCCGCGACATCAAGCTGGGCCTGATCGCCGTGGGCGGCTTTGCCGTGGCCGTGCTGCTGTTCGCGGCCCTGGGCTGGCTGGCCGTGCAGGTGCTGCGCCGCCTGGTGCACGAGAGCACGGCGCCGCGCTGGCTGGTGCTGGCCACGCGCCAGATCGCCGCGCGCCCCGCCTATGCCGTGGTGCAGATCAGCAGCCTGGCCGTGGGGCTGCTGGCGCTCATGCTGCTGGTGCTGCTGCGTACCGACCTCATCGGCAGCTGGCGCCAGGCCACGCCGGCCAATGCGCCCAACCGCTTCGTCATCAACGTGCAGCCCGAGCAGGCCGACGGTTTCCGCGCGGCGCTGGACAAGGCTGGCGTCACCTCCTATGACTGGTTCCCCATGATCCGGGGGCGTCTGGTCACCGTCAACGGCAAGCCGGTCAGCCCCGACGACTTCAGCGAAGACCGTGCCAAGCGCCTGGTGGACCGGGAGTTCAACCTCTCCACCACGGCGCAGGCGCCCGCGCACAACCTGATCACGGCGGGCACCTGGACGCCTGGCGCCAAGGGCGAGATCAGCGTGGAGGACGGCATTGCCGAGACCCTGGGCCTCAAGCTCGGCGACACGCTGGGCTTCGACGTGGGCGGCGTGCCCAGCGAGGCGCGCATCACCAGCCTGCGCAAGGTGGACTGGGGATCGATGCGGGCCAACTTCTTCGTGATCTATCCCGTGGACCACCTGGACGACGTGGCCGTCAGCTACCTGGCCGCCTACCGCGCGCCGGACGTGGCGGGCTTCGACAACGCCCTGGTGCGCGAGTTTCCCAACATTACCAACGTGGACCTGAGCACCACGCTGGCCCAGGTGCAGCGCGTGCTGGACCAGGTGATACGCGCGGTGGAGTTCCTCTTCGGCTTCACCCTGGCAGCCGGCCTGGTCGTGCTCTTCGCCGCCGTCACCGCCACGCGCGAGGAGCGCGCCCGCGAGTACGCCATCATGCGCGCCGTCGGTGCCCAGGCCCGGCTGCTGGCGCAGGTGCAGCGCGCCGAGCTGGCGGGCGTGGGCCTGCTGGCGGGTTTCCTGGCCAGCTGCGCGGCCGGTGCCGTGGGCTGGGCCCTGGCGCGCTGGGTGTTCGAGTTCAACTGGACCGTGCCCTGGTGGGCTCCGCTGGCGGGGGCTGTTGCCGGGGCCTTACTGGCCTGGATGGCGGGGTGGTGGGCGTTGCGGGAGGTGTTGAGGAGGCCTGTGATGGATACGTTGAGGCAGGTGGCTGAGTAGGTCTTTGGGTTCTGTTTTTTGTCCCTGCCGGGTGGTTGTTTTTCGAGGCCGGGGTTCGGCCCGGCGGCCGACCTACTTTCTTATCGCGCGATAAGAAAGTAGGCAAAGAAGCGCGCCCCAAACTGCCCACGACCCCTTCGCTTCGCTACGGGGCGACCTGCGTTGGGCGGGATGCGGGGTGCGCCGTGAAACTCGTTACGCGCTGCGCGCTTCACTCAAACATCACGGCGAGCTAGACAACGAAGCAAGCCTGTCCTTCGGCAGGCTTGCCACCCCGCATCCCGCCCAACGCAGGCGTGGACAGAAGGGGGGGAGGCTGGGGAACAGCCAACAGCCAACAGCCAACAGCCAACAGCCAACAGCCAACAGCCGGCGCCATCACTGCGTTCGGCTTCAAACCAGGGGCCGAGCGAAGCGAAGGCCCGGGCAAACTCCCCGTATGTCAGCGCCTGCGGCGTGGTGGTTGCGGGGTTGCAGTCCTGCCGAAGGACAGGACTGCTTCGTGATCTGACTCGCCGTGATGTTTGAACGTAGCGCGCAGCGCGAAGAGAGTTTCACGGCGAACCCCGCAACTGCCACGACGCAGGTTGCCCGCAGCGAAGCGGAGGGTCGCGGACATTCGGGTCGCCTTCTTTGATCTGACCTTTCTTGGCGAATCAAGAAAGGGCAGTCGGCTGCCGGGCCGAGACCCGGCCTCGAAAAACAACCACCCGGCAGGGGCAGAAACGAGCAACAGCAGGGACAAGAACGAGCAACAGCAGGGGACGGCCCCGTTCAAGACTCCTTGAACAGCCTCTCCCCCACAAAATCCACAAACGCCCTCACCTTAGGCGACAACTGCCGACTCGACGCCCACAGCGCCGAAAACTGCCCCGTGTGCGTCAGGTCCTCCGCCAGCACCCGCTGCAGTTCGCCACGCCCCAGTGCATCCCGCGCCAGGAAGTCCGGCATATAGGCCAGCCCCATGCCCGCCACGGCCGCGCCCAGCATGGCTTCCATGTTGTTGCAGACCAGGGCGGCGGGCAGGTGGGGCGGCATGCCGGGCAGCACCCACTCTTCCAGCTTGCCGCTGCTCAGGAAGCGGTAGCGCAGGCAGCTGTGCTGTGCCAGTTCGGCGGGGGATTGCGGTATGCCTCGTGCCGCCAGGTAGGCGGGCGAGCCGGCCAGGATGAAGCGGAACGGCCCCAGCCGGCGCGCTACCAGGCGCGAGTCGGCCAGTTCGCCGCTGCGGATGACCACGTCCAGGCCGGCCTCGACCACGTCCACCAGGTGATCGTTGAAGTCCAGGTCCAGGTCAACCTCCGGGTACAGGGCCTGGAACTCGGGCAGCACGGGCAGCAGGAAGCGGTAGCCGATGGTGGGCAGGCTCACGCGCAGCCGTCCGCGCGGCGCCTCGGCGGCGGCCTGCATGGTGGCGCGCGCATCGTGCAGTTCATCCAGGATGCGGCGGCAGCGCTCATGGAACAGCGCGCCTTCCTGCGTGAGCCGCACCTGGCGCGTGGTGCGCTGGAACAGGCGCAGGCCCAGTTGCTGTTCCAGCCGCGCCACGTTCTTGCCGACGGCCGAGGCCGAGATGCCCAGGGCGCGCCCGGCCTCGGCAAAGCTCAGCAGGTCGGCTGCACGCACAAAGGATTCGAGTCCGCTGAAGCTGTCCATGTCGATTGCCAACCTGGGATTGGGAGTGTGGGGAGTCTGGCGCCTATTTTCACGGCATTGCAGCGCTTTTATCGTTCATGCATGCCTGGCCATGTGCGGCCGGGAAATTGCGAAAGCCTTGCCAACCATGTCCTCCTGCCTGACTTCTTCCCGCGCACCGGGTGCGCTCCACGGCACAGCGCGACCGCATGCATCCCCGGTCTGGGTGCTGTTGTCGGTCTGCCTTGCAGCGCTGGCGATGCCGCTGAGCTTTACCGGGCCGGCCGTGGCCCTGTCTGCGCTGCGCGAGGCGCTGGGCGGCGGGCCGCTGGCGCTCAACTGGGTGACGAATGCCTTCATGCTGAGCTTTGGCGCCACGCTGATGGCGGCCGGCGCGCTGGCCGATCTGCACGGGCGGCGGCGCGTTTTCCTGGCCGGGCTGGGCGTGGTGCTGGCCAGTGCGCTGGCCCAGGCCTGCCTGGGCGGGCAGGGGGCCATCGTCGTGTTCAACCTGCTGCGTGCGCTGCAGGGCCTGGGCGCGGCGGCCGCGCTGGCGGGCGGCACGGCGGCGCTGGCCCAGGTGTTCGACGGGACGGCACGCATGCGTGCCTTCAGTGGCGTGGGCACGTCGTTCGGCGTGGGCCTGGCCTTCGGTCCGTTGCTGTCGGGCTGGTTGCTGGGCGTGGCGGGCTGGCGCGGCGTGGTGCTTTGCGTGGCCGCCGTGGCGCTGGCCGCGCTGGTGCTGGGACTGCGCTGCATGCCTGAGTCGCGCAATCCGCAGGCGCAGCGGCTGGACCGGGCCGGTGCGCTGCTGTTCACCGCAGCCCTGGCGCTGCTGACCTGGGGCGTGCTGCAGGGGCCGGAGGCGGGCTGGTCCAGCGCTGCAACGCTGCTGCCGCTGGCCGGCGCCGCGCTGGCGCTGGCGGCCTTTGTGGCCGTGGAGCGGCGCGTGCAGCAGCGCACGGGGCAGCCCATGCTGGACCTGTCGCTGTTTCGCTATCCGCGTTTCGTTGGCGTGCAGTTGCTGGCGGGCGCGCCGGCCTATGCCTTCGTGGTGCTGCTGGTGCTGCTGCCGGTGCGCTTCATCGGCGTGGAGGGCATGGCGCCGCTGCAGGCGGGGCAGCTGATGTTTGTGCTGTCCCTGCCCATGCTGTTCGTGCCGTTGCTGGCGGGCTGGCTCACACGCTGGATCTCGGCCGCGCTGCTGTGCCTGGCGGGGTTGCTGGTGTGCGCGGCGGGCCTGCTGTGGCTGGGCGGGTGCGCGCCGGGCACGGCCTTTGCGCAGATGGCGCCCCCGCTGCTGCTGATAGGCCTGGGCATCGGGCTGCCCTGGGGTTTGATGGATGGCCTGGCCGTGAGCGTGGTGCCCAGCGAGCGCGCGGGCATGGCCACGGGCATCTTCAGCACGGTGCGCGTGGCGGGGGAGGGCATTGCGCTGGCGTTGGTGGGCGCGGGCCTGGCGGCACTGCTGTCATGGCGGCTGTCGGCACTGGCTGCCCCACTGGCGCCGCAGGCGCTGGCGGCCACCGGCCCGGCCGCGCAGTTGCTGGTGACGGGGGATCTCGCCGGCGCGCTGTCGCTGCTGCCCGGCCTGCCTGCATCGGCCGTGCTGGCCGCGTATGGCCAGGCCTTTTCCACCTTGCTCGATGTGCTGGCTGGCATCACCGTGCTGACGGCGCTGGGCGTGTATGCCTTCTTGCGGGCCGGCACGCACGCAAGCACGGACATGGCACATGCCTGACAATCGCGGGTTTCACTCAGCCGCCAGCCGCTTCCAGTCATGTCCGAGGAATCCCAGAACAACGCGCCCCAGACCCCCTATGAATGGATCGGCGGCGAGCCCAGGGTGCAGGCCCTGGTGGACCGTTTCTACGATCTGATGGACCTGGAGCCCGGCTATGCCGAACTGCGTGCCGCCCATGGCAGCACGCTGGCCGACGCGCGCCAGAAGCTGTTCTGGTTCCTGTGCGGCTGGCTGGGCGGCCCTGACCATTACCAGGATCGCTTCGGACACCCGCGCCTGCGCATGCGCCACATGCCGTTTTCCATCGGCATCCTGGAACGCGACCAGTGGGTGGCCTGCATGGACCAGGCCATGGGCGAGACCGGCGTGCCCGAGGAGCTGCGCGTTCGCCTCAAGGCCAGCTTCATGAACACGGCCGACTGGATGCGGAACCGGTAGCAGGTGGCTGCCCCCGGCGCTGCTGAAAAAAAGGGCCGGCCCCTGCGGGAGGCCGGCCCAAGCAGCAATCGGAGCCGGTGTCAGAGCTTCTCGTCGCGCATGTAGTACCAGTGGTACAGGAACCGCTGCCCCAACCGGCGAAACGGCGCAAACGCGGGCGAACGCACCATGTTGAAGACGTTCGGATACTCCAGCTCCGAGTTGTAGATGGGCAGCTCGAAGGTCTTGCTCTGGCGGCCTGCGATGCGCTCGGCCATGCGACGGCCCGCGTGGGCCGAGAAGGAGACGCCGTTGCCGCCATAGCCCACGGCGTAGAAGATGCTCTGGGCCGGATCGGGCTGGAAGACGCGCGGCATCATGTCGTGGCTCACATCGACCCAGCCCCACCAGGAGTAGTCGATGGTGATGCCCTTGAGCGCCGGGAACTTGCGGTGCAGGCCGTCCACCAGTTTGGCCATGTGGATGGGGTTGGGCGCATCGGCACCCGTGACGGCGCTGCGGCTGCCGATCTGCACGCGGTTGTCGGGCAGGCGGCGGTAGTAAAAGCGCAGCGTGCGCGTGTCGGTGATGACCTGGGTGGTCTTGAAGCCGGTGGCCTCCAGCTCCTGCTCGGTCAGCGGCCGCGTGACCAGCGAGTTCGAGAGGATGGGCATGATCTTGGAGCGCAGGCTGCCATGCAGGGCGTTGCTGGTGTAGCCGCCCGTGGCAAAGCCCACGGCGCGCGCCCGCACGGTGCCGCCGGGCGTGCGCAGGTGGTGCACGCCGTTGCGCGTCTCGACGCCCAGCACCGGGCTGGCCGGGTGCACCTTGACGCCCAGCTCCCGCGCCTTGCGCAGGTAGCCGAAGGCCAGCTTGAGCGGGTGCACGCCGATGCCGTCGGGCTCGTGCATGGCGCCATGGCTGTCGGCATCGTTCACATAGTCGCGGCGCAGCTCCTCGGGGCTGAGCATGCGGGCGTCGTAGCCGAAGACCTCGCGCATGATCTGGGTCTCGTTGCGCAGGAAATCGAGCTTCTTTTCGCGGTGGGCGATGTAGAGGTGGCCGCCGGGCTGGGGCTCGCACTCGGGGAATTCGGCCACCAGGTCCTTGAAGGTCTGGAAGCCCTCGCGGATCTCGGCGTCGAGCTTGAGCGCCACGTCCTTGCCCCAGCGTGCGATCCACTGCGAGCGGTACAGGCGCCCGCTGGCGTTCTGCCCCTGGCCGCCATTGCGGCTGGTGCAGCCCCAGGCGGTCTGGTTGGCGTCCAGCACCACGGCGCGTATGCCGTGCTCGCGCGCCAGGAACAGGGCCGTGGCCAGGCCCGTGAAGCCCGAGCCGACGATGGCCACGTCCACGTCCATGTCGCCGGTGACCGGGCCGTCATCGTCTGGCGGGCGTCCCGCCGTGCCGACCCAGTAGGTGGGCGCATAGCCCGTGCCGTGGCCCGGGTTGGCAGCCACCAGCGGGTCGTACTGAGGGTCGTAGGGACGCAGGTGGCTGGGGCGGATGTCCTCGGCTTTCATGGCGGATGTCTCCTGGTGCGGCGGCTTGGGATCTGCCGCTTTTTGCTATGGATTCGGTGGAATGGGGCCAGTGCCGGCGAGCCCTGCAAGGCGGTGCACCGACGATGGAATCAGCATAGCCAGCAGGCCATGGAGCCAGTTAGCGCCACAGCCCAGCTTTCGATAGAGCCAGCGGCGGCCGGTGCGCGCGCCTGGACCTAACGATTGATGGCATCTGGTTCTAACGGGTCCGTGTGCCTGCTACCTACCATGGCCCATCGACATTTCGATGACGCGGCGCGGCGGCCCTGCCCGGGCCCGGCGCCGTGGGACCCACCACAGACAAGGAGACAGCATGAGCGCAGACACCAACCCTCCCGACGCACAGTTCCTGGCCCGCTTCGCCGAGGCCTGGAACCGCCACGACATCGAGGCCCTGATGGACTTCATGGCCGATGAATGCGAGTTCCACGCCGTGGCCGGCCCCGACCTCATGGGCCGCAGCTTCATCGGCCGCCAGGCCGTGCGCGAGGGCTTCCAGATGGCCTGGCAGGCCTTTCCCGATGCGGCCTGGCTCGATGGAGACCACTTCGTGCAGGGCGACCGTGGCGTGTCCGAGAGCACCTTCAAGGGCACCAAGGCCGACGGCCTGCGCGTGGAAGCGCGCATGGTGGATGTCTTCACCTTCAAGGACGGAAAGATCGCCGTGAAGAACGCCTTCCGCAAGGACCGCCCGCCGGTGGCGGCCGCCTGACGGCGCGGGGCCTTGCGGCCCCGTGCCACCGGGAACACCGGATACGCCACGGCAAGGCGCGCACCTGCGCAGCCACCACAACAGAGCATCAGCCGTGGCGCCTGAATAAAACAGGAGACAAGACATGATCGGAAATCAGCACGCCTCTTCACCGGGGCTTTCGCACGGGCTCAAGGAACGCCACATGACCATGATCGCCCTCGGTGGCGTCATCGGTGCCGGGCTGTTCGTGGGCAGCGGCGTCGTCATCAAGTCGGCCGGGCCGGCCGCGATTCTTTCCTTCCTCATCACGGGCCTGCTCGTGGTCCTGGTCATGCGCATGCTGGGCGAGCTGGCCTGCTCCATGCCCGGGGGAGGCTCGTTCTACGAGTTTGCGCGAGAGGCCTGGCGCGACCGCCCCGGCGTGGGCCGGCTAGCAGGCTTTCTGACGGGCTGGATGTACTGGTACTTCTGGGTCATCGTCGTGGCGCTGGAGGCCGTGGCCGGAGCCGACCTAGTGCGCTACTGGCTGCCCGATGTGCCCAACTGGAGCATCAGCCTGGTGCTGCTGGTGATGCTGACGCTGACCAACCTGGTGTCGGTCAAGTCCTTTGGCGAGTTCGAGTTCTGGTTCGCCTCCATCAAGGTGGCGGCCATCGTGGTCTTCCTGTTCGTGGCCGGCGTCTACGTGCTGGGCCTGACGCCCGCCTCGCAGGGCATGCACTTCGGCAACCTCACCGGCAACGGCGGCTTCATGCCCAACGGCATCGTGCCCGTGCTGACCGGGGCGGTGGCGGCCACGGGCTTTTACTTCGGCGCCGAGATCGTGACCATTGCCGCCGCCGAGACGGCCGAGCCGCAGAAGGCCGTGGCCAAGGCGACCAACTCGGTGATCACGCGCGTGCTGGTGTTCTATGTGGGCTCCATCTTCCTGGTGGCCTGCCTGGTGCCCTGGAATGCGGGCGGCATTGCCACGCCGTATGTCAGCGCGCTCAACACCATGGGCGTGCCGGCCGCCGCGCAGATCATGAATGCCATCGTGCTGACGGCCGTGCTGTCGGCGCTGAACTCGGGGCTGTATGCGTCATCTCGCATGCTGTTCGCGCTGACGCGGCGCGGCGACGCGCCCCAGGCGCTGGCCAAGGTCAGCCGCAATGGCGTGCCCACGCGGGCCATCCTGGTGGCCACGCTGTTCGGCTACGGCGCCGTGGTGATGTCCTATGTGTCGCCCGACAAGGTGTTCGCCTTCCTGGTCAACTCCTACGGCACGGTGGCGATCTTCGTCTACATCCTGATCGCCATCTCGCAGCTGCGCCTGCGCGCCCGGCTGGAGCGCGAGGCGCCCCACCAGCTCAAGGTGCGCATGTGGTGCTATCCGTACCTGACCTGGTTCGCCATCTTCGGCATGCTGTCCATCGTCATCGCCATGGCCTTCATCCCCGAGCAGCGCACGCCGCTGGCGCTGGGCGTGGCCAGCCTGTGCATTTTGCTGCTGGCCTACGCCGTGCGGCAGTTCCTGCAGCGCGGCGTGGCGCCCGTGGTGACATCGCTGTCCGAGGCTGCGCGGCCCGAGCCGCAGAAGTACTGACCCGGGGGCGACGGGACCGGCAGGGCCGGTCCCGGCCATTCCTTGCGTTACTGCTGCTCCTCACGGATCGCATCGGCCAGGGCCTTCACGCCCTGGCCGATGTCGTTGGCGGGTATGGATTGGTAGCCCATGCGCATGTAGCTGCCGGGCGTGCCCGGGCGTGCGAAGAACACATCGCCGGGCTCGATGAGCACGCCGTGCGCGGCGGCACGCTGCGCCAGGGCATCGACAGGAATGTGGTCGGGCAGTTGCACCCAGCACGAGCCGCCACCGCGCACGGGCGTGATGCGGCAGCCGGGCGCATGCTCGGCCATGGCGGCCGTGAGGGCTGCGTGCCGCTCCTTCTGCGCCTGGGCCAGTCGCCGCTGCTGGGCCTCGTAATGGCCCAGGGAGATGAACATGGCCAGCGTGCGCTGCACGAAGGTGGCGGGGTGGCGGATCATGAGCCGGCGCAGTGCACGCAGCTCGCGTATCAGCTCTGGTGCGGCCACGATGTATCCCACGCGCAGGCCCGGCGCCAGGCTCTTGGACAGGCTGCCCACGTAGATCACGCGGTTGCTGCGGTCCAGGCTCTTGAGTGCCGGGATGGGCTGGCCGTCGAAGCTGCTCTCGCTCTCGTAGTCGTCCTCGATGAGGATGATGTCGTGCGCCTCGGCCATCTCCAGCAGCGCCTCGCGCCGGGCCAGCGGCATGGTCACGCCCGTGGGGCACTGGTGGCTGGGCGTCACGTAGAGGTAGTCCAGCTGGCGCAGCAGCGGCGTGACCGGCAGGCCCTGGCCGTCCACCGGCAGCGGGATGACCTGGGAGGTGCGGCTGCTGAAGATGTTGCGCGCGTCGGGGTAGCCGGGCTCCTCGATGCCCACGGCCGTGCCCTCGCGCATCAGCAGGTCGGCCACCATGTAGAGGGCGTGCTGCGCACCCACGGTGATGATCAGCTCGTCGGCCGAGGCCCAGACGCCGCGGCGCGGCAGGATCTTGGTCTGCACCTGCTGGATCAGCATCTCGTCGTCGCGCGCGATCTGGTCGGGCGCCCACTGGCGTATGTCCAGCACGCCCAGGGCCTTGAGGCAGCATTCGCGCCAAGCCGCCGTGGGAAACAGCTCCTTGTCGAACTGGCCATACAGGAAGGGATAGGGGTAGCGCTGCCAGTCCTCTTCCTTGACGATGCTGCGCTGCTGGCTGGGCAGCAGCCACAGGCGCCGCGACCAGTCGGTGCGGCGGCCTTCGCCAGGGGGGCTGCTGGCCGCAGCGCCGCCCGGCGTGCGCCCCTTGAGTACGTCGGGATGGATGAAGTGGCCCTTGCGCTGGCGGCTCAGCAAAAAGGCTTCCTCGGCCAGCTGCTGGTAGGCCAGCACCACGGTGATGCGTGCCACGCCCAGGTGGCGCGCCAGCTCGCGGCTGGAGGGAATGGATTCGCCGGGTGCGAGGATGCCCGAGAGGATGGCATCGACCAGCATCTCGCGGATCTGGCCCTGCAGGCTCAGGGAGGGGCGGGCGCTGCGGCGAAACAGCTGCCCCCACATGGCGCCCTCGGGCGGTTGCGGCTGCGTGGCCGCGCGCTTGTCTGTCATGTCTTGTCGTTCCCGCCGCTGCGGCGGGCCGCTCGCTGTGTTTGTCTCCCGCGCAGGTGCAGGGCAGGGCCTGCATCCGCGACCGGCCAATATAGGCCAGCGCGGTGCGCCACGGGGCCCGGAGTTTGCGATGGTTGCAATTTTTGCGGAGAGGCCGGAAATTGATATACAATCGTTGTCTTGGCGGCTGTAGCTCAGCTGGATAGAGTACTTGGCTACGAACCAAGGGGTCGTGGGTTCGATTCCTGCCAGCCGCACCAAAACGACAAGCCTCAGAACTGCAAAGTTCTGAGGCTTTTTCGTTTCAGGCGCCCGCACAGGCCCGCACAGAGGCCGTGGCAATGGTTCAGGCGCTGGGCAACGGTTATTTTTCGATATTTTCATGGTTTTCCGTAGGCGTTCAAAAAGCACGCTATAATTCAAAGCTTGGCGGCTGTAGCTCAGCTGGATAGAGTACTTGGCTACGAACCAAGGGGTCGTGGGTTCGATTCCTGCCAGCCGCACCAAAACGACAAGCCTCAGAACTGCAAAGTTCTGAGGCTTTTTCGTTTGTGCTCAGTTGGTGTCGAGGTTTGTTCGGCGTCTTCGCCTGCTGCGGTGATCTGTGTGAAGATCGGCTCCCTATGAGCAAGGCTTTCACCAAGGAATCCGACGGCGACGACGATGATGAAGTCGGCCTGCCGCCCTTGCCGCCGGGCGGCAAGAACTACATCACGCCCCAGGGCTTCGCGCGGCTCAAGGGCGAGCTGCTGGACCTGATCGACAACGAGCGTCCACGCATCGTGGAGATCGTGCACTGGGCGGCCAGCAATGGCGACCGCTCCGAGAACGGCGACTATCTGTACGGCAAGAAGCGCCTGCGCGAGATCGACCGGCGCATCCGCTTTCTGACCAAGCGGCTGGAGATCGCCGAGGTGGTCGATCCCTCCGTGCATGCCGGCAGCGAGCAGATCTACTTCGGCGCGACCGTCACCTATGTCGATGACGAGGGCGAGGAGCGCACCATCACCATCATGGGCATCGACGAGGCCGACAGCGCACGCCAGCAGGTCAGCTGGATCGCACCCGTCTCGCGCGCCCTGCTCAAGGCCCGTGTGGGCGACGAGGTGGCCCTGCCCACCCCCGCAGGTGTGCGCACGCTGGAAGTGCTGGACGTCACCTACCCGGAACCGGGCAGCGCCGCCGGGTGAGCGTTCAGGGCTGCAGTTTCTGCAGCAGCTCCAGCGTGGGGTAGCCGTCGGCCACCAGGCCCTGGCTTTGCTGGAACTGGCGCAGGCCCGCGCGCGTGGCCGGCCCCATCACGCCATCGGCCGTGCCGGCCGAAAATCCCCGGTCGTTGAGCGCGGCCTGCAAGGCGCGCAACTGCTCGCGCGACAGCGGGGCCAGATCGCGTGGCCAGGCCGCCTGCACGCCCGGGCCACCGGCCAGCTGCTGCGACAGCAGGCCCACGCCCAATGCGTAATTCACGGAGTTGTTGTAGCGCAGGATGGTGCGGAAGTTGGCGCCCACCATGAAGGCCGGCCCGCGCGCGCCGGCCGGTGCGATCACGCTGGCATCGGCCATGGCGGGCAGGGCGGAGCCGTCCACGGCCTGCACGCCCTCGGCCGCCCATTGCGCGCTGTCCTGGCGCACGCTGGTCTCGGCGCGTGCATGGTCAAAGCCTGCCGGCAGGCGCACTTCCACGCCCCAGGGCTCGCCCGTCTTCCAGCCCGAATGGGCCAGGTAGTTCGCCGTGGAGGCCGTCACATCGGGCAGGCTGCCCCAGATGTCGCGGCGGCCATCGCCATCGGCATCCACTGCATAGGCCAGGAAGACCGAGGGCAGGAACTGCGTATGGCCCATGGCGCCGGCCCAGGAGCCGATCATGTGGGCCGCGTCGATGTCGCCGTTGTCGATGATGCGCAGGGCGGCCAGCAACTCCTTCTGAGCCCAGGCCGCGCGCCGGCCGTCGAAGGCCAGGGTGGCCAGCGCATCGACGGTGGGGAAGTTGCCGAAGTTGCTGCCGTAATTGCTTTCCATGCCCCAGATGGCGGCGATCACCTCGGCCGGCACGCCATGGCGCTGGCTGGCCGCCTGCAGCGGTGCGGCCGCTTCGCGCAGCTTGGTGCGGCCCTGGGCAATGCGCTGGGCCGAGACGGCGCTGTCCAGGTACTGCCAGGGCGTGCGCGTGAACTCGGGCTGCGAGCGGTCCAGCTGCACCGCGCGCCGCTGCAGCCGGGCCGGCTCCAGCGCGCTGCTCACGGTCTTGGCGGAGATGCCGGCCTCCAGCGCCTTGCGCGCAAAGTCCCGCTTCCAGGCCTCGAAGCTGGCGGCCTCGGCCTGCTGGGACGCCTCTTGCGCGCCGCTTGCCTCGGCAGCAGGCGCTGCGGCCGGGCCGGCCTGTGCCGCCGCGGCAGGGGCGGCCGCAGCCGTGGAGTTTGCCGCAGCGGAAGCTGGCGCTGGCACCGGCGTGGGCGCAGGTCGGGAGGCGCAGCCGGCCAGCAGAGCGGCAGTCAGGGCGGTGGCCAGTCCGGCGCGGGTCAGCATGTGGGGGCCGTTGGCGTTGCTGGGGACGGGGGCGGTGGCATGTGCGTGGGGCATGCAGCCATTGTCTCCGCTGCGCCCTGGCGCTGAATGCAACACGGTGTTTCCGCACCAAGCCATCCATGGATCGCTATGCTGTGCTCCCATGACTGCTGCACCATCGCCCTCCCTGTCCCCGCCTGTGCAGGATGCCGCGCAGGCGCTGCGTGCCCTGCTGCGCCCTGGCCAGCGCTGGCTGGTGCTGACGGGCGCAGGTTGCAGCACAGGCTCGGGCATTCCGGACTACCGCGATGCGGCGGGGCAGTGGAAGCGGCCCCAGCCGGTGACGCTGCAGGCCTTCATGGGCAGCCATGCCACGCGCCAGCGCTATTGGGCGCGCAGCCTGCTGGGCTGGCCCGTGATGGCGCAGGCCCGGCCCGGCCCGGCCCATGAGGCGCTGGCGCTGCTGCAGCAGCGCGGATGGATGGCCGGTCTGGTCACCCAGAACGTGGACGGCCTGCATACAGCGGCAGGCAGCGATGGCGTCATCGACCTGCACGGCCGCATCGCCGCCGTGCGCTGCATGGGCTGCGGCACCGGCATGGAGCGCGCCGTGCTGCAGGCCATGCTGCTGGAGCGCAACCCCGGCTGGGCCGGCCTGAGCGCCCAGGCCGCGCCCGACGGCGATGCCGATCTGGAGGGGCGCGACTTCAGCCGCTTCGACGTGCCGGCCTGCCCGCACTGCGGCGGCGTGCTCAAGCCCGATGTGGTGTTCTATGGGGAAGGCGTGCCCAGCCAGCGGGTGCAGGCCGTGCGCGCCATGCTGCAGCAGGCCGGCGGGCTGCTGGTCGCCGGTTCTTCGCTGATGGTGTATTCAGGCCTGCGCTTCGTGCATGAGGCCGTGGCCCAGGGCAAGCCGGTGGCCGCCATCAACCAGGGCCGCATGCGCTCCGAGGATTTGCTGGCCCTCAAGATCGAGCAGGACTGCGGCCCGTTGCTGCAGCAGCTGGCCCAGGACCTGGAGCAATGAAAAAGCCCCGCAGGAGCGGGGCAGTGTTCAGGGGATGACGCGCGATGCGCGCACCACCGAGTGCACGCGGCGCAGGTTGCGCAGCGCGGACTCCACCTGCTGGTTGTCGTGCACCGAGATCACGAAGCACAGGTCCGTGGTGCTCATGGCGGCCTCGTCGGCCATGTCCACGCGCAGGATGTCCACTTCGGCGCCGGCCAGCTCGGCTGCCACGCGGGCGAGCACGCCCTTGCCGTTGTTGACGGTGACGACGATGCGGGCCTCGAAAAGGCGCGCGGCATCGATGTCATCTGCCCATTCCACGACGATGAAGCGGTCGCTGTCCTTTTCCTGCAGGCGCTGTGCGATCTTGCATTGCGCGTGGTGCACGATCAGGCCTTCGCCGCTGCCCAGATAGCCCACGATGGCGTCGCCCGGCACGGGCCGGCAGCACTGCGCGTAGTGGATGGAGCCCTGGTTGGAGCCGTCCAGCAGCACGGCGCCCTGGAAAGGCCGGTTGCTGGCATTGAAGCGTTCGCGCGTGAGCAGCAGGGCGTCGGGCCGGTGGCCGTGGCGCGCCATCAGCGCCGTCAGGCGCGAGGCCACCAGCGATGCAATGCGCCGGCCCATGCCGATGTCCACCATCAGGTCGGCGCGGCTGCGGCTGCCTGCCATGCGCAGCACTTCGTCCCACAGCGCCTGGTTGGCTTCATCGGCCGGCGGCACGGCGTCCATGCCTTCGGCGCGCATGGCCTGGGCCAGCAGGTTCTCGCCCAGGCGTGCCGATTCGCTTTGCGCGGCCGACTTCAGGTAATGGCGGATCTTGGAGCGCGCGCGGCCGGTCTTGACGAAGCCCAGCCAGGCCGGGTTGGGCGTGGCGTCTTCGGAGGTGACGATCTGCACCACGTCGCCGCTCTTGAGTTCGGTGCGCAGCGGCACTTCCTCGTTGTTGATGCGCGCGGCGGTCATGTGGTTGCCGACCTTGCTGTGGATCGCATAGGCGAAGTCCACCACGGTGGCGCCGCGCGGCATGGCCATGATCTCGCTCTTGGGCGTGAACACGTAGACGGCGTCGGGGAACAGGTCCACCTTGACGTGGTCCCAGAACTCGGCGGCATCGCGCGTCTCGTTCTGGATGTCCAGCAGCGATTGGAGCCACTGCGTGCCCAGCTGCTCGGAATCGTGGCCGGGCTGGGCCTTGTAGAGCCAATGGGCGGCCACGCCGGCCTCGGCGACGATGTGCATTTCCTCGGTGCGGATCTGGAACTCGATGTTCACGCCCGAGGGGCCCACCAGCGTGGTGTGCAGCGACTGGTAGCCATTGTTCTTGGCAATGGCGATGTAGTCCTTGAAGCGGCCCGGCATGGGCTTGTACATCTGGTGCAGCACGCCCAGCGCCGTGTAGCAATCGATCACGCGCGGCAAGATGATGCGAAAGCCGTAGATGTCCGTCACCTTGGCAAAGCTCAGCTGGTTCTTCTCCATGCGCAGATAGAGCGAATACAGCGTGCTTTCACGGCCGGCAAGGCGGGCCTGCAGCCCCGCGCCGGCGAACTCGGCATTGACCTCGTCCTGCACGCGCTGAACCAGGTCGCGGCGTCGCTTGCGCGAGCGGGCGATGGCTTTTTCCAGTGTGGCGTAGCGCCAGGGATGCAGGTGGCGGAAGGCCAGGTCCTGCAGCTCGCGGTAGGTCTGGTTCAGCCCCAGGCGGTGGGCGATGGGTGCGTAGATCTCCAGCGTTTCCGACGAGATGCGGCCCCACTTGCTGCGCGGCATGTCGCCCATGGTGCGCATGTTGTGGGTGCGGTCGGCCAGCTTGATCAGGATCACGCGCACATCGCGCGCCATGGCCAGCAGCATCTTGCGGAAGGATTCCGCCTGGTTCTCTTCGCGCGTGTTGAACTGCAGCTTGTCCAGCTTCGTGAGGCCGTCGACCAGCTCGGCCACGTCCTGGCCGAAGCGCTGGGCGAGATCGGCCTTGGTGACGCCGCAGTCTTCCATCGCATCGTGCAGCAGCGCGGCCATCAGGGCCGGGGCGTCGAGCTTCCAGCTCGCGCACAGCGCCGTGACCGCGATGGGATGGGTGATATAGGGTTCGCCGCTGCTGCGCCACTGGTCGCTGTGGGCCTGGTCGGCGAAGGCATAGGCTTCGCGCACCTGCTCGATGCTGGTGGCATCCAGGTATCCCAGGTGCTCCATCAGTCCGGCAAAGGCATTGGCCGACACGGCGGTTGCCTGCTCTGCAGACATGCGCTCGGGCCGGGGTGGCGGTACGGGATCAGAGGGGGCTGTGAACGAAGTCAAGGCCGCTTTCATGACTTAAATGTAGCGTGCATGCTGGTTTGTGCAGGCTTCATGTAAAAAAAGCACCGCTGTGCGGTGCTCTTTGTGGGGCCATTGTGTTGCTTTGCAGCAAATCAGCCCGGAACCTTCTTCAGCATCTCGATGCCGACCTTGCCTTCGGCGATCTCGCGCAGCGCGGTGACGCCGGGCTTGTTCTTGGTTTCGATCTTGGGCGTGTGACCCTGGCTCAGCATGCGTGCGCGGTAAGTGGCGGCCAACACGAGCTGGAAGCGGTTAGGGATCTGCTCCAGGCAGTCTTCAACAGTGATGCGTGCCATCAGGATCTCCGGGAAACGTCAGTTGGGTTCAGAAATATTGAGAGACTCGAAGGTCTCTGCGCGGCGGCTGCGCTGAGCCGCATACTTGAGGCGCTGGGCGTGGATGATCGTCTTGAGATCAAACAGTGCGCTCTCGAACAATTCGTTGATTATAACGAAGTCGAATTTCGCCACCTGGGCCATCTCCTCGGCCGCGTTCTTCAGGCGCAGCTCGATCACCTCGGGCGCGTCCTCGCCCCTGTTTTCCAGGCGGGCACGCAGCTCGTCCCAGCTGGGCGGCAGGATGAAGATCAGCACGGCGTTCGGAAACGCTTGCTTGACCTGCAGTGCGCCCTGGTAGTCGATCTCCAGCAGCACGTCGGTGCCGACCTGGATGCGCTCTTCCAGCGCCTTCTTGGCCGTGCCGTAGCGGCGGCTGTGCACGTTTGCCCATTCGACGAAGGCGTTGTTCGACACCATGGCGTCGAACTCCTGGTCGGAGACGAAGTAGTACTCGCGGCCGTGCTTTTCCTGGCCACGCGGCGCGCGCGTGGTGTGGGAGACGGAAGGGGAGACGCGCGCATCGAACTCGCGCAGCGCGCGCACCAGGCTGGACTTGCCGGCCCCGCTGGGGGCCGAGACGACAAAGAGGTTTCCGGGGTAATCCATGGAATTTTGCGCAGTGTGTTCACGCATGGGCATCTGTGTTGGGCTTATTCGATGTTCTGCACCTGCTCGCGCATCTGCTCGATCAGCACCTTCATGTCCACGCTGATGCGGGTCAGCTCCAGCGTGGCGGACTTGGAGCCCAGCGTATTGGCTTCGCGGTGCAGTTCCTGGATCAGGAAGTCCAGGCGCTTGCCGATCTCGCCGCCCTTCTTGAGCAGGCTCTGGATCTCGTCCAGGTGCGAGTCCAGGCGGGTGACTTCCTCGGCCACGTCGATGCGGATGGCAAAGGCGGTGGCCTCGGTCAGGGCGCGGTCCTGGGCGGCTTCGGGCGCCACGGCGCCTTCGGCCAGGGCCATCGCTTCCTTCCAGCGCTCCATGAAGCGCAGGCGCTGCTGCTCCACGAGCTGGGGCACCAGGGGCGTGGCATCTGCCGCGAGCTTGCGCAGCTGCGCGATGCGGTCCAGCAGCATGGTGGCAAGGCGCTTGCCTTCGCGGGCGCGGGCCTCCAGCAGTTCGGTCAGGGCCTGCTCTGCCAGCGTGGGCAGCACGCTGCTCCAGTCAACGGCCGAGTTGCCGCTGCCGCTGGCCAGGCGCAGGGCGTCGGAGACGGACAGGCTGCGGGCGTCGGGCAGCCAGGACTGGACAGTGTCCTGGAGCATGGCCAGGCGCTGCAGCATGGCGGTGGAGGGGTCGGGCAGGGAGTTGCCGTCGTCGTTGTCGATGGCGGCGCGCACCTCGACCTTGCCGCGCTTGAGGCGGGCGGTCAAAAGGGCCCGCAAGGCTGGCTCATGCGCGCGCAGTTCGTCGGGCAGGCGGAACGAAAGATCCAGGAAGCGGCTGTTGACCGAGCGGATCTCCAGACCGAGCCGGCTGTTGCGGCCCGACGCTCCACCATCTTCTTCGGACGCGCCGTGCTGGGCACTGGCGTATCCGGTCATGCTGTAAACTGGCATTGGACTTTTGATGGATGCTTGCAATTGCCCGATTATCCGGGTTTCGCCCCATCCCTGAGACTCACCGGAGAAAAATGTCTTCCAAGATCAAGCCGGCGCCATTGCCGCCAGGCAGCACGATCGGCGGCTATCGGGTGGTGCGCAGGCTTGCTTCCGGCGGTTTCGGCGTCGTTTACCTGGCCTTGGATGCAGAGGGCAAGCAGGTGGCGATCAAGGAATACCTGCCCGCCTCGCTGGCCACCCGTGCCCCCGGAGAGCTGCAGCCCGCCGTGGCGCCCGAAAAACTTTCGCTGTACCGCCTGGGCCTCAAGAGCTTCTTCGAGGAAGGGCGTTCACTGGCGCAGATCTCGCACGCTTCCGTGGTCAGCGTGCTCAACTTCTTTCGCGAGAACGAAACCGTCTACATGGTGATGAACTACCTGGAGGGTGCCACCCTGCAGGACTTCGTCGTCACCGCGCGCGAGCTCAAGGCCGAGAAGGTGTTCCGCGAATCGACCATTCGCTCGCTGTTCGACGAGGTGCTGCGCGGCCTGCGCATCGTGCACCAGCACAAGATGCTGCACCTGGACATCAAGCCGGCCAACATCTTCATCACCAATGACGACCGTGCCGTGATGATCGACTTCGGCGCGGCGCGCGAGGTGCTGTCCAAGGAAGGCAACTTCATCCGCCCCATGTACACGCCGGGCTTTGCCGCGCCCGAGATGTACCGCCGCGACGCATCGCTGGGGCCCTGGACCGACATCTACGCCATCGGCGCCTGCATCTATGCCTGCATGCAGGGATTTCCGCCCAACGAGGCGCCGCAGCGCCAGGACAAGGACCGGCTCACGCTGGCGCTGACCAAGCTGCGCGGCGTGTATTCGGACAATCTCATCGAGGTGGTCGAGTGGTGCATGGCCGTGGACCCGGGATCGCGTCCGCAGTCGGTTTTTGCGCTGCAAAAGGAGTTGAGCCGCGAAGGCGAGCGTCGCTACACCAAGCTCAGCGTCTCCGAGCGCATGCGCCTGCAGCTGGACACGCTGGTGACCGACGCCAAGAAGAACATGCAAAAGATCAGCGGCGCAGCGGGCCTGCCAGCCGTGGGCCAGGAGCGCAAGCCATGAGGTTTTCGGTATTCCAGCTGAGCCGCCGCGGCGGCCGTGCGCTCAATGAAGACCGCATGGGTTACTGCTACACGCGGGAAGCCGTGCTCTTCGTGCTGGCCGACGGCATGGGCGGCCATCCCGAAGGCGAGGTCGCCGCGCAGCTGGCGCTGCAGGTGATGTCCGTGCATTTCCAGCGCCAGGCCAAGCCGCTGCTCGAAGATCCGCAGGGCTTTCTGGTCGATGCGCTGCTGCACGCGCACCGGCAGATCCTGCGCTATGCCAGCGCCAAGGGAATGATCGACACGCCGCGCACCACGCTGGTCGCCGCCGTCATCCAGAAGGGCAAGATCACCTGGATCCATTGCGGCGACTCGCGCCTGTACCTGGTTCGCGGCGGCGAGCTGCTGGTGCGCACGCGCGATCACTCCTATCTGGAGATGGGCGAGATCGCGGCCCAGCTCAAGACATCGAGCCGCAACGTGCTGTTCACCTGCCTGGGCTCTCCGTCCAAGCCCATCTACGACGTGACCGAGCCGCGCCGGCTGGAGCAGGGCGACAAGCTGCTGCTGTGCTCCGACGGCCTGTGGGGCAGCGTGGACGAAGGGCACCTGCTGCGCACCCTGCACGGCCGCACCGTGTCCCAGGCCATTCCCCAGCTGGTCGATACGGCGCTGCGCAATGCGGGCGATGCCAGCGACAACGTCACGGCCATTGCCATGGAGTGGGAGACGCCAGACGCCTTCGAGTCCACCATGGGCATCTCCACCCAGGACATCGAGAACGACGCGTTTGAATCCACGATCCAGGGCGGGGCAATCGAAGACCTGGAAGATGAGCTCGACGACGCGGCCATCGAGCGCTCCATCGCCGAGATCAACGAAGCGATACGCCGCTCGGCCGAGCGCCAGTTCAAGCGCTGAATGCCGCTGCCGGCCCGCGGCAGCGGTGCCGTTGGCGCGCATGGACTACCGAACCTATTGACGACAAAGGGCGCACGGGCGCCCGAATGGATTTCTACGATGAAGATTGTGTTGGCCTCCAACAACCGCGGCAAGCTCGCCGAGCTGCAAGCCATGTTCGCCCCGCTGGGGGTGGAGCTGATCCGCCAGGGCGACCTGTTCGAGGGCGAGGCGCCCGAGCCGCATTGCACCTTTGTGGAGAACGCGCTGGCCAAGGCCCGTTTTGCAGCCGAGCGCACCGGCCTGCCCGCCATTGCCGACGACGCCGGCATGTGCGTCTCGCACTTCGGCGGCCTGCCGGGCGTGGACACGGCCTACTACTGCACGCAGTTCGGCTACGAGAAAAGCGATGACAACAACGTGCGCGCCCTGCTGGAGCAGATGCAGGGCGTGGCCGACCGCCGCGCCGCCATGGTCAGCACCCTGGTGGGCGTTCGCAGCGCAAAGGATCCCGAACCGCTGATCGCCATGGGCCGCGTGCTCGGCGAGATCACCACCGAGCGCCGTGGCACGCAGGGCTTCGGCTTCGACCCCGTGATGTACATCCCCGAGCTGGGCCAGACCTTCGCCGAGATGGACCCGGCCGTGAAGCACGCGCACAGCCACCGCGGCCGCGCCACGCTGCAGATGATCGAACTCGTGCGCGAGCGCTGGGTGCGATGATTCCCATCCAGCCCCAGGATGCGGCCGCCGGCGCCCAGGCCGCCGTGCAGCGCGACATCCAGCACTACATGCGCCCCGGCACGCTGCAGCTGGGCAGCCTGCCGCCGCTGTCGCTGTACGTGCACCTGCCCTGGTGCATTCGCAAGTGCCCGTACTGCGACTTCAACTCGCACGAGCACGGCCGCGACGGCCCCGAGCTGCCCGAAGACCGCTACGTCGACGCCCTGGTCGCCGACCTGGAGAGCGCGCTGCCGCTGATCTGGGGCCGCACCGTGCACAGCATCTTCATCGGCGGCGGCACGCCCAGCCTGTTCTCGCCCGAGGCCATCGACCGGCTGCTGGCTGCCATCCGCGCGCGCCTGCGCATGGAGGCCGATTGCGAGATCACCATGGAGGCCAACCCCGGCACCTTCGAGACCGACCGCTTCCGCGCCTTTCGCGCGGCCGGCGTCACGCGGCTGTCCATTGGCGTGCAGAGCTTCGACGACCGCTTCCTGCAGGCCGTGGGCCGCGTGCACGACGGCGCCCAGGCGCGTGCGGCCGTGCGCGAGGCGGCCGACAGCTTCGAGACCTTCAACATCGATCTGATGTACGCGCTGCCCGGCCAGACCGAGCTGGACCTGGCGCGTGACCTGGACGTGGCCCTGTCCTTCGCGCCGCCGCACCTGTCGGTCTATCACCTGACCATCGAACCCAATACGTATTTCGCCAAGTTCCCGCCGGCCATTCCCGAGGACGACCTGGCCTACGACATGCTGGACCGCATCACCGCGCGCACCGCCGCCGCAGGCATGCAGCGCTACGAGATATCAGCCTATGCGCGTGAGGGCCACCAGTGCTGGCACAACCGCAACTACTGGCAGTTCGGCGACTACCTGGGCATTGGCGCGGGCGCGCACAGCAAGCTCAGCTTTGCGCACCGCATCGTGCGCCAGGTGCGCTTTCGCGATCCCGCTCGCTACATGGACCAGGCCCTGGCCGGCGCGCCACTGGCGCAGGACGGCGAGGTGCGCCGCGCCGACCTGCCCTTCGAGTACATGCTCAACGCGCTGCGCCTGCGCGAAGGCTTTGCGCTGCAGGACTTCATGGAGCGCACGGGCCTGCCGCTGTCGTCCATCGCCAAGGGACTGGACGCCGCTCAGGCCAAGGGCCTGATCACGCGCGACCTGGGCCGGGTGGTGCCCACGGAGCGGGGCTTTGACTTCCTCAGCGACCTGCAGGAGCTGTTCCTGGCCGAGTGAGCGGGCCGACGACGATTGAAAAAGGACGCCTCGGCGTCCTTTCTTCATCCAGCGCCACCGCGCAATCGGTCGGCGATCAGCCGCAGCGCACGGCCACGATGCGGCCTGTGCCGTCGACCACCAGGTTCAGGCGTTCCTGGTTGAACTCCATCGTCGTTGGCTGGCCTTCGCGCAGCACGCGGGCCATGTAGGCGCCCGACTGCTTGCGGGCGGCCTCCAGCGTGGCCGAGGTATTGCTCTTGCCCACGAAGGACTGGGCCGATGCCGCATTGCAGACCTGCACGGGGCGCGGGGCCGTTTGCGCCGCGCCGCCGCTGCTGCCGCCAAAAGGATTGCCCATGCCGGCGCAACCCGCAACCAGGGTGGTGGCGCCCAGCAGGGCCAGGGCGGCAAGGCGGCGGTGCAGGGCTGGGGTGGTGATCGTCGGCATGGTCTGTCTCCTCAATTCAGGGGGTGTGTGCTGCGCAGTATCAGGGCGGGCGCTGGCGCATCGCCTCGGACAACGCCGCATACCTTAGCCGGGCTCGGGCGGTGCCATTGGCATGCGGAAGTAACAGGCGGCAGCAAAGGCATCACGAAGGCATTGCCAAGGTGCTGCCAGGGCATCACCGCCGCGCGCTGCGGCCTTCCGCGGGGGCGTGGTGGAAGACCGTGGCCTCCAGGCCCATGGCGCGTATCCTGGCCGCCGCCTGATCGGCGCTGCGCTGCTTGGCAAAGGGGCCCGAGCGCACGCGCACGATCTCGCCCTTGTTGCTGTGCAGGGTCTGGCTGAGCGTGGGCAGCTTGGCTTTCTCCAGCCGCTCCACCACGCGCCCGGCATTGGCGGCTTCAGAGAACACGCCGATGTTGATGTAGTAGTTGCCCGGCTCCAGAGCCGCCGAGGCAGGCTTGGCAGGTGCCGGGGCCTTTGCGACGGGTTCGGCAGGCTTGGCAGGCTTGGCTGGTTTGGTTTCAGCCGCCACCTTGGAGGGCTTGGCGGGCGCTGGAGTGGCTGCGTGCACGGACGCTGGCGCAGGCGCAGGTGCTTTGGCTGGCACCAACGCGGCCTTGACGGGAATGGCTGCCGCTGCAGTGGCAGCGACGGTACCCGCAGCGCCGGCCGCTGCTACTACGGGCATGGGTTCGACCGTGCCGGAGACGGTGCTGCCGGCAGCGGGCAAGGGCGCTTGCGGATCAGGGCGCGCCTCGGCCTGGGCGACTGGCTCTTGCGGCTGGGGCGTGGGTGCGGGAGTGGGGGCGGGTGTTGGCGCCAGTTCCGTCCTTGGCGTTTCAACGGCAGCTACGACTGCGGCGGGCGTTGGCGCCACGGCTGGTGCAGCTGGCGAAACTGGTGCAGCGGCCGGTACGGCTTCGGACGGAATCACCTCGGTCTGTGCCGCCATGAAATGTGGCGTGCCCGACAGCGCCCAGATGCCGGCACCCGCAGCGGCGGCAAGCACCGCACCGGCCGCCACGGCCAGGCGCTTGCGCAAGGGCGTGGCCGCGCGGCGGGCCAGGCGTTCGTGCGCTGCAGCCATGTTGGGAGCCTCGCCAATGGCTTGCAGTGTGAGGCGGCGCACATGGTGCCAGTACAGGGCATTGGCGCCCAGGCCGGGAATGGCAATCGCCATCAGCACCAGCGTGGCATCGATGCCGTGGGCAATGGCCGGGGGCAGGCCCAGCGCGGGGCGCAGCAGCAGGCCCCAGACCAGGCCCGTGCCGCCAGCGGCCAGCGCGTAGAGGCCGCCCTCTTGCCACAGCCCGCGCAGCCCGCACCAGGGCAGGGTGAACAGGCCTGCGGCCAGGTTCCAGGTGGGCAGGGGCTTGCCCAGTGCGTCGAAGCGCTCGAACAGGCGCAGGTAGTAGTCGCGTGAGGGCTCGCCAATCAGGCTGGCGTACAGGCCCGGCATCAGGCCGGTGCCCTGTCCGCCCGTGAAGCTGGTGGCGCCGGAATGTGCGCCGGCGCCTGCCCGCTCGTTGGGGGCAGTGCCGTCATCGCCGTGCTGCAGCGCGTAGGCTGCGGCGGCGAAGGCGCTGGCTATCGAGGGCGGCAGTTTGCTGGGGCTCTTGGGAGAGTCGGCCGTGTCGGGCCTGCTGGCACTGCCGGGCTCGGCAAAGGCGGGCTCCTGCCGTGCAGGGGCCGCCTGCCTTCCGAAGTCGATGGTGGCGGGAGGTGCTGAGAGGGCTTCTTCCGATGGGGCGGGCATGTCAGCAATTGTGTCATGCACTCGTGGCTGTCGGAATCACGACATTCGTGGCTATCGATCGGGCGACTCCATCGCGCCCGATCGATTGGAGGCTGCTGTCAGCCCTGGCGCGCGGGCAGCACCGTGGCGCGGCACTCGCCGAAGCCGATGCGCGCGGCACCCGGCTTCTCGCACCAGCCGCGCAGGATCACGGCATCGCCATCCTGCAGGAAGGTGCGGCTCTCGCCATTGGCCAGCGCCACGGGCTTCTTGCCGCCTTCGGTCAGCTCCAGCAGAGCGCCGGCCTCGCTGGAGGTGGGGCCGGACAGCGTGCCCGTGCCCAGCAGGTCACCGGGCTGCAGGTCGCAGCCGTTGACGCTGTGGTGGGCCACCAGCTGGGCCATGGTCCAGTAGGCGTGGCGGTAGCTGGTGTGGGTGATCTGCTGGGCGGCCTGGCCTTCGGCGCGCATGCGGCCGGTCTCCAGCGCCACGCTCAACTGCACGTCGAACGCGCCGCGCTCGGAGTTGGCGGCCGAGCTCAGGTAGGGCAGGGGCTGGGGATCTGCGACGGGCCGCGTGAACGCCGTGCGATAGGGCTCCAGCGCCTCCAGCGTCACGATCCAGGGCGAGACCGTGGTGGCGAAGTTCTTCGACAGGAAGGGGCCCAGCGGCTGGTATTCCCAGGCCTGGATGTCACGCGCCGACCAGTCGTTGAGCAGGCACAGGCCGAAGATGTGGTGTTCGGCCTCGTCCATGGAAATCGCCTCGCCCCAGGCGTTGCCGGCGCCGGTGTAGATGCCCATCTCCAGCTCATAGTCCAGGCGTGCGCAGGGCTTGAGTGCGGGCGCGGCGGCGTCGGGCGCCTTCAGCTGGCCCATGGGGCGGCGGAAGTCCACGCCCGACACACGCAGGCTGGACGCACGGCCGTGGTAGCCGATCGGCACCCACTTGTAGTTCTCCATCAGCGGGTTGTCCGGGCGGAACAGCTTGCCGACGTTGGTGGCGTGGTGTACCGAGGTATAGAAGTCCGTGTAGTCGCCGACCTGGGCCGGCACGGCGTACTCCACCTCGGCCTGGGGTACCAGGCAATCCTTGAGGGCGTCCTGCGCGGCAGCACCTTCGCGCAGCGCGCGCGACAGCGCCAGGCGCAGGGCCGACCAGGCGGCAGGTCCCATGGCCATGAAGCCGTTCAGGTGCTGTTGCGAAGCGGCCTCCAGCTGCGGCTGCACGGCATCGCCCAGCGCCTTGAGGGCGCTGGCGCGCGCCAGGTCCAGCACCTGGTCGCCGATGGCCACGCCGCCGCGCCAGGCCTCCTGGCTGCCTGCGCGGCGGAACACCGCGTAGGGCAGGTTCTGGATGGGGAAGTCGCTGGCGCCGGTGTTGGCCGAGGCCACCCAGCTGCGCAGGCCTGCGTCATGGGTTTCGTTCAAGGACATCTGTCTCTCCTGGTTGGGTTTGTCTGTCGTTGGTATGAAAAGGGGTTTGGCGGGGCAGGGCGAGGCGTGGCCGGCTCAGGCGGCGGCAAAGCCGCCGTCCATGTTCCAATGTGCGCCGCGCACCTGGGCGGCCTGCTCGCTGGCCAGGAAACCGGCCAGCGCCGCCACCTGCTCCACGGTCACGAAGGCCTGGGAGGGCTGCTTGGCGCCCAGCAGCTGGCGGGCCGCCGCGTCGGCATCCAGCCCCTCGCGCGCGGCCAGCGCATCGATCTGCCGTTGCACCAGCGGCGTCAGCACCCAGCCGGGGCAGATGGCGTTGCAGGTCACGGGCGTGGTGGCGAACTCCAGCGCCACCGACTTGGTCAGGCCGATCAGCCCGTGCTTGCTGGCCACATAGGCCGGCTTGCGCGCCACGCCCACCAGCCCGCTGACCGAGGCGATATTGATGATGCGGCCCCAGCCGCGCTCCAGCATCTGCGGCGCGCAGGCCTGGATGGCGTGGAAGGGCGCCGACAGGTTGACGGCCAGCAGCTCGTCCCACTTGCCGGCCGGGAATTCGAGCAGCGGGCTCACATGCTGCATGCCTGCGTTGTTGACCAGGATGTCGATGGCGCCCATCTCGGCCGCAATGCGCTGCGCCAGCGGAGCGATGGCGCTGCCGTCGCGCAGGTCCAGCCCGTAGTGGCGCACCGGCACGCCATGCGTTTGGGCGATCTCGCGCACCAGCGCATCGGTCTCGGCAGAAGCGGCGGCCTGGCCATGCAGCGCGATGGCCGCGCCCTCGCTGGCCAGATGGCGCGCCACGGCCAGGCCGATGCCGCTGGTCGAGCCGGTGATCCAGGCCACGCGGCCCGCATGCGGACGGCTGGCCGGGGTGGAGGGGGTGGGGTTCATTTCAGGAGATCCATTTCCATATGCACGTACTCGCTGAGAAAGCGCACCCGCGCCCAGTAGATCAGCAGCCCGTCGGCATTGCAGGCCCAGCGCAGCGCCTGCATCAGCGGCGTGCCCAGGGCCACGCCCAGGTGCTCGGCGGCCAGTTCGTCGGCCGGCGCCACGCTCAGGTGCTGGCGCGCCACGGCAATGCGCGAGGGGTCGCTGCTCAGGGCCACGGCCAGGGAGCTGCGCTGCAGCTGGGCCTCGATCTCGGGGAACAGTTCCTGCTCCAGGTACAGCTGCGACAGGCAGAACCGCGCCGCGTCATGGTCGTACACGCGCAGCAGGTGCACGTAGGCGGGGGCCATGCGGCCCACGTCGGGGAAGCCTTCGGGAATCGGCGGCAGGCAGTCGCGCCCGGTGTGCAGGGTGATCTGGCCGATGTGGGCGCCAAAGGCCACCAGCTCCTTCCAGCTGGTGGGCAGCAGAAAGGACGGCGGCTTGTAGGGCGCCGCAATCACCCGCGTGCCGCCGCGCTTGCGCGTGAGCAGCAGGCCCTCTGCCACCAGGGCGCCCAGCGCCATGCGCACCGTGGTGCGCGACACGCCATGCAGCGCCTGCAGCTCCTGCACCGTGGGAATGGCGCTGCCTACGGGCCAGGCGCCCGTGGACACCTTGCTGCGGAACAGCCGCGCCAGCTGCAGGTGCAGCTTGTCCCGGCCTTGTTGAGGGGCCGACGCGGTGGAGTTGGAGGGCATGAAGGCAATAAAGTATCTATTCAGTGCTTTTATTTTTGCACAAAGCAATAGCCCTGACAGCCTGCACTGACGCCCGTCGTTGACAAATGTCTTCAATTGGACAGGCCGAATGACTTTTAAACTGCGGCCCTTTTTCCGTTTTTCGAACGTTGGCCAGAGCGGCCGTTGGGTATTTCATGCAGCAGCAACATGCTTGGGAGTTTTTTCGCGCCGGTGGAGTGGACCAGGTGGTCATCCGCACCGGGCAGGACATTGCGCACATCGGCGAGCTGGACCAGAAGCTGTGGGTGGCCCTGGCCTGCCCCACGCGCGGCATCGAGTTCGACAGCGACACGCTGGACCTGATCGACGAAGACAAGGACGGCCGCATCCGCCCGCCCGAACTGATCGCCGCCTGCCAATGGGCCGTGGCGCGCGTGCGTGACCCCCAGGTGCTGGCCGATGGCGGCGACGTGCTGCAACTGTCCAGCCTGGAGCGCGACAGCGAGCAGGGCGCCTTGCTGCATGCCGAGGCCGAGCGCATGCTGGCCCTGTCCGGTCAGGCCGGCGGCGCCGCGCTGAGTCTGGCCCAGGTGCGCGAGCGCCTGGCCTCCCTGGCGGCCATGCGCTTCAATGGCGACGGCATCGTCAGCCCCGCCACGGCCGAGGGCGACAAGGCACTGGCCGAGCTGATCGAACGCATTGGCAAGGCCTACGGCACCGCTGCCGGCGCCGACGGCGTGGCCGGCATCGCGCGCCAGCAGGCAGAGGCCTTCTATGCGGACCTGCGCGCACTGCGCGACTGGCATGCGGGCGCCGAGGCCCTGGGCTGCGGCATTGCCGAGCGCGACCAGGCCCTGGCCGCCGCCCGCGCCGTGGACGCGGTGCAGGCCAAGGTGGACGACTTCTTCGCACGCACACGCCTGGCCGCCTTCGACACGCGTGCGCAGGACCCGCTCAACCCCTCCGTGGAGGGCTATGCCGCCCTGGGCCGCGAAGTGCTGGACAGCGGCGCCCAGGCCATTGCCGCGCTGCCGCTGGCCGCCGTGGCGGCCGATCGCGCGCTGCCGCTGACGCAGGGGGTCAACCCCGCATGGGCCGGCGCGCTGCAGGCCCTGCGCGAGCAGGCCGTGCAGCCCGTGCTGGGCGAAGACCTGCAGGAGATCACCGCCGCGCAGTGGGAGCAGGTCAAGGCCGCCCTGCAGCCCTGCCGCCAATGGCTGGCGGCCCGGCCCGCCACGCCGCTCGATGCCCTGTCTCAACAGGAGGTGCAGGCGCTGCTGGACGGCGGCCAGGAAGCCGCGCTGCTGGACCTCATCGCCCAGGACGAGTCCGAGAAGGAACACAGCCTGCAGGCCGTGGCGCTGGAAAAGCTCATCCGCCTGCAGCGCGACCTGCTGGCGCTGCTCAACAACTTCGTCTCGTTCAGCCTCTTTTACCGGCGCGAGGGCGCGGCCTTCCAGGCCGGCACGCTCTACCTGGATGCCCGCAGCTGCGACCTGACCGTGGAAGTGAGCGACACGGCTGCCCATGCCGCGCTGGCCGGCCGCGCCAAGACCTGCCTGGCCTACTGCGAGCTCCGGCGCGAGGGCAAGAAGAAAGCCATCGTCGCGGCCTTCACGGCGGGCGATGTGGACTTTCTCTTCGTGGGCCGCAACGGCGTGTTCTATGACCGCGCAGGCAACGACTGGGACGCCACCATCGTCAAGCTCATCGAGAACCCCACCAGCATCGGCCAGGCCTTCTTCCTGCCCTACAAGAAATTCCTGCGCATGGTGGAGGAACAGGTGGCCAAGCGCGCCTCGGCCAAGGAGGAGGGCGTGACCGCCAGCCTGGGCACGCAGGCCGGCCAGCTGGTCACGGCGCCCGGCACCGCAGCGGCCAGCGCCGCCACAGCCACGGCGGCCGCCGCCCCGCGCAAGACCGATGTGGGCACCGTGGCCGCCCTGGGCGTGGCCCTGGGCTCCATCAGCGCCGTGCTGGTGGGCATCTTCGGCAAGTTCATCGACCTGGGGCCCTGGATTCCCGTGGCCCTGGTCGGCCTCATTGCCGCCATCTCCGGGCCCAGCATGATGATTGCCTGGCTCAAGCTGCGCCAGCGCAGCCTGGGTCCCATCCTGGACGCCAGCGGCTGGGCCATCAACGGCCGCATGCGCATCAACCTGCCGCTGGGCCGCAGCCTGTCGCAGACCGCCAAGGTGCCGGTGGGCGCACGGCGCACGGCGGGCGACCCCTATGCGGAAGGCAACGGCCTGCGCAACACCCTGGTGGCGCTGGCCGTGGTGGCCTTGCTGGCACTGATGGCCTGGCGCCTGCACTGGGTCGATGGCCTGCTGCCCGCCGGCTGGCAGTATGGCGCGGCACCGGCCGCTGTGCCGGCTGCGCCAGAGTCCGCACCTGCGCCTGCGCCAGCAGCGGCAGCGGCCCCAGCACCGGCACCGGCACCTGCAGCGGCGGCTCAGTAAGTCGATGCCAAGGGGCGAGCAAGCCACTTGCCCCGCCCCGGTCGGGAAACCTCAAGGCGCGACAATAGCGCCATGACCACCCCCACCCACGTACAACGCAGTGCCGTGCCCCTGAGCACGCACGACACCACCCGCATCGACGACCTGCGCATCAAGGCCGTGCGCCCCCTGATCACCCCGGCCCTGCTGCAGGAATGGCTGCCCGCGCCCGAAGCCGCGCAGCAACTGGTGGAAACCAGCCGCGCCGCCATCTCGGACGTGCTGCAGGGCCGGGACGACCGGCTCATCGTCGTCGTCGGACCCTGCTCCATCCACGACCACGACCAGGCCATGGACTATGCGCGCCAGCTCAAGGCCCAGGCCGACGCCCTGGCCGGCGAGCTGCTCGTGGTCATGCGCGTCTACTTCGAGAAGCCCCGCACCACCGTGGGCTGGAAGGGCTACATCAACGACCCGCACCTGGACGGCAGCTTCGCCATCAACGAAGGCCTGGAAATGGCCCGCGCCCTGCTGCTGGACGTGCTGGCCCTGGGCCTGCCCGTGGGCACGGAATTCCTGGACCTGCTGTCGCCGCAATTCATCAGCGACCTGGTCAGCTGGGGCGCCATCGGCGCGCGCACCACGGAAAGCCAGAGCCACCGCCAGCTGGCCAGCGGCCTGTCCTGCCCCGTGGGCTTCAAGAACGGCACGGACGGCGGCGTCAAGGTGGCCAGCGATGCCATCCAGGCGGCCAGCGCGCCCCACGCCTTCATGGGCATGACCAAGATGGGCCAGTCCGCCATCTTCGAGACCCGCGGCAATGGCGACTGCCACGTCATCCTGCGCGGCGGCAAGCAGCCCAACTACGGCGCCGAGCATGTGCAGGCCGCCTGCGCCCTGCTGGAAGGTGCGGGCCTGCGCCCGCAGGTCATGATCGATGTCTCCCACGCCAACAGCAGCAAGCAGCACCGCCGCCAGATCGACGTGGCGGCCGACGTGGCCCAGCAGATCGCCGGTGGCGATGCCCGCATCACGGGGCTGATGATCGAAAGCCACCTGCAGGAAGGGCGGCAGGACATCGTGGACGGCCAGCCGCTGGCGCATGGCGTGTCCGTGACCGATGCCTGCATCAGCCTGGAGCAGACTGTGCCTGTGCTGGAGCAGCTGGCTGCGGCGGTGAAGGCGCGGCGGGCGAAGCTGCGGGGGTGAGTTGACTGGCCGGGTCTGTTTTGGGCCCGCGTCAGGCAATGGGGCAGTCCTGTCCTTCGGCAGGACTGCAATGCTGCAACCGCTACAGCGCAGTGGCGTGCATACAGGTCGCCGATGTAAAGACAGGGTCGGCAGACTGCGAGATCTCATTCAGATGCTGGGGCAGCGCATGCCCGCATCACGCTTTTCAGACCAGTCCGATTGCGTCATGCATTTTCGCATTGAATGATTGATTTTTATATCGGCTCAAGAGATTTTCTATTGTTACATCCAGTGTATCTCAAGGATTGCGCCGATATGTTTGTCCATATTCCGCAGTGACAGGGATGGCGGGCAATGAATAATGAATGGCGGCTTCAACGTAACCCAGGATCTTCATTTCAAAGAATTCGGGTCATATATCATGGGTTTTGATTCTGCGGAGGAGGGATAGGTATGAGGCCTGGTGATGCAAAGCGGGTATTTGACCTCGTAGTTAGGCGCTCCGCCCCGCCGCTTGCCTCCATGGTCACCATTTTTGCCATTAGTTTCCATAGCCCTGCTCTTGTTGCCCAATTCAGCATAGCTCTTTCCTTTGCTTCACTTTTCTTTGTATTGCCGGCGAGTATTGGCGCCATCTTCTTTTCGGAAATGGCTGCCAGCAAAGATAAGGAGCAGTCAGACTCACTCATCAGTTTGCTGCTTTGGCTTGTCCTCCTATACACCGGGTTTTGTTTTATTCTGGTGTATTGGCTTCCTGTTATCTCGAAAACCCTGATATCCGGTTTGCCAGAGGAACTATTAAATGGGGCCGTATCGCAGGCAAGATTGATAATTCTGTGTATTCCATTCTTCGGAATCATCAATGTATGTAGCTGCGTTCTTGAGTCAAGATCACATACTGCCATCGTTGCAAAATTCAGAATGTGGCAGGTTTTTTTCCATGCAGCCTGTGTGATTGTTGTGCTGGTGCTGCTTGGGAGGAATGAGTGGATGAGTGATGACTCGGTCGCTCTTGCCTATCTGTTCAGTGACATCATTTTTTCCATTGCCGCATATGCTTTGATGCGGAAATACTGTCAATTCAGATTTTCATTCAATTTTCGTGGATTGCCTGGCAGAAGAATATTTTCCGTTTTGATTCCTGGTTATGCCAATTCTTTCTTTGGAAAATATCTGCTCTATATATTGTCAATGTCTGTTGCAGGGCTGGGTGCAATGTATTCTGCAATTCAATCCCAAGCTTCTGTCATATTGCTTTTGGCAGAACTGCCTGCCATGGGAGTCTGTGCTCTTCTGGCGATGGAGATATCAAAAAATCGTGGAAGATGGGCAGTGCAATTTCAGTTCATCAAAGATTCTTCTTCATTGATGATTTATTGTGCCATTATTCCGGCTGTTGCATTGTTTGTATTCATGCTGTTCTATGAAATATCGATGGCCAATGGTTATCAAATTGTCGGGGAGGGGTTCCTTTCCTTGGTGTGCAAAGGAATTACGGATGTGGGGTTTTTCTATGCGGCAGCAATTTCTGGTGGGCTAGGTCTTTATTGGTCGTCAAGAATCATTTTTTGGGTTGTTTACGCATTGGTGTTTTTTGCCCCGATGTCATTGTGGTTTCATGGCTCCAGTTATTCCATGATCAATTATGTTTTCTCATTTTCTTCTCTCCTGTCCGGTGCGCTGTTGGTCCTGCTTATCCGCAACAGGCGAGATTCCCTATCCGAAGAGAAGATTGGCTTGAAGCAGAGCCTGTAGCAGTGGTGGCCCTAGGCGAGGTGATCTGTCCTTCGGCAACCCCGCAACCGCCACGACGCAGGCGCTGACATACGGGGTGGGGAGGCGGCGGGGGCGCCCTCAGGCCCGCACGGGCCTGGGCTCCAGATTGCGCGCCGTGCCCAGCCAGGTCGCGCAATGCGTTTCATGACCATCCTCGGCCACCGCGAACAGGTCGGCTGCGCAGATGCTGAGCACGCGGCCGGCATCCACCACGCGGCCGCGCGCCCGCAGGTGGGTGCCGCGTGCGGGGGCGAAGAGCTTCACGCTGCCGTCCACCGTGGCATTGGCCCAGCCGGCAGGCAGCAGTGAACCTGCGGCCGACACCGCCGCAAAGTCGCCCAGCGCAAAGACCGCCGTGGCCTGCAACTGGCCCGGCTGAAAGCACAGGGCATCGGCAATGGGCATCTCCAGCTCGGTGGCTCCGGGCTCGGCACGCACGAAGCGCAGGCCCAGGGTGCGCGCCATGGGCATGGCCAGCACGGCGTTCTGCAGCGCCTGGGTGGATGGGGTGGGGTGGGTGGTCGGCTCAGTCATGGCTTGTCTCCTTCGTGGTGGGTGAAGCGGCACGGCGCACGCGCGGCCAGGGCGCGGCGGGTTTGTCGGGTGCGTTGGATGGGGCCGGTGCCGTCTGCGCCAGATCCCGCTCGGCCTGGCGGGCGCGCAGCCACTGCACATGGTCCAGGGCCTGGGCGCGCTGGGCCTGCAGCGCGGCGATCTGTTCGTCTATCTCCTGCACGCGCTGCTGCACGGCATCGGCCAGGTCACCGGGGCCTATGCGCCCCGCACGCCAGGCGCGCAGGTTCTCCGCAATGCGCGGCAGCCCGAACCCCAGCGCGCGGGACATGGCGATGAACACCACCTCGCGCCGGGCCGAGCGCGGATAGTCGCGGTAGCCATTGGGCAGGCGCCGGGGCTTGAGCAGGCCCGCGCGCTCGTAGTGCCGCAGCGCGTGGATGGAGACGCCCGTGAGCCGGGCGAGTTCGGAGATCAGCATGTGCCAAGGCTAGCAAGGCTCGTGCTGGGCTAGGGTTGGGAAGGGGACAGGTTTTTTTCTATCGCTGTCTCTTGCCAGTCGTCTTCAAGCCGGCTGCGCGGCAGGCCTCATCACGCGCGCCGTGAACCGGGCCATGAACTCGCGAGTGACAATGCGCCCGCCCAGGGCCGTCAGGTAGTTGGCGCAGCCGTGCACCACCGATGCGCGGTTGTCGTCGAAGGCTTTCAGCCCCAGGCGAACCACGTCTTCGCTGGATGCTTTTTTCCCGAAGGATGCGGCCTCGCCGGCGCGGGCGAAGAACGCCGTGTCGGTAGCGCCCGGGCACAACGCCAGCACGCGCACGCCGCGCGGCCGGTACTCGGCCCAGAGCGCTTCGCTGAACGAAAGGACAAAGGCCTTGGTCGCGGCGTAGACCGCCATGTACGGGACCGGCTGAAACGCTGCCGTGGAGGCGATGTTGATGACGCCGCCCTGGCGCTGCTCCAGTGCGGGGAGGCACAGGTGCGTCAATTCCACCAGGGCGCCCACATTCAGGTCGATGGCCTCCCGCTGTATGTCCAGCGCCAGTTCATCAAACCTGCCGTGGGTGCCGAAGCCGGCGTTGTTCACCAGCAGGTCCGGCAGCAGGCCCCTGGCGCTGACGGCCTCGAAGACCCGCCGGGCCGCCCCGGGTGCGGCCAGGTCCTCCACCAGGAATTCGGCGCCGGGCAATTCGCGGGCGAGCTTCTCGAGCCTGTCGCGGCTGCGCGCGATCAGCACGACTTTGGCGCCACGGCGGGCAAGCTCCCTGGCGAATACTTCACCGATGCCCATGGAGGCGCCGGTCACCAGGACGGTTTTCTGGGAGAAATCAAAAGGGGTTTTCATGCACTCGAGTATTGCGACGGGGGGCCCGCCTGGGAATGGGCAGCGCTGGTAAGCTGATTTGCATTCATGAAAAACCAACCGCCCACCACCTGGGATGACCTGCGCGTGCTCCTGGCGCTTCACCGCCACCAAAGCCTGCTGGCCGCAGGCGCTGCCCTGGGCCTGTCCACCTCCACCGTCGCGCGGCGCATCGAGGCGCTGGAGCAATCCCTGGGCCGCGCCCTGGTACACCGCAGCAGCGCAGGGACGACGGTCGAGCCCGATGCGATGGAACTGGTGGAGCTGGCCGAGCAATTCGAGCTGGGACTGGGCGGCATCAAGCGCGACGACCGGCCCGCTGAGAAGGCCCATGCGCTGACCGGCACCATCCGCGTCAGCATGGGCGAAGGCTTCGTGAAGCCGGTGACCGCCGTGCTCTCGCAGTTGAGAAGCGCGCACCCCGGGCTGCATATCGAAGTGGCCGTGGAGTCGCGCTTCACGGATGTCGGGCGGCGCGAAGTGGACGTCGCGCTCCGGGTCGGGCGCTCCAGCTCGGCCGTGGTGGTGGAGAAATGGGCGGGGCAACTGACGTTTGGCCTGTACGCCTCGCACGGCTATGTCGAGCAGCGCCTGCCGGGTCGCCGCCTGCGCGTGCAGGACTTCGCCAGCCACGACTTCGTGGGACAGGACCTGGCCACCGGCCGGCAGGACGCCTCCAACCTGTGGCTGGCCAGCCGGGGCGCCACCCGGTTCGTCTTTCGAGCCGCCTCCGACCTGGCCCGCCAGGAGGCCACGGAGCAAGGCCAGGGCATCTGCCTGCTGCCCGACGCCATGGCCCATGCCGTGCCCGGCCTGGCACGGCTGGAGGTGGATGCGCCACTGCCGTCCTGCCCGGTGTACCTGGCCTATCACCGCGACCGCCGCAACGTGCCGGGCGTGCGGGCAGTGATCGACGCGCTGGGCGTGGCGCTGGCCGAAGGGCTGCAGCCGCCCGCAGAAAAAGCCGAAGCGGCCAACCCTGCCGCGCAGTCATGACAGGCCCGGTCTTTCCTGCCCTTTCAAGGCGAGGGCGCGGCCGACGGACCCGGTGAGCAGCCAGGAGCATCGTTGGGCGTTGATCCCAACGAAACAAGAATGGGCAGTGGCTGGCGCGAAACGACCCGTTGTGGTCGTTCGTGCCTCGGCGCCTGCAACCGCTCAATCCTTGAGCAAGCGCGCCTTCACCGTTCGCCCCTTGATCTTTCCGCTATTGAGCCGGGCAACCACGTCATGCGCAATCTTGCGGTCCACGGCCACATAGGTTGCGAACTCGTTGATGTCGATCTTGCCCACTTGCTCGCGGGTGTAGCCCAGGTCTGCGGTGAGCGCGCCCAGCACATCGCCCGGGCGGATCTTGTCCTTGCGGCTGGCATTGATGTGGATGGTGGCCTTGGATGGCAGGAGCCGGCCGCCGGGAGTCGGCGTCAGCTCGTCCAGCGGATACCAGACGGATGGGCTGCCCTGCATCTGCTCGATGTTTCCGACCGCGCCCATTTCGTCCATCGTCGCAAGACTCAGGGCCAGGCCTTTCTGGCCGGCGCGGCCTGTGCGGCCGATGCGGTGCACGTGCACTTCAGGGTCGGGCGTGATGTCCACGTTGATGACGGCGCCCAGGTTGGTCACATCCAGCCCGCGAGCCGCCACATCGGTGGCGACCAGCACGGAGCAACTGCCGTTCACGAAGCGCACCAGCACCTGGTCACGGTCACGCTGCTCCAGATCGCCGTGCAGCTCCAGCGCGCTGTAGCCCTGGGCCTGCAGCAGCTCGGCAAGGGCCCGGCAGCGCGCCTTGGTATTGCAGAAGGCCAGCGTGCTCTCGGGCCGGAAATGCTCCAGCAGGCGAGCCACCGCAGGCAGCCGCTCTTCCTTGTCCACCTCGTACCAGCGCTGCTCGATCTGCTCGCCGCTGTGCTGCGCGGCGACCTTGACCGTGACCGGGTCACGCATGAAGCGCGCGGCCAGCTTGGCGATGCCTTCAGGGTAGGTTGCGGAGAACAGCAAGGTCTGGCGCTGCGGGGGGCACTGCTTGGCGACCTTGGCGATGTCATCGACGAAACCCATGTCGAGCATGCGATCTGCTTCGTCAAGCACCAAGGTGTTCAGCGAATCAAGGTTCAGATTGCCCCGGTCCAGGTGATCGATCACACGGCCGGGCGTGCCCACGACCACGTGCGCGCCGTTCTCAAGGCTCGCGTTCTGGCCGCGCAGCGGAACGCCGCCGGACAGGGTCACCACCTTGACGTTGTCTTCCGCACGCGCCAGGCGGCGAATCTCGGTCGTCACCTGATCGGCCAGCTCGCGGGTGGGGCAGAGCACCAGGCCTTGCACCGAGAAATTGCGCGTATCCAGCTTGGCCAGCAGCGCCAGGGCAAAGGCTGCGGTCTTGCCGCTGCCGGTCTTCGCCTGGGCGATCACATCCTTGCCTTCAAGCGCAGGGGGCAGGCTGGCGAGCTGAATCGCCGTCATTTCAAGGTAGCCGAGCCGCTCAAGATTGGCGAGCGTCGCAGGCGAAAGCGCAAGTTTGTCGAAGGAATGGGGGGAAGCCGAGGGTGCAGTCATGGCGGCATTTTAGTTTTGGCGCTCTCAGGGCCGGGGCGCGGCACGCTGGTCACTGAGAAAGAACAGGGGCTTGCTGGGCCATTGCCGGCATGTGCGAGAAGACGGCCAGCGGGGTGTTGACGGCATGGATGGCAAGAGGTCTGTCGTGGGGCTGCTGGCGTTGGCGTCGGCGGCGTCCTGGCTGCGCACGCTCGGATCAGTGCCCTTGGGCAGGTTTCGGAGCAGCAGCCCGTTGGTGTTCTTTCAGGGGCGGACACTCCAGTTCGGCCGTGGTGGTGGAGAAATAAGCGGGGCAACTGACGTTTGTCCTGTGCGCCTCTCACGGCGATGTCAAGCAGCGCCTGCGGGGCGTCACCCGATTCGTCTTTCGATAAGGCTCCGACCTGGCCCGCCAGGAGGCCACGTAGCAACGTCAGGGCATCTGCCGGCTGCCCGACGGGCTGCAGCCGCCAGCCGAGAAGACGAAAGCGGCCAATCCCATTGCTTAACCATGACAGGTCAGCTCTTTCCAGACCTTCCGATCGTGCGTGCCGATGAGCCTGGCGACGAAGCCGCCTTCGTTAAACTACGACGCATCTTCATAATAGAAGCAAATCTCTATTTCGGCTTCATGCTCGGCGAGTAGGGCCGAAGTTTCGCTTGTGATAAATGGACCGCCTCCCGTCCCATTTCCGCCCCAGAAGACTGAGAAATAATATTTATAGCCCATTGATTTCAAATCGCCAAGGCGTCTTTCATTATTCAGGCAGCTTAGCAAGGATTTAATATGATCCTCTATGCTTGTACTGTGAACCTTACCGTTCGTTTCTAAAACCCATCCATACCTAGGCAGATCGGGTCGCCTTCGGATTCCAGCTGCGTCTAGTCGTTTTCGTGTCTGGCGTCGCTCTGGAGATTCTTCATCTGTAAAATCGAAATTCTCCAGTGAAGATTGCAGAAATACTTCGGAAGTAAGTTCCGAGCGGTCATCGGAGCGAATAAATAACGTGCAATAACATGTCATTGAGGATAATCATCTATTAGATGGTTGATGGATGATATTCTCCTATTTCGGCGCAAAAAGAGCAGGCAATCCATTGATCCAGGGAACTTCGGAGTCGTCATCGCTTTCGAGTGCATCAAGTTCTTCCAAGGTGAGCCAAACCCCATGCGGGTCTACCCAATATCGTTGACCGTTGGTTAAGGTGACAGCCTTTGAGATTGCTCGCAAATTACCTCTCAAAAGTAGTTCCGTAGGAACGACTTTAGTCATAAAAACAGTGTGCTCCGGTGTCTGCGCTTCTGTCGCGAGTTGCAGCGCATGTGTACGAGCGCCGTCAGGCGCTTGGCACAACGCAATCCGATATTCCTGCAATTGGTCGATACTGGCTGGAGACCACATTTTGTATTCCTCAAATGAATTAAGGATGGATTGGCTCGGGAAACGCGTGCCGATCCATCAGGGCGGGGTACGACGCAGAAAAGCTCCACTCTTCATCACTGACGTCGGTTGGATAGGGCTTGAGGGCACCGCCGAACTCTACTCGCCTACCAGTGGCGGCGAACCAAAGCTCATGACACGCTATAGATCCCTGACAGAACCGCCTCAAGCGCCGTACCTGCGTGCTGGCCTGCGCCGCGACGTTACCGGCAGGGCGCCGCAAAACCTTCTCTGGCAACCCGTTGCAGATGAGCAACTAATACATGAGTTAAGCCACGAAGCGGTGTGGGATTGAATGATTACTTAAATTCCAGCGGTCCACACTTTTGCATGCCTTATCTTCTCCAATAATTCCTCGTACTGCGGGGATTTTGTGGCTAGATCTTCGATAAGGAGGATCGCTTCTTGCTCGATACGCCTCCCGCGTCGAAGGAAGGCCGCATCTTCCCCGGTTTCATATGATGATCCGTAGCAGAGACGACCGAGAAAGCGCTCGAAGAAAAAAGGGATGCATCTATCATCGAAATCTTTGAGATCAACATAGTAAGTGCTCCCTTGAGGACCAGAATCTCGATATCGGCCATGAGCAGCGACTCGCACTGGATGGGTTGGGGCGAACGGCCAGTCGTCTAGCTCTGGAAAGCAAGGAATGGATGTGTCGAGGCTCATAGGATTAACTGGATTTAGACGGCAGCATAATCGAGATTGACGTTCGGATGTTTGACGTTTGTGCTAAACGGATGCCTCTGAATAAAAGATGTCCGCCCTTATGGAGGCTTGGTGACCAACATGAAGGTCAGCAGCAGGCTGCGCAAGACGTACCCCGGGATCTTCAGCGACGAAGACCTGGTCAAGCGCGTCGAGCGCGCGGTCTTCAAGGCCTTTGAGCTGCTGTCCGGCGATGACGATGAGGTGGTGCCGCGCCTGGATGTGGTGGCTCGATGAATTCCTGAAGGCTCGTGTCAATTCGGTTTCCGGATCTCTGGATGCAATTTGCTTAGCAGCCAATTGCTGCTGCTTCATGGCCAGCAATCGTCCGCCTTTGGCTCTTTTGTACGGGGATGGTGAGCTGCCGGTTTTGGCCGAACTCGACCGGCCAGAAGGAAAGAGCAGGAACACACCGATTCTGCGATCGCTTCAGCACAATACCGGAAGCGCACTCAATGGCCCCCTGAACATGCCAAGAAGACACCGGTCGCTACAAGGAGGATGCTGACAAGTGCTATGCCTGCCCACCAGATGCGCGAATCACGCTTTGCGCATTTTTGGCATACACGTGCTGAAGTGGCCGAACCGGGACCTCCAGCTACACAAATAAAAACGGATTGCATAGGACCCAAGTTTGCGCCGCAACGAAAGCAATTCCAGGAGGAGATGATCTTCCTTGCTTTCCGGTAATTCCAACGGTCCCAGACGAAAACCCCTAAGAACACTACAGCAACGAGTGCAAAAAAGAGGAGATCTTTATTCATGATGCCGGGAGATGGTGGTGAAGATCAGGTTTTAGTCGCATACTGTACTTTGCAAGCGCGCCTATTTTTACTTAACGACAAGGTGGCCGAGCAGACTGTCAATTTCTTCGTCTGTATGACCCTTGCCGTATCCTGCCATATCCCAGTGCCAAAGGGCTTGGACTTCGGGTATTGCAATGTTCTGAAATATGTCTGCCGCAACCCATGCAACATCAGTGCGTTCGAGCTGAAAGCGCCGTGCAATAGCTCGCAATGCCACTGAAGGCCGACCTGCTGTTAGCTCCGAGCGGGCGGTGGCAAGAATATCTGACGTCACTTCGAACATATGGGTCTTAGGATACTCGGGCTGAAGGCTGACCGGCTGCTTCTGGTGGTGGATTCAACCGGTCAACGCAACACACTCATCAAACATTTCAGCAGGTGTTCTGAACCCCAGCGTCTTCCTGGGACGCTGGTTCAACTGCCTTGCAATCGCATCCAAGCTCTCCTGTGAGTAGCCCGACAGATCCAGGCCTTTGGGAAGGTACTGCCTGAGTAACCCGTTCGTGTTCTCGTTGGTGCCCCGTTGCCATGGATGGTGCGGGTCGCAGAAGTAGACCTGGATGTCGGTCGCCAACGTGAAGCGCTTGTGCCCCGCCATTTCCGAGCCGCGATCCCAGGTCAAGGAGCGGTAGAGCTCATGCGGCAGGCTCCTGGCATGTCTGGCTAGGGCCGCAGCCACGGTGTACGAGTCTTTGTCCACCAGCTTGACCAGCATCACATAGCGCGTGTGTCGCTCCACCAAGGTCGCGATCTGGCTATGAGCATCGCCGAACAGCAAGTCTCCTTCCCAATGCCCTGGCACGGCCCGATCTTCTATACAGGCCGGACGTTCGCTGATGGGGACGGCACCGACGATTCGGCCATGGATACTGGTCTTTTGCGTGTAGTGCCGTGAACGACGCATGCCTCTGGTGCGCCGCAAATGCTCCAGAAGCTCCTTCTTCAAAGCGCCCCGCGTCTGGACAAAGAGCGTGCGATAGATGGCTTCGTGGGACACCTGCATGCTCCTTTGCTCTGGGTAGGTCCGTTTGAGCCAACCGGCGATCTGCTCAGGCGACCATCGATGCTGCAGTTTGCCAGCCACGATCTGCGCCAGGGCTGGATTGCTCGCCAGCTTGCAAGGCTTGGGGCGGTGCGCACGCTCCCAGGCTGCTTCATCGGCGCGCGCAGCCCTGTAGCAACTCTTGCCACCGTTGCGGTGAAGCTCACGGCTGACAGTGGATGCAGCTCGCCCCAAGCGCGCGGCAACGCAGTGTGGGCTGCTGCCGGTCTCGTTGACACCGACCTAAGCTTCTTGAGCTTGCTCGAACTGTACGGGACTGAGATATCCGAGCGTCGAATGCCGACGCGTCGGGTTGTAGAAGCACTCGATGTAATCGAACACATCTGAGCGGGCCTGGCCTCGTGTCCTGTACACCTTACGGGCCGTGCGCTCGGTCTTCAGAGAACTGAAGAAGCTCTCCATGGCCGAGTTGTCCCAGACCTCGCCAGCCCGACTCATGCTGCAAGTGATGCCCTGTTCGTCCAGCAGCCTCTGGAAGTGCTCGCTTGTGTATTGGCTACCCTGGTCCGAGTGGTGCAGCAGTGCCACTGGCCTGCCCCGGCGCCACACAGCCATCATCAGCGCGTCCACCACGAGCTGCGAGGTCATGCTCTCCTGCATCGACCAGCCCACGATTCGACGGGAGTACAGGTCCAGTACCGCAGCTACGTAAAGCCAGCCTTCTGCCGTCCAGATATAGGTGAAGTCGGCCACCCATTTCTGGTTCGGACCATCTGCCTGGAACTGACGGTCCAGCACGTTGTCAGCCACAGCACCACGCGCGCCACGGTCCTTGGGTAGTCCACGCCTTCGCGGTCTCGCACGCAGCGCCTGCTCCCGCATGAGCCGCTCAATACGATGCAGCCCACAGGTCTGGCCTTGCTCCAGCACGTCGTGCCACACACGGCGTGCGCCGTAGGTGCGGTCGCTGCGTACAAAGCTCTGATGCACTTGCGCACCCAGCACCTCGTCGCTGAGGCTACGCCGGCTCCTGGGTCGTGTGAGCCAGGCGTAGAAGCCGCCTCGCGAGACACCGAGCGCCTCGCACATCAGATTGACCGGCCAGGCCCCTCGGTGTTTCGCCACGAAGCCGAACTTCACATCGACTCCTTCGCGAAGTAGGCCGCGGCTTTTTTCAATATGTCGCGCTCCATCTTGAGCTTGGCCACTTCCTTGTGCAGCCGTGCTATCTCAGCATCCTGCGCCTTTTGTTTGCCGTTGCCAGGGAACGCCTCCTGAGGCTCCTGCCTCAGCTCACGCACCCACTTGCGCAGCACGTTCTCGTGAACGTCCAAGTCTTTGGCTGCCTGGGCCACAGACACGCCACGCTCAACGACCAGTTTGACCGCCTCGAGTTTGAACTCGCGACTGAATGTCCTTCTTCTCTCCATTAACCACCTCCGGTTTCATCTGCCACCTTAACAAGGTGTCATCGAAACCGGCAGCAGCCCAGTGGATGGATTCGCCCGCAGCCAATGCCCGCGAGATCTCCTCGCGCTCAGCGAGAGTCAGTGCCAATCGTGATCGATGGCGCGCTGGCGGGCGGATTCCGCCGGTTGCGGCCAGGATGTTCTGAATGGAGGTATGTGGCCGATCGAACAGCTTGCCGATCTGGTGCAGGGTATCGCCCTTGCTCCAGCGATCCCACATCATCGCCTTCTGTGCTTCGGTGTAGTAGATCCGAGGTCGTTGCTTCATGGCCAGCACTCCTTGCGCCAGGTGCAGTCATTGTGTTGCATCGACCGGTTGAATTCACAGTGGCTTGCCGTCGTCTGAGAAGAACAGCCTCCCTTCGAGATATCGATACGCAGCCAGCGATCTCTCGCCGCTTAATCCTGCCAACATGCCGTCATCGGGGCTGCAGTTGATTCGCCCCTGCCGCCCAGCCACCAACCCCAATACAGCTTTTTTCTCCTGCGCCCGACCGCAGCGAGCCAGCTTGCTCCACGCCAGGATCACTTCAGCAAGATCATCGTCCTCGCAGTCAAGGTAGGCAGTCGGCACGCCGAGGACTTGCGCAATCCGGTGAGAAATTTCCACGGGTGGCCGCCATCGTCGCATCCAAGCCGAAAACAATCATCGCACCTTGCCTTCCGTTCTACGAATTCCGTAGAGACGCCCCTCGCCGATTCAACGAGCATCGCAGGATGCCTCATCATCCCGATCCTTCAACGGCTGCTTCTGCCGCGCCTCGGCTCGACGACCTCGCCATTGACGCCGTCCTGCACATGGGCGCCGCGCTGGATGTGCTGGACCTGCTCGCTCGCCACAAGGTCACGGCCATCAATTGCGTGTGCCGCGATCTGCTGCGCATCTACTACGTGAAGGCCGATCAGGCGCAGTCGCTGGAGCCGCAGGACAAGGAATTGCTGGGCCTGCTGCACGACACGGCGGTGAATCTGGGCTATGCCATCGAGGTGGTGGACCATCTGAATGGGGATGAGGCCGATGACCCCATCCTCTATGCCGTGAGCTATCTGCTCAAGGCGGCCAAGCGGTTTGCGGATGAGGGCTTGTCTGCTGCGGTGTCGTGATGGGTGAGTGCGCGAACATGTTGCCTGCGCTTCACATGCAGGGAATCTGCGTGCGTTGGGAGGCTGCAGTTCGCCGGAGCCATGAATTCGTGCACTGTGGCGACGGAGTTTTGAACAGAGCCATGCTCGTCGCTGCAGGCTCGTACTGATTGGGCTTTTTTTGGCGACGCTAGAGGCTTGGCGTTGGCAACCGTTCCCTATGCAGCTACGCCTTATGTCGGCGCAGAACGGCGAAGCTGCGATGCCGAATCCGTTGGGAAATGTGCTTGTTTTCAGATACCCGGGCCAGCGCTTGAAGCACATCAGCGTTCACTGGTGCACCTTGCTCCAGCCATTCGATGGCCAGGCCCGGCCAGTAGTCGGAGGCTTCGTAGCCCAGGCCGGCCAGGACGATTTCAACGGGCGATGCACTGCCTGAATAGGCTTGCAGCGGGTGCTCCAGATGCAAAAGCAGGATGCGCGTGTCCATTGGGTTGAATTTCAAAGTTTTGCTGCGGGGCTGCATTCATTGAATCCAGTTGCCACGCCTGGCATGAGTGCGCGTCCATCCGTCATCGATCTTGCCGCCGTTGATCTCGCAGGAAGCTGGCGTCTGCGTCGTGCCCTGCACTCTGGCTCCCGTGTGGTTTGTCATGGAAACGGGGGCGGCAATCACGAGGGTCACCACCCGGCGATCCTTGGTGGCGCTCAGGTACGTGGCGCCCGGGGGCAGGCCGGCCTTTTTCTGGTACCAGTCAAGACACATGCGCGCTTCTTCCTCCAGCATGGAGGAGGGCGATACAGCCTGTGGTGCGGGGGCTGACGCGGGCTTGGTGGCGGGCTCGGTCGGCATCGCATCCCGCAAAGGCCTGGAGGATGCAGGGGGCGGGTCCAGTTGCATGGGCTTGGCGGTGGTGCCTTGCGGGCAAGGGGCATCCTGGTACCAGGTTTTTCCATCGCTAAGGCATTTCATGACGGCTTGGGCATCGGGGGCCAGGCCGGCTGCTGCCCCCATCCACAGCAGGCTTTTCAGCAGGGCGGTCTTGTTTCGGGTTGGCTTGAGGGCAGTGCGGATTGCAGGATTGCCGCCGCCAATGGATGCATGGGCCATTGAGTCTCCAATGAAGTGAACTGGCTGCTGCGAGCCTTTGCCCTCGGTATTGCCGATGCGCTGCGGGGCTGGAAATGACGGGTTTCCTGACTCTTTTTCGGCCCCGTGCAGCGGTTATACGTCAGCCACTTCAACCCACCAATTCACCTGCCGAGCCAGATTTCCTTGAGCAGGCCTTGTCGGTGACGTTTGCCATGGGCCGCTTGCATTTGAAATAAGTGGTTGCTAAAGTGTCGCCATGCCCGAGAACGACATTTTCAAGGCCCTGGCCGACCCTACGCGCCGCTCCATCTTCGAGAAGCTGGCCGCTGGCAGCATGCATGCCAGCGCGCTGCGCGAGGGGATGGACATCAGTCAGTCGGCCATGTCCCAGCATCTGGCCATGTTGCGCAATGCGGGGCTGGTGAGCGAGCAGCGGCAGGGGCGCTTCATGCATTACGAGGTCGATCCCGAAGGGTTGGCGCAGATTGCGGGCTGGCTGGCGAAGTACCGCGCCTACTGGCCGCAGCGCGTGGATGCACTCAAGGGCCTGCTCAAGGACATGGACCAATGAACAAGATGAGCAATATGGACACCGACGATGCGGCCCGCGAGCTGGTGCAGGAGTACGCGCTGGACGCCCCGCCCGAGAAGGTCTGGCGCGCGCTGAGCATTCCCGAGCTGCGCGCGCAGTGGCTGCCGGGCACCGAGCATGCCGAGCCTTTGCAGCAGGTGCCGCAGCAGGAACTGCGCCTGCGGCTGCGCGAGGCGGAGCCTCCCTTTCTGGAAAGCACGGTGGACCTGCAGATCAGCCCCGGCGCCGATGGCGGCACGCTGCTGCGCATCGTCCATGTGCTGACCGACGCGCGGGTGCAGCCCGCCAGGGAAGCGGCCAATGACGGCGGCTTCCTGATGTACGCGACCTGATACACGCGACCTGAGGGCCCCGGCAACGGGGCGTGCGGCGCAGGGCCGCAGCCCTTTCTTTTTTTCACCACCACACACAGGAGTTCGCCCATGCGCGAATCGATGATGCTCGTCCCCATGGTTGTCGAACAGTCGGCGCGCGGAGAGCGGTCCTTCGACATCTACTCGCGCCTGCTGCGCGACCGCGTGATCTTTCTCAACGGCGAGGTCAACGATGCGGTCTCTGCCCTGGTCTGCGCGCAGCTGCTGTTCCTGGAGGCGGAGAACCCTGACAAGCCCATTCACCTCTACATCAACTCGCCGGGCGGGGTGATCACCAGCGGGCTGGCCATGTACGACACCATGCAATTCATCAAGTCACCCGTGCACACGCTGTGCATGGGCACGGCGCGCTCCATGGGATCCTTCCTGCTCATGGCCGGCGAGCCCGGCCACCGCATGGCCCTGCCCAACGCCAGCCTGCACGTGCACCAGCCGCTGGGCGGCGTGCAGGGCCAGGCCTCGGACATCCGCATCCATGCCGAGGAAATGCTGCGCACCAAGGACCGCGTGACACGCCTGTACGCACAGCACTGCGGCCGCAGCTACGAAGAGGTGGAACGCGACCTGGACCGCGACCGTTTCATGACCGCAGAAGAAGCCCGCGAATGGGGCCTGATAGACAAGGTCCTGGACCGGCGCACGGCAACCCCCTGAGCCGCCGCGCCAGCGAGCGGCTGCCTTTCTCCCCACTCCCGTATGTCCGCGCCTGCGGCGTGGTGGTTGCGGGGTTGCAGTCCTGCCGAAGGACAGGACTGCTTCGTCAACTGACTTGCCGCAGTTGTTTGAGCGGCGCGCGAAGCGCAAAGCGAGTTCTGCGGCAAACCCCGCAACCGCCACGACGCAGGTTGCCCGCAGCGAAGCGGAGGGTCGCGGACATCCGGGTTGTACGTGTCAAGGACATGGGTAACAACTCAGCTCACAGACATGGGTAACACTTCAAGCTCACATAGTCCTTCTGCGGTCCTCGCACATCCTCTTCGTTGAAGCAGCCCAGTCGCACCGGCCCCAGATACACATCCCACTGGCCAGCGGCCACCTCCTGCATCCCGATCCACTGCCCCGCCAGCAGGTAGCCTATGTAGACCCGCAGCGCTCGCCAGTAGATCAAGCCGTTGTGGCTGACCCGAACCCTTTCCCAATGCTTCGGGTACTGCAGCTCGGGTAGCTTTGAGGGGTATGGCCTGGTCGAGTCGCTGTAATGCTGGGCCGGCATGCTTTGCTGCAAGGCCTCATGCGGGCGCTGCTGGTTGTAGTGCTCCACAAAGGCATCGAGCTGCATCTGCAATGCCGCTTTGTCCGCCGCAGGCTCTTTGCCCAGGGCATGCTTGAGCGTGCGGTGCATCCGCTCGTGGCGACCGTTTTGCTGTGGCTTGCCCCTCTCGATGCGCTCCGGCCTGATGCCCAGCCTTATCCACCATATCGCCAGGCGTGACAGGCCCGCCACGCCAGTAGTCGCGAACGGCGGACCGTTGTCACTGCGTATGCGCTCGGGCAGTCCGTATTGCCGAAACACCTGTTCGAAGCTGCGTTTGGCATCCTCGTAGTTGGGGCTGTCGTAGACATGCACGGCCAGCAAATAACGGCTGGCGTGGTCCATGATGGTCAATGGATAGCACCAGTGACCATCGGCTGTCTTGAACTGGCCTTTGTAGTCTGCACTCCACACCCCATTGGGCTGCTTGCTCGTTCGCAAGGGCTGGGCCGTAGGCACCGAGCGTCTGCGTACACGCCTGCTGCAAACAAGCCCCTCAGCCTTCAGCACGTTGTAGATGGTGGTTTTGCTGGGTGTCTCCTGTGGGCCCCAGCGCTGCAGGAGCAAAGCGTGCAGCTTCTTGGGCCCCATCTGTGACCTTTGCTGCGTGCGCAGCTCAATGATGGCCCGGCGCTGTGCATAGCTGATCGCCTGATTGTTCCCGTGGGGCCTGCGACTGCGTTCTTGCAATCCATCCATGCCCAGTTGGCGGTAACGCTCAACCCACTTGTAGGCCGTCTTGCGGCTGATGCCGTAGCGCCTGCACAGCTCGCTCAGCGGCGCACCACCGCGCAGGTGGTCGGCTATGAAGAGCAGTTTCTCGTCCATGGGTGCGCACTCCTTCCAGGGCATGGTGATCGCTCCTTGGCTGCTGTTGGCTCCAGCTGCCAAGCTTGGATCTGTTACCCATGTCCTTGTACTGATGTGTCACCTATGAGTGTGAGTCGTACCGGTCGCCTTCTTTGATCTGACCTTTCTTGGCGAATCAAGAAAGGGCAGTCGGCAGCCGGGCCGAGACCCGGCCTCGAAAAACACCCCCCCGGCAGGGTCAAAAACAGGACCCCCACCCCACGCCAGCAACCAGCGCGAAACGCTAACCCCGCCCCCTCATCACCCCCGCCAACAACGGCATCCCCGTCCTCCGAGTGAACTCCTCATAACTGATGGGCGCACTCATCCGCGTATCCGGGCTATTGGCCTGCCAGTGCGCCCAGGCACGCCCCGTGCTCGCGTCGTAGACCAGCTTGAAGATATGGCTGGGCACATGGACCTTGCCCGGCCCGATGGTCAGCGGCTGGCCGTCGAACACCGGCCCGGTGAAGACGTAGACATCGCCCTTGGCGCGCTGGGCGTAGCGGCGCGTGTCCTGCTCGACCTTGCTCCAGACGCCGCCGTTGTGGGTCTGGTCCTGGGGAACCATGTTGGCCAGGCTGAAGCTCTGGGCCATGGCCTCGGGCGAGTACATGTCGCCGGCCGGCGCCATGTGGCCGCGCGAGTAGCCGGAGCGGCGGTAGTCGTCCAGTTCGGCACGCTCGGCGCGGGGCAGGCGGGCATCGGCATAGAACTTGTCGCTGCGCTTGAGGCCCTGGCCCTGCTCCAGCAACTGGCGGTTCAGGCGCTCCACCACGAAGACGGGCGTCTTGGTCTGTCCGCTGTGCAGCACGGCGAAGGCGCTGAAGCACAGCTCGCGCTGAAGGGGCTGGACCTGCAGGGCAGGGGGCTCGCCACCGGGGAAGAAATCGCGGCAGTGCGAAAAGCCCGTGGCCAGGCTGCCGGCAGGCGGGCTGCCACCACCGGAGGCCGTGCCCGAACCTGTCTCCGGCTGCTTGCGCAGGTGCTCCAGCCCGGGGATGGGCAGGGTGGACAGCAGGGGCGGCTCGGGCAGCTTGGGATGCCAGTTCGGGTCCAGGCTGCAGCTGGCGATCTGGAAGGTGCCCGCTGCCGCGACCACGGCGGCGATCACGGAGCGCCACAGTCCGCTGCGGCCGCTGCGGCCGGAGGCTTTCTTCTTGGAGGCGGGGGAGGAACTGCGCTTGCGCGCGGAAGGCTTCTTGTTCTTGACTGTCATTCGGGGGCGGCAGGCGCTGGCCGCAGGGAGGCAAGTCCGCAATGGCGCGGGTTCTGGTTCGGGTCCTAGGAATTCTCCTATGTTTCCAGGCCCCCAAATGTGTCCAGGTGCTCCGAAAGCGAGCCGTGCGCTGCCGGTCCTCAGGCCTTGGGCTGGAGACGGGCCGCCCGGTGTTCGGACGGTGCGCCGAACCAGCACAGCGCCAGGGCCAGCACCGCGATGCCGCCCAGCGAAAGAAAGGCCGCATCAAAGCCGAAGCGCTGCGCGATCCAGCCCGCCAGTGCCGGGCTGGCGGCCGCGCCCAGGCCCTGCAGCGTCATCACGGCGCCCAGGCCTGCGTTGACGTGGCCGGTGCCGCGCAGCGTCTGCGCGACCAGGCCCGGCAGGGCAACGCCCAGCAGCCCGGCGCCCACGCCGTCCAGCACCTGCACGGGGATCAGCGCCCAGTCCGAATCCCAGGTGGCGGCGACCAGGCCGCGCAGCGGCAGCGACAGCAGGGCCGCCTTGACCAGCAGCCAGTAGCCGCTGCGCTGGGCGTGGCGCCCGGCGAGCAGGGCCATGGGGATCATGACCAGTTGCGCCACGATGATGGTCAGCGCCGTGAAGCCGCTGGGGTTGGCATGGCCGCGCGCCACGGCGGCCTGGCCCAGCAGCGGCAGCATGGCGGCATTGCCCAGGTGGAACAGCAGCATGGCCACGGCCAGCACCCGCAGCGCCGGCGTGCCCGTGAGCACGTGCATCAGGCCGGGTGCGCAAGGCCCGGCCTGCTCTGGGGGCGGCGTGCCTTGCGGGGTTTCATCCAGCCGCATCAGCGCCAGGCAGGCCAGCGAGGCGCAGCCCATCAAGGCCATGAGCACGAAGACGGAAGGCAGTCCCCAGCGCAGGCCCATGGCCCCCGCCAGTGCGGCCGTGGCCACGTTGCCGGCGTGGTTCCAGGCTTCGTTGATGCCCAGTTGCCGGGGCAGGTCCGCATGGCCGGTGATCTGCAGCGTGATGCCCAGCAGGCAGGGGGCGATCAAGGCCGCGACCACGCCGGTGATGACCTGCGATGCCGCCGTCACGGCCAGCGACGGTGCGATCCAGATGGCCAGGTTGCCCGCCAGCAGCAGGGCGATGGCCGCTGCCAGCAGCCTGCGCTTGCGGCGCGAGGCATCGACCAGCGCGCCCAGCGGCGTGGTGGCCAGCATGCCCGTGATGCCGCCCAGGGCCATGACGTAGCCGATGTCGTCCAGCCGCCAGCCCTGGGCGAGCAGGAAGACGCCCAGGAAGGGGCCCAGGCCGTCGCGCACGTCGGCCAGGAAGAAGTGGAGCCCCGGCAGCCAGCGCCGCGCATGGTGGTGTGTGCGGTGCATGGCGGCTTCCTTCAGCGCAAGGGGCCCTTGAACACGAAGAAGGCGCCCAGGCAGATGAAGCCGAAGCCCACCAGGTGGTTGAGGGTGAGCTTCTCGCCCAGGTAGAGCACGGAGAAGACGGCGAACACCACCAGCGTGATCACCTCCTGGATGGTCTTGAGCTCGGCCGCGCTGTAGACCTCATGGCCGAGCCGGTTGGCGGGCACGGCAAAGCAGTACTCGGCCAGCGCGATCAACCAGCTCACCAGGATGACGAGGTACAGCGGGCGGTTCTCGAACTTCAGGTGCCCGTACCAGGCGAAGGTCATGAAGACGTTGGAGATCAGCAGCAGCAGGACGGGGGCGATCTTGGGGGACATGGCGGGTTCGGTGAAAGCGGGAGAGCAGGGCAGCAGGGAAGCAGGAAACCAGGAAGGGGCAGGAACCCGCCCGGCCCCGGGGACCGGGCGGTGGCATCAGCGCGCGCGGTCGTACAGCGGCTGCAGGTCCGACAGGCTGGCCCCCATGCTGGTGGCCTCCAGCGAGGTGCCGTGCGCGTTGCGCGTGCCCAGGCCCGAGGCGGCAAGAAGCTGCCCCGGCTGCAGCGGCTGCTGCAGCGCATGGGGGGCAAAGCGCACGATGGCGCCGTCGGACAGGATGACGCCGTTGGCATCGCCGCGCGGGCCGGTGAGAACGGCCTCGATGCGGCCCTGGGCCTGCTGCGTCTGCAGTCCGGCCATGCGCAGGTGCGGGGGCATGGGGCGGGCGCGGCCGGGCTCCGGTGGCTGGTCATACACGGTCTGGCCGGTGGCGGTGTTCACGATGGCGTCTGCCTTGACCGCACCACCGGCTTCGCTGCGGCCGATGATGCGCACCGTGTCGCCCACCTTCACGGCGGTCGTCAGCGCATCGGCCATGTGGGGCGGGAACCGGACCACCGTGCCATCGGTCAGGCGCAGCCCGTCCACTTCCCCGTAAGGGTTGGTGAGCAGCCGGGCGACTGGGCTCTCGAGCACGGCCTGCGCGTGCGGCATGGCCGCGTGGGGCGCGCCAGGGCCGTGGGCAGGCAGGGGCGGGGCGGCATGCGCGTTCAGTGCGCTGGCACCCAGCCACAGGGCGGCGGAAGAAAGGGTGAGACGGGTCATGATGGCTCCTGGGTTGGCGATGGACATGCACAGTCCAATGCAAGCGCCATGCCATCCGGAAACTTCATGAAATCAAGGGCTTGCGGTCGCTGAAGCGGGCCATGTGTCCGAGATGGCGACAGGGGGTGTCACCCATCCGGACACCGCAGGCGGCGCCTGTCCCCGCTGCTGCCTCAACCCAGGCCGAACTCCGCGAGCTTGCGGTACAGCTGCTGGCGCGACAGGCCCAGGCGGCGTGCGGCCTCGGCACGGTTGCCCATGGTTGCGGCCAGGGCACGCGTGACCATTTCACGTTCCAGCTGGGCGACGGCTGGGGCCAGCGGCCCGTTCCAGTCGATGGCGGGGCCGTTCGCCGCCGCAGGCTGCAGGCCGATGTGCTCGGGCCCGATGACCGGCCCGGGGCACAGCAGGGCCGCGCGCTCCATGGCGTTGCGCAGCTCGCGCACGTTGCCGGGCCAGTCGTGCGCCAGCAGCAGGCGCGCGGCGTCGGCCCCCAGGCGCTTGGGCGAGGCGCCGCCGCCTTGGCGCAGGAAATGCTCGGCCAGCAGCAGCACGTCGCCCAGGCGCTCGCGCAGCGGCGGCAGGTGCACGGGCACGACCTGGAGCCGGTACCAGAGATCCTCGCGAAAGCGCCCCTGCCTGACGGCGTCCGGCAGGTCGCGGTGCGTGGCCGCGATGATGCGCACGTTCACGGGCAGCGCCCGGCTGGCGCCCACGGGCGTGATCTCGCGCTCCTGCAGCGCCCGGAGGATCTTGGCCTGCGTGGGCAGCGGCATGTCGCCCACTTCATCGAGGAACAGCGTGCCGCCCTGCGCCTCGCGAAAGCGCCCGGCGCGGTCGCTGGCAGCGCCCGTGAAGGCGCCCTTCACATGGCCGAAGAGTTCGCTTTCCATCAGGTCTGCCGGAATGGCGGCGCAGTTGACGGCCACGAAGGGGCGTTCCGCCCGGGCGCTGTTGCGGTGCAGGGCGCGTGCCACCAGTTCCTTGCCCGTGCCGGTCTCGCCCAGCACCAGCACGGTGGCGTCGCTGTCCGCCGCCAGGCCGATGCGCTTGAAGACCTGCCGCATGGCCTCGCTGCCGCTGACCAGTTCGGCGTCATCGCCTTCCGGCTCCTGGTTCTGCGCCACGTTCTCGGGGCTGCCGGCCTGGCCGGCACTGAGCAATGCGCGCTCCAGCACCTCGACCAGCGAGGTTCTGGCAATGGGCTTGGTCAGGTGGTCGAAAGCGCCCAGGCGCATGGCCTCGATGGTGTTGCTGCCGCTGGCATAGGCCGTGAGCATGATGCAGGGCGCCCGCGAGAGGCCGCGGGCCTTGCGCAGGAAGGCCAGCCCGTCCTCGCCGGGCATGCGCAGATCGACGATGGCCACATCCACCGAACCGCCCTGCAGCACCTGCAGCCCCGCCGCCACCGTGGGCGCCGCGCTGACTGCGTGGCCCAGGTCGCCCAGCATCTCGGCCAGGCTTTCACGGAAGGCCGTGTCGTCGTCCACGATCAGGATGCGGGCCATGGAAATTCCATTTCTATGCGGGTGCCTTGTGCAGTCTTGCCTTGTGCAGTCTTGGCCAGGGCGATCCGGCCGCCGTGGGCCTGGACGATTTCGCGCACCAGCGCCAATCCCAGCCCGGTGCCGCCGGGGCGTGCGGTGGTGAAGGGCTCGAACAGCGTGTCGCGCAGTTCGGCCGCGATGCCGGTGCCGTCATCGGCAATCCACAGCCGCAGGCAGCCTTTGGCGTCCCGGTCCGCGCCCAGTTCCACCCGGCCGCCGTCCGCCGTGTGCGCCAGGGCGTTGAGCAGCAGATTGTCCAGCGCGCGGGCCATCTGTGCGGGGTCCAGCAGCGGGCGGCGCCCTTCCCGCAGGTCCCGGGCAAGGCCGGCGGACACCGCCGTTGCCAGCTGCACGCCGCTGGCCTGGGCCATTTCTGCATGGGCCTGGAGCCTTTCGTCCAGCAGCTGCTGCAGGTCCACGGGCTCCGGGTGCACGCGGAAGGGCTGGGTCAAGGCCAGCAGGCTCGATACCAGGTCTTCCAGGCGCGCGGTCTGGGCCAGCACGGCCTCCAGGGCGCCCTGGCTGCGGGCCTGCCGCAGTGGCTCGGGCGCGGCCAGGGCGTTCTCGGCCTTCATGCGCATGGTGCCCAGCGGGTTGCGGATCTCGTGCGCCAGGCCGGCCGACAGCCGGCCCAGGGTGGCCAGCCGTTCGGCGCCGAGCAGTTGCTGCTCCATCTGTGCCGACTGCCGCTGCCAGCGCCGCAGCATTCTGCCCAGCCACAGGCCCGAGACCAGGACCATGCCCAGCAGCAGGCTCACGGCAAGGATGAGGGGGTTGACCACGTCGGCGCTGATCAGGGGAACGCGCATCAGTGTCCAGGCCACCAGCCCGGGTGCGTCCGCCTGGGCCGGGCAGGCGGCAAAGACCACCGCCTCGCGCAGGCCGGGGCGCAGGTCGGTCACCAGCCCGGCGCTGTCCCGTGCGCGCTGGGCGGTGGAGGCGATGCGCTCCATCTCCGCACTGGGCGCATCGCGCTTGATGCCGGAGCCGTCATAGGTGGGAAACGCATAGGCCACCACGCCGGGGCCCTCGCGCCAGAAGCCGCCCTCCATGCCGGGGCGCTCGCGCAGCGCCAGGTCCAGCACGGCCTGCGCGGCGGACCGGGCCTGGGCAGATGGCGTATCTGCCGTCAGCCCCGCCAGCCCCATGCGCGCGGCCCCGGCCTGCAGCGCGCTGCAGCTGACGCCTGCGGCGTCGCGGGCGCGGGTAATCTGCGGTTCGGTGCCCTGCCGGGTCAACAGCAACAGCAGCCACGCCAGCACCAGGGCGACGGCCGAGATGGTGAGCCAGAGGATCACCAGATCCCGTTGGATGGACTTTTGCGGGGACAGGGCCGGCTCCTGAAGTGATGCGCTGGAACATACACCGAAAGGGGGGCCGCGCCTGGCAGCCAGGGCAGCGTCGTCCTGCGCGGCCGCCGTGAAAGTAACGCCGTGGCGTGCCGGCGTTACGTGACATCGCACGTAACGCCGCAGGGTGACACGGTGGTGGCTGTGCTTGGGTGCCCAAATAAATCAATAGGTTACAGATGGCTTTGCGTTGGATGAAGACGTCCAGGCCCATGGCACGCTTGTTGCAACAGGATGCAAAAAGCTTGTCGCAGTGTCTGGAAAACCGTGTGCTGCGCCGGCCGCCCCATTGATCGCTGTCTTTCGGAGGAGAAACCATGGCCGCTGTCTCGTTGTCGTTTGCAGGCATGCCCCTGCCGCGACTGCGCGCCTACCCGGAAAGGGCGCGCAGCAAGCCGTTGAACGTACCCGCGTCGTTTGCGTCTGCCGCCTTGCCGCGCACCGCTGCGCGCGAGGCGGGCGACGGAAGCCCCAATGCGCAGGTGGCGCAGGCGGCGCCGGTGGCGCTGCTCACGCGGGTGAGCGAGGGCGTGCGCATCGTGCGGCGCAGCGATGTGATCGTGGCGCAGGCCGGCGCCTTGCTGCAGCAGGGCGACCGGGTCATCGTGCCGCAGCAGGGCAGCGCGCAGGCGGTGTTCCAGGAGCAGGACGGGCAGGCGCTGCTGGGCAGCTTTGCCGGCGGAACGGATGCCACGCTGGCGTATTTCAGCCGCAAGGCGGATGCCTGCTCGGTGGTCTTTGACCTGGTGGCCGGCCATGTGGACCTGGCGCTGTCGGCCGTGGATGCCGGCATGCTCGGCGGCGGGCCGGCCGGCCGGGGGCGCAGGGCGATCGGATTTCACTGCTATTCACAACCCATTGCAGGCCGTTGAACGAAGGCGCTCACCATGCACGACATCATCGAACCCTCGCACAGCGACATGCCCCTGGATCTGGCCATCTGGCTGCCGCCCCTGCAGGCCTGGCGCAGCGTCTATGGCAACGGTTTCTGCGACGAGGCCATGCAGGCCTGCATGGACCGGCTCAAGGGCCTGGGCATTGATGCCCAATCGCTGGAGCGCGCGGGCGATACGCTGCTGGTTCGCGGGTTCGACCCCCGCACGCTGGCCGACACGGTGCTGCCCGGCCATCATGCCCGGCATGGCTGGATGCATGCGCTGGAGTCCGCCCTGGTGAGCGAGCCCGTGGTGCACGGCTCGCGCCAGGCCTATCTGCGGGCCGAGGTGCAGGCGCTGGGCTGCGTCTCCTTCGCGGGGCTGCACGAGATACGCGGCAAGGGCCACGCCACGGCGGGCGGCCAGGACATGGCGGTGCGCAGAATGCCCGCCAGGCTCGTCAAGGGCTACCAGGCCGACATGCAGCTGGCGGGCCGCCTGCTGGACGATCTGCGGCTGGGCCATCTGGCGCTGGCATTCCAGCCCGTGACGCTGCTGGAGCCCGGGGGCATGGCAGGGGGAGGCAGTGGGACCGGCACGGGCCGCACGCTTTACCACGAGTGCCTGCTGCGCCGCAGCGTGTTCTCTGCCTACGACAACTATGCCGTGCCCCATGCCATCGAGGCGCTGGAGCGGCTGGGCCTGGCCGCGCGGCTGGACCGCAGCGTGCTGTGGTCGGTGATAGGGGCGCTGGAGATGAAGACCGGCCACAGCCTGGGCTGCAATCTGTCGGCCGCCTCGTTCTGCGACGAGGCCTGGTGGGAAGGCGTGTTCGACTATCTGGAGGAGCGGCCCGAGATCGCCCAGCGCCTGGTGCTGGAGATCACCGAGACCGGTGTCTTCCCCTGCGAGAAGGCCGCGCTGGGCCTGGTGCGGCACCTGCAGATCCTGGGCGTGCGCGTGGCGCTGGACGATATCGTTCCCCGGCGCGGCGGCCTGGACATCCTGGGCAAGCTGCGCGCCAACATCGTCAAGATCGACAAGTCCGTGCTGGACCAGAGCCTGCAGTCCCGGCCGTCGGCCCGGATGCTGCAGGGCCTGATCAGCCTGTGCGCCGACCGCGGCGCCTGCGTGATCGTGGAAGGCGTGGAGTCCGCCCAGGGCATGGAGGCCGTGGCGCTTGCGGGGGCGCATGGCGTGCAGGGGTTTTTCATAGCCCGGCCATCGCTGCATGGGCTGCTCGACCAGGTGGTGTGCGTGGCCGATGTGCTGGAGGTGCTGCAGGCGTCCGAGGCGCAGGAGGGCGACGCGCTGGACATGGCACTGAGCATGGCCCTGAGCTGGAGTGGCATGGACCGCGTGACGGCTCTTTCGGCTGCCGACGGCGGGACTGGCGGGGCCGTCGGGGCTGTCGGGACTGTCGGGGCCCCTGCATCGGCGCTGTCCGCCGCCTAAGGGCGCAAGGGCCCGCACCTGAACGCAGGCCGAGCCCGGCCCGCATTGCACCTTACTCCAGCATCAGCGGGCTCGCCTTGCGCCGCGCCATGGCCAGGCGGAACAGGTCCATGAAGCGCGGTGCCACGTTGGAGATGTGAAAGCGCTTGCCCGTCTCGCGCGCGGCCCGGCTGTAGCGCTGGCGCCGGGCCGGGTCGTCGCGCAGCTGGCGGATGGCGCCGATCCAGGCGTCGTCGCTGTCGGGCAGCAGCAGGCCGTTGACGTCGTTTTGCACCAGCTCCGGCACAAAGCCCCAGTTCGATCCGATCACGCAGCCGCCGCGCGCCAGGATCTCCATCAATCCCCAGTTGGCCACGCCGTAGCGCAGCGGGTAGAGGAACAGGTCCACCGAGGCCAGGGTGCGCGCGAACTCGTCGTACGGCAGCTTGCCCGGGAACTCCACCACCTGTGCGGCCGGGTGGATCTGCAGCAGATGGTCGCGGAAACTGGCCACCTTGCCCTGGTAGCGGCGCTCCACCCATTGCTGTTCGTAACCGTAGGTCACGGCCGTGGGGTCGCCCAGGGCGATGAAGCGCATCTGCTGGCCATCGCCCTCGCGCACCAGGCGGTCGACCAGGCGCATGAAGGTCTCGAAGCCCTTGGAGCTGGACAGGTCGCGCGATGAGAAGGCCACGGTGAAGCGCGCGTCCTGGCGCGGCACCGGCTCGGCCTGCTCGTCAGGGGCCTGGATGTCGAAGCCCTCGAACTGCACGGCCACGCGCTCCTGCAGCAGCGGCGGGAACAGCGAGCGCGCATGGGCGCTGGGCGCGATGGTCAGGTCGCTGCACAGCACCTGGTGGTAGTGCAGCATTTCCATGTTGCGGTCGGCCAGGCGCTGGGACAGGTCGGGCGGGTAGTCGGGCTCGTTGCCGTGCACGCGGTAGCTGGGGAATTCGATGTAGCTGACGATGGCGGCATCGATCTCGCCGTACAGCAGGTTGGGCGCGGCCCACAGCGAGTGGGCGACCACCACGTCGATGCGCTTGCCCTTTTCCTTCTCGAAGGCCTGCAGGCCCTGCAGCAGGCCGCGGCCTATGCGCGCCGAGCGCTCCACCTTGCTGGAGTAGTAGTAGCTTTGCGGGCCGACGATGTCGCCATCGGGCCGGAACGACAGCAGGTGGTCGCACTGGCTGGCGTAGTTCTCGGCATGGCCGGGCATGGTCATGAACCAGCTGTCGGCCGCGCCGCTGGCGCGAAGGTGGCTGCACAGCAGGCTGTACTGGCTGGGGTAGACGGCGCTGACGAAGATGATGACCGGCTTGTCCTGCATGTTCGTGGAAGTCTCCATGGCGTGGGGGGATGGGATGTGTCGGAGGGCGTGCTCAGCCCGGCACGGGCACTTCGGGCTCGCCGTCGCTGATCTGGTACTTGCGCATCTTTTCCCAGAGCACCTTGCGGCTGATGCCCAGGTGCTGGGCCGTGTTCTGGCGCTTCCAGTCATTGGTGTTGAGCGCCGCGATGATGCGGTTGCGCTCGTCCATGTCCCAGTTGCTGCGGTCGGCCAGCAGGGGCTCGGCGGCGCCGGCGTCCGGCGGGAAGGTGGTGGCCGACAGGGCCTGGGCGTGCTGCAGGATGCGCTGCGTGGCGCCGTCGGCGTTCCAGTCGCGCGTCTGGCGGGCGGCCACGCCGATGCGCTCGGCCAGGTTGCGCAGCTCGCGCACATTGCCGGGGAAGTACATCTGGGCCACGGCGTCGAGGATGAAGAAGGGCGGCTCGCCCAGCTCCTTCATCGTGGCCTCGCCCACCACCTTGTGCAGGATGGCGTGGAAGATGGCCAGCTTGTCGGCCTCGCCGCGCTCCTCCAGGCTGGGGATCTGCAGCTCGATCACGGCCAGGCGGAAGAACAGGTCGGCCCGGAAGCGTCCCTCGCGCACCAGCCCGCGCAGCGGCTTGTTGGTGGCCGCCACCAGCCGGAAATCCAGCCGCACGGCGGCGGCCGACCCCAGCCGCGTGATGGCGCGCTCTTCCAGCACGCGCAGCAGCTTGACCTGCTGGTACAGCGGCAGGTCCGCGATCTCGTCCAGGAACAGCGTGCCGCCGTTGGCCTGCTCCAGATAGCCCTTGTGGGCATTGACCGCGCCCGTGAACGAGCCCTTGGCGTGGCCGAAGAACAGGGACTCGAACAGCCCGTCCGGGATGGCGCCGCAGTTGACCACCACGAAGGGGCCCTGGCCGTAGCGGTTGTTGCGCTCGTGCAGCCGCTCGGCAATGCGCTCCTTGCCCACGCCGGTCTCGCCGATGATGAGCACGCTGTGCTCGCAGTCGGCAAAGGTGTCCACGTCGCGCAGCAGGCGCTGCATGCAGTCGGCCACGGCGATGATGTCCTCCGAGCGCTGCACCTGGCGCTGGTTGCTCTGCATGCGCCGCAGTATGCGCACCAGCATGGCCCGCAGCTCGGCCCCCGTGAAGTCGAAGGGCAGCACATGCGAGTACTCCATGGCATAGGTGCCGGCGTTGGCGTCGCGCTGCTTGGCGCTGACCCACAGCACGGGCATGCCGAAGGTGCCCTCCACGCCCTGGCGCGTGAAGCGCGCGCCCTCCAGCACCGAGACGCTGACCACGGCGATCGCATTGCCCAGCTCGCTGGTGTCGGCGGGCAGGGTCAGCCCGTCGGCGCGCACCACGTCCACGCCCAGGTTGAGCACGCAGCGCTCCACCCGCTCGGCGATGTCGGCCTGTCCTTCCCACACATAGATGACCAGCTCGTCCAGATTCACCTGAGTCTCGCTTTTTGGTTGTTTCAAAGATTGAATGCGCTGCTATTGAACGATGACGCCGTAATTGCAATCGGCCCAAAGCAGCTCGACGTCTGCGTACCCGACTTGGATCCCAAGCGCTTCAAGCAGCGGTCCAAGCAACACTCCATCCAACAAGGCCAGGACCGGCATCAGCACCACATTGAGCAGCCCCAGAACGCCGCTGACGATGCCAACGAGGCCATTGACCAGGCCATCAACGATGCTGCTCACGAGTCCCAGGTCCAGGCCTAGCAACTTCAGCCCCGAGGTATCGAGCTCCACTTCCAGCAAACCTGCATTGATGGCGTTACCGATGGATTGGCCCAGCTGCTGCTTCATACCCACGCTTTTGATAAGCGTTTGCTCGGCTCGGGGCTTGCTTTTTTCATAGTCGTAATAAAGGCTGGAATAAGCCCCAGGTGCATTGACAGGGAGGTCCAGCTTCGCCTTCAGGGCAATAGGTGCTTCGACCACGGGGATCAGTCCCAGGAGCAGCTTGATATCCAGCTTCAGGCTCAACAGATGAAATTTTTCCTTGGTCAGGTTTTCCCATGGCGTAGTGGTGTTGGTCAGCGCCGCAGGCACATTGCCCAGGAACACATGCGCCAGGCCAGGCCTGGCATCAATGCGGACACGGTGCTTGTTACCTTCGTATCTGCAGATGACTTCTTCGAGCCTGCCGTCTGCCGATCCCACCTCGACATAAAGCGGTAGGTTGACCAACTGGCCCGCAGGCATGGATACCTTGACGCTGGCCAGCAGCAGGTTCAGATCGAGAAGGCTGGTTTTACCCGCCACCGGCGTGAGGGCCTTGATATCCAAGAAGGTGCGTATCTGACCAGTGTGCGCCGTGGTTCGGGGTTTGCCCGTGCTGTCGTAGCCGGGAGGGCCCACTGCGATGACTGGTGGTTCTATGATTTTTGCCTTGATCGCTACATCGGCCAGCGGCTTCAGGTCGATACCGGTCTGCAAAGTGGCGGCAGAGTCCACGTTGGCCACCTGCAATCCCACCATCAGGAGGCTCAGGGCACTAACATCAGCGATCAGTGCGGACATCGGATTGTCTTTGAAGAGACCGATGTCGAGTAAACCGTTCTGGCCAGGAGCCTTCAGCAGGGAGATGACGGTGTTTTGGATATTGACTGCGATGGGTAGCGTCAGAAGCTTGTCCAGCGCAGCTATTGCGATGTTTGCGGTGTCGCTGCCAGGAGAGTTCTGTATGACACTGATGCTGGATTCCAATAGTTTGGTCAGCAGCACATCGGCATTAAGCAGCTCCTCATAGGTGCCTGCAGAGATGTTCAACGCCTCCTTCAATCCCAGGAGGTTGACCTTGGTGTTGGCAAGCCCTTGGTAGTCCGCCAAGCTCAGATTGACATTCGTTCCCAACAGCATGGTGAGCAGACGATTGAGTGCACCTTCATCCAGCCTGGCCACGCCGGAACCTAGGGAAAAAGCCGCAATAGGGTCATCTGGAATCGCCGAGATGGATTCGGCATAGATCTCTCTGTTGCCCAGGAAAGGCAATAGTTGCAGGCTTTTGCCTCTCAGCCGAACCTGTACTGCATTGAAGGGTGCTGCCCCAAAGGCTGGGCCGGCATCCCTGCTCCATTTGAGGCAGCGCACGCTTTGCTGCAGCGGGGCAGGAGACACCCCTGCCGGCCATTTCCACTGGGTGGTGATGCTATTCATTCCCGCAGCCTCTGCAGCCGTGCAAGTGGAGGGGTCCACGAGCGCACTGATGGCTTCCAGGGCAGCAAGATCCGCGATCCGTTGCAGATCGCGCTTGGCGTAATACATGTAGCCAATTTGCGCCGTTCCGAGAATGCTTATGAGCACGGCTAGAAGCAGGGCGAACTGTATCAACAGGGTTCCCCTGTCTTTGAACAAGCCTATTTTCTGAATGGAGGGCGGATAGATTCGCATGGCAGCCTCTCTTTATGGCGCATACCTGAAATGCACCACGCTTTGTTCGCTGATTCGCTGCGGTTCATTGATGAAAAAGGTGTTGCTAAGCAAAGGGGCAAGCTGGTAGCTGATCTTGAAAGAAAAGCTGCCTGGCGGGGAGCTTGCGGAAGAAGGGCAAGTCCATTCGAAAGGGCCCATCACCAGAGAATCATCCGGTAGAGAGCTTCTCTGGAATCCCAGGCGCGCCACTTGCGAGACCCTGTCTTGAATGATGGTTCGGTTCGCGGTAGCACTGGGAATAGTGCAGGGGTAGTTGGCGCCCGTGGAGATCAGGCTATGGGCGATCCGCGCACCATCTCCCACGGCACGGGTGACGGCTTGGTGCGCTTGGAAGTAGCGCCACCAGACCAAGAGGCCCATCAGCATGGAGATCATCAAGGCTGCAATCAACGCAAACTCCAGTGCGGCGATACCACTCTGTGTCCGGATTAAGGATGGACTGGCAGACCGTTGGCGCATCACAGCATCCTCCTGTCCGCCAGCAGCGCGGCGCTGGCTGTCAGGCTGTTGGGAAGAATGATTTTGATTCCGGCAATCGATGGCGCAATGGCTTTGCTGGGGTAGTTCTCTATCCTGTAAGAAATGAGGATGAGGCAGGGTGTGCCGATATCGCAGGCCAGATTGTTGTTCAGCGGACTGTTCTGAAAGCAGGTGGTATCGCTGAGGTGGCACACCGTGAACTGGATATCCGCTACTGCAGGTTTCAAATCGTCCGGAAGCCAAGCCAGCATTTTTTGTACCGAAGCGATGGCGGCCTGTTTTCTATGAAGCCAGTTCGGCGCGTTGACTCCCACGGGATATCTGAGCGCGGCACGCGCCCCTTCCTCGACGGCGAACTGCATCGACTCCCGAACGAAGAAAGTCAACCCATAGCTGACGATGGCGTACAGCAGCACGAAGAACACAGGGAAAATGATGGCCCACTCCAGTGCGTACACGCCGCGCTGCCGGCAAGGCCGGTCAATGCAGAGGGGATGCGCTTGCGTGGTCATGATGCTTGTGGCCCAAGGGGATATACGGTCTCAGCGTGTCGAGGCCACGCCTGTATCTATGCCGGTGGTGTAGTTGGCCGGTATCTCGCTCTCGAAGCTCTTGAGGTAGCGCTGATAGCTACGCGTAGCCTGAGCAGCGTCTATGGTGCGTTGACGCTCGCCATTGGCGGAGCGTTGTAGGGCCAGGAGCTGTTCCGTGGCATCGCCGATGACGATCTGCCGAATAGGCAGATGCGCCAGCATGGACTTTGGGGCCGTGTCTGGGGAAGTTGGAGCAGCGGCTGCCGTGCTCTCTGCAGTGAGCACGGCAGACACTTGCACAGGGGTTACGGTACGGTCAACCAATTGCTGCGCTTGCAATGCCTTGGGAGACATCAGCATCAGGCCAAGCAGTGGCAGCGTGGCACATAGCCCTGCAAGGCGTTTGGCGTCAAGGGTGAATTTGCGTTCAATGCATTGCATGGCTGTTTCCTCACAGTGGGGGGGGGCCGGCTGTGCCGGGTTGAGGCTGAGGGCTGATAGGCGAACCTGCGGCAATGGGCAGTGCGGTGGCTGCCGGGTGTTTGCGCGCAGCAGCGGGCTGCGGGTGAGATGGCTGTGAGGTGGCAATGGCGCGGGCGCGTACCGCCTCCTGTACTTGTGCCAACTGGGTCTGCAGCGTTTGCAACGATTCCTGGTCGATCAGCGGGAGCGCTCCTCTCGCCGGAGGCTGGGACAGCTTTTGCAGCAGCCGCGATGCCTCACCCTGGTTGCCGCAGGCCAGCCAGTACAGAGCCAGATTCAGTTGCACGCGAGCATTGCCGGGCGCCAATTGAGCGGCTTGCAGCATGGGCATCTGCGCCAAGGGCAGCTGTCCATCAAGCATGTGGGCGTAGGCCAGATCGCTGAGCACATTGGCATCTATGGGATTGAGCTGGCGCGCTTTTTCCAGTTGATCCACGGCCTGAGCGTATTGACCCTGGACGGCATGAAGAAGACCCAGCCCGCGCCTGGCGCGTGCGGCAGAGCCACCATCGAGCAGTGCCATGTAGGCTTGCCTTGCCTGTGTGAACTGCCCGGTATTACGCATGGCGTCCGCGCGCAGCATGCGCGACTCCGGGTTGGCGCCGAACTGCTGCTCGAATGCATCGGCATGTGCAAGCGACGCATACCACTGGCCTGCTTGCTGCATTTGACCAATCAAATCCAGATAGGTCTGGGCAGTATCGATTTGAGCCGACTGCTCCGCGTTGGACGTCTGTTGTGGGGTCGGGGCGGCTGAAGTTGGCTGTGGTGCCACGCCGTAGCCCTCGGGCCCCTTGCTGGCACACCCGCTTAGCAGGAGCGCCAGGGCTGTGGCAAGTGCTGCCCAGTTGCGCGGAAGGGATTGTTTGTATGGATACATGTTCATGCTCCTCCTATGCTCGAGAGGGCGCGAATGACTGCCAAAAAGCCGGGGCCTGCGGTGATGACCAGCAGGGCAGGCAGCAGCGTCAGGACCATGACACCGGTCATCTTGACGGTGATCGCGCCTATCTTTTCCTTGAAGCGGGCTTGGCGCTTTTCGCGCAAACGGATGCTGAATTCCTTGAGCGGCTCTTGCACGGCGCCACCATGGCGGTCCACCTGGGTCAGTAGATTGACCACGGCGCTCATGTCGTCATCTGCGCTGAGATTGGCCAGCCGCTGGAATGACTGCTCACGCGTGCGGCCGCTGCTGTAGAGCTGGTTGGCCAGGGCCAACTCGCCGCTGATGACGCGCAGCACGCTGCAGAACTCGCTGGCCAGAATCTGCAGGCTCTGGTCAATACTCAGGCCCACGCCTTGCAGAAGCCGCAGCAGGTCGACGAACAATGGCAACTCCTCGACGACTTGCTCGCGCCGTTGCCGTGCTTTGGCCCGGACAAGCCATTTGGGAAGCATCAGGCCCAGGCTGAGGCCCAGGAAACCATAGAACACGGCATAGGTGTCGTTGGGCCGCAGAACGGCCAAAGCCAGCAGCGGAAAAGCCAAAGCCAGCAGAAGACGGCTTGTAACGTAGAAAACGCTGCCACTGCGCAGGGCTATACCAGCCTGATCCAGCAGCTTGCGGTCCTCTTCGGCCAGCAGTACCCGGGCCCATCCAGTCTGTAGCCAGGCCGGCGGTTGCAGACTGGCTGCGAGCGCTTGAGGCGATATGGATCGGACGGTGGTCCCTGTGGGCGGATTCAGCAGTCCGGCGTCGGCCGTGGCAGAACCAAAGAGCGCATGGGCTGCGTGCGGATTGGCGTCAGCGCGTTCGCGTGCATGCAACAGCTTCTCGACTTGACTGGAAGCCTGCTGCGAGCGCTGTAGCTTCCAGACCATGGTGCAGGCCCACATGACCGTGCCGAGAGAGCCCAAACACAGGCTGGCGATCCATAGCTGTTGTGGAGTCATGGTCGGCGTCTTTCCAATGTGGCATGGCCAGAGCGCATGGGGCGGCGGAGTGGGCGACACATGGCAACGTCCTTGAACAGTGTCCGGTTCATCTCAGCTGGGCGAGGCGATACAGCAGCAGTGCGCCGACACCTTCCAAGCCGATGGCAAGCAAGACCATGCGCTGTCCGCTAGCGTCATTCCACATGCGTAGGAAGTAGCCCTGATTGAGGATCATGATGAGGGCGCCTACGCCTACCGGAAGCAGCGCCAGCACCCAGGCCGACAGGCGGATTTCGGACGAAAGAGCATGCAGTTCGCGCTCGGCGGACTGGCGGTCCCGGATGTAGGCCGAGACACGCTCCAGCACAAGATCGGCGCGGCCGCCATAGCGCACACTCATCCGAAAGACCGCTGCCAGCAAGCCGAACTCGGGAAGGCGCCAGGAACGCTCCAGCTGTGCCATGGCTTGTCCCAGATCCGGGGAGGCGCTCAGCATGGCGGCTGCTTGCTGAAGCGCATCGCCCAGTGGAGCGGGAACATTACCCAAAGCCAACTGGAAGGCAGCATGAGGCGAGTTGCCAATCGAGATCATGCGAACCATGTTGTCCAGGAAGCCGGGCAATTGTTGAAGCAGCTTGTTGCGCCGCATGGTCAGGCGCCGCCATATGAAGAATATGAGCAGCAGCACATAGAGCACCAAGGCCAGCAGGCCGATTGCTAGCCCGCCCTGGCTTGTGGCCAGCAGGAACAGCGTAAGAACGCTGGCGAGCAGCACTGCGGGTGTTCGGGGCGAAAGGCCCCAGGCGTCCACGCCCAGTTTGCGATGTATCCATTGCACTGCTGCGGGAATGCGCGCAGGTTGTGAGCCGCCATCCTTGGGGGGCAGCGCAAGCACGGGTGTGCTAATCGTCGGGGACGACCGGTCACGGCCTCGTTCAAGACTGCGCCTTAGGTGACGGCTTATTGTTTGCTCATGCTCCCGTCGGCGTGCGCGGGCGAACATCCACAGCGCCAGAGCCAGCAGCAGGCATGCCATGGCGCCTAGGACCAGGGTTGCGGGAGTCGTCATCTCATACCTCCTCCTGAGGCCTGCTGCTGCGAGCGCCACCAGCTCAGCAGCTTGGGCGAGTGGGGCGAGATGCCCAGCGAGACCCAGTGGTCGATCTCCTGCCCGTCAGGGCCCACCTGGGGCTCGTAGCGGTACAGCTCCTGCATGGAGATCATGTTGTCGGTCATGCCCGTGACCTCGGTCAGCGACAGCAGGCGGCGGCGGCCGTTGGACAGGCGGCCGATCTGCACGATGAAGTCCACGGCATTGGCGATCTGGCGGCGCAGGCTGACCTCGCTGCCCTGAAAGCCCGCGAAGCCGGCCAGCATTTCGGCGCGGTACAGGCATTCGCGCGGCGAGCTGGCGTGGATGGTGCCCATGGAGCCGTCATGGCCGGTGTTCATGGCCTGCAGCAGCTCCAGCACTTCGCCGCCGCGCACTTCGCCGACGATGATGCGGTCGGGCCGCATGCGCAGGCTGTTGCGCAGCAGGTCGCGGATGCTGACGTGGCCCGAGCCGTCGAAGCCGCCGGGGCGGCTTTCCAGCCGCACCACATGGTTGTGGTTGAGGGCCAGCTCGGCCGTGTCCTCGATGGAGACGATACGCTCGCTGGAGGGGATGAAGCTGGCCAGCGCGTTGAGCAGCGAGGTCTTGCCCGAGCTGGTGCCGCCGCTGACCAGGATGTTGCAGCGCGCCTGCACGGCCATCTCCAGGATGCGGCAGATGTCGTGGTTGAAGGTGCCCAGCTGCACCAGCTCGGAAGGCGTCAGCGGGTCCTTGCGGAACTTGCGGATGGAGACCGAGGGGCCGTCGATGGACAGCGGCTCGATGATGACGTTGATGCGCCCGCCATCGGGCAGGCGGGCATCGACCATGGGGCTGGATTCATCGAGACGCCGGCCCAGCGGCGCCAGGATGCGGCGCACGATGCGCAGCACATGCTCGTCGTCCTTGAAGTGCAGGGTCTCGCGCTGCAGCACGCCGCCGCGCGAGACGTAGATGTTGCCATGGCCGTTGATGAGGATGTCCTCGACCCGGGGGTCCTCCAGCAGCGGCTGCAGCGGTCCCAGTCCCGTGAGTTCGCGCGTGAGGGCGCGCGCCACCTGCAGCGCTTCCTGCTCGTTGACGGGCACGGAGTGCAGGCGGATGAAGCTGTCCAGCTCCATCAGCACGAACTGCGCGATGGCAGCCTGCGACCAGCGGCCGAACTCGGCGCCCAGCTCCTCGATGCGGCTGAGCAAATGCTCGTGCGTGCGGTTCTTCAGGTCGAGGAACAGCGCGCTTTGCTCGAACTCGCTGGCCTGTGCGTCCGCCAGATGGGAATAAGCCGTGGTCGTCATGGTGCGTTCAGCTTCTTGTTCGGTGGAAGAAACGGTTCAGTCCGCGGGCGGGCGCGGCCTGATCGCCCGCATGGGCCTGGTGGTGGGTGGTGATCAGCAAGGTGGCGAGCTTGTCCACGGCCTGCACATAGGGCTCCCGCTGCAGGCGGCTGGGCAGCAGCTGGCCCTGGTTGACGGCCTGGGCCAGCTCCCGGCGGCGCTCGGGGATGGTGGCCAGCAGCGGCAGCTGCAGCTGCCTGGCGATCTGCTGGGCCTCCAGTTCGAGCTGGCTGTCGTGCCGGCTGACGATGAGGTGCATGCGATCGCGCTCGATCTTTTGCTCGTCCAGCTGCCGCAGCAGTTCGGTGGTGGAGACCACGCTGGCCACGCTCTGGTCGCAGACCACCCAGACCTGGCTGGCGCGCAGCGCCACGCGCATGGCCAGGTGGGTGGGGACGACGGCGCCCAGGTCGGCAATCACGTGCCGGAAGTACTGGCGCAGGCGCAGCAGCAGGGCATCGACGTCGGCATACGAGACATCGCGCAGGCGGCTGGACTGGCGCGGCAGCGTGAGCATGCGCAGGCCGCTTTCGTGGCGTGACAGGCCGGTGGAGGCCAGGCGCCGGTCGAAGCGGCGCAGGTTGTTGACGGCCTCGATGAAGTCGAAGTCGCCCAATGTGCCCAGGTACAGCCCGCAGTCGCCACTGGGGCTTCCCAGATCAATGAGCAGTCCGTCCAAGGTCTCGTTGCTGATTTCGCGGGGCGTGGCGTCCTGGCCGGGGACGGCTGTCGTGCCGTGCAGACGTTTTTGCAGGTACCACGCCAGGTGCGAGGCCATGAGGCTGCTGCCCAAGCCTGCGCGGGCCGACATGATGGCGGTCAGCGGTGCGCTGGGCATGCTCGGCATTGAAGTCGGCGCGCGCTTGATCAGATCGATCACCGTCTGGTGCGCGGCCTGAACGGGGCCGTCCACATCGAGAAAGTCCTGCACGCCTGCACGCAACGCTGCCAGCATGCATTGCGGATACTTGGTGCGACCCACTGCCACGCAAGGCAGATGGGGATGGGAGACATGCAGCTGTGACGCCAACTGGGCCGCTTCGTCGGTGGACAGGGGATCGAAGTGGATGAAGACCGCGTGGGGCATGTAGCGCTGAACTTGCTCTGCCACGTTGTCGTTGAAGCGTGCCGTGTGCAGCTGGGCGCTGTCCAGCATGCGCTGCATCCAGGACAGCGCCAACGTGCTTTCGGGCGTGCCCGCCTGGATGAACAGCAGTTCCACATGGAGGTCGGGGTCGGAAGGCATTTTCGTCAGGGACGGTGCCTGCAGCGGCTGCACGGATGGAGGTGACTGGGCTGCCGTCTGGCCGGTCTGCGTATTCGAAGAACGCAGGCCCAGCAAGGTCTCCAGCGAAGTGGGCGAGCCGACGGCCGGCGGACCTGGTGGGGCGACGGATGTATCGGAGACGATGGGCTTGCTTGTCATGGATATCAATACGAGAAACCGGGCAGGGCAGAGTTGGGACTCATGCCACCTGCGATGAACGGGCCCCAGACTTGGGACGCGTTGCGTTGCTCGGACTGGGTACCCGGCATCAGGCCGTCCAGATTGGTAGTGGCCGGCAGGGGATGGACCAGGTGCGGCGTGACCACAATCACCAGTTCCGTTTCGTCCTGGGAGTAGCTGAGGTTCTTGAAGAAGGTCCCCAGGATCGGCAGATCGCCCAGCAGCGGTACCTTGTTGACGCTGGATGAGGTCGAGCGGCTTACCAGGCCGCCGATGATGAAGCTCTCGCCATTGGCCAGTTCCACCATGGTGTCAGCCCTGCGTGTCCGTACGGCGGGAACGGATACACCGGCGATGGTGACGCCCGAACTGAAGTCCAGATCGCTGGCCTCGGGTGCGACCTTCAACGCAATGCGCTCATCCGACAGGATGGTGGGTGTCAGTTGGAGCTTGATACCGAATTCTTTGTAGCGAATGGCGATATTGCCGTCTCGGGCCGGCACGGGAATTGGCAGCTCGCCGCCCGCCAGGAAGCTGGCGTTCTGGCCCGTGTGAGCCACCAGAGTGGGCTTGGCCAGGACTCTAGCCAAGCCGTTTCCTTCCAGGATGCCCAGTTGGGCGCGTATGCCCGCACCACTGAAGGCCTTGCCGAAATTCATCACCAGGTTCATGGCGCTGGAGATGGCCGACGAGCCGGAGTCGCTGCCGCCGGTGCCGGCACTGCTAGTGCCTGGGGTGTAGAGCCCGAAACTGAAACCGTGGTTATTGGCTCCTCCGCTGGTGAGGTTGATGCCCGCGCGCCTCATGGCCGCTTTTTTGAATTCCACCACCTGGACATCTACCTGTACGGTGTTGCTGGCAACAGAGATTTGTGCGTTGTCTATCAACGTTGCCTGGCTGGGCGCATTTTGGCGTAGCACTGCCAGGGCTTGCGCATGTTCGGGAAGGGATGACAGGCGCCGGTCCAGTGTCAGGTGCTGGCCCTTGATCTGCACCAGCCAGTTTTGTGGCGAGCCGTTGCGTTGGGGCCAGACCACCAGCGTAGTGCTGCCTGCGGCTTTGGGTGTAAGCAGCAATTGGGCATCGTCCGCTCCACTGCTGGCGGGCGAGCGCAGTACCTTGATATCTAGAACATTGGGATCGCCGACAGCGATACGGCCTGGTATCAGGCCCAACTGCAGCAGATGTTGCCGGCCGGTTATTAGCTGCAGCGCATCGCTGGAAGGAATTTGGTCGGTACGTGGTCCTTGTGTTGGGCTTGCAGGAAGCGCTTGCATCGCTGAGTCCACCTGTGCTTGGGCCGCTGCCGGACCCAGGCAGGCCTGCATAACGGTGGCGCAGCACAGCATCCTGGTAGCCTGTGTTCGCCAGGGGAACTGGCCGAAGGATGCGAAGGGTGGCGAGAGGCGTGGCGTCTGCATGATTGCTCCCTCTTCTTGCTGTTGTCAGTAGTTCACTGTCTGTACGGTGGCGCCGCTGTGTACCTCGACGGCCCGAATACGCGGCTGCTGCGAGACCTTTGCAGCTCCTCCTGAGAAAGGCGCAGTGCGGCCTGCCGCGCGTGATGGCGTACCGGTGGCCAGATCCTTGAAGCGCAAGCCTGCGAATGCACGGTCTGGACCCTGGAGCGGCTGGTTCTTTGCGGAGCGGCCGGTAATCGGCTGCAGCGCCGTGGGCAGGGCAGCGAACAGCGATGGGTCAGGCACCGCCATATCGTCCGGGTGGCGCAACGCCAGTGTGAGCTGGCCGTATTTCTCCGCCAGGGTCAAGCGTTCCACATCCTCCAGTGGCACTGCCAAAACTGCCGTTTGCGCGCTTTCTGGGCGCTGGCCTTGGTCGTCGCGGCTGTTGCGTCGCATTCCGGAGCTGCTGGTTTCCTGCTCTTGTTGAGCCTTGCGCTGTGCTGCAGAAGGTGGGGGATTTTCGACACTGGATGCACCGTAGGCCAGAACGCGGCTGCGGGCCAGCAGAAGCCGCGTCTGTGTGTCCACGGGAGAGCTTTCGGCGCGGCCATCCAGTGTGAAGAAAACATCGACGAAGTCACCCGGGCGCACATGATGGCCAGCGGCCATCTGTTCTTTGATGGCAATGGACAGGGCGCGTTGTCCAGCAGTGAGCTGCAAAGCAAGACTGCTGATCAAATGTTGCTCAAGCAGTGGTGCATCGGCAGCCAGTGCTACCAGTGTGGTGCGGTTCAACACGGCAGCCGTATCCTTGAATCCGTCAGCGGTGGCCGAGGGGTGCTGCACCAGACGGATGTCGTCGGCCGTGATGCGCTGACCAGCTGCGATGGGCCGTGCCGTGACGACGGTGGCATGCTGCTTTGCCGGTTCTGCTCTCCCGCCCACCGACGAGGGAGGGCTGGCTGCAGGCGCTCCTGCAGAAGGCGAGGGCTGGGGTTGGCGGCCCATCATCCAGGCAAGGAATGCGAGACCGATAGCCAACACGATCAGCAGTCCAGCAACAATTCTGGTTAGATGCATGGCTTGTGCTCCCGCGGCTTGAAAACGGTGAAATGACAGAGGGCTGCAGGCTGACCTGTCCGCTGCGGTCTGTGAAGACATGTACTGCCTTGCAGGCCTGAAAGGGGAGGAATGCGTATTGCCGTCATGCTGCCTTTGTGTTTTTTACAGCGAGACATCCATGCGCCACAGCACCCAGATGGCGGCGATGGACAGATAGCCTGCGTAGGGAATGCTGCGTACGGGCCGATATAGTGAAAGCGTGCCGGGCGGTGAGGCGCGGCCGCTTCCATCCGCTGAAAGCAAGGCACTCAGCGGCGCGGGCAGCCAGCCCATAAGCCGCAGCCCCCAGGAGCTGCGCTGCAGGCGGCGCCAGAACAGAACAAGCAATCCATGAAAGCCTGCCAGCAGGCTGCCTCCCAGCCATATGGACAGCAGTTGGGGGGCCAGCCCCGTCCACAGACCTATGACTGCAGCGAACTTGACATCCCCGGCGCCCATCCAGCGCAATGCGTAGAAGGGCAGCAGTGCGGCAAATGCCGCAAGCATGCCTGCCAAGCCGCTCCAAGCAGACGTCTGGAACGGCTGGCCTCCGCTGAACAAGGCTGCCGTGCCCGCGAAGAGGCCCAGCACAACCATCCAGTTGCGCACCTTGCGGTATCGCAAGTCCATGACGGCGACGGTGATCAGCCATAGCAGCAGAATCAGGGATGCAAGCCAGTCGATGTTCATCGCATCAGGTTGGAGGTGTGCCCAGCTGGGTGTTGATGTAGACGAAGAAGGCTTTGAGTTTTTCTCCGATATCGCCGACGGCGACGATGATTGCCACGGCGATGAGGCCGGCGATCAAGCCGTACTCGATGGCGGTGGCGCCTTCCTCGTCTTTCCAGAAGTTCTTGATGATGTCGGTCATGGCATCGTCCTTTCGGTTGCAAAAGCCCATCGTTGTCGATGGCAGCGGCTGGCGATGGGCCCAAGCCGGCCGCTGCACGGGAACCCCTGCTTCCCACTTCACCACTGCTGTCGCGCGGCGGTGGTTTGAAAAGCGTCTGAAATGGGGCGCAACTGCTGCTCAAGGCGCAGCTGGATTCGTTGGGGCATGGCGCTGGCGGACAGGGTGGCCACGGCAGCGTCCATGGGGTCGGGGCGGGTGCGCGAGGGGGCCTGGCCGGGAGCCATGCCGGGCACCGTGCCGGGCGAGGGGTCCGGCGTGCCGCCACCTGCTGGAATGGGTTTTTGCGTGCTGAACAGCGCGTTCAGCCATTGGTCGGGCGGGTCCTGCGGCAGCAGGCGGCCGGTGGTGCGCGCCAGGCGCAGTTCGTTGATGCGCTGGTCGTAGATGGCGTCGGCCTCGTCCAGCAGCAGGCGCTGCATGTCCAGCTGGGCGTCCAGCACCTGGGCCAGGCTGCCGCGGCCGACTTCGAGCAGGCGCCGGCGGCCCTCGAAGGCGGCGCGCGCCTCGCGCACGGCGTCGGCCAGCTGGCTTTCGCGCTGGCGGCCGGACTGGGTGCGGCCCCAGGCGGCGGAGGCGGTCTCGCGCACCTGGCGGCGCACGGTTTCCTGTTGCGCTTCCTGGGCCTGCAGTTCGTTGATGGCCTTGAGGATGCGGTCGCGCAGCTCGAAGCCGTTGCCGAAGTTCCAGCTCAGCTCCACGCCGTAGCGCGTGCCCTCGGCATAGAGCACGCCGCTGGGGTCGCGCGTGTGGGCCACCACGGCGGCAAGGGTGGGAAAGCGCTGGGATTTGCTGCGGTCGACTTCGGCGCGGGCCTTCTCGATCTGCTGCTGCATTTCCTGCAGCTCGGGGCTGACGGCTTCGGACGCCTGCAGGGCCGAGTCTTCGCTGGCCGGCATCCATTGCTCGGGCACATTGAGCTGGGGCAGCCAGCCGGCCTGGGGCGTGAAGCCGAAGTAGCGCGTGAAGCGGGCCAGCGCATCCATGCGCTGCGACTCCAGCGCATGCTGCTGGGCCAGGGCGCCGGCCTGGCGCGAGGCGGCCTGGCGCAGGTCGTTGCGGCCCACGGCGCCCAGTTCGGCGCGGCGCTCCTCGATGCGCGCGAGCTGGCCGATGATGCGTGCCGACTCGGCCGCCACGCGCGCCTTGTCCTCGAAGCGGTGCAGCTCCAGCAGGGCGGTCAGTGCCTCCAGCAGCACGTTCTGGCGCGTGCCGTAGAGTACGCTGCCCTGGGCCGCTTCCTGCGATTCGGCCGAGCGGATGCCCGCGCCGATGGCTCCGCCATCGAGCAGGGCCATGCGCACTTCGGCATTGACGGCGGTGTACGACTCGCGGCCCCGGCGGAGCTTGGCATCGCCCGTGTTGGTGCCCACCTTGAAGGTGGGCCAGCGCGCGCCGCGCGCGGTGTTCACGTCATGCCCGGCCGATTCCAGCGCGGCGCGCGCCTTGCGCACGTCGGGGTATTCGTCGAGCAGGGCGTAGAGGGCATCGAGCAGGCGGCGCTGCCCGCTGTCGCTGGCCAGGGTGCCGGGCGTGAGCTGCTGGGCCAGGCGCAGGACCACGGCGTCGGGTACCGGGACGGATGCGGGTTCGGGTGAAGGTGCGGGTGCGTGAGCGGAGTCCGCCGTGCCCGCCGCAGCCGTGGTGGCCAGGTCCGGTTCCTCGGCCGCCATGGGCGCGGCCTCAGCCTGCAGCGCCTGCAGGGCCGATACGCAGCAGGCAGCGGCCAGCAGCTGGCGCAGCCGGGCGTGCCAGCCTGTGGTGGGAGTGGACGGGCGGCCTTGCATCAGGGCTCCCGGAAGGCTTCGCTCTGGATGCGCAGCACGGGCCGCAGCAAGTACCAGATAAAGGGTTCGTGGCCCAGCAACAGGTCGAGCTCGGCCTGCATGCCGGTGGTGATGCGGTTGTCGGTGCGGCCCACCCAGGGCTGCTCCAGGCTGGCCTGGATGCGGAAGTACGAGGGCGAGTCGGCCAGGTTGGGGTCGCGGTCGGCATCGGCGGCCACCAGGGTGACCTGGCCGGGCACCGAGCCGTAGCGCAGGAAATCGTAGGCCGAGATCTTCACCCGGGTGGGCTGGCCGGTGCGCACGTAGCCACGGTCGGCGGGGCTCAGGCGTGCTTCGACGATGACCTCGTCCTTGTCGGGCACGACTTCGAGGATGGGCTCGCCGGGCTTGACCACCCAGCCTGCACCCGAGCTGCGCAGTCCCTTGACGAAGCCGCTGGTGGGCGCCAGCACGGCGGTGCGCGTGCGCTGGGTCCGGGCGCGCACCAGGTCTTCGTTGAGGCTGGCCAGCTCGCGTTCGGTCTGGGCCAGTTCGTCGGAGGCGCGGCGGCGGAAGGCGCCCTGGGTCTCCTGCAGCTTGGCCTGGGCCTGCTCGATCTTGGCGCGGTTGCTGAACAGCGTCTGGCGCGATGCCGCCAGCTCGGCGCGGACCTGCTCCAGCGCCCGCTGCTTGTCCAGCACTTCCAGCTGGCCGATCAGCTGCTCGGCGGCGAGCTGCCCGGCAATGGAGGCTTCCTGCTGGTGCAGGCGCAGATTGGTCTCCAGCCCCTCGATGCGGGCCTGGACCTGGGCCACGTCGCCGCGTGCCTGCTGCAGCTGGGCCTGGGCCGCGGCAATGCTGCCCTGGTGTTCCAGCGCGCGGGCCGAGAAGGCGCCCAGCTCGGCCTGGACCACCTGCGGGTCCAGGTCGGCCGGGAAACTGGCGCGCTGCAGCGGCCTGCCCTGGCTTTCCGCGCCCAGCCGTACCTTGACCGCCTGGGCCGTGGCCATGCGCGCCGTGAGCTGTTCGAGGTTGAGGCTGTTGCCGCCCAGGTCGATCTCCAGCAGGGGCTGGCCCTGGGTCACGGCCTGGCCTTCGCGCACATGGACGGCGGTGACGATGCCGCCTTCCAGATGCTGCACGGTCTGCACGCGGTCGGAGGGGATGACCTGGCCGCTGGCCACCACCACGTTCTCCACGGGATAGAACAGGCCGGTGATCACCAGCGCGGTGACCGGGATGGCGAGCAGCCACTTGCCGCGCGCCAGGCCTGCCCAGCGCGATACGGGGGGCGTTGCGGGTGGCGTTGCGCCGGATGCATCCGCGCCGGCCCCGGCCGGCCCGGCCTCGAGCGGGCGGGATGGCTGGTGCGACTGGCGCAGCACCAGGGGCAGATCGTCGTAGCGGCCGGCTCTCATGAGGCAAGCTCCGGCGCCACGGCGGGCTGGTCGGGGTGCGGGGCCTTGTCTGCGGGTGCGGGGGCCGCTGCGGGCACGGCGGCCTCGCGTGCCGTGCCGAACAGCTGGGGCAGCAGTTGCTGGGGCGAGCCATGCTCGATGCCGCCATCGCCGCGCACATGGTAGAGGTGCTGGGCCATGGAGGCCACGCGCAGCGAGTGCGTGACGACGATGACCGTGTGCTTGAGCGCAATCTGCCGCAGTGTCTGCAGCAGGGCGGTTTCGCTCTCGAAGTCCAGGTCGTTGCTGGGCTCGTCCAGGATCAGCACGGAGGGGTTGCGCAGGAACAGCTGGGCCAGGGCCAGCTTGCGCAGCTCGCCCGCCGACAGGCCCGCGCCGCCTTCGCCCAGCACCGTCTGGTAGCCCTGGGGCAGGCGGCTGATGAAGCCATGCGCGCCCGAGATCTGGCAGGCGGTGACGATCTTGTGGTCGTCGGCATCGGGGTTGACCATGCGTAGCCCGTCCACGATGGGGCCGCTGAACCAGTACACCTGCTGGGCCAGGCAGCCTATCCAGCGGCCCAGCTCGGCGCGCGGGAACTGGGCCATGTCGTATTCATCGATGAAGATGCGGCCCTGCGTGGGCTGGTAGAGCCCTGCCAGCAGCTTGGCCAGGGTGGACTTGCCGGCGCCGTTGCGCCCCACGATGGCGTGCAGCCCGCCGGGGCCGATCTCCAGCGAGGCCTGCTCCAGCGCCACATGGCCGCCCGGATAGTGGAAGCTGGCCTGGTCCAGGCGCAGCCGGCCCTGGGGACGCGGCAGGTCCACGGTCTCGGCCGTGATTTCGACGGGCTCCTCCAGCACGGACTGCAGGCGGCGTGCGGCCTCGTTGGCCTGGGCCAGCGAGCGCCAGTTGCTGGCCAGCTGCGAGATGGGGCCCAGCGCCTTGCCCGACAGCAGGTTCACGGCCATCAGGCTGCCGATGCTCATCCACTGCGCATTGATGGCAATGGCACCCACGGTGATCACCGCGATGGAGAACAGCGTCAGCAGCACGGTGCTGGCTTCGCGCGCGTTTTCCATCTCGCCGTTCTTGCCGAAGCTCTCGGCCAGCCAGCGGTCATAGCCGTTTTGCCAGTTCTGGCGCGCGGCGGCGTCGTAGCCCAGCACCTTCAGCGTGGCGCGGGCGTTGCAGACTTCGGCCGTGCCCCGGTCCAGCATGCGGGCCTGGGCGATTTCCTCCACGCGGCCGCTGCGCACCTCGTCGGCCCACCACCAGGCCAGCACGCCCATGATGAGCATGGCCACCAGGATCACCGGCAGCACGGGCCAGGCAATGATGCCGATGACCACCAGGGCCAGCAGGGCCATGGGCAGGTCCAGCAGCGAGGTCGCCAGGCCCCCGGACATGCCCGAGCGCATGGCGCTCACGTCGCGGAACAGCTGCAGCCACTGGCTGGAAGAGCGCTGCTCCAGCGCGGCCAGCGGGTGGCGCAGCATGGAATGCATCAGCGCCTGGGAGACATCGCGGTCGATCATGGCGCCGGCTTCGCGCAGGGCGCGGGCGCGCTGGCGGCGCAGCCACCATTCCAGGCCCAGGAAGCACAGCACGCCGGCCACCATGGCCGTGAGCGTGGCCGTGCCGCCGCGTGCAATGACGCGGTTGTAGACCTGCAGCAGGAAGATGGATGGCAACAGGCCCAGCACACTGATGGGCAGGGACAGCCACGCGGCACGGCGCAGCTGGTGAGCGGCCCGGTCGAAGGACTCGGCGATGGCAGTTGCAAAAGCCCCCACCGTCTCCGTTCCCGACGGCATCGCCGTGGCCTTGGCCAACTGGCGGGGAAGAAGGTATCGGATCATGTTCTGATGGGCTTAGTAAACGTCTTTACAAAATGTAAAGGCGCTCGTTTCCCAAATACTGTAGCGAGTTATATACAGTCCTCTATAAGTTTTATTCAATCAATAATGCATGTTCATTTGATTTTGATGTGGATCAAAGCGGATGGCGGGGCTGGATGCTATTAGGTGGGCCCCGTGTCCACTGAAACTGTCTCGTATGGCATCTGCGGCCAGGGCCAGATTGGTAGTGGCGCGGCCTGCCAACAAAACCGTGTCGCCTTTATGGGTTGTACGAAGAAGTGAACAGATCAATTGATTGAGATCGTCATACCAATTGACGTGCAGAAGATCTGCCAGCGCCGCCGCCAGCTGCCGCAGCGGCTCACCGTACAGCAGCACGCGCCGGGCCTGGGCCGCGCGCACCAGCGGCTCCAGCGCCAGCTGTGCAGTGTCCATGCTGACCTGGCCCGGCTGTATGCCGGCCAGCACGATCAGCCTGCGGCTGACATGGGGGGCGTGCTCCTGCAGCTGGGAAAAAGCAGCATGCATGGACAGTAAGTGGTTGCTCAGGCTATGGTCCAGCAGGCAGATCCCACTGGGCAGCAGCTGCGGCTGGCCGGCGCCGATCAGCGGCCGCCAGTGCGCGAGCGAGGCCTGGACCTGTGCAGGCGCATAGCCCAGCGCATGCATGGCGGCCAGCGCGGCCTGAGCATTGCGGGCCATGTGGTGGCCATCCGATTGCAGGGAAATCCCGAGGCGCCGGTTGTCTATGCTTATTTGCAGATTTCCATTGTGAAACCCCATTTCACGGACCTGCGCATTGGAATGCGGACCGAAGGTGATGAGACGCATTCCCATGCGTTGGGCATTCTCAATAATGCACGGGTTTTCACCTATGTCTTGTTCGATCACCAATGCACTGCCTTTGTGCATGTGCTGCATGGCTTCCACGACTTCCTGCAGCGCCTCGTATTTGCGGCAGGCGGACAGACCGGCCGGTCCGCACTGCTCGGAATCACCAGTACTGGGGATGTCATTAATTGAAAGATTAGTAATAACCAGAATGTCCGGATCAATCAGCGGCAGATCTCCACGCAGTGCCTGCAATGGCAGCTCCAGCAGGGCGCAGGGTGCTGCCTCGCTCCAGTTGATCATCTGCAGCGCCGTGCCCTGGGACAGCAGGGCGTCGCCCCGTGCATCGCCGCCGTCCTGCAGGCATTGGCGCAGCATGCCCAGGGTGGATGTCTTGCCCACGCAGCCGCTGACCGCGATCACGGGCGCCTGGATGCGGCGCCGGGCGGCCTGCGCCAGGCTGCGCAAACCTTCCTGTATGTCGGGCACATGCAGCACGGGCACGCCATGGTGCAGCAGGCCCTGCGGGCTGCTGCTGATCAGGGCCGAGGCCCGCAGCGTGGGCAGCGCGGCGGCCTGCACGCCCAGGGCCATGCCGGCACGCCGCACCAGCACGGCGGCGCCGGGCTGATGGTGCAGGCGGCTGGCGTCCAGCCCCGCGCAGCAGGTGCCGGTACCTCTGCCTTGCGCTGACGGGGCATCCAGCCAGCGTCCGTTCATCAGCTCGGCCAGTGCATGGCCTTCCCAGGACATGGACGGGTACAGGGTCCCGGCCGCGGGCGAGAAAGCCGGCCGGCCCGCGGCCTCGCCGTCGCGCGCCCCCGGCAAGCAGGCCCTGGCAGGGCTGCCGTCCGCATCCGGGCCATTGCCGGCCTGCGCAGGCACGGCCTCGCCTTCGCCTTCGCCTTCGGTTTCGTGCTCCGGTTCGGTTTCGGCCACTGCGTGGCTGGCAGCCGAGCGCAGTGCCTGGGCCAGCGCGTCCAGCAGCTCCAGGCCGGCCAGGCTGGATGCCAGCAGCCAGGCGATTTCGCGCGGGGACTGCAGCACCTGGCGCAGGCTGGCGTCGGCAAAGGCGGCATGGCGGCGCCGGGCGGGCGGCAGGTACAGCGCCTGTTCCGGCCAGATGGCGCGCTGGGCCAGGGCCTGCAGATGGCGCTGCAGGCCGATCTGCCACTGGCGCAGCAGGTCCGTGGGCTGTGGCTCCAGGCCAGCGTCGAGCTGCAGGCTTTCGACCAGTGCAATGCCTATCCAGCGAGCGCAGGGGTCGTCGGCCTGCCCGCCAGGGCGGTCATCGGGGCCGCCGGGCATGCGCAGCAGCGGCGGCAGCGCGGCCTGCAGGAAGGCGGCGGGCAGGACGGCCGTCTCGGGCAGGGCGCTGCGCGCCGCACGCAGCGTGGGGCTGTCGCTGGTGGGCGGGCGGGAGCTGGCATAGGCATGCATGGCCAGTTCGGCCCAGCTCAGCAGGGGCTGGCCGCTGCGGGATGCATCGGCGTGGGCCGCAGCCTCGGCCTTGGTGGCGCTGGCCGACGCGGCCGCGGTGGACAGCAGGCTTTCCGCCAGCGGGTCCATCAGCGCCGGAATGCGGGCGCGGGCCTGGCTGTCGGCCCCCGGCCCCAGCACAAAACTGTTGCGCAGGTGGCGGGCCAGCACCAGCATGGCCAGCGCGCCGGACAGGCAGTCGCCGGGCAGCGGCTGCAGCCGCTGCTCCACGTGGCCCATGGCCAGCGCAATGGCCTGCGCCAGTGCGGCGCTGCCCGCATGGCGCTGGGCCTGCAGCAGGGCGTAGGTCACGCCCAGGTGGTCGCACACGTCTTCGCAACCGGGCCAGCTCCCTTCCTTGCCCTGTTGCGCCAGCAGCTGCTGGACCGCGGCGTGCACGGGCACGAGGTGTGGCCACAGGCGCTGCTGCGGCGGGTCGGTTCGCGGCACGGCCAGGGCGGGATGCTCACCGCTGATGTACATGCCGCGCAGGTGCAGCAGCAGGCAGGGGGGATGCAGGGGGCGTGGGAGGGGGGGCTCATCGTCGGGTGCGCCGGCAGCCCCACCCTGGGGCGGATCGGGCAGCAAGGGGTGCAGCAACTGCGCGCGCTCCAGGCTGGCATCGGCCAGGGCAAGGGAGCGCAGGGGCATCTCGGTCCAGGCACGGCAATCGGGCAGGGGACTGTCCGCCTCCAGGGGTGTGATGTCCTGGACCCAGTCGATGCGCAGATCGACCTCATCGCGCTTGCGGGCCCAGGCCCACTGGCGCACGCGGGTCGCCCCCTCGCGCCAGGCGGCCTCCAGCGTGGTGGCGCGTACATGGAAGACGGAGGCGGCCTTGTTCTCGGCCGCCACCGTGAAGAAAAGAATGCAGCCGGGGTAGGGCTCGGGCAGCAACACCATGTGCCGTGCCAGGTACTCCAGGCCATTTGCCAATTGCTGCGACAACATGCTCTCGGCCTCGGTCAAGGTCAGTGGGAGGCTGCGCTTCCCGTGGGGACGGGACGCCGGGCTGCGGTGCGCTGACCGCGTACGGATCTGTTCTTTCATGGCGGCCCGGCGGCAGGCGAGTGCGGAGCGCGGCGGCTCAGCGGTAGTCGAATTCCACGCGCCGGTTGCGCTGGTGGGCGTCTTCGCTCGTGCCTTCGTCGGCCAGCCGCTCCTTGCCGTAGCTGACGGACTCCACGCGGGCCGGATTCACGCCCAGCAGCTGCAGGCTGTTGCGCACCGCGTCGGCACGTTTTTGGCCGAGCGCCAGGTTGTATTCGATGCCGCCGCGCCTGTCCGTATGGCCGCGCAGCATCACCGAGCGGCCGGGATTGCTGCGCAGCCACTGCGCATGGCTTTCCACGATGGCCCGGTCGCTGCTGCGGATGGTGTAGGCGTCAAAGTCGAAGTAGACGATGTGGGCGACATTGGCGGGACCGCGCTGGTCGGCCTGGCTCGTGGCCACCACGGGTGCGACGCCGGAGCTGGCCGGCGCAGGCGCCGGGGCCTTGCCGAAGGCGTAGTGGTGTTCGGAACGCTGCGTGCTGGTGGTGGCGGTGGAACCGCAGGCGGCCAGGCCTGCGGCCAGCAGCACGATGGTGCACAGCCTGAGAGTGTGTGACATGGAAAATCTCCTGGGACGTGCGCCGCCACCGCGAGGCGGCGGCGCAGGGAAGGAATGCGGCGCCCGCAGGCGCCGCTGCAGCTCACAGCAGGGCGTTGTGGTGCAACTGCTGCGTCAACACGCTGGCTGCTGCATCGGCCGTGCTGCTGGCATGGCTGCTGATGGAGGTGGCAATCGGATCCAGCTCGGCCGCAGAGGCCGTTGCCGCTTGCGAAGTGCCGCCCAGAAGGCCTCCGAGCAGTCCGCCACCGGACGATCCCCCCAGCAGCCCGCCCAGCAGGCCGCCGCCACTGCTGCCGCCACCCAGCAGTCCGCTGACGATGCCGTTGTCGCCGACGACCGTGTTGACCACACCGCTGACGATGCCGTTGTCGCCAGCCACGGTGTCGAGCACGCCGCTGACGATGCCGTTGTCGCCGGCCACCGTGTCCAGCACGCCGCTGACGACGCCGTTGTCACCGGCCACGGTCTCCAGCAGGCCGCCGACCAGTCCGGTGTCGCCCGTGAGGCCGCCCAGCAGGCCACCGTCGCCGCCGAGCAGCCCGCCGACGATGCCGTTGTCGCCGGCCACGGTGTCGAGCAGGCCGCCGACCAGGCCGGTGTCGCCCGTGAGGCCGCCCAGCAGGCCACCGTCGCCGCCGAGCAGGCCGCCGACGATGCCGTTGTCGCCGGCCACGGTGTCGAGCAGGCCGCCGACCAGTCCGGTGTCGCCCGTGAGGCCGCCCAGCAGGCCACCGTCGCCGCCGAGCAGGCCGCCAACGATGCCGTTGTCGCCGGCCACGGTCTCCAGCAGGCCGCCGACCAGGCCGGTGTCGCCCGTGAGGCCGCCCAGCAGGCCACCGTCGCCGCCGAGCAGGCCGCCAACGATGCCGTTGTCGCCGGCCACGGTCTCCAGCAGGCCGCCGACCAGTCCGGTGTCGCCCGTGAGGCCACCCAGCAGGCCACCGTCGCCGCCGACCACGCCGCCAACCACGCCGCCCAGTAGGCCGTCGCCTCCCGTCAGACCGGCCAGCACGCCGTTGACGGTGCCGATCACCGGCTGCAGTGCCTGGCCCTGGACCTGCGTCAGGCCGTTGGCCAGGTCCGTCACCACGCCCAGCGGGCCGCCGTTCACCTGGGTCACGCCTTCGACCAGGCCCGTGACCACGGACAGGGCGCCGGTGCCGGGGTTGATCACCGCATCCAGCACCTGGCCCACAGGCGCTCCGGCCGTGCCGCCGAGCAGGTCATCGACGGTGTTCTGCACCGTGGTGATCAGGCCTTCGCCGCTGCCTGTGCCGCCACCCGGAACCAGGCCGCCCAGCAGCCCGCCGACCAGGCCGTCCTCGCCGAGCACGCCACCCAGCAGGCCGCCGTCGCCGCCGAGCAGGCCGCCGACCAGGCCGTCATCGCCGAGCACGCCACCCAGCAAGCCGCCGTCACCGCCGAGCAAGCCGCCGACCAGGCCGTCGTCGCCGAGCACGCCACCCAGCAAGCCGCCGTCACCGCCGAGCAAGCCACCGACCAGGCCGTCGTCGCCAAGGACGCCACCCAGCAGGCCGCCGTCACCGCCGAGCAAGCCACCGACCAGGCCGTCGTCGCCAAGCACGCCACCCAGCAAGCCGCCGTCACCGCCCAGCAGGCCACCGACCAGGCCGTCGTCGCCGAGCACGCCGCCCAGCAGGCCGCCGTCACCGCCGACCACGCCGCCCAGCAGGCCGTCGCCTCCCGTCAGACCGGCCAGCACGCCATTGACGGTGCCGATCACCGGCTGCAGTGCCTGGCCCGGGACCTGCGTGAGGCCGTTGGCCAGGTCCGTCACCACACCCAGCGGACCGCCGTTGACCTGGGTCACGCCTTCCACCAGACCCGTGACCACGGACAGGGCGCCGGTGCCGGGGTCGATCAGCGCATCCAGTACCTGGCCCACAGGCGCTCCGGCCGTGCCGCCGAGCAGGTCGCCAACGGTGTTCTGCACCGTGGTGACAAGGCCGTCGCCGCTGCCTGTGCCGCCGCCCGGAACCAGGCCGCCCAGCAGGCCGCCGACCAGGCCGTCTTCGCCAAGCACGCCACCCAGCAGGCCGCCGTCACCGCCGAGCAGGCCGCCGACCAGGCCGTCGTCGCCAAGGACGCCACCCAGCAGGCCACCGTCACCGCCCAGCAAGCCGCCGACCAGGCCGTCGTCGCCAAGGACGCCACCCAGCAGGCCACTGTCACCGCCCAGCAGGCCGCTGACCAGCTCGCCGATGCCGCCTTCACCCAGGCCGCTACCCAGGCCGGCAATCAGGCCGTTGAGGGTTCCGATCACGGGCTGCAGTGCCTGGCCATCGACCTGGGTCAGGCCATTGACCAGTTCGGTCAGCACGCCCAGGGGGCCGCCGTCCACGCTGGTCAGGCCTTCCAGCAGGCCGGTGACGACCGAGGCCGTTCCATCGGTGGGATTGGCCAGCGCGTCCAGCAGTTGGCCCACAGGGGCTGCGACGGTGCCGCCGAGCAGGCCGTCCACCACGTCCTGGACCGTGGTGACCAGGCCGTCACCGCTGCCGCCTCCCGTGCCGCCCGGGATCAGGCCGCCCAGCAGGCCGTCGACCAGTTCACCGATGCCGCCTTCACCCAGGCCGCTGCCCAGGCCGGCAATCAGGCCGTTGAGGGTGCCGATCACCGGCTGCAGGGCCTGGCCGTCCACCTGGGTCAGGCCGTTGACCAGTTCGGTCAGCACGCCCAGGGGGCCACCGTCCACGCTGGTCAGGCCTTCCAGCAGGCCGGTGACGACCGAGGCCGTTCCATCGGTGGGATTGGCCAGCGCGTCCAGCAGTTGGCCCACAGGGGCTGCGACGGTGCCGCCGAGCAGGCCGTCCACCACGTCCTGGACCGTGGTGACCAGGCCTTCTCCCGTGCCGCCACCCGTGCCGCCGCCGGGCACCAATCCACCCAGCAGGCTGCCGACCAGTCCGCCGAGCCCATCTTCGCCCAGGCCGTTGCCCAGGCCGGCAATCAGCTCGTTGAGCGTGCCGATCACCGGGGCCAGGCCTTCGCCGTCCACCTGGGTGAGGCCGTTGACCAGTTCGGTCAGCACACCCAGGGGGCCGCCCTCGACATTGGTCAGGTTCTCCAGCGCGCCGGTCACGGTGGACAGCAGTCCGTCCGTGGGGTTGGCCAGGGCATCCAGCAACTGGCCCACAGGCGCTGCCACCGTGCCGCCCAGCAGGCCGTCCACGACGTCCTGCACGGACGTGACCACCCCGCTGTCAGGCGTGCCGGGCGGGTTGCCCGTTCCGCCGCCCACCAGGCCGCCCAGCAGGCCACCCACGCCGGCGAGCAGGCCGCCCAGCGCGCCGTCTTCGTCGAGCAGGCCGCCGAGCACGTTGTCCACTACCGTGCCTATGGAGCCGCCGGAGCCCGCTTCGTCCAGGCCCTTGAGCAGCTCATTGAGCGTGCTGATCAGGGGCTCCAGGCCCTGGTTCTGGATGTTGACCAGGCCGTCCACCAGCTCGGTGAGCACGCCCAGCGGCCCGCCATTGGTGCTGGTCAGGCTCTCCAGCAGGCCTGTCACCCCGGACAGCGTGCCGCTGCCGGGATTGACCAGCGTATCGATCAGGTTGCCCACCGGGCCGGCGACCGTGCCACCGGACAGCGCACCCACCACGTCCTGCACGGAGGTGATCAGGCCGTGGCCGTCCGTGGGATCCGTCGGATTGGTGGGGTCCGTGGGATTGGTCGGATTGGTCGGGTTCGTCGGGTCCGTGGGATTGGTGGGGTTGGTCGGGTTGGTGGGATCCGTGGGGTTGGTCGGATTGGTGGGGTTCGTAGGATTGGTCGGGTTCGTGGGATCCGTGGGGTTGGTCGGATTGGTGGGGTTCGTAGGATTGGTCGGGTTCGTGGGATCCGTGGGGTTGGTCGGATTGGTGGGATTCGTGGGGTTGGTCGGGTTCGTGGGATCCGTGGGGTTGGTCGGGTTCGTGGGATCCGTGGGGTTGGTCGGATTGGTGGGGTTCGTGGGGTTGGTCGGGTTCGTGGGATCCGTGGGGTTGGTCGGATTGGTCGGGTTCGTAGGATTGGTCGGGTTCGTGGGATCCGTGGGATTGGTCGGATTGGTGGGGTTCGTAGGGTTGGTCGGGTTCGTCGGATCCGTGGGATTGGTCGGATTCGTAGGATTCGTCGGGTTGGTGGGATCCGTCGGATTGGTCGGGTTGGTCGGGTTCGTGGGATTGGTCGGATTCGTGGGATCCGTGGGGTTGGTCGGATTCGTGGGATCGGTCGGCACCGGGGGGGCTGGGTCGTCGTCGTCGTTGCTGGCTGCGGCGATCAGGCCCACGCCGCCCGCGCCGATCAGGCCGGCCAGCAGGAAGTCGCTGAGCACGGAGCCGCCGGCTGCGGCTGCGGCGCTTTCCTTGGTCACGATCAGGCCCACGGCGTCACCGTCACTGGCGGGCGCCACCTGGACGTTGCCAGAGGCCAGGTCCAGCACCATGGCGCCTGCGCCATCACCCTCGCGCTGGGCCAGCGTGGCCTGGGTGCCGCCCTCGAAGGTGCCGACCAGGGTCTGGCCGTCCTTGCCCTGGAACAGCGCCTTGGCGCTGCCATCGGCGGGCACGATGATCTTGTCGCCGACCTGCAGGGCACTGCCCGGCTGGGCCATCAGGGTTTCCCCATTGCGCACGATCTGCACGCCCGGGCTGACCTGGGACAGCGTGACGGGAGGCGTGCCCCGGGGCATGACCGCTGCGGCTGCGCCGGGCTGCATGTTCGACGTATTGAGCTGCGCAAGCACAACGCTGGAGGGCTGCGGGTCACCGAACTGCACGGGGCTGACGGTGGTGTTGCCGGTGGGCTGCATCGATTGGGCGGTCATTTACTCTCTCCAGACAAGGGTTGAGACGACAAGGTCAGACGGTGGCTTGGAAGCCGTGAAAAATCTGTCGAGCCCTTTTGTGCAACATGCATGCCACGTGCACGCTGCAGGTCCGGATGGCCTAGGAATCATCCTAAGATATTGATTTGTATGGATTTATCTATTGATCACAATGTCTCATCAAGGGTCTGTTACGGCACACGTTACGTAACGCTGCCGGGTCTGCTCCGTTACTCGGGCGCCGGTGCCGCGCCATGTTTCATGGCCCTTGACTCGCGGGCCCATGCAGCGGGGCAAGATGGCTTTCGCCTATAAAATCGCTGGCTTTTGGCTGCAGGCGTGTATCGGCGCATGCAGTAAGCCCAAAAGCGAACAGGCCCGTCTTCCAACTTTCATTGCGTAGAGAGCGCCCATATGCTGATTTCGTCCAGAGTTCCGTCGCGAGTGCCGGGTCGTACCTATTTGCGGATAGCCCGGCCCGTGGCCATTGCCGCCTTCAGTCTGGGGGCGGCTTTGTGCGGGGCGTTTGCCCATGCATCGCAGGAGGCGGTGGACGAGGTCTCACGGCTGCTGGAGCAGGGCAAGGCGCCCCAGGCCGCCAAGCAGGCCGAGGCCTACCTCAAGCAAAACCCGGCCGATGTGCAGATGCGCTTTCTGCAGGGCGTGATCGCCGCGGAGCAGCGCCAGAACGCCCAGGCCATCAAGATCTTCACGGCGTTGACCCGTGACTACCCCAGCCTGCCCGAGCCCTACAACAACCTGGCCGTGCTGTACGCCGCCGAAGGCCAGGAACGCAAGGCCTCGGAAGTGCTGGAGCAGGCCATTCGCACCAACCCCAGCTACGCCACGGCGCATGAGAACCTGGGCGACCTGTATGCGCGCATGGCCAGCGATGCCTATGCCAAGGCCTTGCAGCTGGACGGATCGCGCCAGGCCATCCAGCCCAAGCTGGCCCTGATCACGCAGATCTTCCCCAAGCAAGGTGGCGCCCAGGGAAAGACGGTCCAGGCTGCAGCTGCCTCGACCAAGGTCGCCGATGCCAAGGCGGCCGATGCCAAGGCCCGCGAATCCGACGCCAAGCTGGCCGAGGCCCGCGCCGCCGAGACCAAGGCGGCAGAGGCCAAGGCCGCCGAATTCAAGGCCGCTGAAGTGAAGGCGGCCGATGCCAAGGCAGCGCAGGCCAAGGCCGCAGAAGCCAAGGCCGCAGAGGCCAAGGCAGCGGAGGCCAAGGCAGCGGAGGCCAAGCTGGCCCAGGCCAAGGCAGCGGAAGCCAAGGCCGCCGAGACCAGGCTGGCCCAGGAGAAGGCTGCCCAGGCCGCACAGGACAAGGCGCGCGCTGCCGAGGAAGCCAGGCAGGCTGCGGCCAAGGCCGCCGCCGTGACCACCGCTGCGGCCCCTGCCGCCGCCGCTGTGGCCGCCGCCGAGCCCGCCAAGGCAGCGCCTGCCGTCGACGAGAAGAAGGCGGCCCAGTCGGCCGCAGCGCAGGAAGTGGAGGCCGCCGTCAAGGCCTGGTCCACCGCCTGGGCCGGACAGGACATGGACCGCTACCTGGACGCCTACAGCGACCACTTCTCCCCGGCCGATGGCAGCAGCCTGGCCAAGTGGAAGGAACAGCGCCGCCAGCGCATTGTCGGACGCACCACCATCGTCGTCACCGTGCGCGACCTCAAGGTGACGGTGGACGGCGACAAGGCCACGGCCCAGTTCCGCCAGTACTACGCATCGGGCGCGCTCAAGACCACGACCCGCAAGACCCTGCGCATGCAGCGCGAAAAGGGACAATGGCGCATCACCCACGAAGGAACCGGTTCCTGATGCCTGAAAGAGCGCGCCCCCTGGCACGGTCATCCGCCGGCTTGCTGCGCCTGCATGCGCGGGCCGCCGGCGTGGCCGTGCTGCTGGCCGCTCTGTCCACGATGTCGTTCGGCACGGCGGCCTACGCCAAGCCGGCCAAGGCCTCCAAGACGGCATCCGCCAAGCCTGCAACGGGCAAGACCAGCAAGACCGGCAAGGCCGGCGCAGCCAGGCTGCGCTCGGCGTCGGGCAAGACGGCCGTGGCCGCTGCTGCGGTGGCGGCCACGGCAGGCGGCATCGCTGCCACGGCAGGCCATGCCAAGGCGGCGGCCGGCTCGCAAAGCCAGGCGGAGGCCCGCCTGCTGGCCATCATCCGCCAGGTGGAGCAGCGGGATCTGGATGGCGCCCTGAAGGCGGCCGCCGATCTCACCGCCGAAGTCCCCAATTTCCGCGCAGCCCAGCTGGTGTATGCAGACCTGCTGCGCTTCAAGACCGGCCGTGCCGGCGAGGTGCTGGCGGGCACGCCCGTGGCTGCGTCCGCCGCTCCCAGCCATCCGGGCCAGGGCGTGCTGGTGCGGCACAACCTGTCCGTGGGCAGCGTCACACGGCTGGAGGGTCCGGCCAGTCCCGCGCAGGCCCAGCTGCAGGATCTGCAAAACGAACTCAAGCGTCGCCTGCAGGCGGACAGCGGCGCGCCGCCTGCGGGTTCCGTTCCCGGCGAGTTTTTGATGCTGGGCGCATCCGTGCGGCATGCCATTGCCATCGACGCCAGCAAGTCGCGGCTGTACCTGTTCGCCCATGAGGCAGGCGGTCTGCGGCTGCTGGGGGACTTCTATGTCTCCGTGGGCAAGCTGGGCACCGACAAATGGCAGGAAGGCGACCAGCGCACGCCGCTGGGCATCTACTTCGTGGGCCGCCACATTCCCGGGCCCCGTCTGCCGGAGTTCTATGGCAAGGGTGCGCTCACGGTGAACTTTCCCAATGACTGGGACAAGGCCGTGGGCCGCTCGGGCAGCGGCATCTGGCTGCATGGCTCGCCGCCCGACCAGTTCTCGCGGGCGCCCGAGGCCAGCGATGGCTGCCTGGTGCTGGCCAACCCCGATCTCACCTTGCTCATGCAGACCGTGGACCGGCAGACGCCGGTGCTGATCCGCGAAAAGCTGCAATGGGTGGCCCCCAAGGCCCAGGCCCAGCAGAAGGCGGCAGACGCCTTCGTGCGCGTCATCGACGACTGGAAGAGCGCCTGGAACGGTGCGGACCCGCGCAAGCTGGCCGCCCTCTACGCGCCCGACCTGCTGCAGTCGCCGGCCTCGCGCACATCACAGGAGCGGCTGGCCGCCTACCTCAACCGCCCCGGCGTGACGCTGCAGGACCTGTCCATCTATTCCTGGAAGGACGCCAAGGGCGAGATCCGCGTGGTCAACCTGCGCGCCAGCAGCAAGTCCTTTGCCGAAGGCCTGCCGCTGCGCCAGTACTGGCGCAAGACGGGCGGGCGCTGGCAGCTTTTCTCCGAGGACGTGATGGGCTGAGCCCGGCGCAGCTCAGGTGTTCTCGTTGTGGCGGTTGCTGTCGAAGCGGCGCTCCGCATCGAACAGATGCTGTATCAGCACATGCGAGGTCATGTTCACGCCGATGCCGCCAATCATGGCCGGCAGCAGGTACAGCGCCGTGGACAGCTCGGAGACGAAGAGGGTGTTGTCGGACAGCGAAGGCGTCGCCTTGGCCGCCGAGGCCAGGCTTTGCAGCAGGTAGACATCCACCCCCGCCATGGCCACCAGGGCCAGCCCGAACAGCAGCACCGTGGTGCGCGAGATGCTGCGCTTGGCCAGCAGGGCGGCGTAGATGGCGCAGGGAAGAACGACCGAGAAAACCACCAGGCTCCAGAATCTGGCTTCGGTGAAGACGGTGGTGCTGATGCGCAGGGCATTCATCGGTGCGGTCTTTCGGTGCGGTCCTTCGGTACCTGTGGGGTCCTGCGGTTCCCTGTCGGCCGCCCAATATGCCGCGCTTGCGTAAACGCCCGGTGAACCCGGCGCAAACCGGTGGTTGCACATGCAACCAGGCGCACCGGTCGCAGTCTTGTCCGCTTCGGCCCTGCCTGGCCCGATGCGTCCCTCAGGGGGTCACGACTGCCGCACCAGATAGGCCGGCAGCTGCGCCTCGGGCAGCACGGACAGGACCTTGAGCTGCAGCTGGGCGCGCTTGCGTGCCTGGGCCAGGTAGTCCTGCAGCGCCTGCGCGGCCCGCTCGTACTCACCATCCCACAGGGCGTCGATGACCTGGCGGCAGTTCTCAAGCAGGGGCGGGTTGGGCGACTGCGGGAACATGCGGTCAAAGGTGCTGTGGATCAGCCACGGCATCTGGCACTGCTGCAGCATGCCCACCAGCTTGTGGTTGGGATGCCGTGCCAGCAAGGCGCCGTGCAGGTGCTGCTCCAGCCGCAAAAGCTCCTGAGCTTGCGGTGCGGCGGGGGCGTGCAGGCGGCGGCGCAGGTCAGCGAGCATGTCCCTGTCCAGGCGCGGGCCGCTTTCGCGCAGCGCCGCGGGCGCCAGCAGCGCCAGCAGCTCGAAGTCCTGGTTCACCGCGCGTGCCGTCAACGCCGCCACGCGCCAGGAGGCATAGGTGCTCTTGTCCACCAGTCCCCGGTCCACGAGCCGGCTCAGCACCTCGCGCAGGGCCACGCGGTTCACGTTGAAGTGCTCCATGGCCGCGCTTTCGTCGATCTGGAAGCGCCCGAAGATCATGGCGATGGAGATGGTCTGCTCCAGCTCGTCGTGGATGCGCTCGCTTTCCGAGGGGATGTGGATGGTGGCGTTGCCCTCCTCCAGGCCCAGGGCCCGCGCGTCCAGCGGCAGGCGCTGGGGCTGCACGGCCTGCCCGGGCCGGGCCACCAGGTAGCCGCGTCCGTCGAAGGTGCACAGCAGCCCTTCGGCATGCAGCAGCTCGAAGGCCTTGCGCACGGGTATGCGGCTGGTGCCGAAGACCTTGGCCACCGGCCCCTCCAGCAGCACCAGGCCGGGCTCGATCCGCTGCTCGACGATGGCCCCGCGCAGGCGCTGGCGTATCAGTTCATAGCGCAGCCGGCGTTCGCCGGGATCGCCGGATTCACCGGATTCGCCGGGGCCTGCTTCCTCGTCGCGGGCAAGCTGCGTGGGTGCTGGGGTGGCTCTTGTCATTCCTGCTTCATCTGCATGTACCTGTGCACCGGCCGCCGCAAAGGGGGCCGGTATCCGGCAGGACTATAAGGGGCGGGCGCGGCGCAGCAGCGTGGCCCATTGGCGCACCAAGTAGTTGTGCTCGTCCATGACGGTGTTCCAGACGGCGATGTGGCCCAGGCGCTGCTCGTAGGAACCGCCGTCGCGCACGCTGCCGCGCGGGATCACGACCTGGCCGTCGGTGCCCCGCAGGTCCTCGGCGGCAGGCAGGCCGGCGTACCAATAGTCCCATTCGCTGGCGCGCAGGTGCTCGCGGCTGCGCAGCGGGTTGGAGATGTAGTAGCCCTGCCGTGCCATCGCCGCACCGGGCCAGCCGGACTGCCACCAGTTCAGGTAGCGGTAGGCGGCATCCAGCGTTTCGCCCCTGGCCTGGCTGGAGATGCCCAGGCCGCCGTACCAGGCCCGGTATCCTTCGCGCGGGCAGGCCAGCCGGTAGTCCAGCCCCGCCGCGCGGTAGTGGGCGATGGCCGGCGACCAGTGGCTTTGTATGGCGACGCCGGCATCGATCATCAGCCGCGCCGCATCGGCGTAGTTGCCCCAGAAGCCCCGGAACTGCTCCGACTCCTGCCGCTGCAGCAGCAGGGCCATCATCTGGTCGATCTCCTCCAGTCCCAGGTTGCTGATGTCGCCAAAACGCATGTCGCCGCCGGCCTGCAGGGCCAGGGCCGCATCCAGCGCGCCGATGGCCGCATCCGCCTGCAGGGCCGCACGGCCACGGCAGGCGGGAGACAGCAGCCACGACCAGCTCTCCTCGGTCTGCGCGAACAGATCTGGCACGGCGGCGGGCAGGTAGACGAAGCTGTCGGCGTTGTGCGTCAGCGGCAGCATGCTGATGCGCGATGCGGGCGTGCCGCCCAGGGTGCCATCGGCCTGCACGTACAGGCGCATGGCCGGGTTGCAGCCCGCGCCCAGGGCCGCCTGCGGCGTGATGCGCCCGGTCTTGGGCAGGGCGTTGACCTCGTCCCAATGCGCCAGCCTGCCGATGTCTATGGGTTGCAGCGCCCCTGTCGGCCACAGGCAGTCCAGGCTGTGGAACCATTGGTCGTAGAGATCGAAGCTGTCCTGGCGCATGACGGCCTGGCGCTGCGCGTCGAAGCCGTCGAGCACCTCGAAGCGGATGCGCAGACCCAGGTCCTGCTCGGCGCGGCGGCGCATGGCCTCGGTCAGCGTCACCGAGGTGCCCAGTACCCGCAGTTCAGGCATGTTCTTGCGCATGGGGTGTTCCTTGTCAATGGAAGGCGGCCGGGCCGGGTGCGGCGCCGGGTTGCGCCCCATTGTCCTGCGCGAAGAAACGCTGGAACGACTGCCAGGAGTCGTCCACCTGCTGCCCGTTGAGCCCCGAGGCGATGAAGACCAGGCGCGAGCGGCCGTCGCCACCGGGCCATTCGGCCAGATGCTCGGGCGCATGCATCAGATGACCCATGCCGTGCAGCACCGTCGGCTGCCCCTGCGGCCATCCTTCGGCGGCCACGGCCACGAGCCCCTTGAGCCGCAGCACCCGCTCGCCATGGCGGTGCAGCAGCCAGGTCAGCCACAGCGTCAGCGCACACCAGTCCACGGGGCCGTCGAGTTCCAGGCAGAAGGCCTGGATGCTGCCGTGCGGCTCCTGGCCCTTGCGGCTGCGAGGCGTGCCTGCAATGGCGCGTGCCAGCCAATTGCTCTCCTGCACGGGCTGCTCCTGCCAGGCCGGCAGCGCCTGGCGGCTGTTGCCGAGCACGGCCAGCGGATTGAGCCTGGCAAGCTGCGCGCGCAGCGCCTCGGCGTCCTGCGGCCGGGCCAGGTCGGTCTTGCTCAGGTACAGCCGGTCGGCGGCGGCGACCTGGGCCTGCCATTCGGGCCGCTGCGCATGCGTGGCCGCGTGCAGGGCATCGACCACGGTGGCGACATGGGCGGGCCTGAAGACCTGGCGCAATTGCGCATCCCCTATGAGGGTGGCGATCACCGGGCCGGGCGCGGCAAGGCCCGTGGTTTCGATCAGCACGCGCTGGAACGCAGGCAGCTCGCCGCGCTCGCGGCGCTGGTGCAGCCGCCACAGCGCCTCCTTGAGTTCGCCGCGGATGGCGCAGCAGATGCAGCCGTTGTCCAGCAGCACCGTGTCGGCGTCGATGCGGCCCACCAGCAGATGGTCCAGCCCCACGGCGCCGAATTCGTTGATCAGCACGGCGGTCTCGGCAGCGGGAGAGTCCTGCAGCCATTGCCTGAGCAGCGTGGTTTTGCCGCTGCCCAGAGAGCCCGTGAGCACACCCACGGGCAGGCGTGCATCGCCGGTCATGGCGCCTGCTCCGGTTGGGGCCAGGGCATGGCCAGCGGATCCAGCTCGCGGGCCAGCAGCCGCTCGGCCGCGGGCCACAACGCACCGAAGTCGGGCACCAGAACGCTGGCGCCCGTAGGCCCCTGCAGCAGGTAGGACTGGCCGTGGAAGTCGCTGAGCTGCAGCCGCCACAGCGCCAGCAGCCGGTTGGCGCGCGCAATCTGAATCAGCCGCTGGCGGCGCCCGGCCGATCCGGCCGGCGCCTGGCTCCAGTGGCCGGAGGCCTGCAGCAAACCGCACATTCCACACATGACAGAAAACCTTTCGGTTGCGAATGGAGCCGCCTGCGAAACTGGCGCAGCCAAAGAGCAGAGACACCCAGGAAGGGCCTATGCCGGCCGCGCCGCCCCGCACCGAGGGTGTCGCCGGCTGCCCGTACGCCCTCCCTGAAGAGAGGGGGAAGGCGCGAAGCGACTCAGGGGGTGCTTCTTTTCACGGCATGACATCGCCGGAATTGGGCCCCAGCGTCTGCCCCACATACAGATTGCCGCCGGGGTCGGAGGCCAGCAGCACGGCCGTGGGAGCCACCTCGTCGGCGCGGCCGAAGCGGCCCAGCGGCAGGCTGGCCTCCTTGGCGCGTTTCCAGTCCGCGCTGATGCCGTCGACCAGCGGCGTGGCGATGGGGCCGGGGGCAATGGCGTTGACCAGGACATTGTCAGGTGCCACTTCCAGCGCCAGCGACTTGGTGAAGCCGATCACGCCGGCCTTGGCCGCCGCATAGTGGCTCAGCTCCACGCCGCCCTTGATGCCCAGCTGCGAGGCGATGCTGATGATGCGTCCCCAGCGCTGCGCCTGCATGTGCGGCACTGCGCGCCGCGCGCACAGGAAGACGCTGCGCAGGTCCACGCGCAGCATCTCGTCCCACATCGCGGTGGACATGTCGGCACAGCGCGACTGGGTGAGCATGCCGGCGTTGTTGACCAGGATGTCGATGCCGCCGAAGGCCTGCACGCAGCGGTCGATGATGCGGTGGGCCGTGGACTCGTCGCCCACGTCGCCGATGACGGTCTCGGCCTGCGTGCCCAGCGCGCGGCAGCGCCGGGCCACGTCCTCGGCCCGCGCGGCATCGATGTCGGCCAGCAGCAGCCGCGCGCCGGCCTGCGCATAGGCCAGGGCAATGGCCTCGCCGATGCCGCTGCCGGCGCCTGTCACGACGGCGCGGCGGCCGTCCAGTGGCTTGGATGTGCTCATGTCGAATGTCCTCAACTGGGCCAGCGCACCGTCAGGCCGCCGTCGGCAATGATGGATTGGCCGGTGACGTAGGAGGCCTCGTCGCTGGTCAGGAAACGGATCAGGGCAGCGATTTCTCGGGCCTGCCCGACACGCCCCAACGGAATGCTTTTTGCCGCCTGCGCCAGGCCCGCCGGGCCCAGCGAGTTGACCGGGTCCAGCGACTGCGGCGTCTCGATCAGGCCCGGAATCACGGCGTTGCAGCGTATGCCGCGCGGTGCCAGCTCCATGGCCACGGCGCGGCACAGCCCGGGCACGCCTGCCTTGGCGGCCGCATAGTGGGCATGCTGCTCCCAGCCGTAGACGCCGCCTGCAATGGAGGAGACGGCCACCATGGCCCCGCCCGCCGCCATGTGGCGCGCGCTGGCCCGGAAGGTGCGCATGACGCCGCCCAGGTCGATGTTGATGACCTCCTGCCACTGCGCATCGCTCATCTCGGCCAGGGCCGCCTGGCGCAGCAAACCTGCATTGGCGACGGCGAAGTCCAGCCGGCCGAAGCGGTCCACGGCGACGCGGGCCAGGTGCTCGACCTGCTCGGCATCGCCCACATCGACCGCCTCCATCACGCACCGCCCGCCCTCGCGCTCGACAAGGTCCCGGGTCTGGCCGGGATCGTGCGGGTCCTGCGGGTAGTAGCTGCCTGCCACGGCAACGCCGGCCTGCGCGTAGGCCACGGCCAGCGCCTGGCCGATGCCGCTGGCAGCGCCGGTGATGAGGGCGACCTTGTTCCTGTCGATCTGCGGGTGCATGGCGGCCTCACTTCACGGTCTCGGGATCGACATGGGGTGCCAGGAACATCAGCAGTCCCGAGGCTGCGCAGGGAATGGCTCCCCAGTACAGCGCCGCCTGTGCCCAGTCCGCCCCCTGCGACAGCGTCCAGGTCACGCCGAAGCCCGCCGCGATGGCGCCCACCTGGCCCATGGCGTTGACAAAGGAGCTGGCCGTGGCGCGGATGTGGCTGGGAAAGCTCTCGCCGATCAGGAAGAGGGCCGCTGCATAGGGGCCGATCAGGAAGAACAGCCCCAGCGAGTACAGCGGCACGATGCGCCAGAAGTCGCCCGAGGGCGCGTTCAGCATGAGTGCGAAGGCCAGGCCACCCAGCATCCAGCCTATGGCCACGGCGTTGCGCCGGCCTATGCGGTCACCGAGCCAGCCATGGAAGACATAGCCCAGGAAGCCCGCGAGATTGGAAATGATGAGCACCTGAAGCGCGCTGGAGAAATCCACGCCCTTGCCCGGCGTGCCACCGGCGCCGCCCAGCACCGAGGTGCCCAGCACCGCGAAGATCACGATGGCGAACCAGTTCAGGAAAAAGCCCAGGGCCAGCGACAGCGTGGGCCGCAGCGAGGCGCCCCGGAACATGGCCGACAGGCCGGTGTGCTGCGCTTGCTGCGGGTGGGCGCCATGGGCCTGGGCCAGGCGTGCGGCCTCTGCCTCGCGTCCGGCAAGGCGCAGATCGGCAACGCGCCGCGCGGTCAGGAACTGGGGCGTTTCCACCAGCCGGCGGCCCAGCACGGCAATCACCAGGGCGGGGAACATGGCGAACACGAAGGACAGCACCCAGCCGCCGCCCTGGCCGAACCAGCGCTCGCCCAGCGGATACAGCAGGGCCACCAGCACGGCCGTGAGCACCGCGCCCACGGGCCAGCCGCCTTGCACCAGCGAGTAGATGAAGCCGCGCCGGCGCAGGGAGGCCGGGTCCGTGTAGACCAGGGAGAACAGCTCGCTCAGGTAGGTGGCGTTGATGCTTTGCTCTGCATAGCCCAGGCCCGCCAGCGAGCGCACCACGATCAGCAGCACGAAGCCCAGCCCCGCCGACAGCCCGATCACCCAGCCGGCCAGCGCCGTCAGGCCCGAGCACAGCGCGGCGCCCGCCACGGCGATGATGATGCCCTTGCGCCGGCCCAGCCGGTCGGCGATGGGGCCGATGCCGAAGGCCACGATCACCGTGCCCAGCGTCACCCAGGTGTTCAGCCGCGCCTGCTGCTCGGCGCTCCACTGGAAGTGCTCGCCCAGTTGCGGCAGCAGGGTGCCGAAGAGGATGAAGTCGTAGACGGCGAACACCCAGGCGAAAAAGCAGACCCAGGTGGCGTAGCTGACCTGCCTGCGCGTCACGGTGGGCGCGGTCCAGGGGGCATCGATCCCGGCCGGTGCCGGATGGCCGGCGCCTGGGGCGTCGGAGGCAATGGCGGAGGTATTCATGGTGTCCTCGCTGAGGTGGGATGCGGCATCAACGCGGCTGGCGGCGCAGGAAGTCGTCGGCGATCTGGTCGCACGTCATGAAGCGCACGCCGTCGTGCGACTGGAAATGCTCGATCAGGCGCTCCAGCATCAGCAGCACCTGGGGGCGGCCGGAGACATCGGGGTGGATGGTGATGGGGAAGACCGCGTAGTCGTGCTCGCGGTAGACCCAGTCGAACTGGTCGCGCCACATCTGCTCTATGTCGCGCGGGTTGACGAAGCCGTGGCTGTTGGGCGACTTCTTGATGAACATCATGGGCGGCAGGTCGTCCAGGTACCAGTTGGCGGGTATCTCGACCAGCCGTGTCTCCTTTCCGCGCACCAGGGGCTTCATCCAGGTGTCGGGATGCTTGCTGTAGTCGATGCGGGTCCACTGGTCGCCCACGCGCACGTAGTACGGGTGGAAGTCGTTGTGCATCAGGCTGTGGTCGTACTTGATGCCTTTCTTGAGCAGCAGCTCGTTGGTGACGGGGCTGAACTCCCACCAGGGCGCCACATAGCCCGTGGGTGCGCGGCCGGCCAGCCGCGTGATGACCTCGATGCTGCGGTCGAGCACCGCTTCCTCCTGCTCGGGCGTCATGGCAATCGGGTTCTCGTGGCTGTAGCCGTGGATGCCGATCTCATGGCCCGCTTCCACCACGGCCTTCATCTGCTCGGGAAAGGTCTCGGCGGAGTGGCCCGGGATGAACCAGGTGGTCTTGAGGCCGTATTTGTCGAACAGCCTGAGCAGCCGCAGCGAGCCGACCTCGCCCGCGAACATGCCGCGCGAGATGTCGTCGGGCGAGTCCTCCCCGCCATACGAGCCGAGCCAGCCGCCGACGGCATCGACGTCCACGCCAAACGTGATCTGTATGTCCTTGCTCATTGCATGCACTCCTTTTTCACTGGGAACGGTTGAGGGAAGAAAGCGCCTGTTCGACGGCCAGGGCAATGCGCAGCAGCCGGTCGTCATCGCCCTGCGGGCGCATCAGCTGCAGGCCGATGGGAAGCCGTTCGGTGCTCGCGCCAGGGCCTTGCAGGCACAGGGCGCCGCAGGGCAGGGCCACGGCCGGCGCATCCAGGAAGCTGCCGGGCATGGTCAGGCGCAGCGTGGCGAGATTGGTCTGGGCAAACAGCGCGTCGTCTTCCAGCAGGGGCTGCAGCAGCGGCGCCGGATGGCCCACCGTGGGCAGCACCAAGGTGGCGCCGCCCAGCTCCTGCGCAAACAGCGCCGTCAATGGCTGGCGCCGTGCCAGCAGTTGCAGGTAGCCGCCATGGTCCAGATGCCTTGCGGCCTCCAGCCGGCTGCGCACGCGCGGGTCCATGCGCGCGGCCTGCTCCGGGGCATCCAGGCGCTCGCGGTGCGTGGCCAATGCCTCATGCGCGCCCAGCCAGCCATGGCGCTGCGTCAGCGTCTGCACCGTGTCCAGGCTTTGCAGCCGGCGCCGCTGCACGCGGGCGCCCTGCCGCTGCAGCAGGGCCAGGCCGGCTGCAATCGCGTCGCGCACCTGCGCCTGCACGCTGTCGTCGTCCAGCAGGCCGGGGTCGATGACGAACACCTGTCCCTGCAGGCCTATGACAGGGCCTGGGACGGCAGGGCCTGCAGCGGCATCGCCGGCAGGCACGGTGCTGCGCAGCACCTGGTCCAGGGCCATGCAGTCGGCCACGCCCAGGGCCAGCGGCCCCAGCGTGTCCAGGGAAGGTGACAGCGCAAAGACGCCTTGCATGGGATAGCGCCCCCGGCTGGCACGAAAGCCCACCAGCCCGTTGAAGGCTGCGGGAATGCGCACCGAACCTGCCGTGTCCGTTCCCATGGCCAGCGGCCCGCAGCCCTGCACCACGGCCAGGGCCGCGCCGCTGGAGGAGCCGCCAGGCGCCCGTGCGCGCCCACCCAGGCGGGGATTGGCGGGGGTGCCGAAGCCGGGGTTCAGGCCCAGTCCCGAATAGGCGAACTCGCTGAGGTTGGTCTTGCCCAGGCAGACCATGCCGGCCGCCGCGGCCCGCGCCACCACGGGGGCATCGGCAGGGGCTGGCGGGGCAGAGCGAAGCAGGGCCGATGCCGCCGTGGTGGGCGTGCCACGCACATCGAACAGGTCCTTCCAGCTGATGGGCACGCCGTCCAGCGGCCCGAGCGGGCGGCCCGTACGCCAGCGCTGCGTGGATTGCCTGGCCTCTTCCAGCGCGCGCTCCGCCGTGATGCGCGTGAACACGGACGGGCTTTCACAGGCCGCTTGCAGGCAATGCTCGGTGGCTTGCGTGGGCGTCAGCGTGCCGGCCGCATAGGCTGCATGCAGTTCGCAAGCCGAGGCAGGCGCTGTCCGGAGGCCGCTGTTTTTCATTGAATTTGAATGTTGTTGTCAAAGTTCATTTTTGAATTCTAGTGAGCGCCTCCATCCCGTGTCCGGGTGATTACCCGGGGGATGAGGCGCTCTGTGTTGATCTGTGAAGGAGGCCGTTTTGTGCCGCTTGCGCCGCTCTAGCGGTCCTTGTGGTCCGCCTCGCCGCACTTCCAGTAGCCCTTGGCGCTCAGCTGGCCGGGTGCGATGCCACGGTCCAGGAAATGCCGCTTCAGCGCACGCATGGCGCCGGACTCGCCCGCCATCCACAGATAGCCGTTGCCCGGCGGCAGCGGCCGGTACATCAGCCGCTGGCACAGCCTCTGCCCAGGCTGGCCCGGCGCGGCGGTGATCCACTCGGTGCGCCAGCGGGCAGCGCTGTCCATGGGCTGGCATTCGCCGTCATCGGTGATTTCCACGTAGGCCTTCACCCGCGCGGAGGCTGGCAGGCGCGCCGCGATCGATTGCATGGCCGGCAGTGCCGAGCCATCGCCCGCCAGCATGAGCCAATCGGTGCCGGCCGGCGGAGCGAAGCCGCCGCTGCGCGGGCCGGCAATGGCCACCTGCTCGCCCACGCGGGCCTGGGCGGCCCAGCGGGAGGCGGGGCCGTCGCCGCCAGCGGAGGTGCTGTTCTCATGCTTGGCATTGAACGCATCGCCATGCAGTACCAGGTCAATGTCCAGCGTGCCGGCCTGGCGGTCCACGCTGCGCAGTGTGTACGCCCGGCCCTCGCCCGTGGGCAGGAACAGCTTGACCCAGGCGGCGGGCGTATCCACGGCAGGCGCCCGTGAGAAGGCGGCGATCTGCTCGCCACCCAGCGTGATGCGGCGCATGCGCGGCGTGACGGATTGCACCTTCAACACGGTGCCCAGCGCGCGCTGCGTGCCGGCAGGCATGTGAATCGGCTCAGCCATGGGTGGCTCCCCGGGCTGCGTTCAAGCGCAGCAGCAAGGCCACGGCGATGGACAGCGCCACGCTCACGGCGGCGGCGAAATACACGTCTCCGACGCCTGTGACACTGGCCAGCAGCCCGGCGGCAGGGGCCGTCAGCCCCATCGACAGGTCGAAGAAGGCCACATAGGCGCCCATGGCCGCGCCGCGTGCCTGGGCAGGCGCCCGGCGGACAGCTTCCACGCCGAAGGCCGGGAAGGCCAGCGAGTAGCCGAAGCCGGTGAGCGCGGCGCCGGCATAGGCCCATGGCGCATCGCCCCCGCCCCAGATCAGCAGCAGGCCGGCGGCTTCCAGCGGAATGCTGGCCAGTGCCACCCGCACGCCGCCCAGCTTGTCAGGCAGATGGCCGAAGAACAAACGCGCCCCGATGAAGGCCAGGCCGAAGGCCGTGAAGGCCAGCGAGGCCGCGCCCCACCCGCGCGACGCGAACAGCAGCGCCGCAAAAGTGGTGATCACGCCAAAGCCCGCGCTGGACAGGGCCAGCCCCAGGCCGGGCAGCCACACCGTGCCCAGCACCTTGTAGAACGGCGTGCGGCGCTGGGCCGCAGCCGGCGTGGCGCGCAGGCCCCAGACCATGGCCAGGGCGGCCAGCGGCAGCACGATGGTGGCCACGGCAATGCCCGAGAAGCCCCAGGCAGCCTGCACTGCCACGCCGGCCGGCGCGCCCGCCGCATAGGCGCCGTACATGGCAATGCCCACCCAGGCCATCACCTTGCCGGCATGTTGCGGGCCGATCATTCCCATGCCCCAGCTCAGGGCGCCGGTGATGATCAGGCTCTCGGCGCAGCCCAGCATCACGCGGCCGGCGGCCAGCACCCAGACTGCGGCCTGTCCGCCCTCGAAGGCGCGGGACATCAGGTAGGCCACGCCCGAAGCGGCGGCCAGCAACATACCCAGCACCACGGCACGCCTGGCGCCGCGCGTGTCGGCCAGAGAGCCGGCCCAGGCCCGCGACAGCAGGGCCGCCGCGAACTGGCAGCCCATCACCGTGCCCACGCCCAGCGTGCCCAGTCCCAGGGTCTGGCTCAGGTGCAGGGGCAGCACGGGCATGGGCATGCCCAGGCAGAGAAAGCTGACGAAGACCGCCAGCGTCAGCGGCAGCAGCCGCGCGAATGCGTTCACCGGCGGCGACGCGGCCGCGGATGGCGAAATTCCGGTAGACATGTGCATTCCCTTTCAAATACGAGTAAAAACTCAGATCACATGTCCAGGAGAATATGAGCCATGGCTCGCATTGAAAACTCGCATTCGCAGGCGGCGCAGCGGCAGCCGCCCCAGCCCCGCAAGCAGCCACGGCAGGCGCGTTCCCTTGCCACGGTCGAGGCCATTCTGGAGGCCGCGGCTCGCGTTCTTGCAGAACGCGGCTACGCCGCCACCAACACCAATCTGGTGGCCGAGCGCGCAGGTGTGAGCGTGGGTTCGCTCTACCAGTACTTTCCCAACAAGGACTCGCTGATCACGGCCTTGCACGAGCGCCACGCCGCGCAGATGTACGCGGCCATTGCCGCCGTGCTTGCGGCCGAGCGGCCGCAGGGCCTGCAAGGCCATGTGCAGGCCATGGTCCGGGCGCTGCTGGCGGCGCACCGGGTCGAGCCCGATCTGCACCGGGTGCTGGAAAAGGAATTCCCCTTCTTCGACGCGCCGCGCGAGCAAAGCGCGGCGGACGGCGGCATCTTCCGCCAGGTGCGCCAGCTCCTGGAGCTGCACCGCAGTCAGCTCGCCCACCGCGACCTGGACCTGGCCACCTGGATGCTGCTGCAGACCATGGAGTCCCTGGTGCATGCCGCCGTCATCGATCCGCCTGCCATGTTCACCCCCCAGGCCCTGGAGGATGGCATCGTGCAGGTGCTGATGGGGTATCTGCGAGCGCCTGCCCTGGGTTGAGGATGCAAGGAGCGATTTGGCCGCCAGGTCCTCAGGGCGCGAAGACCTCCGGATCGAATGGGCCAAGCAGTCGGGCCACTTCGCCGGCGTCATAGGGCTGGCCCAGCATGTCCATGAGTTCTTCGCAAGGGGATTTCATGGGCACGGAGGAGGTTCTCAGCACTGGGTGCAATCACGCAATGCCGACGGGCGCGGCCGGCAAGCAGCGTATTCGTTCAGCTTTCGACACAGCCGCCCGCATCCTCCTGCGGCGGGGTGACACGCCAGTAAAGGGAGGGAAAGCCTTCGCCCACCGGCTGGTGGCCGGGCGGCTGCGATGCCGCCAGCTGCAGGTGCAGCACGCCGCAGGCATCCACCATGTGCTGGGAAATCCAGGGACTGATGTCCATGCGGCCATCGATCAGCACCAGCGGCTTTTCGCGCAGCTTCAGGGCCAGGGCCTTGGCCTCGGCCGTGGGGCCTGCGATCACGCGGATGTCGCCTCCCAGTGCCTCGCGCGCGGGTTCGGCAAGCGCCTGGCTCAAGGCCTTTGAATCGAAGTTTCTCCAGTGCCGGCTGTTAAGCCGCAATTCACTGCGCGCCGAGGTCATCTGGGCCACGAGCAGCAAGGCCAGTTGAAGCGCCACGAAGCACTTGATGCCGGTGGTGATCGATATGCGCGACGGCTGCAGCCTGGCACCGGCCAGCTCCATGGCGACGGGAACGGCCAGCAGCAGAAAGGGCGTGCCCCAGTGCAGCTGCAGCGACGAGCCCGCAAAGATGCCGATGGCGCAGGTCAGCACGATGGGCGTGAGGCCAAAGCACAGGATCAGCGCGCGCGATGCATCGGCTGTCCCGGGACGCTGCGGTGTGTCCTGCGGCGCAAGGCGGCTGCGGCGGTGCAATGCCATCACCAGTCCCAGCAGCACCCAGGCCAGCAATGCGCGGTTGAACAGCTGGTCGGCCAGCCAGTGCAAGGTATTGAGCAGTCTTGCGCCGCCGCCCAGGCTGGCGCCCAGCGAGGATTCGGTGGCATAGCGGATGGGGCCGAAGTCGTTCAGGAAAAGCCAGTACAGGTGCGGCGAGATGATGGCCAGAGAGATGGCCGCCGCCAGCACCAGGCCGATCATGTGGACCCGCTCGCGCCAGGCGCCTGACGCCAGCCAGAACAGGAATACCGCCACGGCGGCCAGGATCATCTGGTACTTGGCCAGTGCGCCCAGGCCCAGGCAGCAGCCCAGGGCCGCCCACCAGTGCAGTTGCCTGCTGCCCACCGCACGCCACACCAGCAGGGCACTGGCCACGAAGAAGGGCATCAGCACCACTTCATGGTTGAAGAAGTGCAGCCGCTCGTTGTAGTAGGTGATGCACAGGGCCGCCAGCAGGGCCAGCGTGGCATGGCGGCTGCCGCGCAAGGTCTGCATCAGCTTCCAGAAGACAAACAGGCCGGCCAGCGTGAAGAGCGCGCCCGTCACATAGCTGGTGCGGGCAGACAGTCCGAACACATTGACCGGCACCGAGAACATCCAGGTCGGCAGCGGTGGATGCTTGTAGTAGCCCCATTCCAGGCTGTGCACCCAGGTCAGCTGCTCGAGGTTGTCCTTGGGTGCCGTGAGGCTGGAGCTGTCGATCTGCAGCAGCCAGACCACCGAAAAGAGAAGGAGGCCGATGAGGACCTTGATGTCCAGGGAAAGCGACGGTGCGGGCATGGCCAGCGGAGCGCTTCGCGTGATCGTGCTCGCTGCTTGTGAGGGGACGGGATGGGTCATAGGAAATGCCAGCGGCGATGACAAGTGCGCTGGCACAGGGGAAATTCCCAGGAAGGCGGTCGAACGGGAGCTTCAGCGTTGGCTACGGACTCTTGGCTTACGCGAGGCGCTATGAGTCCGGCAGAATATGTCTGCCTGGTCAATGCAATGTAAAGATTGTGTGAAGATATTGTGGAGACGCCGGCCGCGGCTCAGGCGCCGGCCGGCTCGCCGAAGTCGTGGACTGCCGCGCGCAGCAGCAGCATCGACAGGCGTTCCGCGGCGGGCGTCAGAGGCAGCGCAGCACGCGTGACCTGCACGATGTCGGGTGCCATCAGGCTCTCGCGCACGGCAATGGGCTCCAGCACACCGTTGAAGAGGGGCGTATCGGCCCACTGGCGCGGCAAGAAGGCGAGGGCGTCGCTGCTGGCCAGCAGCGCCAGCAGGGCCATCAACGATTCGGCGACCGTCACCACGCGCGGGCTGCGCAGGCCGAGCGCGGAGAACTGCTCCTCGAACTCTTCCTCGCGGCGCTCGCGCAGGCCGGTGACGATCCAGTCCGCCTCCAGCAACGCCTGCAGGCTGCCGGCGGTGCGCAGCGGATGGCCGCGGCGGGCCAGCACGACACGCTCGTTGCGGTGAACCAGGGCCACCTGGTAGCTGGCGCTCAATTGCCTCTCGGGCCGGGGGCCCAGATAGAAGTCCAGCCGACCGTCGCGCAGCGCCGGCTCGACGGCCGGGAACAGGCCTTCGACGAAACGCAGGTGCACATCCGGCCAGTCGCGCCGGAACTGGGCATAGGCGCGGGCCAGCAGCGACAGCACGGGGGCGCTGGACAGAGCGACGGCGACATGGCCCTGCATTTCGCCGCGCGCCTGGGCGGCCTCCTCGCTGCCGCGACGCAGTTCCTCGAGCGCGGCCTGCGCGCGCAGCAGGAATCGCTCTCCCGCCACGGTCAGCGATACCCCGCGCGCATGGCGCTGGAACAGCGCCACGCCGAGCTCGGCTTCCAGCTCGCGCACGCTGCGCGTCAGTGCCGGCTGGGTCAGGCCCAGGCTGCGGGCGGCGCTGCGCAGGCTGCGTGCCCGAGCAACGGCGACGAAATTGCGAAGGTGATGAAGTTTGGGCATCGGTCGGAGCGTGTTTATGCCCGTTTCCGAGCGCGCCAAGGCCAGGGGATTTCCCGCAGGGGCCGTGCACGCGGGCTCCGCCGCGCCTGAGCCGCTGCGGAACGCTCCAGTGATAACAGCCATGCATCGCTGAGGCGTTTCTGCCCTCTGCCGCAGCCGGCCTGCCAGACCTAGCATGCCCTCCATAACGTCGGCGCAGCCCGGCGACCCATAGGAGACAAGCAGCATGAGCATGAGGAAATGGGCCGGCGCCTGTGCGCTGGCAACCCTGGCGGCGGGCTCCGTCGCCGCGCAGACGGCCGCCGGCGGAACGGTGCGCATCACCAGCGCCTTTCCCGCGGGCAGCGGCCCCGACGTGGTGGCCCGGCTGGTCGCCGACAAGCTCTCGGCGCAATGGAGGCAGCCGGTCGTCGTCGACCCCAGGCCGGGTGGGGCCGGCGTGGTGGCCATCAATGCGATGAAGAACGCGCCGCCCACGGGCAACGACCTGGTGGTGGTGGACGTAGGCCACTTGTCCATCAATCCGCTGGTCTTGCGCAAGCTGGCCTATGACCCGCAAAGCGAGCTGACGCCGGTGGCGCTGCTCTACAAGACCGCCTTCTTCGTCGTGGTCGGCGCGCAAAGCCCGTTCCACAGCCTGGCCGAACTGATGGCGGCGGCGCGGCGCAGGCCCGGCATGACCTATGGCTCCAATGCGGTGGGCGGGCCGCTGCATCTGGGCGCGGCCCGGGCCGCGACCGCCATGGGTGTCGAAATGATGCATGTCCCCTACAAGGAGACTTCGCAGCTGTACGCCGCCGTGTCGACGGGCGAGGTGGACTGGGCTTACGGCAGCATTGCGACGTCCGGCCCCCTGCAGCAGGCCGGCAAGCTGCGCTTTCTTGCCGTGGCGGACAGCCAGCGTTCCCCGGCGCTGCCCGATGTGCCGACCGTGCAGGAGGCCGGTGGTCCGGCCGGCATCGATGCGCTGACCTGGGTTGCGCTCATGGCGCCCAAGGGCACGGCGCCGGCCGTCGCCGAGCGCATCAACGAGGCGGTGAACCGGGCCCTGTCCGCGCCTGACGTCAGGGATCGCCTGGCCGGTTTTGGCTTCTTCACCAGCATCGGCCCCGCAAGGCAGGTCGCTGACCTCATGCAGGCCGACCGCGAGCGCTATGCCCAAGTGCTGCGCCGCGTCAAGGTGACCGTCGATTGAGCCCCGGGGAGACGCCATGAAGACCGAAGTTGCGATCATCGGAGGAGGGCCCGCAGGGCTGATGCTGGCCATCGAGCTGGGCTGCAGGGACATACCGTGCGTGCTGATCGAGGAGCGCAGCGGGCCGCCGACGCTGCCCAAGGCCAATGCCACCTCGTCCCGGACCATGGAGCATTACCGCCGCCGGGGCTTTGCCGACCAGGTACGCAGGCTGGGCCTGCCGCCCTCGCACCCCCAGGACATCGTCTATTGCACGCGGCTCACGGGGCCCGAGTTGGCGCGCTTTCGCATTCCCTCGGCCGAGGAGGCCGCCTCGGGCACGGCCTATGGCGACTACGGGGAACAGGCCTGGCCCACGCCCGAGCTGCCGCATCGGGCGCAGCAGATGTTCATCGAGCCCGTGCTCAGGGCGCAGGCCGAACGCCATGCCAGCGCCGTGCTGCGTTTTGGCCTGAGGGCCGAGGCGGTGCGGGACACCGGTTGCGCAGTCCAGATCGAATGCCGCGAGCCGGACACGGGCCGTACCGAGTTGCTGCAGGCCGCCTATGTGGTCGGCTGCGACGGGCCGCGCAGCCTGGTCCGCCAGGCCATGGGCGTCGTCTACGCAGGCCATGGCAGCGAGCGGCGGGACTTCCTGGGCGGCCAGATGATGTCCATCTACTTCCGGGCCCCCGGTCTGTATGGGCTGATCGGCAAGCCCAGGGCCTGGCAGTACTGGGCCGTCGGTCCCGGGCAGCGCGGCCTGCTGTGCGCCATCGACGGCGTGGACCGGTTCGTGCTGATTGTGCAGCTGCCCCAAGGCACCCAGCCTGCCGATTTCCATCCGCAGCAGGCGCTGCAGGCCGTCGTCGGCCGGCCTTTTGCGCACGAGCTGATCGCGCTGACCCCCTGGAACGCGGGCTATGCCCTGGTGGCCGAGCGCCTGCGGCACGGCAGGATGTTCATCGCCGGCGATGCGGCGCACCTGTTCACGCCCACGGGCGGCATGGGCTACAACACCAGCGTGGACGACGTCGTGAACCTGGGCTGGAAGCTGGCGGCGGCCATCCAGGGGGCGGCCGGCCCGGCGCTGCTGGACAGCTATGAGGCCGAGCGGCGGCCGATCGCCCAGCGCAACACCCGTTTTGCACGCAGCATGGCCGACAGCATCGGATGCCTGCCGGTCACGGCTGCAGTGGAGCAGGAGGGGCCCGCGGGCGACAGCGCCCGCCATGCGCTCGGGCAGGCACTTTCGGAGCATGCGGCACGCGAGTTCAACATCCCGGGGCTGCAACTGGGCCTGCGCTATGCCGACAGCCCCGTCGTCGCCCGGGAGTTGGCCGAGCCCCCGCCGGACGAGCCCAACCGCTACCTGCCTGGAGGTTATCCCGGCACGCGCGCTCCGCATGTGGCAACGGGGCCGGACCGGTCCCTGCTCGATGACTTCGGACGCGATTTCACACTGCTCGCATTCGGCCCGGACGGCCCGGACGGGCTGGAGCCCTGGAGGCAGGCTGCTGCGCAATACGGCATCCGGCTGGATGTGGTGAGGCGCGAAAACGGGCAGACGCGTGCGCTGTATGGCGCCGACCGCGTCCTGATCCGCCCGGACCACCACATCGCCTGGCGCGGCGACGGTGCGGCGCCGCCGACCGAGGTCCTGGCGCTGGCACTGGGCCATCGCACCCCGCCGGTGGGGCCCGGCTAGCCCCGGCCCATCCGGCAGCCTGCCCCCGGGGCCGTCCGGCCTTGCGCGTTCCTGACCCTGGCCAGTCCGGCCGGGGGACGCCGGCCTGCGCCTGAGTCTGCGCTTTCGCCGTCCTGGCCGACATCCATCACTTTCAGGAGACAACATGCCACATCCCTCCTTTCCTGTTCGCGCCGCGCTATCCGCGCTATGCCTGGCCGGTGCCGCTGCCGTGCCCTCGGTACCCGCCCAGGCCCAGGGCGTCACGCTCTATGGCCTGCTCGATGCATCCGTCGAGCACCTGACCGATGTGGGCCAGGGAGGCGCTTCGCTGAACCGCATGCCGGGCCTCACCGGCAGCGTGCCGTCGCGCATCGGCCTGCGCGGCTCGGAGGACCTGGGCGGCGGCCTGCGTGCCCTGTTCACGATGGAGCAGGGCCTGGCGCTCGACGCGGGCGTGCTGAACCAGGGTGGGCGTGCCTGGGGGCGCCAGGCCTTCGTCGGCCTGTCCGGCGACTGGGGCAGCCTCACACTGGGGCGCCAGTACACCATGCTGTACTGGTCCCAGCTCGATGCGGACATCCTCGGCCCGAATGCCTACGGTGCGGCATCGCTGGACAGCTACCTGCCCAATGCGCGCGCGGACAACGCGCTTGCGTGGCGCGCCGGCCTTGGCGGCTTCACCGTCGGCGCAACCTACAGCCTGGGCCGTGATGCCGTCAATGCGGGCCCCGGTCCCGCGGGAACCAACTGCCCCGGCGAGCAGCCGGGCGACTCCAGCGCCTGCCGGCAATGGTCGGCAATGCTCAAGTACGAGGCCAAGGCCTGGGGCATCGCGCTGGCCGTCGATGAAATCCGTGGAGGCCCCGGCGCCTTCGCAGGCCTGACCAGCAGCGCGCGCAAGGACCGTCGCTCCACCGCCGCGGGATGGGTGCGCTGGGGGGCATGGAAGCTCGGCGCCGGGGTCATTGCCCGCCACAACGACGGCCGTCCCGATGCGCCACGCAGCTATCTCTGGTACCTGGGCGCCAGTGTCGCCGCCACACCGGCCCTGACCCTCGATGCGCAGGCCTTGGATCTGCGTTTCAGGCGAAGCGACGACGGGGCCCGGCTCTTTGCCCTGCGGGCCCGGTATTCGCTGTCCAAGCGCACCACGCTGTATGCGACCGCAGGGCATCTGTCCAACGAGGGAGCACTTGCGCTGTCGGTCAGCAATGCGGCGCCAGGCGCCGCGCCCGCCCCCGGGCGTTCGCAGAACGGCTTCGCTGCCGGCGTGCGGCATAGCTTCTGAGGCTCCACCCGTATGCAGGGTCCGCGTCTCGATCCATTTCCTTCCCACTTTCCACTTCCCGTCCCAGGAGACAGACCATGAAACTGATACGCCACGGCGCCAGCGGCTGCGAGAAGCCCGGCGCCATCGATTCCCAAGGCCAGGCGCGCGACCTGTCGGACCTGGTGCCCGATTTCACGCCCGAGTGGATGGCGCCCGGCAGGCTGGCCGCGCTGGCCGCCGTCGATCTGCAGCGGTTGCCGCTGGTGGCGCAAGGCAGCCGCCTGGGGCCCCCTGTCGCCGGCACGCGCCAGTTCGTTGCCATCGGGCTCAACTACCGGCGGCATGCCGAGGAGTCGGGTCTCGACATTCCGAAGGAGCCCGTGGTCTTTCACAAGGCGCTTTCATCGCTGGCCGGGCCGGACGACGAGGTGCGCCTGCCCGAAGCGTCGGTTGCCACCGACTGGGAGATCGAACTGGGCTTTGTGATCGGCACGCGCGCAAGCCGCATCCCCGTGGAAGGTGCGCTCGCGCATGTGGCCGGCTACCTGCTGGCCAACGACATCTCCGAGCGTGACTGGCAGATCAAGCGCAACGGCCAGTGGGGCAAGGGCAAGAGCTTCGATGGCTTCGGCCCGGTCGGGCCATGGCTGGTCACGGCCGACGAGCTGCCCGACCCCCAGGCCATCGAACTGACGCTGTCCGTCAATGGCGAGGTCATGCAGCGCAGCAGCACGGCAGACATGATTTTTCCGGTGGCCTGTCTCGTGTCCTATCTGAGCCAGTTCATGACGCTGCTGCCCGGCGACCTTGTCATCACCGGCACGCCCGCAGGTGTCGGCCTGGGCATGAAGCCGCCCCGCTTCCTGAAGTCCGGCGATGTCATGACGCTGGACGGCGGGGTTCTTGGGCGGCAGCTCCAGCGGGTGCGGTGATGGCCTCGCCCGCCCACCGGCCGCGTGGCGCTGCCCGCCGGTCTTCGCACAGTGAACATGCAAAGGAGGGGACACCATGAACAGCCTTCCCACGCCATCTGGAACGACACCTGGAACGCCGTCCGGCGCGGCCGGGCAGCCGGCCGTGCATTCGATCGATGAGTTCGTCTTCAGCGTGCCCGATCTCGAAGCGGCGCGGCATTTCTACGCCAGTTTCGGGCTCGAGGTGCGCGACATCGACGGCGCGCTGGCGCTGCACACCTACAGGCATCCCCACCGCTGGGCGCGGGTGCTGGAGGCCGCAACGCACAAGCGGCTGCAGTGGCTGAGCCTGGGCATCCATGCGGCCGATCTCGATGCCTTCTCGCGCCGGATCGACGGCGCGGGGATCGCACGCATTCCTGCGCCGGCCGGTGCGCAGACCGACGGTATCTGGATCGCCAGCCCCGACGGGGTGCCCATCCAGCTGCGTGCAGCCGCCAAGAGCTCTCCGTCGGCGCCCGCACCGCACGAGCTGCCGCCGGCCTGCTGCAATGCCGGCCGCGCGCCGGCTCGCAGCCTCATGCCGCAGATCCGGCCGCTGCACCTGTCGCATGTGCTTTTGTTCTGCGCCGACGTGGATGCCGCGCTGGCGTTCTACACCGATGTGCTGGGACTCAGGCTCTCGGACCGCTCGGGCTCGGTCATCGCCTTCCTGCACAGCCCGCACGGCAGCGACCATCACCTGCTGGCACTGGCCGCATCGCATGGACCCGGCCTGCACCACAGCAGCTGGTGCGTGCCTTCTGTCGATGCCGTGGGCATCGGCGCCCGGCAGATGGCTGAGGCGGGCTATACGCAGGGCTGGGGCGTGGGCAGGCATGTGCTGGGCTCCAACTTCTTTCGCTATGTGCGCGATCCGTGGGGCAGCTTCGCCGAGTACTCCTGCGACATCGACTTTGTCGAGGCGGGCGCGGTGTGGCCTGCGGCCGACCATCCTCCCGAGGATTCGCTCTACGTCTGGGGGCCCGACGTGCCCGCCGACTTCGTCACCAACCACGAGCCGCCACGCTGAGGTGCCCGTCAATGCCCCAGACGCAGGAACGCCCCGCTGCCTTGCGGCATCGGGGCGCTGTGCAACAGGGCCGGCTCTTTGGCCGCCTGTCGGTTGATACAAGGATCTGGCGGAGGCTGTACCTTGCGGACAGCATCCGCAGACTGCTACGAGCGATAGTCAGGCTTGCTTTTCTTGTAGACAAGACGCTTGACCACACTGTCCGACACCCCATAGCGTTGACCCACACCCTTTAACGTGTAGAGCCCTGATGCGTAGGCCTCGACGATCGCTGCAGCCGTCTCAGCATCAACCGACAACGCCCTTCCGCAATGCACACCACGCGCCATCGCTTCGCGCTGCCCAGCTACGGTCCGTTCACGTATCAACGTGCGCTCGAACTCGGCCATCGCCCCCAAGATTTGCAGCATCAGTCGACCAGCAGCAGAGCCTGTATCGATAGGCTCCGTCAGCGACCGGATGGACGCCCCGGCACGCTCGACACGATCCAGGATTTTCAATAGGTCAGACAGCGACCGAGCGACCCTGTCGAGCTTATAAAAAACGAACTGATCACCCGATCTCAGGGAACCCAGACACTCCCAAAGGACAGGCCGATCGATTTTTGCACCACTTGCCTTTTCTTCGAAGACGCGCACAACCCCAGCAGCACGCATGGCCTCAATCTGCAATGCGGTATCCTGATCTTGAGTTGATACACGGGCATAGCCGACCAACATAAACACACTCCTGTACTGTATGGATGTACAGATGCTATGGAGCAAAGCAAACGACGCAAACCCGAACAACACGTAGCGCACGGAAGCACAACAAGACCGGGAACGAAATTCTTTGATGCAACCTACAACCCAAGAGATACGCGAGGAGAACACATGCTCAGATGGCTCAAAAAGCTTTTTAGAAAAAAGAACCCACCACTACTCAAGTCGCGCCGGGAACAGGAACGCTTTGACCCTCATTCGATCCAGTACGATCCGAAACGCCACCGCCGTCAACGAGGACAGGCTCCGCATCGTAAGGATTAAACGGCCGCTGGATGCGCCATTCGTCGCACGCAACACTACTGACATCGAGCAACCGGCGGGAACCATTGAAGCAGACGCAATGGTCATTGATGCACATCGCGCCAGTAATCAGAGGCATAGCAACTACTCGCCGAATTTCGTCATATGCTGGAGCAGTCCAGGGTCGATCCGAGAGCCTAGGAATAAAGGCAATGCGCTCATCGGGCGCAACCACAGGCGCAGAAGCACGAGCAGCCACAGCATCCTGCCGGGCTGGCTGGGTTGCCGCATTAGGACTCACTGGCAGTGGCTCAGGCGCCACGGGATGCAGCCGAGCGTTGATTGCTCTGTATGCAAACCAGGACATAACAAACACAGTCAAAAGCGCTGCAATCATCACAACAAGCATCCACGGGAACGAGCGAACAGGCTTAACATGGATACTCGCGCTTTTGTATTTGCCAAAAACACTTTTGGGCAACCTGTAACGCTTCTTGATTGGAGCGTTTTTCCATCCAGTACGGCAATTATCCGCACACTCAGGCCACTCATACCACCAGCGGCCGAGAATTCCGAGATCGCGTAAATGCACGTGCCGACCAATCAAGGCGCGGACATTGGCATGAATGAGATTAGGCCCCTGGGTGATGATGTAGAAATCAAGCCCGCGATGCCGGTGCGTTTCAAGCAACGCAATCATTTCGGGTATTTTCTGGCCAGGACCAGAAGGCCGCCATATCCGCTGAACCTCATCAATGATGATGACGGAGCCATCAGGCACCGTTTCATGCCACTTCTCCGGCTCTGTCAATTCGATATGCGGAATGAGCAATTCAGGAATGCCATTCACATATAGCTGACGCTCTTTACCAAGCTCTTCGAGCATGGAGACCAAGGCAGCACTCTTACCCGTGCCGGGATTGCCAGTAATAAGAGTAAGCATTTATGACCCCTGCCCGGTTGTCTGCAACGCAAATCGCTTCATGACCATCCAGGCAAGACCAGAAACAATACCGCCGCTTGTAATGGACATTGCGTCAAAAAAACCAGCCATTGCGAGCAACTGCAAAACTTCGGCACCCAAGCCAACGAACGCACCTTTAGCAGCATCAATAGCCGATGTGAGCGCAGTATCCGCACCCTCATATGTCGTATAACCGAATCCAAGAGACACAAGCACACGCGAGACAAGCGGCCAGGATATGCTAGCCAGCCACTGAGCAATGCCATCCATTTAATCACCTCGCCTTGTTAAACCCACGAACGCCAAAGCCGCCGAAAGCCACGCAAAACCAATTAACAGCGGCCTTATCCCATTTGCAAAGTCGCAAAGCAAATCCCACTGAAATGCCATCGGCTTACCCATTATTTCAAACTGGCGAGGGGCGGGGCACGTGCCATTTTGAGGCCCCATGTCCCTAGGCTCAATAGTCATTGGGACTGTTTTCTTCGGCAGCTCCTTAGCTTCAACATTGCCAAGCTTCTGACAGGCAACAATGTCGGGATACATCTCGCATAAGCCGGGATCCTTCTCCTTTGGCTTATCGTCGGGATTACCGTCCGTGTCAGGCTTCGGATTGGGATCTGGATTTGGAGTAGCCACAGGCCTATCAACGGGCTGAAGATCAACCTGCCAGGGGCTTCCGGGCACGGGCGCGGGAACAACTCTCACCCCAGGCTGATTCCATGGTTGATTATCAGGACCGACCTGTTTTGACGGATCAAAGCTAGGGTTAGGAACGGGATTGCCAGTTGGCACAAAAGTCGGCTGAATCTGCGGCAATTCAACTGGCAAAGGATGCGGCAGAGCCTCGGGCAAAGTTTCTGGCATTGGACTCCGCCTGATCCTTTCATCAAATTCTTCTTGCTCTATCGGACGCCATTTAACCTCAGTGCCGGCATTGGGATTATTGCGACGACTAACATAAAAGCCGTCGTTATACGAGCTATTGTTGTAGGTGTACTGATAATGGCAAACAAGATCGTTGGGCAGATATCTAATAATCGACGCACCTTGATAACCTGGACGACCAGATAGCGCAGATGCAAATCGGTCACATGCAGTCTCAAAATCGCCTAACCAACCCGTATCAATACCACTCAAGGTAACCCGATACTCATATGGTCCAGTATTAATAGATTCATCCTGCACTTTCCACTTGCCTTCTGCTACATCCCAAATTATTTTCCCAACTCCAAGCCACATAGCAATAGATGCCGCAACTCGTAGAGTCGGATTCATAAAGATCAGGGCAGACGCAATACGAGGCGCATTCGCCGCGAAACGCATAGTCGCAGGGATGCTAACCGCACGCCCGCCAACATTAAGAGCAGCGTTAGTGCGCACCGTGCCATTTACAAGCTGTGCAGTGTTAGCGGCATTGCCAAAATTAAAGGCGCCACCAGCGCCCGAAGCCAATCCACCACCTGGAGACCATCCAGGCGGAGAAGCCAACTGCGCATAACCAGCATGCACAACACCAGATGCGAAAACAGAAATAGCTATTACCAGCGACCGCAAATCAGCCATACAGCCCCCAGCACACCAATAAAGGCAGCGTAAAACTCAGGTGTTGCCATCATTACCCCCGTCACCAACGTGGAAGACAGTGCGCGCAATAAACATCAGGCCATAAACAACGATCCAGACGCCGCCCACCATCCAGCCGAGTGCAAGCCCTTCGGAGGCCTGGAGCAAGCCGCAAGGCTGCGCCTGGAAAGCGCTCACCACTTCAACGAGCGGACCGCCTGAGACCGGACGAAGGCCATATGTGATAGAGGTTGGATTTACGGACATCAACTCAACAACATGAGCCGATCCGCCTTGCTGCACGATGCTGCCAACCTGCGAGCTGGCGACTACCTGCGCGGCCTGAATCTGAGTCGGGTAGCAGGCAGCACCCACCTGAAAAGAAGGCATTACAAACTCCGCGACTTAATAAAGCGGTGAGCAAACAAAGCCACACGGGCGGATAGCACCGCTGCAGATACCCATGCGGCATTGACGCCCATATCAACCAGCAGCGGCACTATCAGTTGCATTACAGCCCCTTGCGGATGAACTTGAATGCGTAGACGGCGACGATGGCCGCCAGCACGATGCCCGCGACCTTCAGCGCATCAGTCGACAGACTGCCGAGAGCCGTCGTGACCTCGGTCGGCAGTTCGGCATGGGCATTTCCCATGGCCACAACAGCCAGGGCGGGAACAGCAGCGACGCGAGCGCCGTACTTGCGGGCAACGGAAAAGGTTTTTTCGAACATATAAAACTCCAGTTGATAAGAGAAAACGATGCTGCGAATCAGCACCAGCAAACCCCGCACGCGAGGCTTGCGGAAACCGCTCACTAGCCCTTCAATTGGTAGCAACGGAACACGACAGCCTCACCGCCGCAGTGATCGTGCACAGCATCCACAGCCGCCTCAGGCGTTGCGAATGGCGTTGCGTTGATGACGAGTGGCGTGAAGTCCACACCGCCCTCACCATCAGCGCGCAGGAACGTGTAGTCGTCAGTCGATTGCACGTAGTAGCGTGGCGAGATTTGCATACGTGTTCCCGGGAACGTAATGCGATCCCTAACGGCCAGTAGTTAGGTAGCTGCAGCCGACTTAGAGCCGCCTGCAACTGCCTTCGGGGTGAGCTTGTGCATCACCGTTTTCATGGTCTTGCCGTTGCTGACCATCTCCATCTCCACATCTGCGACGAAGGGGAAAGGCAGGTGCTTGTAGGCCTCGAATTCCGCCGCCGTGCCAAGGTTGAACTCAGTTGCAGATGCACCCTTGGCGTTGCCCTTGGACGTGTCCAGGTCGATCAGGGCATAGACCTTGGTGCTGTCGTATGCCGTGCCGTTTTCGAGCGTGCCCTTGCTGGCTTTCATGCCCACGACCTGGATGGTTTGATTGAATCGCATGGTGTTTCCTTTGATCCGGCTTATTGCAAAAGACCCGCGCCGGCCGGTGCGGCGGGATTCATGAATTGGGTGAATTTGCTCAGGGCCTCAGTGACCCCGTGCGACATGGATTGCAGACTCAGACCGCGCAAGCTGCGTGGGACTTTCCGGTGAGCCTGATCGAGCACGATTCCGTGCAGCCAGTCCTCATCCGGCATGATCTTTGTGATCTGCGCCAAGCTTGGCGCGACAGTGCGAACGATCCAACGGACAAATTTGTCCGCAGACGCTTCGCCCGCCTTGACGCTTGTCGGAATGCTCGTTCCGGTTTCGCGGTCACAGAGCAATTTGAGAGCCTCATAGCCCCCTGCGTAGTACTCTGCCGCGTTGATGACGGCATCCCAGGGAATGACCCGGCCAGCATTGCGAAGCTCCAGTTCAGCGCGCAGCCAGGACCCAGCGAAATTGCCGTACTGGTGATCTTTTTCATAGAAGCGTGCGAGCTTCCCGGACTCGCGTTTTCCCACTTGGAATGTGCGGCTGTGACCGTGCAACGGGATGTCATCGACGGTGCTACCAAGCTCCCAAGCCCCATGCGTCGTGTACTTGGGCATGCGCTTGCGGTAGCTGAATTTGTGGTCTTTGTAGAGGCCCACGACCTCTTCAATGGTCACTTCGCCCGCGAAAAAATCCTTTGCCGCATCAATGCGGGTGATCGTCGGCGCCATGTCCGCAAAGTAGTCGTGGACACGCTTTTCCCAGCCTGGACGGGCATGCGTGCAGCCTTCGCCCTTGAGCGTGAAACAGATGGTGCCCCGCTGGCTTTCGCCGCCTGCGCTGACACTGGCCACTTCGTGACCGTTTTCGTTGTCGACCGTGTACGTGTGTTCGTAGTAATCACGGCCAGGACGCTCTATACCCAGCTCGAAGCCCAGCAGGTTTGCGAATATCAGTGCGTAGTACTTGACTAGGTCACGGTCCTCGGTCTCGCGCGGAATACGCTTGGTGTCGGGGATCAAATCACGCTTGATTGTGAAGCGCAGGTAATCAACGATGACGCCGCTTTGGGCTTTAGCCGCCAGCTGGCGACGTTCGCACAGCAGCTTGACACGACCACCCTCGATGACCAATTTTTCTTCGTTATTCATAACGCCCCGCGCCCTGAACTTTGTTTACCCCCGTGTTACTCGGGGGGGTATGAAGACGTGCCGCTGCGGCCGCGGCGCCTGCGCTAAAGCTGCATGTCACCGCGGCCGCAGCGGCATCGCCCAAGGCTCCCGCATCGCAATCTCCAGCGGCAAACGAGGCAGGGCGCATCCCTTCGGGACCGGGCTCTATTGCTGCGCAACCAAGCCCCTTCGGGTCTTGGCCCATTCGGGTAACGATCCCTTGCGCGGAAGAACGAGCAGCAACGCCGATAGCAACGGGTACGTGTTGCACAAAGGTTGACATGGGGGGTCTGCACCCCCATACCCCCAGCCCCGCAGAGCCGACACAGGGTCGGCATGCGGGTCCCCGGTTGTCTCCAGAACAGGGGGCGGCTTGAGTCAGCGCCTGATGAACAGCGCAAACAGTCATGCCGTGACCAGGACGGCAAGCGTGGAGATGAACGGTCATTGGCGCACCCCCTGCATAGCCTCGAGGCGGTAGAGCGCGGCCGTACTGCGGTCCGCATAGCGACCCGTGCGCGCGAACTGCGAGACCTGGGCAACGCAATCCTTGTATGCGCGCACTGACTGGACGCCAGCCTGCGCGATGCTTTTCGGAACAGGGCGCGAAATGGCAGCCTGAGCACGAATGCGCAGTTCCTGGCGGGATGCAATGAAATCGCTCATAGCGAAAACGCCGCCAAAAAGTAAACGGTCTGAAAAACCACACCGACACACACACACCAAAGAGCCCAAAAGAAGACCCAGACCCAAGTAGGCATCATTGCAGCGCTCCATCACGGCGCACGCCGTACAGGCCCACCTGCTTCCAGTTGCGATTGCATTCGGCGAAGCGGACCATGCTCTGCAGCAGCTCGTTTACCGAGCAATCCAGCTCGGCCGCCGTCTCCTTCAGCTTGGCGATGATCTCGGGCTTGTCTGTGTAGTCAACACGGGCCTTTGCAGCCCTGTACGCAGCCTTGCGGGCTGCAGAGTCGGCGTGGACTGCAGCGCGACCCTTGCGCTTTTCGTTCCCGGTGCAGCCCTCATCGCTGCTCTGAGCCACCAGAGCCAGGACGGGCCTGGACACGACGGGGCTGCATTCAATTTCTGGGAACGAAAGCTGTGTTGCTGGCATGGGTGGCTCCATGAGTTGGTAGACTTCACACATAAAACGCATGTACATACGTTTCGTGTGTTAAATCCACTATACACACATTTTGTGTGTGACGCAAGGAGAAGTTTGCATGTCAACCCGCACCCTGATTGACCAAGCGATAGCAAAAGCAGGAAGTCAAGAAAAGCTTGCAGACCTACTAGGACTCAAGCAACAGAACATCAGCGCGCTCCGCACAGGCAAGCGGCATACGACAACGGATCTAAGGGTGAAGCTTGCAAAGATCGCAGACTACGACCTCAAAGTCGCTCTGATAGAGCAAGCGATAGAAGATTTAGACCCTACAGACGAGGTCCAGGCCGAGGCAGGCGCGATGCTGCAGGCCGTAATTGATGCGTTCCCGAACGCTGGATACTGGCGGAGGCTGTGAGATTCGAACTCACGGACGGTTGCCCGTCGGCAGTTTTCAAGACTGCTGGTTTAAACCACTCACCCAAACCTCCGAAGCTCCGTATTCTAGCCGGGCTTGCGTGGGTCCCGAGGGATGCGTGCCGATGCACGACCCGCAATCAAAAAGGCGCCCCTTCGCAGGGGCGCCTTTCGGGGGCGCAGCGGATCAGCCGCGGGCAGCGATGGCCTGGGCTGCGGCCAGGGCCGTCATGTTGACCACGCGGCGCACGGTGGCGGAGGGGGTCAGCACATGGGCTGCGGCTGCACCGCCCAGCAGGATGGGGCCGATGGTCGTGCCGTGGCCGCCCGTGGTCTTGAGCACGTTGAACAGGATGTTCGCGGCGTCCAGGTTGGGGCAGATCAGCACGTTGGCCTCGCCGTGCAGCGAGGATTCGAGCAGGGCGCGGTCGCGGATGGCTTCGGACAGGGCGGAGTCGCCGTGCATTTCGCCGTCGCATTCCACGTCGGGGTTGGCGGCGGCAAACAGGTCGCGCGCGGCGCGCATCTTCAGCGCCGAGGGGCGGCTGGACGAGCCGTAGTTGCTGTGCGACAGGAAGGCCACCTTGGGCGGCAGGCCGAAGCGGGCCACTTCCTCGGCCGCCAGGCGGGCGATGTCGGCCAGCTCGGTGGCGTTGGGCGCCTCGTTGATGTAGGTGTCGGCGATGAACAGCGTGCCGCTGTCCAGCATCACGGCGTTGACGGTGGCGAACTCGCCGGCGCCTTGCTTGAGGCCGAGCACGTCGCGCACATGGGCCAGGTGGCTGTCGAACTTGCCGACCAGGCCGCAGAGCATGGCGTCGGCATCGCCCAGGTGGACCATGAGCGCTGCGATCAGCGTGTTGGAGCGGCGCACGGCGGCCTTGGCGGTCTCGGGCGTGACGCCGTTGCGGCCCATCAGGCGGTGGTAGGTTTCCCAGTACTGGCGGAAGCGCGGATCGTCCTCGGGGTTGCAGATCTCCACGTCCTTGCCCAGCACCAGGCGCAGGCCGGCCTTGGCGATGCGGGCCTCGATCACGGCGGGGCGGCCGATCAGGATGGGCTTGGCCAGGCCGTCATCGACGGCGACCTGGGCGGCGCGCAGCACGCGCTCGTCTTCGCCTTCGGCATAGGCCACGCGCTGCTGGTTGGCCTTGGCGGCGGCGAACACCGGACGCATGAACATGCTGGTCTGGTAGACGAAGCGGGTCAGGCTCTCGCGGTAGGCGTCGTAGTCGGCGATGGGGCGGGTGGCGACACCGGACTCTTCGGCAGCCTTGGCCACGGCCGGCGCGATGCGCAGGATCAGGCGGGTGTCGAAGGGCGTGGGGATCAGGTAGTCGGGGCCGAACTTCAGCTCCTTGCCCTGGTAGGCGGCGGCGACTTCATCGCTGACGTCCTGCTTGGCCAGTGCGGCGATTTCGCGCACGCAGGCCAGCTTCATGGCTTCGGTGATCTTGGTGGCGCCGCAGTCCAGCGCGCCACGGAAGATGTAGGGGAAGCACAGGACGTTGTTGACCTGGTTGGGGTAGTCCGAACGGCCCGTGGCCATGATGCAGTCCGGGCGCACGGCCTTGGCCAGCTCGGGGCGGATCTCGGGTTCGGGGTTGGCCAGGGCCAGGATGATGGGCTTGTCGGCCATGGTCTTGACCATGTCGGCAGTGAGCACGCCGGGAGCCGAGCAGCCCAGGAAGACGTCGGCGTCCTTGACGGCGTCGGCCAGGGTGCGGGCGTCCGTCTTTTGCGCGTACTGGGCCTTGGAGGCGTCCAGGCCACCGGGGCGGCCTTCGTAGATCACGCCCTTGGAGTCGCACATGAAGACGTTTTCGCGCTTGACGCCCAGTCCCACCATCACGTTCACGCAGGCGATGGCGGCGGCGCCGGCGCCGGAGACGGCGATCTTGACGTTGCCGATCTGCTTGTCCACCAGCTCCAGCCCGTTGAGCAGGGCGGCGCTGGAGATGATGGCCGTGCCGTGCTGGTCGTCATGGAACACGGGGATGTTCATGCGCTTGGACAGCTCCTGCTCGATGTAGAAGCACTCGGGCGCCTTGATGTCCTCGAGGTTGATGCCGCCCAGCGTGGGTTCGAGCGAGGCGATGATCTCGATCAGCTTGTCCGGATCGCGCTCGGCCAGTTCGATGTCGAACACGTCGACGCCGGCGAACTTCTTGAACAGGCAGCCCTTGCCTTCCATCACCGGCTTGCCGGCCAGCGGGCCGATGTCACCCAGGCCCAGCACGGCCGTGCCGTTGGTGATGACGCCGACCAGGTTGCCGCGCGCCGTGTATTCGGCGGCCAGCGAGGGGTCGGCCTGGATGTCCAGGCAGGGGTAGGCCACGCCGGGCGAATAGGCCAGCGACAGGTCGCGCTGGTTGGACAAGGGCTTGGTGGGCGTGACGGAGATCTTGCCCTTGTTGGGGCTGCGATGGTATTCGCGGGCTGCGTCGCGCAGGGCTTGTTCGGCGTTGGACAGGTTTTGGGTCATACAGGAATTCTCTGCAAATGCTCTCGGAGCTTACCGGATAGCTACAGCCTATGAGGGTCAGGACAGTTTTGCCTCAGGGATTTCGACAACAAGCCCCCTGGCGCCTATGGACGGCAGGGGGCGCACGGCCCGGCGGGTAGGCCGGGCGGTTGTTGGGCGTGCCCGCCAGGGCGGGCACTGTTTCATCAGTGGGCGTCTGCCTGGCGTGCGGCCCGGACGGCAGCAGAGGTGTCGCTGCTGGCTCCGTTGAAGAAAATGTTCAATGCCACCGCGGTAATCGAGGCCAGCAGGATACCGGATTCGATCAACGGATGAATGCCGTGGGGCATCCATTGGCGGAAATTCGGCGCCACCAGCGGAATCATGCCCACGCCGATGGACACGGCGACGATCATGGCGTTGTTGCGGTTGGTCTGGAAATCCACGTTGCTCAGGATGCGGATGCCGGTGGAGGCCACCATGCCGAACATCACCAGGCCCGCGCCGCCCAGCACCACGGTGGGCAGGGACTCGACCAGGGCGCCCATCTTGGGCAGCACGCCCAGCACGATCAGGATCACGCCGCCGGCCACGCAGACCCAGCGGCTCTTGACGCCGGTGACGGCGACCAGGCCCACGTTCTGCGAGAAGCTGGTGTAGGGGAAGGTGTTGAAGATGCCGCCGATCAGCGTGCCCAGGCCGTCGGTGCGCAGGCCGCGGGTCAGCTCGTCCTGGCTGATCTTGCGATCGGTCATGTCGCCCAGGGCCAGGAACATGCCGGTGGACTCGATCATCACCACCACCATCACCAGGCTCATGGTCAGGATGAGGATGGGGTCGAACACCGGCGTGGCGATTTCGAAGGGCAGCACCATCGTGAACCATTCGGCCTTGGCGACCTTGCTGAAGTCCATCAGGCCCATGGCCACGGACAGCACGCCGCCGATCAGGATGCCCATGAGCACCGAGACGTTGGCCAGGAAGCCCTTGGCAAAGCGCGCGATCAGCAGGATGGACAGCAGCACGATGGCCGAGATGCCCACGCCGGTCAGGTCGCCGTACTTGGGGTTGGGAATGGTGGGCACGACCGCGAAGCCCTTGGGCACGGGCGGCAGCGAGGAGCCCGGCGCGCCGGCCGTGGCCTGGGCGTCGGCCAGCCATTTCAGGTGCTCGGGGTTGGGCACGCTGGGCGCGGTGGGGCCGACGGGGTTGCCGAAGATCCAGTTCACGCCCACGCGCATCAGGCTGATGCCGATGACGGCAATGATGGTGCCGGTCACCACGGGCGGGAAAAAGCGCAGCATGCGGCTGATCAGCGGGGCGATGAGGATGGATACGATCCCCGCCCCGATCACCGAGCCGAAGATCAGCCCCGCCCCCGCCGAGCCGCCCGTGGTCTGCGCCATGGACACCATGGGCGCCACGCTGGCGAAGGTCACGCCCATCATCACGGGCAGCTTGATGCCGAACCACTGGGTCGCGCCCATGGCCTGGATCAGCGTGATCAGGCCGCAGCAAAACAGGTCGGCCGAGATCAGGTGGGCCACCTGCTCGGGCGGCAGGTTGAGTGCGCGGCCGACGATCAGGGGCACGGCCACGGCGCCCGCATACATCACGAGAACGTGCTGCAGGCCCAGCGCCGTGAGCTTGCCTGCGGGCAGCATCTCATCGACGGGATGAACGGAAGATTGCATGGGGATTTGTCTCCTCGGGATTTATGGGAACGGACGCCGGCGTGACAGGGTTTGGCACCAACATCCATACAAAAAGTGTATACAGATCATGGGAAATTTCTGCTCCCGGTAAACCCTGTTGCGGCAGTCGCGCCAACCCGTTTTGGTGCGCATCGCCTGCCAGGGCGGGAGTGCCATGGTGCATTGCAAGATGGATGCCAGCCGCCAGGCAAGCGCCAGGCACCGTGCTGGTGCCTGGCGGCCGCTGTGGCGCGGCTCGGGCGTGGGTCGGGCGCGGCTCGGGTGCACGGCATGGGCTGCGGAGGTGCACGCGCCCCGATGCGGTGCCCGGACGCAAAAAAGCCCGGCGGCGCCGGGCTTGGGGGTCAGGCCTTGATGCGGGCCGTCAGGCGGTCAGGCCGTCAGGTCGCACAGCATGCGCGCGATGACCTTGGTGGCGCGGCGCAGGTCCTCCAGCACCAGGCGCTCGTCGGCGCGCTTGGCATGGGACTCCAGCACGGTGCGCGGGCCGGCGCCGTAGATCACGCCGGGAATGCCGCGCTCCACGTACAGGCGCACGTCGGTGTACAGCGGCGTGCCCACGGCCGGGGGCTTTTCGCCGAAGACGGCTTCGCCATGGGCCTGGATGGCGTCCACCAGGGGCTTGTTGCCGGCCAGCGGCGTCATGGCATTGGCCAGCAGCAGGCGCTTGATGTCCACGCGCACGGCATCCTCGCCCGTGTAGCCGCCCTTGGCGTTGAAGTCGGCAATGGCCTGGGCAATGACGGCGCGGATGCTGGCCTCGACCTCGGCGGGGTTCTCCTCGGGGATCATGCGGCGGTCGATCTTGAGCACGACCTTGCCGGGCACCACGTTGGTGTTGGTGCCGCCTTCGATGCGGCCGATGTTCAGGTAGGGGTGCTTGATGCCCGGCACCTTGGAGGTCACCTGCTGGTACTTGGTGTTCTCGGCGTACAGCGCGTTCATCAGCACCACGGCGGCCTGCAGCGCGTCCACGCCCGTGTGGGGCACGGCGGCATGGGCCATCTTGCCCTGCACGGTCACTTCCATCTGCAGGCAGCCGTTGTGGGCGGTGACGACTTCGTAGCTGAAGCCGGCCGCGACCATCAGGTCGGGTTGGGTGAGGTTGTTGGCCAGCAGCCAGCCGGGGCCCAGAATGCCGCCGAATTCCTCGTCGTAGGTGAAGTGCAGTTCCACCGCGCCCTTGGAGGGCTTGGCCACGGCTTCGAGCGCACGCACGGCGTAGGTGAAGGTGGCGAAGTCGCTCTTGCTCACGGCGGCGGCGCGGCCGTAGAGCTTGCCGTCCTCGATGGCGGCGCCATAGGGGTCCTGGGTCCAGCCCTCGCCGGGCGGCACCACGTCGCCGTGGGCGTTCAGCGCAATGGTCAGGCCGCCGCCGGCGTCACCTGCGCTGCCATAGGGACGGCGCACGATCAGGTTGGTGATGGATTCCATGCCGTAGGCCTTGACCTCGGCCTCGGGCACGGTGTGCTTCTCGGCCTCGTAGCCGAAGGTCTTGAGCAGCTCGGCCGTGCGCTCGGCGTGGGGGGCGTTGTTGCCGGGCGGGGTGTCGGTCGGAACCTGGACCAGGGCCTGCAGGAATTGCACCTCTTCATCGAAATGCTGGTCGATCCAGGCGTCCAGGGCGGCGTAGGTGGCTTGCTTGTCTTGGTTCATGTTGGTCATTGCTGCTCTTGGGCCAGTTGGTTCAGTACGTGGGAGAAGGCATCAACGGACAGTTGCATGTCGTCGGCGGTGGAGCTTTCCAGCGGGTTGTGGCTGATGCCGGCGTTCAGGCCGCGTACGAACAGCATGGCCTGGGGCATGATTTCATGCAGCTTCATGGCGTCGTGGCCGGCGCCGCTGGGCATGCGGTACAGGGGCACGCCCAGGGCGTCCACGGCGGCTTCCCAGCGCTGCTGCCATTCGGGGGCGCTGGGGGCGGCGGCGGCCTTCATGGCCAGCTCGGTGCTGTAGCGCAGGCCACGGCGCTGGGCGATGGCCTCGATCTCGGCCAGGATGTCGGCCACCATGGCGTCGCGCTGCTCGTTGGTGGGCGCGCGCAGGTCCAGGCTGAACTGGCAGCGGCCGGGAACCACGTTGACCGAGCCGCTGGGCACATTGAGCTGGCCCATGGTGGCCACCGAGGTGCCGTCGCGCGCGGCGCGCTTTTCGATGTACAGCGCCAGCTCGGCCACGCCGCAGGCGGCATCGCGGCGGCGGTCCATGGGCGTGGTGCCGGCGTGGCTGGCCATGCCGATCATCTCGCAGATGTAGCGCGCGCTGCCGTTGATGGAGGTGACGATGCCCAGCGGGATGTCCAGCTCGTTGAGCACCGGGCCCTGTTCGATGTGCACCTCGATGAAGCCCAGGTAGCGGGCCGGATCGCGCTGCAGCTTCGGAATGTCGTCAATGCACAGGCCGGCATGCTGCATGGCCTCGCGCAGGGTGATGCCGTCGGCATCCTTTTGCTCCAGCCATTCCTGCCTGAAGTCGCCGATCAGCGCGCCCGAGCCCAGGAAGGTGGCCTTGTAGCGCTGGCCTTCCTCTTCCGCAAAGCCCACGACCTCGATGTGGAACGGCAGGCGCCTGCCCTGGCGGTGCAGCTCGCGCACGCAGGCCATGGGCACGAAGATGCCCAGGCGGCCGTCGTACTTGCCGCCGTTGCGCACGGTGTCGTAGTGGCTGCCGGTCAGCAGGGTCTTGGCATCGTCGGTGGCCGCCTTGTAGCGGCCCACGACGTTGCCCACGGCGTCGATCTCTACCTCGTCGAAGCCGCAGTCGCGCATCCAGTGGCTGATGCGCTGGGCGCAGGCGCGGTGGGCATCGGTGAGGTAGGTGACGGTGAGCTGGCCCTTTTCGGCATAGCCGGGGTCGCTGTGCTGGGCCAGCTTTTCCTGCCAGTCCCAGACATCGTTACCCAGCTCGGGCGTGTAGCCGAACTTGTCGTTCAGGCGGATCTCGGCAATGCGGTGGATGTTGCGCAGCGCCTCGCCCAGCTCGAAGTCGGGGTGGTTGTGCAGGCGGCGCTCGAAGGTCTCGATGATCTCGGCCTTGGTCAGGCCCGCGCCGCGCGGACCGCGCACGGCCAGGATGAAGGGAAAGCCGAAGCGCTTGCCGTACTCGGCGTTGAGCTTGCGGATGTGCTCCAGCTCCTCGGGCGTGCAGCGGGTCAGGCCGGCCTTGTTCTGCTCGTTGGTGGATTCGGCCGTGAGCGTGTTGGTCTCCATGGCCTTGCCGGCCAGCTCCGGGTGGGCGCGGATCAGGTCGAGCTTGGCCTGCACCGGCGCCTTGTCCAGCACCTGGGCCATGGCGTACTTGATCTGTGCCAGCGAGCGGAAGGGGCGCCGGGCCAGCGCGGCCTCGGCAATCCAGGGCGAGTGTTCGTACAGGCCGTCGAGCAGACCGGTGGCGGTGGCCAGGTCGGCGGCATTGAGTTGTTCCAGCGTCAGAGCCATGCTGCGTTATTCCTTGTCGGGATGGTGGTGCGCCCAGTGGCGCGCGAGGTCGATGCGGCGGCAGACCCAGACCTTGTCGTGCCGCTGGATGTGGTCCAGAAAGCGCTGCAGTGCCGTGATGCGGCCGGGGCGGCCCAGCAGGCGGCAGTGCATGCCAATGCTCATCATCTTGGGGGAGTCATCGCCGGCCGGATCGCCCTCGGCGTAGAGGGCGTCGAACGTGTCCTTCAGGTATTGGAAGAACGGGTCGGCGTGCGAGTAGCCCTGGGGCAGGGCGAAGCGCATGTCGTTGCAGTCCAGCGTGTAGGGCACGATGAGCTGGCTGCGGGTGCTGCCGTCGCTCCTGCCGACCTTCATCCAGAAGGGCAGGTCGTCGCCGTAGTAGTCGCTGTCATAGGCGAAGCGGCCGTCGTCGGCCACCAGGCGGTGGGTGTTGGGGCTGTCGCGGCCCGTGTACCAGCCCAGGCCGTGGTCGCCATCGTGGCCATACAGCTCGCCGAAGATCTCCATGCACTGGCGCATGTGCTCGCGCTCGACCTCGGCGGGAATGTTCTGGTAGTGGATCCACTTGAGGCCGTGGCAGGCCACTTCATGGCCCAGCTCGTCGAAGGCCTGGGCCAGCTCGCGGTGCTTTTGCAGGGCCGTGGCCACGCCGAACACGGTCAGCGGCAGGCCGCGCTTCTCGAACTCGCGCAGGATGCGCCAGACACCGGCGCGCGAGCCGTACTCGTAGATGCCTTCCATGCTCATGTGGCGCTCGGGGTAGGCGGCCGGATTGAACATTTCGGACAGGAACTGCTCGCTGGCGGCATCGCCGTGCAGCACGCAGTTCTCGCCGCCCTCTTCGTAGTTGAGGACGAATTGCACGGCCACGCGGGCCTGGCCGGGCCAGCGGGCGTGGGGGGGCGTGCGACCGTAGCCGATCAGGTCGCGGGGATAGGGGGCAGTGGCGTCGTAGGTCATGCGGATACGGAGGAAAGGGCCATCGAAAGATCGCTGGTCGGCATGTCGCGGTCGAAGGTCAGGCCGGCTTCCACGTGGTCCAGGTGCTGCTGCATAAGCTGCACGGCGTGGTCGGCGTCGCCGCCGGCCAGGGCCGTGACGATTTCGGCATGCTCGTCATGGGAGTGCTCGGCGGCCGTGCTGGACTGGTACATCAGCGTGATCAGCGCGCAGCGCGAGATCAGTTCGCCCAGCAGCTGGGCCAGCACCTCGTTGCCCATGAGCTCGGCCATGCGCACGTGGAAGTCGCCCAGCAGCTCGGTACGCTGGCCGACGTCGTTGCCGTCCATGGCCTTTTTCTCGGCCGCCACGTGCTGCCGCAGCGCGCGGATCTTGGCCGGCGTGCTCTGGGCGATGAAGGCGCGCACCATCTCGGCTTCGAGCATGCGGCGCACGGCGAAGACCTGGCGCGCCTCGTCCACCGAGGGCGTGGCCACGAAGGCCCCGCGCGCGGGTTCGAGCCGGATCAGGCGGTTTTGCGACAGCTGGAACAGCGCCTGGCGCACCAGGGTGCGCGAGACGCCGAAATGGTCTGCCAATTTCTGCTCGGCCAGCTTGGTGCCGGGCAGAAGACGGTGTTCGACGATGGCCCGGGTCAGGCTCTCGACAATGAAACTGGTGGTGGAAGTCTCCATTCAGCCATCATAGCGGCTGGTCACAAGAGTTGTATACAGTTTCTGTCTACTGCTTATTGGCGTTTCCCCGCATACGGCATGCCTTTTCAGAAACCGGGCGCGGCCGTATCGAAGTGCCGTGCCAGGTGCTCCACAAAGCGCTGCACGCGCTGGGTTGCCGCATGCCGCTGCGGATAGACCACATGGATGTCGGCCGGCGCCGTGGCATGGTCGGCCAGCACCTGCACCAGGCGGCCGCTGCGCAGGTAGCGGGCGACATCCCATTCGGCGCGCATGACGATGCCCAGGCCGGCCAGGGCCCAGCCCACGGCGATCTCGCCATCGTTAGTGCTCAGGCTGTCGCGCAGGCGGATGGCCTCGGTCTTGCGGCCGGGGCCGTTGTGGGTGAAGCGCCAGACGCCGTGGGTGTCGTCGCCCTGGCGGATGTCGATGCAGTCGTGCTGCATCAGCTCGCGCGGGGTGGCCGGCGTGCCGCGCCGCGCCAGGTAGGCGGCAGACGCGCACAGCAGCCGCCGGTTGGGCGCCAGGCGCCGCGCGATGATGCGCGCGTCCGGCGGCTCGCCAAAGCGTATGCACAGGTCGAAGCTGTCATCCACCAACGGCGGCGGCGAGGCCGACAGCTGCAGCTGCACCTGGATCTGCGGGTGCCTGCGCACGAAGCTGGCGATCAGCGGCGCGATATGGCTGCGTCCGAATCCCAGCGTGGCATTGATGCGCAGCAGGCCCTGCGGCTGCCCGGGCATGCCGGCCACGGCCTGCTCCATGGCGGCAATGTCGTCCAGGATGCGCCGCGCATGGGCCAGGTAGGTCTGGCCCTCGTCGGTCAGGCCCAGGCGCCGCGTCGTGCGGCTGACCAGTTGCACGCCCAGCCGCGCCTCCATCTGGGACAGGCGCTTGCTGGCCGCCGGCGTGGTGATGCCCAGCTCGCGGGCCGTGGCCGACAGGCTGGCGCTGCGGGCCAGCAGGCAGAAGAAGGCCATCTCCGATGGCGCTGAGACGGGTGTGCTCATTGTTGAATCAAAGTGAACGATGCCATCACTCTAGAGGCGCGCGCGGCGTTGTTCCATCGATAGATTCACGGACTAGGCCATGGAACCGCATGGCGCTTCATCCACCGCAATCCAAGGAGCCCTCATGAAAAAGACATACCGCATAGCCTGCATTCCCGGCGATGGCATCGGCAAGGAAGTGGTGCCCGCAGGGCAGGAGGTGCTGCAGGCGCTGGCCGAAACCCAGCCCGGCCTGGGCTTTGCCTTCACCAGTTTCGGCTGGGGCGGCGACTGGTACCGCGCGCACGGCGAGATGATGCCGGCCGACGGGCTGGACGCGCTGCGCGGCCAGGATGCCATCCTGTTCGGCTCGGCCGGCGACCCGCATATTCCCGACCATGTCACGCTGTGGGGCCTGCGCCTGAAGATCTGCCAGGGGTTCGATCAGTACGCCAATGTGCGGCCCACGCGCATCCTGCCCGGCATCGATGCGCCGCTCAAGCGCTGCGCACGCGAGGATCTGGACTGGGTCATCGTGCGCGAGAACTCCGAAGGCGAATACGCGGGCGTGGGCGGCCGCGCCCACCAGGGCCATCCCATCGAGGTGGCCACCGACGTGAGCATGATGACCCGTGCGGGCGTGGAGCGCATCATGCGCTTTGCCTTCCGCCTGGCGCAGTCGCGGCCGCGCAAGCTGCTGACGGTGATCACCAAGTCCAACGCCCAGCGCCACGCCATGGTGATGTGGGACGAGATTGCGGTGCAGGTGGCCGCCGAGTTCCCCGACGTGCGCTGGGACAAGGAGCTGGTGGACGCGGCCACGGCGCGCATGGTCAACCGCCCGGCCTCGCTGGACACCCTGGTCGCCACCAACCTGCATGCCGACATCCTCAGCGACCTGGCGGCCGCGCTGGCCGGCAGCCTGGGCATTGCGCCCACGGGCAACATCGATCCGGAGCGCCGCTACCCCAGCATGTTCGAGCCCATCCACGGATCGGCCTTCGACATCATGGGCCAGGGCCTGGCCAACCCCGTGGGCACCTTCTGGAGCTGCGTGATGCTGCTGGAGCACCTGGGCGAGCACCGCGCCGCGCAGCGCCTGATGCAGGCCGTGGAGCAGGTGACGGCCGATGCCTCGCTGCACACGCGTGACCTGGGCGGCAAGGCCACCACGAGGCAGGTCACCGACGCGGTCTGCACTCGGCTGCGCGCGCAGACCGCCGAGGTCCAGGCCGAGCCCGTGCCTGCCTGAGCGCGCGCTGCATGGTCCGATAACCCACAAAAGAACAGACAGGAGACAAGCCATGAACCGCATCACCAGGGTTGCCGCCGCGTGCGCGCTGGCCGCCGCCGCCATTCCAGCTGCCATGTCTTCGGCCTGGGCCCAGGCCTGGCCGGCGCGCCCCGTCAACCTCATCGTGCCGTTTCCCGCAGGCGGCACCACCGACGTGCTGGCACGTGCGCTGGGCCAGGAGCTGTCCAAGAGTCTGGGCCAGCCCGTGGTCGTGGAAAACCGCCCCGGCGCGGGCGCCACCCTGGGCGCCGACCATGTGGCCAAGGCGAAACCTGACGGCTACACCCTGCTCATGGGCGCCGTGCACCACACCATTGCCACCAGCGTCTACCGCAGGCTGGGCTATGACTTCCAGAAGGACCTGGCGCCCATCACCGTGGTGGCCGTGGTCCCCAATGTGCTGGTGGTCAATCCGCAGGTGCCCGCCAAAACCGTGCAGGAGCTGCTGGCCCAGGCCCGGGCCCAGCCCGGCAAACTGGCCTATGGCTCCAACGGCGCGGGCACGGGCCAGCACCTGATCGGCGCGCAGTTCGAGTCCATGGGCGGCGTGGAACTGCTGCACGTGCCCTACAAGGGCAGCGGGCCGCTGACCACGGACCTGCTGGGCGGGCAGATCGCCATGTCCTTCGATACCGTCACGCCCGTGCTGCCCCACATCAAGGCCGGCAAGCTGCGCGCGCTGGCCGTGACCACTGCCAGGCGCTCGGTGGCCCTGCCCGATGTGCCCACGCTGGACGAGGCTGGGCTCAAGGGCTTCGACATGGGCACTTGGTTCGGCGTGCTGGCACCGGCCGCCACGCCCCGCGAGGTACTGGCGCGGCTGGGAGCGGACATGAACCGCATCATCGAGTCGCCGCAGTTCCGCAGGAAGATGGAAGAGATAGGCGCCGAGCCCATCGGCGGATCGCCCGAGCAGATGGCGCGCCAGATCCGCGACGACACCGACCGCTTCGCCAGGCTGGTCAAGGACGCCAAGGTGGCCCTGGATTGAGTTGGGTTGGCACGAGGAACGAGGCCGGGCGAATCAGTTGTGACTTGACCGCATGCCACCGCCGGTGCAGGAAATTCCATAATGCCCGGCGGAGACAACACACCATGACCAGCACCACGGACCTGCACCTCACCGATCCCCAAGCCTTTCTGCTCGACCTCTACCGCGCTGCGGTCAAGGATGCGCAGCCCCTGTACAGCATGGCCCAATGCCTGCCAAAGCCTCCCAAGGGCCGCACCTTGGTGCTGGGCGCGGGCAAGGCCGGCGGCTCCATGGCCCAGGCGCTGGAGGCGCTGTGGCCAGCGGACGCGCCGCTGTCCGGCCTCGTGGTCACGCGCTACCACCACATCCCGCCGCGCCCCGAAGGCCTGGCGCAGCGCATCGAAGTGGTCGAGGCCGCCCACCCCGTGCCCGATGCGGCAGGCCTGGCCGCCGCCGAACGCATCCTCGCGCTGACCGAAGGGCTGACCGAGGACGACCTCGTGCTGTGCCTGATCTCGGGCGGCGGCTCGGCCCTGCTGACCCTGCCGGCCGAAGGCATCGACCTGGAGGAAAAGCAACGCATCAACCGCGCCCTGCTGGAAAGCGGAGCCGCCATCGGCGAGATGAACTGCGTGCGCAAGCACCTGTCGCGCATCAAGGGCGGGCGCCTGGGCGCGGCCTGCGCACCCGCGCGCGTGGTCACGCTGACCATCAGCGACGTGCCGGGCGACGACCCCTCCATCATCGCCAGCGGCCCCACCGTGCCCGATGCCAGCAGCTGCGCCGACGCGCTGGCCATCCTCGCGCGCTACCGCATCGACGTGCCCGAATCCGTGCGCCGCGCGCTGGAGGCGGGCGAGCTGGAAACACCCAAGCCCGGCGACGCGCGCTTCGACGGCCACGAGGTCCACATGATCGCCACGCCCCAGCACTCGCTGGAGGCGGCCGCACGCGTGGCCGAGGCCGCAGGCCTGCGCACCCATGTGCTGTCCGACGAGATCGAGGGCGAATCGCGCGAAGTCGCCAAGGTCCACGCCGCCCTGGCGCGCGCCGTGGCCCGCCACGGCCAGCCGTTTGCAAAGCCCTGCGTGATCCTGTCCGGCGGCGAGACCACGGTCACCATCCGGCAGCGCCCGGCTGGCACGCCCAAGGGACGCGGCGGCCGCGCGGGCGAGTTCTGCATGGGCCTGGCCCAGGCCCTGCAGGGGCAGGACAAGGTCTGGGCGCTGGCGGCCGATACCGATGGCATCGATGGCGTGGAGGACAACGCGGGCGCGCGCGTGTCACCGGATACGTTGGCGCGGGCCCAGGCCCAGGGCATGCGGATTGCCGAGTACCTGGATCGCAATGATGCGTATGGGTTCTTTGATGCGCTGGGGGATCTGGTGGTGACCGGGCCCACGCATACCAACGTGAATGACTTCCGGGCGATTCTGGTTCTCTGAGAAGGTCCGGGTCGTAGCCATTAGGGGCGTTGGCGTTCGCTTTTACCTTTTCTGGCTATGGCCGAAGTCGGCGGTCTCCCCGGCGTTCAGGCAGTTCTGAACATGGTTCATGACTGACTGAATGCCGACTTTCTGCGCCTCGGGATGGCCCGGCATCTGCGAGGCCAGGTGGGTCGCTGCTGCATGCACGGTCTTGTATGCCGCTTCCAGCTCGGGATGCTCGCTCAACGCTTCCCGCTCGTTCAGTTGCTCAAAGGCCACTGCGCGGCTCGGACGTACTGCGTCGCGCAGCAAGTCGGGCAGGGCCGGATGGGCTTTCAGCCTGTCCTGCGTGCGCAGGATTTTTCGCATGGTATTTTCGTGCTGGACGTGCGGCTTCGCCAGCTCGTTCACGCTGCGGTCGCGTGCGATATAGAGAAGATCACGCCCAGTCTCACTGTGTCCGAATCGTGACCAATCGACCTCATATCCAGCTTCCCTGGCGAGCTGCCTGGTGAAGGTGCGAAGCGTACGGCTGTTGCCATCGCTGAATGGATGGGCGTAGTCCAACTCGATGTACATCCTGGCAAGCCGTGCCGTGAATTCAGCGGTCTTCAAGCCGTGCAGCTCGTCGGGGCTGGCTTCTTCGAGGGCCTTGTCGAGTCTGGCCATGGCCGCGTCGTCCATGCGTGAATAGACGACATGGAAAGTGCCTCCCATGGTCGATAGGCCGCGCTGCTTCATCCAGTCCTGGCCATGGGGCACCTGTGTTCTGAATTCGCCAGGCGTGACCTCGTGGAAGCCGGCGTCCGGCAAGTCCTGGAAGATGCGATGGTGGACTGCCTTCAGGTGGGCAGCGTCGAAGCTGCCGCGCACAGGCTCCAGCTCCAGCTCGACAAGCCGTTTGAATGTGTGATCGGCTTCGAGTTGCTGACGCTGCGCTGCAGTCAACGTGCTCGCGGATGCAGGCGGGACTTCATCGCGCATTGACCTTCACCTGGACGAAATCGGCAAGCTGGATATCACCCCGGATAAATTGGCGTGCGCCGGTCTCAGCAGCTTCGGAAGGCGTGAAGCCTTCCAGTCCGATGGACGCGCGGGCGAAGTTGACGGCTGCTTCGCGCCGACGTTTCTCCGTTGCGGAAATGGCGGCGTTCACAGGGCCGCTGACGCGCTCACGCGACTGGTTGACATAGGCGCGCATCAACTCGCGCAGCACCTGTGCTGCGGGGCGGTTTTCCAGCAAGGCAGCGTCGGCAAACTCCGAGCGCAGTTCGGGCTCGACACGAAATGTCATTTGCACTTCTTTGGACATGGCGGTCACCTCGCAAGACGGAAATCAGACATGCCGTTCGGGCGGCATTCTTCTCAATGTACATACATTGCATTCCCAATGCGCAGCGCCTGGCCTCATGCCCCGCGCGGCAGCGTCTCCCACCACTCGGCATCGAACCGCCCCTGCAGGAAGGCGATGAAGGACTGCACCTTCTGCGGCACCAGGCGCGGCGAGGGGTAGACGGCGTGGATTTCCTGCTCGGGCAGGCGGCAGGTCTTGAGGACTTCGACCACGCGGCCGGCTTCCAGGGAGTCATGGGCCACGTAGCGGGGCAGGGCGGCGATGCCCATGTGCGAGCGTGAGGCCGCCAGCAGGGCCGAGAGGTTGTTGGAGCGCAGCCGGCCCGTGACCGCCACCGAGACCGGTTCTCCGCTGGCGTTGCGCAGACGCCAGATGTCGTTGCCCTGCACGCTGCTGTAGATCAGCGTGGCATGTTCCTTGAGGTCGGAGGGGCGGCGCGGCGTGCCGCGCTTGCGCAGGTAGGTGGGCGAGGCCACCAGCACCCAGGGGTTCACGCCCAGCGTGCGTGCGCCCAGGCTGGAGTCGGCCAGCTTGCCCAGGCGCAGGGCCACGTCGATGCCGTTGGCCACCAGGTCGGTGTAGCGATCCTCGAAGCTGAGGTCGACCTGCACCTGGGGGTTGTGCGCCATGAATTCCAACGCCAGCGGTATCAGCACGCGTCGGCCAAAGGCCACCGAGCTGCCAATGCGCAGCTGGCCCTGCACCTGGGTCTGGCGCACCTGGACCACCTTGTCGGCCTCGGCCACGTCGTTGACGATGGCCTTGCATTTCTCGTAGTACAGCGCGCCCGCTTCGGTCAGGCTCACGCCGCGCGTGTTGCGGTTGAGCAGGCGCACCTTCAGGCGCGCTTCCATGGCTGCGATCTGCTTGGTGACCGTGGGCTGGGTGGTGGCGAATTCGTGCGCGACCTTGGTGAAGCTGCTGGTCTCCACCACGCGCACGAACATGTGCATGGCATCGAGTCTGTCCATGGCGCTGTCTCCTTTTTCATTGGTAGTTATTCCTGCACGGAATAAATTTTATGGTCTGCGCAGGCGTTCCGCCAATCGGCCTGTCTGCCTAGAGTTGACTCCAATTTGAAGGAGACCTCCCATGGCAAAAATGAAAGCAATCGAAGCCGCAGTCCGCGTGCTGGAAAAAGAAGGCGTGACCGTCGCATTCGGCGTTCCCGGTGCCGCCATCAACCCGCTGTACGCAGCGCTCAAGGACCATGGCGGCATCGGCCACATCCTGGCGCGCCACGTCGAAGGCGCAAGCCACATGGCCGAGGGCTACACCCGCGCCGTGGCCGGCAACATCGGCGTGTGCATCGGCACCAGCGGCCCGGCCGGCACGGACATGATCACGGGCCTGTACTCGGCCAGCGCGGATTCGATTCCGATTCTCTGCATCACCGGCCAGGCGCCGCGCTCGCGTCTGCACAAGGAAGATTTCCAGGCCGTGGACATTGCCTCCATCGCCAAGACCGTGACCAAGTGGGCCACCACGGTGCTGGAGCCGGCCCAGGTGCCGCGCGCCTTCCAGCAGGCCTTCCACCTGATGCGCTCGGGCCGCCCCGGCCCCGTGCTGATCGACCTGCCCATCGACGTGCAGCTGGCCGAGATCGAGTTCGATATCGACACCTACGAGCCCCTGCCTGTCTACAAGCCGGCTGCCACGCGCAAGCAGGTGGAAAAGGCCATCGCCATGCTCAACGAGTCCGAGCGTCCGCTGCTGGTCTCGGGCGGCGGCGTGATCAATGCCGACGCTTCCGAGCTGCTGGTGGAGTTTGCCGAGCTGCTGGACGTGCCCGTGATTCCCACCCTGATGGGCTGGGGCACCATCCCTGACGACCACCGCCTGATGGCCGGCATGTGCGGCCTGCAGACCAGCCACCGCTACGGCAATGCCACCATGCTGGCCTCCGATTTCGTGCTGGGCATCGGCAACCGCTGGGCCAACCGCCACACGGGCTCGGTCGAGGTCTACACCAAGGGCCGCAAGTTCGTGCATGTGGACATCGAGCCCACGCAGATCGGCCGCGTGTTCGCGCCCGACTACGGCATCGTCTCGGACGCGGGCGCTGCGCTGCAGCTTTTCGTGGAGGTGGCGCGCGAGTGGAAGGCGGCCGGCCGCCTGAAGGACCGCAGCGGCTGGGTGGCCGAATGCCAGGCCCGCAAGAACAATGTGGAGTACCTGCGCAAGACCAATTTCGACAACGTGCCCATGAAGCCGCAGCGCGTCTACCAGTGCATGAACCGCAGCCTGGACAAGGACACCTGCTATGTCTCCACCATCGGCCTGTCGCAGATTGCCGGCGCGCAGTTCCTGCATGTCTACAAGCCGCGCAACTGGATCAACTGCGGCCAGGCCGGCCCGCTGGGCTGGACCGTGCCGGCCGCCCTGGGCGTGCGCGTGGCCGACCCGGCCCGCAAGATCGTGGCGCTGTCGGGCGACTATGACTTCCAGTTCATGATCGAGGAGCTGGCCGTGGGCGCGCAGTTCAAGCTGCCCTACATCCATGTGCTGGTCAACAACAGCTACCTGGGCCTGATCCGCCAGGCGCAGCGCGCCTTCTCCATCGACTACTGCGTGCAACTGGCCTTCGACAACATCAATGTCGACGACAAGGAAGAGTCCAAGGGCTATGGCGTGGACCACGTCAAGGTGGTCGAGGGCCTGGGCTGCAAGGCCATCCGCGTGCACCGTCCCGAGGACTTCGCGCCCGCCATGCAACAGGCCGAGGCCTGGATGGCAGAGCACCGCACGCCGGTCGTCGTCGAGGTCATCCTGGAGCGCGTGACCAACATCTCCATGGGCGCCGAGATCGACAACGTGATCGAGTTCGAGGACCTGGCCGCAGCGCCGGCCGACGTGCCCAGCGCGCTTGCACTGCTGGATTGACCGGCCCGCCACGGCACATCGCACGGCATTGCACTGCACTGCTTTTTCTATCGGCGGGGCACCCTGCGTGCCCTGCCGCTCCCAACCCACCAAACGACTACCGGAGACTTCTGACATGCCCCGTTTTGCTGCCAACCTCAGCATGCTGTTCACCGAGGTGCCCTTCCTCGACCGCTTCGAGCGCGCGGCGCGCGCTGGCTTCGAGGCCGTGGAATTCCTGTTTCCCTACGCCCATACGGTCGAAGAGATCAAGGAGCGCGTGGACGCCCACGGCCTGCAGATCGTGCTGCACAACCTGCCGGCCGGCGACTGGGATGCAGGCGAGCGCGGCATTGCCTGCCACCCCGACCGCGTGGACGAGTTCCGCGCCGGCGTGGCCAAGGCCGTGACCTATGGCCATGCGCTGGGCGTGCCCCAGCTCAACTGCCTGGCCGGCAAGGCGCCTGCCGGTGCCGATGCCGCGCTGCTGCGCCGCACCTTCGTGGACAACCTGCGCTTTGCCGCTTCGGCGCTGAGCGCGGCCAATCTGCGCCTGCTGATCGAGCCCATCAACCCCTTCGACATTCCCGGCTTCTACCTGAACCGCACTGACGAGGCCCTGTCCATCCTCGATGAGGTGGGTGCGCCCAACGCCTTCGTGCAGTACGACATCTACCACGCCCAGCGCACCGAGGGCGAACTGGCGGCCACGCTGCAAAAGCACCTGGCGCGCATCGGCCACGTGCAGCTGGCCGACAACCCGGGCCGCAACGAGCCGGGCACGGGCGAGATCAACTACCCCTTCCTGTTCGCGCACCTGGACCGCATTGGCTACCAGGGCTGGGTGGGCTGCGAGTACAAGCCCGCGCGCGATACCGAATCGGGCCTTGGCTGGCTGGACGCCCACACCAGCGTGCGCGCGGCAGTCGCCGCCTGAGCGCCGCCGGAGTTTTTTCTCAGCTTTTCAAAAACGACAAGGAGTACACAGCATGAATGCATCCTCTCTCAAGCTTGGTTTCGTGGGCCTGGGCATCATGGGCGCGCCCATGGCGGGCCACCTGCTCACGGCAGGCCACCAGCTGTTCGTGAACACCCTGGGCAAGATCCCCGCGCAGATCGCCGAGAGCAGCGCCACCCAGTGCACCACGGCGCGCGGCGTGGCCGAGCGGGCCGACATCATCTTCCTGATGCTGCCCGACACGCCCGATGTCGAGAAGGTGCTGTTCGGCGAGGACGGCGTGGCCGCCGGCCTCAAGGGCAGCAGCGGCAAGGTGGTGGTGGACATGAGCTCCATCTCGCCCGTGGCCACCAAGGACTTCGCTCGCCGCATCGAGGCCATCGGCGCCCAGTACCTGGATGCGCCGGTCTCCGGCGGCGAGGTTGGCGCCAAGAACGCAACGCTGTCCATCATGGTCGGCGGCCCGGAGGACGTGTTCGCGCGCGTCAAGCCGCTGTTCGAGCGCATGGGCAAGAACATCACCCTGGTGGGCGGCAACGGCGACGGCCAGACCGCCAAGGTGGCCAACCAGATCATCGTGGCGCTGAACATCGAGGCCGTGGCCGAGGCCCTGCTGTTCGCGTCGCGCGCCGGTGCCGACCCGGCCCGCGTGCGCGAGGCGCTGCTGGGCGGCTTTGCCTCGTCCAAGATCCTGGAAGTGCATGCCGAGCGCATGATCAAGCGCACGTTCGACCCGGGCTTCCGCATCTCGCTGCACCAGAAGGACCTGAACCTGGCCCTGAGCAGCGCGCGCCAGCTCGGCGTGTCCCTGCCCAACACCGCCCAGGCGCAGGAGCTGTTCAACAGCTGCGTGGCCCACGGCGGCGCGAACTGGGACCACTCGGGCATGGTGCGTGCACTGGAGATCCAGGCCAACTTCGAAGTGGGCCAGAAGGTCCAGGACTGATGGCCGGCCTTTGAGACAACGATTGGTGGGAGGGCGGCCTTGCGCCGCCCTGTTGTGAAAAGCCGCGCTCGGCAACGGGCGCGGCTTTTTCTTGCTTCAATAGCCCAGTGTCTGCCCGTCGGGGTTGCGCGGGTCGGAGGCGCCGTAGAGCATGCCGTCGCGCAGCTCGATGGTCTGCGTGCGGCCCATCGACGCCTTCACGGCAACGTTGTGGCCGCGCGACTTGAGCAGGGCCACGGTGTCGGGGCTGATGCCCTTTTCCACGCGCAGCTCATCGGGCGTCCACTGGTGGTGAAAGCGCGGCGTGGCGGCGGCCTCGGCCGGGTTCATGCCGAAGTCGATGGTGTTGACCACGGTCTGCAGCACGGTGGTGATGATGCGTGCGCCGCCGGGGCTGCCGGTGACCAGCACGGGCTTGCCGCCCTTGAGCACCATGGTCGGCGTCATCGACGACAGCGGGCGCTTGCCTGCGGCCACCGCATTGGCATCGCCGCCGACCAGGCCGTAGGCGTTGGCCACTCCGGGCTTGGCCGAGAAATCGTCCATCTCGTTGTTGAGCAGGATGCCCGTGCCCTTGGCCACGATGCCGCTGCCGAAGTTGGTGTTCAGCGTATAGGTCACGGCCACGGCGTTGCCCGCCTTGTCCACCACCGAGTAGTGCGTGGTCTGGTCGCTCTCGTAGGGCTGGGGCTTGCCGGGCTGGGTGTCCTTGCCGGCGCGCGCCTGGTAGGGGTCGATGCCGGCGGCCAGTGCCTCGGCATAGCGCTTGGAGGTCAGGCCCTTGAGCGGCACGGTCACGAAGTCGGGATCACCCAGATATTCGGCACGGTCGGCATAGGCCAGCTTCATGCTTTCCGCCATGTAGTGGATGCTCTGCGCGCTGTTGACGCCCCACTGGTTCATGGGCCAGCGTTCCATCATGTTGAGGATCTGGATCAGGTGGGCGCCGCCGGAGGACGGTGGCGGCATGGTCACGATCTCGTAGCCGCGGTAGGTGCCGCGCAGCGGCTCGCGCTCGGCGACCTTGTAGCTCTTGAGGTCCTGCAGCGAGAGGGCGCCTGCATGCGGCGCCATCTCGGCCGCGATCTTGCGGGCGATGGAGCCTTCGTAGAACACCTTGGAGCCCTGCTGGCCGATCAGGCGCAGCGACTGCGCCAGGTCCTTCTGCACCAGGCGGTCGCCGCGCTTGAGGGGTTCGCCGTTGCGCCAGAAGATGGCCTGGGTGGCGGGCCACTGGCCCATGTTCTTCTTTTCCTGTTCCAGGATCTTGGCCAGGGTCTCGCTGACCGTAAAGCCCTTGTCGGCCAGCTTTGCGGCCGGCGCAATCACCGTGGACAAAGGCAGCGATCCCCATTTCTTCAGCGCATGCTCCATGCCGGCCACGGTGCCGGGCACGCCCACGGCGTAGTGGGTGTAGAGCGATTTGCCGTCGATGACCTTTCCATCCGCACCCACGTACATGTCGCGCGTGGCCTTGGAGGGCGCGACCTCGCGGAAGTCCAGCGCAATGTTCTTGCCGCTCTTGGCGTCATGCACGACCATGAAGCCGCCGCCGCCGATGTTGCCTGCGTTGGGCAGGGCCACGGCCAGCGCAAAGCCCATGGCCACGGCGGCGTCCACCGCATTGCCGCCGGACTTCAGGATCTGCAGGCCGATGCGCGAGGCCAGCTCCTGCTCGCTGGCCACCATGCCGCTCCTGCCCACGACGGGATGGAACACATCCATGTCGAAGTCATAGGCGGCGCTGGCGGCCTGGGCCGCGTTGCTCTGCGTGATGGGCGCCGCTGCCGGGGCAGGCGCTGCGGCCACGGGTGCTGGCGCCGCCGAAGCCGCGGGCGGCTGCGTGCTGCTGCAGGCGGCCAGGCTGGCAATGGCCAGCGCCAGGCTGGTTGCAAGCAAGGGGGAGCGAAGTTGCATCGGTATCTCCTTGGCAGATGAAACAGTGGAACAGTGGAAAAAGAGCGCGAGTCCTGTGCCGCCCTGTGTGCGCCGGCCGGAGGGTCCTGCGGCCAGGGCGGTGGCGAACCACAGTGTAGAAGCATGGCGTCGGCAGCCTTCCCGCGCGCCGGCCCGGGCGCCGAAAGTGCGGGTATCTTCCTAGGCGTCGGCCGTGCAACGCCCTTCAAGGGCGTACAAAAACTGTATACACTTTGCGAATGCAGGGCAGGGCCGCGAGTGCTGTCGCGCGCCGCGCTCCGTGCATTGACCAACCAATGACAACCGGGCGGGCCAGCTCCCGCCGCACAGGAGATTTCCATGGGCCTGAGCACCCACGTCCTCGACACCATGAACGGCTGCCCCGCAGCCGGCATGGCTGTCGCGCTGTATTCCACCGATGGCGACCAGGCCACGCTGATCAAGAGCCTGGTGCTCAACCACGACGGCCGTACCGATGCGCCGCTGTTCGACAACAACAGCCTCAGGACCGGCACCTACCGCCTGACCTTCGACGTGGCGGCCTACTTCAAGGCCCGTGGCGTGCAACTGCCCGAGCCCAACTTCCTCAACAAGGTGAGCCTGGACTTCGGCGTGGCCCATACCGACCAGCACTACCACGTGCCCCTGCTGGTCAGCCCCTGGAGCTATTCCACGTACCGGGGCTCCTGAGCCCTGGACTGCAAGCGCAGGCTGTCGGGGGATGGCCTGGAGTGAAACCTGAAACGACGAACGGCCCGCATTGCGGGCCGTTGCTTTTGCTGCTTGAGCAAGAGGGCGGGCTACTTGCCCTTGGCGTGCCCCATGGCCACGACCAGGGCCGTGATGAAGAAGAAGGCCTGCAGCTCCAGCGCCCAGCCTCCCGAGCTGTGCAGCTGCATCACCTGGCCCGTGTGCACCAGCGCAAAGGCCACGACCATGTTGATCGCAATCACCAGCGCCGCAGGCACCACCCACAGGCCGACCAGCAGCAGCAGCGGCGCCACCACCTCACCCAGATAGACCGCATAGGCCAGCCAGCCCGGTGCGCCCGTGGACTCCACCATGCGCTCGATGCTGCCTATGCCGTAGCGCAGCTTGGCCCAGCCGTGAAAAAGCAACAGGACCGCGAGCGTGACGCGCAGCAGCACCATGGCTGCCTGGGGATGGTGAAAGTGGCTCCAGAACTTCATGAACTCCCTCGGTGTGGATGGGCCCGGTGGGCCGGGTGTTGCTGTGGGTGCATTCTGGCATCAGCGCACTTTCGGTGTCGGCTGTGGCAGCCCGGCACGGGATTTTCAGACATTTCCTGCGGGCCTGTAGTCCTATGGCGCAACTTGTGACATGTCTCATCACAAGTACCGCAAAGCGGCCTAGCATCGTCCCCAGCCTGTCTCGGAAACGGTTTGCGAGCACTGGAAGGGGTGCCCGGGACCGGGAGGCAAGGTGATCAATCCAATGAACCGATGGGGTCTCCCCAAAACGTCCAATCAAGAAAGGCAGGTTTTCCCATGCGTCAGTTTTCTTTGCGTACCGTCGTGATGGCCACTGCACTGGCGGCCGGCAGCATTGCCATGGTCGGCTGCACGACCACCAAGCCGGAAACCCAGTCCGCGCCGCGCGCTGATGCCACCACCGTCAATGCGCGCGCCAACGCTGCGCTGGAGCGGCTGTACCAGACGGCGCCAGGCTCCAAGGAAATGGTGGCCCGCTCCAAGGGCGTGCTGATCTTCCCCTCGGTGATCGGCGGCAGCTTCGTCATCGGTGTCGAGCATGGCCGCGGCGTGCTGCGCGTCGGCGGCCAGAACAAGGGCTTCTACAGCACCACGGGCGCCTCGGTGGGCTGGCAGGCAGGCGGCCAGTCCAAGGCTGTGATCTATGTGTTCAACACCCAGGAAGCGCTGGACAAGTTCCTGGCCAGCGACGGCTGGTCCGTGGGCGCGGATGCCACGGTGGCCGCAGGCAAGGTGGGCGCCAATGGCAGCGTGGACACCACGACCGCCCAGGGCCCCGTCACCAGCTATGTGCTGACCAACGCGGGCCTGGAAGCCGGCGTGTCGCTGCAGGGCTCGAAGATCACCAAGGTGGTCGAATGATCCCGGCCCTGAGGGGCCTTTGAACGAAACCGGCCTGCGGGCCGGTTTTCTTTTGTGCGAGCGGATCAGGCGCCGCCGGTTGCGCCGTCTTCACTGGCGGATTGCGGCGCAGCGGGCGCGAGCACGGCCTGCTCTATGCGTTCCAGGCGCTTTTCGATGCGCTCCACGGCTTCGGCGCTCATCTTGATGTCGTAGATGCTCACGGGCTCTTCGCATTCCAGCGAAGGGTCCGTCGAGGCCGACAGGCGGCCCAGCAGGGGGGCCTCGAACGTGGTCTGCAGCCGGGCCACGACTTCGGCGTTCATGGAACGGCCGGTGCGCTTGGCTGCCTCCTCGACGAGGTCCTTGAGTTCCTGCGGCAGGCGCAGCTTGTACTGAGGATCGGTCTGTTTCATCGCCGGCAATCATGGACCGGAAAGGTATTGACTGCAAGGGACCTGATAGGTATTGTTGCTTCGGGACCAGCACGGTCCCGCGCAAGGGATGCCATGAAGACAGTGAAGCAATCGGGCCACAGCCATCAGGAACCCTCACCGCAGCACCAGGAGGTGCTGGCGGTGGATGCGTTGTGCCATATGGGAGCGGCCCTGGGCGTGCTGGAGCTGCATGCCGAACGCGCCGGCTCGGCCATGGTGTGTGCCGCGCGTGATTTGCTGCGTGGCTACCACGCCAGCGCTGACCAGGCGGTGGCAGGCCTGCAGGCCGGCGGCCGCTCGGCAGGCGTGCTGCCGCAGCTGTCGCAGGACCTGGGCTATGCCATCGAGGTCATCGATCGCGTGAACGATGACGCACCGGACGACCTGGTGCTCTATGCCGTGACCTGCCTGCTCAGAAGCGCCCGAAGCTTTGCCGACGGCCAGCCGTGCGCAGCGGCCTGAGGCTCAGAGCTGGCCCTCGGTCAGCGTGTCGAGCTGGAAGCGGCCGGACTTGTCCCAGAGCCAGGTATCGGTATAGGTGATGCGGGCGGCGCCGGCAGGAGCGGGGAAGGGCGCGGCGGCGCGCACCAGGCGCTCGATCTCGCTCACCACCTCGGGGGCATGGCCGGGCGCGCGCATCCAGTGCAGGCGCTGGACCTGGCCGTTGCGGTCGATCTGGACCTGGAGCACGCCGATCGCGTAGAGCATGGGCGGCAACTGGCCCTTGTAGATGCGATCGGCATTGCGCGCGTACAGATGGTTGGCGGCCACCTTGCGGTACTGCAGCTGTGCGCTGGAGCTGACGTCGTCGGGGCGCGGGCCGGGGCCGGGCGGGGACTTGCAGGCCGTGACCAGGGAGGCAATGGCGGCCATCAGGCCGGCCCACAGCCAGGGGCGGCCGGAACGTGGCTTTTGCACGGAACTGTGCTGCGTGGAATCAGGGGAATCGGGCATGATTGCGAGCGTATCCTGAAACACTGCGGCACCGGCAGTCGGAGCGCAAAACTCAAGTGCCGCAGCGGACAATCCCGCAACAAATTCCAACGAAGCCCGCAGGCGCCACGACGGGCTGTCAGGTGCGCCCATGTGGAGTGACACGTTCAACAAAGTCGAGCAGGGCCTTGCGCAGGGGCCGCTGTGCTGGGTCGAAGTGATGGACTCGCGAGGCTCCGTGCCGCGCGAGCGCGGCGCCTGGATGGCGGTGTTCGCCGACCGCGTGGCCGGCACCATCGGCGGTGGGCACCTGGAGTTCGATGCCATCGACAGGGCCCGCAGCCTGCTGCGCGGCTGGGCAACGCCTGGCGAGCAGGGTAGCCAGGGCGGCCAGGTCGCCACCGAGCACCAGCACCGCTATCCGCTGGGCCCCAGCCTGGGCCAGTGCTGCGGCGGCGTGGTGATGCTGAGGTTCGTGCTGGTGCCCCAGGGCCGCATGGACATGCTGCGCGAGCGGCTGCAGCCGCCGCGCGACTGCGTGGCCCTGTTCGGCGCAGGCCACGTCGGCCATGCGCTGGTGCGCCTGCTGTGCAATCTTCCCTACCGCGTGATGTGGGTGGACAGCCGCGATTCGGTCTTCCCCGAGGAGGAGCACGAGCTCGTGCAGTGCGAGTATTCAGACCCCGTGCAATCGGCCGTGGCCGATCTGCCTGCAGGCTCCCAGGTGCTGATCATGAGCTTCAGCCACGCCGAGGACCTGGAAGTGGTCGCCCAGTGCCTGGGCCGCCAGCGTGCGCAGGGGGATCTGCCCTATGTGGGCCTGATCGGCAGCGCCACCAAATGGGCCACCTTCCGGCGCAGGCTGCGCGAGCGCGGCTTCAGCGATGCCGAGCTGGACCATGTGACCTGCCCCATCGGCGTGCCCGGCATCAAGGGCAAGGAGCCCGAGGTGATCGCGGTGGCCGTGGCGGCGCAGCTTCTGCAGCGGCGCAGCGCGGTGTCCGCGCGGAATCAGGGAAATCTCTAGTGAATTGATGCTGCGCAAGCCGATGGGTTGGCGAAAAATTGCATACACTTTGTGTCTACGAAATGGTCGCAGCGGTGCACCGGCGGTATATCTACCGGGTGCGCGGCCTTTTTCTTCTGCTCAGAGCGCCCGCAGTGGTGAGCAGGTTGAACACCGGCGGCCCCCACGCTGCCAAGGTTGAGAGCTATGGAAAGCTACATTCTCGACTGGGCCAACCTGCTGTTGCGGTGGCTCCACGTCATTACGGCCATCGCCTGGGTCGGTTCCTCCTTCTATTTCGTCTTCCTCGACAGCAGCCTGACGCCGCCCGTCGATGACGATCTCAAGAAGCAGGGCGTCAGCGGCGAACTCTGGGCCGTGCACGGCGGTGGGTTCTACCACCCCGTCAAGTTCAATGTCTCCCCGCCCAAGCTGCCGGACCACCTGCACTGGTTCTACTGGGAAAGCTACACCACCTGGCTCAGCGGCTTTGCGCTGCTGACGGTGTCGTACCTGTGGAACGCCAAGATCTACCTCGTCAATCCGGCCGATCCCAACGCCATGGGCTCGGCTGCGGCCATTGCCTCGGCCCTGGCCTTCCTGGTCGTGTTCTGGCTGCTGTACGACGGCATCTGCCGCGTCTTCGGCCAGAAGAAGAACGGCGACGCCACGGTGGGCGCCATGGTGCTGGTGCTGGTGTGCATCGCGGCCTTCCTGGCCTGCCACATCTTCCCGGGCCAGGCCGCCTTCCTGCTGATGGGCGCCATGCTGGCGACCTCGATGAGCGCCAACGTGTTCTTCTGGATCATCCCCGGCCAGCGCACGGTGGTGAAGGCCCTGAAGGAAGGCCAGCCCGTGGACCCCATCCACGGCAAGCGCGGCAAGCAGCGCAGCGTGCACAACACGTACTTCACGCTGCCGGTGCTGTTTGCCATGCTGTCCAACCACTACGGCTGGCTGTACAGCCATGAGCTGAACTGGCTGGTGCTGATCCTGATGATGTTCGCAGGCGCCGCCATCCGCCAGTTCTTCGTGATGCGCCACGGCTTCAAGCTGGGCCGCAATGCCCATCCCTGGCCCTACGCTCTGGTTGGCGTGCTGGTGCTGATCGGCACGGCCGTCTGGCTCAAGCCCGCGCCGGCGCCTGCCGCAGCGCCTGCGCCGGCTCCCGCCGCCGTGCAGTCGCCTGCCGCAACGACCGAGCCCGCAGCAGCGGCTCCCGGTGGTGACACGGCAGCGCCGGCTGCGCCTGCAGCCCCTGCGTCACCGGCTGCCGCCGCTCCTGCCGACGGCGCCGTCGGCTATGCCCAGCTCGCGCCCTTCTTGCAGCAGCATTGCGTGGTCTGCCACGGTGCCGCCCTGCAGCAAAAGAATGTGCGCCTGGACTCGCCCGAGCAGGTCAAGGCCCATGCCCAGCAGATCTACCAGCAGGTGGTGCAGCTGCGCAAGATGCCCTTTGGCAATCCGGGTGCCCTGAGCGATGACGAGCGCGGCATGGTCAAGCGCTGGTACGAATCGGGTGCATCGGTGAACTGATCATCCTGCCGCGCCCGTGCGCTGCCAACCACCCGCCCGCAGTCTCGCAAGAGCCTGCGGGCTTCTTGTTTCAGGCAGGCCAGGCCGCTGCGGTACCGTGCAGGGCCGGATGCCGCGCTTCATCGTGCGGCGTGTGCAGCGCGATGGCGCCGCGCCCCGGCAGGCTTTGCGCCTTGGCCTGCTGCTTGGCCAGGGCCGCGAGGTTGGCGATGTCCTCGGGTGCCAGCACGCTGCCCGGCGCGACGCGCACCACGCCGATGGACAGCGTGGTACAGGCAAAGAATCGCCGGATGCCGTGGCGGTCCTCGGCCCAGATGCCGCCGGCCTCGCGCGCCTGGTCGTCGAACAGCTGGCGCGCCTCGCCTGCGAAGGCGCCGACGATGTCCTCGCAGCGCCGCTGCCAGTCCTCGCTTTGCAGCAGCAGCATGAAGTCGTCCCCGCCCACGTGGCCCACGAAGTCGCGCCGCGCATCGCAGTGCGCCACGGCCAGCCGCGCCACCAGGCGGATCATCTGGTCGCCGCGCCAGTAGCCGTAGTGGTCGTTGAAGGGCTTGAAGTGGTTGAGGTCGGCATAGCAGGCCACGAAGCCGGCGCCGCTGTCCAGCAGGCGCTGCATGTGCAGGCTGATGGGGATGTTGCCGGGCAGGAAGGTCAGCGGGTTGGCGTGGCGCGCGGCCTCGATGCGGGCCTCGGTCACGCGGCGCACCAGCTGCTCGCCCGTGCCCAGGCCCACATAGCGGCCGTTGTCGGTGACGATGAAGCCGTCGCTCAGGTAGCGCTGGTCCTGCGAGGTCAGGATGCCGACGAGCTGGTCCACATCGCAGTCCAGCTCCACGATGCGCGGCTGCACGTTGGCAAAGGCCAGGCAGGGCTTGCGTCCGTGGACTTCACGGAAGTACAGCGTGGCGTAGTGGTTCATGAACTGCTGGCGGTTGATGAGGGCCAGCGGCCGGCCGGCCTCCACGACGGCAATGGCGTGCAGCTGCTGCCCGGCCTGGAACAGCTCGGCCACCTCGTCGTTGCTGGGCGCCGGTGCCACGCAGGGCGCCTGCATCACCATCAGGTTGCGCAGCACGCCCGGGCGGGCGCTGTGGCCCTGGTGGGGCAGCACGGCCACGCGCGGGTCCTGCGCCACGCTCAGCGCCTGCGGGCTGATCTGCGGCTGGGCGGCTTCGGCGGGCCGGCCCAGCAGCCATCCCTGGCCGTACGCAATGCCCAGGTCGCGCAGGGTGCGCAGCTCGTCCTCGGTCTCTATGCCTTCGGCGATCAGCGTGGTTCCGAAGACCTCGGCAATGCCCTTGATGGCCTGCAGCAGCTGCAGCGTGGCCGGGCGCTGCTCGATCTGGTGGATGAAGTACTTGTCGATCTTGACGAAGTCCGGCTTGGCCTCGGACCACAGGCGCAGGCTGGAGCGGCCGTCGCCAAAGTCGTCGAGCGCCAGGCGCGCGCCCGTGGCGTGCACGGCCTTGACGGCGGCGCAGACGGCGGGCATGTCGGTCACATGGTCGTGCTCGGTGATCTCCACCACCAGGGACCGCGCCTGCACGCCGAAGCCGCGCACCGTGTCCCCGACCATGCCGGGGCCGCAGACACCCACGGCCTGCACCAGCGCCTGGGCGCTGAGGTTGACGAACAGCCGGCCCGGCGCGCCCTGGCGGCCCCAGTCCTGCAGCGCCACGCAGACCGCCAGCAGCTCGAATTCCCGAAGAATGCCCTCGGCCGCAGCGCCCTTGAGCAAGGCGTCGGGCGTGTGCAACGGCATGCCCCGGGGGCCGCGGATCAGCGCCTCATGCGCATAGATGCTGCCGCTGCGCAAGTCGGCCAGCGGCTGGAAGACACAGTACAGGCCGCCCGCGCGCATGAGCTGTGCCACGGGGCCTGCACCGGACCGCACTGCGGCCGACAGCACGGCCGCCGCAGCGGGCAGGCTGGCGAGCATCTGGGGATCGATCATGGGCTCAACTTTTCAGTTGGATACATTACGTTTCATTGGTGACATACTTGTGACAAGTATGCCGCCTGTCGGCGTGCGTGCTGGCGGCCGATTGACGTGGCTCAAAACGCGGCGGCTGCAAAGCCGGCAAAGTTGCGTGCATGTTCGCCCTGTCTTCCTTGCAAGCTTTCGCCTTCGCGCCGGGTTCCGCCCAGGTGTTGGCCGCGGGTACCTGGCTCAGGCTGCGTCGGCAGTCGCCGGATACGGTGATGTATCTGGAACGCGGTCGCGTGCTCCTGGGCATAGGCCAGGGTGGGCAGATGCGCCACCAGCTGGGTGTGGTGGAGGGGCCGGCCTGGCTGGATGCGGCCTTTGTGCTGCAGCGGCGCGGCAGCAGCCTGGACATGCTGGCCGACAGCGATGTCCGCGTGCAGCAGTTGCCCCAGGCCGACTTCCTGCAGGCCGTCTCGCAACTGCCTTCTCCCGCCCAGCAACTGCTGCAGGACATGGCCCAGGCCTACTGCGCCCAGACCGAGCTGGCCGTGAGCCGCCTGTCCAAGGATGCCGAGGCACGCTGCGCACAGTGGCTGCTGCGCCATGCCATGCCGCACGAGGCGGGCGGCCTGCGCGTGACGCTGCACCTGCGCAAGCGGCTGATTGCCGCCCAGCTCGGCATTGCGCCCGAGACCTTCTCGCGCGTGCTGCGCCAGTTGCGTGAACATGGACTCATCGCGGGCCGGGGCAATGTCATCGATCTGCCCAAGCCTGCGGCGCTCGAGGTGCTGGCGGTAGGCTGATTCCCACGCCGCTGACGGGTGCCGGCCTGCAAGCGCCGGGACTTGCGGGGCGGGGTATCCACTGGTTCGCGGGTTCCACCCAGTGGGACGGCTTTCGGGTCTGCATATATTGAGGGCGTCATGTCACTGGACGCCCGTCGATCCCCCTTTTTCCAGGCGCTGCTGGCATCCCAGGATGCTCCGCAGGTGCCGGACTCGCCCTCGTGGCCGCGCGCGTCCACAGGCTGGGGCGCCATGCGCTGCACGGTGCTGGCGCTGGCCGCCGCGGCCGTGCTTGTGGTGGGCCTGGGCAGTGCCTGGTGGGTATCGCACAGCATGCGCCAGCAGACGCTGGAGCGCGCCATGGCCCGGCAGGCCGACGAGGTCGATACCGTGGCGCGCATGCTGGCCTCGCGGCTGGAGCAGCAGCAGCGCCTGCTGTGGGTGCTGGCCCAGGGCATGGCCGACCAGGGCGGCGACCCCAGCCGCCTGATGGGCGAGATGCTGCGCGGAGACGCATCCGTGCGGCTGTTCGACACATTGCAGCTGGCCGATGCGCGTGGGCAACTGCAATTGAGCCTGCGCGGCGGCCGCTCCGAACCCCTGGTCGATCTGGACGAAGGCGTGCGCGACGTGATGCGGCGCAGCCTGGCCGATGGCAAGCCCGTGGTCTCCACCATGGTCCGCAAGGGGGCCGATCCCGCAATGATGGAGTTGCTGTACGCCGTGCCGCTGCGCACCGGCAACGGCACGGTCAGCGGCGTGCTTTCGGCGGGCGTGCGCATGTCCGGCCAGGCGCTGCTGCCGCCCGGCATCGACCCTTCGCGCTCCGCAGGGCGGCTGCTGGTCATGCAGCGCGACGGGCAGATCCTGGCCCACTCCGATCCTTCGCGCTGGACGGCGCGCGCCGAGGCCGAGCCCGGCCTGGGCGCGGACTGGTTGCAGGACCCTTCCGCCGGCGGCCTGCAGGTGGGCCCCGATACCCAGCGCCGCGCCGGCTACCTGGTGACGACGGCCGGCATGCCGCTGCCGCAGTGGCTGGTGGTCAGGATCACCCCCGAGGAAGCCATTGCGCCCAGCCTGGCGCCGCGCGTGCTCTGGTGGCTGCTGGCAGCCGTCGCGGGGGTCACCGCGCTGCTGGTGCTGCTGCTGATCCTGGTCACCGAACCCATGGCCGCCTTGCATCGCAGTGCACGCCAATGGCTGGCGAGCCAGGGGCGGCTGATGGCCGAAGAGCCCGATCCCGCGCCGGAGCCGGCGCCAGGCCATGCAGAGGAAGGCGGCTGGCGCATGCCCTGGACCCATGCCTGGGGAGAGGCTTCCACGCTGTGGCAGGCCCTGCACCGCCTGGGCCAGATGGGCCAGGACCAGGCCCACGAGGTCGGCCGGCTGCAACTGCAGCTGCAAACGCTGATGGACTACGCGCCCGTGGGCCTGGTGGTCACGCATGCGGCGCATCTGGAGCTGGTGGGCCTGCAGGCCGCGCGCATGCTGGGATATCCGCCGCGCGAACTGCAGGGGCAGGCGATACGCCAGCTGTGCGCCTCCGACGCTGCGCACGCACAGTTGCTGGAGCGTGTGCGCAAGGACCTGGACATGTACGGCCAGTTCGACAGCGAGCAGTGCTTTGTCCGCAAGGACGGCCGCCCCATCTGGGTGCGCCTGCACGGCCAGAGCCTGCAGCGCCTGCAGCGCGGCCTGGAGCCACGCGCCGTGGTGCCGGCCGATCCCACCCTGGTCTGGGTGGTCGAGGACGTGACCATGCAGCGCCTGGTGCGCGAGCAGCCGGGCTGGAAGGCCATGCACGATCCGCTGACCCTGCTGCCCAACCGCGAGGCCTTTGCCATGCGCCTGCATGAATGGCTGCAGGAATGCAGCGCCGCCCAGCGCCTGCCCGCCGAGGCGCTGCAGGAAGAGGTCTCCTCCTCGCAAGCCGACGCCGAGGTTGCTGCCGTGGCCACGGCCGCGGTCGAAGTCGCCATTTCTCCCATGCCGCACCATGGCGTGATCCTGTTCCTGGACCTGGACCACTTCGCCCACGTCAACCAGCAGGGAGGCCATGCGGCCGGCGACGAGGTGCTGTGCCACATGGCCCGGCTGATCGACAGCGTGGTGCGGCCCTTGGGCTGGGTGGCGCGCCTGGGCGGCGACGAGTTCGCCGTGCTGCTGGCCGGCGTCCCGGCCGAGCAGGGCATGCTGCTGGCGCAGAGCCTGTGCATGGCCGTGCAGGACTGGGAAGGCGCGCACGAGGGCCAGCGCTACCTGATGGGCGCCAGTGTCGGCATGGTGGTGCTCGATGCCCGCCAGCACACGGTCAGCAGCGCGCTGCGCTCGGCCGACATGGCCTGCTATGCGGCCAAGCGCAAGGGCCGCAACCGCGTCGAGGTGCTGGAGGCCGCATGAGCGCCGGGGCCGCGCCTCATTCGAAGGATTCGCTGAAGCGCCGCAGTCCCTCGGGATCGATCAGGGTCAATGCCCCATAGGAGACGCGGACCGCTCCGATGTCCTCCAGCTCTCCCAGGGTGCGATTGACGATCTGGCGCGACACGCCGGCCAGGCTGGCCAACTCCTCCTGCGACATGCCCAGGTGCCGGTTGCCGGTGTCCGGATACAGCCTCGAATCGGTCAGCTCCGAGATGCAGTGCGCCACATGGCGGCTGGAATGGTGCAGCCGCGCATGCTCGCAGCGGCCGATGAACTGGCCCAGGCGCGCATTGAGCTGGTCCAGCAGGAAGCGGTTGAAGCCGAGGCTGCGCTCCAGCAGCCAGTGAAAGGTGCTGGCCGGCATCAGTGCCACCAGCGTATCCTCGATCGCCGTCGCGTCGAACGGCCAGCATTCGTGCTTGAGCAGTGTGCCCTCGCCGAACCAGCAACCCGGGGTAAAGGTGGCCAGCGTGGTGCTGCGCCCGGTAGGCGACAGCGCATGGATCTTGACCGCTCCCTGGACGATGCCGGCCCAGTGGCCGGCCCGGTGCGTCTTGTGGCAAAGCGGGGCGCCGGCCGGTATGTGCCGCAACAGCACCTCCCGCCGCAACCTGAGCAGGTGGGCCCTGCTCAGGTGGGGCGCAAAGGGCGCGGACTTGAGGACGGCGTTGATCGTGGGCGGCTGCATGGTGCTTGATGCAAATCTTCAATGAAAGTCTGCTGCTTCATTGCATGGATTGGCACGCTGCAAACCCTGATCACCGGCCCCCGGACCCCTGCGGGACTTCGCGCAGGGTGCAGCTCAATCGTTGCGCGAGACCGGCGCAGGCCCGGCCTTGGTGCCCGCCGGGCCGGCACTGAAATCGGTCAGGAAGGCCGCCTCCTGGCTCTGGCCCGTTCCGGCCTGGCTCCAGTCGCACACTCCTGCCGCAAACACTGCGGCAAGGCGCTTTTGCTGGGCCGGGCTGAAGGTGATGCCGGCGTACTCCGGGCTGGTGAACGAAAGGGGCTTGAGCTGGCACTGGTAGATGTCCTCCGCGAGCGGACCTCCGGCCAACTGGCGTGGCGACAGGGTCGGCTTGAGGGGACAGGCTGGGTCGTCCAGGGCCAGGACTTTGTCGAGATCCGAAGGGGCGGCTCCCGTTGCGGCGATGCATCCATCCCTGACATCCGAAGGCCTGTTGCGCACCACTTTCTGTGCCAGCGCCGCGCCGGTGGTGTCGCGCTCCACGGCGGTCAGCCAGCGGTCCATCATGACAAAGGCCTCGCGTCGCATGGCAGGGGCGATCAGCAGCGGGACCATGCCCTTGCTGGCGCGGATCACGTGGTTGTCATGGTGGCCGTTGGCGGCATCCAGCCGTGCGCGTTGCTGCAGGCTGCGCCAGGTCATGTGGATGTCGCTGCCGCCCTCGGGCCGCAGGTCGATGATGGCCACCTGGGACAGGTTCCTGCCGTTGCTGGTGAGGCCACTGCTGTAGAGCCTGGGCAGCAGGCTGGCCACGGCCCGCTCGCGGGCTGCCGGCCTGGACGCAGTGCCGCCGGTCCAGTCCATGTCGTTGGTGTAGCTGCCGATGCCTTCGTTGAGCTGCACGAAAGCCTCCGCGTCGATGGCGCCCGACTGCAGTGCCTTGAGTCCGTACTGCAGGCCCGTGTTGTCATACGGCAGCTGCGGCTTGGTGTGGCCGTCGGTGTCCTTGAACGTCCCGAACACCGGGACCAGCATGTCGTGGATCGAGCAGCGCACGCCCTGGCCGCGTGTGCGCGGGTCGTAGACGATGGAGGCGGGAAAGCCCACGCCGCAGTTGTCGGGCAGCCGGGGGTTCTGGGGGGCGATGAAGCTCCCTACCCATTTGTCGCAGTAGCTGGCCGGATGGCCATTGATGGCGGCCTTCGCGGTGTCGCTCAGTGCCTGTCCTGCGGCCGTCCTGTAGTAGTTGGACAGCAGGCCGCAGTCGCGTGTTTCCATCCAGGTGGACACCGCATCGGGATAGCTCAGCCCCGTCTGTATGCCCTGCAGCAGACCCGGCATGGCGGAGGCGATCACTGTCTGCATCATGGAGCCACCCGAGTCGCCGTCGCCCATGGTGTAGCGCACTTCGCCGTAGTTCTCGAACAGGTGCTCCTTGATGCGCATCATGTTCTCGGCGGCCAGCAACTCGTTGTTGTTGTGCAGGTGGTTGGTCAGCATGGCTTTCACGACCATGTGGCCTGCCGCGAGCGCGTTGGGGTCGAACGGCAGGCTGCCGCTGAACTGGTCGAGGAGGTTGACCGCCGGCTCCTGGAAGCGATTGCCGGAAGCGGCTGCGCCGAATCGCCACAGCACCTTGCCGTTCCATCCCTTTTGCGGCTCCCAGGGCGTCCAGGCAAGCGCGGGGTCATGGTAGGCCAGGATCTGGTAGGTGCCGCGGCCCATGACGCCAGTTTCCAGGCGCAGCAGGTGCTTGACCGTATCTCCGCGGTCGTTGGTGAAGTCGGCGATCTCGCTGTCGGCCGGGCGCTGCGATGGGTCGTAGGCCACATGACAGGGCGTGGCGCCTGCCGGACCCATCGTGCAGGCTCTGCCTTGCCTGGCCTTGGGCATGTAGTAGTAGGTGTACTGGGTCCTGGTATTGCACTGGACATCCACCGGATCGGTATCGAGACCGCTGACGCGCGTGGTCACGGTCGCCGAAAGTGCCGTGCCGGGCACGGAAACGGTGGCTTGCGCGCCATTGCGCGTGGCGCAGATCCACGGCGCGGTCTGCGGCCCGGCGAAGATGGGATCGCCCCGGCCATGGTTGGTGATGTCCAGCCGTGCCCTCGCGCTGCCGGCCGCCGTGGCGGTGAGGATGTTGGCGCCCACCCTCAATCCCTCGACCCGGCCCAGAATCCGGCCATTGGCGCGCTGGGCGAACCGGGCGGTGACATCCGTGCCATTGAGCGCCACCTTCAGCGCACCGGGCGGGCTGCCCTTGGGCAGCACAATTTCAATATAGGCATTGCCGTCGCTGATCATGTCGGCCCGGTTGGACAGGCTGCGTATCTCGATGACACCCAGGCCTGAATCACCGCTGCCGCCGCAGGCGGTCAGCACACTGGCGAGCGTGGCTGCGGCCACCATGCCCGAAAAAGGGGTTGGCTGTTTCATCGTCTTGTCTCCTGCAATCCACTTCCTTTTGAAGCGATTTCATTGAATCACGCTAACAGTCTGCAAGTCTGTATAGGTTTGGACAATGGTTTGCCGGCGACTGGCTCGCATATTGCATGTGCTGCGTGCACAAGTGTTTAACCGCCCCTGCCCAGGGCATTCTTGGTGCTTGTATCTAGCTGGCGGGGGTCATGGCTGGGTTACGCTGCGGGCTCCCCATGACCTGCGGCGCGTCCCCGGCGCGACCGCTCTTTTTTTCGCTGATTGCTTCGCTACATGCGCGACCAGGCCCTGTTCGACAAGATTGATCTGCACCTGATACGGGTGCTGCACACGGTGCTGACCGAGCGCAGCGTCTCGCGTGCCGCATTGCGCCTGGGCATGCACCAGCCGGCGGTGTCCGCCGCGCTCAAGCGCCTGCGCGACCTGGCCGGCGATTCGCTGCTGGTGCGCTCGGGCGCGCACATGCAGCCCACCGAGGCCGGGCTGCGCATGGTGCAGCCGGCGGCCGACATCCTGCGCGCGGCCGAAGGCCTGTTCAGCGATGCACGGCATTTCGATCCCCGCACCTCCACGCGCACCTTCCGCATCGCCGCCAGCGACTACCTGGACCCGCTGTTCCTGCCGCGCCTGGTGGCCCACCTCAAGACCGAGGCGCCCGGCTGCCCCGTGGACATCCTGGCCCTCAACGGCGACGCGCACTACGAGGTGCAACTGGCCCAGGGCGATGTGGACGTGGTGATCGGCAATTGGCCCGAGCCGCCGCAGGGCCTGCACATGGCCAGCCTGTTCGAGGACGAGGTGGTCTGCCTGGTCAGCCCCCAGCACCCGGCCGTGCGCCGCGGCTGGGACGTGGCCCAGTGGCTGGAGGCCGAGCACATCGCGCCCACGCCCACCTACCCGGGCGCGCGCGGCGTGATCGACGACCAGCTCTCCCGCATGGGCCTGCAGCGCCAGGTGGCGGCGCGCTGCGCGCATTTCAGCCTGATTCCCGACATCGTGGCCACCAGCTTGCTGGTGCTGACCACGGGGCGGCTGTTCTGCGAGCGCTTCAGCCAGCGCCTGCCCCTGGTGATCCTGCCTTGCCCGGTGGAGTTTGCACCGCTGGTGTACTACCAGCTGTGGCATGCCCGCACGCACATGGGCGCGTCCACGCGCTGGCTGCGCGACGCTGTGCGGCAGGTGGCGCTGATGTCCCGTGCCCGCTAGGCGACGGCGACAGGAACCGCCTTTTGGGTGAACAAAGTGATGGCCGATATGAGGGCCGCCGAGGCGGTTTCAAGGACTTGTGTTCCAGTTTGTTGCAGAAATTGAAAGACAATCCCAGCCATGAATCCCCCCGATACAGTCCCCCTGCCAGCAGCAGCGCCGCCGCGGCTTCAGCTGACAGGCATCACCAAGCGCTATCCGGCGGTGGTGGCCAACAACGGCATCTCGCTGACCGTGGGCGCCGGCGAAGTGCATGCCATCCTGGGCGAGAACGGCGCCGGCAAGTCCACGCTGATGAAGATCATCTACGGCGCCGTCAAGCCCGACGAGGGCCGCATCGAGGTCGATGGCAAGCCGGTCCACATCCGCAACCCGCAGGAGGCGCGCCAGCTGGGCATCGCCATGGTGTTCCAGCATTTCAGCCTGTTCGACACGCTGTCCGTGGCCGAGAACGTCTGGCTGGGCCTGGACAAGAGCCTGCCGCTGGCCGAGGTGGTGCAGCGCATCGAGTCCACGGCGCATGACTACGGGCTGGAGGTCGATCCCCACCGCCCCGTGCACACGCTGAGCGTGGGCGAGATGCAGCGCGTGGAAATCATCCGCGCCCTGCTCACACACCCGCGCGTGCTCATTCTTGACGAGCCCACCTCGGTGCTCACGCCGCAGGCGGTGGAAAAGCTCTTCGTCGTGCTGCGCCGCCTGGCGTCCGAGGGCTGCTCCATCCTCTACATCAGCCACAAGCTGCACGAGATCCGCTCGCTGTGCACGGCCTGTACCGTGCTGCGCGGCGGGCAGGTGACGGGCGTGTGCAATCCGGCCGTGGAGAGCAATGCCTCGCTGTCGCGGCTGATGATCGGCTCGGAGCCGCCCGAGCTCACGCACCGCGAATCCCAGGTCGGCGCCAGCGTGCTGCGCGTGCAGGGCCTGGCGCTGCCGCGCTCGGAGCCCTTCGGCGTGGACCTGCAGGGCATACACCTCGATGTGCGCGCGGGCGAAGTCGTGGGCATCGCCGGTGTCTCGGGCAACGGCCAGAAGGAATTGCTGTATGCGCTGTCCGGCGAGGACACGCGCGCGGCGCCCGACATGGTGCAGATTGCCGGCCGGGAGGCGGGGCGCCTGGGCCCCGGCCGGCGCCGTGCGCTGGGCCTGCACTTCGTGCCGGAGGAGCGTCTTGGCCGCGGCGCCGTGCCCAGCATGGGCCTGGCGCACAACCTGCTGCTCACGCGCAAGACCGCGCTGGGCAAAGGCGGCTGGATTCGCATGGGCCAGCTGCAGGAGCAGGCGCGCGCCATCATTGCGCGCTTCAACGTCAAGGCCGGCGGCCCCAACGCGGCGGCGCAGTCGCTGTCGGGCGGCAACCTGCAGAAATTCATCGTGGGCCGCGAGATCGATGCCAGGCCCGCGCTGCTCATCATCTCCCAGCCCACCTGGGGGGTGGACGTGGGGGCGGCCGCGCAGATACGCGGCGCCATCCTGCAATTGCGCGACGAGGGCTGCGCCGTGCTGGTGCTCAGCGAGGAGTTGGACGAATTGTTCGAGATATGTGACCGCCTGCATGTGGTGGCCAAGGGCCGGCTGTCGCCCTCCGTGGCGCGGGCCGATGCCACCGTGCAGCAGATCGGCGAGTGGATGAGCGGCCTGTGGGACGGTGCTGCCGCCCCGAACGCCGCCCCGAGTGCCACCAAGGGAGGTGCCCATGTTCAAGCTTGAGCAACGCCCCCAGGCCTCGAAGCTGTGGACCTACGGTTCGCCCGTGCTGGCGCTGGCCATCACGGTGCTGATCGGCGTGTGCCTGTTCGTGGTGCTGGGCAAGGACCCGGTGCGCGGCCTGCAGGCCTTCTTCTGGGACCCCGTCAAGTCCACCTATGCGCTGGGCGAGCTGGCCGTCAAGGCCACGCCGCTGCTGCTGATCGCGCTGGGCCTGGCCGTGTGCTTTCGCTCCAATGTGTGGAACATCGGTGCCGAAGGCCAGTTCGTGATCGGCGCCGTGGCCGCAGGCGGCGTGGCGCTGCTGGCGGACAAGACCACGGGGCCCTGGATCGTGCCCGCCATCCTGGTGGCCGGCATGCTGGGCGGCATGGTCTGGGCCGGCATCGTGGCCCTGCTGCGCGACCGCTTCAATGCCAATGAAATCCTGGTCAGCCTGATGCTGGTCTACGTGGCCACCCTGGTGCTGGGCTTTCTGGTCTACGGGCCGTGGAAGGACCCCATGGGCTACAACTTCCCGCAGACCAAGACCTTCGAGCGCGTCACGCAGATCCCCAAGCTGATGCAGGGCATGCGCACCAATATCGGCCTGCTGCTGGCGCTGGCCGCGGCGGCCATGCTGTGGATCTTCCTGTTCCGCACCCGCGCCGGCTTTGCGCTGCAGGTCGGTGGGCTGGCTCCGGCCGCCGCACGCTACGCGGGCTTTTCCTCGCGCCGTGCGCTGTGGACGGCGCTGCTGATCTCGGGCGCCGCCGCCGGCCTGGCCGGTGCGCTGGAAGTGGCCGGCCCGCTGGGCCAGCTCACGCCCTATGTCCCGGCCGGCTACGGCTTCGCCGCCATCATCGTGGCCTTCGTCGGCCGCCTGCATCCCGTGGGCATGATCTTTTCCGCGATTCTCATGAGCATGTTCTATATCGGGGGCGAACTCGCCCAGTCGCGCCTGGGCCTGCCCAAGGCGCTGACCGGCGTGTTCCAGGGCCTGCTGCTGTTCACGCTGCTGGCCTGCGACACGCTGGTGGCCTACCGCGTGCGCTGGGTGTCCCGCACGCCCGTGGTCCCGCCCGCAGCGGCGCCTGCCGTCAAGGAGGCCCGCTGATGGAATCCTATGCACTGCTGCTGGGCTCCACGCTCAGCGCCGGCACCGTGCTGGCGCTGGCCGCGCTGGGCCTGCTGATCAATGAAAAGGCCGGCATCGTCAACCTGGGTGCCGAGGGCATGATGCTGTGCGCCGCCATCGCGGGCTTTGCCGCCGTGGTCCACACGGGCAGCACCACCGTGGGCTTTCTGGCCGGCATGGGTGCGGGCGCGCTGCTGGCCGCCATCTTCGGCGTGCTGGTGATCTGGCTGAACACCAACCAGTACGCGACGGGGCTGGCCCTGTCGCTGTTCGGCACGGGCTTCTCGGCCTTCCTGGGCCTGGGCTATGTGCAGGCACGCCTGCCCGAGCTGCCCAAGTTCGCCGTGCCCTGGCTGTCCGACCTGCCCGTGGTGGGCACGGCGCTGTTCCGCCTGCATCCGCTGGTCTATGGCGCGGTGGCCATTGCGGCGGCCCTGGTCTGGTTCCTCTACCGCACCCGGGCCGGCCTGGTGCTGCGCGCCGTGGGCGAGTCGCCCCAGTCGGCCCATGCGCTGGGCTATCCGGTGCGCCGCATCCGCCTGGCGGCCGTGGTCTTCGGCGGCGCCATGTGCGGTCTGGCCGGTGCCTACATCTCCACCGTCTACACGCCGCTGTGGGTGGAAGGCATGGTGTCGGGCCGGGGCTGGATCGCGCTGGCGCTGACCACCTTCGCCACCTGGCGCCCTGCGCGCGTGCTGCTGGGCGCCTACCTGTTCGGCGGCGTGACCATGCTGCAGTTCCATTTGCAGGCCACGGGCGTGCAGGTGGCCAGCCAACTGCTGTCCATGCTGCCGTACCTGGCGACCATCGTCGTGCTGGTGCTGATCTCGCGCAATCCGACCTGGATCCGCGCCAACATGCCGGCCTCGCTGGGCAAGCCCTTCTACCCGGGCTCCTGACGCTTTCATTGTTTCTCTCTCCCTCCAGAACCACAAAAGGACAAACGCATGCCCGCTTTGCGCGAACGCACCCTGAAACCTGGCCTCAAAAGCACGCTTGTGAAGATGATCGGCCTGTCGGCCATCTCGGTGGCGGCCCTGACCGCCTGCGGCAAGAAGGAAGAGGCCGCAGCGCCTGCTCCCGCTGCCGCGCCCGCAGCGCAGGCGCCGGCCGAGAAGCTCAAGATCGGCTTCATGTACGTCAGCCCCATCGGCGACGGCGGCTGGACCTTCCAGCATGAGCTGGGCCGCAAGGCCATCCAGGAGAAGTTCGGCGACAAGGTGGAAACCTCCTTTGTCGAAAGCGTGCCCGAGAGCGCCGATGCCGAGCGCGTGATGCGCGACATGGCCGGCCAGGGCAACAAGCTGATCTTCGCGACCAGCTTCGGCTACCAGGAGTTCGTGCAGAAGGTGGCGGCCGACCTCAAGGACGTGAAGTTCGAGCACGCCACCGGCTACAAGAATGCCGACAACGTGGCCACCTACGACACCAAGACCTTCGAGGGCGCCTACCTGGCTGGCATCGTGGCCGGCGGCATGACCAAGACCAAGACCATCGGCGTCGTGGCCTCGGTGCCTATCCCTGAAGTGGTGCGCAACATCAACAGCTTCGTGCTGGGTGCGCAAAGCGTCGATCCCTCGATCAAGGCCAAGGTGGTCTGGGTGAACGAGTGGTTCGCCCCGCCCAAGGAGTCCGAGGCCGCCACCTCGCTGATCAACGGCGGCGTGGACGTGCTCTACCAGAACACCAACTCCCCGGCCGTGCTCAAGACGGCCGAGGAACGCGGCGCGCGCGCCTTCGGCAAGGACGGCGACATGAGCGCCTTCGCGCCCAAGGCCCACCTGGGCTCGGCCGTGATCGACTGGACGCCTTACTACAGCAAGGTCACCCAGGACACGCTGGACGGCAAGTGGCAGGGCGGCTCGTTCTGGTGGGGCGTGAAGGAAGGCGCCATCGACCTCGTGAAGATCGCCGACGACGTGCCCCAGGACATCAAGGACAAGGTCGCCAAGGCACGCGACGGCTTGAAGGACGGCAGCTTCGCCGTCTGGACCGGCCCCATCAAGGACAACGCGGGCAAGGAAGTGCTGACGGCAGGCCAGGTCGGCGACCTGGGCTTCATGACCAGCATCAACTTCTTCGTCAACGGCGTCGAAGGCAAGGTGCCGGGCGCCAAGTGATCCGGCGGCAGTCCATGCAACAAGGGCCCTTCGGGGCCCTTTTTTCTGCCGCGATCCGCCAGACGGGTCCGCCCTATGCACCACGATTGTGCAAAGCCCCCAAAATGTGGTTTTCCCGCATGCCTGGTGGCTCTGGCGCAGCCGGCTGGCGCCATTCTTGCTTTATTCTCGGGACCCATCGCGGCGGGTCTGCGCCCCTGCGGACACCGCCTTCTTCCTGCCTGCCGCAGGACCACTTGAGGAAACTTCGATGACTGATCTTCACAAACGCTCCCTGATCAAGGTGGCAGCGCTGTCGGCCGTGGCCGCCGCCGCGCTGGCCGGCTGTGGCAAGAAGGAGGAGGCCGCGCCTGCGCCCGCTCCCGTTGCCGAGGCCCCTGCTGCCGCTGCAACCGAGCCTTTGAAGATCGCCTTCGCCTACGTGGGCCCCGTCGGTGACGGCGGCTACACCTTTGCCCACGACCAGGGCCGCCTGGCGCTGGAGAAGGAATTCGGCGACAAGATCAAGACCTCCTACGTCGAGAGCGTGCCCGAGGGCGCCGACGCCGAGCGCGTGCTGCGCGACATGGCCGCCAACGGCAACAAGCTGGTCTTCGGCACCACCTTCGGCTACATGGAGCCCATCCAGAAGATCGCTCCCGACTTCCCCGATGTGAAGTTCGAGCACGCCACCGGCTACAAGACCGCCGCCAACGTCAGCACCTACGACAGCCGCACCTACGAAGGCGCTTATCTGGCCGGCATCATCGCGGGCTCCATGACCAAGTCCAACGTGCTGGGCGTGGTCGGCTCCGTACCGATTCCCGAAGTGCTGCGCAACATCAACAGCTTCACGCTGGGCGCGCAGTCCATGAACCCCAAGATCAAGACCAAGGTGGTCTGGGTCAACGAGTGGTTCGCCCCCCCGAAGGAAACCGAGGCTGCGACTTCGCTGATCAACGGCGGCGCCGACATCCTGTTCCAGAACACCGACTCCGCCGCCGTGCTCAAGACGGCCGAGGAAAAGGGCAAGCGCGCCTTCGGCTGGGACTCCGACATGACGGCCTACGGCCCCAAGGCCCACCTGGGCTCGGCCATCATCAACTGGACTCCCTACTACACCAAGACCGTGCGCGAGATGCTGGACGGCAAGTGGAGCAGCCAGCAGACCTGGTGGGGCGTGAAGGAAGGCGCGATCGACATCGTCTCGCTGGCCGACGACGTGCCCGCCGAGGCCAAGGCCAGGATCGAAGAGGTCAAGAAGGGTCTGAAGGACGGCACCTTCCACATCTGGAAGGGTCCGATCACAGGCCAGGACGGCAAGGAACTGCTGGCCGCCGACGCCGTGGCCGAAGACAAGTTCCTCACGGGCATCAACTTCTACGTCAAGGGCGTGGAAGGCAAGGTGCCGGGCCAGGACAGCAAGTAAGACAGACGCCAGGCCACCCGGCGCAGGCCGGGTTGCCTGTTGCCGCCAGGGCCGCCTTCGGGCGGCCTTGGCGTTCATGCGCAGCACAGGTGTACCTCTACCGTCCCTGTGCTGCGCATCGAGCGGGTTTATGCTCGCTCCCAGCCGCAGCCTGCCCGCTGCCGCGGCACAGACAGACAGCAAGAGATTCCCCCCATGATCGAAAACTCCCTCTGGCATCCCGTGGCCCAGGCCCACGAAGTTGTCGATGCGCCGCTGGGCGTGCAACTGCTGGACCAGCCCCTGGTGCTGTGGCGCGATCCGCAAGGCCAGGTCCGCGTCTTCGTGGACCGCTGCCCGCACCGTGGCGCACGCCTGTCCATGGGCCGTGTCGAGAACGGCCACCTTGAATGCCCCTACCACGGCTGGCAGTTCGCCGACAGCGGCCAGTGCGTCAAGGTGCCGGCCCTGCCCAGCTTCACGCCCCCGCCTTCGCAGTGCGTGAAGGCCTTCGAGGCACAGGAAGCCTACGGCCTGGTCTGGGTGCGGCTGGCCACGGGCGAGGAGCTCTCGGCGGCTCCGGCCCTGGCGGCCCTGGCGGCACTGCCAGCGTTTGAAGCCGAGGCGGACGCGCACCTGCGCAAGCTCAACTGCGGCCCCTACGATGTGGCCGCCAGCGCGCCGCGCATCATCGAGAACTTCCTGGACATGTCGCACTTCGGCTTTGTCCACGAAGGCTGGCTGGGCAGCCGCGATGCCACGGCCATCGAAGCCTATGCCGTGGAGACCACGCCCACGGGCGTGCTGGCCACGGGCTGCAAGGCCGTGCAGCCGCAGTCCAACCTGCACTCCACCAGCGCGGCCGAGGTCGAGTACACCTACGAAGTCACGGCGCCCTATGCCGCCGTGCTGACCAAGATCCCCGAATCCGGCACCACCCGGGCCGGATGGCGCGAGTCCATCGCCCTGTTCATCTGCCCCGTCACGCCCGAGACCAGCCGCGTCTGGTTCCGGCTGGCCGTGGCAGACTTCGATTCGCCCGATGCCCAGCTGCAGGAATTCCAGCACACCATCTTCTGCCAGGACCAGCCCGTGCTGGAGTCGCAGCAGCCCAAGTGCCTGCCGCTGGACCCGCGCGCCGAAATGCACTCTGCGGCCGACCGCATGTCGTCCGCCTACCGCCGCTACCTCCGGGCCAGCGGCATCACCTTCGGAGTCTGCTGATGCACACCGTACCCGCCGTGGATGCCGCGCATCTGCCCCAATTGCTCCAGGCCATGCCCAAGGCCGAGCTGCACATGCACATCGAAGGCTCGCTGGAGCCCGAGCTGATCTTCGCGCTGGCCCAGCGCAACGGCGTGAAGCTGCCCTATGCCAGCGTGGAAGACCTGCGCCGCGCCTATGCCTTCACCGACCTGCAAAGCTTTCTGGACATCTACTACGCCGGCGCCAGCGTGCTGCTGTACGAGCAGGATTTCTACGACATGGCGCGCGCCTACCTGGCGCGTGCCGCGCAGGACAACGTGGTCCATGCCGAGATCTTCTTCGACCCCCAGACCCACACCCAGCGCGGCGTGGGCATGGAGACCGTGATCAACGGCCTGTACCGCGCCTGCCGCGATGCGGAGATAGAGCAGGGCATCTCGTCGGCGCTGATCCTGAGCTTTCTGCGCCACCTCAGCGAGGAGGACGCCTTCGCCACGCTGGAGGCCGCGCTGCCGCTGCGCGACCGCTTCATCGGCGTGGGGCTGGACAGCAGCGAGGTCGGCAACCCGCCCGAGAAGTTCGCCCGCGTGTTCGCGCGCTGCCGCGAGCTGGGCCTGCACCTGGTCGCGCATGCGGGCGAGGAGGGGCCTCCCGCCTATATCTGGGGCGCGCTGGACGTGCTGCATTCCGAGCGCATAGACCACGGCGTGCAGGCCGCGCGCGACGAGGCCCTGATGCAGCGCCTTGTGCGCGACGGCGTGCCGCTGACCGTGTGCCCGCTGTCCAACCTCAAGCTGTGCGTGGTGGCCGACCTGGCGCAGCACAACCTGCCGCAGCTGCTGGAGGCGGGTCTCAAGGTCACGGTCAATTCCGATGATCCGGCCTACTTCGGCGGCTACGTGAACGAGAACTACCTGCAGCTGTTCGCCGCCACGGGCATGAACTCGCAGCAGGCCTGGCAGCTGGCGGTCAACAGCTTTGACGCCAGCTTCGTCACGCCCCAGCAGCGCGCCCACTGGATGCGCCAGCTGGAGGCCGTGTTCGCCAAGTACGCAGCCCTGGCCTGAGTCCGCTCAGGCCAGCGCCTTCCTGAGGCGCTCGGCATGGTCCTGCAGCGCCTGCATGCCGGGCTCCTTGCGCGGCCAGCCCAGGCCCACGCCGTCGCCCTCGTGGCGCGGCAGCACATGCAGGTGGAAGTGGAAGACGGTCTGCCCGCCCGCCGCGCCATTGGCCTGGAACAGGCTGATGCCATCGGGGTCGAACGCTGACTGCACGGCCCGCGCCACGCGCTGGGCCGTGCGCATCACGGCGCCGGCCTCGTCGGGCGTGAGGTCCAGCAGGGTCACGGCATGGCGCTTGCTGGCCACCAGCACATGGCCGGGATTGACCTGGCCGATGTCCATGAAGGCGATGGTCTGCTCGTCCTCGAACACCTTGGCGGACGGGATCTCGCCCGCCACGAGGCGGCAGAAGATGCACTGGCCCGGGGGCGAGGTATCGACGAACATCGGCATGGTCTTGTACTCCTTGGTGGTTGCTTGGGGGTGGAATTTGCCGACGATCTTAGAGCGTGTTAAGCACTTTTAAGTACCCGCGTTGGTTCTGCGCGCTGGTGATCGCAAGGCGCAGTGCGCCGCCAAGGCTGGAGCCTTGGCAAGCGCTGCAACGCCGCGAGCGCCTGCGCGCAGAGCCAACCCTTCGGGAAAGCCGGGAAATGGGCCCGGCCCTTCGTTGCAGCACACTTGCGGTATGGCAACCGCGGCGCGCGCTGCGCCTCGTTCCGGGCCCATTTCCCGGCTTTCGCGGGCACTTAAAAGTGCATAACACGCTCTAGTAGACGGTATCTGCCGCCCCTTATGGAGGCCATAAGCGCAGGCCCAGGCAGCCCCCGGGGCCGCTGCCTATAATCGCGCCCCGCACCGGCCGCTGCCCACGGCAGGTGCGTTTTCATTTCCGGGCCATGTAGAGGAACACCATGTACAAAAACCTCGCAGCCGCAGTCGCGGCCGCAAGTCTTGTATCCACGGCCTTGTCCCAAGGCCATCCCGCCCCTTCATCCCCCGCAGGTTCCACGCCCCTCAAGGCCGCCTTCGTCTATCTGACGCCCGTGCTCGACGCCGGCTGGACGCGCCAGCACGACGAGGGCCGGCGCGCATTGCAGGCGGCCCTGGGCCCGCGCGTGCAGACCCGCGCCGTGGACAGCGTGCCCGAGGGCCCCGACGCCGAGCGCGTGCTGCGCGACCTGGCCGCCAGCGGCAACCAACTGATCTTCACCACCAGCTTCGGCTACACCGAGTCCGTGATGCGCGTGGCGCGCGACTTCCCGCAGGTGAAGTTCGAGTCGGTCACGGGCTTCAAGCGCGCCGACAACGTGGCCACCTCGAATGCGCGCTACTACGAGGGCCGCTATCTGTCGGGCATTGCCGCAGGCCGTGCCAGCAAGACGGGCGTGGCCGGCTTCGTGGTCGGCTTTCCGATTCCCGAGGTGCTGCAAGGCATCAACGCCTTCACGCTGGGCATGCGCTCGGTCAATCCCAAGGCCACGGTCAAGGTGGTCTGGCTGGATACCTGGTTCGACCCGCCGCGCGAGCGCGATGCGGCCATGGCACTGTTCAACGGCGGCGTGGACGTGGTGTCCTTCCAGGTCGCATCCACCGCCGTGATGCAGGCCGCCCAGGAGCGCGGCCGCATGGCGATTGCCTACCACTCCGACATGCGCAAGGACGGGCCCGACGCCCAGTTGCTGGCTGTCACCCACCAGTGGGGCGACTACTACACGGCGCGCGCCAAAGCGGTGCTGGACGGCAGCTGGAAGAGCCAGGACACCTGGGGCGGCGTGCGCGAGGGCATGATCCGCGTGGAAGGCTTCGGCCCCAGGCTGCCGCCCGCCGTGCGCGAGGAAGTGCTGCAGCGCCAAAAGGACATGGCCCAGGGCCGCCTGCAGCCCTTCAAGGCCGGCGACCAGCCGGTGCGCGACAACCAGGGCCAGGTGCGCATTCCAGCCGGCAAGCAGCTGGACGATGCGCAGATCCTGCAGATGAACTGGCTGGTGGAAGGCGTGCAGGCCACCCTGCCCAAGTGAGGTGGGACCCCTGGCTGCCGCCCTGGCGTAAACCCTAGGGTGGCGCCTGCCGATGGCGCCTATAGCGCTGCGGATATGGCATCTGCCTGTCCGCCCGCTAAGCTTGGCGGCATGCAAATCTACCGTTCCTCATTGCTGCGTTTTGCCGACGATGGCCAGGCGCTCTACGACGAAGACGGCCTGCTGGCCGTCGCCCCGGATGACAGGGGGCAGCAGCGCGTGGTCGCCGCCGGCAGCTGGCAGGCGCTGCAGGCGCAGTTCACCGGCCAGCCGGGCGCCGAAGTCACCCATCTGCCGGGCCGCATGCTGGCACCGGGCTTCATCGACCTGCACATCCACTATCCGCAGACCGATGTGATCGGCGCGCCTGCCGCAGGCCTGCTGCCCTGGCTGGAGAAATACACCTTCCCTCATGAGTCGGCCTTCTGCGAACGCGCGCATGCCGACAGCGTGGCCGAGTTCTTCCTGGACGAGCTGCAGCGCAACGGCGTGACCACGGCGCTGGCTTTTGCCACCTCGCACCCGGGGTCGGTCGATGCGCTCATGGGCGCGTCGCAGGCCCGCGGCATGCGCATGATCACGGGCAAGGTCCTGCAGGACCGCCACAGTCCCGACGGCGTGCGCGACCAGACCGAGCAAAGCCTGATCGACACCGAAAACCTGATCCAGCGCTGGCATGGCGTGGACCGCCTGGGCTACGCGATCACGCCGCGCTTTGCCCCCACCAGCACGCATGAGCAGCTGCGCGGCGCGGGCGAGCTGGCCGCCCGCTACGCCGATGTCTGGATCCAGTCGCACGTGGCCGAGAACCTGGACGAGGTGCGCTGGGTGGCCGAACTCTTTCCGAAGGCCCGCAGCTATCTGTCGGTCTACGACGACTTCGGCCTGATGCGCGAGCGCGCCGTCTACGCGCACTGCATCCACCTGGACGATGAAGACCGCGCCCTGATGCGTGAACGCAGCACCGCCGCCGCCGTGAGCCCCACCAGCAACCTGTTCCTGGGCAGCGGCTTCTTCGACTTTGCGCGGGCCGACGCCGCGCAGTTCCTCTACGGCCTGGCCAGCGACGTGGGCGGCGGCATGAGCTTCAGCCCCTTCCGCACCATGCAGGCCGCCTACGTGGCGGGCCGCGAGGGCCAGACCAAGCAGGGCTTGAGCCTGTCGCCCGGCAACCTGTGGTGGCAGCACACGGCGGGCGCGGCGCGCGCCCTGGGGCTGGCCGGCCAGGTGGGCAATCTGCAGCCGGGCTGCGAAGCCGACTTCGTGGTCATCAACCCGGCCTGCACGCCGCTGCTCGAGCGCAAGACCCGCCAGGCCGAGAGCCTGGACGAGCTGCTGTTCGCCATGATCATCCTGGGCGATGACCGCCTGATAGAGCGCACCGTCGTTTCTCAAGCAAAATAGCGCCTTTGCGCCAGTGCCCGGCCGGGTGCTGGCGCCTGACAAGGACAGCTAGGGAACGAGGAATTGCCATGAGCATCAAGAGCGACAAGTGGATCCGTCGCATGGCCGAGGATCACGGCATGATCGAGCCTTTCGAACCGGCCCAGGTTCGCAACGTCGATGGCCGCAAGATCATCAGCTACGGCACCAGCAGCTATGGCTACGACATCCGCTGCGCACCCGAATTCAAGGTGTTCACCAACATCCACAGCACCGTGGTGGACCCCAAGAACTTCGATGAGAAAAGCTTCGTCGATTTTGAGGGTGACAGCTGCATCATCCCGCCCAACAGCTTCGCGCTGGCGCGCACGGTCGAGTACTTCCGCATCCCGCGCAACGTGCTGACCATCTGCCTGGGCAAGAGCACCTACGCGCGCTGCGGCATCATCGTCAACGTCACGCCCTTCGAGCCCGAATGGGAAGGCTATGTGACGCTGGAGTTCTCCAACACCACGCCGCTGCCCGCCCGCATCTACGCCGGTGAAGGCTGCGCCCAGGTGCTGTTCTTCGAGAGCGATCCCGACGATGTCTGCGAGGTCAGCTACCGCGACCGTGGCGGCAAGTACCAGGGGCAGGTGGGCGTGACGCTTCCCAAGGCCTGACGGCTTTGGCCCGGCAGACAAGGCCCGCAGCGAAAGCTGCGGGCCTTTTTCATCGCCGGGCCGCCCCAAGATGAAAAGCGGCCCCCTTGGGGGGCAGCGGACCTTGCGCAGCAAGGGTAGCGTGGGGGTCATTCTTCATCGCCGGGCCGCCCCAAGATGAAAAGCGGCCCCCTCGGGGGGCAGCGGACCTTGCGCAGCAAGGGGAGCGTGGGGGTCATTCTTCATCGCCGGGCCGCCCCAAGATGAAAAGCGGCCCCCTTGGGTAGCGTGGGGGTCATTCTTCATTCCACCAGCGCCGGTGCGGCGTCGATGCGCGAATGCGCGCCGCAGCTCTCGCGCCGTGCGGCGGCAGCCGTGGCCATGAGCCAGCAGACATCGAGCTGGTTGCGCAGCGCATGGCCTGCGGCAGGTGCCAGCCTTTCCCGCCATGCCGCAATGCGCTGCACGGCCTGTGCCAGGCCCTGGTCGCTGCGCTGTATGCCCACGCAGTCCTGCATGAGCTGGCGCAACTCCTGCGCGATGGCGGCCGTGTCCTGCTCCTGTGCGCCGGCCTGCAGGGTTTCGGTCGGCCGGGCCGGCGCCGGGGCAGCAGCCGGCTGCTGCGCGATGGCCCGGGCGGCCGCGCGGCCCATCACCACGCATTCGAGCAGCGAATTGCTGGCCAGCCGGTTGGCGCCGTGCAGTCCGGTGCGCGCCACCTCGCCGATGGCGCGCAGGCCATCGACATCCGTGCGCCCGTCGATATCGGCCAGCACGCCGCCGCAGGCGTAGTGGGCGCAGGGGGCCACGGGAATCGGCTGCGTCGCAATGTCGATGCCATGGCTGGCGCACAGGGCCATCACGCCCGGGAAATGCGACTGCAGCCAGGCGCGGGGCCTGTGGCTGATGTCCAGGTGCACGAAGGCCAGGCCATGGCGGTCCATCTCGTGCCGGATGGCCCGGGCCACGATGTCGCGCGGCGCCAGTTCGGCCCGCTCGTCATGGGCAGGCATGAAGCGCGTGCCGTCCGGCAGGCGCAGCAGGGCGCCTTCGCCGCGCAGGGCTTCCGAGACCAGGCCAGCCGCGCGTCCATCCACCTGCAGGGCCGTGGGATGGAACTGCATGAACTCCAGATCACCCACGCGGCAGCCCGCGCGCCAGGCCATGGCCACGCCATCGCCCGTGGCGGTGGCCGGGTTGGTGGTGGCGGGATAGACCTGCCCCAGCCCGCCCGTGGCCAGCACGGTATGCGCGGCATGCCAGCGCTGCTGGCGGCCATCGGGCAGGCGCACCAGCGCGCCTGTGCAGTGCGCAGGCTGTCCTTCGGTCAGCAGGTCCAGCGCGCTGGTGTGTTCATGCAAATCGATGTTCGCGCGCTCCCGGCAGGCGCGCAGCAGGGCGGCGTGCACGGCCTGGCCGGTGCAGTCGGCGACATGCACGATGCGGCGGCGGCCGTGGCCGCCCTCGCGCGTGAGGTGCAGGCCACCGCTGTCGTCACGCGTGAAAGGCACGCCGTGGGCCACCAGCCAATCGATGGCGTCGGGAGCCTGCTCGAGGATGGCGCGCACGGCCTGCGCATCGCACTGGCCTGCGCCCGCAACCAGGGTGTCCGCCACGTGTTCGTCGATGCTGTCCTGTGCATCCAGCACGGCGGCAATGCCGCCCTGGGCCCAGGCGCTGGCGCATTCCTCGGCCGCGCCCTTGCTGAGCAGGGCCACGCGCAGATGCGGCGGCAGCGACAGGGCGGCGGCCATGCCGGCCAGGCCGGCGCCGATGATGAGTACGTCTGTGCAAGGCTGTGTCATGGCGCTGTCCTCAGGCGGGACCGAAGTGCTGGAAGAGCGCCGCATCGCGCGCAAGGTCGCCGCTGGCGCGCACGGGCTGGCGGTGGCCGGCCGCGAAAGCCAGCATGCGTTCGATGGGCCGGCGCGCGGCCTGGGCGATGGCGGGGTCCACCTCGATGGCGCACAGGCCCTGCTCCAGGGCCAGCTCCACGCCCTGCAGGCTGTTCATCGCCATCCACGGGCACATGGCGCAGCTCTTGCAGGTGGCGCCCTGGCCGGCCGTGGGCGCGGGCAGGAAGGTCTTGCCCGGGTAGCGCATGCGCATGTCGTGCAGGATGCCCTGGTCGGTGGCCACGATGAAGGTGTCTGTGGGCAGCCGGCCTGCCGCGTTGATGAGCTGGGTGGTGGAGCCCACCACATCGGCCTGGGCTGCCACAGCGGCCGGCGACTCGGGGTGAACGAGGATGGCGGCCTGCGGGTGCTCCAGTGCCATGGCGGCCAGTTCGTCGGCCTTGAACTCGTCATGGACCAGGCAGGAGCCATGCCACAGCAGCATGTCGGCGCCGGTCTGGCGCTGGATGTGGGCGCCCAGGTGGCGGTCGGGCGCCCAGAGGATCTTCTCGCCGCAGGCGTGCAGGTGGGCCACGATGTCCTGTCCCACCGACGATGTGACCACCCAGTCGGCGCGCGCCTTCACCGCCGCGCTGGTATTGGCGTAGACCACGACCGTGCGGTCGGGATGGGCGTCGCAAAAGGCGCTGAACTCGTCTGCCGGGCAGCCCTGGTCCAGTGAGCAGCTGGCGTCGTCGTCGGGCATGAGCACGCGCTTTTCCGGGCTGAGGATCTTGGCGGTCTCTCCCATGAAGCGCACGCCGGCCACGACCAGGGTGCTGGCCTGGTGCTGGGCGCCGAAGCGCGCCATCTCCAGCGAATCGCCCACGCAGCCGCCGGTCTCGCGCGCCAGGTCCTGCAGTTCGCCATCCACGTAGTAGTGGGCCACGAGCACGGCATCGCGCTCGTGCAGCAGGGCGCGTATGCGCTCGGTGGTCCGAAGGCGCTGGGCGCGGTCCAGTTCAGGGGGAATGCGGGCCCAGGCCTCGCCGATGCCGCACTGGCCGGCGTGGGAGAAATGGGGCTTGTCGTACTGCACGGATTTGAGCTGCATGGTGGCCGTCCGGGACTGTGGAAAAGGTCTGGTGATGGCTGCGAATAATATGCTCAATTTGAGTATTAGTGTGATGTTTTTTCCCGCACTGGTGTTTTGCGGCAGGCGGCAAGCCGAGGGGGCAGAAAGCGGCGCGGGGCCGTCTCAGCGCTGAAGCTGCACGTTGTTGCGGCCTGCGCCCTTGGCCTCGTACAGCGCTTCGTCGCCACGGCGCAGCATGGCGGCGGCCGTGTCCGTGGTGCCGCGCAGCGTGGCCACGCCCACGCTGGCGGTGACGGGCTCGCCGTGGGCCATGGGCGTGGAGGCCAGCAGTTCGCGCAGTTGCTCTGCAATGGCCACGGCCGTGTCGGCCGTGGTGTCGGGCAGCAGGGCCAGGAATTCCTCGCCCCCCATGCGGGCCAGCACGTCGGACTCGCGCAGCCGCATGCGGAAGGCGCGCGCCAGGGTGCGCAGCACGGCGTCGCCCATGTCATGGCCATGCTGGTCGTTGATGCGCTTGAAGTGGTCCACGTCGATGACGAGCACGCTCAAGGGGCGGCCGCTGCGGCGCGCCAGCGCCATGGCGAAGTCCAGCTGGAAATCGAAGCCCCGGCGGTTGAGCAGGCCCGTGAGCGGATCGCTGCGCGCCTGGTGCTCCAGCTCGGCATTGGCCTGCTGCAGCTGCAGGGTGCGCTCGCGCACCTGGCGCTCCATGGCCTCGTTGGCCGAGCGCAGCTGGGCAATGCTGCCGCGCAGCGCCTGCGAGAGGCGGTGCACTTCGCGGCTGCTGTGCAGCTGCGGAATGTCCGGCGCCGCGCCGCTGCCATCGATGCCGTTGGCCGCGCGGGCCAGGCGCTTGAGGTCCTGGCTGAGCCTTCGTGCCACCAGCCAGGCGATGACGGCGGCCACCAGCGCCGCCGCCAGGCCGCCGGCCAGCACCTGGTGCATGGCCTGGCGCGCGGGTGCATAGGCGTTGTCGTGCGGCTGGCGGGCCACGATGTGCCAGCCCATGGCCGTCACCCGGTTGTGGGCCTGCAGCGGCACGGTGGCCGTCAGAAAGCTCTGCGGGCTGTCCTTCCAGCGCGCCACCTGCACGGGCAGCAGCGTGGCATCGGACGTATCGGCAGACACGGTATGGGCCACCGGCAGGCGCTGGTCCAGCGCCTGCAGCGGCTCCAGGCTGTCGCCCGGGGCGTGGATGATCTTGCCGTGGCGGTCAAAGATGAAGAGGCCGATCTGGCGATCCCCGCTGTCGGCCTGCTGCAAGGTCTGCATGGTCTCTCGCACCCATTCCCAGCTGCTGTGCATGCACAGCACGCCCTGCGTGAGTCCGCCCACGCGGATGGGCGCTGCAAAGTCCATGAACCGGCGCGGCGCGCCGTCGGCCGGGGGCGCAAGCAGCGCGGCCATGCGCGGCGAGGAGGCACGCACGTCGCCCACATGCACGCGCTGCAGCCCCGGCTCGAACCAGGGCCGGTCGCTGACATCGTGGCCCACCAGCAACTGGTCGGTGGCGCTGCGCACCGTGCCTTCGGCGTCGGCCACGCCTATCCAGAGGTTGGACGGCGTCAGCGAACGGGCGCGGTTGAGCAGCGCTCCCACGCCCGGGGAATCCAGCCCTTGCACCCACAGCTCCGGCGAAGCGGCCAGCACCTCCACGGTATGGGCACGGCTGAACAGCCCTTCAGACAACTGCCGCGCCGCGTTGGAGGCCATGGCATGCAGCGAGGCGCTGACCTCGCGCTCCATGCGCCAGCGCAGCAGTTCGCCGAAGGCCAGCGACATCAGCACCGTCACGCCCACCAGCAGCGAGCCGAAGACCAGGGCCAGTTGCGTGCGCAGGCCCAGGCGCTGCCAGCGGCCGGGCTCGGTGCTTGGGGGCGGGGCGGGGGAATCCGGGGGGGAAAGCTCGTTCAACGCAGAAATCCGTCGTCAACTGTTCTGAAGCGCAGCCCGGCGCATTGCCAGGCGGGTGGCCGCAAGGTCCCAGCCCCCCCATCCGCAGGATTTGAACAGCACCGGCATCTGCGGGCGCAGCCATTGCTCGCGCACCACCTGCTCCAGCGTGGGCAGGGCGGCCACGTCCATGCCCGCCTGCAGCAGATCACCCGCTTCGTGCAGCGCATCTGCGGTATCGACGACGACGCGGCCCGCCTGCGCAAGGCCCAGGCACAGGCTGGGCGCCAGCTCCACCATCTGCGGCGTGAAGGCGCCCACGGCCGAGACGAAGGCATCGGCGCGCGGGGCTGCATGCAGCACCACGGCGCGGGCCGGCGTGCAGGTCACGATCAGCGGGCAATGGCGCGCGGCGGCCTCCAGATCCTGCACGGCACTGGCCTGCAGGCCCATGGCATGCGCCTGGCTGACCAGTGACTGGGCGCTCTCGGCGCTGCGCGATGCCACCTGGACCTCGCGCACGCCCAGGCCTGCTGCAAAGGCCTGCATATGGGCCAGGCCCTGCACGCCGGCGCCCACGATCAGCAGCGGGCCCTGCGGATTGGGAGCCAGCCTTTGCGCGGCCAGCAGCGATACGGCGGCCGTGCGCCGCGCCGTGACCGTGGGGCCGTCCAGGATCAGGCGGCGCTCGCCCGTGGCCACATCGAAGACCACCACATCGCCCTGGATGGTGGCGCGCGGCGTGCCGGCATTGCCGGGCGTGAGGCTGATCAGCTTGGTCATGGCCACCTGCCCATCGGTGGCGGGCATGCAAAACAGGCTGCCTCCTGCGGGCAGTGGCATCACGATGCGCGGCGGCACCTGCACTGCCCGGGGCTGCAGCAGTACAGCCGCGATCTCTTCGGCCAGCTCCTTCCAGGGCAGCAGGGCGGCCGTGGCCTGCGCGTCTAGGGCGGCGGAGGAGTGCGTGCTGGAATGGCTCATGGCCGCGACTGTACACAGTAGGCGCGCGCAGGCCAATGCGCGATGTGTCCGGTGGTGCACCCAGGCCCGCGCGGGCCTGCGCAGGCACTACGATGTCGCCTATGTCACAAAAGCCTTCTTATCCGCGCGAGGAGCCCAGCTGGGACGGTTCGGCGCGGCCCGAAGCTCCCCGCAAGGAATCGGCCCCGCGCTACGAGCAGCAGCGGCGCGGGCCCGCGCCCGAACCGTGGCAGCGCGAGGAGCCTCCCAGCGAACAGGCACCTGCGCCCCGCAGGCCCGGCGAGCCTGCACGCGAGCGGCGCAGGCGCGGCGGATGGGGGCTGGGCCTGGCGGTCGTCGTCGGCCTGTGCATCGTCGCCGCGCTGCTGGCCGGCATGGTGCTGGTGGCGCGCGAGCAGGTACTGCGCAGCCAGGCGCCGCCGGTCACTGCCCCCATGGCGGTGCAGCCCGTGCGCTGATACACGCCGTATCATTGCCGGGACTGCGGACGCTGCGGCCCCGCAGGTTCCGACGTAATATCGCCGCCCGATGCTGCAGGCCGCAGCACAGATCCAGGAGCGAACACCATGAGATGGGAAGGCAACCGCGAGTCGGACAATGTGGAGGACCGCCGTGATGACGGTGGTGGTGGCGGTGGGGGTCCCGTCTTTGGCGGGCGCAGCATCGGCATCGGCACCATCGTCATCGCCCTGGTCGGTGGCTGGGTGCTGGGCATCAATCCGCTGACCATCCTGGGGGCGCTCAGCGGCGGCGCGCCGGTGCAGGTGCAGCAGCCCCAGGGGCCGGCCCACAAGCCGCCGGCCGACGACCAGCTCGCCCGCTTCGTCTCCACCGTGCTGGCCGATACCGAGGATGTGTGGCGCGAGGTGTTCCGCCAGGGCGGCGCCCAATATGCCGATCCCAAGCTCGTGCTCTTCCGCGGCGCCACGCCCACGGCCTGCGGCACGGGGCAGTCCGCCATGGGGCCGTTCTACTGCCCTGCCGACCAGAAGGTCTATATCGACCTGGGCTTCTACGAGACGCTCAAGAACCAGCTCGGCGCCCCCGGCGATTTCGCACAGGCCTATGTGATTGCCCACGAGGTGGGCCACCACGTGCAGAACCTGCTGGGCATCAGCGCCCAGGTGGACCGTGCGCGGGGCCGCGTCAGCAAGGTCGAATACAACCATCTGTCGGTCAAGCTGGAGCTGCAGGCCGATTGCCTGGCCGGCGTCTGGGCGAACCGCGCGCAAAGCGCACGCCAGATCCTGGAGCAGGGCGATGTGGAGTCGGCCATGAATGCCGCTTCCAAGATCGGCGACGACGCCCTGCAGCGCGCCGGTGGCGGCGCCGTCGTGCCCGACAGCTTCACGCATGGCACCAGTGCCCAGCGCCAGCGCTGGTTCAGCACCGGTCTGCGCACCGGCAGCGTCAAGTCCTGCGACACTTTCTCGGCCGCTTCGCTTTGAAAAATGCCCCCCGAGGGGCGCTTTCCCATCTCGAGGCGGCGGCCCGGCGATGAAAAAATGCCCGCATAGCGGGCCCTCGTACCGGGTTTTTGCGGGTTGCGCTCACGCAACGCCATGCTTGTCCAGGTGCCAATTGGCGTTATTGCAACGCACAAATCGCGCTAGGTGCGACAATAGCGTCCTCAATGACAAGCTCTTTCTCCAATCTCCAACTGGCCGAGTCCCTGGCGCGCGCCGTGGCCGACATGGGCTACGAGTCCATGACGCCCATCCAGGCGCAGGCCATTCCGGTTGTTCTGACCGGCAAGGATGTCATGGGCGCAGCCCAGACCGGCACGGGCAAGACGGCAGCGTTCTCGCTGCCGTTGCTGCAGCGGCTGATGCGCCACGAAAATGCCTCCGCTTCGCCTGCACGGCACCCCGTGCGGGCGTTGGTGCTTTTGCCCACGCGCGAACTGGCGGACCAGGTGGCTCAGCAGATCGCCCAGTACGCCAAGTACACCAAGCTGCGCAGCACCGTGGTGTTCGGCGGCATGGACATGAAACCGCAGACGCTGGAACTGAAAAAGGGCGTCGAGGTGCTGGTGGCCACGCCGGGCCGGCTGCTTGACCATATCGAAGCCAAGAACGTGGTGCTCAACCAGGTCGAGTACGTGGTGCTCGACGAGGCGGACCGCATGCTGGACATCGGCTTCCTGCCCGACCTGCAGCGCATCCTGTCCCATCTGCCCAAGACACGCACCACCTTGCTGTTCAGCGCCACCTTCTCGCCCGAGATCAAGCGCCTGGCCGGCAGCTACCTGCAAGACCCCGTCACCATCGAAGTGGCCCGTCCCAACGAGACGGCGTCCACGGTGGAGCAGCGCTTCTACAGCGTCAGCGACGACGACAAGCGCTATGCGCTGCGTTCGCTGCTCAAGCAGCGCGAGATCCGCCAGGCCTTCGTCTTTTCCAACAGCAAGCTGGGCTGCGCCCGCCTGACGCGTGCCCTGGAGCGTGATGGCCTGCGTGCAACGGCGCTGCACGGCGACAAGAGCCAGGACGAGCGCCTGAAGGCGCTTGAAGCCTTCAAGCGCGGCGAGGTCGATCTGCTGGTGTGTACCGATGTCGCGGCCCGTGGCCTGGACATCAAGGACGTGCCGGCCGTCTTCAACTACGACGTGCCCTTCAACGCCGAAGACTATGTGCACCGCATCGGCCGCACGGGCCGTGCAGGCGCCTCCGGCATTGCCGTGACCCTGGTGACCAGCCACGATGCGCGCCTGGTGGGCGAGATCGAGAAGCTCATCAAGAAGAAGATCAACGTCGAAACCTGCCCCATGGAAGATTTCCGCGGCAGCGCACCGCGTGGTCACCGTTTCGACGAGCTGCCGCGCCAAGGCGCTGGCGGCGGGTACGGTCGTGAACGGGATCGCGGTGGCGAGCGTGGCGATCGCGGTGCCGATGCAGCACGGGGCAGCACGGGCTTCGGCCATCGCGGCTCGCGCATGGCCCAGCGCCCGGCGCATTCCGACCCCTTCTTCGACAAGCCCTATGAGCCTTCGGCCAGCGCCGACGCCAACTGGGAAAGCCAGCGCGCTGCGCCCAAGGCCGGCGGCAACATCAAGCCCAAGCGCAAGCTGGCGGCGCTGTTCAAGGCACCGGTCGCGCCCGCCGCGCCCGTCGCCACCTCCGAGGTCTGAGCGCCGCACACGCGGCCTGCTTCCCGAATAACGCCTGCCTTGCAGGCGTTTTTTCATGGGTGCACGGGCTGCTCCCGATCAGCCTGGGGCCTGGGCCTGCGGGCAATCCACCTGGATCAGCTCCCTGTCCGCCAGATGGTCGCCGAAGCGCATCATGCTCAGGCAGCCACCCCAGACGCAGCCCGTGTCCAGCGCCACCAGATCGGGCCGGTTGATATGGCCCAGCGTGGACCAGTGGCCAAAGGCAATGGGCACGCCCGCCGTGGCGCGGCCCGGCACATCGAACCAGGGCATGAGTCCTGGCGCTGCCTGCTCTGCCGACTCCGTGCTGTCGAAATCCATGACCCCCTGAGCGCTGCAAAAACGCAGCCGTGTCAGCGCGTTGACGATGACACGCAGCCGTTCCCAGCCCTGCAGATCCGGCGACCAGCGATCGGGCTGGTTGCCGTACATGGCTTGCAGGAAATCCGGCAATTGCGCGCTGCGAAGTACCGTGTGCACCTCGCCTGCAAGGTCCATCACTTCCTGGGCGGTCCACTGCGGCAGCACGCCTGCGTGGACCATCAGCAGCTCATCGCCATGCACCGTGCGGTGGCTGCGCGCCAGCGGCTGCTGTCGCAGCCAGTCCAGCAGCTGGTCACGATCGGGCGCTTGCAGCACCTGGGCCAAGGTGTCGCGGCGGCTGTTGCGGCGCACGCCGTGGGCGGCGGCCAGCAGGTGCAGGTCATGGTTGCCCAGCAGGGCGCGCATGGAGTCGCCGGCGGCCATGCAGGTGCGCAGTACCTTGTCCGATGCCGGGCCGCGATTCACCAGGTCGCCGAGGATGTACAAGGTATCGCGGCTGGCGGAGAAATCCACGCGTTGCAGCAGGCGCTCAAAGGCGTCGTGGCATCCCTGGATATCACCGATACAGTAAAGTGCCATGGTCTTCTTTCTGATATACGAACCATGGATTTTCTGCTGATCGCGTTGCTTACGCTGCTCAATGGGGTGTTTGCAATGTCCGAATTGGCACTGGCCTCCAGCCGCAAGGCTCGGTTGGTGGCACTGGCTGAAACAGGCGACAAGGGGGCGGTGGCGGCACTGGCCTTGCTCGACAACCCCACGCAATTTCTTTCTTCGGTGCAGGTGGGCATCACCTCCATCGGCCTGCTCAACGGTATCCTGGGTGAGGCGGCCTTCAGCGACGGACTGGCCGCATGGCTGCTGGGCCTGGGCGTTCCAGAGCGCGCAGCCAGCATTTCGGCAACGGCAGTCGTCGTGACCGTGATCACCTTCGTCACCATCGTTTTCGGCGAGCTGGTGCCCAAGCGCATCGGCCAGCTCTATCCCGAAACCGTGGCCATCGTGGTCTCGCGGCCCATGACGTGGGTGGCGTCGGCAGCCAAGCCTTTTGTGCGGCTGCTGGCCTTCTCCACCCGCGCCATGCTGACCTTGCTGCGCATCAATGAATCGGCGGCACGCTCCGTGACCGAGGAGGAGATCGCGGCCAGCCTTGCCGAGGGCCGCGATGCCGGCGTCATCGAGGCCAGCGAACACCAGATGGTGCAGAACGTCTTCCATCTCGATGACCGCTCGCTGACGTCGATCATGGTGCCGCGCGGCGATGTGCAATGGCTGGATGCCGACATGACCGTCACCGAGGCATTGCAGGCCTCGGCCGATGACCACGCAAAGGGCGGCCATTCCTGGTATCCGGTGTGCCGCAATTCCCTTGATGACGTGGTCGGCATCATCAGCGTGGCGCGCCTGCTGGCATTGGGTCCCGATGCGGCGGGCTCCACGCTCTACGAGCATGTGCTGCCGGCCTCGTTCCTGCCCGAGACGCTCAGCGCCATGGAACTGCTGGAGCAATTGCGTGCCCGATCCGGGCGCATGGTGTTCGTGGTGGATGAATATGGCGTGGTGCAGGGCATCATGACGCCGCGCGATTTGCTGGAGGCGATTACCGGCGAGTTACAGCCTGTGACCGAAACGGAAGCATGGGCCATGCAGCGTGGGGATGGCTCCTGGTTATTGGACGGACTGATGCCCATATCGGAGCTGAAGGCGCGCCTCGATATTCGTGACCTGCCCGATGAGCACCGTGGCCGATACAACACCGTTGCCGGCCTTCTCATGGCGGAAAGCGGTCATTTGCCGGTTCTGGGAGAGCGGATCAGCTGCGCGGGCTGGATCTTCGAGGTGATTGATCTCGATGGCAAACGCATTGACAAGGTGCTTGCCATTTCGGAATTATCCGAAGGCCCCTCGCTGCAATAGGCAACTGCGATATTGTGGATTTTGCTTACATGCGTCTTGCCCTGTAGGGCGATTATGTTTTTATAATGAAAGCTCTTAAACAACTTTCAAGGCGCACACCATGAGCTCTTACAAGGAATTGCTGAAGCAGCGACAGGAACTGGAGCAACAGATCCAGGAAGCGCGCAAGCGTGAACTGTCTGACGCCGTGGGCAAGGTTCGCAATTTGATTGCCGAATATGGCCTGACTGCGGATGACGTCTTTCCTTCGGCTCGTGGTCGCGGCAATGCGGGTGCAACGGGCACCAAGGTGGCGCCCAAGTACCGTGATCCCGCCACTGGCCAGACCTGGACCGGACGCGGCAAGCCGCCGAAGTGGATTCAGAATCAGGACCGCGAAAAGTTCGTCATCTGATTTTTCCATCGCGCATGTTGAAAGAGCCCGCCTTGTGCGGGCTTTTTTCATTGGCACGGCCATTTGTCAAAAATTGACTCGGTTGAGAATGACTATCATGCGCTGTGCAAAGCGTGGGCCTGTGCACGGACATTGCGCGGCGGCGATGCCAGGGCCGATTTCTGGCGGTAACGCAAATGCACGGTGCCAGTGATGCACCTTGCGGCAGTTTGGAGCATGCGAGGTGGGTGTTTCCGGGTCTTGGCGTCTCAACGCATGGCGGATGCATGCGTGTTTCAGACAAATCCGATGATTTTTTGATTTTCTTCAGTGGTGGCCGACTTGAATATCCAGGCACCAGCCACCATGGGCGAAGGCAGGGGCACAATACGCGCATGAACAAGCAGGTGTTGATTGCCGGCGGCGGCATTGGTGGCCTGGCTGCCGCGATTGGTGCATCGCGGGCGGGCTGGGAAGTGCGTCTTTTCGAACAGGCTCGCGTGCTCAGCGAAGTGGGGGCTGGAATCCAGCTGGGGCCGAATGTGGTGCGCCGCCTGCAGGCCTGGGGCCTGCAAAAGCCGCTGCAGCAGGTGGTGGCGCTGCCGGACAGCCTGCGGGTGCGCAGCGCCGCCACAGGGCAGGAACTGGGGCACATGCCTCTGGGCAGCGAGGCCGTGCATCGCTACGGCGCTGCCTACGCCACCATCCACCGGGCCGATCTGCAGCAGCTGCTGAAGGAAGCCGCTCAGACTTATCCGGGCATGCACCTGAACCTGGGCCAGCCCATTGAAGGCTTTTCCGAAACGGACGGCGTGGTCACCGTGCGAACCCAGGCCGGCAAGCTGATCGAAGGCGATGCCCTGGTCGCCGCCGACGGCGTGCGCAGCGTCCTGCGCCAGCAGCTGCTGGGCGACGGCCCGCCTCGTGTCACCGGGCACCTGGCCTACCGCGCCCTGGTGCACCAGGCCCAGTTGCCCAAGCGGCTGCGGGCCACCGATGTCACGGCCTGGCTGGGCTCGCGCATGCATGCCATCCAGTACCCCGTGCGCCGGGGCGAGCTGCAGAACCTGGTGGTCATCGTCCAGGGCCCGGCGCCCGAGGACCTGGCGAACTGGGACCACGCGGGCAATCTCGATGATCTGGTGCGGGTGCTGCAGGGCAGCTGCCCGCATCTGCTGGACCTGATCCAGCATGTGCCTGCCGCTGGCGGTGACTGGCGGCTGTGGCCGGTGGGCGATCGCCCGCCCGTGCAATCGGCCGCGCAGATGGCGCGCGGCGTGGTGGCCTTGCTGGGCGATGCCGCCCACCCCATGCGACCCTATCTGGCCCAGGGCGCCGGCATGGCGATTGAAGATGCAGCGGAGCTGCAGCGCGCCCTGTCCATGCATGACCTGGATGTGAACATGCGCCTGCGCCGCTACGCGCTCAATCGCTGGCAGCGCAATGCGCGCGTGCAGGCGCGCTCGCAGCGCAATGGCCGCATCTTCCATGCCACGGGTCCGGTGCGCTGGGGGCGTGACCTGTCGCTGCGCCTGCTGGGCTCCCGGCTGATGGATCTGCCCTGGCTGTACCGTGGCGATGGCTCGGCCGCCAACGCCTTGTAGAGGCACAGACTCCGGCCGCTAGGCGGATGCCTGGCGCAGCAGCGGCGAGGAGGGCAGGAAACGGAACGCGGTCGACGCGCCCACCAGCGTGGCCGCAATCGAGATCATCACGGCCTTGTAGGGCTCCACGCCCCAGGCCTCGGCCCAGGCCGCCACCCAGCCCGTGAACCATTGCACCAGGGCCACACCCAGGAACATGGCCATGGTGAACAGCGACAGTGCGCGGCCGGTCATCTCTGGGGGGTAGGAAGCGCGCACATCGGCGTACTGCAGCACCGAATAGCCGGACAGCAGGCCCATGGCGAAGATCAGCGCCACATTGGTCCAGCCATGGTGCAAAAAGGCCATGAGCATGAACAGGCTGCCCATGAGCAGCGAGTAATTGGTGAGCCAGCGCCGGCGCCGTCCTGGGCCGGGATCCATGCGCCCGAAAATCGCGGGGCTGAACAGCGAGATCATCGATACGACCAGCGCCACATTGCCGCTTTCCACCAGCGAAAAGCCATAGCGATGGATGAGCAGCGGCCCCAGCCACAGGCCGCGCAGCGCCAGAAACGATGCATAGCAGGCCATGGCCAGCAGGACGATACCCAGGGTGTGCGGCAGCGTGAACAGCTCGGCCATGCGGCGTGCCGCCACGCCCCAGCTTTCCCGTGCGGCGGTCTGTGCTCCGCGGCGGGCGGGCTCGTGCACGCGCCACCAGATCAGCAGCCACGACAGGGCCGACATCACGGCCAGCAGCGCAAAGCCCGAGCGCCAGCCGAAATGCTGGACCAGCCAGGCCAGCGGCGTGCCTGTGAACAGCAGCCCCAAGCCGCCCACGCCCATGCCCACGCCCGACAGAAAGGCGAAGCGGTCCATGGGAAAGTGGCGCGAGATGAACATGGTGCAGGCCAGGAAGGCCGGCGAGCAGCCCACGCCGATCAGCAACTGGCCCACCATCAGCCAGCCGTAATTGGGTGCGGCGGCGGACAGTGCCGATCCCGCGATCGCCAGCGGAAACGACAGCAGCACCGTGCGGCGCAGGCCGTAGAGATCCATGCCGATGCCCATGAGCAACTGGGCCACGCCGAAGGACAGTCCGAACAGGCCCGCAAAGGCCCCCAGCGACTGGGCCGTAAGCCCGAAATCCTGCTGCAGGCCGGTCGCCATGACCGAGGTCGTGGTACGAAAGGCCTGGCTCAGCGCAAAGGCCGAGAGCAGGGCCAGCAGCATGGCCCACAGCAGCTGGCTGCGTGGCGGCGGTGCTGCGGTGGAGGTCTGCGAAGCCTCTGTGTGTGTGTTGTTGTGTGGGGGCTGTTGCGGCGCTGCGGACACGGTATTTCTCCTGGCGCCGCAGCTTACCCGTTTGCGCGCATGCGCGCTGTCGCCACCGCAGCGGTCTGCCGTCGGTGGCGCCCGCCAGTTCTTACAGCTCGGTGCGCAGCGCCCAGATTTCGGGGAACAGCACCACGTCCAGCATCTTGCGCAGGTAGCTGACGCCGCCGGTGCCGCCCGTGCCGCGCTTGAAGCCGATGACGCGCTCCACCGTGGTCAGATGGCGGAAGCGCCAAAGTCGGAAGGCGTCCTCGATGTCGGCCAGCTTTTCGCCGAGCTGGTACAGGTCCCAGTGCTGGTGGGGATCGCGGTAGACCGTGATCCAGGCCTGCTTGACGCCTTCGCTGGCCTCGTAGGGCTGGGTCCAGTCTCGCTCCAGCCGGTCGGCGGGCACCTCGATGCCCTCGCGCGCCAGCAGTTGCAGGGACACGTCGTAGAGCGAGGGCGAGCGCCATGCCGCCTCCACCTGGGCCAGCAGATCGGGCCGGTGGGCATGGGGCTGGAGCATGGCGGCATTCTTGTTGCCCAGGGAGAACTCGATGCAGCGGTACTGGTAGCTCTGGAAGCCGCTGGAGTTGGCCAGGTAGGGACGCATGGCCGTGTACTCGGGCGGCGTCATGGTGGACAGCACGGTCCAGGCGCTGACCAGTTGCTCCATGATGCGGCTGACGCGGGCCAGCATCTTGAAGGCGTCGGCGCGCGTGCCGCCTGCGATGGCGGCCGTGGCGGCGCGGACCTCGTGCAGCATCAGCTTCATCCACAGCTCGCTGGTCTGGTGCTGGATGATGAACAGCATCTCGTCATGCGCGGGCGACAGCGGGTGCTGTGCCGTGAGGATCTGGTCCAGGTGCAGGTAGTCGCCATAGCTCATGGACTGGCTGAAGTCCAGCTGGGCGCGCTCCTCTTTGACGATGGATTCGGTGCGGCCGGGGCTGTTCATGGGACAGCCGGAGTGTTCGGTGGTCATGTGGGAGTCTCGCAAGTCTCGATGCGGAAAATGCAGGGCGCAGCGTAACCGAATCCCGCGCAGCAATCCTGCGGCTTGCAAGAAGCGGGATGCGCGCCCGCGCCGGGCTGCGTAGAGTAAGGCATCCGATGATCCTGAAAGACATGCCGTGTCCCACCAAGCCATGAATCAAGCCAGCGATGCCCCTGCCAACCCCGCTGCCCTGGTGGCCCGATGCTGCCGCTGGCTGGAGACCGAGGAGCCGCCCCCCGCCCTGGGCGCGCTGGCAGAACGCTCGGGGCTGAGCCCCTGGCAGCTGCACCGATTGTTCAAGCAGGCCACGGGCCTCACGCCCAAGGCCTATGCCAAGGCGCACCGCGCGCGTGCGCTGCGCCAGGCGCTGCAGCCAGGCAAGAGCGACTCGGTCACCGATGCCGCCTACCTCAGCGGCTATGCGGCCAGCAGCAGTTTCTACCGCGATGCAGGCGCCATGCTGGGCATGGCGCCCGGTGACTACCGGCGCGGCGGCATGCGCCAGACCATCCGCTTTGCGGTGGCCGAATGCACGCTGGGCAGCATCCTGGTGGCCAGCACCGATCGCGGCGTGTGCTGCGTGCTGCTGGGCGACGATGCCGAGGCCCTGGTCCAGGACCTGCAGCAGCGCTTTCCGCTGGCCGAACTGGTGGGCGGCGATGCCGGATTCGAGCACACCGTGGCCCAGGTCGTGGCCCTGGTCGAGCAGCCGCGCCGGGGCCTGGCACTGCCGCTGGATGTGCAGGGCACGGCCTTCCAGCAGCGCGTATGGCAGGCGCTGTGCGCCATTCCCGCCGGCCAGACCCTGAGCTATTCGGAACTGGCCCTGCGCCTGGGCATGCCCACGGGTGCCCGGGCCGTGGCCAGCGCCGTCGCGGCCAACCCCATTGCCGTGGCCGTGCCCTGCCACCGCGTGGTGCGCAACGACGGCAGCATCTCCGGCTACCGCTGGGGCGTGGAGCGCAAGCGCGCCCTGCTGCTGCGCGAGGCGCGCCAGGCGCAGGAGGCGGCTGGCAAGGACGCTGGGCACGCACCGCTGCGCCAGGCAGGAAGCGCATGAGCGGGCAAGGACAAGGGCCAGGGCAAGGGCGTGGCACCGGCCAGACCTATCAGACGCAGCAGCAACTGACGCTGCCGGCCGGCTACCGCATGACCGAGTTCTGGGGCTTTCACCGGCGCGATGCCCAGCGCCTTTCCGAATGCGATCTGCAGGATGGCGGCACCATCCGCATGCACAAGGGCCTGATGTGGAAAGGCCTTCCCACGCTGCTCACCCTGGAGCTGACGCCGCAGTGCGAAGAGGCGGCCGTGGTGCAGGCCCGATGGCGCCTGCCCGCCGGTGCAGGCGCAATCACCGGCATGGACGATGTGCTGGCCGCCATGCTGCGGCGCATGTTCGGACTGTCCCAGGATGTGGGGGAGTTCGAGCGCCGCTTTGGCCGCCATGAGCGGCTGGGACCGCTGCTGGCGCGCCAGCCTGGCCTGCATGTGCCCGCGGCCTGCACGCCCTGGGAGGCGCTGAGCTGGGCCGTCACCGGGCAGCAGATCAGCGTGGCGGCAGCCGTGTCGCTGCGCCGCCGCCTGATCGCTGCAGCCGGCCAGCCGGTGGCGCTGCACGATGGCCATGCCGACGCGCCGCAGCAGCTGTGGTGCATGCCGGAGGCCGCGCAGGTGGCGCAGCTGAGCGAGGACGACCTGCGCGCGGCCGGCTTTTCCCGGAGCAAGACCCATACGCTGCGCCTGCTGGCGCAGGCCGTGCAGTCGGGTGAATTGCCGCTGGACGACTGGGCCGCCATGCCCGAGCTGCCCGCCAGCGAGATCAGCCGGCGGCTGCTGGCCCTCAAGGGCGTCGGTCCGTGGACGGTGAACTACATGCTGCTGCGCGGCTATGGCCACCTGGACGGCCCGCTGCACGGCGATGTGGCCGTGCGCCGCGCCCTGGCGCGGCTGCTGGAGACGGAATCCGTGGACGCCGCGCAGACCGAGTTGTGGCTGCGGGACTTCGCGCCCTGGCGCGCCCTGGTCGCGGCCCATCTCTGGGCCTCGCTGTCGTCCACGGCGTTCTGAAGGGCTGGCTCCAGGCTTCAGGTCACCGCATTGACGCGGTTGAACTCCGGCTTGCGCCATTCGCCCGATTCCAGCACCTGGCGCAGGTGCTCCACGGCATGCCAGACATCTTCGAATCCCACGTACAGCGGCGTGAAGCCGAAGCGCAGGATGTCCTTGTGCAGGCCCGTGCCGTCGCCCTTGCGGAAGTCGCCGATCACGCCGCGCGCGATCAGCGCCTGCACGATGGCATAGGCGCCGCTGTCCTTGCCGTCCACGCCCAGCCCTTCCTCGCGCGTGAGGCAGACCTGGGAGCCGCGCCGGCCGTGCTCGCGCGGCGTGGCCAGGCCCAGGCCGTGGCCCTGGCAGCGTTCCTCGACCAGGGCGATGAACAGGTCGGTCAGCGCCAGCGACTTGTTGCGCAGCGCGTCCATGCCGCCCAGCGGCTCCACGGCAGTGAACACGTCCAGGCCGCACTGCAGCACGCTCAGGCTGACCATGGGCTGGGTGCCGCACAGGTAGCGCTGTATGCCCTGGGCCGGGTGGTAGTCCGGCACAAACTTGAAAGGCTCGGCATGGCCGAACCAGCCCGACAGCGGCTGCCAGAAGCGGTTGATCAGGCGCGGATGGGCCCAGACAAAGGCCGGCGCACCGGGGCCGCCGTTGAGGTACTTGTAGCTGCAGCCGATGGCGAAGTCGGCATTCGCGCCCTTGAGATCGACAGGCACGGCGCCCGCGCTGTGGCACAGGTCCCAGACGCAGAGAATGCCCTTGCCCTGCGCGGCAGCCGTCACGGCAGCCATGTCGTGCATGGCACCCGTGCGGTAGTTCACATGGGTGAGCATGCAGATGGCGACCTCGTCGGTCAGCGCATCGGCAATCTCCTCGGGTTCGAGCAGCACCAGCTCCAGGCCGTATTCCTGGCAGACCGACTGGGCGATGTAGAGGTCGGTGGGGAAGTTGCTGCGCTCGCTGATCAGGCGCTTGCGCTGCGGAGCGTCCTCGCGCGCGATGCGGGCCGCAGCCGTCAGCACCTTGTAGAGGTTGATGGAGGCCGTGTCGGTGAACACCAGCTCGCCCGCGCCCACGCCCAGCCAGGGGGCGAACTGGTCGCCCAGGCGCTGGGGCAGGCTGATCCATCCGGCATCGTTCCACGAGCGGATCAGGCCCTGGGCCCATTCCTGCTGCACCACCTCGGCCACGCGCGCGGCGGCGGCGCGGGGGCTGGCGCCCAGCGAATTGCCGTCAAGGTAGATCACGCCTTCGGGCAGCGTGAATTGGTCGCGCAGGGCGCGCAGCGGGTCTTGCGCATCGAGGGTGAGGCAGTCTTGCAGGCTCGTCACGGGGTCTCCTTGGGTATGGAAAAGGCGAAAGGCGAAAGGTGCGGCCCGGGAATCAGGCCAGGGCACGCAGCACGGCGCGCACGGGCGAGGCATCGGCCTCGACCAGCTTGAGCGGCAGGGCGATGAGCTCGTAGTCGCCCTCGGCCACCTCGTCCAGCACCAGGTTCTCCAGCACGCGCAGGCCGCGCCGGCGGATCACCTGGTGGCTGTCCAGGCTCTTGCTGCTGGCCGGGTCGATGCTGGCCGTGTCTATGCCGATGAGCTTCACCCCCAGGTCGGCCAGCCGCTCCACCGTGGCCGGTGCATAGGCTGCCAGTTCCTGGTCCCAGGTGGCGGGGGCGCGCTCGTAGGTGCGCACCAGCACGCGTGCCGGAAGATGCTCCACGGCGTGGGCGATGTGCTTCCATTCGACCAGCGGTCCCTTGCCGATGGCGTGGATCACGCGGCAGGGGCCGAGGAAGGCGTCCAGGTCCACATGGCCGATGCTGGCGCCGTCCGCGTCATAGTGCAGCGGTGCATCGGCATGCGCTCCCACATGGGGCGACAGCGTGATGGCGCTGACATTGACCGGGCAGCCCGGCCCGATGGTGGCGCACCATTGCTGGCTGTAGGCCGTGTCGCCGGGAAAGACGGGGCTGGCGGCCTGCACGGCCGGGGAGATGTCCCAGAGTCTGCGGGTCATGGTTTCACTCCTTCGGGGCGGTTCGGGCGGCCTGTGCGCGCGGCCGGTACCACAGCGCATACACCAGGGCCAGCAGGCCCAGGAAGGGCAGGCCCGTGAGCAGCGTCATGTGGAAGACCTCGGTGAAATAGGTGGTGACGATCACGCCCAGCATCAGCGCGGCGCCGGCCAGCGTGAACAGCGGATAGCCCCACATGCGGAACTGCAGGCGCTGGCCTGGATGCTCGCGCGACCAGCGCGCGCGGAAAAACAGATGGGTCACGAAGATCATGAACCAGGTGAACATGGCGCCGAACATGGACACGGACATCATCCACAGCAGCGAGCCTTCGGGCTTCCACAGGTTCACGGCCACGGCCACGGCAATGCCCAGGCAGGAGATGGCAATCGCCGCCACGGGCACGCCGCGGCTGTTCAGCCGCCCGAACACCGAGGGCGCATAGCCGCCGCGCGACAGGCTGAACATCATGCGCGAGGTCACATACAGCTGGCTGTTCATGGCCGACAGCGCGGCCACCAGCACCACGAAGTTGATGATGCTGGCAGCGCCCGGGATGCCGATGATCTCCATCACCTTCACGAAGGGGCTCTTGTCCGTGCCGGCCTGCTGCCAGGGCACGATGGCCAGCATCAGCGCCAGCGTCAGCAGGTAGAAGATCACCAGGCGCGCCATGGTGGTGCGAAAGGCCCGGGTGATGGCGCGCTTGGGGTCCTCGGCCTCGCCAGCCGCCACGGCCACGGCCTCCAGGCTCAGGTAGCTGAAGATGGCGATGATCACGGCCACCCAGGTGCCCCACAGGCCCTTGGGGAAGAAGCCGCCATCGGCCGTGTAGTTGAAAAAGCCGATGCCCTGGGGCTGCGAGCCGAACACCACCCAGGCGCCGATCAGGATGAAGGCCACGATGGCGATGATCTTGACCATGGAAAAGCCGTACTCCACCTGGCCGAAGGCCTTGACGCTGCTGGCGTTGACGGCCACCAGCGCGCCCGAGAACACCACCACCCAGATCCAGCGCGGCACGTCGGGGAACCAGTAGCCCATGTAGATGCCTATGGCCGTCACCTCCATGCCCACGGCCAGCACCACGGCGGCCCAGTAGGCATAGCGGACCATGAAGCCGGCCATCGGGCTGATGTAGTGCTCGGCATAGGCGCCGAACGAGCCCGAGGTCGGATGGGCCACCGTCATCTCGGCCAGGCAGCCCATGAGCAGCAGCGAGATCAGCGCGCCGATGGCGTAGCTGACCAGCACGCTGGGGCCGGCGAATCCGATGGCGAAGGCGCTGCCCATGAAAAGGCCGGTGCCGATGGCGCCTCCGATGGCGATCATCACCATCTGGGCGGCGGACAGCTGCTGGCGCAGGCCGGTTTCTCGTTGCTGAATGTCTTGGAAGGCGGCCATGGTGCGCGGCGGTTGGGGGCTGAAAGCGGAAGGCGTAAGTATCTGCGCTTTCACCGCCGGCCCCGGGCTGGCCGCTGCAAAACCATGGGAGGGTCCGGCTCAGGCTCCGCGTGCGTAGCAGCCCGGCGTCAGCGCATGGTGGGCCTTGAAGGCGCGCTGCAGGTGGGCCTGGTCGGCAAAGCCCATGGCATAGGCCGCATCGGACAGCGCCGCCCCCGTGGCCAGCAGGCGGCGCGCGCCGTTGATGCGCAGGTTCAGGCGGTAGCTGCCGGGCGTCATGCCCGTGGCCGCCTTGAAGCGGCGGATGAAGCGCGTGGCGCTCATGCCGCATTCCTGGGCCAGGGACTGCACGGTCAGGCCTGCATCGGGTCCTGCATGCAGGCGCTGCAGCGCGGGGGCCAGGGCCGCCGCATCGCCGGGCAGGGGCAAGGCTGCGGGCTGGGCACAGCGGTCCAGCAGGTGCTCCAGGCCCAGGGCCAGGCGGTCGGCGGCGGCCGCGCCATCGACGGGGCGGCACAGGCCATCCACCAGGCGGGCGATGTCCGCATCCGTGAGCGTGCGCCGGGGAAAGCGCAGCGCGGCCACGCCCAGCCGCGCGTGCAGCCAGTCGGCATCGACAAACAGCATGCGGTAGGACCATGGCGCGCCGGGGTCGGGATTGCAGGCATGCCAGGCGCCGGGCTCGATCAGCACCACGCCGCCCGCCTCCACGGGCTGCGGGCCGTGGGCATGGTGGAACACGGTGCGGCCCGCGTCCACGATGCCGATCGAGTACTCGGCATGCATGTGCAGCCGAAAGCAATGCGGCGAGCGCGCGCTGTCGCGCAGCTCGGCCCAGGGAGCGGCCGGATGGCGGTGGAATCGGTGGGGAGAGGCTGAAGTCATGGCGGCCAGCCATCATGCCAGCATGGCCGCCACGCTGGCGACCAGCAGCAGGGCCAGCAGGCGGTGGAACAGGCGCTGGCGGCGTTCGGTGCGCAGCCAGCCCGAAAGCAGCTGGCCCAGCAGCGCCCAGCTGCCGACCCCCACCAGGCAGGCCAGCAGCGAGATGGCGCAAAACTGCAGCAGCGCCCACGGCGCATTCGCGTGGGGCAGCACGAACAGGCCCACGCCGGCCAGCGCCACCAGCCAGGCCTTGGGGTTGAGCGTCTGCACGGCCGTGCCCTGCAACAGCGCTTGCAGCAAGGCCTGCAGCGTGCGCTGCGATCCGGCCTGCTGCTGCGCACCGGCCTGGCCCACAGGCGCATTGGCCAGCCGCCAGGCCAGCCACAGCAGATAGGCGGCGCACAGCCACTGTGCGGCCGTGGACAGCTGCGGCAGCGTCTGCAGCAGCCACTGTGCTCCCTGGCCCATGACCCAGACCACGGCCGCATAGCTGGCGCTGGCGCCCAGCACATAGGCGGCAGAGACCAGGCGCGAGCGGGCTGCGCCGTGGCGCAGGGCCAGCACATTGACGGGGCCGGGCGTGATGGCGCCCACGAGGGTGAAGACGCCCATGGCGAGCAGCGAGGAGGACATGAGATTTCGCGCGGACGCAGGACTGCACAAGGCACGCAGTCTCGTCCCGCACGCCGGCCCTGTATTGAACGCAATTGCGGGGCGCCGGCATGTCCGTCACAGCCTCTAGGGGAGCATGGCGTAGGCCACGATCTCCAGCTTCATGCCCGGCACCACCAGCGCCGAAATCCCCATGCTGGAGCGGTTGGGATAGGGCGCCTCGAAGAACTCGCGGTACACGGCGTCGATGGCCGGCATGTCGGCCACGTCGGTCATGTAGATCAGCACCTGGGTCACATGCGCCAGCGTGCCGCCTGCGGCCTGCAGCGCGTTGCGCAGGTTGGTGAAGGTCAGGCGCGCCTGCTGTTCGATGGGGCCGGTGTCGATGCTGCCGTCGGGCCGCACGGGGCCGTGGGCCGTGAACAGCATCTGGCCGCTGGCCTTGACGGCCCAGGAGAAGGGCTGCTTGAGCGGCGGCAGTCCCACGTCGATGATTTGCTTCATGGTGTCTTGGTTCTTGGTGGTTGTTGTCAGGCGGAAGGCCTTACAGCGCGGTTCTCACGGACCAGATTTCGGGGAACAGCACCACGTCCAGCATCTTGCGCAGATAGCTGACGCCGCCCGTGCCGCCCGTGCCGCGCTTGAAGCCGATGACGCGCTCCACCGTGGTCACATGGCGAAAGCGCCACAGGCGGAAGGCGTCCTCGATGTCGGCGAGCTTTTCGCCGAGCTGGTACAGGTCCCAGTGCGACTGCGGGTCGCGGTAGACCTGGGCCCAGGCAGCCTCGACCTCGGGGCTGGCCGTGTAGGGCAGGGTCCAGTCGCGTTCCAGGTGCCCGGCAGGAATGGCCAACCCCTGGCGTGCCAGCAGGCGCAGGGCCTCGTCATAGAGCGAGGGCGAGCGCCATGCCGCCTCCACCTGGGCCAGCAGATCGGGCCGGTGGGCATGGGGCTGGAGCATGGCGGCATTCTTGTTGCCCAGCGCGAACTCGATGCAGCGGTACTGGTAGCTCTGGAAGCCGCTGGAGCTGGCGAGATACGGGCGCATGGCCGTGTACTCGGTAGGCGTCATGGTGGCCAGCACGGACCAGGCGCCTACCAGCTGCTCCATGATGCGGCTCACGCGGGCCAGCATCTTGAAGGCATCTGCATGGCGGTCGGCCGCCACGGCGGCCGTGGCGGCGCCCAGCTCGTGCAGCATGAGCTTCATCCACAGCTCGCTGGTCTGGTGCTGGATGATGAACAGCAACTCGTCATGCGTGGGCGACAGCAGTTGCTGTGCGCCCAGGATGGCGTCCAGCTGCAGGTAGTCGCCATAGCTCATGGACTGGCTGAAATCCAGCTGCGCCCTTTCCTCGGCGACGATGCGCTCGGTCAGGCCGCCATGGACGGGGCAGCCGCTCATTGCGGCGACTCCAGCACCGTGGCAATGGCGTCGGCCACGTACTGCACGTTGGCGCCGGACAGGCCCGACATGCACATGCGGCCCGAGCGGATCAGGTACACGCCATGCTCGTCGCGCAGGCGGTGGACCTGGGGCTCGGTGATGCCTGTGTAGCTGAACATGCCGCGCTGGGTCAGCAGGAAGCCGAAGTCGCGCCGCTCGCCAAAGCGTTCATGCAGCGCGCCGTGCAGCTGGGCGCGCATGTCCTTGATGCGGCCGCGCATCTGCGCCAGCTCCTGCGCCCATTGGGCGCTAAGTTCGGGCGACGCCAGCACCTGCTGCACCAGGCGCGCGCCACGGGTGGGTGGCGAGGAATAGTTGCTGCGCACCGTGGCCTTGAGCTGGCCCAGCACATTGCCGGCCGTGGACGCGTCGTTGCAGACCACGCTGAGGCCGCCCACGCGTTCGCCATACAGCGAGAAGTTCTTGGAAAACGAATTGGCCACGAAGGCCTGGGCGCCCGCGTCGGCCAGGGCGCGCACGGACCAGGCGTCTTCATCGAGCCCATCGCCAAAGCCCTGGTAGGCCATGTCCACGAAGGGGATCAGGCCGCGCTCCACGATCACCGGGATCAGTTGCTGCCACTGCTCGCGCGACAGGTCCACGCCCGTGGGGTTGTGGCAGCTGGCATGCAGCAGCACCACGCTGCCCGAGGGCAGTTCGCGCAGCGTCTGCAGCATGGCGTCGAAGCGCAGGCTGCCCGTGGCCGCGTCGTAGTAGGGATAGCTGTGGGTGCGCAGTCCCGCGCCCTGGAAGATGGCCAGGTGGTTGTCCCAGGTGGGATCGCTGAGCCAGACCTCGGCGCCGGGGAAATAGTGCTGGATGAAGTCCGCGCCCAGCTTGAGCGCGCCCGAGCCGCCCAGGGTCTGCACGGTGGCGATGCGCTGACTGCGCACGGCCTCATGACCGGCGCCGAACACCAGGTCCTGCACCAGCTGGCGGTAGGGAGCAATGCCTTCGATGGGCAGGTAGCCGCTGGGGCTTTGCTCGCGGGCCAGGGCATCGCCGGCCTGGCGCACGCAGTCCAGCACGGGCAGGCGGCCGGCCTCGTCGAAATACAGGCCGATGCTCAGGCTGACCTTGTCGGCGCGTGGGTCCTGCTGGAAGGCCTCCATCAGCGACAGGATGGGATCTCCGGGGTAGGGCGGGACGTGGCTGAACATCGAGGCGCGGGCGGTATCGAGGGGGGCAAGAGTCGTCATGTGTCTAAGGCAGAGAGAGAAACGGGAGGCCGGATGTCACCGTGCGGGAACCTGGGCTTGGGTGGATGTTGGGGTCTGGGTTGGGGTTGGGGTCTGAGGGGAGGGCTGGCCGGCCGGCCGGCGATACCAGATGGCGTAGACGGCGGCCAGCAGCAGCAAAAAGGGCAGGCCCGTGAGCACGGTCAGGCGGAATACGTCGGTGAACAGCGTGGACACCAGGGCGGCCAGCATCAGCGCCGCGCCCAGCAGCGTCAGCACCGGAAAGCCCCACATGCGAAAGGCCAGCGGCTTGTTGCCCTGGCGCACCCAGTGGATGCGGAAGAACAGGTGGGTCACGAAAATCATGAACCACGTGAACATGGCGCCGAACATGGCCACGGCCATCATCAGCATGAAGGACTGCTCGGGATTGATGATGTTGAACAGGGTGGCCACGGCAATGCCCAGGCACGACAGCAGCAGCGCCGGCAGCGGCACGCCGCGCGAGTTCACGCGGCCCAGCACGGCGGGCGCATGGCCGGCGCGCGAGAGGCTGAACATCATGCGGGTGGTGATGTACAGCTGGCTGTTCATGGCCGACAGGGCGGCCACCAGCACCACGAAATTGACCACGCTGGCCGCGCCGGGCAGGCCGATGATCTCCATCACCTTGACGAAGGGGCTGCCCTCCTTGCCGGCGGCCGACCACGGCACGATGGCCAGCATCAGCGCGATCGTGGCCAGGTAGAACACCACCAGGCGCACCATGGTGGAGCGGAAGGCGCTGGTGACGGCGCGCTGCGGGTCCTTGGCCTCGCCGGCGGCCACCGCGATCATCTCGATGCTCAGGTAGCTGAAGATGGCGATGATCACGCCCACCCAGGTCCCCCACAGGCCGTTGGGAAAGAAGCCGCCGTTGTTGACGTAGTTGGCAAAGCCCACGCCGTCCGGACGGGCGCCGAACACCACCCAGGCGCCGACCACGATGAAGGCCGCGATGGCGATGATCTTGATCATGGAGAAGCTGTACTCCACGGCGCCGAAGGCCTTGACGCTCATCATGTTCACGCCGATGAGCGCGCCCGAGAAGATCACCACCCAGGCCCAGCGCGGCACCTCGGGGAACCAGTAGCCCATGTACAGGCCCACGGCCGTCACCTCGGTGCCCACGGCCAGCACCACGCAGGCCCAGTAGGCATAGCGGACCATGAAGCCGGCCATCGGGCTGATGTAGTGCTCGGCATAGGCGCCGAACGAGCCCGAGGTCGGGTGGGCCACCGTCATCTCGGCCAGGCAGCCCATGAGCAGCAGCGAGATCACTGCGCCGATGGCATAGCTGATCAGCACGCTGGGCCCGGCAAAGCCGATGGCAAAGCCGCTGCCCAGGAACAGGCCGGTGCCGACGGCACCGCCGATGGCGATCATGGTCATCTGTCCGGCGGACAGCTGCTGTTGGAGTCCGGCTTCGCGCTGGACGATGTCTTCGAAGGCTGGCATGGGTTGTTGTCTCCGTTGCTGTGGGGGGCTTCGGAGGCGGATGCTATGGACGGCCTTCGCGGGACGTTTAGTAGTTATCCCTAAATCGACTTGATCTTGGATAAGTTATTCTGTGAAACATGAATTCATAGGTGGTTTATGCCAATCGACATCGACAGAACGGACCGGCTGCTGATCCGCGCCCTGCAGGACAACGCGCGGCTGACCTCGGGTGAGCTGGCGCAGCGTGTGCATTTGTCGCAGTCACCGTCATGGCGGCGCATCAAGCGGCTGGAGGACGAGGGCGTGATCACCGGCTACCACGCCGCGCTGAGCCGGCGCGCCATAGGTTTTGGCGTGCTGGCCTTCGTGATGGTGGGCATAGACCACCAGAACGAGGAGTCCTCGCGCCATTTCCAGGAAGCGGTCTGCGCCATTCCCGAGGTCGTGATGTTCCATGGCATCTCGGGGCCGGAGGACTTCCTGCTGGTCGTCGTGGCGCGCGATCTCGACGCCTATTCCGATCTGCTGCTCAGCCGCCTGCACCGGCTGCCCGGCGTGCGCCAGGTGCACACGCATTTCTCGCTGCAGGAATTCAAGGGACAGCTGGCGGGGCTGCCGGTGGAATGACGGCTGGTGGCGCCTGGCAGGCTGCTAGAGCAGGCCGCTGTCCAGCGCCTGCATGCCATGGCGCACGCGCACGCGGTTGCAGGCATCGCTGCCGGCGGCGAACTCGCGGCAGGGCGAGGGGCGCCATTCATAGATGCCGCAATGGGCCTTCTCGCCCACCTTGCCGACCAGGGCCGCGCAGCGGGGACGCGCCCAGTCGGTTCCGCGCATGCGGCAGGTGTGGTCGGTGACTTCCTCGGCCAGCCCGGCTGGCACGCGGCCGCCCTGCGCCTGCGACTCGTGCACGGAAAAGTCCACGCGAAACGATGCGCAGCAGGCGCCGCAGCTCAGGCAGGGATGGGTCATGGCGTGGGGAGGGGAGTGCGCAAAGGCCGTGTCGGCGTCGGCCGCCATTGTGCCGCGCGCCGCCCGCCTGGGCCCGCCAGGGGGCAAAGCCGGGAACGCAAAACCCTGTCCCGCACTCCGATACCATGCGCGGTCCCGCCGCCCGGGTTCGATCAAAATCAAAATGAGAATAAAAATCAATTGATACAACACGCCATGCATTCGATGAACCCCGCGACGGACGCTGCGGCTCCGTCCACGCTGTCCGCGCCTCCCATGTCCTCCTCTGCCGCCGTTGCTGCCACCACGGCCATCACCCTTGATGCCCTGCCCCGCCAGGTATCGGCGCGCGTGGTCGAGCTCCATGCCGCACGCGATGCCAGCGAGCAGGAACTGCTGCTGCGGCTCATGGAGATCGGCTTTCTGCCCGGCGAGCCCGTGCGCATCCTGGCCGCGGGCTTTCCGGGCGACGACCCGCTGGCCGTGCGCGTGGGCCAGACCACGTTCGCTTTGCGCCGCCATGAGGCGGCCCTGGTGCGCGTGGCGCCGGAGGCGGTGGCATGAGCGCGTCGTCCTCTCCCAAACTCATCCAGCCGCTGCAGCCTGCCCAGGGCGGCGGCGGCAGCGGTGATTCCGCACTGCGCCTGGCCTTGCTGGGCAACCCCAACTGCGGCAAGACGGCGCTGTTCAACCTGCTGACCGGCGCACGCCAGAAGGTGGCCAACTACGCGGGCGTGACCGTGGAGCGCAAGGAAGGCTGGCTGAGCACGGCCAGCGGCCGGCGCGTGCGCGTGCTGGACCTGCCGGGCACCTACAGCCTGCATGCGCACAGCGAGGATGAGCGCATCACGCGCGACATCGTCTCGGGTCGCCATGCGCGCGAGGCGCCGCCCGAACTGCTGGTCTGCGTCACCGACGCCACCCATCTGCGCCTGAACCTGCGCCTGGTGCTGGAGGCCCAGCGCCTGGGCCTGCCCATGCTGCTGGTGCTCAACATGAGCGACATGGCCAGGCGCCAGGGCATCGATATCGACCGCGAGGCGCTGTCACGCGCCCTGGGCATGCCCGTGCTGTCCACGGTGGGCGTGCGCCAGGACGGCGCGCGCGAACTGCTGCAATGGCTGGACGGCCCCGAAGCCCGCGCCCTGGCGGCGCCGCAGCTGCAGGCCTCGGCCCGCCCGGGCGATGCGCGCGAGCAGGTGCTGGCCCTGCACCAGCAGGTGGCCCGCATCATGGCCGACTGCGTCAAGGAGCCCGTGGTGGACACCCGGCGCGACGACCGCATCGACGCCGTGGTGCTGCACCCGCTGTGGGGCATGCTGCTGCTGGCGGCCACGCTGTTCCTGATGTTCCAGGCCGTGTTCAGCTGGGCACAGCCGCTGATGGATGGCATCGAGGGCGGCGTTTCGGCCGTCTCGGCCCTGGTCAACGAGCACATGCCCGAAGGCGCGCTGCGCAGCCTGCTGGCCGATGGCGTGATCGCCGGCACGGGCGCCGTGCTGGTCTTCCTGCCGCAGATCCTGATCCTGTTCCTGTTCATCCTTGCACTCGAGGATTCGGGCTACCTGCCGCGTGCCGCCTTTTTGCTGGACCGCATCATGGGCAAGGTCGGCCTGTCGGGCCGCTCCTTCATTCCGCTGCTGTCCAGCTTCGCCTGCGCCGTGCCCGGCATCATGGCCACGCGCTCCATCACCAGCTGGCGCGACCGCCTGGTGACCATCATGATCGCGCCGCTGATGACCTGCTCGGCGCGCCTGCCGGTCTATGCGCTGCTGATCAGCGCCTTCATTCCCGAGCGCACGGTGGGCGGCATCTTCAATTTGCAGGGCCTGGTGCTGTTTGCGCTGTACGTGGCCGGCATCGCCAGCGCCATGGCCGTGGCCGGCGTGGCCAAGCTGGTGGGCCGCAGCGCCGGCCCCACGCCGCTGCTGATGGAGCTGCCCTCCTACCGCTGGCCCAGCCCGCGCAGCCTGGCCCTGGGCCTGTACGAGCGCGCCATGATCTTCCTGCGCCGCGTCGGCGGCATCATCCTGACCGTGAGCATCGTGCTGTGGTTCCTGGCCAGCTACCCGGCGCCGCCCGATGGCGTCACCGAAGCGGCCATCCGCTACAGCTTTGCAGGCCGCATCGGCGGCTGGCTGGAGGTGGTGCTGGCGCCGATCGGCTTCAACTGGCAGATCGCCATCGCCCTGGTGCCCGGCATGGCCGCGCGCGAAGTGGCCGTCAGTGCCATGGGCACGGTCTATGCACTGTCCGCTGCCAGCGACGAGGCCATGGCCGAGCAGCTGGGGCCGCTGATCGCCCATACCTGGTCCCTGGCCACGGCGCTGTCGCTGCTGGCCTGGTTCGTGTTCGCGCCCCAGTGCATTTCCACGCTGGCGGCCGTGCGGCGCGAGACCAATGGCTGGCGCTATCCGCTGCTGATGACGGGCTACCTGTTCGCGCTGGCCTACCTGGCCAGCTTCATCACCTACCGCGTGGCCCTCGCGCTGGGCGCGGGCTGAGGAGGGCATTGAGCATGTGGCAAAACATCATCGTGGGCGTGATCGTGGTGGTGGCGGCCGTGTCCCTGGTCTGGCGCTACCTGCCGGCGCGTTGGCGGCTGAAGGCCGGTCAGCTGCATCCGTCGCTGGCGCCCAAGGACGGGGGCGGCTGCGGCGGCTGCAGCGCCTGCGGCGGAGACAGCTGCGCACCGGACAGGCGCCAGCCATAGCGCCAGGTCGGTCGACAGGCCGGTCGCCGGGCCGCCGGCCGGTTGCACGCTCAGGCAGCGGCCAGCCAGATGCGGGCGCCGTCATCCAGCGCAGGCAGGCCATGCGCCAGGCGCGCAGCGTTGCAGCGGTCCGTGCCCATCTCGAATTCCCGGCAGGTCGATGAGCGCTGCTCGTAGATGCTGCATGCCACCTGTTCGCCGCAGCGGCCCGTGAGGGCCGTGCAGCGCACGGGGCGGCGCTCGGTGCCGTTCATGCGCCAGCGGTTGCCGTGGACCTCATGGGCCAGTTCATCGGGAACGGTGCCGCCCATGGAGCGCAGCTCGTAGACGGAAAATTCGACACGGAAGTGTTCGCAGCAGACGCCGCAGTTCAGGCAGGGATGCAGGGCTTCGGACATGGAAGTTCTTCTTCGGGAGACAGCAGGGCACGCACAGGCTTGCCGCGCCCGGTGCCCGGGGCGGCGCATAAGGCTGGGAAGAGGGGGTGCGGCCCTAGGTATGGCCCTGGAGGAACTTCAGATAGAAGGTGTGGATGCGCACGAACAGCGCACGCACCCGGGCCGCGAAATGCCGGCGCGGCCCGAAGAACGAGGGCACGCGCGTATGGCGTGCAATGTGCGGATGGCGCAATGCGCAGCCGCCCAACGGAAACACCGCCTGGGGGCGCTTGGCCTGCAGGCGGTGTCTGGAGTGTTCGTGGCTCAGGTGCATGGGTGTGAGGGAATGCGCCTGGGCCAAAGGAGTGGGCGTGATCAGCCCGGCTGGCGGCCCAGCAGCAGGTACTCCATCAGTGCCTTTTGCACGTGCATCCGGTTCTCTGCCTCATCCCAGACCACGGACTGCGGCCCGTCGATGACCTCGGCCTGCACTTCCTCGCCACGGTGGGCGGGCAGGCAGTGCATGAACAGGGCGTCGGCACGCGCGGCGGCCATCATCTCGGCATCCACGCACCAGTCGGCGAAGGCCTTCTTGCGGGCCTCGTTCTCGGCCTCGTAGCCCATGCTGGTCCACACGTCGGTGGTCACCAGGTCGGCGCCCTTGCAGGCATCCAGCGGGTCCTTGAAGACCTTGTAGCAGCCCTCGCGCGGCGCCTTGCCGCCAAAGGCCAGCTTCTCGTCCACTTCGTAGCCGCCCGGCGTGCTGACGTGGACGGTGAAGCCCAGCAGGTCGGCAGCCTGCAGCCAGGTGTTGGCCATGTTGTTGCCGTCGCCGACCCAGGCGACAGTCTTGCCCTGGATCGAGCCGCGGTGCTCGATGAAGGTGAAGATGTCGGCCAGGATCTGGCAGGGGTGGAACTCGTTGGTCAGGCCGTTGATGACGGGCACGCGCGAGTACTCGGCAAAGCGCACGATCTTGTCCTGGCCGTAGGTGCGGATCATCACCAGGTCGGTCATGCGGCTGATGACGCGCGCGCTGTCCTCGATGGGCTCGGCGCGGCCCAGTTGGCTGTCGCCCGTGGTCAGGTGGACCACCGAGCCGCCGAGCTGGTACATGCCGGCCTCGAAGCTCACGCGGGTGCGCGTGCTGGCCTTCTCGAAGATCATGGCCAGCGTGCGGTCGCTGAGCGTGTGGTGCTTTTCGTAGTTCTTGAACTTCTTCTTGATCAGGGCCGCGCGCTCGAGCACATAGGCGTACTCGTCGGCCGTGAAGTCGGAAAACTGCAGATAGTGCTTGATGGCAGTCATAGGCAGGTCCTCATTCGGACAGGAATTGCACGATCAGGGGCTTGAGCTTGGCGACCACTTCGTCGGCCTCGGCCTCGGTCATGATCAGCGGCGGCACCAGGCGCACCACGGTGTCGGCGGTCACGCTGAACAGCAGGCCGGCTTCGGCGCCACGGCCCAGCAGGGCGCCGCAGGGCTTGTTCAGCTCGATGCCGATGATCAGGCCCTGGCCGCGCACATCGACCACGCCCTTGACGTCGGCCAGCTCCTTTTGCAGCGTGGACTTCAGGCGGTCTCCCACCTTGGTGGCATGGGCCAGCAGGCCGTCTTCTTCCATGATGCGGATGGTTTCGATGCCCGCACGCATGGCCAGCGGATTGCCGCCGAAGGTGGAGCCGTGGTTGCCCGGCTGCAGCACGGTGGCCGCCTTGCCATGGGCGACGACGGCGCCGATGGGCACGCCCGAGCCCAGGCCCTTGGCCAGGGTCATCACGTCGGGGACGATGCCGGCCCACTGGTGGGCGAACCACTTGCCCGTGCGGCCCATGCCTGCCTGGACTTCGTCGAACATCATCAGCCAGCCGTTGGCATCGCACAGGGCGCGCACCTGCTGCATGTACTCGATGCGCATGGGGTGCAGGCCGCCTTCACCCTGGATGGGCTCCATCATCACGGCCACCACGTCGGGGTTGCCGGCCGTGGCCTGCTGCAGCGCCTCGAAGTCATTGACCGGCACGCGCAGGAAGCCGTCGAGCAGCGGGCCGAAGCCGTCGCGCACCTTGGGGTTGCCCGTGGCCGTCATGGTGGCGATGGAGCGGCCGTGGAAGGCATGCTCGTAGACCACGATCACCGGCTTGGCGATGCCCTTGTCCACGCCGTACTTGCGCGCGATCTTGATGGCGGCCTCGTTGGCCTCCAGGCCCGTGCTGCAGAAGAAGACATTGGTCATCTTCGCGCGCTCGGTCAGCAGCTTGGCCAGCGTTTCCTGGCCGGGCACATGGTAGTAGTTGGAGGTGTGGATGAGCTTGGCCACCTGGTCCTGCAGCGCAGGCACCAGCTTGGGGTGGTTGTGGCCCAGCGTGTTCACTGCAATGCCGCCCAGCGCATCGAGGTACTGCTTGCCGTTGACGTCCCACACGCGGCAGCCCTGGCCTCGCTCCAGAGCGATCGGTACGCGGCCATAGGTGTTCATCACGTGGGGCGAGGCAGCCTCGATGAAAGCGGTCATTGCAAAAATCTCCTGAGCTGGAAAGTAAACGGCATCCGGGCGTTGCCGCCGCAGATGCCTGAAAAACAGCGAAGCCCGATTCTAGGGGCCGCGCAATGGCCTACCGTTGCGGTTTGCGCATCACAGCCATGCAATGAACCTACGCCACACTTGGTTAGTGCGCTGCACAACGGTCCAGCTCTTATATAAGAGATAAAATGCCTGCTTGGCCTGCCGGCAGCGATCCTGTCTGCGGGCTCTGGCTTTTTTGAAGGACTTGCGCAAACAGGAAGTGGCAAGGTGCTGGGCCCCTTGGCAAGCCGCCTGTTTTGCTCCTTGTTGCGCAAGTCGTATTTTGGTGCGCATCCTGATGGTCTCTCCCTCCAGCAAAGAACTGTTCATCCAGGGCATCACCCACGAAGGCAAGACTTTCCGGCCCAGCGACTGGGCCGAGCGGCTGGCAGGCGTCATGAGCCAGTTCCGCCCCGGTGGTGCCCAGCGCGGCAGCCACCTGAGCTACTCGCCCTGGTGTGTTCCCACAACGCTCAACGGCGTCAAGTGCGTGGTCGTGCATCGCGACCTGCGCGACTACGAGCCCATGGCCTGGGATTTCTGCCTGAATTTCGCCAAGGACAACAACCTGCAGGTTGCCGAAGCCTGCCTGATACCGGACGAGCCGGCCCGCTGAGGCCGGCTTCTTTTTTTTGCGGGGCCGGTTCCCGCCCGATGTGAAGCGCGCCTGGGGTGCGTTTTTTTTCGGCTGCGCTTTGCTGGTGGAGCCGGGCTTTTCCTTCGGTGCGATTGCCGATGGCGGCGCCTTTGTCCAGGCACAAAAAAACCGCCCGAAGGCGGTTTTCTCGTTCGCTGACAGCGCACCCGTTACAAACGGCAGATGGCCGGGGCCATCCGTGCGGTTGCCTAAGTGGATTAGGCGGCGGGGGCTGCCAGGGCCTTGACCTTGGCGGACAGGCGGCTCTTGTCGCGAGCGGCCTTGTTCTTGTGGAAGATGCCCTTGTCGGCGATCGTGTCCAGAACGGATTGGGCTGCGGCAAACAGTTCGGTTGCCTTGGCCTTGTCGCCAGTCAGAACGGCCTTCTCGACCTTCTTGACGGCGGTGCGGTACTTGGAACGCAGCGAAGTGTTGGCTGCGTTGAGCTTGACGTCCTGGCGGGCGCGCTTGCGGCCGGATGCCAGGCGGGGGTTCTTCTTTACGGGCTTGGATGCCATGATATGTATTCCTAGTGTCTGAGGATGTTGTCGGCGAAGCGCGGGATTATAGCATGCAGTCCCTCCAGGGCCTGTTGGCCCCAGGCCGCGCAATCGGGCCTGTTGCAACGGAGTGCAAGAGCCGTCCGGCCCGCCCGGGCACGCAACTGCGGTGGCCGTGCCAGCGCATACACTCCCCACGGTGTCACTGTTCAAAGCCGCCTCCACCGTTTCCCTGCTGACGCTGGCCTCCCGTATCACCGGGCTGGTGCGCGATCTGCTCATGGCCTCCATGTTCGGAGCCAATGCGCTGACCGATGCGTTCAATGTCGCGTTCAGGATTCCCAATCTCTTTCGGCGCCTGTTCGCCGAAGGCGCCTTCAGCCAGGCCTTTGTGCCGGTGCTGGCCGCCAGCAAGGCCAAGGAGGGGGAGGAGGCCACGCGCAGGCTGATCTCCCATGTGGCCACGCTGCTGTTCTGGGTGCTGCTCGTGACCTGCGTGCTGGGCGTGGTCGGCGCGCCGCTGCTGGTCTGGCTGCTGGCCAGCGGCCTGCGCCAGTCGCCCGAAGGCTATGACGCAGCCGTGCTGATGACGCGCTGGATGTTCCCCTACATCGGCTTCATGTCGCTGGTGGCGCTGTCGTCCGGCGTGCTCAATACCTGGCGGCGCTTTGCCGTCTCGGCCGCCACGCCCGTGCTGCTGAACCTGGCCATGATTGCCGCCGCCTTCTGGGGTGCACCCTGGCTGCAGGCGCGCGGCATAGAGCCCATCTATGCCATGGCCGGCGGTGTGATGCTGGGCGGCGTGCTGCAGCTGGCGGTACAGCTGCCGGCGCTGGCAGGCCTGGGCCTGCTGCCGCGCATCGGGTTTTCTCCAGCCGCCTTGCGCCAGGCTTGGCAAGAGGCCGGCGTGCGCCGCATCCTCAGGCTGATGGCGCCGGCGCTGCTGGGCGTGGGCGTGGCCCAGGTCTCGCTGATGATCAACACCCAGATCGCCTCCTATCTGCAGCCGGGCAGCGTGACCTGGCTGTTCTATGCTGACCGGCTCATGGAGTTTCCGACGGCGCTGCTGGGCGTGGCGCTGGGCGTGGTGCTCACGCCCCAGCTGGCCGCGGCCAAGGCGGCCGACGACTCGGAGCGCTACTCGGCCATGCTGGACTGGGGGCTGCGCCTGGTGGTGCTGTTTTCCGTGCCCTGCGCGTTGGGGCTGCTCACTTTCGCCGAGCCGCTCGTGGCCACGCTGTTCCACCGTGGCGCGCTGCAGGACAGCGATGTGGGCCAGATCGCGCTGGCGCTGGTGGGCTACGGCGCCGGCCTGGTGGGCCTGGTGGCCATCAAGGTGCTGGCGCCCGGCTACTACGCAAGCCAGGACATCCGCACGCCCGTCAAGATCGCCATCGTGGTGCTGATCATCACCCAGCTGCTCAACCTGGTGCTGGTGCCCTTCATGGCGCATACGGGTCTGGCGCTGTCCATCGGCCTGGCGGCCCTGGTCAATGCGGGCTGGCTGCTGTGGGGGCTGCTGCGCCGGGGCGTCTACCGTCCCAAGCCCGGCTGGGGGCGGCTGGCCTTGCAGGTGATTGCGGCCAGCAGTCTGCTGGCCGTGCTGCTGACCTGGGGAAGCCAGCATTTCGACTGGATTGCGCTGCGCGCCAACGGATGGCAGCGCGTGGGCCTGCTTGCCGGCCTGATGGCGGCCTCGGCCCTGCTGTACTTTGGCGCGCTGTGGGCGGCCGGGCTCAAGCTGCGGGCACTGCTGCGGCGCTAGCCCGAACCCGCATAATTGCAGGCCTGGGCGCTGCAAATTCACAAGGCATCATGAGCTGGAGCTACGACGACACGCCAACGGCCCTGCAATACTTTGCAGCGCTGGTGCAAAGCGATGAACACCTGCCGCTGATGGAGGCGGCAATCAGCATCGCCCAGGATGCCGTGCCCGATCTCGACCTGCAGGCGGCCAGCGCCGAACTGGACCGGCTGCAGGTGCGCCTGGTCCAGCGCCTGGCCGGCGAAACCGATCCGCTGCAGTGCCTGCGCGGACTCAACCAGTTCTTCTACGGCGAGCTGGGCTTTGGCGGCAATCTCAACGACTACTACGACCCCGCCAACAGCTACATCCACCATGTGCTGCAGACGCGGCGCGGCATTCCCATCAGTGTGGCGCTGATCTGGCTGGAGCTGGCTGCGGCCATCGATCTGCCGGCGCAGGGCGTGAGCTTTCCCGGCCATTTCCTGGTCAAGATGCGCCTGCCCCAGGGGCAGGTGGTGATGGACCCGTTGAGTGGCGAGTCCTTTTCGGCCAACAGCCTGGCCGAGCGGCTGGAGCCCTTCTGGCAGAGCGCGGGCCTGTCGGCCGAAGAGGCCGCTCCGCTGGGCATGTACCTGCAGGGCGCCTCGCCGCGCGACGTTCTGGAGCGCATGCTGCGCAACCTGCAGGAAATCCACCATGCCCGGCGCGACTGGCCGCTGCTGGTGGCCGTGCTCAACCGGCTGGCCGTGCTGCGGCCCGACATGCCCGAGATCCTGCGGGACCGGGGGCTGGCCTATGCGCAATGGGGGGTGACCGAGCGTGCGCTTGAAGACCTGGAGCGCTTCCTGCAGTCCCAGCAGGGCGCGCAGGCCGTGGCCGTGCGCGAGGTGATCCGGCGGCTGAGAGGGCTGTAGCCGCCCGCGCGTGGGCTGATCAGACCAGCCGGACGGCTTCCAGCTCTTTCTTGAGATAGGCGTAGAACAGCGGAGCCGCCACCAGGCCTGCAGGGCCGAACACCGATTCGGCCACGAACATCACCGCCAGCAGCTCCCATACGCCCATGTGCGTGCGCTGGCCCACGACCTTGGCGTTGATCACGTACTCGGCCTTGTGGATCAGGATCAGAAAGCCCAGGCAGGCGGCGGCGGCCACAGGGGACACCGACAGGCCCACGATGGTGATCACCGCATTGCACAGCAGGTTGCCCACGATGGGCACCAGGCCTGCAATGAAGGTCAGCGTGATCAGGGCTGGCGTGTAGGGCAGGGTCAGGTTCCAGTGCGGCAGCACGCCCAGAAGGAAGATGGCCGTGAGAAAGGTATTGAAGGCCGCAATCCAGAACTGGGCCGCCACGATCTGGCGGAAGGCCAGTCCCATGAGCCGGATGCGCTCGCGCAGCGCTGCCACCAGGGGCGGGCGGCGCGTGACCATGGGACGCACGGCGGCCAGGGCGCCGATGATCAGGCCCACGTAGGCATAGAGCAGGCCGGTGAGCCAGGCGCGGCCCGCATGGGCCAGGGCGCCGGCCTTGGCGGCCAGGTAGCTGGCCAGCAGGTGCTGGATTTCCTGTGCGCCGTCCGGCAGCTGGTCGGCCATGTCGGCCGGCAGCTTGTCACGCAGCTCCAGCACCGTGTGCGCCAGATAGTCGAGCAGCTCGCGGTACTGCTGTGGCGCGTCGGTGATGTAGGTGCGCGTGTGCGACAGCGCGCCGCTGAGCAGGGCCAGCGGCGCAAGAATGACGATGGTGGCTGCCACCAGTTGCGTCCAGCGCGGCAGCGAGCCGCGCCGGGACTTGGGCTGGGCGCGTGACAGCAGCCCGGCAAGCGCGCGCGTGACCAGAAAGCCCACGCAGACGCACAGCATGCCCGGCAGCAGCCCCTGCCACATGATCAGCAGCAGGGCGCCGGCCATCAGCACATAGCTGGACAGCGTCACGCCGCGCGTGGGCGCGGGCTGCGGGGAGATGATGGGCGAGGGCAGGTGCTGGGTCATGCGCTGCGGGCCCGTGGTCAGCGGACCTCGACAGGCTCGCCCTCGCCGCGTGCGGCGATGCGTCCGATGGTGTGGACCGTCTCGCCCAGCTTCGCGAGCGTGGCGGCCGTGGCTTCGGCAGCCTCGGCGGGCACGACAACGACCATGCCGATGCCGTTGTTGAAGGTGCGGTTCATTTCCACGGCGTCGATGCCGGCCGTCTTCTGCAGCCAGGCGAACAGCTCGGTCTGGGGCCAGCTGCCGGCATCCAGGTGGGCGGCCAGGCCTTCGGGCAGCACGCGGGGGATGTTCTCCAGCAGGCCGCCGCCCGTGATGTGGGCCAGCGCCTTGATGGGGTGCTGCTCCAGCGCCGCCAGCACGTTCTTCACGTACAGGCGCGTGGGTTCCATGATGGCCTGCTTGAACGGCTTGCCGTCCAGCGTGTCGGGCAGGCTGCCCTGGCTTTCGGCGCGCTCGATGCACTTGCGCACCAGGGAGAAACCGTTGGAGTGCACGCCGGCCGAGGCCAGTCCCAGCACCACGTCGCCAGCAGCCACGCTCTGGCCCGTGAGGATCTTGGACTTTTCGACGGCGCCGACGGCAAAGCCGGCCAGATCGTATTCGCCGGCCGGGTACATGCCGGGCATTTCGGCGGTTTCACCGCCGATCAGTGCGCAGCCCGACAGCTCGCAGCCGCGCGCAATGCCGCCTACCACGGCAGCGGCCGTGTCCACGTCCAGCTTGCCGCAGGCGAAGTAGTCGAGGAAGAACAGGGGCTCGGCGCCCTGGACCAGCACGTCGTTGACGCTCATGGCCACCAGGTCGATGCCGACGGTGTCGTGCATGTTCCACTCGAAGGCCAGCTTGAGCTTGGTGCCCACGCCGTCGGTGCCCGAGACCAGCACGGGCTCCTTGTAGCGCTTGGGCACCTCGAACAGTGCGCCGAAGCCTCCGATGCCGGCCATCACGCCTTCGCGCATGGTCTTCTTGGCCAGCGGCTTGATGCGCTCGACCAGCGCGTCGCCAGCGACGATGTCGACGCCGGCGTCTTTGTAGGAGATCGGGGTAGAGGAGGGGGCAGAAGAGCTCATGGATGGGTACGGTGCGGTAGGCCCGAGGCCGGGCTGGAACCCCGGGATTCTACGGCGCCGGCCGCCGGCAGGCGCGCGCGCCAGTGGGCTTCGAGGGGGCTTTCGTTGCACAAGCGGGCCGGCTGCCGCCGTGCCGTGCGCCGCGCAGACTAAAATCCCTGTTGCGCCCGGGAACGCCCCGGCGTCGCCCGCCTTGCCGCAGCGCTGCGGCAGGGCGGGCCTGTCTTTGCTATCAACCCAATGCCGTTGCCGATTCCTTTGCCTGCTTTTGCCGCATGGACCCGCCTGGACACAGGAAAGGGGGCGCTGCGCGTATGTCGCAGATGAAGCAGCTGGCTCTGGATATCAGCATGGCGTCGAGCCCGACGCTGTCGCGCTTTTTCGTCGGCCCCAATGCCGCGGTGATCGATCATTTGCGCCATTGGGTGGGCGATGGCCGCATGCAGACGGCCCGCACGCCAGTGCCCACTTATCTTTGGGGCGAATCGGGCTCGGGCAAGACCCATCTGCTCAAGGCCGTGCGCGAGGCCCTGCGCGAGCAGGGCGCCATGGTGGGCTGGATGGATGCCTCCACCCTGTTCCCGCCGCCCTTCGACGAGCGCTGGGCGGCAGTGCTGATGGACGATGTGGACATCTACACTCCGCTGCAGCAGGCGCGGGCCTTCAACTGGTTTGTGAATGCGACGAGCCCGGCCACGGGCTCGCCGCGCTGGGTGCTGGGGGCCGGCCCGCTGCCGCCGGCAGACCTCAAGCTGCGCGAGGATCTGCGCACGCGGCTGGGCTGGGGCCATGTGTTCCAGTTGCAGCTGCTCGACGAAACCGCGCGCCGCGCGGTGCTGCGCCAGGAGGCCGATGCCCGTGGCGTTTTTCTGGGCGACGATGTGATGGACTACATGCTCAAGCGCTTCTCGCGTGACCTGGGCAGCCTGATGCAGCTGCTCGACATGCTCGACGGCTTTGCGCTGCGCAACAAGCGCGCCATCACCATTCCGTTGCTCAAGACGATGCTGGAAACCGAATGAGCCCGCATTTTCTTGTGGGCAGGGACTGCGGGAGCCGGCGGAGCCTGCGTTGCAAGGGCAGCGCGGGACCCATTTTTTTAGGATATGCATGACCTCTGATCAGAAGCAACTCCGGCCCCGGCTGGCGTTGTTCGACCTGGACCACACGCTGCTGCCGCTCGATTCGGACTATGAGTGGGGCGAGTTCACGACGCGCATCGGCTGGACCGATCCGGTCGAGTTCGGCCGCCGCAATGCCGAGTTCTTCGCGCACTACCAGGCGGGCACGCTCGACGTGCACGACTATGTGCGCTTTGCCACCGAGGCCTTCTGCGCCCGTGGCGCGCAGCAGGCCGCCGAGGCGCACGAGCGCTTCATGCGCGAGGTGATCACCCCCGCCATCCGTCCCCAGGCACTGGAGCTGCTGCGTACGCACCAGCAGGCGGGCGACCAGATCATCATCGTCACGGCCACCAACGAGTTCGTGACGCGCCCCATCGCCGCCGCCCTCGGCGTGCAGGAATTGATCGCGGTGGAACTGGAGCGCGACGCGCAGGGCTGGTTCACGGGCGAGATCCGTGGCACGCCCAGCATGCGCGGCGGCAAGGTGCAGCGCATGCAGCAGTGGCTGGATGCGCGCGGCCTGCAGTGGAGCGGCGTGGAGACCTTCTTCTACAGCGACTCCTGGAACGACGTTCCCCTGCTCGAGCGCGTGGACCACCCCGTGGCCACCAACCCCGACACTCGGCTGCGCGCCCTGGCCCAGGAACGTGGCTGGCGCATTCTGGACCTGTTTGGCGAAGCACCATGATCAAGAACATCATCGACAAGCTGCTGGGCAAGGCCTCGGCCGCTCCACGGGCGCGCAAGTCGCCCTTCGGCAAGCGCCAGGAGGTGCCCGTGCAGGTGCACGGCATCGACCCCAACCTGGTGGACCGGCGTGCCATCGACGTGGTCGAGACGCTGCAGGATGCGGGCTACGAGGCCTACATCGTCGGCGGCGCCGTGCGCGACCTGCTGCTGGGCCTGCGCCCCAAGGACTTCGACGTGGCCACCAATGCCACGCCCGAGCAGGTCAAGGGCCTGTTCCGCCGCGCCTTCATCATCGGCAAGCGCTTTCGCATCGTGCACGTGGTCTATGGCCGCGGGCGCGAGAACGAGGTCATCGAAGTCTCCACCTTCCGCGCCTTCCTGGACAACAGCGCGGCCGAGGCCGTGAGCGGCAACGAGCGCACCAGCAAGGCCCAGCTCGCCGGCATGCACCATGCGGTGGACGCCAGCGGCCGCGTGCTGCGCGACAACGTCTGGGGTCCGCAGGACCAGGATGCCACGCGCCGCGACTTCACGATCAACGCCATGTACTACGACCCGCGCACGCAGATCGTGGTCGACTATCACAAGGGCATTGACGACGCCAAGAAGCGCATGCTGCGCATGATTGGCGACCCGGCCACGCGCTACCGTGAAGATCCGGTGCGCATCATCCGCGCCGTGCGCTTCGCCGCCAAGCTGGCGGGCAAGGGCTTCAAGCTCGAGCCCAAGACGGCCAAGCCCCTGGTGGAGTGCGAGCCGCTGCTGGCCGATGTGCCGCAAAGCCGCCTGTTCGATGAAATGCTCAAGCTGCTGCAGACCGGCCATGCGCTGGCTTCGGTGGAGCAATTGCGCGGCCTGGGCCTGGCGCGCGGCATCTACTCGCTGCTGGATGTGGTGGTCGAGCGTGCCGAGCAGCCCTTCGTGCAGGCCGCTCTGACCGATACCGATCGCCGTGTCGAGGAAGGCAAGCCCGTGGCGCCCAGCTTCCTGCTGGCCTGCGTGCTGTGGCATGACGTGAAGACCGGCTGGGAGCGCCGCCTGAACCAGCGTCAGCACCCGTTTCCCGCGCTGCAGGAATCCATCGACGAAGTGTTCGACCAGCGCATCGGCGATGTCTCGGGCCGCGGCAAGCTGGCCGCCGACATGCGCGAGATCTGGGTCATGCAGCCGCGCTTCGACAAGCGAACGGGCGCCACGCCGTTCAGCCTGGTGGCCCAGCCGCGCTTTCGCGCGGGTTTCGACTTCATGCGGCTGCGCGCCGATATCGGCGAGGTCGAGGAAAGCCTGGCCAGCTGGTGGCAGGAGTTCCAGAATGCCGACGACGCGCGCCGCGACGACCTGATCGCCCAGGCGCGCGACGAGCAGCGCGCCCGCCAGCGCAGCGCCGAACCCAAGGTGCACCGCGTGCCCAAGGTCCGCCAGCCGCGCGATGGCGTGAACCTGGCGGAAGGCGTGCAGCCTGAGGATCCCGCACCGGCACAGGCTGGCAGCGAGGAGGCTGCGGCGCCCAAGAAGCGGCGGCGCCGCCGCCGCAAGCCCCAGGGCGGGGGCGATGGCGGCATGGGCGGCGATGAATGAGCCAGGCCACTGGGTCGCCATCGGCCTGGGCGCCAACCTCGGTGACTGCGGCCAGGCCCTGGGCCAGGCCTTGAAGGCCATCGGCGGCCTGACGGGCACGCGCCTGCTGGCCGTCTCCTCGCTCTACAGCACGGCGCCCATCGATTCCAGCGGTCCCGACTATCTGAACGCCGTGGCCGCTGTGCGCACCACGCTGCAGCCGCTGGCGCTGCTCGATGCGCTGCAGGCCATCGAACTGGCGGCCGGGCGCGAGCGCCCCTACCGCAATGCGCCGCGCACGCTGGACCTGGACATCGAGCTGTGGGGCGACGAGCGCATCGCGCTGCCGCGCCTGAGCGTGCCGCACCCGCGCATGCACGAGCGCGCCTTCGTGCTCGTGCCGCTGGCCGAGATCGCGCCTGAGCGCGTCACGCCCGCGCAGCTGCAGGCCGTGGCGGGGCAGGGCATCTGCCTGGCGCACAAGCCTGGCTGGCATCTCCGGCAAGCCTGAATCCCGACAGTGGCCTGAATGAAAAAGCCGCAGCGCCCTGAGGGCGGCTGCGGCTTTTTGCCAGGCGGGACGCGGTGGATCGACTCAGTCCACCTTCGCTCCGGAGGCCTTGACGATGGCCTGGTACTTGGCGCGCTCGGCCGCCATGAACCTGTCGAACTCGGCGGGCGTGGAGGACACGGGCTCGGCCATCAGGGTCTCGAAGCGGGTCTTGGTCTCGGGCGCGGCCAGTGCGTCGGCAAAGGCCCGGCTCAGCTTGTCCAGCACGGGCTTGGGCGTGCCGGCCGGGGCCACCAGGCCCCACCAGGTGTCGATGGAAAAGCCGGGGAAGGTCTTGGACAGTGCGGGCACGCCGGGCAGCAGCGTGGTGGGGTTCAGCGAGGTCACGGCCAGCGCCTTGAGCTTGCCCGAGCGGATATTGGGCGCAGCGGCAGCCAGGTTGTCGATGTTGAAGTCCACCTCGCCCGACAGCAAGGCCAGCTGGGCCGGGTTGGCGCCACGGTAGGGCACGTGCAGGGCGAAGATGCCGGCTTTTTGCTTGAGCATTTCGCCCGCCAGGTGGCCTGCGCTGCCGTTGCCGCCGCTGCCGTAGTTGAGCTTGCCGGGGTGGGACTTGGCGTAGGCGATCAGGTCGGCCACGCTGTGGATCTTGAGCTGCTCGGCACGGGCCGCATTCATCACCAGCACGTTGGGCACGCGCACCATCTGGGTGATGCCCGCGAAGTCCTTGCCCGCGTCGTAGGGCATCTTGGTGTACAGCCAGGGATTGACGGCATGGGTGGCCGTGGCGGCCAGGCCGATGGTCATGCCGTCCGGCGTGGCGCGGGCAATGGCGTCGGCGCCGATGTTGCCGCCGGCGCCGGCCTTGTTGTCGATGATCACCACTCCCAGGGAGTCACGCACCCGCTCGGCCAGCGCGCGCGCGGTGATGTCCAGCGGACCGCCGGGCGCATAGGGCACGATCAGGCGGATGGGCTCTTGCGCCAGGGCAAGCGGGGAGGCCAGGGCAGCAGCGGCCGCCATGACCGAGAGAAGGCTGTTTCTACGGTTCATAGGGGCGCTATTGTGCAAAAAAATTGCGACACCTGGCTGCGCGCAGGTATGGGAAGCAGTTTTTCTGCGTATTGCTTGATCCGTGCCACCTTCTGCGCACTCAGGAAGCCTTGTCGGCCTCGGAGGTGAACGCGTCCGCGTAGAACTCTTCCGCCGGCAGGCCGCGTTGCTCCACATAGGCATGGCGTGCCGAATCGACCACGATGGGCGCACCGCAGGCATAGACCTGATGGCCAGACAAGTTGGCAAAGTCGTCCAGCACGGCCTGGTGCACGAAGCCCGTGCGGCCGGTCCAGCCGTCTTCCGGCAGCGCGTCGGAGACCACGGGCACATAGCACAGCTGGGGCATGGCCTCGGCCTGCTCGCGCACCCAGGCGTCGAGGTAGAGGTCCTCGGGCCGGCGTCCTCCCCAGTACAGGGTGACGGAGCGGGTGATGCCCTTGTGGCGGATGTGCTCCAGCAGCGCCTTGATGGGGGCGAAGCCCGTTCCCGAAGCCAGGAAGATGAGGGGCTTGTCGCTGTCCTCGCGCAGGAAGAAGCTGCCGAACGGGCCCTCCACGCGCAGGATTTCCTTTTCCTTCATGGCGCCGAACACGTGGTCGGTGAACTTGCCGCCCGGCATGTGGCGGATGTGCAGCTCCAGCCCCGGTGCCGTGTCCTGCACATGGGGGGCCGTGGCCATGGAGTAGGCGCGGCGGGCGCCGTCGCGCAGGATGAATTCCACGTACTGGCCTGCGTGGTAGCGGAACTTGTCTGCAGCGGGCAGCTGCAGGCGCACCTGCATCACGTCGTGCGACTTCTTCTCCAGCGTGGCCACGCGCACGGGCATCTTCTTGATCGGGAAGGCGCTGGCATCGGTCACCTGGCGCGACTCCAGCACCACCGAGGTGCTGGGCGTGGCGCAGCAGGTCAGCACATAGCCGTCGGCCTCTTCCTGGGCGGTCAACGCTTTTTCCGAGTGGGCGCCATGGGTGACCTCGCCGAGCAGCTTCTTGCACTTGCAGGAGCCGCAGGCACCGTCCTTGCAGCCATAGGGCAGGCCCACGCCGCAGCGGATGGCGGCGGCCAGGATGGTCTCGCTGCCCTGCGTGGCGAAGGCGCGGCCGCTGGGCTGTACGGTGATTTCGTGGGAAGCGTTGGCTATCTCGGTCATGTTCTCGGTATCCTCGGGGGCGCTGGCGGCGCGTGGAGCGCGCCGGCGATCTTCTTTCCCGGACGGACATGCCGCTGCCGCGACCGGCGGCGCGCGGGTGGCCGCCCTCGCAACAGGCCAGGATTTTGCCCTCAAACCAAAACCCATTGGGCGCGCTGCCGGCGCGCTTTCGACGCGAACGCGTGCTCATCGTCGGCTGCGGCGACGTGGGGCTGCGCGTGGCTGGTGCATTGGCGGGCGCGCCCGTCGCCCGTTCGGGTGCCGCACGACGGGGCCCGCGCGTGCTGGCCCTGACGCGTGGCGCCGAGCGCCTGCAGGATCTGCGCGGGCGCGGCATCACGCCGCTGCTGGGCGATCTGGACGCGCCTGCCACGCTGCGCCGTATGGCCGGCCTGGCCACGCGCGTCGTCCACCTGGCGCCGCCGCCCAATCCGCCTGCCGGCGAAGATGGCTGGTGGCTGGACCCGCGCACCACGGCTTTGCTGCGCGTGCTGCGCCTTCGCGGCCGGCCGGCCAGCCTGGTCTATGGCTCGACCTCCGGCGTCTATGGCAACTGCGAGGGCGCCTGGATCGACGAAAGCCGCCCGCCCGCACCGGCCACGGCGCGTGCCCAGCGCCGCGTGAACGCCGAGCGAGCCGTGCGCTTTGCCGGGCGCGGCGGCCTGCGCGCCAGCATTCTGCGCATCCCGGGCATCTATGCGCCGGACCGGGAAAACGGCACGCCGCGCGGGCGCCTGCTGCGAGGGACACCCCTGCTGTGCGCCGCAGAGGATGTCTATACCAACCACATCCATGCCGACGACCTGGCCCGCGCCTGCGTGCGGGCGCTGTGGCTCGGCCGGCCGCAGCGCATCTACCACGCCAGCGACGATACGCAGCTGCGCATGGGCGACTACTTCGACCTTGCGGCCGATCTCTATGGACTGCCGCGCCCCGCACGCATCACGCGCGAGCAGGCGCAGCGCGAGCTGCCGGCCAGCCTGCTGAGCTTCATGGGGGAGTCACGCCGCCTGCGCAACGAGCGCCTGAAGGAGGAGCTGGGCCTGAGATTGCGCTACCCGACCGTGGAGCAGGGGCTGCGCGCCTGAATCAGCGCGGGTGGATGCCGCCGTTGGTGTCGTAGCAGCGGAACACGTTGCAGTGCGAGATGGGGGCCGAAGGCGGCAGCGGCTGCGGCGGCACGGGGCGTCCGACGATCCACGGCCGGTTGATGGCATTGGGCTGCAATGCGCGCGATTGCTGCAGCTGTTCATAGGCCTTGGGGCCCAGGCAGGCCATCTCCATCTGCTGCTGGGCGGCCTGGCTGCGCGGGCCCCAGGTGGCGGGATCGGGATTGGCCTCGGCCAGGATGGTGTCCAGGCGGCGGCGCGCCTGCTGGCAGGCCGGGGAGTCGCCGCCGTCGCGCTGGGCCGAGTTCTCGCGCTCGCGCCGGCTGCGTGCCTCACGCTCCTGCTGCTGGGCACGCGTGCGGCGCTCGGCCTCTTCGCGGGCCAGTTGCTGGTTCTTGCGCTCTATGGCGGCGGCGGACTGCGCGCGCTCGCGCTCCAGCTCTTCGGGGCTGGGGGCTTCCTGCACCTGCACGCGGTTTTCGCCGTCCTTGCAACTGCTGTTGGTGTAGGTGACGCGGCCGGTCTTGGCGTCCGTGCAGCGGATGACCTGGGCCGAGGCCGGGCCTGCGATGAGCGCCAGCACCAGCGGTACAAACATCGGTACAAGCGCCGCCAGCGCCCAGCGCGCGGCCGCCGATGAACGGCGGCCGGTGTGGCCAAGGTCTTGGGTGCGGTGCATGGCGGTTTCCTTTCCCATCACAAGCGGCACAAGGATGTGGTGTATTGCCGATTATGGTGCGGCGCCCAGGGGCTGGAAATGCCGCCGGTCAGCCGTTCAGCGCCAGTGGCGCGGATCCTGGGTGGGGTAGGGGTTGCCGCCGCCCTGGCTTTCACGCTGCATGCGCTCGATGGCGCGTTGCTGCTGCTCGCGATCACGCTGCTGCTGCTCCCGGTCCCGTTGCTGGCGTTCGCGCTCGCGCTGCTGCTGGCCCTGGTCGCGTTCGCGCTCCCGCTGCTGGCGCTCGGCTTCGCGGCGCTGCTGCTCCTGCATGCGCTCGCGCAACTGGCGGTCGCGGTCCTGGGCCTGGCGGTCACGGTCCCGGTCGCGCTCGCGCATTTCACGCTCGCGTTGTTGGCGGTCACGCCAGGCATCGCGGTTGCGTTCCTGCTGGATGCGCTCGCGCTCGTACTGCAGGCGCTCACGTTCGCGCTGCAGGCGCTGGCGCTCGTACCAGCCGTTGTCCGGATAGGCGGGCTGCGTTGGATACGAGGGGTAGACGACGCCGCCCGACGGATAGCTGGGATAGGACGGGTAGCTGGGATAGCTGGGGTAGCCGGAGCCCATGTCCGAATAGCCATCGGGCGGCACGGCGCAGGCGGTGACCAGGGCTGCAAGGCCAAGGCCGGCCAGCAGGCGCAGGGGGCGCAAGCCAGGCTGCGGGCGCTGCTGCGTGGGGGAGGCGTTGGTTCGGGTCATGGTGTGGTGTCCGGGCAAAGGCGTGTTTCCTGTCTGGATCTCTTCATATGACGTTTGACAGGCCTCAATGGTTGACCTGGATCGTCCTGGCGAGGCAACGACGGCGACAGCGGAGCTTCTATTTTGATAGCAATTGGTCCATGTGCTGTAGGTGCTTCCAGATGAAATCCGCAGGCACAGCGCGCAATGGCTGCGGTCGCCCCGATCGCCGCAATGGCATCTGCGCGGGACTAGAATGGCCGCTGTCTTTGGCGGCGCGCAGTCCGTGCGCCGCAAAGCAGCGTTCTCAGGGCGGGGTGAAATTCCCCACCGGCGGTATCTGGATCTGTCTTTCGGCATGTGTCCAGCAGCCCGCGAGCGCCCGGCTAGCCGCAAGGCCGGCCGGGGTCAGCAGATCTGGTGAGATGCCAGAGCCGACGGTCACAGTCCGGATGAAAGAGATCGCGCAGCACCTGCATGGCAGGCGCCATGCCCATGGTTGTCCCATGGGCTGTGCCGCGCCATGCGGCGCCATGGCGCGCGCCCTGATTCATTTGTCTCATCTCGAAAGAGCACCATGAATCAGACTCCTGTCTCCTTGAACTTCTCCGCACACGGCACGGCCTCGGGCACGCCGTGGAAGGCCGTCGCGGGCCGCAGCCGCGTGGCCGTGATCTGCGCGAGCTGGCATACCGATGTCGTGCACCAGGCGCGCGACTCCATGGCGGCCGAGCTGCAGGCCCAGGGAGTGGCCGCGCAGAACATCAGCCACTTCAACGTGCCCGGCGCCTTCGAGATCCCGCTGCTGGCCAAGAAGCTGGCCGACAGCGGCCGTTTCGACGCGGTCATCGCCTGCGCGCTGGTGGTCAACGGCGGCATCTATCGCCACGAGTTCGTGTCCTCGGCCGTGATCGACGGCCTGATGCGCGTGCAGCTCGATACCGAAGTGCCGGTGTTCTCGGCCGTGCTCACGCCGCGCGATTTCCACGAACATGGCGACCATGTGGAGTTCTTCCGTGCCCACTTCGTGAAGAAGGGCGTGGAAGTGGCGCATGCCTGCCTGGCGGCGCTGGACCAGCTGGCGCAGGTACAGGCACTGGGCCAGGCGCGCGCGGCGTGAGCCGGCCAGCCTCCCAGCACAGCTTTGGCTGGGGATGGATTCTCGTAAACACTGAGTTGGGGCCGAGTGTCGCGGTCCCGTCACGCGGCGTGACGCGCCATTGCCAAGCCGCGATGACGGGAATAACGTGACGGCCTGTTTCAACTGAGGAGTGCGCGATGAAGATGTCCCGGAAGTTGTGTATTGCGGCCGTCGTGGCCGGCATGGGTGGCGTGGCCATGGCCCAGGAGCAGGTGATCCGCATCGGCCACATCGGCCCCGTGTCCGGACCCCAGGCCAATTTCGGCAAGGACAACGAGAACGGCGTGCGCATGGCCATTGACGACCTCAATGCCAAGGGCATGGAGATCGCCGGCAAGAAGGTCAAGTTCCAGCTGGTGGCCGAAGACGATGTGGCCGATCCCAAGCAGGGCACGGCCGCTTCGCAGAAGCTGTGCGACGACAAGGTCGCCGGCGCCGTGGCCTTCCTCAACTCGGGCGTGGCCATCCCCTCGTCCAAGGTCTTCCAGGACTGCGGCATTCCCATGATCACGGGCGCGGCCACCAACCCCGACCTGACCAAGCCCGGCTGGAACACCACCTACCGCGTGATTGCCAATGACAACGCGCTGGGCGCGGCGCTGGCCAAGTACGCGGCCGAAACGCTCAAGCTCAAGACCGTGGCCATCATCGATGACCGCACGGCCTACGGCCAGGGCCTGGCCAATGTGTTCAAGAAGGATGCGGAAAAGCTGGGCGTGAAGGTCGTGGCCTCGGAGTTCACGAACGACAAGGCCACGGACTTCATGGCCATCCTGACCTCGATCAAGGCCAAGAAGCCCGAAGGCATCTTCTACGGCGGCATGTATGGTCAGGCCGGCCCCATGCTGCGCCAGATGGCCCAGCTGGGCATGAACGATGCCAAGTACTTCGGCGGCGACGGCCTGTGCGTGCCCGAGCTGGCCAAGGTGGCCGCCGGCGCCAAGCCGCTGGACAACGTGATCTGCGCCGACGGCGGCGCCTCGCTGGCCAAGATGCCTGGCGGCACGGAATGGAAGAAGCGCTACGACGCCAAGTACCCCGGCCAGTTCCAGGTCTACAGCCCGTACTTCTACGACGCCACCATGATGCTGGCCGACGCCATGAAGCGCGCCAACTCCTGGGACCCCAAGGTCTACATCCCCTTCCTGCAGAAGGCCGACTACTCGGGCGTGACCTCCAAGATCGCTTTCGAGAAGAACGGCGAGATGAAGAACCCTTCGTACACGCTGAGCGTGTTCAAGAACGGCCAGAAGACGGCCCTCGACTGAGAGCCTGTCCTCCCTTCGTTTTCATGCCCGCCTTGTGCGGGCTTTTTTTATCGGCCCGGGACCTCGGCCGGGGCCTGCGCCGGCGCATCGACCACGCCGGGCAACTGCGCCAGATAGGCCTGCAGCGCGGCAATGGCCTGGCGCACCTTGGCGGGCTGGGCCTGGCGCTGCGGGGTGACGGCCCAGATGTCCAGGCCGCCGAAGTCCCAGTCGGGCAGCAGGCGCACCAGGCGTCCTTCGGCCACCGCGTCGGCAACGTCCATGCTGCCCAGCAGGGCCAGGCCCAGGCCGGCCTCGCACATCTGCTGGAGGGACAGTTGGTTGTTGCTGGCCACATGGGGCTGCACCTGCAGGCTGTAGGTCTCGCCCGTGGCCGGGTGGCGTGCCTCGGCCCGCAGGGCCTGGCCCTGGCCTTCGCGCGCAAGGCCCAGCCAGCGCGCGCTGGCCAGCGGTGCCGGGTGGCGCCAGGCCGCGCCGCCGCCGTGCTCCTGTATCCATGCGGGCGAGGCGCACAGCCAGTTGCGCATGGCGCCCAGGCGCCGGGCCGCCCAGCCTGAGTCGGCCAGACGGCCAAAGCGCAGCGCCAGGTCGATGCGGCTTTGGATGAGGTCGATGGGCGCATCGTCCACATCCAGGTGCAGGCGCAGTGCCGGATGCCGGGCCAGCCAGCTGCCCAGGGCCGGCGCGATGTGGCGCGCAAAGCCCACGGTGGCCGACAGGCGCAGTTCGCCGCCGGGCTCGTCGCGCGCGGCGGCCAGCTCGGCCCGCGCCTGGCTGGCGGCCTGTGCCATGGCGGCGCACTGCTGGTAGTAGCGCTCGCCCGTGTCGGTGAGGGCGATCTGCCGGGTGGAGCGGTGCAGCAGGGTGACGCCGCCGTCGCGCTCGAGCTGGCGCACCTGCTGGCTCACGGCCGAGGGGCTCATGCCCAGGGCGCGCGCGGCGGCGCTCATCGATCCGTGCTGCACCACGGCGGCGAAAACGGCCATGCGTTTGTAGTCGTCCATGGGCTGTATTGTGAAGTGGTGCTTCAAGCTGTTGGTGAAAACTGCCGTCTTCCGCAGTGATTGTGAACGACGTAATCTCAATGCCATCGTGAACAGGCGCCCAGGCGCCGCAAAGGAATGAAGATGAAAGTGGCACTCATTGGCGCAACCGGCTTTGTGGGTTCGGCGGTATTGAAGGAGCTGCTGCAGCGCGGCCACGAGGTCGTGGCCCTGGTGCGCGACCCCGCCAGGCTGGCGGCCCAGCCGCATCTGCACGCCGTGCAGGCCGATGTGCTGGATGCCGCCGTCGTGCAGCGGGCCGTGGCAGGCGCGGACGCCGTGGTCAGCGCCTACAACGCGGGCTGGGGCAATCCCGACATCTATGAGGACTTCATGCGCGGCTCGCGCGCCATCGTGGCGGGCACGAAGGCGGCTGGCGTCAAGCGCTATCTGGTGGTGGGCGGTGCGGGCAGCCTCTACATCGCGCCCGGCAGGCAACTGGTGGACACTCCCGAGTTCCCGGCCGCCATCAAGCCCGGCGCCTCGGCTGCGCGCGATGCCCTCAACGATCTGCAAAAGGAGCAGGGCCTGGACTGGACGATGCTGAGCCCGCCGATTGCCCTGCACCTGGGTGACCATGGCGAGCGCACGGGCCAGTACCGCACGGGCAAGGATGAGCCGTTGATGCAGGCCGACGGCCAGCCCGGCACCATCTCCGCCGCCGATCTGGCCGTGGCCCTGGTCGATGCGCTGGACAAGGGCCTGCACCTGCGCGAGCGCTTTACCGTCGCTTACTGAGCACGGGGGCTCCCGGCTGGTGCGCAGGCGGCCTCCATGGCATGCTGGTGCCTGTCACGAACAGGCAGGAGCGCCGCCATGATCGACCACACGGGAATCCTCGTATCGGACTTCGACCGCAGCCGGGAGTTTTATGCGCGGGCGCTGGCTCCCCTGGGCTACGAGATCCTGATGGAGCTGTCCGCCGAGCTCACCGGCCACGGCGACACGGCCGGCTTTGGCGAGCCGCCCAAGCCTGATTTCTGGATCACCGGCGGCGAGCCCAACCAGCCGCCCATCCATGTGGCCTTTCGCGTGGACAACCGCAACATGGTCGATGATTTCCACGCGGCCGCCCTGGCCGCAGGCGGGCGCTGCAATGGCGAGCCCGGCCTGCGACCGCACTACCACGACGACTATTACGCAGCCTTCGTGCTCGACCCCGACGGCCACAACATCGAGGCCGTCTGCCACCTGCCGCCCGCCTGAGTCTCCCTGGCGGCACTGGGGCCTGCGCGGCAGCTGATATCAGGCGGTCGCATGGCGCAGCACAATATTGCGCTGCAACAAAAAAGGCCCCACGTTCCCCATGCCCCCTTCCGTTTCCGCTGCGGCCGGCTCCGTTTCCGCGTCATCCACACCCACGGCCGCCCAGGCCTGGCTCAGCGTGATCGCGCTGGCGCTGGGCGCCTTCGTCTTCAATACCACCGAGTTCGTGCCCGTGGGCCTGCTCAGCAGCATTGGCGCGAGCTTTGGCATGCCCACCGAGCAGGTCGGGCTGATGCTGACCATCTATGCCTGGATCGTGGCCCTGGCCTCGCTGCCCTTCATGCTGCTCACGCGCAATGTGGAGCGGCGCAAGCTGCTGATGGGCGTGTTCGCGCTGTTCGTGGCCAGCCATGTGCTGTCGGGCGTGGCCTGGAGCTTTGCCTCGCTCATGGTCAGCCGCATCGGCATCGCGCTGTCGCATGCGGTGTTCTGGTCCATCACGGCCTCGCTGGCCGTGCGCGTGGCGCCGCCCGGCAGGAAGGCCGTGGCGCTGAGCCTGCTGGCCACCGGCACCTCCATGGCCATGGTGCTGGGCATTCCGCTGGGCCGGATCGTGGGCGAATGGCTGGGCTGGCGCACGACGTTCCTGGCCGTGGGCGGGGTGGCCGCCATCGTCATGGTGGCCCTGGCCCGGCTGCTGCCGCGCCTGCCCAGCGAGAACGCGGGCAACCTGGCCAGCGTGCCCATGCTGCTGCGCCGTCCGGCGCTGCTGTCCATCTACATCCTGCTGGTGGTCGTGATCACCGGGCAGTTCACGGCCTACAGCTATATCGAGCCCTTCGTGCAGGACATCGCGGGCTTCGAGGGCAAGGTGACCACGGCCGTGCTGCTGCTGTACGGCGGCATGGGCATCGTGGGCAGCGTGATGTTCAGCTGGTGGGGCCTGCGCCATCCGCGCGGCTTTCTGCTGGCCGCCATTGGCGTGCTGTCGGCCAGCCTGCTGATGCTGGTGCCGGCCTCGGGCCATGAGGCCTCGCTCTATGTGATGAGCTCGGTCTGGGGTGTCGCCATGATCTGCTTCGCCCTGGCCATGCAGTCCCAGGTGCTCAAGCTGGCAGCCGACGCCACCGACGTGGGCATGTCCATGTTCTCGGGCATCTTCAACATCGGCATTGGCGGCGGCGCGTTGCTGGGCAGTCAGGTCAGCATGCATGCGGGCATGCAGAACATCGGCTGGATCGGCGGCGGCCTGGTGGCGCTGGGCCTGGCCTGGTGCGTCTGGGCCTTCGTGCGCTGGTCTGCCGGCTTCCAGGCAACGGCGCACTGAGGCGGGTCAGCCGCCGGGTGCCCGCATGGCCTGGGCGTAGCGCTGCGGTGCCAGGCGGGACACCAGTACGCAGACCACGAGCACGGCGGCCATCTGTGCCAGCCAGCCGGCGCCGAATCCGCCCGTGAACTGGTGCAGCCGGGCGATCACATAGGGCGCCAGCGCCGCAATCAGAAAGCCGCCGCCCTGCATCAGCGCATTGAGCGCCCCGGCCTGCGTGGGGTGGGGAAGATGGTCGAGCGTCACCACCATCATCAGCGCGAAGCAGCCACCCAGGCCGATGCCGAGGATGACGATGTTGAGCAGCGGCGCCGCATCAGGCCACCAGGCCAGCGCGGCCAGGCCGATGATCTGGCACAGCAGCGTGAACCCCAGCCATGGCCGCCGGTCGGCATGGCGCGCGGCCAGCACGGGCAGTCCCAGCGCGGCGCCGGCCTGTGCCACCGACAGCAGGGCGACCAGGCCGCCGCTTTGCGCGGGGCTCCAGCCGTGCGTCTGGTAGAAGGGTGCAAGCCAGGCCACCATGGCCGCATAGCCGCCGTTGATGAGGCCGAAGCAGGCCATCAGCATCCAGGTGCGCGGGCGCCGGCGCAGCCAGCCGGTGTCTTGCGTGGCGTTGGCCCCTGCCATGGGCGCCGGAGCCGGCAACGCACGCAGCGCATGCCGCGCCAGCGCCAATGCCAGCAGGGCGGGCGCAGTCCACAGCGCCAGCGCAAGGCGCCAGTCCAGTCCCCATTGCACGGCCAGCGGCGAAATCTGGGCGCCCAGGGCGCCGCCGCCCATGAGCGCGGCCGAGTACAGCCCCATCATCTGCGCCATGCGTGCGGGCGACTGGCGCTTGATCAGGCCCGGCAGCACGCCTTGCACCAGGGCCACGCCAGCGCCGCACAGCGCGGCCGTGGCCAGCAGGGTGGCCGCACTGGAGCCCGCCACGCGCAGCGCGCAGCCCAGCGCAATCACCGCCAAGGACCCGACCACGGCGCGGCGCGGACCCAGGCGCTGAAGCGCGGCCGGGGCCAGCCAGGCGCCCAGGCCCATCAACGCCATGGGCAGCAGGGTCAGCCAGGACAGCGTGGACAGATCCATGCCGGTGGCGGACTGGATCTGCGGTCCCAGCGGGCCGATGGCCGTGAGAAACGGGCGCAGGTTCAGCGTGACCAGCACGACGGTGGCCAGCCACAGCGCCGTTGGAATGGCGTGTGCCGCGGCAGGGGTCTCGGTGTGCGCAGGCGCAATGGACGACATGGCTTCAGGCCCAGGGGGCGTTGCCGTACAGCTGGGCCGCCGTGATGCCCGTGTCCAGCCGCCTCAGGGGCAGCGGTGGCGGCTGCAGCGGCATGCGCAGCCGCTGGTAGGCGCCCTCGCTGGACAGGCCATACGGCTGTGCATCCGCGTTGTCGAAGGCGAAGAAGACCTGCTCGGCCCCGGCCATCACCAGCGCCGCCAGGCACATGGGGCAAGGGTGGCCGCTGGCGTAGATGGTGCAGCCGGCCAGGCTGGCGTTGGCCTGGGCGCGCGTGCCCGCGCGCAGCGCCTGCATTTCTGCGTGGGCGCTGGGGTCATGGCTTTGCACGATCTCGTTGACGCCCGTGGACAGGATCTGCCCCTCGCGCGCGAGCAGGGCGCCGAAGGGCCGGCCGCCCCGCAGGCGGTTGTCGTGCGCCAGCTGCACGGCATGGCGCAGCAGGCGGATGTGTTCTTGTTCTTGCATGGGGATGGCTGGGCAATCGGGAGCTGAGGCCGCAGTCTAGGACGGGGGCCATCAATTGGAAAATTAAATGATCAAATGCCAGGCAGTGACAAAGCCACTGAAATTCGCCCAAGCCCCATGCAGCCCTCTTCCATAGACCCCACCCTGCTGCGCAGCTTCTGCGCCGTGGCCGAAACCGGCAGCTTCACGCGCGCGGCGCAGGGCGTGCACCTGACCCAGTCCACGGTCAGCCAGCAGATCCGCAGGCTGGAGGAGCAAATGGGCTGCACGCTGCTGGACCGCAGCGGGCGCCATGTGGAATGCACGCTGGAAGGAGAGCGCCTGCTGGCCTATGCGCAACGCATCCTCGCGCTCATGGACGAGGCCGTGGAGCAGTTGGCTGGCGCCACCGAAGCCGTGCTGCGCATCGGCGTACCAGAGGACTTTGCCGGCAATGCCTTGATGCCCGCCTTGGGCGCGCTGGCGCGCAGCCAGCCGCAGTTGCGCCTGGAGCTGACCAGCGGGCTGTCGCAGGCGATATGGCAGCAGTTCCAGTCCGGCGAGCTGGACCTGGCCATCGTCAAGCAGCGCAGCGGCAGCACGCCCGGCATGGCGCGCTGGCCTGAACCGCTGGCCTGGATAGACAGTGCGCTGCATCCCTGTCACGGGATGGATCCCTTGCCTCTGGTGGTGTTTCCACAGGGCGGCCTGTACCGCAGCGAGATGACGCATGCGCTGGATGCCGCAGGCCGGCGCTGGCGCCTGGCCTATGTGAGCGCCAGCCTGGCCAGCCTGGAAGCCGCCGTGGAGCAGGGCCTGGGCATCAGCCTGCTGCCGCGCCGGCTGGTCGGGCCCGGCCACCGCCTGCTCGACGGCATGGCCGGCTTCGCCCCCGTGCCTGATGTGGAAGTGGCACTGCACGTGCGGGCCCAGTTGTCGGCGCCGGGTCGACGTCTGGCCGGGCGCCTGTGTGAGGTGTGCGAGGCGTTGCTGGGCGTGTCTTAGTCGAACAGCTCGGCGTGCGTGCCGGCTCGCACGAAAATGATCGATTCGTTGGCGCCCTGGCCATCGAGCCGGTAGATCAGCAGGAAATCGCCCCCCACGTGGCACTCCCTGTGATCGGCCCAGTCGCCGGTGAGGGCATGGTCAAGCCACTGAGGCTCCAGGGGGGCGTCGTTGGCAATCAGCAGCAGCATGGCCTCCTTCAACCGCTTCATGTCATGGCGGCCGGAATGCGACAGCCGGACCCAGTCCTTGGCGAAAGCCTTGGTCCGGTCCGATGCGCGGGGAAGGACTGCGCGCTTACTGCTCGCTGCCTTTTTCGAGGTCATGGAGCAAATCGTCCGCGGTGGCAAAGCGTGCCTTGCGCATGGCGCGTGCCTCCTGCATGGCTGCGCGCGTATCGGCGTTGGGTGCCCTGAGGTCGAAGGGCAATTGCTGGTCGGCCACCACGCGCATCAGGAAGACACGTACGGCATCCGACACCGTCAAGCCCATGCCGGCCAGGGTTTCGGCGGCCTGTGCCTTGATCTCTTCATCCACGCGCACGTGGATCATGGTGGTGGTTGCCATGGTGTGCTTCTGCAAAAATGGGTGAGATACATTGTATCTCGCAGGGCAAAAGACAGGTAAGCAGGCAGGTTGCTGGGATGTCGCTTGGCGGCTCCCGCCTTCGAGCCCTCCAGCAAAAATCCCCGCCGTGGCGGGGATGGTCGGTGGAGACGCGCAGGCTCAATCCATCGTCAGGTTCTGCTTTTGCACCACGTCCTTGTAGACCGCCAGTTCGGCCTTGATCTCTTCAAAGAAATGCTCGGGCGTGTCGGCCACGATCAGCGAGCCGGTTTCCTCGATGCGCTTCTTGATGGCGGGGTCCTGCAGCACCTTGCGTGTGGCGGCATTGACCTTGTCCACGATGTCGCGCGGCAGGTTCTTGGGGCCGACGATGCCGTAGTAGGCCATGCGGTTGACGGGGGCCAGGCCCACTTCCTTGAAGGTGGGCACATCGGGCAGCGCTGCCAGGCGCTGGGGCGCGGCCACCACGATGGGCACCAGGCGCTTTTCCTTGACGAAGCCCAGGGCGGAGGGCAGGTTGTCGAAGATCAGCGGAACCTGGCCGGCCACGGCGTCGTTCAGCGCGGGGCCGCTGCCACGGTAGGGCACGTGGGTGATGTCGGTGCCCGTGGACAGCTTGAACATCTCCATCATCAGATGGGTGATGCTGCCGTTGCCGGGCGAGGCGTAGGAGTACTTGCCGGGGTTCTTCTTCACCTCGGCCAGGAACTCCTGGTAGTTCTTGCCCCCGAACTTGGGGTGGGCCGCAATGATGTTGGGCGTGGCCGCGATGTTCACGATGGGCGTGAAGTCGGTCAGCACGTTGTACGGGATCTTGGGGTTGATCGCCGGGTTGGTGGCCGTGGTGGACACGGTGGCAATGCCCAGGCTGTAGCCGTCGGGCTGGGAGCGCGCCGTCTCGGCCGCGCCGATGCTGCCGCCGCCGCCGCCCTTGTTCTCGACCACCACGGGCTGGCCCAGGGCGCGGCCCAGCGGCTCGGCCACGATGCGCGCGATCAGGTCGGTGGTGCCGCCGGCCGCGAAGGGCACGAGCAGCTTGATGGGTTTGGCAGGGTAGCCCTGGGCATGGGCTGCGCCCGACAGCGCGAGGGCGCCGAGGATGCCGGCGAGCGCGATGCGAGTGGTGTGAGTCATGGTGTTGTCTCCTTGAATGGATGTTGTGAGCGTTTGTTGTGAGGCACCGACGGGTGGGAAGGCTGGGTTTTTTTAAGACATTCGTATGGCGGTGCTTGAGGAAAAAGATTTGGAGGAGGCGGTGTTGCCTGGCGCAGGCGATCAGACCACGCCGCGCGAGCGCAGCGCCTGGATGGCCATGGGCGCAATGCCCAGCTCGCCCAGCACTTCATCGGTGTGCTGGCCCAGGGAGGGCGGTGCGCTGCGCAGCACGGGCGGGGTATCGCTCAGGCGCATGGGGCTGGCCACGCCGGCGATGCGCGAGATGCCGTCGCCGGCCTCGCGCGGCAGCTCGACGCGTATGCCGCGTGCGCGCACCTGCGGGTCGTCGAAGGCCTGGGCGATGGTGTTGATAGGGCCGCAGGGCACGGCCTTGTCTTCCAGCAGCGCAATCCATTCGGCCGTGCCGCGTGTCTTCATGAGGGGCACCATCCGCTCCAGCAGCGCCTGGCGATTGCGCACGCGCGCGGTGTTGGTGGCAAAGCGCTCGTCCTGCGCCCAGCCGGCTTCGCCGACGGCGGCGCAAAAGCGCGCGAACTGGCCGTCGTTGCCAATGGCCAGCAGCACGTTGCCGTTGGCCGTGGCGAAGTCCTGGTAGGGCGCCAGGCTGGGGTGGATGTTGCCGGCGCGGCCCGGCGATTCGCCCGTGGCCAGAAAGCCGGCGGCCTGGTTGGCCAGCACGGCCATGCCCACGTCGAGCAGGGCCATGTCGATGTGCTGGCCCCGGCCCGAGGCCTGGCGCGCATGCAGCGCGGCCAGGATGGCATTGCTGGCATACAGGCCCGTGAACACGTCGATCACGGCCACGCCCACCTTCAGCGGGCCGCCTCCGGGCGCCTCGTCGGCATGGCCGGTGATGCTCATCAGCCCGCACATGGCCTGCACCATGAGGTCATAGCCCGCGCGCTCGGCATACGGGCCGGTCTGGCCGAAACCCGTGACCGAGCAATAGATCAGGCGCGGGTTGAGCGCCTTGAGGCTTTCGTAGTCCAGCCCGTACTGGGCCAGGCCACCGACCTTGAAGTTCTCCACCAGCACATCGGCCCCGGCCGCCATCTGGCGAATCAGCTGCTGCCCATCGGGGGTGGACATGTCGATGGTGACCGAGCGCTTGTTGCGGTTGCAGGCCGTGAAATAACTGGCCTCCTGCGTGGCCTGCCCATCGTCGCGCGGCAGGAACGGAGGCCCCCAGTGGCGCGTGTCATCGCCGGCCACGGGCCGCTCGACCTTGATCACATCGGCGCCCAGGTCGGCCAGTGTCTGCGTGCACCAGGGCCCGGCCAGCACGCGGGAAAGATCAAGCACCTTGATGCCAGCCAATGCGGCCGGTGCGGAGGATGTGGAGGACATGAGAGGGAAGAAATATGAGCGTGCCCGATGCCGCTGGTAGTTCAGCTCAGGGCTTGAGCTTCCATCACCCATAGCGTGTGACATGGGCGTGGAACAGGCCAGGGACGCCGAGCAAGAGCCGCCTCGCGGCGAGGGCGTCGTCCCCCTCCGCGAAGCGAGAAGGGGGAAGGCGCGAAGCGCCTCAGGGGGTCAGTTGGCAAAAGCTGCGATGCCAGTCTGCGCCCGGCCCAGGATCAGCGCATGCACATCGTGCGTGCCTTCGTAGGTGTTGACCACTTCCAGGTTGACCAGGTGGCGGGCCACGCCGAACTCGTCGCTGATGCCGTTGCCGCCCATCATGTCGCGCGCCATGCGGGCAATGTCCAGCGACTTGCCGCAGTTGTTGCGCTTGATCAGCGAGGTGATCTCGATCACGTTCTGGTGCTCGTCCTTCATGCGGCCCACGCGCAGCGCGGCCTGCAGGCCCAGGGTGATCTCGGTCTGCATGTCGGCCAGCTTCTTCTGCACCAGCTGGTTGGCGGCCAGGGGGCGGCCGAACTGCTTGCGGTCCAGCGTGTACTGGCGCGCCGTGTGCCAGCAGAACTCGGCTGCGCCCAGGGCGCCCCAGGCAATGCCGAAGCGTGCGCTGTTCAGGCAGGTGAAGGGGCCCTTGAGGCCGCGCACCTCGGGGAAGGCGTTTTCCTCGGGGACGAAGACATCGTCCATCACGATCTCGCCCGTGATGGAGGCGCGCAGGCCCACCTTGCCGTGGATGGCCGGGGCCGACAGGCCCTTCATGCCCTTGTCCAGGATGAAGCCGCGGATCTCGCCCACATGGCCGTCCTCGGTCACTTCCTTGGCCCAGACCACGAACACGTCGGCCACGGGGCTGTTGGTGATCCACATCTTGTTGCCCTTGAGGCGGTAGCCGCCGTCCACCTTGTAGGCGCGGCTGGACATGCTGCCGGGGTCGGAGCCGTGGTCGGGTTCGGTCAGGCCGAAGCAGCCGATGAACTCGCCGCTGGCCAGCTTGGGCAGGTACCTGTTCTTCTGGTCTTCGGTGCCGAATTCATTGATGGGCACCATCACCAGCGAGCTTTGCACGCTGGCCATGGAGCGGTAGCCCGAGTCCACGCGCTCGATCTCGCGCGCCACCAGGCCGTAGCTGACATAGTTCAGGCCCGCGCCGCCGTACTGCGTGGGGATGGTGGGGCCCAGCAGGCCCAGCTCGCCCATCTCGCGGAAGATGCTCACGTCGGTCTTTTCATGGCGGAACATTTCCAGCACGCGGGGTGCCAGCTTCTCCTGGCAGTAGGCATGGGCCGCGTCGCGGATCATGCGCTCGTCTTCGCTCAGTTGCTGGTCGAGCTGGAAGGGGTCATCCCATTGGAAGCTGTTGCGGGCCATGGCGTGGTTTCTCCAAAAAACAAAGAGGTCAAGGGCGGGTCGCTGCCATATGCCAAAGCCGGGCAGGCTGTGGCCATGGAGCGTTGTTGCGACGCATCTTAGAAGCGGGCCTGCGCGTGGCGCAAACGATGTTTGTTCATCCATGAATGCGTAAAACGCATGTATGAATGGGTTGTTGCGGGTTATTCCCTATGATGTGAGGCTCTGAAGTGCATTGAATTCATGAAATATGCGTAGAGCCCTGCCATCCACCCAAGCCCTTGCCTGCTTCGAGTCGGCCGCCCGCCACATCAGCTACACGCGTGCGGCGCAGGAGCTGTCGCTCACGCAAAGCGCGGTATCGCGCCAGATCATTGCGCTGGAGGAGTTCCTGGGCGTGCAACTGTTCCGGCGCACGCGCCACGGCGTGCTGCTGACGGAGGCCGGCACGCAGTACGCCCAGCAGGTCTCGCGCTGGCTGCACGGCCTGGAGCGCGACACGCTGGACATCATGGCCCACCAGGGCGAAGGCGGCCCGCTCAACCTGGCGGCCGTGCCCACCTTCGCCACGCGCTGGCTGCTGCCGCGCCTGCCGCAGCTGGCGCGCGAGCATCCCGAGGTCACGGTGCACATCGACGTGCAGACGCGGCCCTTCCTGTTTGCCGATACCGTGTTCGACGCTGCGCTCTATGCAGGCACGCCCGAGCAGGTGGCACGCTGGCCCGGTGTGCAGGCGCAATGGCTGATGGACGAAGAGGTGGTGCCCGTGTGCAGCCCGCAACTGCTGGCCACGGCCCAGGCGCGCGAGCCGGGCCGGGCCTGGCTGCCTGTGGGGGCGGACATCGTGGCCCGGATGCCGCTGCTGCAGCAAAGCACGCGGCCCTACGGCTGGCAGCAGTGGTTCGATGCCATGGGCGTGGCCGCGCCGCGCGCGCTGGATGGCATGCGGTTGGAGCTGTTCTCCATGCTGGCCGTGGCCGCCAGCCAGGGCCTGGGCGTGGCGCTGATGCCGCCCATGCTGATCGAGCAGGAGCTGGCGCGCGGCGACCTCATCATTGCCTGCCCCCAGCCGCTGCGCGGCAACCGCGCCTACTACCTGGTCACCCCGGCCCTGGCGCCCGATGCCCAGCCCGCGCCCGCCCTGCGCGTGTTCTCTTCATGGCTGCAGCAGCGCGCCAGGGAGCACCGGCCTGCCTGATAATTAAGCAGGCCTTGGATTGTTCAACGATGACAGTCACTTAACTGACTTATCCTTGCTGCTGGCGGCGCTTGTCCACAGGCTTGTGGGGGTGTCTCTGGGGAAAACCCGTAATCGCGCTCAAAACCAGGGCAGCACGGCCAGGCACAGCGGCATGACCACGGCCGTGGCCACGCCGTTCAGGCCCATGGCCAGGGCCGAGAAGGCGCCCATGGTCGGATTCACCTGCAGCGCGCGTGCCGTGCCGATGGCGTGGGCCGTAAGTCCCAGGGCAAAACCCTGCACGGCCGGGTCATCGCTGCGCACCAGGCGGATCAGCAGCGGCGCCATCATCGTGCCCGCAATGCCGGTGATGGCCACGGCCACGGCCGCCAGCGAGGCCGGCCCGCCAAAGCGCTCGGCCATGGGCAGGGCGATGGGAATGGTGGCCGACTTGGGCGCCAGCGCCACCAGCGTCTGCACCGTCGCTCCCAGGCTCCAGCCGATCAGCAGTGCCGACAGCAACGCCACCACGCAGCCCACGGCCAGCGCCACGCTGATGGGCAGCCACAGCGCGCGGATGCGCTCGCGCTGGGCGTACAGCGGAATTGCCAGCGCGACGGTGGCCGGGCCGATCAGCAGTCCCAGCAGCGAGACGCCGCTGCGGTAGCTGGCATAGGAGGTGCCCGTGGCCAGCAGCACGCCCACGATGACGACGACGGCCGTGAACACGGGAATCAGGAGCGGATGGTTGCCGCTTCGGCGGTACAGCGCCATGGCCGCCAGGTAGACGGCCATGGTCAGCACCAGCCAGGGCAGGTGGGCGGTGGAGGCATTGCCGGACAGCGACTGCCAGGCGCTGTGCCAGTGGGTGGTGAGCGCGTTCATGCCTTGTCTCCCTGGCTGGCGGCCGCCTCGCGGGCGCGCTGGCGCTCCAGGCACCAGCGGAAGGTGAAGGCCGTGGCCAGGAAGGTAATGGCTGCACCCGCCACGCAGGCGATCACGAAGGGCTGCCATTCGCGCGACAGCCGGTCGAACTCCAGCATCACGCCTGCAATGACGGGAATGAACAGCAGCATCATGTTCTGCAGCAGCACGCCGGCGGCCTTCTCCAGCGACTCGGGCAGGCGGCCGTGCAGCAGCAGCGTGCCCATAAGCGCTCCCGGAAGCGGCAGCCCCGTGAGCTGGACGATGGCCTCTCCCAGCAACTGGAAGGCGAACAAGGCGGTGATGGCGTACAACATGAAAACCTGAATCCCTGGAGCAGATGGCAAGAGCGGAGAGCAGAGGGCGGCGGCAAGAGAGCGGGATGCCCGTTTCCCGGACAGGGCAGTGCCCTGGCACCTGTGGGACGCCGTCGCAAAGCGTGCCATCATCGCCCACATCGCGAAAAAAGGTGCGGACACCGATTGCGCGGCGTCCCGGCCAACGCTATGTTGGGACCCATGCCTTGGGCAGTGCCGGGGCATGAGACTTTGAATAGCGAAGGAGTAGCGATGGCCGAAACCACATATCACGCACCCGTGTACGAGCCGACGGTGGATGAACTCGAAGTGCTCAAGAAGCTGGAAATGGGCGAGCCCGTGTCGCTGGAAAGCGCGGCGCGCGAGCATCTGTCCAAGAGGCTGCGCGAGCGTGGACTGGTCGAAGTGGACAGCAGCCATCAATGGCACATCACGGCGGCGGGCCGCGCCCAGATCCGCCGCTCCGATGCCTGAGGCGCGGCGCGGCAGGTGACCCCGGTTTCAAGGGTTTTCCCTTGGATTCAGGGGCTGCCTGATTTGCAGGCAGCCTAGCTTGCGGCCAGTGAATGCAAGCACTTGGACGCCTCGTTCACTTGCTGTTCACTGAATATCCACAGGGTTGTTCAAGGGTTCTGTGGAGAAAAAAAGCCACCCCAGGGTGGCTTTTTTCATGGGCATCACCAGGCTTTTGCAGCGGGCGCACCGGGCTGGTGCCCGCGCCGGAAATTGGCTGCATGGCGATGGTGCAGATACCGGTTTTCAGAGGGAAGGTGCCGGATTTCGCGCACTGGGCAAGGCTTGGGGGCAGGCCGCGGTGGGGGCGATTCGGGGCGGGCTGGACATGCGCCTGATTGCAGTCCGTTTCCGCCTTGGCGGTGGCTTGATGCCAAAGTTGTACACAGGTTGGGCGGTATGCGGGTGAAAGCGCGCAGGGGCTATCCCGCCCAAGGCATGAGGACGCAGGATCTGGTCAGGCTGGAGGCCTTGAATTGCAGTGCAGCCGCTGAAAAGGGCTGGTGCAGGAAGGAGGGGTGTGCGGACACTGTGAAGACAGCGGCCGGAAAAGAAATAGCCGAAAAAGCAGCGGACTGCTTTTTCGGCTACGTAATCTCTGGTGCCCGGGGCCGGAATCGAACCGGCACGCCTTGCGGCGGGGGATTTTGAGTCCCCTGCGTCTACCAATTTCACCACCCGGGCTACTTAGCGCAGGGGCGAATTATGGCACAGTGTGAGGCTATGAAAATTTATCCGACCATCGAAGACGCCATCGGCCGCACGCCCCTGGTGGCATTGCAGCGCATCGGTGCGCAGTCTCGCCAGGAACGTGGCAACGTGGTGCTGGGCAAGCTGGAAGGCAACAATCCGGCCGGTTCGGTCAAGGACAGGCCGGCCCTGTCGATGATCCGCCGCGCCGAAGAGCGCGGCGACATCAAGCCCGGCGACACGCTGATCGAGGCCACCTCGGGCAATACCGGCATTGCGCTGGCCATGGCCGCCACGATCAAGGGCTACCGGATGGTGCTGATCATGCCCGAGGACCTGTCCATCGAGCGTGCCCAGACGATGAAGGCCTATGGCGCCGAGCTGATCCTCACGCCCAAGAGCGGCGGCATGGAATACGCGCGCGACCTGGCCGACCAGATGGTGGCCCAGGGCAAGGGCGTGGTGCTCGACCAGTTCGGCAACCCCGACAATCCGCGCATCCACTACGAGACCACGGGCCCCGAGCTGTGGGAGCAGACCGGCGGCGAGATCACGCATTTCGTGAGCGCCATGGGCACCACGGGCACGATCACCGGCGTGGCGAAGTTCCTCAAGGAAAAGAACCCTGCCATCCGCATCGTGGGCGCCCAGCCGGCCGAGGGCTCGCGCATCCCTGGCATCCGCAAGTGGCCCGAGGAATACATGCCCAAGATCTACGACGCCTCGCTGATCGACGAGACCGTGCTCGTGGGCCAGGACGATGCCGAGGACATGGCGCGCCGCCTGGCGCGCGAGGAAGGCATCTTTGCCGGCATCTCGGCTGCCGGCGCCTGCTGGGTGGCCCAGCAGATTGCCGAGCGCGAGAACAACGCCACCATCGTCTTCGTGGTCTGCGACCGCGGCGACCGCTATCTGTCCACGGGCGTCTTCCCCGCCTGATACAGCGACAGGCCCGCCTTCCGGCGGGCCTTCCTGTTTGCATTGAGCCAGGACAGCAAAAAACCAGGAACAGCCCCATGCACTATGAAACCCGCTATTGCACGCACTGCGCCACCCCCCTGCAGTGGGTGATCCAGGCCGAGGACGGCGGCGATGTATCGCGTCTGCGCTGCCCCGAGTGCGGCTGGACGCACTGGAACAATCCCACGCCCGTGCTGGCCGCCATCGTGGAGCTGGACGGCAAGGTGCTGCTGGCGCGCAATGCGGCCTGGCCCGAGAAGGTCTTCGGCCTGATCACGGGCTTCATGGAGGCCGGCGAGTCGCCCGAGGAGGGCGTGGCGCGCGAGGTGGCGGAGGAAACCGGCCTGAAGGCCGAGTCGCTGGAGCTGATCAGCGTGCATGAGTTCCTGCGCATGAACCAGGTGATCATCGCCTTCCATGTGCGCGCCAGCGGCCAGGTCCGGCTGTCGCCCGAGCTGCTGGAATACCGCCTGCTGGAGCCCGAGAAAGTCCAGGCCTGGCCTTCGGGCACGGGCATGGCGCTGGCCAAGTGGCTGCGCAGCCGGGGGCATGATCCTGTGATCCGTGACTTCTGGAAGCGTGCCGAGCAGGCCCAGGAGGCTGAAGCGAGTCGCGCCGATCAAGACACTGCTGCCGGCCTCAGCCGCGATGCCGCCTAGAATCCCAGGCTCAAGAGGTGCATCCGATGGAAATTCACAAGGAAATCGACACGCGCGGGCTCAACTGCCCGCTGCCCATTCTCAAGGCCAAGAAGGCGCTGGCCGAACTGGACAGCGGCCAGCTGCTCAAGGTGGTGGCCACGGATACCGGATCGCTGCGCGACTTCCAGGCCTTCGCCAAGCAGACCGGCAATGAACTGGTGGAGCAGCAGACCGTGGGCGCGGAGTTCATCCACATCCTGCGCCGGCGCTGAGCGGCTGCACGCGGCTCGCTCCAAAGAAAAAGGCCTGCTTTCGCAGGCCTTTTGCATGGGGCAGGGGCGGCTCTGAGGCCCGGCCTCAGATGCTCAGGCCCTGCAGGTATTCGCGGAAGCTCGCGCCCACGTCCTCGTGCTGCAGCGCCAGCTCCACCGTGGCCTGCAGAAAGCCTTCCTTGCTGCCGCAGTCGTAGCGCTTGCCCTGGTACTGGAAGGCGTAGACGGCTTCATGGGCCATCAGGCGTTCGATGGCGTCGGTCAGCTGGATCTCGCCGCCCACGCCCTTGGGCTGGTTGCGGATCTCCTCGAAGATGGCTGGTGTCAGCACATAGCGGCCGGCCACGCCCATGCGCGAAGGCGCCTTCTCGGGCGCGGGCTTTTCGACGATCTTCTCGATGCGCATCAGCGCGCCGCCGGCCGGCTCGCCGGCCACGATGCCGTAGCGCTTGGTCTGCTCCAGCGGCACTTCCTGCACGGCCAGCAGGGAGCGGCCCTGTTTCTGGAAAGCCGAGGTCATCTGGGCCATCACGCCCGGGCCGCCAGACTCGCCCACCATCAGGTCGTCGGCCAGCAGCACGGCAAAGGGCTCGTTGCCCACCAGCGGCTCGGCGCACAGCACGGCGTGGCCCAGGCCCAGGGAGCGCGGCTGGCGCACGAACAGGCAGTTCATGTCGGCGGGGCTGATGCTGCGCACCAGCTCCAGCATGGCCTGCTTGCCGGCGTTCTCCAGTTCGTTTTCCAGCTCGTAGGCGGTATCGAAATGGTCCTCGATGGCGCGCTTGCTGCGGCCGGTGACGAAGATCATGTCGCGGATGCCGGCCTCGTAGGCCTCTTCCACGGCGTACTGGATCAGCGGCTTGTCCACCACGGGCAGCATCTCCTTGGGAGAGGCCTTGGTGGCGGGCAGAAAGCGCGTGCCGAGCCCGGCAACGGGAAACACGGCTTTGCGGACACGGGTCTGGGTGCTCATAAACGGATCTTTCAACCCAGGCGGGCGAGTTGTTCCTGGATGCGGATCAGCGTTGCGCCGAAGTCGGCCACGCGCTTCTTTTCCTGGTCGATGACGGCCGGGGGTGCCTTGGCCACGAAGGCCTCGTTGCCCAGCTTGGCATTGGCCTTGGTGATTTCGCCTTCCAGGCGTGCGGCTTCCTTGGACAGGCGGGCCTTTTCGGCCGCCACGTCGATCTCCACGAACAGCGCCAGGCGCGCCTCGCCCACCACGCAGACGGGCGCGGCCTGGGCGGCCTCGGCCCAGGCGGCTTCGTCGTCGAACACCTTGACTTCGCTGAGCTTGGCCAGGTTCTGAAGCACGGCGGCGTTGGTGCGCAGGAACTGCGCCTCGTCGGCCGAGCTGGCCACGGCCAGCAGCGGCAGGCGCTGTGCGGGCGACACGCCCATCTCGCCGCGCAGCGTGCGGCAGGCGTCGATCATCTGCTTGATGCGGCCCACGTATGCGATGGCGGCTTCGTCGATCTTCTCGGGCTGGGCCTCGGGGTAGCGGGCCACGGCCACGGACTCGCCGGGCAGGCCGGCGACCGGGGCGACCTTCTGCCACAGGGCTTCGGTCACGAACGGGATGATGGGGTGGGCCAGGCGCAGGATGGCCTCCAGCGTGCGGATCAGCGTGCGGCGCGTGGCGCGCTGCTGGGCCTCGCTGCCGGTCTGGATCTGCACCTTGGCGATTTCCAGGTACCAGTCGCAGAACTCGTTCCAGACGAAGTCGTACAGCGCGTTGGCCACGTTGTCCAGGCGGAATTCGGCAAAGCCCTTGGCCACTTCGGCCTCGACCTTCTGCAGCTGCGAGGTGATCCAGCGGTCGGGCTGGCTGAACTGCATGTAGCCCGCGAACTCGCCGCCGGCCTGGCATTGCTCCTTGGTGTGGGGCAGCAGGCCGCAGTCATGGCCTTCGCAGTTCATCAGCACGAAGCGGCTGGCGTTCCACAGTTTGTTGCAGAAGTTGCGGTAGCCCTCGCAGCGCTTGCTGTCGAAGTTGATGGAGCGGCCCAGCGAGGCCAGGGCCGCGAAGGTGAAGCGCAGCGCGTCGGCGCCGTAGGCGGGAATGCCCTCGGGGAATTCCTTTTGCGTGTTCTTGCGCACCTGGGGGGCGGTCTCGGGGCGGCGCAGGCCCTGGGTGCGCTTGTCCAGCAGGGTGTCCAGGTCGATGCCGTCGATCAGGTCCACGGGGTCGAGCACGTTGCCCTCGGACTTGCTCATCTTCTTGCCCTGGGCGTCACGCACCAGGCCATGCATGTAGACATGGCGGAAGGGCACGCGGCCCGTGAAGTGCGTGGTCATCATGATCATCCGGGCGACCCAGAAGAAGATGATGTCGTAGCCCGTGACCAGCACCGAGCTGGGCAGGTAGAGGTTGTAGTCATCGTCGGCCGCCTCGGTCTGGTTCGGCCAGCCCATGGTGGAGAACGGCACCAGGGCCGAGGAGTACCAGGTGTCCAGCACGTCCTCGTCGCGCGTGAGCGTCTTGCCGGGGGCCTGGGCCTGGGCTTCTTCCTCGGTGCGGGCCACGTAGACCTTGCCGTCCTCGTCGTACCAGGCGGGAATCTGGTGGCCCCACCACAGCTGGCGCGAGATGCACCAGTCCTGGATGTTGTTCATCCACTGGTTGTAGGTGTTGACCCAGTTCTCGGGCACGAACTGCACCTGGCCGCTGGAGACGGCATCGATGGCCTTCTGTGCGATGGACTTGCCGGTGGCATCGCCTTCGCCGACCTTGTTCATGGCCACGAACCACTGGTCGGTCAGCATGGGCTCGATCACCTGGCCCGTGCGCGTGCAGATGGGCACCATGAGCTTGTGCTTCTTGGTCTCGACCAGCAGGCCGGCCGCGTCCAGGTCGGCCACGATGGCCTTGCGCGCCACGAAGCGGTCCATGCCGCGGTACTTCTCGGGCGCCTCGTCGTTGATGGTGGCCGTCAGCGTCAGCACGCAGATCATCGGCAGGCCGTGGCGCTGGCCCACGGCGTAGTCGTTGTTGTCATGCGCGGGCGTGACCTTGACCACGCCCGTGCCGAACTCGCGGTCCACGTAGTCGTCGGCAATGATGGGGATCTCGCGGCCCACCAGGGGCAGGATCACGGTCTTGCCGATCAGCGCCTGGTAGCGCTCGTCCTCGGGGTGCACCATCAGGGCTGCGTCGCCCAACATGGTTTCCGGGCGCGTGGTGGCCACCACGAGCTGGCCCGAGCCGTCGGCCAGCGGGTAGGCGATGTGCCACAGCGAGCCGTCCTTTTCCTCGTTCTCGACCTCGAGGTCGGAGACGGCGGACATCAGCTTGGGGTCCCAGTTCACCAGGCGCTTGCCACGGTAGATCAGGCCCTGCTGGTACAGGCGCACGAAGGTCTCGTTGACGATGGACGACAGCTTGTCGTCCATGGTGAAGTACTCGCGGCTCCAGTCCACGCTGTCGCCCATGCGGCGCATCTGGCCGGTGATGGTGTTGCCGCTCTGGTTCTTCCACTCCCAGACCTTGCTCACGAAGTTCTTGCGCGCCTCGGGAGGCGTCGAGCCCATGTCGTGGCGGCTGGCAATGCCCTGCTCCTGCAGCTGGCGCTCCACCACGATCTGGGTGGCGATGCCCGCGTGGTCGGTGCCGGGAACCCAGACCGTGTTGTGGCCCTTCATGCGGTGGTAGCGCGTGAGGCTGTCCATGATGGTCTGGTTGAACGCATGGCCCATGTGCAGCGTGCCCGTCACATTGGGCGGTGGCAGCTGGATGGAGAACGATGGCTGGGATGCATCTGCCTGGCCCGTGCCGCGCACGCCGGCTGCGCCGTAGCCGCGCTTTTCCCATTCGGGGCCCCATTGGGCCTCGATGGCTGCGGGTTCAAACGATTTGGACAGGCTGTCGAGGCCTGGCTGGGCAATGGTGTCGCTCATGGCTTGCTTGCGGGGAATTGTGCGAATGGCGTTTGGCAAATGAAAACGGCATCCGTTGAAGGGATGCCGTCTGCATATGCGAAATGGATGACGGTTTGACGGGGATTCTACCGACCCCGTCCGCCTGCCTGTTCGCCGGGTCTTATTCAGGCCGCTGCGTCGGGGACGAACTCGGGCCGGTCGTTGCTCTGGGGCTTGAGCGGCTGCGCCGCCTTGCCTTCGGCGCGTTCCTTGCGCCATTGCTCCTTGCGTGCCGTCCACTCGTTCAGGCGGGCGTGGGCGGTGGTGCTTTCGCGCGCCATCTGCACTTCGTCGGCCAGCTGGGCCGACAGCTCCAGGCGGATGCCGTTGGGATCGAAGAAATAGATGCTCTTGAAGATGTGGTGGTCGGTCACGCCCAGCACCTCGATGCCATGCGCCACCAGGCGGGCCTTGGTGTTCTCCAGTTCCTCGACGGTGTCCACGCGGAAGGCGATGTGGTTGATCCACAGCGGCGTGTTGGGCGAGGGCAGGGCCTTTTCGTCGTCGCCGATGTCGAAGAAGGCGATGAACGACCCATCCTTCAGGCGGAAGAAGAAGTGCGTGTAGGGGCAGTACTCGCCCGTGCTGGGCACGTAGTCGCTCTGGATGATGTGGTAGAGCGGCAGGCCCAGGATGTCCTCGTAGAAGTGGCGGGTCTCCTCGGCATCGCGGGCCTTGTAGGCGTAGTGGTGCAGCTGCTGCACGGCGGCGGGCGGTGGCAGTGTGGACAGGTCGGGACGGGCGCTTGTGTTCATCGAATGTCTCCTTGGTGGATGTCTTGATTCTACTATTCGTAATCAATTTACCTAAATGAAATGTTGCGATGGATGCAGGGATATGCGCGCTGCGGTGTCCGGGCCACCTGCGGTGCCGAGTTGCCGCCAGCACTTGACCTTCAAGTCACTTCACGCTTTCTCATCGAGGTCCGATCCCCCCGCTTGCCATGGTCGCCATGGATGCGGCGGCCCTCTGTTCACAACCGTTTTCAAGTCAAGGAACCTCATGAGCGACAGCCATCAGCACGGCGACGTGCGCGCCCTGCCGGAATCCCGTCTCTGGTTTGCCTTCGGATTGACCGGCACCTTCATGGTGGTGGAGATCATCGGCGGCATGGTCACGGGCAGCCTGGCCCTGATCTCCGACGCCATGCACATGCTGACCGACGCGATGGCGCTGCTGCTGGCCCTGGTGGCCATACGCGCCGGCCGCAAGGCAGCCGACCTGCTGCGCACCTACGGCTATGCGCGCTTCGAGATCCTGGCCGCCGCCGTCAACGCACTGGTGCTGCTGGGAGTGGCCTTCTACATCCTGTATGAGGCCTACCGCCGCCTGTCGGCACCTGCGGAAATCCAGTCCCTGGGCATGATGGCGGTGGCGGCCGCGGGCCTGGTGATCAATCTGATCTCCATGCGCCTGCTGTCGGGCGGCAAGGACGAGAGCCTGAACGTGAAGGGCGCGTACCTGGAGGTATGGGCTGACATGCTGGGCTCGATCGGCGTGCTCGCCGGTGCTGCGCTGATCTGGCTGACGGGCTGGCGGTGGATCGACTCGGCGGTGGCCGTGGGCATCGGCTTCATGGTGTTCCCGCGGACGTGGACCCTGTTGCGCGAGTGCATCAACATCCTGCTGGAAGGCGTGCCCTCGGGGATGAGCCTGCAGGCGGTGCGCGAGACGATTGCGGGCACGGCAGGCGTGGCAGCGATCCACGATGTCCACCTGTGGGCGGTCACGCAGAGCAAGCCCATGCTGACCGGCCATGTGGTGCTGCTGCCCGGCGCGGACGGCGAGCAGGTGCGTCGCGATATCGAGGACAGGCTGCAGGCCGGCTTCGACCTGCACCATACGACGCTGCAGATGGAGCGCGAGGACCGCTCCCCGGCAGAGCACATCCACTAGGATGCCAGTCTTCATGGGCCACACCCGGAGTGCACCGATGCTTGAGCTTCGACCCAACTGCGAATGCTGCGACAAGGACCTGCCGCCAGAGTCTGCCGAGGCCCGCATCTGCACCTTCGAGTGCACGTTCTGTGCCGGCTGTGCGGATCATGTGCTGCACGGCGCCTGCCCCAACTGCGGTGGCGAGCTGGTGGCCAGGCCGCGCCGGCCGGCGGACAAGCTGGAGCGGTATCCGGCCTCGACGAAGCGGGTGCTCAAGGCCGGTGGCTGCGCTGTACGGGCCTGATCAGAGCACAGGCCTGGCTCTGCGGCCACGGAACGCAGCCTCCACCACCAGCACGGCTGCAAAACCCATCGCATAGGCCAGCACATCCCACCAGTCGGCCGTGCTGCCCAGCACGATGCGCAAGGCGCGGTTGGGAATGTGCAACTGGAAGGTCGATGCCAGGAACTGGCCTAGCTCCACCAGCAGGCCCACGCACAGTGCGGCCGATGCCAGCGTCAGCACGCGCGCGGCGATCACGGTCTTGAACACGGCATAGACCCAGGCCACGGCCAACACGTCGCCGAAGAAGCTGCGCACCCAGCCCCAGCGTGCGCCGACGGTGGCCAGCAGCACGAGCAGCACAAACAGGGCCACCGCCCACACCAGGGAAACAGGATCAAAACGCCATCGCATGGCCGCCATCATCGGGCCAAAAGCGGGTCCGGTCAGCGAGCCGGGTGCGCAGTGCCTTGCGCAGCGGTGGTCAGCGGGTGCGCTATCCCGCCATCGCCGTAGCTGCCCACCACCTGGGCGATCACCACCTGGTAGCCCTTGAGCCAGCGCGCCTGCTGCCGCTTGGCCTCGATATGCGCAGGGTGGCGCATCAGCTCTTGCAGCGCCTCCCAGGTCTGCCAGTAGTAGACGTTGGAGACCAGGCCTGTGGCGGGGTTCTCCCAGGCCTCTTCGCCCAGGTAGCCGGGGATGGCGCGGGCGATCGCGGCGATCCGGCCGTCAAGGGCATGGAACTGCGCGTCGTATTCGCCCGGCGCGAAAGTGAAGGTGGAGGTGTACATCGGTGGGTGGCAACCTGTGTGAGGGTGGCTGGCGCTAGATGCGCGGCGCCGCATCCATGGCGCTGGCCAGCGGCTCCTGTCCGCGCTCGCGCAGCGCGCCGATGGCGCCTTCCAGGTCGCGGGCCTGCCGGTTCTGGCTGAGCTTGGCCTTGCCCTCCAGGCGGGTGATGCGGATCTGCAGGCCGACGATGGCCTGCAGCATGCCGTCGATGAATTCACGCGGCGAGTCGGACATCTTCCAGGGCTGGGCGTGCGATGCCTCATGGACCCGGGTGAGCCGGCCGACCAGGCCGCGCACGAATCTCTCGTCGTCATGGATGCTGATTTGCCCGTGCACATGCACGGCCTCGTAGTTCCAGGTGGGCACCAGGCGGTGCGTCTCGTGCTTGCTTGGATACCAGCTGGGCGAGATATAGCCTTGGGCACCACGGAAGATGACCAGCACCTCGGCGCCGTCGCGGCACTGCTGCCAGATGGGATTGGCGCGGGCCACATGGGCGCTCAGCGTGCCCATCTCCCCTGGGGCCGCATCCAGCAGGAACGGCAGGTGGTTGGCGTCCAGCACGCCGTTGGCCTGGGTGACGAGCGTGCCCAGGGGGTGGCTGCGGATCAGGCCGTGCAGGCTGCCGGAATCGGTGAGGGAGAAATGGGCGGGCGTGTACATGGAGCTTGGTGCAACGGTGGACCGGCATCGGGGGAAACAGGACTATCCACCATCCCTGGCACAATGAAAAATCCAGTTTCGTGATTTTTTGGAAGACCAGTTGAAATCCCATTTCGCCGCCAATGCCGGGGCTGCGCCCAGCGCCCGCCGCATCCACGAATGGCTGAAATCCCAGATGGCCGACGGCAGCCTGGCCGTGGGCGCGCGCCTGCCTTCCACCCGCGCGCTGGCGCTGGACCTGGGTGTGTCGCGCACCACCGTCACGGCGGCCTACGAGCAGCTTGCGGCCGAGGGCTATCTGGAGACTGCACAGGGCGCCCGGGCGCGCGTGGCAGCTGGCGCGGAGCAGCGCAGCCGCGCGCCCCGCATTGCGGCTGCGGCGCAGGATTGCCGATCCCGCCTGTCTTCCTATGGACGGCGCGTGGATGCGCTGGCGCAGGCCCAGCCCGCTCGCGCCGGGGATGAAGGGCCTGCCGTGATCGACTTTCTGTACGGCGCCCTGGCCTTTGATGACTTTCCCACGCTGGCCTGGCGGCGTGCCTACAACCGCGCCATCGTGCAGCGCCAGTCTTCCCTGTCCTACGACGCGCCCGAAGGCGAGCCGGCGCTGCGCATGGCGCTGCAAGGCTATCTGCGAAGGGCGCGGGGGCTTGTCTGTTCGGCCGATCAGATCGTGGTGGTGCAGGGCTCGCAGCAGGCCATCGACCTGTGCGCGCGCGTGCTGGTCGATCCGGGCGAGACCGTGCTGATGGAAGAGCCCTGCTACCTGATGGCGCGCCGCGTGTTCGAGGCCCAGGGCGCATGCCTGCAGGAAATGGCCGTCGATGAACAGGGCCTGGATACCTCGGCGCTGTCCGGGCGCCAGGCGCGGCTCGCCTATGTCACGCCCTCGCACCAGTTTCCGCTGGGCGGCGTGCTGCCCATAGGCCGCAGGCAGCAGCTGCTGGCTTGGGCGCGCGCCACGGGTGCCTGGATTCTGGAAGACGACTACGACGGCGAATTCCGCTACGGGCTGCGCCCCATCGACGCCCTGCAGTCCATTGACGAGGTGGGTTGCGTCATCCATGTCGGCACCTTCTCCAAGGCCTTGTCCCCACAAATGCGCATGGGCTACCTGGTGCTGCCGCCGTCCCTGGTGCCCGTGTTCCGGGAAGCCCGGCGGCTGGCCGACCGGCATGCGCCGCGCCTGGACCAGCTGGTGCTGGCCGCGCTGATCGACGACGGCAGCTACGAGCGCCATGTGCGCGCTGCCCGCCGTCGCAACGAAGGCCGGCGGGCGGCATTGCTGCAGGCGCTGGAGCGGCACCTGCCGGGCGCGGTGCAGGTCGAAGGCTCGGCCTCCGGCCTGCATGTGGTGGCCTGGGTGCCTGCCGTGCATCAGCGCGATGAGATTGCCCTGGTGCGGTTGGCGCGAGAGCGCGGCGTGGGCGTTCGCCCCATCTCGCCGCTCTATGCGGCCGGTGATGCCCATCGCCGCCAGTCCTGCGCCGGGCTGGTCCTGGGTTATGCGAGCCTGCAGCCGCAGGCCATCGAGCAAGGGGTGCGCAGGCTGGCGGGCGTGGTCAGTCAGTGGCAGACCCAATCCGCAACGCAAAAAAGCCCGTGACCGGGGTGCCGGTTCACGGGCCTTGGGTGCCGACGCCCCTAAAGGCGCTTTGCCCAGCGCGGTCTTACTGCTGCTTGACCGCTTCAATGGACATCACCAGGCGCACTTGCTTGGGGAAGCCGTAGTCCACGCCGTAGTTCACGCCGAAGGCGGTGCGGTCGATCACGGCCTCGAAGTCGCCGCCGCAGGTCTCGCGCTTTTGCAGCATGGCGTTGGGGTAGCAGGTGAACTTGTTGGCCTTGATGGTCACGGGCTGGGTCTTGTCCAGGATGGTCAGCTGGCCGGTGACTTCCTTGAGCTTGTCGCCGTCGAAGACGAACTTGTCGGAGACGAACTTGGCCTGGGGGAACTTGGCCACGTTGAAGATGTCGGCGCTCTTGAGGTGCTTGTCGAAGGCGGCGGTGCCCGAGCTCAGCGAGTCCATTTCCAGCACGACTTCGACCTTGCCGGCCTTGGCGTCACGGTCGAATTCCACGGTGCCGCTCTTCTTGTCGAAGCGCACGCGGTTGGTCGAGGCACCGTTGTGGTCGATCTCGAACGTGGCGAAGGTGTGCGTCGGGTCGATGGCGTAGGTTGCGGGAGCCGCCTGGGCAGCGGTGGCGAACAGGCCGGCAATGGCCAGGGCAAACACGGAAGTGCGCATGAAAGAACTCCTAGGTTGGGGTTGCACGAAACGGAAAAGAAAACGGCCAATCCTGGGCAAGAGTGCCGCTTACAGCTTGCCCACGCCGGTCAGGACCAGCTTGAATTGCACCTGTACCTCGTCGGCCACCATGGAGGTATCGCCCCATTCGCCTTCGCCGATCTTGAACTGCAGGCGCTTGAGCGGCAGCGTGCCGGTGGCCGTGGTCGTGGTACCGGACTGTGCCAGTTGCACGGGAATGCTCACGTTCTGGACCTGGCCCTTGATGCTGAGCTTGCCGTCCACCTGGTACTTGCCGCCGCCCAGCGCCTTGACGGCCGTGGAGTCGAAGACGGCCTGCGGGAATTTGGCGACGTTGAACCAATCGGCCTTGGGCAGCTCGGCGTCGGTTTCCTTGGCGCCCATGGTGGCGCTGCCGGTGTCCACGGTGAAGCGGATCTTGCTGGTGTCGGGCTTGGCCGTGTCGAACTGGACCTGGGCGTCGAATTTCTTGAAGTGGCCCTGCAGGGGCACGCCCATCTGCTTGGCCGTGAAGTTCACGGCGCTCTGGGCGGGAACGAGCTTTTGCTCGGCCAGGGCCGCCTGGGAGGTCAGGGCCGCAGCGGCCAGGGCAATGGTGGTCAGCGTGGCGGAAAAGCGCATGGCAGGACTCCTTTGGGGGTCGGGAAACATTCGATCGGGGATGGCTGGGGCGCGCGCAGCGCGGTGCGCAGGCCCTGGCTGGGGGAGAAAACTCAGGCGCGGCCCGGCAGCATGCGGGAGATGAGGCCGTCGCGGTCGATGAACTGGTGCTTGAGGGCGGCGCCCACATGCATGGCGATCAGCGCGACCAGGGCCCAGGCCGCCCAGCCGTGCAGGGGCTTGAGGGTTTCGGCCAGCTCGGGGCTTGCGCTCACGAAGTCGGGCAGGGGCAGCACGCCGAGGAAGACGATGGGAAAGCCGGCCGCCGAGCTGTAGGCCCAGCCCAGCAGGGGCACGGCAAAGAACAGCAGGTAAATGGCGTGGTGGGTGCCGTTGTGGGCCCAGTGCTGCCATTGGGGCATGGCGCGGGCCACGGCGGCGGGCAGTTCGGGCGGGCGATGGGTGATGCGCCAGACCAGGCGCAGCAGGCTCAGCGTCAACAGCGTGACGCCCAGCCACTTGTGCCAGTTGTAGAGCTTCAGGCGCGAGGGCGAGAACGGCAGGCCTGTCATGTACCAGCCCAGGGCCAGGGCGGCGATCAGGCCCAGGGCCAGCAGCCAGTGGGCAGCCATGGCCACGCCGTTGTAGCGCGTGGCTTTGGAGGAGGATTTTGCTGGCGCGTTGGCGCGGGCTGAGGACTCTGTCATGGATGGCGGCAGGCTTTGGAACCGTTCAGGGCCCCTGCAAAGGGGCCCTGGATGGCAAGAAAGGGTGCGGTGCGCTCTGCGTGGACTTCGTGCACTGCGGACAACGTGCAGTGTAGGAAGCGGCAAATCCAAAAGAGTTCAGCGGTATTGACGGCTCGATTCAAAAAAGATGAAGGCTCGCCGTGCCGCGCGGAGGGCTCAGGGCCGGGTCGGATCGGCGGGCAGCACGACCACGGCCTGCGCTGCCTGCTTCCAGGCGGCAGCCGCTGCATCGGCATCGCCGCGGTGCTCGGCCATCAGGGCCAGGCGCTGCCAGGCGCGGGTGCGCAGTGCGCTTTCCTGCAGGTGGGGGGCTGCGCGCAGCAACAGCTGCTGGGCCTTGCCCCAGAGCTGGCGCTGCACGCATGCCATGCCGGCCAGGTATTGCAGGCGGGCTTCGCGCGGATGGGCGTTGCTGGCCGCCTCGATGCGAGCCAGCCAGGCGCCGTCCAGGCCGTCCAGGCAGGGCTCCAGCACCTGGACCAGACGCGGCAGGTGGGATTCTCTGCGCGGGCCTGCGTGGGACAGCAGGCGCTCCCACACGGGCAGCAGCCAGGCACGGCCCTGGGCGGCCTCGCCGCCCAGGGCCATGAGGCGCGATGCGGCCGGCAGCGCAATCTCGGGCATGGCGCGCTCTTCCGTGTCCAGCGACAGCCAGAAGTGCTGCAGCTGCGTGGTGTCGCGTGCCTCGTTGATGCTCTCCAGTACCAGGCCGCGCACCACGCTGGCGGCGGCCGCGGGCGAGAAGGCGCGGTGCTTGGCCAGCAGGCGCGCCGTGTCCAGCGCCGTCGATGTCTGGCCTGCCAGGCGCGATGCCTTCAGGCGGATGCGCAGCGCGATCGTGCGGCGTGCCGCGCCCTGTGGCAGTTCGGCCAGGCGGCGCAGCGCGTCGGATGCGTCGCGGTCGTCCAGGGCCCAGCGTGCCGCGCGCATCTGTGCGCCTTCGCGCATTTCCTGCTCCTGGGCGTTGCCCTGGGCCGGTGCGTTGGCCAGAACCTCACGCCAATGGTGGTCGCGCTGCTGGCGGTCCTGCAGTGCATGGGAGGCATCGGCGGCCACCATGTGGGCGGCGGCGCGCAGCCGCATGCCGTGCGGCACGGCGGCATGGGTCTCGGCCAGGGACTCTTCCATGGCCAGGGCCGCCAGCGCGGACTTGCGTGCGCGCAGGAAGCGGCCGGCCTGCTGGTGCGACAGGGCTTCCAGCAGGCTGTGGTGCATGGCGCGCTCTTTCTGCTGGCTGCGCCAGCGCCGCGCCTGGTGCGGCATCTGCAGCAGCGCGGCCAGCGCGCGCAGCGCGGCATACAGCAGCACGAAGGCCAGCACGATGATGGCAATGGCCAGGTTCAGTGACAGGTCCAGGCGGTAGGGCGCCCAGAACAGGGTCACCGTGCCCTGGTTGGAGCCCGCGAACAAGGCGGCCGCAACGGCCATGCCGAACAAACCGATCAACCACAGTGCAGCGCGCATTCGTCTGTCTCCCGGCTGCTCAGCGGCCTGCGGCCGCTGTTGCCAGCGCCGCCAGGGTTTCCTGCAGCGCAGGCTGTTCGGTGGTGCGCAGATTGGCCTGGATCTGCTGCAGCTGGGCCTGCACGATCTGGGTGCGCCGCGCGGCAGGATCAAAGTACTTGTTCACGGCCATCCCGGAAGCTGCCAGGTCGGCCCGCGCCGCATCCCACTGGCGCGACAGCAGGGCCAGGCGCGAGTTCAGCAGCTTGAGCTTGAGGTTCTCGCGCAGGAAATAGGCCTGTTCCGGCGCCAGCAGGATGGCGTCCGGGTGGTCTATGCGGCTGACGCGCAGCAGGTCCTGGGCTTCTTCGCGCACGGCCGTCCAGCCGCGCTCGCCCCAGGATTGCCACCAGCGCCATTCGGTGGGGCTGCCCTCGATGGGGGCGGGCTCGGGCTGGCGGGCCGCCTGGCCGGCCACGCCGCGATGGCGGCTGGCGCGTGGCTGAGCCACGGCGTTGAGCAGGGGCATCTCGTCGACCAGGCGCACCAGGTCCTCGATGCGCGTGAGCAGGCCGGCGGTGTCGGTCACGCTCATGCGGGCCAGCCGTTCCAGGTCGCGGTCCAGCGCGCGCATGACCGGGGCCAGCCGGGGCTGGGCGGCGCGTTCAATGCGCTGGCGGGCGTTCTTGAGCGTGGCCACCAGCGGCTGCAGGCTGCCGGACAGCTCGGCCTGCTGCTGTGCCAGGCGGATGGAGGATTCGATGTCCACCACCAGGTTTTCGTCGCGCGAGCGCGACATGCTTTGCAGGAGTTCGTCGAGCTGCGTGCGCTGCAGAGACAGCTCGGCAATGCGCGCCTCCATGACCGAGGTGCGCGCCGCGCTATCGCGGGCCAGGTCCTGGGCATCGCGCGCCAGGGTGCGGGCCTCGACCGACTGGGAGCCGGACTGCGCGGACTGGCGCGCCAGCTGTTCCTGGATATTGCCCAGGCGCTGCCACAGCATGCCGCAGGCAATGAGCGCCGCGACGGCCACGGCGCCCACGCCGTAGACCAGGGCCGAGGAGCCGCCGCGCAGTTCTGCAGCGGGGCTGCTTTGGGCGGAGCCGGCTGCGAAGGCTGCTGCGGAGGATGCGGGCGTTAGGTCCTGCGGGGTGGGGCGGTCTTGCGCTGCGTCGGAACTCATGGCGACGATTCTATCGACGCAACCACGTCCTCCAGAGCGGGCCGGCATTGCTTGACATCTCCGAATCCCATGTGTCTTGCCTGGGCAGCGATTCGCTCGTGCGTAGCGAGCGCTCGCGCTTTTTGCCACGATTGGCCCGGCAGGAGCTGTTGCAGGTTGGCAACGGATTCGGCGCTGCTGAGCAGCCACAGCGTGCCATCTTCGGCCGCCAGGCGTGCCAGTGCCGTCTGGGCTGCATCCCAGGCAGGCAGTTCGCGCTGGTAGACGGCCAGCATTTCGACCTGGGCACCTGCCTCGCGCAGTCGGGCGGCCAGCCAATCGCGGCCGGCGCCTGCCGTGGCCGGCACGGTCCTGGGCGCTCCTGCCTGGCTGTCGCCACGCACGATGAGCACGCGGTCGCCCGCATGGATCTGGTCATGCACGCGCTGCCATAGCGTTTCGGATTCGAACTGGGCGGCGTCCGGTGGCGGGCCGTCGATCTGTGCTGGCGCAATGCCCAGGGCCAGCAGCGCCTGGGCGGTGCCGGGGCCGGGCGTCCAGGCGCGGGTGGAGGCCGGAAGCCGTGCGGGGTCGGTGCCGAAGAAATGCTGGACGGCGTTGCCGCTGACGAACATCACGGCGCGGTAGCCCGGGCCTTCGCGCAGCGCGTTGCGGGCGGCCTGCAAGGCCTGTTGCGTGGCCGCATCGCGGCAGGGGCCTATGGCCATCAGCGCCAGCGGCTGGGCCGGAAGGCCCCGGGCCTGCAGCGCATCCACCCACGCGGCCGCGTCATGGGCCGGGCGGGTGACGAGTATGCGCGGTGGCATGTGGGCGTGCCGTCTAGAGCTTGGGGACCGGCTGGGCGCCCGCCGCCTGCAGCAGCGCAGCCACGTGCTGGCCCAGTGCGTCGGCACTGGCGAAGTCGGTGACGGTGGCATCGGCGTGCACCTGCACCAGCGGCAGCCGGCCTTCCGGGTCTCCCCAGGCTGCGTCCAGGCGCAGTTGCTGGCCGTCGAAGGTGCCGTGCGCCGCCAGCGGCATGGAGCAGCTGCCGCCCATGCAGCGGCTGACGGCGCGCTCGGCGGTCACGGTCAGCCAGGTGGTCTGGTGGGCCAGCGGGGCCAGGGCGTCGATCAGGTCCTGGCGGTCGGCGCGCACCTCGATGCCCAGCGCGCCCTGGCCTGCGGCAGGCAGCATGCCGGCGGGCTCGAACCTGGCGCGGATGCGGTCGGCCAGGCCCAGGCGCATCAGGCCTGCGGCGGCCAGCACGATGGCGTCGTAGTGGCCTTCGTCCAGCTTGCGCAGGCGGGTGTTCACGTTGCCGCGCAGCGGCTCTATCCTCAGGTCGGGGCGCAGGGCCTGCAGCAGTGCCTGGCGGCGCAGGCTCGATGTGCCGACGACGGCGCCCTGCGGCAGCTCGGCCAGCGCGGCGTAGCGATTGGAGACAAAAGCGTCGCGCGGGTCTTCGCGTTCCATCACGCAGGCCAGCACAAAGCCTTCGGGCAGCTCCATGGGCACGTCCTTGAGCGAGTGCACGGCGATGTGGGCGCGTCCTTCTTCCAGCGCCACTTCCAGCTCCTTGACGAACAGGCCCTTGCCGCCCACCTTGGACAGCGTGCGGTCCAGGATCTGGTCGCCCTTGGTGGTCATGCCCAGCAATTCCACTTCATGCCCCCGGGCGCGCAGCAGTGCCTGGACATGCTCGGCCTGCCACAGTGCCAGCTGGCTCTCGCGCGTGGCGATCACGATGGAGTGGGGGATCAGTGGTTTGGTATTCATCAGGAGCCTCGAGGGGAGCGCGGGATGCTAGCATGCTGCGCCGCAGTAAACCCGGCACCAGGACCGAAGCCCAAGCAAACCGATACGCTGACCGATTCCAGGAGATTCGTTGATGGCCACCGCCCCCCGCAAGAGCAATGCGCGAGATGACAGGCGTGATGACAAGCCTGTCCGCAAGACGGACAAGGACCTGCCGCTGATCGAGGACATACGCCTGCTGGGGCGCATTCTGGGCGATGTGATCCGCGAGCAGGAAGGCGTGGCGGCCTTCGAGCTGATCGAGCAGGTGCGCCAGCTGTCGGTGACCTTCCGTCGCGATGCCGACGAGACCGCCGACCGCGCGCTCAAGCGCCTGCTCAAGGGCCTGACCACGGACCAGACGGTGAGCGTGATCCGCGCCTTCACCTATTTCAGCCATCTGGCCAACCTGGCCGAGGACCGCCACCACATCCGCCGCCGCGCCGTGCACGAGCGCGCGGGCAACACGCAGGAAGGCAGCATCGAAGTGGCGCTGGCGCGGCTGCGCTGGGCCGGCATCTCGGCCGGTACCGTGGCGCAGACGCTGGCCAGGAGCTATGTGGCGCCCGTGCTCACGGCCCACCCCACGGAAGTGCAGCGCCAGAGCATCCTGGTGGCCGAGCGCGACATCTCCCAACTGCTGGCCGCGCGCGAGGACATCGTGGCCCGCGCCCAGCTGTACAACAGCGCCAAGGACGCGCTCACCCCGCGCGAACTCGAACGCAACGAGGCCCAGCTGCGCGCCCGCGTCAGCCAGCTGTGGCAGACACGCCTGCTGCGCTACTCCAAGCTCACCGTGGCCGACGAGATCGAAAACGCGCTGTCCTACTACGAAGCCACCTTCTTGCGCGAGATTCCCAAGCTGTATGCGCAACTGGAGCAGGAGCTGGGCAACACCCTGCCCGTGCACAGCTTCCTGCGCATGGGCCACTGGATCGGCGGCGACCGCGACGGCAACCCCAATGTCACGGCCCAGAGCCTGGAGCTGGCGCTGTCGCGCCAGGCCGACGTGGCGCTGCGCCACTATCTGCGCGAGGTGCACTACCTGGGCGGCGAGCTGTCGCTGTCCCAGCGCCTGGCCGATGTCACGCCCGAGATGCAGGCGCTGGCAGAGCGCTCGCCCGACACCAACGAGCACCGCTCCGACGAACCCTACCGCCGCGCGCTCACCGGCATCTACGCGCGCCTGGCCGCCACGCTCAAGGTGCTGACCGGCGGCGAGGCCGCGCGCCATGCCGTGGCGCCGCAGAACGCCTATGCCTCGCCCGAGGAGTTCCTGGCCGACCTGTGCGTCATCGACGACTCGCTCAGCCGCAACCATGGCGAGGTGCTGGCGCCCCAGCGCCTGCGTCCGCTGATGCGCGCCGTGCAGGTTTTCGGCTTCCACCTGGCCACCGTGGATCTGCGCCAAAGTTCGGACAAGCATGAGGAGGTGGTGGCCGAGCTGCTGGCCACCGCGCGCCTGGAGCCCGACTATTCGGGCCTGCAGGAAGACGCCAAGTGCGCCCTGCTGGTGCGCCTGCTGGAAGAGGCGCGGCCGCTGCGCGTGGTGGGCGCCGACTATTCCGAGCATGCGCGCGGTGAACTGGCCATCTTCGAGGCCGCGCGCCGCCTGCGCGCGACCCTGGGCGCCGAGGCGATACGCCACTGCATCATCAGCCACACCGAGTCGGTCAGCGACCTGCTGGAAGTGCTGCTGCTGCAAAAGGAGGCGGGGCTGCTGCGCGGCACGCTGGACGACGGCGCCGTCTGCGACGTGATCGTCGTGCCGCTGTTCGAGACCATCGGCGACCTGCGCAGCGCCGCGCCCATCATGCGGCGCTACTTCCAGCTGCCCGGCGTGGCGGCCATGGTGCAGCGCAGCGGCGGCGAGCAGGACATCATGCTGGGCTACAGCGACAGCAACAAGGATGGCGGCATCTTCACCAGCAACTGGGAGCTGTACCGCGCCGAGATCTCGCTGGTCGAGCTGTTCGATGATCTTGCCGACAGCCATGGCATCAGCCTGCGCATGTTCCATGGCCGCGGCGGCACGGTGGGCCGTGGCGGCGGCCCCAGCTACCAGGCCATCCTGGCGCAGCCCCCGGGCACCGTGCGCGGCCAGATCCGGCTGACCGAGCAGGGCGAGGTCATCGCCTCCAAGTACGCCAACCCCGAGATCGGCCGGCGCAACCTGGAGACCCTGGTGGCCGCCACGCTGGAGGCCACGCTGCTGCAGCCGACCAAGCCGGCCACGCGCGCCTTCCTGGACGCGGCGGCGTTTCTGTCCGAGGCCAGCATGGGTGCCTACCGCGCCCTGGTGTACGAGACTCCCGGCTTCACCAGCTACTTCTTCAGCAGCACGCCCATCCGCGAGATTGCCGAGCTGAACATCGGATCGCGCCCGGCTTCGCGCAAGCCCTCGCAGAAGATCGAGGACCTGCGCGCGATTCCCTGGGGCTTCAGCTGGGGCCAGTGCCGGCTCACGCTGCCGGGCTGGTACGGCTTCGGCGCGGCGGTGCAGGCCTTCATCGGGCAGCCGGGCAAGGATGGCAAGGCCCAGCTGGCCCTGCTGCAGAAGATGTACCGCCAGTGGCCGTTCTTCCGCACCCTGCTGTCCAACATGGACATGGTGCTGGCCAAGAGCGACCTGAACCTGGCCTCGCGCTATGCCGACCTGGTGCCGGACGCACGCCTGCGCCGCCGCATCTTCAGCGCCATCGAGGCCGAGTGGCACGGCACCGTCGATGCGCTGGCGCGCATCACGGGCGACAAGCAGCGCTTGGCCCACAACGAGGCGCTGGCGCGCTCCATCCGCCACCGCTTTCCCTACATCGATCCGCTGCACCATCTGCAGGTGGAACTGGTGCGCCGCTGGCGCGGCGGCCAGACCGATGAGCGCATCAAGACCGGCATCCACCTGTCGATCAATGGCATTGCGGCCGGCGTGCGCAATACCGGCTGATCGAGGGCGCGAGCGGGCCGGGAGGCCCCTCGCGCCGCCATGCGCAGGGCGCCGGCCGGCCGCCGTGTAGGATGTGCTTCGGACAGGGGCGCATGACTCCTGCCGGGAAGTGAAGGGTGGGAGCTTATGGGCAACAAGACGCCATGGCCGGGGTTCCCGGACATGCAACTGTTCCTGACGCAGCGCCTGGCCAGGCTGGCCGGTGCCAACTCCATGCGGGCCATACGCGAAGGCCTGCTCTGGCTGGTCCCATGCCTGCTGGTCTCGGCCCTGTTTCTCATACTGTCGGCGCTGGCGCAGATGTCCGGCCAGCCCGAGCCCGTGGTGCAGCTTCTTGCGGGCCTGCATGCGCAGATCGGCAGCATCCTGCCGCTGCTGGTGGCCGCCTCCATCGGCTACATGCTCTCCATACGCCACAGGCTGCCGCGCCTGCCGGTGACCTTTCTGTGCTTTGCCCATGTGCAGATGGCCATCTTCCTGCTGCGCGAGCATCCGCGCGCGGCCGCCACGCTGGTGCTGTTCATCGCCATAGCCTCGCCCCTGATCACCGTGCCGCTGATGGCCAGGCTCAGCGCCATGCGCTGGACGCGCATTGCGCGCACGGGCTTTGTGGGCGAGAACGTACGCGAGGTGATGAACCTGGTCGTGCCCGGCTCCATCGTCGCGCTGCTGCTGGTCGTGCTGCTGCTGGGCCTGCAGCAGGTGCTGCCCGATATCACCCAGGCCGAACTGCCGCTGGCCATCGCCACCCCCGAGAGCCCCTATCGCAGCGGGCTGACGCTGACGCTGCTCAATTCCGTGCTCTGGTTCTTTGGCGTGCAGGGCTACTACGCCATGCAACCCTTCTTCCAGGTGCTGGACCAGGCCGTGCTGGCCAACGCCGCCGCCGTGGCCAAGGGGCTGGTGGCGCCCTGGGCGCTCAACGGCGGCCTGATGGGGTCCTTCGTCTTCATCGGCGGCTCGGGGGCCACGCTGTCACTGGCGCTGGCCGTGCTGCTGTTTTGCAAGGGGCGCGGCCTGCGCATGCTGGCGCTGGCCGCGCTGCCCATCTCCCTGCTCAACGTCAACGAGATCCTGCTGTTCGGCCTGCCGGTCATCCTGAACCTGCGCCTGCTCGTGCCTTTTCTGGCGGTGCCCGCCATCAATCTGGTCGTGGCCGTCACGGTGGTGCAGGCCGGCTGGGTGGCTCCGGCCTCGATGGTGCTGCCCCTGACCGCGCCCGTGGTCTTCAATGCCTACGTGAGCACGGGCGGCGACATGGGCGCCGTGGTGCTGCAACTGGCGCTGACGGTGTTGGGGGCGCTGGTCTATGCGCCTTATGTGCGCTCCATCGACCGGCTGGGCCAGGACGATGGCGCCATCGTGCTGCGCGCGCTGGACACCACGTTCTCCCGGCTGCCCGAGGAGGCGGGCCTGGTCACGCGCGATCCGCTGGTGCTGGCGCACGAGACCCAGGCCCGGCGCGAGACCATGCTGTCCCATATCCGCCGCATCAGCGAGTACGAATTCCACCTGGAATTCCAGCCCCAGGTCTCGCACCGCAGCGGCTTGTGCCTGGGCTGCGAGGCCCTGTTGCGCGCCCACGATTCGCAGGGCAGGCTGCAGCAGCCCGGCGGCTTTCTGCGCTGGCTGGGTGATGCCGGCCTGATGCGCGAGGTCGATCTGTGGGTGGCGGGCGCTGCCGTGCGCCAATGCCGGCTGTGGCGCCAGCACGGTTTTTCCCTGCCGATCAGCATCAATGTCACGGGCGCCACGCTGACATCGCCCGAGTACTGCTCGCGCCTGCTGATGCTGCTGGCGCAGGCCAGGGGCCAGGTGGGCGTGGAGATCACGGAGGAAGCGCTGGTGGGCGATGTGGAGGCGATCCGCAAGGCCATAGGCCAGATCCACGCGCTGGGCGCCAAGGTGGCCATAGACGACTTCGGCACCGGCTTCTCGTCCATGAGCTACCTGCACCAGTTCGACGTGGATGCCATCAAGATCGACCGCAGCTTCGTCGTGGCCAGCGGTCATGCCAAGGGCGCGCTGGTGCTGGACGGCCTGCTGCGCTTTTGCGAGGCGCTGCAGTTGAACGTGGTGGCCGAAGGCGTGGAGACCCAGGCGCAGCTGCAGGCCCTGGGCTTCGAGGGCGAGCTGCTGGTGCAGGGCTGGTACTTCAGCCGGGCCCTGCCGGGAGAGCAGTTGCCGCAGTTCGCCAGCGACTGCGCCGCCAGGGCAGGCGGCGAGACGGTCTGAATCCGTGCTGGTGCATCGCTGCGGCGATGCAGGGGCTCAATGCAGCATCAGGGAGCCGGCGCTCTTGCTCTTGCCGGCGCGTGCGGGCGGATTGCACAGGCCGCACTGGTAGTGGCGCTCGTTCTCGTAGGGCTCGGTCACGAACTGGCCCTTGCACACGGAGCACTGGGTGCGGGTCAGCATCTGCGCATCGACAAACTTCACCAGGCGCCATGCGCGTGTGAAGGACAGCAGCGCCTCCAGCTCGGCGGCCTGGATCTGCTCGGTATAGAGACGGTAGGCCTTGGTCAGTTGTTCAACGGCATCCAGCTCGGCGCCCTTGGACAGGTATTCGTAGATATTCAGGAACAGCGAACTGTGGATGTTCTCCTGCCAGGTCAGGAACCAGTCGGTCGAGAACGGCAGCTGGCCCTTGGATGGCGACTTGCCGGCGATCTCCTTGTACAGGCGGATCAGGCGCTCGTAGGACAGCGTGGTCTCGGATTCGAGCACCTGCATGCGTGCACCCATCTCGATGAGCATGGCGGCACGCTCGATCTGCTTGGACTCGTTCAGGACACTTTTGACGGCGGTGGACATGGCGGGCTCCAGAGTTCTTCGGGCGGATCAGAGGACTTCGGAAACGCGGCTGGCCATCAGGATGTTGGCGTGCAGCGTATTGGTCGCACCGTTGCCGATCTTGTTGCTGCTGTGGTTGGTCAGCAAGCTCCAGACCATTTCGTCGTCCACGCGGAAGCTGGCGAGCAGGGTATTGCGCGAGGCCAGCTTCAGCACCTGGGCTGCCGACAGCGCGGCCAGCAGGTCGCAGGATTCTTCGTTCAGTCCCAGGCGGAACACCGCTTCCGCCTTGTCCTGGCGGATCAGGGTCTGGGCCAGCATCAGGTAAGTGAGGTTGGCTTCGCGGATTTCGGCAAGCAGCTGTTCATTGTTCATAGGACCATCCTTTGCATCTCGGCAGCCGCAACACCGGGGTAGAAACAAGATGTTCAACCTGTTGCGATCTGTTGGGATGGATTGTGGAGGAGGGGCCCTGGCCGTTGAAGTCGGGGCAGGTCTGCGCCGGATGTCTGGTTGTGAGACGGCGTTTGTAAGATTTACCTTACACCTGTAGCAAGGTTTGGATGACTCGATTTCGCCCGGCCTCTGCCGTCCGGGGGCCTGGGAGCAGGCCGCTGCAGTGGTGTTGTTGCATGTCGGCCTTTTGACACAGTGCTGTCATTGTGCAGCCTCCCAGGGGCGGGCATAAGCCGAATTAGCCGCGCTCCACCGGCCTCTTCGGGTCACTGCACCACTCGCTCCAGCTGCCCGCGAAAAGCCGTGCCGGCGGCAGTCCTGCAATGCGCATGGCCAGCAGGTTGGGCAGGGCGCTCACGCCGCTGCCGCACTGGTGGACCACGCTGGCCGGATCGCGGCCGGCCAGCAGCCGGTCGAACTCGGCGCGCAGCAGGGCGGCGGGCTTGAAGCGGCCGTCGGCCGCAATGTTCTCGGTGAAGGGCCGGTTGAGCGCGCCCGGGATGTGGCCGGCCACAGGGTCCAGCGGCTCGACCTCCCCGCGGTAGCGGGCCGGGGCGCGTGCATCGACCACGGTCTGGCCTGCGCTGCCCAGTGCATCGAGCACCTGCTGTGCCGTCACCAGCTGCTGCAGCGGCTCGTGCAGCTCGAAGTTGGACTGAAAGCGCGCGCTTTCCTCGCCCGATGCCACAGGCTGGCCTGCGGCCTGCCAGGCCTGGAGACCTCCGTCGAGCACGGCCACATCGCCATGTCCGGCCCACTGCAGCATCCACCACAGGCGCCCGCAGTAGTTGGCGCCGTTGCGGTCATAGACCACGGCCTGCATGTCGTTGGAAAAACCGATCTCCGACAGCCACATGGCAAACAGCTCGCGGCTGGGCAGCGGGTGGCGGCCGCCCGAGGCTGCCTGCTCGCTGGCCGCCACGCTGCCATGTGCGCCGGGCACGCCGTGTTTTGCGCTGAGGTCATGGTCCAGGTCGGCGAAGACGGCGCCGGGAATATGCGCCTGCAGGTACTGCGCCTTGCCGGCTGCGGGTTGGGCCAGGTCGAAGCTGCAGTCAAAGACCATCAGCGGACGGCCGCCGGACTGCAGCGCGGCCAGTTCCTGGACGGAGATCAGGGTCTGGTAGGAGGAGGTGTTGGATGTCATGGATGCGGAACTCCGAAAGCCAGCGCAGGCGGCGGTGCGCCTGCGGCAAAAGGTCCGATCCATTATGCGACGGCCCCAGGTGGGCCGTCGCCGTCAGCCGCGTGAACGCAGGGCTGTGGCCAGTGCGCCGCTGGCCACGATCAGCACGATGCCGGCCCAGCCGATCAGCGGCACGCTTTCGCCGAACAGCGCCAGGCTCAGCAGGGCGGCAAAGACGATGCCCGAGTACTGCAGATTGGCCACCACCAGGGTATTGCGGCTGTTGCCGGCCGAAGCGTAGGCCGCCGTCATGCAGACCTGGGCCACGGCAGCCAGCACGCCCACGGGCAGCAGCCACAGCGCGCGCCAGCCCGGCCAGGCGGACACGCCCGTGAAGCACATGGCCAGGGCGCCGGCCACGGCCGAGCCCAGTGCGAAGTAGAAGACCACGCGCGCCTCGGGCTCGCCCATGCGCGACAGCGTGGCCACCTGCATATAGGCCATGGCAGCGAACACCCCGCCGATCAGGCCGCCCGCGCTGGCCACGAATTCCTGCGGCGCCGCGCTGGGGCGCAGCACCAGGATCACGCCCACGAAGCCCAGGGCCACGGTGGCGACCAGGCTCCAGGGAAACGGCGGCAGTGCGCGCAGCGCATGCGATTCGGGCTGGCGGCGCAGTTGGTGGCGCAGCAGCAGGCCCTGGCCGATCAGAAACACCGCCATCCAGATGCTGCTCATGGAGTTGAAGGTGGCGGCCGTGGCCAGCGGCAGGTGGCCGATGGAGTAGAACCAGGCGCCCATGGAAGTCACGCCCACGAAGCTGCGCCAGGCATGCTCGCGCGGGTAGCGCGTGGCCAGCGAAATGCCCTGGTGGCGCGCCAGCCACCACAGCGCCACCATGCTGACCAGCCCGCGGTAGAAGACGATCTCCGCCGCGTTGAAATCCTGGGAGGCGAACTTCACACACACACTCATGACCGCAAAGACGAATGCGGCCGCCACCATCCACAGGGCTTGCATATTAATGACCGGATAGAGCCGCACAAGGACCGCGGCGCTGGACGAGAAAAGGGTTGGGTTTTGTTTTTGGCGCATGCCGCCTGGCTGTCTACGGCCCGGGGCCGCGGCAGGGGCACGCGCAAGGCACTGTATTGCATAAGCCAAGACATTGGGTCTGCCTCGGGATGCATTGCAGTCGCCAGCCCTGCCCATTGGGCACACCAGGGCGCTTGCATTCAGAAGAGCTGTGCGGCGGGCCTGCCGCTCGATGCAGGAGGCCCAATGCAGACGGCCCGCACGAATGCGGGCCGTCGGAAGAGCCGGAGCCGATCAGCGTGCGGGGACTGCGTCGCCCATCACGCCGCGATACCACTCATGGAAGTGCTGCATGCCGTCTTCCATGGGGCTCTGGTAGGGGCCGACCTCGTTGTCGCCGCGCTCGTACAGCGCCCTGCGGCCGGCGTCCATGCGCTCGCCGATCTCGTCGTCCTCGATGCAGGTCTCCATGTAGGCGGCCTTTTGCGCCTGCACGAATTCGGGCTCGAAGGCGGCGATCTCTTCGGGGTAGTAGAACTCGACCACGTTCAGTGTCCGGTCCACGGCCAGCGGGTGCAGGGTCGAGACCGTGAGCACGTGCGGATACCACTCCACCATGATGTGCGGGTAGTAGGTCAGCCAGATCGCTCCGCGTTCGGGCAGCTCGCCGTTGCGGTAGGCCAGCAGCACGTCGTGCCACTTCCTGTAGGTGTCCGAGCCGGGCCGGGCAAAGCCGGGCGCCACGCCCACGGTCTGCACCGAGTACTCCCTGGAAAACTCCCACTGCAGGTCATCGCAGGTCACGAAGTTGCCCAGGCCCGGATGGAACGGGCCCACGTGGTAGTCCTCGAGGTAGACCTCGATGAAGGTCTTCCAGTTGTAGTTGCACTCGTGCATCTCGACATGGTCGAGCACGAAGCCCTCGAAGCTCAGCTGCTCGCGCAGCTTCATGCCGGCGAGGTCGGCCTCGATGTCGCGGCCGTTGTCCTCGAACAGCAGGCCGTTCCACTCGCGCAGACGGTAGTTGTTCAGGTTCAGGCAGGGATCGTGGCTGAAGTGCGGTGCGCCCAGCAGCTCGCCGCTGGTGCTGTAGGTCCAGCGGTGCAGCGGGCAGACGATGTTGCCCCCCGCATGGCCCTTGCCTTCGGTCATCAGGTTGCCCCTGCCCTTGAGCATCACGGCCTGGCGGTGGCGGCAGACGTTGGAGATCAGCTCCACCTGCCCCCTGGCGTTGCGCACCAGCGCACGGCCTTCTTTTTCCTGGGGCAGGGCGTAGTAGTCGCCTATCTCGGGAACGGCCAGTTGATGGCCCACGTAGCGCGGGCCGCGTTGAAAGATGGTCTCCAACTCACGCTGGAACAGCGCAGGGTCGAAGTAGCTGGAAACTGGTAGTTGGCTTGCGGCCTGCTGCAGTTGAAGACTTAAATCAGACATGGGTGACCTGACCTAAAGACTCCCCACAGGGAGGGTGCGCGTGCGCACGGGATTGGAAAAAGCAAAACCGGCCGTTCCTGGACATGGAGACAGGCTTCACGACTTGAAAACAAGCGGCGCCCGAGGCGTCCTGTCTTGTCGGTGAGCCCGACCGCATGCCTAGGCAAGGGGCCGGTTTGGCGGGGAATGGGATTATAGCCCGTGGGGTTATTTCCGGATGCCCGGTACGTGTATTGCAAGCGGCCGATGGCGCCTGTCAAGGGCTGTCCGGTTATTGGCGGCGCGGTCGCGGAGGGACGCCTAGAATCGTCGGTTCCCCACAACGCACTGCCAACGCCACATGCCCAAGGCTGCCCCCAAGGCTCCCGCCGAGCCCACCAGTTACGAATCCGCGCTGCAGGAGCTGGAGCAGCTCATCGCGCAGATCGAGTCGGGCCAGCTGCCTCTGGAGCAGATGCTGGCCGGCTACCAGCGCGCGGCGCAGCTGCTCGGCTACTGCCGTGGCCAGCTCGACGCGGTGCAGGAGCAGGTCAAGGTGCTTGACGAGGGGACCCTGGCCCCTTGGAGCCAGGATTGAAGATTGCCATGAGTGCCCTGATGACTTCCGCTTCCGATGTTTCCCAGGCGCCGGGCCTTGGCGCGCTGGATTTTCCCTGCTGGATGAACGACCGCCTGGCGCGCACCGAAAGCGCGCTGTCCCAATGGGTGGGCGTGGATGCGCCGGCCGGCCTGGGCGAAGCCATGCGATACGCCGTGCTCGATGGCGGCAAGCGCCTGCGCCCGCTGCTGGTCTGGGCTGCGGCCGAGGCCGTGGCCGGCCTGCCGTCGGCCGCCGTGCGTGCCGGCTGCGCCGTGGAACTGATCCATGCCTATTCGCTGGTGCACGACGACATGCCCTGCATGGACAACGACGTGCTGCGCCGTGGCAAGCCCACGGTCCATGTGCAGTTCGGCGAGGCCTCGGCCCTGCTGGCCGGCGACGCGCTGCAGGCACTGGCCTTCGAGCTGCTCGTGCCCGCGCCCGACGAGGCTGACGGCATGCCCGATACGCTGCAGGCACGGCTGTGCCGGCTGCTGGGCCGTGCCGCAGGCGCGCAGGGCATGGCCGGTGGCCAGGCCATTGACCTGGCCAGCGTGGGCCTGCAACTGAGCGAGGCCCAACTGCGCGAGATGCACCGCCTCAAGACCGGCGCCCTGCTGCATGCCAGCGTGCTCATGGGCGCAGCCTGCAAGGAGGGCGTGGATGCCCAGGCCTGGCAGGCGCTGTCCGACTACGGGCAGGCGCTGGGCGTGGCCTTCCAGGTGGTGGATGACATCCTCGACGTGGTGGCCGACTCGGCCACCCTGGGCAAGACGGCCGGCAAGGACGCGGCCAACGACAAGCCGACCTACGTCTCGCTGCTGGGCCTGGACCAGGCCCGCGCCCATGCCGACGAGCTGTGCGCCCTGGCGCACGCGGCGCTGGCGCGCAGCGGCCTGCCGGACACGCGGGCCCTGGCGGCACTGGCCGACATGGTCGTGAGCCGCACTCACTGACAATGAAGCACCCCCTGAGTCGCTTCGCGCCTTCCCCCTCTCTACCCGCTTCGCGGGGGAGGGGGACGACACCCTCGCTGCGGGGCGGCCCTTGCTCGGTGTCCCTTGGTGGGGGCGCGCTACTTGCAAGGGTGGCGTTCGATGCCACAGGCAACTGATACGAAAATATGGGCGATGGTCTTGCGGCCATCAAGATATCTAGCATGACCACGAACACCTACTCCCTGCTGCAGACCATCGACGATCCCGCGGATCTGAGGCGTCTGTCGCGTGCCGAACTCAAGACCCTGGCCCAGCAGCTGCGTGCCTATGTGCTCGACAGCGTCTCCAAGACCGGCGGGCATCTGAGTTCCAACCTGGGCACGGTGGAGCTGACGGTGGCGCTGCATGCGGTGTTCGACACGCCCTACGACCGCGTGGTCTGGGACGTGGGCCACCAGACCTATCCGCACAAGATCCTCACGGGCCGGCGCGAGCGCATGGCGTCGCTGCGCCAGTTCGGCGGCCTGTCGGGCTTTCCGCAGCGCGCCGAGAGCGAGTACGACACCTTCGGCACGGCCCACTCCTCCACCAGCATCTCGGCCGCCCTGGGCATGGCCCTGGCCGCCAAGCAAAAGGGCGAGGACCGCCGCGCCATCGCCGTCATCGGCGACGGCGCCATGACGGCCGGCATGGCCTTCGAGGCGCTGAACAACGCCGGCGTGACCGATGCCAACCTGCTGGTCATCCTCAACGACAACGACATGAGCATCAGCCCGCCCGTGGGCGCGCTCAACCGCTACCTGGCCCAGCTCATGAGCGGGCAGTTCTACGCCAAGGCGCGCGACATGGGCAAGAGCGTGCTCAAGCAGGTGCCGCCGCTTCTGGAGCTGGCCAAGCGGCTGGAGCAGCAGGCCAAGGGCATGGTCGTGCCGGCCACGCTGTTCGAGAACTTCGGCTTCAACTACATCGGCCCCATCGACGGGCATGACCTGGACTCGCTGATCCCCACGCTGGAGAACATCAAGAGCCTCAAGGGCCCGCAGTTCCTGCACGTGGTCACGAAGAAGGGCCAGGGCTACAAGCTGGCCGAGGCCGACCCCGTGGCCTACCACGGCCCCGGCAAGTTCGACCCCAGCGTGGGCCTGGTCAAGCCGGCCACGCCCCCGAAGCAGACCTTCACCCAGGTCTTCGGCCAGTGGCTGTGCGACATGGCGGACAAGGACCAGCGCCTGGTCGGCATCACGCCGGCCATGCGCGAGGGCTCGGGCATGGTGGAATTCCACAAGCGCTTTCCGGGCCGCTACTACGACGTGGGCATTGCCGAGCAGCATGCCGTCACCTTCGCGGCCGGCATGGCCTGCGAGGGGCTCAAGCCCGTGGTCGCCATCTACTCGACCTTCCTGCAGCGCGCCTACGACCAGCTGATCCATGACGTGGCGCTGCAAAAGCTGCCCGTGGTCTTTGCGCTGGACCGTGCGGGCCTGGTCGGCGCCGACGGCGCCACGCATGCCGGTGCCTACGACATCGCCTTCGTGCGCTGCGTTCCCCACATGAGCATGGCCTGCCCGGCCGACGAGCGCGAATGCCGCCAACTGCTCACCACGGCCTACGAGCAGGACCATCCGGTGGCCGTGCGCTACCCGCGTGGGGCGGGCGTGGGCGTGGCCCCGCTGGAGAGCCTGCAGGGCCTGCCCTTCGGCAAGGGCGAGGTGCGCCGCGAATCGGCGGCGAAGAAGGTCGCCATCCTGGCCTTCGGCACCTTGCTGTATCCCGCGCTGACCGCAGCCGAGGCGCTGGACGCCACCGTGGTCAACATGCGCTGGGCCAAGCCGCTGGACGAGGAACTGCTGCGCCAGGTGGCCTCCACGCACGAGCTCATCGTCACCGTGGAAGAGGGCTGCATCATGGGTGGCGCAGGCAGCGCCGTGGCCGAGTCGCTGCAGGCTGCCGGCATCACGCGACAGCTGCTGCAGCTGGGCCTGCCCGACGAGTTCATCGAGCACGGCGATCCCGCCAGGCTGCTGGCCCTGCAGGGGCTGGACGCGGCCGGCATCGAGGCGTCGGTGCGCGCCCACCTGGCGCCCGAGCGCGCCGTGGCCTGAAGATGGGACGGGCCTGTGCCCCGCGATGGGGCGCATCGCGCATGCCGAGCAGGACTACGCGGGGGAAAACCCCGTCCGCGCTTGCTTTGCGGCGTTTTTAGAATCGATACCACCTGATACAGTGTGAATGCACGTGCGAACGTGCGTTTTTTTTGCCGCCGGGCCCCCAAGGCAGAAGCGGCCCCTCGGAGGGGCAGCGGACCTTGCGCAGCAAGGGGTGGTGGTGGCTTTTTCTGACTGACAACACATCGCGGAGAGACATTCATGGACCGTCGTTCGATCATCAAACATGCGGGAATCGCCGGCGTGCTGGCTGTGGGAGCCGCACCCGCAGTCCACGCCCAGGAGGCGGTCCGCTGGCGTCTGGCCGCGAGCTTTCCCAAGTCGCTGGACACCATCTTCGGCTCGGCCGAAATGTTCTCCAAGACGCTCAAGGCGATGTCGGGCGGCAAGTTCGAAGTCTCGGTGCATGCGGCCGGTGAGCTGATGCCCGCCTTCGGCGTGGTCGACGGCATCCAGAACGGCACCATCGAGATGGCGCTGACGGCGCCCTACTACTTCACCGGCAAGGACTACATCTTCGCCTTCGGCTGCGCCGTGCCCTTCGGCCTGACGGCGCGCCAGATGGATGCATGGATGGAGCACGGCGGCGGCCGCAAGCTCATGGACGAGTTCTATGCCCAGTACAACATCAAGAGCCAGAGCGCAGGCAACACGGGCACCCAGATGGGCGGCTGGTTCCGCAAGGAGATCAAGTCGGTGGCCGATCTCAAGGGCCTGAAGATGCGCCTGGGCGGCGGCCTGTTCGGCGACGCCATGCTCAAGCTCGGCGTGGTCGCGCAGAACATGCCCGTGGGCGAGGTCTACCAGGCGCTTGAAAAGGGCACGCTGGATGCCGTGGAATTCGTGGGTCCGTACGACGACCAGAAGCTGGGCTTCAACAAGGTCGCTCCCTACTACTACTACCCCGGCTGGTGGGAAGGCGGCGCCGAGCTGGAGTTCTTCATCAACACCAAGGCGTATGCGGCCCTGTCGCCCGAGTACAAGGCCATGGTCGATGCGGCCTGCAACGTGGCAGCGCGCGACATGACGGCCAAGTACGACGCCAACAACCCCGTGGCGCTCAAGAAGCTGGTGGCCGACAAGACCCAGCTCAAGGCCTTCCCCAAGGACTTCATGGATGCCGGCTACAAGGCCGTCATGGAGATCATGGCCGAGCATGACGCCAAGTCGCCCATGTTCAAGAAGATCAACCAGAGCCTGCGCACCTTCCAGCGCGACCAGCTGCTGTGGGAGCGCTTCTCGGAGTTCCGCTACAACAGCTACATGACCACGGCCAAGCTGTAAGCAGGTCTGCAGCCAGCAGCACGCACAAGGACGGTCCATGCCTTCCACGCCTGCAGGCCAAGCCCGCGTCCCCTCTGCGAAATGCAGCGGGGACGGCGGGCTTTTTTGTTCCGATGATGTATGTGGGCCGAGCTGCCAAGAGCAGTCCGGCCTTTTTTGAATGCTCTCAAGCAGAGCGAATCAGGAGGAGACAGAGATGGACAGAAGAAAAGCACTCAAGCACGCCGGTCTGGCCGGCGTATTGACTGCCGCAGCGGCGCCAGCCGTTCATGCGCAGGCGGCGGTGCGCTGGCGCCTGGCGTCCAGCTTTCCGCGTTCGCTGGACACCATCTACGGCTCTGCCGAGGTGTTTTCCAAGGCGATCAAGGAAATGTCGGGCGGCAAGTTCGAGGTGTCGGTGCATGCGGCCGGCGAGCTGATGCCCGCCTTCGGCGTGGTCGATGGCGTGCAAAACGGCACGGTGGAGATCGCGCACACGGCGCCCTACTACTTCTTCGGCAAGAACGAGGCCTTTGCCATCGGCGGCGCCATTCCGTTCGGCATGAACTCGCGCCAGCTCACGGCCTGGAACGTGGACGGCAACGGCGGCAAGCTGATGCGCGAGTTCTATGCCGAATACGGCATCGTCAACTTCCTGGGCGGCAACACCGGCGCCCAGATGGGAGGCTGGTTCCGCAAGGAGGTCAAGACGACCGAGGACATCAAGGGCCTGAAGTTCCGCATCGGCGGCTTCGCGGGCCGGATCATCGAGCGCATGGGCGGCGTGCCCCAGAACATCCCGGGTGGCGAAATCTACCAGGCGCTGGAAAAGGGCACCATCGATGCGGCCGAATGGATCGGCCCCTATGACGACCTCAAGCTGGGCTTCAACAAGGTCGCGCCGTTCTACTACTACCCCGGCTGGTGGGAAGGCAGCCTGAACCTCGAGTTCTACGTGAACCAGAAGGCGCTGGCCGCGCTGACGCCCGAGCAGCGCGCCATGGTGCAGGCCGCCTCGCACGAGGCCCATGTGGTCACCCAGGCCCGCTACGACGCGCGCAATCCCGGCGCGCTCAAGCAACTGGTGGCCAGCAAGGCCAAGGTGCTGGCCTTCCCGCAGACCGTGCTCGATGCCTCCTACAAGACCACCATGGCGGTCTATGCGGAGCTGGCCGAGAAAAACCCTGCATGGAAGAAGATCTACAGCGACTACCGCAACTTCCAGCGCGACGAGGTGCTGTGGTTCCGCTTCGCCGAGGCGCGCTACGACGCCTTCATGTCGGCGCAGAAGCTGTGAAGTCGCGGCGCCCTCGGGCGTCATGCGCGAAAGCCGGGCACTGCCCGGCTTTTTTCATGCGCGCAGGGGACCGGCGCACGCCGGGGTCCGAACGAAAAAAGGCCCCGCGGTTGCGGGGCCTTTGCTGTCCTTGAGGGAGCCTGCGATCAGCTGCCGGACTTGCTCTCGCCCGGCGTGGCCGGCTGCTCGCGCTGCAGCTGGTCCTGCAGCGCCTTGAGCGCATCGTCCTCACCGCCCGCCGGGGCCGAGGGCTCGCCAGGGGTGCCCTCGGGTGCGGGGGGCTGGTTCGCGCCGTCGCCGTTGAACATGGGGTCGTTGAAGTCGATGGCCTCGGGCATGGATGCCTCCATCTCCTGGCGCACCTTGTCCAGGTCGTACTCCACCTTCTTGTCCAGCCCGCTGGAGACGATGCCGGGGAAGATGATGATCAGGGCCACCATGACCAGCTGGATCAGCAGGAAGGGGATGGCGCCCGCATAGATCTGCATGGTGGTCACGGGCTCGGTCATCTTCTTGGTGACCTTGTCCACGTAGGCCTTGGCCGGGGCCACGCTGCGCAGGAAGAACAGCGCGAAGCCGAAGGGCGGGTGCATGAACGAGGTCTGCATGTTCACGGCCAGCAGCACGCCGAACCAGACCAGGTCGATGCCCAGCTTGTCGGCCACGGGGGCCAGCAGCGGCACGACGATGAAGGACAGCTCGAAGAAGTCCAGGAAGAAGGCCAGCACGAAGATCATGATGTTGACCACGATCAGGAAGCCGATCTCGCCGCCGGGCAGGGACACCAGCAGCTCCTCCACCCACTTGGGGCCGTCCACGCCCTGGAAGGTCAGGCCGAACATGGTCGCGCCGATCAGGATGAACATCACGAAGCACGACAGCTTGGTGGTGGACATCAGCGCCTGCTTGAGCAGGTCCATGCTCAGGCGGCCGCGCACGAAGGCCATGACGGCCGCGCCCAGTGCGCCCATGGCGCCGCCTTCGGTGGGGGTTGCCACGCCCAGGAAGATGGTGCCCAGCACCAGGAAGATCAGCAGCAGCGGCGGGATCAGCACGAAGGTCACGCGCTCGGCCATGCGGCTGAGCAGGTGCAGGCCCGTGAGCTTGTTGAACATGGCGGCGATGAAGGCCAGCGCCACGCCGAAGCACATGGACACCACGATGGTCTCGTCCAGAGCGACCTTCTCCACCACATCGCCGGACCACCAGGTGTGCAGCTGGGGCATGTACTGGGCGACCACCATCGAGGCCGCCACGCACAGCACGGTCAGCACCAGGGTGGAGGGCAGGCCGGAGTTGCCATTGGGCTCGCGCAGCGTGCGCGCCTCGGGCGGCAGGGCGGGCACCATGGCGGGCTTGAAGATGGCCAGCACGACGATGAACAGCGCATAGAAGCCCGTCAGCATCAGGCCCGGCAGGAAGGCGCCCTTGTACATGTCTCCCACGCTGCGGCCCAGCTGGTCGGCCAGCACGATCAGCACCAGGGACGGCGGAATGATCTGCGCCAGCGTGCCCGAGGCCGCGATCACGCCCGAGGCCACCCGGCGGTCATAGCCGTAGCGCATCATGATGGGCAGGGAGATCAGGCCCATGGAGATCACCGATGCCGCGACCACGCCCGTGGTCGCCGCCAGCAGCGCGCCCACGAAGATCACCGCAAAGGCCACGCCGCCGCGCACGGGGCCGAAGAGCTGGCCCACGGTCTCCAGCAGGTCCTCGGCCATGCCGCTTCGCTCCAGTATCAGCCCCATGAGGGTGAAGAACGGTATGGCCAGCATCGTCTCGTTTTGCATGATGCCGAAGATGCGCAGCGGAAGGGCCTGCAGCAGGGCTTCGGGCAGCACGCCCAGTTCGATGCCGACAAAGGCGAAGAACAGTCCGCAGGCGCCCAGGCTGAATGCCACGGGAAATCCCACGAGCAGGAAAAGTATCAGCCCCGCGAACATGATCGGGGCCAGGTTGTGGATCACGAATTCCATGATGTCTGTTTCCCCGATCAGGCGCCTTGCCCGCTTTTGTCCTTGGCTCCTGCCAGCCCGCGCAGGGCTTCGGCCAGGTCTTGCTCTGCGGTCTTCTCGCCCTTCTTGGCCGTGGGATCGTCGATCAGGCCCTTCAGGAAGGCGATGCGCTTGATCAGCTCCGACATGCCCTGCAGCAGCAGCAGCCCGAAGCCCAGGGGAATCATCAGGTAGACGGGCCAGCGCACCAGGCCGCCTGCATTGCCCGACATCTCGCCGGTCTGGATGGCCTGGATCACGAACGGCGTGCCGAACCACAGGATGGCCAGCGCCATGGGGGTCAGGAAAAAGACGAAGCCGAAGATGTCGATCCAGATCTGCGTGCGCTTGGACAGACGGCTGGCGATCACATCCACCTTCACGTGCTCGCCCTGCAGCAGCGTATATCCGGCGGCCAGCAGGAAGGAGGCGGCGAACAGGTACCACTGCACTTCGAGGTAGGCGTTCGAGCTGGTGTGCAACACCTTGCGCACGATGGCATTGATGCCGCTGATGACCGTCGAGGCCAGGATCAGCCAGATAAGGCATCGCCCGACCAGGCTGTTGAGCCAGTCGACCCCTCTTGAGAATTTGAGCAAAGCCTGCATGGTGTCTCCAAAAAGTAGGCTGTATTGGGTCCGTCGCCGTACGCCGGCCTGTAGGCCGGCGCGCAGCGCTCTTGTCGGCGCATGGACCAAAGCCGTCGATTCTACGGAGACCCGAACGCCGCAGGCGGCCTGCTCCCCCTAAAAGAAATCCGTGTGAACCCGAGGAAACGTCCCGTTCAGGTTGTCGCGCGGGGCCTGCGGGCTCCCAGTTTTCGGTACATCGTGGCCCGGCTGATGCCCAGCGCGCGGGCGGCCCGGGTCACATTGCCCTGGGCATCCTGCAGGGCCTGCTCGATCAGCACGCCCTCGCTGGCGCGCAGCGGGCTGGGCTGGGCGGCTGTGGCCAACGCTGCCATGCCCAGCGCAGGCAGCAGCTGGCGCAGCTGCGGGCCGGGCTGCACCAGGGCCTGCAGCCGCAGGCCCGACCACAGCGGCAGGCGCAGCGGTTCGTTGGGGCGCTGGCGCGCATGCTCCACCAGCGCCGTCCAGGGCATGGCCAGCAGTTCGCTGCAGTGCAGCGGCTGGCCCGGATGCGCCAGCGGCTGGGGCACCAGCTGGCGCGCCAGGGTATTGCTGCCCGCCACATGCCCTTCGGCGTCCACGGCCAGCAGGCCTTCGCCCTCCTGACCCAGAGGCCCGCCGGGCCAGTTCAGGTGCAGCAGCAGCGCGTGGGGCAGGGCGCGCAGCAGCCGGTCCTCGATGGCGCGGGCGCAGCGCAGCGCCAGGTGCATCAGCTCGGGCCGCTCGGGCACGTCCACGCCCGTGATGTCCAGCATGCCCAGGCAGCGGCCGTCCGGGGCGTACAGCGGTGCGCCCGCGCAGCTGTAGTGGCGGTTGGCCTCGAAGAAATGCTCGGCCCGGTGCAGCCAGACGGGGCCGTGCTCGGCCAGGGCCGCACCGATGGCGGTGGTGCCCACGCCCTGCTCGGACAGGTCCACGCCCACACGGGCGATGGCCTGCACGCGGATGTCGCTGCGGTCCAGCGGCCCCTGCACGTCCAGCACGGTGCCGTGCGCATCGGTCAGCAGGCTGAAGTAGCGCATGGTGCCCACGGCGCCCACCAGCTGGGTCATCACGGGGTGCGCCGCCTGCAGCAGCGCCTCGTGGCCGTCACGTGCCTGGCGCAGCGCATGCGGCCCCAGTGCTTCGTAGACCACGCGCTCGCCCGGGCGGCGGCCTGCCGCCAGGCAGCGCTGCCAGGAGCGCCACAGCCAGGGCGCGATGCCGGCAGGGGGGGCGGGCAGAGTGGCAGGCGGCATGCCGGCCAGCGCCTGCTCGCCGAAGGCCAGGCTGCGGGCCCGGGCGATCTGCGCGTGGCGCGGATCGGCGGGGCAGGGCTGCGCGGCGTCGGGGCTCAGGGCGAACATGGGGCGGGGACTCCTGTGGCTGGCTGGCAAGGGATTGCGAACGGGCTGGCAGGCGGGCACGGTCGAAGCCGGGGGCGCAGGCGCAAGCGGTGCGGGCTGCGGCTGCGGTGACGACTGTGTCATTTTGAGAATATCCGCGCCGCCCGGCCCGGGCTTGCGGGTCAACCCTAGAACGGGTGCCTGCGGGCAGGGCGACCATGGCAGGCGAGGTTTCCGGCGTTCCCCCACGTTCCAGATCACCGCCGAACACAGGCAGGAGACAGCACGATGAATGTCCAGCTCACCGTCAACGGGCGCGCGCAGCGCATCGACGTTCCACCCAACACCTTGCTCGTGCATGCGCTGCGCGAGCACCTGCGCCTGACCGGCACGCATGTGGGCTGCGACACCAGCCAGTGCGGGGCCTGCACCGTCATCGTCGACGGCCACGCCGTCAAGTCCTGCGCCATGCTGGCCGTGCAGGCCGAGGGCTGCGAGGTGCGCACCATCGAAGGGCTGGCGGATATCGACGGCGGCCTGCATCCCATGCAGGCGGCCTTCAAGGAGTGCCACGGCCTGCAATGCGGCTTTTGCACGCCGGGCATGGTCATGAGCGCCGTGGACCTGTGCCAGCGCCAGCCGTGCGCGGGCGATCGCGAGATCCGCGAGGCGCTGGAGGGCAACCTGTGCCGCTGCACGGGCTACCAGAACATCGTGGCCGCCGTGAAAAAGGGCAGCCAGGCCATGGCAGGGCCTGCGGCCTGAGCGCCGCAGGTCACCACAAGGAGACAGCCATGGGTGCATCCGACTTTTCCAAGCTCCCCCACATCGGCGAGCCCGTCAAGCGCAAGGAGGACTACCGCTTCCTCACGGGCGCGGGCCAGTACACCGACGACATCGCGCTGGCCGCCCAGGCCCATGCGGTGTTCGTGCGCTCGCCGCACGCGCATGCGCGCGTGCGCTCCGTTTCCACCGACGCGGCCAGGGCCGCGCCCGGCGTCATCGGCGTGCTCACGGGCGCCGACGTGGCGGCCGACAAGATCAACGGCCTGCCCTGCGGCTGGCTGATCACCAGCACCAACGGCGAGCCCATGAAGGAGCCGCCGCATCCCATCCTGGCGCTGGACACCGTGCGCTACGTGGGCGACCAGGTCGCCATGGTCGTGGCCGAGACGCTGGAGCAGGCGCGCGACGCGGCCGAGCTGGTGGAGGTGGACTACGACCCGCTGCCCGCCGTGGTACTGGTGGCCGACGCGGCGGCCGGCAGCGTGCCCGGCGCGGTGGTGCACGATATCGCCCCCGACAACCACTGCTACAAATGGGCCATCGGCGACAAGGCCGCCGTGGATGCCGTGTTCGCCGGTGCCGCCCACATCGCCCAGCTGGACCTGGTCAACAACCGCCTGGTTCCCAACGCCATGGAGCCGCGCGCGGCCATCGGCAGCTACAGCCGCGCCAATGACGAGTACACGCTGTACGTGGCCAACCAGAACCCGCACGTCGAGCGGCTGCTGATGACGGCCTTCGTCATGGGCCTTCCCGAGCACAAGGTGCGCGTGATCGCGCCCGACGTGGGCGGCGGCTTCGGCTCCAAGATCTTCCTGTATGCAGAGGATGTCTGCCTGACCTGGGGCGCGCGCAAGCTCAATCGTTCCATCAAGTGGACGGCCGACCGCAGCGAGTCCTTCCTCACCGACGCCCATGGCCGCGACCACGTCAGCCATGCCGAGATGGCCATGGACGCCAGCGGCAAGTTCCTGGCCATGCGCGTGCACACGGATGCCAACCTGGGCGCCTACCTGAGCACCTTCGCCAGCGCCGTGCCCACCATCCTCTATGCCACCCTGCTGGCCGGCCAGTACGCCACGCCCCAGGTCTATGTGGAAGTCGATGCCTGGTTCACCCACACCGCGCCCGTCGATGCCTACCGGGGCGCGGGCAGGCCCGAGGCCACCTACCTGCTGGAGCGCCTGGTCAGCCGCTGCGCCTGGCAGCTGAACCTGTCCCAGGCCGAGATACGGCGGCGCAACTTCGTCACCAGCTTCCCCTACCAGACGCCCGTGGCCCTGCAGTACGACGTGGGCGACTACGGCGCCTGCATGGACAAGGCCGAGGCCCTGGCCGACGTGGCCGGCTTTGCCGCGCGCCGTGCCGACAGCGAGGCGCGGGGCCTCAGGCGCGGCCTGGGCTACAGCAGCTACATCGAGGCCTGTGGCCTGGCGCCCAGCAACATCGCGGGCGCCCTGGGCGCGCGGGCCGGCCTCTTCGAATGCGGCGAGGTGCGCGTGCACCCCACGGGCAGCGTCACCGTGTTCACGGGCTCGCACAGCCACGGCCAGGGGCACGAGACCACCTTTGCCCAGGTGGTGGCCGCGCGCCTGGGGATACCCGTGGAGAACGTGGACATCGTCCACGGCGACACGGGCCGTGTGCCGTTCGGCATGGGCACTTACGGATCACGCTCCATCAGCGTGGGCGGCGCGGCCATCATGAAGGCGCTGGACAAGATCGAGGCCAAGGCCAAGAAGATCGCGGCCCACCTGATGGAGGCCAGCGACGCCGACATCGACTTCGCAGGCGGCGAGTTCACGGTGCGTGGCACCGACAAGAAAGTCCCCTTCGCCCAGATCGCGCTCACCGCCTATGTGCCGCACAACTACCCGCTGGACAAGCTGGAGCCCGGCCTCAACGAAACCGCCTTCTACGACCCCACCAACTTCACCTTCCCCGCAGGCACGTACATCTGCGAGGTCGAGGTGGACCCGGCCACGGGCGTGGTGCGCGTGGACCGCTTCAGCGCCGTGGACGACTTCGGCACCATCATCAATCCCATGATCGTCGAAGGCCAGGTGCACGGCGGCGTGGCCCAGGGCATAGGCCAGGCGCTGCTGGAAAACTGCGTCTACGACCGCGAGACCGGCCAGCTGCTCACCGGCAGCTTCATGGACTACGCCATGCCGCGCGCCGACGATTTCCCCGAATTCAAGCTCGGCACCGTCTGCACGCCCTGCACGCACAACCCGCTGGGCACCAAGGGCTGCGGCGAGGCGGGGGCCATAGGCTCGCCGCCCGCCGTCATCAATGCCGTGCTTGACGCACTGCATCCCCTGGGTGTCAGGGACCTGGACATGCCGGCCAGCCCGCACCGTGTCTGGTCGGCCATCGACGCCGCAGCCACCTCCTGAGGAGAGCGCCATGTACGCATTCACCTATGAAGCCCCTGGCACCACAGCCGACGCCGCTGCCCTGGCCGCCCAGGGCGGCCAGTACCTGGCCGGCGGGCAAAGCCTGCTGCCATCGATGCGCCTGCGCCTGGCGCGGCCCGAACAGATCGTGGACCTGAACCGCGTCCAGGGCCTGGCCGGCATCGCCGTCAACGGCCAGACCGTGGAAATCCGCGCCATGACGCGCCATGCCGACGTGGCCGCCAACCCGCAGGTCCAGGCCGCCATCCCGGCCCTGGCCGAGCTGGCCGGCGGCATCGGCGACCGCCAGGTGCGTGCGCGCGGCACCATCGGCGGCTCGCTGGCCAACAACGACCCCGCTGCCTGCTACCCCAGCGCCGTGCTGGGCCTGGGCGCCACTGTCGTCACCGACCGGCGCGAGATCGCGGCCGACGACTTCTTCCAGGGCATGTACACCACGGCGCTGGGCAGCGGCGAGCTGATCACGGCCGTGCGCTTTCCCGTGCCGAAGAAGGCCGCCTACCTCAAGTTCAAGCAGCCCGCCTCGCGCTTCGCCCTGGTGGGCGTCTTCGTCGCCCAGACCGACAGCGGCGTGCGCGTGGCCATCACGGGCGCCGGGCTCAGCGTGTTCCGCCATACGGGGCTGGAGGCCGCGCTCAACCAGAGCTTCACGCCCGACGCGGCCGCCCAGGTGCTGATCGACCATGCCGACCTCAACAGCGACCTGCATGCCAGCGCGCGCTACCGGGCGCAGTTGATCAGCGTGCAGACGCAGCGTGCGGTATCGCAGATGCTGGGGTGACTATGGTGACCCCCTGAGTCGCTTCGCGCCTTCCCCCTTGAAGGGGGACGACACCCTCGGTGCGGGGCGGCCCTTCCTCGGTGTCCCTGAGTTGGATTGCGCCAGTTTTGCGCAGCGCAGACGAAGCGCAGTTCCATGACGATTGGATAAGGACTGAATGAAGGTTCCCGAGCAAGCCATTGCCTCCATAGACGCCCTGGTCGCCGCGCTGCAGGCCGAAGGCTATTTCGCCGACCGGCGCCTGGCCACGGCCGTCTTCCTGGCCCTGCGGCTGCAGCGGCCGCTGCTGCTGGAGGGCGAGCCTGGCGTGGGCAAGACCGCGCTGGCCCAGGCGCTGGCGCGCGTGCTGGAGCGCCGCCTGATCCGGCTGCAGTGCTATGACGGCATGGAGCAGCGCGAGGCGCTGTATGAATGGAACTACGCGGCCCAGCTGCTGCACCTGCGCGCGGCCGAGCTGGCCTCGGCGCAGCCCGCGGCCGCACCGCAGCAGGACCGACTGCAGCGCGCCGAGCAGGAGGTCTACCAGGAGCGCTACCTGGTAAGCCGCCCGCTGCTGCAGGCCCTGCAGCAGCCCGAGCCCGGCGCCGTGCTGCTGATCGACGAGATCGATCGTGCCGACGAGCCCTTCGAGGCCTTCCTGCTCGAATACCTGGGCGAGTACCAGGTCAGCATTCCCGAGCTGGGCACGGTGGCGGCACGCGTGCCGCCCGTGACCGTGCTCACCAGCAACCGCACGCGCGACCTGCACGACGCCGTCAAGCGCCGCTGCCTCTACCACTGGCTGGACTATCCCGGGCGCGAGCGCGAGCTGGCCATCGTGCGCGCCCTGGTGCCTGGGGCCGGGCAGGCCCTGACGGCCCAGGTGGCGAGCTTCGTGGGGCGGCTGCGCAGCCAGCCCTTTGCCGACGCCTTCCAGCGGGTGCCCGGCATTGCCGAAAGCGTGGAATGGGCCAAGGCCCTGGTGGCGCTGGACACCCTGGTGGTCGATCCCGAAGTCGTGCACGACACGGCCGGCATCCTCTTCAAGCAGCGCGAGGACGTGGCCGCGCTCACGCCCGAGCGGCTGCAGCAACTGCTGGCGCCGGAGCCCGCGCCGTGACGGCTGGTGCAGCCGGTGCCGCCGGTGCCGCCGGTGCCGCCGATAGGGGCGAGCGCACCAGCTGGCTGGGCGATGCGCGCAGCGGCAAGCTGGCAGGCAACCTGGTCGGCTTTGCGCGTGCGCTGCGCCGTGCGGGCGTGCCCGTGGATGGCGGGCGCATGGCGCTGGCCCAGCAGGCCCTGTCCCTGGTCGGCCTGGCGCGCGAGGACATGGCCGCCGCGCTGGAGGCCGTATTTGTGAGCAACGCCCAGGACCGCGCCGTGTTCCGCGAACTGTTCGACGCCTACTTCCGCAATCCCGACGTGGCCCGGCAACTGCTGGCCCAGTTGCTGCCGCAGGCGCCCCGGCCGTCCGCGCCGCGCCACCGCCCGCGCGTGCAGGAAGCGCTGTCGCCCCGCCAGGCAGGCGAGGGCTGGGCCGCCGTCGATGAAGAACTGAAGCTGGACGCCGCCATGACGGCCAGCGAGCGCCACCGCCTGCGCCATGCCGACTTCAACCAGCTCAGCGCCAGCGAATACCTGCTGGTGCAGCGCCTGGCCAGGGACATTGCCCTTCCCTTGCCCCGCTACAGCAGCCGCCGCACGCGCACCGGCCAGCGCGGCGCGGTGCCCGACTGGGCTGCCAGCCTGCGCGCGGCATCGCACCACGGCGGCGAAATGCTGCAGCTGCTGCGGCGCGAACGGCGGCGCCTGCCGCTGCCCTGGCTGGCCCTGGTCGATGTCTCGGGCTCCATGGAGCGCTATGCGCGGCTGCTGCTGGCCTTCCTGCACGCGGCCACCAGCACGCAGCGCCATGCGGGCCTGCGCCGCCAGGTCTACAGCTTCGGCACCGAGCTGCGCGACCTGGGCCCGGCCTTTGCCCAGGCCGACACCGACGCCATGCTCGAGCGCGCCAACGCCGCCATTGCCGACTTTGGCGGCGGCACCCGCCTGGGCAGCAGCCTGGGCGAACTGCGCCGCCTGCATGCGCGCCACCAGGTTTCAGGCCTGGTGGGCCGGCGCACCCTGGTGCTCATCATCAGCGACGGCCTGGACACCGGCGATGCCGCCGAGCTGGACCGCGAACTGGCCTGGCTGCGCCGCCACAGCGCGCGGCTGCTGTGGCTCAACCCGCTGCTGCGCTTTGACGGGTATGCCCCACTGGCCCAGGGGGCGGCCGTGCTGCATCGTCATGCCCATGCCATGCTTGCGGTACACAACCTGGAATCGCTGCAGCAACTGGCCGGTCACCTGGCGCGGCTGCTGGCGGCGCCAGGCCGCTGAGCCGCTTGCGGCCACCCCCATCGCAGAAAGGAATTGCCATGGAAATGCAAGCCAGCCGTTCCCTCGCCGTCAGCCAGCAGCAGGCCTGGGAGGCGCTCAACGATCCCGAAACGCTCAAGGCCTGCCTGGCCGGCTGCGACCGCTTCGAACCCCAGGGCGATGACCAGTACGCCGTGGGCATGGCGGTCAAGGTGGGGCCGGTATCGGCCAAGTTCAGCGGCAAGGTCACGCTGTCCGACATCACGCCGCCCGAGCGCTACCGCATCGCCTTTGAAGGCCAGGGCGGCGTGGCCGGCTTCGGCAAGGGCGAGGCCGACGTCACCCTCACTCCCGAGCCCGCTGACGCCGCAGGCCAGCCGCGCTGCCTGCTCAGCTACAGCGTGCAGGCCCAGGTCGGCGGCAAGATCGCCCAGCTGGGCCAGCGGCTGATCGACGGCGCCGCGCGCAACATGGCCGACGACTTCTTCGCACGATTCGATACGCTGATGCAGCAGCGCCACCCGCGCGCGCCGGCAGCGCCTGCCGATGCAGGCGACACCGCCGACCTGTCCCACCTGCCTGCCGGCCTGGCCGATGAAACCGGCCACATCGAGCCCACCGTGGACGCCCAGGCCTGGGAGCACGACGCCGCAGCCGGCGTGGCCACGCCGCTGGATGCCGCACCGGCCACCGAGGCCGAGGAACGCTCGCGCCGCGCCATCCCGCTGTGGTGCTGGGGGCTGGCCATCGTCGTCGTCCTGGGCGCCGGCTGGCTGCTTTCGCGGTACTAGGGCGCTCCCCCTGAGCGGCTGCGCCGCTTCCCCCTCTCTCGCTTCGCGGGAGGGGGACGACGCCCTCGGCTGGGCGCCCCCGCCGCGAGGCGGCTCTTGCTCGGCGTCTCTGGCCTCAGATTTGTTGTGGCTTCTATGCTTCGCCCTGCGCTACCAAGCCCTTTTTACATGCTGCAGCACCCTTCTTGATGCAGAGAGACAATAGCCGCCGAAAAACGCCAGGCGCCCAGCTGCACAGGCAAGCCAGGTGCCGGCGTGGAGATTTGCAATGGAAAACCTGGATGTTCATGTTCTGCGCCACCTCGCGCAATGGCGCGCTCAGGGCGAGCGCGCACTGCTGGCCACGGTGGTGCGTACCTGGGGCTCGTCGCCCCGGCCCATCGGCTCCATCATGGCGCTGGGGGCCTCGGGCGCCGTGGTCGGCTCCGTGTCCGGCGGCTGCATCGAGGACGACCTGATCGCCCGCTACAGCCACGCCTCGGACGCCGACGCCCTGAGCGACGGCGCGCCCCGGCTGCTGCGCTACGGCGTCAGCGCCGACGAGGCCCACCGCTTCGGCCTGCCCTGCGGCGGCACGCTGGAGCTGCTGCTCGAATTCAATCCCGACGCTGCTGCGCTGCAGCAACTCGTGCAATGGCTGGACGAAGGCCGCATGGTGCGGCGCACCGTGGACAAGGCCACGGGCCAGGTCGCCCAGCAGGTCAGCGACGCGCCCGAGCCGCTGGTGCATGACGGGCAGCAGGTCGCCAACAGCTTCGGCCCCGAGTACCGCATGCTGCTCATCGGCGCAGGCCAGCTGTCCGAATACCTGGCCACCATGGCGCTGTTCAACGGCTTTGCGGTCACCGTCTGCGACCCGCGCGAGGAATACAGCCGCCACTGGAGCGTGGCCGGCGTGCAGCTGTCGCGCGAGATGCCCGACGACCTTGTGCGCACCATGCGCGCCGATGCGCGCACCTGCATCATCGGCCTCACGCACGACCCCAAGCTCGACGACCTGGCCCTCATGGAAGCCCTGGAATCCCCGGCCTTCTACGTCGGCGCCATCGGCTCGCGCCGCAACACCGCGCTGCGCCTGCAGCGCCTGAGCGAGCACTTCGGCCTGGGCGACGCGCAACTGGTGCGCCTGCGCGGCCCCATCGGCCTGTACATAGGCAGCAAGACGCCCCCCGAAATCGCCGTCAGCATCATGGCCGAGGTCCTGGCCGCCAAGAACGGCGTGGCCCTGCCGCGCGGCATGACCGTGGAAGAAGGCAAGCTCGCCGCCGCCCAGCCCCCGCAGCCGCTGGAGGATGACGGGCCCGAGGGCATCACGCCCCTGGTGTGCGGGGTGGGTTAGACGGGGCGCCGCAGGCGGGTGGCATGGGGCTGCAGTGACGGGAGTTGAGGCGCTATATTGATCGATCTTCTTTCATAGAGGGAGGCGATCATGTGTTTGGCTGGGAATGAGGCCGGCTTGCCCGGCACGATTGTCGGCAATCCTGTGGCGAAAGGGTTCGGAGGCGCGGCGTGAGCGGCGCTCGTCCGCTGGCTGCCGGCCTGACCGCCAGCCTCTCCGTGGCAACAGGCTATCTGCCGATTGCTTTTTCCTTTGGCGTGGCGGCCGTTCAGGCGGGTCTTGCTCCATCCATTGCGGTGCTGGCTTCCGTGCTGGTCTATGCCGGAGCCAGCCAGTTCCTGCTGATTTCGTTGCTGGCTTCGGGAGCCGGGCTGTGGACCGCTTTGCCCACGGTGCTGTTGATGAATGCGCGGCATGTGCTGTATGGCCCGGCCCTGCAGGTGGTGCTGGGGCCGCGGCAGCGCCTGGCCACGCCCTGGTTGGCCTTTGGCCTGACCGACGAGGTGCTTGCCACCGCCATGAGCAAGATGCAGGGCGTGCCAGAGGCCGAGCGCGAGCACTGGCTTCTGGGCCTGCAACTTGGCGCCTACGCGGCCTGGGTGGGCGGCACGGTGATGGGGGTGACGCTGGTGGGCGAGGTGGATCGGTGGCCGGCAGCCGTCCGCGAGGCGCTGGCCTTTGTTCTGCCGGCATTGTTCTTTGCGCTGCTGCTGGAGGCGGGGGTGCTGCGCTGGTGGCGTGCGGTGCTCACGGCCGCCGTGGTCGCTGCGGTGCTGGTTTGCTTCATTCCGGGCTACCACGCACTGGCGCTGGCGATCCTGTGCGGTGCGCTGGCGCATGCGGCCACGGCCGATAGGGGCTGATCACCATGTCGTACACATTCTGGATCTTGCTGTTGTGCGGTGCCGGCACCTTTGGCCTGCGCTGGTTGCCGTTGTGGCAGGCACGCCGCAGAGGGCACTCTGCACGGGCGTCCCCGCAGGTGCAGAGGTGGCTGGCGGGTGTCGGGCCCGCCGCCATCGCTGCCCTGTTCGTGGTGTCAACCTGGGGGCTGGTGGTCAGCGATGTCCGCTGGGGGCGGGTGGCCGTGATCTCCGTGGCTTTGCTGGCCATCTGCCTCGCACGCCTGGTGCGTGGAGGCATTGCCATGCCGACCTTGGCTGGTGCGCTGACCTACGGCCTGCTGGCTCATGTCAAGCCCTGGTGATGTCAGTGCGGCTGGGCATGGAAGGCCTTGTTGGCAATCTTCCAGCCGGCCTCGGTCTTGAGCAGCACGAAGTAGTCGATGAAGGTGATGGCGCCGTGCACCAGGGTGATCTTGGCGCTGGCCGCCGTGCCGCCGATGTCGATGGCGTCGATGCTGCGGCGGCGCGTGGCCTCGTCGGCGGCGGGCTGGCCCTTGAAGCGGGCGCAGTAGGTGTCGATGTCCCAGGAGGTCAGCGGGCCTTCGCGCACGCTTTCGATGCGGGCGGTGGGCATGAAGGCGGCGCGCATGTGGGCGCTGTTGTCCTCGGCATGGCCGCGCATGTACAGCTCCAGCGGCACGCGCACGGCGGCTTCTTCGGGGTGGTCGGTCAGGCGTGGGTTGGCAGTCGTCATGGTGTTCTCCTGGGACGGATGGATGGCGGCCTGCGCCTGCAGGCCGGCGGCCGCGCATGGTAGCCACAAGCGCGGGGTGCAGTCCAACGGGGTGACAGGCGCGACCTGCGCCGGGCTGGGGTGCAATGCCTTGTTTTCAATGGGCTTTCGGGCTGATGCGCTCTGCATTGGCCGTGCCTGGGTCAACAGTGTTGTGAGCGCCGTGCCCTGTCTGAGGCCCTGCCGACGGGTGGCCGACCTGTTTCCGAAAACGCTCTGGCCAGGGCGGGTAAAGCCGGGGTAAAGCGGGGGTAATGCCTGCGTAAAACGGCGATCTGCCTCGTTTTGGAGAGCATGGGACTGGCTACCATAGCCGCATCCGCCGCCGTGCCCCGTTCCGGGGCCGGGCCCACGGCTTCCTCCCACGATTTCCCGCAGTGACCATGAAACGCCTGTCCAGCAGCCCCCTTGTTGCAGATGCCCACGGCGCACGCCAGCGTGGCCGGGTACGGCCTGCCCTGATGTGGGGCGTGGTGGCATTGGCCCTGGTGGCGGGGGGCGGGCTGTGGTGGTGGAGCAAGCGGACGCCGGCCCAGGGCGAGCAGGCCTCGGCCGGTGCGCCCGGCCCGGGGGGCGGGCGTGCGGGAGGCGGCCGGCGCGGCCCCGGCGGCCCGGGTGGACCTGGCGGCCCCGGCGCCATGGGTGCCCAGGCGCAGCCGGTGTCCGTGGGCGTGGTGGAGCGGCGCGACATGCGCGTGCTGATCAGCGCCATCGGCACCATGAACCCTCGCGCCACGGCCGTGGTGCGCGCCAAGGTGTCGGGCGAGTTGCTGCGCCTGCATTTCAAGGAAGGCGACGAGGTCAAGGCCGGCCAGTTGCTGGCCGAGATTGATCCGCGCAGCTTCCAGGCCAGCTTCAACCAGATCCAGGGCACGCTGCAGCGCGACCAGGCGCTGCTCAAGAACGCCCAGCTGGACCTGCAGCGCTACAAGGAGCTGCAGGCCCAGGATTCCATTGCCGGCCAGCAGGTCGATACCCAGGCTGCGCTGGTGCGCCAGTACCAGGGCACGGTGGCCGCCGACCAGGCCCAGGCCGATGCGGCCAGGCTGCAACTGAGCTACACGCGCATCACGGCGCCCATTGCGGGCCGGCTGGGCCTGCGCCAGGCCGACCGGGGCAATGTGGTCAACCCTTCGGATGCCAACGGCATCGTCACCATCACGCAGGTCAAGCCCATCGATGCGGTGTTCTCCGTGCCCGAGGCGCATGTGGGCACGCTGGCGCGGCGCCTGGCCGAGGGGCGCGAGCTGCCCGTGGAGCTGTGGGACCGGGACCTCAAGCAGCAGCTGGGGCGCGGCCGGCTGAATGCGGTGGACAACAGCATCGACATCGCCACCGGCACCATCAAGGCCAAGGCCGCCTTCGACAATGCCGAGGGCCGGCTGTTCGCCAACCAGTTCGTCAACGTCAGGCTGGAAGTGGACCGGCTGGAGCAGGCGCTGACCGTGCCGACCACGGCCGTGCAGAACAACTACGTCTATCTGGTCCAGGAGGATGGCACGGTGACGCAGCGGCGCATCACCGTGGGCGTGACCGATGGCGACCGGGTGAGCGTGAAGGGCGAACTCAAGCCTGGCGAGCAGGTGGTGGTCGATGGCATTGACCGCCTGCGCGAAGGCGCCAAGGTCACGGTGATCGAGCCCGACAAGGTGCAGAAGGTGGACCAGGCCGTGCAGGACGCCTCCAGCCAGCCGCGCGGCATGCGCAATCTGCCGCCCGATGTGCGCGCCAAGCTGGCGACCATGAACCCCGACGAGCGCAAGGCCTACCTGCAGAAGCTGCGCGCCGAGCGCGGTGGGCAGCGCAATGGCGGCAATGGCGGTGGCAACAGTGGCGGCAGCAATGGCGCCGGCAGCGGCGCACCGGCCGCCGAAGGTTCCGCGCCGGCATCCCAGGCACCTGCGCCGTCACCGGGCTCGCCCCAGCCATCGCCCGGCCCGGCGTCTGCCGCTCCGGCGGCTCCAGCGGCTCCCGCTCCTGCCGGGCGCTGAGCAGCGCCCGGCACCTGAAGACCGCAAGCCCTTCCAGGCGGCCCCATGAATCTTTCCCGCATCTTCATCCTGCGACCCGTCGCCACCTCGCTGCTGATGGTGGCGGTGCTGATCGCCGGCCTGCTGGCCTACCGGCTGCTGCCGATCTCGGCCCTGCCCGAGGTGGACTACCCCACCATCCAGGTCACCACGCTGTACCCCGGTGCCAGCCCCGACGTGATGACCTCCAACGTCACCGCGCCGCTGGAGCGCCAGCTCGGCCAGATGCCGGGGTTGTCGCAGATGTCGTCCACCAGTTCGGGCGGCGCCTCGGTGATCACGCTGCGCTTTGCGCTGGACATGGCCATGGACGTGGCCGAGCAGCAGGTGCAGGCCGCCATCAACGCGGGTGCCAACCTGCTGCCCAGCGACCTGCCCATGCCCCCGCTGTACAGCAAGGTCAATCCGGCGGATGCGCCCATCCTCACGCTGGCCATCACCTCGCCCTCGCTGCCGGTGATCCGCGTCAACGACCTGGTGGAAAACCGCCTGGCGCCCAAGCTCTCGCAGGTCAACGGCGTGGGCCTGGTGGCGATTGCCGGCGGGCGCCGGCCCGCCGTGCGCATCCAGGCCAACCCGACGGCGCTGGCCGGCCTGGGCATGACGCTGGACGATGTGCGCACCGCCATCGCCGCCGCCAACGTCAAGCAGGCCAAGGGCGGCTTCGACGGCCCGGCGCGCGCCTCCACCATCGATGCCAACGACCAGCTGCAGTCGGCGGCCGAGTACCGCAACCTCATCATCGCCTTCAAGAACGGCCTGCCCGTGCGCCTGTCCGACATCGCCCAGACCGTGGACGATGCCGAGAACACGCGCCTGGCCGCCTGGGCCGGCACGCCCGAGGGTGGCTCGCGCGCGGGCGTGATCCTCAACATCCGGCGCCAGCCCGGCGCCAACGTGATCGAGACGGTGGATCGCATCAAGGCGCTGCTGCCCCAGCTCAAGGAGACACTGCCGGCCTCGCTGGACGTGCAGGTGCTGACCGACCGCACGGTGACCATCCGCGCCTCGGTCAACGACATGCAGCTGGAGCTGATGCTGGCCATCGCCCTGGTGGTGGCGGTGATCTTCGTCTTCCTGCGCAGCGCCTCGGCCACGCTGATACCGAGCTTTGCCGTGCCGCTGTCGCTGATCGGCACCTTCGGCGTGATGTACCTGGCCGGTTTTTCCATCAACAACCTCACGCTGATGGCGCTGACGATCTCCACCGGCTTCGTGGTGGACGATGCCATCGTGATGATCGAGAACATCGCGCGCTTCGTGGAAAAGGGCGAGCCGCCCATGCAGGCCGCGCTCAAGGGCGCCAGGCAGATCGGCTTCACCATCATCTCGCTGACGATTTCGCTGATCGCCGTGCTGATCCCGCTGCTGTTCATGGGCGACGTGGTGGGGCGGCTGTTCCACGAGTTCGCCATCACCATGGCGGTGGCCATCCTGATCTCGGCCGTGGTCTCGCTGACGCTCACGCCCATGCTGTGCGCGCGGCTGCTGCGCCACCAGCCCGAAGGGGCCGAGGAGGAAAAGCATGGCCGCCTGTACCACGCCACGGGCCGCTTCTTCGACCGCACCATCGCCGGCTACGGCCGCATCCTCACCTGGGTGCTGGACCGCCGGGGCCTGACATGGATCGTCTTCCTGGCCACGCTGGCCGTGACCGTGCTGCTGTACTTTGCCGTGCCCAAGGGCTTCTTCCCGGACCAGGACACGGGCACCATCCAGGCCACGACCGAGGCCGACCAGTCCATCTCGTTTGCCGCCATGGCCGAGCGCCAGCAGGCCCTGGCCGAGCTGCTGCTCAAGGACCCGGCCGTGCAGAGCATCTCGTCCTTCATCGGCGTCGATGGCAGCAACACCACGCTGAACACGGGCCGGCTGCTGATCGACCTCAAGCCCCATGGCCAGCGCGATGGCGTGCCCGCCGTGCTGCGCCGCCTGTCCGACGATGCGCTGCAGATCCCGGGCATACGCCTGTACGCCCAGCCCGTGCAGGACCTGACCATCGAGGACCGCGTGGCGCGCACCCAGTACCAGCTGCTGATGTCCTCGCCCGACATGGCGCAGCTGGCCAAGAGCACCCAGGCCCTGGTCGAGCGCATGCACGACCTGCCCGAGCTGGTGGACGTGGGCAGCGACCTGCAGGACCAGGGCCTGCAGGCCTTCGTGCAGATCGACCGGGCCCAGGCCAGCCGGCTGGGCGTGACGGTCTCGGCCATCGACACGGCGCTGTACAACGCCTTCGGCCAGCGGCTGATCTCCACCATCTTCACGCAGTCCAACCAGTACCGCGTGGTGCTGGAGGTGGCGCCGCAGTTCAAGGTCGGGCCCGAGGCGCTGCAGTCCATCTACGTGGCCTCCAGCGCGGGCGCGCCCGTGCCGCTGTCCTCGGTGGCCACGGTCAGCGAGCGGCCCATGGCCCTGGCCGTGAACCATGTGGGCCAGCTGCCCGCCGCCACCATCTCGTTCAACACCGCGCCCGGCGTGTCGCTGGGCCATGCCGTCAAGGCCGTGCAGGACCTGATGGCCCAGCTGCGCACCGAGGGCCATATGCCGCTGTCGGTGGACGCTGCCTTCCAGGGCGCGGCCCTGGCCTTCCAGGCTTCGCTGTCCAACACGCTGCTGCTGGTGCTGGCGGCGGTGATCACCATGTACATCGTGCTGGGCGTGCTCTATGAGAGCACCATCCACCCGGTGACCATCCTGTCCACGCTGCCCTCGGCCGGCGTGGGCGCGCTGCTGGCCCTGCTGCTGGCGGGGCTGGACCTGGACATCATCGCCATCATCGGCATCGTGCTGCTGATCGGCATCGTCAAGAAGAACGCGATCATGATGATCGACTTCGCGCTGGAGGCGCAGCGCGAGGAGGGGCACACGCCGCGCGAGGCCATCTACCAGGCCTGCCTGCTGCGGTTCCGGCCTATCCTGATGACGACCTTGGCGGCTTTGCTGGGGGCCTTGCCGTTGATGCTGGGGACGGGGGTGGGCAGTGAGTTGCGGCATCCGTTGGGGGTGACGTTGGTGGGGGGCTTGCTGGTGAGTCAGTTGTTGACTCTGTTCACTACGCCTGTGATTTATTTGACGTTTGAGGGGTGGGCGCAGAGGTGGCGGGATCGTTCTTCTCGGGAGAGCGTTCATGCCTGAGCTTGCGCTCTTGTCTTGGCTGGCGCCGCTGGCCGGGGTTCGGCCCGGCGGCCGACCTACTTTCTTGCCTCGCAGCAAGAAAGTAGGCAAAGAAATGCGCCCCCACTGCCCACGACCCTTCGCTTCGCTGCGGGCAACCTGCGTTGGGCACGATGCGGGGTGTGCCGCAGAACTCGCTTTGCGCTTCGCGCGCCGCTCAGACAACTGCGGCAAGTCAGATGACGAAGCAAGCCTGTCCTTCGGCAGGCTTGCCACCCCGCATCGCCCCCAACGCAGGCGTGGGCAGAGGGGGGAAGGCCGGGGGACGGGCCATCGCTTCGCTCGGCCTGGGGTTTTTGGGGCTGGGTCATGAGCCAGCTTTCCAATCTCTCGGCGCCGTTCATCTTCCGGCCCATTGCCACCATGCTGATGACCATCGGCCTGGCGCTGGCGGGGGCAGTGTCGTATTTCCTGCTGCCGGTGGCGCCGCTGCCGCAGGTGGACTATCCGACGATTTCGGTGTCGGCCAGCCTGCCCGGTGCAAGCCCCGACACGATGGCGGCGACGGTGGCGACGCCGCTGGAGCGGGCGCTGGGGGCGATTGCGGGGGTCAATGAGATCACGTCCAGCTCCAGCCTGGGCAGTACGCGCATCACGCTGCAGTTCGATCTGTCGCGCACGGTGGACAGCGCGGCGCGCGATGTGCAGGCTGCCATCAATGCGGCGCGCACGCTGCTGCCTTCGGGCATGCCGGGCAATCCTACGTATCGCAAGGTGAATCCGGCTGATGCGCCGATCATGATCCTGGCGCTGACGTCCAGCGCGCTGACGCGCGGGCAGATGTATGACGCGGCGTCCACCGTGCTGGCGCAGAAGCTCTCGCAGGTGGAGGGCGTGGGCCAGGCGTCCATCAGCGGCGGGGCGCTGCCGGCCGTGCGCGTGGAGCTGGACCCGGTGAAGCTGGCGGCCAATGGCGTGTCGCTGGACCAGGTGCGTACCGCCATTTCGGCCACGAATGCCAACCGCCCGCTGGGCGCGGTGGAGCGCGAGGACCACTACTGGCAGGTGACCGCCAATGACCAGGCGCGCGTGGCGGCCGACTATGCGCCGCTGGTGCTGCGCTGGAGCAATGGCAATGCGATCCGGCTGCAGGACGTGGCCGATGTCACGGATTCGGTGCAGGACGTGCGCAACTACGGCGTGGCCAATGGCAAGCCCGCCATCCTGCTGCAGATTTTCAAGCAGCCGGACGCCAACATTCTGGAGGCCGTGGCGCGCGTGCGCTCTTTGCTGCCGCAGCTCAAGGCGTCCATCCCCGAGGCGATCGATCTGACCATCGTGTCCGACCGCACGCCCACGCTGCGCGCCTCGGTGGTGGAGGTGGAACGGGCGCTGTTGATCGCGGTGGCGCTGGTGATCCTGGTGGTGTTCCTGTTCCTGCGCAATGGCCGGGCCACGCTGATTCCGGCCGTGGCCGTGCCGGTGTCGCTGGCGGGCACGTTCGGCGTGATGTACCTGGCTGGCTATACGCTGGACAACCTGTCGCTGATGGCGCTGACCGTGGCCACGGGCTTTGTGGTGGACGATGCCATCGTGGTGCTGGAGAACGTGATGCGCCACATGGAGCGCGGCAAGACCGCGCTGCGCGCGGCGCTGGACGGGGCGCGCGAGATCGGGTTCACCGTGGTGTCCATGAGCCTGTCGCTGATCGCGGTGTTCGTGCCCATCCTGTTCATGGGCGGCATCGTGGGGCGGTTCTTCCGCGAGTTCGCGGTGGTGATGTCGGCGGCGATTCTGATCTCGATGGTGGTGTCGCTGACCACCACGCCCATGATGTGCGCGGCGCTGCTGCGGCCGCAGCGGCCTGCTGCACAGGCGCGTCCGCGCGGGCCAATGGGCCGCGCCTGGGACCGTTTCGGCGCCTGGGTGGGCCGTGCCGAGCGGCGTGCCATGTCCGGCTACCGCGCAAGCCTGGCCTGGTGCCTGCGCCACCAGCCGCTGGTGCTGCTGGTGCTGGCCGGCGTGGTGGCGCTGAACGTGCACCTGTACATGGCCATCGACAAGGGCTTCATGCCCAGCCAGGACACGGGCCGCGTGATGGGCTTCATCCGGGCCGACCAGTCCACCTCCTACCAGGCCATGGAGCAGCGGCTCAAGCGCTTCCTGTCCATCGTGCAGGAAGACCCGGCCGTGGAGTACGTGACGGGCTTCACGGGCGGGGGCCAGCGCAATGCGGCCAACATGTTCATGTCGCTCAAGCCGCTGGCCGAGCGCAAGGTATCGTCCGACGAGGTGATCAACCGCCTGCGCGACAAGCTCAAGAACGAGCCCGGCGCGAGGCTGTTCATGGTCACGCAAAGCGATATCCGCATCGGCGGGCGGCAAAGCTCGGGCTCGTACGACTACACGCTGCAGGCCGACGACATCCAGGACCTGCGCACCTGGGAGCCGCGCATCCGCCAGGTGCTGTCGCAGCTGCCCCAGCTCACGGACGTCAACAGCGATGTCTCCGACTTCGGCCTGCAGACCTCGCTGGTGATCGACCGCGACGCGGCCACGCGCCTGGGGCTGACGGTGGCGCAGATCGACGGCACGCTCAACAACGCCTTTGGCCAGCGCCAGGTGGGCGTGATCTACAACCCGCTCAACCAGTACCGCGTGGTGATGGAGGCCGCGCCGCGCTACCTGCAAAGCCCCGAGACGCTGCGCGGCTTCTTCTTCGTGAACAACCAGGGCGAGCAGGTGCCGCTGACCTCGTTTGCGCGCATCACCACCACCAACACGCCGCTGTCCGTGAACCACGACCGGGGCACGCCGGCCAGCACCATCAGCTTCAGCCTGGCCGAAGGCGTGGCGCTGTCGGATGCCAGCGACGCCATCCGCGCGGCCGTGGCCGAGCTGGGTGTGCCCGTGTCGGTGCGCGGCAGCTTCAGCGGCACGGCAGGGGCCTTCCAGCAGGCGCTGTCGGGGCAGCCGCTGCTGATCCTGGCGGCCATCATCACCATCTACCTGGTGCTGGGCGTGCTCTATGAGAGCCTGGTGCACCCGCTGACCATCCTGTCCACGCTGCCTTCGGCCGGCGTGGGTGCGCTGATGGCGCTGATGCTGTTCAAGACGGAGTTCTCGCTGATCGCGCTGATCGGGGTGATTTTGCTGATCGGCATCGTCAAGAAGAACGCGATCATGATGATCGACTTCGCGCTGGAGCGGCAGCGCGGCGGCCATGCGACGGCCGCCCAGGCCATCTACCGCGCCTGCGAGCTGCGGCTGCGCCCCATCCTCATGACCAGCCTGGTGGCCATCTGCGGCGCACTGCCGCTGGCCCTGGGCCGGGGCGACGGCGCCGAGCTGCGCCAGCCGCTGGGCATTGCCATCGTGGGCGGCCTGATGCTGAGCCAGCTGCTCACGCTCTACACCACGCCCGTGGTCTATGTGCTGCTGGACAGGCTGCGCCAGCGTGTCATGGGCCTGCGTGGCCGCGTGCAGGGCAAGGACCGCGGCACCCCTGTGCCCGCCGCATCACCCCAGTGAACCGAATCCGAAAGCCCAAGGCCATGCAGCTGAAGACACTCCAAACCCCGGCGATCTGGCTGGCCGCCGCGCTGCTGGCCGGCTGCTCCACGCAGAGCGCCTACCAGCGCCCCGCACTCGAGGTGCCGGCCCAGTTCAAGGAAGCCACGCCCGAGGCGGCCGAGGCCGGCATCTGGCGGCCCGCGGACCCGTCGCGCGCGCAAGTGCCCGACAACTGGTGGGAGCTGTTCGGCGACGAGCAGCTCAACCGCCTGCAGCAGCAGGCCGCCACCGGCAACCAGAGCATTGCCCAGGCCGCCGCGCGCCTGCGTGCCGCGCAGGCGGCCGTGGCCAGCAGCCAGGCCGGGCTGTTCCCCACGCTGGGCAGCACGGCCGGCGCCACGCGCTCGCGCAGCGGCGGGGCCTCCGGTGCATCGGGTGCATCAGGCACGGGCGGCAACACCGGCAGTAGCGGCAACATCTCGACCAACTACTCGCTGGGCCTGAACGCCAGCTGGGAACTGGACCTGTGGGGCCGCGTGTCGGGCACGGTCAGCGCCAGCCAGGCCAGCGCCCAGGCCAGCAGCGACGACCTGGCCGCCGCGCGCCTGTCGGCCCAGGCATCGATCACGCAGACCTATTTCTCGCTGCGCGCGGCCGATGCCAGCGTGCGGCTGCTGCAGGAAACACTGCAGAGCTACGAGCAGAGCCTGAAGCTCACCAACAACCGCTACCGCGCGGGCGTGGCCTCGTCGGCCGACGTGGCCCAGGCCGAGGCGCAGTACAAAAGCACCCAGGCCCAGCTCATCGAGGCGCAGACCAGCCGCGCCCAGCTGGAGCACGCCCTGGCCGCGCTGCTGGGCCTGCCTCCGGCCGCCTTCAGCCTGGAGGCCGGCGCCGAGCTGCCGCTGCCGCCCGAGGTGCCGGCCATGCTCTCGTCCCAACTGCTGGAGCAGCGCCCCGACATTGCTGCGGCCGAGCGCCGCGTGGCCGCCGCCAACGCCCAGGTGGGCGTGGCGCGCGCGGCCTTCTTCCCGGCGCTCACGCTGTCGGCCACGGCCGGCTACCGGGGTGCATCGCTGTCCAACCTGGTGAGTGCGCCCAACCTGTTTTGGTCGCTGGGCCCGTCGCTGGCGCTGGCGCTGTTCGACGGCGGCGCGCGCACGGCGGCCGTGGAGTCGGCGCGTGCCTCGCTGGACCTGGCCGCCGCCACCTACCGCCAGACCGTGCTGACGGCGTTGCAGGAGGTGGAGGACAACCTGGTCACCGCATCCGCCCTGGCGCGCGAGCAGCAGGTGCAGATCGAGGCCGTGGCCGCCGCGCAGAAGGCGCTGGATGTCGTCAACAACCAGTACCGCGCGGGTACGGTGGCCTATCTGAATGTGCTCAGCGCTCAGACCACGGTGCTGTCGGCGCGGCGCAGCCTGATCGATGTGCGCAACCGGCGGCTGGCCGCCGTCAACACCTTGCTCAAGAACGTGGCCGGGCGCTGGGAGCCGCTGGGGCCGGTGTCCGCGCAGGGGCCGCAGGCTGTCGCGCGCTGATGTTCAGTCCTGCAGCTCGAAGGCCTGGCGCAATGCTTCGCCGAAGGCCGCGCTGCCGCTGATCGACAGGTTCACCGTGGTGCGGCCATCCCCGGCCGCCACGGATTGCAGGCGCGCCGTGGCTGCGTCAAAGCGCCAGGCCAACGGCTGGCCGCCGTCGTCCTGGGCCTGCAGCTCGTAGTCCCAGTCGCCGCCTTCCTCGATGGGGCCGCGCCGGCCCTTGAAGCGGCGGTGCGCCCAGGCCAGCAATTGCTCCACCTCGGCCGCCAGGGCCGGCACGCGCGCGGCGGGCACGCTGGCCATGGCGTCCCAGCAGCCCGTGCCTTCGTCGTCTTCGCTGTAGTCGAAATCCAGGTAGTCGAGGGTCATGGTGGGGTCCGCATGCGTAGTGCGTGGTTGGAAAAGGGAAAGCCCGGCATTGTGCCGCGTGCACAATCGCCCGCATCGCAGAACCGGAAAGACATTCAGATGGACACCGCACAGCAATCGATGGCGCCGCCGATGGTGAGCGCGCAGGCCCTGCGCTTCGGGCAGCCGGGTCTTCTGCTGTGGGATGGTGCCTCGCACGACTGGCCCGTGGGCCTGTGCCTGGTGCGCGGCGGCGAGGGCTGCGGCAAGACCAGCCTGCTGCAAATGCTGGCCGGCCAGCTGCCTTTGCAGGCCGGGCGCCTGGTATATCCGCAGCAGCCGGACCCGTCGCAGCGCCCTGCATTGTTCTGGCGCGACCCGCGCGCCGAACTGTCCAATGCCGAGCGCGCCCGGCCCGCGCAGGAATGGGTGCAAGACCAGCGGCAGTTGCACCCGGCCTGGAGCGAGGCGGCATGGCAGGCCCATGCCGACGGCCTGGGCCTGGAGCCCCATCTGCACAAGCCCCTGCTGGCCCTGTCCACGGGCAGCCTGCGCAAGCTGTGGATGGCGGCGGGCTGGTCCAGCGGCGTGCCGCTGCTGCTGATCGACGAGCCGCTGGCCGCGCTGGACCGGGGATCGATGGACCATGTGCAGCGCACGCTGGCGGGGCTGAACCGGGCCGGCCAGCAATCTGCGCCCGTGGCCGGGCACGGGCTGCGCTGCGTGATCGTCGCGCACTGGGACGAGATGCAGGGCGTGGCCTGGGACGACGTGCTGGACCTGCCCGATCAGCCGCCGCTGCGCTGACCGGAGCCGGCGTCTACATCGCCACCTACATCGCCTTGAACCGCTGCGCGTAGAGGCGGCTCACGGCCAGTTTTTCCGCTCGCTCGCGCAGCTGCAGCCACAGCCGGCCGGCCTCGTCGCGCTGGGCGCTGGCAATGGCGGCTGCGCGCACCACGGTGCCACGGTGCACCTGCCAGAATTCCTCGGCGTCCAGCCGGGGCAGCAGCTCCTTGAGCGGCGTGCGCACCAGGTACTCATGCGAGGCCGTGAGCACACGCACGTACTTGTCGGCGGCCTCGAAGTAGACGACGTCGTGCACGGGCACCATCTGGATCTGCGTGCCCACGCCGGCCTGGATCATCTGCAGCGGAGGCTCGGTAGCGGTGGCGGCGGGGGCCGTGGCACCGGCCAGATGCCGCAATTGCTCCAGCGCCTGCGCCAGCGCAGCGCCAGCCGGGGCCACCGTGCGCTGGGCCAGCAGCTCGCGCAGGCGCTGCACGCTGCGCGCCAGCCGCTCGGGCTGCACGGGCTTGAGCAGGTAGTCCACGGCCTGGGCCTCGAAGGCGTCCATGGCGTACTGGTCATAGGCGGTCACGAAGACCAGGATGGGAAACGGCTGCGCCTCGGGCCAGGCGTCGGCCAGTTCGGCGGCGGCCTCCAGGCCGCTCTGGCCCGGCATGCGGATGTCGAAGAACAGTACGTCCGGCTGCAGCGCCAGCGCCTGCCGGGCGGCACTCAGGCCGTCGCCCACTATGGCGGCAATCTGCAGCTCGGGCCAGGCGCGGGCCAGGGCCTGGCGCAGGTCCTCGGCCAGCAGGGGTTCGTCTTCGGCGATCAGGGCGCGGGGGGAGTGGGTCATTTCAACCGGCGTTGGCAATGGTTATTTTGGCGAGCGTGCCGCCTTCGGGCAGGGCGGCCAGTTCGAAGTGCGCGGCGTCGCCATAGCGGCTGGCCAGGCGCTCGCGCAGCTGGGCCGTGCCGAAGCGGCTGCCGGGCAGGGCGGGCGCACCTGTGTCCAGGCCCATGCCGTTGTCGGCCACGGTCAGCTCCAACGGGCCGCCGTCCATGCGGCGCGCGCGCACGGCGATATGCCCGCCTTCCAGCTTGGGCTCCAGTCCGTGGCGTATGCAGTTTTCCACCAGGGGCTGCAGCAGCAGCGGCGGCACGGGCACCTGGCCCAGGTCCTCGGGCAGGTCCAGCGTGTATTGCAGGCGCGGGCCCATGCGGATGGACATCAGCGCCAGGTAGTCGCGCAGGCGCGCGAATTCCTCGGCCAGCGCATGCTCGGTGCTGCGCGAGCCGCCCAGCGTGGCGCGCAGGTAGGCGATCAGATGGTCCAGCATGGCCTGGGCGCGCTGCGGGTCGCTGGCCACCAGCACGCGCAGGTTGGCCAGGGTGTTGAACAGCATGTGCGGCTCCAGCTGTGCCTGCAGCAGGGTCAGTCGCGCCTCGGCCGCCTGGCGGCGGGCTTGCTCGGCCTGCATCTGCAGGTGGCGCGAGTAGCCCAGCAGGAAGAAGGCCAGCGACATCACCGTGCTGGCGACGATGGTGACGGCCAGCGGTATCCACAGCCGGTGCATCAGGGCCGTGCTGGCGTCGGGATCGGCCCACTGCCTGTAGGCCGTGCCGATCAGCGACCCGATCACGAACCCCGTCACGATGCCAGCCACCACCAGCGCGGCGCCCCGCCAGCCGCCGGGCCAGGGAATGTCCTGGCCCCGCGTCAGGCGCCAGCGGCCCAGTTCGATGGTGAGCCAGCTGGTCAGGCCGATCGACAGCGAGTAGATGAGGTTCACGTCCCAGCGGCCATGGTTGCTCAGGCTGAATGCGGCGGCAATCAGGGCGCAGGCCGAGGTCGTCGCGATGCCGTGGCGCAGCAGCGTGGTCCGTTCCACGATGTGGCCAGGGGCGGCCGGCTGGCGTGTGGCGTTGGATGCGAGGTCGGGCATGGAGGGCAATGGTAGTCCCATGGCGTGTTTCAGCGGGCGCGGCCCTGGCGTGACTGCAGCGCCTGCCGCTCGCGCTCCACCATGCGCCCGTGCCAGCCGTTGCCCGGCAGGGCCAGCCAGACCACGGCGCCGTGGATGGCCAGCCCCAGGCCCCAGCCCAGGGCCGGGAAGATGGCCCAGTGCCTGCCCTGGGACAGCGACAGCGCCGCCAGCCCGAGGTTGACCAGCACATAGACGCTGGCGTGGATCATCCAGCCCAGCTTGGCGCCTGCGCGGCGGCGCGCCATGCGCTCCAGGGCATCGTCGTCGTGGCGGGCAGAGGGATCGAGGGGATCAAGGGTGCGCATGGGGAGTTCTCCGTCAGGGGGAAAGAAAGCGGCTTCAGGCCAGGCCCAGCTGCTGCCACAGCAGGTCGCCCAGGTAGCGGCCGGGCAGCAGGGTGAACAGGCCCGCCACGACGCAGGCGCCGATGTAGACGCTGCGCATGATCTTGCGGTGGCCGGCGATGTTGCCGTGGTACAGGTGCCAGAACGACCGGCCCAGGCCGGCAAAGGTCAGCGGCACCAGCAGGTGGACGGGCGTGTAGCCGCCCCAGTTGGGCAGGCGGTAGTCGCGGATGAAGCAGGCGGACACCGCCGCGCAGACCATGAGCGTGACAAAGGCATGGCCGGCCGCGCGGTGCAGGCGGGGATGGGCGGCGGCCTGGCGGCGTGCCAGCAGGGCGATGGCGCCCGTGGCCGTGGCCCCGAGGGCGGCACTCATGTGGATGGCGATCAGCGGTGTCATTTGCATGGCGGTGTCCTGGCGTGCGGCCCGGGTTGGCGGGCCTGTATGGGACAGGACTGTCGCTGCCGGGCGCCGCCGGGGCCAGCGCCATGCGACGGACGGACGAGGGCAGGGTGCCAGCTGCATCCTGGCGCCGCGAACGGCAGGCACGTCCACGGCATCTGGAGGATGCAGTCCGCAGGGTGGAGGCCAGGGTGAGTGCGCACGGACTATCGATCAGGGCCTTTGAAACCAATCACCCCAAGGATTGCTTCGATGCAACAGATTGAGAAAACTCATAGTTGCGTGCCCAGGTGGTTGGTAAGCTAACGGGTTCTGCAAATCATTCTCAATCCCATCCCCATGCCTTCCATTCGCCCCATATCCCTGGCCGTTCTTTGCCTGTGCAGCCATCAGGCGCTGATTGCCCAGACCCGGGGCGGTGATACCGTGCTGGAGGCCGTGACGGTGGAGGCCAGCGCCGACGCATCGGCCCAGGGCCTGTCCAAGCCCTTCGCAGGCGGCCAGGTGGCCACGGGGGCGCGCAACGGCGTGCTGGGCACGCTGGACTGGAAGAACTCCTCGTTCTCCACCACCAGCTACACCCAGCAACTCATCGAGGACACCCAGTCCAAGAGCGTGGGCGATGTGCTGCTCAACGACCCGGGCGTGCGCCAGGCGCGCGGCTTCGGCAACTTCCAGGAGCTGTATGTGCTGCGCGGCTTCCCGGTGTACTCGGACGACATCGCCTACAACGGCCTGTACGGCCTGCTGCCGCGCCAGTACATCGCCTCGGAATTCTTCGAGCGTGTGGAGGTGCTGCGCGGCGCCAATGCCTTCCTCAATGGCGCAGCACCGGGCGGCAGTGGCATTGGCGGCACCATCAGCCTGCTGCCCAAGCGCGCCGGCAACGATGCGCTGACGCGCGTGGGCGCCGGCATACAGACGGGCGGCCAGGCCTTTGTCTCCACCGACATCTCGCGCCGCTTCGGCCCTGACCGGAGCACCGGCATCCGCCTGAACGCCGTGCGCCGCGACGGCGGCACGGGCGTGGATGGCGAAGACCGCTCGCTCACCGCCCTGGGCCTGGGCCTGGACTGGCGCAGCCGCAACGTGCGCCTGTCGGGCGACGTGGGCTACCAGCGCAACAGCTACAACGGCGGCCGCCCCAGCGTGACGCCGGGCAGCTTCATCCCGGCCGTGCCCGACAACAAGACCAACTACGGCCAGAACTGGTCGTACTCCACCGAGCGCGACCTGTTCGCCACGCTGCGCGCCGAATGGGACATCAACGACACCACCACGGCCTGGGCCGCCGGCGGCCTGCGCCGCGGCAAGGAAGACAACTCCCTGAGCGGCGTGACCGTGAGCAATGCGGCCGGCGACACCACGGGCACGCGCTTCGACAACAAGCGCAAGGACAGCGTGGGCACGGGCGAGGTCGGCATCCGCACGCGCCTGGCCATGGGCAGCGTGGGCCATGAGCTGGTGGCCACGGCCAGCACCTACTCGGCCACCGAGCGCAATGCCTGGGGCATGGGCTTTGGCGTGGTCAACAACATCTACAACCCCTGGAGCAGCGCGCGCCCGGCGATGACGCTGTTCGGCGGCAACCTGGCCGATCCCACGCGCGTGGGTGAAACCCGGCTCAACAGCTTTGCCATCGGCGACACGCTGACGATGCTGGACGAGCGCCTGCGCCTGACCGTGGGCGTGCGCCGCCAGAGCATCGAGCAAAGCAGCTACGACTACAACACGGGCGCGCAGACCGACCACTACAAGAAGTCCGCCACCACGCCCATGCTGGGCCTGGTGTTCAAGACCAGCGAGAACACCTCGGTCTACGCCAACTACATCGAAGGCCTGACCAAGGGCGCCGTGGCGCCGCAGACGGCCAACGACCTGCCCGTGTCCAATGGCGGCCAGGTGTTCGCGCCCTACAAGTCGCGCCAGAAGGAAATCGGCTTCAAGTGGCAGGGCCAGCAGCTGGGCGCCACGGTGGCGCTGTACACCACGGACATGCCTTCGGCCTATGTGGCCAACCAGGTCTTCGGCCAGTACGGCAAGCAGCGCAACAGCGGCCTGGAGGCCACGGTCTTCGGCGAACCCGTCAAGGGCCTGCGCGTGCTGGGCGGCGTGACCTTCAGCGAGGCCAAGATCCGCGAGGCCGCCGATGCCACCACCATCGGCAACTACGCCATCGGCGTGCCCAAGCGCCTGCTCAACCTGGGCGTGGACTGGGATGTGCCCGGCGTCTCGGGCCTGGCCCTCAATGCGCGCGTGATGCACACCTCCAGCCAGTACGCCAACGGCGCCAACACGCTGAAGGTTGCCTCGTGGACGCGCACCGACATCGGCGCGCGTTATCTCATGGACATCGGCAACAACCGCCTGCTGACCCTGCGCGCGCGCATCGACAACCTGTTCGACAAGGGCTACTGGTCGTCCGTGGGCGGCTACCCGGGCGCCAACTACCTGGTGCAGTCCATGCCGCGCACCTTCTCGCTGAGCGCATCGGTGGACTTCTGAGCCGGAGCGATCTGAAGCATGCGCGCGTTGTGGACGGTGGTGCACCGCTGGATCGGCCTGGTGCTGGCCGGTTTCCTCACCATGGCCGGCCTCACGGGGGCCGTGCTGTCCTGGGACCATGAAATCGACGAATGGCTCAACGCCGACATGCTGGAGACCCCGGCACGCGGCCCGCTGAAGACCCCGCTGGAGCTGGCCGCCGCCGTGCAGGCCAGCGAGCCGCGCGCCGAGATCAGCTACATGACCCTGGGCCTGGTCGAGGGCGAAGCCGCCATGTTCATGGTGCGCCCCCGGCCCGACCCGGCCACGGGCCAGGCGCCTGCGCTGGGCTATGACACGGTCTTCGTCGATCCGGTCAGCGGCCACATCACGGGCCAGCGCAACGGGCGCAGCTTCGCGCTCAGCCAGCGCAACCTCATGCCCTGGCTGCGCCACCTGCACGAAAGCCTGCTGGCCCCGCGCTTTTGGGGCACGGACCGCTGGGGCTACTGGTTCATGGGCAGCCTGGCCCTGCTGTGGGTGGCCGACAGCTTTGTCGCGCTGCTGCTGACCTTTCCCGTCAAGCTCAGGAAAAGCGCCCCGCGCCTGACGGCGGCCATGGGATCGTGGTGGCGGCGCTGGCTGCCCTCATGGCGCGTGCGCTGGGGCGGCGGCGCCTACAAGCTCAATTTCGACCTGCACCGCGCGGGCGGCCTGTGGGTCTGGGCCGTCATCGTCATCGTGGCCTTCACCTCGTTCTCGCTGAACCTGTACCGCGAAGTCTTCTACCCGGTGATGAGCACCGTCTCCACCACCACGCCCGGCCCCTACGAAACCCTCAAGCCTGCGCCCCAGGGCACGCTCCTCGTGCCCAAGGTCTCGTTCGCCCAGGCCATCGCCATCGCCCAGAGCGAGGCCAAGCGCCTGGGCTTCGCCCAGCCCGCCGGCGGCATCTGGTGGGGCGGGGACTTCCCGTTCTACAACATCTCCTTCTTCGACCCGCACGACGAAACCGGCGCCATGGGCATGGGCCTGTCCAACATCTACGTCAGCTCGGACAACGGCGAAGTCCTGGGCACCTACCGCCCCTGGCACGGCACGGCCGCCGACGTCTTCGTCCAGCTGCAGCTGCCCCTGCACAGCGGCCGCATCCTCGGCACCCCCGGCCGCGTGCTCATGTCCTTCGTCGGCGTGCTCGTCGCCGTCCTGTCGATCACCGGCGTCATCATCTGGTGGCGCAAACGCAGAGCCAGGAAGATGACCCCCTGAGCGGCTGCGCCGCTTCCCCCTTCCCGCTTCGCGGAGGGGGACGCAGCCCTCACTGCGGGGCAGCCCTTGCTCGGCTGCCCGCGCTTGAGCCCTGCGAGTTTGAACGGCTGTCGGTAGTGCACGGCCCCATTGATAGCCAAATCAGAAAACTATCCGCCTAAACAGCAAAGCCACCGAAAACGGTGGCTTCAATGAAGGCTTGCTGCAGAAATAGGGCGCAGCCTCCAAATCTGGCGCGGCCCAAAGCGAGGGACACCGAGCAAGGGCCGCCCCGCAGCGAGGGTGTCGTCCCCCCCGCGCAGCGAGAGGGGGAAGGCGCGCAGCGCCTCAGGGGGTCAGTCCTTCTTCAAGCATTCACTCATGAACGCCTTGCGCTCGTCGCCCTTCTTGCCGGTGGCGTCGGCATTGCAGGTCTTCATGCGTTCCTGCTGGCGCTTCTTGCCGTCGGACAGGCAGGACTTCATGAACTCCTTGCGCTCGTCGCCCTTCTTGCCGGCGGCTTCGGTGTTGCAGGTGCCCATCAGCTTTTGCTGGGCCGTGGGGGCCTTGTCTCCGGCGGCCATGCCGATGCTGCAGGCCAGGGAGACAACTGCCAGAACAACGATTTTTTTCATGATGGAATGGTTTTGAAGGCGCGCCGAAATCCAGCGCCCCCACATTGCAGCACAGCGCCGGGCGCACAGCAACGTTGCGCGCCGGCCGTTGTAAAAGTTTGCGATTGCCGCCGGCGGGCCGGCAGGCGTCCATCGTCAGGCCATGGCCAGCGCAGATAATGGCGCACTTTTGCATTGCGACAGGACGCTTGCCGTGGACATTCTTTTGCTGGTCAAGGCCGCCATCATGGGCATCGTGGAAGGGCTGACGGAGTTCCTTCCCATCTCCTCCACCGGCCACCTCATCCTGGCCGGTTCGCTGCTGGGCTTCGACGATGCCAAGGCCAAGGTCTTCGACATCGCCATCCAGACCGGTGCCATCTTCGCCGTGGTGCTGGTGTACTGGCAGAAGATCCGCTCCACCGTGGTCGACCTGCCCACCAGCGGCCAGGCGCAGCGGCTCACGCTGAACGTCATCATCGGCTTCCTGCCGGCCGTGGTGCTGGCGCTGATCTTCGGCAAGTTCATCAAGGCGCACCTGTTCACGCCCACCGTGGTGGCCACCACCTTCATCCTGGGCGGCTTCGTCATCCTGTGGGCCGAGCGCCGGCCCGCCTCGGCCATGCGCGTGCAGACCGTGGACGAGATGACGCCGCTCGATGCCCTCAAGGTCGGCCTGGTGCAGTGCCTGGCCATGATCCCCGGCACCAGCCGCAGCGGCGCCACCATCATCGGCGGCATGCTCATGGGCCTGTCGCGCAAGGCGGCGACCGACTTTTCGTTCTTCCTGGCCATTCCCACGCTGATCGGCGCCGGCGTCTACAGCCTCTACAAGGAGCGCGCCCTGCTGTCGGTGGACGACATCCCCATGTTCGCCGTGGGCCTGGTGTTCTCCTTCATCAGCGCCTGGCTGTGCGTGCGCTGGCTGCTGCGCTACATCTCCACCAACAGCTTCGTGCCGTTTGCCTGGTACCGCATCGCCTTCGGCATCATCGTGCTGGTCACGGCCTTCACGGGCCTGGTCAACTGGAGCGGCGGCTGACCAGGGCCGGGCCATCGATGGGGACAAGCCACCTTCGGGTGGCTTTTTTGCGTCATGTACCCGGGGGAGCAACCGCATGACGAGCGCGTGGTTGCCCCATGAAAACCCCTGTACTTCTGAGAATGATGATGTTCTATGGTTATAAAAAATATGTTTTTTTTATAACTTTTTCCGAGGGTTGCCATGGCCATCGAACAAGGGCAGTTGATGTGGCGTCCCAGCCCGCAGCAGGTCGCGCAAAGCGGCCTGGCGCGCTACATGGATTGGCTGGCTGCGGCAAGGGATAGGCGCTTCGATGGCTACCAGGCGCTGTGGCAGTGGTCGGTCACGGATCTCGATGGCTTCTGGCGCTCGATCTGGGACTACTTCCAGGTCATGGCCGACGGTGACCCGACGCGCGTGCTCGGTGAGCGCGGCATGCCGGGCGCGCAGTGGTTTCCCGACACGCACCTGAACTATGCCGAGCATGTGTTCCGCAGCGCCAGCGCCGAGCACCCGGCCATCATCGCGCGCTGCGAAGGCGCCGAGCCGGTGGAGCTGTCATGGCGGCAGCTGGAGCGTGACGTGGCGGCGCTCGCGGCCCGGATGCGCGAACTCGGCCTGGGCCGCGGCGATCGCGTCGTGGCCTACCTGCCCAATGTGCCCCAGGCGGTCGTGGCCTTCCTGGCCTGCGCCAGCATAGGCGCCATCTGGTCCAGCTGCGCGCCCGAGATGGGTGTTTCCGTGGTGCTGGACCGCTTCCAGCAGATCGGCCCCAAGCTGATTTTCGCCACCGATAGCTATGTCTACGGGGGACGGTGTTTCGATCGCCGCGCCGTACTCGGCGAGGTGCTGCGGGGATTGCCCGAGATAGGCCATGTGATCCATGTGCCCGGCCCCCTGTTCAGGCCCGGGGACCCCGCATGCGAGCTGCCCTGGCGCGATGTCATGGCCTGGGCCGACGCTCTGGCCAGGCCCGCAGAGCCGGTCTTCGAGCGCTTGCCGTTCTCGCACCCGCTGTGGGTGGTCTATTCCTCGGGCACTACGGGACTGCCCAAGGCCATGGTGCACAGCCATGGCGGCATCGTGCTCACCCACCTCAAGACCCATGGGCTGCAGCACGACGTGCGGCCCGGCGACCGCTTCATGTTTCTGGGCAGCACGGGCTGGATCGTCTGGAATCTCATGGTGGGCAGCCTGCTGGCTGGCGCCACCGTGGTGCTGTCCGATGGCAACCCGACCTCGCCCGACGATGGCGCATTGTGGGACTTCATCGATCGCCAGCAGGTCACGCTGTTCGGTTGCGGCGCGGCCTTTCTGGCCAAGACCATGAAGGATGGCGTGGTGCCCGCCCGGGGCCGCCGCTTCGAGAAACTGCGCGCCATCAATTCCACGGGGTCGGCGCTGCCGCTGGAGGCCTACGGCTGGGTCTACGAGAACATCAAGCGCGATCTGTGGCTGGCCTCGGTCAGCGGTGGAACGGATATCGCCTCGGGCTTCGTGGCCTGCGCGCCCCTGCTGCCCGTGCGTGCGGGCGAGATCCAGTGCCGTGAACTGGGCGTCGCCGCGCACGCCTTTGACGAGCAAGGGCGCAGCGTGACCGGCGAGGTGGGCGAACTGGTGATCACCGAACCCATGCCTTCCATGCCCTTGTATTTCTGGAACGACGCCGATGGCCTGCGCTACCGTGAAAGCTACTTCGACGTCTTTCCCGGCTACTGGCGCCATGGCGACTGGATCTCGTTCAGCGAGCATGGGTCGGCCGTGATCTACGGCCGCTCGGACACCACGATCAACCGTTTCGGCATCCGCATGGGAACGGCCGAGATCTACCGTGTCGTCGAGGAAGTTGACGAGGTCTTGGACAGCCTCGTCGTGGACCTGGAGTTCCTGGGGCGCCCCTCTTTCATGCCCTTGTTCGTGGTGCTGGCTCCGGGCCTGGTGCTGACGGATGCGCTGGTGGCCCGGATCAAGGATGCCATCAGGGCCCAGGCCTCTGCGCGCCACGTGCCCGATGCGGTCATCCAGGTCGCCGAGATTCCGCGCACCCTCACGGGCAAGAAGATGGAACTGCCCGTGCGCAAGCTGCTGCTGGGTGCAGAGCCCGCCAAGGTGGCCAGCCCCGACGCCATGGCCAATCCGCGCAGCATCGATTTCTTCGTGCAATACCGGGCTCGGGTCCCGCTGGCCTGAGGTGCGGCGACCCTGGCCGATTTCATCCATGACGCAGGAGACAAACCCATGACCGTCTCTATCGAAAGGTCCGCCAGGCCCCATTCGATGCGCCTGGCCCCCCCTTGGACCGAGCCACCCCATCGCCCATGAAGTCAGCACTCCAGCAGAATTTTCTGATGCAGCAGTTGGGCCACTGCACGCGCCTGGCCCATGCCACCGTAAGGCCTCACTATGCGAAGCACATGCTGGCGCTGGATCTCAAGCCGTCGGAGTTTGCCGTGCTGTCGCTGATCTCGGCCAATCCCGGCGCGTCCCAGCGCCAGATCGCCGAGACCGTGATGATTTCCCAGCCCAACATGGCGGCGCTGATGGAAAGACTGCAGGTGCGCGGCCTGCTCAGGCGCGAGGCCGATCCTGCGGACAGGCGCCTGTCGCTGCTGTATCTGACGGCCGAGGGCGAGCGCCTGCACGAAAAGGCGGCGGCGCAGGTGGAAATTCTGGAGCAAGAGGCCAGCCGCATGCTGAGCGCTGAGGACAAGCAGCAGCTGCTGCGCCTGCTTCACAAGATGATCGATTGCGCCGGGTAGCCGGCCCACCATCGCCAAGACCCTCGCCCGCTGCCGTGAACGCCGATGGGGCCCGATCCTTGAGGAAGGCGCCAAGGGGTTCAAGCACCACCGCATGGTCCAGGGTTGCCATCCGGATCTCGGCTTGAGCCGGACGCCGCTCAGGTTTGCATGTTCAGCAGCGCGGCCTCGATGGCGGCGGCCGTGGCGTGGGGCCGCTCCATGGGGAACAGGTGGCTGCCGTCCAGCATCATCACGCGCCCGCGCGTGATGCGGCGCGTCAGGTCCATGCCCACCTGGCGCATCTCCACCGAGGCGCGCCCGCCGATGAAGGCCGCCGGGCAGCGCAGCGGATGGTGGTGCAGCAGCGAGGCCAGGTTGTGCGGCAAGGTGTTGTAGATGGCGGTCTCCACCTCGCGCGTGAAGTGCAGCGTGCGCCGGCCGTCCAGGTCGGCCAGGCCGCCCTGCACATAGTCCTGGAGCACCTGCGGATGCCATTGCGCAAACACCTTCTTGGCGCGGAAATAGGCCAGCGCCTCGTCATCGCTGTCCCAGGCATTGCGGCGGCGCGCGCTGATCTTGCCTGGCGAGACCGAGCCCACCAGCTGCGTGCGCTTGGCCACCCCCACCGCATTGGCACGCCAGCCGCTGAGCAATGGCGAGTCGATCAGCAGCACGCCGCGCGCCAGCTCGGGATGGCGCGCGGCCGTCATCACGCTCAGGAAACCGCCCAGCGAATGCCCGACCAGGAAGACCGGACCGCCCACGCGCTCGACCTCGGCGCGCGTGAAATCGGCCAGTTGCTCGACCAGGTGCGGCCAGTTGTTGGTGACGGGAAAGCGCGGGTCATGGCCGAAGCGCTCCACGCCCTGCGCCGCGATGCCGCGCTCGGCCAGCAGCGAGAGCAGCAGCCGGTAGGTGGGCAGCGGAAAACTGTTGGCATGCGAGAACACCACGGGCAGCGGCGCCGATGCAGTGCCCGCGCCCGTACCCGTGCCGGCAACCGCCGCATCGCTCTCGGCCCGCTGTGCGGACCGGGCCGCGTTCACGGCCGAGGCTCCTGGCCGGCCTGTGCGGCGCCATCGGGCACGCCTTGCTGGTGGCCCGAGGGCTGGCCTGCATCGGGCCGCACGGGCGATGCCGGGCCCGGCTGCTGGGGCGTCATGGGTGTCATGGGCGTCATGGGGGAGGTCGCAAGACCGTCTGCCGTGGAGGTGCCCAGGCCCGCGCCCGTGCCGCTGTGATAGGGCTGGCGCAGCGCCGCAGGCGGCAGCCGGCCCATGCTGCGCGCCGACGAGCGCAGGGCGCCTGCCGGCGCGTTGACCTTGGTCAGCGGCTGGGCCTGGCGGCTGTGCACGCGGATGGGCACCTCGGAGGCGCCGCCATCCCAGGCCGGGTCCTCGATGCTGTCGAAGACATGGCGCAGGCGCTCGCCCCAGCTGTCGTGCAGCATGCGGAAATACGGATTGCTCTCGTCGATGCTGACGATCTTGTCGGAGGCGAAGCGGTCCTTCTCGTACACGATCAGGTCCAGCGGCAGGCCCACCGACAGGTTGGACTTGAGCGTGCTGTCCATGGACACCAGGGCGCACTTGGCGGCCTCGTCCAGCGGCGTGCGCGGCGTGATCACGCGGTCCAGCACGGGCTTGCCGTACTTGGACTCGCCGATCTGGAAGTAGGGCGTCTCGCTCGTGGCCTCGATGAAGTTGCCGGCCGAATACACCTGGAACAGCCGCATGGTCTCGCCCTGGATCTGGCCGCCCAGCACCAGCGAGATATTGAAGTCCACGCCCGACCGGGACAGCGCCACGCCGTCGCGCTCGTACACATGGCGCACGGCCGCGCCCAGCACGCGGGCCGCATCGAACATGCTGCGCACGTTCCAGATGGTCAGCATGTCGCCCGTGGCCTCGTCGCGCAGCTGCTGGCTCTCCAGCAGCTCGCGAACGGACTGGGTGATGGACAGGTTGCCGGCCGACAGCAGCACCATGAAGCGGTCGCCGGGGTTCTCGTAGACCATGAGCTTGCGGAAAGAGCTGATCTGGTCCAGGCCGGCATTGGTGCGCGAGTCGGCCAGGAAAACCAGGCCGGCGTTGAGCTTGATGGCAACGCAATAAGTCATGGAAGCGTCCGAATCTGCGGAAATGGCAAGTTTAGTGCGCGGAGAGTGACCGCGTTCAGGCAGCGATCTTCTTGAGCTGGTAGAGGGCCTCCAGCGCCTCGCGCGGGCTCAGCGCGTCGGGATTGATGGCGGCCAGCGCCTGGGCCAGCGGGTCGTGGCGGCTTTCGGGCTCGGGCATGTCGGGCGCATCGAACAGGTCCACCTGCAGGCGGCCATCGTCGGCATGGGCCTCCAGTGCCTCCAGCGCATGGCGCGCGTGGTGCAGCACGCCGGCCGGCATGCCCGCCAGCTTGGCCACCTGGATACCGTAGCTGCGGCTGGCCGGGCCGGGCTGGATCTCATGCAGGAAGACGATGTCCTGGCCTGACTCCGCCGCACTCACATGCATGTTCACGGCCGCGCGTGCCTTGGCCGGCAGCTCGGTCAGCTCGAAGTAGTGCGTGGCAAACAGCGTGAAGGCGCGCGTCCTGTCGTGCAGCTGGGTGGCGATGCCGCTGGCCAGCGCCAGGCCGTCGAAGGTGCTGGTGCCCCGGCCGATCTCGTCCATCAGCACCAGGCTGTGCGGCGTGGCCGAATGCAGGATCTGCGCGGCCTCGGTCATCTCCATCATGAAGGTGGACTGGGCATTGGCCAGGTCGTCGGCCGCGCCGATGCGCGTGTGGATGGCGTCGATGGGCCCCAGCCGGCAGCTGGACGCCGGCACATGCGAGCCCATGCTGGCCAGCAGCACGATCAGCGCCACCTGGCGCATATAGGTCGATTTGCCGCCCATGTTGGGGCCGGTGATGATCTGCATGCGCGTGTTGGCGTTCATGCGCGTGTGGTTGGCGATGAAGCTGCCGCTGGAGGTCTCGGCCATGCGGGCTTCCACCACCGGGTGGCGGCCGGCCTCGATCTCGATGCAGGGATGGTTCACGAACTCGGGCGCGCACCAGTTCAGCGTCAGCGAGCGCTCGGCCAGCGTGCACAGCACGTCGATGGCGGCAATGGCACCGGCCACGCGCGTGAGCGCCGGCACATGGGGCTGCAGTTGGTCCAGCAACTGCTCGTAGAGGAACTTTTCGCGCTGCAGCGCACGCTCCTGCGCGGACAGGGCCTTGTCCTCGAAGGCCTTGAGCTCGGGCGTGATGTAGCGCTCGGCGTTCTTCAGCGTCTGGCGGCGGCGGTAGCGCTCGGGCACCGCGTCCTTGTAGCTGTTGGTGATCTCTATATAGAAGCCGTGCACCTTGTTGAACTGCACGCGCAGGTTGGGAATGCCGGTCAGCAGCTTTTCCTTGGCCTCCAGCTCCAGCAGGAAGTCATCGCAGTTGTTCTGGATGGCGCGCAGCTCGTCCAGCTCGGCGTCGTAGCCCGTGGCAAACACGCCGCCGTCGCGCACCAGGGCGGCCGGCTCTTCCATGATGGCGCGCACCAGCAGCTCGGCGCAGCCCTCGGGCGGCTGCAAGTCGGCAAACAGCTGGGTCAGGTGGGCCGAGGGTGTCTGCCCGGCCTGGGCCAGCACGGCCGCCTTGTGCAGCGTGCGGCCCAGTCCCACCAGCTCGCGCGGGCGCACCTGGCGCAGCGCGGTGCGCGCGGTGATGCGCTCCACATCGCTCACGCCCTTGAGCTGCTCGCGCAACTGCTGCCAGGGCGCGGCCATGCCGCCTGCGCTGGCGCCCTGCAGCGCCCGCGTGGCCTCCAGCCGCGCCATGGCCTGCGTGCGGTCGCGGCGCGGCTCCAGCAGCCAGGCCTTGAGCAGGCGGCTGCCCATGCCCGTCATGCAGGTGTCCAGCAGGGAGAACAATGTGGGCGAATCCTCGCCGCGCAGCGTCTTGACCAGCTCCAGGTTGCGGCGCGTGGCCAGCGGCAGCGCAATCAGCTCATCGTCGCGCTGCACCTGCAGAGCGTGGATGTGCGACAGGCTGCGGCCCTGCGTGTGCTCGGCATACGACAGCAGCGCGGCGCTGGCGCCATGGGCCAGCGGCAGGTCCTCGGCCTCCCAGGCCTTGAGGCTGGCGGCGCCCAGCAGCTCCAGCAGCTTGCGCTCGCCCAGGCCGCCGTCGAACTGCCAGTCGGGGCGCGGCGACAGCGGGCAGGCAATGGAGCCGCCATGGCGCAGCGCGAACAGGCTTTGCTCGAAACGCTCGGTCACGCCCGCGCTGTAGATCAGCTCGCTGGGCGCAATGCGAGAAATCCAGGCGCCCAGCTCGTCGTGGGAGCACTCGGCCAGGTGGATGCGCCCCTGCGTCACCGCCATCCAGGCCAGGCCGCAGCGCTGGCGCCCGGCCGTGTGCAGGGACAGCAAGATCGCTTCGCTCTTGTCCGACAGCAGCTCACTGTCGGTCAGCGTGCCCGGCGTCACCACGCGCACCACCTTGCGCTCCACCGGGCCCTTGGCGGCGCCCACCTCGCCCACCTGCTCGCAGATCGCCACCGACTCGCCCAGCTTGATCAGCCGGCCCAGGTAGTTCTCCAGCGCATGGAAGGGCACGCCCGCCATCGGAATCGGCTGCCCCGCCGTCTGCCCGCGCGTGGTCAGCGTGATATCCAGCAGCCGCGCCACCTTCTCCGCATCCCCGAAGAACAGCTCGTAGAAATCCCCCATGCGGTAGAAAACCAGCGTGTCGGGGTAGTTGATCTTGATGCCCAGGTACTGCTGCATCATGGGCGTGTGCGCCGACAGATCAGGGGCCGGAGAGGGCTGTGTGCTTTGCGAGAGGTCGCTCATTGGCTTGGGAATCAACAGGTTGCGGCGGCGCGAAGGCGCCGGGCAAGGCCTGCCTGGATGGCGCGGGGCCGCAGGAAGGCGCAGGTGTACGTTTGTCGTGCTGCCCTCCTCAAACCGTTTCCTTGAGGGCTGCAAGGTGACAGGCAAAGACCACATTATTGACTACGTGGGATAGACGGTCGGCCTGATGTGGTTCGTAGTGGTTGGGAGGCCGCGGTGGCTTCACGCTTGAAGTCAATCAGGTGAAATTGGCACGGAAAAAATCGATCACCTGTTTTTCGGCAAATTTGAAAGACTCAAGTTGACGCAGCAAACTGGGATCCAGGATTTCGGCTACGCGATGCCGGGCCGCTTCCGGATGGAATCTTCGTCTGTGCCTTCCAGTCACCTCGGCGGCGGCGGTCAGCGACTCGAACAGTTTGCTCTTGGGGTCTGCCAGCTCTTCTATGGCATTTGCCTTGGGAAGTTTTAGCGGAATGCGCCCCTCGGGGTTGCCTGCTGCTGAGCGGATTGCCCTCTCGTCCAACAACAGCCAACTTTCGGTCATTCGTACAGGCACAAGGCAGATATGCGGCCGATGCTGGGTTACAGATTCCGCCAGTGCAGTCCGAATTTCCTGAACGCGGTTCGCAAGAGGTTCGCGCTCTGCATCTCTGTGAATAAATAGCAGATCGCAGGGGAAAAGCTCTATTACCCGCGGTATTCTGGATTTGAGTGATCCTGAATGAAGGCCTTCAGCAAAAAGCGTGCGATGAGGAAGTGGGCTCCATTCATCCAGAAGATACTGGACGATGGGTAGCAAAGTACGGTCGGAGGTTCCGTCGGTGATCAAGGTTGCTGTGAGGGTTTTCATGCACTGACCATCCCATCAAGCACTATGAAAAAGATCCAGTGTCTCACTGGGTAAATGGTCTACAACATGTTTTATGCCATTGCTCTTCGATTTCATCCTCATGCCAGATAGGTAGGCGTGCAACTCACCCCTTGTGATAAAGCCTGTCTCGGAAGTTGCCAACACACGCTCTCGCCAAGTCCCTTTAATCGGTTTGAAATTTGCGAACGAGGCTCCCCGCAGACGCAAAGACTCCGCAAACAGTAGCTCGTCGTCCAAAAGCTCAGCGACGACCAGTGGAGAGTGTGTGTTGATAATGACCTGACGCAGTGAATGCTGAACGGCCAGTTCTTCTCCCGATAGGTCAGCATCGGAAAGCTCTTTCACCAAGCGAAGCATTTCTGGAATGCGCAAAGGGTGGATGCCGTTCTCAGGTTCTTCCAAGCACACCAGTCCTTCGGCATCTGGATCACTGGCAAGTACGGCAAGGGCAAGAAAACGAAGCGTTCCGTCGGATAAAGAGCTTGCAGAGTACGGACGTCCATCGCTCATTTTTACTGACAATGTGCGTTGCTGCCTCGCCTCGTCGGTATCTACATCCAAGGCCGTCACGCCGGGAATCAGGTCGGCCAGTCTGTTTGCGATGTCTCCGTATCTCCCTAAGCGAAACAACGTATTAGGCATATGCGCGCCAGTTGAGGAAAGCGACGCATCGCCAAAAACATCATCCGGCGCGCGCAATGCCGAAGGCTCCAATTGCAACATGCGCCAGGACTGCATTTCTCGGCGGGCTGCCAATGCCGTTGGGTGCGATGAAAGATTAACGCCAGAAAGAATGGTTTGAGGACTCTTGCGGGCCGAGATTTTCTGAGGCTGACCGCCGCCTCGATCACTGCGCAGCAGGATCGTGACGTCCGAGTCTTTGTTATCGGTTTGGATGAAAGGCGACGTACGTGCACCGGGTCCGAAGATGAGTTTCTTATTCTTTGCCAGATCTGAGCCACCGTTGAATGCAAGGAATTTTTGCGCTTCACTGGATGGCTTGGCACGCAATTCTTCGTGCTCGATGTAGATCGGATCCTTTGAAGAGCCCGGTGCTGCTTCTGTATTAAGTCGAAGCACCAAGGAGTATTCAAGCAATGTTGCTGTTGGCTTGACACTGCGGTCAAAGTCATCAACGACCTCATTGCGAACGATCATTTCTGCGAGAAACTCCATTCGAAGTTCTTTCTCACCTTTTTCATGGAAAAAAAGAGATGCAAACTCAGATGCTCGACCATGTGTGCCACGCACGTTGCTGCATGCCTTGAGAATGGGCATAGACGCTAAATCGCACAAAAAAGTTATCGCATCGAACAGGTTCGATTTCCCGACACCGTTGGCGCCAGCAATACATGTGAACAGACCGAACTGGACATCGATCTTTCGGAGATTCTTGAACCCAGAGACTTTCAAGCGAGTCAACATGATGTTCCTTGGACGATTTGCAGGCGATGCTTTGGCTTAGGCGGTGTGGGGTCGTTACAGAACGTAATCGTGAGGGCCTAGCCGAGCACCGTCAAAGTATGACGCCATGCGCTGGGCGATGGTCTTGCAACTTTGGGAAATTTGAGGTCGCCACCCTCAAATATGTCCGAAGAGAGTCGGATGCAGCGGAGGAGAAGGCACATTCTGGTACGGAGGCTTGGAGTCAGGCACTTATATCCTTACTGCGCCAACTGCAGCGAGGCGTACCTACAGTGCTTCTACCCCATGCCCGCCACCACCCACTCCTGCGGAAACTCCATCCCATCATCCTTGGCAATCTTCCTGAGGATATGCAGGCAGGCGCTTTGCAGGTCCTGCACCACGGCCTGTCGGGCGGCGGGGCCGTCCCTTTGCTCCAGCGCATGGATCAGCCGGATGTGCGGATGTTCGGCCGCGCGGGCGTAGGTGCCCCGGTACAGGTAGCGCACGGACGGGCCGCACTTGAGCCATAGCAGGCCGATGAGGCTGGCCAGCACGGGCTGCTGCGCGGCTTCGATGATGGAGAAGTGGAAGCGCTCGTTGGCGATCAGCGTGGCGTCGTCGTCCACGGCGATGGATTTTTCCAGGTCCTGGTGCAGCCGGGTGAGGGTGTCGATGAAGCCCAGGCCCGGATGGCGGCTGGCGGCGGCTGCGGCGGCGCGGCCTTCCAGTTCGATGCGCAGGGCGATGATTTCCACGTACTGCTCCACGCTGAGCACGGGCACGGTGGCCACGCCGCGGTCGTCCAGGTCCAGGGCGCCTTCGGAGGCCAGGCGCTGTATGGCATCGCGCACGGGCGTGGGGCTGATGCCGAACTCTTCGGCCAGGCTGCGATAGACGAGGCGCTGCGCGGGTTGCAGCTGGCCTCTCACGATGGCGTCACGGATCTGCAGATAGGTTTTTTCGGCAAGGGTCTGATTGGTTCGGATCTGTGAAAAAACGCTGGACATCGGGCCTCCGCAACTGCTTGGGCGCAATGGTACCTCCCGGGGAAGGACGGTTTGTTCATGGCCACGGTGTGTGGCTGTGCCAAGGGCTAACCCTGTAATTGGTGTTTGATGCATCAAGTACCATGCATCATATCTAAGGGAGGGTGCATGCGGACATACACGTTGGAAAAAGCAGAACCAAGGATTCGTGAGCTGGCCGACGGCCTGGAGTTTCCCGAAGGCCCGGTGGCCCTGCCCGATGGATCGGTCGTGCTGGTGGAGATCGCCAATGGCTGGCTGACCCGGGTGACGGCCGATGGCACAAAGCGGCAGCTCGTCCACCTGGGCGCAGGCCCGAACGGTGCCGCCATAGGCCCCGGCGGCAAGCTGTTCATCTGCAACAACGGTGGCTTCCAGTGGCACCGCAGTGCGGAGCATGGGCTGCGGCCCATAGGCCAGGCCAACGACTATTCGGGCGGGCGCATAGAGGCCGTGGACCTGGCCTCGGGCCAGGTCGAATGCCTGTACACGCAAAGCGGCAGCGGACCCTTGAAGGGGCCCAACGACCTGGTCTTCGACCGGCATGGCGGCTTCTGGTTCACCGACCACGGCAAGGTGCGCCCGCGCGAGGTGGACCGGGGCGGCGTCTGCTACGCGCTGGCCGATGGCAGCGCCATCCGCGAGGCCGTCTTCCCGCTGTGGTCGCCCAACGGAATCGGTCTTTCTCCCGATGAGAAGACGCTCTATGTGGCGGAGACCTTCACGGGGCGGCTGTGGGCCTTCGATATCGGCGAGCCCGGGCACCTCCTGGCCCGGCCCTGGCCCGATTCGCCCAATGGCGGACGGCTGGTCTGCCGCCTGCCAGGCATGCAGAACATCGACTCCCTGGCCGTGGATGCCGAAGGGAACATCTGCCTTGCCACGCTGGGCGAGGGCGGCATCACCGTGGTCTCGCCGGCCGGGCAGGTGCTGCACCGGGTCGAGCTGCCCGACCCCATGACGACCAACATCTGCTTTGGCGGCAAGGACCTGAAGACGGCTTTTGTCACCCTGTCTTCCACGGGGCGGCTGGTGGCGCTGGACTGGCCGTGTCCTGGATTGCCTTTGAATTTCCTGAATAGATAAGTTCCCCCTGGCTTCCCTTTCCGTATCGCTGGCGATTGCCATGGCGAGGGAGCCGCTACGCCTTTTTTGTTGAACGGAAACCGCAACCCATGTCGAAACCCCTGAGCAACCCTGGATTGAACAAGCAGGACACCGTAGGCCACCTGGTGGCCCGGGTCCTGAAGCGGCACGGCATCACGCAGTTCTTCGGGCAGAGCCTGCCCAGCATGTTCGTGCTGGCCGCCGAGGAACTGGGCCTGCGCCAGATCGCCTACCGCACCGAGAACGCGGGCGGCTACATGGCCGATGCCCATGCCCGCATGAGCGGCAGGCCGGCCGTGATCACCGCGCAGAACGGGCCGGCCGCCGCGCTGCTGGTGGCTCCGCTGGCCGAGGCGCTGAAGGTCTCCATCCCCATCATCGCGCTGGTGCAGGACGTGGCGCGCGACCAGACCGACAGGAACGCCTTCCAGGACCTGGACCACATGGGCCTGTTCAAGCCCGTGACCAAGTGGGTGCGGCGCGTGGACCAGGCATCGCGCGTGGAAGACTATGTGGAGCAGGCCATCATCGCGGCCTGCAGCGGCCGGCCCGGCCCCGTGGCGCTGATGCTGCCGGCCGACCTGCTCACCGAGCCTGCCCAGCCGTCCGGCGTGCCCCGGCCCGCTGCACTGGCCCGCTTTCCGCTGGACCGCGCCGTGCCCGAACGGCAATTGCTGGAACGGGCCATGGGCGCGCTGCTCCAGGCCCGCGCGCCGGTCATCGTTGCCGGTGGCGGCGTGCACATCTCGGGCGCCAGCGAGGCACTGAGCGCGTTTGCCGATGCGCTGAGCCTGCCCGTGGCCACCACCAACATGGGCAAGGGCGCCGTGGCCGAGACGCATGAGCTGTCGCTGGGCGTGGTCGCCAACTGCCTGGGGCCCAATGGCTCGGGCCGCTACCTGAAGGATTTCGTGTCCGGGGCCGACGTGGTGTTCCTGATCGGCAACCGCACCAACCAGAACGGCACGGACAGCTGGACGCTGTACCCGCGCGATGCGCAATTCATCCATCTCGATATTGACGGCCAGGAGATAGGGCGCAACTACGACGCCATGCGCCTGGTGGGCGATGCGCGGCTGGCGCTGCAGGCCATGCTGGACATCGCCGGGCCGCTGGATCTGTCGGCCCGTACCGGCCAGCGCGCTGCACTGGCCGCACGCATTGCCAAGGGCAGGGAAAGGCACCGACAGGAATCAGCCGAAGTGCGCCTGTCCAGCGCCGCACCCATCCGGCCCGAACGCATCATGCATGAGCTCGACGCCCTGCTGACCGCCGAGGACACCGTGGTGGCCGATGCCAGCTACTCCACGCTGTGGGTCACCAACTACCTGACCGCGCGCCGGGCCGGCCAGCGCTTCATCACGCCGCGCGGCCTGGCGGGCCTGGGCTGGGGCATGCCCATGGCCATGGGTGCGCGCCTGGCGCAGGACGGCGGCCAGGTGTTCTGCCTGGTGGGCGACGGCGGCTTCGGCCATGTGTGGTCGGAGATGGAGACCTGCAGGCGCATGGGCATCAAGGTCATCACCGTCCTCATCAACAACGGCATCCTGGGCTACCAGAAGCATGCCGAGCACGTGAAGTTCGGCGAGCACACCTCGGCCGTGAACTTCAGCGGCGTGGACCATGCGGCCATCGCACGGGCCTGCGGCATCCACGGCGTGCGCGTGGAATCGGCCGATGCCATCGCCCCCGCGCTGCGCGCCGCCATGGCTGCCGAAGAGGCCACGCTGATCGAGGTCATGTGCACCGAAGACGCCTTTCCCCCCATCACCTTCTACACGCCGGAGAGCCACTGATGAGCGCGCCTGAGAACTTCCCCATCCGCACGGCCCTGGTGACCGGCGCCGCACGCGGCATCGGCCTGGCCACCGCCATCGAACTGCTGCGCGACGGCCGCCAGGTGGTGCTGGCCGACCTGGCCGCGCCTGACCTGGATCGGGTCCCGCAGGAACTGCGCGCCAGGGCCAGCGCCGTGGTGCTTGATGTCTGCGACGAGGCTGCCCGCCAGCGCGTAGTCGGCGACATCGTGCAGCGCCATGGCGGCGTGGACATCCTGGTCAACAACGCCGGCATCAGCCTCAAGAACGCCAGCGGACAGTCCAACGGCATCCTCGAAGTGGGGCTGGGCGAGGTGCAGCAGATCCTGGACGTCAACCTGCTGTCCATGCTGCGCCTATGCCAGCTGGCGCTGCCGGGCATGAAGCAGCGGGGCTGGGGGCGCATCGTCAACGTGTCCTCGCTGGCCGGGCGCGGCAAGTCCATCGTGGCCGGCCCTGCCTACATGCTGAGCAAGTCCGCCGTGCTGGGCCTGAGCCGCTCCATCGCCTCGGAGATGGGCCAGTACGGCATCACCACCAACTGCGTGGCGCCGGGCCGCATCCTGACGCCGATGGCGCAGCAGGCCGGCGACGAGGTCAATCGCCGCTATGCCGAGCAGATCCCCGTGCGGCGTCTGGGCGAGGCTGCCGAGGTCGGCGCCGCCATCCGCTACCTGTGCAGCGAGTCCGCAGGCTTCACCAATGGCGCGGTGATCGACGTCAACGGCGGCTTCTTCATGAATTGAGGAAGGACGACCCCCTGAGCGGCTGCGCCGCTTCCCCCTCTCGCTTGGCGGGGGGGTGGCACCCTCGGTGCGGGGCTGCCCTTCCTCGGTGCCCCCACTTCCAGGGCGTGCCTGCTTCCCGGCCAGTGGGTAGTGCGCGGCACCGTGAAAGCACGACTTCCAAAGACGACAGAACCCAAGATCGCAACGAGAGACAACCATGCATGCATATCCATCACCCGCATCTCGCAGATGCCTGCTTTCGGCCTTCTGCGCGGCAGCGCTGGCGGCCGCAGCCGGCGCCCCGGCGCTGGCCCAGGGCACGGACGCGTTTCCCGAGCGGGAACTGACCCTGATCATCAACTACGGCGCAGGCGGCAATACCGACGTGGCCTCGCGCGCCATCGGCAATGCCATGGAGGTCCTGCTCAAAAAGCCCGTGGTGCCCAACAACCGCGCGGGAGCGCAGGGCACGCTGGGCGTCTCGTCGCTGGCCCGGCAAAAGCCTGACGGCTATACGCTGGGCGTGGTGACGTTTTCGACCATCGCCATCACGCCCCACCTCATGAAGGTGGACTACAAGGTCGATGACTTCGACTTCATCGCAGGCGTGGCCCGCTACCGCTATGGCGTGGCCGTGCGCGCGGACTCGCCCTACAAGACCATGGCCGACCTGGTGGCCGCGTCCCGCCAGGGCAAGGGCATCTTCTTTGGCGCGCCGTCCGCGCCCAACAACCTGGCCATGTACGAGCTGGGGCGCAAGACCGGCGGCAAGTTCGAGGAGATCAACTACAAGTCCGGCGCGGAGACCGTGGCCGGCCTGATCGGCGGGCAGGTCGATGTCATCGTGCAGAACCCCTCGGACATCGTCCAGCACGTCAAGGCCGGAAAAATGCGCCTGCTGGCCAGCGCCAGCCCCATGCGCTGGAAGGAGTTGCCCGAGGTGCCCACGCTCAGGGAGCAGGGCTACGACGTGGAGATCGACTCCTGGATCGGCCTGGCCTACCCCAAGGGCGTGCCCCCGGCCCTGCGCGACAGGCTGGAGCGCGTTGCCATGGCAGCCGCCGAGGGGCCCCAGGTGGCGCGCATCTTCGAGTCAGCCGGCGTGGACCCGGCGCCGCTCACCGGCGCCGAATACCGCAGGAAGCTGGTCCAGGGCCATGAGTCCATGGGCGCGGCCATCAAGGCAGCGAATCTGCCGCGCATGAACTGAGGGCGGTCCGGCTGCCCTGGGGGAATGGTGGAATGCAAACCATTCTTATTGCGGACGGCTAAAATACCGCCCCATGTCCGTGCCGCACACGCCTCCAGAATCCATGCTCCAGGTCCAGCAGCTGTATGTGGGCCACCATGCCTGGCTGCTGTCGCGTCTGAAGGCCAGGCTGCGCGACACGGCCGAGGCGCAGGATGTGGCGTCCGAGACCTTTGTGCGCGTGGTGGCCGCGCGCCCCGCTGCCGTGGTGCAGGAGCCGCGCGCGTTTCTGACCACCATTGCCAAGCGCCTGCTGTTCACGCTGTGGCGCCGGCGCGAGCTGGAGCGGGCCTATCTGGAGACCCTGGCCCTGCAGCCCGAGGAGCTGGCGCCTTCTCCCGAAGAGCGCGCCGTGCTGCTGGAGACGCTGGAGCACATCGCCCAGGCGCTGGACGGCCTGCCGCTCAAGGCGCGCCAGGCCTTTTTGCTGAGCCAGATCGACGGCCTGACCTACCAGGCCATTGCCGACCAGCTGGACATTTCCCTGAGCACGGTGCGCCGCCACATGGCCGAGGCCTTCCGGCGCATCGCCATCGCGCTGGCCCGCCAGCAGGCCGGCATTGCCGTAGCGCGCGGCGGCTGACATGGCGGCCTCTCTTTCGCAGGACGGCAGCAGTCTGGATGCCGCCACCGAGGCGGCCGTGGGCTGGCTGGTCACGCTGAACTCGGGCTCCGTCAGCGATGGCGAGCGCCAGGGTTTCGAGCAATGGCTGCGGGCCGATGCCGGTCACCGCCTGGCCTGGGAGCGGCTGCAGGCACCGCTGCAGCAGATGCTGTCGCCGCTGCGCACCGGCGCGCCTGCGGCCTCGGGCAGCCTGATGGGCCAGGCGCTGCAGCGTGCCGAATCGCGCATCCGCCGTCGCCGCAGCCTGCTGCGCGGCGCGCTGGGATTGGGCGGCATGGCCGTGGGCACCGCCTTCGTGGCCCACCGCCACGCACCCATCAGCCAATGGGCTGCCGACCTGCGCACCGGCACGGGCGAGCGGCGTGATTTTGCGTTGCCCGATGGCAGCACCATCACGCTGGATGCGCGTTCGGCGGCTGACCTGGACTTCAGTGGTGGCCGCCGCACCGTCATCCTGCGCCAGGGCACGCTGCTGGCGCATGCAGCGCCACAGGCCTGGAAGGCAGGGCAAGGCGCCGCTGCCTTCACCGTGCGCACGGCCCACGGCCAGGTGCGCGCGCTGGGCACGCGCTTCGTGGTGCGCCAAGAGGCCGGCAGCAGCCTGGTGAGCATGCTTGAGCACAGCGTGGAGATCACCACGCCACAGGGTGCAAGCCAGGTGCTGGCCCAAGGCCGCAGTGCACGCTTCGGTCCGGCAGGCATTACCGAGGATGCGACCGAGCCCGGCACCGCGTCGGCCTGGCAGCGCGGCATGCTGGAGGCGCATGACCAGCCGCTGGGCGAGGTGGTGCAGGCCCTGCGCGCCTACCGCGCGGGCTTCATCCGCGTGGCGCCGCGTGCGGCGGCCCTGCATGTCTACGGCACGTTCTCGCTGGACGACACCGACCGCGCCCTGGCGGCGCTGGCCGAGACCCTGCCCATTGCCGTGAACGTCTACCAGCGTGGCTGGCTGGTGACCATCGAGTGACTATCGGGTGAGGTCGGTGCCTGCGCGCAAAAAAATGAACACTTTTTGCGGCGCGCTCGACAAGCCTTGGAAACCTGCTTTTCAGGCCCTTCCAACCTCCTTGTCGAGAACCCGCATGCTGCTCTCCTGCCCCTTGCCCTTGCGCACCTTGGCCGCTGCCGCCCTGGCCTGCGCGCTGAGCGCCCACGCCCAGACTTCCCCTTCCGCGCCCGCTGCGACAGCCGCCTCGTCCGTGCGCAGCTACGACCTGCCGTCCCAGCCGCTGGGCAGCGCGCTGGCGCGCATAGGCGCCGAAAGCGGCCAGCAGATCGGCATTGACGCCGAGCTGGTGCGCGGCCTGACCGCGCCCGCCGTGCGCGGCAGCTACACGCCCGAGCAGGCCGCGCGCGCGGCGCTGCAGGGCAGCGGGCTGGAGCTGGTGCGCACGGGCTCGGGCAACTGGGGCCTGCGCACCGCAGCGCCTGCTCCAGCCTCCGCAGCTGCCGCTGCACGCACCGCAGGCACGGCCCAGGCCATGGCCGAGGTGCGCGTCACGGCCCAGGCCATCACCAGCCCCACCACCGAGCAGACCGGCTCCTACACCACGCGCGCTCTGAGCATCGGCAAGATGGAGCAGTCCATTCGCGAGACACCGCAGTCCGTGACCGTGGTCACGCGCCAGCAGATGGATGACCAGAACCTGTCTTCCGTCGAGGACGTGATCCTGCAGACCACGGGCGCCACCAAGTCGCAGCGCAACTTCGGGGCCCACGTCTACATGATGCGCGGCTACGAGATCCCGGACTCCAACTACCTGCTCGACGGCGTGGCCGGCGGCACCTACAGCCCCACGGGCTGGGTGCCCATGGACACGGCCATCCTCGACCGCGTGGAGGTGCTGCGCGGCGCAGGCGCCCTGGTGGTGGGCGCGGGCGACCCCAGCGGCGTGGTCAACATGGTGCGCAAGCGCCCGCGTGCGGAAAAGCACTTCGAGTTCGCCCAGAGCATCGGCTCATGGAGCAACTTCCGCACCGAGATCGATGGAGGCGGCGCGCTCAACGAGGCCGGCACGGTGCGCGGCCGCGTGGTGGCCGCCTATACCGACCGCCACAGCTTCATCGACCTGGTGCATTCGCGCTCGCCCATGCTCTACGGCGTGATCGACGCCGACCTGGGCGCCGGCACCAAGGTCACGGCGGGCTACCGCCATGAGCAGACCGACATCGACGGCTACAGCATCTTCGGCCTGCCCAGCTACTCCAACGGCGCCTCGCTGGGCCTGCCGCGCTCCACTTCGCTGGGCCAGCGATGGAACCGCCACGAGGCCCAGGTCGATGACGTGTTCGGCGAGGTCGAGCACCGCATGGGAGGCGACTGGGTGGCCAAGCTCACGCTCAACCACGGCAAGACCACCATCGACCAGAAGCTGGGATCGGCGCGCGGCGCCATCGATCCCGTTACCCTGCAGGGCCTGCGCTATGTAGGCAACGATTTCATTGCGCGCGACATCGATGCCACGGGGCTGGATGCCAACGTCACCGGCAGCTTTCAGGCGCTGGGCGGCACGCACAAGGTCATGTTCGGCACCAGCTGGACCCAGCAGAAGGTGCTGACCCAGTCGGCCTCCTCTGGCGAGGCCATGCCCCTGGACGTCTTCCGTTTCGACCATTCGCGCATCCCTGACCCCGTGGCTCCCCCTTATGACTTCGGTCTCAGGGAGCGCAAGCAACTGCTGGGCATCTACGGCAGCGGGCGCTTTCAGCTGGCCGAACGCCTGCACCTGCACCTGGGCGGGCGCCTGAACTGGTTCAAGTTCCGCTCCAACGACACCTTCACCGGCGCCCTGACCAACGACTACCGCGAAAACGGCCGCTTCACGCCCTATGCGGGCCTGGTCTACGACATCGATCCGCTCTGGTCCGTCTATGCCAGCTACACCAGCACCTTCCAGCCCCAGTCGCAGTACGCCACCGTGCAGGGCAACCGCCTCAAGCCCGCCGTGGGCGCCAACTACGAGGCCGGCATCAAGGGCGAACTGTTCGAGCGCAAGCTCAACGTGGCCTTCTCGGTGTTCAACATCAAGAAGCGCGACGTGGCCGTGTTCGACACTGGCAACGAAGGCCTGTGCCCCGGCGTGACCACCAATGACTGCTACCGCAACTCCAGCGTGCTGCGCAGCAAGGGCTTTGACGCCGAGATCGGCGGCGAGCTTGCACGCGGCTGGCAGGTCTCTGGCGGCTACACCTGGCTGAACACGCGCGACGACGAAGGCAGCTCGCTGAGCACCGACACACCCCGCAGCCTGCTGCGCGTGTCCACCAGCTACGCGCTGCCCGGCGAATGGTCGGCCTGGAAGGTGGGCGCCAACCTCAGCGCGCAAAGCCATGCCCGCGTGGACACCGTGCAGAACCCCGGCCATGCCGTGCTGGACCTGCGCGCCTCCTACCGCATCAACCGCAACTGGACGGCGGCGCTCAACATCGGCAATGTGACCGACAAGGTCTACTGGGCCGCCGTGGGCGGCGCGCGCAACGGCAACTACTACGGCATGCCGCGCAATGCCACGCTCACGCTGCGCGGAACCTTCTGAGTGGACTGCGCCTGTGCAGTCTTGCCGCTGATCCTGTGTGGCGGCAAACGCGCGCAGGGGGCGATTGCCTGAGCCTCAGCGCGGCGCCAGAAACTCCTCCATGCGCTGCAGTTCCTCATCCAGCGCGCTGCGAAAGGCGGCATCGCCGGGCGCCGCGCCGGCCACATAGCCGAATGACGGCTCCAGCCGGCCGTCGCGCGCCTGGAGGTTGGCCCAGCCGATCACCTGGCCCTGCCAGAGCATGGGCAGGGCGTAGTAGCCCAGCTGGCGCCGGGCCGGTGGCGTGTAGGCCTCGAACTTGTAGGTCCAGCCCCAGAGCAGCTTGAAGCGGCGCCGGTCCCAGACCACGGGGTCGAAGGGCGCGAGCAGGCGCAGCCGCTCGTCGAAGGCATGGCGGCGCGAGCGTGGGTTCTCGTCGGCGGGCCAGTACCAGGTGGTTCCGTCGATGCGGCAGCTTGCCAGCTGCTCGCGCGCCAGCCGCAGCGCCGCCTGGGTCTGCTGCGCCAGATGGGGTGCGCCATAGCCCAGCAGGCGCACCAGGTAGGTCAGGCTGGGGGCCGGCAGCGGTGCGTACTTGCGCACCACCAGGTCGATCAGCGCGGCGGCGCGCCGGGCGCTGGCGTCGGGGCTGTCGTCGGCCGGCGGATGGGCGACTGCCTCGTAGACGCGCGTGCCACTGTCGCGGCGCTTGACGCGCAGCAGGCCGCGGTAGTGCATGCCGTCGAGCAACTGCGTGCTGGCGCTGCTCGAGCCGCCCCAGTAGTTCTTCACGCTTCCGTGCGAGAAATGCTGCTCCACCTCGCGCGGATGCACGGCGCCGCGTTCGCGCACAAACGCCAGCACCTCGGCGGCCTTGCGCTGTGTCTCGGCATCCCAGGCCTTGCGGGCCTGGCGCGGGTGCATCAGCGCCAGGTGCTCACTGGGCAGAAAGCCGTAGTTGACCAGGCAGTCCTCGTCGATCGCCAGGCGCGCATAGCGGCGCTCCAGGTCGCCGGCGCGGTAGTCCTTGACGCGGTGGCGCAGCGTCAGGTCCTGCGCCCGGGCCGGGGCGCGGATCGGGTCTGCCTGCACAAAACCCAGGCGCTGTATGGCCGCAGGCAGGGTGGTCGGTGTGAACAGGGTGCGCGCCACGGCATGGCGGCGCAGGTCGTCAAGGCTCGGTTCGGTGGGCATGGCTTGATTGGAGCACGGCATGGCCGCCGTATTTCCTGATCCTGCCGTGCCGCTCAGGCCTTCCTGGCGCGCCTGCGCCGCCACAGCGCGCGCAGCACCCAGCCCAGCGGCAGCACCACCAGCACCAGCCAGGGCAGCACGGCTGCCACAAAGGTGATCAGCGCGGCCATGCTCTCGCCCAGAACGTGGCCGGCATCGCGCAGCGCGCGGCCTATGGGGCTGTAGCTGGTGCCGCCCTGCACCAGGGCGCGGGTGGGCGTGAACTGGATCTGTATGTGCTGCTTGCTGGTCTGCTGCTCCAGCACCTTGCGCTGGGCGGCCATGGCGTCCAGCTCGGCCTGCGTGTCCGACAGCGTGCGCTGTATCTCCAGCAGGTCGGACATGGTGCGCTTGGTCGTGGTGTCGCGCAGCATCAGGCGCAGGCTGTCGCGGAACTCGGTACGGTTCCTGATGCGCGCCTCCACGTCGATCACCTCGGCCGTCTTGTCCTCGCTGATGGTGTTCTGCGACACGATGGTGGCCACGCCGGCCAGCGTGCCCAGCAGCCGCTGCACATCGGCCGGCGCCACGCGCATCTCCAGCATGGCGTTGCCGGGCTGCTGGGGCGTCTCGCGCAGCAGCGATGCCGACAACAGCTCGCAGCGCAGCGTGGCGCACAGGTCGCGCACCTGGCCCCAGGCATCGGCCAGCTGCGCCTGCGGCACTTCCACGTTCAGCTCCTGGCGCACGGCCAGGAAGCGCTGGGCCATCTCGTCCTGCGCCGATGTCTCTGGTGCGGCTGCTGCCGCATCCTCGGCCTGCACGGTGGCGGCGCGGCCTTGCTTCATGCCGACGCCGCCCGCCATGGGCGCGGGGGCGGGCGCAGATTCCATGTCTGCTGTGTCGTGCCGCTGGTTGCAGCCCGCAAGGGCCAGCGTGGCAGCCAGTGCCAGCACGGCCGGCAAGGCCATGCGGGAGGGCAGAGTGGAAGGCCGGGGATGCGTCATGAATTTCCTCTTGAAAACAGGCAAGAACAGGCCGCTGTCAGGACTCAAAGCTCAGGGCTCAAGGCTCAGGGCCTGCCGCCGGGGCCGAACATGGAGTCCACCTCGGACTGCAGCTCGAAGATGTCGGACACGGTGTAGAGCCAGTCGCCCTTTTGCAGATGGCCGGGGTCCGGCGGCGTCTCCACGCAGGCCTTGACCAGGGTGAACTGGCCTGCCGGGTCGGGCAGGAACTTCAGGCCCGATATGGAAAACCGCGCCACCCGCCCCACGCCATCGTTGTATCGCCGGCCCCGGGCGCGCACGTCGGCCAGTTCCACCATCTGCGGCACATGGTCGAACACCGCGTCGTAGAACTCGACGATGGGGCTCTGGTTGGTCCGGGCGCAGCCGTGCACGTACAGGGCGTAAAAGCGCCCGTCCAGCTCCATGGCCACCACGTCGGCCGCGCGGTAGAAGGTCAGGCTGTCGGGCAGGCCCGGCGAGCGTTTGGGCGGCGCGGGCGGCGTGTCCAGGAAGTCCTGGCGGATCTGCGCCGACTTGCGAAAAAAATCATCGCTGAGCGCCACCTCGGCATTGAGCACATCGATGGCCGTGCGCGCGGCCGTGTTCAGGCCCGCGTCGGCCAGGCCGTTCCTGTGCAGCACGATGGCCAGGGCCAGCGCCGTCTTGTGCCGGTACAGCGCCGTTGCCTTGGCGTCACCGGCCTGCAGCACGCAGCTCCAGCGCCGCAGCAGGGGCGGCAGGGCTTGGCCGCCGTAGTTGGCCGCGATAGCGGCATCGTGCCGGCCCAGCGCAAACGTGCGCGCCATCACGCGCGCCACGTCTTCCTCCAGGGTCTGCACAAGGGTGTCGGCGGCCAGCTTGGACAGCGCCTGGGTATGGGTCATGGCCATGGCGTCACTGGCTCCAGTTCGATGGCAGGTTCCTGAAATCCGGCCGGCAGGCCATAGCCGCCGGTGCTGCGTTGTTCGTTGCGGTGCTCGATGCAGTGTTCGATGCTCAGGTCATGGGCTTGCATGGGTCTGTCGCAGGCGCCTTCGCGCCGGGGCAGTTGGAACGCCGGCCAGTGTGCCCCAAGCCGGACCGCTGGCGGGGTGTGGGCGCCATCGGGTCTGTATCGATCCGCTACCGGCGCGGGTTGCCGTGCTGACGTCTTGCCGTCACATGAAGCGGCAAGACTCGTCATTTGCTTTTCATGCGGTTCATGCGGTTCATGTCAAAAGGGGGGCGCCGCCAGCCCCGGGGAGATGCACGATGTTCTGGGACAAGAAGCTCAGGCGCTGGGCCGAGGCCGTGCGTGCGCGGGCCGATCTGCCGGCGCGGCTGGTGCTGTGGAATGGCGAGCAGTTCGACTTCGGCCACTTCGAGCAGCCGCGCGTCACGCTGACGGTGCGCAGCGCCTCGGCCCTGCCGCTGCTGCTGGACCCCAGCCTGGACCACCTGGGCCAGGCCTATGTGAAGGGCCAGATCGACATCGACGGCCGCTTGCCCGACATCATCGACTTCGGCTATGCGCTGGCGCGCCGCATGTCCAAGACTCAGGGCGCGGGCAAGGGGCCGGGGCGGCTGGCGCTTGCGGCGCGCGCGGCCAGGCGCTTCAGGCACAGCCGCAGCACGGACCGCGAATCCATCCAGTACCACTACGACGTGTCCGACGACTTTTACCGGCTCTGGCTGGACGAGGGCATGGTCTATTCCTGCGCCTACTTCGAGAACGGCGACGAGGACCTGACCACCGCCCAGCGCAAGAAGCTGGACCACATCCTCACCAAGATCCGCCTGCAGCCCGGCCAGCGCCTGCTGGACATCGGCTGCGGCTGGGGTGCCCTGGTGCTGCGCGCGGCCCAGCACTTTGGCGCGCACTGCGTGGGCGTGACGCTGTCGCGCAACCAGTTCGAAGCGGCCACCGAGCGCGTGCGCGCCGCAGGCCTGGCCGACCGCATCGAGATCCGCCTGCAGGACTACCGCGACGTGCAGGGGCGCTTCGACCGCATCACCAGCGTCGGCATGTTCGAGCATGTGGGCCGCCGCAACCTGCCCATGTACTTCGCGCACATGCGCGAGCTGCTGGCCGACGACGGCCTGGCGCTGAACCACGGCATCACCTCCACCGATGCGGACGTGGGCGCCACGGCCCTGGGCGGCGGTGCGTTCATTGACCGATACGTGTTTCCTGATGGCGAACTGCCGCACCTGAGCCTGGCGCTGGAGGCCATGCAGCGTGGGGGGCTGGAGGTGCTGGATGTGGAGGGGTTGCGGCGTCATTACGTGCGCACGTTGCAGTTGTGGCTGGAGCGGTTTGAGGCTTGTGTGCCGGAGATTCGGGCGTTGGTGGAGGAGGAGAGGTTTCGGATCTGGAGGGTGTATTTGGCGGGGTGTGCTTATGCGTTTGAGCATGACGATGTGTCTATCTTTCAGGTTGTTTGTCGGAGGGCGGGGCAGGGGGCTGCTTCGTTGGCTTGGTCGCGGAGGTATATGTACGAGCGCGAGCTGTCCTGATGTCTTGGGACACGGGCGGTGTGTAGCTTGTTCTTGACCCTGCCGGGGGGTGTTTTTTCGAGGCCGGGTCTCGGCCCGGCGGCCGACTGCCCTTTCTTGATTCGCCAAGAAAGGTCAGGCCAAAGAAGGCGACCCGAATGCCCGCGACCCTCCGCTGCGCTGCGGGCAACCTGCGTCGTGGCGCTTGCGGGGTTTGCCGCAGAACTCTCTGCGCGCTTCGCGCTCCGCTCAGACAACTGCGGCAAGTCAGATCACGAAGCAAGCCTGTCCTTCGGCAGGCTTGCAACCCCGCAAGCGCCACGACGCAGGCGCGGGCATACGGGAAGGGGGCGAGGGAGCGGGGGCGGGGAGAGAACTATCGGCGCGATTGTTCTGGTTTTCTGGATGATCCATCCCGGCTGCGCCGGTTTATCGCGGGGGGCTGGCTGCCTAAGCTGGGTGCTTCATCCAAGCACAAGGAGCGTTTCCATGGCAGACCATTCCATTCGCGGCAAGGTGGCGCTGATTGCAGGCGGCGGCAAGAATCTGGGCGGGCTGATTGCCCGTGATCTGGCGGGGCACGGCGCGCGGGCCGTGGTGGTGCACTACAACAGCGAGTCTTCCCGGGCCGAGGCGGAGACCACGGTGGCCGCAGTGCGTGCGCTGGGCGCAGAGGCCGTGGCGCTGCAGGGCGATCTGACGCGCGCTGGCGCTGTGGAGCGGCTTTTTGCAGAGGCTGTGGACGCCGTGGGCCGGCCGGACATTGCCATCAACACCGTGGGCAAGGTGCTCAAGAAGCCGCTGATGGAGATCAGCGAGGCGGAGTACGACGAGATGGCTGCCGTCAACGGCAAGTCGGCGTTTTTCTTCCTCAAGGAGGCGGGGCGCCATGTCAACGACCACGGCAAGATCGTGACCCTGGTGACCTCGCTGCTGGGCGCGTTCACGCCGTTCTATTCCTCCTACGCGGGCACCAAGGCGCCGGTGGAGCATTTCACGCGGGCGGCGGCCAAGGAGTTCGGGGCGCGGGGCATTTCGGTCACGGCCGTGGGGCCGGGGCCCATGGACACGCCGTTCTTCTACGGCCAGGAAGGCGCGGACGCCGTGGCCTATCACAAGAGCGCGGCGGCGCTGTCGCCGTTCTCGCCTTCGGGGCTGACGCATATCGAAGACGTGGTGCCCTTCATCCGCCACCTGGTCAGCGACGGCTGGTGGATCACCGGGCAGACCATCCTGATCAACGGCGGCTACACCACCAAGTAGGAGCACCAGGTAGGAGCACCCAGTAGGCCGGTCCCGGCCGGGACTATGCTGCACGCTATGGACCGACTCGACCGATACCGGATCTTCATGCAGGTGGCCGAGATGGGCAGCTTCATCAAGGCCGCCCATGCCCTGGACCTGCCGCGCGCCACGGTATCTGCCGCCGTGCAGCAGCTGGAGGAGCAGGTGGGCGCAAGACTCCTGCACCGCACCACGCGCCAGGTCAGCCTGACGGCCGATGGTGCCCAGTTACTGGAGCGTGTGCGCCCGCTGCTGTCAGAGGCCGAGGACGTGGAGCAGATGTTCCAGGCCCGCACGCGCCAGGCCACGGGCCGGCTGCATGTGGACGTGCCCAGCCGCATCGCGCGCCGCCTGCTGGCGCCTGCGCTGCCGGGGCTCCTGCGCCGCCACCCGGGGCTGCAGCTGGTGCTGGGTTCGTCAGACCGCGCCATTGACCTGGTGCAGGAAGGCGTGGACTGCGCCGTGCGCGTGGGCACGCTGCATGACAGCAGCCTGGTCGTGCGCCCGCTGGGCTGCATTGCCCTCATCAACTGCGCCAGCCCCGCCTACCTGCGCGAGCACGGCCTGCCCGAGCAGCCGCAGGACCTGCTGCACGGCCACTGGAGCGTGGGCTATGCCTCGCCGCGCACGGGGCGGGAACTGCCGTGGGAATGGAGTGGGGCGAGCGATGTGGATGGGGTAGATGGGGAGGACGGGCCGCAGACCCTGGCCGTGCCCAGCCGCGTGGTGACCAACAATGCAGAAAGCTACATCGCCTGCTGCCGCGCCGGCCTGGGGCTGATCCAGATCCCGCGCTATGACGTGCAGCACCTGCTGGACACGGGCGAACTCGTGGAAGTGCTGCCCGCCCACCGCGCAGCGCCCATGCCCGTGGCCCTGCTGTATCCGCACCGCCGCCAGCGCTCGCGCCGGCTGGCGGTTTTCATCGACTGGTTCGAGGCGCTGATGCGGCCGAACCTGGAGCCGTAGGCGCACCCCCGGCCGCCCCAGTCACCGCAGCCGCCCCGGCCGCAGGGTGGGGCTGGGCTCCGTCGTCGTCATGAATGGGCCGGTAACCGGGCCCGAACGACACATCGCCCAGCCGCCAGCCCTCGCGCCGGCGAAACGCCCCCCAGAACCGCTTGAGCGTATGCCACTGCATGGCCACCAGGCCGCGCTCGTTGTCGGCATCCACCTCGGGGTCGCTCACGCCCGTGGGGCGCACGGGCTCGTCGGTGTACAGCGCCGTGCCAAACAGCATGTCCCACCAGGGCAGCACCTGCCCAAAATTGCAGTTGTGGCGCGTGGGCCGATCCGGGTCGCGCAGCATGTGGTGGTGGCGGTGGAACAGCGGGCCCACCAGCACCCGCTCACCCACGCGGCCCAGCCAGCCCAGGCGCAGCCGCACATTGGCGTGCGAGAAGTTCTGCACCAGCTCGCTGAGCAGCCCCAGCAGCGCAAATTCGGAAGGCTCCACCCCCATCGCCAGCCCCACCGTGGCCAGGATGAAGGACTGCAGCATGCCGTCCAGGTAGTGGCTGCGGTCATTGCTCCAGCAGCTCATCTGGCGCTGGCTGTGGTGCATGCTGTGCATGGCCCACCACCAGGGAATCACATGCTGGGCGCGGTGCATCCAGTAATACACCAGGTCGTAGACCACGTAGTACACCAGGAACAGCGCCACCGGATGGTCCGCAAACCACGGCACCCAGTGCTTGAGCCCCGTCGCCTCCTCGGCCGCCGGCCCGCCGCCCAGCATGCTGGCAAACGGCATCAGCACCAGAAAACTGAACAGCGGAAACAGCCCCAGCAGCATCAGCAGCGTGTAGTTGCGGTCCACCGTGGTCAGCCGCCGATCGCTCCAGCGCTCGGCCGGAAACAGGCTCTCCAGCGGCCGCATCACGCCCGCAATCAGGAACAACTGCAGCGCCGCAATCAGCACCGCCTCGGCAATCTCACGCGGATCACCGGCCGCCTGGGCGATGTCCAGCCAGTGGACGGTGGGGGTTACGGCGTGGGTGGCGAGCCAGGTGATGGCTGCCTGCCACAGCTCGGTCAGTGAAGTCATGTCTTGTGCCTGCAAGAAGGGCCGGGGGAGGGCTGGGGGTTGCGGGCGGGATTATGGGGCGGGGGTGTGGAGGGAGTGTGTGGGGTATGGGGCAAAGGTGCTCAGTTGTAAGCATCGCCTTCTTGTCCCTGCCGTTCGAACGTGACCGGAAGCACCCTTAGCCTGAATCTCAGATATAGGCCTCGTCCAGCGTACGAAATTGTTCAAAAGGCTTAAGGCATTCTGTTGATGACTACGATTAGCGGCGCGCGCAGCGAATAGTTTAGGAAATTCGAAAAGCGTTTAGACGCGGTACATACCATCATTGGGGGAAAAAGAAAGCACCAAATTGTCCTATGAAGCTGCACGCCGGTAAGGTTTGCGACTACGGGCCTCGCAATACTCGCTTGCGGCAATGGTGTAACTAAACGGAATTGCCACGCAGAGCATCGAATTTTGGTGGAAATTGCTTGCTGTTAATGAAAAGTTCTATAGTTTATTGGCTTCGATAAGTGATGAATTATTTTGGAAAAACTTTGATGCTTGTAATGTGATTGCAACTCATGTGGGCGATATTTTTTGACATATTGTCCTACGGGTTTTGGCAAAACTTTGGAGTTTAATGCTTTAGATGAGCGTGCTTATTGGATTCAAAATGCAATATTTTTGAGCTCGATGTGCAGAGTCGCTTGTTCAGCGAATTTGAGATTTAAATTGATATTTTCGAAACAAAATCTTGAGTGAATTGTGGTTCATATAATTCGTAGTTTTTTGCGAACTTTGTGAATAATCCCCAATATTTATCTTCAAAATTTATTCCCTTTTTAAAATTTTCTCCGGTATATGCGCAATGAGCATAGTAGCCAAACATGTACTGGCAAGATGTTTCGTCTAAATATCCTGAATTTATTAATATTTGTATTTCTTCGATAAAAACAATAAATTTTCTATTTTTTTCCCAGAAGTAAAATTGTGATAATTCAATATCGTCTCCGTCGATATGTTGTAGAACATCTTTTAGATCTTGACTGTCAAATAATCTACGATGTTGTTCGAGAAGAAATTTTGTTTTTTCTAACTTGTCAGCTGCTTTTTTTTGCTCTCTAGTGCTGTTTAAGTCTTTCCATACTTTTATTACGGTGGCAATGCCAACTATTAGAGTGACAATAATTCCAACAGCCTGCCATGTGGCTGACCATTCCGACATGGTCATGCACTTTTCAAAAAATGGTATTTTGAAAGCGCTGCAAAAAATTTCTTCTCTACTCATTATTATTAGTGTCGGGAAGAATTGGTGTGATGTTGATTAGCTCAAATTTTTTTATGTATTCTTTATTGTCGCGTACTAGGTTTACTTCAAAACTGCATAATCCGCCTTTCCCTATTCCAAGCGCTGAGCCGTCACGTAATGACTCTGCTGCTAAGGTATCGACTGCTTTCCCCTTTTTCTTGTGATCAACAATATAATAAGGAATGATCCTGTTGTATTCTTTTATATAGGCTCTTCCAAAGCCACTAATATTGCTGTGCCTTGTGACGTTGCCGGTTAGGTGAGTTATTTTTCTTTCTTTTGTTAGAGTGCTCAAGTAAATGTGAGTTTTCTTATTTAACTCGAGCTTTTCTCCTGAGTAAGGTCTTATTAATTTTGCGGATTTTGCACTTCCATTGCAAATTGGTCTGTGTATATTTAAAACATGGGAGTCAATTGCAATGGCCATTTCATCAAATAGACCTGGATTTTCATCCAGAAATTTTCTTAAATAATGGGATGTATTATTTTCGGAATTTCCTGTGCTGGCTGCAAATGCTTCTGTTAAATAGTCCCAATATTTATCTTTGACCACACTGGCGCCGTGTTTTTGGATTGTTTTTTGTTCAAATTTGACGTCTATAAATATGTCAAAGCAGCCTTTTTTTGCCGCGCTGAAGAATGTTTTGAACTCTTTTTGTATGGGGACTTTTGTTTGAATATGATCGTCATTAGAAAAGGCTTGTGTGATTATATTTATGGAGGTTGCTAAACCTTTTAGTGCTTCTGCTGCATCATAAAGGTTGATTCTTCCGTCGTCAGCTTGATTGCCTTCGAATTGAATTTGTATTGTGGTTTCCATTTTTCGTGTATCTAAATATTTCAATAAATTATTGCTCAGAACATTGCTCAGTTTTTTTTTTCTTGAGTGATGAGATGGTGATTTCATCAAGGGCAGTGTAGGTGGTGTAGAATGCGCGACTTTTGAGCTGCTAATCCCGTTTGAGTCGTCCATTGACCTGCGGCCTATGGTGGGAATAGGCCTATTCTTCAAGCATAAAGGCCGGTCATGAGCGCCTGCAGCTATACGCCGGAGTTGAAGGAAGATGCAGTCAAAAAGTCGTTGATCGAAGCGACTCCATGTCTGACGTGTCAGCCTGTTTGAGTGTTTTGGCACAGCCTCTACAAGTGGGCCACAATCTTAATTTCGGGAAAACCCGGGTAGCAGTTGAGGAAATTTCTAGAGCGTTTTCTGAACTTTAGGCGCTGCAATAGTAATGAGGCTAGAGGCCGGTGATGCCCCGCAAGGCGATGCCGCGTTCGGCACTGGTTTAGAAGTAGGAGCCACAGACGTGCAAGCTTGGCTCTCAAATGGCACGTCAACGATAGCCTTGGCTGCCGGATTTTGAAGGATAGGCGATGACGCGATGAAGCTAAACAAGGCTTGGTGGGAGCATCTGGCGCCGAAGTCTGTGATTGGACGGCGGCGCGAGGTTGAGCAGCTGCTTGAAGACTTCGTGCGGTCCTCCGACTACGCGCGGGGATGGGCGCGGGTGGCTATCCCCACTGTGTTTAGGCTCAAGCCAGGCCAAGTGATACCCGTGCTGCGCATGATTTTCATGGGCGACCGTCCGGGGGGCATCTCTCCGTTGCGGAAGCTCATGGATGGGCACAGAACGGTGGACCGCAAGTCAGAGTAAGGTCTCGGCGCCCTGGGCGAAGGCGAGTTAGCTATCCAGCCTACGATTTCGGTGGAAGTCGTTACTGATCCCCTGTACTAGGCTGCGGCCATGCACGGAACTACGCAGATTGAAGAAAGCACCATCAGGAGCCCTAGCCTTGTATTTTCGGTGCCCGCGCACTTCCTGCTATCGTCCAAGCACTACCTCCGAGCGCGCATACGTCTTCTACCAGCACATCTTCGGCGCTGGTGCGTCGTACCCTGACGACGGGTCCTTTTATGTGGGTGTGTCCACCCGCAGCTGGCAAAAGCGCTGATCTGAGTACCATCGCGCGATTGAGACTGGCAGTTCATTGCTTTTCCATCGCCGATTTCTAGAAGAGCTAGAGGGCGAGCGTCTCACGTACGTGCACCACAAGGTGATGGCTATCACCGACGATCTGAAGCAGCTCTACGAGGCGGAAGAGTTCCTAGTGGAAGGGCATTGGGATGACGAGCGCCGGCTCAACATGGTGCCGGGCGGAAAGAGCGGCCTGCGCGAAAACGGATTGCTTTCGAAAGGCGTCGTTCCTCTGCCCGATGACCGCGACAAGATACTGCACAAGTGGCTGAATGACCATGCCCGCTTGGGATTGCTAGCGCCATGGGTCGCCGAAAAGTGGAAGGACAACGACTGGGCGATGGCGCAGATTTGCGGGCGGGATGGGCGCTTGTCCGTGGTATAGGTCAAGGCAATACGCGAGCTCGCTAAAACCCACACGCCCGAGGAAATTTACGTGCGCATCGGGGCGAAAGACGTGGCCAAGTGAAACGAGTCCTGGATGGAAAAACCTACGCACGAATAACCTGTTCTCCCACGCGCTGTACCAAGCCACCACTGCTCGCGCTGGTGGCTTTCTCTATGCTTGAAATTGAACAATGTCGTGGTCAAGTCTTTTCGGACATTCCGATAGGGGATGTTCGTTCAAGCTGAGTGAGCTGCCAACGCCTGCTGCATCTCGTAGTCATTGGGTGACTGGTATCCCAGCGTGGAGTGCAACCTGATAGGGTTGTAGAAGCCCACGATGTAGTCCGCGATGTCCGCCTGGGCCTCAGCATGGTTTGCATAGTCGCGCTGCCAGACACGCTCCATCTTCAAGTTCAGGAAGAATCTCTCCATCACTGCGTTGTCCCAGCAGTTGCCCTTGCGACTCATGCTGCACACCAGGCCATGGCTCTCCAGCAACCCCATGTGCAGTTCGCTGGCGTACTGACTGCCTCGGTCCGAATGAACCAGCAATCCTGGCTTGGGGCGGCGGCTTGTGATGGCCATGCGCAGCGCCTCGCACACCAGCTGTGCTGGCATGCTCGGGGCCATGGCCCAGCCCACTACTTTTCTGGAGAACAGGTCCAGCACCACCGCCAGATAGAGCCAGCCACTGCGTGTGCGAACGTAGGTGATGTCGCTGGCCCATGTCTGGTTGGGCTTTTCAGGTTTGAACTGGCGCTGCAGCACATTGTCTGCAACAGGCAAGCCATGGCGGCTGTCGGTGGTGTGCGTGAACTTGCGCCGCCAGCGTGCTCGCAGTCCGTGCGCGGCCATCAAAGTGCGTGCTTTGTAGCGCCCAACAGCCCAGCCTTGCAATTTCAGCTGTGCACTCAGGCGGCGACTGCCGTAGCTGCTCCCACTGGCATGGAAGACTGCTTTGGCCTGAAGGCTCAGTGGGCTCACTGCAGCCTTTGTGGTGGCGCGCTTGCGCGCCGCGTACCAGCCCGAGCGGCTCATGCCCAACACCCTGCACCACTGGCTTACTGGGGCCTTCTGCGCCTGTGCTTGCGCACTCATCAGGTCCTGAATCATTTCATTTCCCGGGCGAAGAAGGCCGACGCTTTTTTTAGGAGTTCATTGTCCGATTGCAGTTGCCTGACCTGCGACTCCAATTGCCGAATGCGTTGCTGCTCGGCCGTCAACGGCTTGCCAATACCCGGACGTCCGGCCGCCTCTTCGTCGTACTGCGCCAGCCAGCGGCGCACCGCGCTGTCAACCAGATCCAGATCCTTGCTGACCTGAGCCACGCTCAGATTCTGTTCTCGGACCATCTTGACCACTTGTAGCTTGAAGGCTGCGTCAAACGCCCTGCGCGCTCTTTTGTCTTTCATGTTCGTCATTTCCTCTGGGGTCTATGGGCCCCTATCGAGGTGTCCTATTTCATTGGACCATGACACAAAATCAGCCGCTTAGAGCGTTTTCTTAACTTTGAGCGCCGCAATAGCAGTGAGGTTAGAGCGCGGCTATGCCCCGCAAGCCCCACCCGACGGACGTCAGCAACGAAGAATTGAGCTTCGCTGGCCCTTATCTGACGCTGATGGAAGAGGCGGCGCCGCAGCGCCGCCATAACTTGCGCGAAGTCTTTAACGCCCTGTGCTAGCTGGTTCGTGGAGGCGCACCTTTGCGTCTGTTGCCCAACGACTTCCCACCGTGGGAGGCGGTCTACCAGCAGAGCCGCCGCTGAGTGGAGGCGGACTGCTTCGAAGCGATGGTCTCGGATCTGCGCTCGATCATTCGCGTGGCCCAGGGCCGGCAGGGTCAGCCGAGCGCGATCGCGCTCGATGGTCGCACGCTGCAGTCGAGCAGCGAGAGCGGACCGCGCGCAGGCTACGCCGGCTACAAGCGCAGGCGAAGCAGCAAGGTGCATATGGTGGCAGTCGATACGCTCGGCCACCTGCTGGCGGTGAACGTCACGCCGCCCGACGAACAGGAGCGTGCCCAAGTCGACCACCTCTGCGCCGCAGTGCAGCAGGCCACGGGCCACACGGTCGAGCTGGCGTAGGTAGACCAGGGCGGCACCGGAGAGAAGGCGCGAGAGGTCGCACAGGAAAATGACATCACACTGCAGATCGTGAAGCTACCTGAAGCGAAGAAAGGCTTCGTGCTGCTGCCCAGGCGCTGGGAGGTTGAGCGTAGCTTTGGTTGGCTGGCGCGCTTTCGACGACTGTCTCTGGACTATGGACGGCTGCCCGAGGTGCTCAGCGGACTGCACTCCCTCTTCTTTGCCGTGCTCATGCTGCCCAATGCCGCACGACTGCTAGCTTGTGCCAGTAGTTCATAACACACCCTAAGCAGCCATTGACGAAATTAAGTCATTGTGTGTCGAATGGGCGTTGCGCGAAGGTAACCGTAGCGTGGTTCCTGCACATTGTGATCGTTGTGTTGCTGCATACCCTGTATGCACCTTGGGTTTAGCGTGTGGCTTGCGCTCCTGTTGTTGGCTACAATAAAGCGGTTGCGTAGAAGGCATTGCATTTGTTCACCACCCTCTGCATGATACGGCCAGCTGGTGAGGCTCCACTGGTGTTTTTTTTAATAAGCGTTTACCAAGGCCGTTTCATTTCTGAAAAATGGCATGCTACATGCGGAGTTACCAAGGTATATTAAATGAGCGTTCAAAATCTGCAGGCTGAATTGGAAAAGGCAAAACGACAAGTCGTTACCGATGGCTATGAGATGTCGCTGGGCGAAATCGCAAGCCTCTACAAGAATGATGAACTAATAATTGCCCCCGCTTATCAACGCCTAATTCGTTGGGAAGATTCTCAGAAGACCCGCTTTGTTGAATCGATTCTATTGGGGCTTCCGGTCCCTCCGGTATTTGTTTTTCAGCGTGAAGACGGTGTCTGGGAGCTGATTGATGGTCTCCAGCGTATCTCGACTGCTCTGCATTTGATGGGGGTGTTGCAGGTTAATGGAAAACTTATGGATCCACTGGTTTTATCAGGGACTAATTTTCTGCCATCGTTGGATGGTATGAAATGGACAAGTGGCCAAGTCGGTGATGCGAATGTTTTCAATACTCCGCTTCAGCTCGAAATAAAGCGGGCTAGAATTCGAGTGGAGATTTTGCGCAAGGAAAGCGATCAAGATGCCAAGTACGAGTTGTTTCAGCGTCTCAATACAGGAGGATCGAAACTCAGCGACCAGGAGGTTCGCAACAGCGTTCTGGTGATGCTCAATGAGAATTTTTTCAATTGGATTCGCGATCATTCTGCCAAGCAGGAATTCAAAGACACAATTCAGCTCACTCCCACGCAACAGGAGTTGGCACAAGATAATGAAATGGTATTGCGCTTTGTGGCCTACCGACGTGAGGCGTATACTAAAGGGTTGGATGTTAATGAGTATCTAGACCACGCAGCACGTAAATTGAGCGCGCTGACTGCAAACGAACTGGCCGATGAATCAATAACCTTTGATTGGACTTTTGAGCTATTGTGGAAGACGTTTAATGGCGAAGCATTCAAGCGCTGGGACGGCAATCGACATACAGGCCGATCTATGCTTGCCGCCTTTGATGTTATCGCTTACGGTGTAGCGGAAAATCGACAGAATATTATGGCTATGCTAAATGATGCCCAGCGTCAGAGTTGGCTAGTCGACAAGGTTCGTTCTTTGTGGACAAACGAAATTTATTCAAATTATTCTGGTCAGGGTGTTCGCGGAACAACGCGGATGGCCAATCTGCTTCCCTTTGCTGTAGAGTATTTTAAGCCATGAAGATCAGGTCAACAGAGGATCTGACAAACTACTTAGATGATGATTTGGCGTGGCGACGCAAAGAGATTATTGAATTGCGCGTAATGGCGAAATCAGCCAAGGCGAAGAAGGCGGATGTTCATGTTCGGGCAGGTGTTGCCATGTTATACGCACACTGGGAGGGTTTTATAAAAAATGCCTCTAATGCCTACGTCGTCTTTGTGTCAGCACGTGGAATGAAGACGCGCGATTTGCAGGACTCATTTATTGCGCTGAGTATCAAAACCAAGCTCAGTCTGATGGGTGATAGTGGGAAATCTTCAGTAGCCGTTCCAGCAATTACGCACCTTATGTCGTTGCTTGATAAGCCAGCTTTGCTACCAGTCACAGGGATTACCGCAGAGGGGAACCTGAAGTCGGATGTGTTTGTCAATATTGCGGGCTGGCTGGGTATCGATGTTGCCCGATACTCGTCTCGCTTCAATCTGATTGATGAGACCCTGTTGGCCTCAAGAAATAGGATTGCGCATGGGGAGTATCTCAGTATCTCAACGCAACGTTTCGAAACTCTTGCCGAAGAGATACTAGAGCTGATGATGTGGTTCAAGACTGATTTGGAAAACGCCGCGGCGCTCAAGTCCTTCCAGCGCATAGACAGCACACTACCCGCCTTGGCAACTAGCGTGACATAAGGACTCAGGCTTGGATGGTAGCTGCAACTGACGTTGCTCAGTCTGACGCCGCCGGCCAAGCGGGCCGTTTGGCTGGCTGTTCCCGACTGGCTGCCGACTTTGAAGGTATGCCTGGGCGCTCGCGAACGTTCGACACTTTCAAGACTGGCTTACCAAGAGCACCCGTTCAACGCGCCCCGAACAATACGCCCGAGCAAAGTCAACCGCCGTTTCACCCCTCTCAGTCTTTGCGTACACGTCAGCCCCGTGCGCGAGCAGCCAGAGGATGGCATCAAGCGGTTCATCCCCAAGATCCCCTCCGCGTTGAATAGTCGAGTCGATTGAAAAATCAACGGCCATGTGAAGCGCAGTCCACCCGTCCGCATAGGCCCGCCTCACATCGGCGCCGTACTGCAGCAGCAAGTCCAGGGCCTTCAAGTCGTTTGCACAAGCCGCTGCCATCAGAGGCGACTGGCCTTCCTCATCCATTGCGTTGGCATCGACGCCAGCCTCAAGCAGACGTCTCACTTCGGTGATTTGCCCATCGTCAATGGCTTTCATGAGCGCACTGATGTCATCCATGCCCAACCTCCGGTTTCGGCCGTTCTTTTGGAGGTCTCGAAGCTCAGCGAATCTCGGCTGCTAGTCCGCAGTCCCGCCCCGCAGTTCCTCCTCAGCCCTTCCCATCACCTCCGCCGCGCCACACCCCAACCCCCGCGCAATCTTGAACACGATGACCAGCGTGGGCATGTGCTCCCCGCGCTCCACCTTGCCCATGTGAGAACGCTCGATATCGGCGAGGTTGGCCAATGACTCCTGGGAGATGCCGCGCTCGTTGCGAAGGGAGCGCACCGCCGCGCCGAAAGCCCGGGCAATGTCTGCATCAAATGAAGTGGCGCCGACTGGACGGCCGCGTTTGACAGGACGCTTTTGCATGGGCAAGAGCGTCAGTTTTTGATGCAATTTAAACCACGTTATATTTAACTCTTTTGTTGATTTTGGGCTGCTGCTGCCTTGCATCCGGCACAGCTCGGTACGAGGCCGAGACGCAGGCTTCAATCATCAGAGGAGGCTTCGATGGATCAAGACATCTGCACCATTTCCGAACCCAAACTCGACGACCTGGCCATCGACGCCGTCCTGCACCTGGGCGCTGCCCTCGAAGTGCTGGAGCTGCACGCTCGCCACAAGGTCACGGCCATCAACTGCGTCTGCCGCGACCTGCTGCGCATCTACTACGCCAAGGCCGATCAGGCGCAGTCGCTGGAGCCGCAGGACAAGGAGCTGCTGGGCCTGCTGCACGACACGGCGGTGGACCTGGGCTATGCCGTCGAGGTGGTGGACCATCTGAACGGCGACGAGGCCGATGACCCCATCCTCTATGCCGTGAGCTATCTGCTCAAGGCGGCCAAGCGGTTTGCGGATGAGGGCGTTGCTGCGGCGCTTGCCGGGAACGGGTAGGGCGCAGGGCTGCCGCCTGCGTTGCGGGGGCCGGGCTTCAGGGGCAGGGTTTGAGGTGGGCCGCCGTGGCCTGTTCGGTCAGCGGGTCTTCGGCCAGGGCCTGCAGCAGCGCGTCCAGCAGGCCGGGAAAGCGCGCATCCAGGTCTTGGCGGCGCAGGGAGAGCAGGTTTTCCCGGCCGTCGGGGCGCTGCCAGATCACGCCGCTGTCGCGTAGCACGCGCCAGTGGTGGGTCATGGTGGATTTGGACTGGCCCTGCAAGAGCGAGCCGCAGGCGCGCTCATGGCCTGCGGCCAGCGCGCGCACCACGGCCAAGCGCAGGGGGTTGCCCAGGGCGTTGAGCAGGTTTTCCAGGCGTATCTGTTCGCGGTCGGGGTGGTTGGCAAGCATGAATCGTCCAGTCGATGGGGCGCCACTGTGCCATGGAAGCAATGCCGCACGTCGCTGATGCGGCGTGGCGCGGGCAGTTATCTGGCAGACAGGGGCATGGCGTGGTGAAAACATGAATCGTTCTGCAAGAAGTTGCGGAAGATAGTACGATTGTCTTCGTACATTCCAATTGTCATCAACCCTCATTCAACCCCCGCGAGAATCCGACCCTTCGAACCGGCAGATCACGCACTTACGCTTTCGTAGCACCCAGGAGTCCTTTCATGGCCCGCCATACCCCCATAGAACGCTATCGCAACATTGGTATCTCCGCGCACATCGATGCCGGCAAGACCACCACGACCGAGCGCATCCTGTTCTACACCGGGGTGAGCCACAAGCTGGGCGAGGTGCACGAGGGCGCCGCCATCATGGACTGGATGGAGCAGGAGCAGGAGCGCGGCATCACCATCACCTCGGCGGCCACGACCTGCTTCTGGAAGGGCATGGACGGCCGCTTTGACCAGCACCGCATCAACATCATCGACACCCCGGGCCACGTGGACTTCACCATCGAGGTGGAGCGCTCCATGCGCGTGCTCGACGGTGCCGTGATGGTCTATGACGCCGTGGGCGGCGTGCAGCCGCAGTCCGAGACGGTCTGGCGCCAAGCCAACAAGTACAAGGTGCCGCGCCTGGCCTTCGTCAACAAGATGGACCGCACGGGCGCGGATTTTCTGCGCGTGCGGCAGATGATGATCGACCGCCTCAAGGCCAACCCCGTGCCCATCGTGCTGCCCATTGGCGCGGAGCAGCAGTTCACCGGCGTGGTGGACCTGCTCAAGATGAAGGCCATCATCTGGGACGAGGCCACGCAGGGCATGAAGTTCGAGTACCAGGAGATTCCCGCCGCCATGGTGGCAGACGCCAAAAAGTGGCGCGAGTCCATGGTGGAGGCGGCTGCCGAGGCCAGCGAAGACCTGATGAACCGCTACCTGGAAGAGGGCGACCTGCCCGAGGCCGACATCCTGCGCGGCCTGCGCCTGCGCACCATTGCGGGCGAGATCCAGCCCATGCTGTGCGGCTCGGCCTTCAAGAACAAGGGTGTGCAGCGCCTGCTGGACGCTGTGGTCGAACTCATGCCTTCCCCGCTGGAAGTGCCGCCCGTGGAGGGCCATGCGGAAGACGGCTCCATCATCGTGCGCCATGCCGATGACAGCGAGAAGTTCTCTGCCCTGGCCTTCAAGCTGATGACCGACCCCTTCGTGGGCCAGCTCACCTTTGTGCGCGTCTACTCGGGCGTGCTGAACAAGGGCGACAGCGTGCTCAACTCCGTCAAGGACAAGAAGGAGCGCATCGGCCGCATCGTGCAGATGCATGCCAATGAACGCCTGGAGGTCGATGAAATCCACGCAGGCGACATTGCCGCCTGCGTGGGCCTGAAGGACGTGACCACGGGCGAGACCCTGTGCGACCCGTCCGCGCCCATCGTGCTGGAGAAGATGGTCTTCCCCGAGCCCGTCATCGCCCAGGCCGTGGAGCCCAAGTCCAAGGCCGACCAGGAAAAGATGGGCATCGCCCTGTCGCGCCTGGCGGCCGAAGATCCGTCGTTCCGCGTGCGCACCGATGAGGAATCGGGCCAGACCATCATTGCCGGCATGGGCGAGCTGCACCTGGAAATCATCGTTGACCGCATGAAGCGCGAATTCAACGTGGAAGCCAACGTGGGCAAGCCCCAGGTTGCCTACCGCGAAACCATTCGCCAGAAGGTCACCGATGTGGACGGCAAGTTCGTGCGCCAGTCCGGCGGCAAGGGCCAGTACGGCCACGTGGTCTTCACGGTGGAGCCGCAGGAACCCGGCAAGGGCTTCGAGTTCGTAGACGCCATCAAGGGCGGCGTGGTGCCGCGCGAGTACATCCCTGCGGTGGAAAAGGGCGTGGTCGAGGCCCTGACCAGCGGCGTGCTGGCCGGCTACCCCGTGGTGGACGTCAAGGTCACGCTGACCTTCGGCTCTTACCACGACGTGGACTCCAACGAAATGGCGTTCAAGATGGCGGCCATCTTCGGCTTCAAGGAAGCGGCGAGAAAGGCCAGCCCCGTCATCCTCGAGCCCATGATGGCCGTGGAAGTCGAGACGCCCGAAGACTACGCCGGCACCGTCATGGGCGACCTGTCCTCGCGGCGCGGCATGGTGCAGGGCATGGACGACATGGCCGGCGGCGGCAAGTCCATCAAGGCCGAAGTACCCCTGTCCGAAATGTTCGGCTACGCCACCTCCCTGCGCTCGCAAACGCAAGGCCGTGCCACCTACTCCATGGAGTTCAAGCACTACGCCGAAGCACCGCGCAACGTGGCCGAGGCGGTGATCAACGCACGGGTCAAGTAAAAGAGTCTGCGCCACAGGCCAGGCCGTGAGGCCATGGCCGTGGCCCTCACCCCTCCCGTATGCCGACGCAGGTTGCCCGCAGCGAAGCGAAGGGACGTGGACATTCGGGTCGCCTTCTTTGATCTGACCTTTCTTGGCGAATCAAGAAAGGGCAGTCGGCCGCCGGGCCGAGACCCGGCCTCGAAAAACACCCCCCCGGCAGGGGCAAAAAGCGCACCGAACCCACGCCCAACGAAAAACAGCTCCTTGAAGGAGCTGTTTTTCATAAGAGAGGAGAAGCCGGAATCAAGCCTCAGGCTGCTGCTCAGACTCAGCAGTTTCAGCATCAGCGACGGGAGCCGCCTCTCCAGAATCAGACAGCGCCTGCCGCACACCCGCCTTCTCACCAGCAGAAGCAAACTTGCTGTACTTGCCAACGATGCCGACCAGCGCACCATAGATGCGCGGATTGCCCGCCAGGCATTCCTTCTGCTCCAGGAAATCCGCCTCACCCGTGAAGTTGCCGACCAGGCCACCGGCCTCGGTCACCAGCAGGCTGCCGGCGGCCACGTCCCAGATCTGCAGGCCGCTTTCAAAGAAGCCGTCGGCAAAGCCGGCTGCCACGTAGGCCAGGTCCAGCGCGGCGGCGCCGGGGCGGCGCACGCCTGCGGTTTCCTGCATCACGTCGCCCAGCATGTTCATGTACTGCTTGAAGTTGTCGCCACGGCGGAAGGGGAAGCCGGTGGAGATCAGGCTGTCCTTGAGCTGGATGCGCTTGGACACGCGGATGCGGCGGTCATTCAGGTAGGCACCGCGGCCGCGCGTGGCGGTGAACAGGTCGTTGCGCGAGGGGTCGTACACCACGGCATGCTCCACCTTGCCCTTGAAGGACAGGGCAATGCTCACGCAGTACACGGGGAAGCCGTGGATGAAGTTGGTGGTGCCGTCCAGCGGATCGATGATCCAGACGTAGTCGGAGTTCTTGGCGCCGAACTCGTTGCCCGATTCCTCGGCCAGGATGCCGTGGCCCGGGTAGGCGCCCAGCAAGGTTTCGATGATGGCCTGCTCGGCCGCCTTGTCCACCTCGGTCACAAAGTCGTTGACCTGCTTTTGTGCGACACGCACGGATTCCACGTCAAGAGCCGCGCGGTTGATGATGGCGCCGGCGGCGCGTGCGGCCTTGATAGCCACGTTGAGCATGGGATGCAGGTTGGTCGACATAGATTGTGAGGCGTTGGCGGAGCAGCGGCTGTGCAAGGAGAGGACGGTCCTCTCTGGCAAAAGCAGGCTGTTTGACGCGGGTAAGAACGGAAAAAGCCGCGTCCGGCGATGCGGGGCGGCGACAATAGCGCGCAATTTTACCCGCCTTGTCCGTTTTGTGCTGCGCAACCTGTCCCGTCTTGGGGGCTCTGCCGGCGCCGGCAGGCCAGCGACGCCATGAAAACCCGATTCGTACTGATAGAAACCAGCCACGCCGGCAATGTGGGTGCCGCCGCCCGCGCCTTGAAGACCATGGGCTTTGACGACCTGGTGCTGGTGCGCCCGCGCTGGCCCAACGTGCTGCGCAAGGAAGAGACCATCCAGCGGGCCAGCGGCGCGCTGGACGTGCTGGGCAATGCGCGCGTGGTCGAGACGCTGGAGGAGGCGCTGGACGGCATCAGCCACCTGTGCGCCACGGCCATGACGCCGCGCGACTTCGGCCCGCCCACGCGCACGCCGCGCCAGCATTTCGAGCTGCTGCTCAGCGGGGCGCTGGATGTGCTGGCTGCGCCCGATGAGGCCGATGCGCCCGATGAAGCGGCACCGCCCACCGATGCATCCGTGTCCGCACCGGCTCCCGCGCCGCGCTGCAACCAGTCCGGCGTGGCCTTCCTGTTCGGCTGCGAGCGCTTCGGCATGAGCAACGACGATGTCTACCGCAGCGATGTGGCGCTGTCGATTCCGTCCAATCCGCAGTTCGGCTCGCTGAACCTGGGGGCAGCCATCCAGGTGGTGGCCTATGAGTGGCGCCAGGCGCTGGGCGGCTTTCCCGTGGTGGAGCACACGCCTGCGCCGCAGCGCGCCGACGCGGCCCAGGTGGCCGGCATGCTGGGCCACTGGGAGCAGGCGCTGGCGCATATCGGCTTTCTCGATCCGGCCGCGCCCAAGAAGCTGATGCCGCGCCTCAACCAGCTTTTCAACCGCTCGCAACTGACCGCCGAGGAAATCCACATCCTGCGCGGTGTTGCGAAGGCCATGCTGCAGAGCACTCCAGCGAAACGCTAGACTGAGCGGTCTTGTCAACAATAACCAGCCCCTAGATGCTTGACCGCCTGCGCTCCGATATCCAGTGCATCCTCGACCGCGACCCTGCGGCACGCAGCACCTGGGAGGTCATCACCTGTTATCCGGGTCTGCATGCGATCTGGCTGCAGCGCCCGGCGCACTGGTGCTGGAACCATGGCCTCAAGTGGCTGGGGCGCTTCATCTCGCACATCGGCCGCTGGCTCACCGGCATCGAGATCCATCCGGGCGCCGTCATCGGCGAGCGCGTCTTCATCGACCACGGCATGGGCGTCGTCATCGGCGAGACGGCCGTGGTCGGCGACGGCTGCACCATCTACCACGGCGTGACCCTGGGCGGCACCTCTCTGTACAAGGGCGCCAAGCGTCATCCCACGCTGGGCCGCGATGTGGTGGTCAGCGCGGGCGCCAAGGTGCTGGGCGGCTTCGAGGTGGGCGACGGCGCCAAGATCGGCAGCAATGCCGTGGTCATCAAGCCCGTGCCCGCAGGCGCCACGGCCGTGGGCATTCCGGCGCGCATCATCGCCAGCAAGAACGGCCACAGCGCCGATGTGACCGAGCACGACCCGGCATCGGCCAAGGCCGAGTCCATCAAGGTCCCGGCCTCTGCCGCGCCCCAGCCGTTCACGGCCTACGGCATCACCCAGGAAATGGACCCCGTGGCCCAGGCCATGCGCGGCCTGAGCGATGGCGCGGCCGCGCATGAGCAGCAGATCGCGCTGCTGTGGGAGGCCATTGCCAAGCTCTCGGCAGGCAGCAAGGTGGGCGACTGCGTGCCCTGCGAGTCCGAGCGCCCGCAGGCCTTCCAGAAGGACAAGATCGACCAGATCATGGGCAAGTAGGCCTGCACAAGATCACCAAAGATCCCCAAGATCCCCCAAGAAGACCGGAGACTCCGACCAGCATGAACGTTGAACAGGCCTTGCATGCGCGCCGCTCCGTGCGCGCCTTCCTGCCCCAGTCGCCCGATGCGGCGCTGGTGCGCACCCTGATGGAACAGTCGGCCAATGCGGCCTCGGGCGGCAACCTGCAGCCCTGGCGCGTGCTGGCGCTGACGGGAGAGCCGCTGCAGCAGCTGCTGACCGCCGTTGCCGAAGCCGAGCCCCAGGACGCCCAGCCCGGTCTGTCCTACCCGCCCAATCTCTGGGAGCCCTACCGCAGCCGGCGCTTTGCCAATGGCGAAGAGCTGTACCAGTCGCTGGGTATTCCGCGTGACGACAAGCCCGCGCGGCTGGAGCAGCTGGCGCGCAACGGCCAGTTCTTCGGCGCGCCCGTGGGCCTGATCGTGGCGGTGGACGAGCGCATGGGCCTGCCGCAATGGGTGGACCTGGGCATCTACCTGCAGTCCTTCATGCTGCTGGCCTGCGCCAATGGCCTGGCGACCTGCGCCCAGGGCTTCTGGCGCCGCTACAACGACGCCGTGACCCAGGCGCTGGCGCTGCCCGAGGGCTACCACGTGGCCTTCGGCATTGCGCTGGGCTACGAGGACAAGAACGCCCCCATCAACGGCTGGCGCGCCACGCGCGCTCCGCTGGCCGAATGGGGTGCGCTGCGCGGCTTCGACTGACTGCGGCGCATGGCCCCTGGGCAAACCCGCAGGCGATGGGCCGCCAACCATCCCCTATACTTGCCGCTGCTCCGGGGTGTGCTGATGCACTGAGATGCCAACCGGTCCATGCGCTGCATGGGCCAGGCGGCGAACCCGACGAACTTGATCCGGTTGATACCGGCGGAAGAAGAGCGGGACCCTGAAGCGGGGCCGAAGTCAGAGGATGGAAGTCCGCCACGGCGGATACACGCAGGGCCGCAACGGCCAGGCAGGCCACCATCCAACGCACATCGGCTCTTGCCAACCAAGGCTGCTCGTGCGCCTTGGCGTGCGTGGCAACCAGGGGCCAAGGCCATACGGCCCTGGCAGGCCCACACTGGCATAGCCCGGTGCGCGGCCTTTGGCACAGCCCAAGGAGTGTCCGGTTCCCGGAGCGTTGTTGATCGACGCTTTGAACGCAAGGAACCCGACATGAACGCTCCCGATTCCATCTTCACCCCCGCAGCCGGCGAAGCTCCCGACGCACAGCGTTTTTCCGACCTGCTGGCGCAGTCGCGCAAGCCGTTCCCGGCCTCCACCAAGAGCTATCTGCAAGGCAGCCTGCACAGCGGCCTCAACGTGCCCGTGCGCGATATCCAGCTGACCAATGGCGAGCAGGTCAGCGTCTATGACACCTCGGGCCCCTACACCGACCCGGCCGTGGCCATCGACGTCCGCAGCGGCCTGCCCGGCGTGCGCAATGCCTGGATCGAGTCGCGCGGCGACAGCGAGTACTACGCCGGCCGCCTGCGCCAGGCCCTGGACGACGGCGGCAAGCGCGGCGAGGAAGACGAGCGCGTGGCCCGCCTGCGGGCCGAGGCCGCATCGCTGCAGCGCCAGCCGCGCCGCGCCAAGAGCGGTGGCAACGTCACCCAGATGCACTACGCGCGCAAGGGCATCATCACGCCCGAGATGGAGTACGTGGCCCTGCGCGAGAACGGCCGCCGCGAATGGATGGCCGAGTACCAGCAGGACGCCGCGCGCGAGGCGCGCCTGGCCGGCAACGGCCTGGGCGCCGCCATCCCCAAGATCATCACGCCCGAATTCGTGCGCGACGAAGTGGCGCGCGGCCGCGCCATCATCCCGGCCAACATCAACCACCCCGAGATCGAGCCCATGGCCATCGGGCGCAACTTCAAGGTCAAGATCAACGCCAACATCGGCAACTCGGCCGTCACCTCCAGCATCGAGGAAGAGGTCGAGAAGCTGGTCTGGGCCATCCGCTGGGGCGCGGACAACGTGATGGACCTGTCCACCGGCAAGAACATCCACACCACGCGCGACTGGATCATCCGCAACTCGCCCGTGCCCATCGGTACCGTGCCCATCTACCAGGCGCTGGAGAAAGTGGGCGGCATTGCCGAGGACCTGACCTGGCCCATCTTCCGCGACACCCTGATCGAGCAGGCCGAGCAGGGCGTGGACTACTTCACCATCCACGCCGGCGTGCGCCTGGCCTACATCCACCTCACGGCCCAGCGCCGCACGGGCATCGTCTCGCGCGGCGGATCCATCATGGCCAAGTGGTGCATGGCCCACCACCGCGAGAGCTTCCTGTACGAGCACTTCGAGGACATCTGCGACATCATGAAGCAGTACGACGTCAGCTTCTCGCTGGGCGACGGCCTGCGCCCCGGCAGCGCCTCGGACGCCAATGACGAGGCCCAGTTCGCCGAACTGCAGACCCTGGGCGAGCTGACCCAGCTGGCCTGGAAGCACGACGTGCAGACCATGATCGAAGGCCCCGGCCACGTGCCCATGCACATGATCCAGGCCAACATGACCGAGCAGCTCAAGCACTGCCACGAGGCGCCGTTCTACACCCTGGGCCCGCTGACCATCGACATCGCCCCCGGCTACGACCACATCGCCAGCGCCATCGGCGCGGCCATGATCGGCTGGTTCGGCACCGCCATGCTGTGCTACGTCACGCCCAAGGAACACCTGGGCCTGCCCGACCGCGACGACGTCAAGCAGGGCATCATCGCGTACAAGATCGCAGCCCACGCGGCCGACGTCGCCAAGGGCCACCCCGGCGCCCGCGCCCGCGACGACGCGCTGAGCCAGGCCCGCTTCGACTTCCGCTGGCAGGACCAGTTCAACCTGGGCCTGGACCCCGACACCGCCCAGGCCTACCACGACGAAACCCTGCCCAAGGACAGCGCCAAGGTGGCGCACTTCTGCTCCATGTGCGGCCCCAAGTTCTGCTCCATGAAGATCACCCAGGAAGTGCGCGAATTCGCCGCTGCCAAGGGCGTGGCCGAGCAGGAAGGCATTGCCGCCGGAATGCAGGCCAAGGCCGAGGAATTCAACCGCGCGGGCGGGGAGTTCTATATCCCCATCGTGGCGGCCAGCAGCGATACGACGGCGCGTTGAAATCTGCTGACTCCTGATCGGGAATGCGCCATGTAGGCTGATATTTCCCCTATAGTCGATCCAGCCTTGGACTGGTCAAATAAACACCGCAGGCGCTTTTGGTGCCTGCGGTGTTTTTTCTTAGGACTATTCCTGTTTTTGCCGAGAAATAGACGGAAGAATCTGAATTGTCTTATGGGTGACTTCTTTGCGCATTCCACAGCCAATGTTTCAAAGGCCGATTGGCAATCCCTGCCGGATCACCTGAAGGGTGTGGGCACACTGGCTCGACAGTTCGCACAGGCCTTCGGTGCCGGTGAGCTGGCTGAGATACAGGGCTGGCTGCATGACCTGGGCAAGTACACCGAGCCCTACCAACTTCGGCTGCAAGGCGGCGCACTGCGCGTGGACCACTCCACCTGGGGCGCGCGCATTGCGGCCAGACACTATCCCGGAATAGGCCATTTGCTGGCCTATGGCATTGCCGGGCACCATGCGGGATTGGCCAATGGGGATGGGCAAGGGGAAAGAACCGCATTGCGCCAGCGGCTCGATGACGGGTATGAATTGCCGGCGCTCGATTCCGCCTGGAAGCGCGACATCGCATTGCCCGCCAAGCTGCCCATGGTCGATCTCAAGCCCTGTGACGGCAAACGCAAGAATTTCCAGTTGGCATTTTTCACACGCATGATGTTTTCATGCCTGGTCGATGCCGATTTTCTCGATACGGAGCGCTTTTATCTGAAGACGGAAAGCCGTCCCGATCATCGCAGCGCGGGTAAGCCGGTGCCCAGCCTGCAGGCCTTGCGCGAGCAGCTCGATCACTTCCTGGCAGGTCTGCCGACGGGGGGCGACGTCAACCCCATCCGCTCAGGCATCCTGCAGCATGTGCGTGCGCAGGCGGAACTGGCGCCGGGGCTGTTTTCCCTGACGGTGCCCACGGGTGGGGGCAAGACGCTGGCGTCGCTGGCCTTCGCGCTGGACCACGCCATACGCCATGGCCTGAGCCGAGTGATCTTCGTGATTCCGTTCACCAGCATCGTCGAGCAGAACGCCGCCGTATTTCGCAGGGCCCTGGGCCCGCTGGGCGATGCCGCCGTGCTGGAGCACCACAGCGCTTTCGTGCAGACCGAGCCGCCGCGCGACGACCCTGAAAAATACCAGGCGCAAAAGAAGCTGCAGCTGGCCATGGAGAACTGGGACGCGCCCATCATCGTTACCACGGCCGTGCAGTTCTTCGAAAGCCTGTTCGCCGCCCGGCCATCGCAATGCCGCAAGCTGCACCGCATCGCGGGCAGCGTGGTCGTGCTGGACGAGGCCCAGACCATGCCCCTCAAGCTGCTGCGGCCCTGCGTGGCGGCCATCGACGAACTGGCGCGCAACTACCGCGCGAGCGTGGTGCTATGCACCGCGACCCAGCCTGCACTGGTGGCGCCCGATTTCGAGGGCGGCCTGAACGAAGTGCGGGAACTGGCGCCCGACCCGGACCGGCTGTTCACGCAACTGGAGCGCGTGCGCGTGCGGCACCTGGGCGTGCTGGACGATGAGGCGCTGGCCGGGCACATGCGCTCGCGCGAACAGGTGCTGTGCATCGTCAACAACCGCCGCCATGCGCGGGCCGTCTACCAGGCCATGGCCGATCTGCCCGGCGCACGCCATCTGACCACGCTGATGTGTGCCCGGCACCGCAGCGAGGTGCTGGCCGAAGTGCGGCAGATGCTCAAGGAAGGCAAACCCTGCCGGCTGGTATCGACGAGCTTGATCGAGGCCGGCGTCGATGTGGACTTTCCCACCGTGCTGCGTGCCGAGGCGGGCCTGGACTCCATCGCCCAGGCCGCTGGCCGCTGCAACCGGGAGGGACGGCGCGCCAGGGATGCCAGCGAGCTGCTTGTGTTTCTGCCGGGCAATCCGGATTGGGCACCGCCACCTGAACTCAAGCAGTACGCGGAGAAGGCGCGAGAAGTGCTCAGGCAGTTCGAGGCGCAGCCTCTGGCCCCCGAGGCCATCCAGCGCTACTTCTCGCTGCTGTACTGGCAAAAGGGCTCGCAGGCCCTGGATGTGCCGGATCTGCTGAGGCAACTGACGGCAAGCCGCTTCGACAGCCTGCCGATGGAAACCCTGGCGGCGAAGTTCCGGCTCATCGACAGCGTGCAGATACCGGTGATCGTGCCGTATGACGACAAGGCCAGGGACGCGCTGCGGGCGCTGGAGCATGCGCAAGGCAGCGTGGGCCTGGCGCGCAGCCTGCAGCCCTACCTGGTGCAACTGCCGCGACAAGGCTTTGATGCGCTGCGCAAGGCCGGGGCCGTGGTGCCGGTGGTCGAAAGCAAATGGGGTGATCAATTCATGGTGCTGGCGCACGAGGGCTTGTACGACCCGCGCCATGGCATCCATTGGGATGAGCCCGCGCTGATCCAGACCGAGCATTTGTGCTGGTAGCGCAGGCAACGGTGTCTTGCCGCTGAAGGAGAGGAGAGGGCATGGGATTTGGAGTGAAACTGAAGGTCTGGGGTGAGCGCGCCTGCTTCACCAGACCCGAGATGAAGGGTGAGCGTGTCAGCTACGACGTCATCACGCCTTCGGCCGCGCGCGGCATTCTGGAGGCCATCCACTGGAAGCCGGCCATACGTTGGAGCGTAGACCGCATCCACGTACTGAAGCCGATCCGCTTTGAATCGATACGGCGCAACGAGGTCGGCAGCAAGATCTCTCCGGCCAGTGTGTCCAAGGCGATGAAGGCCGGCTCCACGGAAGGCTTGGTCACGCATGTGGACCAGGACCGCCAGCAGCGTGCGGCCACGGTGCTGCGCGACGTGGCCTATGTGATCGAAGCGCATTTCGAGCTCACGCCCAAGGCAGGCGCCGACGACTCGGTGGGCAAGCACCTGGACATCTTCAACCGCCGAGCGCGCAAGGGCCAGTGCTTTCAGATGCCCTGCCTGGGCGTGCGCGAGTTTCCGGCGGACTTCGGCCTGCTCGAAGACGGCGAGGCATTGCCCACGCCGCACGAAAGCCTGCTGTCCGAGCGGGACCTGGGCTGGATGCTGCACGACATCGACTTTGCCAACGGCATGGCCCCGCGCTTTTTCCGCGCCAGCATGTCCGGTGGCGTGATCGCCGTGCCGCCCTGGCACAGCGAGGAGCTCAAGTCATGATCCTGCAGGCGCTTGCCACCTACTACCAACGGCTGCTGGAACGCCGCGAGGAGGGCCTGGCGCCCTTTGGCTACAGCCCCGAGAAGATCAGCTACGAGATCCTGCTGGCCACCGATGGCCGTGTGGTGCAGGTCAACGACATCCGAGACACCACGGGCAAGAAGCCGCTGCCGTGCGTGATGAACGTGCCCCAGCCGGAGAAAAGAACGGTGGGCATCAAGTCCAACTTCCTCTGGGACAAGACCAGCTATGTGCTGGGCGTGAGCGCCACCAGCAAGCGCGCGGACAAGGAGCATGAAGCCTTCAAGGCCTTGCACCGCGAGCATCTGGCCGGCACGCAGGACGCGGGCCTGAAGGCCTTGCTGGGCTTTCTCGATGCCTGGACGCCGCAGCAATTCGAAGTGCCCCATTTCACCCCGGACATGCTCGATGCCAACATGGTGTTCCGCATGGATGGCGAAAAGGCCTATCTGCACGAACGCCCGGCCGCTCAGGCCCTGCGTGCCCGGCTTCTGGACAGCGACGACGGTGGAGAAAGCAGTCAGGAGTCGGTGGCGACCTGTCTTGTGAGCGGCGAAAGCCTGCCCGTGGCGCGCCTGCACCCGGTCATCAAGGGCGTCAGCGGTGCGCAGAGTTCTGGCGCCTCCATCGTCTCCTTCAACCAGGAGTCATTCACTTCCTACGGCAAAAGCCAGGGCGACAACGCACCTGTCTCGGAGCAGGCCGCCTTTGCCTACACCACCGTGCTCAACCACCTGCTGCGGCGCGGCGAGCATAACCGCCAGCGCCTGCAGATCGGTGATACCAGCATCGTCTTCTGGGCCGAGGCCGCAGATGGCCAGGAGGCCGAACAGGCCGTGCGGGCCGAGTCGCTGCTGGCCGACCTGCTCGATGACCGTCCCTCGGACGACCAGGAGGCCGCGCGCATCCGCATCGAACTGGAGAAGGTGCAGAAAGGCCGGCCGCTCAGCGACATCGACCCCAGGCTCGAGGAAGACACGCGCATGTACGTGCTGGGCCTGGCGCCCAATGCCTCGCGCATCTCCATCCGTTTCTGGGAGGTCGGCACGCTGGGCCTGTTTGCGCGCCGCCTGGCGGAGCATGCCCATGACTTCGCGCTGGAGCCACAGCCCTGGAAGACGGCCCCGTCGGCCTATCGCGTGGTCTTGGCCACGGCACCGCACCGTGAGGGCAGCGCGCCCAAGATGGACGACGCCATGAGCAATCTCGTAGGCGAGTTCATGCGCGCGGTGCTCACCGGCCGCCCCTATCCACGTAGCCTGCTGGCCAACGTGCTGATGCGCATGCGCAGCGACGGCCATCTGTCGGGGCTGCGCGTGGGTATCTGCAAAGGCATTCTGGCGCGTGAGCGCCGCCTCGGAATCAACAGTGACAAGGAGGAGATCCCCGTGAGTCTGGACAAGGAATCCACCAACGCGGCCTACCGGCTGGGCCGCCTTTTCGCCGTGCTGGAAAGTGCCCAGCGCCAGGCGTTGGGCGGGCAGGTCAACGCGACCATCCGCGACCGCTACTACGGCGCTGCCTCGGCCACGCCGGCATCGGTATTTCCCATGCTGCTGCGCAATGCGCAAAACCATCTGGGGCGCCTGCGCAAGGACAGGCCGGGCGCTGCCGTGGGGCTGGAAAAGGACATTGGCGAGATTGTCGGCGGTCTCACCGACAGCTTCCCGCGCAGCCTGCGCATCGAAGACCAGGGTCGTTTCGCCATCGGCTACTACCACCAGTCGCAAAGCCGTTTCAGCAAATCGGTTGCCAACGACGACAGCAACGATTCCACAGAAGACACCTCCGAGGAAGCCTCCGCATGACCGCCATCGCCCACCGCTACGAATTCGTCTACCTGTTCGACATCACCAATGGCAATCCCAATGGCGATCCCGATGCCGGCAACCTGCCGCGCCTGGACCCCGAGACCAATCGAGGCCTGGTCACCGATGTCTGCCTCAAGCGCAAGATCCGCAACTTCGTGAGCCTGGACAAGGAAGATGCGCCTGGCCATGCCATCTACATGCAGGAAAAGGCCATCCTGAACCACCAGCATCGCAAGGCCTACGAGGCCATCGGCATCAAGCCCGAAGACAAGAAACTGCCCAAGGACGAAACCAAGGCCCGCGAGATCACGGCCTGGATGTGCGCCAACTTCTTCGACATCCGCACCTTCGGCGCTGTCATGACCACGGGCGTCAATGCGGGCCAGGTGCGCGGACCCATACAGATGGCCTTCGCCACCTCCATCGACCCCGTGGTGCCGCTGGAAATCTCCATCACGCGCATGGCTGTCACCACGGAAAAAGAGGCCGAAGCCCAGAGCGGTGACAACCGCACCATGGGCCGCAAGCACATCATTCCCTACGGCCTGTACCGAGCCCATGGCTTCATCTCGGCCAAGCTGGCCGAGCGCACCGGGTTTTCCAACGAGGACCTGGACCTGTTCTGGCGCGCGCTGATCAACATGTTCGAGCATGACCGCTCCGCCGCACGCGGCGAGATGGCGGCGCGCAAACTCATCGTCTTCGAACATGAAAGCGCCATGGGCAACGCGCCTGCGCATGTGCTGTTTGACGCCGTCAAGGTGGAGTCCGCACAGCCGGCCGATGCGGGCGCTCCCCGGCGCTTTGCTGACTACCGTGTGCACATCGACACTGCGGCCGTGCCTTCGGGCGTGACCCTGCGGGAACTGATCTGAGACGGGTGGCAAAGCCGCCGACGCACCATGAGCGAAGACGACGCCATTGCCCTGTCGGCATTGCAGCACTACCTGTACTGCCCAAGGCAATGCGCCCTCATCCATGTCGAGCAACTGTGGGCCGAAAGCCGGCATACGGCTGAAGGCCGGCTGCTGCATGAAAAGGCCGACAAGCCCAAGGCCGAGCGGCGCAAGGGTGTGCGCACTGTTACGGCCATGCCGCTGGCCGAGACGCGCCTGGGCATCACCGGCATTGCCGACGTAGTGGAATTCCACCAGGGCCCACAGGGCGAGCGAGCGTTTCCCGTGGAGTACAAGCGCGGCCGGCCCAAGGCCCATCGTGCCGATGAAGTCCAACTCTGCGCCCAGGCGCTGTGCCTGGAGTCCATGCTGGGCCAGCCGGTAGAGGCGGGCGCCCTTTACTACGGCGAGACCCGCAGGCGCACCGATGTGCGCTTCGACAACGAACTGCGCCAGCTCACCTGCGGCACCATTGCCGCGGTGCGCTCCATGCTGGACTCGGGCACCACGCCAACGGCGCGCTACAGCCCCCGGCTGTGCGATGCCTGTTCGCTGCTGGACCTGTGCCAGCCCAGGCTGTTGGGGCGCACCCAGAGTGTCAATGCCTGGCTGTCAGCGCAATGGGGCCAGCAGATGGAAGAAGGTCCATGCGACGGCAACTGAACACCCTGTACGTGACCACCGAAGGCGCCTGGCTGCGCAAGGACGGTGCCAACATCGTGATGGAGGTCGAGCAGCGCGAGCGTGCCCGTCTGCCGGTGCACATGCTCGAGAGCCTGGTCTGCTTCGGACGCGTGCTGGTGTCTCCACCGCTGATGGGCTATTGCGCCGAGCAGGGCATCTGCACCAGCTTTCTCACGCCCAACGGGCGCTTTCTTGCGCGGGTGGAGGGGCCTGTTTCCGGCAACGTGCTGCTGCGCCGTCAGCAGTACCGGGTCAGCGATGATCCGGGCCGTTGCGCCGCCATCGTCCACAACATCCTGCTGGGCAAGCTGCACAACCAGCGCGCGGTCCTGGGCCGGGCACTGCGTGACCACGGCGACAAGCTGGAGCCCGAAGCCGAGGCAGCACTGACGCACGCCTACAGGCGGCTGGGGCGCATTGCGGACAAACTGCCCGGAGAAACCAGCCTGGACATGCTGCGCGGCTACGAGGGCGAGGCGGCGCAGGCCTATTTCGGCGTGTTCGACATGCTCATTCGCGTGGACAGCCCCGCCATGCGCTTTCAGGGGCGCAGCCGGCGCCCACCGCGCGACGCGGTCAATGCCTTGCTGTCTTTTCTCTACACCCTCGTCACGCACGACTGCCGCTCAGCACTCGAAAGCGTGGGCCTGGACCCCGCCGTGGGCTTCTTGCACCGTGACAGGCCTGGGCGCCCCAGCCTGGCGCTGGACCTGCTGGAGGAATTCCGCCCCCTGCTGGCGGACCGGTTGGCGCTGTCGCTGATCAACCGCAAGCAACTGGGTGAGCGCGACTTCCAGACCATGGACAACGGAGCGGTCCTGCTGACCGAAGCATCACGCAAGACCGTGCTGACCGCCTACCAGGAACGCAAGCGTGAAGAACTGCGCCACGCCTTCATCGAAGAAAAAGCCGCCATCGGACTGTTCCCCTTTATCCAGGCGCAACTGCTGGCCCGCCACCTGCGCGGTGATCTCGATGCCTATCCGCCATTCCTTTGGAAATGAAACATGGCCCCCACGCTTCCTTTGTTGCGCAAGGTCCGCTGCCCCCCGAGGGAGCCGCTTTTTTATCTTGGGGCAGCCCGGCGATGAGAAATGAGGTGTGCCGATGATGGTCCTGGTGAGCTATGACGTCCGTACCCAGGACCCGGATGGTGCCCGCCGCCTGCGGCGCATCGCCAAGGCCTGCCGGGACTTCGGCCAGCGCGCGCAATACTCCGTCTTCGAAATAGAAGTGGACGCCGCGCAATGGGTCGCCCTCAAGGCGCGGCTGATGCAAATCATCGACCCCGCCCAGGACAGTCTCAGGTTCTACTACCTGGGCCAACACTGGCGCAGCAAGGTCGAACACATCGGCGCAAAGCCCGTGCTGGACCTCGACGCCCCCCTCGTCTTCTGAACCTCCGCGCGAACCCCAAGTGACCGCCACCTGCCCTTGAGGTTCGCGGCCGCGCAAGCTGTTGTTTTCAAAAGGGGGTGTGCGAGGGATTGGCTGAACGCCGATCCCGCAGCATGACAGTGCCGCTTGGTTCGCGGAAGCCTGGCTTTTTTCATAGCGGTGAAATTGCTCTATAAGTACCCCGTCGCGCCCCGTGCGGGCGCGTGGATTGAAACAAATCGGCCCATCGGCATAGCAGCAGGGCACCCCGGTCGCGCCCCGTGCGGGCGCGTGGATTGAAACAACGACAAGATTTTTTGGCTGCATGCGACGGTTTGGTCGCGCCCCGTGCGGGCGCGTGGATTGAAACGCTGCATCGGCCTGTACGTCATCTGCAGGGTCTAGTCGCGCCCCGTGCGGGCGCGTGGATTGAAACTTGTATCCATCAGGAGTGCCATCCATCAAGTAATCGTCGCGCCCCGTGCGGGCGCGTGGATTGAAACCAACTCGGCACCGAGGATCGCCCTCGAATCACGGTCGCGCCCCGTGCGGGCGCGTGGATTGAAACATGTCGAATCCCCCGAGGAAGTGGCAGCCCATGTGTCGCGCCCCGTGCGGGCGCGTGGATTGAAACTCTGCGTCCAGGCGGCGCAGGACAACGGCTGCCGTCGCGCCCCGTGCGGGCGCGTGGATTGAAACTTCGGCAAGGGCTCCGGCTATCGCAGGGCTCAGATGGTCGCGCCCCGTGCGGGCGCGTGGATTGAAACCAGACCGTCTACGTGCACACGTTTGACCGGAACGGTCGCGCCCCGTGCGGGCGCGTGGATTGAAACGTGAGGGTCTGACCATGGATAACGCTGCACGCGAAGGTCGCGCCCCGTGCGGGCGCGTGGATTGAAACTCCTGTGGCTTGTTGACTACAGATTGCAGTCATGTCGCGCCCCGTGCGGGCGCGTGGATTGAAACTCCAATTGATAGCAACGGAACACGACAGCCTCACGTCGCGCCCCGTGCGGGCGCGTGGATTGAAACCCCGCCGAGGGCAAGGACGGTCGCATCTACCTCGAGTCGCGCCCCGTGCGGGCGCGTGGATTGAAACGCCAGATAGCGAGCGATGAAGCGGTAGAGGGCTGTCGCGCCCCGTGCGGGCGCGTGGATTGAAACAGACGACGATGAATTCATGGGTGTCGCTGCCGTGGTCGCGCCCCGTGCGGGCGCGTGGATTGAAACACGCCCAAGGGCGTCCAGTGGATCGCTGGCGAGTGGTCGCGCCCCGTGCGGGCGCGTGGATTGAAACGATAAGGAGGCCTGTGCCTTCGGGCTGGAGCGCCTGGTCGCGCCCCGTACGGGCGCGTGGATTGAAACCGCGCCAGCCAGGGCATCACCAAGGCCCTGACGCTCGTCGCGCCCCTTGCGACCGCGTGGATTGAAACCCCTGCCACCACAGCAAGCGCCACATGCATTTGAAACGAATCGCCTGACTCACTCCTCGCCGCGCAGACCGCCATTGAGAGAGAGTCCAGCCACTGCCTGCAGCAGGTACCCGCGTGCCTCATCCAGCGAGGGACCCGCATGCCCATCGATCCGCCGGATATAGGGAGATGTGAGCACAGCCATGGCATGGCCATCGGGCCCGAGGATGGGGCAGGAGATGTCCACCACACCATAGGACTGCAGGCTTTCGCTCTGCCTGTAGCCCGTGCTGCGTATCTGTTCCAGCATGTCGTGCAGTTGTGCCTCGGGCAGTGGCACCTCGCCTTCCAAAGGCGTGTGCTCAGCCAGCATCTGCGCGCGGCGTTCGCGTGTCTGGCAGGCCAGCAGCACATGGCCTGACCCGGTGTCCAGCAGCCCGACGCGTGCGCCCAGCCTGATTGACAGGCCCCAGTTCCCGGGGCCGGGGACCTGGGCCACGATCAGGACATTGCCACGGTCGTAGAGGCCCAGGTGGCAGGACTGCTCGGCCTGCCGCGCATAGGCATCCATGACGGGCAGCGCCTGAGTCACGAGGCGGTTGACGGGTGGGTGGCGGTGCGCCAGCGCGAACATCTTGAGGCTGAGCGCATGGCGGTCACCGCCGGCCGAGCGCATCACATATTGCCGGGCCACCAGCCGCTCGAGCATGCGGTAGATCTCACTGGGGCCCCGGCCCAGTTCCTTGACGATCTCGGCCCGCGTCAGGCCATCGGGGTGCTCGGCCAGCAGCTCCAGGATGTCCAGCCCCTTGTCCAGTGCCGGCGCGCGGTAGCGCTCGCCGTCTTCTGCGTTGTCCAGTGCTTTGCTCATGCGTGCAGATCTTACGTTCGGGATAGGACAAGTCCTGTTTTTGCTGCCGACCTGCGCAAGCGGTGCGTGGGCTGGGTAAACCATAGCTGCCGAAGTGAGGTTTATTTATAAATAATTAATTCATGGATGAATGAATTGCCCCAGCGATGTGCCACGCGCCATCGGCAAAAAGGCGATCCAGCGGCACCGCCGGAGTCCCGGCACACATGAGGAGGCACTTTCCATGGCTGCACTGCACGGCGTTTTCCAGGTTCCGGCCGGATGTTCCGCAATGCTTTGCCGGCTCATGTCCGCTGTAGCCGCGCTGGCTTCAGTGGCGGCGCTGGCCGGCGCGGGGCCGGCGCTGGCGGCGGAACCTGGCCCGGCGCAGGGCAGGATCGGGGTCAACCTGCCGCTGCTGACCTCGCCGTTCTGGCAGGCCTACAACGGCTACCTCCCGCAAATGGCCAAGGCCCTTGGGGTCGACATCCTGGCGCCGGTGAACTCCAACCAGGACCCGGCCCAGCAGATCACCGACGTGGCCAATCTGATCAACCTCGGCGCCAAGGGGTTGGTGGTGGCGCCATTGGATTCGGCGGCCATTGGTCGCGCGCTCGCCTTGGCCGAGCAGGGGAAGATTCCTGTGGTGGCGGTGGACGTGGCGCCTACCCGGGGCAAGGTGGCGATGGTGGTGCGTGCCGACAACCGCGCCTATGGCACGCGGTCCTGCCAGTACCTGGGCGCGCAGGTGAAGGCGGGCAAGGTGGTGCAGATCATGGGGGACCTGGCATCGGTCAACGGCCGTGATCGGGCTGAGGCTTTTCGCAGTTGCATGAAGGATTTCCCGGCGCTGCAGGTGCTGGAGATTCCCGCGGCCTGGAAGTCCGATGCCGCCGCTGCCGCGCTCGACGGCCTGCTGTCCGCGCATCCGGACCTGAAGGGCATCTACATGCACGCAGGCGGTGTCTATCTGGCGCCCACGCTGCAGACGCTGCGGCGCAGGGGGCTGCTGCGTCCGGCCGGCGATCCGAGGCACATCGTGGTGATCAGCAACGACGGCATCGCCCAGGAGCTGGATGCCATCCGCAGGGGCGAGATCGACGCCACCATCTCGCAGCCCGCCGATCTCTACGCAAAGTACGGCCTGTACTACATCAAGGCAGCGCTGGCAGGGCAGTCGTTCAAGCCCGGGCCCACCCCGCATGGCAGCCGCATCGTGGAGGTGGCGCCCGGCATTCTGGAGGACCAGTTGCCCGCACCCGTGGTGACCCGCGAGAACGTGGACGACAAGTCGCTGTGGGCCAACCAGCCATGACGATACTCCCCGGATTCATGGCTGACAGACCGGGCACGCCGGTGATGGAGGCGCGTGGGCTCGGCTTGCGTTTCGGCTCCACGACGGCCTTGCACGATGTGAGCCTGGCAGTCATGCCGGGCGAGTCGCATGCACTGGCTGGCCGCAACGGCGCAGGCAAGTCCACCTTGGTCGCCTTGCTGACCGGCCTGCACCAGCCCGGCACGGGAAGCATCCGCTTCAACGGCCAGCCCGCGCCTGCGGTGGCCGACCGCATGGCCTGGCGCCAGCATGTGGCCTGTGTCTACCAGCATTCGACCATCATCGGCGAGCTGTCGGTGGCCGAGAACCTGTTCATCAACCGGCAGCCGCTGCGCCATGGCTGGATTTCCTGGTGCGTGCTGCGGCGCGAGGCAAGGGCCTTGCTGGATGCCTGGCAGATCGATGTGCACGAGGATGCGCTGGCCCGGGATCTGACGGTGGAAGCCCGCCAACTGGTGGAGATCGCGCGTGCGCTGTCGCTGGGCGCGCGCTTCATCATCCTGGACGAACCCACGGCACAGCTTGACCACGACGAGACGCGGCGGCTGCTCAGGCGCGTGCACGATCTGCAGCAAGGCGGCGTCACGTTTCTCTTCATCTCGCACCACTTGCAGGAGATCTATGAGATTTGCCAGACGGTCACCGTGCTGCGCGATGCGCGCCATGTGGTGACGGCGCCGGTGGCGCAGTTGCCCCGGCAGGCACTGATCGAGGCCATGACCGGCGAGCGGGACAGCCTGGCTGGCTCGCCTTGCGCCGCCCACGCACCCCCGGCAGGCTGGGGCACGGGCGTTGCCCCCGTGGTGCTGGCGCTGCAGCAGGTGTGCGGCAAGGGTTTCGGGGCTGTCAGCCTGCAGGTGCGGCGTGGCGAGATCGTGGGGCTGACAGGCTCCACCAGCAGCGGGCGCACGGCCGTGGGTGAGGCGGTAGCGGGTCTGCGGCGCACGACGGCAGGCCGGATCCTGGTGTCAGGCCGCGTGCTGCCGCCCGGCGATGTGGGCGCCGCGCTGGCGCACGGCGTGGGTTGCGTGCCGCAGGACAGGCACCGCCAGGGCCTGGTGCCGGGGCAGTCCATTGCCGAGAACGCCACCATGACCATCATGGACAGGCTGGGCCGGTTCGGCTTCGTTGCGCCAGCGCGCCGGCAGGCGGCGGCGTTGTCGGCCATGCGTGCACTCGATGTGGCGGCCAGCGGGCCGCAGCAGGCCGTGTCCGGCCTGTCGGGCGGCAATCAGCAGAAGGTGGTGATGGCGCGCGCGCTGGCCAGCGAGCCCGATGTGCTGGTGCTCATCGATCCCACTGCGGGTGTGGATGTGAAGTCCCGGCAGGCATTGCTGGCCGCGGTGGATGGTGAGCGACTGCAGGGCCGGGCCGTGCTGCTGGCGAGCAGCGAGCTGGACGACCTGCGCATCTGCGACCGCGTGCTGGTGATGTCGCATGGCCATGTGGTGGCCGAACTCGCCAGAGGCTGGGACGACGGTGAACTGATTGCCTCCATGGAAGGAGTGAGCCTGCATGCGCACTGAAACCTTTGTCTCGCCGAACACGGCTGTGCCCGTGCCGGCCGCCGGGCGGCTCGCTCTGCACCGGCTGCGCGACTATGCACTGGTGCCTGCGCTGGCCCTGCTGTTCGTGCTGGGAGCCTTGACCAGCCCCAGCTTTCTGACACCGGCCAACCTGGTCAGCATCCTGGGGGCCTCGGCAGCCCTGGCGCTGGTGGTGTTGGCGGAGTCGCTGATCATCATCACGGGCAAGTTCGATCTGTCGGTGGAGTCCACGGTGGGCATTGCGCCGGCGGTGGGCGCCATGCTGGTGATTCCTGCAGCCTCGGGAGGCTTTGGCACGGAATGGCCGGTGGCGGCGGGGCTGCTGGCCATCGCGGCCGTAGGCGCATGCACGGGTTTTATCAATGGCCTGTTGGTCGTCAGGCTGCGGCTCAATGCCTTCATCGTCACGCTGGCGATGCTGATCGTGCTGCGCGGCCTGCTCGTGGGCGCGACCAGGGGCGGCACCCTGTTCGACATGCCGCAGCCTTTCTTCGCCCTGGCCACGGCCACGCTACTGGGGCTGCCGCTGTCGGTCTGGCTGGCGGCGCTGGCGTTTGGCACGGCCGCCGTGGTGCTGCGTCACCACCGGCTGGGCCGCGCGCTGTATGCGATTGGCGGCAACCCCCATGCGGCGCGCGCGGCGGGCATCAATGTGGACCGTATTACCTGGGGCGTGTTCGTGCTGGCCGGTGTGCTGGCCGCAGTGGGCGGGCTGGTGGTCACGGGCTATGTGGGCGCGATCAATGCCAACCAGGGCAGCTCGATGATTTTCACGGTGTTCGCGGCGGCCGTCATCGGCGGGATTTCGCTCGATGGCGGCAAGGGCTCCATGTCGGGTGCGCTGTGCGGCGTGCTGCTGCTGGGCGTGGTGCAGAACCTGCTGACGCTGGCCCAGGTGCCATCGTTCTGGATACAGGCCATCTACGGCGCCATCATCCTCGGCGCCCTGATGCTGGCCCGGCTCGCAGGTGAGCAGCAGCAATAGGCGCGGCCCGCGAATCGCCCGTGCAGAACCCTTTTCAAGGGAAGGAATGGCTCCATGAGACTCGCCGGAAAACACATTCTCGTCACCGCAGCCGGGCAGGGCATAGGGCGTGCCTGCGCGCTGATGTTTGCCCGCGAGGGGGCCAGCGTGCTGGCCACCGACATCGACATGCAGGCGCTGGCAGAACTGGAGGGACGGGACGGCCTGCGTACGCGGCGGCTGGATGTGACCGATGCGCAAGACATCCTGGCACTGGCCGGGCAGGAGAGGGCTTTCGATGCAGTGCTCAACTGCGCGGGCTTCGTGCACCACGGCAGCATCCTGGACTGCAGTGACGAGGACTGGGCCTTTGCGTGGCAGCTCAACGTCACCTCCATGCACCGCATCATCCGCGCCCTGCTGCCTGCCATGCTGGCCCAGGGCGGCGGGTCGATCATCAACATGTCGTCCGCGGCCTCCAGCGTGAAGGGCGTGCCCCTTCGCCATGCCTATGGCGCCACCAAGGCTGCCGTGGTCGGGCTGACCAAGGCCGTGGCGGCCGACTTCGTCACGCAGGGAATACGCTGCAACGCCATCTGCCCTGGCACGGTGGAGTCCCCGTCGCTGCAGGCGCGCATCGCCGGCCAGGCCCGGCAGCAGGGCGTGCCGCTGCAGCAGGTGCGCGCCGCCTTCGTGGCGCGCCAGCCCATGGGGCGGGTGGGTCGGCCCGAGGAAATCGCCGCGCTGGCCACCTATCTCGCCAGCGATGAATCCCGCTTCGTCACCGGCACGCTGAGCGTGATCGACGGTGGCTGGTCCAACTGAACTGCACAGGACTGCTCCATGAAATTGCTGCGATACGGCCCCAGGGGCCATGAAAGACCGGGCCTGCTCGATGCGCAAGGGCGTGTGCGCGACCTCTCGGGCGTGGTGGACGACATTGCCGGCCCCGTGCTGCTGCCGGACAGCCTGGCGCAACTGGGCGCCCTGGACCCCTTGCAGCTGCCCCTGGTGGAAGGCGTGCCGCAGCACACGCTGCGTCTGGGCCCCTGCGTGGGGCGGGTGGGCAAGTTCGTGTGCATAGGCCTCAACTACTCGGACCATGCGGCCGAGGCCGGCATGCAGGTGCCGCCCGAGCCCGTGGTGTTTGGCAAGTGGACCAGTGCCATCTGCGGCCCGGACGACGCCATCGAGATTCCGCCCGGCTCCGTGAAGACGGATTGGGAGGTGGAGCTTGGCGTGGTCATAGGCCAGGGCGGGCGCCATATCGACGAGGCCCGGGCCATGCAGCACGTGGCGGGCTATTGCGTGGTCAACGACATCTCCGAACGCGAGTACCAGCTCGAGCGTGGCGGCACCTGGGACAAGGGCAAGGGTTGCGACGGCTTCGGCCCGCTGGGGCCCTGGCTGGTCACGGCCGACGAGGTGCCCGATCCGCAGGCGCTGCGCATGTGGCTGGATGTGGACGGCCGGCGCATGCAGGACGGCAGCACGGCCACCATGGTGTTCGGCGTGGCCTTTCTCGTCAGCTATCTGAGCCGCTTCATGAGCCTGCAACCGGGCGATGTGATCTCCACCGGCACGCCGCCGGGCGTGGGCATGGGCCAGAAGCCGCCCATGTACCTGCGTGCCGGGCAGGCCCTGCGGCTGGGCATCGCCGGCCTGGGCGAGCAGCGCCAGACCATGGTGGCGGCCCGCGAGCAACCGAATCCGTCGACAACCGGCAAGGCCTGAGAAGAACATGACGCGAATCCTGTCCCTGCGCGTGCTCGATGTGCGCTTTCCGACCTCCAGTCACCTGGATGGGTCTGACGCCATGAACCCGGACCCGGACTACTCCGCCGCCTATGTGATCCTGGAGACGGATACGCCCGGCCTTGAGGGGCACGGGCTGACCTTCACCATCGGGCGCGGCAACGAGGTCTGCTGCGCTGCCATCGCGGCCATGCGCCACCTGGTGGAGGGCATGGAGCTCGACTGGATCCGGGAGGACATGGGGCGCTTTTGGCGCCACATCACCTCCGACAGCCAGTTGCGCTGGATCGGCCCGGACAAGGGGGCGATGCACCTGGCCACCGGCGCCGTGGTCAATGCCGTGTGGGACCTGTGGGCCAAGGCCGAGGGCAAGCCGCTGTGGCGTCTTGTGGCCGATTTCACGCCCGAGGAGTTCGTCCGCGCGCTGGACTTCCGCTACATGACGGATGCCCTGACCGAAGCCCAGGCGCTAGAGCTGCTGCATCGCCAGTCGCCGCGCAAGGCCGAGTGCATCGGCGTGCTGGAGCGCGAGGGCTATCCCTGCTACACGACCTCGGCCGGCTGGCTGGGCTATGACGACGACAAGCTGCGCCGCCTGTGCCGCGAGGCGGTGGCCGGCGGCTTCAACCACGTCAAGCTCAAGGTGGGGCGCAGCCTGCAGGACGACATCCGGCGCGTGTCCATTGCGCGCGAGGTGCTGGGGCCGGATCGCCAGCTGATGATCGACGCCAACCAGGCCTGGGAGGTGGGGCAGGCCATCGGCTGGGTGCGGGAGTTGGCCTTTGCCAGGCCCTGGTTCATCGAGGAGCCGACCAGCCCTGACGATGTGGAGGGCCACCGCGCGGTGCGCGAAGCCGTTGCCCCGGTCCAGGTCGCCTCTGGAGAGATGTGCCAGAACCGCATTCTCTTCAAGCAGTTCATCCTGCGTGGCGCCATCGACGTGGTGCAGATCGACGCCTGCCGGCTGGGAGGGGTCAACGAGGTGCTGCTGGTACTCCTGCTGGCCGCAAAGTACGGTCTGCCCGTGTGTCCGCATGCCGGGGGCGTGGGCCTTTGCGAGTATGTGCAGCATCTGTCCATGATCGATTTCGTCTGCGTGTCCGGCACGCGTGAGGGGCGCGTGATCGAGTACGTGGACCATCTGCACGAGCACTTCGTGGATCCCTGCGTGGTACGCAATGCGGCCTATATGCCTCCCGGTGCGCCCGGCTTTTCCATCACGATGAAGCCGGAATCTCTGGCCAGGTATCGCTTCCAGGCCTGAGCCATGGCCCTGTCCCATTCCCATTCACTTTTGCATCCGCGCATCGATGCACACCTGCATTTCTGGCGCTACAGCGCCGGGGACTATCCATGGATAGGCGCGGACATGCGGGCCCTGGCGGTGGACCGCACACCCGGCCATCTCCTGCCCCAGCTGTCTGCCTGCGGCTTCACGGGCGCCATCGCCGTGCAGGCGCGCGCCACGGTCGATGAGACGCGGTTCCTGCTGGAGCTGGCGCGGCGCAATGACTGGATACGCGGCGTGGTGGGGTGGGAAGACCTGACCTGCGAGGGCCTGGGCGAGCGCCTGCAGGACTGGCGTGCCGAGCCGAGGCTGTGCGGCTGGCGCCATCAGGTGCAGGACGAGCCCGATGCCGCAGCCTTTCTGGGCTGCGCCGCATTCGGGCGCGGCATGGCCTTGTTGCAGCGTCAGGGCTGGGCGTATGACCTGCTCGTCTTCCATCACCAGATGGAGGCGGCTGCCGCCTTCTGCGCACGGCACGACGCGCACTGGCTGGTGCTGGACCATCTGGGCAAGCCCCCGTTGGCCGTGCTGGCCCGGGAACAGGCCGCATTCGGCCACTGGCAGGCGCGGCTGGGGCGTTTTGCCGCGCTGCCGCATGTGGCCTGCAAGCTCTCGGGCCTAGTGACCGAGGCCGACTGGCGCGCCGGGCTGGACGGGGCAGGCAGGGCTTGCCTGCTGCGCTGTCTAGATATGGCCTTGCAGGTGTTCGGTCCGCAGCGGCTGATGTTTGGCTCCGACTGGCCGGTCTGCCTGCTGGCCGCGCCATACGCCACGGTCTTTGAGCTGGTGGATGGCTGGGCGTCGTCGCGGCTGTCGGCCTCCGAGCGCGAGGCGCTGTGGGGCGGCACCGCCGCGCGCTGCTACGGCCTGCAGCCGCAAGGCATGACCTGACCCCATGGGAGGCAGCATGGACCTGAACCTGAAAGACAAGACCTTCATCGTCACGGGCGGTGCCAGCGGCATTGGGGCGGCCATCTCGCTGCGGCTGGCCGGTGAAGGTGCGGTTCCGCTGATCTGCGGCAAGGACACCATGTCCGCTCGGTTCGAGGCGCAGCTCATGGAACTGCAGCCCCGGGCCCGCCACTTCCGCTTCGACCTGGTCGATGAACAGGCATGCGGAGAGATGGTGGCCCGCGCTGCGGCGGACTGCGGCCACATCGACGGCCTGGTGAACAACGCGGGCATCAATGACGGCGTGGGCCTGGAGGCAGGGCGCGACGCCTTCGTGCGCTCGCTGCAGGCCAACCTGGTGCACTACTACGTCATGGCCCACCATTGCCTGCCGCACCTCAAGGCCAGCCGTGGCGCCATCGTCAACATCTCGTCCAAGACCGCGCTGACCGGGCAGGGCCAGGCCAGCGGCTACTGCGCGGCCAAGGGGGCCCAGCTCTCGCTGACGCGCGAATGGGCTGCCGCGCTGGCAGCCGATGGCGTGCGCGTCAATGCCGTGGTGCCCGCCGAGGTGATGACGCCGATGTACCTGCACTGGCTGGGCCGCTTCGACGACCCCGGGCGCCAGCTGGAACAGATCAGCGCCCGGATTCCGCTGGGCCGGCGCATGACGGCGGCCGAGGAGATTGCGGACACGGTCGTCTTTCTTCTGTCCGAGCGGGCATCGCACACCACGGGGCAATGGCTGTTCGTCGATGGCGGCTACACCCACCTGGACCGCGCGCTGACCTGACCACCATGGAGACGCCATGCGCCAATGCCTTGCACTCGACCTCAGGGATGACCCGGCGCTGATCGCCCGGTACGAAGCCCTGCATCACCGGATCTGGCCGGAGGTGGCGGCGCATCTGCGCAGCCATGGCGTCACCGGCATGGAAATCCACCGCCTTGGCACGCGCATGGTGATGGTCATGGACACCGATGACGCAGTGCATGACGCCCGGGCCATGGCCCTTGCCTCCGCCACCGATCCGAAGTTGTGCGAATGGGAAGACCTGATGTGGGCCTTTCAGGCCCCCACGCCGTGGGCACCACCTGGAGACAAGTGGACGCCCATGGCCTGCATTTTTCGGCTGGAGGATTCTGCGTAGGCGTGAGCGACTGAGCACCCGTCGGCCATGCCCCATCCCCGAACGTCGCTCAACCCCCTTCCAGGGGAAAACACCGGGGCGCCCGCGCCGCAAATGCATAGGTCTGCGCATGAATCGCTCAGGCCTGGCGCCATCCCTGCGGAGAATTCATGAAAGCAGCCTGCAGGGCATCGCAACCACGGGGCTGCATGCACCCGCAATAACAAGAAGCACAAGAACAAGAAGCACAAGAAAAGGGGCTGGCGACTGGTTTCAAGCTGCTCCCCATGGCAGCCGTGCTGCGGCCATGGGGATTTTCGCCAATCGGCAATGTCAAGGAGGAGAGGGAGATGAATAAACGCATGATCCGCAGCGCTGGCCTGGCCGCGCTGGCGCTGGGCACGGCCCTGTCGGCCCAGGCCCAGGGTTCCGTCACGCTCTACGGGCGTGTGGTCGCGGGGGTGGACTACCAGAGCAATGTGTACGACCCGGCCACGGGGGGCTCTGGCAATCTGTGGCGGGCGGTGGGCAACCAGTGGGGCACGAGCATGCTGGGTTTCAAGGGGGAGGAGGACCTGGGCGGCGGGCTGCATGTGCTGTTCACGCTGGAGTCGGGCTTCAGCATCGACGATGCCAGGTTCAACGGCGCAGGTTTCTTCAACCGCCGCACCTTCGTGGGCCTGCGCAGCGGCTGGGGCACGCTGAAACTGGGCAAGGACCTGTCGATCTCGGATGCGCACTGGGCGCTGGACCCCACGGGCCAGCAGTTCATCGGCTCGGCCACGCTGGTTCGGGGGCGCAACTGGGGCGGGCATGACAACATGATCTCGTACGAAACGCCCAGCTGGGGCGGCCTGCGCGTGCTGGCGCTGACCGGCCTGGGCGAGCAGCCGCAGGGCACATCGCGGCTGCGCAAGGATGCGCTGTCGGTGTCCTATACCGCGCCCACGTTCGAGTTGCGCGCCATCTACGATGTGGCCCGCGATGCCAATGGCCACTTCAGCGATCTGTACACCACCTCCCGCAACCTGACGCTGGGCGGCACGGTGACGCTGTCCGCGCTCAAGCTGTTCGTGGGCTATGAGCAGCTGTCCGCGCCCGACAGCGCGGCTGGCGTGCCCAACAAGGCGCGGCAGTACTGGATGGGCGCGCGCTACAAGGTGTCAGGCCCGCTGACGCTGATCGGGGCGGGCTACCGCACCACGGTCAACAACGGCGGCGGCAGCGCCAACCTGTTCATGGCGGGCGCCGACTACGCGCTGTCCAGGCGCACGCTGCTGTACGCCAGCGTGAGCAATGTGCGCAATGGCGGCAATGCGAACTTCTCGGTGGAGACCACCAACAACAACCCGGCGCCGGGCGGCAGCCAGACCGGCCTGTACCTGGGCATGGCGCATTCGTTCTGACCGGGGCGGGCACTTTGGCGGAGGTTGCCGGCCCTTGCTCAAGGGGCTTGCCATCCGCCGCCCAGCACCTTGTTGATCGTCACCTGGTTTTGCAGTTGCGCCAGGTGCAGGGCCGACAGGGCCAGCTGTGCGTTGCGGCTGCGCTCCTGCGCATCCAGCCAGGTGCGCAGGGGTACCTGGCCTGCGCGGTAGCGTGCCTCGTACAGGCGGGTGATTTCTGCCGATTCCTGCATGACGCGCTGCTGTGCCTGCTCCTGGCTGGCCAGCTCGGTGCGGGCGGACAGGGCTTTTTCCGTTTCCGCCAGCGCGGCGTACAGCGACTTGCGGAAGTTGACCACGGCCTCTTCATGCTGGTTGCGCGCAATGGCGGTGTTCAGCCGCATCTCGCCCACGTTCAGAAAGGGCAGGGTCATGCTGGCGCCCAGGGCCGCCACGGGGTTGGCCAGCAGGTCGAGCAGCGAGTTGCTGGAGCCCCCCAGGCTGCCGGTCAGCGACAGCGTGGGGTAGTAGCGCGCGGTGGCCGCATCGCTGCTGGCCAGGGAGGCGCGCAGCCGCAGTTCGGCGGCGCGCAGGTCGGGGCGGCGGCCCAGCAGTTCGGCGGGCAGTCCTGCGGCAATGGCAGGCAGCGCGCCCGTGGGCAGGGCCTGCGGCTCGCCACCGGGTGCCTCGGCGCCCAGGAGCAGCTCGTTGAGCGCCTGCCGCAGTTCGGCGCGGGCCTGCGTGTACTGGCTGAGCAGCGCCTGCTGCTCGGCCAGCGCCTGCCGGGCCTCGCGCCGTTCCAGGCTGGATACGGCGCCGCTGCGGTACAGCGCCTCCACCAGCTCGCCGGTGCGGCGTGTGTACTCCAGGCTTTGCCGCGCAAATTCCAGGCGCTCGTTGGCCAGGGCCAGTTGCCAGTACAGGCTGGCGGTGGTGGCCGCCAGGGACAGGGCCACGGCCTGCCTGTCCTGCTCGCTGGCCTGGGCCTCGAAGACGGCCGCATCGCGCTGGGCACCCAGGCGGTCGAACAGGTCCAGCTCCCAGCCCACGCTCAGCGTGGCGCTGGACGTCTCCAGCGTGCTGCGCGGGCTGCCGGACAGCGGCCGGCTGGCCCCGGTGCTGAGCGTGCCGCCGGGTTGCGGCAGCAGGGCGCGGCCCGCCAGCTGCGCCTGCAGCGCGGCGCGGCGCACACGGATGCCTGCCGTTGCCAGGTCGGGGTTGCGCGCAAGGGCCATGTCGATCCATGCATCCAGGCGCGGATCGCCGAAGGCGCGCCACCATGCCTCGGGCGCAGGCGCTGCCGCCGAGGGCTGCGCATGCTCGAACTGTGCGGGCAGCGCCACCTGCGGCGCCTCGTAGGTTGTGCGCGTGATGGCGCCGCAGCCGGCCAGGGCCACTGCGCATGCCAGCACGCCGGTCTTCAGCATATGCATGTCAATCTCTCGATAGAGCCTGTACGGGGTCGAGGCGCGCAGCACTGCGCGCCGGCAGGAAGCCGAAGCCGATCCCGATGAGGGAGGAGCAGGCCACGGCCAGCACGATGGAGGCGGCCGAGAACGACAGCTGGAAGCTGGAGCCCGACAGGCTCACTGCCAGGCCCAGGCTCAGCGCCAGAGAGACACCCAGGATGCCGCCCACGATGCAGACCAGCACGGCCTCGATCAGGAACTGCTGAAGGATGTCCGACTGGCGCGCGCCGATGGCCATGCGCACGCCGATCTCGCGCGTGCGCTCGGTCACCGACACCAGCATGATGTTCATCACGCCGATGCCGCCCACCAGCAGCGCAATCATGGCGATGGCCGAGACCAGCAGCGTCAGCGTGGTGCTGGTGCGCGTGATGGCCTGGCGGATCTGGTCGGAGTTCCAGATGAAGAAGTCCTTGGTGCCATGGCGCTCGGTCAGCAGGCTGGTGGCGGCCTTTTGCGCGATCTCGGCCGGCACCGCGTCCTTGATGCGCAGCGTGATGCTGTCCAGGTGGTACTTGCCGACCAGGCGCGTGGCGGCTGCGGTGTAGGGCACGAAGAAGGTGGGCGTGGAGCCGCCGAAGCTGTTTTGCGCAGGCCGGAGCACGCCGACGATTTCCACGGGCATCTGGCCCAGCAGCACGACCTCGCCCAGCGGGCTGGGGTTGGTGGGGAACAGGGCGGTGGCGGTCTTCTGGTCGATCACCGCCACCTGGGCGTGCAGGTCCACGTCGCGCTGGTCGAAGAAGCGGCCCGATGCCAGGCGCAGGCCGCGCACGCGAAAGTGCTCGAAGCCCACGCCCGTCACCTGGGCCGTGGCCGCGTTCTCGCGGTACAGCGCCGTGACGCCGACCGACACATTGGGCGTGGCGCTGTCCACGTAGGGCTGCTCGGCCAGGGCCTGGGCGTCGGCGGCGACCAGGGTCTCGATGGCGGCGGCGCGCGTGTCGCCGAAGTCCTTGCCGGGGAAGATGTCCAGCGTGTTCGTGCCCAGCTCGCTGATCTGGTTCATCACCTGCTGCTGCGCACCGCGCCCCAGCGCCACCACCGAGACCACGGCCGAGATGCCGATGATGATGCCCAGCATGGTCAGGAAGGTGCGCAGGCGGTGGGCGTTCATGGCGCGCAGGGCCATGCGCAGGGCCTCGCCAAAGCGGTCCGACAGTCCGCGCCAGGAGGCCCGGCGCGCGCCGGATGCCGGCTCCACGGGCGGCCTGGCTTCGTGCGGGGTGCTGCGCCGGTCGGCAATGATGGCACCGTCGCTGATCTCGATCACGCGCGTGGCGTGGGCGGCGACGGCCATGTCGTGCGTGACCAGGATGATGGTGTGGCCGTCGGCATGCAGCTCCTGCAGGATGCGCATGACCTGCTCGCCGCTGGCCTTGTCCAGCGCGCCCGTGGGCTCGTCGGCCAGGATGACGGCGCCGCCGTTCATCAGCGCACGCGCAATGGACACGCGCTGCTGCTGCCCGCCCGACAGCTGGCCCGGCCGGTGCTGCATGCGGTCGGCCAGGCCCAGGCGTTCGAGCAGGGCGGCCGAGCGCGCATGGCGGTCCGTGGGCGCCGTGCCGGCGTAGACCGATGGCAGCTCCACATTGCCCTGGGCCGTGAGGTCGGGCAGCAGGTGGTAGCGCTGGAAGATGAAGCCGAAATGCTCGCGCCGCAGCGCGGCCAGCGCGTCGGGCCCCAGCTCGCTGGTCTCGCGGCCCGCGATGCGGTAGCTGCCCGAGGTCGGATGGTCCAGGCAGCCGAGGATGTTCATCAGCGTGGACTTGCCCGAGCCCGAGGCACCGACGATGGCCACCATCTCGCCGGCCTCGATGGTCAGGTCTATGTCCTTGAGTACCGCCACCGTGGTGTCGCCCGCAGGAAACTCCCGGCGCAGGCCCTGCATCTGCAGCAATGCATGGTCCATGCTTACATTCCCATCGGGTCGCTGCCGGCCGGCTTGCCGCCAGGGCTGGCCTCGCCGATCACCACCTGCTCGCCGGGCTCCAGCCCCGACAGCACCTGGGCCTGGGCGTTGGTGCGCAGGCCCACGCGCACCTTGCGCTCGGTGACCTGGCCCTGGGCATCGCGCACGCGCACGCTGTAGTTGTCGTCGGCATCGCGGCTGCCCAGCGCGGCGGCCGGCATGAGCACGGCCTTGTCGGCCTGGGCCACGCGCACGGTGACCTGGGCGGTCATGGAGGGGCGCAGCTTGCCTTCCGGGTTGGGCACGTCGAACTGGGCGTTGTAGTAGATGGCCTTGGCGGCCTGGGCGCCGGTGGCTGCGCCAGCGGTGGCGTCCGTGGCGATGGAGGCGGGCGCAGGCTCTATGCGCTCGATCGTGGCGGTGTGGCGCTGGCGGCCGCTGCCCAGCGTGGTGAACCAGACCGTCTGGCCCAGCTGGATCTTGTCCACGTCGGCCTCGGCAATCTCGGCGCGCACGGTCATCACGTCGAGCTTGGCCAGCATGACGATGGTGGGCGTGGTCTGGAAGGAGTTCAGGGTCTGGCCCTGCTTGGTGACCACGGCCACGATCACGCCGTCCATGGGCGCGACGATGCGGGTGTAGCCCAGGTTGATGCGCTCGGTCTCCACCTGGGTGCGTGCCTGCTCGATCTGTGCCTGAAGGGCGCCGACATCGGCCAGCGCGGTGTCGAGCGCAGCCTTGGCGGCTTCATGGTCGGCTCGCGAGGTGGCGTCGGCCTGCAGCAGCTCCTGCTGGCGCTGGAAGGTCAGCCGGGCCTGCACCAGCGCCGCGCGCCGCGCGGCCAGCTGGGCCTGCAAGGCGGTGACGGATGCCTCGGCATTGCGCAGCTTGATGCGCTGCGGCTGGGCATCGACTTCGGCGATCAGGTCGCCGGCCTTGACCTTCTGGCCCAGCTCCACGTGCAGGCGCCGGACCTGGCCCGAGACCTGGGCGCCCACGGCCACCAGTTCCTTGGGGTGCAGCCGGCCCACGGCGAGCACGGTCTGCTCCAGGTCGCCGACGGTGACGGGTGCGGTTGCGAATTGGGTGGAGGGCTTGGCACTGGCCTTCCACCACACCAGGCCTGCGACCATGCATGCGCCTGCGACGGCGACCATGGCCCATTTGCGATTGAACTTCATTCTTCCCCTGCCGCGCGGTCGGCCGCAGGGGAGACAGTCCCTGCCCGGCGCCGCGCCAGATGCTCGAACTTACCAGTCTGGCGCGGTTCGATGTCCCGGCATTGACCAAGGCATGGAGATTCAGTGGAGAAAAGCGAGGAGAGGGAGCGGCCGGGCTGCCCCCTCGGCTCACCGCAAGTTCAGCGCAAGTTCAGCGCCAATATTGGCACTTGCTCTCGGCCTTGGTGGTCCAGACCTGCTCGGCCGGCAGCTTCTTGACCAGCTTGTAGTAGTCCCAGGTGCCCTTGGATTCGGCCGGGGATTTCACTTCCATCAGGTACATGTCGTGCACGTAGCGGCCGTCCTCGCGCAGGTAGCCGCTGCCGAAGAAGTCATCCATCTTCATGCCGCGCCAGGTGGCCATGACCTTGTCGGCATCCAGCGTGCCGGCCTTTTCCACGGCCTTGAGCCAGTTCATGGTGGCCGAGTAGTCGGCCGCATGGATTTCGCTGGGGCGGCGCTGGGTCTTGGCCATGAAGGCGTCGGCGAACTTGCGCGAGGCATCGTTCATGTCCCAGTACCAGCTGGTGGTGAACTGCATGCCCTGCGTGTTCTTCAGGCCCAGGCTGTGCACGTCGGTGAAGAACACCAGCAGGCCGGCCAGCTTCATGTCCTTGGTCACGCCGAACTCGCGCGCGGCCTTGATGGAGTTGATGGTGTCGCCACCGGCATTGGCCAGGCCCAGGATCTGGGCCTTGGAGTTCTGCGCCTGCAGCATGAAGCTGGAGAAATCGCTGGCGTTCAGCGGTGTCTTGACCGAGCCCAGCACCTTGCCGCCGCGCGCCTCGATGATCTTGGTGGTATCGGCCTCCAGCGCATGGCCGAAGGCATAGTCGGCGGTCACGAAGTACCAGCTCTTGCCGCCGGCCTCCACCACGGCCGCGCCCGTGCCCTTGGCCAGGGCCACGGTGTCGAAGGCGTAGTGCACGGTGTAGGGACTGCACTGCTCGTTGGTCAGCGCCGAGCTGCCTGCGCCGTTGTCGATGAAGACCCGCTTTTTCTCCTGCGCCACCTTGGCCATGGACAGGGCCGTGGCCGAGTTCGTGCCGCCAAACACCAGGCTGATGCCCTGCGTGTCTATCCACTCGCGCGCCTTGCTGGCGGCGATATCGGCCTTGTTCTGGTGGTCGGCCGTCAGCAGCTCGATGGGTTTGCCCAGCAGCTTGCCGCCGTAGTCGTCGATGGCCATCTGTATCGCCACGGCGCCGTTCTTGCCCTCGACATCGGCATAGAGACTGGACATGTCGGTGATGAAGCCGATCCGAACCTTGTCCTGCTGCGCCAGGGCCGGCGTTGCCAGTGCGGCGGCGCACAGTGCCAGGGCCAGCGGTGTCATCAGCGATGTCTTGGGGCGTTGCTGCATGAAGTCTCCTTGCTTTGGATGGAAAAAGCCCGCTGCTGTTGCGCAGGGGCCGGGTGATTCCATGCTGGCAGGGACAGGGGTCTGCCGCATTGGGGCAAGCACGGGCTTGGTGGCCCCGGTGCGACAGTACAGCCGCTCATCCTTGCAACGTGGCCGGCCCGTTGATTGATCGCCATGCGCTGCGCATCCCGGCCGTGGCTTGTGCGCGCGTCAGGACCTGCTTTTCCGTTCCTTGACCTGGGAATGCGAAAGCACTGGACTTGAATTAATTTGTATAAAAAAACAATCAAAAATTCAGGTTTTGCTTAGAATAATGGACAAATGAAAACGCCAGAAAAGTCCACCCTTCTTCAGCGCCAACTACTTTTGCAGTTCGGTGACCGGCTCAAGCGTCTGCGCAAGGAGCAGGGGCTGGGCACGGTCGAGATGGCCTCGCGCGTAGGTATATCCCGCAGCACGCTCGCTGCAGTCGAGTCCGGCGATCCCGGGCCATCCATGGGCACGTACCTGCGAGTCATGTCGGAACTGGGCATAGGGGGAGAATTGGCATTGCTGGCGGGCGACGCCCTGCAGCCCGCGCCCGCAGGAACTGCCGCAGCCCGTTCGCGCCATGCCAGGCCCGTCGTACAGGTTCTGGTGCGTGCGCAGGATGCGCGCCATGAAGTGCAGGATCTGCAAAGCCTCGCATTGCATGAAGAAGCCGTGCGCCTTGTGCGATCTGACCCGGCATTGCTGCAGCAGGCACAGGACACGTTGGAGAGGTGGTTGAGCCAGGGGGATTCGCATTCCGCCAGCCTGTGGAGGCAGTGGCAGGATGTCTTGCAAAATGGCCGCTGGCGCACCATCCTGGCCCGCACGCGAAGGGCCCAGGAACTGCGCCAGGCCTCGCCCCTGACATCGGTGCTGCCCGAACAGGTGCGCCAGCAGGTACTGGCGCAGGTGGGGGATCTCAAGCGGGGCGTTGCATTGGGAGATACAGGGCGGGCCTATGAACCGAGAGGATCTTGAGCACATCATTCGTGCGAGCGGGGATGTGACGAATGAGTATGAATTCGTCATCGTGGGAAGCCAGGCAATCCTGGGCTCCATCCCGTATCCCGAGCCGGTTTTCAAGATGTCCGCAGAGGCGGACATCTATCCGCTCAACGCTCCGGATCTGGCGGACCGGATCGACGGATCCATTGGCGAAGGCTCTCGCTTCCACGAGTCCAATGGCTACTACGCGCAGGGCGTGGGCCCGGACACGGCAGTGCTTGCCTCAGGCTGGCAAAACCGGCTGCACCGTATCCAGAACGGCAATACCAACGATCGCGTCGGCTATTGCCTTGATGTGCTGGATCTCTTTCTCTCCAAGGCCCAGGCGGGGCGCGACAAGGACCGGGTGTTTTGCATGGCACTGATGGAGCATGGCCATGTACAGGTCGATGCGGCACTGAAACTGGCAAGCAGCATGCCGTTGGGTGATGACGGCAAACGGCAATTGCGGGCCCGGATTCAGCGCTGGTTCAAGGGGCTGAAAAAATAAAAAGCAGCCCGCAGGCTGCTTGTCGATTGCCGTGTCCGCGCGATCAGGCCGCAGGTCGCGCGGTGCGCACTGCGCTCTTGGGGCGGAACGCCTTGCAGACGCTGTCGTCCGTTTCCAGATAGGGCCCGCCGATCAGGTCCACGCAATAGGGCACGGCCGCAAAGATGCCGTTGACCTTTTGCGTGCCATCGGGGTTCTTCAGACCTTCCAGGGTTTCGGCAATCGCCTTGGGCTGGCCCGGCAGGTTGATGATCAGGCTCTTGCCACGGATCACCGCCACCTGGCGCGACAGGATCGCCGTGGGCACAAAGGCCAGGCTGATCTGGCGCATCTGCTCGCCAAAGCCCGGCATTTCCTTGTCGGCCACGGCCAGCGTGGCTTCGGGCGTGACATCGCGCGGGGCGGGGCCGGTGCCGCCCGTGGTCAGCACCAGGCAGCAGCCTGCATCGACCAGCTCGATCAGCGTGGCGCTGATGCCGGCCTGCTCGTCGGGGATCAGGCGCGGCTCGAACGTGATGGGGTTCCTGAGCGCGCGGGTGAGCCAGTCCTGCAGGGCCGGCAGGCCCTTGTCCTCATAGACGCCGCTGCTGGCACGGTCGCTGATCGAAACGATGCCGATGCGCACGGCGTCATGGAAGGGCTCACTCATCGTCAGCTTCCTCGCCAGCGCCGTCACCGTCCTCGGCTGTCTCGCGGCCCGTGCCGCCCAACTGCTGGCGCACCAGCTGAAACAGATCGCGGTAGGCGCGGCCCTTGCGCTGGGCCAGGCCGGTGGATTCCTGCACATTGGCCTCATGGGCGCCCGGCATGTCCTTGCGGGCCTGGCGGATCAGGGCGCGCAGCTGCTGGGTGTCGGTGTCGGGGAAATGGTCCAGCCAGATGGACAGGGCCGATTCCTCGGCAATCAGGCGGTCGCGCCATTGCTCGGCCGCATGCAGGGCCATCTTCTCGGCGGCCGAGCCGTTGTGCTGCTCGTCCAGCGCGGCGCGCACGGCGGCGATCTCGGTCTCGTCCAGCTTGCGCATGAGCTTGCCGACGTACTGCATCTGGCGGCGCTTGCCTTCGAAATTGGTGATGCGCTTGGCCTCGGCCAGGGCATCGGCCAGCTGGTCGGGCAATTGCAGGCGCTTGAACAGGTCGGAGCGCAGCGTCAGCAAATCCTTGCCGAGGTCCTGCAAGGCGTCGGACTCGCGCTTGAGATCCGTCTTGCTGGAGTCGGGGGTGCCTTTGAGTTCGGCCTTGAGCTGCAGGTCGAGTTCGCTGCCTTCGGCAACGAAGTGACCTTTGACGTAGTAGCCTTTTTTGGGTTTGCGTGACATGGGGTAGGGGACAAATACAGTGGCGGCGCGGAGGGCGCTGCAGTGGCGGCTATCATAGCCGCCGCTATGAAAAAACCCCGTCCCCGCGCGGCAAGCACCGCCAAACCGCAGGCTGATTCCGGCTTCAGCTACAGCCAACCGTTTTTTGAAGATCTGGTGGACCGTGCCCTGGTCCACGCCAAGAAGCTCGGCGCAACCGACGCCGGAGCCGAGGCTTCCGAGGGCTGCGGCCTGAGCGTGAGTGTGCGCAAGGGGGCGCTGGAGACCGTGGAGCGCAACCGCGACAAGTCGCTGGGCGTGACCGTCTACCTGGGCAACCGCCGTGGCAACGCCAGCACCTCCGACTTCTCGGATGCCGCCATCCAGCAGACCGTGCAGGCCGCCTACGACATCGCGCGCTTCACGGCCGAAGATCCCATGGCCGGCCTGCCCGATGCGGCCGACATCGCCCCGCCCGGCACCCACCGCGACCTGCAGCTGTTCCACCCCTGGGAGCTGACCAGCGAGGCTGCGGCGCAGCTGGCGCTGCAGTGCGAAGAAGCTGCCCTGGGCACGCACAAGCGCATCACCAACAGCGAAGGCGCTGGCGTCTCGGCCCAGCAAAGCCATTTCTTCAGCGCCCATACCAATGGTTTCCGTGGCGGCTACGCCAGCTCGCGCCACAGCCTGTCGGTGGCGCCCATCGCATCGCTGCCCGGCCGCAATGGCGAGATGCAGCGCGATGCCTGGTACAGCTCCATGCGCAACGCGGCCGACCTGGCCTCGCCCGAAGCCGTGGGCCGCTACGCCGCCCAGCGCGCCCTGAGCCGCCTGGGCAGCCGCAAGATCCCGACCACCGAATGCCCGGTGCTGTTCGAGTCCACGCTGGCCGCCGGCCTGCTGGGCAGCTTCGTGCAGGCCGTCAGCGGCGGCGCGCTGTACCGCCGCAGCACCTTCCTGCTCGACTCGCTGGGCAAGCCCGTCTTCCCCAAGCACATCGACATCACGGAAGACCCCTTCATCCTCGGCGGCAAGGGCAGCTCGCCCTTCGACGAGGAAGGCGTGCGCGTGCAGGCCCGCAAGGTGGTGGATGCCGGCCGCGTCGAGGGCTACTTCCTGTCCAGCTACTCGGCACGCAAGCTGGGCATGAAGACCACCGGCAATGCCGGCGGATCGCACAACCTGGTCATGACCTCGCGCCGCACCAAGGCCGGCGACGACCTGCCCGCCATGCTCAAGAAGCTGGGCACGGGCCTGTTCGTGATCGAACTCATGGGCCAGGGCGTGAACTACGTGACCGGCGACTACTCGCGCGGCGTCAGCGGCTTCTGGGTGGAAAACGGCGAAATCGCCTTCCCCGTGCATGAGATCACCATCGCAGGCAACCTCAAGGACATGCTCAAGGGCATCGAGGCCGTGGGCGCGGATGCCTACAACTACGGCGCCAAGACCGTGGGCTCTATCCTGATCAACCGCATGAAGGTGGCTGGTAGCTGATCGGCTTGCGGCTGCGCATGCTGATGAAGAGCGGCTGAAAGGCCGCTTTTTTGTGGGCACCCAGTCACCGCGCGCCCCGGCTGCAGTTGGCCGCACCAGCTCGCGTCCCGCGAACCCCAAGTGACCTTTGTCCTCCCCTGAGGTTCGCATTTCTGCAAGCCGTTGTTTTTGTTGAGGCATCACTGCGTCTTTCGTGGTCCTTGCCGTTTTTCCGTGACAGAGCGCGCAGGTTCGCGATGGCGAAGCTTTTTTTGCAGTGGTACGGCTGGGTTATAAGCATGCCGTCGCGCCCCGTGCGGGCGCGTGGATTGAAACCTCATCCATGATTGAGCCTTTGAGCTCATCACCGTCGCGCCCCGTGCGGGCGCGTGGATTGAAACTTTTCCAGCGCATCGTCGCGCTCGTACCGCACAGTCGCGCCCCGTGCGGGCGCGTGGATTGAAACTTCGGTCGGCTCCCGACACGAACACCCCTCTTGATGTCGCGCCCCGTGCGGGCGCGTGGATTGAAACAGGCTCGGGCTGCTGCTGGGCCAACTGCTGCACCTGTCGCGCCCCGTGCGGGCGCGTGGATTGAAACATGACCGATCCCGTCGGTCAGTGGCTCTGCGCCAGGTCGCGCCCCGTGCGGGCGCGTGGATTGAAACGCGCACGGTCGGGATTTCCTCGGCCGCCGCTTCGAGGTCGCGCCCCGTGCGGGCGCGTGGATTGAAACATAGACCGTGGCGAAGGGCAGGTTCGCGACGCGGTCGCGCCCCGTGCGGGCGCGTGGATTGAAACCCAATGTGCCTGGTTTGTCGCTGCCGTGTCGTTGGTCGCGCCCCGTGCGGGCGCGTGGATTGAAACGAGGCGGCCATGGCCAGGTAGGCCACCTGCCAGGTCGCGCCCCGTGCGGGCGCGTGGATTGAAACATCCACACGGACCAGGCGCAGGTGCAGGTGACGGCGTCGCGCCCCGTGCGGGCGCGTGGATTGAAACTTCGCAGATGCATCGGACTGGCACCGCCTGATCGTCGCGCCCCGTGCGGGCGCGTGGATTGAAACATCCACACGGACCAGGCGCAGGTGCAGGTGACGGCGTCGCGCCCCGTGCGGGCGCGTGGATTGAAACTTCGCAGATGCATCGGACTGGCACCGCCTGATCGTCGCGCCCCGTGCGGGCGCGTGGATTGAAACAAGGTCAGGCCGTTGTCTATTCGGAACTGTCGCGTCGCGCCCCGTGCGGGCGCGTGGATTGAAACCACTTCTACGCCTGGTGGCAGGAACCCAACTACCGTCGCGCCCCGTGCGGGCGCGTGGATTGAAACTCCGTCTGGTCGGAAAACCGCTGCTGCCGCCTGGAGTCGTGCCCCGTGCGGGCGCGTGGATTGAAACCGGCCCAAGCAGGCGCGCGAGGCCATCAACGAATGTCGCGCCCCGTGCGGGCGCGTGGATTGAAACTTGAGGGGAGACTGCGGCGGCAGCAGCAGCCTCCGGTCGCGCCCCGTGCGGGCGCGTGGATTGAAACACGCTCACGGGCGAGAACACCCTGCTGGACCTGCGTCGCGCCCCGTGCGGGCGCGTGGATTGAAACTCGGTCCATTACACCGGCGCCGAGGCTACGGCCACGGTCGCGCCCCGTGCGGGCGCGTGGATTGAAACTCCAAAGACAAGGGCCTGCGGCCTCTGCTGTCGTAGTCGCGCCCCGTGCGGGCGCGTGGATTGAAACATCCTCGCGTGCTTGAGCCTGATCAGCGCCTCTGTCGCGCCCCGTGCGGGCGCGTGGATTGAAACTCGGTGCGATCAGGGACCATGGCGCGCACCCCATGTCGCGCCCCGTGCGGGCGCGTGGATTGAAACAGGTCTGATCGCTCACAGCTGCAGAGGCAAACGGCGTCGCGCCCCGTGCGGGCGCGTGGATTGAAACCACCTGCACCACTACATGGAGACCAGCCGCGAGGGTCGCGCCCCGTGCGGGCGCGTGGATTGAAACGCCAAGGCCTGGACGGCCGCCGGTCTGGATCTGGTCGCGCCCCGTGCGGGCGCGTGGATTGAAACTGGGCGAGTGAGCGCGCACGCATGCGCAGCTCGCGTCGCGCCCCGTGCGGGCGCGTGGATTGAAACCCGCACGCGAGGAAGCGTGCAGGGCTGTCACGGGTCGCGCCCCGTGCGGGCGCGTGGATTGAAACTTGAAGCCGCTGATATGGGTCTCGGGTATGCCCAGTCGCGCCCCGTGCGGGCGCGTGGATTGAAACCTCTTGATTCTCGGCCCGGTCTGCTTCCGGGTTGTCGTCGCGCCCCGTGCGGGCGCGTGGATTGAAACAATCTGCGCCAGCAAGACGACGAGCTCGAAGCGGTCGCGCCCCGTGCGGGCGCGTGGATTGAAACCACCACGGGCATTTCGGCTGCCTCCGATTCCTCCTGTCGCGCCCCGTGCGGGCGCGTGGATTGAAACAGCGATGGTGCGCGCCAGGGAGTAGGGCGCTTTGTCGCGCCCCGTGCGGGCGCGTGGATTGAAACCTGGGCCAGATGATCGAAGTCCTGGAGGGCGAAGTCGCGCCCCGTGCGGGCGCGTGGATTGAAGCATGGCCATCAAGCGCGAAATGACGGGTTCTGGCAATGGCTGGCAGCCCGATGCCTGCATGTCGGCAAGGCGCTGTCCTACTGGATGTGCAGGGTTTGGGAAGGCGACGCAACTGATTCAAATTGTCAAATTTGTTCCCGGATGTGTTTCTTCCGTGCCAGCAGTCTGGCCGGTTTGCGTAGGTGGTTCGAGGGAGAGCGACGTGGGTTTTCTGAGGCGTATGAAGTTGGGAACCATGCTGGGCATGGGTTTCCTTGCGGTGATCGTGGTCTGCGTGTGCGTGGCCGGCTTCGGCTGGATGAAGCTGCACGATCAGGGGGAGCAGTTGCGTGTTTTGGCCGAGGACCGCATGGGCAATCTGGCCCGGCTGCAATCGCTCAAGGACAACGCCAATGTGTCGGCGCGGGTGGTGCGCAATCTGGCGCTGATCACCGATCCGGCGCAGATGGCCGAGGAGAGCCGCCGGCTGGATGAGGTGGTTGCCAGGAACGGCCTGGTCATGAAGGAGTTGGACCAGCGCCTGCAGACCGAGCAGGCGCGCCGGCTCTTTGCCGACATACGGCAGGCGCGCCAGCCTTTCGTGGAGACCATGCGCCAGGCCGGGGACCTGGGCCTGGCCAACCAGGGCGATGCGGCCAGGGACCTGATCATGGGACGCCTGCGCGCCTTGCAGACGACCTATTTCGATGCGGTCGAGGCGCTGGTCTCCTACCAGAAGTCCCAGACACAGGCCACGGTGGACGGCTCCCTGCGCAGCGTGGCCGAAGACGGCGTGGCCATGCTGGTGCTGACGCTGCTGGCCGCCGCGCTGGGCTCTCTGGTGGCCTGGATGATCACCAGGACGGTCAAGCAGCAGCTGGGCGGAGAGCCCTCCTATGCCGCCGGGGTGGCGCGCCAGATCGCGCAGGGCGATTTGTCCGTGCGGGTGCAACTGGCGCCCGGAGACACCTCCAGCCTGCTGCACGCCATGGAGGACATGCGTGCCGGCCTGGCGCGCGTGGTCGCCGATGTGCGGCAAAGCAGCGAATCCATCGCGACCGGCGCCAGCCAGATCGCATCGGGCAATGCCGACCTGAGCCAGCGCACGGAGGAGCAGGCCAGCAATCTGGAGCAGACCGCCGCCTCCATGGAGGAGATGAACGCCACCGTCAAGCTCAATGCCGATACGGTGCGTACCGCCACCCAGCTGGCCGCATCGTCGAGCCAGGCCGCCACCGGCGGCGGCAAGATCGTGGACCGCGTTGTGGCCACCATGGAGCAGATCACCGCGAGTTCCCGGAAGATCGAGGACATCATCGGCGTGATCGACTCCATTGCCTTCCAGACCAACATCCTGGCGCTCAATGCCGCCGTGGAGGCAGCACGGGCGGGCGAGCAGGGGCGAGGCTTTGCCGTGGTGGCTTCCGAAGTGCGCAGTCTGGCCCAACGCAGCGCGGGGGCAGCCAAGGAGATCAAGGCCCTGATAGGTGAGAGCGTGTCCAAGGTGGACGAGGGCTCGGGCCTGGTGAGCGAGACGGGCTCCGCGATGAAGGACATCGTCCAGCAGGCGCAACGCGTTGCCGACCTGATCGGCGAAATAGGCGCGGCCACGGCCGAGCAGGCCGATGGTGTGGCGCAGGTGGGCGACGCCGTCGTACAGCTGGACCAGGTCACGCAGCAGAATGCGGCCCTGGTCGAGGAATCGGCGGCGGCTGCCGCAAGCTTGAACGCGCAGGCTGCCAAGCTGGTCGATCTGGTCAGTCTGTTCAAGCTGGACGGGGTGTCCTCGTCCGTGTCCCTGCCCGCGTCCTCACCGGCCCAGGCGCCAGCGCCAGCCGCCTCAGGCAGCAAGGGCGGCCAGCGGACGAAGGCGTCCCCAGCGGCACCCAGGGTTGCTGCAGCGCCTGCCAAGGTCACCCCGCTGCGCAATGCGGGCGAGCGTGTGGACGAGAACTGGGAAGTGTTCTGACCGCGAGCGCGGCAATGCCGCGCTTTGCGCATAGAACCGGGGGGGCTTGTCGGCCTCATGCCGTCGGATGGGGTGGGGTCTGCCCAGATGCCTGCCCCGGTGCATGGGCCGGTGCATGGGCCGGTGCATGGGCCGGCATGTTACGCACATGCAGGTCCAGCTGCGGGAAGGCCACGGCAATGCCAGCGTCCTTGAGCCGGTCGTTGACGCGGCGGTTGAGGTCGTGGCGCACGGGCAGGCGGTCTTCGACCTTGCCCACGTAGGCGCGCAGCTCGAAGCGCTGGCCGTTGCCTTCCAGCGCCATGAACCAGCAGTTGGGCTCGGGCTCGCGCAGCACCTGGGGGTGCTCCCTGGCAATGTCCAGCAGCATGTTGCGCACCTGCTCGGGGTCGTTGCCGTGGGCCACGGGCACGTCGATCACCAGGCGGGTCACGTCGTCGCTCAAGGTCCAGTTCGTCACCTGGCCGGTGATGAAGGTCTTGTTGGGGATGACGATTTCCTTGTTGTCGAAGTCCAGCACCGTGGTGGCCCGCGTGCGGATGCGCGTGACGGTGCCGGTGAGGGTGTCGATGGTGATGACATCGCCCACGCGGAAGGGCCGCTCCACCAGCAGGATCAGGCCCGAGACGAAGTTGGCGAAGATCTCCTGCAGGCCGAAGCCCAGGCCCACGGTGAGCGCCGCCACCATCCACTGCAGCTGGCCCCAGCGCAGGCCCAGCAGCGTGAAGGCGCTGACCGTGCCCGCGATGGTGATGGCGTAGCGCGCCAGCGTGGCCAGGGTGTAGCGCGCGGAGCTGCTGATGCGGTTGGAGGCCGACAACGTCACTTCCAGCAGGCCCGGCAGGTTGCGTGCAAAGCTGAAGGTCAGCAGCAGGATCATCACGCCCAGCAGCGCATCCATCAGGCTCACGGGGGCGGCATGCGCGATGCCGTCGGCGCCGGTGTTGGTGGTGTACCAGAGCACCACGCCTTCGGAGCGCAGCAGCGCAGGCAGCACGGGCAGCCAGGCGTAGACCAGGGTCAGCACGACCAGCACCTGCTGCAGCAGGCCCAGCAGCCGGTGCGCCTGGGCGCCCACGGTGACCAGGGCCATCTGGGTGGCTTCGTCGGTGGGGGCCTTGCCGGTGTCCACGCCCGAGCCGCTCTGGGCCAGCCTGGCGGCTTCGCGCAGCCGGTTCAGCGCCAGGCGCCGCTCGCCCAGCAGCAGCCAGCGCCGCAGCAGGTTGACCACGACCTCGACCGCGCCCAGGAACACGAAGCTGGCCATCAGGGCCTGGATGACTTCGGTGGCCGTGTAGACATAGCCGAGCACGATGCCCACGGCCAGCGCGCTGAGCATGAGCATCAGCACCACGCTGACGATCTGGCCCCAGTGGATGCCGGGCCGCTTTTGCTGCATGACACGGCGAAAGTACAGCCAGGCCATCCAGGCCAGGCCCAGCGACAGCATGAGGATGGAGATGCGCCCCCAGGTGCTGATGGCGTGGTTGTCATGGCTGTAGAAGGCCAGGCCGCCCAGCAGTTCGGCAGGCACGATCAGCCAGGCGGCGCGGCGCACCATCTGGCGCAGCATCTGCACGCGAGCAGCCGGCCAGCCGAAGTGGGCCAGTGCCAGCCCGCCTGGGCAGAACAGGGCGTTGAGCAAGGTGGCCACGAAGATGAAATCGCTGAGCTGGACCAGGGTGGCGCCCAGCGGCTCCAACGCCGTGCCCACGGTTTCGGGGCCTTGCAGCAGGCTGCCCAGCGCCGCGGCCGCAAAGCTCCAGGGCAGGGTGTAGAGCAGGCTCCAGCCCAGCGCCAGCAGGCTCAGCCCGAAGTGGTCGCGCATGAAGTCGCCCACGCGCACGGCGATGGACTGCAGCTGGCGCAGCGCGTAGCGGCGCAGGCCCAGCAGCAGGGCCACGATCAGGCCGACGGCGCCAAAGGCCCAGGGATCGTTCCAGATGCTGGCGGCCAGGGCGCGCGCGGTTTTCCAGGGCGAGCTGCTGCCTTCGATGTCCTGCTCCAGCGCCTGCCACTCGCTGAGCCAGGTACGGTCCATGGGGCGGTGGCTGGGGAACCACAGCAGCTCCTTGTCCAGCACCTGGCGCAACTCATTGCCGCTGCGCAGGGCCGCGCGCAGTGCGTCGTCAGTCTGCTCCAGCACGGCGATGCGGCGCAGCAACACCGGCTGCAGTTGGTCGGTGAGTGCCACCTGCCGGGCCAGCAAAGCGGTCTGCTGGGCCGATACCGTGGCGTTGGCGGCCGGCTCCGGTGCCGCCACGCCGCCTGCATCCGCAGCGTCGGCCGGGGCCTGTGCCGCCGTGTCCGCGCCAGGGTTCTGGCGCCATTTGCTGGAGTTGAACAGTGTCAGGCGCAGCTCGGCCAGCTGGCGCTGCACGGCCCGGTGCCTGGCCTGCAGGGTGCTGCCGGAGGACAGCTCCACGCGCTGCTGCCACAGCCACTGGCCCACGGCCGCGCTGCCACCGCCCAGCCGCAGGCGTGCCTGGGTGTCGCGCAGCGTGGCGCTCAACTGGTCACGCACATATTCGTCATTGGCCAGGGTCTTGCGCTCCTGCGCCAGTTCATTGGAGTTCTTGAGGATCTGCGCGGCCAGCGCCGCATTGCGCTGGGCCAGGTCGCGTATGGCGGGATCGGCGGCGGAAGCGTGCTGGGCGGCCAGCTCCATCTCCTGCACCTGCTGCTCCAGTTGCTGGCGGCTGCGCTCGGCAATGCGCTGGGTCAGCCAGGCGGCGCGCGGCATGCGCTCGAGCAGCTCGCGGCGCTGGGCCTGCAGCTGGGCGGCCAGCAGGCGCTGGCGGGCTTCGATGGTGGACTGCTCTTCCTGGCGCAGCGCCAGCTCCAGCAGGGCGCGGCGGTGCTCTGCGCTGCGCCTTGCCTGGCGGGCCTGGGTGAGGTCGGGGGCTTCGCCGGGCTCGGCGGTCACGGGCTCGGCGTTTTCCTGGGCGCGCTGCTGCAGTATGGACAGATCGATGCGCCCCGGGCCGGGCTGCGAGACCAGGTTGGCCTGGTCGGCCGCGGATTTCTCGATGCCGGCGTTGAGGGCGGCAATGGCATCGCGCTCGTCGGCCAGCAGGCGTTCCAGCACTTCCTGGCTGGCGTTGGCGGGAACGCGTTCCTTCCAGCGATCGAACAGGCTGCCCAGCTGCTCGTCGCTCAGCGGCGCGGGCAGGGCCGGCACGGGCGTGCGTGCCCTGGCGCGCATGCGGTCCAGTTCCTGGGCCAGCGCATCGGCTTCCTTTGTGGCCGAGGCGGCGGCATCGAGCTGGGTCTGAATGGCGTTGCTTCGTTCCTTGTCGGACGCGGAGCCGCCGCCCAGGGTGCCCTGCAAGGCACCCAAAGGGCCTGCTGCCGGTGCGGCCTTGGCCAGGCCCGGTGCCAGCAGGCACAGCAGCAGGCACAGGGCCCACAGCAGGTGCATCGGCGTGACGGCAGCCAGTTTGCGCGATGGGCGACCGGCGGCAAGTAGGGGGTTGTCGGCAGGAGACATCGGTTCTGAATTCGGGCCTGTGCCGCTGTGTGAGTGCGGACTATCATTTGTCAAAAGTGGGAGCGTGAGGCGCTGTATTCACGGGCCTTGCTGCAGGCCCGGCTGGCTCAAGCCCCTGTCCCGGCGCCGCAAAAAGCGGGGTAGTCCAGGAACCTGACATTGTGACCTCGCGCGCAATGCAGACATGTGGGACGTATGAGCTATTCAAAGCGGATGCAAGGTGCTACAACAGTTCCACACGGTAGCGAATGCCTTGCAACTTCGCGGCACTGTTCGCCCTCGGGTGCCGCCGGGAGAGGTCGTATGGATGTCATCAGCAACTCGGCTGCACGTTACGTTCGCCTTCGCGAAGAAGAGATGTCGCTGGACGAATTTCTCGCCCTGTGCCAGCGCGATCCCATGGCCTACGAGGGCGCCGCCCAGCGCATGCTGGCGGCCATAGGCGAACCCGAAATGGTGGACACGCGCAATGATCCGCGCCTGTCGCGGCTGTTTGCCAACAAGGTCATCCGGCGCTATCCGGCCTTCGCCGAGTTCTACGGCATGGAAGACTCCATCGAGCAGGTGGTGAGCTTCTTCCGCCATGCGGCCCAGGGCCTGGAAGAGCGCAAGCAGATCCTCTATCTGCTGGGCCCCGTGGGCGGTGGCAAGAGCTCCATCGCCGAGCGCCTCAAATACCTGATGCAGAAGGTGCCGTTCTACGCGCTCAAGGGCTCGCCCGTGAACGAGTCGCCGCTGGGCCTGTTCGATCCGGTGGAGGACGGGCCGCTGCTGGAGGAGCAGTTCGGCATTCCCCGGCGCTGCCTCAACCATGTGCTGTCGCCCTGGGCCGTCAAGCGCCTGGAGGAGTTGGGCGGCGACATCCGCCAGTTCCGCGTGGTCAAGCGCTATCCCAGCATCTCCAGGCAGGTGGGCATTGCCAAGACCGAGCCGGGCGACGAGAACAACCAGGACATCTCCAGCCTGGTGGGCAAGGTGGACATCCGCAAGCTGGAAAACTTTGCCCAGGACGATACCGATGCCTACAGCTACTCGGGCGGCCTGTGCCTGGCCAACCAGGGCCTGCTGGAGTTCGTGGAAATGTTCAAGGCGCCCATCAAGGTGCTGCACCCGCTGCTGACGGCCACGCAGGAGAGCAACTACAAGGGCACGGAAGGCTTTGGCGCCATTCCCTTCGACGGCATGGTGCTGGCCCACAGCAACGAGAGCGAGTGGAAGGCCTTCCGCAACAACCGCAACAACGAGGCCTTCCTGGACCGGGTCTACATCGTCAAGGTGCCGTACTGCCTGCGCGTTTCCGAGGAGGTGCGCATCTACGAGAAGCTGATCCGCGAGTCGTCGCTGGCCAGCGCCGTGTGCGCGCCCGGCACGCTCAAGATGATGGCCCAGTTCGCCGTGCTCACGCGGCTGAAGGAGCCCGAGAACTCCAGCATCTTCAGCAAGATGCAGGTCTATGACGGCGAGAGCCTCAAGGACACGGACCCGCGCGCCAAGAGCTTCCAGGAGTACCGCGACTATGCGGGCGTGGACGAGGGCATGTCGGGCATCTCCACGCGCTTCGCGTTCAAGATCCTGTCCAAGGTCTTCAACTACGACAGTACCGAGGTGGCGGCCAACCCGGTGCACCTGATGTATGTGCTGGAGCAGCAGATCGAGCGCGAGCAGTTCCCGGCCGAGCTGGAGACCAAGTACACCAGCTACATCAAGGAATACCTGTCGCCGCACTATGCCGAGTTCATCGGCAAGGAAATCCAGACGGCCTATCTGGAGAGCTACAGCGAGTACGGCCAGAACATCTTCGACCGCTACGTCACCTACGCCGACTACTGGATACAGGACAGCGAGTACCGCGACAACGATACCGGCGAGGCCTTCGACCGCAACGCGCTCAACGCCGAGATGGAGAAGGTCGAGAAGCCCGCGGGCATCGCCAATGCCAAGGACTTCCGCAACGAGATCGTCAACTTCGTGCTGCGCGCGCGGGCCAACAACCAGGGCAAGAACCCCAGCTGGACCAGCTACGAGAAGCTGCGCGTGGTGATCGAGAAGAAGATGTTCTCCAATACCGAGGAACTGCTGCCCGTGATCAGCTTCAACGCCAAGGCCAGTGCCGAGGATGCCCGCAAGCACGAGGACTTTGTCACCCGCATGGAGGCCAAGGGCTATACGTCCAAGCAGGTGCGCCTGCTGTGCGAGTGGTATCTGCGCGTTCGCAAGAGCAACTGACGGGTGGGTGCGCCGCCCTTCGGCGCGCCCGGGCTGGGGGGAACAGATGGCATTGCAAATCATCGATCGCAGGCTGGCCGGCAAGAACAAGTCGGTGGGCAACCGCGAGCGCTTCGTGCGCCGCTACAAGGCGCAGATCGCCGAGGCGGTGCGCCGCGCGGTGGACAAGCGCGGCATCCGCCACATGGAGGAGTCCGAGAGCGTCTCCATCCCGCGCAAGGACATCCGCGAGCCCGTGTTCCACCATGGGCAGGGCGGCGTCCATGACACGGTGCACCCGGGCAACACCGAGCATGTGCGCGGCGACCGCATTGCCCGGCCGCAGGGCGGCGCAGGCGGCGGCGGCTCCCAGGCCAGCGACAGCGGCGAGGGCGAGGACGACTTCACCTTCACCCTGACCAAGGAAGAGTTCATGGAACTGTTCTTTGAAGACCTGGCCCTGCCGCGCCTGCTGCGCACCCACATCGGCAACACCATGCAGTACAAGACGCGCCGCGCCGGATACAGCCACGACGGCACGCCGCACAACCTGGCCCTGCTGCGCACCATGCGCGGCGCCCTGGGCCGGCGCATTGCGCTGACCAAGGCGCCGCACCGCGAACTCAAGGCACTGGAGGAGCAGCTGCAAGCGCTGCTGGCGCAGGACGATGGCACCAGCGAGGCGGCGGCCGAGCTGCAGCAGCGCATCGATGCGCTGAAGCTGCGCATGGGCACGGTGGCCTTTCTCGACCCCATCGACCTGCGGTTTCGCAACCGCACGCGCGTGCCTGCGCCCATCAGCCAGGCCGTGATGTTCTGCGTGATGGATGTGTCCGGCTCCATGGACCAGGACCGCAAGGACCTGGCCAAGCGCTTCTTCATCCTGCTGTACCTGTTCCTGACGCGGCACTACGAGAAGATCGACATCGTCTTCATCCGCCACCACACGCAGGCGGCCGAGGTCAGCGAGGACGAGTTCTTCCACTCCCAGGAAAGCGGCGGCACGGTGGTCAGCAGTGCGCTGGTGCTGCTGGACCAGATCATCCGCGCGCGCTACCCGTCCGGGGACTGGAACATCTACGTGGCCCAGGCCAGCGATGGCGACAACTTCGGCGACGACGGCTCCAACTGCCGCAACCTGCTGGTCGACAAGATCCTGCCGCTGGTGCGCTACTTCGCCTATGTGCAGGTGGTGCAGGAAGAGCAGAGCCTGTGGCAGGAGTACAGCCAGGTGCTGCCGCTGTTCTCGCATTTCGCCATGCGCAAGGTGTCGGACGCCAGCGAGATCTACCCCGTGTTCCGCGACCTGTTCAAGAAAGAGGGGGTATCGGTATGAACCTCTCTCACTATCCCGTGCTGGCGCCCCGCCATGCCACGCCGCAGTGGAAATCCCATCTGGCCAGCGAACGGGCCCAGCGCATCGTGCCCTCCGCGCCGCTGCCGGCGGGGGAGCGGCCGGCCGAGCCTTTGCCCGATCCCAGCGACTGGACCTTCGAGCTGATCGAACGCTATCACGCAGCGATTGCGGCCGCCGCCGAACGCTACGGCCTGGACACCTATCCCAACCAGCTGGAAGTGATCTCGGCCGAGCAGATGATGGACGCCTACGCCAGCGTGGGCATGCCCGTGGGCTACCGCCACTGGAGCTATGGCAAGGAATACATGGCGACGGAGCGGCGCTACCGGCGCGGCCACATGGGCCTGGCCTACGAGATCGTCATCAACTCCAATCCCTGCATCAGCTATCTGATGGAGGAGAACACCACGGCCATGCAGGCCCTGGTGATCGCCCATGCGGCGTACGGCCACAACAGCTTCTTCAAGAACAACTACCTGTTCGGCATGTGGACGGATGCCGGCAGCATCATCGACTATCTGGTCTATGCGCGCGACTTCATCACCCAGTGCGAGGAGCGCCACGGCCTGACGACGGTGGAGCAATGGCTGGACTCCTGCCGTGCCCTGTCCAACCTGGGCGTGGACCGCTACCGCCGCCCCTCCAAGAAAAGCCTGGCGCGCGAGCGGGCCGAGCGCGAGCAGCGCGAGGCCTATGCCCAGCAGCAGGTCAACGAGCTGTGGCGCACCCTGCCGGCCCGCCCGGGCAAGGACAGCGCGGCCCAGCACAGCGAGCGCTTTCCCAAGGAGCCCGAGGAAAACCTGCTGTACTTCATCGAGAAGAACGCCCCGCTGCTGGAGCCCTGGCAGCGCGAGATCGTGCGCATCGTGCGCAAGATCGCCCAGTACTTCTACCCGCAGCGCCAGACCCAGGTGATGAACGAGGGCTGGGCGACGTTCTGGCACTACACCCTGCTCAACACCCTGTACGACGAAGGCTGGCTGACCGACGGCGTGATGATCGAATGGCTGTCCTCCCACACCAATGTCATCTACCAGCCCCCGGCCGGTCACCGCGCCTACAGCGGCATCAATCCCTATGCGCTGGGCTTTGCCATGTACCGCGACATCCGCCGCATCTGCCAGGACCCCACCGAGGAAGACCGCCGCTGGTTCCCCGACCTGGCCGGCACGCCCTGGCTGCCGGCGCTGCACCATGCCATGCAGAACTTCAAGGACGAGAGCTTTGTCGGCCAGTACCTGAGCCCACAGCTGATGCGCGACATGCGCCTGTTCGCCATCCATGACGACGCCAGCGAACGCGAGCTGCTGGTCAGCGCCATCCATGACGACGACGGCTACCGCACCCTGCGCCAGACGCTGTCGCAGCAATACGACCTGGGCGCGCGCGAGCCCAATATCCAGGTCTGGAACGTCAATCTGCGCGGCGACCGCTGCCTCACCCTGCGCCACACCCGCTACCAGGGCCGGCCGCTGTCCGACGATGCGCTGGAAGTGCTCAAGCACGCAGCGCGCCTGTGGGGTTTTGGCGTGCAGCTGGAAAGCGTCAACGGCGATGGCGACGCGCCCGTGCTGCTGCACTCGGTGCCCGCTCCACCGGCCTGATCCTCCTGCCTGAGCCAGCCAGGCCCTAGCGCAGCGTGCCCACGTACTTGCGGTTTTCCGCACGCTGGCGCATCAGCTCGCCGGCGCGCTGCATGAGCGGCGAGCGCTCGGCGGGCCCGGCCAGCGCGGCATTCCAGGCCGCTTCGAAGCGATGGGTCCATTCCACCAGTTCGGGCGTGCTGCGCGCCCCTTCCTGCTCCCGTGCGAAGCGGATGATTTCGGCGGCGTACTCGGCATTGGCCGCCAGCCATTCGGTATCGGTCACGCGGCCGCAGCTTCTGCGCAGCAGCACATGCAGGTGCGCGGCGATGGCCAGGAGTTCGCTTTCGGGCATGTAGTGGCACTCCTTCGGTTTGACGATCATCGGGCGCCGGGCCGCTTTGCGGCTCGGCCGTTCATCCACTCAGGCGTTCGCGGTGCAGCGCCAGGTCCAGGCCCTGCAGTTCGCTTTCCTCATCCACGCGCAGGCCGATCAGCATGTCCAGCAACCACAGCAGCACTGCCGTGGCCACCAGCGTGAACAAGGCCACGGCCAGCACGCTCACGGCCTGGGTGAGCACGCTGGCCTGCACGCCGCCGATCTGCGGACTGGCAAACACGCCGGTCAGCAGCGATCCCACGATGCCGCCCACGCCATGCACGCCAAACACATCCAGCGAATCGTCCGCGCCCAGCAGCCGCTTGAGGCCCGTGGCGCCCCAGTAGCAGGCGACACCGGCGATCAGGCCGATGCACAGCGCCGACAGCGGCGTCACGAAACCGGCTGCCGGCGTGATCGCCACCAGGCCGCCGACCAGCCCCGAGCACAGCCCCAGCAGCGTGGCCTTGCCGCGCACCACGTACTCGGCCAGCGACCAGGCCAGGGCGCCCGCGCTCGCGGCAATGTGGGTGACGGCCAGCGCCAGCGCCGCGCGGCTGTCCCCGGCCAGCGATGAGCCGGCGTTGAAGCCGAACCAGCCCATCCACAGCAGGGCCGCGCCCATCATGGTCAGGGCCAGGTTGTAGGGCTCGAAGGGCTCGTGCCCGTAGCCGCGGCGCGGCCGCAGGAACCAGGCGCAGACCAGCCCGGCCACGCCCGCGTTCACATGCACCACGGTGCCCCCGGCAAAGTCCAGCGCGCCCATGCGCGCCAGCCAGCCGCCCGGCTCCCACACCCAGTGCGCCACCGGTGCATAGACCAGCAGGCTCCACAAGCCCACGAAGATCAGCATGGCACCGAAGCGCATGCGCTCCACCCAGGCGCCCACCAGCAAGGCGGCGGTGATCACGGCAAAGGCCAGCTGGAACATGGCATAGGCTGCTTCGGGCACATGCGGCGCCAGGTGGCTCACGGCCACCAAGCCCTTGGCGGCGTTGAAATCCAGCCCCGCGAACCAGGCGCGCGAATCACCGCCTATCCACGCATTGCCGGGCGTGAAGGCCAGCGAATAGCCCAGTGCGAACCACAGAATGCTGACCAGGCAGGCAATCGCCACCACGCTGGCCATGGTGTTGAGCACGTTCTTGCGGCGCACCATGCCCGCATAGAACAGCGCAATGCCGGGCAGCGTCATCAGCAGCACCAGCACCGTGGCCGTCATCAGCCAGACCGTGTCCACGGCGCTGATGGATTCCACCGCCACCAGCGAAGGCCGCGTGATCGCCTGCTCGGCCGCCTGCGCCGCCTGCACCGCACCAAGGACCGCGACCCATCCTCCCGCCACCAATGTTCTCAATGCCCGTGCGCACCTGTGCATGCAATGACTCCCTTGTTTGTTGTGGTCATGGGGCCGTCTGCCGTTGCCGCCATGGCTGCATTGGCCGGCCTGCAGCGGCCTTGCACAAGTCGTGCCAGCGCAGACGGGGCCCTTGGGGGCCGTGCGATGCAGCCGGAACACCAAAACGGGAAAACCGCGAGTCAAAACAGGGCAGCCGGGCGGGCGGTGCACCATCGCCGTGCGGTGGTGCAGCTCTTAAACTGCCGGCATGAATCGAAGAAATCTGATGTGCGCCGCGCTGCTCGCCTGTCTGTCACAGGCGGCGCTGGCGGCTGCCGAACTGCAGGACAGGCCCGAATGGGCCCGCTTTTTTGCCGATGCCAAGGTCGATGGCAGCATCGTCGTGGTCGATGCCAGAGGCCCGGCCGAAGCCGTCTACGTCCACAACCGTGAACGCGCGGCGCGGCGCTACTCGCCCGCTTCCACCTTCAAGATCCCGCACAGCCTGTTCGCGCTGGACGCCGGGCTGGTGCGGGATGAATTCCAGCGCATTGCCTGGGATGGCGTGAAGCGCCAGTTGCCGGCCTGGAATGCCGATCAGGACCTGCGCTCGGCCATGCGCAACTCCACCGTCTGGGTGTACGAACGCTTTGCCGGGGAACTGGGCAGCGCGCGCGAGGCCGCCTACATGCGCAAGATCGACTACGGCAATGCGCTGGCCACGGGCGAGGCGCCTTTCTGGGTGGAGGGCGACCTGGCCATCTCGGCGCTGGAGCAGGTGGCCTTCCTGCAGCAGCTGTACCGCAATCGGCTGCCATTGCCGGTGGAACACCAGCGGCTGGTGAAGGACGTGATGATCAACGAGGCCGGCACCGACTGGATACTGCGCGCCAAAACCGGCTGGACGGGCCGTATCGGCTGGTGGGTGGGCTGGGTGGAATGGCCTGCCGGCCCCGTGTTCTTCGCCATGAACATGGACACGCCCCACCGGCTGGCCGACCTGCCCAAGCGCCAGGCCATCACGCGCGACATCCTGCGCTCCATCAACGCGTTGCCCAAGGCGCCGTAGCGCGCGGGACAAGGCCCATGCGTCAGCCCATCAGCCCGTCAGCCCATCAGCCCATCAGCCCATCAGCCCATCAGCCCATCAGCCCATCAGCCCATCAGCCCATCAGCCCATCAGCCCATCAGCCCATCAGCCCATCAGCCCTGGAGGCCGCTTGTCGGCCTTGCGCTCCACGGGGTTGGCGGTGAGCCAGTTGGAGGGGTACTGGCGCATGAACTCGCGGGCCTTTTCCACGCGCGCGTTGAGCCAGGCGTCGTAGGCGCCTTCGTTGAGAATCGCCGGCATGCGCTTTTCCGCGCCGGGCTGCTGGTAGCGGTGCAGCAGCGCATGGCTGTTGGCGTTGACCGTGAGCAGGGCGTAGCTCAGCAGCACCTCGCCATCCGGGCCCGTCCACTGCGCCCACACGCCGGCCACGCCCATGGGCTTGCCGTCGATGCGCGAGATGCGCGTGGGCAGGGCCTTGCCGTTGCGGTAGTCATCCTCGAAAAAGGCGGCCATGGGCACGATGCAGCGCTGGCCATTGAGCCAGGCATCGCGGAAGGCCTGGGCCGTGGAGACGGTCTCCGAACGCGCATTCACCAGCTTGAGCGCGCGCAGCCGTCCATCGGAGGCCGACTTCACCCAGTGCGGCACCAGGCCCCATTGGGCGGCAACCAGCTCGCGTGCGGGCGGTGCCGCAGGCGCGGGCGGTGTGTCGGAAGCGGAGGGTTCTTGCTGTTCGGTGGCGGCATCCGCGGCCACGGCGGCGCTGCGGATGAAAAAGCCGGACTTGCGCGGTGTCATGTTGCGCTCGCTGGCGGCAGGCGCCTCCACGCCGAAGGCGTCGCGGTAGGCGTCGGCTTGCGACAGGGATTCGTAGTGGGTACTCATGCGCGGATGGTACCTGCGTGCCAGCGCAAAGTCGGGCGTCAGACGGTAATGGTCCCGGTCAGATAACGCGCGCAATGGCCGGCCACCTCGACGCTGGCATCGGTCACCTCGCAAAACAGCGTGCCCGTGCGGCGAGAGGCCTGGTGGCCGATCAGACGGTTCTTGCCCAGCCTGCCCGCCCAGTAGGGCGCAAGCGCCGCATGGATGGAGCCCGTGACGGGATCTTCCTCGCCGCCATTGGCGGGCCAGAAGTAGCGGCTGACGAAGTCATGGGAGGCGCCCGCATCCGCAGGCGCCGTCACCACCACGTCCAGCGGGCCCAGCGATTTGAGGCGCTCCAGGTCCGGCTTGACGGCTCGCACCTGGTCTTCGGTTGCGTAGACGGCCACGTAGGCCTGCTGGTTCACGAGATAGGCCGTGGGTGCGGGCGTCAGGCCTTCGCGCAGTGCGGCGGGCACCTCATCCAGCGGCTTGGCATCGCGGCGCGGGAAGGTCATGACGATGCGTCCGCCATCCTCCTGCGTGGCGGTGACCTTGCCCACGGCAGCGGCCCAGAACGTGATGCTGCTCAGCGCCGGGTCGGCCTCGAAGAGCACGAAGGCGCTCGCCAGCGTGGCGTGGCCGCAGAACGCGATCTCGGTCAGGGGGGAGAACCAGCGGATCTCGAAGGCGGCGCGCTCGCCACTCCAGACCAGGAAAGAGGTCTCCGAAAGATTGTTCTCGGCGGCAATGGCCTGCAGCGTGGAATCGGCAAGCCATGCATCCAGGGGAATGACGGCGGCCTGATTGCCCTTGAATCGTTCCGATGTGAATGCGTCGATGACGTGGATGGGGAGTTGCATTTGCAAAAGGCCTTTGGGTCGGATTCGTGTGCAGCCCGTCATTGTTGTCTCTGTCTCCAATGGCTGCGCGCGGATTCTACGGTCCGGCAGGATGGAGCTGAGGCATGCATGCCCGGCATGCCGGCCCACGCGGCTGCGGGGCGCCGCGTGGGATGCCTCGCCCCATCCCTTGCTTGAAATGCCCGCTCCCGGCTGCAAGGCTCACTCAATGCCCAGAACCGTTTTCATGGCAGCCCAGGCCACGCCGTTCAGCCGGGTGGAATAGCTGAGCGCCTGGTCTTCGCTGGCAATGGCGGCAGGCAGGCGATAGCCGAATACGCTGCCGTCGAATTCCGTATAGCCCCGCGTCACGCCTTGCATGAAGGTCTTGCCAGGGAAGTCGGCAAAGCTCAGCAGGCGCACGCCCTGGGAGGTGGAGAGGGTGTACGCGCTTTGCGAATGCACGGTGCAGGCGCCCAGATCGCTGTAGGCCGGAGGGGTGGACTCACAGCTGTAGAACTGGGCGTTGGCCGCATCGATGAAGGCCACGCGCAACACATGGTTGGCATCGACCGGCCCCGCCGCCCCGACTGTCGAGGCGCGCACGGTGGCTGGAGTCGACAGGTTCACCGCGCTGGCCGGGCGGCCGGCAATCATGGCTTCCAGCGTGGCGAAGCCGAAGCGGTCCGTGGCCGTGTTGTTGATGAAGGCCGGCGACCGGTTCAACTGCACCGACAGTGCAGTGCGCATCTGTGCGCCCTGCGGGAAGACGGCCGAGCCCAGCGTGGCAGGGTCCATTTCGATGGAGCGGTCATGGCGGATGCCCTCGGCCTGCAGCGTTGTGTCTCCGGCACGCAATTGCGTGATGACTTCGGCCATGGGCTTGCCGCTGACGTCCTGCGAAGCGGTGGTAAAGCCCAGGTAGGCGGTGGACTGGTTGCACAGCAGCGTGCGCGAGGGAACCCCCTGTGTCGTCAGGCGCGCAACGGAACTGTCGCAGCGCGTCCATCCGGTGCTGGTGAGCGTGACGGACGGGAACAGCGCTTCCTGCGTACTGGGTGCACCGTTGGTTTTTCCGCTGCGTGTCTCGAACTGGTGGGCAAAGCCGTCTGCCTGGACGACGCCGTCGGACCTGCGTTCACGCACGGAGTAGTTCTGCGCGTTGCCATAGTTCAGGAACGCCAGTTGGTTCGATGCCACGGCCGCTGCGCCAGGTGCCGTCACCTGAATAGGCACGCCCATCTCAAGCGCGTAGGCGGTGACCTTGGCGGCTGTGCGCGCGGTATCCGCAAGCACGGCGGCACTGGAGGCCGCGTCGCTCTGGTAGTCGTAGATCCTGGCGGCGTCGATGCCGAGCTGGCGGGCCACTGCAGCCTCGGCCACTTCCCTGGCCGTGCCGGCCGCGATGGCCTTTTGCACCAGGCTGGTCAGTGGATTGATCTGCGCGGATTTGCCAGCCGGTGCAGACAGCACGAACGCCTTGGCTGTGGCGGTGCTGGTGGGGTCCGCAGCGTCCACGGATTCGGGTGTGATGCGAGCCAGCACGGGAGCCTGGTTGAAGGCAGCGGTGGCTGCCGCATCGCCGGGTTGATAGGTCAGGCTGAACGTGCCGTCGCTGCCGGTGGCCGCTGCGCTGGGCTCGCCCGTGTCGCAGGCTGCATTGGCGTTCAGATCCACGCAGACTGCAGCGTTGCGCACGGCCTGGTCGATGGCGACGGTGCCTGACAGCGTGATGGCCGGCTGTGTCACGGTGCCGCCGCCGGTGCCCCCGCCGCTGTCGGTGCCGCCGCTGCCTCCTCCACAGGCATAGAGGCTTGCAACAAGGCCGCACAGCAGCAAAGGGCGCACGGCGGGAAAGGAAGTGGATGCACTGGGGTGGATTTGCATGGTGTCGGTACAGGAATGTGGGTGGCAAGCCAACTCTATGTGTGACACGCAACAAACAAAATGATGCAATTGCACTATCCTGAAGCGCTGCCGGGGTGGGGCAAGAGGGCACGCTCGCGCAACACCCGCCCGTGCAGTCGATCTCAACGTATCGAAGAGAGGCAGGCAAGCCGCCATGGACGCTGCATACAACCACCTGCTGCTGAACCTCTACCGGCTATCGCACGAGCAGCCTGTCGAACATTTCCAGGACCAGGCGCTGGACCTGCTCAAACCCGTGCTGCCCTTCGACTCGGCCATGTGGGGCTCGGCCACCATGACGGCGGCCGGCATCGATATCCACACCATCCACCTTCATCGGCAGCCACCCGAAATGCTGCAGGCCTATGAAGAGGTCAAGCACCTGGACACGGCGGCGCAGGCCGTCACCATGCATCCCAGCGAGACGCTGGCCTTCGAAGCGAGGACCTGGTTCAGTGGCCGGCATCAGGGGGCGCTGCGCGACTACGGCAGGCGCTTCGAGCAGTCGCACTTCTTCATCGGCGGGATGCTGAACCCGAGCACTCTTTACACGCGCTGGCTCACGCTGTTTCGCGCCCGCACGGATGCGCATTGCACCGAGGGCGAGCGCCAACTGCTGGCCGCGCTGCTGCCCCATGTGCAGCAGGCGCTGGAACTCAACCGCCTCACGCATCTGGGGCAGCTTCGGCAGGGCCTGGCCCGTGATCGGTTGGGCTCGGCACTGGCAGACCCGCGCGGCATCATCCACCACATGGACGTCGTCTTCGAGCACGCCTCGCGCGCCGAATGGCCGGGCTGGCAAGGTCCTCGCCTGCCTGCGGCCGTGCAGACTGCGGCACAGGGCGGCGCCCATCGTCTGGTGGCCCACACCCTGGTCATCACGCTGTTCACGCAGCACGGTCTGCTGTGGTTGCGAGCGCGCCCCCGGTGCGCAGCCGACGGGCTGTCCCCCCGCGAAGCCACGGTTGCCCGGCTTGTGGTCCGGGGCCTGACCCACAAGCAGATTGCAGTCCAACTCCAGCGTGCTCCTGCCACGGTGCGCAATCAGATCCGCTCCATCTACGAAAAGCTGGGCATTGCCAACGTGGCATCGCTTGCCGAGGCACTCCGGCTGATGGATTGAGGCCAAGGTCCAGGAAAACCCTGGTGTAGTTTGCACGTGCTTGTGAAAAATAGAATGAAGATTCGTTCTACGATCATTTCCCATGCAAGACGAGGCCTGGACCTTCTTTCCGCATGCGGGTTCGCGCCATGTGCAGACGCTGCGCGTGGCGCTCAGGCTGTTCGTGGAGCGGGGCTTCTTCAATACCTCGATACAGGACCTGTGCGCCGAGGCCGGCGTGTCCATCGGTTTCTTCTACAACCACTTTGCCGACAAGGAAGGCATTGCGCGCGAGCTGTACCGGCATTTGCTGGCGCGCATGAATGTGCTGCTCGACGATATCGAGGAGCGGCACGCGGGCAGCGCCCAGCGCTGCCGCGAGGTGCTGCGCATGCTGTTCGGGCTGGCCGAGGCCGAGCCCGAGGCCATGGGCTTCGTGGTCAATGCGCGCCACCGCGAGTTTCTGCCCGACGAGCAGGCCATCTGCTCGGCCTCGGCCTTCGTGCGCATGCGCGGCTTCGTGTTCGCCGGCATGACCGATGGCGAGATCCGCCAGATGGAGCCCATGGTGGCGGCCAGCCTGATGTACGGCAGCGCGATCCGCATGATCTGCCTGCGGCTGGACGGCATCATCGACACGCCCATAGAGCCCCTGTTCGACGCGCTCTGGGACGGGGTGTGGCGATCGCTCAAGCCTGACTGAGCGGCGCATTTTCCGGCGCGGGCGCCGTGCGGCGCCAGCGGTTGTTCCACTGAGGCGAAAGCACAAGGAGTAGCAGGGATGGCGCATCACATCTTGATCATCGGAGGGGGCATTGGCGGCACCATGACCGCCAACCACCTGGTCAGCAAGCTGTATCCGGAGGTGGTCACGGGCAAGGTGCGCATCACCATGCTGTCGAACTCGCCCTGGCACTACTACAAGCCTGCCTTCATGTACGTGGCCTTCAATGCCTTCTTCCGCGACGAGTTGCGGCGCAGGCAGCGCGGCCTGCTGCGGCCCGAGATCGACTTCCAGGTGGAAGAGGTGGAGCGTTTCGACTTTGCGCTGCAGGCCGTGCACTGCAGGAGCGGCAAGCGCTTCGGCTACGACCATCTGGTGATCTCCACGGGCTGCGTGCCCTCGCCCGAGCGCATCGAAGGCCTGGCCGAGGCCGGCGACCACTTCTACCAGCACGCGCCCGCGCGGCAGCTGGCCGACAAGCTGTCGCGCATAGAAAAGGGCCGCATCTTCGTCACCGTGACCTTTCCCAAGACGCCCAATGTGCCGCACCAGTGCGGCATCGCGCCCATAGAGACCACGCTGATGCTGGACGACCTGCTGCGCCGGCGCGGCGTGCGCGACAAGGTGGAAATCGTCTACACCTATCCCACGGTCTCGCAGCTGCTGCGCAACTGCCTGTTCCTGCAGAAGGACACCTGCGAGATCCTGCCCACGGTGTTCGAGCAGCGCGGCATTCGCCACCAGCGCGGATTCACGCTGGCGCGCGTGGACCCCGAGGCCAAGGTGGCCCACTCGGAAGAGGGCCAGGCCGAGGACTTCGACATCCTCATGGCCACGCCGCCCATACGCGCCGTGCAGGCCGTGCGCGACTGCGGCCTGTCGCAGGCGCAGGACGGCGAGGGCTGGCTGCCCACCGACCACGAGACCATGCAGGTGCTGGGCCAGAGCCATGTCTATGTGCTGGGCGATACGGTGGACCTGCCGGTGAGCAAGGCCGGCGGCGCCTGCCACAACCAGTCGCCCGTGGTGGTGAACAACATCGCCTCGCAGATCCGCTTCGGCCGCACCAGCGATGCCTACGACGGGCGCGTGGTGGCCATCGCCCAGATGGGCCTGGACGGCGGCATGCCGCTTTGGTACGACTACCAGGTCGACGTCAAGCCCACGCCGCCGACCAAGGTCGGCTCGATGATGCGCAAGGGCTTCAACCGCGGCATGTACTGGGCCGTGGCCCGCGCCCTGGTCTGAGGCCAGGGCCTTTGCATTGTCATTCCAAGCACGAAGACAAGGAGCACCGAGATGAACATCGCTTCCGACATTCCCGTGGCGCAGCCCGCCGCTGGCGGCCTGCTGCAGGACGACGCCGCGCTGCAGGGGCTGGCCGAACTGATGGGCAAGCTGGAGCCGCTGCTGGCGGGCCGGCGCCTGAACCGCGTGGTCGATCTGCTGTCGGCCACGGCGGACCTGGTGGACATGGCAGACGACTACATGGTCGAGAAGGTCGCCAAGGCCTTCGAGGATGGTGTGGGCGGGGCCTGGGCCGCGGGCAATGCCGCGCGCATGGCGGCGGCCCAGGTGCAGGCCATGGAGGAAACGCCCACCCTGATCGGCCTGATGCGCATGGCACGCGAGCCCGATGTGCGGCGCGGCCTGGCCTTCATGCTGGCCATGGCCGGCGCGCTGGGGCGCCAGCATGCCCACGATCCCATCGACTACGCGGCGGACTGAAACGCAGGGCCGAGCCACGGCCGCCCGGCAGCGCACGGGCTGCGGTGGTACAAACGCCGGGGGCGGATGTGATCCGCCCCTTTCTTTTTGCCCATTGCCCGCCATGCCTTCCTCCTGTTCCTTGCCGGTGCTGCCGGCCGCTGTCCCTGACCATTGCAGGCCCCGCCGCACCGAGGGCAGGGCATGACCGCGCAGCACCTGAGCCGTGGCGACTGGGCGCGTGCGCTGCTGGTCATCCTGATCTGGGGCACCAACTTCGTGGCCATGAAGTTCGGTCTGCTGACGCTGTCGCCCATGCTGCTGAGCGCGCTGCGCTTCGTGGTGGCGTCGCTGCCCTTTTTGCTGTTCGTGCGCCCGCCCAAGTCGGTGGGCTGGCGCTATCTGGCCGCCTATGGGCTGGTGCAGGGCGTGGGCCAGTTCGGCATGCTGTTCCTGGGCCTGAAGCTGGGCATGCCGGCCGGCATGGCCTCGGTGGTGCTGCAGACGCAGGCCTTCGTCACGCTGCTGCTGGCCGCCTTCCTGCTGGGCGAGCCCGCGCGCCTGTGGCATTGGCTGGGCCTGGTGGTGTCGCTGGGCGGGCTGGTTGCCATTGGCAGCGCCCATGGCGAAGGCGACAACGCCATGACGCTGGCCGGCTTTTTGCTGACCGTGGGCGCAGCCTGCATGTGGGCCGTGTCCAACATGATCACGCGCTATGCGGCGCGCAGCGGCCCCTACGAGCCTTTCCCCTTCATCGTCTGGAGCAGCATCTTTCCCATCGCGCCGCTGATGGCCCTGGCCGTCTGGACCGATGGCGCGGATACGGTCGTGCAGCAACTTGCGGGGATCGACCTGACCGCCGTGGCCTCCATCCTGTACCTGGCGCTGCTGGCCACGCTGCTGGGCTACGGCCTGTGGACGCGCCTGCTGCAGCGCTATGCGGCCGGCACGGTGGCGCCGCTGTCTCTGATGGTGCCCGTGGTGGGCCTGGTCTCGGCCATGCTGCTGCTGGGCGAGCGGCCCACCTTCATGCAGTGGATGGGCACGCTGGCCGTGCTGGCGGGCATGGTGATCAACCAGTTCGGCGGGCGCTGGCTGGCGGGGCGGACGCGATAGGGGAAAAGGCGCCAGGGAGATGGTCGGGGCCGGTGGCAGGAGGCCGGCTTTGCATTTCTTTGAATGACTCGGGTAATAAAAATCATTATCATTCCCGCTCTTTGAAGGGCGGCGTGCTCCAGGCGCGCGGCCAACGCCCGGCGCCGCACAGACCTTGAACTGTTGTGGCGCCTTTGTCCGTCCGGGCCTGCGCTGCGGCCGCGGCGTCCATGACGGGCAACGATCCGCAAGAAAGGTCATCCCCATGCAAGCCTCGACCCCGGGAGGGTCCTCTCCATCCTTGCTGCGCTATCGCGTGGCCGTGGCCTCGCGCGCCTTGGCGGCGATCGGCGGCGGCTATCTGCTGTCGGCCGCCTGCGCCGCCACGGGCGCGCGCGCCATGGTCTGGCTGGGCGTGGAACGGGCCGATGCGGCGCTGGGCTCGACCCTGCTGGCCTTCATCATCTACGCCGTGGCGGCCATATGGGCCTTTGGCTGCGCCAGCGCCTGGCGCGCCTGGGCCGTGATCGGCCTGCCGGGCGCGGGCCTGGGACTTCTGGCCTGGATGCTGTCGAACGGAGCCGCCGCATGAGGGCAGACGGCAAACCCGAGGGACTGCGCCAGTCCATGTCCTGGCTGCACACCTGGAGCGGCCTGCTGCTGGGCTGGCTGCTCTACGCGGTGTTCTTCACGGGCACCCTGAGCTACTTCCGCGACGAGATCAACGACTGGATGCGGCCCGAGCTGCACGGCTCGGTGCAGGACGCCGACACCGCGCAGCGCGCACTGGACGCCATGCAGCGCATCGCGCCGGAGGCCACGACCTGGACGCTGGGCCTGCCCGGCCCGCGCCAGGTGGCGGTGGCCGCATCCTGGCGCGAGCCCGGCGCCGCCACGGGCCGCGCAGGCACCAAGCGCGCCGAGATCGACGCCGCCACGGGCGAGAAGCTGGAGCCGCGCGAGACACGCGCCGGCAACTTCTTCTACCGCTTCCACTTCGAGCTGCACGCCATGCCGCGCATCTGGGGCCGCTGGATCGTGGGCTTCGCCACCATGCTGATGTTCGTGGCCATCATCACGGGCGTGATCACGCACAAGAAGATCTTCACGGACTTCTTCACCTTCCGCCCGCGCAAGGGCCAGCGCTCCTGGCTGGACGCGCACAACGCCACGGCCGTGCTGGCATTGCCGTTTCACATCGTCATCACCTTCAGCGGCCTGGTGCTGCTGATGTTCATGCTCATGCCCTGGGGCATACAGGCGGCCTACAACGGCGACACCAATGCCTACTTCGCCGATGTGCGGGGCGCGCGCGGGCAGGCGGTCAACCAGGGCCCGGGCGCGCGCGGTGGCAAACAGGAGCGCCAGGTGGCCGCGCTGGCCGACATCGCGCCCATGCTGGCCGAGGGCGCGCGCCGCTGGCCCGAGCACGGCGTGGGCAGCATCACCGTCAACGCGCCCGGCACCTCGCGCGCGGTGGTCGAGTTGCGCGAAGGCGGCGGCATGAGCCTCATCAACCGGGGCCAGTCCGAGACGCTGCGCTTCGACGGCGTGACCGGCCAGTTGCAGGCCAGCCCCGAGGCGCCCGCCATCTCATGGGTGCGCGCCACCAGCAACGTGATCACCGGCGTGCACCTGGGCCGCTTTGCAGAGCCGGCCACGCGCTGGCTGCTGCTGCTCAGCGGCGTGGTCGGCACCTTCATGGCCGCGTCGGGCATGGTGCTGTGGGTGGTCAAGCGCATGCCCGAGCGCCGCAAGCTGGGCCGCACGCCCTTCGGCCACCGTCTGGTGGAGGTGCTCAACGTGGGCTCCATTGCGGGCCTGTCGGTGGCCGTGGCCGGCTTCTTCTGGCTCAACCGCCTGCTGCCCGTGCCCATGCAGGGGCGTGCCGACTGGGAAATCAACGGCTTCTTCATCATCTGGCTGCTGTGCCTGCTGCATCCGCTGCGGGTCTCGCACCGCAATGCCTGGCTGCAGCAGATGGCGCTGGCCGCCGTGCTGTACGCGCTGCTGCCCCTGCTCAACCTGCTGACGGGCGGCGCATCGCTGGTGCAGACCCTGGGCAACGGGCAGTGGAGCATCGCCAGCTTCGAGCTGCTGATGCTGGGCCTGGCCGCCATCCACGGCGTGGTGGCTTGGTGGCTGCTGCGCGGCAAGCCGGCAGCGGCTGCAGCCCCCCGCACGCAAGCCCGCACCGCCAGCCATGCCCCCACGCTGGAGCGCGCGTCATGATGATTCTTGCCGCCTTTTTTCTGGCCTTTGCAGGCTTTGCCGTCATCGCCGCTTCCATGGGCCGGCACCAGGACCAGCTGGGCACCGAAGGCCTGGCACCCGCGCGCCTGAAGGCCTGGCGGCTGGCCGGCTACGCGCTGCTGGCCCTATCGCTGGCGCCCTGCCTGCTGCGCTGGAATGCCTCGGTGGCCGTGGCCGCCTGGCTGGGCCTGCTGACCTTTGCGGCCCTGGCCCTGGGCCTGCTGCTGACCTATGCGCCGCAGTTCGCGCGGCGTGTGGCGATTGTGGCTGCTGCCGCAGGATTGGGGACTTGGCTGCTGCTGGGCTGAGCGGGCAGGTCTTTCGCTTCGCTTTTTCCTGTTTTCCTTTGAGTGAATCACACGGCGGGGCCCCTTGCGGGCCCCGCCCCATTGCTGAGCATGCAAATGGTGCGGACCTTCTATTAATTGTGATTTATCAATAACAATCACATATTTGTGCGCAAAGATCGCTGCGTGATTGAATATCAATATTCAGCATCTGATTTCAATCCATCAGTCAGAAACAAGTTCGATTCGTGTTGTCAAACTGTGGTTCTTTGGCAGGAGAATGCGTATGACTGTTCCGGCATTTTATTTCCCTCTGGTTTTGACTGGCGGCTTGATGCTTGCCTCCAGTATGGCTCAGGCAGGACCCATGCAGGATATAGGGACTGCCTCGGGTCCGCAGTGCGCAGGCCTGGATGTCAATAATTCCGGATATGTGGTGGGCGCCTGTGCAGAGGCCAATGGATCTGCCTCGGGCTTTGTTGCCCTGGCGCCCGGCAGCGCGGTGGATCTGGCACATCTGGTCGATGGTCGCAATTGCGTGGCAGGCGCCATCACCAACGTGGGCCGTCTGGTCGGGTGGTGCATGAACAGCAATTCGCTGCCCACTGGCGTGGTCTGGAATGCCACGGCGCCCACCACCGTCCAGGCCCTGCAGGCCCTTGTGGGCGGCGTGCGCACCAAGGTGACCGCGCTCAGCCAGAGTGGCGCGGTCGCGGGTGTCAGCCTCAATGCCGACAACACGGCCTTGCCGGTGATGTGGCGCAACAACGAAACCACGGCACGCACGCTGCCGGCGGGCCTGCTGGGCCTGGTTGCCACGAACTGCGTGCCCGCCGATGTGGACGACCATTCCGTGAATCCGACGATGCCCAATATCGTCGGCAACTGTCCCGGCTCCAGCGGCCGGCCCCAGCCCGTGCTGTGGTCCCCGGGGCTGCTGGGAACCTACGCCTCCGCCGCGCTGCCGCTGCCTGCCGATGCGCTGCACTGCCGCGCTTCCCAGGTGGTGAACTCGCGCATTCTGGGCCATTGTGATTTTGGTGCACAGGGCGGTCATGCCGTGCTGTGGAGCAATCCGGCTTCGGCGCCGCTGGTGTTGTCCACGGGCGCGCAGCGCAGCAGTGCCAAGACGCTGAACGCCAATGGCCGGGTCATCGGCAAGTACAGCAACACCAACGGCGATCCCGTTCCCTTCCACTGGGACACCACGACCAATGTGCGCACCGACATCCCCGCGCCAACCGGTGGCATGCATGCCTCGGTGTCTGACATAGGCGACAACGGCAATGTGGTGGGCAGCAGCGAGATGAGCGACGGTACGCGCCATGCGTTCAAGTGGACCCTGGCCGGAGGATCGGTGGACCTGGGTACGCTGCCGGGTGGCAAGAACAGCGGCGCCATTGCGCTCAGCCAGGATGGCTGCTATCTGACGGGCGGCAGCGAGACGGGCTCGGGGCAGGATACGCATGCGTTTGTGCAGAACCTGTGTGCGCCTTGAATGAATATGCCTCTTTTCATATTTTCAATGAATGGAGTGTTTCATGAATCAATTTAATAAAGCAATGGGTGGCTGGGCTGCCTTGATGCGGGAAATAAGCATTGTTTCACAGGTCAGATATACGGTATTTCTGCCTTTTGCTTGTGCAATGATGGTGCTGCCCGTTCCTGGTGACGCCAAAGATCTTCGGGAAGCGTACCGTCTTTATGACAAAAATGGCGTTGCCTTCACTCCTATTACAGACTTGAGGAAAGTTTTAGGGGACCAACTCACGGAGGAGGAGCTTGACGAGCTGATTGCGGAGATTGACTCGGATGGCTCAGGCCCCGTGGATCACGATGGATTCATGAAAATCATGACAGGCGAGTGACCCGCGCCTGTGCCGCCCCATGTTCTCAATACGCAGCCCCGAGGCGCTGCCCAGGCGCGGCCACCAGCGAATCCCCGAACTGCCCCCGCAGCCTGCGCGCCGCGTTCGCAAACAGCAGCACATCCACGCCCACGGCCACGAAGCTGCAGCCCAGGTCCAGGTAGCGGCGGGCCAGGGCGGGGTCCGAGGTCAGGGTGCCGGCCGCCTTGCCGCTGGCGATGATGGTCTTCATGGCGCCCTCGATGGCGGCCTGCACTTCGGGGTGGCCCGGGTTGCCGCGGTGGCCCATGGAGGCGGCCAGGTCGGCGGGGCCGATGAAGATGCCGTGCACGCCGTCCACCGCGCAGATGGCTTCAAGGTTGTGCAGCGCGGCCACGGTCTCGGCCTGCACCAGCAGGCAGACCTCGTCGTCGGCCACCTGCAGGTAGTCGGCGCGTGCGCTCCACTGCGATGCGCGGCCCACGGCGCTGCCCACGCCGCGCACGCCCAGCGGCGGGTAGCGCGTGGCGGACACCACGGCGCGCGCCTGTTCGGCCGTGTCCACCATGGGCACGAGCAAGGTGGTGGCGCCTATGTCCAGCATCTGCTTGATCAGGGCCGTGCTGCCTTCGACCACGCGCACCACGGCCTGGGCCGGGTGCGGGGCCACGGCCTGTAGTGCGGCCAGGGTGCTGCGCACGTCGTTGGGCGCGTGCTCGCCGTCGATCAGCAGCCAGTCGTAGCCGCAGGTGGCGGCGGCCTCGGCCAGGTAGGGGTCGGCCATGGACAGCCATAGGCCGATGCGGGGCTGGCCTGCGGCCAGGGCGGTCTTGAAGGGGTTATGGGCTGGCATGGTGTCCGGTGATTTCGTTGAGGGAAAGATTCAGTCCAGCAGGCCCTGGCAGACGTACTTGGTGTGCAGGTAGTCGTCCAGGCCGTGGGTGGAGCCCTCGCGGCCGTAGCCCGACTCCTTGACGCCGCCGAAGGGCGCTGCCTCGGCGGCCAGCGCGCCTTCGTTGATGCCGACGATGCCGGTCTCCAACGCATCGGCCATGCGCCAGATGCGGCGTGCGTCGTTGCTGTAGAAGTAGGCGGCCAGGCCGAAGGGCGTGTCGTTGGCGGCGGCGATGACCTCGTCCTCGCTGTCGAAGACGGTGAGCGGCGCCACGGGGCCGAAGGTTTCCTCGCAGGCGCAGGCCATGGAGGCATCGGCGCCCGTGAGCACGGTGGGCGCGTAGTAGTTGGCGCCCAGGGCATCCAGGCGCCTGCCGCCCGTGAGCACCCTGGCGCCGCGCGCCACGGCGTCCTGCACATGGCGCTCGATCTTTTCCACGGCGCGCGCGTTGATCATGGGGCCGATCTGCGAGGCCGGGTCGCTGGCCGGGCCCACGTGCAGCGCGGCCACGCGCGCGGCCAGCTTCTGTGCGAACGTGTCGTGCACGCTGCGGTGCACGAAGACGCGGTTGGGGCACACGCAGGTCTGGCCGCCATTGCGGAACTTGGCGGCCATGAAGCCGTCGACGGCGGCATCGATGTCGGCATCCTCGAAGACGATGAAGGGCGCATTGCCGCCCAGTTCCAGCGAGAGCTTCTTGAGCGTGTCGGCGCTGCGCCGCGCCAGATGCTTGCCCACGGGCGTGGAGCCCGTGAAGGTGATCTTGCGCACGCGCGCGTCGTCCAGCCAGACATCCACCACCTCGGGCGTCTTCTCGCGCGAGGCCGTGACGATGTTGAGCACGCCGGCCGGCACGCCCGCCTCCTGGGCCAGCAGCACCAGGGCCAGCGAGGTCAGCGGCGTGTCTTCCGCGGGCTTGCAGACCACGGTGCAGCCGGCGGCCAGCGCGGGCGCGATCTTGCGGGCGATCATGGCGGCCGGAAAGTTCCAGGGCGTGATGGCGGCCACTACGCCCACGGGCTCGCGCAGCGCAAACATGCGCCGGCCCGGCACGGGCGCGGGAATGATCTCGCCGTTCATGCGCGTGGCCTCTTCGGCAAACCATTCGATGTAGCTGGCCGCGTAGGCGACCTCGCCCTTGCCCTCGGCCAGGGGCTTGCCCTGCTCGCGGCTGATGAGGCGGCCCAGGTCGTCCTGGTGGGCCAGCACCAGGTCGTTCCAGCGCTTGATGATGGCGGCGCGCTGTTTGGCGGGCGTCTTGCGCCAGGCGGGGAAGGCGGCATGCGCGGCGTCCAGCGCGGCGCGGGCCTCGGCAGCGCCGGAGTCGGGCACCTCGGTGATCGGTGCGCCCGTGGCGGGGTCGGTCACGGCCAGGCGCGGGGCGGGAGCGGCGGGCGTGGCAGTCGCAGTGGTAGTCGCGGTCGTCCATTGGCCGGCGATGAAGTTGGCGCTGCGCAGCAGCTCGGGGCGGGTCAGGGTCAGTGGCATGGAATCGGTGGATGCAGGTGTTGTAAGGGGCGGCTCAGCTCACGATGCCCAGGTGCCAGGGCACGAACTCATGGTCGCCTAGGCCCAGGGCCTCGCTTTTGGTGGGCTCGCCGCTGGCGTGGCGCAGGATCTGCGCGAAGATGCGCTGCCCCATCTCGGGCACGCCGCATTCGCCGTCCACGATCAGGCCGCAGTTGATGTCCATGTCCTCTTCCAGACGGCGGTACATGGGCGTGTTGCTGGCCAGCTTGATGGTGGGCGCGGGCTTGCTGCCGAACATGGAGCCGCGCCCCGTGGTGAAGCAGATCAGGTGCGCGCCGCTGGCAATCTGGCCCGTGGAGGCCACGGGGTCGTAGCCCGGCGAGTCCATGAACACAAAGCCAGGCTCGGTGATGGGCTCGGCATATTCGTAGACGGCGCGCAGCGGCGTGGTGCCGCCCTTCATGGCCGAGCCCAGCGATTTCTCGAAGATGTTGGCCAGGCCGCCGGCCTGGTTGCCGTGGCCGACCACGCCGTTGAACTGCGCGTTCTGGCCGGCCGCGTAGCGCTCCCACCAGGCCAGGCGGTCCAGCAGCTTCTGCCCCACGGCAGGCGTGATGGCGCGGCGCGTGAGCATGAATTCCACGCCATGGATCTCGGGCGTTTCCGACAGGATGGCCGTGCCGCCGTGGCGCACCAGGATGTCCATGGCCGCGCCCAGGGCCGGGTTGGCCGTGATGCCCGAGAACCCGTCCGAGCCGCCGCACTCCAGACCGATCTTCAGGTGGCTGGCGCTGACCGTGCTGCGCCGCGCGGCATCCGCTTCGGGCAGCATCTCTTCGATGGCGCGGATGCCTGCCTCTATGGTCACGCGCGTGCCGCCGACCTCCTGCATCACCAGGGTGCGCATGAGCCGGCCTTCGCACAGGCCCTGCGACTCCACGAGGGCATCGACCTGGTTACGCTCGCAGCCCAGGCCCACGATGAGCACGCCGGCCAGGTTCGGGTGGCGCGCATAGCCGGCCAGCGTGCGGCGCAGCACATCGAAATGCTCGCTGGGCGAGGACATGCCGCAGCCGCTGGTCTGGGCGAAGGCCACCACGCCGTCCACGTTGGGAAATGCCGCCATGCGCTCGGCCGTGAAGTGCGCGGCAATGCGCTTGATCACCGTGGCCGAGCAGTTCACCGACGACAGGATGCCGATGAAGTTGCGCGTGCCCACGCCGCCGCCGGCGCGCACAAAGCCCTGGAAGCTGGCGCGCTGCGCCTCCGGCACATAGTCCACGGGCCGCACATCGGCGCCGAAGGCCGGGTCGCGGTAGTAGTCCACGATGCGCAGGTTGTGGCTGTGCACATAGTCGCCGGCCTCCAGCTCACGCGTGGCCACGCCGATCACGGTGTCGTACTTCTTCACCTGCTCGCCCTCTGCGATGCGGCGCGCGGCGATCTTGTGGCCCGCAGGCACCTGGGCGCGGGCGCGCACGCCCAGTTCGGGAATCTCCTGGCCCAGCGACAGAGCGGTCCTGGCGACCAGCACGTTGTCGTTGGGATGCAGGTGCAGCAGGGGGCTATCGGTGCGGGACATGCGGGACATGCGTGGCTTTCATCGGTGTGGGTTCGCGGGCGGTCAGCCCTTCATCAATTCGCGCAGCTTGAGCTTGTCGATCAAAACGGTCTCTTTTTGATAGACCGTGTTGACGTATTTCTCGTAGTCCGGGCCATCCAGGTACAGCAGCGGCGCGTCCAGCTTCTCGGCCACGGACTTGAACTCGGGGCTGGCCACGGCGGCGCGGAAGGCCTCGCGCAGCCTGGCCGCCACGGCCGGGTCCAGGCCACGCGGCGCGCCGATGCCGTTGGGCGCATCGACCACCACGTCGTAGCCGCATTCGCGCAGCGTGGGCACGTCCTTGAAGCGCGCCGTGCGCTGCTCGCCCCAGGTGGCCAGCAGGCGCAGCTTGCCGGCCTCCACATGGGGAGCCCAGGAGCTGGAGTCGGCCAGCGCATCCACATGGCCGCCCAGCACGCCCTGCAGTGCCTCGGCGCCGCCCTTGTAGGGCACATGGTTGAGCTGTATGCCGGCCACGCCCGCAAACTCCTCCATGCCCACATGCGTGGCACCGCCCACGCCTGCATGGGCATAGGTCACCTGGCCGGGCCTCGCCTTGGCGGCGGCCACGAAGTCCTTGAGTGTCTTGAACGGCGAATGGGCGGGCACGGCAATGCCGAAGGTCTGGCCCGAGGTGCGCGCGATGTAGGTGTAGTCCTTGCGCGGATCGGCCTGCAGGCTGCCCAGTTGCGAAAAGCGCGTGACCGAGATGGGAATCTGGCCGATGGTGTAGCCGTCCGCCCTGGCCGAGGCCAGCGCCTTGGCGCCGATCATTCCCGAGGCGCCCGCGCGGTTTTCCACCGCGATCGGCTGGCCCAGCAGCTTGCCGGCCACGGTGCACAGCGCGCGCATGGACTGGTCGGCCGTGCCGCCCGCAGGCCAGGGGCAGATGAAGGTGATGGGGCGTTCGGGCCAGCTCTGGGCGAAAAGAGGTCCGGTGGCGGCCAGTGCGCTGGCGCCGAGGGTGGCGAGCACGAATTCGCGCCGGCTTGCATGGCGTGTGCGTGGGGTGTTCATCGCTTGTCTCCTGTATTGGCTTTTTGCAGCCCTGTGATCCGGGCCTTGGGCTGACTGGCGCGATTGTTCAGTGCCTGATCATGACAATCCAATGAAAAGATAGACTGGCTTCATAACCTCAAAGCTATGAAGATCCCGTGAGCAAGATAGACCGCGTGCTGCGCTCCAACCTCAAGCTGCGCCATCTGCAGCTGCTGGTGGCGCTGGACCAGTTCCGCCACCTGGGCCGCGCCGCCGAGTTCCTGGCCGTCACCCAGCCCGCCGTCTCCAAGACCCTGGCCGAGATAGAGCGCATGCTGGACATGACGCTGTTCGAGCGCTCCACGCGCGGCACCGAGCCCACGGCGGCCGGGGTCAGCATGGTGCGCTTTGCGCGCTCGGTGCTGGCGGGCTTCGAACGCACGCGCGATGAAATGGCGGCCGAGGCCAGCGGCACGCGCGGGCGCACCAGCGTGGGCGCCATGGTCGTGGCCACGCCCGTGCTGCTGGCCCGGGCCGTCGAGCAGTTGAAGGCGCGATCGGCCCAGACCACGGTGCTGGTCGAGGAGGGCGATCTCACGCGGCTGCTGCCCAAGCTGCGCATGGGCGAGCTGGACCTGTTCGTGGGCCGGCTCGAACCCGGCTATGCCTCGCCCGACCTGGAGACCGAAGCCCTGTACGACGAGCCCATGGTCGCCGTCGTGCGCCCCGGCCATGCGCTGCTGGCGCAGCCTGCCAGCTGGCAGGCGCTGGCCGACATGCCCTGCGTCATGCCGCCGCCCTGGGCATCGCTGCGCGTGAAGCTGGAGCAGCAGTTCTTCGCCCACGGCCTGCATCCGCCGGCTGATCTGGTCGAGTCCGCCTCATTCCTGTCGCAGATCAGCTTCCTGCACCAGCGCGGCGCCGTGGCTTTCATGGCGCGCGGCGTGGCGCAGCATTTCGCGCAGCAGGGGCTGGTCGCCGTGCTGGACCTGCCCGTGCCCATCGACCTGCCCCCCGTGGGCCTGATCACCCTGCGCGGCCAGCCGATGACGGCGACGACGCGGTTGCTGGTGGAGTGTTTGCGGGCGGTGGGGCTCAGCCTGGCAACGCGCTGATCCTGCGGCTGCGGCTGCGGCTGCATTGTCGCTGCGCCACCGGCGCCGCCGCATTCGGCATGAGGCTCTGTCCCTCCGTGGCCTGCACCGCATGCTCGCTGCCGCCGTGCTCCATGAAGGCAATGGAGATCATGACGTGAGTGGGGCTTTGGAGGGGAGCGTTGGGAAACCGGGGTCGGCGCAGTGCGTGGCGGCGATGGCCTTGCGCGCAGCCATGAATTCGCCCGGCGAATTCACGCATTCGGCGGCGCACAGCTGGCCACCGCGCAGGTGCAGGACGGCGAACCTGCCGCTGGCCGGGTTGCCGCGCAGCACGGTCTGGTCGCCCTGGCCGGGCAGGCCGGCGATCTGCAGCCTGGTGTCGTACTGATCGGACCAGAACCAGGGCGTTTCATGGGCGGGCAGTTCGCTGCCCGTGATGGCGCAGGCTGCGCGCCGGGCCTGTTCGAGCGCGCTGGGCACGCTTTCGAGCCGGTGCAGCCCGGGGTAGCCAGCCAGCGGGCGGCGCGTGGCATCGCCTATGGCGTAGATGCCGTTCATGGCGGTGCGGCCTTCGCCATCCACGGCAATGCCGTCGGCGCAGTCCAGGCCGAGGGATTGCGCCAGTTCCATGCAGGGCGCCGCGCCCACGCCGATGAGCACGGCATCGCACTCCAGTCGGGAGCCATCGGCCATCCACAGGGCCGTGATGCGGGTGGGGCTGTCTCCCTGGATGGCGGCGACCGCTGCATTGAAATGCACCTCCACGCCCTGGCCTGCATGCAGCTGCAGCAGATGCGCAGCCATCTGCGGCGAGGCGCTGCGCGTCAGCAGCCTGCCTTCGCGCTCGATGATCCGGACCTGCACGCCCAGCTTGCGGGCCGTGGAAGCGATTTCGAGGCCCGCATAGCCGCCGCCGATGATGGCCAGGCAGCGTGCGGTCTGCAGATGGCCCCGCAGCGCCTGCGCGTCTTCCATGGTGCGCAGGTAGGTGATGCCAGGCCGCTCATCCCCGGGCAGGACCAGCCAGCGCGGCGCGGAGCCTGTGGCAATGACCAGGTGTTCGTAGTGCAGCACCGATCCGTCGTTCAGCGCCACCTGCCGCGAGCCCGGCTCTATGGCCATGGCGCGCATGCCCGGGCGCAGGGCGATGGCCTGGTCCGCGGAGGCGCCGGCGGGCCGCGGCAACAGCTCGTCCGGGCCCATGGCCTGCTGCAGCCAGGCCCTGGACAGCGGCGGGCGCAGGTAGGGCGGCAGGTCCTCGCCGCCGACCACAGTGATCGGGCCCGGGTGGCCGTACTGGCGCAGCAGGGCGGCCAGGGTGCCACCGGCGTGTCCGGCGCCGATGATGACGGCATGGCCTTGGGGGTGTTGTGCGGGGTTCATGCTGCACCTTCGCAGGAGGCCCGGAGTACGGGGCGGGCGCAGATCTCGTCCCAGGCTTGCCGCATGAAGCGCGCGGCCGCCACGTTCTGCTCCAGCAGGTCATAGCCTGCGCCCAGGCCGTAGTCGGGGAGATTGATGAATTCGGTGGTGAGGTAGCGCAGCGGGCTGTGCGGCTGCGCATGGTGGCAGGCCAGCACCTTGCGGATGGCCTCTTTGGAGGGCTCCAGCAGGTAGGCATGCCAGGGCGAATGCCATTCGCCGGGTCCGGGCCGCAGCATGGGGTACTGGATGCCCCGGCCCGGGCTGCCGTCCTCGTCGCGGTGCCACAGGTTCAGGGGCTGGTTGGGGCCGGCCGCGCGCAGCTGGGCCCAGCGCACGATGCCCATGTCCAGCCATTGTTCGCACAGCGAGCCGGGCTCGAACGGGTCCAGCACCAGTTCGCCGCGCTCGAGCAGCCCGCGCACGCCCGACCGGTCCAGCTCGGCCGGGTTGCCGATCTTGAAGTTCACATGGCTGTAGTCCAGCGTGAAGTGAAAGGGCACGCCGCGTGCCTGCACGCGCCCGGCCACGCTGCGCACGCGCAGGAAGTCTTCGGTCCACGTGTTCACATGCAGCGCGAAGCTGGGCTCCACGCCCAGGCCCATGGCGTCGTCATAGACCCGCAGATAGTGTTCGGCGATTTCCACATCGGACAGCACATGGCCGTCGCGGTGGTGCTTGAAGGTCATGATGTTGTGGCAGCGCACGCCGATCTCGCGGCAGATGCGAAGGTTGCCGGCCAGCAGGACCTCGTCCTCGCCCAGGCGGTAGAACCAGCTGGCGGTGTGCACGGGCAGCTTGAATTCGGCGATGGCCGACTCGTAGTCGGCCAGCTGGTGGCGCAGCGGCAGGCGGTCGAAGCAGTCGAACACGCCGGTCTCGCTGACGAGGCGGAACTGCTCGCGTATGGGCAGCTCCTGCAGGCCGATGGGCTGGTGGCGCGAGGAGCGCTGCACGCCACGGCCGTTGCAGCCGATGGGCGGGAGGGTGGGGCGGGGGGCTTCGTGCATGACCTGCTCCTCAGCCGCCCGTGGGCGCGCCCACGATCATGCGGTCCGCCGGCAGAGGGTGGCCCGCGTTGCGCGACCCGGTCAACGGGGACCGGGCATCGAGTACATCGGTTGTCATGGATCTGTCTCCTTGTTGAGTCTGGTGTTGCGCCCCGGCCGCTGCTCAGCCCCATAGGCGCTGCGGGCCAAGAAGGCGTCATCGGCCAAGCGGCTCCCGGCGCCGCTGCCCGCACGGTGGAAGGCCTCCAGCGCGAACACTGCTTTCAGCCTGCTGCCCGGCGCGTGCGTTTGCCGCAGGGGCCAGAAGCTGGCCTGCATGCCGCCTGGCGCGGGCTCGCCATGCCCTGTCTTCGAATGCAGTCTGGGCATGGGATGTCTCCTGGGCTCCGATCGCGGCTCTCGACCCATGGCTGCTGGGTTGATGTGGAAAATCAAGGTGTATGCACTCGAATTAAGTCGGATTGCCTACAAAGAAACACCAAGGCTTTCCATGGAGCAATGCCTCTTTTTCCCCGCGTACAAGGATTGTGAATTTTTCGATTTGACTTGACTATCGGGAAAATACTTTATTTGTTTTTGACTATTGAATAGGGTGTTTGAGCGTAGGCGCTTGAAATTCCCACGGTGGACGGATGTTTCCACCGGGGCCAGCGTGGCGACGCAGGACCCTGGACGGTGGCAATGCACCGCAAGCAGCTGAAATGTCAGCCCATAGCCATGCAGGCAGCGGCGGCATGCAGGGGCAGGAGGTCCATGTCGGGGGAAGGAAAAGGAGAAGGAGGAGGAGCGGAGCCGGCTGCGGATCGCGCGCAGCTTGCGGCTGCCCACCAGCGTCCGCGAGGCTGGCGTCAGGAGCACGGCGCAGATCGGCCGGCTCACGGCCATTCCCGATGCCTTCGCCCACCTGGGCGGCCTGGTGGCCCCCCTATTTGCCGGGCTGGCTCAAGGAGCTCACGCGCTCGCCCGGCGCGTGCCCTGCCCAGGGCGGTGGTCAACCGCCGAAGGCAGGTGGTGCGCGCCGTTCAGCGCATGGTCACGAACTCTTCTGCCGCCGTGGGGTGGATGGCCACGGTGTCGTCGAAGTCCCGCTTGGTGGCGCCCATCTTGAGCGCCACGGCAAAGCCCTGCAGCATCTCGTCCATCCCCAGGCCGATGCCGTGTATGCCCACGATGCGTTCCTCTGGGCCCACGCAGACCAGCTTCATGCGCGCGGGCTGGCGGTGGCGCGTGACCGCCGTGTACATGGCGGTGAAGGCCGATTGGTAGATCTTGACCTGATCGTCGCCAAATCGCTCGCGCGCCTGCGGCTCGGTCAGGCCCACGGTGCCGATGGGCGGGTGGCTGAAGACCACGGTGGGTACGTTGTCGTAGTCCAGGTGCTCGCCGGTCTTGCCGTTGAACAGGCGCTCGGACAGGCGCCGGCCTGCGGCCACGGCCACGGGCGTGAGTTCGATGCGGCCCGTGATGTCGCCCACGGCGTGGATGCCGGGCACATTGGTGTCCTGGAACTTGTCCACCGCGATGTGGCCGCTGTCCTGCAGCGCCACGCCTGCGGCCTCCAGGTTCAGGCCCGAGGTGTCGGGCCTGCGGCCCACGGCCCAGACCACGCAGTCCACGGTGTGGCTGCTGCCGTCCTGCAGTTGCAGATCCAGGCTGCCGTCGGCATTGCGGACCACGGCCTTCGGGGTGGCCTGGCGGTGCACGGCGGGGCCTTCGGCCTCCATGATCTCCATCAGGGTCTGGCTCAGCAGCGGATCGAATCCGCGCAGTGCCGAGTTCTGGCGCAGGAACAGATGGGTCTGCGAGCCCAGCGCGTGCAGCACGCCGGCAATCTCCACGGCGATATAGCCGGCGCCCACCACGGCCGTGCGCGCAGGCAGGGCCTTGAGGGCGAAGAAGCCGTCGGAGTCGATGCCCAGCTCGGCGCCAGGTATGTCGGGCCGTGCCGGGCGCGTGCCCGTGGCGATGAGGATGTGGTCGGCACTGAGCCGCTGGCCGCCCACCTCCACGGTGCGCGCATCCACGAAGCGGCCAAAGCCCTGGATCAGCTCGACCTTGTTGCGCGCCAGGCCGCTTTCATACGAGGCATGGATGCGGTCGATGTAGGCGCTGCGGCTGTCCAGCAGGCGCTGCCAGTCCAGGCCCTCGACGGTGGCATCCCAGCCGTAGTCGGGGCCGTAGCGGTGCATGGCCTCGCCGATCTGGGCCGCATGCCACATGACCTTCTTGGGCACGCAGCCCACGTTGACGCAGGTGCCGCCGATCTCGCCGGCTTCGATCAGCGCGCAGTGGCGCCCGTGCATGGCGGCGCGGTTGGCCGATGCAATGCCGCCGCTGCCGCCGCCGATGACGATGTAGTCGTAGTGCTTCATGGAGATTCCGTGCTGTGTCTGAGCGGCCCGAATGCCGCAGCCGGTCATCTTGCCCTGTTCGCCGGCCAGGGGCCTGCGGCGGGGGCAATGCCGCCATCTCCGCGCCCAGACGACGGCCCGGTTGGCCGGCATGTCGCCGCTTTGCAGGCCCGGGGGCAGCAGGAGTGTGGTGGCGAATGTCCGGACGGCGGCGCGGCAGCCCGCGTTGCGCAGGGGGCGGGACGCACTGTCAAGAAAAGCGCAACGCGCAGTCAAGGCGCGGGCAGGTGCGGCCGCTAGGCTCCTGCATTGCCGGTACCCCCGGCACGGACCAGAAGAACAGCAAGTTGAAACGGGAGTGCATGTGAGAGAACGAGGCAGTCGCCTTCAGGCGGAATTTTCCAGGGCCATGATGCCGTGGGTGGTGGTATTCGGAGCCGGCCTGCATTGCGTCGCGGCCGTGGCCGCGCCGGCGCAGGGGCTGGTCATGACGGGCTACCAGACACAGTACAACGCTTTGTATACGACCATGGTGACCGAATACACGTTCAGCGTGGGTGGGGTGGTGCAGCAAGGCGGCACGCCACCGGCCACAGCGGACTGGGCCACCCCTTCCAACTACTGGGATGGCGGCTGGGCTCGCAACAGCTGGAACGAGCGCTACACATACAGCTACCAGGGCCAGATCCTGCAGACGACCAACCCCCTGGACATTCCTGCGGCGGCAGCCTGGGCCACGATCAGCTCCTTCCAGGTGGAGAGCTCCTCCAACACCCGCCCCATCGGCAACACGATCTTTCACTATTCGCTCGATGGCATCCAGACCCTGCTTGCCATGGACGCATCGTCCATCCCCGCCAATGCGGTCTGGGCGGGTCTGTCATCCATGTCCGATGGGTGGAATGCAACACAAAACCATGGGTTTGCCAGCTATGTGCTGGGCCGCCCGGTCTTCAGTCTGGCTCCCGTCGTCGACCCGCAGGCGGGCGGCGTGACGGCCAAGGCCCGCGTGGCGCTGGACCGGGACGGCACGGGCTATTGGCAGGTGCTTGCTGCGGCCGCAGCGGCGCCGGACGCCGCCGCGCTGCAGGCCGGCGGCTCCCCGGCCGTCATGACGGCAGGCGTGGTCCACGATATCGATATCGGGGGGCTGGCGGTGAATACGGCCTACAGGCTGCACTTCATCGCCAGGGATGGCGCAGGCCGCGTGCAGCCGGATGTGGCCAGCGTGCCCTTCACCACGCTCAGGCGGGAGCAGAGCATCGCCTTTGCGCAGCCGTCGGCGCAAACCTTCGGCACGACATTCACGCCCGTTGCAACGGCTACCTCCGGCCTGGCCGTGACGTTTTCCGCATCTGCGCCAGAGGTTTGCACCGTCGATGCCGCAGGGGTGTTCAGCTTCCATTCCGCAGGCACTTGCACGATGACGGCCCGGCAGGGCGGCGACGCGACCTATGCTCCCGCCCCCGAGGTGGCTTACCCGGTGACGGTGCAGCCTGCTGCGCAGAACATCGTCTGGAGCATGCCGGCGCCCCTGGTCGTGGATGCACGGGTGGCTCTGAGCGCCGCCGGCGGTGGCTCGTCCCAGGCCGTGCAGTTCAGCTCCCTGACGACGGCGGCGTGCTCCGTCAGCGGTGCCGAGGTGTCCGGCAGGCTGGCGGGTACGGACAACTGCCTGCTGGCCGCCGATCAGCAGGGGGATGCCAACCATCTGCCTGCGGCCCGGCAAGTCCTGTCCCTGAGCATCGGCAAGGGCCCGCAGGCCATTGCCTTCACTTCCGTGGCGCCAGCGGCCGCCAAGGTGGGCGATACCTATGCCGTGGCAGCAACGGGCGGGGCTTCCGGCAAGGCGGTGGTGTTCTCCGTGGATGCGGCGACGGCTGCCCATTGCACCATCGCGGGCGGTTCTGTCTCCTTCATTGCGCCGGGACCCTGCCGCATCCTGGCAGACCAGGCCGGCGATGCGAACTACGAGGCGGCGGCAAGGCAGCAGCAAAGCGTGCAGATCGCCCAGGCCACAACCACCCTGGCGATCACCTCGACCCCCAACCCTTCCCGGCCCGGCGACGATGTGACCATCAGCGTGTCGGCCGTGACCGGGGCGCAGGACCGACGGGGGGCGCTGCGGGCGATGGCGGCGGCGCTCCCCTCGGGCAGCATCACGGTCTCGTACAACGGGGCGCAGCTGGGGTCGGCGCCCCTGGTTGGCGGCGCCGCCAGCATCACGGTCCGGCTGCCCGTGGCGGCCGGATCCCACGGCCTTGTGGTCGACTACAGCGGGGATGCAGTCCACGCCCCGATGAGCCAGGGCTTCACACAGGCCGTGGTGGCGGCGTCGGTGCCCACGCCTGTGCCGGCCCTGCACACCGTGGCGCTGGTCATGCTGAGCCTGCTGGCGGCCGGGATGGGGGCCGGCAGGCTGCCCAGGGGCCGCATGGGCCGGTAGGCCGGGCGGCATGAACCCCGGCGCGGCGCCTCAGGCGGCAGCGATGCGCCGGGCGATGGCCTGGCCCACCTCGGTGGTGCTGGCCGTGCCGCCCAGGTCGGGCGTGCGCGGGCCGCTCCTGATGACTTCCTCGATGGCCGAGACGATGGCGTCGTGCGCCGCGCGGCCTGCGCCCTGGCCGTGGGTCAGGAAGTCCAGCATCAGCGCCGCCGACCAGACCATGGCGATGGGGTTGGCGATGTTCTTGCCGTAGATGTCGGGCGCCGAGCCGTGCACGGGCTCGAACAGGCTGGGGAAGCTGCGGTCGGGGTTGAGGTTGGCCGAGGGGGCCAGGCCGATGGTGCCCGTGGTGGCCGGGCCCAGGTCGCTGAGGATGTCGCCGAACAGGTTGGTGGCGGCGACCACGTCGAAGCGGCCCGGCTGCAGCACGAAGCGCGCGGTCAGGATGTCGATGTGCTGCTTGTCCAGCGTGACTTCCGGGTAGGCCTTGGCCACGTCCTCGGCGCGCTGGTCCCACCAGGGCATGCTGATGGCGATGCCGTTGCTCTTGGTGGCCAGGGTGACGTGCTTGCGCTCGCGGCTTTGGGCCAGGTCGAAGGCGTACTTGAGCAGGCGCTCGGCGCCCTTGCGCGAGTAGACCGATTCCTGGATCACGATCTCGCGGTCCGTGCCCTCGTACATGATGCCGCCCAGCGAGGTGTACTCGCCCTCGGTGTTCTCGCGCACCACGTAGTAGTCGATGTCGCCGGGCTTGCGGCCGGCCAGCGGGCAGGGCACGCCTTCGAACAGGCGAACGGGGCGCAGGTTGATGTACTGGTCGAACTCGCGGCGGAACTTGAGCAGCGAGCCCCACAGCGAGACATGGTCGGGCACGGTGGCGGGCCAGCCCACGGCGCCGAAGAAGATGGCATCCATGCCGGACAGCTGCGCCTTCCAGTCGTCGGGCATCATTTTTCCGTGGGCCAGGTAGTAGTCGCAGTGGGCCCAGTCGAAATGGTGGAATTCGAGCTTGATCGCAAAGCGGCTGGCGGCAGCTTCCAGGGCGCGCAGGCCTTCGGGCATGACTTCCTTGCCAATGCCGTCACCGGCGATGACGGCGATCTTGAATGTGTCTTGCATAGTGTCTGTCCTTGGATCGAATGGATGGATATGAAGCGGCGCCGCTGACAGCCAGGCCGCATGCATGGCATTGTTGGCTGCGCCAGGGCTAAATACAATCGGCCAACTGTGGTTCCATTATTTACAGATCGTGAATAAACAGCCGTCTCCCGAAGACCTGCGCGTCTTCACCGTGGTGGCCCGCAAATCCGGCTTTGCCGCTGCGGCCGAGGAATTGGGGGCCTCGCCCGCCTATGTGAGCAAGCGCATCCGCCTGCTGGAAGAAGAACTGGGCGTGAAGCTGCTGCACCGCACCACGCGCCGCGTGGCCGTGACCGAGGAGGGCGAGCGCGTCTTCCACTGGGCGCAGCGCATCCTCGACGACATGGACCAGCTGATGCAGGAGGTGGCCATCACGCGCAGCGAGCCGCGCGGCCTGCTGCGCGTGAGCAGCAGCTTCGGTTTCGGGCGGCATGTGATCGCGCCCGCGCTTTCCAGGCTGGTGGAGCGCCATCCGGGGCTGCAGGTGCGGCTGGACGTGTTCGACCGGCTGGTGGATGTGGCGGGCGAGGGCTTCGATCTGGATGTGCGCGTGGGCGACGAGATCGCGCCCCACCTGATTGCGCGGCGCCTGGCCGACAACCACCGCGTGCTGTGCGCCGCGCCTGCCTACCTGGCGCGCCGTGGCACGCCGCGCACGCCGGCCGAGCTGTCGGCCCATGACTGCCTGGCCATCAAGGAGCGCGACCAGGCCTTTGGCGTGTGGCGGCTGCGCGCGGGCGCGGCCGAGCAGGCGGTGAAGGTCACGGGGCCGCTGTCGGCCAACAACGGCGAGATGGTGGTGCAGTGGGCCGTGGACGGTCGCGGCATTGCGCTGCGCTCGCTATGGGATGTGGGCGCCCATCTGCAGGCCGGGCGCCTGGTGCAGGTGTTGCCCGAATGGCGGCAGGAGGCCAATGTCTGGGCTGTGTATCCGACGCGGCTGCAGCTGTCGGCCAAGGTGCGGGTGTGCGTGGAGTTCCTGCAGGAACACTTCAAGAAGGAGTGGATGGCAGCCGCTCCCTGAGCGGGGCGGCTGCTGCAGCGGACTGGCCGGGGATCAGCCTGCCAGGGCGGCCTTCACTGCGGCGGAGACCTGGCCCATGTCGGCCTTGCCTGCCAGTTGCGCCTTGACCGCGCCCATGACCTTGCCCATGTCGCCGGGGCCGGATGCGCCCAGTTCGGCCACGATGGCCTTGACGGCGGTGGCCACTTCCTCGGCCGACATGCGCTCGGGCAGGTAGGCGGTCAGCACGGCCATCTCGGCCTTTTCCTTGTCGGCCAGGTCCTGGCGGCCCGCGCCCTCGAAGGCGGCGATGCTGTCCTTGCGCTGCTTGATCAGCTTGTCCACGATGGCGATGACGGCGGCGTCGTCCAGCTCGATGCGCTCATCGACTTCCTTTTGCTTCATCGCTGCCTGCAGCAGGCGGATGGTGCCCAGGCGCTCGCTGTCCTTGGCGCGCATGGCGGTCTTCATGTCTTCGGTGATCTGGGCCTTGAGGCTCATGGCTTTTCTCCTGAGGTGATGGCGTCGGAAAACACGGAACAAAAAAACAAAAAACCCGCGCCTGGCGTCCCGAGCGCGGGTTTTGCGGCTGACGAGAGCCGGCTGGTCAAGGGCTGATCAGTACAGCTTCTTGGGCAGCTGCATGCTGCGAACGCGCTTGTAGTGACGCTTGACGGCGGCAGCCTTCTTGCGCTTGCGTTCGGCAGTGGGCTTCTCGTAGAACTCGCGAGCGCGCAGGTCGGTCAGCAGGCCGAGCTTTTCGATGGTGCGCTTGAAGCGGCGCAGGGCAACTTCATAGGGCTCGTTTTCTTTTACGCGGATGGTGGTCATTAGCTAGATTTCCAGATATCTGTGCTGACAGCGGGTTCCCGGGAAGATCGGGCCTGAGAGCCATGTTCAGCGGTTGGTCCCCGTCCAAAGTTAACTAGTATTGGCCGACGGGGCGATTGCCAGCAAAGCGGGCGATTATACGCGAGACGAAAGCGGTCTGACAAATCAGGCAGAAGGCAAGGCCTGCGCACAGGCGTACCCACTGGCCCAGGCCCATTGGAAGTTGTATCCGCCGAGCCAGCCGGTGATATCCACCACTTCGCCAATGCAGTACAGGCCCGGCTGGGTCTTGCATTCCATGGTCTGCTGCGAGAGCGCCCGCGTGTCCACGCCGCCCAGCGTCACTTCCGCCTTCTTGTAGCCTTCCGTGCCCGTGGGCACGATCTCCCAGCGTGACAGGCGCTCGGCCAGCTGGTTCAGGGCCTTGTCGGAGGCTTCGGCGATGGGGCGCTGCCAGGCAGCATCCTGCTGCACCCAGGCATCGGCCAGTCGCGAGGGCAGCCACTGCGCCAGTTCATTGGCGATGAGCTTGCGCGAGCGCGACTTGGCCCTGAGCAGCTCGCCCTGCAGGTCCACCTCGGGCGCGAGGTTGATGCTCAGGGGCGTGCCGGGCTTCCAGTAGCTCGATATCTGCAGCACGGCCGGGCCCGAAAGGCCCCGGTGCGTGAACAGCAGGTCTTCCATGAAGGCCATGCGTTCTTTCCTTTTGCCGCCGGGCCGCCCCAAGGCAGAAGCGGCCCCCTCGGGGGGCAGCGACCCGCGGAGCGGCGGAGCGTGGGGGTCACTGATCCTGGTGCTGATCTCCACGGGCAGGGCCAGGCCCGCGAGCTGGGCGTAGGGGGCCCAGGCGTCGCCATCGAAGGTCAGCGGCACCAGGCCCGGCGTGCGTTCGACCAGGGGCAGGCCGAATTGCTGGGCCAGGCGGTAGCCGAAGTCGGTGGCGCCGATCTTGGGGATGGACAGGCCCCCCGTGGCGATGACCAGGCTGGGCGCCTGCACGGCGCCCCGGCTGGTCTGCAGGCGGTATTGGCCGTCCGAGTGCGCCACGGAATCGACCTTGCAGGGCTGCCAGTGCTGCACGCCGCCGGCCTGGCATTCGGCCAGCAGCATGGCGATGATGTCTTCGGCCGAGCGGTCGGCAAACAGCTGGCCCTTGTGCTTTTCATGGTGGGCGATGCCGTGCCTGTCCATGAGCGCAATGAAGTCGGCCGGCGTGTAGCGCGACAGGGCTGAGCGGCAGAACTGCGGATTGCCGCCCACGAAGTGCTTGTGGGGCGCGCGCACGTCCAGGTCGCGGTTGGTGAAGTTGCAGCGGCCACCGCCCGAGATGCGGATCTTCTCTGCCACCTTCTCCGCGTGGTCCAGGAGCAGCACCGACAGGCCACGCTGTCCGGCCTGGGCCGCGCAGAACAGACCGGCCGCGCCGGCGCCGATGACGATGGCGTCGAAAGAGAGGGAAGAGGTCACAAAAACGTCACTCGGGGGGCAAAAGGGCGCCCATTCTCGCGCAATGGCGCTTTTTCCTAGAATCCCGTGATGAATTTCCCATCGCACCAGCTGAGCATGACCGTGCTCATGTCGCCCGACATGGCGAACTTTTCGGGCAACGTCCATGGCGGCGCCGTTCTCAAGCAGCTCGACCAGGTGGCCTATGCCTGCGCCAGCCGCTACGCGGGCCGCTATGTGGTCACGCTGAGCGTGGACCAGGTGATGTTCCTGCAGCCCATCCACGTGGGCGAGCTGGTGACGTTCCTGGCCAGCGTCAACCACACGGGCAAGTCGTCGATGGAGATCGGCATCAAGGTGGTGGCCGAGGACATCCGCACCCAGGTGGTGCGCCATGTGAACAGCTGCTTTTTCACCATGGTGGCCGTGGACGAGAACAAGCAGCCGGCCGCCGTGCCGACGCTGGTGCCGTCCAACGACGAGGAAAGGCGCCGCTGGCAGGCTGCGCTGATCCGCAAGGACCTGCGCCGCGAGCTGGCCCAGCGCTTCGAGCAAAGCCGCGTGACGGCCAGCAGCACGGTCAGGCCGGGCTGAGCGTGGAGGGCGCGGCGGGCGGCAGATGCCAGGTGCCGGGCGTGCCGCCCTGCAGCTCGTTCCGCACCTGTTCGATGACGCGCCTGAGGTCTTCCATCGCAGCCGGCTTGGACAGCACCTCGTCGGCGCCGGCCTGCAGGTAGCGCAGCGCTTCGGAGGCTTCGGGGCTGGCGGTCAGCGCGATCACGCGGCAGCGGCGCAGCTGGTTTTCGGCCTCGCGCTGGCGCAGGCGCCGGATGAACTCGAAGCCGTCCATGAGCGGCATGCGTCCATCGGTGATGATGAGATCGAAGGACTCGACCAGGCAGCGTGCCCAGGCTTCCTGTCCATCGCCGGCCAGGCAGATGCCGTGGCCCAGCGCGGCCAGCTGGCTCTTGAGCAGCTCGCGGTTGAACAGATAGTCTTCCACGGCCAGGATTCTGAGGTCGGACCCGGACCCGGGCTGTGATGCGGGCAGGGGCTCGGCACTGGCCTGAGGCTTTCCTTGCAGCGCCACCGAGGCGGGCAGGACCAGGGGCAATATTCCCTCTGACGCGGGCGTGACGTCGGCCTGCATGCGGTGGTCCGGCTCCACCAGTGGCAGGCTCAGCCTGACCGTGAAGCGCGAGCCTCGGCCCGGTGCGCTGTCCACCGTGATGGTTCCCCCCATGTGCTCCAGCAGGCGCCGCGTGATGCTCAGGCCCAGGCCGCTGCCAAAGGCCCTGTCCTGGTGGGCGCCTTCCACCTGCGAGAAAGGCTGGAACAGCCGGGCCTGGTCCTGCGGCGCAATGCCGATGCCCGTGTCCTCGACCTCCATCTGCAGCAGCAGGCGGTCATGCCGGCTGGCGCCATGCGCGCGCAGGGTGACGCTGCCGCGCTCGGTGAACTTGATGGCATTGCTGAGCAGGTTGAACAGCACCTGCTTGAGGTGAAGCGGGTCGGCCGTCACGCTGTGGTCCACGCCGCTGCCCACTTCGGTGCGCAGCGACAGCCGCTTGCCGTGGGCCAGTCCTTGCAGCAGCGGGGCCATGTCTTCGATCAGCGGGCGCAGTGCCACCGGCTGGAGCGTGGAGTCGATATGGCCCGACTCGATGCGGTGCAGATCCAGCACATTGCCCAGCAACAGCAGCATGCCCTGGGCGGCCTTGTGGGCGGAGGCCAGCATATCGCGGTGGGGCAGGCCGAGCTTTTCCCGGTCCTGCGCCAGTTCCAGCAAGCCGATGATGGCGCTCAGCGGCGTGCGTATCTCGTGGCTGGTGGTGGACAGAAACAGGCTCTTGGCCTGGTTGGCGGCCTCGGCGCGCCGCTCGGCCCGGCGTGTCCTGCGCATCTGGCGGCTCAGGTAAAAGCCCCAGACCAGGGAGATGACCGTGACCAGGGCCAGCGCCCCGTCCAGCAGCAGCAGGCGCTGGCGGTGCTCGCGCCAGAAGCTCGCGCCGTTGCCGTTATGGTGCGGCGCCCAGTGGTGGACGATTTCGGCCACCTCTTCGGGTGCGATGGACAGCTGGGCCTTTTCCAGGATGCCCAGCAGTTCAGGTTCGGCGGCGTGCACGGCCAGGCTGATGGGGCGGGTGTAGTCGTCCAGGATGCCGGTGAGCTGCAGCCGGCTGCCCAATTGCTGGGCGTTGGCATAGCGCGCCGCGTAGTCGTTGCCCACGAAGGCATCGCTGTCATTGGCCGCCACGCTGGCCAGGGCCTGGGTCAGGTCGGCATACAGCTGCAGCCGTATGCTCGGATGCTCCCTGCGCACCGTGCTTTCGAGAAAGAAGCCCGCCACCATGGCCACGCGCTTGCCCTCCAGTCCCTGGAGGTGGTGTATGGGCTTGTCGCGCGGGGTGCCTGCGTTGGCCTCGGGCCGGGCCATCACCACGACCGTGCTGCGCAGATAGGGCGGCAGCAGCCTGATATCGGGCGAGGCCGTGGGCGGCGAGGTGTACGCCGGGGTGAGCAGGGCCTTGCCGGAGCCCAGAATGGTTTCGAGTTCGGAATAGTTGCGCGCGGCGATGTACTCGAACTGCAGGCCGGCGCGGCGGCTGATCAGGTCCAGGTAGTCGGGGCCGATGCCCTGGGCCTGGCGGTCGGCATCGAGCTGTCCCAGCGGACCCAGCGAGCCGTTGAGGACCACGGGAATGCGCGGATGGGCATCCAGCCACTGCTTTTCCGAGGGCGTCAGCGCCACGCGGTCGCCGCCCAGCAGCGGGCGGCGGCTTCCACTCCAGCTGCGCAGGATGTCGTCGCCGTGCTGCACGGTGATGCTGGGCAGGGCCTGGTCCAGGTAGGCCTTCAGCTGTGCATCGCCATGCCTCACCAGCATGCCGAAGCCACGGCTTTCTATGGGCGCAAAGCCCTGCACGCGCAGGTTGAGCAGGTAGTTGGCCTGGATCAGGTAGTGCACCGTGACCGTGTCACCGACGAAGCCGTCGATCTCGCCCAGGCTCAGCGCCTCCAGCGCGCGGCGGGGTGTTTCATAGGTCAGCAGCTCGCTGAGGGGGTAGGCGGCAGCCACCTGGGAGCGCAGCAGCTGGTCGGGCGTCATGGCCAGCCGCGCACCCCGGCGCCGGGCGTCGAAGGGAGCATTCGACGGGGAGACCAGCACGGGCTGGCTGGGCAGGTAGGGCACGCTCAGGGCCAGGTCGGCGCGCTCGGCTTCCAGCTCGGTGCCGCCGCAGGCCAGGTCGATCTCGCCGCGGCGCAGCGCATCGAGCACGGCCGCACGCGATCCATAGGACTTGAAGCGCACGGGCGTGGGAAAAAGCAGGCCCAGGTGGTCGGCCGTGATGCCCTGGAAGCGATCGCCATCGATCATGCCCAGCGGCGGATGGTCCGGCGTGGAAATGCCCAGCGTCAGCGGCCCGCGCGCCTGCAGCCATTGGTGGTGCGCAGGCGTGAGCCAGGGCTTGGCGCCTGCCGTGACGCGCGTGGCCAGCACCATGTCGGCGCCGCTGGCCAGGCCGGGCATAGGCATGGCCATGCCAAGTGCGCAGCCGGCCAGCAGTTGGGCCGCCAGGTGTCGGCATGCCGGCCACCATGCCTGCGTCGCTGTGGAAGTGAGAGTACGGCTTGATGTGTTCATTGAATCCCCCGGTGGCGCTGCCGCCGTCCGGCGCAGCTGACGGCCTGCGAAAACGGTCTAGACGCTGTTTTCGGCAACCAACAGGAGATTTTTAATGAAAACTAATTATTTTATCTATCGATAGATTTTTTCTTTGTTGCAGCTCGGCACTCAGGCGGCAGCAACCGCAGGGTTGGGCTGCTCCTGGGGTTCGGCCATTGCCCGAATGCCATGGACCACATCTCCAACGACGATGACGCTGGGGCTGCCCAGGCCGGTATCGGCAATGCATTGCACAAGCGTGTCCAGCGTGGCCAGTGCATGGCGCTGCTGCGGCAGGCTGGCGTGCTGGATCACGGCCACGGGCGTGGCGGCGGGCAGGCCGTGCAGCAGCTCGGCGCGGATGTGTTCCACGCTGCTCACGCCCATGTAGATCACCAGGGTGAGCCGGGCATCGCGCGCGGTGGCGGCCAGCTGGCGCCAGTCCGTGCCGCTGTCGCCGGGCTTGGCGTGGCCGGTGATGAAGACCACGCCGTGCGCCCGGTCGCGGTGCGTGAGCGGCGCGCCCAGGCTGGTGAGCCCGGCCAGGCCGGCCGTGATGCCGTTGACGACCTGGACCTCGATGCCGGCCTCGCGCAGATGCTCCACCTCTTCGCCGCCGCGCCCGAAGATGAAGGGGTCGCCGCCCTTGAGGCGCACCACCGTCTCGCCATCCTGCACGGCGGACAGCATGAGCTTTTCGATGAAGGCCTGGGGCGTGCTCTTGCAGCCGCCGCGCTTGCCCACGTAGACGATGCGCGCCGTGGGCGAGGCATGGGCCACGATGGCATCGCTGACCAGGTCATCGACCAGCAGCACGGTGGCCGTCTGTATGGCCTTGAGGGCCTTGATGGTCAGCAGCTCCGGGTCGCCGGGGCCGGCGCCGACCAGGGTGCAGCTGCCGCGCCGGGCGGTGTTTGCGGGGGTGTGGGACGGGGTCGTCATGGCGGGGCTCCGTTTTTCTGGGGTGTTCAGCGAATCTGATCGGCAAGGTGGACGATGTGTTCCACCTGGCGCGTGAGCGCCGGCGGCACGGGCAGGCGGCCCGCAAGCACGTCCTCGGTGTAGCGCGCCGTGGTGTCCACGTCGATCTCGGCGGGCAGGCCCGGGATTTCGGAGGCCGTGCCGCTTTGCTGCTCGGCCAGCAACTGGTGGGCGCCTGCGACGAATCCGTCGTAGCGCGGCAGCCGGCGCGGGTCGGCCGCGACCTCGCCTTCCAGCCCGCGCGAGAGCAGCACATTCATGCCCAGCGTCCCGAAGGTGCCGTGCAGCATGGGCAGGTACTCGGGATGGGTGTAGGCCGTCACCAGCAAGGACGGGCCGTCGCAGGGCGCCAGCAGCTTGACCACGCTGTGGCCCGGATTGCGCAGGCCGATGACCTCGCGCACGGACAGCAGCCGGGCCAGCGCAGGATGCAGGTGTTCGGTATGCAGATGGGCCACCTGGCCGCCATCGAGTGCCTGGGGTGCCCGCAGCGGCGCAATGCCCAGCGCCTGCAGCACATCGCTGGCCAGGATGCGCCGCGCCTCGGTGCGCATGCCGTGCAGCAGCACGGGCAGGCCTTCGCGCGCCAGCAGCAGGGCCAGCAGGGGCGTGAGCACGGGCAGGCGGCGCGCGCCGTTGTAGCTGGGCAGCACGATCACGGGGCGGCCATGGGCCGAGGCGGGAAAGCGCGCGGCGCGCGCATGCACGGCATCCAGGAAGCCGCTCATCTCCTCGACCGTCTCGCCCTTGATGCGCATGGCGATGCAGAAGGCGCCGATCTCCAGATCGGTGACGCCCCCGTCCAGCACCTGGCCGAACAGGTCGGCGGCCTGCGCGCGCTCCAGCGCCTTGGCTCCGCGTGCGCCGCGGCCTATTTCCTTGATGTATTGGCTGATGCCCATGGCGTGGTGATCGTGGGTGGAATCCTGTGGGCGCATATTTTCCCGCAGGTTTCATTACTTTTCGCTATATATGCAAACCTGTCGTTCCATGGCCTCTTTCATGCCGCCTGCGGGCTGGGCGCAACGGGGGATGTGGCGCACCAAGCGCTTGAGTTCAGGCAGGCAGGAGCCGCAGTTGGTGCCGCAGCGCAATTGGCCTTGCAAAGCGGCCAGGCGGGCATCGTCGCTGCCCTCGCAGCGCGCAAGCACGCCTTCGATGGCGGCCTCGTCCACGTCGAAGCACGCGCAGACCTGGCGCGTGCGCTGCGCCAGGGGCAGCGGTGCCGAGGCCGAGGACATGAGCAGCAGGCGCCCATAGTCCTGGGCCGGCAACTGGTCCTTCAGCAGGGTGCCCAGCCAGCTGCCGGCGCGTGTGTCTCCGGCCAGCAGCAAGGCTTCGACCGTGGTGGACAGGCTGGTGCGGTCCAGCCGCAGCGCACGGCTGTGCTGGCGGCGGCGGTCGCTGTAGCGCAGGGTGTCGGCGGCATCCAGGCCCAGCAGGGACTCGATCTGCGCGATGAGGGCGTCGTCGGGCGCCTCATGCGCGGCGGCGCGCAGCAGCACGCCGTGGCGGGCGCGGGCGGCGTCCTGCAGCGGCACGGCATTGCCGAAAGGCACGCAGCTGGCAAAGCCGAAGTGCGGCATGAGGGCGGACAACTGCTCGCGCACGGCCAGCACGCGGTCCTCGGGCAGCCAGGCCATGGCCAGCAGGGTCCAGGGCAGAGCGGCCTTTTGCAGCTTGACGGCCGTGTGCTTGAGTTCAGGCTGCTTGGATGCGGGGCAGAAGGCCGGCGTGGTCAGTGCGTTGAGGCCCCCCGTGGCCGTGCCGCCCAGGTACTCGCCGCCCCAGTGCATGGCCATGAAGAGCTGGGAGGGCGCGAGCGTGGCATCGGGCTGCACCGGCACCAGCAGGGCACCGCGGCGGCTGCTCACCTGCACCAGGTCGCCCGCGCGCAGGCCGCGCTCGGCCATGTCCTGCGGATGCATCTGCACACTGGGCTCGGCAGCCTGGCCGAACAGTCGTCCCAGCTGGCCCGTGCGGCTCATGCCGTGCCACTGGTCGCGCAGCCGGCCCGTGGTCAGGCTGAAGGGGTAGCTCGCATCGGGCGACTCGGCCAGCGGCTGCCAGGGCAGCAGGGCAAAGCGGGCGCGTCCATCGGGCGTGGGAAAGCGGCCGTCTTCGTAGAGCCGTGCGCGGCCCAGGGCTGCGCCTTCGGGCAGCGGCCATTGCTGGGGGCCTTGCGCGTCCAGCAGATCCCAGGACAGGCCGGTGATGTCCAGGTCACGCCCGCGCGTGCTTTCGCGGTGCTCGTTCCAGATGGCTTCGGCGCCTGCGGCGGCGTCCTCGGTGTCGTAGGGGAAGAGGCTGGGCCGGCCCGGGCGCAGCCGCGTTTCCATGCGCCGCGCGCAGTCCACGGCGATGTGCCAGTCATGGCGCGCGGCGCCCGGCGCGGCCACGGCGGGGCGCACGCGCGAGATGCGCCTTTCGCTGTTGGTCACCGTGCCGATCTTCTCGCCCCAGGTGGTGGCGGGCAGCAGCAGGTCGGCGTAGGCGCAGGTGGCGGTGGTGGCAAAGGCCTCCTGCACGATGACGAATTCGGCCCGCTGCAGCGCTCGCCGCACCAGGGCCTGGTCGGGCATGCTTTGCGCGGGGTTGGTGCAGGCTATCCACAGCGCGCGGATCTCGCCCTCGGCGGCGGCCTCGAACATCTCCACGGCGGTCTTGCCAGGGCGGGGCGGCACGGCGTCCACGCCCCACAGGGCGGCCACTTCGGCGCGGTGGGCGGGGTTGGCCAGGTCGCGGTGGGCCGACAGCAGATTGGCCAGCCCGCCCACCTCGCGCCCGCCCATGGCATTGGGCTGGCCCGTGAGCGAGAACGGCCCTGCGCCTGCGCGCCCGATCTGGCCCGTGGCCAGGTGCAGGCCGATCAGCGCGGCGTTCTTGGCCGTGCCGTTGCTGCTCTGGTTCAGGCCCTGGCAGTACAGGCTGAGCGTTGCGCCACGGGCGGCGCCGTCCCGCGCATCTCCTCCCAGCGCGAACCACTGCGCGGCCTGGAAAAGGTCGTGGCGGGGCAGGCCGCAGACCTCGCTCACGCGCTCGGGCGTGGCCTCCCGCACCAGGGCCTGCAGGTCGGCAAAGCCGCTGGTGTGGCGCGCGATGTAGGCCCGGTCCAGCCAGCCTTCCAGCTCCATGATGTGCAGCATGCCGTGGAACAGCAGTGTGTCGCTGCCGGGGCGCAGCGGCAGGAAGAGGTCGGCCATGCCGGCCGTGTCGGTGCGGCGTGGGTCGGCCACGATGATCTTCATCTGCGGCCGCGCAGCACGCGCCTGCTCTATGCGCCGCGTGAGCACGGGATGGGCCCATGCCGCGTTGCTGCCCACGATGAACAGGCAGTCCGCATGGTCCACGTCCTCGTAGCAGGCCGGCGGCGCGTCGGCGCCCAGCGTGGCCTTGTAGCCCGCCACGGCGCTGCTCATGCACAGGCGCGAATTGGTGTCGATGTTGTTGGTGCCGATCAGGCCCTTGGCCAGCTTGTTGAAGACGTAGTAGTCCTCGGTCAGCAACTGGCCGCTCACATACAGGCCCACGGCGTCGGGGCCGTGCTCCTGCACGATGGAGGCCAGCCTGCCGGCTGCCAGGTCCAGCGCGGCATCCCAGCTGATGTCCCGGGGCGCCGCCCCGCGCGTGGTGCGCAGGGCGGGCTGCAGCAGCCGGGTCTGCCGCGCCAGGGCGGGCGAGGCCGTCAGATGCAGCGTGCTGCCCTTGGTGCACAGGCGCCCGTGATTGGCCGGATGCGCCGGGTCGCCGCGCACGCCCGTGATGCGGGCGCCATCGCTTTCGATGATGACGCCGCAGCCTGTGCCGCAGTAGGGGCAGGTGGATCGGGTTTCTTGCATGGTGGGCCTGGGGTGGATGAGGGCAGGGCACGGGGGCGGGCGCCGTCACGGGCCGCTGGCCGGGTCGGCCTGGCTGGCTTGACTTTCGCCGAACATGAGGCGGTCGCGCAGTTCCTGCACTGCCACGCCATCGCGCAACAGGCGGAAGTACCAGCCACCGTCCTCGGTGTCGCCATACAGGCAGGCGCCGACCAGTCTGTCGCCGCGCAGCACCAGCTTGCGGTACACGCCCGCGCCGGGGTCGCTGAGCACGATTTCCTCCGTGCCCTCGTCGCCGCGAAAGTCGCCTGCGCTGAACAGATGAATGCCCGTGACCTTGAGCTTGGCCGAGGTCTGCGAGCCCGGGTAGCGGCCGATGCCGATTTCGGCCAGGTGGTTGGCCAGCACCTTGCCCTGCTCGAACAGCGGCGCCACCAGCCCGTAGGCCACGCCCCGGTGCGCCGCGCACTCGCCCACGGCGTAGATGCGCGGGTCGGTCACGGTCTGCAGCGTGTCGCTGACCACGATGCCGCGCTGCACGTGCAGGTGCATCTGCTCGGCCAGCGCGGTCTCGGGCCGGATGCCCACGGCCATGACCACGAGCGAGGCCGGCGCATCGCGCCCGTCCTGCAGGTGCACGCAGGCCACGCGGCCCTGGCCGTCGCCCGTCAGCGCGCGGGTCTGGGCCTGCATCAGAAAGCGCATGCCGCGCTCGGCCAGCGAGGCCTGCAGCAAGGCGGCGGCGGTCTCGTCCAGCTGGCGGTCCAGCAGGCGCTCGCCCGCATGCACCACGGTGACCTCCATGCCGCGCTTCATGAGGCCGTTGGCGGCCTCCAGGCCCAGCAGGCCGCCGCCGATGACCACCGCCTGGCGGTGGCTGGCGGCCGCCGCGATCATGGCCTGGGTGTCGGCAATGTCGCGGTAGCCGAGCACGCCGTCCAGTTCGCGCCCTGGCACGGGCAGCATGAAGGGGCGCGATCCCGTGGCCAGGATCAGGCGGTCGTACCCGGCGCTCACGGGCTGGCCGGTGGCGTCCACGGCGTGCACCACGCGGCGCGCCCGGTCCACCGCATGCACGCGGCAGCCTGCATGCAAGGTGATGCCGTGCCGGGCATACCAGGACCAGTCGTTGAGGATGATTTCGTCCAGCTGCTGCTCGCCCGCCAGCACCGGCGACAGCATGATGCGGTTGTAGTTGGGGTGCGGCTCGGCGCCGAACACGGTGATCTCGTAGAGGTCGGGCGCGATCCTGAGCAGCTCTTCCAGCGTGCGCACGCCGGCCATGCCGTTGCCCACCATCACCAGCCTGGATTTCTTCATTGCGCCCCCGCATCGGTTCGAAAAGCAAAAAGGCGTCATCCCCACTGCGCGGCTGCTGCCTGCGCGCGGGTTGACGCCTTTGTCCCTGGGGCAGCGGCACCTCGTTGCGCCTTGCCCCCATGGCCTGCAATGGCCACGCACGGGATGAAGCAAGCGGCATGCCAGGGCGCGCAGCCCTGCGCGGGCGCTGTCCTCGGGGCTGCCGCCCGGCGGCCGAGCCATGGTGGTGCGTCGCATGCCTCAAGGCGGTGCGCCCGCTATCGAGAGCGCGCAATCAGATGTCTGAATCGAATGGAGGTTTTGTGGCGATTTGTTTCAAATGCGACGAATCGGGGTACAACAAGCCACCGGGTCCTGCAGTAAGCCAGGGCCGCAATGACGTGAAGGATTTTTCTTCTTCAAGGGACCACGCCTATGAGAGTGAATCTGCCAGTCAGCACGCGTGAATACGCATTTCCCAAGGGCCAGACCCTGGTGTCCACCACGGACCTGAAGGGGCGCATCCTCTACTGCAACCCGATGTTCATCGAGGTCAGCGGCTACGAGCGCGAAGAACTGCTGGGCCAGCCCCACAACATGATCCGCCACCCCGACATGCCCGAGGAAGCCTTCCGCGACATGTGGGCCACCATCTCGGCCGGCCTGCCCTGGTCGGCGCCCGTGAAGAACCGGCGCAAGAACGGCGACTTCTACTGGGTCATGGCCAATGTCACGCCGCTGATGGAAGGCGACCGGCCCTCGGGCTACATGTCGGTGCGCACCGAGGCCACGCGCGAGCAGACGGATGCGGCCGAGCGCCTCTACGCCACCATGCGCGCCGAAAAGGACGCAGGGCGCAAGGTCCACGTGCTGCGCGCCGGCCATCTGGTGCGCAACAACCTGCGCGGACGCCTTGCCAGCGCGCTGAGCCTGGGCCTGGCAGGCAAGCTGGTGCTGATCTTCTTCCTGGTGGTGGCGGCGGCCTTTGGCGCGGCGATGGCGGGAGGGCACACGCTGGATGCATGGTCCGCGCTGGCCTGGCTGGCGGTCTGCATCTTCACGGGGCTGGCCGGGGCCTGGGCGTACCGGCTGACCGTGGCGCCGCTGGCGCAGATGGTGCTGCAGGCCAACCGCCTGGCGGCCGGCGACCTGACGCAGACCATACGCATCACGCGCAAGGACGTGGTGGGCGATCTGCAGAAGGCGCTGAGCCAGCTCAATGTGAACCTGCTGTCCATCGTGCGCGATGCGCGCGAGGAAAGCGACAAGATGCAGATCTCCACGCGGGAAATCGCGCAGGGCAACCAGGACCTGTCCGCGCGCACGGAAACCCAGGCCGGCAACCTGCAGCAGACGGCGGCGTCGATGGAGGAGATCACGGGCACGGTCAAGCACACGGCCGAGTCGGCGCGCCAGGCCACGGACCTGGCCACCCAGGCCAGCGAGGTGGCCGAGCGCAGCAGCGGCGCCGTCGACGGCGTGGCGGCCACCATGAAGCAGATCCAGGCCGCGTCGGGGCGTATCGGCGAGATCACGCAGCTCATCGACTCCATCGCCTTCCAGACCAACATCCTGGCGCTGAACGCCGCCGTGGAGGCCGCGCGCGCGGGCGACCAGGGCCGGGGCTTTGCGGTGGTGGCGGCCGAAGTGCGCAGCCTCTCGCAGCGCACGCAGGCAGCGGCCAAGGAGATCCGCGAACTCATAGACGACTCCGCCGCCAAGGTGCTGGATGGCAATCAGCGCACCGAGGTCGCGCAGAAAACCATGACCGAATCGCTGGACCTGGTGCGGCGCGTGAACCTGCTGATCGGCGAAATCCACAGCGCCTCCAACGAGCAGCTCAGCGGCATCTCGCAGGTCAACGCGGCCGTGGCGCATCTGGACAACATCACGCAGCAGAACGCGGCGCTGGTGGAGCAGAACGCGGCATCGGCCATGGCCTTGCAGGCCCAGGCGCAGACCGTGTCGGAGACCGTGCAGGTCTTCCGGCTGGACGCCACGGCCCGGGCACCGGCGGCCGTGGCCGACGCAGTGGCGCTGCGCCGGTCCATGAAGGCGCAGGCGCCGCTGCCGCCGCTGCGGCCGCCGCGCACCCAGCCGCAGCCGGCGCTGACCACGGGCTGAGCGCGATCCGGGCGCTGGAAAACATCGTTGACACTTGGGGCGCTGCGCCGCCATGCCCGCTGCACCGGCCGGCGCTACCATGTGACTTTGTGTTGACCGGGCGACCGGATGAAGGAACGACCATGAACTCCAGCTCTTCCCTGGCCGCCGAACTGATGGCCCAACTGCAGGGCGCGCCCATGCAGCAGATGGCAGACCAGATCGGCGCCAGCCCCGCTCAGACCGAAAGTGCCGTGGGCGCGGCCCTTCCCGTGCTGCTGGGTTCGCTGGGCCGCAATGCGGCCGATCCGCAGGGCGCGGCCAATCTCTTCGGCGCGCTGCAGCGCGACCACGGCGCGGCCAGCGGTGGCGCCGGCGGGCTGGATCTGGGAGGCCTGCTGGGCTCGCTGCTGGGCGGCGGCGCAGGCGCAGGCGGCAATGCGGGCGGCGGGCTCGACGGCGCAGCCATCCTGGGCCATATCCTGGGCGGCAACCAGCAGCGCGCACAGGACGGACTGGGCCAGGCCACGGGCCTGGGCAGCGGCGGCGCGGCCCAGCTGCTGCAGCTGCTGGCCCCCATCGTCATGTCCTTTCTTGCACAGCGCGTGAGCGCAGGCGGCATGGATGCCGGCGGCCTGGGCCAGGTGCTGGGCCGCGAGCATGCGCAGGCGCAGCAGCAGGGCGGTCTGGGTGGTGGTTTGCTGGGCAGCCTGCTCGATCAGGATGGCGACGGCCAGGTAGGTCTCAGCGATCTGATGAAGATTGGTGGCAGTCTGTTGGGCGGTCGTCGCTGAAGGGCCGCATTCACTGAATCGGGCAGGGCCGGTGCGTGTGCATACACGCGCTGGCCCTGTTGCTTTTTGGGCGCAGTTCGGATGACACTAGAACCGAATTGGCGAACGACTGAAAGGCACCCATGACAGCAGTTGCAGACATTCTCAAGTCCAAGGCCACCAGCGCGGTGTACAGCATCGCGCCTACCGATTCCGTGCTCGACGCGCTGCGGCTCATGGCCGACAAGGGCATTGGCGCCCTGCTGGTGATGGAGGGCAGCGAGATCGCCGGCATCGTCACCGAGCGTGACTACGCACGCAAGATCGCGCTGCTGGGGCGCACCTCGGGCGCCACCCTGGTGCGCGACGTGATGACGCGCGACGTGCTGTTCGTCGGCCCCACCCAGACCACGCAGGAGTGCATGGCGGTGATGACCGAGAACCGGCTGCGCCACCTGCCCGTGGTGGACGAAGGCGGCAAGCTGCTGGGCCTGATCTCCATCGGAGACCTGGTCAAGGACATCATCTCCGAGCAGAAGTTCATCATCGAGCAGCTGGAGCACTACATCTCGGGCCGGCACTGAGCCGGGGCTCGGCCTGCCCGCCATGGGCAGGGTCTCGAAGGCGGCAGGACCTGCGAAGGTTCAGGCCGCCTTTTCCACATGCCCCTGGCGGGTGTAGAGGAAATCGATCACGGCCTTGCGGCACTGGCGGTAGAGGTCGTCCTCGGCCAGCGCCACGCGGTTGCGCGGGCGGGCCAGGCCGACCTGCAGCACCTCGCCGATGGTGGCGGCCGGGCCGTTGGTCATCATCACGATCTTGTCGGACAGCAGCACGGCCTCGTCCACATCGTGCGTGACCATGACCACGGTGCTTTGCGTGCGCGCCACGATCTCCAGCAGCTCGTCCTGCAGCTTGGCGCGCGTGAGCGCATCGAGCGCGCCGAAGGGCTCGTCCATCAGCAGCACCTGCGGCTCCATCGACAGCGCGCGCGCAATGCCCACGCGCTGCTTCATGCCGCCCGATATCTCGCCGGGCCGCTTGTGCGCGGCATGGGCCAGGCCCACCAGTTCCAGCGCGGCCAGGGTGCGGGCCTTGAGCTGGGCGCGGCTTTCCGTGCGGCCATAGACGCGCTCCACGGCCAGGTGGATGTTGCCCTCGCAGGTCAGCCAGGGCAGCAGCGAGTGGTTCTGGAAGACCACGGCGCGCTCGGGTCCGGGGCCCTTGATCTCCTTGTTGGCGCACAGCAGCACGCCCGTGGTGGGCGTGGTCAGGCCCGCGATCAGGTTCAGCAGGGTGGACTTGCCGCAGCCCGAGTGGCCGATCAGCGAGACGAACTCGCCCCTGGCAATCGTCAGGTCAATGCCGCGCAGCGCGGGAAACAGGCCCTTGGCGGTCTTGAAGCTCTGCTCCACGCCCTGGATCTCGATGAACTTGGACGATGCATTCATGCCTTCACCTCTTCGAACGTAAATGCCGTTGCCAGCTTGACCAGGGCCATCTCCAGCAGCAGGCCCACGATGCCGATCACGAAGATCGCGATGATGATGTTCTTGACGTTGAGGTTGTTCCACTCGTCCCAGACCCAGAAGCCGATGCCCACGCCGCCGGTGAGCATCTCGGCCGCGACGATGACCAGCCAGGCCGTGCCCACGGCCAGGCGCACGCCGGTCAGCATGTAGGGCAGCACGGCGGGGAACAGGATGGTGGTGGCGATCTTCCATTCGCTGAGGTTGAGCACGCGCGCCACGTTCATGTAGTCCTGGGGCACGCGCTGCACGCCCACGGCGGTGTTGATGAGCATGGGCCAGATCGAGCAGATGAAGATGGTCCAGATGGCCGCCGGGTTGGCGCCCTTGAAGACCAGCAGGCCTATGGGCAGCCAGGCCAGCGGCGACACCGGGCGCAGCAGGCTGATCAGCGGGTTGAACATGCGCGACAGGAAGTTGAAGCGCCCGATCACGAAGCCGGCCGGAATGCCGACCAGCGCCGCCAGGCCAAAGCCCACGGCCACGCGCTGCAGCGAGGCCAGCACGTTCCAGCCCACGCCCTGGTCATTGGGGCCGTTGCGGTAGAACGGGTCGCTGAAAATCTCCACCGCCTGCTGCCAGGTCGCCAGGGGGCCCGGAATGCTCTGGCCGGAGCCCGCGGCCACCAGGGACCACACGCCCACGAGCAGGCCGAGGCCGCACAGCGGCGGCAGCACGGCCAGCCAGAAGGCGCGCGACAGCGCCGCCCAGTCGCGCGCAGGGGCGGGAGTCCTGGGCGTTGCCGGTGCAGCCTGCATGGCCGGGACCGGGGATGCAGCGGTGGGGGAAACCGGCGCAGGCGGGGCGGCGGCGGTGGAGGACTCTGCCGGGAAGTGGAAGACGGCGCTGACCATGGTGTGTTCCTCGGTGGGATGGGTCTTCAAAGGGGATCTCTCAGGCCTTGATGGCGAAGCTGTCCGCGTACTTGCGCGGGTCCTTGCCGTCCCAGACCGTGCCGTCCATCAGCTTGCTGCTGCGCATCTCGCCCTTGGGCAGCGGGGCCTTGGCGGCGGTGGCGGCCTGCTGGTAGATGTCCAGGCGGTTGATGGAGCGGGCCACGCCCAGGTAGTCGGGGTGGTCCTTGAGCAGGCCCCAGCGCTTGTGCTGGGTGAGGAACCACATGCCGTCGGACAGATAGGGATAGCCCACGCTGCCGTCGCCATAGAACTTCATGTGGTGGGGGTCGTCCCAGGTCTTGCCCATGCCGTCCTGGTAGCGGCCCAGGATGCGCTGGTTGATGGCGTCCACGCCGGTGTTCACATAGGCCTTGCCGGCAATGGTGTCGGCCATGCGGGTCTTGTTGGCCAGGCTCTCGTCGATCCAGCGGCCGGCCTCGATGATGGCGGCCGTCACGGCGCGTGCCGTATTGGGGTTCTGGCGGGCAAATTCGGCCGTGGTGCCCAGCACCTTCTCGGGATGGTCCTGCCAGATGGCCTGGGAGGTGGTGGCCGTGACGCCGATGCCGTCCATGATGGCGCGGTGGTTCCAGGGCTCGCCCACGCAAAAGCCGTCCATGTTGCCCACGCGCATGTTGGCCACCATCTGCGGCGGCGGCACGGTGATGACCTTGGCATCCTTGAGCGGGTGGATGCCGTTGGCCGCCAGCCAGTAGTACAGCCACATGGCATGCGTGCCCGTGGGAAAGGTCTGGGCAAAGGTGTATTCGCGCTTTTCGCTGGCCATCAGCTTGGCCAGGCCTGCGCCGTTGACGGCGCCCTTGTCGGCCAGCTTCTTGGACAGCGTGATGGCCTGGCCGTTGTGGTTGAGCGTCATCAGCACGGCCATGTCCTTCCTGGCGCCGCCCACGCCCAGGTGCATGCCGTAGACCAGGCCGTACAGCACATGGGCAAAGTCCAGTTCGCCATTGGCCAGCTTGTCGCGCACGCTGGCCCAGCTCGCTTCCTTGGAGGGAATGATCCTGACGCCGTACTTCTGGTCGATCCCCAGCACCGAGGCCATGACCACGCTGGCGCAATCGGTCAGCGGAATGAAGCCGATGCGCACTTCCTTTTTCTCGGGCGCATCCGAGCCTGCCGCCCAGGCGCCGTGGTGGCCCAGCTGGGTGTAGAGCGCCGCGCCGCCTGCCAGCGTGCCGGCCTGGCGCAGAAAATCGCGCCGGGGCAGTGCCGGGCCGGAGGTGAGAGGGCCTGTGGTGGGCTGGGGCGTGGACGCCATGGCGGAACTCCTTCGATCGTCGGGAATGGAACACTTGCAAACCGGCATGTCCCAAGCAAAACGGCGTCCTCTCCGGCCGCGCTGCGCGGGGAGAGTGACGCCGTTGTCCTGGGGCCCTGAATCAAGACCGGGTTCCCGGCCGCCTTTGGCCGGGATTTGCCAGAGTCAATGCAGAAACCGTGCCAGGCGGCGTTCAAGGGGGACCATGCACTCCACCGGCCTTGCCGTCCGCGCCGGGCCACCTTCTGGTGCGCGACTTGCCGCAGCACTGCACCAAGTCGGTGCTGCGCTGCAACATGGCGCGCAGCGGCCCGGGTTCATGGGGCGGGCGGCAGCAGATCGGCCATGGAAAGCACGGCCTGCGCCACTTCGGCCAAGCGGCGGTTCTGGTTCATGGCGGTCTGGCGCAGTAGCTTGTGGGCCTCGCCTTCGCTGAGCTGGCGCCGTGTCATCAACAGGCCCTTGGCGCGCTCCAGCAGCTTGCGTTCCGTCAGCGTGGCGCGCACGGTCTCCAGCTCGGCCTGCATGGCCTGCAGCCGCTGGGACTGGTCCTGCACCAGGTCCATCACGGATCGGTCCAGCTGCGGGCCCAGACGCGCGGCCGGGGGCTGCAGCCCGCCCAGCGCCAGCGTGGCGGAGACGGGCGTGATCTCCATTGCCTGCGGCGCCTGCAGCAGCGTCTGCAGGGCGGCGCGCGCATCGACAATGCAGCGCTGGCACTGCTGCTGCAGCTCGGCCGTCAGGCGGGCCTCGACGGTGTGCAGCGCATCCATGCGCCGCGAGCAGCTGTCGAACCAGGGCTCGGCCATCTCTGGCGCCAGGGGAGTGCCCGGCGCGGCCGTGCAGCCCACGCGGCGCAGGCGTTCGATCACGGCCAGCGTGGCGTCGGCCGCGCTGCTTTCTTGCCACAGGGCCAGGGAATGGGGCGGCGCAAACTCCGCAAAGACCTGAAAGCAGCGCTCCTGCGAGGCGATCAGGTGCAGCCAGTGCTGCTGGCGCGGCGCTTCGCTGACGCCCGCACCAAAGGCGGCCACGCCCGTGGCACGCTCCTGGCCCGCGAATTCCTTGCCCTGCATGAAGTTGAACAAGGCCACCAGCAGGCGCGAGATACCGGGCTCGGGCGCGCTGTCGGCCGCCTCGAACACCACGGCCAGCAGGCCTGCCACCAGCTCGATGTAGATGGCGGTGGCCGCCTCCGGCGACAGGTCGTGGCTGGCGACGCGCTCGCGCAGCGCAGGCAGGGCGTCCAGGCACTGCAGCACATGGGCGATGCGGCTGAACAGCCGCGCGCCATGGCCGGGGTGTCCCGTGGAGTCTGTTTGGCCGGGCTGCATGTCCAGCCGGTCGAAGCCGTCAAGCGCCGCCGCGGCAATCCGGTCGCACTCGGCCATCTGCGCCAGCCGTGCCTCGCCGCCATGCGCGCCCGCGCTGGCCAGAAAGACGTTGGACAGGCCGCGCTCCTTTTGCAGCGCATGGATGAGGCGGCTGAGCAGATCCACCAGTGCGCTGGTGCGCTGCAGTTGCTCCAGCTCGCCGATTTCGCACTGGCGCGCGGCCACAAGAAAGTTGAGAGCGGTTTTCATGGGGGACGGGTCCTGTCTGCCTGCATTGATGCAATTCCCATGCCGGGCCTGCCGTGGCGCAAAAGGAGAAGTAGAAGCAAGGCGCAGGGTTTGATAGAATTTTTCTAACGTTTTGAAATCGTCGATACAAATTTGGACGCGTGAATGTGTCGAATATTTGCCGGGCGCCCTGCAGGAAAAAGCCCGGCTTTCCGGCACACACGACACCCATGGCATAGCCATCCACAAGATCGGGCTGCGCAATGCGGCAGCGAGGCTGAATCAGCATGAGCTTGCAATATCACGAGAAGATCGGATGTCCCCCGTGCGCTGGCGGTTCGTGACCCAGGCGGTGTTGGGGCGGACTGCTGTGCGCCGGCGTGGCCCGTCCCTGGCTGCGCTGCTGCTGGGCCTGGCGCAGTGCCGGGCACTGGCGGGGGGCGAGCTCCTGGCCGCATCGGCGCCATCCGATGGCCAGGGAAGCTGGGCCGCGGGGTGGAGCGCTTTCGGCCTGTGGGGCGCCATTCCCGTTCTGATATTCCTGCTGGTTTCGCTGGTGGTCCATGTGCGCCTGCGCGAGAAGGCTCAGCGCCTGACGCAATCGCTGCAGCAGACCAATGAAAAGCTGCTGCGCGCCAATGTGAAGCTCAAGCGCATCGCCTTCAGGGACCCGCTGACCGGCACGGCCAACCGGGCGCTGCTCGAGTACCGGCTTGGCCGGGCGATTGCGCGCGCCGACAGCTCGGTGGAGCAGCCAGGGCCCGGCGGGCCGGTGCGCGTGGGCCTGCTGTACATCGATCTGGACGGATTCAAGCCCATCAACGACGTGGAGGGCCATGCCGCAGGTGACGCGCTGCTGTGCCAGGTGGCCGTGCGCCTGAACCGTATGACGCGCAAGTCGGACACGCTGGCGCGCGTGGGGGGCGATGAGTTCGTGCTGCTGCTGGGCTGCCTGGCATCGGAGGACGATGCCGTGGCCATGGCCGGCCGGGTGCAGAAGGTTTTGGGTCAGCCCTTCGATCTGCCGGGAAAGTCCATCTCCATCGGCAGCTCCGTCGGCGTGGCCATCTATCCCGATCATGGCCAGAAGGAAAAGCTCATGGCGGCGGCCGACCTCGCCATGTACACGGCCAAGCGCGCCGGCGGGAATTCCTGCGCCATCTTCAAGGAAAGCATGCGCAAGGATGTGGCCGTGCAGTTCGACCTGCAGCAAGCCCTGCGCCGCGCCGTCGCAAGCCAGCAGCTGGTGCTGTTCTACCAGCCCAAGATCGATGCCCGCACGGGCCGCATCCGCAGCGTGGAGGCGCTGGTTCGATGGAACCATCCCCGATTCGGCCTCATCAGCCCCCGCGTGTTCATTCCGCTGGCCGAGCGCTTCGGCCTGATCAGCGAGATCGGCGACTGGGTCATCGACGAGGCCTGCCGCCAGACTGCCCAGTGGACGCGCCAGCGGCGCTTCATGCGCGTCTCCATCAATATCTCGGGCTATCAGCTCTTTCAGACGCGGCTGGCGCAGTACATCGGCGAAGCGATCGAGCGGCACCGCATTCGGCCCGAGCAGCTGGTCTTCGAGATCACCGAGTCCGTGGCCATGGAGGACGACAAGACCACCATGGCCGTGATTGCCGAGTTGACGGGCATGGGCGTGCAGATTTCCATCGATGACTTCGGCACCGGCTACTCCAGCCTGGCCCTGCTGCGCCAGCTGGGCGCCGACGAGGTCAAGATCGACCGCAGCTTCGTGCGGGACGTGGCCATCAAGAGCGACGCGCGGGCCGTGGTCGATGCCATCGTGCGCCTGGCCCATGCGCTGGAGCTGCGCGTGGTGGCCGAAGGCGTGACCGACCAGCAGCAGCGCGAAGTGCTTCAGACGCTGGGCTGCGACGAGCTGCAGGGCTTTTACTTCGCTCGCCCCATGAACGCCCAGGCGCTGATCGCCAGCGAAATCTGGACCTCCGACGGCATCGAGCCCGTGCAGTTCTCGCGCTCGTCATACCTGGACAACCTGTAGCGGCCCGCCGGCCCCGCAACTGCCCGCCGGCCAGGGGCCATTGACGCGGGCGGCCGTGCGCCGCGCCCGCAGGTTCTACACTTCAGTCCCATGAGTTTGCTGATTCTGGGGATCGAATCCTCCTGCGATGAAACCGGCGTGGCCCTGGTCGAGGCCCCCGATGGCACGGGCGTGCCCAGGCTGCTGTCCCATGCGCTGCACAGCCAGATCGACATGCACCGCGCCTATGGCGGCGTGGTGCCGGAGCTGGCCAGCCGCGACCACATCCGCCGCGTGCTGCCGCTGACCGAAAGCGTGCTGGGCGAGTCCGGCCGCGCGCTGGACCAGGTCGATGTGATCGCCTTCACGCGCGGCCCCGGCCTGGCCGGCGCGCTGCTGGTGGGCGCGGGCGTGGCCTGCGCCATGGCTGCGGCGCTGGACAAGCCCGTGCTGGGCGTGCACCACCTGGAAGGCCATCTGCTGTCGCCCTTCCTGAGCGCCGATCCCCCCGAATTCCCCTTCGTGGCCCTGCTGGTCTCGGGCGGCCACACGCAGCTGATGCGCGTGGACGGCGTGGGCAGCTACGCCATCCTGGGCGAGACCATCGACGACGCGGCCGGCGAGGCCTTCGACAAATCGGCCAAGCTCATGGGCCTGCCCTATCCGGGCGGCCCCGTGCTCTCGCGCCTGGCCGAGGGCGGGGACGCGCAGGCCTTCAAGCTGCCCCGGCCGCTGCTGCATTCGGGCGACCTGGACTTCTCGTTCGCCGGCCTGAAGACGGCCGTGCTGACCCAGGCGAAGAAGCTGGGCGATGACCTTGAGGCGCGCAAGGCCGACCTGGCCGCCAGCACGCAGGCGGCCATCGTCGAGGTGCTGGTCAAGAAGACGCTGGCGGCGCTGCAGCAGACCGGCATGAAGCGCGTGGTCGTGGCCGGCGGCGTGGGCGCCAACCGTCTGCTGCGCGCCCAGCTGGATGCGGCCTGTGCCAAGCGCAAGCTGCGCGTGCACTACCCCGAGCTGCACCTGTGCACCGACAACGGCGCCATGATCGCCATGGCCGCCGCCATGCGCCTGCAGGCAGGCCGCGAAATGGCGAACAGGCACTACGCGTTCGACGTCAAGCCGCGCTGGCCGCTCGATTCGCTGGCCTGATGGTCCGGGGCCGCGTGCCCGGCCTGCACGGCGGGCGCAAAAAAAGCCCGGCGCGGGCCGGGCTCTGGAAACGGGCTGTCACCTTGCCAAGAGGATGGAAGAAAGGATGGTTGACAGCCCGGGTGCACAAACGCGCTGACCGTGACCGGACTTACTGGATGCTCAGCATGGTGGCCTTGCTCTGGGGTTCCAGGCGGGCCAGGGACAGCGTGAGCACGCCGTTTTCCAGCTTGGCGCTGCTGGCGGCCGTGTCGATTTCATGGTCCAGCTCCCAGGCACGCTGCACCTGGCGGGGCGCGCCCTCGACGCTGGACAGACGGACCACGGCGCCTTCGATGCTCAGCTGCAGCTGCTCGCGGGACAGGCCGGGCACATCCAGCTGCAAGGTCGTGGCCTTTTCATCGCGCTGAACCTGCACCGACGAGAGCGAAGGGGCCGCGTTGCCCAGGGTGCCTTGCAAGAAGCGCTGCAGGGCCAGATCGGCGGCTTGGGGAGCGAAGGCGTTGCGGCGGAGAACAGGCGTGAAGATCATGGTGGGTTGGCTCCTATAAACTGCGCGGCTTCATCGAAGTTGTCGCCGCATGGAGCCTAGTTAAGCGGTGTTGAACGCATTTCAAGAGGAAAAAGCCATGAATAAATTGCGCCGCAAGGTCTTGAAAAGCGGCGCCATGGCGCTATTTGCGGCGCCCGCGCTGCTGGCCCGGGCGTCAAGCGGACACGACCGGCCCGTGTCGCCGCCGCGCGGCGAGCCGATACGGCTGGCGCTGATCGAAAGCCTGTCCGGCCCCTTTGCCAACACGGGCGAGGCCGTGTTCCGCAACCTGCTGTGGGCCGCCGAGCGCGTGAACGCGCGCGGCGGTGTGCTGCTGCCGGCCGCGCAGGGCGGCGCCCGGCCCCTGGCCATCGAACGCCATGACAGCAAGGGCCAGAACGAGGAGGCGCTGTCTGCGCTGCGCGCAGCCATCGACGGCGGCGCGCGCGTGGTCATGCAGGGCAATTCATCGGCCGTGGCCGCCGTGCTGGTCGACGCCATTGCCAAGCACAACGAGCGCGATCCGGCCCGGCGCGTGCTGTACCTCAACTACTCGGCCGTCGATCCCGCGCTCACCAACGAGCGCTGCAGCTTCTGGCACTTTCGCTTCGACGCCCATGCCGACATGCGCATGGCCGCGCTGATGCAGGTGCTGCGCGAGGACGGGGCCGTGCGCAGCGCCTACCTGATCGGGCAGGACTACAGCTTTGGCCAGGCCGTGCTGCGCGAGGCAAGGCGCCAGCTGGCCGCGCAGCGGCCCGATGTGGCCATCGTGGGCGACGAGCTGCATCCCGTGGGGCGCGTCAAGGACTTTGCGCCCTATGCGGCCAAGATCAAGGCCAGCGGCGCCCAGGCCGTGGTCACGGGCAACTGGGGCAACGATCTGATGCTGCTGGTCAAGGCCGCGCGGGAGGCGGGTTTTGACGGCCGCTTCTACACCTTCTACGGCAATGCGCTGGGCGCGCCCGCTGCCCTGGGCGAGGCCGGCGTGGGCAAGGTGCTGGCCGTGGCCGACTGGCTGCCCAACGTGCCGGGCCCCGACAGCCAGGCCTTCTACAAGTCATTCCGCGAGCGCTTTCCCAGGCCTGCCGATGACTATGTGCACATGCGCATGCAGCTGATGATGGAGGCCCTGGCCCAGTCCATGGCGCGTGCGGGCAGCACCGACACGGTGGCCGTGGCGCAGGCGCTGGAAAGCGCGGACGTGACCCTGGCCGGGCGCAGGGGCCGCATGCGCGCGGCCGACCACCAGTTCCAGCAGGCGCTGGTGGTCGGCGTCATGGACAGGCAGGGCTCGCCCGGCGTGCCCTTCGATGTGGAGGGCTCGGGCTACGGCTTCCGCGTGGTGCGAGAGATCGAGGCGGCGCGTGCCGAGCAGCCTGCGATGTGCCGCATGCGCCGGCCCTGACCGCCTGGACGGTTTGGATGGTCCGGATCAGCGGCCCATGGCCGCAGCGACTTCCTGGCCCAGTTCGATCACGGACAGCGCGTAGTAGCTGGACCAGTTGTAGCGCGTGATGGCATAGAAGTTCTCCGTGCCCGCGATGTACAGCGGCTGGCCCTGCGCGCCGTTTTCCAGCTTGACCAGGGCCAGCGGCCCTTGATGCGCCGCGCCGCTGCCCGGCAGTTGCACGCCGCGCGCAGCCATCTCGTCGGCCGTGAACTGGGGCAGGATGTCGGGCGCCAGCAGGGCGGCCAGGTCGGCGCCCTGGGCCTGCATGATCACCGGGTAGTGGGTGGGCATGCCGCTTTTCCAGCCATGCGCGACAAAGTAGTTGGCCACCGAGCCGATGGCATCGGCCGCGCTGCCGAACAGGTCGATGCGGTCGTCGCCGTCAAAGTCCACGGCCCACTTCACCCAGCTGCTGGGCATGAACTGGCCCATGCCCATGGCGCCTGCGTAGCTGCCGCGCAGCGAGAACGGGTCCGTGCCCGCACGGTGGGTGAAGCGCAGGAACTGCTCCAGCTCGCCACGGAAGTACTCGGTGCGCGCCGCAGCGCGCGGGTGGGCGGCAGGGAAGTCGAAGCTCAGCGTGGCCAGGGCGTCCATCACGCGGAAGTTGCCCATCTGCTGGCCGTAGATGGTCTCCACGCCGATGATGCCGACGATGATTTCGGCCGGCACGCCGTACTGCTTTTCGGCACGCGCCAGCGCAGCGGCATTGGCCTGCCAAAAGCGTGTCCCGGCACGTATGCGCACGGGCTCGACAAAGCGGCTGCGGTAGACGCCCCAGTTCTTGGCCGTGCCCTGGACGGCCGGCGTCATCAGGCGCGGCACCTGGGGCAGAAAGCGGGCCTGGGCGATGGTCTCGCGCACCCAGTCCACCGGCAGGTCGTGGCGCATCGCAATGTCGGCGGCCATCTGCATGGCTTCAGGCCGTTCGCCGTAGGGCGTGCTGCCCTGCACGGTCCTGGCCACGGCGGCGCCGCCAGCGGCCGTAGCGGCGGCAGCAGCGGCCGTGCGCTTTTTCGTGGAAGGTTTGGCCGTGGACTTGGTCGTGGTTTTAGCCGAGGTTTTGGCCGTGGCTTGGGCGGCAGGGCTGGCTGCCGGCTTGCCGGCCAGCGCGCCGCAGGGCACGGCCGCGGCCGCGAGCAGCAGCAGGGCGCAGGGGATCAGTCGTTGCTTGGTCATGGTGTGCTTGTCGTGGGACCGGCAGCGGCGGCTTGTGGCCGTGGCTGCGGATTGCGTGGCCAGTCCAGCGCCCGCCATTGGCGTCGCAGGGCGGGCAGGCCGGGGGTGTCGGGTGCGGATGAGGATGGGGGTGGGGATGGCCGTGCGTAGCGCTGGCGCTCCATGCCCAGGAGCCAGTCGTGAAGGGCCTGGGCCGCCTTGGCGTCGTCCCGGCCCCAGCGGTCCATGACCTGGGCTGCCAGCGCACGTGGGGGCAGGCTGGCGTCGGCGTCCAGGCCGATGCGCCGCAGCCGGGCGCGGGTCCTGTCCATGAGGCGCAGCCATTCGTCGCGGCTGGTGCGCTGGGCGCGGGCCATCCAGGCCAGCCACGCCAGCGCAGCCACGCCGGCCAGCGCGCCCAGCAGGCGCAGCATGTCCACCCACGAGGGCGATTGCACACCCAGGTTCTTGAGCAGGTCCAGCTGGCGGCTTTGCGTGTAGTTGAGCACCCACTGGTTCCAGCCGTTGTTGACGGCCTCCCACACGGCGCGCATCTGCTGCAGCATGCCCACGCCCACGAAGTTGCCCATGGCTCCGGCGATGGCGCCCTGCGGTGCGCGCAGGCGCTGGAACTCGCCCACGCGCGACGGGGCCACGGCGCCGGTGGGGTCGATGCGCACCCAGCCCTCATCCTCCAGCCACACCTCGGTCCAGGCATGGGCGTCGGCGTTGCGCACGGTCCAGTAGCCGTCGACCGGGTTGCGCTCGCCACCCTGGTAGCCGGTGACGATGCGGGCAGGCACGCCCATGCCGCGCATCAGCACGGCGAAGGCGGAGGCGATGTGCTCGCAAAAGCCCTCTTTGCTGTCGAACCAGAAGTCATCGGCCGTGTGCACGCTGTCCACCACGCCGGGCGCCAGCGTGTAGGTGTAGCCGCCCTTGCGCAGGCGCGCCAGCGCGGCCTGCACCCAGGCGCGGGGCGTGGCATCGGCCAGTTGCGGGTCGGCACGCATCTGCCGGGCCAGCTCCAGCGTGCGCGGGTTGCTGCCTTCGGGCAACTGGGTGTAGCGGCGCAGGCCGCGCGTGGGTTTGAGCGGGCCGTAGCTGAACTGCACATGGCTTTGGGCGCTGATGCGCACCACGTCGGTGATGGGGCGCCAGGTCAGCCATTGCAGTTGGGGTGTCATGCGGGCGGTGCCCATGCCTGGGGGGAGCTCGGGAGTCCTGGCCGCGGCGTCCAGCAGGGGTAGCCAGGGGCGGCGGCTGGGCTCTATGGTCATCTGGTAGCTCACGCCCTCGCCGGAGACGCGCAACTGCGCGTCCTCCAGAACGGCCTCCGTGTCCATCTGCCATTCCTGTCCGTCAAAGCGAGACAGAACGGGTCCCCGGAAATACAGGGTGTTGGCAGGCGGAGGAGCACCATCGGGCGTATCGAAACGCAGGCGCAGGGCCACGTTTTCGTCCAGCACCAGCGAGGCCATGGAGCCCACGCGCATGTTCTCCGACAGGCCGCTGCGGCCGGCCAGGTCGTTGCCCGGCACGCCCCACAGCGGGGCCATGCGCGGAAAGAACAGGAACAGCGCCACCATCACCGGCGTGCCCCACAGCGCCAGCAGGGCCGCCGTGCGCAGCGCCTGGGTCAGCGGCGGCCGGCCGGCGGTCATGTGGGCATTGACCAGGGCCGTGAGCAGGCCCAGCAGGCCCAGCACCATGGCCAGGGCCAGCAGCAGGGACTGCGAGTAGAAGAAGTTGGCCAGCAGCGCGAAGAAGCCCAGGAAGAACACCACCATGGCGTCGCGCCGGGCGCGCAGCTCCAGTGTCTTGAGCGCCAGCAGCAGCACGATCAGCGTCACGCCCGCATCGCGCCCGACAAAGGTGCCGTGCGAGACCCAGGTGGCGCCCAGGGCCAGCAGCAGCAGTCCGCCCAGCAGCCAGCGGCCGGGCAGGGGCTGGCCGCGCCAGGCCAGCAGGGCGCGCCACAGCAGCAGGCCGGCCACGAAGACCATGGTCCACCAGGGCGTGTGGGCGGCCTGGGGCATAAGCACCCAGGCCACCACGGCCAGCAGGAACAGGGTGTCGCGCGCATCGCGGGGCAGGGCGGCCAGGCGCTGGCGCCAAGTGGCCGCAGGCTGCGCAATGGCTTGGAAGGAGGAGGGCATGGACGTGCGATTCATGGGCAGGCCGCCAGGGCTTCCAGGCAGAGCGTGGCATGGGCCGGGCCCTGGTCGGGGGCGATCTCGCGGCCGTCGGGCAGGCGCAGGCCCCAGGTCAGGTCCTGCTGGCGCGCGGCCAGCACCCAGGCGGTCAGGCGGCTGAGGCGGGCCTCGGGGTCGGCCAGGCCGGTGGCCTTGGCATCCAGCCACAGGCGGTGCTGCTGGGACAGCGGGCGGTCGCGGCTCACCAGCTGGTTGCTGCCCGTGGCAAAGGCCTGTGCAGCCTTTTTCCAGACCACCAGCTTGAGCGGATCGCCGCGACGGTAGGCCCGCACACCGTCGAACTCGTCGCCGTGCCGCGTGGCAGCCGCGCTGCGGCCGCCGGCATCGGCGCTGGCCGGTGGCAGGGGCGGCGGATTGTGCTCGGGCGCCGGGTAGATCCAGGCCTGCGTCTGTGCGCGCCACAGCGCCCAGACGCGGAAGGTGCCCAGCGGATAGCGGGTGGCCGCCGTGATCGTGGGCAGCGGCTGCCGTCCCCGGCGCAGCGGCGTGAAGGCCAACTGTGCCGTGGTGCTGCCCTGTGCCGGTACATCGATCCAGGTCCAGTCGGTGGCCGGGACATCGCCCTGCACGGCCAGGCCTATGCCCCAGCGCGTGCTGCGGCGGCTGTTGTGCAGCACCACGTCGAAGCGGCAGGGCTGGCCGGCAAAGCTGCCGGCCGGCGGCAGCAGGTGCATTGCCAGGCCGCGCAGGTTGCCGTGGCCGACCACCATGCCCGCAGCCGCGCTTCCGGCCAGCAAAAAGGTCAGCAGGTAGCCCAGGTTGAGCTGGTAGTTGATGGCCGCCACCAGCAGCACGCACAGCGTCAGCGCCAGGGCCCAGCCTGCGCGCGAGGGCATGATGTAGACATTGCGCTGGGTCAGCCTGAGGCTGTCGGTGCGCGGCAGGCGGGCATGCCACCACTGGCGCACGCGCCGCGCAGGAGACCAGCGCTGGCGCAGCGATGCCCCCGGCTGGGCGGCGCCGGGCGAGGACGCGGGAGCGGCCGGCATCAGCGCAGCGCCACGGCGTCCAGCATGGCGCGCACCTGCTCCACGGCACCCCGGCCGCTGGAGCCTATGGGCACCAGGCGGTGGGCGGCCGTCTGCGGCAGGATGGCCTGCACATCGTCGGGCGCCACGTAGTCGCGCCCCTCCATCAGGGCCACCGCCCTGGCCGCGCGCAGCAGCGCAATGCCCGCGCGAGGCGACAGGCCCTGCACGAACCACTGGCCCGAGCGCGTCGCCTCCAGCAGGTCCTGCACATAGTCGAGCAAGGCATCGCTGGCATGGACCTGCAGCACGGCGGCCTGCAACTGCTGCAGCTCGTCCGTGGCCAGCAGCGGGAGCAGTGCATCGGCCTGGGCGCGCCGGCCATTGCCGGACAGCAGGGAGCGCTCGGCCGCGCGGTCGGGATAGCCCAGGCTGATGCGCATCAGAAAGCGGTCCAGCTGGCTTTCGGGCAGCGGGAAGGTGCCCAGCTGTTCCTGCGGGTTCTGCGTGGCGATCACGAAGAAGGGCTCGGGCAGGCGGTGCGTGCGGCCTTCGGACGAGACTTGGCGCTCTTCCATGGCTTCGAGCAGGGCGCTCTGTGTCTTGGGGCTGGCGCGGTTGATCTCGTCGGCCAGCAGTACCTGGGCGAAAACGGGACCTGGATGGAAGACGAAGGACTCGCTGCTGCGCTCATAGATGGACACGCCGGTGAGGTCGCTGGGCATGAGGTCGGCCGTGAACTGCACGCGCGAGAACTGCAGCCCGAAGCTGTGCGCCAGCGCATGGGCCAGCGTGGTCTTGCCCACGCCGGGAACGTCTTCCAGCAGCAGGTGTCCCCCGGCCAGCAGGCAGGCCACGCTGTCGCGGACCTGAGCCGGCTTCCCTACAACCACCGTGTTAAGCTGATCCAGAAGCGCCTTGATCTTGTGTGTAGCTTGCATGGCGCGACGTTATCCTAAAAAAAACATCGCGGAGACATCACTGTGGGCAAGACGGGTTATTTCACCCATAGGGAGTGCTGGCGGCATGAGATGGGGCCGGGGCACCCAGAGTGCCCGGCCCGGCTGGACGCCATCGAGGACCGGCTGCTGGTGACCGGCGTGGCCGATGCGCTGGAGCGGCACGAGGCCCCCCAGGCCTCGCTGGCCGACATCGAACTGGCCCATGACCGCATGCATGTGGCCGCGCTGCAGGGCCTGACCCAGCGCCTCATCGAGGAGCAGCAGGCCGGCGGCCCCGAGTACTCCCAGATCGACACCGACACCTCCATCAACAGCCACACCTTCTCGGCCGCGCTGCATGCGGCCGGTGCCGCGCTGGCGGCCACCGATGCGGTGATGGCCGGCGAGCTGGAGAACGCCTTTTGCGCCGTGCGCCCTCCCGGCCACCATGCCACCCGCCACCAGGCCATGGGCTTTTGCTTCTTCAACAACGTGGCCGTGGGCGTGAAGTACGCGCTCAGCCGCCACCACCTCAAGCGCGTGGCCGTGATCGATTTCGACGTGCACCACGGCAATGGCACGGAGGACATCCTCTCCGGCGACGACCGTGTGCTCATGTGCGGCATCTTCCAGCACCCCTTCTATCCCTTCAGCGGCGACCAGCACCCGGCCGCCAACATGGTCAACGTGCCGGTGGCCGCCTATACCAAGGGCATGGACATCCGCGAGATCGTCGAGATGATGTGGATCCCGCGACTGGAGGCCTTCAAGCCCGAGCTGATCTTCATCAGCGCCGGCTTCGACGCCCACCGCGAGGACGACATGGGCCAGCTGGGCATGACCGAGCAGGACTTCACCTGGATCACCTCGCGCATCAAGGACATTGCGCGGCGCTTCTCCAAGGGGCGCATCGTCTCCTGCCTGGAAGGCGGCTACGTGATGGGGCCGCTTGCGCGCAGCGTGGAAGCGCACGTGCGCGTGCTGGCCGACCTCTGAACCCGATCTGGAGCACCATGAACGCGAGCACCCATCCTTCTGAAGCCAGCCCCCTGCTCGACGTGCAGCGCGACGCGCGCGGCGTCGTGCGGCTCACGCTCAACGATCCGCAGCGCTTCAATGCCCTGGGCGAGCAGATGCTCACGCAGCTGCAGCAGGCGCTGGACGATGTGGCGCGTGACGAGTCGGTGCGCGTGGTCGTGCTGGCTGCAGCCGGCAAGGCCTTTTGCGCCGGACACAATCTCAAGGACATGGCGGCCCATCCGCAGCTGGACTACTACCAGAAGCTGTTCGCCCAGTGCAGCCGCATGATGCTGTCCATCCACCGGCTGCCCGTGCCCGTGATTGCGCGCGTGCACGGCATTGCCACGGCGGCGGGCTGCCAGCTCGTGGCCCAGTGCGATCTGGCCGTTGCTGCGCAGGCGGCGCGCTTTGCCACCAGTGGCATCCACTATGGCCTGTTCTGTGCCACGCCCAGCGTGCCCTTGGTGCGCAATGTGCCGGCCAAGCAGGCCATGGAGATGCTGCTCACGGGCGACTTCATCGACGCGCAGCAGGCGCTGGACCAGGGCCTGGTCAACCGCGTGGTGGCCGAGGAGGCGCTGGACGATGCGGTGGAGCACTTCGTGCAGTCCATCGTCAGCAAGCCCCGCGCGGCCGTGGCCATGGGCAAGGCCCTGGTCTACCGCCAGCGCGAGATGGGCATCGAGGCGGCCTACCAGCTGGCCGGCCAGACCATGGCCGCCAACATGATGGATGCCGATGCCCAGGAGGGCGCCCAGGCCTTCGCCGCCAAGCGCGAACCGGCCTGGAAGACGGGCCGCTGACCGACCTGCATGTAGGCCCCGGTCCGGTTGGCCTGTCCTGGATCTGCGCGATGATGGCGGCCTGCGCCCTTGCGGCGGAACGGCCCTGATCCATGGACATCTTCGACAAGCTCATCAACGACTTCCAAAGCTCCAGCGCCTGGCTGGAGTTCTCCGTTCTCATCGGCTGCCTGCTGCTGGCCTACGGCGCCATGCGCGGCCTGCATGCGCGCTACGGCCATCTGAACGATGGCAAGCCCTCCGTATGGATTGGCCGCCATGCGCTCGATGGCGCACTGTTCCCGCTGCTGGCGCTGGTGCTGGTCTTCACCAGCCAGGAGATCCTGGCGCGGTTTTCCACGGTGTTCTGGTTGCGCGTGGCCGTGTCGCTGCTGGTGTCCCTGTCGGTGATCCGCTTCGTGGCGCGGGTGCTCAGCCGGACCTTCCCCCACTCCACCGTGGTGCGCCTGATCGAGCGCATCTTCTCCTGGCTGGCCTGGGGCGCGGCCGTGCTGCACAGCATCGGCCTGCTGCCGCAGGTCATGGAGGAGCTGGAGGCCCTGCAGTTCAACATCGGCAAGACGCCGGTCAGCCTGCTCAACCTGATCGAGGGCACGCTGTCGGCGGGCCTGATGATGGTGGCCGTGCTCTGGCTGTCCACGCTGTTCGAGCAGAAGGTCATCAACCAGTGGGTCAGCGACCTGTCCATGCGCAAGGTGGCCATGAACATCACGCGCAGCGTGCTGATCCTGGTGGGCCTGCTGGTGTCGCTGTCCATGGTGGGCGTGGACCTGACGGCGCTGTCCGTCATGGGCGGCGCCATCGGCGTGGGCCTGGGTTTCGGCATGCAGAAGATCGCCTCCAACTACGTCAGCGGCTTTCTGGTGCTGATCGAGCGTGCGCTGCGCATCGGCGACAACGTGCGCGTGGACGGCTTCGAGGGCCGCATCACCGACATCCGCACGCGCTACACCATCATCCGCGCGCTCAACGGCCGCGAATCCATCGTGCCCAACGAGACGCTGATCACCCAGCGTGTGGAGAACCTCACCGGATTCGACGTCAAGTTCGGCCTGTCCACCAACATCGTCGTGGGCATGGACAGCGATGTGGAGCAGGTGCGCGGCATCCTGCTCGAAGCCGCAGCCGCGCAGCCGCGCGTGCTCAAGACGCCCGCGCCTTCGGTGGTTCTGGTCGACTTTGTGGAGCAGGGCCTGCAGTTCAGTCTCAGCTACTACATCAACGACCCGCAAAATGGCCAGGGAAATGTGCGCTCCGAGGTCAACCTCGCCGTACTGCGCGGCCTGCGTGCCGCAGGCGTGAGCCTGCCGGTCCCCAGGCAGGTGGTGCAGATCACCGAACGCGGGGGCGTGGCGGCCCAGGCAGCAGAGAAAAGCAGCTAGGATTATTCCTAGGTGCATACCCTGAGTTCAGGCTGTTCCCCTGCAGGAAATCTCAATGGTCGTGCTTAAAATGGCACGATCGTTCTTTTTTGTGAGCGCGCATGCGGCCCTCGGCCGTCAGGGAAACCTGCCTCAGCTGCTGCAGCGCCGCATACAATGATTTCGGTTTACGTAAACGTCAATCTATCAATCAATCAGGAGCCGCTGCAATGAAGGTTTTGGTCCCGGTCAAGCGCGTGGTGGACTACAACGTGAAGGTCCGCGTGAAGTCGGACGGCACGGGCGTGGACATCGCCAACGTCAAGATGAGCATGAACCCCTTTGACGAAATCGCCGTCGAAGAAGCCGTTCGCCTCAAGGAAAAGGGCGTGGCCACCGAAGTCATCGCCGTCTCCTGCGGCGTGGCCCAGTGCCAGGAAACCCTGCGCACGGCCATGGCCATCGGTGCCGACCGCGGCATCCTGGTGGAGACCACCGAGGAGCTGCAGCCCCTGGCCGTCGCCAAGCTGCTCAAGGCCCTGGTGGACAAGGAGCAGCCCGGCCTGATCATCCTGGGCAAGCAGGCCATCGACGACGACGCCAACCAGACCGGCCAGATGCTGGCGGCCCTGGCCGACCTGCCGCAAGCCACCTTCGCCTCCAAGGTCGAAGTCGCTGGCGACAAGGTCAACGTGACCCGTGAAGTGGACGGCGGCCTGGAAACCCTGGCCCTGAGCCTGCCGGCCGTCATCACCACCGACTTGCGCCTGAACGAGCCGCGCTACGTCACGCTGCCCAACATCATGAAGGCCAAGAAAAAGCAGCTGGACACCGTCAAGCCTGAAGAGCTGGGCGTCGATGTCGCCCCGCGCCTGAAGACGCTCAAGGTGGCCGAGCCCGCCAAGCGCGGCGCTGGCGTGAAGGTGCCCGATGTGGCGACCCTGGTCAGCAAGCTCAAGAACGAAGCCAAGGTCATCTAAAGGAATTCGCAGACATGACATCCCTCGTTATTGCAGAACACGACAACGCTTCCATCAAGAGCGCCACGCTCAACACCGTCACTGCGGCCCTGGCCTGCGGCGGCGACGTGCATGTGCTGGTGGCGGGCGAGAATGCCGGCGCCGCTGCGCAGGCTGCGGCCCAGATCGCTGGCGTTGCCAAGGTCATCCACGCCGACGGCGCCAGCCTGAAGGACAGCCTCGCCGAGAACATCGCAGCGCAAGTGCTGGCGATTGCCTCGAACTACAGCCATATCCTGTTCCCCGCCACCGCCAGCGGCAAGAACGCCGCGCCGCGCGTGGCCGCCAAGCTGGACGTGGCCCAGATCAGCGACATCACCAAGGTGGACAGCGCCGACACCTTCGAGCGCCCCATCTACGCAGGCAACGCCATTGCCACGGTGCAAAGCAGCGACAAGATCAAGGTCATCACCGTGCGCGGCACGGGCTTTGACGCAGCGGCCACCACGGGCGGCAGCGCCCAGGTGGAGCAGCTGGCCGCCGCTGGCGACAGCGGCAAGAGCAGCTTCGTGGGCCGTGAAGTGACCAAGAGCGACCGCCCCGAGCTGACGGCCGCCAAGATCATCGTCTCCGGCGGCCGCGCGCTGGGCAGCAGCGAGAAGTTCCAGGAAGTCATCACGCCCCTGGCCGACAAGCTGGGCGCGGCCATCGGCGCTTCGCGCGCTGCGGTGGATGCGGGCTATGCGCCCAACGACCTGCAGGTCGGCCAGACCGGCAAGATCGTCGCGCCGCAGCTGTACATTGCCCTGGGCATCTCGGGCGCCATCCAGCACTTGGCCGGCATGAAGGACTCCAAGGTGATCGTGGCGATCAACAAGGATCCCGAGGCACCGATCTTCTCGGTGGCCGACTACGGCCTGGAGGCCGACCTGTTCCAGGCCGTGCCCGAGCTGGTGCAGGCGCTGTAAGCGACCAAAGCTGAAAAATGAGGGGCACAAGGCCCCTCTTTTTCCGTCACGGATGCCGGGATGGCCCGCTGGTCATGGTTTGCGGCAACGACTACAACAACGGCTTTGGCCGCGCCAGCGGGTGCTGGCAATGGCATGAACCGAGAGGGAGATTGAAATGAAGATGATGCGCTTGCGCCTGGCCCGCACGGCCGTGGCCTTTGTCTGTGGCGCCATGGCGCTGGCCGCCGAGGCCAATGCCTGGGTGGTGGGGCAGGTGGCACCCATGTCGGGAGCCGGCGCGACGCAGGGCCGGGCCTATGCCCAGGGCATGCGCCTGTACTTCGACCAGATCAACAAGGCCGGCGGCGTGCAGGGCCAGCCCGTGCAACTGGTCACGGTGGACGATGTGGGCCACCCCGATGAAACCGTGGACAAGACCCGCAAGCTGCTGGACGAGTCCAAGCCCGTGGTGCTGGCCGGCTACTTCGGCAACCGCAACATGGCTTCGCTGCTGGACAGCAAGCTGCTCGACCAGTCCCAGATCTCCCTGGTGGGTTACCAGAGCACGGACACGCGTGTGCTGAGCCATCCCCAGATCTTCAGCACGCGCGCCAACCTGCCCGAGGAAATGGCCAAGATCGCCTCGCACCTGGCCACCGTGGGCATCACGCGCCTGGCCCTGCTGCATGACGAGCGCCCGGATGCCAAGGCCGTGGCTGAACTTGTGGACAAGGCGATTGCGCCTTCCAAGGCCAAGCTGGTGGTCAGCGCCTCGCTGAGCACGGGCAAGGGCGCCATGGACAAGGCCGTGTCCCAGTTGCAAAAGGCCCAGCCTTCGGCGCAGGCCGTGATGGTGGTGGCCTCCAGCCCCGTGACCTCGGCCTTCGTCGAGGCGTACCGCATGGCGGGCGGCACGGCCCAGATCTACGCGACATCGGAAGCCGATATCGAGCAACTGGCCAAGCGCCTGCCCGTGGAGTTCATGAGCGGCCTGTCCATTGCCCAGGTCGTGCCCAGTCCCTACAAGGTGACCATGCGCCTGAACAAGGAGTTCAGGGACGCGGCCACCGCTGCCGGCAAGTCGCTGACCGTGCCGGTCAGCTACGCCATGATGGAAGGCTATGTGAACGCCCGCGTCATCGTGGAGGCCATGCGCCGCACCCAGCCGCTGACGCGCGAGAAGCTGGCCGCTTCGCTGCGCGGCCTGGACGCCTTCGATCTGGGCGGCTACTGGGTTACCTATCGTCCGGGCTCGCAGGCGGGCTCGAAATTCGTGGATTTGTCCATCGTCAACGCATCGGGTCGCGTCACGCAATAACGCAGCAATGCAGTAGTGCCGTGGCGGCGCGCCCGCTGTCCCAGGTCGCCGCGCGCTGCGCGCCGGCGGTCCAGGCTCTGTTCAGGAAGGTTCAACAATGACTTACTCGGCTCCCCTCAAAGACATGCTGTTCGCCATGGAGCATCTGGCGCAGATCGACCAGGTGGCACAGTTGCCCGGTTTCGAGGAGGCTGGCCTCGAGACCGCCCAGGCCGTGCTGGAGGAATGCGCCAAGCTGTGCGAAGGCGTGGTGGCGCCGCTGAACCTGCCGGGCGACGTGGCGCCTTCCAGCCTCAAGGACGGCGTGGTCACCACCACGGCGGGCTTCAAGCAAGCCTTTCGCCAGTACGCCGAAGGCGGCTGGCAGGGCCTGCAGCATCCGCAGGATTTTGGCGGCCAGGGCCTGCCCAAGACGATTGGCGCGGCCTGCGTGGAAATGCTCAACAGCGCCAACCTGAGCTTCGCTTTGTGCCCGTTGCTGACCGACGGCGCCATCGAGGCTCTGCTGACGGCGGGCAGCGATGAGCTCAAGGCCACCTATCTCGAGAAGCTGGTGACCGGCGAGTGGACCGGCACCATGAACCTGACCGAGCCCCAGGCCGGCTCCGACCTGGCCCTGGTGCGTACCAAGGCCGAGCCGCAGCCCGATGGCAGCTACAAGGTCTTCGGCACCAAGATCTTCATCACCTATGGCGAGCACGACATGGCCGAGAACATCGTCCATCTGGTGCTGGCCCGCGTGGCCGGGGCGCCCGAGGGCGTCAAGGGCATCAGCCTGTTCGTGGTGCCCAAGTTCCTGGTCAACAAGGATGGCTCGCTGGGCGCGCGCAACGATGTGCACTGCGTGAGCATCGAGCACAAGATGGGCATCAAGGCCTCGCCCACGGCCGTGCTGCAGTACGGCGACAACGGGGGCTCCATCGGTTACCTGGTGGGCGAGGAAAACCGTGGCCTCGAATACATGTTCATCATGATGAACGCGGCCCGCTACGCCGTGGGCGTGCAGGGCATTGCCGTGGCCGAGCGCTCCTACCAGCATGCCGTGGCCTATGCCCGCGAGCGCGTGCAAAGCCGCCCCGTGGACGGCAGCGTCAAGGCCAGCGCCACCATCATCCACCACCCCGATGTGCGCCGCATGCTCATGACCATGCGCGCCTACACCGAGGGCTGCCGCGCCATGGCGGCCACGGCCGCCGCGGCCTACGACGCAGCCCACCACCATGCCGATGCCCAGGTGCGCGAGGCCAATGCGGCCTTCTATGAATTCATGGTTCCCCTGGTCAAGGGCTACAGCACCGAGATGAGCCTGGAAGTCACCAGCCTGGGCGTTCAGGTGCACGGCGGCATGGGCTTCATCGAGGAGACGGGCGCCGCCCAGTACTACCGCGACGCCAAGATCCTGACCATCTACGAAGGCACGACCGCCATCCAGGCCAATGACCTGGTGGGCCGCAAGACGGCGCGCGATGGCGGCCAGACCGCGCTGGCCATTGCGGGCCAGATCGAGAAGACCGAGGCCGAGCTGGCCGCCAGCGGCACGCCCGAGGCACTGGCCGTGGCCCGCCAGCTGGCCGCCGCGCGCCAGGCCTTCGTGGAGGCGGTGCACTTCGTCTCGGGCCAGGCCAAGGCCGAGCCCAATGCCGTGTACGCCGGCAGCGTTCCCTACCTGATGCTGGCGGGCAACCTCGTCGCAGGCTGGCAGATGGGCCGCGCCCTGCTGGCGGCCGAGCAGCTGTTGCACAAGGGACAGGACGAGGCCTTCATGCGCGCGAAGATTGCGACGGCGCGCTTTTATGCCGAGCACATCCTCGTCAAGGCGGCGGGCCTGCGCGATGCCATCGTGCACGGCGCAGGCAGCGTGATGGCACTGCCCATGGACGCCTTCTGACCCGGCGCTCCCGCAAGGCACAACGCAGACAGCAGACAGAGATACCGAGAACCAACGGAGACAACGCATGTCCAAGCTTCCCCCGGCGCTGAAGAAACTGGCCCTGCCAGTGATCGGCTCGCCGCTGTTCATCATCAGCAACCCCAAGCTCGTGATCGCCCAGTGCCAGGCCGGCATCGTGGGTTCCATGCCCGCGCTCAACGCGCGCCCGGCCGAGCAGCTCGAAGACTGGCTGGCCGAGATCACCGAGACCCTGGCCGCCTGGGACAAGGCCCATCCGGACCGGCCCTCGGCGCCGTTCGCCATCAACCAGATCGTGCACAAGAGCAATGACCGGCTCGAGCACGACATGCAGATGTGCGCCAAGTACAAGGTGCCCATCGTCATCACCAGCCTGGGTGCGCGCGAGGACGTGAACCAGGCCGTGCACAGCTGGGGCGGCGTGGTGCTGCACGACATCATCAACAACAAGTTCGCGCACAAGGCCATCGAAAAGGGGGCCGACGGCCTGATTGCCGTGGCGGCGGGCGCGGGAGGCCATGCGGGTGTCAAGAGCCCGTTCGCGCTGATCCAGGAGATCCGCGAATGGTTCGACGGCCCCGTGGCGCTGTCGGGCTCCATCGCCTCGGGCGGTGCCATCCTCGCGGCCCAGGCCATGGGTGCGGACTTCGCCTATATCGGCTCGGCCTTCATCGCCACGCATGAGGCGCGTGCGCACGACGCCTACAAGCAGGCCATCGTGGACGGCACGTCCGACGACATCGTCTACAGCAACCTGTTCACGGGCGTGCACGGCAACTACCTGGCGCCGTCCATCCGCGCGGCTGGCCTGGACCCCGACAACCTGCCCGAGTCGGACCCCAGCAAGATGAACTTCGGCGGCGACGCCAAGAAGGCCTGGAAGGACATCTGGGGCTGCGGCCAGGGCATTGGCGCCATTCGCGAAGTCACGGGTGCGGGCGAGCTGGTGGAGCGTCTCAAGCGTGAATACAACCAGGCGCGCGACCGCCTGCTGTCCACCCCGTAAGGTCGGCAGAGCCCAGGACGGGCTCTTCTCCTACTCTGCCAGACGGCGCCTTCGGGCGCCGTTTTCTTTGGGTATTACCCACGCTGTGCGGGTCCGGTCCTCGAAGTTGTTTGCGCAAAACCCCTTGCGCACGCTTGACTGCTTCACTCGGCTTCCCCCTACGAGCGACTTGCCTGGAGCAAGTTTGTTTAGAATTCTTTGCGTAATTTCAGTAAATACTGAAATTACAGAATAAATGAACAAACCTTGTACCCCGTCATTGCCTGAGTTCCACCAGCTGGCGCGTCGTCCGATGGCGGGTACGGGGCGCCTGGTGCTGGCCTCGCTGCTGTGGCTGCCCCAGGCGCTGCTGCTGGCGTTGGCCGTGCAGTCCATGGCCGATGGCGCGGGCAGAGAGCCGCTGTGGCCAATGTGGCAGCTCGCGGCCGGCGTGGCACTGCTGGGCGGGTTGCGCGCCTGGTGCGATGCCAGCGGCACACGCCGCGCCAATCTGCAGGCACGCAGCCTGGTGAGCGCGCTGCGCGCGCAGGTGCTGCGCACGCTGGCGGGCACCTCGCCGCTGGACCGCCAGCGCGCGGCCTCGGGCCAGGCGGCCAGCGCCATGGCCGAGCAGGCCGAGGCCATCGTGCCCTGGCTGTCGCGCTACCAGACCGCCATGTGGCGCGTGCGCACCGTGCCGCTGGTGATTGCGCTGGCCGTGGCCAGCCAGAGCTGGGTGGTGGCGCTGATCCTGGTGGTGGCCGCGCCGCTGATCCCGCTGTTCATGGCCATCGTCGGCTGGCGCGCCAAGGCGGCCAGCCAGGCGCAGATGGTGGAGCTGGGCGGCATGAACGCCTTCCTGCTCGACCGCCTGCGCGGCCTGTCCACCCTGCGCTCCCTGGGCGCGGTGGATGCCACGGCGCAGCGGCTGCGCGCCAATGCCGAATCCCTGCGCGAACGCAGCATGCGCGTGCTGCGCATCGCCTTTCTGTCCTCTGCGGTGCTGGAGCTGTTCTCGGCCCTGGGCGTGGCCATGGTGGCCGTGTACGTGGGCTTTCACCTGCTGGGCCATCTGCCCTTTGGCAGCTGGGGCCAGACACTGAGCCTGGGCCAGGCGCTGTTCGTGCTGCTGCTGGCGCCCAGCTTCTTCGATCCCCTGCGTGAGCTGTCTGCCGTCTGGCACGACCGTGCCAGCGGCGAGGCCGCACTGCAGGCCCTGGGCGAGCTGGGCCGCGATGCGCAGCCGCTGCCCGGCGCGCTGAGTGCGCCCGGCAGGGCGGCCGGCCAGGCCTGCGCCCTGCACCTGGAGCAGGTGCGGCCCCAGGCGCCAGGCGGCGCGGTCACGCTGCCGGCGCTCACGCTGGACGTGCGGCCTGGCGAGCATGTGGCGCTGTGGAGCCCCAGCGGCAGCGGCAAGTCGCTGTTGCTGGCGCAGATTGCTGGCCTGCTGCCGGTGGCCGAGCCTGGGCGCATCCATATCGACGGCCAGCTGCTCGACGGCGAATCGGCCGGCCGGCTGCGCGCGCGCATGGCCTGGATGGGGCAGAGCCCGCATGTGTTCGCCGGCTCGGTGGCCGAAAACCTCCGGCTGGGCCGCGCGGGATTCACCTTCGGCGAACTGCGCCAGGCCCTGCGGCTGGCCGGTCTGGGCAAGCTGGCCGAGACCCGGCCCGGCGCTACGCTGGGCGAGGGCGGAGCCGGCCTGTCGGGCGGGGAGATCGTGCGCCTGGCACTGGCGCGCCTGGCCCTGTCGCGCGATGCAGGCCTGCTGCTGGTCGATGAACCCACGGCCCACCTGGACCCGGCCACGGCCGCCCAGGTCACCGATGCCCTGCTGCAACTGGCACGCGGGCGCACGCTGATCGTCGCCACCCACGATGCCGAGCTGGCCGCCGCCATGCACCGCGTGGTGGAGCTGGCGGGCCATGCCGCCCCGCAGGAGCTGGCCGCATGAAGCCCCGCTCCACCCTCCGGCCCGTGCTTGCCGCCCTGGCGCGCATGGCGCCCCGCCGCCTGTGGCTGGGCGGCGCGCTGCTGGCCCTGCTCACGGTGCTCATGGGCATGGCGCTGCTGGGCCTGTCGGGCTGGTTCATCACGGCCACGGCGCTGGCCGGGCTGGTGCCGGCCACGGCCATCGTCTTCGACGTCTTCATGCCCTCGGCCGGCATCCGCCTGCTGGCCCTGGGCCGCACGGGCACCCGCTATGCCGAACGGCTGGTCACCCATGACGCCACCCTGGCCGTGCTGGCCGCCCTGCGCGAGCGGCTGCTGCGCAGCTGGGCCACTCCCGCCGCCGCCCTGAGCCTGCGCCTGCGGCCCGCACGCCTGCTGCAGCGGCTGACGGCCGACGTGGATGCGCTGGACAGCCTGTACCTGCGCCTGTTCGTGCCCTTGCTGGCCGCCACGGGTGCCACGCTGGTGGCCGCCCTTGCGCTGGGACTGATGCGCTGGTGGCTGGGCCTGGCCTTGGCTGCGTGGCTGCTGGCCACGGGCCTGGGCAGCGCCCTGTGGCTGGCCCGCAGTGCGCGCCGGCCCGCCGTGCGCCGCGCGCTGGCGCTGGAGTCCCTGCGCGCCCGCACGGCCGACCTGGTGGCCGGGCAGGCGGAGCTGGCCATGGCCGGCACCCTGGCCGCGCATTGCGAACGCATTGCCGCCCTGGACGCCCGCGTGGCCGAGGCCGACGCCGCACTCCACGGCCTGGAGGCCCGAACTTCCTTCGTGCAAGGCCTGTGCGGCGCCCTGGCCCTGGCCGGTGTGCTGCTGGGCGTAGGCTGGCTGGCCGAGGCCGGCCTGCTGGGCGCCCCCGTGGCTGCGCTGGCCCTGTTGCTGGCGCTGACGGCCATGGAGCCCTTTGCGGCATTGCGCCGTGGCGCGCTGGAGGCCGGCCGCAGCTGGCTGGCCGCGCGCCGGCTGGCGCCCGCCCTGCGCGATGGCGCTGCGCAAGGCGCCTGCGAACCGGCTGTGCCCAGGCAGGGCTTGGCGGTTGAGCTGGAGCAGGTCGTGGCACCCCGTGCCGCCGTGCTGGTCCAGGACATCCGTATCGCCGAAGGCGAGCGTGTCGCCCTGCTGGGCGCCAGCGGCGCGGGCAAGACCACGCTGCTGTCCCTGATGGCCGGCGAGCTCCAGCCGCTGGCCGGCGCCGTGCGTGCCCGGCGCTGCACCTGGATGACGCAGCGCACCGAACTGTTCGAGGACAGCCTGCGCGACAACCTTTTGCTGGCCTGCCCCCAGGCCGCCGAGGACACGCTGTGGGCGGCGCTGGAAGTCGCCGGGCTGGCCGGCGATGTGCGCGCCATGGCGCAGGGCCTGGACACGCGGCTGGGCGAGGGCGGGCTGGGCCTGTCCGGCGGCCAGGCACGGCGCCTGGCGCTGGCGCGGCTGCTGCTGAGCCCCGCGCGCTGCTGGCTGCTGGACGAAGTGACCGAAGGCCTGGATGCACGCACGGCCGCCGACCTGCTGGTGCGGCTGGACAGTGCAGCCCGGGGCCGCACCCTGGTGCTGGCCACCCACAAGCTGCGGGAGGCGCAACTGGCCGACCGGCTGCTGTGGGTGGAGCAGGGCCGCGTGGTGTCCGAGGCGCTGCGCGGCACACCGCCGTTCGAGGCGGCCCTGGCGCGCCTGCGGCAGGACGGCTGATCAAGGATTTCACCAAGTACCCCGAGAGAAAGGATCTCACCATGGACCTCGACATCGTCGATCTATCGCGGCTGCAGTTCGCGGTAACGGCGCTCTACCACTTCCTGTTCGTGCCGCTGACCATCGGCCTGGCCGTGATCATCGCCATCATGGAGACCGTCTTCGTGATGACGGGCCGCACCATCTGGCGCGACATGACGAAGTTCTGGGGCACGTTGTTCGGCATCAACTTCGCCATGGGCGTGGCCACGGGCATCGTGATGGAGTTCCAGTTCGGCATGAACTGGAGCTACTACAGCCACTACGTGGGCGACATCTTCGGCGCGCCGCTGGCCATCGAGGGGCTGATGGCCTTCTTCCTGGAAGCCACCTTCGTGGGGCTGTTCTTCTTCGGCTGGGACCGCCTGAGCAAGGTCGGCCATCTGGTGACCACCTGGTGCGTGGCCCTGGGCTCGAACTTCTCGGCGCTGTGGATCCTGATCGCCAACGGCTGGATGCAAAACCCCGTGGGCGCGGCGTTCAACCCGCAGACCATGCGCATGGAGGTCACCGACTTCTTCGCGGTGCTGACCAACCCCGTGGCCCAGGCCAAGTTCGTGCACACGGTCTCGGCAGGCTATGTGACGGCGGCCATCTTCGTGCTGGGCGTCTCGGCCTGGTATCTGCTCAAGGGCCGGCACGTCCAGCTGGCGCGCCGCTCCATGACGGTGGCCACCTCGTTCGGCCTGGCCGCCGCGCTGTCGGTGGTGGTGCTGGGCGATGAAAGCGGCTACCTGTCGTCGGAGCACCAGAAGATGAAGCTGGCCGCCATCGAGGCCATGTGGGACACCGAGCCCGCACCGGCCGCCTTCACGGCCTTCGGCTTTCCCAACAAGGCCGCACGGGAGACGCACTACGCCGTTCACATTCCCTGGGTCATGGGCCTGATCGGCACGCGCTCGCTGACCACCGAGATCCCCGGCATCAACGACCTGGTCCAGCGCACCGAGCAGTACATCCGCAACGGCATCGAGGCCTATGGCGCGCTGGAGGCCATCCGCGCCGCCGGCCCCACGGGCCAGGTGCCGGCCGAGGCCAAGGCCGTCTTCGAGGACAAGGGCGGGCAACTGGGCTACGCGCTGCTGCTCAAGCGCTACGTGGACGACCCGCGCCAGGCCACGGACGCGCAGATCGCCCAGGCCGCCTGGGACACCGTGCCGGCCGTGGGGCCGCTGTTCTGGGCCTTCCGCATCATGGTGGGCCTGGGCATGTTCTTCATCGCGCTCACGGCGGCCTTCTTCTGGCTGTCGGTGCGGCGCAGGCTGGACGCCCATCCGTGGATGCTCAAGCTGGCCGTGATCGCCATTCCCCTGCCTTGGATTGCGGCCGAGTGCGGCTGGATCGTGGCCGAGGTGGGCCGCCAGCCCTGGATCATCGAAGGCGTGCTGCCCACGGCGCTGGCCGTCTCCAACCTGGGCGCGGGCACGCTGCTGCTGACGATTGCAGGCTTCATCGCCATCTACTCCGTGCTCTTCGTCATCGAGATGAAGCTCATGGTGAAGGCCATCCGCAAGGGACCGCAGGAGGAAAGCGCACCGCACCTGACCACCTACTTCCCTCTGATGCAAAAACTCGCCCGCGGGCAATGACCAAGGGAGATTGTCACCATGATTCTTCACGAACTGATCAGCTACGACGTCCTGCGCCTGCTGTGGTGGGGCCTGCTGGGCGTGCTGCTCATCGCCTTTGCCGTCACCGATGGCTTTGACCTGGGCGCTGCCGCGCTGCTGCCGCTGGCGGCCAGGACCGACGTGGAGCGCCGCGTCGTCATCAACTCTCTGGGCCCGGTCTGGGAAGGCAACCAGGTCTGGCTCATCCTGGGCGGCGGCGCCATCTTTGCGGCCTGGCCGCAGCTGTACGCGGTCTCGTTCTCGGGCTTTTACCTGGCCATGTTCGCGGCCCTGGTGGCGCTGATCCTGCGGCCCGTGGCCTTCAAGTTCCGCAGCAAGCGCGAGGAGCCGGCCTGGCGCGCGCGCTGGGATGCCGTGCTGTGCATGGCCGGCGTGGTGCCCGCGCTGATCTTCGGCGTGGCCCTGGGCAATGTGCTGCAGGGCGTGCCCTTCCGCCTGGCGCCCGACATGCGCATCTACTACGAGGGCACGTTCTTCGGCCTGCTCAACCCGTTTGCGCTGCTGGCCGGCCTGGTCTCGCTGTGCATGCTGCTCATGCATGGTGCGTCCTGGCTGGTGTTCAAGACCGAGGGCGATGTGGCCGCGCGCGCGCGCCGCCTCGGCATGGTGGCGGCCGTCGCCACCACGGTGCTGTTCGCGGCGGCCGGCGTGTGGCTGGCCGCGCTCAACGGCTACCGCATCACCAGCGAGGTCAACACCACCGGACCGTCCAACCCGCTGTTCAAGACGGCTGCGCTGCAGGCGGGCGCCTGGTTTGCCAACTACCAGGCCCGGCCCGTGCTCTGGGCCGTGCCGGCCATCGGCCTGCTGATGCCGCTGCTGGCGGCGCTGGGCCTGTGGCTGCGCCGCGAGTGGTTGGCCCTGCTGTCCAGCGGCCTGGGCATTGCCGGCATCATCGCCAGCGTGGGGGCGTCCATGTTCCCGTTCATCCTGCCCTCTTCGCTGAACCCGCAGCACAGCCTCACGGTCTGGGACTCTTCGTCCAGCCATGTGACGCTGTTCATCATGCTGGTGTGCGCGCTGATCTTCGTGCCCCTCATCGTGGCCTACACCAGCTGGGTCTACAGCGTGCTGCGCGGCAAGGTCGACCCGATGGCCATCATCGAGGGCCGCGGCCACTCGTACTGATCCACCGAATCAAGCAACGACATTCAACGTCAAGAAAGGACACAACACCATGTGGTACTTCGCCTGGTTGCTCGGCCTGCCGCTGGCGGCCGCCTTCGCGGTGCTCAACGCGATGTGGTACGAACTGATGGACGACGAGGCCACGCGCCGCGAACTCCTGGCCCGGGAGAAATAAAGCTCCCCCTGAGGCGCTTCGCGCCTTCCCCCTCTCTCTTCGGGAGGGGGACGACACCCTCGCTGCGGGGGCGGCCCTTGCTCGGTGTCCCTCGCTTTGGGCTACGCCAGTTTTTGCACGCGCTTACCGCCAATGAAGCATTGCTGTAAATACGATGAGCTCCCTCGGGAGCTCATTTTTGTACGCAGGCTTGCCAGGTTCAATCGTCGGTGTCATCCGCCTTGGCGCGGCCCTTGCCGCCCGTGATGCGGTCCTTCAGATCCAGCAGCCGCGTCACGGCCGTGCCCATGCCCATGAGCTGCATGGCGGTCTCGGGCGACAGGCGCTGCACGTCGTCGAACCAGTTCATGAGCCGGTCGATCAGCTCGTACATGTCGCGCATGCGCTGCTGGGCGTAGCGTTCCTCTTCGGTGGTGACTTCCTCCAGCATGGCGGCGCGCAGCATGGACTGGGTGGGCTCGATCTCGCGGCGGCGGCGTTCCTCGGCCAGGCGGCGGAAGATTTCCCAGACATCCTGCGGCGCCTCGAAATACTCGCGCCGGTCGCCGGGCTGGTGGCGCAATTGCACCAGGCGCCAGGCCTGCAATTCCTTGAGCCCCATGCTCACGTTGGAGCGCGAGAACTCCAGCGTCTCGGCGATCTGGTCGGCATTGAGCGGCTCGGGCGAAAGAAACAGCAGAGCGTAGATCTGGCCTACCGTGCGGTTGATGCCCCAGCGGCTGCCCATCTCGCCGAAGTGCGAGACGAACTGCCGGTTCAACGCCGGAAGAGGTTTGGGTTGCGTCATGGCATGCATTGTGCCCTCGCGTGCCGGCATGTCCTGTGCGGCTTGGAAAGCGGTGCGTCAGCTTTCTGCAAGACGCGGTCAAAAGGCGCACAATGGCGCCTTTGCGGGCTTGCGGCCAGGCGGCCCGGGCCCAGCGCCTCCCGCTTCCCGCTTCCCGACCCGTTCGCAGATTGCATATTGCCCCATGTCCCACGCTAGCCGCAGTGCGCTGATCGACTGCACCAAGGGCTTGGCCTGTGCCGCCATCGTCTGGCACCACCTGGCCTTCTACGGCCCCATGTCCGATATCGCCCATCCGGCCGCGCCGGACCTCATCGACTGGCTCTATGAATATGCGCGCATGGCCGTGCAGATCTTCCTGGTGCTGGGCGGCTACCTGGCGGCAGCCAGCATGGCGCCGCAAGGCCACGGCCAGCACAGCGATCCGTGGTCGCGCATCGGGCGCCGCTTCGTGCGCCTGGTCGTGCCCTACGCCGTGGCCCTGGTCGTGGCCGTCGTCGTCTCGGCGGCCGTGCGGCCCTGGTTCGACCATGCCTCTGTCTCCGGCGAGCCCGATCTCTGGCAGCTGGTGGCGCATGCGCTGCTGCTGCAGAACATCGTGGGCGAGGAGTCGCTGTCCGCCGGCGTCTGGTACGTGTCCATCGACTTCCAGCTGTTTGCGCTGACGGCGCTGCTGCTGGCCGGCACGCGCTGGGGCGGCGCCTTGCTGCGCCGCCGCTTCGGTGGCCAGGCGCTGTCGCGCTGCTGGCCCTGGACGCTGAGCGTGGCGCAGGCGCTGGTGGTGATCGGCGTGGCGGCCTCGCTGCTGGGCTTCAATCTGGATGCGCAATGGGATGTGTGGGCGCCGTACTTCTTTGGCGCCTACGGCCTGGGCATGCTGGCCTACTGGGCCGCGCATGCGGACAAGTCCTCGACGGCCTGGAGCTGGTCCCTGCTGATCGTGGCCCTGGTCGTGGCGGCGCTGGCACTGGAGTGGCGCGACCGCATCGCACTGGCCGGTGCCACGGCGCTGGTCCTGGTCGCGGCCATGCGCAGCCCCGCGTTTGCCCAGGCACAAGGCTGGGCGCCGCTGCGCCGGCTGGGCAAGATTTCGTACTCGGTGTTTCTCGTGCACTTCTCGGTCTGCCTGCTGGTCAACGCCGTGGAAAGCCATTTCTGGCCGCAGTCCATTCCCGCCGCCCTGCTGGGCATGTGCACGGCCTTTGTGCTGTCGATTGCGGCCGGCCATCTGCTGTACGAGCGCGTGGAGCGCCACGTTCCCAGCTGGCACATGGCGTTGCGCTGGCAGGCGGGCCTGGTGGGCACCGGCCTGATCGCGGCATTTGTGGCGGGCCTGCGCTGAGGTGCGGTGCGTCAGTCCACAAACAACAAAGGCAGCCGGTGAGCTGCCTTTTTCGCTTCACGCCGGTCGGCGTTCAACGGTGCAGCTCGCCTGCGCTTTCCGGCTGGAACTCGATGGCATCCACGCGCACGGTGACCTGGCCCGAGGGGCCGGGCATGCGGGACTGGTCGCCCACGCTCAGGCCCAGCAGGGCAATGCCCACGGGCGCGAACACCGACACCTTGTCGGCGCTGCCATCCATCTCCTTGGGATAGACCAGCGTCAGCGTATTGGTCTTGCCCGACTCCAGCAGCGTGAAGCGCACCGTGGAATTCATGGTCACCACGTTGGGCGGCATTTCCTTGGGCTCGAGCACGTCGGCACGGTCCAGCTCGGCCTCGAGCGCCTCGCGGCCGGGAAAGGCGGGCTGCTTGTCCAGCAGGGCCTCGATGCGTTCCAGGTCCAGGGACGAAAGAATGATGTGGGGCTTGCGCTCCATGGTGTTGGCTCCCTTGTGTGCTTGCGCCGTGGCTGCAGTGAAGGGCAGCGGCGCCCAAACGGACAAAAGCCCGGGCAACGCGGTTGTCCGGGCCAAGGCATCTTCAGAAAAGAGAAAAGCACCAAGTTGGTGCGATAAGGCCATTGTGCAGGCCCGTGCGCGTTCTGCCAAGCGAACCCGCACGGTGCGGTGCGGATTGGCGCGGGCACTTGCCAAGCCGGCAAAACCCACTTCGCAACCGCAGGCATGCGGGGAGTGCTTGTTGGTATGACTGTATTTTTATACAGTTACTTCATGCTTTCCAGTCCTCCCACGCCTCATCACGACACGGCCCGGGTGCCCCTGCACGCCATCAAGGGCCGGGGCGCAGCCAGCCAACTGGCACACCGCTTCACCACCGATCCGCGCGAGGCGTTTGACGACGGCTGGGGCAGTCTTGAGGCGCCGGCCGAAGGCGAGGAAGCCGCGCCCCTGCGCACCGAACTGCGCTGGGAGCAGGCCCGCTCGGCGCTGAGCCGCCACCAGTCGCCCGACCTGCCGTTTCACATGGGGCTCAATCCCTACCGGGGCTGCGAGCATGGCTGCATCTATTGCTATGCCCGTCCCACGCACAGCTACCTGGGCTGGTCGCCGGGGCTGGACTTCGAGACCCGGCTCATCGCCAAGCAGAACCTGCCCGAGCTGCTGCGCGCCGAGCTGTCGCGCGCCAGCCATGTGGCCGAGCCCGTGATGCTGGGCTCGGTCACCGACTGCTACCAGCCCATAGAGCGCGAGCTGGGGCTGACGCGCCGCCTGATCGAAGTGCTGGCCGAGGCGCGCCACCCGTTTTCCATCGTCACCAAGGGCAGCGGGGTGGAGCGTGACCTGGACCTGCTGGCCCCGCTGGCGCGCCAGGGCCTGGCCTCGGTGCACATCACGCTGACCACGCTGGATGCCGACCTGGCCCGCCACCTGGAGCCGCGCGCCGCCGCGCCGCACCGCCGGCTGCGCAGCATCCGCGCGCTGACCGAGGCGGGCGTGCCCGTGGGCGTGAGCCTGGCACCGCAGATTCCCTTCATCAACGAAGACCTGGAGAAGGTGCTGGAGGCGGCCGCCGACGCAGGCGCGCGCCACGCCTTCTATGCCGTGCTGCGCCTGCCCTGGGAAGTGGCGCCGCTGTTCGAGCAATGGCTGCAGGTGCACTACCCCGACCGCGCCCGCCGCGTGATGGAGCGCGTGCGCGACCTGCACGGCATCCAGGGCGAGCAGCGCGAGGCCGGCCGCGTCTACAACGCCGAGTTCGGCCAGCGCATGAAAGGTATCGGCCACTGGGCCGAGCTGCTGCGCCAGCGCTTCGCCCTGGCCTGCCGCCGTCACGGGCTCAACCGCGAGCCACTGCGGCTCGATTGCAGTCTCTACCACCCGTCGCTTTTGCTGCCGCAGCGCAGTCTGTTCTGAAACGGCCCTTTTGAGCGTGCAGGGCGGCTGCCAGTGGCGAGCGCAAGCCCACCATGCCACAGCCCACACCAGCTCAATGTCCCACGCCCGGGGCGAGCCGGTCCAGGCTGGCACCGGCATCGCGGATCAGGGAGCGCAGCCAGGCGATGGCCGGATCTCGCTCCTGGTGCTTGTGCCATTGCAACAATTCCGTGAACCGGGGAATCTCCACCGGGCACTGCAGCACCTGCAGCGCAAAGCGCCGCGCCATGTGCTGCGCCAGGCGAGTGGGCAGTGTGGCAATGCGCTGCGTGCCCACGAGCAGCTCCGGCAGCAGGGTGAAGTTGGGGGCGATCACTTCCTGGCGGCGGCTGCGCTTGCCGGTGGACATCAGCCGCGCGTCGAACGTGGTGCGCCTGCCGCCACCCCATTCCACGCCGATGTGGGCCGCATCGAAATACCGTGCCGGCGTCAGCGGGCCGTCGAGTAGCGGGCTGTCCGCGCAGACGAGGCAGGAGAAGCCATCTTCGAACAAAGGCTCGAAGGGGTGGCCTGCCACTTTCGCGAATTCGGGGGCGATCAGCAGCTCGGCCTCTCCGCTGTCCAGATGTTCGGGCGTCTGCGGGCTGATGGCGCGCAGGTCGAACTGCATCAGCGGCGCCAGGGTGGCGGCCCGTCGCACCACCTGTGTCAGCAGCACGCTGATCACGTAGTCGGAGGACTCTATGGTGAAGCGCCGCTGCGAGGTGGCCGGATCGAAGGAGGGCCGGGCATGCGCGATGGTCTGGATCTGCAGCAGCACGTCGCGCACGGGCTTGGCCAGCTCGTTGGCCAGCGGCGTGGGCACCAGGGTCTTGCCCACTGAAACCAGCAGCTCGTCCTTGAAGTAGTCGCGCAGCCGCCCCAGCGCAAGGCTGGTCGCGGGCTGGCTCAGGAAAAGCCGCTCGGCGGACTTGCTCACGCTGTGCGTGGCCAACAGGGCGTCGAGGACAACCAGCAGGTTCAGGTCGAGCTTGTGAAAGCGCATGGCGCGTCTCCGTATTTGCTGTGCAAATGGATTGAATTTAAACAATAAATTTTACGTATGTCTTCCCGAGGTCGATCATCCGCTCCGGACCCGCAAAACCACAGGCGCTTCCATGCAGGGCGCATCCATTTCGGAGACATACATGTTCGGATTGCCTACACGACGCGAATCGGGCGATGGACCACGCCCTCTTTTCCCTGACGCTCGCGTGCGCAGCGGCCTGTGCCTGATGGCGGGCCTGTGCGGCGCCGGCACGGGGCTGCCGGAAGCTGCCCAGTCCCAGCCGGTGACGCAGGCCCAAACCCAAACCCAAGCCCAAACCCAGGGGCAGCCATTGACATCGAGCCTGACCTTGTCGGGCCTGTTGGGCGCCGGCGTGCTCTATACCCGGGATTCGGAAGGTGGCGGCAAGTTGCAGCAGACGGGCACCCATGCGGCGCCCTCCATCGCGCTGTCGGGGCGCGAGTCGTTGGGAGGCGGTCTGTCGGCCATCTTCCGCTGGAGCCAGTACGTATTCACCGATACGGGGACCATGGCGCCACTGGAGAGCTATGTGGGCCTGACTTCGGCCACCTGGGGAAGCTTCACGATGGGGGCGATGTACGACCTGCTGGCCGACGCCGTGCCCTTCACCTCGGAGCGGTTCACCTCGCTGCTGGCCACCCATCCAGGCAATCTGGACCGCACGGTAGGCACGGCACTGAACAACACGCTCAAGTACAAGTCCCCCGTGCGCGGCGGCTGGCAGTTCGGCGCGATGTACGGCGCGGCGGAGCGGGATTCAGCCACCCACACGGGGCGGGTGGTGGGCGCCCAACTGGGCTACACCGATGGCCCCTTGCAGGCGGTGGCCATCTGGGAATCGGTCAAGGGCGTTCCCTACGCGCCCGGGCTGAGGCTGGGCGTGCCGCGGCTGTACGGCCAGGACTTCAGCCAGGCGCCGGCCACGGCGATCTCCCAGGACCAGGAGACCGGTACGGCGGGCCTGGCCTACACCCGCGATGGCTGGCGCTGGATGGGCAACTACAGCCATACGCGCCTGTCGGCCCTGGGCCGGCGTGAGCGGGCGCAGACCCTGGATCTGGGCTTCTACAAATATGTGACGCCGGCGCTGCGCGTGGGCGGCGGCTATGCGTTCACGCGGCTGGCCTCCTACCGCTGGAGCCAGGCGCACGCCCATGCCGACTACGCGCTGTCGCGGCGAACCAGCCTGTATGTGCTGGGCGTGGTGCAGCAGGCCGGGGAGGGGCAAAAGGCCGTGATGCGCAATCAGGCTCCGGCCTCGGGGCGGCGCCAACTGGCGCTGGAAGTGGGCGTGACGCACGCCTTCTAGGCCGGTGGGTCACAGGTTTTTCGATGTGAATGGGGGCGATGCGATGCAGTGGGATGTGATTGTGGTGGGAGCGGGCCCGTCGGGGCTGACCATGGCGGCCGAACTGGCGGGGGCCGGCGCGCGCACGCTGGTGCTGGAAAGGCGCACGCAGGGCGTGCAGTCGCGTGCGGGCACCCTGTTGCCCCGGGTGCTGGAGTTGTTCGACGCGCGGGGGATTGCGGACCGATTCATCCGCAAGACCCGTGAGATCGTGGACTATCCGTTCCGGCCATCGCACATTTGGGCGGGCTTTCATCCCATCGAATGGCGCCATCTGCACACGCGCTTCGGCTTTACGCTGGGCCTGCCCCAGAACATGACCGAGGATCTTCTTTGGGCGTGGGCGCAAGAGTGCGGGGCGCAGATCCGCCGGGGTGCGGAGGTGACGGCGCTGCGCCAGCATGCCGAGGGCGTGGAGGTGGACGTGCAAGACACGCGGCAAGCGCAGGGCGCCGTCACCACGCTGAGGGCGAAGTATCTGGTCGGGGCCGATGGGGGACGCAGCGTGGTGCGTACCCAGGCGGGGATTGCATTCGAGGGCCGGCCGGGCACGTTCCGGGGCATTGTGATCGATGCGCAACTGACCGCGCCTTGGCCCGGCGGACGGCTCAATGCGGACAACGAACTGGGCTGGGTACGGGGCTATGCGTTTGGCGAGGGCATCACGCGGTTCAACATCGTGCACCGCGAGCGCATGCATGCGCCCAAGGACGAGCCCGTCACGCTGCAGGAGGCGCTGCAGTGCATACGCGACGTGCACGGCACCGACTACGGCATCCAGGGCTTGCGCTGGGCTTCGCGCTTCGACGACCAGATGCGGGCCGTGCCCCAACTGCGGCAGGGGCGGGTGCTGCTGGTCGGCGAGTCCGCGCGTATCCACTATCCATCCAGCGGTGTGGGCATGAATTTCTGCCTGCAGGACGCCTTCAACCTGGGCTGGAAGCTCGCTCTCGTGGTCAGGGGTCTGGCCGGCGATGCCGTTCTCGACACCTATGAGAGCGAGCGGCTGCCGGTGATGCACGCGCTGCTGGAGAGCGTGAAGGCGCAGTGCGCGCTGCAGTTCAGCTTCGGGCCGGAGGCGGTGGCGCTCAAACGGCGCATGGCCCAGCACATCGTTCCCCTGCCCGATGTACAGCGCAAGCTGGTGCTGGAGTTGTGCGGCCTGGAGGCGCCATACCGCAGCGAGCCGGGCAGCCATGCGCTGGCCGGCCACCGCATGCCCGATATCGATCTGCTGCTGCTGGACGGGCGCTCGGCCAGCGTCACGCAACTGCTGCGCGAGCGGCACTTTTTGTTGCTCGATCTGGACGGCACGGGCCGGCAGTTCGCGGATCTCGATGTGCAGGGTCTGCCCGTCACGGTGCTGCAGGCCCGCGCCGCCCATGCGCCGGCGTCCATGGCCCAGGTCAAGGCGCTGCTGGTGCGGCCTGACGCCTATGTGGCCTGGGCCAGTGACGGCCTGGCCAGGCCCGGCGAAGTGCAGGCGCAACTGGCCCGCTGGCTGAAGGTGGCGGCATGAGCGAGGAATGCTTGCTGCTGAGCGGCGGCTGGATCATCAGCATGGAACCGGGCATTGGTGAGCTGCGCAGCGGCGATGTGTTGATCGAGGGCGAGCGCATCGCGGCCGTGGCCCCGCGCATCGATGCACCGCATGCCCAGCGCATCGATGCGCGCAACACCATCGTGCTGCCGGGCTTCGTGGACACGCACCGCCATACCTGGCAAAGCTGCGTGCGCCACTGCTACGCGGACATCGATCCGCAGATTTATTTCGCCGAGATGCTGGGCGCCAGGGGGGCCGGCTACCGCGCCGAGGACGTGCATGTGGGCACGCTGCTGGGCGCCGTGTCGGCTCTGGATGGCGGCATCACGACCATGCTCGACTGGTCGCATGTGCAGAACTCGCCCGAGCATGCCGACGCCGCCATCCTGGGTCTGCGCGAGGCGGGCATCCGTGGTGTGTTCGCCCATGGCTGGCCGCTGGTGGATGGCGCGTCGTGGATGTTTGACAGCCAGCGCGGACATCCGCAGGACATCAGGCGGCTGCGCGCCCGCTATTTCTCCAGCGACGACCAGTTGCTGACGCTGGCCATGGCCGGGCGCGGCCCCGAGATGGCGCGGCGCGAGGTCTGGCTGGACGATCTGCGGCTGGCGCGCGAGCTGGGCCTGCGCTCGACCATCCACATGGGGGCCTATGCGCGCAATGCGCAGGTGCGGGCGATCGCGCAGATGCACGAGGCCGGGGCGCTGGGCGATGACCTGACCTTTGTGCATTGCTGCTTCAGCGGCGCCGACGAGATTGCGATGATGGCCGATGCCGGGGTCAGTGCCTCGCTGGGCGTGCACTGCGAGATGAACGCCCAGGGCATAGGCGACATACCGTTCGACCGCATGCTGGCCGTGGGCATCCGGCCCAGCCTCAGCGGCGACACCGAGACCAAATGCTCGGGCGACATGTTCACGCAGATGCGCCATGCCTTCGCCTACTACCGATCCTGGATGGGTGGTCGGCATTGCCGCGTGGAGCACGCGCCGCCTACTCTTTCGCTGCGCGATGTGCTGGAGTTCGCCACGGTGGCCGGTGCACATGCCACGGGCCTGTCGCACAAGATCGGCTCGCTGACGCCTGGAAAGCAGGCCGATGTCATCATGATCCGCACCGACGATATCAACCTGGCGCCCGTCTGCGACGCCGTGGGCGCGGTGGTGCTGGCTGCCCATCCGGGCAATGTGGACAGCGTCTTCGTCGCGGGCAGGGCGGTCAAGCGCCATGGCCGCATGCTCCATGTCGATCTGGATGCGCTGCGCCAGCGCGCGTTCGTGTCGCAGGCCCATGTGCTGGGACTGCATAACACGCTCTAAGGAGGCCGGCATGGACATGCCCCTGGACCCCGCACTGGCCGCCATCGTCGAGGCGTCGCGCCAGCGCGGCGCCGTGCCACCGTTTTCGGGCACGCCGGCGCAGGCGCGCGAACGCCTGCGCGCGGCCGTCATGGCGATGCGCCAAGCGGCGCCGCCCGTGCCCGTGGCCTGCACGCAGGACCGGCTGGCACGGCATGGCGTCACCACCGTGCCCGTGCGCATCTATCGCCCCGAGGCCGATGCGGTGCCCCGGCCCACCGTGGTGTTCTTCCATGGCGGAGGCTTTGTGCTGGGCGGCATCGAATGCATGGATGACATCGCGCGCAAGCTGTGCCGCGACGTGGGGGCAGTCATCGTCTCGGTGGGCTACCGGCTGGCGCCAGAGCATCCGTTTCCCGCAGCGCACGACGATGCCATCGCCGCCACGCTGTGGGCCATGGACCAGGTCATGGAACTAGGCGGTGATCCGGCCCGCGTGGCCGTGGCCGGAGAAAGCGCCGGAGGCAACCTGGCCGCCTCGACGGCCATCGTGCTGCAGCGCCGTGGACGGGCGCTGGCCGCGCAACTGCTCGTGGTGCCCGGTGTGGACATGGCCCGCGATACCGAGGCACTGCAGGCGCGCCGCAGCGACCACCCCATGCTGACGCCGACCGACCTGCGCGACATCACCCGCCTGTACATGGGCGCGCGCATGGCCGAGGCCGGTGCGTTTCCGCCGTCTCCGCTGCGGGCGGGCAGCCTGGCCGGGCTGCCGCCCGCCGTCATCGCGCTGGCCGGGCATGACCCCTTGTTCGGAGAAGGCAGCGCCTACGCCAGCCGCCTGGCCGAGGCCGGCGTGCCCGTGCAACGGCTGTGCTTTGGCGACATGTTCCATCCGTTCCTGGGCTTTTTCCAGGTCTCGCAAGCGGCGCGAAGGGCCAGCGACAGCATCTGCCAGGCCTTCGCGGATTGCCTGGGCAGCAAGGCGCCACGGGTTTCACCCGATCGGGCCTTGCGTTCCGTTCCGCGCAAGCCATGACAACCAAGGAGACAGAGATGACCCCCGATTTTCACGAGAAACCTTTTCGCCGTGCCCTGCTGGTCGCGAGTGCGCTGCTGTGCGCGGCAGGGCAGGTCCAGGCCCAGTCCCATGTGCCATACCCGTCCAAGCCCATACGCTTTGTCGTGCCCTTTGCCGCGGGCGGCGCGCTGGACTATGTGGCGCGCGTGCTGGGCGCTGAAATCACGCGCCAGAGCCGTGCGCAGGTCATCGTTGACAACCGGCCCGGCGCATCGGGCATTCTTGCGGCCGAGAACGTCAGGGGTTCGGCCCCCGATGGCTATTCGGTGCTGATCACCAACATGGAGTCCCATGTGAACAACCTGGGCCTGTTCAAATCGCTGCCCTACGATCCCGTGCGCGACTTCCAGCCCGTGGGCCTGATCGCCTCGGCAGCGGCCATCCTGGTGGGCAATGCGGCCATGCCGCCGAGCAGCCTCGCACAGTTCGTCGCCTATGCGCGGGCCGACAAGGGCGGTGTCTCCTTCGGAACCTGGGGCAACGGCACCTATTCGCACATCGCCATTGCCACCCTGGGGCGCATCGACCGGTTCGCCGTGGTCACCGTTCCCTACAAGGGCGAGTCGCCCGTGGTGCAGGATCTGCTGGGTGGCAACCTGTCGTTCGCCATGGCCAGCGTGCTCGTGGCCAAGGCCCAGACCGACAAGGGTGCGATGAAGGCCTACGCGGTCAACGGAGACAGGCGCCTGGCCCTGATGCCCACGGTGCCCACCTTCAAGGAGCTGGGCTACACCGATCCGGTGCTGAACATGCGCCCCTGGTTCGCCGCCTATGCGCCGGCCGGCACGCCCAAGGCGGTGGTGGAAAGGATCAATACGCTGCTGCGCGATGCGCTGCGCGATCCGAGCGTGGCCAGCAGCCTGAGCGACAAGGGCTTCGAGCCCATCGGCAGCTCGCCGGCCGAGCACCAGCGCGAGCTGGCCCGGCAGATCCAGACCTTCACCAAGGTGATGCACGACATCGGCATCCGCCCCGAATGACCCACGGCGCCAGGCGCGCAGCAGCCATGACCCTCACACCGCCTTTGGCCGCCGTGCATTCGGTGGACCGCTTCGTCTTCTCCGTGCCCGATCTGGGCGAGGCATTGCATTTCTACCGGCACTTCGGCCTGGACGTGCGGCCGGCCGATGGCCGTCTGGATCTGCATACCTTCGGTTCGCATCACTGCTGGGCGAGCGTATACGCCTCGGGGCGGGCCAAGAAGCTGGAATATGTGCGCTTTGGCATCTTCGACGGTGATGCCGAGGCCATGCGCGAGCGCATCGCTGCGCAGGGCATCGCGGCAGCCCCGCATGCGCTGTCGGACGGCGAGGGGCTGTGGCTGCGCAATCCCGATGGCGTACTGGTGCAGCTCGTGGTTGCCCCCAAGGTGTCGCCCGGCGCCAAGTGCAGGCCGGTGCCCGCCATGGCGCCGCAGCCGGGTCGCGGCGCGGCGCCCGCGCGCAGCCGGGTGGAGCAGGTCCGGCCCCGGCATCTGTCCCATGTGCTGTTCTTCACGCCCGATGTCTCGCGCATGGTCCGGTTTTGCGAGCAGGTGCTGGGCCTGAGGCTGTCGGACCGCTCGGGCGAGGGCATCGCCTTCCTGCACGGGGTCCATGGCAGCGACCACCATCTCGTGGCCTTCGCCCGATCGCATGCGCCAGGCCTGCACCACAGCAGTTGGGACGTGGCCAGCATCGACGAGGTCGGCTGCGGCGCCGAGCAGATGCGCGGGGCCGGCTACGACAAGGGCTGGGGCCTGGGGCGCCATGTGCTGGGCTCCAACTATTTCCACTATGTGCGCGACCCCTGGGGAAGCTATGCCGAATACTCGTTCGACATAGATTTCGTGCCGGCGGGCAGCCTGTGGCCAGCTGCCGACCACTCACCGGAGGATGCGCTGTATGTCTGGGGACCGGCGCTTCCTGAGGATTTCATTACCAACCACGAGCCTTGCGCTTGACGCTTTCAACGGAGTATTTCCATGCGAATCATTGCCTTCAGGAATGCCCAGGGCCGGCCGGCCCTGGGCGTGCGGTCCGGCCAGGAGCTGGTGGACATCACGGCCCTGGGTCTGCCCGCCACACTGGACAAATTGCTTGCGCAGGGGCCGCACGGCCTGCGGGCCGCGCAACAGGCGGTCGCCACGGCCAGCGAGCGCCTGCCCCTGCAGGGGCTGGAGATCCTGCCACCCGTGCTCAACCCGTCCAAGGCTTTCGCCATAGGGCTCAACTACGTGGACCATGCCGCCGAGAGCCATTTCGAGCTGCCCCGGCATCCTGTCATCTTCCAGCGCTATGCCTCCTCGTGGGTGGCGCATGGGCAGGCGCTGGAGCGCCCGCCTGTGTCCACCCAGTTCGACTACGAGGCCGAGCTGGTGGCGGTGATCGGCAAGGCCGGGCGCTATATCGACAAGGCCCGGGCGCTGGAGCATGTGGCCGGCTACTCGCTGTTCAACGATGGGTCGGTGCGCGACTACCAGGTTCGCTCCGCCCAGTGGCTGTGGGGTAAGAACTTCGACCGCAGCGGCGGTTTCGGACCCGAGTTCGTCACCGCCGACGAACTGCCGCCGGGCGCGGCCGGCCTGCGCATCCAGTGCCGGCTCAATGGCCAGGTGCTGCAGGACGCGAATACGCGCGACATGATCTTCGATGTGGCCACCCTGGTCGCGGCCTGCTCGCAGGGCATGGCGCTGCAGCCTGGCGACATCATCATCACGGGCACGCCCTCGGGCGTCGGTCTGGCGCGCAGCCCCCAGGTCTGGATGAAGGCGGGCGATGTCTGCGAGGTGGAGGTGGAGCGCATCGGCATTCTCCGCAATCCGATCGTCGATGCGCCGGCCCTGGACTGACGGCGGGTGGCGAGCTGCGCAGCGTCTGCGGCATCGGCTGATCACTGTGACGCGTCCATGAACGACCTCACCAGCAGGCTGTCGCTGCGCTCGCGCATGCAATAGACATAGGTGGTGGTGCTGGCCGGGTCGCCCGCGATGCGCAGCGGGCGAAAGCGCGGGTCGGGGATGAATTCGGCTTCGGACACGGCGCCCAGTCCCAGGCCGCGCGCCACGGCTTCGCGTATGGCTTCGCGGCTGCCGATCTCCAGCTCGGTGCGCGGCTGCACCCCGGCGGCCTGCAGCACCGATTCCAGCGCGGTGCGCGTGGTCGAGCCGTGCTCGCGCAGCAGCAAAGGCTGGCCCTGCAGTTCGGACAGCGCGATTTCGCTGCGCCGCGCGAAGGGATGGGCCACATGGGCGAACAGCACGATGGCGTGGCGCGCGTACTCGCGTGCCAGCAGCTCCGGGCGGTCGTAGAGGCCGGCGAGCACGGCCACGTCGGTGTCGTAGCGTTCCAGGTCCGCCAGCACCTGCTGCGAGTTGCCCATGCGGATGGACAGCTGCATGCCCGGGTGCCGTGCGCGGTAGGCGGCCACCATTTCGATCACATGGAAGGGCCCCACGGCGCCGATCTTGAGCTCGCCCTGGTGCAACTGCCCCGAGTCGCGCAGGAAGAACTCGGCCTCGGCCTCCAGCGCCATGATTTTCTGCGCCATGGGCAGCAGTCTGGCGCCTGCGCCCGTGAGCGTCATGCGGTAGCCGCGGCGGTGGAACAGCTCGATTTGGCTTTGGCGCTCCAGCGTGGCGATCTGGGTGGAGATGGTGGGCTGGCTCACGCCCAGTGCGCGGGCGGCGGCGCTGAGGCTGCCATGGTGGGCGACGGCGATGAAGGCGCGGTAGCGGGCGTTGCTCACGAAAGTCGGTATCTCAAGGTTTTGTCTATGGATGCTGTCAAAACCGATTCTGAAACTTTCACATGGCAGAAATATGTCGCTCCTAGCATTCAGCCATACCCACCCGCCTGGCGATTTGACCGGCGATTCACGGATCCACCGATCCGCCGATGTGCCTGACCTGATGCAAAGGAACGCTCCCATGAAGATGAACCGCAAGACCTGGCTGCGCCATGCCGGCGCCGTGCTGGCCCTGGCCGCCACCGCCTCCACCGCTACCACTGCCGCCTTTGCCCAGAGCGCCGAGCTGCGCGTGGGCCTGATCCCCTCGGAGGACGCGCAGGCCATGATCCGTGCCAGCCAGCAGGTCATGGACCAGCTGGCCACCCGCACCGGCATGAAGGTGCGGCCCTTCGTGGCCAATGACTACAACGGCGTGATCGAGGCGCTGCGCTCCAACAAGATCGACATCGCCTTCCTCGGCCCGTTCTCGTACGTGCTGGCCAACCAGGTGGCAGGCGCCGAGGCCTTTGCCGTGGCCGTGACCAAGAAGACGGGCAAGAGCGCGTACCACAGCATGGTGATCTCCCGCAAGGACAAGGGCCCGGCCAGCGTGGCCGATCTCAAGGGCCGTAGCTTTGCCTTTGTGGACCCGACCTCGGCGTCGGGCCACCTGTTTCCCAAGGCGGGGTTGATCGCCGAGGGCTTCGATGCGGACAAGGGCTTTTCGCGCGTGATCTTCTCGGGCTCGCACGACGCCAGCATCATGGCCGTGGCCAACGGCAAGGTGGATGCGGCGGCCGTGGCCGACCGCATCTTCGACTCCGCCGTGAACAAGGGCCTGGTCAAGCGCGAGGACTTCCAGATCGTCTGGCGCTCCCAGCCCATCCCCGAGTCGCCCATGACATGGCGCAAGAACCTGGACGCCGGCACCAAGCAGAAGGTGGCTGCGGCCCTGGCCGAGGTCAAGGACCTGCCCTGGGGTGACCAGGGCGTGCTCGACGGCTTCGCGGCCACGGATGACAAGGCCTACGACGTGGTACGCCAGACGGCCAAGGCGCTCAAGCTCGACCTCGGGAGCATGAAATGATCCGCATCCGCCAATTGCGCAAGAGCTATGGCAGCAACCACGTGCTGCATGGCATCGACCTGGATGTGCAGCCCGGCGAGTTTGTCGTCATGCTGGGCCTGTCGGGGGCCGGCAAGTCCACGCTGCTGCGCTGCATGAACGGCCTGGCCCGCGCCGACAGCGGCACGCTGGAGGTGGGCGGCATGGACCTGATGCTGGGCGGCGGCAGGCACAGCCGGCGCGAGCTGGCTCGCCACGTGGCCATGGTCTTCCAGCACCACAACCTGGTGCCGCGCCTGTCGGTGCGCAAGAACGTGCTGACCGGGCGCCTGGGCCAGACCGGCACCCTGGCCTCGGTGCTGCAGCTGTTCCGCGAAAGCGATATCCGCCTGGCCGACCAGTGCCTGGAGCGCGTGGGCCTGGCCCACAAGGCGCTGGAGCGCACCGAGGCGCTGTCGGGCGGGCAGATGCAGCGCGTGGGCATTGCCCGCGCGCTGGCCCAGCAGCCCCAGGTCATCCTGGCCGACGAGCCCGTGGCCAGCCTGGACCCCAAGACCGCGCGCAGCGTGCTGCAGTACCTGCGTGATGCCACGCGCGAGCTGGGCATTGCCGTGGTCTGCAACCTGCACCAGGTGGACTACGCGCGGGAGTTCGGCGACCGTGTGCTGGGCCTGGCCCAGGGCCGCATGGTCTTTGACGGATCGCCGCAGGCGCTGGACGAGGCCGCGCTGCAGGCCATCTACCATGCGCAGCCCACTGCAGGGCAAGGCGCAGGGCAAGGAGCAGGGCAGGGCGCAGAGCCGGACACACCTCCGGGCACGGCGGCCATAGGGCCTGCCGGCCTGCATGCGCAGGCGCCGGTGCCTGCCTCGTGGATGCGGGCCAGCGCGCCCGCAGGAGGACTGTGATGACCAGCGCCAATTCCTGGAGCCCCGAGCCGCGCGACCGCTGGCAATGGACCGCGCCGCGCCCCCACGGCACCCTGGGCTGGACAGGCTATGCGGCTGCGGCCCTGGCCATCGCCTGGGTGCTGCACTGGAGCGCGGGCGGCGCGCAGATGAGCTGGGGCGAACTGGCGGCAGGCATGCCCCAGATCGCAGACTTCGTGGCGCGCTCCGTGCCGCCGGACTGGAGCATGCTGCCGCGCCTGATGGCGCCCGCGCTGGAGACGGTGCAGATCGCCATCTGGGGCACGCTGCTGTCCGTGGTGCTGGCGCTGCCGCTGTCCTTCATCGCGGCCAGCAACCTGCATGGCTGGCACTGGCTGCGGCGCATCACGCGTCAGTTCCTGAACGTGGTGCGCAGCATCAACGAGCTGATCCTGGCGCTGGTCTTTGTCTCGGCCGTGGGCCTGGGGCCGTTTCCCGGCGTGCTGGCCCTGGCCCTGCATGGCATGGGCATGCTGGGCAAGTTCTTCGCCGAGAGCATCGAAGAGATCGACGACGGCCCGCTGCAGGCCCTGCGCAGCGCAGGCGCCACGCAATTGCAGCTCATCGTCTTCGGTGTGATACCGCAGGCCATCACGGCCTGGATCGCGGTCGTGCTCTACCGCTTCGAGGTCAACCTGCGCTCGGCCACGGTGCTGGGCATGGTGGGCGCGGGCGGGCTGGGGTTCGAGCTGGTCGGCAGCCTCAAGCTGTTCCGCTACCAGGAGACGGCCACCTGCATCGTGGTCATCACCGTGATGGTGATCGCTGCCGATCTCGTCTCCCACTGGCTGCGCAGCCGCATCCAGCAGGGCACCCGCCATTGAGGGTAGCGCTTTTTTCGGCGCCCCTGTTTCATTCAAAGGACCGATTTGTGTGGACCTATCACAACCCCGTTGCCATCCATGCCGGCCCCGGCCGCCTGGACCGCCTGCCCGAGCTGCTGGCCGGGCGCGACTGCCTGCTGGTGACGTTTCCCGAGGCCGAATCCCTGGGCCTGGTGCAGCAGCTGCGCCAACGGCTGGGCAGCCAGCTGCGCGGCGTGGTGGACGGCATTGCGCCCAATCCCGATGTGCAGTGGCTGGCCCCGCTGTATGACCGCGTGCACCGCGAATACGCCGAGGTCCCGTGCATCGTGGCCCTGGGCGGCGGCAGCGCCATCGACTCGGCCAAGGCGCTGATGTGCGCCACGCCCACGCGGCGTTTCGGCGAACTGCTGCAGGCCCTGGAGCAGGGGCTGGCCCTGACGGCCGCAGGCCACAAGGCGCTGATCGCCATTCCCACCACGGCCGGCACGGGCAGCGAGGTCACGCCCTGGGCCACGATCTGGGACCAGGCCGCTGGCCGCAAGCACTCGCTGCACCAGCACTGGACCTGGCCCGAGGCCGCCATCATCGACGCGCAGCTCATGCAAAGCCTGCCGGCCGGCGCCACGCTGGCCTCGGGGCTGGATGCACTGTCGCATGCGCTGGAGTCCATCTGGAATCGGCACCGCAATCCCGTCTCCACCACCTTGGCCGTGGGCGCCGCGCGCCGCACCCTGGCCACGCTGCCCGCGCTGATGCAGGACCTGGGCAGCCTGCCGCTGCGAAGCCGCATGGCCGAGGCCGCCCTGATGGCCGGCCTGGCCTTCTCCAACACCCGCACGGCGCTGGCGCATTCGCTGTCCTACGACATCACGCTGCGCCATGGCGTGGCCCATGGCATTGCCTGCTCGTTCAGCCTGCCGCTGGTGCTGGAGATGGCCCTGGGCGCCGACGACGAGGCCGACGCGGCCCTGCTGTCCATCTTCGATGCCGCCACGGGCGAGTTGGCCGTGCAGCGCCTGCGCAACTTCCTCGAAGGCCTGGGCGTGGCCACCGATCCCGCCCACTACGGCGTGCCTGGGGATGAGTGGCAGCAGCTGCTGCAGTCGGCCGCATCCGGCCCGCGCGGGCGCAATTTCATCCGCACGCTGGAATGAACAGGCGCGTGCGGCCCTCTTCTGTTTGAACCTCTTTCCTAGTCAAAAAGCACCATGAACCACACCACCGCCTCCACCGCCGCCGCCGCCGATCTGTCGCCGCTGCAGGCCGTCATCTTCGACTGGGCCGGCACCCTGGTCGATTTCGGCTCGCTGGCACCCACGCAGATCTTTGTCGAGGCTTTTGCCAGCTTCGGCATCACCATCACCCTGGCCCAGGCACGCGGCCCCATGGGCCTGTCCAAGTGGCAGCACATCCACGAGCTGCTGCAGGACGAGGGCATCCGCGCGCAATGGCACAAGGCCTTCGGCCAGCAGCCTGGCGACGCCGACGTGGATGCCATCTACGCCCGCTTCATGCCCATGCAGATCGCCAAGGTGGGCGAGTTCTCGGCACCCATCGAAGGCGCGCCTGAATTGCTGGGCTGGCTGCGCGCGCAGGGCCTGAAGGTGGGCTCGTGCTCGGGCTATCCGCGTGAAGTCCTGAACCAGCTGCTGCCCCAGGCAGCGGCCAACGGCCTGGCTCCCGACCATGTGGTGGCCGGCGATGAAATGGCCGCAGGCGGCCGCCCCGGCCCCTTCATGGCGCTGGCCAATGTGCTGGCGCTGGGCATCGGCGACGTGCGTGCCTGCGTGAAGGTGGACGACACCGTGCCCGGCATCGAGGAAGGCCGCAACGCCGGCATGTGGACCGTGGGCCTGACCCTGTCCGGCAACGAAGTCGGCTACTCCCCCGCCGAACTGGCCGCCGCCCCCGCCGAAGAAGTGCGCGAGCGCGTGGCCCGCGCCGAAGCCAAGCTGCGCGTAGCCGGCGCCCACCACGTGATCGCCAGCGTGAAGGAGCTGCCGCAGGTTCTGGAGCGTATTGCGCAGGACATGCGCGCGGGGCGCATGCCTGGATGAGATGAGCCCGTTCTATTTTTTGCCTTGCGCCTAATCTTTGAAACTGGCGCGACCAAAAAACAGGGACGCCGAGCAAGAGCCGCCTCGCGGCGATGGCGTCGTCCCCCTCCCGCGAAGCGAGAGAGGGGGAAGGCGCGAAGCGCCTCAGGGGGTACTCAACTGCTCTGCATGATGGCGCAGATGGTCATCAATGAAGCTCTGGATGAAGTAGTAGCCGTGGTCGTAGCCGCCGTGGCGGCGCAGCGTCAGCGGCTGGCCGGCCTGGGCGCAGGCGGCCTCGAAGGCTTCGGGCAGCAGCTGCTTTTCGATCAGGAACTTGTCGGCCAGGCCCTGGTCCACGAGGATGCCGGCCGGGTAGGGCGCCTGGGTCTGGGCGGCCATCAGGCAGCTGGCGTCATGGGCTTCCCAGGCCTTGCGGTCATCGCCCAGATAGCCTGAGAAGGCTTTCTGGCCCCAGGGGCAGTTGACGGGGTTGGCGATGGGCGCGAAGGCCGACAGGCTCTTGAAGCGGCCCGGATGGCGCAGCGCCAGCGTGAGCGCGCCGTGGCCGCCCATGGAGTGGCCGAAGATGCCCAGCCGCTGCGCGTCAATAGGCAGGCGTGCGGCGATCAGCGGCAGCAGCTCGCCCAGCAGATAGCTTTCCATGCGCCAGTGCAGCGCCCAGGGCCTGGTGGTGGCGTCCAGGTAGAAGCCCGCGCCCACGCCGAAGTCCCAGGCATCGGCCTCGCCGGGCAGCCCTGCGCCGCGCGGGCTGGTGTCGGGCGCGATCAGCGCAATGCCCAGCTCGGCGGCCAAGCGCTGGGCGCCGGCCTTGGTCATGAAGGTCTCTTCGGTGCAGGTCAGCCCGGCCAGATAGAGCACGGCGGGCACCTTCTCGCCGGCCACGGCCTTGGGCGGCAGGAAGACCGAGAACTTCATGTTCAGGCCGATCTCGGCGGAGAAATGCTCGTAGAAACGCTGTGCGCCGCCGAAGCAGGCATGGGCGTTCTTGAGTTCCAGGGGCGGCAGTGCGGACATGGTGTTCCTCAAAAAAGAAAAATGCTACGAGCACCTTGGCAAGCGGTGCGTGCAGCATTCAAAGATGGGAGTTGATACGCTATACACGGTCAACGGCCCATGAAACTGGCGCTGCCCAGGCGAGGGCGCCGTCCTCCTCCCTCGCGTAGCGAGTAGAGAGGCGCCGTGCAACGGGGGAGGGCGCGCAGCGCCTCAGGGGGAGCTTCAGTACACGACGACGGAGCGGATGGACTTGCCTTCGTGCATCAGGTCAAAAGCCTCGTTGATCTCCGGCAGGCCCATGGTGTGCGTGACGAAGGGGGCCAGCTGGATCTCGCCGCTCATGGCCTGCTCGACCATGCCGGGCAGCTCGCTGCGGCCCTTGACGCCGCCGAAGGCCGTGCCCAGCCACTTGCGGCCCGTCACCAGCTGGAAGGGGCGTGTGGAGATTTCCTGGCCCGCGCCAGCCACGCCGATGATGACCGACTGGCCCCAGCCGCGGTGCGCGCATTCCAGAGCGGCACGCATCACGTTGACGTTGCCGATGCACTCGAAGCTGTGGTCCACGCCCCAGCCCGTCATCTCGACGATGACCTGCTGGATGGGCTTGTCGAAATCCTTGGGATTCACGCAGTCGGTGGCGCCGAAGGTGCGGGCCAGGTCGAACTTGGAGGGGTTGGTGTCCACGGCGATGATGCGGCCGGCCTTGGCCAGCTTGGCGCCCTGGATCACGGCCAGGCCGATGCCGCCCAGGCCGAACACGGCCACGGTGTCGCCTTCCTGGACCTTGGCGGTGTTCTTGACGGCACCCAGGCCCGTGGTCACGCCGCAGCCCAGCAGGCAGACCTGCTCGGGGTTGGCATCGGGGTGGATCTTGGCCAGCGAGACTTCGGCGACCACGGTGTATTCGCTGAAGGTGGAGCAGCCCATGTAGTGGTAGATGGGCTCGCCGTTGTACGAAAAGCGCGTGGTGCCGTCGGGCATCACGCCCTTGCCCTGGGTGGCGCGCACGGAAACGCACAGGTTGGTCTTGCCGCTCTTGCAGAACAGGCATTCGCCGCATTCGGCGGTGTACAGCGGGATCACGTGGTCGCCGGGCTTGACGCTGGTCACGCCTTCGCCGACCTCGACGACGATGCCCGCGCCTTCATGGCCGAGCACGGCGGGGAAGATGCCTTCCGGGTCGTCGCCCGACAGCGTGAACGCGTCGGTGTGGCAGACGCCGGTGTGGGTGATCTTGATCAGGACCTCGCCCTTCTTCGGGGGGGCCACGTCGATCTCGACGATCTGCAGGGGTTCTCCAGCCTTGAAGGCGACGGCGGCTTTGGATTTCATGGGCGTGTCTTTCTGTCGGGGTGGCTCAGGAGCGGCAGTGCGCGCGCTCCGCGAAGCCTTGAATGTAGGCCATGGCCGCGCGGACCGGCCGCATCATGGCCGCAGCCCCAGGTGATATGTCCGAATCTGAGGGGGGTGGCCGGCGTCGGCCGGGCCTGCAGGCCGTGGGTGCTTGCGTCTTTTCGTATAGTCCGCCCCATTCTTTCCACCCTGACCGCCTCCGAGCCCGCCGTTTCCCATGGACCACCGCCACGCCAGCGCCCACCGCATCGATCTTGTCGTCTACCCCGGCTTCAAGGCGCTGGAGGCCATAGGACCCATGTCGGTGTTCGACTATGCCAACGTGCACCTGCGCGCGCGCGGCCAGAGCGACGGCTACGAGGTGCGCGTGGTCTCGCAGCGGCAAGGGCCCGTGCGCTCGGACACGCTGATGTCGCTGGAGGCCACCCACACGCTGGCCGGGCTGGAGGCTGCAGGCATGGGCTGCACCGTGGTCGTCGTGGGCTCGCGCCATATCGAGCAGGTGCTGGGCGGCTCGGCCGAGCTGGTCGCCTGGCTGGGCCGCGTGGCGCCACGCGTGCAGCGGCTGATCGCGCTGTGCTCGGGCAGCTTCTTCCTGGCCGAGGCGGGCTTGCTGGACGGCCGGCGCGCGGCCACGCACTGGAGCGTGACGGCGCAACTGGCCCAGCGCCATCCGCGCGTGCAGGTCGATGCCGATGCCATCTACCTGCGCGAGGAGATCCGCGATGGCGAAGGCAGCCGCCAGCTGTGGACCTCGGCCGGCGTGACGGCCGGCATCGACCTGGCCCTGGCCGTGGTGGAAGAGGATTTCGGCCACGCGCTGGCGCTGGAGGTGGCGCGCGACCTGGTCATGTACCTCAAACGTCCCGGCGGGCAGTCGCAGTTCAGCGTGCCGCTGGCGGCCCAGGCCGCGCAGCACGGCGGCGTGCAGGCCGTGCAGCAGTGGGTGATGACCCATCTGGCCGAGCCTCTGACCCTTGCGCAGATGGCCGAGCAGGCGCACATGAGCGAGCGGCACCTGCGCCGCGTGTTCCAGCAGGAAACCGGGCAAAGCCCCACGGCCTTTGTGGAGAGCGCGCGGCTGGAGGCGGCCAAGCAACTGCTGGAAAGCCAGGCCCATCTGCCGCTCAAGACCGTGGCCGCGCGCGTGGGCCTGGGCTCGGAGCAGGCGCTGCGCCACCTGTTCGTGCGCCACCTGGGCATTACCCCGGTGGCGTACCGGGATCGCTTTGGCGGGCGCGGCGGCGCGGGCTGAACCGGAAACGCTCAGTTCTTTTTTGCGGTCTTGGCTGCTTCGGCGGCCGCGGCGCGCAGCTTGTCCTTCTTGCTGGGGCGGCGGCCCTTGATGCCGCCATTGCCGTCCTGCGCCACCGGGGGCGGCGGCGCGGGCTCGGTGGGCTCGAAGCCCGGCAACTGCTCCAGTTCAAGGTCCAGCTGGTTGCGCTTGCAGATCAGCGCCCAGTGCGCCTGGTCGGCCGGCGTCACGAAGCTGATGGCCGTGCCGTCCTCGCCCGCGCGGCCCGTGCGGCCGATGCGGTGCACATAGTCGGTGGCCGAGCGCGGCAGGTCGTAGTTGACGACCAGGGGCAACTGGGTGATATCGATGCCGCGCGCCGCCAGGTCGGTGGTGATCATCACCTGCCAGCGCTTGGCTTTGAAGTCGGCCAGCGCTTCCTTGCGTGCGCCCTGGCTCAGGTCGCCATGGAAGGCCGTGGCGAAGATGCCGGCCTTGTAGAGCTTTTCCGCCACCAGTTCGGCCGTGTGGCGCGTGGCCACGAAGACCAGGGCACGTTCGAGCGTGACAGGGTCGGTGCCCGCAGCGGTGTCGCCCTGCACCAGCTGGCGCAGCAATTGCGTGCGGCGTGCGCGGTCCACGGCAATGGCGCGCTGGGTGATGCTTTGCGGGCTGGCGGCATCCTGGCCTTCGGCGGCATCGACGCGGGCCTGAACGGGATCGTGCAGCAGGCCCGTGGCCAGCGATTGCACGGCATCGGGATAGGTGGCCGAGAACAGCAGGGTCTGGCGCTGCTTCGGCAGCAGGGCCAGCACGCGCTGCAGCTCTTCCTGGAAGCCCAGGTCCAGCAGGCGGTCGGCCTCGTCCAGCACCAGGTGGCGCACGGCGGACAGGCGCACGGCGTTGTGCTCCACCAGGTCCAGCAGGCGGCCCGGCGTTGCCACCAGGAAGTCGGCACTGCCGCGCAGCATCATCATCTGCGGGTTGATGGACACGCCGCCATAGACCACGCCGATGCGCGGCGGCTGCCTGAGCGTGCGGCCCAAGTCGGACAGCGTCTCGCCCACCTGCTGGGCCAGCTCGCGCGTGGGTACCACGATCAGCGTGGTCAGGGTTCGCACAAAGCCGCCCTGGGCACCTTGGGCCTTGCCGCCATCCATCCAGCGCTGCAGCAGCGGCAGCAGGTAGGCGGCCGTCTTGCCCGAGCCCGTGGGAGCACAGGCCCAGAGGTCGCGGCCCGCAAGCACGGGGGCGATGGACTGGGTCTGTATGGGCGTGGGATCGACCAGGCCCAGGTCTTGGAGGCTGGAGACCAGCGCCGGGCTCAGGCCGAGGGAGGCAAAGTTCATGGTGTGCAGGGAGTGGCTGGGGCCGGAACCCCGGCGCAAGAAAGGCCCGGCCACGAGGGCCGGGGGGGCATTGTCGGCGAAACCGCGCCGCTGCGTGAAGCAGGGGGCTTGGCCCGGGCGCTCAGGCCAGGCGGCGCTGCCGACCAGCAGGCTGTTCACCAGGCCGCCAGCCGTTGCAGCCGGGCCGGTGGCACATGCCTGAGCGGCTATCTGGCTTCGGCCGCATGAAGCGTTGAGTAAAGCGTCAGAGCCATTGCCAAAACCGGCGCGCAAGAGAAGACCAGATCGTGACTCAAGGCGGGAGCCGGCCCTGCCTCTTCAGCTCCTTGAGCCGCCTTTCCGTGGCGCGGTCCAAGGCGTCTTGCAGCAGGTTCATCTTGCGTTTGTTGCAAGGAGCGCAGTCGTAGTAGCGTGAGGGTACTCCAAGGGGTTCAAGCTTCCTGTTCGCCTCGAAGATTCTGATTCGCCCTGTTGGCTCGATATCCATGACGATGATCTTTCCGCTCTTGAACGTGACGGACGCACCTCCGGAGCATCCGGATCTATCCATGTTTTCTTCGCTGAAATAGGCTTTTTCCGAAATTCGGCGTATATGCTGCAATGCATATCGCACATCCTCCTCGGTCAGGATCACATCGTCGCAATCGAGCCATTTTTTATCCTCCCAAGCGGGGTTGCTTGATGAGGGGACGAAGATATTGATTTTCTGGATGTTCTTTGCAGAATACCGGGCGTCAGCAGCATGAATCGTTGAGGCCATGACCATCGCTGAAGTTAGTGCCCAAAAAAATTGGTGGTACTTCATGGTGTGTTCGTAGGAAGGTTCCAGTTTGCACCTTCTGCTTCGGTCAGATTTTTCCAACTTACCTCGGGATGTTTGAAGACTTCACCGGGCGACAGTTGCATGGAGTCCTGCAGTGCTTCAACAAGCCATGTCAGTGACCGGTTCTGAGCTTGGGTCGGGGCGGGATAGAGGCCGCGCTCTCCTCGCAATCTCTCGGGGGGCAAATCCGCTTCGTTGGAGGAAGGTTTGAACCCCTTCGGCAACTCCGCTCGGCCGACCATCTCGATACCTATGGCCTCCATATTGCTCGGATAGCGTTCACCAGGAGCCTTCATCATCTCGATGCGGTGTACCCCTTTTGCCTTCAGTCCTTCATAGTCCTTGGCCCTGCATTTCCCCACAAGCAGGCATCTTGCCTTCAGCGGCCCCACATGGTTGGTGCGCTGGTAGATGGCCGCAGTCTGGTAGATGGTTCCGTCCTTGTCGATAAGAAAGTGTGCCGCATTGGCCTTCGGGTTTTTGTAGCTGTTAAGCGAAGACTGGGCCGTGTTGGCATCGGTCTGGTGCACGACGATGCCGGTGATGGCGGCGGTCCGCTTTCCTCTCTCGATGGCGGGGCTGCGCGCATTCTTGACGCGCGCATGGATGAGCATTCCGTCCTTGGTGATTTCGACAAGCATGTGAGTCCCGGGGTTGCGTTGAACGGCAGCGGGCATTGCGCTGCGCCTCCATCCCGTTTCAGGGAGGGTCAACGGTCACCTTAGGGTAGATGTGATCAATCGAGATCCATGCCACGATAGTCAGAATGGTGTTCCTAGGACTGGTGCGGCCTTCTGGAACGGTGGACTCGCCCATGAAAAAAGCCCCATGCAAAGGCATGGGGCTTTTGGGTGCCGGGCCGCTGAGGCCCGGACCTGCGATCAGCGCTGGCCGATCGGCTTGACGTCGCGGGACACGGAGCCCGTGAACAGCTGGCGGGGACGGCCGATCTTGTACTCGGGGTCGGCCATCTGCTCGTTGAGCTGGGCGATCCAGCCCACGGTGCGGGCCAGGGCGAAGATGCCGGTGAACAGGTTCACGGGCACGCCGATGGCGCGCTGCACGATGCCGGAGTAGAAGTCCACGTTCGGGTAGAGCTTGCGCTGCACGAAGTAGTCGTCTTCCAGGGCGATCTTCTCGACTTCCTTGGCCAGGGCGAACAGGGGGTCCTTTTCCAGGCCCAGTTCGGCCAGCACTTCATTGCAGGTTTCCTGCATGAGCTTGGCGCGGGGGTCGTAGTTCTTGTAGACACGGTGGCCGAAGCCCATCAGCTTGACGCCGCTGTTCTTGTCCTTGACCTGTTCCATGAACTCGCCGACCTTGGCAACGCCGCCGTTGGCCTGCAGGTATTCCAGCATGTTCAGGCAGGCTTCGTTGGCGCCGCCGTGGGCAGGGCCCCACAGGCAGGCCACGCCGGCCGAGATGGCGGCGAAGGGGTTGGTGCCCGACGAGCCGCACAGGCGCACGGTGGAGGTGGAGGCGTTTTGCTCGTGGTCTGCGTGCAGGATGAAGATGCGGTCCAGCGCGCGCTCGACCACGGGGTTCACCTTGAACTCCTCGCAGGGGTTGCCGAACATCATGCGCATGAAGTTGCCGGCGTAGCTCAGGTCGTTCTTGGGGTACATGTACGGCGCACCGATGCCGTACTTGTAGGCCATGGAGACCAGCGTGGGCATCTTGGCGATCAGGCGGATCGCGGCGATGTCGCGGTGCTCGGCGTTGTTGATGTCCATGTTGTCGTGGTAGAAGGCCGACATGCCGCCGACCAGACCCGTCAGGACGGCCATGGGGTGGGCGTCACGGCGGAAACCACGCAGGAAGAACTGCATCTGCTCGTTGACCATGGTGTGCTTGGTCACGCGCTCGACGAAGTCGGCCTTCTGCGACTCGTTGGGCAGCTCGCCGTACAGCAGCAGGTAGCAGGTCTCGAGGTAGTCGCAGTTCTTGGCCAGCTGCTCGATGGGGTAGCCGCGGTACAGCAGCTCGCCCTTGTCGCCATCGATGTAGGTGATGGCGGACTGGCACGAGGCGGTAGAGAGGAAGCCCGGGTCATAGGTGAACATGCCGGTCTGCGCGTACAGCTTGCGGATGTCCACCACGTCGGGACCGACGTTGCCCTGGTAGACGGGCAGCTCGACGCTGGGGGCGCCGTTGCTGAAAGACAGCGTTGCTTTGTTGTCTGCGAGTTTCATTTCCAAACTTCCTTCTCTAGATTGCCTAGCCTACTAGCGGGAGAGAACCGGGCTTGCGCTTGCGCACCAGTTCCAGAACTTCCCTGATTTCTTGGGTATCGAGTTCACCTTCAGGCTCCTTGCGGCGCAAGAAGAGGTCCATCAGGTCGTTGTCTGCCAGGTCCATCAAGGCAGACAGACCGCTCGCGTGTCTCCGCGTGAGCTGGTCTCCGTAGGTGGCGAAGAACTGCGCGATGAACAGGTCGTTCTCGACCAGGCCGCGCCGGCAGCGCCAGCGCAGCAGGTCTCGCTCGCGTTCGTCGAGCAGAGTATTCGTCATGGTCATCAGATGGCCCGGCGGACCATCAGTTCCTTGATCTTGCCAATGGCCTGCGTGGGGTTCAGGTGCTTGGGGCACACGTCCACGCAGTTCATGATGGTGTGGCAACGGAAGAGGCGGTACGGATCTTCCAGGTTGTCAAGGCGGTCACCCGTGGCCTCGTCGCGGCTGTCCGCGATGAAGCGGTAGGCCTGCAGCAGGCCGGCCGGGCCCACGAACTTGTCGGGGTTCCACCAGAAGCTGGGGCAGCTGGTGGAGCAGCTGGCGCACAGAATGCACTCGTACAGGCCGTTGAGCTCTTCGCGCTCTTCAGGCGACTGCAGGCGTTCCTTGGTGGGAGACGCGAAGCTGTCGTTCTGCAGGTACGGCTTGATCGAGTGGTACTGCTTGAAGAACTGCGTCATGTCCACGATCAGGTCGCGGATCACGGGCAGGCCGGGCAGGGGCTTGAGAACGATGTCGCCCTGCAGGGTCTTCATGTTCGTCAGGCAGGCCAGGCCGTTCTTGCCATTGATGTTCATCGCGTCCGAGCCGCACACGCCTTCGCGGCAGGAGCGGCGGAACGAGATGGAGGGGTCCATCTCCTTGAGCTTGACCAGGGCGTCCAGCAGCATGCGCTCGTGGCCGTCCAGCTCGACCTCGACGGTCTGCATGTAGGGCTTGGCATCCTTGTCCGGGTCGTAGCGGTAGATCTTGAAAGTGCGCTTCATTTGTCTGTTCTCTCGTGGGCTGCTGGATTAGAACGTGCGGACCTTGGGCGGCACGCTGTCCACCGTGAGGGGCTTCAGGTTCACGGGCTTGTAGTCCAGGCTGTTGGTGGCGCTGTACCACAGGGTGTGCTTGAGCCATTCCTTGTCATTGCGGCCCAGCGGGAACTCGGCGTGGTCGGCAGGATGCTCGTAGTCGTACACGGTGTGGGCGCCGCGGCATTCGTGGCGGGCAGCGGCCGAGATCATGGTGGCCTGGGCCACTTCGATCAGGTTGTCCACTTCCAGCGCTTCCATGCGGGCGGTGTTCCAGACCTTGGACTTGTCCTTGAGGGTCACGGAGCCCACGCGTTCGCGGATGGCGTTGATCTTGACTTCGCCTTCGTCCATGCTCTTTTGCGTGCGGAACACGCCGGCATGCTGCTGCATCGTGGCGCGGATGTCGCCAGCCAGGTCCTGGGCGTAGGTGCCTTCCTTGGAGTCGTCGAGCTGGTTCAGGCGCGTGAGCGTGCGCTCCGAGCCATCGGCCGGCACGGGCTTGTGGTCGCCGAAGCCGTTGACGAACTGCACGATGTGCTTGCCGGCCGACTTGCCGAAGACCAGCAGGTCCAGCAGCGAGTTCGTGCCCAGGCGGTTGGCGCCGTGCACCGACACGCACGAGCATTCGCCCACGGCATACAGGCCATTGACCACGTTGTTCTGCTGGCCGTCCCACACCACGACCTGGCCGTTGATGTTGGTGGGAATGCCGCCCATCTGGTAGTGGATGGTGGGCACCACGGGAATCGGTTCCTTGGTGATGTCCACGTTGGCGAAGTTGTGGCCGATCTCCTCCACCGAAGGCAGGCGCTTGCGGATGGTGTCTGCACCCAGGTGGTCCAGCTTCATCAGGATGTAGTCCTTGTTGGGACCGCAGCCACGGCCTTCCTTGATTTCCTGGTCCATGGAGCGGGACACGAAGTCACGCGGTGCCAGATCCTTCAGCGTGGGAGCGTAGCGCTCCATGAAGCGTTCGCCTTCGCTGTTGAGCAGGATGGCGCCTTCGCCGCGGCAGCCTTCGGTCAGCAGCACGCCCGCGCCGGCCACGCCGGTGGGGTGGAACTGCCAGAACTCCATGTCCTGCAGCGGGATGCCTGCGCGTGCAGCCATGCCCAGGCCGTCGCCGGTGTTGATGAAGGCATTGGTCGATGCCTGGAAGATGCGGCCAGCGCCACCCGTGGCCAGCAGCACGGCCTTGGCGTGCAGCTCGTACAGGTCGCCGGTTTCCAGTTCGATGGCGGTCACGCCGACCACGTCGCCCTGGGTGTTGCGGATCAGGTCCAGCGCCATCCACTCCACGAAGAAGTTGGTCTTGGACTTGACGTTCTGCTGGTACAGCGTGTGCAGCATGGCGTGGCCGGTACGGTCGGCCGCGGCGCAGGCGCGCTGCACGGGCTTTTCACCGTAGTTGGCCGTGTGGCCGCCGAAGGGGCGCTGGTAGATGGTGCCGTCGGGGTTGCGGTCGAACGGCATGCCGAAGTGTTCCAGCTCGATCACGACGTTGGGCGCTTCGCGGCACATGAACTCGATCGCATCCTGGTCGCCGAGCCAGTCGGAGCCCTTGATGGTGTCGTAGAAGTGGTAGTGCCAGTTGTCTTCGCTCATGTTGCCCAGCGAAGCGGACACGCCGCCTTGCGCGGCCACGGTGTGCGAGCGCGTGGGGAAGACCTTGGACAGCGAGGCCACGGACAGGCCGGCGCGCGACAGTTCCAGCGCGGCACGCAGGCCGGAGCCGCCAGCGCCGACGATGACGACGTCAAACTTGCGCTTGGTGATGTTTGCTTTGGAGTAGCTCATTCTTAACCTTCAATCGTGGAGACCGCGTCTCTATCAGATACGCCACAGGATCTGGATGCCCCAGCCGGCGCAGCCGACCAGCCAGACCAGGGTGAAAACGTTCAGCACCAGGCGCAGGCCCACGGGCTTGACGTAGTCCATCCAGATGTCGCGCACGCCGACCCAGACGTGCCAGGCCAGCGAGACGATCACGGCGAAGGTCAGGAACTTCATCCACTGCGGGGCAAAGATGCCGGCCCACAGGTCATAGCCGACGGAGCCGGTGCTGAAGATCAGCTTGGCCAGCAGCACGATGGTGAACAGTGCCATCAGCACGCCGGTGACGCGCTGCACCATCCAGTCGCGGATGCCGTAGTGCGCACCGACCACGGTGCGCTTGGAGCCGTAATTCACGGACATGGTTCTTTTTCCTTATCGTGAGGGAGAGATCGTCTATCAGTACAGGCCGAACAGCTTGGCGCCCAGGATCAGGGTCAGGCCCACGCTCAGCACCAGCACCACCAGGGCGGAGGTCTTGCCGAACTGCTTGTTGACCGCATGGTGGTTCACGTCCATGAACAGGTGGCGCAGGCCGGCGCAGAAGTGGTGCAGGTAGGCCCAGATCAATGCCAGGCACACGAGCTTGAGGAACCATCCGAAGGGACCCGCGAAAACCGAGGTGAAGCCGTCGAAGGAGATCTCCGAGGTCAGCGACATGTCCATCATCCACAGGATGAAAGGCAGCAGGATGAACATCAGCAGGCCGCTGATGCGGTGCAGGATGGACACGATGCCGGCCGGCGGCAACCGGTAGGTGGGGAGGTCCTTGAAGAAGTTGATGTTGCGGAACTCTGGCCGCTTTTTGGCTTGCTCAGTCATGGCAGGGTACTTTCGTGGATGTAACTGCTTCGTAATCGCTCAGGGGCGGCGATGCAAAATTCTATTGCAATGCAATAAAAACAGCTTTGCTGGGAATTGCGTATTTTCGCCCGCTTCTCTGGGGAACGGATCGTTCAGCTCAACGCGTTGCGGTAGTGATGGGTGTCGGTGCGGTACAGGCCACGGCGTAACTCCATGGGAACATCGTTGTATGTGTAAGCGGTGCGCTCCACGCTCAGCAGGGGCGTGGTGCTGGGCACGTCCAGCAGCAGGGCCTGTTCGGCCTCGGGCAGGACGGCGCGGATCTTTTCGTCGGCGCGCACCATGCGCACACCGTAGTCCAGCTCGAACATGGCGTAGGTGGGGCCCTGGTAGGCGGACATCTGCTCGGCGGTCAGGCCCTTGAAGGCGTGGCCCGGCAGCCAGATGTCTTCCAAAATGGTCGGGATTGCGGAGAACGACAGCACGCGGCGCACGTGCATCACGGCATCGCCGCTGCGCAGCGCCAGGCCGCGCGCCACGTCGGCCGATGCGCGCAGGCGCCGGCAGTCGATGATGCGGCGCTCGGCACGGCCCTCGCCCTGCTGGTCGCCGGCGTCGGGCTGCAGCTTGAGGAAGCGGTACTGCACATGCTGGGCCGCGTGGGTGGCCACGAAGGTGCCCTTGCCCTGGCGGCGCATCACCAGGTTCTCCGCGGCCAACTCGTCGATGGCCTTGCGCACCGTGCCCTGGCTCACGCGAAAGCGCGCCGCCAGCTCCATCTCGCTGGGGATCAGCTCGCCGGGCCGCCATTCGCCTGCTTCAAGGCTTTGCAGTATCAGTCCCTTGATCTGCTGGTACAGCGGGCTGAAGGCCGGGGTCGATGCGCCCGCGCCGATGGTGGCAGCGGCGGTTTCAGAGGCGAGGGGAGGCAGGGCTGGCATGGGAAAGTTCGGGGTGGGGAGGCTCCCGGCAACGCAGATGAAAGACTTGGAAACAGACGTCGATCATATCTTATATAAGACATAAGACAAATTGACCGGGCTCCGAAATCGGGAGTACACTTTCGCGTTGTTTGCGGAGCACGGGCTGCTGGTTTCTGACGCTGGTGCGACCTGGCGCCGATAACACCTGATTTTTTCCCCATCCCTGGAGTTTCATCATGAGCAAGAAGCCCGTTCGTGTCGCCGTCACCGGTGCCGCCGGTCAAATTGGTTACGCCCTGCTGTTTCGCATCGCCTCCGGCGAAATGCTGGGTAAGGACCAGCCCGTCATTCTGCAACTGCTGGAGATTCCCGACGAGAAGGCCCAGAACGCGCTCAAGGGCGTGATCATGGAACTCGAAGACTGCGCCTTCCCCCTGCTGGCCGGCATCGAAGCCCACTCCGACCCCCTGCAAGCCTTCAAGGACACCGACTACGCCTTGCTGGTCGGCGCGCGTCCCCGCGGCCCCGGCATGGAACGTGCCGACCTGCTGGCTGCCAACGCACAGATCTTCACGGCCCAGGGCAAGGCGCTGAACGCCGTGGCCTCGCGCAACGTGAAGGTGCTGGTCGTCGGCAACCCTGCCAACACCAACGCCTACATCGCCATGAAGTCGGCTCCGGACCTGCCGGCCAAGAACTTCACCGCCATGCTGCGCCTGGACCACAACCGCGCTGCATCGCAGCTGGCTGCCAAGGCCGGTTTCAAGGTCGGCGACATCCGCAAGCTGACCGTCTGGGGCAACCACTCGCCCACGATGTACGCCGACTACCGCTTCGCCACCGTCAACGGTGAAAGCGTCAAGGCCAAGATCAACGACCAGGCCTGGAACAAGGACGTGTTCCTGCCCACCGTCGGCAAGCGTGGCGCCGCCATCATTGCAGCGCGCGGCCTGTCCTCGGCTGCCTCGGCTGCCAACGCCGCCATCGACCACATGCGCGACTGGGCCCTGGGCTCGGGCGGCGAATGGGTCACCATGGGCGTGCCCTCCAACGGCGAATACGGCATCCCCGCCGGCATCGTCTTCGGCTTCCCGGTCACCACCGAGAACGGCGAGTACAAGATCGTCGAAGGCCTGGAAATCGACGCCTTCTCGCAAGAGTGCATCGACAAGACCCTGGCCGAGCTGCAAGGCGAACAGGACGGCGTCAAGCACCTGCTGTAAGCCGCCGGCAAGCCATGCTCGACTGGAATCCCGCGCTTTACCTGCGTTTCGCCAATGAGCGTACGCGCCCCGCAGCCGAGCTGCTGGCGCGTGTGCCCTTGGCCCAGGCCCGCCATGTGGTGGACCTGGGATGCGGGCCGGGCAATTCCACCGAGCTGCTTGCACAGCGCTATGCCGGTGCCACGATCACCGGCATAGACAACTCCCAGGCGATGCTGGCCACCGCGCGCCAGCATCTGCCTGAGGCCCGCTTCGCGCTGGCCGACATTGCTTCCTGGACGCCCGCCCCCGGCGAGAGCGCTCCCGACCTGATTTATGCCAATGCCTCCCTCCAGTGGGTGGGGGAGCATGAAACGCTGATACCCCGCCTGTTCGCCCAACTGGCGCCAGGGGGCGTGCTGGCGATACAGATGCCCGACAACCGGCAGGAAGCCACGCACCGCGTGATGCGCGAGATCGCCAGCCTGCCCAAGTTTGCCGCCTACATCGGCGATGCCGCCAAGGTGCGGGCCGACATCCTGCCCATCCGCAGCTACTACGACCTGCTGGCCGGACCGCAGGAGCAGGCCGGCGTCGAGGCCGGCGCCGTCGATGTCTGGCACACCGTCTACCAGCATCCCATGGACTCGGCCGGCGCCATCGTCCAGTGGCTGCGCGGCACCGGCCTCAAGCCCTTCGTCGAAGGCCTGCCCGAAGCCCTGCAGGCCGACTTCCTCACCGAATACGAAAACCGCGTGGACGCCGCCTACGGCGTGCGCGCCGACGGCCGGCGCCTGCTGGCCTTCCCCCGCCTGTTCATCGTCGCCCAGCGCAAGCCATGACCGCCGCCACGTCCACACCCTCTCGCGCACACCCGGCCCAGGTGCTGCTCGATGCGCAGGGCGGTGCCCTGCACCTGCCCGTCTGCGACCACTACAGCGGCGTGGAAGTGCGCATGCGCAAGAGCCTGCAGCTGCAGGCCGAGATGATGGCCGAGTTCGGCACCTGCGTGTTCGACGTCACGCTGGACTGCGAGGACGGCGCCCCCGTGGGCCAGGAGGCCGCCCATGCGCGCCTGGTGGCCTCGCTGGTGCGTGATGCCACGCCCGGTGCCCGCGTGGCTGCGCGCGTGCATGCCGTGGACCACGCCAGCTTCGCGCAGGACCTGGACATCATCGTCGGCGAAGCCGGCGACCGCCTGTGCCACCTCATGCTGCCCAAGGTGGAAAGCGTGGACGACGTGCTGCTGGCCGAGCGGCATCTGGGCCGACTGGGCTGCCGCGAACTGCCGCTGCATGTGCTCATCGAGTCGCCCGCCGCCGTGCACCGTGCCTTCGACATCGCCGCACACCCGCGCGTGCAGAGCATTTCCTTCGGCCTGATGGACTTCGTCTCGGCCCATGGCGGCGCGATTCCCGCCTCGGCCATGGGCTCGGCCGGCCAGTTCGACCATCCGCTGGTCGTGCGTGCCAAGCTGGAGATCGCAGCTGCCTGCCACGCGCACGGCAAGGTGCCTTCGCACTGCGTGGTCACCGAGTTCAGGAATCCACAGGCGCTGCAGGCCGCTGCCACACAGGCGTCACGGCGGCTCGGCTATACCCGCATGTGGAGCATCCACCCGGACCAGATCCGTCCCATCCTCGCCGCCTTCGCGCCCCAGGCCGACGAAGTGGCGCAGGCCGCACAAATACTTACCGCCGCGGAGGCCGCCGACTGGGCGCCCGTCAGCGTGGATGGTGTATTACATGACCGGGCGAGCTACCGCTATTTCTGGCAGTTGCTCACACGTGCCCACCAGACCGGCCAGGCGCTGCCCCCGCAGGTGCAGCCCTGGTTTGCATCAGAATCACTTGCTTAGCCCACACCGGGAATTTGCAGGAGCCCAACGTATGAAGACAGCTATCGCCTCCATCCTGATCGCAGCCCCCTTGCTGGCCATGGGCCTGGGCGCCAGCGCCGCCGAACCTGCCAAGAAGGCTCCGGCCAAGGCCGCCGCCAAGCCTGCGGTCAAGAAGGCTCCCGCCAAGAAGGCCACCGCGGCCAAGGCCGCTGCCGGCGCTGCCGCAGTCGGCGGTGCGGCGGCCGTGGCAGCTGCTGCCCAGCAGCCGCTGTCCGCCGAAGACCTGGCCATCTCGGAGCGCGTGCACACCGGCCGCATTCCCTGCGAGCTGGGCGCCTTCGTCAATGTGACGGCCGACCAGTCCAACCCCGGCTACTTCAACATCGACGGCAAGGGCTTCAAGTACCACATGGCGCCCGTCAAGACCTCGACCGGCACCGTGCGCCTGGAAGACAAGCATGCCGGCGCCGTCTGGCTGCAGATCGCCAACAAGTCCATGCTCATGAACCAGAAGGTCGGCCAGCGCCTGGCCGACGAATGCATGAGCCCTGACCAGCTTCAGGTGGCCGAGGCCATCAAGAAGAACCCGCCTCCCAGCCTGCTGGAAGCACCCAAGCCCGCCGGCCAGTAATCCAGGCCCGGACCTGAGCGTCCCGCAAGCAGCCCCACTTTAGAAAACCATGGAGAGAGAATCATGTTGAAAGCCTACCGTGACCACGTGGCCGAACGCGCCGCGCTCGGTATCCCCCCGCTGCCGCTGGATGCCAAGCAGGTTGCCGAACTGATCGAGCTGATCAAGAACCCGCCCGCTGGCGAGGACGCCTTCCTGCTCGACCTGCTCACGCACCGCGTTCCTCCGGGCGTGGACGATGCCGCCAAGGTAAAGGCCAGCTTCCTGGCGGCCGTGGCCCACGGTGACATCCAGGTGGCTCTCATCTCCAAGGCCAAGGCCACCGAGCTGCTGGGCACCATGGTGGGCGGCTACAACGTGCACCCCCTGATCGAGCTGCTGGACGATGCCGAAGTCGCCGGCGTCGCTGCCGACGCGCTGAAGAAGACGCTGCTGATGTTCGACTTCTTCAACGACGTGGCCACCAAGGCCAAGGCCGGCAACGCCAAGGCCCAGGAAGTCATGCAGAGCTGGGCTGACGCCGAGTGGTTCACCTCGCGCCCCGAAGTGGACAAGAAGATCACCGTCACCGTCTTCAAGGTGCCCGGCGAGACCAACACCGACGACCTGTCGCCCGCACCCGATGCCTGGAGCCGTCCGGACATCCCGCTGCACTACCTGGCCATGCTCAAGAACACCCGTCCCGACGCGGCCTTCAAGCCCGAGGAAGACGGCAAGCGCGGCCCGATGCAGTTCATCGACGACCTCAAGAAGAAGGGCCACCTGGTCGCCTACGTGGGCGACGTGGTCGGCACCGGCTCCTCGCGCAAGTCGGCCACCAACTCCATCGTCTGGGCCACGGGCCAGGACATCCCCTTCGTGCCCAACAAGCGCTTCGGCGGCGTGACCCTGGGCGGCAAGATCGCCCCCATCTTCTTCAACACGCAGGAAGACTCCGGCTCGCTGCCCATCGAAGTGGACGTCTCCAAGCTGGAGATGGGCGACGTCATCGACGTGCTGCCCTATGACGGCAAGCTGGTCAAGAACGGCGAGACCGTCGCCGAGTTCCAGCTCAAGAGCGACGTGCTGTTCGACGAAGTGCGCGCCGGCGGCCGCATCAACCTGATCATCGGCCGTTCGCTGACCGCCAAGGCCCGCGAATTCCTGGGCCTGTCTGCCTCCACCGTGTTCCGCCTGCCCCAGGCGCCCGCTGCTTCGAACGCCGGCTTCACGCTGGCCCAGAAGATGGTCGGCCGCGCCGTCGGCCTGCCGGAAGGCCAGGGCGTGCGCCCCGGTACCTACTGCGAGCCGCGCATGACCACCGTGGGTTCGCAGGACACCACCGGCCCCATGACCCGCGACGAGCTCAAGGACCTGGCCTGCCTGGGCTTCTCGGCCGACATGGTCATGCAGTCCTTCTGCCACACGGCCGCCTACCCCAAGCCCGTGGACGTCAAGACCCACCGCGAGCTGCCCGCCTTCATCAGCAACCGCGGCGGCGTGGCCCTGCGTCCCGGTGACGGCGTGATCCACTCCTGGCTCAACCGCCTGCTGCTGCCCGACACCGTGGGCACGGGCGGCGACTCGCACACGCGCTTCCCCATCGGCATCTCCTTCCCTGCAGGTTCCGGCCTGGTGGCCTTCGGCGCCGCCACGGGCGTGATGCCCCTGGACATGCCCGAGTCCGTGCTCGTGCGCTTCAAGGGCGAAATGCAGCCCGGCGTCACCCTGCGTGACCTGGTGCATGCCATTCCCCTGTACGCCATCAAGGCAGGCGCGCTGACCGTGGCCAAGGCCGGCAAGAAGAACATCTTCTCGGGCCGCATCCTGGAAATCGAAGGCCTGCCCGACCTCAAGGTGGAACAGGCCTTCGAGCTGTCCGACGCCTCGGCCGAGCGCTCGGCTGCCGGCTGCACGATCAAGCTCAACCCCGAGCCGATCAAGGAGTACCTGACCTCGAACATCGTTCTGATGAAGAACATGATCGCCGACGGCTACGCCGACGCCAAGACGCTGCAGCGCCGCATCGAGAAGGTCGAAGCCTGGCTGGCCAAGCCCGACCTGCTCGAAGCCGACAAGGACGCCGAATACGCTGCCGTGTTCGAGATCGACCTGGCCGACATCAAGGAACCCATCGTCTGCTGCCCCAACGATCCCGATGACGCCAAGTTCCTGTCCGAAGTGGCCGGCACCAAGATCGATGAAGCCTTCATCGGTTCGTGCATGACCAACATCGGCCACTTCCGCGCAGCAGCCAAGCTGCTGGGCGGCCAGCGCGACATCCCCGTCAAGCTGTGGGTGGCTCCGCCCACCAAGATGGACCAGAACGAGCTGATCAAGGAAGGCCACTACGCTGCCTTCGGCACGGCCGGTGCCCGCACCGAAATGCCGGGCTGCTCGCTGTGCATGGGCAACCAGGCCCAGGTCCGCGAAGGCGCGACGGTGATCTCCACCTCGACCCGCAACTTCCCCAACCGCCTGGGCAAGAACACCAACGTGTTCCTGGGCTCGGCCGAGCTGGCCGCCATCGCATCGCGCCTGGGCAAGCTGCCCACCAAGGAGGAATACCTCAAGGAAATGGGCGTGATCGATGCCGACAAGTCCAGCGTCTACCGCTACATGAACTTCGACCAGATCGAAGAGTACGCGGATGTGGCCAAGGGCGTGAGCGCCTGAGTCCGGCCTGATCCGGCTCCATGAGCAAAGCCCGCTTCGGCGGGCTTTGCTGCTTTCTGGCTCTGTACTTTCCGGTTTACGCAGCCTGCCTCAACCGCCCCAGCACCTCCTGCGTCTGCGCATCCGCCGGAAAGAACGACTCCACGGCCAGCTCCTGCAGCGTCACATCCACCGGCGTGCCGAAGATGGTGATGGTGCTGATGAAGTTCAGCCGGCCATGGTCGGTGTCCAGCGCGAAGGGCACGGCGATGTGGCTGGCAGGTGCTGCGCCATGTGGTGAGTCCGCTTCATCTTCCTTGAACGGGTAGGCGGCAATCTCGTCGTGCAGCGCCTGCAACTGCGCATCCGACGTGGCGGCAATCTGCTGCTGCAGGCGGTGCAGCAGATGCGCGCGCCAATGGGCTGCATTGGCCAGGCGCGGGCCCAGGCCTTCGGGGTGCAGGCTCAGGCGCAGCACATTGACGGGCGGCTCCAGCAGCCAGGGCGCCACGCCGGCCAGCAGCAGCGGCACGATGGCGTTGGCGGCCACCAGGTTCCAGTGACGGTCCACGGCCAGGGCGGGATTGGGTTCGTGGCCCTTGAGCACCAGGTCCACGGCCTGGCGCGCGGCGGCCAGATCCGGGTGGTCCAGCGGCCGGGCCTGGTACATGGGCGCATAGCCTGCGGCCACCAGCAGCGCGTTGCGCTCGCGCAGCGGCACGCCCAGGCGCTCCACCAGGCGCAGCACCATCTCGCGGCTGGGCTGGGCGCGGCCGGTTTCCACATAGCTCAGGTGGCGCGTGGAGATCTCGGCCTCCAGTGCCAGGCCCTGCTGGCTCAGGCGGCGGTGCTGGCGCCAGTGGCGCAGATGGTCGCCGAAGGGCGAGCGCGCGGACGGTGGATGGGCGGTGGAGGTCATGGTCCGCATCGTAGCGGCGGGGCCGGCGTGGCGGCCATGACCTGCGAGGTTATCGACCCTGTGCAGCCTGCGGCGGACCATGCAGTCCATGGCATGCACGGTGTGTGCCTGTTGCTCTCAAGGAGTTCGCCATGTCGATGTTCGCTTCCCCCCGTTTCCTGCCCCGCGTGATGTGGGCCGATGCTGCTTCCTGCGCCGCCTCGGGCGCCTTGCAACTGGTGGCGGGGCAGCCGCTGTCGGATGTGACGGGGTTGCCTCTGGCGCTGCTGCAGTCCACAGGCTGGTTTTTGCTGGGCTATGCGCTGCTGGCTGCGTGGATGGCGGCGCGCTCGCCTGTGCCGCGGCGGTTGATCGGGCTGGTGGTTGTGGGGAATTTGGGGTGGGCTGCGGGCTGTGTTGCGCTGTTGGCGTTTGGTGGGTTGGGGTTGTCTGCCTGGGGGGTGGCGTGGGTGTTGGCTCAGGCGGTGGTGGTTGTGGTGTTGGCTGAGTTGCAGTGGACTGGGTTGCGGCGCACGCGCGATGTGGCTGGCGGTGCGCGTGTTGCCATGTCATGACTACAGCGGGCTTGTTTTGACCCTGCCGGGCCGTTGTTTTTCGAGGCCGGGTCTCGGCCCGGCAGCCGACGGCCCTTTCTTGATTCGCCAAGAAAGGTCAGATCAAAGAAGGCGGCCCGACGCAGGCGCTGGCATACGGGGGGGGCTGGTGCGGGCCTTTGCTGCGCTCGGCCGGGTTCAGGGGGCTGCGCTGCTTTTGACGTGGTGGGAGCAGCCCACGGCGACGACTTCGCCGCTGGTTTCGCTGGCCAGCATGTCGGCGCTGTTGCGGATGGTGCGCAGGGCGCTGGCGAGCACCTCCAGGCGGTTGCTGGTCTCGGGCGTTTCCAGCCACAGCAGGGCCATGCGGGAGAGTGCCGAGATCTCGGCACAGCCTTGCTGCACCAGGCGGTCCACCTCGGTCACGACCTGGGTGAAATGCTCGGCGCTTGGTGGGGGTCTGGGGGTCATGGCTCGGCTCTCCGTGCAAGGTTGAGAGAGGCCGTGGAAAGGCAAACGTTGCGCATGCTTCCGTGCTCCTAGTCGAGGCTTGAGACCACCGGGTTGCGTTTTCAAGCGCAGGCAGGTGGGCGGGATGTTGAAAACACGAGACTAGTCGTGCGGGCAGCCTTGCGGTGAGCCCCATCCCGCCCGAAATCGCACAGACGTGGGCAAGCGCCCACGAATACAGGATTCAGACGTGACAAAGCCTCGCTGACGGGGAGGCTGCACCGCTAGTCTTGGAAAAGGTGTTTTCAAGCACCGGCCCCGTGACAGGGGGCTGGAGCGGATTGTGGCATAGCGACTGGAGTTGCTCCAGCGGGGCTGGCATGACCTGGCAGGTCATGGACTCGGGGGGCGGTGGCGGCGGAGCATCGGCGGGGCCGGCTTGCGAGGTGCATGCCCGGCAATCCACAAGGAGTGCTGATGCCGACGTTTTCCCATGCCCGTTTCCTGCCCCGCACCCTGTGGGCCGACGCCATCTGCTGCGTTGCCGCGGGTGCGGTGCAACTGGCCTTTGCGCAGCCGCTGGCCGTTGTCACGGGGTTGCCGCAGGCGCTGCTGCTGGGCACGGGGTGCTTCTTGCTGGCCTGGGCCTGCGTGGCTGGCTGGGGCGCGTGCCGCATGCCGCGCAGCCGGGGGCTGGTGGCGCTTGCCGTGTTCGGCAACTTCGGCTGGGCCCTGGCCTGCGGGGTTGTGCTGTACAGCGGCGCGCTGGAGCCTGCGCCCGCAGGCTGGGCATGGGTGCTGGGCCAGGCGGCCATCGGCGTGGCGCTGGGCGATCTGCAGTGCGCGGGGTTGTGGCGCAGCAGGGCTTCGCTGGCCGGTTCGATGACAGCCCTGTGAAAGCCTGCCGCTTTTGCCGCGCGGACAGCGTTGTCCGCGTGTGACTATCGCCAATGGATCACAGCATCCGCGGGCACTTCTGGGCACAATGGAAATCAGAGTCTTGGTGCATGCCCAGCAGCCCGGAAAAGGCGGCGCGCATGTGCCTTCCCAGAGTTTCATCCAGGAGTCTCACGATGCGCCACGAATATGAAAACACCCTCAAGTCCTTTGCTGCGGCGGGGGGCAAGAAGGGCAAGTTCTTTTCCCTGCCTGAACTGGCAAGGCAATATCCACAGGTCCGGCGATTGCCCGTGTCGCTGCGCATCGTGCTGGAGTCCGTGCTGCGCAACTGCGATGGCAACAAGGTGACGCGCGAGCATGTGGAGCAGCTGGCGAACTGGAAGCCCCAGGCCGAGCGGGTGGACGAGATCCCCTTCGTGGTATCGCGCGTGGTGCTGCAGGATTTCACGGGCGTGCCGCTGCTGGCCGACCTGGCCGCCATGCGCAGCACGGCCGCCAGGCTGGGCAAGAAGCCCAAGTCCATCGAGCCGCTGGTGCCCGTGGACCTGGTGGTGGACCACTCCATCATGGTGGACTACTTCGGCACCAAGAAGGCGCTGGACCTGAACATGAAGCTGGAGTTCCAGCGCAACAAGGAGCGCTACCAGTTCATGAAGTGGGGCATGCAGGCCTTCGACACCTTCGGCGTGGTGCCGCCGGGCTTCGGCATCGTCCACCAGGTGAACCTGGAGTACTTGGCGCGCGGCGTGCACAAGACCAAGGACGGCGTGCACTACCCCGACACCCTGGTGGGCACGGACAGCCACACGACCATGATCAACGGCATCGGCGTGGTGGGCTGGGGCGTGGGCGGCATCGAGGCCGAGGCGGCCATGCTGGGCCAGCCCGTGTACTTCCTCACGCCCGATGTGGTGGGCTTCGAGCTGTCGGGCCAGCTGCGCGAGGGCGTGACGGCCACCGACCTGGTGCTGTCGGTGACCGAGATCCTGCGCCGCGAGAAGGTGGTGGGCAAGTTCGTGGAGTTCTTCGGCGAAGGCACGCGCACCCTGGCGCTGCCCGACCGCGCCACCATCGGCAACATGGCGCCCGAGTACGGCGCCACCATGGGCTTTTTCCCCGTCGATGAAAAGACCATCGACTACTTCAAGGGCACGGGCCGCAGCAAGGCCGAGATCGAGGCCTTCGAGGGCTATTTCCGCGCACAGGAACTGTTCGGCGTGCCGGCCGCCGGCGAGATCGACTACTCGCATGTGGTGCGCCTGGACCTGGGTACGGTGGCGCCCAGCCTGGCCGGACCCAAGCGCCCGCAGGACCGCATCGAGCTGGGCAATGTGTCGTCCAAGTTCGATGAGCTGTTCAGTGCCCCTGCGGCGCACAACGGGTTCAACCAGCCGATCGAACGGCTGGGCCGGAGCTTTCCCGTAGGCGGTGGCGGCGAGGGCGAGGTGGCGCCCGAGACGCCGGCCCATCCGCCCGGCGCGCAGCGCTCGATGGCCGAGATGGAGGCCAACAAGCCCAAGCTGGAGGCCGCCCACAGCGAGGCGCCGGTCGATGCCCCCACGCCGCCCAAGCGCCTGAGCATCGCCAACGGCGACGTGCTGATTGCCGCCATCACCAGCTGCACCAACACCTCCAACCCCAGCGTGATGCTGGCCGCCGGCCTGCTGGCCAAGAAGGCGGTGAAGGCCGGGCTCACGGTGCAGCCGCACATCAAGACCTCTCTGGCGCCGGGCTCGCGCGTGGTGACCGAGTATTTGACCGAAGCCGGCCTGCTGCCCTACCTGGAAAAGCTGGGCTTTGCGCTGGCCGGCTACGGCTGCACCACCTGCATCGGCAACGCGGGCGACCTCACGCCGGAGCTCAACGAGGCCATCACCAGCAACGACCTGGTCTGCGCGGCCGTGCTGTCGGGCAACCGCAACTTCGAGGCGCGCATCCACCCCAACATCAAGGCCAACTTCCTGGCCAGCCCGCCCCTGGTCGTGGCCTATGCCATTGCCGGCACGGTGCGCCGCGACCTGATGACCGAGCCCGTGGGCCAGGGCAAGAACGGCCGTGACATCTACCTGGGCGACATCTGGCCGACCAGCGAAGAGATCCACGCGCTGATGAAGTACGCCATGAACGGCAAGGCCTTCCGCGAGAACTACGAGAAGGTGCGCTCCGAGCCCGGCAAGCTCTGGGAAAAGATCCACGGCGTGACGGGCGCCACCTATACCTGGCCCGAGAGCACCTACATTGCCGAGCCGCCGTTCTTCGATGATTTCCGGCTCCAGCTGGACGCGCCTGCCGCCGGTGCTGCCGGCGCCGAGGGCTCCAACCCCTACGTGGTGCACGGCGCGCGCGTGATGGCGCTGTTCGGCGACTCCATCACCACCGACCACATCTCGCCGGCCGGCTCCATCAAGGAAAGCTCGCCCGCAGGCCAGTGGCTGCTGGCCCACGGCGTGCAAAAGGCCGACTTCAACAGCTACGGCTCGCGGCGCGGCAACCATGAGGTGATGATGCGCGGCACCTTTGCCAACGTGCGCATCAAGAACCTGATGATTCCCGCGCAGGCCGATGGCTCGCGCGAGGAGGGCGGCCTGACGCTGTACCGCGACGGCACGGGCCAGGTCACCAAGATGCCCATCTACGACGCGGCCATGAAGTACCAGTCCGAGGGCCGCGCCAGCGTGATCTTCGCGGGCGAGGAATACGGCACGGGATCGAGCCGCGACTGGGCCGCCAAGGGCACGCAGCTGCTGGGCATCAAGGCCGTGGTGGCGCGCAGCTTCGAGCGCATCCACCGTTCCAACCTGGTGGGCATGGGCGTGCTGCCGCTGCAGTTCCTGGGCACGGACAGCTGGCAGACCCTGGGCCTGACGGGCGAGGAGTTCGTGGAAGTGATTCCCGCCGCCGACCTGGCACCGCAAAGCGAGGCCCAGCTGGTGATCACGCGTGCCGATGGCAGCAAGCAGACCGTGGTGGTCAAGCTGCGCATCGACACGCCCATCGAGGTGGACTATTACAAGCACGGCGGCATCCTGCCGTACGTTCTCAGGCAGCTCCTGGAATGAAGTTGGAAACCCCCTGAGCCGCTATGCGGCTTCCCCCTGGAAGGGGGACGACATCCTGGCAGCGGGGCGGCCCTTGCTCGGTGTCCCTCGCTTCTGGGTCACGCCAGTTTTGGACAGAGTGAACTGAGCAAGGGTGTGGCGTTTAGGGCTGCTGTCCCAGCCTGCCCACGCTGTCGCGCAGATGGGCCAGCAGCGATTCGACCAGGGGCTGCACATGGCCCGGATGCCACATGGCCTGCATCTGCGACTGCGGGTGCCGGCCCTGGATGGGCACGAAGGCCAGCCCCGGGAAGCCCACGCGCTGCAGGCAGGCCGGCACCAGGGACACGCCCTGACGCAGCGAAACCAGGGACAGCACGGACAGCCAGTGCCTCACCTCATGGTGCAGGTCGGGCGTGAAGCCTTCGCTCTGGCAGATCTGCCATATCTGCTGGTGGTAGTCGGGCGAAACCTGGCGCGAGAACAGCACCATGCGTTCGCCCGCCAGTTGGCGCACCTGCAGCTTGCGCAGTCCGGCCAGCGCGTGGCTGTCCGGCAGGCAGGCCATGAACGGCTCGCTCACCAGGGTGTGTGATTGCAGGCCTGGTGCGGGGCGCGTGGCGTGCAGCAGGCCCAGGTCCAGCCGCTCCTGCTGCAGGGAGGCGATCTGCTCTGCGCTGTTGAGCTCCAGCATGTCGATGCGCACCAGCGGGTGCCGGGTGCGAAAGCTCTCCAGCGCCTCGGGCAGCCCGCGGTAGATGGCCGAACCCACAAAGCCCAGCCGGATGCGGCCCTGCACGCCGTCGGCGATGGCGCGCATGTCCTGGCGCACGCGCTGGGCCTGTTCCATGATGTCCTGGGCCTGCACGCGCAGGTGCTTGCCGGCGGCCGTGAGCCGCACCTCCTTGCTGGTGCGCTCGAACAGCTGGGCGCCCAACTCCTCCTCCAGCTGGCGGATGGCCACGCTCAGCGGCGGCTGGGAGATGGACAGGCGCTGGGCTGCGCGGCTGAAGTGCAGCTCCTCGGCCAGCACCAGAAAGTACCTCAGTTGTCTCAGCTCCATGGCGTTCTATCCGGTTTGACTATTGATCAATACGTTATCGATATTTGACTCGAATAGGACTGTTTCCAAGAATGGGGGCATCCCCAAGACCCGGAGCCCATGCGCCCGGGCCAGGTTCCCGCACAGGAGACAGACCATGAACCCCGAACCGCAGGCGCTGGCCGCCATGCAGTCTTCCCCCGCCCAGGCTTTCCAGGCCGTGCCCGACCGCCACGGCAGCAACCTGTACACCACCGATTCGCAGTTGCAGCCCCTGCTGGCGCTGTACCTGCCGCCCGAGGTGAACGCGCACCTGCAGCCCCATCTGGAGCGCATGGGCGCGCTGGCCGGCCGCGAGATCGATGAATGGGCGCTGACCGCCGACCGCAATCCGCCCGAGCTGGAGCACCGCGACCGCACGGGGCGCGATGCGCAGCGCATCGTCAAGCACCCGGCCTATGTGCAGATGGAGCGCGTGGCCTACGGCGAGTTCGGCCTGGCCGTCATGTCGCACCGCACGGGCGTGCTGGGCTGGGATGGCAAGCTGCCGCCGCTGGCCAAGTACGCACTGACCTATCTGTTCGTGCAGGCCGAGTTCGGCCTGTGCTGCCCGCTGTCCATGACGGACTCGCTGGCGCGCACGCTGCGCAAGTACGGCGAGCCGGCCCTGGTCGAAAAGTACTGGCCGCGCATGACGCAGCTGCGCTTCGAGGACCAGGCCCAGGGCGCCATGTTCATGACCGAGCAGGCGGCCGGCTCGGACATCTCCAACACCCAGACGCTGGCACGCCCGGCCGCCGACGGCAGCTGGCGCCTGTCCGGCGACAAGTGGTTCTGCTCCAACCCCGATGCCGACTTCGCCATGGTGCTGGCGCGCGTGGAAGGCGCGCCGGCGGGCATGAAGGGCATCTCGCTGTTCCTGCTGCCGCGCCGGCTGGACGATGGCTCGGCCAACCATTACCGCATCGTGCGGCTCAAGCACAAGCTGGGCACGCGCTCCATGGCCAGCGGCGAGATCGTGCTCGACGGCGCCGTCGCCTACCTGGTGGGCGAGCAGGGCCGGGGCTTCGTGCAGATGGCCGACATGGTGAACAACTCGCGCCTGTCCAACGGCGTGCGCTCGGCCGGGCTGATGCGCCGTGCCGTGGCCGAGGCCGAGTACGTGGCGCGCGAGCGCCGCGCCTTCGGCAAGGCCCTGCAGGACATGCCGCTGATGCAGCGCCAGCTCGACAAGCTGCGCATCTACTCCGAGCAGGCCCGCACCATGGTGCTGCAGACGGCCCAGGCGCTGCAGCGTTCGGACGCAGGCGAAGACGGCGCCTACGCGCTGCTGCGCATCCTCACGCCCATGATCAAGTTCCGCGCCTGCCGCGACGCGCGCAAGGTCACGGGCGATGCCATGGAAGTGCGCGGCGGATGCGGCTACATCGAGGAGTGGAGCGACCCGCGCCTGGTGCGCGACTCCCACCTGGGATCGATCTGGGAAGGCACCAGCAACATCGTGGCGCTGGACGTGATCCGCGCCATCAAGCGCGAAGGCTCGCTGCCCGTGCTGCGCGACCACGCGGCCCAGTTGCTGGCCCAGACCGAGGCGGCCACGGACTTCAAGGCCGCGCTGTCGGCCAGCATGGACAAGGCTGCGGCCCTGGCCCTGCGCGCGGCCGAGGAGGGCGGTGACCGCCTGGCGCGCGCCGCCGCCTCGGGCCTGTACCACTGCTTCACGGCCACGGCCATGGCCTGGGAGGCCTCTTGCACCGGCAGCGCCGAGCGCATGCGCTGGGCCCAGCTGGTGCTGCTGCACCGCGTGCTGCCGCGCGACCCGCTGGCGGCAGGCGACCTGCCCGAAGGCTGGACACGCTGAGCCCATCGAGCGCACCGAACCAGAACACACATCCCGTCCACAGGGATGACCGCACAAGTACCGGAGACAAACACCATGCCTTGCACTGACCAGAAGCCGTCCTTCCAGAAACGCCGATTCCTGTGGGCCTGTGCGCTCGCCGCCACCGCCGCTCTGCCGGCCGCCGCACTGGCCGAGCGCTTTCCCGAGCGGCCCATCAGCTTCGTCGTTCCCTTCCCGCCCGGCGGGCCCACGGACGCCATGGCCCGCACGCTGGCGATATCGCTGACCGAGACGCTGGGCCAGAGCGTGATCGTGGAGAACAAGGCCGGTGCGGGCGGCAACATCGGCGCCGACTTCGTGGCCCGCGCCAGGCCGGACGGCTACACCATCATGTTCGGCACCTCGGGGCCGTTGGCCATCAACAAGCACCTGTACCGCAAGATCAACTACGACCCGCAGACCAGCTTCGCGCCCATCATCCGCGTGGGCCACCTGCCCAACGTGCTGGTGGTCAATCCGGCCACCAAGGCCACCACCGTGCAGGAGCTGATCGCGCAGGACAAGGCCAAGCCGGGCAGCCTGGACTATGCGTCCTCGGGCAACGGCGCCTCCTCGCACCTGGCCGGCGTGCTGTTCAACAAGATGGCCGGCACCTCGCTGCAGCACATCCCCTACAAGGGCACGGGCCCGGCGCTCAACGACCTGCTGGCGGGGCAGGTGAACATGACCTTCACCGACATCCTCACCGCCATGCCCTACATCAAGGCCGGCAAGTTCAAGGCCATTGGCGTGGCCACGGAAAAGCGCTCCCAGGCCATGCCCGACATCCCCACCATCGCCGAGCAGGGCCTGCCCGGCTACGACGTGAGCGTGTTCTTCGGCGTGGTGGCACCGGCCGGCACCCCGGCCGACCGCATCGAGACGCTGAACGCGGCCTTCCGCAAGGCCCTGAGCAGCGAGCGCATCCGCAAGACCTTTGCCGACCAGGGGCTGGAGCCGGCATCGGATCTGTCGCCAGCGGGGCTGTCGACCTTCATCGCGCAGGAAGTGACCAAGTGGAAGGCCGTGGTCGATGCCTCCGGCGCGAAGCTCGACTGACGAGAGTATCCCCATGAACACAAATCAACGCGCGGGAGCGCTCCAGGGCATCCGTGTCCTCGACCTCTCCCGCATTCTTGGTGGCCCGCTGTGCGGCCAGATCCTGGGCGACCACGGCGCCGACGTGCTCAAGGTGGAGCCGCCGCAGGGTGACGATACGCGCGCCTGGGGGCCGCCGTTCCAGGACGGTGTGTCCTCCTACTACCGGGGCCTGAACCGCAACAAGCGGCTGCAGTTCCTGGACCTGTCGCAGTCTGAAGGGCAGCAGGCCGTGCTGGCGCTGATGGAGCAGGCCGACGTGGTGGTGGAGAACTTCAAGATTGGCACCATGGAGAAATGGGGCATTGGCTGGGAGCAGCTGCGCGAGCGCTTTCCTCGCCTCATCTGGTGCCGCGTCAGCGGCTTCGGTGCCGATGGCCCGCTGGGCGCCTGGCCCGGCTATGACGCGGCCATCCAGGCCATGACGGGGCTGATGAGCGTCAACGGCGAGGCCGGCGGCGATCCGCTGCGCGTGGGCCTGCCCGTGGTGGACATGGTCACGGGCATGAACGGCGTCATCGGCGTGCTGCTGGCGCTGCAGGAGCGCCAGCGCAGCGGCCTGGGCCAGCTGGTCGATGTCTCGCTGTACGACAGCGGCATCTCGCTGCTGCATCCGCATGCGGGCAACTGGTTCATGAGCGGCAGGACGCCGGGGCGCTCGGGCAACGCCCATCCCAACATCTATCCCTACGACAGCTTTGCCACGGGCACCACGCCGGTCTTCCTGGCCGTGGGCAACGACCGCCAGTTCCGCCTGCTGTGCGAGCACCTGGGATGCCCGCAACTGGTGGCCGACGAGCGCTTTGCCACGGCCGGCCAGCGTTCCCACCACCGCGATGCGCTCAAGCCGCTGCTGGAGCAGGCCCTGCAGTCCTGCGACGGCCCCGCGCTGGCCGATGCGCTGATGGCCATCGGCGTGCCCGCCGCACCCGTACTAGGCGTGGACGCGGCGCTCAACCACCCGCATACCCTGCACCGCGAGATGGTGGTGGAGATGGAGGGCGGCTACCGGGGCTTGGGCGCGCCCGTCAAGCTCAGCCGCACGCCGGCCAGCTACCGGCATGCGCCGCTGGCCGAGGGCGACCGCTTCGAGTGAGTTGCCTGGTGCGCTCAGGGCACGATGGGGCGCAGTTGTGCATCGGCCATGCCCACCAGCAGCGCACGCCCGTCGGGCTCCACGCGGAACTCGCCGTAGCGGGCCTGCTCCCAGCGCTGGCCATCGCCTTCGCGGAAGTACCAGGCATCGGTCACCAGCGTCCACCGGCCGCCGCGCGGGGTGAGTTCAAAGCGCTGCTCGCCGGGCGCCAGCGGCTCGCTGGCCGTGCCGGTGCGCAGCCACTGCACCACGCCCTGCTCATCGAGCTTGCCGATAGCGTAGAGGCGTCCGCTGCGCAGGTTCTCTTTCTCCACGTCCCTGTCTTCGGAAGGCAGGCGGAAGTTCAGGCGCATGTAGTCGCCCTGCATCAGGGAGCGCGGGTCCACCGGCGCCAATTCCACGAACACCTTGCGGCCCTGGGCGATGGTGCGCTCCTTCTGCGCAATGCCGATATTGGCCACCGCCAGCGTGCAGGCCGCCGTCAGCACCACCAGCCACGGCGCCCAGCGCTGCAGGGGCGCCGCGCCCGATGCGGCGGCGGTCTCCGCGCTGCCCGGCAGGACTGCGGCGCGCGGCCCTGCCCAGGCCAGCAGGCCCAGCAAGGCGCCGCAGCCGGCCAGCACCAGGGCCTTGGTGGCCAGTGGCCAGGCCAGCTGGTAGTAGAAGCTGCCCACGATCCAGGCCGCAGCCAGGGCGGCCGCTGCGGCCTGCCGCCAGCGGGCGCTGGTGCCGGTCACCGCCAGCGCCAGCAGGCAGGCGCCCAGCCAGGGCAGGAAGGCACTCAGCACGGCCAGCACCACGGCAGCCACGGCGGCGCGCGGCTGCCGCAGCGTGGGCCATGCGCGCTGGGCGAACCAGGCGGCTGCCAGGGCCAGCACGGCCGAGCCGGCCTGCGTCAGAACGCCCATGGAGATGTTCGGGGCGGCTTCCTGCGCCAGCTCGCCCGCCAGGCCGCCGCCCAGCACGCCGGCCACCATGAAGCTCCTGCCGGACAGAAAGGCCAGGCCAGCCAGCACCGCCAGCAGCCAGCCCGTGGCAAAGGGCTCCAGCGCCGCCGCCATGCGGGTCTGTGCCGCAGACTGCCCCAGCGCGCGCCACTGGGCTGCCAGCAGCAGCATCCAGAGCAGCAGCGCCGCATGCACGATGACCCAGGTCGGCAGGCCTGCGTACAGGGTGGATGGATCGTTGTCCGGCCAGAGCATGGTGCAAAACAGCAGCGCGCAGGCGGCGCCCAGCAGCACGCGCAGCCAGGGCCTTGGAATGGCGGCCGTGCAGGCCAGCGCAATGGCCAGGCCTATCGCGCCCGCAGCCTGCCCCGACAGGTCGCGCGCCAGGCCAAAGCCCAGCAGGCCGGCGCCGGTCAGCATGGCAGGCAGGGCCAGCTGCTCCAGGAAGACGGGCAGCTCCTCGGCGCGCAGCACGGCCACCGCTGCGGCCAGCATCATGGCGCCGATCACATAGGTGCCGGCGCCGCGCTCTATCCAGTCGGACAGGGCAAACGCAAACAGAATCAGCAAGGGAAGAAGGGCCAGCCAGGCGCCCAGCGCCGTGAGCAGCACCACCGCCCAATGGCGGTCGTTGGCGGCAGGGCGGCGGTCCTGCAAGGCGGCAGGCGGCAGGATGCCCTGGTCCACGGCCTGGCGCAGCAGGGTGTCGTGTTCGTGGCTCATTGAAGGCCTCCTTCCGCGTTGCGTGACATTCGAAGCACCAGGCTGACCGTGGCCGCCAGCAGGCACGCGGCGCCCAGGCCGACGAGCAGCAGCATGCCCGTGAAGTCCGCCCCCAGTTTTTCCAGCAGCAGATAGACCAGGCCGCACACCAGCAGCACGTTCAGGCCCAGCGCCGCACCGCTGAGCAGGAAGATGTCGAAATGCCTGCGCAGGCCCGCCAGCGCCGCCGCGCCTGCCAGCAGCACCAGCCCCAGCGGGTACTGCGGCGCCACCGTGCTGTGGAACAGCCCGCTGATGGCGGTGGAGGTGATCATCGCCAGCGCCAGTGCGCCCGCGCCGCGCAAGGCCCACAGCCCCGCGCCCGTGAAGCGCCGCAGGGCCGGTGCCATGACCGCGGTGACGGCAAGGGCGGCGCCCAGGGCCACGGCATGCACGCCCAGGTCGCGCGACTCCACCTCCCAGAACTGCGGCGTATGGGCCTGCGCCCACAGCGCGATGCCCGTCATGGCAACCACCACCCAGGGCACCCAGACGCCATCGCTGCGCGCCGCCAGGGCCAGCGGCAGGGTCAGCGCTGCCCACAGCGCAAACAGCTGCCAGGGGTCCGCTCCCGTCTGGTAGGTCTGCCCGAAAAAGGCGAACAGCGCACCCGTGCCCAGCAACGCCAGCACGGACAGCGGCACGCGCGCTGCCGCGCGCCATGCCGCGCCAAGACACATCACGAGCACGAAGCCCTGCAGCAGGGCAAAGCGCTGCATGCGGCCCATGCTCTCCCAATTGGCGGCAATCCACAGCACGATGCCCAGCCCGCCCAGCGCCGCGCCCAGCAAGGCCACCACGGGCCACAGGCGGGTTCTGAGGGCGGCCGGCTCCTGCTCGAATCCCGCCAGTGCAAACAGCTGCACGGCGGCCTTGCGGTCCAGGCCATGCTGGCGGACAAGCTCATGCAATAAGGGGCGCAGGTTCATGGTGTGGATGTTCCTTGGCTTGAAGATGCGGATGCCCGACTTTGCCAGAACCTGTCCGGGATGGATTGCAACGCGGCAGCCCGGTGCCGGTGCAACCTGCTATCTTCCTCCCACTCTCCGGAACACTGCCGCCATGCATCCTGCGCCTGCCCCTTTTTGCCGACCTCGCATGTACCCCGCCAAGCCGCTGGCATGCCCTTTGAACGCAACGGCGTTGCTGGCGCCATGAAGCGCGGCGCTGACCTCGAGGATTTCGACGACCCGGTCGAATGGACGCCGGTCACACGCCCTGCCGCCATCGCGCTGACGGCTTTCGGCGCCTGGATCATCTGGGGCCACTTCTTCAGCGAGGACCGCTGGCTGATGCTGCTGGACAACGCCAACCTCGCGCTGCACGAGGCCGGGCACCCGCTGGTGGCCCTGTTCTCGCAGCATCTCTCGGTCTACGGCGGCACGCTGTTCCAGTTGCTGTTCCCCGCCCTGTTCATGCGCCATTTCCGCAGGCAGGGCCAGCGCACGGGCTGGATCGCCTCGCTGATGTGGCTGGGCGAGAACCTGATGAACGTGGCCCGCTACATGAAGGACGCGCGCGCCCAGGTCCTGCCGCTGGTGGGCGGCGGCGACCATGACTGGACGGAGATCTTCAGCCGCTGGGGCGTGCTCCAGGCCGATGTGCGCATCGGCACGCTGACGTCGCTGCTGGGGCTGTGCCTGGTGGCGTGGGGGTTGCGGCTGGCGGTGCCGCGTCTTCGTGCTCCCCAGGCCTGAAGCTCCATCTGATACGGTCGAATTCACCGCATCTGCTGCTACCCGCGGAGCAGGGCGCTGGGCATAGTCCAGGCAGTCCCCGGCAATTCATGACAAGCCCGCATCAAGGGCGCACCGGCCGGGGCGAAGGCCCCGCATGTCAGAACGACCGAAACCGCTTCCCGATGAAACCGCCGCAGCCCCCCGGCCGCGGCCCGCGCAGCGCAAGGTGATTCCCATCGCCGACGCCAGCGCGGATTCCCCGCTGTTCGAGTCACGCCGCAAGATCCAGCCGCGCTCCATCTCGGGGCGCTTCGCCAACTGGCGCTGGGCCATGGTCTGGCTCACGCAGCTGTTCTTCTACGGCATACCCTGGCTGCAGATCCACGGCCGGCAGGCCCTGCTGTTCGACCTGGAGCAGCGGCGCTTCTACATCTTCGGCTGGCTGCTGTATCCGCAGGATTTCATCTACCTGGCCGTGCTGCTCATCGTCTCGGCACTGGCGCTGTTCCTGTTCACCACGGTGGCGGGGAGGCTGTGGTGCGGATTTTCCTGCCCGCAGACGGTCTACACCGAGCTGTTCATGTGGGTGGAGCGCCGGCTGGAGGGCGACCGCAGCGCACGCCTGCGCCTGGATGCCAGCGGCTGGGGTCCGGAGAAGATCGCGCGGCGTGGCGGCAAGCATGCGCTGTGGCTGCTGATTGCGCTGTGGACGGGGCTGACCTTCGTGGGCTACTTCGTGCCCATCCGCAGCCTGCTGCCCGAGGTGCTGGCGCTGACCGGCGCGTGGCAGATCTTCTGGGTGCTGTTCTATGCGCTGGCCACCTACGGCAACGCGGGCTTCCTGCGCGAGCAGGTCTGCAAGCACATGTGCCCCTATGCGCGCTTCCAGAGCGCCATGTTCGACAAGGACACCCTGGTCGTCACCTACGACGCCGCACGCGGGGAATCGCGCGGCCCGCGCCACAAGGGCGTGGACTACCGGGCCCAGGGCCTGGGCGACTGCATCGACTGCACGCTGTGCGTGCAGGTCTGCCCGGTTGGCATCGACATACGCGACGGCCTGCAGTACGAATGCATCGGCTGCGGCCTGTGCATCGACGCCTGCAACAGCGTCATGGACCGCATGCACTACCCGCGCGGGCTGATCCGCCTGTCCACGCAGAACGGCGTGGCCCGGGGCTGGCGCCAGAGCGAGCTGGTGCGCCGCATCTTCCGCCCGCGCGTGCTCATCTACGGCACGGCGCTGGTGGCCATCTCCACGGCCATGGTGGCCAGCCTGGCGCTGCGCACGCCGCTGAAGGTGGACGTGGTGCGCGACCGGGGCACGCTGTCGCGCATCGTGGCCGGCGGCAAGATCGAGAACATCTACCGCGTGCAGATCGGCAATGCCACGGAGCAGGACCAGCGCTATGTGCTGTCGGCCTCGGGCATCGAAGGCCTGCGCGTGGCTTCGGAGACCGAGGTGGACGTGGGCGCGGCCCAGGACCGCTGGGTCGTGGTGCGGCTGCAGGCGCCCTATGGCGCGGCCGGCCCTGGCTCGCACGGCGTGGAGATCACGGCCACGGCGGTAGGGGACCCGGCGCTTTCCAAGCAGGCGCACAGCACGTTCCTGGTGCCGCGCTGAAGGGCCCGTTGGATGGATTGATTCAGGAGTACAGCGCAGTTGTTGTGCACGATGCCTGGTCCGCTGCAGCGCGGGCTGGCATCGGTTTTGAGGCCCCGGAAGTTTGTTCCGGGGCCTTTTTTTATCGTGTCTTCCCGACAAGGCGGACAAGCGGGCTGGCAGTCAGGCCAAGGAGAAACGACAGGGGCTTGAATGAGGCAGGCACGAGGCAGCACTTCAAATTCGCAGGCTCTACCCTGTGGTGATATGTATGAAGGTGAAATACATACCCGTAACGGGTATAGTTGGGAGGCTGGCATGGCGCGCGTTCTCAAACGCAAGGACTTTTCCCGATGGCAGGCGAGCGAGAAACTGCCCGATACCGCGCTGTGCAAGGCGGTCAGGGAGATGGAAAGAGGGCTGATCGACGCGGACCTGGGGGGCTTTCTCTACAAGAAGCGGGTGGCGCGTCCAGGCGCGGGCAAGAGTGGGGGTTATCGAACGCTGTTGTCGGCACGAATCGGCAACCGATACTTCTTCCTGCATGGTTTCACCAAGAACGACAAGGCGAACATCACACAGGAAGAACAGAGGGCTTTGAGGTTTGCAGGCAAGCTGTTTCTGGACCTGTCCACCCAGGCCTTGTCGGCGGCCTTGCAGTCAGGCGTTTTGTTGGAGGTGCATTGTGAGCAAGATCATTGAATCCCTGCGCGGCGATCTGGCTGCGCTGTACGAAGCGGGCGCCATCGACAAGGTGACGATGCGCGAGTTCGACGCGATCTGTCCTCCCCCGGTGCGGGAGTTCGAGGCGGCCGACATCAAACAGCTGCGCGAGACTTTGAAGTTCAGCCAACCGGTGTTTGCGCTGCATTTGCACACCACGGCTTCCACGGTGCGCAAATGGGAGCAGGGCGAAACCCGTCCCGCCGGACCGGCGCTCAAGCTGCTCAACGTCATCGCCGACAAAGGCCTTCAGGCCATCCTCTAAGCCGGGGCGACACAAGGGTGGTATGCGGGCGACTCCCGGGCGACACGATCTGGTGTAAATGCTCATAGGGAAATCCGCAGACCCCGCTATGGTGGGCGGCTGTTTTCCGTCCCGCGTATGAACAAGAAACCTGCCTCCCCCGACAACGTCTTTTCCGAGTCCAGCGCCTCCGCATCGCTGGCCGCCTCCACCACCACAACCAGCACCACTGGCAGCAGCCCGGCAGCGGCCACGCCCACGCCCTTTCGCTCCGCCCTGATCCGCTCCGGCACCATCCGTGCCACCACGCGCAGCTTCCTGCATGCCCTGGGCCAGGACGACGAAGACGTGGAGCGCCCGCACATCGGCGTGTTCCACACGGGCGGGGAGATGAGCCCCTGCAACCTCAACCTGCGCGACCAGGCCCAGCATGCCAAGACCGGCATCTATGCCGGGGGCGGTACGCCGCATGAATGCCCGGTGGTGTCGGTCAGCGACGGGCTGACCATGGCGCATTCAGGCATGCGGTTTTCGCTGGTCTCGCGCGAGCTGATCGCCGACAGCGTGGAGGCTTCGGTGCGCGGCCACCAGTGGGATGGCATCTTCGCCATCGGCGCCTGCGACAAGAACCTGCCGGGCCTGATGATGGGCATGGTGCGCTGCAATGTGCCCAGCGTCTTCGTGCATGGCGGCTCGGCCCTGCCGGGGCAGGCGCCCGGCGTGCACGGGCGCGACCTGAACGTGGTCGATACCTACGAGACCATCGGCCAGGTGCTGGCCGGCACCGCCACGGCGCAGGACCTGGAGGCCATGAGCCGCGCCTGCCTGCCCACGGCCGGCGCCTGCGCTGGCCAGTTCACGGCCAACACCATGGGCATGGTGAGCGAGGCGCTGGGCCTGGCGCCCATCGGCTCCAGCATGGTGCCCGCCGTGTTCAGCGAGCGCGCACCGCTGATGCGCCGCGCCGCGCGCCAGCTCATGCAGGCCGTGTGGGCCAGCGCCGAAGGCGGCGGCCCGCTGCCGCGCGACATCATCACGCGCCGGGCGCTGGAGAATGCCTGCGCCGTGGTCAGCGCCACGGGCGGATCGACCAATGCCGCCCTGCACCTGCCGGCCATCGCGCACGAGGCCGGCATCCGCTTCCACCTGGACGACGTGGCCGAGATCTTCGCGCGCACGCCGCTGATCGCCGACCTGCGCCCCGGCGGGCGCTTCCTGGCGCGCGACGTGTACTACATCGGCGGTGCCGGCGTGATCCTGCGCACGCTGATGGAGCAGGGCTTTGTCCACGGCGATGCGCTCACCTTCACGGGCCGCACCCTGGCCGAAGAACTGGCCGATGCCGCGCCGCCCGATGGCGAGGTGGTGCGCACGCCCGGCAACCCCATCACGCGCGACGGTGGCCTGACCGTGCTCAAGGGCAACCTCTGCCCCGATGGCGCGTTGCTGAAGACGGCCGGCCTCAAGACCCTGGTGCACCGGGGCCCCGCGCGCGTCTTCGAGTCCGAGGAACAGGCCCAGGCCGCCGTGCAGGCCATGCAGTACGCGGCCGGCGATGTCATCGTCATCCGCAACGAAGGCCCGCGCGGCAGCCCCGGCATGCGCGAGATGCTGGGCATCACCGCGCTGCTGTATGGCCAGGGCATGGGCGACAAGGTGGCCCTGCTGACCGATGGACGCTTCTCTGGTGCCACGCGCGGCCTGTGCATCGGCTACGCAGGCCCCGAGGCCGCCGACAACGGCCCCATTGCCGCGCTGCGCGACGGCGACCTCATCGCCATCGACGCCCGCGCCGATGCGCGCAGCATCACGGTGGAAATCGGCGAGGCCGAACTGGCCACACGTCTGGAACAATCAGCCGCCGCGCGCCGCCAGATGCCGCCGCTGGGCGGCGTGCTGGAAAAATACGCGCTCACCGTGCGCCCGGCCCACCAGGGAGCGGTCACGCATTCGGGCCAGGTGGTCTGGCTGCGCGACGACAGTTGAAGCCGCCGGGCTGGCACGCATTTCCCCCGCTGTTCCCCCACTGTTTTTTTTCAGAGTTTCAATTTCAACCGGAGACATACGCATGAACATTGACCGCCGCCAATGGCTGGGCACCGCTGGAGCGGGTGCGCTGCTGGCCAGCCTGGGCCAGCAGGCCTGGGCGCAGGCCCAGGGCCCCATCGAGACCCTGAACATCATCACCGGCTTCGCGGCCGGAGGCACCTCGGACGCCATCTGCCGCCGCGTGGGCACCAAGCTGTCGGGCTATGCCAAGACCGCCGTGGTGGAAAACCGCACCGGCGCGGGCGGGCAGATCGCCATCAGCTACGTCAAGGGCCGGCCCGCAGACGGCGCCACCTTGCTGCAGACGCCCACGTCCATGCTGTCCATCTACCCGCACATCTACAAGAAGCTGCCCTATGACCCGGTGGCCGACCTGGCGCCAGTCACCGTGGGCTGCATCTTCGACTTCGGCTTTGCCGTCGGCCCCGCCGTGCCCGCCAGCGTGACCACCGTGCCCGAATTCTTCGCCTGGGCCAAGGCCAACCCCGCAGGCGCCAACTTCGGCTCGCCCGCTCCCGGCTCCACGCCGCACTTCATCGGCGCCCTGCTGGGCCAGCATGCCGGCGTGGACTTCAAGCACGCCGGCTACCGCGGCACCCAGCCGGCGCTGCTGGACATGCTGGGCGGCAACGTCTCCGCCGTCTGCGGCCCCGTGGGCGACATGCTGCAGCACCTGGCCGGCGGCAAGATGCGCATCCTGGGCGTCAGCGGCGCCAAGCGCAGCCGCTTCGCCCCCCAGGTCCCCACGCTGGTGGAGCAGGGCTACAAGGACATGGCGCACAGCGAATGGTTCGCCTTCTTCGTGCCCGCCAAGACCCCCGCCGAGACCGTGCAGCGCCTGAACGGCCACATGCGCAAGGCCCTTGCCACGCCCGACGTGGTGGACAGCCTGGCCACCTTCGGCCTGGACGCCCAATCCTCCACCCCCGCCGAACTGGCCGCGCTGCTGCAGTCCGAACTCGCCAAATGGGGCCCCATCGTCAAGCGCGTGGGATTCACAGCAGAGGGCTAAAAAGAACAAAATGGGCCGAGCGAAGCGACGGCCCGCTCCATGCCCACCCCCCACTCCCCGTATGTCAGCGCAGGTTGCCCGCAGCGAAGCGGAGGGTCGCGGACATTCGGGTCGCCTGCTTTGATCTGACCTTTCTTGGCGAATCAAGAAAGGTCAGTCGGCCGCCGGGCCGAGACCCGGCCTCAGAAAAATACCACCCGGCAGGGACCAAAAAGTTCAGGCCCCTGCAATAGCAGCCTCAGAACGGCAACGTCCCCTGCACATACAACGTCCGAGGCATCCCCACATACTTGCCCCCGTTGTTGTCCGTAGACCGCGTGTAGTACCTGCGATCAAACAGATTCTTGACCCCCACGGCCACCCGCAGATTGCCCAGCGACTTGCCAAAGTCATAGCCCGCACGCAGGCCCACGGTCGCAAACCCGGGAATATCGCCCAGCCGCCCCGCAGCATCTTCCTGCGTCACATACTGCGTGCCCGACCCCGGAGAGCGCTGCTTCGATTGCGCGGCCAGGTCCGCATTCAGCGTCCACTGCCCCAGCGCATAGCGCGCCCACAGCTGGCCCGTGTGGCGCGAGTACAGCGGCAGGTCGCGCCCCGCGAAATCGCCGGCGCGCGAGACGGCCTCGGTATAGGTATAGGACACACCCGCCGTCAGCCCCTTGAGCGCGGCATTCCACTGGCCCAGGTCGTAGCGCAGCAAGGACTCGATGCCGCGGTGGCGCGTGGCGCCCAGGTCGGTCCAGATGCCGTCCACGCCCACGCGGGTCAGCAGCAGTTCCTTGTCGAAGTCGATGTTGAACAGCGTCAGCTCGGCGTTCAGCGCCGGGCTGTTGTAGTGCGTGCCCACCTCATAGGTCTTGGCCGATTCGGGATGCAGGCCGCGCTCGGTCTGGGCCAGCTGCGCATACTGCTGCGGTCCGAAGGACTTGCCCGCGTTGGCGAACAGCGACCACTGCGCATTCATGCGGTAGAGCACGGACAGCGTGGGCAGGAGCTCGCGTGCCTCGGCCTTGGGGAACAGCTGGCTGGTGACGGTGCTGCCGTCGGCGCCCAGGTTGCTGACGTTGTTGAACGAGTTGATGCGTTCGTAGCGCACGCCGGGGGTGATGGTCCAGTTGCCGATGTCGATGCGGTCATCGATGTAGAAGGCATGGGCCGTGGTGCCGCCCTGGCTGGTCTGGTAGGGCGTGATCGGCAGGGCCATGGCGTTGGCCATGGTGGCGGGGTTGTAGTAGGCGGTGCGCAGCGCGACCTCGGAACTGCTTTCCTTGAGGTAGCGGTAGCCCACGCTGACTTCCTGCACCACGGAGCCGGTCTCGAACAGGCGCGAGTAGCGCGGCTCGATGCCGAAGTAGTGGTAGCTGCGCGGCGCGGCCGTCAGGCGGCGCTGGTTGGCGTTGTCCTGCTCGATGTGGCTGCCGCGGAACGAGTCCACGTAGTAGCCCAGCACCTCGAAGTTGTTGCGCCCGTCCTTGTGGTTGTACTTGAACGAGGCATCGGTGCGGCGGCCGTCGAAGCTGTCGTAGGAGCGCGTGGACTGGAACGGGTCGGCCGCGTACTGCGCCGTGGTCAGGCCGCCGGGCATGCGGCCCGAGCCCTCGAAGTGGTGCAGCGAGACGGCGATGTCGTCCTGGGCCGAGATGCGGTAGGCGCCCTTGAGCAGGATGTCGTCGATATCGGTCTTGTCATTGCCTGCGCGCCATCCGTCGCCATGCGTGCCCGAGTACAGCAGTGCCAGGCCCAGGCCGGATTCGTTGGTGCCGCCCACGAACAGGCTGGGCGTGGTCTTGGCATTGCCGCCGTGGCTGTAGATCTCGGTGCCTACCGAGGCCTCGGCCGCGAAGGTCTTGGGAATGGCGCGCGTGACGAAGTTGATGATGCCGCCCACGTTCTGGGGGCCGTAGCGCACCGAGCCCGCGCCGCGGATCACGTCCACCGACTCCAGGTTGCCCAGCGACACGGGCGCCAGCGACAGCTGGGGCTGGCCGTAGGGCGCGTAGGAGACGGGCACGCCGTCCATCAGCACATACGAGCGCGGCGACAGGCGTGCCGTCAGGCCGCGCACGCCGATGTTCAGCGACACATCGCTGCCGCCCGTGCCGTTGCTGTCCTGCACCTGCACGCCGGGCACCAGGCGCAGCACGTCGCGCAGGCTGGAGGAGCCGGTTTCCTCGATGCGCGCCCGTTCGACGATGGTGCGCGCGCCGGCATGGTCCAGCACCTTTTCCTCGGTGGGGTTGTCCAGCCAGTTGCCCGTGACGGTGATGGTGGACAGGCCGGCCTCGGGTGCGGTGGTGGTGGTGGTGGTGGTGGTGGTGGATGGTGCCTGTGCCGACGCCTGCAGCGACAGCAGGGCGGCGGCGACAGCGGCCGCGCAGCGTGTGAGCGTGGCGCAGTGATTGCTGGAAACCATGGAAAACTTCCTTTGTGCCTCTGGGAATGGTGCAGCGCTGAAGGGTCGGCTGGCAGGCTGCAGGACGCGTGGCGGCGGGCGAGGCGGAAGCAGGAGACAAGGACCGGTCAGCATGCATGGCGGCAATGCCGGTTCGGTGCGCGAGTCTAAATGAGAATCATCCAGCCGGCACCAGGCTGGCAGCAGCTGCGCGGGGTCGCGTTGCCCGGGCGCTACAGCGCAGCAGGTGCCTCCAGCGCAGCGGGCGCTTACCCTGCTGCTTTTGCTGCGGGAAGGGACTGCATTGCGCGGGCCAGCTCGCCCAGCGTGGCCAGGGCCTGCCCGGTCTCGTCGCTCCAGTCATGGCCGTAGTTCAGCCGCAGGCAATGGCCGAAGGCCTGCGAGGCCGAGAAGATCGGCCCCGGCGCCACGCTGATGCCGCGCGCCAGCGCTGCGCGGTGCAGGGCCAGCGCATCGCAGTACGGCGGCAGCTCTATCCACATGAAGTAGCCGCCCTCGGGCCGCGTGGCCCGCGTGCCTTGCGGAAAGTGGCGGGCAATGGCCGATGCCATGTGGTCCCGCTGCAGGGCCAGGCTCTGGCGCAGGCGGCGCAGGTGACGGTCCACGCCACCGCTTTCCAGGTAGTCGGCCAGCGCCTGCTGGCTGGGGGCATTGGTGGCCAGCGTGGTGGTGAGCTTTTGCCGCGCCACGGCGCGCGTGAAGCGGCCCGGAGCGGTCCAGCCCACGCGCCAGCCGGGCGCCAGGCACTTGGAGAAAGAGGCGCAGTGCAGCACCCAGCCCTCGGTGTCGAAGGCCTTGGCCGGTGGCGGGCGGTGTTCGCCAAAGTACAGCTCGCCGTAGACATCGTCCTCGATCAGCGGCAACTGGTGGCGCGTGGCCAGTTCCACCAGGGCCTTCTTGCGCGCCTCGGGCATCAGGCTGCCCAGCGGATTCTGGAAGCTGGTCATCAACCAGATGGCCTGGGGCCGGTGACGCTGCACGGCGGTCTCCAGCGCGGCCAGGTCCATGCCTTCGCCGGGATGCGTGGGCACCTCTATGGCGGACAGCCCCATGCGCTCCAGAGCCTGCAGCGCGCCATAGAAGCAGGGCGATTCGATGACCACGGCGCCACCGGGCCGCGTGACGGCGGCCAGACACAGGTTCAGTGCCTCCAGCGCGCCATTGGTGATGACCAGGTCGGACGGTGACAGTGCCAGACCGTCGGCCAGGTAGCGCCGCGCGATCTGGCGTCGCAATGCCATGCTGCCGGGCGTGAGGTCATCGAGGGCGCTGCGCGGATCGGCCTGGCGCGCGGCGCGGGCCAGGGCCTGGCCCAGGCGCTGCAGCGGGAACAGGCGCGGCGAGGGAAAGGCCGAGCCCAGCGGCACGACATCGCGGTCCATGGACGATTCCAGAACCTCGAACACCCGCTCGCTCACATCGACCACGGCAAAGCGCTCGCCCGGGGGGGCCGACAGCTGCGTGGGCTCGGGCGGGGCGCTGTGCGGCCGCGCCGCGACGAAGTAGCCCGAGCGCTCGCGCGCGCGCACCAGGCCGCGTGCCTCCAGCAGGTAGTAGGCCTGGAACACCGTGGAGGCGCTGACGCCGCGCCGCTCGCTGGTGTGACGCACGGAGGGCAGCTTGTCGCCCGCGCGCAGCACGCCTGCGGCGATGGAGGCCTCGATATCGTCGGCCAGTTCCTGGTAGCGCGTCATGCCTGGGGAGGTCGCGGCCCGGGGATCAGCCCTGTTCGGCCAGCAGTTCCTGCAAGGCCTTGATCTGCTGGCGCAGGCGCTCGTTCTCGGCTTCAAGTTCGTTCACGCGCTGCTGCAGTTCCTCGGGCGAGGCGGTCACGGCCGCACCTTCGCCGTCGGCAGCGTCGGCTTCGGGCTTGGCGGCCTTGGGCTTTTTCTTCGCATCGCGCACGCGCTTGGCGGCCTGCTTGAGTTCGTCGGCGCCGGCGGCGGCCACGGCCTGCTGCTCATCCACGGGCAGGCTGGCGACCACGGCGGCGGTGCTCAGCGAGATGTCGCCCGAGCGCACGGCGGCCACCACTTCGGGCGCGGCCTTTTGCTGGATGGTCTCGATCAGCTTGACCTGGCTGCTGGACAGGCGGGCCACGCGGGCCAGGGCCTCGCGCGTGTCCAGGGCCTCATCGGGCACCTTGGCCACGCTGGCCAGGGCGGCGGCGACCACGGGGTCGGTCTCGCCTTCCCAGGGCGCTTCGCCTTCGGGCTGGGCCGGCGCCTCGGCCTTGGCCGCCATCACGGCGGCGGCAGCGGCCGAGCGGCGGGCCGCAATGATCTCGCGCTTGCGCAGCGCCAGCACGCCGCGCTGGAAGTCGGACACGCTGCGGCGGCCCAGGTGCTGGTCGATCATCCACAGGTGCACGTCGTCCATGTTCTTGAACTGCGTGGCCTGGAGGGTGTTGAAGGGCAGGCCGTGCTTTTGGCAGATGGCGTAGCGGTTGTGGCCGTCAATGAGCAGGTCGTTCCAGAGCACGAGCGCATCGCGGCAGCCCTCGGCCAGGATGCTGCGCTCCAGCGCGTCGAGTTCATCGGGGGTCAGCGGGTCGATGTAGGCCTTGAGTTCTTCGTTGACGACGATGTCCATGGCAGTGCAGAAATGAGGAATGAAAGAAAAAGGCGCCCGCTCCAGGCCATTGCGGCAATGGACCTGGACGGCCGCCAAGAAGAAAAACTGGAAGCAGGGGCGAAGCCCGCCCTCAGAGCAGGCGCGAGATCAGCGCGCCTTCAGCCGGGCCTTCCAGGGGGATGCGCACGCGCACCGGGTTGCCCTGGGCCACCTGCACGGGCTCGCCGTCGAGGTTGAACATCTTCTCCAGCAGCACCTGGCGGTTGCCCTGGGGGTGGATGATCTCCAGCGTGTCGCCCACCGAGAAGCGGTTCTTGGTCTCCACCTCCGCCATGCCGTCGGCATAGCTGCGCACTTCGCCCACGAAGTGGCTGCGCTGCAGCACCGAGTGGCCGGTCTCGTAGTTCTGGTAGTCCTGCGAGGGACGGCGCTCCAGCAGGCCGCCCGTGTAGCCCCGGTTGGCCAGGCCTTCGAGCTCGGTGATCAGGTGGGGGTTGAAGGGGCGGCCGGCCACGGCATCGTCGATGGCGCGGCGGTAGACCTGGGCCGTGCGGGCCACGTAGTACAGGCTCTTGGTGCGGCCCTCGATCTTGAGCGAGTCCACGCCGATCTTCACCAGGCGCTCCACATGCTCCACGGCGCGCAGGTCCTTGGAGTTCATGATGTAGGTGCCGTGCTCGTCTTCCATGATGGGCATCAGCTCGCCGGGGCGGCCCTTTTCCTCCAGCAGGTAGACTTGCTCGGCCTTGGGGTGGCGCGCGCCGTCGCCGCAGGTGCTGGTGAACTGGCTGTCGGCCTCCTCGCGGGCCTTCTCGAAGCTGAAGTCCTGCTCCATGGTCTGGGCCAGGGCCTCGCCGGTATTGGGATCAACGGCCGCGTCATGCGTCTTGTAGTCCCAGCGGCAGGCATTGGTGCAGGTGCCCTGGTTGGGATCGCGCCGGTTGAAGTAGCCCGACAGCAGGCAGCGGCCCGAGTAGGCGATGCACAGCGCGCCGTGCACGAAGACCTCGATCTCCATGTCCGGGCATTCCTGGCGGATCTTCTCGATCTCGTCCAGCGACAGCTCGCGCGACAGGATGATGCGCGAGACGCCGGCCTTCTGCCAGAACTTCACCGTGGCCCAGTTGGTGGTGTTGGCCTGCACCGAGAGATGGACCTCGGTCTCGGGCCACTTTTCCTTGACCATCATGATCAGGCCGGGGTCGGCCATGATCAGCGCGTCGGGCTTGCACTCGATCACGGGCTCGATGTCGCGGATATAGGTGCGCACCTTGTCGTTGTGGGCGATCAGGTTGCTGGTGACGAAGAATTTCTTGCCCCGCGCATGCGCCTCGGAGATGCCCTGGGCGATCTGTTCGAGGCGGAATTCGTTGTTGCGTGCGCGCAGGCTGTAGCGGGGTTGCCCGGCGTAGATGGCGTCGGCGCCAAAGTCGTAGGCCGCGCGCATCTTGTCGAGCGAGCCGGCCGGCAGCAGCAGTTCGGGGGCTTTGAGGGTCATGATCCCCGTATTGTCCTGCATAGCGCTTTCCAACATGGTTCGCTAAGGCTCAGGCGAGCCAAGCCCTTGCAGATGCTCCAGCAACTGCCTGGCATGGGCGGGCAACTGGTCTTCCCGGACGGTGCACAGCAGCAGCTGGCGCCGGGCCCAGGCATCGCTCAAGGGCACGGCGCGGGCGCCGCTGGCCGGGGCCAGGCGCTGCGCGGCTGCCGCCGGCATGACGGCCACGCCCACGCCCTGGCCCACCAGCTGGCAGATGCTGTCCAGGTGCTGCAGCTGGGCGCGCCAGCGCAACTGCCCTTCCGACGGCCCCCCCAGCAAGGCGGCCTGCTGGCGCACCAGCATCTGCAGGGCGGCATCGTGCGGCAGGCCCACCCAGTCTTCGGCCAGCAGCTCCTGCAAGGCCAGGCGCGTGCGCCGGGCCAGGCGGTGGCCGCGCGGCAGCACGGCCACCAGCGGGTCGGGGCGCCAGGGCGTGGCCTGCAGGCCGGTGGTGTCCTGCGCATCGCTGGCCACGCCGATGTCGCACAGGCCCTGGCGCAGCCGGTCCAGCACTTCGGCGCTGCCGCATTCCTGCAGCTCCAGCGCCACGCGCGGGTGGCTGCGCAGAAAGCCCGCCACGGCCAGGGGCAGGTGCTCGCCCACGGCCGAGGTGTTGCCGCAGACGCGCACATGGCCGGCCAGCCCCGCGCCGTATTCGGCCATGTCGCCGCGCAGGCGCTGCATCTGGGCCAGCACGCTGCGCGCATGCTGGCCCAGCGTGTGGCCGGCCGCCGTGGGCCGCACGCCGCGCGCCTGGCGCGCGAGCAGGGCGCAACCCAGTTGCGCCTCCATGCCGCGCACGCGCTCGCTGGCCGAGGCCAGGGTCATGTGCGAGCGCCCGGCCGCCGCAGTGAGCGTGCCGCAGTCGAGGATATGGACGAACAGCTGCAGGTCGGTGAGGTCGAATCGCATGGCCTGTGGTGCTGAAGGATCAGGCCATGCCTGAGCCTTGGTTTGAAGATTCCCGATTGTGATCCCTTTGTTGGTGCACGAGCATGGCGCCATGAGGTTCAGGAAGGGCCTGAGCCAAGTCGGTGGAAAGTGCAGGGTGGCCGTGATGTGGGATGCGTGGTGGGTGCTGGCGGCGGCGGTGGCCGTGTTCGGGCTGGCCGGTGTCGTCAAGGGGGTGGTGGGCCTGGGCCTGCCCACGGTGTCCATGGCGCTGCTGGCGCTGTTCATGCCGGCCGGGCAGGCGGCGGCCTGGCTGCTGCTGCCGTCCCTGGTGACCAATGTGGTGCAGATGCGGCCCCTGCCATCGCTGCGGCCGCTGCTGCGGCGCCTGGGCTGGATGCAGCTGGGCATTGTCGCGGGCACGGTGGGCGGCATGCTGTGGTGGGGCCCGGTGGGCGAGGCCGCCGTGGCGCGCACGGCGCTGGGCGTGGCCCTGGTTGTGTATGCCCTGTGGGGCCTGTGGGGCCTGTGGGGGCCGGGCCTGCAGTTGCCGCAGAGGCATCAGGCCTGGCTGGGCCTGTTGTGTGGTCTGCTGACGGGCGGGATCACGGCGCTGACCGGCGTGTTCGTGGTGCCGGCCGTGGCCTTTTTGCAATCGCTGGCGCTGGGCCGGCAGGCGCTGATGCAGGCCATGGGCCTGTGCTTCACGGTGTCCACGCTGGCGCTGGGCGCGGGCATGGCGCTGGCGCAGGGGCCGGGCCATGCCGCTTCGTCCTGGACGGGGTGGGGTGCCACAGCCCTGGTTTCCGCGCTGATGCTGCTGCCCGCCCTGGCCGGCATGGCCTGGGGCGAGCGGCTGCGCCAGTCGCTGTCGCCCCAGGTCTTCAAGCGCGTGCTGATGCTGGGCCTGCTGGCCCTGGGCATCTACATGTGCGCCCGGGGCTAGCCCCGGGCGTTCAGGCGCGGAACACCTTCACGGGGCTGCCGCGCTCCACCTCCCAGTGCTGCTGGCTGCGCGTGCGCCGGGCCTGGCCCTCGCCCTGCGCGTTGAGGCGCGCCAGCTTCAGGGCCAGCAGCTCGCGCGCCAGCCGCTTGTTGGCGTGCTGGCTACGCTCGCTCATGACCTTCACCGAGATCCCGCTGGGCACATGCAGGGCATGGACGGCGGAGTCCGTGGTGTTGACATGCTGGCCGCCCTTGCCCGAGGCCTTGCAGGCCTGGAAGACGATTTCGCCGTCTGCCGGCAATTGCCGGGGCGGCTCGCACTTCTGCACGGCAACAAACCAGTTCCTGCGCGGGTGATGGGGCCGCAGGGGACTGTCGAAGACCCACTGGATGGTGCCCAGCCAGGCGCCCAGCGTGCCGTGGAGCAGGCCGGTGTCGCCCTCGCAGCGCAGCAGCACGGACTTGTAGCCGGCCGGCGTGGGCGTTTCTTCCAGCACGTCCACGGTGATGCCGCTGGCGGCGCAGTCGCGCAGCAGCTCGCGCAGGGTCAGGCGCACGGCATGCTCGCACTCGGCGGGGCCGTGGGATGCGGTCAGCTGGATCAGCAGCATTGCATGGCTCCCTTCTTGTAGGTCAGCAGGGGGCGCAGCCGCGCCACCAGCTGCACCAGGCCGGCTTCCTGCAGGCTGGCGACGACGGAGTCCACGTCCTTGTAGGCCTGGGGGGCCTCCTCGTAGACCAGTTCGCGGTCGGCGCAGACCACGGCGCTGCCGAATTTTGTGCGCAGCAGTTCGTCCAGCGTGAAGCGCGGGCGTAGGCGGCCCATGCAATCGGTGCGTGCCCACTTGCGGCCCGCGCCGTGCGCCAGCGAGTGCAGTGCCTCGTCACGCCCGGCCACGGGCCGCACAAGGTAGCTGTAGTCGCCGCGCGAACCCGGGATCACCACCAGACCCTGGTCGGCCGGCGTGGCGCCCTTGCGGTGCAAAAAGCCGTCTTCTCCGCGCCAGTGGTGGGCGATCACGTGGTTGTGGGTGATGTCCAGCAGGGCCTGGCCGCGCGTGCGCAGGGCGCGCAGCAGGCGTGCCGCAATGCTGGCGCGGTTCAGTTGGGCGAAGGCGATGGCGGCCGCGTGCTGGCGCAGGTACTGCGTGGCGTCATCGCTGCTGGCGGCCAGGCCGTCGTGGCTGAAGGCCTCCACATGGGCGCGCAGGATGGCGCCGCCCAGCCCGCGCGAGCCGCTGTGCACCATGAGGTGCACGCGTTTCCTGTCGAGCGCGCCGTCCTCGTACAGCGTGTCCACCACCTGCAGTTCGGCAAAGTGGTTGCCGCCGCCAATGGTGCCCAGGCTGTCCTGCAGATACGCCAGGTCGGCCACGCCGCTGGCCTGGGCGATGTGCTCCAGCTGCTGCATGTCCACGGCGTCCAGCAGTTCCTGGGGCAGGGGGCCGTCGATGTTGCCCACCGCCTTTTCCAGCTTGGGGGCCGAGGTCTTGTGCGCCGCCAGCTCCGTGCTGTACAGCGACATGCCGCAGCCGATGTCGCCGCCGACCAGGGCAGGGTAGAAGCGGCCCACGGAAAAGAAGGCCGCCCCTACCGGATAGCCCCGGCCCGGGTGCAGGTCGGGCAGGCCCACGGCTGCGCGCATGCCGGCCAGGTTGCGGGCCGTCGTTTGAAGTTGTTGGATGGCGGCGTCTTCAATCCAGACGCCGCGGTTGGCGAACACCTGAAGATGGATGTCCGGCCCCCCTGAGTCGCTGCGCGCCTTCCCCCCTCTCGCTTCGCGGGGGGAGACGACACCCTCGGTGCGGGGCGGCCCTTCCTCGGTGTCTCTGGCTTGAGTGATTGCGGGTGCCGCGTTTGCGCCACGGAATACTATGGAATTGCCCATGAATGGCTTTCGATCGAGTGCTTGGGGCACATTCCGGCAGATGCGGAATGCGCAATGGGCAGTCGCCGCAAGCTCGATGGACAGGCATCAGGAAAAGCGCACGCGCAGCCGAAAGCCGGGCCTCTTGCGGGGCCGGGAATCAGGTCTGCAGCGTGGCCTGGAGGCGCTAGGGCTTCAAGCGTGCACGACTGCAAAGGGACGTGTCGAATGGGACATGGGTTCTCTCCTTTGCGATGGTGGACGGGTGCCGCGAATGCGGCAAAGACGGGGATGCTAGGGACAAGCGGCCGGTGCCGCAAGCGAAGTCGCAGGCGCGTGGCGGATTGCATACAAAGCAAGATGGAAAAAGCCCCGCAGGCAGGTACCGGCGGGGCTTTTTGATGAAGGGCCTGTGCCCGTTCAGTCCTGCGGGCGGAATCCGATGACCAGGTCCGAAGGCACGCGGCCATCGATGTCGCGCGGCAGCGTCTCGGTCTTTTGCAGCGCGCGGATGACGGCGTCGTCCCAGGCCTTGTTGCCGCTGGACTTGGCGATGGTGGCGCCGGTGATGGTGCCATCGGGTGCGGTGCGCACGCGCACCTCGGCCCGCGGGTTGCCGCTGATGGCGTCCGGGTAGACGATGTTGGGCTTGACGCGCGCGGCCACCTTGGCGCCATAGCCGGCCGAGGGGCCTCCGGCGGAGCTGCCCGAGCCGCCGCTCTTGCTGCCACCGGCGCCTTCGCCGGCCGAGCCGCCGCTGCCGGCCAGGCCCTGCATGCGGCGGATGTTCTCCAGGCGGCGTGCCTCGGCTTCCTTGGCCTCGCGCGCTTCCTTGGCGGCCTGTTCCTTCTTGCGCTTGTCCTCGGCGGCCTTCTTCTCGGCTTCTGCCTTGGCGGCCTTTTCGGCCTTTTCTTTCTCCGCCTTCTCGGCTTTCTCGCGCTCGGCCTTGTCCTTGGCAGCTTTTTCCTTGTCCGCCTTTTCCTTTTCGGCCTTGTCCTTCTTTTGCTGCTCCAGGCGTTCCTTGCGGTCCTGCTCGGCCTTGTCCTTTTTCTGCTGCTCGAGCTTGTCGCGGCGGTCCTTCTCGGCTTTTTCCGCCTTCTCGCGCTCGGCCTTGTCCTTGGCCGCCTTCTCGGCCTTTTCCTTGTCCAGGCGCTCCTGGCGTTCCTTTTCGCGCTGCTCGCGGGCGGCCTGTTCGGCGCGCTCCTTCTTTTGCTGCTCGATCTTGCGCTTCTTCTCCAGCGCGATCTCGGCCTCGCGGTCGTCGTCCACGGCCTGCGGCTTGGGAGGTGGGGGCGGTGCAATCACGGGCGCGGGCGGCGGCGGTGGCGGCTGGGGAACGGGCTCGGGCGCAGGTGGCGGGGGAGGCGCGGGCACGGGCAGGGCAGGGGCCGGCGCGGCCGTGGACCAGAACTCGGCCTCGACCATGGGCTCGTCGGCCTGCTTCGGGGGGCGCACGGTCCACAGCATGGCGGCCACGAGCAGCCCGTGCGCGGCCACGGCCATGGCCCACGAACGGGTGCGGCCGCGCGTGCGCGGCGGTGCGAACTGGTCGTGGTCTTGCAGGTTGGGCATGGAGTCGAAGGCGGGCGGCGCTGCTTACTGGGAGGACTTGACGCCGAAGGCCACGCGCTTGACGCCGGCCGATTGCAGGGCCGACATGGCGGCCATCACGGTCTCGAAGGGCAGCTTCTTGTCGGCCGAGATCAGCACGGCGCTGTCGTCGCTTTGCTGGTCCTGCCAGCTCCTGGCGACCGCGCCCAGTTCCTGGATCGTGACGGTCTTGTCGGTGCTGCCGGCCTTGATGCGGATGCCGCCGTCCTTGTCGATCATCACGTCGGCGCGCTTCGGGGGCGTGCGCGCGGCCTTGCCGGCACTGGGCACGTTGATGGAGCCCGGCGTGAGCATGGGCGCTGTCACCATGAAGATGATGAGCAGCACCAGCATCACGTCGATGAAGGGCACCATGTTGATCTCGTTGACGGTGCGGCGGCTGCGGCCGCCGCGCGAGGCTACTGCGGGCATGTGCTCACTCCTTGCAAACTGTGCGCGACTTCAATGGCCGGACGGGGTGCTGGAGCCGGTCGCACCCACGTTGCGCTGCAGGATGTTGGAGAACTCTTCGATGAAGGTTTCCTGCTGGCTGGCCACGCGGTCGATCTGGTGGGCGTAGCGGTTGTAGGCCGTGACGGCCGGGATGGCGGCGAACAGGCCCATGGCCGTGGCCACCAGCGCCTCGGCAATGCCGGGGGCCACGGTGGCCAGCGTGATCTGCTCCATGTTGGCAAAGCCGGTGAAGGCGTGCATCACGCCCCAGACGGTGCCGAACAGGCCCACGTAGGGAGAGACCGAGCCCACGGTGCCCAGGAAGGACAGGCCCGATTCGACCTCGTCCATCTCGCGCTGGAAGCTGGCGCGCATGGCGCGGCGCGTGCCGTCCATCAATTGGTTCACATCGGCGATGCGGCGCTCGCGCAGCTTTTGGTACTCGCGCATGCCGCTGGCGAAGATGCGTTCCATGGGGCCGCCCTGCTTGGCGTGGTGGGCCGCCGAGGCATAGAGGTCGTTGAGGCTGGTGCCCGACCAGAAGTCCTGCTCGAAGCCGTCGTTGAGCGTGCGCACGCGCTTCAAGGTCTGCGACTTGCGGAAGATGGTGGCCCAGCTGGCCACCGAGGCGCCCACAAGGATCAGCATGACCAGCTGCACGACCCAGCTGGCCTGCAGCACGAGGCTGAGTATGGACATGTCATGGGAGTTCATGAGAGTTGCTCCAGGATGCGGTTCGGAATTCTTGCGGGGCGCATGGTCGAGCCATCCACCCATCCAATGCGGATCGTGCCTTCGCACAACAGGGGCGGCGGCGCATTGCCATCGCCGGCGGATGCCAGCAGCGCCTGCTGGCGTATTGTCAGCGAAGCGCGGCCACTGCTTTGCAGCTCGGCGGTAACAAGGAGTTGGTCATCCAGCCGGGCCGCCCGCAGGTATTGCAGCTGGGCCTGGGTTACGACAAACATGCCGCCCGTTTGTTCCCGCAGCTGCTGCTGGCCTATGCCCAGGGCGCGCAGCCACTCGGTGCGGGCGCGCTCGAAGAACTTGAGGTAGTTGGCGTAGAACACGATGCCTCCGGCATCGGTGTCCTCCCAGTAGACGCGGATGGGAAATTCGAAGGCCATGTGCGGCGGGCCTCAGGCCAGCAGGCGCTGCAGGCGGCGCACGGCCTCCTGCAGCTGTTCCATGGAGTTGGCCGTCGAAAAGCGCACGAAGTCGGCGGTCTCGCACGTGCCGAAGTCGCGGCCCGGCGTGATGGCCAGGTGGGCGCGCTCCATGACGGCGTAGGCAAAGTCCCAACTGCCCTGGACGCCGAGCTTGGCGGCAGCGGCACGGCAGTCGGCCCAGGCGTAGAAGGCGCCGTCGGGCTGCACGGGCACGGGCAGGCCCAGGGCCTCGAGAGCGGGGATGAAGAAGTCGCGCCGGGCCTTGAATTCGGCGCGGCGGCGTTCGTACTCGGCAATGGACTCGGGCTCGAAGCAGGCCAGGGCGGCGCGCTGCGAGACGGTGCTGGCGCAGATGAAGAGGTTCTGCGCCACGCGCTCGACCACGGGCACCATGGCCTCGGGCACCACCATCCAGCCCAGGCGCCAGCCCGTCATGTTGAAGTACTTGCTGAAGCTGTTGATGCTGATCACGTCCTCGCCCAGCGCCAGCGCGGTCTGGCCGAAAGCCGCATCGTACGAAAGGCCCAGGTAGATCTCGTCGATGATGGTCAGCCCGCCCCTGGCGCGCACCACGTCAAGGATGCGGCGCAGCTCGGCCGGCGCAATCGAGGTGCCGGTGGGGTTGGAGGGTGAGGCCAGCAGCACGCCGCGCGTGTGCGCGTTCCAGGCGGCCTCGACCTTGTCGGCGCTCAGCTGGTAGCGCTCGGCTGCCGTGGTCGGCACCATCACGGCCCGGCCTTCGGCTGCGCTCACGAAGTGGCGGTTGCAGGGATAGCTGGGGTCGGGCATGAGGATTTCGTCGCCCGCGTCGATGGTCGCCAGGCAGGCCAGCTGCAGCGCGGCCGAGGCGCCGGCCGTGACCACGATGCGCCGCGCCGGCACATCCACGCCGAAGCGCTGCGCATACCAGTGGCTGATGCGCTCGCGCAGCTGGGGCAGGCCCAGGGCCGGCGTGTACTGCGTGGCGCCGTCCTGCACGGCACGGGCCGCAGCCTCCTGCACCAGCGGGGGCGCGGTGAAGTCGGGCTCGCCGATGTTCAGGAAGATCATCGGCGTGTCGCTGTCCGCGCAGCCGCGCGCCATCTCCTGCGCCGCCTTGGCGATCTCCATCACGTAAAAGGGCTCAATGCGGTCGGCGCGGGTCGAAAACTTCATGACGGGTGAAATCCTGAAAGAGGCGCCCGCGCCCGGCAGGCGCGGGCGGGCCAGGGACGGACGGATGCGGCGGGGCCTGTGCCCCGGTGGATGCAGGCGCGTGGCAGGACGCGCTTCAGCCGGCCTGGCCGGCCGCGTCGTCGGCCGCAGGCGCGGCCGGCGCAGCAGGCGCTGCGCTGCTCTTTGCGGCGCGGTCGTGTGCCACCTCATCGGCGCGCAGCGTGGGCGCCAGGCCGTTGAGCACGGCGTTCACGTACTTGTGGCCGTCGGTGCCGCCGAATTCCTTGGCCAGCTCGATGCACTCGTTGAGCACCACGCGCCAGGGCACGTCCATGCAGTGCTGGAATTCATAGACGCCTATCCACATGCTGGCGTGCTCGATGGGCGAGATCTCGGCCATGGTGCGGTCCAGCTTGGGGGCGATCAGTGCGTCCAGGTCCACCTGGGAGTTGATGCAGCCGCGCAGCAGCGCGTCGTAGTGCACCGAGTCGGCCTTGTGAAAGCCCGACAGGTCGCGCGTGAAGCGGTCGATGGCCTCCACGTCGTTGCCGCCCACCAGGTGCTGGTACAGGGCCTGCAGCGCGAATTCACGCGCGCGGCTGCGGTTGGACTTGGAGGCGGCCTTGCGCGCGCCGGTGCTGGTCAGGCCGGTGCGGCTCTGGCGGGGGGGGCGTGCGGAGGCCGGTGTGGAGTGTTCGTCGCTCATGGTCGGTCAATGGTTTGGAGCAGGTTGGCCATTTCCACGGCGACCCGGGCCGCGTCGCGTCCCTTTTCGGTCTGGCGTGCAATGGCCTGCTCGGTGTTCTCGGTGGTGATGATCGCGTTGGCGATCGGCAGCTGGTAGTCCAGGGCCAGGCGCGTGACACCCGCGCCCGATTCGTTGGCCACCAGCTCGAAGTGGTATGTCTCCCCACGGATGATGCAGCCCAGCGCCACCAGGGCGTCGTAGCGGTCGGACTCGGCCATCGCCTGCAGCGCCACGGGCACTTCGAGGGCGCCGGGCACGGTGACGTGGTCGATGTTTCCGGCCTGCACGCCCAGGGCCACCAGCTCTTCGCGGCAGGCCTGGGTCAGGCTGTTGGTGATGCTTTCATTGAAGCGGGCCTGCACGATGCCAATGCGCAGTTGCGCACCATCAAGATTCAGGGCCTGGCCCTTTTCTGCGTTCAACATTTCTTATTCCTTGGGGATGTAGCCGCTGATTTCGAGGCCGTAGCCGGCCATGCTGGGCAGGCGGCGCGGCTGGCCCATGAGCTGCATGCGCTGCACGCCGCACTCGCGCAGGATCTGCGCGCCCACGCCATAGGTGCGCAGGTCCATGCGGCCGCGCTCGGGCGCCTGGGCGGCGCGTGCGCTGCCGTCGAACTGGGCCAGCAGCTGGTCGCCGCTTTCGCCGCAGTTGAGCAGCACGGCCACGCCGTGGCCCTGGCGGGCGATGTATTCGAGGCTGGTGTCCAGGCTCCAGGAATGCAGGGTGCGGCCGGTCTCCAGCGCGTCCAGCACGGACAGCGGCTCATGCACGCGCACGGGCACGGGCGTGTCGGCATCCCACTGGCCCTTGACCAGTGCCAGGTGCACGGACTGGCTGGGCAGGTCGCGGAAGGCATGGGCGATGAACTCGCCATGTGCCGTCTGCAGCGGGCGCTCGCCGACCTTGCTGAGCAGAGTTTCGTTGCGGCTGCGGTACTGGATCAGGTCGGCAATGGTGCCGATCTTCAGGCCGTGCTCGGCCGCGAACAGCTGCAGGTCGGGCAGGCGGGCCATGGTGCCGTCGTCCTTCATGATCTCGCAGATCACGGCGGCGGGGCTGCAGCCTGCCAGGGCGGCGAAGTCGCAGCCGGCCTCGGTGTGACCGGCGCGCATGAGCACGCCGCCGTCGACGGCCTGCAGCGGGAAGATGTGGCCCGGCTGGACCAGGTCCGTGGGCTTGGAGTCCTTGGCCACGGCGGCCTGCACGGTACGGGCGCGGTCGGCGGCGGAGATGCCGGTGGTCACGCCCTCGGCCGCTTCGATGGATACGGTGAAGGCCGTGCTGTACACGGTGCCGTTGCGCGCGGCCATGGGCGGCAGCTTCAGGTATTCGCAGCGCTCGCGCGTGAGCGTCAGGCAGATCAGGCCGCGGCCGAAGCGCGCCATGAAGTTGATCGCCTCGGGGGTGACATGGTCGGCGGCCAGCACCAGATCGCCTTCGTTCTCGCGGTCTTCCTCATCGACGAGGATGACCATGCGGCCCGCGCGCATGTCGGCAATGATGTCTTCCACCGGCGAGATGGGCACGGGGGACGTGGAGTTGTTCATGGAGTGCCTTCTGGAGGAGCCGGGTCGTGCGGACGGGGCGCGGCACACGCGCCGGCTTCCTCGGCCTGGCAGGCGTCAGAAGTGGGCTTCCAAAGAACGTGTGGCGCGGCGCAGCCGCTGTCGGCAATCGGCATGACCCGGAATGACCTTGCGAAAGCGCACATTCTATTCCAGCGGCCATCGGCCGCAGGCGGCGCGGGCTTTGGCCGGATTCAGGGGCCGGGGTCCTGCAGCACCACATCGCCTTCGGGATAGGCGATGCAGGGCAGCACGCAGCCCTCGGCCCGCTCCTCGCGCGTCACGCCCGGCCATTCGATCTCGTAGCGCACGCTGCCCGACACCAGCTGCCCGATGCAGGTGCGGCAGGTGCCGTTGCGGCAGGAACTGGGCCAGTCCACGCCGCCCTGCTCCAGCGAGTGCAACAGCGGCTGGTCGGCCCAGGCATCGACCTGCAGACCGCTGGGCGTGAGGCGGGCCGTGAAGAAGGGCGGGGAAAAGGGGAGGAGGCGGGGGAATCCTGGCTCATGGTTATCAAGGGGGGGCTGCAATTCTGTGGGGCGAAGGGTGTTTGTACCCTGTATCGGGCTCTGTATCGGGCCTATATCAGGCAATGTCTGGCACCAGGGGCCGGGTTGAGGTGGGTCTCCCGGGCAGCGGTCAGCGGTGCGCTAGGCTTGGCGCCATGCATATCAAGCCCTACCTCCTGCCTGTGCTCGTTTTCCTGCTGGTCGGTCCCGGTGTGGGCGTGCTGACCGTGATGCTTGTGGGCGCGGACGGTGCGCCGGTCCTGCCGGTGAACTGGCTGCTCGTCGTGTTCGGCTACGGCATAGGTGCTGTTCCTGCCGCTTTGGCGGGGATGATCTATGTGGTCGGCTGGCCTCTCAGGGGCCTGCTCAAGGTACTGAGCACCAGGGAGTTCGGCGCCGTGCTGGGTGCGGTGAGCGGTGTCGCCGCGCTGGCTGCATGCTTTTCAGCGACCTCCGGCACGCCGTTTCCCAAATCCCTCGGCGTCTATGTCTTTCCCCTGGTTGCCGGTGCCGTCTGCGGGGCGCTTGCAGCGCATGCGCGTGATGAGGCCTGTGAGGGGAGCGGGTCGCAAGGCGTTTGAACGCGTCCGGCTGCGACGCACAGGTTTGCCTGTTTTTTGAGCAATTGGCTGGCTTGTTTGTCAAATCAATGACTTATGTTGCGAATTCGGCATTTTTGGCGGCTTGTCCACATGCTTGTCCAGTACGAATGGGGGTAAATGCGTACATGCGGGTTGCGCGGTGGATAAGCGGGACGTGGCCCGAAAATCCGGGGTCTTCTGCCTATTTTTTAAGCGATCCTCCTGTTTCTCTTTTGAATCAATGACTTGCGTGCCTTATCCCGCCCGCTGTGAAAGTTGTTCACAAGATTGTTCAGGGTGAGGCGGGATAAGTCGGGCACACGACTTGTGGATTTGATTAAAAAATAGGCAAAACGAAAAAATCTAATCAAAACAATTACTTAACCAGCCAGTCCCGAGCCTGCACATGGTTTTCCACAGGCTTGTCACGAAATGATGGGGACAAGGCCGGCGGGCCTGCCGCAGTCGCTTCGGCAACCGGAATGCGGCCGGCGTCCGTCTACATTGCTGGGTGGCCGGTGCCCTGCCATCCGGAGGGCGCAACCGGCATCCAACGACACAAAGGGAGCATCTCCATGGCGATTGAGTTTGAAGGCCGCGTGGCCATCGTGACGGGGGCCGGCGGCGGCCTGGGGCGCCTGCATGCGCTGGCGCTGGCGGCGCGCGGCGCCAAGGTGCTGGTCAATGATCTGGGCGGCGCGGTCGATGGCAGCGGCGGTTCGGCCACGGCGGCCCAGGCCGTGGTGGACGAGATCCGCGCGGCAGGCGGCCAGGCGCTGGCCAACGGCGCATCGGTCACCGATTTCGAGGCCGTGCAGGCCATGGTGCAGCAGGCCGTCGATGCCTGGGGCCGCGTGGACATCCTGGTCAACAACGCCGGCATCCTGCGCGACAAGAGCTTTGCCAAGATGGGCATGGACGACTTCCGCCTGGTGGTGGAAGTGCACCTGATGGGCGCCGCGCATTGCTGCAAGGCCGTGTGGCCGCACATGCAGGCGCAGAACTACGGGCGCATCGTGATGACCACGTCTTCCACGGGCCTGTACGGCAACTTCGGCCAGGCCAACTACGGCGCGGCCAAGCTGGCCCAGGTCGGCCTCATGCAGACCCTGGCCATCGAAGGCGCCAAGCACGGCATCCATGTGAATGCGCTGGCGCCCACGGCGGCCACCCGCATGACGGAAGGCCTGATGCCCGAGGCCGTGCTGGCCGCCCTCAAGCCCGAGGCCGTGGTGCCCGCCATGCTGGTGCTGGCCCACGAAAGTGCGCCCACACGCACCACGCTGTGCGCAGGCGCGGGCGGCTTCGAGGCCGCCTTCATCACGCTGACCGAAGGCGTTTACCTGGGCCAGGGCGAGCAGGTGCCGGAACAGCTGGCCGCACAGCTGGCCCAGGTGCTGGACCGCAGCGGCGAACAGGTGCCCGCCAGCGGCGCCGCCCAGGGCACGCTGGAAGTGGGCAAGGCCATGGCTGCAGCCCGTCGATGACCAGGGGCCGGCCAGAGGTTTCGCCGCTGGCCGGCCGTCCCTTGCCCGGTATCAAGGCAGCGCCGGCCGGGAGGGCGAAACTCTGACATATTCCTTTCGCTCGCGGCGATCCCATGCGGGGCAACAGGCCAAAACGCGTGGTTAAGCGGACAGGCGCCATCGCGTTTCCTGCCGTTTCTCTATCATTCGGCGTCCGGGTCGGGTCCGCCGGGAATCCTGGTGGTTTCCGTGTGGGCCGATGCCCATCAACGAATCGGTAAACAAGAATGAAAACATCGCAGGCATCCATGGCGGTTCCCGGTCCTGAGCGGCTCAAGGGCATACGCCGTGGCATAGAAAAGGAGGGCCTGCGCGTGCTGCCTTCCGGCAGCCTGGCACTGACGCCGCATCCCCTGGCGCTGGGCTCGGCGCTCACGCATCCGCACATCACCACCGACTACAGCGAATCGCAGATCGAGCTGATCACCGGCGCGCGGCTGGGCGTGCAGGAATGCCTGGACGAGCTGGTGCAGATCCACCAGTTCGTGCTGCGCAGCCTGCGCGATGCGGGTGGCGAGATGCTGTGGTCGTCCAGCATGCCCTGCCAACTGCCCACGGACGAGACGATTCCGCTGGCGCGCTACGGCTCCTCGCACTCGGGCCGCTCCAAGAGCGTGTACCGCATGGGGCTGGGCCACCGCTACGGCCGGCGCATGCAGACGATTTCGGGCATCCACTACAACTGGTCGCTGCCCGGCGTGACCAGCGACCAGTATTTCTCGCTCATCCGCAATTTCCGGCGCCATGCCTTCGTGCTGCTGTACCTGTATGGCGCGTCGCCCGCGCTGTGTCCCTGTTTCGTCGAGGGGCGCGAGCACCGGCTGCAGCCGCTGGGCAATACGGGCCAGGCGCTGTACCTGCCCCACGCCACCTCGCTGCGCATGGGGCGCCTGGGCTATCAGAGCGATGCGCAGGCCAGCATCAACGTCAGCTACAACGGCCTGGAAGGCTATGCGAATTCGCTGTACGACGCGCTGACCCAGCCCTATCCCGCCTACGAGATGCTGGGAGTGCGCAACCCGGGCGGCGACTACAACCAGCTGGGCACGGGCCTGCTGCAGATCGAAAACGAGTTCTACGGCACCATCCGCCCCAAGCGCACCGTCAGCCGCGGCGAGCGCCCGCTGCACGCGCTGCGCGAGCGCGGCGTGGAGTATGTGGAAGTGCGCCTGATGGACCTCGATCCCTTCGAGGACGTGGGCATTGCCGCGCCCACCATGCGCATGCTGGACGTGTTCCTGCTGCACTGCCTGAACGCCGACAGCCCGCCGGATACGCCGGACGAGATCGCGGAACTCAAGCACAACCAGCACCTGACGGCCGAGCGCGGCCGCGAGCCGGGCCTGCAACTGGTGCGCGCCGGCCGAGAAGTGCCGCTGCGCGACTGGGCCCATGAAGTGCTGGACCAGTGCCGACCCTACGCCCAGGCGCTGGACAGCACCCACGGCACGCAGGACTACAGCGCCGCCCTGGCCCAGGCGCTGGAGCGCCTGGAGCACCCCGAGCGCACGCCGTCGGCCCATGTGCTGGGCGAGCTGACGGGCGCATACGGCAACAGCTTTGCGAACTTCACGCTGGCCCGGTCCGAGCAGGCCCGCGACTCGCTGCTGGCCCTGCCCTGGAGCCAGGCGCAGCAGCAGCGCTTCGAGCAATGGTCGGCGCAGTCCGTGCAGGAGCAGCGCGACATCGAGGCCGCGGACACGCTGTCGTTCGAGGAATGGCGCCTGCGCTACATGGCGCCGGAGAACCTGCGCTGAGCGCGCTTCAACCCCGCCCGGCGCCCAGCGCCTGGCCTGCGTCCTCGCACCAGAACAGCACGGCGTCGTAGAAACCCTCCCAGACGCAGCCGTTGCAGCCGCGGCCGCAGCAGCTCGTGGGCTGGGGCGGCGCAGGGCGCAGTGCAATGCCTGCGGCCTGGGCGCGCTGCTGCCACAGCTGGATCTGCGACAGCGCCTGCTCCAGCGGCCCCTGCACCATGCTCAGCGCCGCGCCTTGCGGCGGCGCACCGCAAACAGCACGATGAAGGCCGTGCCCAGCAGCAGGGCGAACCAGCCGACCAGGTACGACTGGGCCATCATCTGCACGATGCCCCCGGGCGCCATGAACTGTGGCGCCAGCAGAATCACCAGCCCGATCACGGCGCAGGTCACGCCCTTGATCAGCAGTTCGATGTCTGCCTTGCGCGAGGCGGAGCGGGACGAGGGGGTATCGGGCAAGGACATGGGCAGTGAGGCTGGGCGTAAAAGCGGGGGACAATTGCGGCTTGCGCAAGAAAAATGGAAGTCTGCGGGTTGCGCCGGGGCGCCGCGCGTTGTTGCATCCTGTCTGCGCAAGCCATGAATTATCCTTGCGCCCCTGCCAGTCCCCCCGTTTCCCAGAAAGTAATCCCATGGCCATACAGTGGTTCCCCGGTCACATGAATCTCACGCGCAAGGTGATCACCGAGCGCGTCAAGGAAATCGATGTGGTCATCGAAGTGCTGGATGCGCGCCTGCCGGGGTCGAGCAGCAACCCGCTGCTGCAGGAGCTGACGGGCCACAAGCCGCGCCTGCAGGTGCTCAACAAGCAGGACCTGGCCGATGCCGCGCGCACGCCGCTGTGGCTGGACTGGTACAACGCCCAGAGCGACACGCGCGCCATTGCGCTGGACGCCTCCGAGCCCGCGCCCACGCGCCGGCTGATCGAGGCCTGCAAGCTGCTGGCGCCGAACCGTGGCGGCATGGCCAAGCCCATGCGCGTGCTGATCTGCGGCATCCCCAACGTGGGCAAGTCCACGCTGATCAACTCCATGAGCGGCAAGCGGCAGGCCAAAACGGGGGACGAGGCCGGCATCACCAAGCTGGAGCAGCGCATCGTGCTGGCCGACGACTTCTACCTCTGGGACACGCCCGGCATGCTGTGGCCGCGCATCATCGTCGAGCAAAGCGGCTACAACCTGGCCGCCAGCGGCGCCGTCGGCCGCAACGCCTATGACGAGGAACTGGTGGCGCTGGAGCTGCTGGGCTATCTGCAGAAGAACTACGCGGACATGCTGGAGGCGCGCTACAAGCTGGGCCTGGACAACGAACGCATCGCCGCCCTGCACGACGACGAGCTGCTGGACGCCATCGGCCGGCGCCGCGGCGCCATGATGGGCGGCGGACGTGTCAATGTGCAAAAGGCGGCCGAGCTGGTGCTCACGGATTTCCGCGCAGCGGTCCTGGGCCGCATCACGCTGGAGACTCCCGAGGAGTACGCGCAATGGCTGGCCGTGGGCCAGCAACGCGATGCCGAGCGCCAGGCGCGCAAGGACGCCGTCAAGGCGCGCAAGCGGCCGCCGCGCGAGCGCAAAAGCGCGCCCTGAACCGGCGCCCGCATACCCTGTTTGGTGCAAGAGCGCGTCCGACCGGGGCGGTGGCACAACCACCACAGCCGCAGGCGGCGCCGACCGCTAGCATGTTGAGTGTTCTTTCTCTGTTGGGGCTTTTTCATGCGGCGTCATCGAGTCGAGGCGGAAACCCATTTGTCCCTGCGCAGGGTGGTCCTGGTGGGCAGCATATGGATCACCAGCCTCACCGTGATGCTGGCCATGGCGCTGCTGATGCAGGACCCCGTTCCCTGGCTCAGCGTGCGGCTGAACCTGGTTGCCGCAGGCGTGAGCTTCGGTGCCGTGCTGCTGGGCTGGCGCCGGCACTGGCGGCTGGCCTCCAATGTGCTTGTCTGGGGCACCTGGACGGCGGCCGTGACCGTGGTGGCCGCCACGGGCGGCGTGCAAAGCGGCTCGGTGCTGGCCTTTCCTGCCCTGCTGGTCATGTGCGCCTGGGTGCTGGGCGTGCGCACCACGCTGGTCATGCTGGTCCTGTCCGTGCTGACCATGGCCGGTTTCTGGGTGGCGGGCCGGGAAGGCGTTGACTGGATCGGCCAGCGCGAGACCTCGCCCGTGTTCTCCATGCTCTACTTCGTGGGCATGCTGGGGCTGACGGGCACGGTCACGCTGATGGCGCGGCGCAGCCTGATCCGCCGCGCCCAGGAGCTGCAGGACACACTGGGCGCGCTGGAGCAGCACCAGGACGATCTGCGCAAGTTCTACCGCGCCGTGGAGCAGAACCCCGAGAGCATCGTCATCACCGACGTGCACCAGAACATCGTCTATGTGAACGAGGCCTTTTTGCAGCGCACGGGCTTTGCGCGCAACGAAGTCCTGGGCCAGCCCACGCACCGCTACTCCACCATGGGGCTGGATGCTCCGGCCTGGGAAGAGGCGCTGCACCAGCTGGGCCGGGGCGCGCTGTGGCGTGGCCAGATGACCAACCGCACGCGCCAGGGCGAGGACCTGCCCGAGGCCGTGCTCGTGGCGCCGATACGGGCCTCGGACGGCAGCATCGTCAACTACGTGGAACTCAAGCAGGACCTGTCCGAGCGCATGCGCGCGGAGCGCCAGATCCATGCGCTGGCGCATTTCGATGCGCTCACCGGCCTGCCCAACCGCCTGTCGCTGACCCAGCGGCTGCGCGCGCTGGCGCGCGAGTTCCGCGAGGGCGGCAAGGGGGGCGAGCCGCGCCACGGCCTGCTGCTGCTGGACATGGACCGCTTCACGGCCTTCAACGATGTGCGCGGCACGGTGCGCGGCGACGCGCTGCTGGGCGCGCTGGCGCTGCGCCTGGCCGATGCCCTGCCCGACGGCGTGCTGCTGGCCCGCATGGGCGCCGACGAATTCGCCGTGCTGCTGGAGAAGGCAGGCCACGAGGCCGCCGAGGTCGACCAGCACATGCGCGCCCTGGCCCAGGTGCTGCAGGACGCGCTGGAGCGGCCGCTGTGGCTGGAGGAAACCGGCGAGGAAGTGCAGGCCAGCTGCAGCATCGGCGCGGCCAGCTTTGCCGCCTCGCGCACCGACAGCGGCGGCCATGACGTGCTGCGCCGCGCCGGCGTGGCCCTGCACCAGGCCAAGCAGGCCGGTCTGGGCCAGGTCGTCATCTTCCAGCCCGACATGGCCGAGGCCGTGGGCAAGCGCTTTCGCATCGAAAAAGACCTGCGCCGCGCCATCCCTGCCGGCGAGCTGCAGCCCTACCTGCAGTCCCAGGTGGACCGCATGGGGCGCTGCGTGGGCGCCGAGGTGCTGGTGCGCTGGAACCATCCGCGCCTGGGCATGGTCGAGCCCGGCGACTTCATTGCCGTGGCAGAGGAGTCGGACCTGATCGTGCAGCTGGGAGACTGGATGCTGGAGCAGGCCTGCCGCATGCTGGTGCGGCCCGAATTCGTGCAGCACGGCTGGCGGCTGTCGGTCAACGTCAGCTGGCGGCAGTTCCGCCAGCCCGATGTGGTGAACAAGCTCAAGCGCATCCTGGCCACCACCGGCGCCGACCCGCGCCGGCTGACGCTGGAGGTCACGGAAAGCGTGGTCATGCGCGACGTGGACGAGGCGCGCGAGCGCATGACCGAGCTGCAGCTGCTGGGCGTGGAGATGGGGCTGGACGACTTCGGCACCGGCTATTCATCGCTGGCCTATCTGCAGCGGCTGCCGTTCCGTGAACTCAAGATCGACAAGTCTTTTGTGCAGGACTGCCATGCCTCGCCCGGCAATGCCGCCATGGTCGAAGCCATTTTGCTCATGGCCCGTCGCCTGCACCTGCGCGTGGTGGCCGAAGGCGTGGAGACCGAGGAGCAGGCCGGCACCCTGCGCGCCTGGAACCAGGATGTGCTGTTCCAGGGCTACCACTACGGCCGGCCGCTGCCTGCCGCCGAGTGGGTGGATCTTCAAGTGGGGGCGGCCGGCGTCTGAGGCCGTAGGCACGCCAGGGTCGCGGCCCTGGCGCGGCCTGTCTCAGTCCCTGGCCTGGTTGGCGGGCTGCTCCAGCCAGCGGCGCGCCAGCAGATCCCAAAAGCGTGCGCCACGTCCCAGGTTGTCGTCGTTGAAGTCGTAGCCGGGATTGTGCAGGCCCACGCCGGGCTGGCCCGTGGCGGGACCGTTGCCTATCCAGCCATAGGCGCCGGGCACGGCCTCGAGCATGAAGCCGAAGTCCTCGGCCGTCATGGCCGGCAGGATGTCGGCGTGGGTGCGGTCCTCGCCCACCGCCTCGCGCATCACATCGGCCATGAAGCGGGCCTCGTGCGCGTGGTTGGTGGTGTTGGGGTAGCCGGGCTTGAGGATGAACTCGGCGCGGCACAGATGGGCGGCCGCCACATGCTCGCTGATGCGCTGCATGCCTTCGATGAACATCTGCTGCGTCTCGGTCCTGAGGGCGCGCACCGTGCCGAAGATGCTGGCCTCGTCGGGAATGATGTTTTCCACCGTGCCGCTGGTGATTTTGCCCACGGTGAGCACGGCGCTGTCCAGCGGATCGGTGCTGCGCGACACCAGGGTCTGCAGCTGGCCGACGATGGCGCAGGCCACGGGAATCGGGTCCAGCGTGGTGTGGGGCATGGCAGCGTGGCCGCCCTTGCCGTGCACGCGGATCTCGAAACGCAGCGTGGACGCCATGATGGGCCCCACGCGCACCGCCATTTCGCCGGCAGGCAGGGCAGGCCAGTTGTGCAGCGCGAACACGGCCTCGCAGGGGAATCGCTCGAACAGGCCATCGTCCATCATGGCCTTGGCGCCTGCGCCGCCTTCCTCGGCGGGCTGGAAGATCAGGTGCACCGTGCCATCGAAATCGGGCTGCTGCGCCAGCAGCGTGGCCGCACCCAGCAGCATGGTGGTATGGCCGTCATGGCCGCAGGCATGCATGCAGCCCGGGTTCCGGCTGGCGTGGCCGAAGGCATTGAGTTCCGTCACCGGCAGCGCATCCATGTCGGCACGGATGCCGAGGCTGCGGCCCGGGTTGGCGGCGCTGCGCCCCCGGCCGTGGATGCTTGCCACCACGCCGGTCCTGCCCAGCCCGCGATGCACCTGCAGCCCCAGCGCCTGGAGATAGGCCGCCACCTTGTCGCCGGTGCGGTGCTCCTCGTAGCGCAGCTCGGGGTGGGCATGCAGGTCGTGGCGGAACTTCAGCAGGGAGCCGAGATGGGGGGTGATGTCGGGTGTGGATCGCATACAGGGGCCGCGACGGCCTGCACGCCAAGCGGGTCCGCAGGCGGTCGCAGCAATTCAATGACAAGGCGGACATGATAGGTCCTGGGGTTTGCCTATGCCGTCTGCCGCGCCGATAGGCCTTGTGCTGCCGAGGCTTTGCGCTACGTTCTTTGATAGCTGCCCGCGCAATGCCCTGGCCCGGGAGTTGGCGCAGATGCAGGGGAATGGCGCCAGGACCGACAATCGCCCCCATCATGAAAAACACCATCCTGCCCCTGCAATTGTTCGTGCGTCCCGAGCATGACGATCCCCAGCCCCTGATCCTGTACCACGGCCGCCGCTGCCCGGACGGCTATGGCGCGGCGCTGGCGGCCTGGCTGTTCTACGGCGGGCAGGCCGAATTCCGCGGGCTGGACCATGGCGAGATCCAGACGGCCGACGACCTGGGCGAGCTGGCCGGCCGCGCGGTCTACGTGCTGGACTTCGCCTTCGAGCCCGAGCTGATGGCCGAGATCGAGTCGCGCGTGTCCAAGCTCGTGGTGCTGGACCACCACAAGAGCGCTGCCGAAAAGCTCACCGGCTACCAGTGCCGCTGCGGCGTCGTGCACTTCGACATGAACAAGTCCGGCGCGCGCCTGGCCTGGGAGTTCTTCCAGGCCGACAAGCCCGTGCCGGGCCTGATCCGCTTCATCGAGGACCGCGACATCTGGAAGTGGGAGTTCGCCGAGAGCGCGGGCTTTCTCGCGGCGCTGGACATGGAGCCGCGCAGCTTCGAGCGCTGGGCCGAGATCGCGGCCTTCACGCCCGAGCAGGAAGCTGCCTTCATGGCACGCGGCGGCGCCATGGACGAGAAATTCCAGAAGCTGTGCGCCGACATTTCCGAGTCCGCCCAGCCCCTGGTCTTCAACGGCATGCAGGGCCTGATGGTCAACTGCCCCGGCATGTTCCACAGCCAGGTCGGCGACCTGCTGGCGCGCCAGAGCGGCAGCTTCGCGCTGATGTGGCATGCCAGCACCAAGGGGGTGAAGGTCGGGCTGCGATCGCGCTCGGAGTTCAACTGCATTGCGCTGGCCGAAAGCTTCGGCGGCGGCGGCCATGCCCAGGCCTGCGGCTTCAAGATGGGCAACGAGCGCCTGGTGGAGCTGCTGTCGGGCGTGCTCAAGGCCGATGCCTCGGCCGACTACGCCTACGTGGCCGCGCCGCTGATGGAGCAGCCTGAAACGGGCGCGCCTGCCGAAGCTGCCTGATCCAGCCCGGCCGTCGCCGGCAGGCCCGCACAGGCCTGCCAGCCGGGCAGGGCGCACAGCGCGCGCCATTGCTGCACATCGGGCACATGGCCCAGCCGGCTCCAGTCGGCCTCCAAGCGCAGCGGCTCGCCCGTCATCGGGTGCGCCAGCTCCAGCGCATGGGCATGCAGCCACAGCCGCTGCAGGCCCAGGCGCTCGGCCCACCAGCGGTTCAGCGGCCCCTTGCCGTGCGTGGCGTCGCCAATGATGGGATGGGCCACATGCTTGAGATGGCGGCGTATCTGGTGGCGCCGGCCCGTGGCAGGCAGCGCCTGGACCAGCGAAATCCGCGTGGCCGCATGGCGCGGATCAAAGGCCTCGGGCCATTCCAGGCGCGCCAGGCAGCGCAGCGAAGTCCGTGCGGGCTGGGCTGGCGCGTCCTCGGGCGCATCGTCGGGTCGGAGGGCATGGTCCACCTCCACCGCATCGGGCAGCCAGCCGCGCACCAGCGCCAGGTATTGCTTGCGCACTTGCTGCCCGGCAAACGCCTGGCCCAGCCGCTGCGCGGCCTGGGCATGCAGGGCCATCACCAGCACGCCGCAGGTGCCCTTGTCCAGCCGGTGCGCAGGGTGCACATGGCAGCCCAGCTGGTCGCGCAGGGTCTGCAGCACGAAGCGCGTCTCGTGCGCGTCCAGTCCCGTGCGGTGCACCAGCCAGCCTGCGGGCTTGTAGACCGCCACCAGGTGCTCGTCGCGCCAGAGGATGTGCAGCGGTGCGTCGCCGCGCTCCGAGGGCAGCGGCTGGGCGATGGGGGATGAGGGCTGGGACATGAGGGCGTGAGTGTAGGCGCTGCTGTCCACCACGGCCCACGACCCTCTCCCAATGCCCCTGCCCAATATCGCCGCTCAGTACCCCCGCGCAGGGCAACGCAGTGCTGCCCGGCAGTGCACGACTGGCGGCTCCTTGGCGATGCAAGATCGCGCCTGGTTCTGCGCTGGCGCATGGACCTCATTTTCGAGCCGCAGTTTTTGAACCTCATCGCAAAGGCACCGCACCGCATGGACCATCGCAGCACCGCTCCCATCCGCATCGCCATCGTCGGCCACGGCAACCTGGGCCGTGGCGTGGAGGCGGCCATTGCCCGCAACCCCGACATGGTGCTGGCCGGCATCTACACCCGCCGCGATCCGGCGCAGCTGCGTCCGCTGCAGCCCGGCACGCCCGTGCACGGCATGGACAGCCTGCTGGCCCATCGCGCAGGCATCGACGTGCTGGTGCTGTGCGGCGGCTCCAAGGACGACCTGCCGCAGCAGTCCCCCGCGCTGGCCGCGCATTTCAGCCTGGTGGACAGCTTTGACACGCATGCGCGCATTCCCGGGCATTTCGAGCTGGTCGACGCGGCGGCCCGCGCGGCGGGCACCACGGCGCTGATCTCGGCCGGCTGGGACCCGGGCATGTTCTCCCTGCAGCGCCTCATGGGCGAGGCCCTGCTGCCCGATGGCGCCACCTACACCTTCTGGGGCAAGGGCCTGAGCCAGGGTCACTCCGACGCCATCCGCCGCATTCCCGGCGTGGCCGGCGGCGTGCAGTACACCATTCCCGTGGACGAGGCCGTGCAGCGCGTGCGCAGCGGCGTGCGGCCCGAACTGTCTGCGCGCGAGCGGCACCGGCGCGAGTGCTTTGTGGTGCTGGAGCATGGGGCCGATGCCGACGGCGTGCGCCAGGCCATCACCGGCATGCCGCATTACTTCGACGAGTACGACACCACGGTGCACTTCATCAGCGCGCAGGAGCTGGCCCGTGACCATGCGGCCATGCCGCATGGCGGCTTCGTCATCCGCAGCGGCAGCAGCTCCGATGGGCTGCGCCATTCCATCGAATACCGGCTGCAGCTGGACAGCAACCCGGAGTTCACGGCCAGCGTGCTCGTGGCCTATGCGCGCGCCGTGCACCGGCTGCAGCAATCGGGGCAGACGGGCTGCAGGACCGTCTTTGACGTCGCGCCCGGCCTGCTGTCGCCCAAAACTGCGCAGCAGCTGCGGGCCGAGCTGCTTTAGCCCTGGCCCACGCGGGCCGCGTCTTCCAGCCGGTCCACGTCGCGCAGCGGCTTGAACAGGGTCATCCAGCTGCCGACCACGCCCAGCGTGCACAGGCTGCCCACCACGGCAGCGGGCACCGCGCCCAGCCAGGCGGCGCTGGTGCCGGCACGGAACTCGCCCAGTTCGTTGGACGAGCCGATGAACAGCATGTTCACCGCGTTCACGCGCCCGCGCATGGAGTCGGGCGTGGAAAACTGCACCAGGGCCGAGCGGATGTACACGCTCACCATGTCGGCCGCACCCGCCAGCATCAGCGCCGCCATGGACAGCCAGAACCAGTGCGACAGCGCAAACACCAGATTGGCCACGCCGAAGATGGCCACGGCGGCGAACATCACGCGGCCCACATGGCGCTGTATGGGGCGGGCCGACAGCCACAGGCCCATGGCCACCTCGCCCACGGTCATGGACGAGCGCAGCAGGCCCAGGCCTTCGGGCCCAACCTTGAGCACCTCGTGCGCGTACACGGGCAGCAGGGCCACCACGCCGCCCAGCAGCACGGCGAACAGGTCCAGCGAAATCGTGCCCAGGATGATGGGGCGCGTGCGGATGAAGTGGATGCCTTCGCCAAAGCGCAGCCACAGCGAGCCGCCGGCCGGCGCCATGGCTTCGGCATAGCGCACGGGCACTGTGCCCAGCAGCAGCACGGCCAGCACCAGGGACACGCCGCAGACCGCATAGGTCAGCACAGCGCCGCCCCAGGCGTAGAGCAGGCCGCCCAGCACGGGCGCCGCGATGGCGGCCGTGCGCATCAGCATGCTGTTGGTGGCCAGCGCCTGGGCCAGTTGCTCGCGCGGCACGATCTGCGGCAGCAGGCTTTGCAGGGCCGGCCCCGTGAAGGCGCGGCTGCAGCCGAACAGCACCAGCACGGCGTAGATCCAGTGCACATCGTGCGCGGCAGCGCCCTCGTGCCAGGACAGCCACAGCAGCAGCAGGGAGCACAGCGCCGCCACGGCCCAGCTGCCCGACAGCAGGCGCTTGCGGCTCATGCGGTCGCTGAGGTCGCCTGCCGGAATCAGCAGCGCCAGCATGGGCAGGAACTGGGCCAGTCCCACATAGGCCAGGGACATGGGGTCGCGCGTCAGGTCGTAGACCTGCCAGGCGACGACCACGGCCTGCATCTGCTGGGCGAACATGGACAGCATGCGCGCTATGACGAAAGGGACGAAGGCGCTGTTGCGCAGGCCGGCGGCGGGGCTGTCGGCCGAAGAGGGGGGAAGCGGGGAGGAGGGCAAGATCGGAAGTCCGTGGCAGAGCACGCGCAGTATCTGCGAAATGCCGCCGCCCTGCAGGCCGAACCGCCTGCGCCATGCTGCCGACGAAGGCATGCGGCCTGCTCCCACAAACAGCGGGGACGCGGCGCGTGAACATGCCATCACGGGTCAGGCCAGAACCCCGCATCAGAGGAGCAACACACCATGTCCATGTTGTCCATGCAATACGCCGGCACCTTGATCGGGCGCGAAGCGGTCATCGATTTCCCCGATAGCAAGGCTGATGTGCGGTACACGCCGCAGGGCCAGATGGTCTGGCATGTGGTCGATTCCCTGGGCCATGTGTCCGACGGCTGCGAACGGCTCAGCTACCTGCAGGTCAGCGACAGCCTGCACTTCCTCAACTGGATCGAGAAAACCGGTTTCACCGTCAGCCAGGTCATAGACACGGCGCAGGGAACGGTGCAGGCCTTCTGGTCCTTTGCCGATCCGGCCAGCGAGGGCGGCCACCGGTCCTCCATGTTCGTCGAAGGCCGTTTCCGCTTTCGCTGAGAACCCTGCCGGTGCTGCGTGAAACATTGCGGCGGCGGCGCAACATGCCTGTTTTTTGAGCGCCACCGGCAAAGCCAAGGCTGGCGCCGCAAACACGGGTTGTCCCGAAGCTTGTCCACAGGCAGGCCCACAGTCGCTGGGCATAACCGTCACGCCATCGTCATTTTCTTCATCCAACGGAAAAATTTCGTGGGATGTGTGCGTGTACTTTCATCATGATTCAGGTTTTTCGTGGAATTCTGTTCCTGTATCCATGGCCGGGGGGGTAGCCGCCCGCCGCAGATCAAGGCCCGTGCCCCCGTGAAACATTGCGCGCCTGAGAAACAGGTCCGCAATGCCGCCGCTATGCTGGCCGCATGACCTGGCTGCTTATCGCATTGCATCTGCTGCTCATCGCGGGTTTCGGCCTGCGCATCCTTTTGCGTGACGATGTGCGCCCCGACGTTCGCATGGGCTGGCTCACCGTCATCGTGCTGCTGCCCTACGTCAGTTGCGCGCTGTACTACCTGTTTGGCGAAGTCACGCTGCGCCGCCGCGGCCGGGCCCGGTACCGCAAGGTGCAGGACTTCGCCGCAGGCGCTGCCATGGACCACGGCGCCGCCGTGCCGATAGCGGGCATCGCCCCGCAGTGGCAGGCTGCCTTCGGCTATGCGGCCTCCATCAACCGCTTTGCCGCGCAGCCGGGCCACACCGCGCAGCTCATGGCCGATGGCGCCGAGGCCCGCGCCCGCATGCTGGCCGACATGGACGCCGCCCAGCATGAAATCAACGTGCTGTACTACATCTGGCTGGCTGATCACACGGGCACGGCCGTGGCCCAGGCGCTGGTGCGCGCGGCACGGCGTGGCGTGGTCTGCCGCGCCATGGTGGACGGCCTGGGCTCGCGCGCGCTGCTGCGCACCGACCTCTGGCAGCAGATGGCCCAGGCGGGCGTGCAGCTGGCCGTGGCCCTGCCCACCAGCCATCCGATCCGCGTGATGTTCACCAGCCGCCTGGACCTGCGCAACCACCGCAAGATCACCGTGATCGACCAGCGCATCACCTACTGCGGCAGCCAGAACTGCGCGGATGAAGCCTTTGCCGTCAAGGCCCGCTATGCGCCCTGGGTCGATGTCATGCTGCGCATGCAGGGTCCCGTGGTGGCGCAGATGCAGCAGGTGTTCGCCAGCGACTGGGCGCAGGCACGCAGCGTCGCCCAGGTTCCTCCCATGCCGTTGGCTGTCCGGTCCGCAAACGGTCTGCCCGACAGGCCTGCAGGCGGCTTTGCCGCCGTCGTCATTGCCGAAGGCCCGGCCGAGCGGCCCCGCTCCACCTCGCAGCTCGTGTCCACGCTGCTGGCCAGCGCACGGCACGAGGTCGTGATCTCCACCCCTTACTTCATTCCCGACGCCACGGTGCTCGAGGCCCTGTGCGCCGCCGCCTGGCGCGGCGTGCAGGTCAGTCTCATCCTGCCCGCGCGCAACGATTCGTGGATCGTGGGCGCGGCCAGCCGCAGCACCTACCGCTACCTGCTGCGTGCCGGCGTCATGCTCCATGAATTCCGCCCCGGCCTGCTGCATGCCAAGACCCTGTGCGTGGACGGGCAGGTGGCTTTGCTGGGCTCCACCAACCTGGACCTGCGCAGCTTCGACCTGAACTTCGAGAACAATGTGCTGCTGCAGGACGAGGCCGTGACCCAGGCCATCCGCCGGCGCCAGGCCGACTACATCCGCCAGTCCGACCGCATCACCGCCGCCCAGGTCCACGCCTGGCCCTGGGGCCGGCGCATCTGGAACAACCTGCTGGCGATGCTCAGTCCGGTGCTGTGAGGCGCAGCCCACAAAAAAGGCCTGCGCAGTGCAGGCCTTCAGGGCTGTGGGGCAGCAGGCGCGCTCAGCGGCCCACGCGCTCGCTCTCGACCACCATGTCCAGCACATAGGCGTAGGCCGATGCGTCGGCCGGCACGTTCTGGCGCTTGTAGCGCTGGATGCGCAGCACGTTGCGGATGCCGGGCTCGTGCTTGTAGCCCTCGATCTCGCTGTAGAAGTTCTCCCACTCGCCGGTGGAGGTCTTCACGCCGTTGTCGCCGTAGCGGATCTCGCGCACGCGCAGGCACTGGAAGTCCTTGATCAGCGGGTGGTTGCAGGCCGTGCGCTGGGGCGCCACTTCCAGGAAGATGCGTTCGCCTGCGCTGCCGTACTGGGTCTGGGCCGTGGGCGAGCCGTCGAGCTGCCAGCGCGTGCCGTCGATGAAGGTGAGCGTCAGGCGCGCAGGCAGCTTGCCTTCGCCCAGTTGCACGGACCATTGCTTGGCCGTGGGCAGGATGCGGGCCACCTTTTGCTCCAGCGCCATCAATTGGTCGTCATCGCAGGCCATCAGCGTGCTGGCGGCGCGCTGGGTGGCGATGCGGTTGCCTTCGGTGCGGTAGCCCGTGGTCACCACGTTGCACAGGTTCTTGACGGCCAGGCGCTGGTCGGCGAACTCCAGTTGCAGGGGCCGCTTGCGCGAGGCGGCCGTCAGGAACCAGCTCTGGTCCTCGGTGCCCTGGGGCGTGAAGGCCTGGCGAAGACTCCAGTGGTAGGCGGTCAGCGATTGGGCGTCACCGGGCGGGCCGGCAGGAGCCGACACCTGGGGCTTGGCGCCGTCTTCGGCGTTGCCGCCCTTGTCGATATGGCTGCAGGCGCCGAGCCCCATGGTGACGATCACGGGCAGGCACCAGGTCCAGCTTGGCTTCATGTTGAGTTCCTTGGTTGATGGGTACAGGTACAGGCGCAGCGGCGGCAGGCTTGGGCAGCCCGGGTGCGGCATGAGCCGCACCGGCCCTGGCCGAACCGGGGCACCATAACGCAGATGCGCGGCGGCGCTTGTCAGAACGGGGCGCTATTCACATTCGTTTGCATCTATTTAATGCAGACGGAAAAACCGATTGCTGCAAAGTTGCCGGCCATTGCATTGCGCTCGGGTGAGAATAGGCGGCCAGCCGCCATGCCATCCGCAGGCAGCAGCACCGGAGCAAGGAGCAGGTTCGTGTATCGACGTTGGAGTGCAGCAAACAGGGTGCGTGGCATGCGCTGCGCAGGGGCTTTGGCCGTCATCATGGTGCTGGCGGGCTGCGGCTCGACGATTCCCCAGCATGTGCCGGTGCAGGAGAGCTTCGGCTCCACCGAGACCTTCTCGCGCATGTTCGATGCCTCGCCGGCCCAGACCTGCGAGGCCGCGCGCCGCGCGCTGCTGAGCCAGGGCTACATCGCCATGGCGCGCACGGCCGAACTCATAGAAGGCAGCAAGAGCTTCCAGCCCGACCCGGAGCTGAACCTGCAGATGAACATCCGCGTGGTCTGCGTGCCGGAGACCGCCGACGGCCAGGTCAGCATCGGCTTTGTCACGGCGCTGCAGGACCGCTATACCCTGAAGAAGAGCGCCAACTCGGCCAGCCTGGGCGTGGGTGCGCTGGGGTCCGTGTCGCTGCCGTTCTCCTCGGGCAGCGACTCCATGGTCAAGGTGGGCAGCGAGACGATTGCCAAGAGCGGCTTCTACGACAGCTTCTTCGAGCTGGTCTCGCGCTACCTGGCGCAGGACCGCGACTCCATCGCCGTGCCCACGCCGGTGGCGCCGCAGAACACGATTCCCTCGGCCGACCACTGACGCCGGCGGGCGCCACAGCCCCGTTCACGCCGCCAGGAACAGCGCCGGGTCCACCATGCTGCGGTTGAGCATCACGCCCCAGTGCAGGTGCGGGCCGGTGACGCGGCCCGTGGCGCCGACCTTGCAGAAGGCCTCTCCCGTGTCCAGCTGATCGCCCAGCTTGCACTGCACGCTGCTCAGGTGGCAGTACATGCTCAGCAGGCCGCCGCCGTGGTCCAGCCACACGGTGCCGCCGTTGAAGAAATAGTCGCCCACGTCCACCACCTTGCCCGGCAGCGGCGCGACGACGTTGGTGCCGGTGGCTGCCGCGATGTCCATGCCGCTGTGCGGATTGCGCGGCTGGCCGTTGAACACGCGGCGCAGGCCGAAGCTGCTGCTGCGCCGGCCCGGCACGGGCTGGCGCATGCGCAGGTCGCCGGGGCGTGCGGGCGGCTCGGTGAACAGCGCCATGATGGTCTGCTGGTGGGCGCGCTCACGCTGGTAGCGCGCATCGTCCTCGGGCGACAGGTCCACGGTCTTGGGCGAGACCTTCAGGCGCTGCTCGGTGTACTTCTTGTCACGCACCTCGTAGGCCAGGGAGCGCGCTGCGCCTTCGCCCTTCACGGTCACGCTGTGGGTGCCAGGTGCGGCCGACAGCGCAATGCCGACCACGGCCGTCCATTCGATCATGTCGCCCACCACCAGCACGGGCACGTCGCCGGCCAGTACCTGGGGCCGCTGGGATGCGGGCCCCAGCGACAGGCGGGCCACGCCGCCGGGCACGCGGCTGTCATGGGGCCAGGGGGATTCGCTGGAGGGCGCTGCGGCCTTGGCGGCCCAGGAGGGAAGGATCAGGCCCGCGCCCGAGGCGCACAGGGATTGCACGAACAGTCGGCGGGAGCGGGGATTCGTCGTCGGTATCTGCATGGATGAAGCGGCGGGCTTGGCGCCGGCATGGGGCCGTTATCGATCGCCCCATTGTCCGCCAAGCGTGCGCCAAGCCAAACCTCTGCCGGGCCGTTCAGCGGTCCCGGCGTTCGTCACGTCCGCCGCGCCGTTCCTGCGGGCGGGATGCGTTGGCCATGCGCTGCTGCTGTTGGCGCTGCTCCTGCTGCGCGCGGGCCTGCTGCTGCTGGGCGCGCGCCTGGGCCTGCTGTGCCTGCTGGAGCTGCATGCGTTGCTGCTGCGCCTGACGCTCCTGCATTTGGGCCTGTCGTTGCGCTTGCTGCTGCGCCTGTTGTTGGGCCTGCATTCTGGCCTGCATCTGTTCCTGCGCACGGGCTTGTTGCTGTTGCTGTTGTTGCTGCAACTGCTGCTGGCGGGCCTGCATCTGCGCCTGTTCGCGGGCCTGGTCCCTGGCCTGCATCTGCATCTGCATCTGTGCCTGGCGCTGGGCCTGTTGTTGCTGCCGTTGTTGCTGTTGCTGTTGCTGCCGCGACTGCTCCTCGCCACGCAGGCGGGCGGTCTGCATCTCCATCTGCTGTTGCTGCTGCTGGCGCATGCGCGCGGCATCGGCCATGGAACGGTCGCGGTCCTGCCGGTCCTGCTGCCGCGTGCCCTGCTGCGCGGCGGCAGACGACCACGAAGGCACGCGGGAATCGCGGCCCCGCTCGCCCGGCATGGCGGCAGCGGGCAGGGCGGCTGGCGGGCGCTGCACCCCTGCAGCCTGGGTCGAATGCGGAGCCTGCGGCCACTTGCCGAACTGGCCCGGCTGCGAGGCCGGCACCGGGTTCATCCTGGGCTGCAACGCTGCCTGCGGCCGGTCATCGGGCCGCAGGCCCGGGCGGCCGCGATCGGCGCCGTCATGCCGGGCAGATCCTTGCGTGGCGCCGGGCGGCAGCATGCCTTGGGAAGACGCCGGCGGGCCGCCCTGCGGTGGCCTCAGGCCCAGCCGCTGCGGCATGCCGCCATGCGCGGCGGCGGCCGCGCCTGCCATGCCGGCGGCGCCGGCCAGGGCCGCCGCGGCCATGCCGCCCGGGCGCGGATCGCCGCCCTGTGGCGGGTTGGGCGGGTTGCCGGCAGGGCGGGGCTCGACGTGCGGGTTGTTCGCGATGTGGGTGACGTTGCCACCGTTGTTGATCTGCGTGTTGCGGATGTTCTGCACCACCGTGGTCGAGCGTGTCACATAGGTGTTGTTGTTGTAGATCACGGCTGGCCGGCGCGAGGGCGGTGGCGGCGGCTCGTTGCGGTGCCAGCGGTAGCCGGGCTCGCCCCAGCGCATGCCCCAGGAGTTCCAGCCCCAGGGGCGACGGTCCACGGACTCGGCGAGGATCACGCCTGCGCCAAAGCCGATCAGCCCCGCCACCACGGGCGCGGCCGAACTGCCCACGTAGACGGGCTGCGGCGCCACGATGGGGCGGTAGCCGCCATACACCGGCAGCGGCTCGCCATACACCACACCCGGGTCGTACTGCGGCACATAGACGGTGTCGGGCTGGGCGGGAGTGATCTCGATGAACTGCGAGGGCGCATCGATCACCGGCACCGGCAGCATGGACGACAGGGGCTCGCCCATGTCCTGGGGCGCTGGCTGGGGATCGCGCGGCGGGGCATCGGCCGCGGCCACGGCCACCTTGAGCCGGCTGGAGTCCTTGAGCGTACCGGCCTTGTAGGCGCGCTGGCGCATCACCTGGATGGCGTTCATCACGTCGGCCGGATCGTTGTAGTAGGCCCTGCCCAGGGCCGTGGTCCAGGGAATGTTGGAAGACAGCTGCGCCAGCACGTTGGGAAACTGGGCCAGGGACTTGACCGACGGGTCCCAGTCCTGGCCGTTGACGGCGTCCTGCAGTTCCTGGGGCTTGAGGCCCGGGTTCTGCCCCAGCCAGACCTCGGCGGCGCCGACCTGGTCGGGATAGGTGGAGGCGGCCAGCACCTGGGCCACAAGCTTGTCGGGGTACAGCGCAATGGGCGCCACCATCTGGTAGAGCGTCTCGGCCGACGGCGGCACATAGGCCACGGGCGTGGCGACGGGCTGGGCGCTTTCGGTGGCAGGCGGCAGCGGCGCGCTGGCGGCCTGCGGGGGCTTGTCCTGGGATTCGTTGCAGGCGCTCAGCGCCAGGGCGGCGGCCAGGCCCAGCACGCTCAGGCGCAGGGCGCCGGCGTGGGAAGCTGAGGGGGCCATGGTGCGTGCTCTGGGCACGGCGGATTGCGGCATTGCGTTCTCCTGGGCAGGAACGCCTTGCGCGCCGAAGCGGCAAGGCACATGTCATTTGAACGCCAAAGTGCACGCTGCGTTGACACCGGCGTGTCAGCCGATGCCCCCAGTCCGCGCAACTTCTGTGACGCGGTGTTTACCCAGGCGGAATCAGGCTGCGATCAAGCCGCGAGCAGGCGGGCCTGGTAGCTCTCGGCGCCCTTGGACCAGGCCAGCAGGCGGTCGATGTTGGGGTGCTTGCCGGGGAAGGCGATGGCGTCCTGCGTGTGCTCGGCATACCACTCCAGGCCCAGTTCGGCGGCGGCCGGCGTGATGCTGCCGCCGTAGAGGGCGGCCAGCGCGTGGTACACGGCCAGGGAGCCGGTCTGGCCGGGCTTGTTCTCGATGGTGGCCACGACCTGGCCCTGGGCATCGGCCAGCTGCAGCGCGGCGAGGTGGGTGACGGTGGGCAGTTGCTGAAGGCGTGCGGAGAAGTTCATGCTGAAAGGCAAATCAAAGAAAGGAAGGCGGAGAAAGAACGATCGGCTCGGGACGATCAGGCCTTGGCGGCAATCCACGCACACCAGAACAGGCTGGAGAAAAAGCGCTTGGCCTGAACGAAGCCGGCCTGGGCCAGCATCTGCTCCACTGCCTCTTCCGAGGCGGGTGGAACCGCGCCCTGCCGGATCTTGCCGAGTTTCGCATGGACGGCGGCCTCGTCCGCGCCTGCCATGCGCCAGCGCATGGCCCAGGCTTCGAGAAACAGCGGCTCGCTGTCGTAGCGATGGCGATTGCAGGCCAGGATGAAGGGCGCACCCGGCGCCAGCCTGGCCGACAGGGCCTGCAGCAGCCTGAGCTTGTCCGCATCGTCAGGAATGTGGTGCAGCACGCCGATCAGCGTGGCCGCGTCGAACACCGTGCCGGCGGGCAGGTCTTCCACCGCACAGGGTGCTGCACGCACCTGGGCCGACAGGCCGGCGGCTGCGATGCGGTCCATGGTCTGGTCCAGCATGGGGGCCGAAGGGTCGGCGGCCGTGAATGTCCACTGCGGCCTGAGCCGCGCCGTGGCCAGGATTTCCTGGCCCGTGCCACCGGCGCCGCCAATCAGCACGGACTTCGGCCCGGCATCCAGGCTGGCTGCCAGCAGGCAGGCCGCCAGCTCGTGGCAGGCGTCGTAGCCGGCCAGGGCGATGCGGCTTTGCGTCTCGTACTCGGCCGCGCGGGAGGTGTCGAACTTGGCGGCGGAAGCCGCCTGTGGCAAGGCTTGGTTCATGGCCTGGAATTGTGCTGAGGCCATGGTCACTGCAAAAGCGCCGATGTGCGATGGCCCACCCCTGCAAAGCAGGATGGTGGGCCATCTTCGGGGGAGCGGTGCAGGTGCCCGCCAGCGGGCCGTGCGCCTACTTGCCCCAGGAGTCCTTGAGACCCGTTGCGCGGTTGAACACGGGCTTGCCCGGTGCGTGGTCCTTGCGGTCGGCCACGAAGTAGCCGAAGCGCTCGAACTGGAACTTGTCGTCAGGCTGTGCCTGGGCCAGCGACGGCTCCACGTAGGCCGTCACGACCTTGAGGCTGTCCGGGTTGAGCAGGGCCAGGAAGTCCTTGCCGCCCGCATCGGGCTGCGGGTCGGTGAACAGGCGGTCGTACAGGCGCACTTCGGCCTGCACGCCGTCGGCCGCGCCCACCCAGGTGATGGCGGCCTTGACCTTGACGCTGTCGGCGCCCGGCGTGCCGCTCTTGGTGTCGGGCACCACGGTGGCCAGCACCTTGGTGACGTTGCCCTCGGCATCCTTCTCGCAGCCGGTGCACTCGATCACGTAGCCGCCCTTCAGGCGAACCTTGTTGCCCGGGAACAGGCGCTTGTAGCCCTTGGGCGGCACTTCGGCGAAGTCCTCGCGCTCGATCCACACCTCGCGGCCCAGCGTGAAGCGGCGCACCGGCACCTGCTGGCCTTCGGCGGCGTGGGGCAGGGCGGGCAGCTCGCAGGCTTCCAGGTGGTCGGCGCTGCCGAAGACCTCGGCCCAGTTGGTCAGTTCCAGCTTCAGCGGGTCCAGGGCCACCATGCCGCGATGGGCCTGGTTCTCCAGGTCTTCGCGCAGGCAGCCTTCCAGCGTGGAGTAGTCGATCCAGGCGTAGTCCTTGGTCACGCCGATGCGCTCGCAGAAGGCCTGGATGCTCTGCGGCGTGTAGCCACGGCGGCGCAGGCCGACGATGGTGGGCATGCGCGGATCGTCCCAGCCGCTGACGATGCCGTTGTCCACCAGGTGCTTGAGCTTGCGCTTGCTGGTGATCACATAGGTCAGGTGCAGGCGCGAGAACTCGTACTGGCGCGGCTGCGGCGCGGCGATCAGGCCGCCTGCGCGCAAGTGGTCCAGCAGCCAGTCGTAGAACGGGCGCTGGTCCTCGAACTCCAGCGTGCAGATGCTGTGGGTGATGTGCTCCAGCGCGTCCTCGATGGGATGGGCGAAGGTGTACATCGGGTAGATGCACCACTGGTTGCCGGTGTTGTGGTGCTCGGCATGGCGCACGCGGTAGATGGCGGGATCGCGCAGATTGATGTTGGGCGATGCCATGTCGATCTTTGCGCGCAGCACGGCAGCGCCATCGGGCAGCTTGCCGTCGCGCATTTCGCGAAAGCGCGCCAGGTTCTCGGCCACCGTGCGGCTGCGGAACGGGCTGTCCACGCCGGGGCGCGAGAAATCGCCGCGGTTGGCCTTCATGTCGTCGGCGCTTTGCTCGTCCACATAGGCCAGGCCCTGCTCGATCAGGTACTCGGCCGCGCGGTACATGAAGTCGAAGTAGTTGCTGGCGAAGTACAGGTTCTCGTGACCGTCGGCTTCCTTCCAGCCGAAGCCCAGCCAATGGACGGCATCGATGATGCTGTCCACGTACTCCTGGTCTTCCTTCTCGGGATTGGTGTCGTCGAAACGCAGGTGGCAGGCGCCTTGGTAGTCGCGCGCCAGGCCGAAGTTCAGGCAGATGGCCTTGGCGTGGCCCACGTGCAGGTAGCCGTTGGGCTCGGGCGGGAAGCGTGTGCGGATCTTCGCCACGTCCACCTGGCCCTGGTTGTGGTGGTCGCCATCACCGGGGCTTCCACCCCAGCGGCGCTGGGCGTAGGTACCGTTGGCCAGGTCGGCCTCGATGATTTGGCGCAGAAAGTTACTCGGTTTGACCGGATCTTTGGAGATGGGGGAGGCGTCAGCAGAGCTCATCGCAGCATTGTAGGCGCGCGCCTGCCGACCCGCTCCGGACGGCTTTCGGACAGCCGCGCCAGCCAAGGGTTGAGGCATTTGGAAACAAACTTGTATAAAAGCCTGCCATCCGTAGACCCCTCTCGCGCGTTGAGAATGCAGGGCGTATGCCGTCCCCCTGTGCCAAAGTGCGGGAAGGCGGTACCAGCGGCAATGCCTGCCACGCCTGTCCAACTTCGAGGAGAGACACCATGACAACGACAGCTTCCCCGTGGGTTGCAAGAGCAGCAGCAGCCGGCCTCGCATTGGCCGCCCTGGTGGCTTCGGGCGCCGCCCAGGCCCGGGGCGATGTGCACTGGTCCATCAGCCTGAATTCGCCGGGCATGTATGGCCCGCCCGTCTATGTCGCGCCTGCCCCCGTCTATGTGGCGCCGCCCCAGCCCATCTACTACGCTCCCCCGCCTCCGGTCTACTACGCGCCGCGCGCCGTCTACCGTGCGCCGCCCGTCGTGGTCGTTCCCGGCTATGGATACGGCTATCGCGGCGGCTACCGTGGCGGATACCGCCATGGTCATGGCCATGGCCATGGTCACGGTCACTGGCGCCGTTGAGCCGGACCGGGCTGGATTGACTTGTGCCGCCCTCCGGGGCGGCTTTTTCCGTGGTGCCAGCGTTGCGGCCGGGCCCGGGATGGCCCGCATAATCCAGCCCGTTGGAAACCTGGAGTGTCCCCGCCGTGAAAACCGTCTATGTCCTCAATGGCCCGAACCTGAACCTGCTGGGCCTGCGTGAACCCGCCATCTATGGCTCCCAGACCCTGGCCGATGTGCGTGCGCTGTGCGAAGCCGCCTGTGCGCGCTACGGTCTGGCCCTGGAGTTCCGCCAGAGCAACCATGAAGGCGAGCTGGTGGACTGGATCCACGAGGCCGGCCGCGTGCACGCCGAAGGCCGCCTGGCCGGCCTGATCTTCAACGCCGCCGCCTACACCCACACCAGCGTGGCCCTGCTGGATGCCGTCAAGGGCACGGGCGTGCCGCTGGTGGAGCTGCACATCAGCAACGTGCATGCGCGCGAGAGCTTCCGCCACCACTCCTACCTGTCGGCTGCGGCGCGCGCCGTGATGTGCGGCTTTGGTGTGGCCGGCTACGGCCTGGCCATCGACGCCGTGGCCCAGTGGTGAACACGCCTGTCGCCATAGAGCGCCTGCGCGCCCGTGCGCGGCGCCTGACCACGCCGCTGTCTGCCGCGCGGCCCGAAGACGGCCACATGGTCTGGCATGTCTGGGGCGAGGCGCGCGCGGGCGTGCTGCCGGTGGTCATGCTGCACGGCGGCAGCGGCAGCTGGACGCACTGGCTGCGCTGCATGGACGCTCTGCTGGCCCAGGGCCGCCAGCTGTGGATACCGGACCTGCCGGGCTTTGGCGATTCCGATGGGGTACCGGGCGGCCAGGATGCCGACACCCTGGTCGAGCCGCTGCGCCAGGGCCTGCGGCAACTGCTGGCCGATGGCGCAGCGCCCGCCGCCCCGCTGTGCGATCTGGTCGGCTTCTCTTTTGGCGGCATGACGGCCGGCATGCTGGCGGCTGCCGACGGCACGCTGGCCCGGCGCCTGGTGCTGGCCGGGGCGCCCGGCATGGGCGTGGGCAAGGGCTTGGCCGTGCGGCTCAAGGGCTGGCGCCACCTGGCCACGCCCGGGGCGCAGGCCGTGGCCCACCGCTACAACCTGCAGGCGCTGATGCTGCATGACGCCAGCCTCATCGACGAGGACACGCTGGCCCTGCATGTGCTCAATGTGGAGCGCGACCGCCTTCCGCGCCGCCGCCTCTCGCACACCGATGTGCTGGCCCGCGCCCTGCAGGCCGTGGACGGCCCCGTATGGGCCATCTATGGCGAGCACGACGCGCTCTATCCGGGCCCGATGATGCAGGAACTGGCCCAGGCCTTTGCACGCCATGCGCGCGACTTCCGGGGGCTGGCCCTGGTGCCTGGCGCGGGCCACTGGGTCATGCATGAGCGTCCCGATGCCTTTGTGGCGGCATTGGCCGCTGCGCTGGATGCCTGAGCGCATGCGCCCCATCGAGCTGCACGAGGTGCAGTGGACCGCCATGCGCGCCCAGGGCGCGGGCGGCCAGAACGTGAACAAGGTCTCCAGCGCCGTGCACCTGCGCTTCGACGTGCGCGCCTCGCGCCTGCCCGAGGCCGTGCAGCAGCGCCTGCTGGCCCTGCGCGACGGCCGCATCACCAACGAGGGCGTGGTCGTCATCAAGGCCCAGCAATACCGCACGCAGGAGCAGAACCTGCGCGCCGCGCTGCAGCGGCTCAACGCGCTGGTGGCCGCCGCCTATCCCGAACCCATTCTTCGCCGCGCCACCCGGCCCACGCTGGGATCGCAGCGGCGGCGCCTGGACAGCAAGAGCCGGCACAGCGCCACCAAGGCCCTGCGGGGCCGCCCGCGCGACGATTGAGCCGGCCAGCGCAACAATGTGTGCCGCCTTTGGCGGCTTGGCGCGGCCCGCTTGCGTCCCTACATTAGGGGAATGCAAGATTTCCACGCTTCCCTCGATTCCGGCGCCTCCTCCATAGCCGCTTCGGCCGGCACTCGGCTGCCCGTGCTCTATGTCTCCCACGGCTCGCCCATGTTCGCGCTGGAGCCGGGCGAAACCGGCCCCGTGCTCGCGCAATGGGGCAGGGCGCTGCGCCAGGCCCACGGCCCGCTGCGCGGCGTGGTCATCATGTCGCCGCACTGGATGTCGCATGGCGTGGAAGTCATGACCGGAGCCTCGCCCTCCACCTGGCACGACTTCGGCGGCTTCCCGCCCGCGCTCTACGAACTGCAGTACCCGGCCCCCGGCGCGCCCCAGCTGGCGCAGGAAGTCATGGACCGCCTGCAGGCCGCAGGCATTGCCGCCAGCGCCAACGCGCAGCGGCCCTTCGACCACGGCGCCTGGGTGCCGCTGATGCATTTGCTGCCCGATGCCGACCTGCCCGTGGTCCAGCTGTCCCTTCCCGCCTCGGCCGGGCCGGCCGAAACCCATGCGCTGGGCGCGGCCCTGGCGGCGCTGCGCGATGAGGGCGTGCTCATCGTCGGCTCCGGCAGCATGACGCACAACCTGGGCGAATTCCGGGGCGGCACGGGCGAGGCCACGGTGCGGGTGGACGACGCCGTGCAGGCCCTGCGCAGCCAGGATGGCCTGCAGGACGACCATGCCGTCGGCGGCTCCAGCGCCTCCTCGCCCTACGTGCAGGATTTCAGCCGCTGGATCGAGTCGCGCCTGCAGGCGCAGGACCTGTCCGCGCTGCTGGACTACCGCGCACGCGCTCCCTCGGCCCGGCGCGCCCATCCCAGCGAAGAGCACTTCATGCCGCTGTACTTCGCCCTGGGCGCGGCCGGCGCCACGGCGCGGCCTCGGTATCTGAGCCGCGAAGTCATGTACTCCATCCTGGCCATGGATGCGATGGCCTTCGAGGACGCGCAGGCGGCATAACCTCCTGCCCCCGCGGACTTGGCGAGGCGCCACAATGGCGCGTTGCCCGGGACCACCCCGGTCCCGGAAATCGCTTAAAAACCAAGGAGTCCGTGATGATCGACCTGCCCCTGCTGGCGCTGGAGCGCCCCGCACAACCCGCACCGGGGCAGCAGCCCTGGCTGCTGGTGCTCATGCATGGCGTTGGCAGCAATGAACAGGACCTATTCGGCCTCGCATCGTTCGTGCCGCCGCAGTTCCACGTGCTCAGCCTGCGTGCCCCGTTTTCCATGGGGCCCAGTGCCCATGCCTGGTTCCAGTTCACGGTGGATGCCAACGGCACGCGCCACATCCACGCATCGCAGGAAGAGCACAGCCGCGCCCTGGTGGCCCAGACCGTGCAGCAGGCCGGCGCGCGGCTGGGCATTCCTGCCCAGCGTACCGTGGCGGGCGGCTTCAGCCAGGGCGGCATCATGGCGCTCAGCCTGCTGCTGACCCAGCCCGCGCTGCTGCGCGCCGCCATGTGCTGGCACAGCCGCCTGCTGCCCGAGGCCTTGCCGCACCAGGCCCCTGACGCGGCCTTCGACGGCAAGTCGCTCTGGGTCAGCCACGGCACCTACGACAACGTCATTCCGCTGACCAGCGCCCACGCCATTCGCAGCCACGTGCAGCGCCTGCCGCTGCAACTGAGCTACCACGAATACCCGAGCATGCATGAGATCCGCCCCGACGAGCTGCAGGCCGCCATGGCCTGGCTCCAGGATCTGGGCACGCAGGGCTGAGCCTGCTGCACCGCCCCCTTCTTGTGCGCAGGCTGGCCGCGTAAGCCGGGTAACGCCTTGTTGCCTGGCGCGCACAAGGGCCTGCGCGGGCAGCGGGGCGGCTTATAAACGCCAGTCAGGGGCTGGTGTCAGGAAAGCCCGGGAACCCCGGTTGTGCTTTGCTGTCGCACGTCCTGCGGCAACTGTGCTGCCAGCCCCTGCCCAAGCCAAAGGACCCATCCATGCCAGAACGCGACCCCCAAGACTTCCGCCCCCGCGCCAGATCCTCCGGCCCATCGGCTTTCGGCATCGCCGCAGCGGTACTGGCGGCTGCCGCCGTGGGGGGCGCAGCCTGGTGGTACTGGTGGCGTCCCGCCGACGTGCCCGAGGCGCCGCCCGAAGTGGCAGAGGCGCCCGCCCAGCCTGCCGAGCCTGAACCCGTCCCCGCGCCCGAGCTGACCGAGCCCCAGAACCCTGTCGATGCGCTGGAGCCACCCGCGCCCGGCCTGCCCGCGCTGCAGGACTCCGACGCCCATGTCGCCCAGGCCCTCAACGGCCTGCTGGGTCGTGACAAGGCAGGCAGCTTTCTGCAGATGGACGGCTTTGTGCGCCGCGCCGTGGCCACCGTGGACAACCTGACCCGCTCCCAGGCCCCTGCACGGCTTTGGCCCGTGCACCCCGCGCCGCAGCGTTTCACGGTGGAGGGCGCGGCGGAGACCGGGGAGGCACAGGCCATCTCCCCCGCCAACGCCGCACGCTACAAGGCCTTCGTGGCCTTCGCCGAGTCCATTCCCATGGACGGGGCCGTCAAGCTCTATGCCCGGCTGTATCCCCTGTTCCAGACCGCCTATGAAGACCTGGGCTATCCCAGCCGCTATTTCAACGATCGTCTCATTGCCGTCATAGACCATCTGCGCGCCGCGCCCGAGCCCGCGGGTCCGGTGCAGGTCAGGCTGACCAAAGTGGAGGGCGAGGTGCCCTCCGTCCAGCCCTGGGTGCGCTACGAATACGCCGACCCGGAGCTGCAGGCCCTGTCCAGCGGCCAGAAGATGCTGGTGCGCGTGGGGCTGGACAACGAGCGCCGCCTCAAGGCCGTGCTGGGCGAACTGCGCCGCCGCATCGCCACCGGCGAGATGGCCAAGCCTGCGGGCTGAGGCCAGTCTCCATCCGCCTCAGCCTGCGGCCGGCAGGGGCAGGGCGGTCTTGTACCGCACCTGCTTGAGCGTGAAGCTGGAGCGGATCTTCTCTATGCCCGGAATCGGCGTGAGCTGCTCCACGATGAAGCGCTCCAGCGCGCCGATGTCGGCCAGGGCCACGCGGATCAGGTAGTCGGCGTCGCCGCTCATCAGGTAGCACTCCATGACCTCGTCGTGCTCGGCAATGCGGCGCTCGAAGTCGGCCAGCGATTCCTTGGCCTGCGACTTGAGGCTGATGTTGATGAACACATTCAGCCCCAGCCCCAGCGCCGACGCATTGGCCAGCGCCACATAGCGCGCGATCACGCCGGCCTTCTCCAGTGCCTTGACGCGCGCCAGGCAGGGCGAGGGTGACAGATGCACGCGGCGCGCCAGTTCCACGTTGGAAAGCGAGCCGTCCGTTTGCAACTCGGCCAGAATGCGCAAGTCGATGGTGTCCAGTTTCATGTGCCGGATTTTATGTAGATGCCGGCATGAAATGCTGGAATATGGCGTTTCCCTTATCCATGAACGGCTGCTCATGCCGGTCCGCCAGTCCTAAAGTGGCGGGCATGAACGCACCCACGCCGCTGGCCACGCTGGCCGATATCGATACCGATCCCCAGGAAACCACCGAATGGCGGGAGGCCTTCGCGGCCCTGGTCGCCGCCGAGGGGCCGCAGCGCGCGCGCTTCGTGCTCGAAGAGCTGGCGCGCATGGCGCGCGAGCAGCGCCTGGGCTGGCAGCCCGACCTGAATACGCCCTATGTGAACACCGTGGCCGCGCAGCAGCAGCCGGTGTTTCCGGGCGACCTGGCCATGGAGGAGCGGCTGGCGTCCATCATGCGCTGGAATGCGCTGGCCATGGTGGTGCGCGCCAACCAGGCCTATGGCGAGCTGGGCGGGCACATCGCCAGCTACGCCAGCGCGGCCGACCTGTTCGAGACCGGGTTCAACCATTTCTTCCATGCCCGGGAGGGGCTGGCGCCGGGCCAGCACCGGGGCGACCTGGTGTTCTTCCAGCCGCACAGCGCCCCCGGCGTGTATGCGCGCGCCTTCCTGGAAGGGCGGCTGAGCGAGCAGGACCTGCAGCACTATCGCCAGGAGATCAGCGCGCCGGCCGCTGGCGCGCAAGGCCTGTCCAGCTATCCCCATCCCTGGCTGATGCCCGACTTCTGGCAGTTCCCGACGGGCTCCATGGGCATAGGCCCCATCAGCAGCATCTACCACGCGCGCTTCATGCGCTATCTCACGCACCGCCGCCTGCTGGACTGCCAGGAGCGCAAGGTCTGGGGCGTGTTCGGCGACGGCGAGATGGACGAGCCCGAAAGCATGAGCGCCCTGACGCTGGCCGCGCGCGAGGGGCTGGACAACCTGGTGTGGGTGGTCAACTGCAATCTGCAGCGCCTGGACGGCCCGGTGCGCGGCAACGGCCGCATCGTCGATGAGCTGGAGCGGCTGTTCGCCGGCGCGGGCTGGAACGTGGTCAAGCTGCTGTGGGGCAGCGACTGGGACGGGCTGTTGGCTCGCGACATCACCGGCACCCTGGCACGCACGCTGGGCGGCACGGTGGACGGGCAGATGCAGACGTTCGCCGCCAAGGACGGCCGCTACAACCGCGAGCATTTCTTTGGACAGAACCCCGAGCTCGCCGCCCTGGCCCAGGGCCTGACGGACGAGCAGATCGACCGCTTGAAGCGCGGCGGCCATGATCTGGTGAAGATCCATGCGGCCTATGCAGCGGCTGCCGCCCATCGCGGCCAGCCCACGGTGATCCTGGCCCATACCAAGAAGGGCTACGGCATGGGCTCGGCCGGGCAGGGCAAGATGACCACGCACAGCCAGAAGAAGCTGGACGAGACCGACCTGATCGAGTTCCGCAACCGCTTCAACCTGCCGCTCAGTGACGAGCAGGCCAAGGGCCTGGCCTTCCACAAGCCTGCCGATGACAGTGCCGAGATGCAGTACCTGCGCGAGCGCCGAACGGCCCTGGGCGGCGCACTGCCGCGCCGCGAAACGGTGTGCGACCGCGTGCCCGTTCCAGCGCTGGAGCAATACGCCCAGTTCGCGCTGGCGCCTGCCGGCAAGGAAATGAGCACCACCATGGCCTTTGTGCGCATGCTGGGCGGCCTGCTCAAGGATGCGCAGCTGGGTCCGCGCATCGTGCCCATCGTGGCCGACGAGGCGCGCACCTTCGGCATGGCCAACCTGTTCAAGCAGGTGGGCATCTACAGCAGCCTGGGCCAGCGCTACGCGCCCGAGGACATCGGCTCGGTGCTGTCCTACCGCGAGGCGCTGGACGGCCAGATCCTGGAGGAGGGCATCAGCGAGGCCGGTGCCGTCGCCAGCTGGACGGCGGCGGCCACCAGCTACAGCGTGCACGGCCTGGCCATGCTTCCGTTCTACATCTACTACTCCATGTTCGGCTTCCAGCGCGTGGGCGACGCCATCTGGGCGGCGGCCGACCAGCGGGCGCGCGGCTTTTTGCTGGGCGCCACCTCGGGCCGCACCACGCTGGGCGGAGAAGGCCTGCAGCACCAGGACGGCTCCAGCCATCTGGTGGCGGCCACCATTCCCAACTGCAAGGCCTGGGACCCTGCGCATGCCGGCGAACTCGCCGTGATCCTGGACGCCGGCATGCGCGAGATGCTGGTCGAGCAGCGCGATGTCTTCTACTACGTCACGCTGATGAACGAGAACTATGCCCAGCCCGACCTGCCCGCAGGCGCTGCCGAAGGCGTGCTGCGCGGCGCCTATGTGTTCAGCCGTTTTGGCGATGCGGACCGTGCCACGCAGCATGTCACCTTGCTGGGATCGGGCGCCATCCTCACCGAAGTGCTCAAGGCCGCCGAGCAATTGGCCAGCGAGGGCATGGCCGCCACCGTGGTCAGCGTGACCAGCTGGAGCGAGCTGGCGCGCGATGGCGTGGCCTGCGAGCAGCGCATGCTGGCGGGCGAGGCACCTGGCCAGCCCTGGATCGCGCAGCTGCTGCACGGTACGCAGGGCCCGGTGATTGCCGCCACCGACTATGTGCGCGCGGTGCCCGAGACCGTGCGCGCCTTCCTGCCCGCAGGCCGCCGTTTCCTCACGCTGGGCACGGACGGCTTCGGCCGCAGCGACACGCGTGCGGCGCTGCGCGGCTACTTTGGGGTGGATGCACACAGCGTGGCGCAGGCTGCGCGCCGGATGATCCAGCCAGGTTGAGCCGAGCCTTTCCACGCACCCGGCATCCCCGGGATGTACACATGGCGGCCCCTTCGCGGGGCCGCTTTGCATGGCTGCGCCCCCATTTGCGCCGCCACTTTTCCTGTGGATGGATTAAGCCCGCGTTAAATGCGCAAGTGGCTTATCTTTTTCGTCGGCTTGCATCAAAAAATAGGGTGATTCCACTAGAATTTGTATATATAAGAAGATATTGCGCAAAGAGATTGATATTTGCTGCAATGGTTGCATGCGTTGGGTGGAATATCTCGTCAATATCCGATTTTCTCTTTCAATAATAATTTATTTCACGGGATAGAAGACGATGAAACTCTCGCTCAAGCAAGGCCTGCTGTGCGTGGCCGTGCTGTCGGCTGCCGCATGGCAGCTCGCCATCTCGGCGCCGGCGCCCGAGGTGGATCATGCGCAAATGCCGCAGATCATCGATGACCTGCCCGCCGACTATGCGGCGGACCTGACCGCCGAGCAAAGAACCCTGGTAGACCGTGGCCGTTATATCGCGCGACTCGGTGATTGCGTGGCCTGCCATACCGGAAATAAAACACAGCCCATGGGCGGTGGCCTGGCGCTGGAGACGCCATTCGGCAAGATCTATTCCACCAATATCTCGCCCGACGCCGATACGGGCATGGGCAAATACAGCTTCGAGCAGTTCGACCGCGCCATGCGCAAGGGCGTGGCAGCCGATGGCCGCAACATGTACCCGGCCATGCCCTATCCCTCCTACGCCAAGATGACGGCCGAGGACATGCAGGCCCTGTACGCCTATCTGCTGCAGGGCGTGGCGCCCGTGAAGGCGGCCAACAAGGAGTCCGACCTGGGCTTTCCCTTCAACCAGCGCTGGGGCCTGGCGCTGTGGAACTGGGTGTTTCTGGATGACGCGCCCTTCCAGCCCCAACCGCAGCAAACTGCCCAGTGGAACCGGGGCGCCTACCTGGTACAGGGCCTGGGCCACTGCGGCGCCTGCCATACGCCGCGCGGCGTGGGCTTCCAGGAAAAGACCATGACCGGCGAGGGCCGCAAGGGCGAGTACTTCCTGGCCGGCGAGACCGTGGAGAACTGGCGCGCACTGAGCCTGCGCGACCTGTGGACACCCGAGGAGACCGCCCAACTGCTCAAGACCGGGCGCAACAGCCACGGCACGGTCTCCGGCAACATGGTCGATGTGGTCCAGCACAGCACCCAGTACATGAGTGACGAGGACCTGTTGGCCATCGGCATCTATCTGAAGTCGCTGCCCGCAGGCAAGAACGACCTGCCCATGCAGGTGGCCCAAGGGCCGGGGCCGGTCATCGCCCCGCATCCGGCGCCGCAGGCCTCCGGGCATGCGCCGTCCGCCACGTCGGCAGTGTCTTCCGACGTGCCTGCCGATCTCTACGCCAGCCGGGGCGGCCTGGGCTATCTGCAGTTCTGCGCCGACTGCCACCGTGCCGATGGCGGCGGCGTGAAGGACGTGTTCCCGCCACTGGCCGGCAATTTTTCGCTGCAGTCGCAGGACCCGTCCACGCTGATCCATCTGATGCTGGCGGGCTGGAAGGCGCCGGTCACGCAAAGCCATGCACGGCCGCTGACCATGCCGGCCTTCGCACAGCTCAAGGATGCGGAGATCGCCGACATCCTCAACTTCGCCCGCAGGAGCTGGGGCCGTGCCGATGCGCGCGAGATCCATGCCAGGGAGGTGCAATCCATGCGCAAGCAGCTCGATGCCAAGGGCGAAAGCGCACGCCCCTTCGAGACGCCGCGCCTGGCCGCCATGCTGGACGAATCCAATGCGAAGCAACTGGTCTACGGCGCCCGCCTGAACATTGAGACGCGCGACCTGCTGCCCAGGAATGTGGGCAACGCGCTGAACTGCGCCAGCTGCCACCTGAACGCGGGCACGGTGGCCGATGGTTCGCCCTACATCGGTGTCTCGGCCTTCTTCCCCGGCTATGCGCCGCGCGCGGGCCGCGTCATCACGCTGGAGGACCGCATCAATGGCTGCTTCCTGCGCTCCATGAACGGCAAGCCTCTGCCGCTGGAGTCCGACGAGATCAAGGCCATGGTCGCCTACTTCGACTGGATGCGCCGCGAAACCAAGCCCGAGGACAAGGTCGAAGGCCGGGGCGTGGGCAAGATCAGCCAGTCCATCGTGCCCAACGTGGACAACGGCAAGAAGATCTATGCGGCCCAGTGCGCGGTCTGCCATGGCGGCGAGGGCGAAGGCGTGAAAAATGCCAAGGGCCAGTGGGTCTATCCGCCGCTGTGGGGTGACCAGTCCTTCAACATCGGTGCAGGCATGGCGCGCACCTATACGGCAGCGGCCTTCGTCAAGCGCAACATGCCCATCGCCTTCCATGGCAACTTCCCGCTGGGCCAGGGCGGCCTCAGCGACCAGGAGGCCGTGGACGTGGCCGAGTACTTCAGCCACCAGCCGCGCCCGGACTTTGCCAACAAGCACAAGGACTGGCCCAAGGACAAGAAGCCGGCCGACGCGCGGTACTGATGCGCCATCGAGGGAGAAGAAGGCGTTCCCGCCACGCGGCGGGCGCCTGAAGGCGGAGCAGGGAGCGATTCCTGCCCCGCCTTTTTTCGAAGGCAGTGCCCAGTCTTGCGCGCGCTGCAGATCCTTCTTGGCGGCGGCCAGTTCATTGCCCAGCCCCTGCACGTGTTGCTGCCGTTGCCTGGTCATCTGCTGCAGCCCGCAGGCTTGGTTCCAGGCCTTCCCGGCAGCGCGTTCGGCGCGCTCAGCCCGCGCGCTGCAGCAGCACCGGCACCGAGGAGGCCAGCAGCGCCACGCCGGACAGGCACAGCAGGCCCAGCACGATCTGCCGGAAACGCATCTCGCTGATGCCGATATAGAGCCTGGAGCCCAGCAGCGATGGAATGAGCATGGCCGGCGCCACGATGGCGAACAGCGGCAGCATGCTGCGCGCGACCATGCCGGTGCCCAGGTAGGTGGCCATGGTCACGGCCAGCATGGACAGGTTGAAGTTCTGGATGACCGAGCGCTGCTCATCCTTGGGGTAGCCGCGCAGCGTGCACCACAGCGTGGGCAGCGTGCCCGTGAAGCCGCCCAGTCCGCCCATCACGCCGCCCGCCAGGCCCACGGCGCCGTCTGCCACACTGCCGCCGCGCGCCAGCCTGGGCAGGCGGGCCGACAGCAGCATCACCGGGCACCACAGCACCAGCATGCCGCCCAGCAAGGCCTTGAACCAGGCCATGTCCAGGTGCGGCAGCAGCAAGACACCCAGGGGAATGCCGACAAGACCGCCCAGGATGAAGGGCAGCAGCTTTGCCAGCGCAAACCCGCGCCGCACGGTGATGGCCGACAGCACCTGGCCCAGCAGCGAGCCGAAGACGGTGAGCACGGCTGCATCGCGCGGCTCCAGCACCCAGGCCCAGAACGACATGGCCACCATGCCGAAGGCAAAGCCCGACAGGCCCTGCACGAATCCGGCCGCCGCCGCGCCCAGCGCGATTATGAAAAACATGCCATCCATGGTCTGCCTGGTCCTTTCGTTCTGGGTGTGCAAGACGCCGGAATTCTGGAACGCATGCATAAGCAGAAATTCGTTTGTTTTTATTATTCAATATGGTTTTGCTTATGACGCGCCACGCCTGAAGCCATGCCGCAACACCCCACTGCATCGACCGCTGCCCAACTGGCCCACCGCATGGCCACGCGCCTGAAGATGAAGCATTTGCTGCTGCTGCGCTCCATCAGCGAGCTGGGCACGCTGACCCGCGTGGCCGAGCGCATGGCCACCAGCCAGCCCGCCGTGACCCAGGCCCTGGCCGAGCTGGAGTCATTGTTCGGCGCGCCGCTGTTCCTGCGTTCTGCGCGCGGCATGGAGCCTACGGAGCTGGGCGCGCTGGTGCTGGCGCGCGCCCGGGGCATGCTGGCCGACCTGGACCATTGGGCCCACGACATCGAGGCCGTGGGGCAGCAGCGTGCGGCGCACCTGCAGGTGGGTGTCATCCCCTTCCTGCCTGCGCGCATGCTGGCCGATGCCATCGGCAGGACGCGGCCGCAAGGCCGGCGCATCACGGTCACGCTGCATGAGGACACCAGCGACCGCCTGCTGCAAAAGTTGCGCGCACATGAGCTGGACTGCGTGATTGGCCGCGCCTCGGCCGTGCTGGACATGAGCGGCATACGGCACAGCGTGCTTTATGAGCAGGAGCCTCGCCTGATCGCCCACCGCAGCCTGGCCACGCGGCTGGGGCGCCGGCCTCTGCAGTGGGCCGAACTCACGGGGCTTGACTGGGTGCTGGGCCAGCGCCGCACGCCCATGCGCGAGCAGATCACCGACTTTTTTCTGCGCGCGGGCGTGGAGCCGCCGCCGCCGTTTGTGGAAACGCTCTCGGCCAAGGTGATCGGCGAGCTGGTGGCGGCCAATGAGCGGGCCGTGTCCATCGTGCCGGCCGACATTGCCGAGGAACTGGTGCGCATCGCGGGCGTGGGCATCGTGCGCCACCGTTTCGGCTGGACCCTGCCACCCATCACCCTGTTCGAGCGCAAGGCGGGCGGCCAGTACGAGGAGCAGCGCCTGTTTGCCCAGGCCCTGAAGGAGGTTTGCTCCGATCAGGGGTGACGGGTGGCCGGCTTGAAGAGCGCAGCCAGCAGCGGCTCCAGCGTGGGGAATTCCAGGGCAAAGCGGGCGCGGTCCACGAAGAAGGCTTCGCAGGCCACGGCGAAGAATTCGGCGGGCGCCGTGGCGCCATAGCCGTCCAGCCAGGGCCATTCGCCGCCAAAGCGTTCGGCGATGGTGATCTGCTCACGGAAGGCGTCGTAGGCCGGCGCCCAGGCGGCCTGCCATATCTCGCGGGCCTGGCGCGCGGAGCCGCTGCCCATGAAACCGGGCGGCAGGGGCGGGCAGCCATCGGCGCCGCCGTTGCGCATGTCGATCTTGTGGGCGAATTCATGGATCACCACGTTGGCGGCCTGGCCGCCGTGACCGTGGTGGCTGGCATGCGGCCCGCGGCCTGCGCCGATGGCCTGCCAGCTCAGCATGACGGGGCCGCCATGCATGGCCTCGCCCATGATCACTTCGTCGTAGTCGTGGATGACGCCGGCCTCGTCCATGCTCTGGCGCCGTGCCACGGCATCGCCCGGGTGCACCACGATGCCGACAAAGTCGTCATACCAGGACAGCGCGCCCTGCGGCTCGCCCCAGTGCAGCAGTGGCAGGCAGGCCTGGGCGGCAATCTCCAGCGCCATGGCGTCGCTCACTTGCAGGCCGTGCGCGCCGTGGAAGCGCTTGCGCTGCAGGAAGACGGCGGCCAGTGCGCGCAGCTTCGATTGCTCCTCCAGCGTCAGCGAGGAAAGAAAGGGGTAGGCGGCCAGCGTGGACAGCCACAGCGGCGCTGGTATCTCGGGCACCGGCGAGACGGCGGAGCGTGCGCGGCGGCCCAGCCGCCGGACCCAGTGGCCCAGTTGTCGCCAGAGGCTCATCGTTGGGGCGCCTGTTCAAGTACTTCGGACAGCGGCAGGCGCCGCAGGCCCTGGCCCTGCTCCCAGCGCAGCACTTCGGCGCGCGGCACGGCGGCTGCCAAATCCCAGTCGCTGAGCACCACACGCCGCAGGCCATCGCCCAGTTCATGGTCGGCCGGGCGGTGCGTGTGGCCGTGGACCAGGGTGGCGGCGCGTGCGGCGCGCAGCCAGCTGCGCGTGGCCTCGGCATCCAGGTCGGCATAGGTGGGCATGGCGGCGGTGTGGCTGGCGGAGGGGGCGGCTGCGTCCGCTCCGGCCGATTCACGTTTGCGCGATTCGCTCTCCTGCCGGATGCCGCGTGCCTGCTCGCGGCGCAGCGGCAGCGGCTGCGCCAGGAAGGCCGCCTGCCACGCGGCGGAGCGCGCCATGGCGCGAAAGCGCTGGTAGTCCGTATCGTCCAGGCACAGGGCATCGCCATGGCTGAGCAGGATGCGCTGGTCGCCGCAGTCGAGTACGGTGGGGTCGGCCAGCGTGGTCGTGCCGCACAGCGCATCGAACTGCGCTCCGGTCAGGAAGTCGCGGTTGCCCTGCATGAAGAACAGCGGCCTGCGGGCGGCGGCCTCGCGCAGGGTGGCGGCGCAATCGGCCTCGAAACTGCCGGGCTCCAGCAAGGCGTCGTCGCCCACCCAGACTTCGAACAGGTCACCGAGCAGAAAGACGGCATCGGCCTGCGTGGCGTGCAGGTAGCGGCGAAAGGCCTGCACGGTGGCGGGCTCGCAGGCCTGCAGGTGCAGGTCGGAGATGAAGTCCAGCGTGCGCCAGGCCGCGGGCAGTGTCCATTCGGCCGCAATGGGCGGCACGCAGGGAGGGCGAGGTGCGGCAGTCTGGGCCATGGGCGGGTGCGCGCCCGGCAAGGGCGCTGCATGAAGGCTTGGGAGGGCTCTGGAGCAGGGCTGTTGTCCATGGGCACGGCCAGGGGCGGGCCATGAGCATGGACAACAGGGCGGCTGCACGCCAAGGGGGCAGCCGCCTTGTCGGAAGGGCGCCTGATTACAGGGCCACGGCCTTTTCGATGATCACGTCATCCTTGGGCACGTCCTGGTGGCCGCCGTTGCGGCCGGTCTTCACGCCGCGCAGCTTGTCCACGATCTCGGTGCCCTTGACCACCTTGCCGAACACGGCATAGCCCCAGCCCTGGGCGCTGGGCGAGGTGTGGTTCAGGAAGCCGTTGTCGGCCACGTTGATGAAGAACTGGGCGGTGGCCGAGTGCGGGTCGCCGGTACGGGCCATGGCGATGGTGTACTTGTCGTTCTTCAGGCCGTTCTTGGCCTCGTTCTCGATGGGCGCATCGGTGCCCTTTTGCTTCATGCCGGGCTCGAAGCCGCCGCCCTGGATCATGAAGCCATCGATGATGCGATGGAAGATGGTGTTGTCGTAGTGGCCCTTGTTCACATAGGCCAGGAAGTTCTCGGTGCTCTTGGGGGCCTTGGCGGCGTCGAGTTCGAGGGTGATGACGCCGTGGTCGGCGATGTGGAGTTCGACTTGGGGATTGCTCATGGCGATTCCTTGTTGGGTGGAGGGCAGGGGCGTGCCACGCTGGGCGCGGCGCGCGGTTTACTTGACTTCGGTGGCCGAGAGGATGGTCACCGGCTTGGTGGGTACATTCTGGTGCATGCCCTGGTTGCCCGTGGCCACCGTGCGGATTTTGTCCACCACATCCATGCCCTGGACCACGCGGCCGAAGACGGCGTAGCCGTGTCCGTCAGGCTTGGGTGCGTTGAGCATGTCGTTGTTCACCACGTTGATGAAGAACTGCGAGGTGGCCGAGTTGGGATTGCCCGTGCGCGCCATGGCGATGGTGCCCCGGTCATTCTTGAGGCCGTTGTCCGCTTCCAGCGGAATCGGCGCGCGCGTGGGCTTTTCCTTGAGGCTGGCATCCATGCCGCCGCCCTGGATCATGAAGCCGTCCATCACGCGGTGGAACACCGTGCCGTCATAGTGCTTGTCGCGCACGTACTGCATGAAGTTGGCCACGGTCTTGGGGGCCTTGGCCTCGTTCAGCTCCAGCACGATGTCGCCCATGCTGGTCTTGAGCTGCACCTTGGGTGTGGCGTTCTGCGCCATGGCGGGCAGGGCGGTGCAAAGGGAAGCGGCCAGGGCCATGCCGGCCAGGGAAAGCGACGCAATGCGGCGTGTGGTCATGCAAATCTCCTGAGAAAGCCAAAGGGCTGGGGGATGGAGTGGGAAAACCGGGGCAGGTTCCTGCGCGTGCGCGCAGGCGTGGCAAGACCCAAATGGCGCGCAGACCGCCGTGCCTGGGCGCCGGGGTGCGCGTGCGGGCCGTGTCTTCTATTTGGTGCCGGTGACTGGAGCCAGCAATTCGCGCAGCAGCTTGAGCTTGGGCCGCACGCTGGCAGCACGGCCGTCCAGGCCTTGTGCCTTGCCGTAGGCCTCGTAGGCCAGGCGGGCGTGGATGTCGCCCAGATTCTCGTAGGCAACGCCGTAGTTGGGGTTGTTGCGCACGGCCGACTCCAGGGCGGAGCGGGCCTTGTCGAGCTGGTTCTGGCCTGCGTAGATGACGGCCAGGTTGTTGTAGGGCTCGGGCAGCTCGGGGTAGTCCTCGATGAGCTGGTTCAGCGCGGCGATGGCCTCGTCGGTCTTGCCGCTGTCGGTCAGGGCCACGGCCTTGAGAAAGCGCATCTGGGGGTCGCGTGCGTTCTTGGCAAGATAGGCTTCGGCGCGTGCCAGGGCCTGGGTGCTTTTGCCGTTGCGCAGCAACTGGTTCACTTCCGTATAGTCGTCGGCGTGGGCGTGGCCTGTTGCGAGCAGGGCCGCCAGTGCCGCGAGGCGCAGGGCGGAGCGAAACGAGTTGCGTAGAGGCATGTAGGTGCTTTCGGGGCCTCGGGGAAACGCCCCGCGGCGCGGGCTTATACTGCTGTGAATTGTAGCTGAGGGGTGTGCTGGGTCACACGGGCTCTGCGCCTGCCGCTCCTGCTCCCTGCTGAGCATGCCTGCATCGGCGCCAAGGGTCCGGCGGCGCGTGGGACGCGCCCCCTGCAGCGGCCCTTTCTCCCCTGATGAACATCCATGAGTTTGCGTATCTACAACACGCTGTCGCGTGCATTGGAAGCGTTTTCGCCAATCGAACCGGGCCATGTGCGCATGTATGTGTGCGGCATGACCGTGTACGACCTGTGCCACCTGGGACACGCGCGCTCCATGGTCGCTTTCGACGTGGTGCAGCGCTGGCTTCGGGCCAGCGGAAATCGCGTGACCTATGTGCGCAACATCACCGATATCGACGACAAGATCATCCGTCGTGCCGTGGAGAACGGCGAGACCATTCGTTCGCTGACCGACCGCATGATCGACGCGCTGCACCAGGACGCCGACGCCCTGGGCATCGAACGCCCCACGCATGAGCCGCGCGCCACCGAATACGTGCCGCAGATGCTGTCCATGATCGGCCGCCTGCAGGACAAGGGCCTGGCCTACCAGGGCAGCGATGGCGACGTGAACTTTGCCGTGCGCAAGTTCCCCGGCTACGGCAAGCTGTCGGGCAAGTCGCTGGACGAATTGCAGGCCGGCGAACGCGTGGCCGTGCAGGACGGCAAGCAGGACCCGCTGGACTTCGTGCTGTGGAAAAGCGCCAAGCCCAGCGAGCCCGACGAGGTCAAGTGGGCCAGCCCCTGGGGCGCGGGCCGGCCGGGCTGGCACATCGAGTGCTCGGCCATGGGCTGCGAGATGCTGGGCGAGAGCTTCGACATCCACGGTGGCGGTGCCGATCTGCAGTTCCCGCACCACGAAAACGAGATTGCCCAGAGCGAAGGCGCGACCGGCAAGCCTTTCTCGCAGGTCTGGATGCACAACGGCTTCATCAACGTGGACAACGAGAAGATGTCCAAGTCGCTGGGCAACTTCTTCACCATCCGCGACGTGCTCAAGGAGTACGACGCAGAGACCGTTCGCTTCTTCGTCGTGCGCAGCCACTACCGCAGCCCGCTGAACTACAGCGACGTGCATCTGAACGATGCGCGCGGCGCGCTCAAGCGCCTGTACACGGCGCTGAGCCTGGTGGCCCCCGCCGAGGTCGCCATCGACTGGAATCATCCCGCTGCCGCGCGCTTCAAGGCTGCCATGGACGAGGACTTCGGCACGCCCGAGGCCGTGGCCGTGCTGTTCGAGCTGGCTGCAGAAGTCAATCGCAGCAAGAGCGCCGAGACGGCGGGCCTGCTCAAGGCCCTGGCCGGATGCCTGGGCTTGCTGCAGGGCGACCCCCAGGCCTTCCTGCAGGCAGGAGCGGCAGATGTGGATGCCGCCGCCATCGAGGCGCAGATTGCCGCACGCGCAGCTGCCAAGGCGGCCAAGGACTGGGCCGAGGCCGACCGCATCCGCAAGGCCCTGCTGGAGCAGGGCATCGTGCTCAAGGACTCCCCTGCAGGCACGACCTGGGAGGCAGCCGCCAAGGGCTGATCCGTATGCCTTGCCAGATGTGCCGCGCCAGGTGCGGGGAGGTGCTTTGATGGCCTCCGCCAAACCCCTGGACACCATGGATTTCGAGCAGTTGCCGCTGGTGGCCGATCTGCCCGTGCCCGAACAGCAACCGGCCCCGCTGCCGGTGGTGACGCTGGGCGCGCGCGCAGGCTCGCCGCCTGCCGCCGCAGCGGCCGCTGCCGCCACGCCCAAGGCCAAGATATCGCTGCCCGCGCCGCCCGAAGGCGCGCCTGCCTACTGGGCTGAGGCCTGCCGCCAGCTCGTGCGGCGCGACCGCGTGATGAAGCGCCTGATCCCGCGCTTTGCCCACCTGGCCCTGCAGCCCGGTGGTGATGCCTTTGCCACGCTGGCGCGCTCCATCGTGGGCCAGCAGATCTCGATGAAGGCCGCGCAGACGCTGTGGAACAAGTTCGCACGCCTGCCTGCGCGGATGGCGCCTGACCTGGTGCTCAAGCTCAAGGTGGACGACATGCGCGCCGTGGGCCTGTCCGCCCGCAAGGTGGACTACCTGGTGGACCTGGCCATGCATTTCACCGAGCACCGCCTGCACCAGGACGACTGGCAGGGCATGAGCGACGAAGCCATCGTGGCCGAGCTCATGTCCATCCGCGGCGTGGGCCGGTGGACGGCCGAGATGTTCCTCATCTTCTACCTGCAGCGGCCCAATGTGCTGCCGCTGGACGATGCAGGCCTGATCTCGGGCATCAGCCAGAACTATTTTTCAGGCGACCCCGTCAGCCGCAGCGAGGCGCGCGAGGTTGCCGAGGCCTGGAAGCCGTGGTGCACCGTGGCGACTTGGTATATTTGGCGCTCGCTCGAGACGCAGCCTGCCGCCTGAAGACAAACCGATCACACCCGATCAACCCCCGTTTTCCGGCCGGAACGCATGCACCGTGCCTGGCTGGGACAAGGAGAAACAAGTTGGCGAAAAAGAACTTTCTGGATTTTGAGCAGCCCATCGCCGAGCTCGAATCCAAAATCGAGGAACTGCGCTACGTGCAGACCGAAAGCGCAGTCGATATCTCGGAAGAGATTGAGCAGCTCAGCAAAAAGAGCCTGCAGCTGACCAAGGACATCTACAGCGACCTCTCGCCCTGGCAGATCACCAAGATCGCGCGCCATACCGAGCGTCCCTACACGCTGGACTATGTGCGCGACTGCTTCACCGACTTCATCGAGATGCACGGCGACCGGCACTTTGCCGACGACCAGTCCATCGTGGGCGGGCTGGCGCGCTTCAATGGCATGTCCTGCATGGTCATCGGCCACCAGAAGGGCCGCGACACCAAGGAGCGCACGCTGCGCAACTTCGGCATGACGCGCCCCGAGGGCTACCGCAAGGCCCTGCGTCTCATGAAGACGGCCGAGAAGTTCGGCCTGCCGGTCTTCACCTTCGTGGACACGCCCGGCGCTTTCCCCGGCATCGAGGCCGAGGAGCGCGGCCAGTCCGAAGCCATCGGCCGCAACATCTACGAAATGGCACAGCTGCAGACCCCCATCATCACCACCGTCATCGGTGAAGGCGGCTCGGGCGGCGCACTGGCCATTGCCGTTGCCGACCAGGTGCTGATGCTGCAATACGCCGTCTACTCCGTGATCAGCCCGGAAGGCTGCGCCTCCATCCTCTGGAAGACCGGCGAAAAGGCCCAGGACGCGGCCGATGCCATGGGCATCACGGCCCACCGCCTCAAGGCCCTGGGCCTGGTGGACAAGATCGTCAACGAGCCCGTGGGCGGCGCCCACCGCGACCCCAAGCAAATGGCCGCCTTCCTCAAGCGTGCGCTGGGCGATGCCTACCGCCAGCTGGCCGACCTCAAGCCCAAGGAACTGCAGGACCGCCGCTACGAGCGCCTGCAAAGCTACGGCCGTTTCGCCGATACCAAGGCAGACAATCGCTGAAGGCCGGCGCCACGCTCTGGCACACTGAACGGCTCCCCCTGGGAGCCGTTTTCTTTTTGCGCCGGGACTCGGCCTGAGTCCTGCCATACCTGATCCAAGCCTGTGGAAATGCCGATCACCGACCTGCCGCAGAACCTGCCGGACACCTCATCAGACGCCGCGTCAGACGTCGCGTCAGGCGCCGCCTTGGGTGCTGCCATCCAGCGCTTTGCGCCACCGCTGCCGCTGGCCGTTGCCTTCAGCGGCGGAGCGGACTCCACTGCGTTGCTGCTGGCCTGCGCCGAGCGCTGGCCGGGCCAGGTCGTCGCCATCCATGTGCACCACGGTTTGCAGTCGGCCGCCGATGCCTTTGTGCTCCAGTGTGAAAAAACCTGTGCGCAGCATGCCGTCCCCTTGAAGATCTGCCGCGTGGATGCGCGCCACGCGCCGGGCCAAAGCCCTGAGGATGCGGCGCGTCAGTTGCGCTACGCCACGTTGATCAAGGCGGCCAACGAGCCCTGGCCTGCGCAGGGCGGTGTGCCCATGCCTGCCGTTCGCAGCCTGGCCCTGGCGCAGCATGCCGACGACCAGGTCGAGACGCTGCTGCTGGCACTGTCGCGCGGCGCCGGCGTTGCGGGGCTGGCCGCCATGCCGGCGCAGTGGAGCAGGGCGGGACTTGCGTGGTATCGACCGCTGCTTGATCTGCCTGGCCAGGTATTGCGGGACTGGCTTGCTGCGCGCGGCCAGGAGTGGGTGGAAGACCCTTCCAATGCCGATGCCCGCTACACCCGCAATCGCATCCGCGCCCAGTTGCTGCCGGCGTTGCACCAGGCCTTCCCCCAGTTTCGCGCCACCTTTGCGCGCAGCAGCCGGCATTGCGCCGAAGCGGCCGAGCTCCTGCAGGAGATGGCCCAGGCCGACCTGGGTGCGGTGGGCAACCCGCCCCGCATCGCTGCATTGCAGGCGCTGAGCCCGGCGCGCCAGGCCAATGTGCTGCGCCACTGGCTGCGCAGCGTGCATGCCACCACCCCGAGCGCCGCGCAGCTCGATCAACTGCTCGCGCAGGTCGGCGTTTGCCGTACGCGAGGCCACCGCATCCATCTCAAGATGGGCAGGGGTTTTGTGCGGCGCCTGGGGTCAGTGCTCGATTGGTACAATTGACAGGTTTTGGTCCAACTTTGCACGAAAACCGGCGGCGCGCCAAAACCAAATGGCTTGCGCAAGACGGGTCTGGACGGACATTTCGCTACATGCGCAGTCCTCTTGAGCACCTGGCTTGCACAAGCACCCCCTGTCGTACAGCGCCGTGCCTAGCAGTTTCGTCACCCTGATATCCAATGGCACTGATCGTTCATAAATACGGCGGCACCTCGATGGGCTCGACAGAGCGCATCCGCAACGTTGCCAAGCGCGTGGCCAAGTGGGCTAGGGCCGGTCACCAGATGGTGGTCGTCCCCAGCGCCATGAGTGGCGAAACCAACCGTCTGCTGGGCCTGGCCAGCGAGCTGGCTCCCAGCTCGGCCAAAACGGCGTACTACCGTGAACTCGACATGCTCGCCTCCACGGGCGAGCAGGCGTCGTCGGCACTGCTGGCCATTGCGCTGCAGGCCGAAGGCCTGGAAGCCATCAGCTTCTCGGGCTGGCAGGTTCCCGTGCGCACGGACAGCAGCTTCACCAAGGCGCGCATCGAGTCCATCGATGACAAGCGCGTTCGCGCCGAACTCGACGCTGGCCGCGTGGTCATCATCACCGGCTTCCAGGGCATTGATCCCAACGGTCACGTCACCACGCTCGGCCGTGGCGGCTCCGACACCTCGGCCGTGGCCGTGGCTGCGGCGCTGAAGGCGGCCGAATGCCTGATCTACACCGACGTGGACGGCGTCTACACCACCGACCCGCGCGTGGTGCAGGCTGCCAAGCGCCTGAACACCGTGAGCTTCGAGGAAATGCTGGAGATGGCCAGCCTCGGCTCCAAGGTGCTGCAAATCCGCTCCGTGGAATTTGCCGGCAAGTACAAGGTGCCCATGCGTGTGCTCTCCAGCTTCACGCCCTGGGACATCGACCTGGAGGAAGAGTCCACCTCCGGCACGCTGATTACTTTTGAGGAAGACGAAAAAATGGAAAAGGCCGTCGTATCCGGCATCGCATTCAACCGCGGCGAAGCCAAGATCTCCGTTCTCGGCGTGCCCGACACCCCTGGCATCGCCTACGGCATCCTGGGCCCGGTGGCCGACGCCAACATCGAAGTCGATGTGATCATCCA